>NZ_MSYM01000017.1 GCF_001938565.1 Rhodoferax antarcticus ANT.BR
CAAACTGCAGCTCGCAGTGGGCGCTTTTGCATCCACCGGCCAGGCGAATTGATCGGCCTCCAGACGCTTTTGCCACAAACAAAATCCGTTGCGGTGCCAGTACAGGGCTTTGAGCTGGGTGTGGCGTCTGTTGGTGAAGACGTACAGCGCGCTGGCAAAGGGGGATAAGCCCAGTTCCTGCTCAACGAGTGCGCTTAAGCCGTTGATGGCTTTTCTGAAGTCAATGGGTTCACGGCACAGGTAGACCTGATCGATGTTGCAGCCCGGGTGCATCAGTGCGCTGCCTGTGCGTAGTGGCTCAGGGCTGCCAGCCAGTGGGGTTCTGGGCGCGTTGGTAACTCCAGTCGTATGCCGCCGGCCAGTAGCAGGGTGCAGTTGGGCGGTATCGGGTTGTCGACTGCAGCGACGCGCGTTGGGCTCGCTGTCGTTGGCGCTGTCGTTGTCATTGGCATAACCGGCACCATAGTCGGTGTCGCGCATCGGTGCTTTTGCGGCGCAACAGCTGACTGAGCACTGCCCCGGGGTTCTATGCTTTGGATGCGCAGGGCGATGAATTTGCCTTGCCCCAGTTCTGGTGTTATTGGTTCGAGGACGGCGGGTTTCTCGGGTGAACTGGTCAGTGCAACTGCGTCAATCGCAGTGGCTTTGGTCTGACGCAGCTTTTGTTGCCAGCGGTACAGGGTTGAGGCTGCGAGGCCATGCGTTTTGGCATATACACCCATGCTGACTCCTTCGCGCCAGGCCGCTGCAACGTGTTGTGCAAATGTGTTTGGTTGTTCTTGCATGTCCGCTTTTCCATCTGAGTTGAGATGGTGCAAGCTTGCCGAAGTTGGCGGTGATTTACAAGGTTGGGGTTTATGGAGCGCTTACCATCGTTCCATACAACGACACGGGCAAGTACATGATCAAGTTCAAGGGGGCGGCAACGGCGATTGTTCCGATCCCGCGCCCGGAGAACAGCGAGGTCAATATGCAGTCGTCGCGATACGCGCTGCGAGAAAAGCTGCTGGCGGCGAAGAATCTGGACGAGGTTTGGACGTAAGAATCGAGGTGTGTCGAAGTGAAGACCGATAACCAGATCGAGTATGCTGTGGCGCAGACCAAGAGGGACTTCGCCCAGCAGATCGCGGTGGCCAGTGGTATGGAGTACCGAACACTGAAGTCCTTCGATGCGGATAAGCGGCACTTCCGTGTGCTGCTGTGAATTGGGTCTTTGAAATGCTTATCAACGGTGCAGCAAGTAAGAGGCTATGTTTGTGATGAATTTGTATGTTGCGCTTGACCTGAATAACAAAGGAATGAGTCGGGCTATCGCCGATATTCAGCGCCGCCATCAGGCATTCAAAAACTGGTGCAACGGCCGCGATGGGGCGGAAGTTTTGTATGAGTTGCTTTTTCCAAACAACATGCCGATCAGTGGCTATGTTTCCAATCGGCAGCGTGATAAGCAGAATCCACGATACGCACAGATGGCGATTCGAGTTAATGCAGCTGGGCGAGATTGGCCTTTTCCGGAAGGATGCGCCTTCATCGCCACGGGAAGTTGGCTCACTGATCACCCTGCGCCACTCTTTATCATCAACGGGTTCATCGAGACTGCCGATCTGCCAGTACGATCTTTCGAGCGCGAAGTCACTGCATTTGCCGTGCATGACAGTCTGCAATCCACGCCGGGTCAGCAGCGCATTCAGCGCGTCAATAGCCTGCTCACGCCGCAATTATTGGCCGACTTGCCGCCAATTACGCAGCAAACCGAAAAGCAGTTGGCTGAATGGACTGAATTCCTTCGATGGAAAGAAAGCCTCATCCGCCACAAGGCGCGCGGTTTGCGCTACATCAGCCGAGAGTGGCGTGACGAGCAGTTGGTTTTTTCCTTGGTCGCACAGAGCGCACAGGCTTTGCAACGAGACCGCAAGGCCTTGGGGAGGGATGATCTGGTGGCGTTTCAGGCTGGGCAATCAAAAGATCCATGGGTGTTCGGATTGCCTGAAAGAGAGGAACGCCGCCTTCCACGGCTGGGGCAGGCGGGCAAACTCTTGGAGCCAGCATCGTTACCGAAGGATAGGAAATTACCCAAGGACGAAAACTTTCCGGAATGTCCTTGGCTTGCTCCCGTGCTTGCCGAATTGACTGTCTCACTGACCGAAGATGACGCGAATGGTCTCGCCAATACCGAGGAGCCAGAGGCCTTGCGCGTGCGCATTCTGAGCCAAATCCCTGAGTCCGGCTTTCTGTCCATTTCAACGGCAGGCGACATGAGCCTGATCAAACGCCATCAACAGGCGTTGCGGCAGTTGCAGGAACAGGGTGGTTATGCACCGTACCTGACTGATTATCTGTTCGAGGCAGCACAAGTGTCCGTGCCGCAGCGTCTGGAGCCGGTGACGCAATGGGCCAACAACAAGCTCAACCCTGCCCAGAAAGAAGCTGTGGTCAAGATTCTTTCTGCGCCGGATTTGTGCTTGGTTCAAGGGCCGCCGGGCACGGGCAAGACCACTGTGATTGCGGAAGCCATCGTGCAACTGGCGCGGCGTGGGCAGCGGGTGCTGCTGGCATCGCAGGCGCATACCGCCGTGGACAACGCGTTGGATAGGTTAGGGCATGACGGTTCCTTACGCGTAGTTCGGTTGGCACGGAATGAAAGCAAGGTGACGGAAGATGGCGCGGCCTTTGTGGGGCAGGCATCCTTGCAGCGTTACTACAAGGCCTTGGCAGGGCAAACCGAAGACCGTCTTGCTGTATGGAAGCGCGGTGACAAAGACTTGCGTCTCTTGCAAGAGTGGCATGAGCGCGCGACTTTCGTGTCGCACGACGCGAAGGAGTTGAACGCCAGACGCGGGCAGCTTGAAACGGACTTGGCATCGGCCCGCAGCCAGACAACGCAGGCTCTGCAGGCATATGACGCTGCCTGCGCGATGCTGGATGAAGAAAAGGCCAAACGTCAGCGCCTGCATAGCGTTCAGGCCCTGCTGCATGGCGAAGCCAAAACGCTGCATGGCGACTTGCGTGATGTGGAGCAACCTGCCAGAAATTTGGCGCAAGTTCTTGCTTCCTGTGAGGAGGCAGGATTGGTCGTGAAATTTTCGATGGGCGATTGGCTGGCACATGCAGGCAGCCGAGGCGAAATGTTGGCACACATGCTGGCTGCTTGGCGGCGCTTCACGAACGTACGAGAAGCCATTGCTGCAGATGTTCGCCGTCTGCGTGAAGCTGCGGACGGCCCTATTCAGGATGCAAGCACCCGGCTGCGCATTGAATCGCTCCGAAACGAGGTTAAAGCCTTGGAGGAGCAGATGGAGAAGGACGACGCTTTCGTAGATGCCTGGAGAACCACGCGCAAGAAGCTCAAAGAGTTGGAACAAGCTGGTGTTGGCTTGGAGCGCAGCCGTTATGACGGCCTATTTAGCCAAGCTTTCAAATGGTGCGCCCCCATTGAAAATCCGACTCAACTGGCTGACGAAATGGATGCCTGTCTGAGTGTGCTGGAGAGTGCGCAACCGGTCATTGAGCAGGCTGTCGAAATCCTAAAGCGATCAATACAGACTCAGTTGTCGCTGCCCGCACCAGAAACCCCGAACGATGGCCTTGTGCGAGGCGCGCGGAACCAGGAGCGCAGCGCCCAAAGCAAGGTGGATGAATGGGACGATCAACGCAGACTGCATGAGCAGAAGATTGCGGCCCTGTTGCAGGATGAGGCGATCACGCAAGGCAACCGGTTGCCGCTAGAACCTGCTGCGAATTTGTCGCAGCGCATCGAAACCGTCGCCCAAGTTGTCAAGGCCTTGGAGCAGCGCCAGGCCAACCAGCAACATGAACGCCAGACATGGGGGCCGTTGCTGGAAGATTGGATGCGCGATTTGAGCCCCAGCAAAGCCGCAGAAGAAGACTGGCAGCATCTGGGTGCGGATTTTCTGGCGAGCTGCAATGTAGTGGCCATTACCTGCAACGAAAACGAGCGCACGCTGGATGATGTCGGGCAGACGAGTTTTGATGTCGCCATCATTGACGAAGTAAGCAAGGCTACGCCGCTGGAATTGCTGATGCCCCTGATGCGCGCGCGCCGCGCCGTTCTGGTGGGCGACCACCGCCAGTTACCGCCGCTATTTCAGGAGGGCGACGAAGCCCGCAGCTTCATGGATGAAGTAGAAGAAAACGAAGCGACCAACACGGAGGAAAACAGCGCAGGCAATATTGTAGGAGCGCAAACCTTGCTGACGCGCGACAACCTTCGCCGTTTCGAGAAGATGGTCACAGCCTCGTTGTTCAAGTCGCATTTCGAGATGGCGGACGAAGCCATACGTGCACGACTCAATGTGCAGTTCCGCATGCACCCGCAAATCATGGCGATGGTGAACCCTTTTTACGAAGGTCAGTTGGAATGCGGCATCCTTCGGCCTGACGATGACCCAGATCCTAAACTTCGTCGTGTTCACGGACTGACATTGAAGAATGTGGACGGTGGCACGCCTCTACTCACTCCGGGCGACCATGCGTTGTGGGTGGACACAACCTACAATCTGCACAACCAAATTCACCGTGAAGACATGGACGGCAACCAGCCCCGGCGCACCAATCGCCTGGAAGCGGAGTTGATTGCCGAAACGCTAGAGCAAATCGAGAGGCAATCTGCCGCGCAGGGCTACTCTCGGTTAAAAAAACGCAAAGTCGGCGTGGTGTCTTTCTATGCCAACCAATGCCGAGAAATTCGCGCTGCCATCCGCCGCCGTCGTCCACAGGGAGCCAATGGTCGATATGAATTTCTCGATGTTGAAGTCAATACCGTGATTCGCTATCAGGGCAAGGAAAAGTCGATCGTGCTGGTCAGTATGGTGCGCCACGATGGATACGACCCTTTGCGCTCGGGCAATCAGCCCAGACGTCGTTCCAGCAAGGCCAATGTCGCTCGATTTGAATTTATTAATGTGGCTTTTTCACGCGCGCAGGAGCTGCTGATCGTCTTCGGTGCGAGAAGTATGTATGCATCCTATGAGGTGGATTTGCCGCGCATGGACAGTGCAGGCAGCGTGAAGCGAACCGTTTACAAAGATATCCTGGATCAACTGGAGCGCGATGCACGGTTGGTTCCGGCAAGGCAGTTGATGTCACCCGACATGCTGCCCCAGCAGCCACAACAGCAGCATGGCAGGTTAAATGCTCCACCCAATCGGACGGCTGCACCCAAGGGCGACAAGTATGGTAATCGCGGAGGCCGCTCATGAAGCTGATAGAAATTTTAGTTCCCTTGCCCTTGTATCGCATTGAATCCGATGTGACCTATCACACCGAGCGTAAGCCCACGGTATTCGAACGGATGGTGTTGCGACTTTGTGATCCTGGGCGGCATTTCCCTGACAAGCAGAACTTGTCTTTGCTGGGTGTTTTCCGCGATCAACTGGGCGCAGGCGATGTGCGTGAACTGCTGGAAGGCTGCGTATCTGAACTTTCCGCTTTGGGTGCTTTGCCTAAACGTTACTCTCTGGATTCGCTCGAGGCACCTCTAACTGAGCTTGAATTGACTGCTGAGGGCTTGCAATTCTTGTGCAGCGATAGTCTGCCGGTGCGCTCGCGCACGATCAAAGTCAGTCATCACTACGACCCTATTGGAGATGAGATCAAACCGGTCAAGAAGGATGATGGGCTGCAGAGCCAAGGCAACACTCGCCGCATCAGCGCTGCAGACATATCTTTGAGGCCGGAAAATCCTTTACCGCTGGTTGAACGCGCGATAGCGCAGGAGACTTATGACTGGAAAAATCCTGCAACAGTTATAGATCGCATCGCGCCCGTGGTACAGCCAGCGGGAGGGCTAGAGCGCCGACTTGAAATCTCATGCAGCGAGGACGGTGTACTGGCCGTGAGCGCCCCGCGTGATGCTGCGTTGCAGCGCTGGTTGGAGTATGCTCAATCCGAACTGGCGTGGGAAATTCTGCTTGCTGATGCACTAACAAGCGAGCCGAATGCTTTGCTGCCCGTCATTGACTCTTCTGTTTTACGAGAGGCCCGCACTGCCCGCCCCATTACTGCAATTTATGGGGGCGCAGCCAGAGCGCGTTTGTGCATTGTTGCGCAAGGCGTTGCGACGGCGGATGCGGCAATACCGACCATCGTTTTATCGTCTGAAGTGAGCGCACCGGAGCTGGTTGCTAATGGCAAACAACCGATCGTGTTCACGTTGCTTGTGCCCACCCCCGCAGGAATGATAACGGGATTTCGTAGCTTGACTCTACCGCAGATCAGCGGAGCGAGCGCTCAAGCAGAAGTGGCCGGTAACCTCCGCCTCTATTGGGCCGGACAACCCCGCTCGTGTAGCTTGGTGGTGACATTGAACGACCAAGCTTCAACCGCGCTTTGGGCCAAGCTGCGTAGAGACTTAGAAAGCGCTTGCGAGCACTCCGATGACCCACGCATTGCCTTCATGCCTGTGGCATGGAGGGATGTCGATGCAATTGGACAAACGGTTTGGCCGTGGCTTGCCACGCGTTCTAAACAGCCGCTGAACGGTCTGATGACGTTGGTTGAGCCTGCTGTACAAGCAATTGGTTTGTGGCGGCCTGATAGGAAGGACTGGAAATTTGCGTGGGAAGGATCTCTGGCGAAAGCTTTTGATACGTCGTTGATGCATACGCCCAGTCAGCTTGAACATGAAGAGGTCGTTTCTCTTTTGAACCAGATAGCTCAGATGTTGTCTGCGGACAAAGCTGTGCCGCTGCAAGCCGCGCTGCTGCGTCATGCTGCTCCCATTCGCGCCTTGGAATTATTGGCAAATCTGCGATCTGCCTTGCCTTCCTCCACAGAAATTCCAGAAGAATTGCTCTCCGTTGAATTGCGGCAAGTGTGGCTGGAACACGCATTGGAGCGCAAAGAGTTGAAGCTGTATGGCCCACACGCTATACAGCAGCCGGTGCAAGATATTGAGAAAGCGGTTCAGAATGTTTACCGGAGTATTGGCGATCAGGCATTGAAAGCGGCGCGTATTAGCCAAATAGATGTGCGTACCTTGACCCCTCATGCCTTGGAGGCCGTGCGCATTTGGCGGAAAGCTGCGGAGCATTTACATGCTCTAGATACATCATCGCCCCTCTGGGATGCGTTGAATGAAGCAGTGGAAAGCTGGAATCTTCTGGCGCAGGAGAAGCTGGCCCCGGTCGAGATAGGGCATCGCGTTGTCGTGTTCGATACTAGCGCTCTGATGGAAAACCCTGAACTTTTACAGGAGCTGCGCTCCAACGACATTCCGATCGTACCGCATCGTGTACTGAGTGAATTGGATGGGTTGAAGACAAGTGAAGATGAGACTCGCTCGTTCAAGGCGCGCGCAGCTATTCGTCAGTTGGATGCAACCTCGACCCAGATCCGCCATGAAACAGAATACACGGCCTTGCTGCCATCAGAGTGGGATGCCAACCAACCAGATCATGCCATTCTTTCAACGGCTTTATTCTTCCGGTTGAATGAAGTGTTGTTTGTTAGTGATGACATCAACCTACGAAACAAAGCGCAGTCGCTTGGCCTGAACACGCAAAATTCCAAGTCATATGCGCCTTCGCGCCTTGTGCCCGCCGCTGCGCCAAGCATACATCCACGGAAGCAAGATAAAAAAAACCAAAGGAAATGAAACCATGAGTCGGGCAGACGAATATCGCTACCAAATTCAACGGCAACGCAAGCAAGAGCTTGATCGACAGCGTGTGCGCGAGACAACGCGTCCGTTCCTTGATCGCTACCGCAGCGTATTGACTGATGTCATCAATCAAGGACTAGATGCCGTAGTTACGGGAGAGTTTCGTGAGTTGAGTTCCGCTCTTGACCGCATGGAGACTTTGCTGGATTCCGACCCGTTTGCTGCCAGAGACATGAGCCGTTCCTTAGGTGGACGATTTCACGGATTACCGCGATTTGCGCGTGAGCAGAGTCGTTCCCGTCAAGACGCGGAGCTGGCCGCAGCCGACTCATTCCGCAAAGCGCATCAAGCTGAGGCCGAACGACAGTTGCAGCTGAAGGCAGAGATTGAAACAGCATGGCGCGAAGGTTTGAGCGGCTGGAGCACACCTGTCGCACTCAACGCCGCGTTTGCCGAGTTGCAACAACTACGCGAGCGACTACTTGGTAATGCTGCCAACAACATGACATCGGCGCAAATTTCAGCCGCCTTGCTCGACGTTCAGCAGCGGTATGAGGCCGACGCTGAACGCCAGTTGCAGGAAATGAAAAGTCGGGTACAGCGCGAGGCGGTGACTGATGCACTGACGCTGCAAAGAGCGCAGTTGGAGCAGGAAGCGAATAAGAACGGCGGCGAACGCGCCGCTAAGTTGCGCGAGGCGTTGGCGAATGCAACCGGGCTGGCTCCTAAAGAACAGGCTGAAGTCCTGAACCAACTGGCGCAAGAACAAGATGAAGCGGCCGTAGATGAAAGCCAGCGCCGTGAGGTGGTGCGGGCGGTTTATTTGTCACTGCAGCAAGCAGGCTTTGTCGTAGATGGGCCAGAGCATCTTGTATCGCAAGGGCAAGACGAAGTGCTGATTCGCGCTCGTCGCCCTGCTGGTGCGCAGGCAGACTTTCGCGTCAACTTGAGCGGCCATCTCAGCTACAAATTTCATCAATACAAGGGCAAAACTTGCGAGAAAGATGTCACACCCATCATGGCGACACTACAAGATGCTTACGGCATCAGCCTGAGCGATAAACGCGTGATTTGGGTCAATCCCGATGATCAGGATCAGGATGCTCGCCCTTACCCTGATGCTACACAGGAGAGAAGCAAATGAGTTCAGCTTTGTTGCCTTGGCAAGAAGACTTTCGCCGCGAATGCGGCATACGGCGCGGTTTGATTTTGCACGGCAATACGGGTGATTTGACACCCGATCCCGAAGCGCCAGGGCAATGGATTGCTTTGCCGACCGCGTTGATGAACCTGCTGCGTCAGCGTGGGTATCAGCATGTGGTTTTCTGGAGCCGCGTCAATGGTGTTAGCGGCGTTGATGCGAGGACTTGGGGGGAATTGCAAAGCTCAGTTACGACACCTGCAGTGAGAGAAAGCACGTCCAAGGGGAGCGCCTATGACATGGGCGAATTTCCGCCTACATCAGTGCCGAGCCCCGCATCCAGCGGCATTTCGGCAAGCGCGGATGACTTGCTGGCTGTTGCTGCGCAATGGCTGCGACAACCGCGTGCCGAAAAGCCAGTCGCTTTTGTCTTGGACTGGACTCAATATTTGTTTGGTAACGTCAACTCGTTGAGTGAAAACGAGCGCGGATGGCTGCTGCGCCTGGGGCAGGCTACCCGTGATGCCGCAGTGATTCGCAATCCTGAAAGCATCGGGCAGCCTCAATCATTGCTGGTGTTGCTGTGTGGAGGCTTGAATGTGTTGCCGCCATCGCTCTACTTGAATAATCCCCTGTTTAAAGAAATAGCAATTCCCTTGCCGACACGGCAAATTCGCGAATCTGCTGTGCTCGGGTTGAAAGAAGTGTTTAGGCTGCAGCCTCCCTTGCAGCAAGGCGGGCGGGAGCTGTCTGACTTCGTGGATGGCCTGGAAGGCCAGAGTATTCGCGACATTCAAAATTTGGCACGACTTTCACGTCAGGAAACTGAAGTCTCAAGTGCGCTTTCTCTGCTCAACCTGTATCGCCATGGCCGCAGGCACAGTCCCTGGGAGCAGCTGGATCACAAAAAGCTTCAGACGATTGTCGAAACGCTAGGGCAGCGCGTCAAAGGTCAAGGAGAGGCCATTGAGTCGGTACGACGCATCCTCGTGCGTGCCTTCACGGGACTTTCGGGCCTTCAACATTCATATAAGCAACGCACTCCCAAGGGCGTGTTGTTTTTTGTCGGCCCTACGGGCGTCGGCAAAACTGAACTGGCGAAGTCTATTGCCGAGTTCCTCTTCGGCGACGAAGAGGCCTGTCTTCGTTTCGATATGTCCGAGTTCAATCACGAGCATGCTGACCAGCGGCTGGTGGGTGCTCCGCCAGGTTATGTGGGCTACGAAGCTGGTGGGCAGTTGACCAACGCAGTTAAGCAAAGACCATTTTCCCTGTTGCTGTTCGATGAAATTGAGAAAGCACACCCCCGCATTCTCGACAAGTTTTTGCAAATTCTAGAAGATGGGCGCTTGACGGATGGTAAGGGCGAAACAGTGATGTTTTCGGATACCGTCATCGTCTTTACCTCGAACATTGGCGCAGCCGAAGTCAGCCATGAAAGCCAGGATGTGCGTAATGAGTTCATCCAAAAAGTGCGACGGCATTTTGTGCATGAGTTAAAGCGTCCAGAGTTGTTAGGGCGTATTGGCGAAGCCAACATCATTCCTTTTAACTTCATGCGTGACGATAGCTTCTTGATTGATATCGCCCGCGCCAAGTTGGAGCCACTGCGCAAAGGGCTGAAGGACAAATGGGGTGTTTCGGACTTAAAACTGGTCAAAGAGGCCGAGATATTGGCTTTGTTGGTTAGGGAGGTGGATCGCGGAACGGGCGGTCGTGGCGTCCCCAACGCACTTACCAATATACTGATTGACCCATTAGCCGATTTTCTATTTGAACAAATGGCAGCTCCTGATCAGATCCGGGGCAAGGTAATCGAGGTTCATATTGCAGGTGGCAAATTATTATTCGAGCTGGAGTGAGGTTGTGCATTGGATGAACTTGGCATCTCGTCTACCTTGCACAGAAGCAGAAGGGCCGGGACGAAGAGCTGCATTGTGGGTGCAAGGTTGCAACAAGCGTTGCCGTGGCTGCTGCAACCCAACGTATCTGTACCTGGTTGAGCGTGAGCTTGTTTCGGCTTCATCAGTTCTGGACTGGCTGGCAAACGCGCATCATGCGCATGCTCTTGAAGGAGTGACGTTTCTCGGAGGCGAGCCCCTGTTGCAAGCACAAGGCTTGGCTGTCGTTGCGCAAGGAGCGCAGTCACTGGGGCTATCGGTGATGGTATTCAGTGGATATACAAAACACGAGCTTGATGTGTTGCAGTTACCTGGGGCTGATCAACTACTTCGTTACACGGATGTGTTGGTAGATGGCCCGTATGAGGCGAATTTACCTGAGCATAGTCGCCGTTGGTCGGGCTCTACGAATCAACAATTCCATTACCTGACAGCGCGTTACGACGCACGGATTGAAAGCGAAGGTGAAGTTGATCGTGTGCTTGAGGTTCGCCTGCAAAAAGACGGCTCGGTGTTTATAAATGGATGGCCAGAAAAAGTCTTGCGCTGAACGATCCGGTCAGACGAACTGAACCAGTTCGCGTAAATTTCATTCGCCACCGCCACCCGTACCACTCATTTACAACAAAAATCTACGCGTTAGCGCAAGGTTAGACTGAGGCTTTTAATGCATCTCCAAGGGCACCTTTTATACATCGACATTACACAAGTATGCGGCATCGGCTGTTCTTTCTGTATGTATGCAGATAGGCACAAGACAGGTATGAGCATGGAACTCTCGGCATTGGGACGTGAGAATCTCTCAACGCTGATCAATGCGCCGGATGTAAAGCGCATATCCATCAGTGGAGAGGGAGAGCCTCTTAACAATACTAAGGTTTTCCATGAGATCCTTGGTTTGTCAAAAGGCGGCAGGCGCTTTGAGTTCATAACTAGTGGTTTCTTCCCGCATGACAAGATGCTGGATTTGTACGAAACCACCAATCAAATCCTGTTGGCCAATGGCGACTCCTGCAACATCCGACTGAGCGCCGACAGCCACCATATTGAAAAAGTGAAATGGCGCGCTCATGGTTTCAGCCTAGATTACTTTCAGCGCCGCCGACCGTCCGGGCTGAGTTTCTCATTTCGATCGATTGATACCGATCGTGACTTTACTCGCAGATACCTATTGGGCGAGCTTGAAAAATTGGGCATAAGCGCGAGAGTCGAGCCGCAGAGCATCCTGGAGGATGCCTTGGTCGTGGGCGATCAACTCTATAGTATTGATTACAAAAACTTGGTGCATCCAGCTCCAAGCACTCCACCAGGTTACCTAGACCTAGAAGGGTACATCAAAGCGATCGAGTCCAAAGTTAACAAGCATTTCACTTTCGGCAGCCTGAATAAGTCCCCTCAGGCCAATGGACTGGATGTGACTATCAAGCCTAATGGCGACGTGTTCCTATATGGCATCGAGAGCAAGCTGTTGGGTAATATCCATTTCGACCAAATTGACTGGCAGAAATTAGTTGCCCACGTGATTGAAACACCGCTTTTCCGAGCACTTTATACCCAGCCATTGTCCGAGTTGTTGATGCGCGCAGAGAGCGATAACAAGTTGCGTACAGTCGTCGCAAAGGTGAATAACCGTAAGCGCTCCATCAACCCCAGTAGCTCAAGGAATCGTTCTGGCCGCCAAATCTGCTCTGCGCACATTCCAAGGCAGCAACGCCTCCACTGCTTCAACCGTATTGGCCGCTGGCAAGTCGCGCAGCACCCGGCGCAGCCAAGCATAGGGCTCCAGTCCATTGGCTTTGGCCGTCTGCACCAGTGAATAGATCACCGCACTGGCACATGCGCCCAGCATGCCAGGCGAATGATGTCACCGCCACGCTCCAGCGCGTTGTAGCCGTCATAGCCATCGGTCATCAAATAACCCTTGTAGCCTTCAAGCAGGCGAATCGGCACCGCCGCACTGCGACTGCGGTCGTAGTCATAAAGCGCCACCGGCTTGTCTGGCGGACCCCCGGTTTGCACCCACATGTAACTGTTGGACGTGGGGGCCTTGTCCTTTTCTTTAAGCACCTGAACCACCGTCTCATCCATGTGCAGCAAGCTGCAGTCCAACAAGATGTCACGCGTCAGGTTGTGCAGCGGCTGCAGTAAGCCTGCGCAGCCAATGACCCAGCGCGCCAGGGTTTGGCGCGGCACCACCACATCGTGGCGACTTAAAACATGCTCGAAGCGCGCCAGTGGCAAACCATCAACGAACTCGGGCGGCCAACAGCATGGCCAAAAAGTCGGCGCTGGCGTTGCTCTTGGGCAGTGGCTGGGGCGGTAGTGCTGCCGTGACAGGCGCATGCACACTGGCCGGGCAGCCGTAGCGCTTGCGGATGTTGCGGATCACACGCACTTGCATCGGCACGATGTCGATTTGCTCGCTGACCTCTTGGCCTTGTCTCCACCATCTCGGTGCCACAAGGGCAGATGCGATCAGCTTGCGGGACATCATGAATCACATCCACACGGGGCAACTCTGCGGGCAATGGGCGACGTTTGCCGCGAGCCACGGGTCGGGCTGGTTGAGTAGCAACGCCATCTTCAGGGCTTATTGACGTTGCTGGCGGGATGATGGCCTGGTCTTGGGCCCCAGGATTGAGTTGCGCCAGAACTTCAGCCTCATCGAACAAGCGGCTCTGGGCGCTGAGTTGCTCGGAGCTGGCACCAAACAGGCGGTGCCTGGCCAAGGTGGCTTGCTCAAGCATGCGGATGATGTATTCATGAGCTTGCAGGCGCATGGCCGCCAGGCTGGTTTGATAGGTCTCTTGTGCGGCTTTCTCACAGGCCGCCTGAGTGGCTGACAGCAGGGCTTCAAGCTGGTCTGAAGTGGTCGGTAAACCCGACACTTTTTGCGGCTTCGGGAAGACAATTTCCAGTGGCAAAAAGGTGGCTTCAAGAGAGCTAAAAGACATGCTGTATTTTAGCCGTTTCCCCTATGAAACACGCGCAAAATTGAGTGTTTTATGAGGTGTATTTTTCGACAAATCAAAGCCTTCCAAGAGCCAGCCAAACTCATGCAAACTGCAGCTCGCAGTGGGCGCTTTTGCATCCACCGGCCAGGCGAATTGATCGGCCTCCAGACGCTTTTGCCACAAACAAAATCCGTTGCGGTGCCAGTACAGGGCTTTGAGCTGGGTGTGGCGTCTGTTGGTGAAGACGTACAGCGCGCTGGCAAAGGGGGATAAGCCCAGTTCCTGCTCAACGAGTGCGCTTAAGCCGTTGATGGCTTTTCTGAAGTCAATGGGTTCACGGCACAGGTAGACCTGATCGATGTTGCAGCCCGGGTGCATCAGTGCGCTGCCTGTGCGTAGTGGCTCAGGGCTGCCAGCCAGTGGGGGTCTGGGCGCGTTGGTAACTCCAGTCGTATGCCACCGGCCAGTAGCAGGGTGCAGTTGGGCGGTATCAGGTTGTCGACTGCAGCGACGCGCGTTGGGCTCGCTGTCGCTGTCGCTGTCGCTGGTGTTGGTGTTGGTGTTGGTGTTGGTGTTGGTGTTGGCATAACCGGCGCCATAGTCGGTGTCGCGCACCGGTGCTTCTGCGGCGCAACAGCTGTTTGAGCACTGCACCGGGGTTGGGCGCTTTGGATGCGTAGGGCGATGAATTTGCCTTGCGCCGGTTCGGGCTCAGTGGGTTCGAGGGCTTCGGGTTTGGCGGGTGAGGGGGTCAGGGCAATTGCGTCAATTGCAGTGGCTTTGGTCTGGCGCAGCTTTTGTTGCCAGCGGTACAGGGTTGAAGCTGCGAGGCCATGCGTTTTGGCATATGCGGCCATGGTGACTCCTTCGCGCCAGGCCGTTGCAACGTGTTGCGCAAATGAGGTTGATCGTGCTTGCATGTCCGTTTTTCCATCTGAGTTGAGATGGCGCAAGCTTGCCGAAGTTGGCAGTGATTTGTAAGTCTGGGGTTTGTGGAGCGCTTACAGTTCACTGGCTTTTCATCGCTGCTTTTTTTGGCAGTCTGTCTGCCAACGCACTGAGTTCATACCGCGCGGCACTTACTCTGGGCCCAAAGTAAGTTGCGCGTCTGTGCGCATGGCTTTTCCCGCCTTGGCAACTCGATCCGCGCAACCACTGCTCGCAAGGAACCGAATGACTTCTCGTAGCGCACATATCCAGTTCACCACGGCCATTGAGCGTGTTCCGACGATTCCTGGCATGAGCCATTGGCCCATGGATGGAAGTGCCAGTCAGCATGAGGTGCTGGGTACGCTTAATGACGCCATGGCCAACGCCATCGTGTGTCTATTGCGCTACCGCAGCCATCACTTTCTGGCGCGAAGCGCGCGCTCCTACGCCGCGGCTTGGGATTTTTTGGACCATTCCAACAATCAGCAGGGCCATGCCGACTTGATTGCCGAACAAATCGTCCTGCTGGGCGGGCAACCTGACTTCACACCTGACAAGCTCCTGCAACAGTGCCGTGCCGAACATACCAACGACCCCACCGTGACCGACATGCTCAGCGAGAACCTGATAGCCGCGCACCTGCTCGTGGACGATTACCGCCAGTTCATCGTTTTTTTACGTGATGCCTATCCGACCACACGCCGCATGTTGGAATCCATCCTGGAGGTCGAACAGGCGCATGTCGTCGAACTTGCTCAGTTGTTGCAGGTTGAATCCGCCTGTGCCTGGCCGCTTAGGCGCGGCCATGAGAGCCACTGAGTCAAGTACCGATTCACCTATACCGTGAAGGGCAGCGCGCAGCACGGCAGACTCAGGCGAAAGTTGGTCCACCTTCACCCTCGATCAAAGTCATTTCCGGCAGCGGCATTGGCGGTGCCGCTGCCGGTGCGGGGTCGGAAAGCACAGACTCGCAGCAGCCAGCCACCCGCGACGACGGTGATGACCGTCAACGCGAACAGATGCGGCCACACATCACGCAAGGGCGCACCCATCTGGTTCAACCGCAACGAGGCCTGAATGCCTGCGGTGCTGGGAAACAGCCAACGCGCAGCCTGCAAAAACTCAGGCAAGGCTTCAGAGGGCCATGAAAACCCTGACACAAAAGCCAGGGGCAAGGCGGTGAACAGCAGCACCTGCAAAGCCCGCTCCCGGTTGCCAAACCACACGCCCAGCAAGGCACCCAGAGTGCAAATGGCCAGCACATAAAAAGCCAGCAACACCAGCGCCCCGCCCGGGTTGCTGCCGCGAGGAAAGTCCTGCGCCCAAAATATCCAGCCAAAGTACAGCAGACCGCTCAGATAACCCACAGTTGAAAAGCCCAGAATCCGACCCAGCCAGACGGCGGGCTTAGCGCGGTGCTGGCCGGTCTCGGCCCACAAACCCACCAGCAGGCCCACGCCCATCAGCAGGGTTTGCTGGATGATCAGCAAGGCCACGGCGGGCACCACATAGCTGCCATAGCCTTCGGTCGGGTTGAACAGCGCCACCATCTGGGTGTTGATGGGGCTGCGGCTGGCCTGGGCTTGCAGGGCGCTTTGGCCGCTGGCCTGCAGCTTTTTGATTTCCACGCCCGCTGACACCGTGCCCACCGCCTGGGCAAAGCCGTAAAGAACCGCTTTGTTGAGCAGCGCGTAGCTGCCATTGGCCTCGACCGTGACCACCGCCGCACTGCCCCGCACCACATCGCGCTTCAGGTCGGGCGGCAGTACGGCATAGCCTTCAATCTCGCCATGCCACAGCGCTTGCTGCGCCGCGCGTTCGTCCCCTGTGACCAAGCGCACGTCCAGCGCGGGGCTGGCGCGGGCAAAGCGGGTAATTTGGCGCGACAGGCTGCTGTGGTCTTGGTCCACCACCGCCACCGGTACCCGGGTCACGGCTTGTGTTTGGTACGGCCAGGGGTAAAAAAACCCGTACAGCAGGGGCGCCAGCACCAGCAACAGCAGCACGCCCTTGTCTTGCGCCACGGCCTTCAGTGTGGCCAGCCAGGCCGCCCAAATTTGACGGGCAGTGCCCATCAGCGGCCACCCCAGCTGGCGGGTTGCTTGGCAGTGCGCATCAGAAGTGGCACGCAAAGTACTATCAATAAAATAGCTGCTAGCGCAATCACCATAAGGGCTAGAGCCGAATTTGACCATGGAGCGGCCATTTGCAGCTGCTCCATTTGCAGCCGCACATAGTGGGTGTAGGGCAGCAGTTCGGCCCATCCACGTGCCAGCACCGGCATCGACTGCAGCGGAAAACCCACACCGCCAAAGGCAAACGCCGGTGCAGTGATGAAACCGGTGGCCGACAAGGCCATGCGCAATGAGCGCGATGCACACGCAGCAAACGCCCCCATGGCCAACGACGAAGCCAGAAACACCCACAGCGCCAGCAGCACCCAGGCCACCGAGCCCTGCGGATGCCAGCCACGGCCCCATGTCAGCCCCAGCATGGCCAATGTGGCCACCGTGCCCAGCGCCAACAGCGGCCAAAATAGCTTGCCCAGCAAAGCCCCGGTGGTATGGCTCCAGCCGGGCAGGGGGCCCAGCCAGTCACCCAGGCTGCGGTCACGCAGCTCGCGCCCCAGCGTCCAAGCCCCTGCCGTCATGGCCAAAATGTGCAACACCGCCGGTATCAAGGCCGCGGCCAGGTACTGTTCGTAGTTCAACGCGGGGTTGAACAGCGTCACCAGACGGGTCTTGATCGGCTCCATGGCCACCTGCGCCGCCAGTGCGCTCTCACCGCGCTTGTGGCGTGCCGTTAGTTCCAACCCGGCGGACAAGGTGGCCACTGCGGTGCGTACATCGCGCTGAATCAGGCTGGAATGCAGTCCAAACTGGGCGTTGTGCAACAAGGTGACTTGCGCGGCCTGACCCTGCTTGAGCGTTTTGGCAAAGTCTGGTGCAATGCTGACCACGCCGTACACCTCGCCCCGGCGCAAGGCCTGCGTGGCCTCGGCCGTGCTGGCGTAACTTTGTACCGGCTGCAGACCCGGCGTGGCATCCAAAAAACGCAGCAGTTGGCGCGACAGCGCCGAGCGGTCCTGGTCCATCACGCCAATGGGCAGGCGGGTGGGCAGCCCGGCTGAAAACGTCCACCAAAGCATGGCGACTGCCAGCAGCGGCACCCAGGAAATCATGGCCAAGTCCCAGGGGTTGGCACGCAACCAGGCCGCCTCGCGGCGCAAGCTGGCTATCAGGGCAGGCACAAATGCCATGGTGTCAGACAATGTGCAAAGTCAATACGCTACTCAACCAGCACGCTCATGCCGGGTCGGGCACCGTCAATCGGTGTGCTGGGGCGCGCCCGGACTTCAAAGGTGCGGGCGTCAAAACCTTGCCCTGCGCGGGTGGCGCGCCAGGTGGCAAAGTCTGGCAGCGCCGCGCTGTAATAGACCTTGAAGCGCACCACCTGGTTGCCCAGCGCGGGCAGCACAGCGTCAAATTCGCTATCTTTGGCAAAGCGCTGCAAATGGTCTTCGCGCACATTGAGCACCACCCATTGGTCTCTCAGGTCCACCACGGTGACCACTGCCACGCCTTGGGGTGAGAGCTCACCCACCTTGGCCAGCACCTTGGCCACTTCGCCGGCCACCGGGCTTTTGAGTTCGGTCTCGGCTTGCGCGGCCTGCACCTCAGCCACCACACCGGCCAACTGGCGCGCCTGGGCGTTGGCGGCGGCCTTGTCTTCCGGGCGCGCGCCAATGCGGGCCATGTCGTATTGGGCCTTGGCGGTCAGCGCCTGATCACGCGCAGCCTTGTAATTGGTGTCAGCCTCATCACGCTTTTGGTCTGCCACCAGGCCTTCGCGGGCCAAACCGTCCACCCGTTTGAAAGAGGTCTGGGCCAGATCAGCCGCGGCTTGGGCGCGCAGCCATTGCAGGCGGGCCATTTCCAACTCTAGCGGACGGGTGCCGTTGCGTGCCTTGTCGGCCACGGCCTGTGCGGCTTCCTGGGCGGCGGTGGCCTGGGCCAGCTTGGCAGTCACCTCGGGGCTGTCGGTGCGCATCAGGGTCGCACCCACCGTGATTTGGTCGCCTTCCTTGACCAGCACTTCGACAATGCGGGCGCTGAGCTTGGGGGCCACGTCGGTTTCGCGGGCTTCCATTTGCCCTTGAAACACCAGCGGCGCAGGCTGTGCGGCGCGCCACACGCCATACCCCAGCACGGCCACCAAGGCCACTGCGGCGACAGCTTTTGCGATGTTTGTCTTGTTCATGCTCAATACACTTTCAGGTCGGCTTGGCGTACATAACGGCCAAACTCGTCAGACAAGCCGCAGCTTTCCAGCAGCCGGGCCAACGCCATCACATACTCATAAGCCAACTGGGCGCGCTCGGTGTGTACCTTGGCCTGGTTCACCTCGGCATCCATCAGCTCCAGCGCGGTACCGGTACCCTGACGCAGGGCCGCAGTGCGCAGGCGCAGCACCTCCTGGGCGAGTTCAATGCCGGTGGCGGTGGCCAGAAATTGCTGGCGCGTCTGCTCCACCGAGCGCCAGTTTTTTTCAACCAGCAAACTGATGTCGTCGCGGGCCTGGGCTTGCGTGTGCTCAGCCTGTTCAATTTGCTTGTTGGACGCCGCTGCCAGCGCGTCGCGATTCACCGAGTCAAACAGCGTCCAGCGCACGCCCACACCGGCCACCCAGTTGGCGCTGCCGGTTTTCAGCTCGCGCTGGCCAAACGCAAACACCTGGGGCTTGCGCAGGGCCTCCTGGCCAAGGTGGAGTTGCTCGGCCTGCTCAATTTTGGCGCTGACCTTGGCCAGGCCGGGGTGATGCTGCAAGGCCTGGCTTAGAAAATACGCCAGTGGCTCGGTAGGCGCGCTCATGACAAACAGGGGCGTTTGCGGCTGCACCGGGGCGTCGGCCTTGACGGTACGCGCCAGCGCAACGCCCGCTAGTTCGGCATCGTCCTGCGCCCGCTGGGCATTGCGCCTTGACTCTTCCAGCGCGGCTTGGGCTTGCAAGCGTTCAACCCGTGAAATGACGCCTGCCGCGAGCATCTTGGCGGTGGCCGCATCGTGCTGAGCCATGTCCTTGAAGGCGGTCTGGCGTAGCGTGGCTGCTTTGACGGCCAGTTGCGCGCCGAAATAGCGCTGCACCAGCAGAGTGGCGAGCTCATGGCCTGACTTGTCGGCATCGGCTTGGGCTTCACTGCCTTGTGCGGCAGAAAACGCGCGCACCGTATCGCTCACCCTGCCCATGTAAATCGGCCACATGGCCGCGACTGATTGGGTAGAACCTGTCGTCTGGCGGTCCAGCGTGTAGCTGGCTGGCAGTTGCGGCAGGTTCAATTGGCTCAGCGTATTGAGCAAGGGCAGGGGCAATTGCTGGCTGATCTGAGATAACTTCTGGTTGATCGGGTCCAGGCTCAAGTCTAGGCTGGCGTGGTATGCGTAGGCGGCACCCGACAGGCTGACCACCGGGCCGCCCAGGCCCTGCAGTGCGGTGGATTGAAGGCTTTTGCTGTCTACCGCTGCCTGCGCAGCGGCCAATTGGTCAGAACCGGCTTTGACGCGCGCCCAGGCGTCATCAAATGTCATGGCCTGTGGCCAGACCGGAAACCCGATCAAACCAGTCAAAGCGGCTAGCACGAGCAGCACAAAGGGCCCGACCGATTTTTCAGCCGGGCCCTTTGTGGGGTTTGTCGCGTGTGCTTTAACTCTGGCGCTCAAAAATGGCTGCGATACCTTGCCCACCGCCAATACACATGGTTACCAGCGCGTAGCGGCCGCCGATGCGCTCCAGCTCATAGAGTGCTTTCACCATGATCAGCGCACCGGTGGCACCAATCGGGTGGCCCAATGAAATGCCTGAACCGTTCGGGTTGACCTTGGCTGGGTCAAAGCCGAGATCCCGGCTGACTGCGCAGGCTTGGGCTGCGAAAGCTTCATTGGCCTCGATCACATCCATGTCGTTGACCGTCAAGCCAGCCTTTTTCAAAGCCATCTGACTCGCGGGTACCGGGCCAATGCCCATGTACTTGGGGTCAACACCGGCGTGCGCGTAAGCTACCAAACGCGCCATGGGCTTGAGGCCCCGCGCCTTGGCTGCGGTCGCTTCCATGACCACCACCGCCGCAGCTGCGTCATTGATGCCGGATGCGTTGCCTGCCGTGACGGTGCCGCCTTCCTTCATGAAAGCGGGTTTTAGCTTGACCATGTCTGCAATCGTGCAGTTGGCGCGGTAGTGCTCGTCGGTATCAAAGACAACATCGCCTTTACGGCTTTTCAGCGT
The DNA here is from genome assembly GCF_001938565.1 of Rhodoferax antarcticus ANT.BR. Lineage (GTDB taxonomy): Bacteria > Pseudomonadota > Gammaproteobacteria > Burkholderiales > Burkholderiaceae_C > Rhodoferax > Rhodoferax antarcticus. The sequence continues at coordinate 20,827 of NZ_MSYM01000017.1, forward strand.
CACTGGCATGATCTGGCTCTTGAAGCGGCCGCCCTCAATGGCGCGCTGGGCGCGGTTGTGGCTTTCAACCGCAAGCGCATCCTGATCTTCACGGCTGATGCCCCACTTGGCTGCTATGTTCTCGGCCGTCATGCCCATGTGGATAGTATGGAACGGGTCATTCAGCGCACCCACCATCATGTCGATCATCTTGGTGTCGCCCATGCGCGCGCCCCAGCGCATGTTCAGGCTGGCATAGGGTGCGCGGCTCATGTTCTCGGCGCCGCCACCAATGCCGATATCGATATCCCCCAGCAAGATGGACTGACTGGCGCAAATAATGGCCTGCAGCCCTGAGCCGCACAGTCGATTCACGTTGTACGCCGGCGTGGATTCGGGGCAGCCACCGTTGATAGCCGCCACACGCGAGAGATACATGTCTTTGGGTTCGGTGTTCACCACATGGCCAAAGACCACATGCTCCACATCCTTGCCTTCAACCTGAGCGCGAGACAATGCCTCACGTACCACCTGGGCGGCCAGTTCGGTTGGCGCAATATCCTTGAGGCTTCCACCATAGGTGCCTATGGCAGTTCGTACCGCGCTTACAACGACAACTTCACGACTCATTAATGTCTCCTCTTTAGTTGAAAAAATTTATCGCAGATCCATCTTAGTCGTGCAGACACTCAAACGCCTGATTCAGGAGATGACTGTTGCCGCTATTTCGAAAAAAAAGCTATCAACAGCGCACATCAGCCACCGGTTCGCTGCCGAAGTCGTCTCTCTGGAGGAACGCCAGCACCCTGGCGGCTGCATCATGCGCGCTGGTGAGTTGGTCACTGGCTTTGAGTCGCATGAAACTGTCTTGATCCGGGAAATCTGTCGGGTTGGCACTGCGCAACTGGGACTGCATATCGGTATCGATCACGCCTGGAGCAAGCGAACAAACCTTGGCCCCATTGGGCTCTGAGGCCTCGTCCAGCGCCAGACAACGGGTGAAATGGTCCATACCCGCCTTGGCTGCGCAATAGGCTGATTGCGACGCCATGGGTCGGCGCCCTAGGCCGGAAGAAATATTCAGCACTTTGCGACTGGCAGACCATTGCCGGGTGCTGGCCAAAAACGCAGCCGTTAAAACCAGGGGCGCCTCCAATCCGACGCGCAGTGCCTGGGCCAGAGTAGCCGGGTCTGACGCGCACAGCGGCACCAGTGGCGCAATGACACCGGCGTTGTTGATCAAACTGGCGCTGTCAATCAGGCTGGGGTCCTGAACTTGCAGCCACTGGCAGATTTGCGCTGCGGCCGGTTGGGGGTCGGATAAGTCGGAGGTCCACTGCAGCAACTGCGCACCACGCCGATGCGCTTCGTTCGCCAATTCAATGGAACTTGTGCGCGAGATACACAGCAGGCTATGCCCAGGCGCCAGCAGTTGTTCGGCCAGGCAAAAGCCCATGCCGCGTGAGGCTCCAGTGATGATGAAAAGCTTGATTTTCATGGCTGAATTGGTTGACAGGAGTCTGCGGACGGATGAAGACGGTTCACTATGATGGCCGATAACCAACGTGGTTGTGTTCATAAGGAAAAAAATGCAGGTTCAGTTTCAGACAGATAACTACATTGAAGGCACAGAAGCCAGGGCTCAGTGGGCCAGCAGTAGCATCAACTCTGCTTTGGCCCGCTTCAGCGACCAGATCACCCGAGTTCAAGTGCATGTTAGCGATGAAAACGCGGGCAAGAAAAACAAAGAAGACAGTATCCAGTGCACCCTGGAAGTGCGTTTGGACGGATTTCAACCTCTGGGTCTGAAACACCATGGTCCCAATTTGAACCAAGCCATTGAAGGCGCTGCCGAAAAAATGGTGCGCATGATTGAAAGCACGCTGGGCAAAGCAGCCCGGGCTTGAGCTAACTAAAACGGCGCCGGAGACACCCAACGAATGGGCTTCAAGTTGACCGGATGCGTCAGGGCAAGCTCTGTAGCGTGCAGCAGCAAGCGCGCTGAAGCTGCGGCGACAGCAGTTGGTGCGTAAAGTGCGTCACCCAGGATCGGGTGCCCGATTGCCTTCAAATGCACCCGCAACTGGTGTGATCTGCCGGTCAGGGGTTCAAGCCTTAAACGGCTGGTACCAGCCGCCAGGTCAACTGAAATAAGCTGCCAACGCGTCACGCTGGGCTTGCCCTGATAGGTGTCAATGACCCGGCAAGGTCGGTTGGGCCAGTCCAGTGCGATGGGCAGGCTAATCTCTTGCCAGTGCCCGTTGTCTGATTCAACTGACGGCTCCTGCAGCCCGTCCACCACTGCTTCATAGCGTTTGAAAACGCTACGCCGGGCAAATGCGTCGTTCAGGATGCGCTGGACTTCGGCGCTGCGCGCCATGAGCATTAAGCCGGATGTGCCCATATCCAGCCTGTGAACAATACTCGCATTTAAATAGCATCTTTGAACCCGTGATGCCAAACAGTCCTGCTTGTCGCTGCCACGGCCTGGCACGCTTAGCAGGCCGGCCGGTTTGTCCAGCACCAGCAAGGCGTCGTCCTCGTAAACGAGGGTAAAACCGGCCGTGTCAGCGCTTGACACGGCTTTCGCCAAGCAGCTTTTGAACCGTGTCGCACAGTTCCTCGATGTCATTGGGCTTGTGGATTAACGCTTTAGCACCTGCTGCCAACGCATCGCGCTCAATCTCGGGGGTGACATAGCCTGAAGCTAGTGCCATCGGCAGATCTGGTCGCAAAGCAGTCACATCGCGAATCAGATCGACACCGCTGTAACCCGGCATATTGAAATCGGTGACCAGCAAATCTGCCTGCGCTGGATCAGCACGCAGCGCTTGCAGGGCAAGTTTGGGGTTGGTAAAGGTGCTGACCACATACCCACGGCGAGTCAACAGGCGCCTGACCAGAAAGACCAGTGCTTCGTCATCATCAACATACATGACTTTCTGGCCGGTCCCATTTGGCGCGGTGGCGGTTGGGGCGGCGGGCGCAGGCATGATGCTTTCGGGTTGCGCCGCATCGTTGCTGAACGGAAAGTACAGCGTAAAGACACTGCCTTGGCCAGGCACGCTCTTCACACTGACACTCCCCTGGTGTGCCCGCATGATGCCGTGCACCACCGAAAGCCCCAGCCCAGTGCCTTGTCCGACCGGCTTGGTGGTGAAAAATGGTTCGAAAACCCGCTGCAACACGGTCTCGGACATGCCGGTACCGGTATCACCGACGGTGAGCTTGATGTGCTGCCCACGCAGCCCGCCGCGCCGCTCGCCTGTGGCCTGGTGACTGCGTTTGCTGTAGTCCAACGCCACACGAATCGTGCCTTTGCATCTGCCTATGGCGTAAATGGCGTTGGTACACAGATTGAGCAAAACTTGCTCAATCTGTGTGGCATCGGCCATCACCGGAGGTGTATCCGGTTGAATGTCCATCACCAGATCCACCTGCGGTGGCAAGGTAACCTTCAGGAGCCGCGTTGTCTCCATGATCACATCTGCCAGTTGCAGGGAAACGCGGTGCGGCGGCTCGTTGCGGCTGAAAGTGAGGATCTGACGAACCAGATCGCGCGCGCGCCTGCCTGCCTTGTCAATCTCGGTCAGACTGGTGGCAACTGCAGAATCCAGCTGGGCGTCTTCCCGGGCCAATTCAACATTGCCCAGAATGGCGCTGATGATGTTGTTGAAATCATGCGCAATGCCCCCCGCCATGGTGCCAATCGCCTGCATTTTTTGTGATTCACGCAGCTGCGATTCCAGCGCCTGGCGGTGTGCTTCCATCTTTTTCTGTGCCGTCAGGTCATGGGCAAAAATGGTGACGATGTCGCCGTCAGGGTGGTGTTCAAACGACAGGCTGATATCCAGTGGCACCGCATCGCCAGCGGTGGTGATGCCCGACATTTCGCCCAGTTGGGCATGGCTGGTGATCTCGCTGTAAGACAGTGCGCGCACTGCATCTGGCAAGAAATCAGCCAGCATCCGCCCCAGCGCCTGCTCAGCCGGGCAACGAAAAAGCGTGGCAGCCGTGGGGTTGAAGACGATGATGCGCTGCTGGCGGTCAACGCAAATAATGGCGTCAAGCGAAGAATTGATGATGGCCGCCAGATGCGTCTTGCTTTGTAGCAGTTCGGTGTTGCGCTGCTGCAGCGTGTCTGCGCTGGCTTGCAGTGCGCTACGCTGGGTCAGCAAGGGGCCTTGGTCAATGATGGCGCAAATGAAGGTGGTGCGCTCGTCCTGATTGGCGTCAATGCGTGAAATATGCAGGTCGCCGGTGATGATGCCGTTGGAGGCGCCGTCAAATCTCAACTCGTTGAGCTCACAAGCACCTTCCAACCGGGCCGTGGTAAACCCGGTTTGCAGGGCGTTTAGATCATCGGCATGCACTAGCGGCTGAAAATACGTTAGCGGCGGGTCGCTCTCTATCGGGCGCAAAAGGGCCAGCGCCCGGGCATTGTTTTCCAAAATTTGGCCACCGTCATCCACCACCATCAAGGCCAGTGGCACGTTGGAGAACAGGGTGACAAAGCGCTCGTAAGCCCCCTCTGCAGCGCTCTGGCTGAAGCGCAAGGCTTTGTTTTGAATCTCCAGCTCTGACTGGTAGTGCCGCAGGTCATCCACCTGGCGGGCGGTGGAGACGCTACCGTTCGCAGGCATGCCCCAGCGTTGCGAACCACCCAGGCGCGTCTTGACAGGCGTCGTTTGAACCGCTTGGCGTGACTTGGCTCGAAGAGGCTTCTTCATGCGCACCCGGGTTGGGACAGCCGGGCGCGGGCCACGGCTATTCACCGGCTCTACATCAGATCAACGAGGCGCGTTCTTGAGCTTGCCCCGCACTGGCACAACTGTGACAACCGTTGGGCGCACCGCATCCGCCGACACCGGCTTGGGCGGTGTGGTGTCTTTCTTGGGTTTTTTCACCATTTTCTGACTCTGCATACCTTTTGCCATGATTGTTCTCCTGGGTAGTTGCTTGCGCGCCGCGGTGGCGTGAAGTGTTTGGATTATCGGCGGATCACGACAGTGTCCGGCATACGGCTAGCCACCTTGACCGGGTCTTTAATGAAGAAGGAACGGAAAACGCGAGCATCATCAAGCCGCAGCATGGGACACGCTGAAAAACTCACTACCAGACTCAAAGACATATCAACCAGGTTCAACTGCAGGTGCATGAAATGGCGCCTTGGTGCTGGCTCTGGGGCCATAGAAATATACAACAAATATGCCTCTAGCCCTTATAAATTAAGCGCTAATAGCTATACTAAATATAGCGATATGTATCAAATCGCTTGAAGCTTCTCTAATGCCAACGCAAGGGTTTCTGTCTTCTTGGCGAAGCAAAAGCGCACCACCTGCTGATCAAACCCGTTGCCGTAAAACGCTGACAAGGGAATGGCCGCCACGCCAACCTCGGTGGTGAGCCACTGGCAAAAGTTAACTTCGCTGAGGTCGTTGATGCCAGAGGTGTCTACGCACTGGAAATAGGTGCCCTCGCAAGGCAGAAGTTTGAAGCGGGTTTTGGCCAAACCGGCACGAAACAGGTCGCGCTTTTGCTGGTAGAAATCGGGCAACATCAGATAGGGCAGGGGATCGGCCATGTAGTCGGCCAGGGCATATTGCACCGGTGTGTTGACGGTGAACACATTGAACTGATGTACTTTGCGAAATTCAGCCGTCAGCGCTGCGGGCGCTGCCACGTAGCCGACCTTCCAGCCAGTGACGTGGTAAGTTTTGCCAAAACTGGAGATGACAAAGGCGCGCTCGGCCAAGCCTGCAAACCGCGCGGCGCTTTGGTGCGGCATGCCGTCAAACACCATATGCTCGTACACCTCGTCGGAAATCAGCAGCACGTTGGTCGGTGCCAGCAAGCGTTCAAGTTGCTGCATTTCTGCGGCTGACCAGGTGGTGCCGCTGGGGTTATGCGGGGTGTTGACGATGATGGCGCGGGTGCGCGGTGTCAGTGCAGCAGCCATCAGGTCAAAGTCAGGGCGAAAGGTACCGGGGGTTAGCGGCACCCGCACGGCCACGCCGCCTGCCAGTTCGATATTGGGCACATAACTGTCGTAACACGGCTCCAGCACAATCACTTCATCGCCTGGATGGACCACCGCCAGAATGGTGGTGAGGATCGCTTGCGTCGCCCCTGCCGTCACGGTGATTTCGCTTGTAGCCGAATAGCTGCGGGCATAGAGCGCTTTCAACTTTGTAGCAACGGCTTCGCGCAACTGGGGCACGCCGACCATCGGTGGATACTGGTTCAGCCCTTGTTGCATGGCCCTGGTGACCGCATCCACCAGCGTGGGGTCACAGCCAAAGTCCGGAAAACCTTGGCCTAAATTGACGGCGTTTTTTTCAGCCGCCAGGGCTGACATCACCGTGAAAATAGTGGTGCCGACATTGGGCAGCCTGGAGGTCAGGACGGGGCAGGGCATGGTCAAAGCTCGTAGTCATTGATATGGCCGGTCATGGCGCGGGCCACCAGGTTGCGGTCGAGCCGACTGCTGAGCAGTTCGGCAAACTGATAGACAAACTGGCGCAGGTAGGCCCCGCGCTTGAAGGCTACACGCGCTACGTTTTGCCCAAACAGGTGCCCCGCAGGTTTGATAACCAGCGCGCTCTTGTTGCCTTCTTCCAGCACATCTCGCACCGACATTTCGGCGGCGATGCCAATACCCAGACCGAGGCGCACATAGGTTTTGATGACGTCAGAGTCAATGGCTTCCAGCGCCACGCGAGGTGCCAGCTTGCGGGTGGCAAAGGCGCGGTCGATTTTGTTTCGGCCGCTGTAAGAAGGGTGGTAAGTCACCAAGGGCTCTTTGGCGATGTCTTCGAGAGTGATGTGTTCTTTGTTCGCCAACACATGACCCGCAGGCAGCACCAGCACATGCTGCCATTCGTAGCAGGGGAGTGTCACCAGATCGTCATGGCTGGCCAGCGACTCGGTGGCGATACCGATCTCGGCCACCTCGTCAAGCACCATGCGGGCCACCTGCTCGGGCGAACCCTGGTGTAGGCTGATGTTGACCTTGGGAAAATTTTGACGCAATTTAGCCACTGGTTCGGGCAAAAAATACCGCGCCTGGGTATGGGTGGTGGCAATCGACAAGGTGCCGCTGTCGCCCAGGCAGTGCTGCTCACCAATGCGTTTGAGGTTGCCAACCTCGCGCATGATCAGGCCGATGCTTTTGAGCACCTGCTGGCCCGCTTCGGTCACGCGTTTGAGCCGCTTGCCGTGCCGGGCAAAGATCTCGATACCAAGCTCGTCTTCCAGCTCAATAATGGCTTTGGACACCCCCGGCTGTGAGGTGTGTAATGCCTTGGCAGCCTCAGTCAGGTTCAGGTCGCGCCGAACAGCCTCCTGGACAAAGCGAAATTGATGCAAATTCATGGCGTTGGTGCCCCCCTACCTTCGAAGAACCAGCCAGGAAAATGCGGTGAGTGACAACATTGAGTAAATCAGGCCCGGCAGCGCTGCGGCCAACCAGGGTTCCCAATTTCGCAAATTACCCATATAACCAAACACGTTGTTGAGCAAAAAGAAACTGATTCCCGCCATCACGCCACCAAAAACATAAGAGGTGATGCCACCCGATCGGAAATGCAGGTAAGCAAAGGGCAGGGCGAGCACCACCATCACCAGACAACTTAGCGGGTAAAACACCTTTCGCCAGAATTCAATCTCATAACGCTGCGCGGTTTGTGCATTGGCATGCAAATGCTGGATGTACTGGAACAAGTCAACCGTGTTCATCCGCTCGGGCTTAAGTAAAGCAGCCGACACCATCTCTGCGCTGATGCTGTTGGGCCAGCGTAAAGACGGCTGGGTGGCGCGCTCAATTTGCCCAGCAGCGCCCGGCTGGGTGGCAAACTCGGTTCGGTTGGCCTCAAACAATAGCCACGAATCGTCATCCTGAATACTGGCCGAGTTGGCCTGCGTCATGGACGCCAAAAACCCCCGGTTGTCAAATTCAAAAATACGCACCTTGCGCAGATTGCCATCTGCTGCGAGTTGGCCGACGTTGACCGCATAGGAGCCTTGGGGATGCTTTTCCTTCAACCAGGCGCCCGTCTGACCCACCGAAATGTCTTGGGTATAGCGCGCTTTCAGAAGCTGGGCGGCGCGGTCAGCTGCCGGCGAAGCATAGTCACCAAGGGCAAAAGTCAGCATCACAAAAGCCAGCCCCAGCGTCAGCAGCATCTTCAAGGCGCGCCACGGATCCAGTCCGCTGGTGCGCAAAATCGTGTATTCGGAGCTTTGCGCCAGCCTGGCCATCACATAAATGGTGCCAATCAGCACAGCAATCGGCATCAACTCATACAGGTGGCCGGGAATCAGCAACAAGACATAGAGCAAAGCGCGCACCAGGCTGTAGCCAGCGCCGGCATACTGCCCCACGGCCTTGACCTCGTCGACAAAGTCAAAGAAAAAGAACAACGACAGAAACCCCAGCACCACAAACCCAATGGCCCGGAGCACCTCACCGTACAGCAACTTGCGTAGCGTCTTCAAGGCACGGCCTCCGGTGTGGCTTGACTGCGCCCAATCAGTTGGCGCCAATGCCAATTGTTGTGCCCTTTGAGCAACCACAGCATCGCCAGCAGGGCCACGCCACCGTGCAGCACCAGCATGAAGCCGACAAAAGGCAGCTGGCCGGAGCCGATCCAGTTTTGCCCAAGATTGAGCAGGTTGTAATAACCCACGAAGGTAAACAAGGCAAAAAACAGGTTCACATTTTTGCTGACCCGAGGGTTGACATTGGAGATGGCTACGCCAATCACCACCAAGTTGATGGTCGCCAGCACCAGCCCTAAACGCCAGGCCAACTCACCCTGGTTGACTGGCGTGGGGTTTTCCAGCAAGGCATGCGTTGGCAAGTTGTCGCTGGGTGTCGACATGGGCACCCCGGCTGCTGATGCACTGATTTGCACACCATAGACCTCAAAATCGCTGATTTTCAGATTCTGGGTACCCACACTGCGCTCCAGCCGCTGCCCGTTGTTGAGGATCAGAAACTGGCCTTGCGGCAGCATTTCTATGCGCCCACTGCGGGCAGAGGTCACGGTTTCCTTGCCACGCTCGGTCGAGGCAATGAACACGTTCGAGCCTGTCGCCTCACCCGTGGTGTTTTTCTCCACAAAGAACACCCGCGAGCCGTTGCTTGACTCCTGAAATTGGCCGGGTTCAATACGGTCCAGGTCACCCCGCTGTTCATATTGGGCTCTGAGGACTTCAATGCGCTGCTGCGTCCAGGGCAAAACCAGCAGCGCCAGCGCCGCTACCACCGCAAAAATTGGCCAGGAAAAGCGCATCAGCGGGGACACCAGACTCGCCACACCTTTGCCACTGCAAAACCAGATCACCATCTCACTTTCCCGGTACATGCGCGACAAGGTGGCAATGATCGCAATAAACAAGCTCATCGCCAATAGCGTGGGCAGGTAGCCAAGCACGGTGTAGCCCATGATCAGCGTCACGTCCGTCGGCGCAAACGTGCCCCGGGAAGCCCGGCCTAGGGTGCGGATCAGCGTCATCGTCATCACCACCGTCGCCAGCACCACCAGCGTGGCGCCAAAACTGCGTGACAACTCTTTGCGTAAAGAGGATTGGAATAACATGTCGCAAAAGGAAACCCGTGATTATGAACTTTGCCCTCAAGCCCCTGGACCTGCATAGCTTCAGTACTGAAAAAACAGATGCGTTGTTGATTTTTGTCACCTCCGCCTTCAAGCCAAACAAAGATGCGGCCTCTGCCTGGATTGCCAAAGTGCTCAAGTCTGGTGATCTGGCACCCAAGTCAGGTGAGGCGCTGGCTATTTTTCAGCCCGATGGGCTGGCTTGCTCTCGCCTGCTGCTGATGCATGTGGGCGACGGCGGGGCTATAGAGGTGCGCAAGGCTTTATCGGGAGCCATGGGGCTGCTGAAAGCTGCCAAGCCCAAAGCCGTGACCCTGTGCTTTTTACACACACCAACGCCACAGTCCTTGCGTGCTGCCATCACCGGGCTGGCCGAAGCGACCTACGTCTATACCGCCACTAAATCCAAAGCAGAAGGCTGCTCTGTGCAGACAGTGAGCTGTGTCGTGCCGAACGAGCCGTCTCTGCGTTTCGACTTCGACCGGGCAGTCGCCGCGGTCGCGGGTATTGAATTGGCCAAAGAGTGGGGCAATCGGCCTGCCAACCACGCCACACCAAGCCACCTGGCAGATGCGGCGCGCGACTTGGCCAAGTTGCCCAATATCAAATGCAAAATTTTGGGCCCCAAAGAAGTCGCCAAGCTGGGCATGGGCGCCTTTCAAGCGGTAGCGCAAGGCTCCGAAGAGCCACTTCGTTTTATCGTCTTGCGCTACGGCGGTGCGGCCAAGTCGACGGCCCCGGTGGTACTGGTCGGCAAGGGCATCACCTTTGACAGCGGCGGCATCTCCATCAAGCCGGCGGCCGAGATGGATGAGATGAAATTTGACATGTGTGGCGCGGCCAGCGTGCTGGGCGTGTTTCGGGCGCTGGCTGACTTGCAGCCCGGTATCAATGTGGTGGGGTTGATTCCGTCCTGCGAAAACTTGCTCAGTGGCCGCGCAGTCAAGCCGGGTGATGTCGTCACCAGCCTGAGCGGCCAAACCATCGAAATCCTCAATACCGACGCTGAAGGCAGACTGGTATTGTGTGACGCGCTCACTTATTCAGAGCGCTTCAAGCCTCAAGCGGTCATTGATATTGCCACTTTGACAGGTGCTTGCGTGATTGCATTGGGCGCGGTACGCAGTGGCCTGTTTTCCGTCGACCAAGCGCTGGCGAAAGCCTTGTTGCAGGCTGGCGAATCCTCGTTGGACTTGTGCTGGCAGATGCCGCTAGACGTTGACTATGCCGAGGGCCTCAAAACCAATTTTGCCGACATCGCCAACGTGGCTGGCCGCCCGGGTGGTGCCATCACAGCAGCCAAGTTTTTGCAGAAATTCACTGCCAAGTTTCCATGGGCTCATCTGGATATTGCAGGCACAGCCTGGAAAGGCGGCAAGGTCAAGGGGGCGACCGGGCGGCCCGTTGGGCTGCTGGTGGACTATCTCATGGCGATTGACGCGCAGGGCGACAAGCCGTGACCCAAGTCGCGTTTCACTTTAATGTGGAGGACCGGCTGCACCACAGCTGTCGGCTGGTGCGCAAGGGCATTGCCGCTGGCACGTCTTTGGTGGTCTCCGGCCCCTGGGATGTGTTGGACCAGTTTGACCGGGCACTTTGGGCGTTGTCTGCCACCGAATTTTTACCGCACTGCCGCGCGAGTGACTCTGATTCTTTGGTGCAAAAGTCATCTGTACTTTTATGCGAGTCTTTAACCGGCATCGCAGCGCGTGATGTACTGGTCAATTTGGGGCAGACTGCGCCCGACGGTTTTGAGGTTTTCCCACGGGTGATTGAGGTGGTCAGCACCGATGAGGCGGAGCGTGGCCCAGCCCGGCTGCGATGGAAACACTATGCCCAAGCGGGCTCGGAACTGGTCAAGCACGATCTTGGTGCAAGGGCTGCACCATGACCACTACTAACCGGCCGCATCCCCGCTTTATTCCAACTTTGACGGAAGTCGTTGACCCTGCTAGCCTCAACAGCACAGCCAGACAGACTAAACCGGACGTAGAAGCCATCATTAGCCAAGTCCAGCGACAGGTACAGCCCATTTTTGAACGTCGATTGCAACAAGAGTTAGAGCATCTGGTGCGCGTGCTCGTTGCCAAACATTGGGACGATATCAGTGTCAAGCTTCAGACCGAGATGGACATGTTCTTGCGGCAGGCGGTTGTTGACGCACTGGCCAGCCAAAACCAGGCTAATCGCCAGAATTGACTGGTTTCTGGTTTTTTTCCGCTTGACATCGGTGAACACCCTAAGACGTTGGCGTAAAAATTGCTGTATCGTTTGTGTTGTTGAACATTTTGATTCACAATTATTTTTTAACCTGGAGTTGTCTATGCAATTGAAATTGAAAATAACTGTGGCTGCTGCAATTGCTGCTGCTGCTGGTGTTGCTCTGGCTCAAGATATGGTCGTCAAGATCGGTCACGTTGCCCCACTGTCTGGTAGCCAGGCCCATTACGGCAAAGATAACGAAAATGGCGTGCGTATGGCCATTGAGGACCTCAATGCCCAAAGCGTTGTCATTGGTGGCAAAAAAGTGAAGTTCGAGATTGCCGCGGAAGATGATGCCGCTGATCCAAAACAGGGCACTGCAGTGGCACAAAAACTTTGCGATGCCAAGGTTGCCGGTGTCGTCGGCCACCTGAATTCAGGCACGACCATCCCCGCTTCCAAGATTTATCACGACTGCGGCATCCCTCACGTCACCGGTGCAGCGACGAACCCCAACCTGACCAAACCTGGCTACAACACCACTTACCGCATCATTGCAAACGACCTCGCTTTGGGTAGTGGTTTGGCTGCGTACGCCGCCGACACTATGAAACTCAAGAAGTTCGCCGTGATTGATGACCGGACAGGTTACGGGCAACCCTTGGCTGAAGTGTTCATCAGAGAGGCCAAAGCCAAAGGCATTGAAATCGTTGACCAACAGTTCACGACCGACAAAGCGTCTGACTTTATGGCTATCCTGACGCAAATCAAGTCCAAGAAGCCTGATGCCATCTTCTTTGGCGGCATGGACCCCCAAGCCGGGGCGATGCTGCGTCAAATGGAATCGTTGGGCCTGTCCAACGTCAAATACTTTGGCGGTGACGGCATCTGTACCAACGAATTGATCAAGATCGCAGCGGGAGCCAAGACGCTGAACAATGTGGTTTGCGCTGAAGGTGGCGCTTCTATTGCCAAAATGCCTGGTGGCACTGCCTGGAAGGCCAAGTACGATGCCAAGTACCCTGGTGAGTTCCAGATCTACAGCCCGTACACCTACGATGCAACCTTCGTTCTGGCTGACGCCATGAAGCGTGCTAACTCTGTGGAGCCGAAGGTCTACATTCCTTTCATCACCTTGACCAACTTTAAAGGCGTGACCGCCAACATCGCATTCGAGAAAACTGGTGAAATGAAGAACCCGTCGATGACCTTGTCCACCTACAAGGACGGCAAGAAAATCGCTCTGAACTGATCAAGCTCACGCTCACTAAAAAGCCATCTTCGGGTGGCTTTTTGTTGCCTGATGGGTTCCCCAGCCCGAAACAAGGGTTTGGCTCGGTTAAACTAGCGGGCTTCGGAGCGGTGGATGAGCGGTTTAAGTCACACGCCTGGAAAGCGTGCGGGGAGTTAAATCCCCCGGGGGTTCGAATCCCCCCTGCTCCGCCAGAAAAACAACCCCGTGTCAGTGATGACACGGGGTTTCGTTTTTTCCGCGGCGCCTTATTTGGTCGTCTGAATCATCTTCATGGCAGACGCCACCAAGGCAGACACTTCGGTCATGTTGCTCGGAACGATCAATGTGGTGGTGGCGTCTGAAGCCACCTTGCCATAGGCCTCCACTGCTTTTTCAGCCACCTTCAGTTGCACCGCTTGCTCACCGCCGGGTTGGCGAATGGCCGCAGCCACCCGCTCAATGGCTTGCGCGTTGGCTTCTGCCACGGCAAGAATCGCCGCAGCCTCGCCCTGCGCGTTATTGATGGCGGCCTGTTTTTCACCCTCGGAACGGGCAATAAAGGCCTCACGTTCGCCGGTGGCAATGTTGATTTGTTCCTGCCTGCGGCCTTCCGAGGCGGCAATCAGCGCGCGCTTTTCTCGCTCGGCGGTGATCTGCTGCTGCATGGCGTGCAAAATTTCCTTAGGCGGTGTCAGGTCCTTGATTTCGTAGCGCAGCACTTTCACGCCCCAATTCAGTGCCGCCTCGTCAATGGCTTGCACCACTTGGGCGTTGATGATGGCGCGTTCTTCAAAGGTTTTGTCCAGTTCCAGTTTGCCAATCACCGAGCGCAGGGTGGTTTGCGCCAGTTGCGAGATAGCCACGATGTAGTTGCTTGAACCGTAACTGGCGCGCATCGCATCGGTCACCTGGAAGTACAGGATGCCGTCCACTTGCAACTGCGTGTTGTCTCGGGTGATACACACCTGGCTGGGAATATCCAGCGGAATCTCCTTCAACACGTGTTTGTAGGCCACTTTGTCGATGAACGGCATCAAAAAATTCAGTCCCGGCGTGAGCGTTCCGTTGTATTTGCCCAGGCGCTCTACGACCCAGGCGTGCTGCTGCGGTACCACTTTGACGGATTGCCAGATAAAAATGGCAGCGATAACGAAGAGAATGACAGCGATTTCCATGACGGACTCCAATCCAACAGTTGTTTAGTTCTTTTTCAAAATCAGGCGACTACCCACCACTTCAGCGATGCGGTAGGTGCCCGCACTGGCAACTTCTCCGGCGGCCAGGCTGGCGTCCCAATGCGCACCCCGATAGTGCACGCTGCAGGTGCCGTCGGCCTTGAAAGCCGCGACCTGCACCTTCTCACCAATATCCATATTCACATCACGGTTAGCACGTGCAGGCGCTACCGAAGGTTGCGCGCGCTTGAAAGCTCGCCAGAGCAGGGTAGACCCGCCGCCCACCAACGCCGCTGCAACCCACTGCCAGGCGGTGGCCACACCGGTGTGCGCTGCCAATGCTGCCGCAGCCAAGCCTGCTGCTAGCATCAGCAGGTAAAAGGTGCCGGTGACAAGCTCTGCTACAACCAATGCACCTGTTGCAAGCCACCATAGCGTTGAGTTTTCCATTCTGCTTGTCCGTAGTGTTGCGACTATGCCATTTTCGGATGAATGCTGGGCATGCTCATCCTATTGGCGCCGTTAGTCCTTACACTTCGCGCCGATTTCTTTAATTTTCCCGAGTCGCTGGAGCCCGCCATGAAGTTTCGCTTTCCCATCATCATCATTGACGAGGATTTCCGCTCTGAAAATACCTCGGGGCTGGGGATCCGGGCCTTGGCGCAAGCCATTGAGTCTGAGGGGCTGGAGGTGTTGGGTGTCACCAGTTACGGTGACCTGAGCCAGTTTGCCCAGCAGCAAAGTCGCGCCAGCGCATTTATTTTGTCGATTGACGACGAAGAGTTCACCCTTGGCCCCGACCTGGACCCGGCCGTGCTGAACCTGCGCCATTTCATCGAAGAAGTGCGGCGTAAGAACCTGGACGTGCCGATCTACATTTATGGCGAAACCAAAACCTCGCGGCACATCCCGAACGACATCCTGCGCGAGCTGCACGGTTTCATCCACATGTTTGAGGACACGCCCGAGTTTGTGGCGCGCCATATCATCCGCGAGGCGAAAAGTTATCTGGAAGGCGTGCAGCCGCCGTTTTTCAAAGCTTTGCTCGACTACGCCGAAGACGGCTCCTATTCCTGGCACTGCCCGGGCCACTCGGGCGGCGTCGCCTTTCTGAAAAGCCCGGTCGGGCAGATGTACCACCAGTTTTATGGTGAAAACATGTTGCGCGCCGACGTCTGCAATGCTGTGGAAGAGCTTGGCCAGTTGCTCGACCACGACGGCGCCATCGGCAAGAGTGAGCGCAATGCGGCGCGTATTTTCAACGCTGACCACTGCTTTTTTGTCACCAACGGCACCAGCACCAGCAACAAAATGGTCTGGCACCACACCGTGGCACCCAACGACGTGGTGGTGGTGGACCGCAATTGTCACAAGTCGATCCTGCACGCCATCATCATGACCGGTTCTATTCCGGTTTTTTTGAAACCCACGCGCAACCATTTCGGCATCATCGGCCCAATTCCCAAAAGCGAGTTTGAGCCTCAGGCCATCAAGGCCAAGATTGCCAGCAACCCGCTGGTCAAAGCGCATTTGCCTGACGCGGATGTCAATGTGATCAAGCCACGGGTGATGACACTGACCCAATCCACCTATGACGGGGTGCTCTACAACACCCAGACCATCAAGACCATGCTGGACGGCTATGTGGAAAATCTCCACTTTGACGAAGCCTGGCTGCCCCATGCGGCGTTTCACCCGTTTTATGGCACTTACCACGCTATGGGCAAAAAACGCGTACGGCCCAGGGAGGCAATGGTGTATTCGACCCAGTCGATTCACAAGTTGCTAGCTGGTATCAGCCAAGCCAGCCATGTGCTGGTTCAGGACTCGCAAACCGTGAAGTTGGACAAACACCTGTTCAACGAGGCGTACCTGATGCACACCAGTACCAGCCCGCAGTACAGCATCATTGCCAGCTGCGACGTGGCCGCGGCCATGATGGAGCCGCCCGGTGGCACCGCGCTGGTCGAAGAAAGCATTGCCGAGGCGCTGGATTTCCGCCGCGCCATGCGCAAGGTTGACGATGAATACGGCACCGATTGGTGGTTCAAGGTTTGGGGCCCGGACAAACTGGCCGAAGAAGGCATTGGCCGAGCGGATGACTGGATCATCAAGGGCGAATCGCGCACCAACAAGGGCGGTGCAAACTGGCACGGCTTCGGCAAGATGGCTGCCCGCTTCAACATGCTGGATCCGATCAAGTCAACCATCGTCACGCCCGGCATGGATCTGAACGGCAGGTTCGCCAAAACCGGTATCCCCGCCTCGGTGGTGACCAAGTTTCTGGCCGAGCATGGTGTGGTGGTGGAAAAAACCGGGCTCTACAGCTTTTTCATCATGTTCACCATCGGCATCACCAAGGGCCGCTGGAACACCATGCTGACCGCGCTGCAGCAGTTCAAGGACGATTACGACAAAAACCAGCCCATGTGGCGCGTCTTGCCCGAGTTTTGCCAAAAGCATCCCCGCTACGAAAACATGGGGCTGGCCGACCTGTGCCAGCATGTGCATCAGCTGTATGCCAAATACGACATTGCCCGCCTGACCACCGACATGTATTTGAGCGACTTGATGCCAGCCATGAAGCCCAGTGACGCCTACGCCCACATTGCGCTGCGCAAAACCGAGCGGGTGGAGATTGACCTGCTGGAAGGCCGCATCACCGTGGGTCTGGTAACACCTTACCCGCCAGGCATTCCGTTGCTCATCCCGGGCGAGGTGTTCAACAAGAAGATCGTGGACTACCTAAAGTTCTCACGCGAGTTCAACGCGCGCTGCCCGGGGTTTGAGACCGACATCCACGGCTTGGTGGAAGAAACCAGCGCGGATGGCCAGGTGCACTACTTTGCAGATTGCGTCAAGGCCTGAAGCAACCTTGATTTACTATTAATCGGCATAGGGGGCAGCCATCGCTGACTGCGCCCCTGCCACACCACCCGGCATGCGGGTCCGCACCGGGCGGTTCGAGAAGTTGAGGTCATGAGAATCGGGGTACTCCGAGACGGTCAAAGTAGGCGCTTGTGAGAATGCTTTTCAGCGCTCGCCCACTGTTGCGCCACCATCTACTGGCATTTGCCGCCACTTGTCTTGCAACCTTTACCGTTGCCCCCAGCGCCTGCAGTTCTCGATAAATTGTGGTTCCTCTTTTCCAGTGTTTGAGTTGTATCGCCCTCAAGCGTCGGCGCACCCACTCGTCAAGCTCTCGCCAGACTTTTGGTTCCTGCGCCAACTTAAAGTACGCTTTCCATCCCAGCAGGTAAGGCCGCAGTTTTTCAACCACTTGCCCCATACTGCGTCCACTGCTGCGTTGCGTCAGTTGCCTGACACGTTGCTTGAATTTGACCAACGCAATATCCGCCACCCGCCGCCGGACTTCGCCCTTTCGCGTCTCCCATAGGCTGTAGCCCAGAAACTTGCGCCCATACACAATAGCCACCGCGCTTTTGGTCTCATTGACCTTGAGCCCGAGTTTTGCATACAGTCGCTGCAACAGGACCATGACCCGCTCGCCCGCCTTGAGACTGCCAACATAGACGTTGCAATCGTCGGCGTAGCGCGCAAAACTGTGGCCTCTGCGCTCCAGTTCCTTGTCTACCTCATCAAGCAAGACGTTGGCCAGAAGCGGACTCAATGGCCCGCCTTGCGGCGTGCCCTGTTGACGCTCCTGCACTACGCCCTCGCTCATGATCCCGCTGTTCAAATACGCACGGATCAGCCGGATGACTCCAGCATCAGGGATGCGTTTTTGTAAGCGATCTATGAGTATGTCGTGGTTGACCCGGTCGAAGAATTTCTCCAAGTCCACATCCACCACGATGGGCTTGCCCGATTGCACATGCCCCGCAGCGGCCAATACCGCTTGGTGGGCGCTGCGCCCGGGACGAAATCCGTAGCTGCTTTCACTGAAGTTGGCATCCAGTAGCGGCTGCAATACTTGTAGCAGTGCTTGCTGGATTAGCCGATCCGTCACCGTCGGAATGCCCAGCTCGCGCTGGCCTCCATCGGGCTTGGGTATCGTCACCCGGCGTACCGCTTCGGGGCGGTACGTGCCTGCAAGTAGCTGCGCTTTGATGCCGGGCCAGGCACTCTTGAGGTGTTCGACGGTCTGTTTGATGTCCATCCCATCTACACCCGCAGCACCTTTGTTGGCCCGCACGCGTTTGAGCGCTCTTTGCAGGTTCTCTTTTGTCAGCGCGTCTTTTAGTAGTGCTGACCCCGTGTCTTGGGTGTCATGTCGCGGGTCGCAGGCTTCGTCGCTGGCAGCATCAAGCGCGGTTTCACCGCGCCCTACGGCTTCCCGCCCCACTTGCGTGGGCATCTGACGCATGACCTTTGGCATCGACATGTCCTTTAACACTCCTTCTCGTTTGGCCCTTCGCCTTCGGTCTTCTCCCGTTGTGGGTTTCGCCTACGACTACTACGGCCTCTGCTGACTTCTCGCTCCAGTTTGCACTGTCGCCCTTTCAGGCATGAGGCGAGATCTCCCCAGGTAAGAACGCATTCCTTCATTGCACAACCGCCGGATTTACGCCACACAGACTTTGGTCATAAGGGCTTTGCAGAAAATTGCCTGCTCGCCCTGCTGTATGTCGCCTTCTATCCGGTTCTTGTCCATCGGCTCACAATTTATGCTCCACGCTTCCTTCCCACACTCGGTCGCCCTTGTGCAGTTGCGCTTCACTTCGTTCGTCATGACCAACTTACGACGGGACTTTCACCCGCAGGAATGCGCCCATGCTGGGCGCACAATAAATAGCTTCTAGCGCTTATCTATCAAGGGCTAGAGGTCATTTTCTCTTAAGAACCAGTCTCAACCACGGCCACGGCCGTCTGACTGACACCGCAGTCCACATAAGAGATTTGTCCGGTCATGCCTGAGGCCAGATCGCTGAGCAGGAAGGCGGCTACGTTGCCAATCTCGTCGATGGTCACATTGCGCTTGAGCGGTGAGGCTGCGGCCGAAATACCCAGCAGCTTGCCAAAGTCCTTGATGCCGCTGGCGGCCAGCGTCTTGACGGCGCCTGCACTCAGCCCGTTGACACGAATGCCGCGCGCACCCACGGCGTCGGCCAGGTAGCGCACCGACGATTCGAGCGATGCCTTGGCCAGGCCCATGGTGTTGTAGCTGGGCACCACGCGCACACCGCCCAAATACGTCATCGTCAGCAGCGACGAGGTGTTGTTCAGGTAGGGCAGGGCCGCTTTGGCCATCGCCGGGAAACTGTAGGCGCTGATGTCGTGCGCAATGCGAAAGTTTTCACGCGTCAAGCCGTCCAGGAAATTGCCGGCGATAGCTTCGCGCGGGGCGTAACCAATGCTGTGCACAAAGCCGTCAAACTTGGGCCAGTGCGCGGTCAGGTCAGCAAACAGCTTGTCGATCTGGGCATCGTCACCCACGTCGCAGTCAAAAATCAGTTTGGAATCAAAATCAGCGGCAAATTCGGTGATGCGATCTTTGAAACGCTCACCCACATAGCTGAAAGCCAGTTCGGCACCTTGCGCGTGACAAGCCTTGGCAATGCCGTAGGCGATGGAGCGGTTGGACAACACGCCGGTGATCAATAATTTTTTGCCTGTCAAAAATCCCATATCGACCTCTTTGTATTTAGCTACTGGAAAGCACTGCCAAGAGCCCCTACTTTTACAAGCTCGCCCTTTCAAAGCCATCAACCCGGCAAATGAAACTGCAGTGACAGATGATGCAGAATTGTCGCATGCGTCGACTTCTGTTTTTGGTGTTTGTGGCCTGGGTGAACCCGTTGTGGGCTGCGCATGGCTACGCCCTATGGGGCGATTTGAAGTATCCGCTAGGCTTTGATCACTTTGACTACGTGAATGCGGCAGCGCCCAAAGGCGGTGAACTTCGGCTGGTGAGCAATTTGCGCGTGTCCACCTTTGACAAATACAACCCGTTCACCATCAAAGGCTCTGCGCCCGCCTATTTATCTGAGCTGATGTTCGACAGTCTGCTGACTGGTGCGCTGGACGAAACCGGCTCAGGCTACGGTCTGCTGGCTCAGGACGTGGTGGTGGCCCCGGATGGGCGCAGCGCCACCTTCACCCTTCGGCGGCAAGCCCGCTTCCACAATGGCGACCCCGTGCTGGCGCAGGATGTCAAATTCAGCTTCGACGCGTTAATGGGCCCCTACACCTCGCCGGCCTATAAAACGATGCTTGACGATGTGGCAGGACTGGACGTGCTGGACGATCACACCGTGCGCTACCGCTTCAAGAAGCCCAACCGTGAACTGCCGCTGACAGTAGGCGGCTTGCCAGTCTTTAGCCGGGCCTGGGGCGCAGAGAACGGCAAAGCCAAGCGTTTTGATGCGATCGTGACCGACATACCTATCGGCAGCGGCCCCTACAAGATCGGGCCAGTGCGGTTTGGCAAAGACATCACCTATGTACGCGACCCGGCCTACTGGGCTAGAGACTTGAATGTGCGCCGGGGTACCGCCAACTTCGACCGCATCACCGTCAAGATTTACAAAGACGCGACAGCGCGGCTGGAGGCCTTGAAAGCTGGTGAATTTGACTTGATGCGTTTCTTTTCGGCGGGCGACTGGGCGCGACGAGTGAATGGCAAGCGCTTTGACACCGGTGAACTGGTCAAGAAAGAATACCGTCACCGCCTGCCCACCGGCTTTCAGAGCTATGTGCTCAACACCCGACGCGATCTGTTCAAGGATGTGCGTGTGCGCCAGGCACTGGGCTTGGCCATGGACTTTGAGTGGATGAACCGTCAACTGTTTTACAACGCTTACCAGCGGGTGAATGGCTTGTTTGGCAACACCGATTGCGCCGCCAGCGGTGTAACCAGCCCAGAAGAATTGGCCTTGCTGGAACCCTGGCGTGCTCAGCTGCCCCAAGCTGTGTTGGGCCCGATGACCGTGCCGCCGAGCACCGATCCACCTTCGTCTCTGCGCGCCAACTTGCGCCAGGCACAAGCCTTGCTGAAGGCGGCAGGCTGGGAATTTCGTGATGGCGCCTTGCGCAACGCACAGGGCGAACCCTTTGAAATGGAGTTCCTGGACAGCAACGAAGGCAGCGCACGCGTGGTCACGCCATGGGCACGCAACCTGGAAAAACTCGGCATCACACTGAAGTTCAGGCCAGTGGACTTTGCCTTGTACCAGCAGCGCTTGCAAAAATTCGAGTTCGATATGACCTCGCTGGCCTACGGCGGCACGCACAACCCAGGGCAGGAATACGCCGACCTGTTTGGCTCCAAAGCCGCCGACCAAGAAGATTCTGGCAACATGTCCGGCATCAAAAGCCCAGCAGTAGATGCATTAATCAACCACATGACCGCTGCCAAAACCAAGGCGCAACTGCTGCCAGCCTGCCGTGCGCTGGAGCGCGTGATTGCCCACAGCCATGTGCTGATCCCGCAATGGTCCGCCCCGACACACCGCATGGTGTTCAACCACTGGCGGCTCAATCAACCTGCCACCATGCCGCCTTACGCCCAAGGCGAAGGTTGGGCCATTGACACCTGGTGGGCCAAGCCTACTGCGCGCTGAACTATGCTGAGTTACATCCTTAAGCGCCTGTTGCTGATGATTCCGACACTCTTTGGGGTGCTGCTGATCACTTTTATGGTCGTCCAGTTTGTGCCTGGCGGCCCGGTGGAGCAGTATCTGGCCGAGGCCAAAGCCGGTTCGGGCAAAGGCGCGGTGGCCGAGGGTGGCGGCTTGAGTTACCGGGGTGCGCAGGGTGTGGACCCGAAGCGCATTGAACAAATCAAGGCGCTCTATGGCTTTGACAAACCCGCGCATGAACGCTTTTTACAGATGTTGGGGCAATTTGCCCGCTTTGATCTTGGCAAAAGTTTTTTCCAGAACAAAAGTGTTTCGGACCTCATTTGGGAGAAGTTGCCGGTGTCGATCAGTCTGGGGCTGTGGACGTTTTTTATCAGTTACCTGATCGCTGTGCCGCTGGGTGTGGCCAAAGCGGTGCGTGCCGGCTCCAGGTTTGATCTGATCACCACGCTGCTGGTGCTGGTGGGCTACGCGATTCCCGGGTTTGTGCTGGGCCTGGCGTTACTGGTGATTTTTGGTGGTCAGTTGCAATGGTTTCCACTGCGTGGCCTGACCAGCAGCAACTGGGACGAGCTCACCTGGGGTGCGCGCATCGTGGACTATCTCTGGCACATCGCCATGCCGGTCACCGCCATGGTGCTGGGCAGTTTTGCGGTGACCACCATGCTGACCAAAAACGCGTTTCTGGAAGAAATCCGAAAGCAATACGTGGTTACCGCACGGGCCAAGGGCTTGAGCGAGCGCCAGGTGCTGTGGAAACACGTGTTCCGAAACGCGCTTATCCCGATCGTCACCGGGTTTCCGGCGGCGTTTATCGGCGCTTTTTTCACCGGGGCGCTGTTGATCGAAACCCTGTTCTCGCTGGACGGCCTGGGGCTACTGAGTTATGAGAGCGTCATCCGTCGCGACTACCCGGTGGTGCTGGGCACCTTGTATTTCTTTACGCTGATCGGCCTGGTGACCAAGCTGATTTCAGACCTGACCTATGTTTG
Source organism: Rhodoferax antarcticus ANT.BR (assembly GCF_001938565.1). Lineage (GTDB taxonomy): Bacteria > Pseudomonadota > Gammaproteobacteria > Burkholderiales > Burkholderiaceae_C > Rhodoferax > Rhodoferax antarcticus. The sequence goes on from NZ_MSYM01000017.1 coordinate 43,570, forward strand.
GGTGGACCCGCGTGTCAAATTTGACTGATCCTGCCGTCAAGTCGCCCAGCCCCGGCAAGCGCGCCTGGCTGCGCTTCAAACGTAATCGGCTGGGTTTCTGGAGCCTGGTTGTTTTTTGTGTGCTGGTGCTGCTAAGCCTTTTTGCCGAGGTCATCAGCAACGATCGCCCGCTGCTGGTTAGCTACCAAGGCGAGTTTTATGTGCCGGTGCTGAAAGACTATTCCGAAAAAACCTTTGGTGGCGACTTTGAGGCCAATACTGACTACCTGGACCCATCCATCCGCGAGCGTCTGAGCACGAATGGCAACTGGGCGCTGTTTGCGCCCAATCCCTACGGTCCTAAAACGCTGAATTACTTTGCCAAATCGCCCAACCCTTCTGGCCCCACGCGGGAGAACTGGCTGGGTACCGACGACCGCGGGCGTGATTTACTGGCGCAACTCATCTACGGCTTTCGCGTCAGTGTGTTGTTTGCGCTGGCGCTGACCACCATTGGCACCGTGCTAGGCATCGTCACCGGGGCGATTCAGGGGTTTTTTGGTGGCAAAACCGATCTGGCCTTTCAACGATTCATTGAAATCTGGGGCTCGATGCCAGAGTTGTACCTGCTGATCATCTTCAGCGCGGTGTTCGCGCCCAGCCTAGCGCTGCTGCTGGTGTTGTTGAGCCTGTTTGGCTGGATGGGCCTGTCGGACTATGTGCGTGCCGAGTTTCTGCGCAACCGCCAGCTCGATTACGTGCGTGCCGCGCGCTCGCTGGGTGTTGGCAACTGGCACATCATCACGCGGCATCTGCTGCCCAACAGCATGACCCCAGTCGTGACTTTTTTGCCGTTTCGTATGAGCGGCGCGATTTTGGCGCTGACCTCGCTCGATTTTCTGGGCCTGGGCGTGCCGCCAGGCACACCGTCGCTGGGGGAGTTGCTGTCGCAGGGCAAAAACAACATTGACGCGTGGTGGATTTCGCTGTTCACCTTTGCGGTGCTGGTGATCACGCTGCTGCTGCTGACCTTCATGGGTGATGCCCTGCGCGACGCGTTAGACCCGCGCAAGGCTGATGTATGAGTAACACTGCAGCGCCCTTGCTCAGCGTGCAAAACCTCTCGGTACGGTTTGGTGACCAGACGGTGGTGCATGACATCAGTTTTGACATCGCGCGCGGCGAAAAGCTGGCGCTGGTGGGCGAATCCGGCTCTGGCAAAACGGTTTCCGCGCTGAGTCTGCTGCGCCTAGTCGCTAATGCCAAAATCAGTGGTCAGGCCTTATTCGACGGGCGGGAGCTGCTCTCATTACCAGAGCGAGCGTTGCGGGCGATCCGGGGTCAGGACATCGCCATGATTTTTCAGGAGCCGATGACGGCGCTGAACCCTTTGATGAGCGTGGGTGACCAGATTGCCGAAGTTATTGCATTAAAACAGGGTCTAACCCAGGTCCAATGTGCGCAGATAGCTATTGAATTGCTAGCGGAAACCGGCATTGACGATTCCCAGCGGCGTGCTCAGGCTTACCCGCACCAGCTCAGCGGCGGGCAACGTCAGCGCGTCATGATTGCCATGGCGCTCGCCTGCCAGCCCAAATTGCTGCTGGCTGACGAGCCCACCACCGCGCTGGACGTGAGCCTGCGCGGCCAGATTCTGGATCTGCTGGACGGCTTGCAACAGCAGCGCGGCATGGCAGTGCTGATGATCACCCACGATCTGAACCTGGTACGCCGTTTTTCCGACCGGGTGGTGGTGATGGAGCAAGGGCGCATCGTGGAAGAAGGCGCCACGCAAACGCTGTTTGACCACCCGCAACACCCTTACACCCGCCGCCTGATGGCCAGCCGCCCCGAGCGTGACCCGCAGGCAAATGCGCCAGCGCCTGCCGGATCGCCTGCCGTCATGCTGGCCAATGGCCTACGTGTCAGCTACCCGACGCCTTTGCCGGGTCTGCGCGGCTGGTTCAAACGCGGCGAATTCGTCGCAGTGCAGGGCGCAGACTTTGCGCTGGCAGCGGGTCAGACCCTGGGTGTCATGGGCGAATCAGGCTCAGGCAAGTCGACACTGGCACTGGCAGCGCTGGGTTTGCTGCCGTTTCAGGGCTCTTTTTCGGTGGTCGGCAGCGCGTGGGGCAGAGATGCAGCCAGTAACAAAGCCTTGCGTCGACACATCCAGGTGGTGTTTCAGGACCCGTTTTCGTCGCTATCACCGCGTATGACGGTAGAAGAAATCGTCGGCGAGGGTCTGGGCGTGTTCGAACCGCAACTGCCGCCCGACCACCGCCGCCAGCGCGTGGTGCAGGCGCTGCATGATGTCGGGCTGGATGTGGACACGGCTGGGTCGATTACCGCACTGCTGGGGCGGTATCCGCACGAATTCTCAGGCGGCCAGCGTCAGCGTCTGGCGATTGCGCGGGCGCTGATCGTTCAGCCACAAATTTTGGTGCTGGATGAGCCCACCAGTGCACTGGATGTCACGGTGCAAAAACAGGTGCTACAACTGCTGCAAAAGCTGCAGCGCGAGCGCGGTTTGAGCTATCTGCTGATCACCCATGACGTGGCGGTGATTCGCGCCATGGCGCATAGGGTGATGGTGATGAAAGGCGGCCAGGTTGTTGAGTCGGGGAGCGTGGAACAAGTTCTTGCCCAACCAAAACATGCGTACACCCAAATATTGGTGAGTGCCGCTGGTTAAATCGTTCAAAATCAAAGCTTTTTAGCCTATTTTCGGATACAATCCGACGCTTCACGACCAAACGGGCGAGTCACTTCCGCCCGTTTTTTTTGGTCGATCGTTTTTGGATGGCTTGCGGTTTTATTTGGGGTTTTGGTGGCGCTTAAAGAAATTGTTGAACAAATCGTTGTCGGCTTAGGCTATGACTTGGTGGAGATTGAACGCTCTGCCGGCGGTTTGCTGCGTATCACCATCGACTTGCCCTGGACCCCGCCGGCTGTCAGTGTGGCAGTGCCAGAACAGTTTGTCACCGTGGAAGATTGTGAAAAAGTCACCCGCCAGTTGCAGTTTGCGCTGGAAGTTGACGCCATTGAATACAAAAGGCTGGAAGTCTCTTCGCCGGGCATTGATCGCCCGCTGCGCCACCAGCAGGATTTTGAGCGCTTTGCCGGCCAGGTGATAGATGTCACCCTGAAGGCACCGCTGGGTGCTGCGGCTTCGGGCCAGGTGAGCGCCAACCGCAAGAAATTCCGCGGTGTTCTGGAGCGCGCCGAGCAACTAGAGGGGGCCGGTGTGCCTGATTTGGGGTGTTGGCAAATCGTCTGGCGCGACGAGCCTGAAATCAAACCCGGTGCGAAAGTTAGTAAAAAGCGGCCGCTGGCACCCTTGCAGGCCTTGGGTTTCACGCTCGATGAGTTGCGGGATGCTCGCCTGGCGCCGATTGTGAGTTTTAAAGGTCGGGGGCATTCCGCAGTGGATGGCGCCGACAGCGACACCGTTGAATTGAATTGATACAGGAGAGTCATGGCATGAATCGCGAAATGTTAATGTTGGTCGACGCCATTTCACGTGAGAAAAACGTGGAACGTGATGTGGTGTTTGGCGCTGTGGAAGCTGCGCTGGCGCAAGCTACGATAAAGCTGTACACGGGCGATGTCGACATCCGTGTCTCGCTGAACCGTGATACCGGTGTCTATGAGACTTTCCGTCGCTGGCACGTGGTCCCCGATGAGGCTGGCCTGCAATTGCCAGATCAGGAAATTTTGCTGTTTGAAGCCGTTGAGCAAATTTCCGACATCGAAGTTGACGAATACATCGAGGAAACCATCGAATCCGTGCCGATTGGCCGCATTGGTGCGATGGCTGCCAAGCAGGTCATCCTGCAGAAAATTCGTGACGCTGAACGCGAAATGCTGCTTAACGACTTTATGTCGCGCGGCGACAAGATTTTTGTCGGTACGGTCAAGCGCATGGACAAGGGTGATTTGATCGTTGAGTCCGGCCGCGTGGAAGGCCGCTTGCGACGCAACGAGATGATCCCGAAGGAAAATTTTCGTACTGGCGACCGTGTGCGCGCGATGATCATGGAAGTGGACTTGACCCTGCGTGGCGCACCGATTGTGCTGTCGCGTTCAGCCCCTGAATTTATGACCGAGTTGTTCCGCAACGAAGTTCCTGAGATCGAGCAGGGTTTGCTGGAGATCAAATCCTGCGCACGAGACGCAGGCTCACGCGCCAAGATCGCAGTGCTGTCATATGACAAACGCGTTGACCCTATTGGCACCTGTGTCGGTGTGCGCGGTACCCGCGTCAACGGCGTGACCAATGAACTCGCTGGTGAACGCGTCGATATTGTGCTGTGGAGCGAAGACCCGGCGCAGTTTGTCATTGGTGCCTTGGCGCCCGCGAACGTCACCAGCATTGTGGTGGACGAGGAGCGCCACGCGATGGACGTGGTGGTCGACGAGGAAAATTTGGCCATTGCCATTGGACGTGGCGGACAAAACGTGCGCCTGGCATCCGAGCTCACTGGTTGGAAAATCAATATTCTTGACGCCGCCGAGTCTGCCGAGAAACAAGCCAGCGAAGTGGACGCGAGCCGTGCACTCTTCATGGAAAAGCTCGATGTCGACGTAGAAATCGCCGACCTGCTGATTGCCGAAGGCTTTATCAGCCTAGAGCAGGTCGCGTATGTGCCTCTGGAAGAAATGCTGGAGATTGATAGTTTTGACGAAGACACCGTCAACGAGCTGCGCGCGCGCGCCAAAGATGCCATGTTGACGATGGAAATCGCCAATGAGGAAAATGTCGGCAAGGTGGCCACCGAACTGCGTGAGCTTCAGGGTTTGACTCCCGATCTCATCAGTAAGCTGGCTGACCACGGTGTTCACACGCTCGACGATCTGGCAGATTTGGCGGGGGATGAACTCACCGACATCACCGGGCAGTCTGAAGAAGACGCCACGGCGATGATCATGAAAGCACGCGCGCACTGGTTTACTGGTGATGCAGCGGCGCAAGCGTCTTGAATTATGAAAACAAAGTTTCAGTAAAGGCTGCAGACCGCCCTCAGGGCTGTGTCAGCCGACACTAAAGGTTACCCCAAACATGTCCAGTATGACCGTTGCCGAGTTTGCAAACGAACTCAAAAAATCCACCGATACCTTGCTTGAGCAATTGAAGTCGGCTGGTGTGGCTAAAGCAGCCGCGAGCGACACCCTCACAGAGGCTGACAAGCAGCGTCTGTTGGGTTACCTGCAAACCGCCCACGGCACGCCATCGGCCGAGCGCAGAAAGATTACCCTGGTCAAAAAATCGACCACGGAGATCAAGCAGGCGGATGCCACGGGCAAAGCCCGCACCATTCAGGTGGAGGTGCGCAAGAAGCGCACCTTTGTTCGCCGCGATGACCCACTGGACATGCCCGTTGCCGCGCCCGCACCGGAGCAGCACGAGGAGGAGCACGCCGACACTGAATCATCGGTGGACCACGCTGAACTGGCTCGCCGGGAAGAAGAGGCCAGCCGTCAGGCTGAACTGATTCGTCGCCAAGAAGAGGACCTTGCCGAGCGCCGCCGCTCGCGTGAAGCCCAAGAGGCCGCCGCGCGTGAAGTCGCAGAACAAGCTGCGGCGCAGGCTGCCCAAGCCGAGTCCCTGCAACAAGAAGCCCAGGCAAAATCCCGGAAAAAATTGGCCGAATCGGCTGCCGTTTCAGCCAGTTCGGAATCTGCAGAAGCTGCGATAGCGCAGGCCAAGGCTGCCGCTGCGCAGAAGGCAGCAACTGAACAGCAGCTGCAAACCAAAGCCAAGGAAGAAGCCGCTGCCGAATCCAAGAGCCGGGCCGCTGAAGAGCAGGCGCGTGCGCTGGATCTGAATGAGCGTCGTCGCAAGGCAGAAGCAGAGGCCGCAGCGATTCGCCTGATGATGTCGCAGCCAGGTAAAAAACTGCCTCCGAAGAAAGAAGAGCCGCCCAAGCCCGTAGCAGTGCCAGTTAAGCCGGGTATCAAAGGCACCCTGCACAAACCTGTAGGTAGTGCTACCGCCAAGCCTGCAGCGCCGGGAGCACCTGGCGCTGCGGCCGCAGCCGGGGCTGGCAAGGAAGTCAAATCTGCCAAGCTGTCCAGCAGTTGGGCGGGCGATCCGGCCAAGAAGAAAGGGATTCCAACCCGTGGTGACACAGGTGCTGGCGCCGGTCGCGGCGGCAACTGGCGCGGCGGTCCGCGCGGCCGTCGTGGCAGCAATGACCGTGACCGCAATGACCAGCACAACCAGTCGGCACCGGTGGAAGCGCGCGTGCTGGAAGTGCACGTGCCGGAAACCATCACCGTCGCCGAATTGGCCCACAAGATGGCCGTCAAGGCCTCCGAGGTGATCAAGCATCTGATGAAGCTGGGCCAGATGGTCACCATCAACCAGCCCTTGGATCAAGACACCGCTATGATTTTGGTAGAAGAGATGGGCCACAAAGCCATCGTCGCGGCGCTGGACGATCCGGAAGCCTTTACCGATGATGAAGTGCAATTGCAGCAGTCCGAGTCGTTGCCGCGTGCCCCGGTGGTGACCGTCATGGGCCACGTCGATCACGGTAAAACGTCGTTGTTGGACTACATTCGTCGCACCAAAGTCGCCACCGGCGAAGCCGGCGGTATTACCCAGCACATTGGTGCTTACCATGTGCAAACAGCGCGTGGCATGGTGTCTTTCCTTGATACCCCAGGCCACGAAGCGTTTACCGCCATGCGTGCCCGTGGTGCCCAAGCCACCGACATCGTGATTCTGGTGGTGGCGGCCGACGACGGTGTGATGCCGCAGACCAAAGAAGCCATCAAACACGCCAAGGCAGCTGGTGTACCCATCGTGGTCGCCATCACCAAGGCAGACAAGCCTGATGCCAACCCCGAACGGGTCAAAAATGAGTTGGTCGTGGAAGAAGTGATTCCAGAAGAGTTTGGTGGCAGCTCGCCGTTTGTGGCGGTCTCGTCCAAAACAGGCATGGGTATTGATGCACTTCTGGAGCAGGTGTTGCTGCAAGCGGAAGTGCTTGAACTGAAAGCCCCAGTGGATGCCATGGCCAAGGGTCTGGTGATCGAAGCGCAGCTCGACAAGGGCCGTGGCCCGGTGGCTACCGTGCTGGTGCAAAGCGGCACGCTCAAAACGGGCGACGTGGTGCTGGCCGGACAAACCTTTGGCCGCGTGCGCGCCATGCTGGACGAAAACGGCAAGTCGATCAAATCGGCAGGCCCATCCATTCCGGTTGAAATCCAGGGCCTCACCGAAGTGCCGCAAGCCGGTGACGAATTCATGGTGCTGTCGGACGAACGTCGTGCCCGTGAAATCGCCACCTACCGTGCTGGCAAGTTCCGCCACACCAAATTGGCCAAACAACAAGCCGCTAAGTTGGAGAACATGTTCACCGACATGACAGCAGGCGAGGTGAAGATGGTGCCGATCATTGTCAAGGCTGACGTGCAGGGCTCGCAAGAAGCGTTGGCACAGTCGCTGCTCAAGCTCTCCACTGATGAGGTCAAGGTGCAGATGGTGTACACCGCTGTGGGTGGCATCAGCGAATCCGACGTGAATCTGGCGATTGCCGCCAAGGCGGTGATCATCGGCTTTAACACCCGTGCCGATGCTGGTGCGCGCAAATTGGCCGAGAACAATGGCGTCGATATTCGTTACTACGACATCATTTACGACGCTGTGGACGACCTGAAACTGGCCATGTCGGGCATGCTGACACCGGACAAAAAGGAAGAAATCATTGGTACCGCCGAAATTCGTCAGATTTTCAAGGTGTCCAAGATTGGCACGATTGCCGGCTGTATGGTCACTGCTGGTTTGGTGCGCCGCACTGCGCGTTTGCGGCTGTTGCGTCAGAACACGGTGGTGTACACCGGCGAACTCGACTCGCTCAAGCGATTCAAGGACGATGCCAAGGAAGTGCGCGAAGGTTTCGATTGCGGCTTGAACATCAAGAACTACAACGACATCGAAGTCGGCGACGTGCTGGAGTTCTTCGAAATCCGCGAAGTAGCGCGTACCCTGTAACTTGACGAGAGCTCACAGTGCGTCAAAAAGCAGCCGCCCCCAACCGTGCCTTCAAGGTGGCCGATCAGATCCAGCGGGATCTGACCGAACTGATCGCCCGCGAGTTAAAAGACCCGCGTGTCGGCATGGTGACGATTCAAGGCGTTGAAGTCACGCCCGATTACGCCCATGCGAAGGTGTTCTTCAGCCTGCTGGCCGGTGATGTGAAAGCCTGTACTGAGGGTTTGAACCAGGCCGCCGGCTTTTTGCGCGCTGGCCTGTTCAAGCGTTTGCACATCCACACCGTGCCAACCCTGCATTTTGTGTTTGACCAGACACCTGAACGTGCAGCCGACATGAACGCACTGATTGCACGTGCGGTCGCCTCCCGTTCGAAAGACAGCGAAAGCTAGCCATGAGCACCGCCGGGCCGCCCCAAGGTGCGAAGGCCCCCTTGGGGGGCAGCGAATTACACGAAGTGAACGCGCGTGGGGGCAGCAGTGCCACCGCCGGGCCGCCCCAAGGTGCGAAGGCCCCCTTGGGGGGCAGCGAATTACACGAAGTGAATGCGCGTGGGGGCCAGCATACCCGGGTTGCCAGGCGCCCCGTGCATGGGGTGCTGCTGCTGGACAAGCCTCTGGGTTGGTCCAGCAACGATATTTTGCAAAAGGTGAAGTGGCTGTTGCGCGCGGAAAAGGCCGGCCATACCGGCACGCTGGACCCATTGGCCAGTGGCGTGTTGCCCTTGTGTTTTGGTGCCGCCACCAAATTCAGCCAGCTGCAACTGGATGCCGACAAAACGTATGAAGCGGTGATGTGCCTGGGTATTAAAACCAGCACAGCAGACGCTGAGGGCGAGGTGATTGAGACACGTCCGGTGGCGGTGTCGCCAGAGGATGTGGCGCAGGTGGCGCTACGGTTTACCGGGCCCATCAGCCAGGTGCCGCCCATGCACAGCGCACTAAAGAAGGATGGCAAGGCGCTCTATGAGTACGCGAGAGCCGGTATAGAGATTGACCGGGCCCCGCGCCAGGTCATGATTTATAAGCTAAATATGGCTCTAGCCCTTGATAGTAAAGCGCAGGTAGCTATTAATTTAGAAGTAACCTGCAGCAAGGGAACGTACATCCGCACCCTGGGTGAAGACATCGGCGAGGCTTTGGGTTGCGGTGCACACCTGAGCGCGCTGCGCCGGGTCGGGACAGGTGGTTATACCGCGGCGCAATGTGTCACGTTGGCGGCGCTGCAAGCCATGAGCGAAGAAGAGCGCCTAGCTTGCCTGCTGCCGGTGTCGTCTTTGTTGCCTGATCACACGGTGGTCACGCTCGACGATGAGAATGCTGCGAGGTTTTCAAGCGGCTTGCTGCGCCGCGGCCCTTGGCCCGACGCACCGCAGGTGGCGGTTTATGCAGAAAATGGCCAGGTGCTGCTGGGTACAGCGCAGGTGGTGGCCGGTGAATTGATCCCGGGTCGGCTGCTGAGTCCGACCGACATTGAACAGATGACACAAGCTATTTAAGAAAGTAAACCATGGCTCATAAACAAATCCGAAACATTGCGATCATCGCCCACGTTGACCACGGCAAAACCACCATGGTCGACCAGTTGCTGCGTCAGTCCGGCACTTTTGCCAATCACGAAAAAGTTGTCGATACGGTGATGGACAACAACGCGATTGAGAAAGAACGTGGCATCACGATTTTGGCCAAAAACTGCGCGGTGACCTGGCAAGACACCCATATCAACATCGTCGACACCCCTGGCCACGCCGACTTTGGCGGCGAGGTGGAACGCGCTTTGAGCATGGTCGATGGTGTCGTGCTGCTGATTGATGCCCAGGAAGGCCCGATGCCCCAAACCCGTTTTGTGACCAAAAAGGCGCTGGCCCTGGGTTTGAAGCCGATTCTGGTGGTGAATAAGGTGGACAAGCCCGGTTCGCGCCCTGACTTTGTGATCAACGCCGCGTTTGATCTGTTTGACAAATTGGGTGCCACTGACGAGCAACTGGATTTCCCGGTGGTTTACGCCTCAGGCATTAACGGCTGGTCGTCGTTGGTTGAAGGCGGGCAGGGTGAGCAGTGGGGCCCGGATATGTCGGCCCTGTTCAACACTATTCTGGATCATGTGCCGCACCAGCAGGGTGACCCGGCCGCGCCGCTGCAGTTGCAAGTTTCGGCGCTGGACTTTTCCACCTTTGTCGGGCGCATCGGTGTGGGCCGCATCAGCCAGGGCACCATCCGCCCGATGATGGACGTGGTGGTGATGGAAGGCCCGGACGGCAAGGCGGTTAAAGGCCGTGTCAACCAGGTATTGACTTTCCAAGGCCTGGAGCGCGTGCAAACCACCGATGCCGGCCCTGGCGAAATTGTGCTAGTCAACGGCCTGACCGACATAGGTATTGGCGTGACCATCACCGACCCCACCAACCCGACCCCGCTGCCGATGCTCAAGGTGGATGAGCCAACCCTGACGATGAATTTCTGCGTCAACACCAGTCCGCTGGCAGGGCGTGAGGGCAAATACGTCACCAGCCGTCAGATCTGGGACCGTCTGCAAAAAGAACTGCAACACAACGTGGCACTGCGCGTCAAGGAAACCGGCGAAGAAGGTATCTTTGAAGTTATGGGCCGTGGCGAATTGCACTTGACCATTCTTCTGGAAAACATGCGCCGCGAAGGTTTTGAGCTGGCCGTTTCTAAGCCGCGCGTGGTGTTCAAAGACATCAATGGCGAAAAGTGTGAGCCCATTGAGTTGGTGACCGCCGACATCGAAGAGCAACACCAGGGTGGCGTGATGCAGGCTTTGGGCGAGCGCAAAGGTGAGTTGTTCAATATGGACCCCGATGGCCGGGGCCGCGTCCGCCTGGAATACCGCATTCCGGCACGGGGACTGATTGGTTTCACCAACGAGTTTTTGAACCTGACGCGTGGCACAGGCCTGATTTCCAACATCTTCGACTGCTACGAACCCCACAAGGGAGAGATTGGCAGCCGTAAAAATGGCGTGCTGATTTCCATGGACGACGGTGAAATCTTCACCTACGCCCTGGGTAAGCTCGATGACCGAGGCCGCATGTTTGTGCGCGCCAACGACCCGGTGTATGAGGGCATGATTGTTGGTATCCACAGCCGTGACAACGACCTAGTGGTTAACGCCACACGCACCAAGCAGCTCACCAACTTCCGCGTGTCTGGCAAGGAAGACGCGATCAAGATCACGCCACCGATTGAGTTGACGCTGGAATACGGTGTGGAATTCATCGAAGATGACGAACTGGTCGAAATCACCCCGAAGAGCGTGCGTCTGCGCAAGCGCCACCTCAAGGAAAGCGACCGTAAGAGGGCCAGCCGCTCCTAAACGTTGACTGCCGCAAGTGTGCGCCCGGGTTACTGAGCCGCGCCTTGTGACGAAACGTGGCGAAACATGGGATAGCCCTTTTCGGGTTGTCCAGCAACGCCCCGAACCTTGAACTACCCGTTATTGTTACCAAGGTAGACATTGAAGCTCAGGCACAACCAGGCTGTGTTGCTGATGGTGGTGGCGACCTTGCTGTGGTCGACTGCTGGCGTGGTGACGCGGCACCTGGAGCACGCGCAAAAGTTTGAAGTCACTTTCTGGCGCAGCCTGTTTACTGTATTGAGCTTGCTGGTCATCCTGCCACTGATGCAGGGGCGCGGCGTGTTTGCCCGTATGCGTCACGGCGGCGCGGCGCTGTGGGTATCGGGTCTGTGCTGGTGTGGCATGTTCACCTTTTTCATGCTCGCAATCATGCTGACCACCGTGGCCAATGTGCTGGTCACCATGTCGCTCACGCCCTTGCTGACTGCGCTTGCGGCGCGCATCTTCATCGGCCACCGGGTGCCAACACGCACTTGGGCGGCCATTGGCGTGGCCGGTTTTGGTATCGCCTACATGTATGCCAGCCAGTTGGGACAGGGCGTCAGCATGGCGGGCACGCTGGTGGCGCTGTGTGTACCCGTTTCTGGCGCGGCCAACTGGACGGTCACCCAGCACGCTCATGCTCAGGGTAACGACGTGGATTTGATCCCTGCCGTGCTGATTGGCGCGGTGCTGTCTTCTCTGATCACGTTTCCATTGGCCTGGCCGTTTCAAGCCTCCGGGCATGATTTGGGCTTGTTGGCCGGGCTGGGGCTGGGACAGCTGGCGATTCCGTGTGTGCTGGCGGTGCTTTGTACCAAGGTGCTTAAAGCGCCCGAGGTCGCGCTGCTGGGTCTGCTGGAGGTGATCTTCGGCATCTTGCTGACCTGGCTGGGGGCCGGTGAGGCGCCGGGGCATGATGTGCTTGTCGGCGGCACGCTGGTTATCGGCGCGCTGGTGGCCAATGAAATTGTGGCGTGGAGGGGTAGGGCATGCGTGCAAATATGAGTGCTGTTGTGAATGAGGTTCTGACGGAAATCCGTGGCCAGGTGGGGTTCATCACCTTGAACCGTCCCGCTGCGCTGAACGCGTTGACGCTGCAGATGATCAGGGCTCTGACCACCTGCCTGCTGGCCTGGCGTGAAGATGCGCGGGTGCAAGCGGTAGCGATTCGCGGCTCTAACAAGGCTGGCCCGTTTGGTGCGTTTTGCGCCGGGGGTGATATCCGGTTTTTTCATCAGGCGCTGTTATCAGGCGACCCCAGTCCTGAGGACTTCTTTACCGAGGAATACACCCTCAATCACCTGATCCACACTTACCCCAAGCCGTACATGGCATTCATGGATGGCGTGGTCATGGGTGGCGGCATGGGAATCAGCCAGGGTGCATCGCACCGGCTGGTCACAGCGCGCAGCAAAATTGCCATGCCTGAAACAACCATTGGTCTGTTTCCGGACGTGGCAGGAGGCTATTTTTTGAGCCGCTGCCCGGGTCATACCGGCGAGTGGCTGGCACTGACCGGCACGACCCTCACAGCCGCGCAGGCGATTGCGATGGGGTTGGCTGACCATTGCCTGGAGGTGGATCAGCAAGCGGCGGCCTGGGACGCATTAGGTCAGATTGACTTGGGTCAAAGCCTGCAGCTAAGCGACTGGATTGCTACATATTGTATAGCTATTAGCGCAGAAGATATAAGGGCTAGAGGCCAAATTGACCATTATTTTTCAATGGATGGCGTGGTCAGCATTGTGCAAGCCCTGGAAGCTGACAACGCCGACTGGGCGCAACAAACCGCCGCCCAGTTGCGCCAGCGCTCGCCGCTGATGCTGCACCTGACGCTGGCGCAGATCCGCCGCGCCCGCCACATGAGCCTGGCCGAGGATTTGCGCATGGAGCGCGACATGGTGCGGCACTGCTTCTTCCCGCGCCATCTGCGCCGCAGCGCAGCACAGACCGAGACAGCAGAGGGTATACGTGCGCTAGCCGTGGATAAGGACAACACGCCGCACTGGCAGCCAGCCTGCATTGAAGATGTCACACCTGACATGGTGCTGGCTTTTTTTGACAGCCCTTGGGCAGCACATTGCCACCCGCTGTGCGACTTGGCCTAAAAACTGGTAACTGCGTCTGCTCAGACCGATTGGCGCGGCTTACCGCTGGCGTGATTTCATGACGCGCTCCACCTCGCGCTTGCCCTCGCGGTCTTTGATGGTGTTGCGCTTGTCGTGCTCGGCCTTGCCCTTGGCCAGCGCAATCTCGCATTTGATCTTGCCCGCCTTCCAATGCAGATTGATGGGCACCAGCGTGTAGCCTTTTTGCTCTACCTTGCCGATCAGCCGTTTGATTTCTTCGCGGTGCATCAGCAGCTTTTTGGTGCGCTGCTTGTCTGGGCTGATGTGGGTCGATGCGGTCCCCAGTGGCTGAATTTGCAGGCCAATGATGAACAACTCACCGTTGCGGATAACCACATAGCCGTCTGTCAGTTGCACCTTGCCTTCGCGCAATGATTTGACCTCCCAGCCTTCCAGCACGATGCCGGCCTCAAACCGCTCTTCAAAAAAATAGTTGAACGCCGCTTTTTTGTTGTCAGCGATGCGTTTTGCAGTGTCGGGTTTTTTGGCCATGAGGGAGAGCTTGAGTGGGGATGGATGCGAACAAGGCTTGACTACAATCCCGCGCAAAACTCCATTCTATGAAAACTGTCAAAAAGTCCGTTTTAATTTGGTACAGCCCCGCAGAAATGTACCGCCTGGTGGTGGACGTGGCGGCGTATCCGCAGTTCTTGCCGTGGTGTGACAAGGGTCGCGTTGTTTCTCTGGAAGAAAACGGTATGGTCGCCGAAATCGGCATCGCATTCGGCGGCATTCACCAAACATTCACCACCAGAAACGTGCATGTGCCTGACCGCCAACTGATCATCAAGTTGCTCAAAGGGCCTTTTTCGCAACTGGAGGGCGAGTGGAACTTTGTTCCCGTGGGGACCGAGACACGCGCCTGCCGAGTAGAACTGGTGCTGAGTTATGGCTTTGACAGCACGCTTGGCAGGCTGGTGAGCCCGGTGTTTGACAAGATCGCTGGCAGCATGGTGGACGCCTTTATCAAGCGCGCCAAGCAGGTCTACGGCGAGTAGGCTCCGCGATGCAGGTTTGGGTGGTGTATGCGCTGCAGCCGCGCCAAGTTGAAGAAGTCGCTCTGAACCTGGTTGAGCCCAGCAGCGTTATGGATGCGCTGCGCGAAAGCGGCCTGTTGCAGCGATTTCCTGAGATCGACGCCTCCAATATTCTTGTGGGCATCTGGGGCCGTGAGGCAAGTTTGCAGCAAGTTTTACGAGAGCATGACCGGGTGGAGGTTTATCGACCCTTGCGCGTTGACCCGAAAGTGGCTCGGCGAGAGCGCTTTGTCAAGCAGGGTGCGCGCACCACCGGCTTGTTCATTAAAAAACGACCAGGCGCCAAGCCGGGGTATTAAGTCCAGCGCTGCTGCGCTAAAAAGTCACTTGCAATCCGCATCAATGATCGTTTGAATGCGCAGTGCTTCTGCAGCGCGGGTGGCATCGTCCAGGATTTCGCGTTCGCCTTGCTTGTTGACGCGCGACAGGCGAACACCCGAATCAAAACCCGCCTTGGCCTGTTTGGCACGGACGCAGTTGTCAGCCTTGAGCTTGGCCACTCTGTCCTCCTCAGCCTTGTGCTTGGCAGCTTCTTCCTGCTCGGCTTTTTTCTTCTTTTCAGCCAAATCCTTGTCAATGCCGCTGATTTTTGGCGCACTGCTTGCTGTTTGCGCAGCCGCTGCGCTGCTGGCAGGCGTGCCCGGGGTGGTGCTGACTGCGCCGTCTTCGTTTGCCACGGGCGCAACAACTCTGGCGCCACCGGGTCGTTTGAGAATACTTTTATCTGGCACGCTGGGCGGCGGTGCACGGTCACTAAACACCTTGCGCCCATCTTTGTCAAGCCATTGCCATTGGGCCATGACCCCGGTGGACAGCAGCACGGTTACAAGAAGCACGATCGGTCGGAAGGTTGGGTTCATGGGTGTCAAGTTTATGTCAGGCAACGCTGGTTGCGGGGTTTTACGTGTTTTAACGCGACAACTGGCGCTGCCAAGGCAACCCAAGCGGTAAACGTCCAGGCACAGACCACATTCGGGCGCAGATACAATTGACAATTTGGAGCTTTCACTATGCGCCTGATAGGCAAAGCGCTCACCTTCGACGATGTTTTGTTGGTGCCAGCGTACTCCCAAGTCCTTCCCAAGGACACCTCCCTCGCCACCCGTTTCACCCGCAACATCGCCCTGAACCTGCCGCTGGTGTCTGCCGCTATGGACACGGTGACCGAGTCGCGCCTGGCGATTGCCATCGCGCAAGAGGGTGGCATTGGCGTGGTGCACAAAAACATGACGGCGCAGCAACAGGCCGCCAAAGTGTCCAAGGTGAAGCGTTATGAGTCCGGCGTGTTGCGCGACCCGGTGGTCATCACGCCCCAACACACAGTGCGCCAGGTGATGGCTTTGTCCGAGCAACTTGGCGTGTCGGGCTTTCCGGTGATGGATGGCGGTAAGGTGGCCGGTCTTGTGACCGGGCGCGACCTGCGCTTTGAAACTCGCTATGACCTGCCAGTAAGCCACATCATGACACCGCGTGACAAACTGGTGACCGTGCCTGATGGGACCACTTTGGCGCAGGCCAAGGTGTTGCTGAACCAGTACAAGATTGAGCGTCTGCTGGTGGTGAATGACAGTTTCGAGCTCAAGGGCCTGATCACAGTGAAAGACATCACCAAACAGACCAGTTTCCCCAACGCCGCGCGAGACGCCCAAGGCAAACTGCGCGTGGCCGCTGCCGTTGGGGTGGGCGAGGGCACTGAGGAACGTGTGGAACTGCTGGCCCGTGCTGGCGTGGACGCCATCGTGGTGGACACGGCGCACGGGCACAGCAAGGGCGTAATCGATCGTGTTCGCTGGGTCAAACAAAATTTCCCGCATGTTGAGGTCATCGGCGGCAACATTGCTACGGGCGCCGCAGCTTTGGCGCTGGTGGAAGCTGGTGCAGATGCTGTCAAGGTCGGTATCGGCCCAGGCTCCATTTGCACTACCCGCATCGTGGCCGGTGTCGGCGTGCCGCAAATCATGGCCATTGACAGCGTGGCAACCGCACTCAAAGGCACCGGTGTGCCGCTGATTGCCGACGGCGGCATCCGTTTTAGTGGTGACATTGCCAAAGCCATTGCTGCCGGGGCGGGCACGGTGATGATGGGCGGCATGTTTGCCGGCACTGAAGAAGCACCCGGCGAAGTGATCCTGTTTCAGGGCCGCAGCTACAAGAGCTACCGTGGCATGGGCTCTATTGGTGCCATGCAGCAGGGCAGTGCCGACCGTTATTTTCAGGAGTCCAGTACCGGCAACCCGAATGCAGACAAACTGGTGCCCGAAGGCATTGAAGGCCGCGTGCCTTATAAGGGCTCGATGGTGGCCATCATGTTCCAGATGGCTGGCGGCTTGCGTGCCAGTATGGGCTACTGTGGCTGCGCCACCATTGAAGAGATGCAGGACAAGGCCGAGTTTGTCGAGATCACCACTGCCGGTATCCGCGAAAGCCATGTGCATGACGTGCAGATCACCAAAGAAGCGCCAAACTATCGGGCTGAATAATGCATCAAAAGATCCTCATCCTTGACTTTGGCTCCCAGGTCACGCAACTGATCGCGCGGCGCATCCGAGAAGCACATGTGTTTTGCGAAGTGCATCCGTGCGACGTGACGGATGACTGGTTGCGCGCCTACGCCCGAGATGGCAATCTCAAAGGCATCATCCTGTCTGGCAGCCACGCCAGTGTTTACGAAGAAAGCACCGACAAAGCGCCGCAAGTCGTGTTTGAACTCGGCGTGCCGGTGCTGGGCATCTGCTACGGGATGCAGACCATGGCGCATCAGTTGGGTGGCATCGTCACCAGCGGGCATCAACGTGAGTTCGGCCATGCCGATGTGCGAGCGCATGGCCACACCGCATTGCTGAAAGGCATTCAGGACTACGCCACGTCCATGGGCCACGGCATGCTGCGGGTGTGGATGAGCCATGGCGACAAGGTCACCGAGCTGCCTCCGGGCTTCAAACTCATGGCCAGCACCGACAGTTGCCCGATCGCCGGCATGGCTGACGAAGAGCGGCGCTTTTACGCGGTGCAGTTCCACCCCGAAGTGACCCACACCAAGCTTGGTGCTGCCGTTCTGGAGCGCTTTGTGCTCGATATCTGCGGCACCCGCGCAGACTGGATCATGGGGGATTACATCAGCGAAGCGGTGGCGCAAATCCGCGCGCAGGTGGGTGACGAAGAAGTGATTCTGGGCCTGTCGGGTGGCGTGGATTCGTCAGTAGCAGCGGCACTGATCCACCGCGCCATTGGCGACCAACTCACCTGTGTGTTTGTCGACCATGGCCTGCTGCGCCTGAATGAAGGCGATAGGGTGATGGAGATGTTTGTCGGCAAGCTGCACGCCAAAGTGGTGCGTGTAGACGCTGCTGAGCAGTTCTTGGGGCATCTGGCTGGCGTGAGCGACCCAGAGGCCAAGCGCAAAATCATCGGCCGTGAGTTTGTAGAGGTTTTTAAGGCGCAAGCCCTTGCCCTTACTGCTTCAGCTGCTATAAAAAATGGTGAATCTGGAAGTCGCTGCGTCAAAGGCGCGACTTGGCTGGCACAGGGCACCATTTATCCGGATGTGATCGAGTCTGGTGGCGCCAAAAACAAAAAGGCCGTGGTCATCAAGAGCCACCACAACGTGGGTGGTTTGCCCGAGCAACTGGGCCTGAAACTGCTGGAGCCCTTGCGCGAACTGTTCAAGGACGAGGTGCGCGAACTCGGCGTGGCGCTGGGCTTGCCGTATCACATGGTGTACCGCCATCCGTTTCCCGGCCCCGGCCTGGGCGTGCGGATTCTGGGCGAAGTCAAAAAGGAATACGCTGACCTGCTGCGCCGTGCCGACGCGATTTTCATCGAAGAGCTCAACAACTTTGTCGATGAAGCCACCGGCAAAAACTGGTACCAGCTCACCAGCCAGGCGTTTACCGTCTTCCTGCCGGTGAAAAGTGTGGGCGTGATGGGCGACGGCCGCACCTACGACTACGTGGTGGCCTTGCGCGCAGTGCAAACCAGTGATTTCATGACCGCTGACTGGGCCGAGCTGCCTTATGCGCTACTCAAGAAGGTGTCGAGCCGCATCATCAACGAAGTGCGCGGCATCAACCGTGTGACGTATGACGTGAGCAGCAAACCACCCGCCACTATCGAGTGGGAATAAGCCCTCAGCCATAACCCTTGGCAGCCAGGCGCGGCGCTGAGGCTGACCACCCATCTGCCTGGAGACATGTGATGCGCGCCATTTTCGGAGTTCTGGGTTTGTTGACAGCTTTGGCGGTGACCGGCGTGCTGGTGCGCCAGCAGATGAAAACCACTCAACCCACTTTACCTACCTTACCCGCGCTGCAGCAGACGGGCGAAGTTGGCTTAGCTGGCACAGACACAACCACCCTGCCATCGTCCGGCACACCCACGCAGCAAAGCCAGCAGATACAGCAACAGTACAAACAGGCGCTGGAAAATGCCCTGCAGGCGCGCCCCGTGCCTGACGACTAACCGTGACGTCCGCCGAACACCCACCCGATACGCCAGACACGCTGTGGATGCGGGCCGCCCTAGAGCAGGCGCAGGCAGCCGGTGCTGCGGGCGAAGTGCCCGTGGGCGCGGTAGTGGTGCTTGACGGACGCATCGTCGGCGTGGGCCGTAACGCTCCCGTCCACACGCATGACCCCACCGCTCACGCTGAAATTTTGGCCCTACGCGCCGCCGCCCAGCATCTGGGCAATTACCGGCTGGACAACTGTGAGCTGTTCGTGACGCTGGAGCCGTGCACTATGTGCGCTGGTGCCATGTTGCACGCCCGCATCAAGCGCGTGGTGTTTGGTGCGTCTGACCTCAAAACCGGTGCAGCGGGCTCGGTCAGCAACGTGTTTGAAATGCCAGAACTCAACCATCAGACGCAAGTGCAAGGCGGTGTGCTGCACCAGGTCTGTGCAGAACTGCTCCAGGACTTTTTCAAACAACAGCGCTCCCGCAAGCAGTTTGATGCCGAGCAGACGGGCAGGGCGCTACGTGAAGATGCCCTGCGCACGCCAGAGAATTGCTTTGACGGCCTGCCTGAGTTTCCCGCGCCCTCTTTTTACGTCCATGATCTGCCGAGCTTGGCAGGCTTACGTTTGCACTATGTTGACACCGGCCCAGCGCACCAGATGGGCACGCTGCTGTGCCTTCACGGCACGCAGGAATGGAGCTATGCCTGGCGCAATCATGTCAAACAAGCGTGCGTTGCGCAGCAGCGCATGATCTGCCCAGACCTGATCGGTTTTGGCAGAAGTGACAAACCCAAAAAGCAGGCGTTTCACGCTTTGGCCTGGCAAGCGCAAGTGTTGATTGAGTTGATGGGGCGACTCGGCTTGGCGCCCGTGGAGCTGCGGGCGTCAGCAAACATGCTGCCACTGGCCCGGCAGTTGCAGGCCTTGGCACCCGACCAGGTGCTGCGTATCCTGGAGGCACAAACAGAGCCACTTGATGATGCCGCGCTCCAAGCACCGTTTCCAGATAAAGGTCACCGGGCGGGCCCACAAGCCTTTTCTTGCCTGAAAATCTAATCCGTATGAAAAAGCACATCTATATTTACTCACCCAGCGGCGCCGTGCGCGACAAGGCGGCGTTCAAACGTGGCATCAGGCGGCTGCAGACCTTGGGCCACGAGGTGGAGGTGGATGAAGCCGCGCTGGCCAGCCATCAGCGCTTTGCCGGGGACGACGCCACCCGCCTGGCCGCCATCCACCGCGCTGCAGACAGCGGCGCTGATGTGGCGCTGATCGCACGCGGGGGTTATGGCTTGACGCGCCTGCTGTCCGACATTCGCTACAAAAAGGTTGCCAAGGCCATCGACAAAGGCATGCTGTTTGTGGGCATGAGTGACTTCACTGCGTTTCAAAGCGCCGTGCTGGCTAAAACCGGCGCGGTGACCTGGGCTGGCCCGGCGCTTGGTGAAGGGTTTGGCGTGGACGGCACACCTGATGACATCATGGAAGCCTGTTTTGACGACCTATTGTGTGGACAAGGCGAGGGCGCTGGCTGGCGGCAGTCACGCATGGCCGCAGTCAACGATACAAAAATAATAGCTGCCGACGCAGACGCCATAAGGGCTGAAGGCACTTTTTATGTTGAAGATGCTGTTTTATGGGGTGGTAACTTGACGGTGCTCAGCAGCCTGCTGGGCACGCCTTATTTCCCGAAAATCAAGGGTGGCATCCTGTTTCTGGAAGACGTGGCAGAGCACCCTTACCGGATTGAGCGCATGCTGACGCAGCTACTGTACGCAGGTGTTCTAAAGCGTCAAAAAGCGATTTTGCTGGGTCAATTTACCGAATTTAAACTGACGCCGCACGACCGGGGCTTCAACATGACCACCGTGACGCAGTGGCTGCGCCAAAACGTCAAGGCCCCGGTGCTGACCAATCTGCCGTATGGCCACGTCCCCACCAAAGTGCTGCTTCCGGTTGGCGCCAAGACCGATCTGAGTGTTGATTCACGCGATGTCTTGCTGGTCTGGGGGCATCTTTCGGGAGGCCCGCAAAGTTCGCCTAAACTCCCGTCATGACCACTGGAAGCCACCGGAAATGAGCGTTCAATCGACCGTCGTTTTTGCCGATTTGTATGGGAGCACCGGCGTTTTTGAAGCCTTGGGCAACGCGAAGGCGACCGAGGTCGTCACGCAGGCGACCGCGTGGGTGGCACAACGCTGTAGCGCCCACGGCGGTAGGGTGGTCAAGTTTCTGGGTGATGGGGTACTTATCCTGTTTGAGGACAGCACCAAGGCTGTCTTGGCGGTGATGGACCTGCAGCACGCCTACCAACAACTGCTCGGGCGAATGCCGCCCAAGGCCTACATGCCGCTGCGCATCGGCGTGGCCCGGGGTGGGGTGGAAATCGTCGCTGACGACTGCTACGGCGACGCTGTCAACATTGCTGCCCGCCTAAGTGAGCTGACCGGGCCGCACCAAATCTGGGTCAACAGTGACGCGGTTCAGGACGGATTTGACCTGCCTGACGAACGTTTTCGCATGCTCGGGCCGATTCACATCCGCGGCCGGGCCGAACCCTGCAGAGTGTTTCAGGTGGAGTGGCAGGACAACCTGGGCTCCGAGCAGTTGACCCTCCACGCAGGCTTCGAGCCTTCCAAAATGGGGGGTCGCGACGCTTTGGGTGTGCATATCGAACTGCGCTGGAGGGATCAAAAAAGCGATTTCAACGCCTTTGATCTGCCGCTGCACATTGGTCGAACTCACCAGGCGGAGTTTGTTGTGTCCGATGCCCGGGTGTCACGCACACACGCCCGGCTGGACTGGCGCAATGGCAGCGTGGTGCTGGTTGACCTGAGCTCTTTTGGGTGCTGGGTGCGGTTTGCAGGCAGTGGAACGACCTTGTTGCTGCGCCGCGAGGAGTGCGTCCTGCACGGCAAAGGTGACATCGCTCTGGGAACATCCTTTAGCGATCCGACCGCACCAGTGGTTGAGTTTGCGGTGACTTGAGGAAGTCACCGTTCTAAAAACCACTTCGCGACACGTAACTTAACATAATATACATCGTATCTACTACGATGCAGTCGTTCACCAAGTCCCACGTGAATGGCTGGCACGCACAAACGCGGAAATGATTTGCGCAGACTCTTCCCGATTGGCCTTATGTGCAAAATCCAGCGCGTTTAGACCCAAGTCGTTTTTCAGCATGGGGTCTGCGCCAGCCTCCAGCAGCAGTTTGACAGCCTGTGGCGTGCCGTAGTGCGCGGCCATCATCAGTGGCGTGCTGCCGTTGGGTGACGCTGCGTCGATGTAGGCGTATTCACCCAGTAGCATCGTCATCACCGCTAGGTGGCCTTTGGTGGCGGCGTAATGCAGCGGCGTCCAGCCGGGTTTGTTCACGTCGGCATTTTTTTCGATCAACATGCGGCACAGGCGTTCGTTACCAGCTAGCGCTGCCAGCATCAGCGGGCTTTCGCCAGCGGCGTTGCGCACCTCTGCGTTGGTTTGCGGCCAGCGAATCAGTGCTTCTGCGACTTTCAAAGAGTCCAGTTTGACCGCCAGCAGCAAGCCTGGAATGCCCGCCGGGTCCACGGTGTTGGGGTCAAAACCACGCTGCAACAGGCGCGTAACCTGGGCTGCATTGTCTTGTTGGATAGCCTCAAAAAAATCGTAGTAAGAGCCTGCATGCACTGGCGAAAAACCAAACAAAACAACTAGATACAGAAACTTCTTAAGGTGATATAGCAGCATACAGCCAGGCGATTTCATGCAGAGACTCCCTTGAAAAGGCGATCAAAGTTGTCGCTGGTCAGGCTGGCGATCTCTTCGATGCTGACACCACGCAACTCAGCGAGTTTTTGGGCGACAAAAGGGACATAGGACGGGTTGTTGGTTTTGCCTCGGTACGGCATGGGCGCCAGATACGGGCTGTCGGTCTCGATTAGCAGGCGGTCTAGCGGCACAAGGGCTGCCACATCCCGAATAGTTTGCGCGCTTTTGAACGTCAGGATGCCGGAGAACGAAATGTAAAAACCCAGTTCCAGCGCCGCTTTGGCCAAGCTCCAGTCTTCTGTAAAACAGTGAAAAACACCGCCTGCGCTGCCGGCAGAGCCGTCTTCGCCCTCCTCGCGCAAAACCTGCAAGATGTCTTCCGAGGCGCTGCGGGTGTGGATCACCAGCGGTTTGCCCAGTTGCTGTGCGGCGCGGATGTGCAGGCGAAAACGCTCTCGCTGCCAGTGCATGTCGGCCACGCTGCGGCCATTCAGACGGTAGTAATCCAACCCGGTCTCGCCAATACCGACCACACGCGGGAGAGCCCCGAAGCGCAGCAAATCCTCCAGCGTGGGCTCTTGCACACCTTCGTTGTCGGGGTGAACGCCTACGGTGGCCCACAGGTTGGGGTGCTGAAGGGCGAGTTGATGGACGCCTTCAAACTCCTCCAGCGTGGTGCAAATGCACAGGGCGCGTGTCACCCGTGCCTGCGACATGGCCTGCAAAATGGCTGGCAGGTTGCAACAAAGCTCAGGAAAATTCAAATGGCAATGGGAGTCTGTGAACATGCTTGTGCAAAGGTGAAAACCCGCCCTACAGCCGGGCGGACAGGCTCAGATGGTTTGCGTCTGGCGATCAGAGGCGAGTTGCCCGCCCAAAATCTCTTCGATCTTGAGCTTGAGCGTGCGGGCGATGTCGTCCTTGGGAAAGCGGATGCCGACACCTTGTGTGCGGCCGTGCGACGCTTTGGCAGGCGTCACCCAAGCCACTTTGCCGGCAATCGGGTAACGCTGCGGCTCATCAGGCAGCGAGATCAACACATACACCGAATCGCCCAACTGGTAATCGCGGTTGGTGGGAATGAACATACCACCCTCAGTAAACAAGGGAATAAAGGCCGCGTACAGCGCCGATTTTTCCTTAACTGCCAACTGGATCACGCTGGGGCGTGGGGTGCCTGGTGAGTGGTAGACAGGGACGTTCATGGTCTGGAGTTTAGAGCCAATTGCGCCTGGCTGAGAAGCGCCTCCTGCATCAAGCCAGGGTTGAAGGGGTGCTCAACCGTGCGACGCGTGTTACCCAGTGATTTAGCCCAGGCGGTCAAACTCTGCCAGGAGCCGCCCTTGGGCAAATCAGCCGCTGCAAAAAAGCGCGGCTGCGCACCGGCTTTGACGGCCAGCAGGTCGTGACACAGCTTGTGCAGGGCATCAACGGTTTGTGCCGGTGTCCAGTCCTTGAACACACTGACATCACCACGCTGCACCGCTTTGGGCAGCAAACGCCAGCGCTCACCCACCGGTGCCATCTGCAGCGCGTCGGCCGGGCGGCCACCGGCGGCGCGCAGCAGCACGCTGGCTTGTGCAGCCGCCAAACCTTGGGACTGCAGCCAATGCAGCGCACTGACTGGGTCGGGCCAGGTCATGGTGTGGCCCAGGCAGCGGCTGCGGATGGTCGGCAGCAGCAGGTGGGCGGCATCGGTGGCCAGCACAAATTTCACATCACCGGCAGGCTCTTCCAGGGTTTTCAGCAGCGCGTTGGCGGTGAACACGTTCATGCGCTCTGCGGGGAAGACCAGCACCGCCTTGCCGCGGCCACGGGCGCTGGTACGCTGCGCAAACTCGACCGTGTCACGCATGGCTTCGACACGAATTTCTTTGCTGGGCTTGCGCTTCTTGCTATCAATCTCAGACTGCGCTTTTTCGCTCAAGGGCCAGCCTAGGTCCAGCAACACGGTCTCGGGCATCAACACACACAGATCGGCATGGGCACGCACGTCGATGGCGTGACAACTGGCGCACACGCCGCAGGCACCTTGGGGCGTGGGCTGATCGCATAACCAGGCGCGCGCCAGTGCCAGCGCCAACGCGTATTGACCCAGACCCGACGGCCCGGCCAGCAGCCAGGCATGCCCGCGCTGGGCCAGCAGGCTCTGCGCCTGCTCGGCGATCCATGGCGCCAAAACGTTGGGGCCGGTCGACGCGGCGGGCGTTGCGGACGTGCTCACACCAGCCAGCCTTTTTGCTGCACGGCTTGCAAGACCGACAGCCACACCGTTTCACGCGGGTTGTCAGCGGCGATACGCGCAAAGCGGCCGGGGTCAGCTTGAAGACGCTGCGCGTAGCCATGACTGACGCGGTCAAAAAAAGCCGCGCTTTGCGACTCAAATTTGTCTGGCACGCGCGCACCCGCCAGCCGCTGCGCCGCAATCTCGGGGTCCAGTTCAAACCACAGAGTTAGATCGGGTTGACGAACAAAATCACCCTCTAGCCCTTGTACAGTCTGCACCAAGCGCTCTAAATACAAGAGCGTTTGCCAGTCGTAACCGCGCCCGCTGCCTTGGTAGGCAAAGGTGGCATCGGTAAAACGGTCGCTAATCACCACCTCGCCGCGCGCCAGTGCGGGTTCGATCAGTTGCTGCAGGTGCTCGCGCCGGGCGGCAAACACCAGCATGACTTCGGTGAGCGAATCTATCGTGTCGTTGAGGATGATGGCGCGCAATTTCTCAGCCAGCGGCGTGCCGCCAGGCTCGCGGGTGAGGGTGACCACCCTGCCCTGCGCCTCAAAAGCGCGCGCCAAGGCGCCGAGATGGGTGGACTTGCCGGCCCCGTCGATGCCTTCAAAACTGATAAAAAGTCCGCGCTTTTTCATGGAAAAATGCTATTAAGGTAAGAGCTCATCGCCCAAGCTGGTACTTGGATACCGCCCGATTATGGGCGTCAAGTGATTCACTGAACTGGCTGTTGCCATCACCCTTGGCCACAAAGTACAGGGCGCGGCTTTTGGCGGGCTGGGCAGCGGCCAGCAGCGAAGCCTTGCCGGGCATCGAAATCGGTGTGGGTGGCAGGCCAGCGCGGGTGTAAGTGTTCCACGGCGTGTCGGCCAGCAGGTCACGGCGGCGCAGGTTGCCGTCAAACTTGTCGCCCAAGCCGTAGATCACCGTGGGGTCGGTTTGCAGCATCATGCCAATGCGCAGCCGGTTGGTGAAGACCGAGGCAATCATGGCGCGGTCGCTGGCGCGGCCAGTTTCCTTCTCGATGATGCTCGCCAGGATCAGCAGCTCCTCGGGCGTTTTCAGGGGGTTGTCGCTTTGGCGGGTTTGCCAGGCGGCATCCAGATGCCGGTCCATGGCGTGCAATGCGCGCTGCAGCACCGCCAAGTCGCTACTGCCTTTGGTGTAGGTGTAGGTATCGGGATAAAAACGCCCCTCGGGAGCGATGCCCGGACGCTCCAGCTTTTGCATGATCAAATCAGGCGCTAGCCCTTGTGTATCAGGCGCAAGCTGCTCTGCTTTTTGAAGTATTTGGCGGAATTGTTTAAAGGTCAATCCTTCCACCAGAGTCACCGCGCGCAGAGCCTCTTCACCGCGCACCAGTTTGGACAGCAGGCTGCGCGGGGTCACGTCGCCCTGCAATTCGTAGCTGCCCGCCCGGATTCGGCGCGAGTCGCCAGAGAGGCGAAACCACCAGTACAGCAGATGCGGCGAGGTCAACACGCCCGCATCAACCGCGTCTTGCGCCACGCCGCGCGCACTCGTTCCGGGCTCAATCGACAAGTCAACGACCGGCGTGCGCAAGCTCAAGGGCTGGTGGGTCCACCAAAGCCCGCTGCCGCCTACGGCCAGAATTACCACCAAAATAATGCTTAAAAGTCGTCGCACAACCCTGCTGCCTTATGCAAATTCAACCCCGGATGATAATGCGCCGCATGCGAAACCAACTCCACGGCGTGGCCCCGCTGACACATTTAGGGCTGATACGTGCACAGGGCGACGATGCCGCCAAATTTCTGCACAACCAGTTCACCCAGGACTTTGTGCTGCTTGGCCAGAACCAGGCCCGTCTAGCCGGTTTTTGTAACGCCAAGGGCCGCCTGCAGGCCAGCTTCATTGGCTTCAAACGCTCTGAGACGGACATCCTGCTGGTGTGCAGCCGCGACATTCTGGCCACAACACTCAAGCGCTTGTCGATGTTTGTGCTGCGCGCCAAAGTCAAGCTCACCGATGCCAGCGACGACTTTGCGCTGTATGGTCTGGCTGGCGCTGCTCTGCAGAGTGCTACATCAAAGATAGCTGCTTACGCAGATAGCACTTGGGCTAGAGCCGATTTTGATGAAGTATCTTTGATCAACCTTTACCCGGCAGATGGTGTAGCACGTGCGCTGTGGGTAGCTCCCGCTGGCCACCCTGCCCCAGCAGGCGAAGCCATGTCGGCTGAACTGTGGGCCTGGAGCGAGGTGCGCAGCGGCATCGTCACGCTGACGCACCCCATCTATGAAGCCTATGTGCCGCAGATGATCAATTACGAATCTGTGGGCGGCGTGAACTTCAAGAAGGGCTGTTACCCCGGTCAGGAAGTAGTGGCGCGCAGCCAGTTTCGCGGAACGCTGAAGCGCCGCGCCTACCTGGCGCACGCTGACGCACCCATGCAAGCCGGTGACGAGGTGTTCTTGCCAGCTGATGAAGGTCAGCCCTGCGGCACGGTGGCACAGTCGGCAGCAGCGCCTGGAGGTGGCTATGAGGCGCTTGTGTCGATGCAGATCAGCGCTTTTGAAGCCGGTGTTGTGCGCCTGGGCAGTGTGGCTGGGCCAGCGCTGGTACTGGCGCCTGCGCCCTACCCATTGCTGGCTGACATCTGATTCGCGCAATTCAGCCGCACCTGCAAGGTGGGCCTGGTTGCGGGGGTTTGCAACTTTGTCTGAACTCTGGTGAGGCTTAGCCCAGACTTGAGGAGGGCTCACGGACGCCGCTCAGTTCCCGACGCATTCTCCCTTATGGTGATACTGGTCGTACGCGGCCCGCCACAAGCATGTGTCCTTCCGTGAAGGAGTTCGGTCTTCGACGGGCAACCTAAGGCAAGCCAGCAATGGCTGCTACAAGATCAAAGACAGCATCACTTTTACTGCAAATAGTAGAGCTTCCCGCCCTTTATCTGTAAGGGTTAGAGGCTATTTTCATATCAATTCAGTGGACGGCAGAACCCGCCCCGCCTCGATGGTGATGACGCGATTGCAGCGTGCTGCCAAGGCTTTATCGTGGGTCACCAGCACCAGCGTGGTGCCCAGTTCGCGGTTCAGGTCCAGCATCAGTTCCATCACCGTCTCACCAGTGGCAAAGTCCAGGCTACCGGTGGGCTCGTCGGCCAACAGCACAGCGGGTTGCACCACAAAGGCGCGGGCCAGTGCCACGCGTTGCTGCTCGCCGCCGGAGAGCACCTTTGGGTAGTGGCCCAGCCGCTGCGACAGGCCCACGCGTGCCAGCAACTCGGTAGCCGTCTTGCGGGCATCGCGCCGGTTGGCCAACTCCAGCGGAAGCATGACGTTTTCCAGCGCCGTTAAATTGCCCAGCAGTTGAAAGCTCTGGAACACAAATCCGACTTTTTTCGCACGCAAGGCGGCGCGCTCATCTTCGGTCATGGCGAACATGTCCTGGTCCGCCAGCCGCACCGTGCCGCGGGTGGGCACATCGAGCCCGGCGATGATCGACAGCAGCGTGCTTTTGCCTGAGCCGGAGGCACCGACAATGGCGACTGTTTCCCGCTGGTTCAACTGGAAATCAATATCACGCAAAATGTGGAGTGTGCCGGTGGAGTCGGTGACCGACTTGAAAACGTGCTCGACCGAAATAATGCAATCTGACATGGGTGCTTCTTTGAACTTTAAAAATATCAATCGCCGTGACTGTATCGCGTTGGCGACGACGCTGGCTATGGCAGGGATTAGCAGTAATACGGCACAGGCCCAGACGATGAACCCAAAGAACCCAGGCGAGACGATTTTGGTGCTGGGCGACTCACTGAGCGCCGAGTACGGTTTGAAGCGCGGTACCGGCTGGGTGGCGCTGCTTGTGCAGAAGCTGGCCGCTGAGAACATCGCCGCCAAAGTGGTCAACGGCAGTATCAGCGGCGATACCACCACCGGCGGGCGCGCCCGGCTGGCAGCCCTGCTGGCCAACCACCGCCCTACCCTTTTGGTGATCGAACTCGGTGCCAATGATGCGTTGCAAGGCGCACCCGTGCGGCTGACGCAAGACAACCTGATGGCCATGACCCAGACGGCGCAGAAAGCCGACGCCCGGGTGCTGCTGGTGGGCATGCAGGTGCCACCCAATTACGGACGTGCCTACAGCGAGCGCTTTGCCCGTATCTATGTAGAAGTGGCGAAGGCCCAAAAAACTGGCCTGGTGCCGTTCATGCTGAAAGGCGTGGCCGATGTGCCTGACAGCCTGAAGTGGTTCCAAGCCGACCGCATTCACCCTCTGGAGGCCGCGCACCCGATCATTCTGGGCAACATCTGGCCCGAGTTGAAAAAGGCATTGCGATGAGTCTGACCCCGATCGTCGCCGCCGACTTGATCCACCGGCTGGGCGAGTTCGATGCCGTCATTGATGCCCGCAGCGAAGACGAATTTGCCCTTGACCACCTACCCGGCGCAGTGAACTGGCCCACGCTGAACAACGCTGAGCGCATCGAGATTGGCACCTTGTACAAACAAGTTAACGCGTTTGAGGCGCGCAAACGTGGCGCGGCCATCGCTGCACGCAACATCGCTGCACACATTGAGCTTGAGGTGATCGACAAGCCCAAAGACTGGAGGCCGTTGGCCTACTGCTGGCGCGGTGGCCAGCGCAGTGGTGCTCTGTCGTTGATTTTGAGTCAAATTGGTTTTCGGGTGACGCTGATCGAAGGTGGCTACAAAGCCTTTCGCGCGAGCCTGCTGCAAGACGTGGACCTTATTGCGCCCACGCTGTACTTCACAGTGGTGTGCGGGCCTACCGGGTCGGGCAAAACCCGCCTGCTACAGGCGCTTGCCGGTCAGGGCGCGCAGGTGCTGGACCTAGAAGCCCTGGCCAGCCACCGCAGTTCGGTGCTTGGGGCAGTTCCAGGCGTGCCACAGCCGAGCCAGAAGCATTTCGATACCTTGATTTGGGATGCCTTGCGCCAGTTTGACCCACTGCGGCCCGTCTTTGTGGAGAGCGAGAGCAAAAAGGTGGGCAACTTGTCGGTGCCCGGCACGCTGGTCGAAGCCATGCGTCAAAGCCCTTGCTTGAATTTGCAGTTGTCAGACACTGAGCGGGTGGCGCTGCTGATGGAAGATTACAGCCACTTGGTGCGTGATGTGGACTACTTCTGTGAGCGCCTGGCGGTGCTGATCCCACTGCAGGGTCGCGCTGTGGTGGAGGGCTGGATGGCGCTAGCGCGCTCAGGGCATTTGCCGCAAGTGGTACAGGAGTTGCTCACCAAGCACTACGATCCGGCCTACCTGCAGTCGATGCAGCGTAATTTTGTTCAGTTCAAAGAGTCAAAAACCATAGCACCAGAAGACCGTTCCATCAGGGCTGTGGATGATTTAGCCACTCAGATCTTACAGAAGACCTGAGTGCGAAGTTAAAACCGGGGCGGGACTTGGTCAGACCGGTTGACCGGACTCGTCGGTGGGTTGTGTTGGCTCGGCGTTGTCTTCGCCTGGCACCGGATCACCCACTTTGCGCTGGGCTTTTTCCTTCAATTTCTCTTCTTTTTTCTTCTTTTTGGCCAGTTCTTTCTGACGTTTCTCGTAGCCGTAGTTAGGTGTTGCCAATGTAGTCTTTCAATGTTGATCGCGCGATTTTACCTGCAGGCCTCAGGCCAGCAAATGCAAGGCTGCGGCCAAGTCGGCGCGCAAGTCGTCTACCGCTTCGAGGCCGATGGAAAACCGCACCAACGTGCCATGTGCAAGATGCGCGGGCCAACCAGCGCGCATGCTGGCCAGGTTGTACGGCATCACCAGGCTGACCGGGCCACCCCAGCTGTAACCGATCTCGAAGAGCTTCAGACCGTCGCAAAACGCATCCACTTGCGCCTGACTGTAGTCAGGCTTGAAAATCACGCTGAACAGACCGGCCGCTGTGCCTGGGCCACCCCCGCACAACACCTGCCAATGGCGGTGCCCCGGCGAATTGGCCAGCGCCGGGTGCAGCACCTGGGCAAATTCAGGCCGGGTCTGGCACCAATGCGCCAGCGCGCGGGTGGCTTCATCATGGGCGGTGTAACGCAGCTTGATACTGGGCAAGCCGCGCAACACCGACTCCACATCGTTGGCCGCCACACCCAGCCCCAGGCGCATATGACACAGCTTGAGCTGCATGTGGAGCGCTTCAGAACGGGTGATGACGCTGCCCATCAGCACGTCACCCCCGCCATTGGGGTATTTGGTGAGCGCATGAATGGAAATATCGACCGCCAGCGGCATCTTCGCGCCAGGTTGCAGGTCAAACGGCGCAAACGCCAACCCCGCGCCCCAGGTGTTGTCCAGTGCGCAGAGCACGCCCGCTGCCTTACAGATGCGCACTTGTGCGATCAGGTCGGGGAACTCCAGTGTCACCGAGCCCGCCGCCTCCAGCCACACCAGCCGGGTTTTGGGCGTGATCTTGGCGGCCAGGTCTTGCGGGTTGAGCGCGTCATAAAACTGGTGGCTGATGCCCCAGTGCATCAACTCGCCTTGCGCCAGGGCTTTGTTGGGGCCGTACACGTTGTCGGGGATCAACACCTCATCGCCGCTGTTGAGCAAGGCCAGCGAAACGTTGGCAATGGCTGCCAGACCGCTGGGCACCAGCAGGCATTGCAAGCCGCCCTCCAAAGTGCACAGGCGCTCTTCCAGCGTGTAGCTGGTGGGGGTGCCGTGCAGGCCGTAGGTGTAGGCTGATTTGTCCTTCCACTCGAACTGCCGCATGGCCGCCACGTTGGGGAAAAAAACCGTTGAGGCCTTGAAAATACCCGGCTGGGTTCCTGCGAAACCGGCAGGCGGTAGATAGCCGTGGTGAATCAGATCGGTACTGGAAACAGGCATGGCGCCCTCGTTCAAAAGCTGAAAAAAACAAACCAAATCAAAGTGTTACGATCAAACGCTCCACTTTTGGATGAGCTGTTCAGGGCGCATGTTGTCGTAACCTTCAAAAGGCTGGTGAATCCACGGGTTGGTAGGCAGGTAGTCCACACAGTAATCAGGCGTAAAGGTGGAGAAGGCCTTGGCCCAGATCACCGCGCTGCGCATCTCGGTGATCGGCTGGTAGTTGTTTTTGAGCAAATCGATGACTTTGTTCAGCGTATGGCCGGAGTCAGCTAGGTCATCCACCAGCAGCACCTTGCCAGCAATCTGGCCTTTGGGGGTGGTGATGTAGTGCGCAATGTCCAACTGCCCTTGTACCGTGCCCACTTCAGAGCGGTAAGAACTGGTGGACATGATGGCCAGCGGCTTGTCAAAAATCCGTGAGAGCACGTCCCCCGGGCGCATGCCACCGCGTGCCAGACACAGGATGGTGTCAAACTGCCAGCCCGACTGGAACACCTTGATGGCGAGTTTTTCGATCAGGTTGTTGTACTCGTCGTAGCTCACATACAGGTGTTTGCCGTCTTCTGTCAACATGAAAATGCTCCTGAAAAAATAGCTTCTTGCGCAATAGATATAAGGGCTAGAGGCTGATTTCTTATATATAAACTAGGCAAAGGCGTTGGCCGCTGGGCAGCTCAGTCGGCCAGAAACGGGTGGCGCATCATGATGGTGTGGTCACGGTCCGGGCTGGTGGACACCACATGAATTGGCACGCCGGTAACTTGCTCAATGCGCTGCAGGTACAGGCGCGCGGCAGTAGGCAGCTTGTCGTATTGCGTGACACCCACAGTGGTGTCGCTCCAGCCGTCCATGGTTTCATACACCGGGGTGCAGCGGGCAATGTCGTCCGCGCCCATGGGCAAAATGTCAGTTAACTCACCGTCAAGCATGTAGCCAGTACAAAGCTTGAGTTCTTTCAAGCCATCCAGCACGTCAAGTTTGGTGATGCACAGACCGGTCAGACCATTGACCTGGGCCGATCGCTTCAGAAGCGCCGCGTCAAACCAGCCGCAGCGGCGGCTGCGCCCGGTGGTGACACCTTTTTCGGCACCCACGGTGCTCATGTGCCAGCCGGGTGTGCCTTCCACTTCCCAGTCCAGCTCGGTTGGGAACGGGCCGCCGCCAACACGGGTGCAATAGGCTTTGGTGATGCCTAACACGTAATGCAGCAGCCCCGGGCCGACGCCTGCACCCGCTGAAGCATTGCCCGCCACGCAGTTGCTGGACGTCACAAACGGGTAAGTGCCGTGGTCCACATCCAGCAGCGTGCCCTGGGCCCCTTCAAACAACAGGTTTTCACCCTTGAGGTGGGCGTCATTCAACTCGCGCGACACATCGGCCATCATGGGTTTGAGCAAATCTGCATGGCGCATGGCTTCGTCATAGACCGGCTGAAACTGCACCTCGCCGTCTTTCATGTAGGGGGCCAGTGTGGGGCCAAAGTCAAAACTGCGCGAATTCAGGTAGGTGGTCAGCACATGGTTGTGCAGGCTCAGCAGCTCGCGCAGCTTATTAGCGAAACGCTCAGGGAATTTCATGTCCTGCACGCGCAGGGCACGGCGAGCGATTTTGTCTTCATAGGCCGGGCCAATGCCGCGACCGGTGGTGCCAATCTTCTCAACGCCGCCCTCTTCGCGCGCGGCTTCGCGGGCCACATCCAGCGCAGCGTGAAACGGCAAGATCAGCGGGCAGGCCTCACTGACGCGCAGGCGCGAGCGCAGTTCAACCCCTACTTTTTCCAGCCCGGCAATTTCTTCAAAGAGTTTGGCGGCTGACAACACCACACCGTTGCCGATGTAGCACTTCACGCCCGGGCGCATGATGCCGCTGGGAATCAGGTGCAAGGCGGTTTTGACACCATTGATCACCAGTGTGTGGCCAGCGTTGTGCCCGCCCTGAAAGCGCACCACGCCCTGGGCGCTCTCAGTGAGCCAGTCGACCAACTTGCCTTTGCCTTCGTCGCCCCACTGGGTGCCCACCACGACAACGTTACGTCCTTTGATTGCAGTCATATGTTTCGCTTTTCTCACTCAAATTGCTTGCACAAGCCAAAGACCTGCGACCTCAATGAGTTCGCGGTCGCAATGGAATTCGTCAACTTCACTCTCGTGACCTGGCAACACACACACCACCACTTCGCCGCGCGAACGCAGCGAAGCAATGGCAGCGGCCAGCATCGGCTCGCTGCGCCAAGGCGCGCAAATGGCGGCTTGGAGCGGCCGCACTGGCACGGCATTCACCAGGGTTTTCAGATCCAGGCTGAAACCGGCGGCTGGGCGGTTGCGGCCAAACACGGCACCGGCCTGGTCATAACGACCGCCACGCGCCAAGGCACCACTGGCCTCAGGCGCGTAAATGGAAAACCGGGCGCCGGTGTAGTAAGCGTAGCCTTGCAGGTCAGCCAGGTCGAAAGTCACTTGAACACCCGGCAAATGGGCCGCCAGGCGCTTCAGATTTTGTAGTGCTTCAGGCACACCAGGTAATGGCGGAAGGGCTTTTTCGGCCTCATCCAATACCGAGACGTCGCCGTAAAGCTGTACCAGAGTCAGCAGGCCCTGACGAATGTCGGGAGGCAAATTGCGGGACAGTGATGCCAGCTCAGAGCTGTCTTTGGCCGCCAGGGCCGCATACAACAAGGCAAGTTGTGCCGCGCTTAGCGACTGGCCTAACAACAGGGACTTGACCAGACGCGCGTCGGCTAGGTCAATGCTGGGGCTAGTGACCTTGGCCGCTTTGAGGCAGTCCAGCGCCAGCGTCAGGACCTCGATGTCTGCCTCCAGACCGGCGTGACCATAAATCTCAGCGCCAAACTGCAAGGGTTCACGGGTGGCGTGTGGTGCACTGGGAAGTGTGTGCAGCACCGGGCCGCAATAACACAGACGCGTCACCCCGCTGCGGTTGAGCAGGTGGGCGTCAATGCGGGCCACCTGCGGCGTGCTGTCAGCCCGCAGGCCCAACATGCGGCCAGAGAGCTGGTCAACCAGTTTGAAGGTTTGCAGGTTCAGCGCCGTGCCGGCACCGGTGAGCAGGGATTCAAGATGCTCCAGCAGCGGCGGCATGACCAACTCGTAGCCATAACAACGCGCCGCATCCAGTAGGTCTCGACGTAATTCTTCGATGTGCCGCGCTTCAGACGGCAAGACATCGGCAATGTGATCCGGTAGGACCCAAGCAGACATGGATAAGTGGGAGGCTGTTAAAAACTGAATTCTACCGGGCGAATGCCAGCGCCAAGCTCAGACTAGCCACCAAATCAGCAGCAGGCCAAGCAGCAAGCTGGCCAGACCGAAAAAACGCAGCTGCCCATCGCTGAACTTCAGAATTTGGGTGAAGGTTTGGCGCCAGGTGGAAGGCGACACAAATGGCATGAAGCCTTCCACCAGCAAAACCAGAGCCATGGCCAGCCAGAACGTGGTGCTGTTCAGGCCGGACTCCATGCCTATTTTTTGTTGGCTGTCGCCGTTGGGGCACCGCCGCGCAGTGTTTTAAAGAAGTCCGAGCTGCTGGGGTCAACCACCATCACGTCGCTCTTTTTGGAGAAAGAGGCCTTGTAGGCGTCCAAGCTGCGGTAAAACTGCGCAAACTGCGCGTCGCGGCCAAAGGCCTCGGTGTAGGTACTGGCGGCCTCAGCATCGCCCTCGCCCTTGATCTTTTGTGCGTCACGGTAAGCGTTGGCCACGGCCACTTCACGCTGACGGTCGGCATCGGCACGGATTTTTTCACCTTCGGCAAAGCCGGTGGAGCGCAGTTCATTGGCGACACGTTTGCGTTCGGCCTCCATACGCCGGTAAACCGACTCCGTGATCGCATCGACGTAGTCCACCCGAGTGATGCGCACATCCACCACGTCAATACCCCAGGGCTTGGCGCCACGCACCTGATCGAGCACCTCTTGCTTGACATCTGCCATCAAGGCCTCACGCTTGTCAGACAACAACTCTTTCACGGTGCGCTTGTTGATCTCTTCCTGAAACGCGTTACGCACCACCCGATTGAGCTGGCTGGCGCCTGCAGCTTCCGTGGTGCCAACATTACGGATGTACTCGGTGGGCTCCGAAATACGCCAGCGTACAAACCAGTCAATCACCACACGCTGCTTTTCCAGGGTCAACAACGGCTCGTTGTCGGTGCTATCAAGGGTCAGCAAACGTTTATCGATGTAAGAAACGTTCTGAAATGGCGGGGGCAGTTTGAAGTTCAAGCCGGGCTCCAGAATGACTTCTTTGATCTGCCCCAGCGCAAACACCACACCAAATTGGCGCTGATCCACCACAAACAAGGTCGAGCTGGCCAGTGCCAACAGCACCAGCAGGGACGAGAAAATTAAACCTAAGCGATTCATCTGGGAGCTCCTAGCGGGTTTCGCGGGTGCGGGCGCGGGCAGCATCGCGGGCGCGGGCATCGGCAGCAGTGGCGGCGGTATCAACGGCCGGGACACTCGAGGCGGGAAGTGCTGAAACAGCAGACGAACCCGCTTGGTCTTGTGGCGCCTGGCCGGTCATTTGCATGATCTTGTCCAGTGGCAGATACAGCAGGTTGGAGCCTTGCTTGGTATCCACCATGACCTTGGTGACGTTGCTGTAGATCTGTTGCATGGCGTCGATGTACATTCGGTCACGCGTGACCTGCGGTGCCTTCTGGTATTCGGCCAGCACCGATTTGAAACGTTGCGAATCACCCTGTGCCTGCGCCACGATCCGGGCCTTGTAGGCATCGGCCTCTTCCTTCAGACGAGAGGCCGCACCCACGGCGCGCGGAATCACGTCGTTGGCGTAGGCTTGCGCTTCATTCTTGGCGCGTTCGCGCTCCTGACCAGCTTTCAGCACATCGTCAAAGGCCGCTTGCACTTGTTCGGGTGGACGAACGCCGCCTTGCTGCAAGTTGATACCGACCACCTCAATGCCGACTTTGTAGCGATCGAGAATTTTCTGCATCAAATCACGCACCCGCGGCGCAATCTGGTCGCGCTCATCCGACAGGGCAGCGTCCATGCGCATCTTGCCCACCACCTCCCGAACCGCTGTTTCAGCGGCCTGTACCACGGCGTCAGACGGGGCACGGCTTTCGAACAAAAATGCACGTGCATCATTGAGGCGATATTGCACAGCGAATTTGATCTCAACAATGTTCTCATCCTGAGTCAGCATCGCCGATTCACGCAGGCCTGTGGCTTTGATGATGGTGTCACGCCCCACATCCACTGAGCGGATCTGGGTCACAAAAACCAGCTCATGACGCTGAATGGGGTACGGCAGTCGCCAGTTGAAACCGGCACCCACGGTGGTGTTGTACTTGCCAAACTGCGTGATGACAGCCTGCTGACCTTCTTGAACGATGAAGAACCCGGTACCCAGCCAGATCAAGACGGCCACGCCCGCGATCAAACCCGCGCCAATACCGGCAGTCTTCATGTCGGGCTGAAAGTTGTTCGGGCCATTTCCGCCTTTGCCACCACCGGAATTGCCGCCACCCATGCCGCGCCCTGGTTTGGCGCTGCCAAAAAGGCCACCGAGCTTGCGGCTGAAATCACGCCACAGTTCATCCAGATCGGGAGGGCCCTGATTGGCACCCCCTTTGGCAGGCCGGTCCTCGTTGCGCGGTGGCTCAGGATTGGGTGCGGGCCGGTCATCGTCACCGTCCGAATGGTCCGCTGGCTTGTCGTCACCACGCCCCCAGCGTGGATCATTGAGGTTGAACATTCCCTGAAGGCGTCGCGGCCGAAGCGCCAAGCTTAAGGTGGGTAATTGAAGTTTCATCGCAGCAGCTCTTATCGAATAAGGGGAGGATTGTGCCGAATCACTCGGCAGCCTCATGATCTGGAGGGAAATCCGGGGCGGTTACGGCTGGACGCCGGGCAACCACGGTCTGGGCAAGTAGTTGACGCAGCCAAGCTATGCCCTCACCGTCCTGGGCACTCAAAAAAATCCTGGGGATTTGTTTTCCGTCGAGTTCATAGCTGTCTTGCAACACGATCGGACGGCGATCCGGTTGAGCGGCATCCAATTTATTGAAAACGAGAATTTGGGGAACATCGTGCGCACCAATTTCCTTGAGAACGCGCTGCACTTCAGCAATCTGGTCAACATGGTTGTCACTGGAAAAATCGACCACATGCAACAACAGGTCAGCATCCACAGCCTCCTGCAGCGTGGCTTGAAAAGCGTCCACCAGCCCGTGCGGCAAATCACGGATAAACCCGACGGTGTCGGACAACGAAATCATACGCCCCATATCACCTAGATAGAGCTGGCGCGTGGTGGTGTCCAACGTGGCAAACAACTGGTCTGCTACGTAAGCGCGCGCCTTGACCAGCGCGTTGAAAAGGGTCGATTTGCCAGCATTGGTATAACCCACAAGCGAGATGTTGAACGCCTCGCGCCGGTCACGCTGGCGGCGCTGGGTCAGCCTTTGTCGCTTGACTTTCGCTAGACGTTCCTTGATACGCTTGATGTTGTCGCCAATCATCCGGCGATCCAGCTCAATCTGAGCTTCACCAGGGCCGCCACGCATGCCGATGCCGCCACTTTGCCGCTCCAGATGCGACCAGCGACGCACCAACCGAGTGCTCAAGTATTGCAGGCGCGCAAGCTCAACCTGGAGTTTGCCTTCATGACTGCGGGCGCGCTGACCGAATATTTCCAGAATCAGCAAAGTCCGGTCATTGACCGGCAACTCCAGATGCCGCTCCAGATTGCGCTGCTGTGCGGGACTGAGGCTCTGATCAAACAAAATTTCCTGCGCGCCGAGTTGTATCGCCAGCAGTTTGACTTCATCCGCCTTACCACTACCCACAAACAGCGCAGCATCAGGGGCACGGCGCTTACAGGTGACACGCGCTACGGGCTGGAGACCGGCAGTTTGGGCCAGCAATCCAAGCTCTTGAAGCTCGGCGTCAAAGTGGGGAAGTCCGAAGTCAACACCCACCAGAATGGTGGGCGCCAAGGGGCGATCAGGCGGCGGCAGGTTGGTCACCCTCAGAGGCTGAAAAATTAACCGCACGCCCAGGAACGATCGTCGAGATGGCGTGTTTGTAAACCATTTGGGTTACCGTATTGCGTAGTAACACAACATATTGGTCAAAGGACTCGATTTGGCCCTGCAGCTTGATGCCATTCACCAGATAAATAGATACAGGAACATGTTCTCGACGTAGCGTGTTGAGAAATGGGTCTTGTAACAGTTGGCCTTTGTTATTCACGATATTCTCCGTGTTCGGATGATTAAACAAGGGGGGACGATACCACAGCCATTTGCCGCATTCGGCTCAGCGGCGGCATAGCCTTAATAAATATGTCACGTTGGCGTGACACTTCCCTTAGTTGACCTTGTCCGCAAAAGGGTTCGCTGCGGTTTTCATTTCAATGCGCAGCGGTGTACCCACCAAATTGAAAGCCTGACGGAACCGGCCTTCCAGAAAACGCTTGTAAGCATCGGTCACATGTTCCAGTGAATTTCCGTGTATCACGATGATCGGGGGGTTCATGCCGCCTTGGTGGGCGTAGCGCAGCTTGGGCCGGTACATGCCAGCCCGCTTGGGGCTCTGAAACTGCACTGATTCGAGGAGCAAGCGCGTCAGCATCGGCGTGGACATCTTGCAGTTGGCAGCCTTGTACGCTTGAATGATGGACGCCCACAAAGGCCCTAAACCTTGGCGCTTTTGAGCAGAGATCAGGTGCATATTGGCAAACTTCAGGAAACCCAAGCGTGTTTCAATGGAACGCTTGACCAATTCCCGTTGATATTCGTCAACGGCATCCCATTTATTTACCGCCAAGACGACCGCCCTGCCGTTTTCCAGGATGTAGCCGGCAATGTGCGCATCCTGATCGGTTACACCCTGCGTGGCATCAATCAGCAGCAACACCACGTTGGCTGATTCGATGGCTTGCAGGGTTTTCACCACGGAAAACTTCTCAATGGCTTCAAAAACCTTGCCGCGACGGCGCAGACCAGCGGTGTCAATCAACTCAAACTTCTGGCCTTCGCGTTCAAACGGCACAGATATAGCATCGCGAGT
Source organism: Rhodoferax antarcticus ANT.BR (assembly GCF_001938565.1). Lineage (GTDB taxonomy): Bacteria > Pseudomonadota > Gammaproteobacteria > Burkholderiales > Burkholderiaceae_C > Rhodoferax > Rhodoferax antarcticus. The sequence continues at coordinate 83,382 of NZ_MSYM01000017.1, forward strand.
GGTACCCGGCAGGTCGAAGGCCACCAGACGTTCCTCACCCAGCCAGACATTGATCAGGGTCGATTTGCCAACGTTGGGACGGCCCGCGACAGCCAGCTTGATTACGCCCGGCACAGCCTCGTCTTCGTCGGCGTCACCTTGCAGATTCAAGGGCTTTAAGGCTTGATCCAGCAAGGACCGAATGCCTTGCCCGTGCGCTGCTGACACAGGCAGAACCTCGCCCAACCCCAGTTCATAAAACTCGACCAGTTGGGCACCTTCGAGCAGGCCCTCTGCCTTGTTGGCAACCAGCAGGCAAGGCTTGCCCAGGCGCCTAAGGTAATTGGCAATGTCGTGGTCCTGCGCGGATACGCCTCCACGGGCATCAACCACAAAAACCACCACGTCTGCTTCAGCAACAGCTTGACGCGTTTGCTTGGCCATCTCTTTGTAGATGCCGCTGGTGGCGTCGGGCTCGAAACCACCGGTGTCGATAACGATGAATTCGTGTCCGGTGTGCTTGCCGTTACCGTAGTGACGGTCGCGGGTCAACCCCGAGTAGTCTGCAACAATGGCATCTCGGGATTTGGTCAGCCTGTTGAAAAGCGTTGACTTGCCCACATTGGGGCGGCCCACCAGGGCCAATACGGGCTTCATAGTGATGTTTGGGTCCGAATCAGACGCTAGTCGGGTTGAAAGCCGAACACACCGCCGTCGCGCGTGACAGCCACCAGTGTGGTGCCCGCAACAACTGGCGTTGAAGCAGCACCAGAAGTATCGGTGTTAAGACGCGTCAACGGGCTTCCATCGGTACGCGACATGAAATGCAGCATCCCACTGCTGTCGCCCACCACCACGGAGCGGCCCAACACCAACGGCCCGGTCAACTGCCGGTAACGCAGACGGTCGGAAGACCAGGCTTCCACACCATCGACCAGCCTCCAGGCCATCAGTTTCCCGTCCTCTTCCACGCCGTAAACCTGTTTGTCGTCCGCGTGCAGGCCAACCGAGCCGGACGCGGGGTGTTTCCAGAGGATATTGCCACGCTCGGCATTGACACAACCGACCGCCGCCTGGAAGGCGCGCGCGCAGACCACGCTGGACTCACGTCCTACACCCGCCACCAAGTCCACCAAGCGTTCAATATCGTTGGTGCCACGGGGCGTTGCAAGGGGCGCGTCCCAAAGTACATTGCCGCTCAGAGAGTTAAGCCCCACCAAACGCCCGGACAAACCAACCACCAAGACGTTATTGACCGCTAGCAAAACGCCGCTTTGGCGCAATACCAAAGCTTCGCCGGGCCGCTGATTGGCCCAGAGTTTTTTACCCGTGCGGGCATCAAAAGCAGACACCTCCCGGTCAGCGCCCAACACAAAAACACGCTCTCCAGCCACCAGGGGCGCGGTGAAGACCTGGCTCGACAGGCGCGAACGCCAAAGCTCGCGCTCGCCTTCCATGGTCACCAACTCATTGCCACGGGTCACAACCGCTGAGAAGCGTCCGTCACTGCCTACACCGGCCGCGATCGGGGCACCCACGTTATTACGCCACAACACGGCACCAGTGCGCGAATCCATAGAGGTAACTACCCCTGCGGATCCTGCCACAGTAATGGTTGCCGCCGTGGTGTGAACCGACAAAGGAAAGTCGACCTTGCCAATCTGACTGGTCCAGACTGTTTTGACACCCAACAACGCCGGGTTGGCGCCCAGGTCTGCAGGTTTGGGGCCGCTTGAACCACTGGCACATGCGCCCAACACACTCACCAGAAACGCGCTCAGCCCGACCTGCAAAAATCGGCTGACAGAAAAATGTATCGTCATGAGCTATTTCCCTTGTGCGGTGTCAACCGGCGCAATGCCTTCTACATCAACGCCCAAAGCGTTGAGCTTGACCTCAACCAAACGCCGGTATTCGGAGCTGGGCTCGAAAGATTTATAGGCGATGAGGTACTGATCTATGGCTTTCGGCGTGTTGCCCTGTAGCGCCAGGATGTCGCCAGTACGGTCTGCCACCAAAGCCTCAAAGCCAGTCGGAAATTTTCCACCCAGCTGACCCAGCGCGCCGTCAAGATCTTTGGCGTCCATCAATATGCCTGCCAACCTGAGCTTTGCCACGGCCTGGTAACCCGTGTCTGAAGACTTCTCCGCAACCCAGGTCAATGCGGCTTTGGCCGCATCTGGTTTGCCCGCCTTGAAGAAGTGCTGAGCGGCCAGCAGCCCCGATTGCTGCGCGTAAGAAGTAACAGCGAACCGCTCTTTCATATCGGAAAAAACGCGATCAATCTTGGTTGTGTCGCCTGATTGAATGGAACGCTCAACTTCATCGAACAGCGCTGCAGCCTGATTGGCCTGACTGCGTTGCCAGTAATTATAAAAATTCCAGCTGGCAAAAGCCGTCAATATGGCGATCAAGGCCCAAGTGATGGCATTGCCATATTGCTTCCAGAAATGCTTGATCTGGTCAAGCTGTTCCTGTTCTTCAAGATCCAGTTGTTTTGCCATGTCGTGATTCGTTAAACGTTGGATTGTAGGGTTCGGGCCCACAGGGCCAGATCAGCCAGCGGCTGTGTCACCTGGAGCACACTGGGGTCACGCAAGGGTTTGATCGTGACTTGCCCCGTCGCTATTTCGTCAGATCCGAAGATCAAGGCGTAACGTGCACCGCTGCCATCGGCTCGCTTGAACTGGCTTTTCATGCTGCCCATGCCTTCTACACCGCTGGCGTGCATCTGAACACTCAGCCCGGCCACACGCAATAGCTGCAACGTTGATAAAACCAAGGGCATGGCGGCTGCATCGGTCACGATTGCGTAGGCATCCAGCGGCGCAGTGGTTCCCAGACCGTCGGCAGTTTTGACCAACGCCAAAACCCGGTCCACGCCCAGCGCCCAGCCGACAGCAGGTGTCGGTTTGCCGCCCAACTGCTCGAAGAGGTAGTCGTAGCGGCCACCCGCGCAAACCGTACCCTGAGAACCCAATCGGTCGGTGGTGAATTCAAAAACCGTCAGGTTGTAATAGTCCAGACCGCGAACAAGCCGTGGATTGACGGTGTAGGCCGCGCCATTGGCATCCAAAATGGATTTCAGCGTGCCGAAATGCAATAGAGAGGCTTCACCCAGAAAATCCAGCAGTTGGGGCGCCGCATTCACCAGGCTTTGCATCTGCGGATTTTTGGTGTCCAGAATACGCAGGGGGTTGCTGTAAAGACGCCTTCGGGCCTCTTCATCAAGTGTGTCGATGCTTTGCTCAAAGTAGGCAATCAGCGCTTGCCGATGGGCCTGACGCTCGGCTGGCTGCCCTAGGCTGTTGAGCTCCAGCCGCACATCAGTCAAGCCAATCTCAGCCCAAAGTGCGATGGCCATCAAGATCAGTTCAGCATCGACTTCTGGGCCTGGAAAACCCAACGCTTCGGCACCAATCTGGTCAAACTGCCGATAACGGCCTTTTTGTGGGCGCTCGTGGCGGAACATCGGCCCCATGTAATACAAACGCTTGCCACCGTCATACAGCAGACTGTGTTCAAGCGCAGCCCGCACCACACCCGCTGTGGCCTCGGGGCGCAACGTCAGCGGATCACCATTGAGGCGATCTTCGAAGCAATACATCTCTTTCTCAACAATATCAGTCACTGCGCCTAAGCCTCGCACAAAAAGTGGCGTGCGCTCAACGATGGGTGTGCGGATGTTGCGGTAAGCAAAGCGGGCCATCAAATGGCGTACCTTGCTCTCAAACCACTCAACGCTGGCGGATTCGGGCGGCAACACATCATTCATGCCTTTGACGGCAGTGAGCTTGGCTGCAGGGGGAGTTGCTACTTTTTCAGTCATGAAAGGGGAACGTCAAGCTTTGACCGCAGCCTGCATACCAAAGCGTTTTTCAACATAATCTTCAACGATGACTTGGAATTCTTCTGCAATGCCTTCGCCGCGAAGTGTCATTCGCTTTTCGCCATCAATGAAAACCGGGGCTGCCGGTGCTTCGCCGGTGCCGGGCAGACTGATACCAATATCGGCGTGCTTGCTTTCACCCGGGCCATTCACAATGCAGCCCATCACCGCCACCTTCATCTTTTCGACACCCGGATACTTGCTGCGCCAATGCGGCATCTGCGCACGCAAAAATTCTTCAATCCGCTGTGTCAACTCCTGAAAGGTCGTGCTGGTTGTGCGGCCACAACCTGGACAAGCGGTCACACTAGGCACAAATGACCGCAGTTCGAGTGCCTGCAAAATCTCTGCAGCAATCACAACCTCTTGCGTGCGTGACTCACCTGGCTGCGGCGTGAGCGAGACCCGGATCGTGTTGCCAATGCCTTCTTGCAATAAGACCGAAAGCGCTGCTGCAGATCCCACAACACCTTTGGTGCCCATTCCGGCCTCGGTCAAGCCTAGGTGCAGGGCATAGTCACAGCGTTTGGACAGCTCGCGGTAGACCGAAATCAGATCCTGCACACCGCTGACCTTGCAGGACAGGATGATCTGGTTTGGGTTCAAACCCAGCTCAACGGCTTGCTGGGCGGAATCAAGAGCAGAGGTGATCAAAGCCTCGTACATCACCGGCTTGGCGCCCCATGGGGTCTCACGGCGGCTGTTCTGGTCCATCAAATCTGCCAGCAAAGCTTGATCAAGACTGCCCCAATTAACGCCAATGCGGATCGCCTTGTCCCAGCGTACAGCAGCCTCGATCATCTGGGCAAACTGTTTGTCGCGTTTGTCACCCTTGCCTACATTGCCGGGATTGATACGGTATTTGGACAAGGTTTGGGCGCACTCTGGATACTCAGTGAGTAACCGGTGGCCGTTATAGTGAAAGTCGCCGATCAGGGGGACATCAATACCCATGCGGTCCAGCTGCTCGCGAATGTGCGGCACCGCCTGCGCCGCCTCAGGCGTATTGACCGTCAAACGTACCATCTCGGAGCCTGCCAGCGCCAGTTCTTTAACTTGAATGGCAGTACCAATCACATCGACCGTATCGGTATTGGTCATGGACTGGATCCTCACTGGGGCGTCGCCTCCCACGGTGACGATTCGACTGCCCCAGACGACCTGGGCCTGGCGTGTAATTTTGCCTTGCGCGTTGGCTTCAGCAATAGGAGTGGCTTTGAACATCACTTCACCTCAAATCGGGCAACATTTTCTCGAATCAGGGGGGTCAGGTCAAAAGGCTTGCCGCGAACAGAAACCGACACCACATCGGCCCTGCCCACAACCACGGACAGTGGCAGTTGGCCGGCCACGCTAACCACCTCACCGTTTGCGAGGATTTTTCGCAACTTGGGAAGACCTGCTGCATCTGTCACCTCCACCCAGGACTCACCCCGCCCACTCAATTCAAGCACAGCAGGCTGAACAGGCAAGACAGAATCTTCTAAAACAACTGCCGAGCCAACGCTCGCAACCGCAGCCTTGCTGGCGACTTCACCCGGACTATTGACGGGCGTTTGTACCGGCGACGGTAGCGGCGCGGGGGTTACCGGAACGCCGTCAGCCGATTCAACCGCGCTGCCAGCTTCGACAGGTACAAGAGTTTCCAACTCAGTAGCTAAGGCAGGCTCCGGGGCGTTTATGGGAGCAATCGCCTCGACGAATGGCGACTGCATCTCTGGCCAAGTCAGGATCACGACGATGGCCACAAACAGAGCCAAAACCGCAAGACCGATCGGCGTCGATACTTGTGCAAAAACGCCGCGGCGCGAGCCACCTCCAGAGTCCTTAAAAGTAGCATTTAAACTGGTTTCATTCGCCTTGAAAGGACTCGCCTGGAGTTCAGGCAAACTCGCCATGATGGGAGTCGGATCGATCTTCAGAGATCGGCAGACGCTCAGCGCCAAAGAGCGCACAAACACCATGTCGGGCAGTTCTTCAAACCGACCCGCTTCAAGTGCTTCGAGCCTCTTGACGGACACTTTCAGAGCAACCGCCAAGGCTGCTATGTGAAGCCCTTGGGCTTCACGGGCCGCTCGTAGCATCGCACCAGCCCGAGCTGAAGACTGCGTCAATGTGGCAGCTGGCACCTCTCCCTCAAAGACCTCGTCACTCATCAAATGCTCCACGCTGATACAGACTTGCTTCGGCAGATTGTGGAAAACGCTTCACCAACTGCACTGCCAGCTGGTTCATCGCCTCAAGATTGGCCATGCGGCGCTCAATCTTGACGCCAAGCCATAGGGTCTCGGCATTCGCCAGCTCTGTGTTGTTCAAGCGGCGAATGTAAAACTGGGCGCGCGCAAAGTCTTTTCTTTGGTACAGCACATTCGACAAGTTATACCCAGTGACCGGATTGCCAGCGTCGTATTCGTAGGACTTGAGCAAACTTGCCTCAGCTTCAGGCAACTGCCCAGCCTTTATCTGGCACAGGCCCTGGGCCATATGGGTTTTCGCGCGCTCGCGGTACAAGGGGTTAGCCAGCGCCTGATTGAAATACACCATGGATTGTGCGTATTGACCATCCTGACACTTCAACCAAGCCATGTTGTGAAGCACATTGCTGTCGCGCGGCTTGAGCGAGAGCGCTTTGTTGAAACTTTCTTCAGCAATGCCATAGTCGCTCAAGCGCATATAGATCAATCCTCGCAGGCTAAAAGCGTCCGAATAGGTCGGATCAATCAGGATCGCTTGCTTGATTTCATCCAGAGCAATCGTGGACTTGCCTTGCTCCAAGTACCCCAAAGCCAGCTCTACGCGAATACGCGCGCGCTTGCGCTCAGCAGTTTCGTCCGACTCGGTAATGATGTCTCCTTGCATGGCCACAGCACCTGGCGAGCCAGCATGCCCGGCGCAACCACTGAGCGTTATCCAGCTACAAAATATAAAAAAAGCAAAAAACAAGTCAAGACGACGCGTGGCTCTATTTTTCATCGTGGCTTTCATTGTTCAGATTTTCGCACCAGTTGCAGTGGCCAACGCAGTAGCAGCGGGCTCGGCGCTGCGTTGGCGGGCAATGCGCACAGCAACCCGCGTGCGGTCCACCACATCGCCAGCCAGTTGACCACACGCAGCATCGATGTCGTCGCCACGGGTCTTGCGAATAGTCGTTGTGATCCCGGATGCACTCAGTATCTGGGCAAACGCCAAGATACGTTCAGGCTTGGAGCGATGCAGACCAGAAGCCGGGAAAGGATTAAACGGTATCAAATTAAATTTACACCACGACACCGAATGACCGTAATGCTTGACTAGCTGCACCAGCTCATGTGCCAAGGCATCGGTGTCGTTCACAGCATCGAGCATGCAATATTCAAAAGTGATGAAATCCCGAGGTGCATGCGCCAGATAACTGACACAAGCTGGCATTAACTCCTCCAGCGGGTGCTTGATATTGAGCGGCACCAAGTAGTCACGCAAGGCGTTATTGGGGGCATGCAGAGACACCGCCAGCGCCACCGGGCACTCAAGCCCAAGCAAATCCATCTTTTTGACCAACCCGGATGTCGATACCGTGACACGGCGGCGCGACAGGCCATAGGCGTGGTCGTCCAGCATCATCCTCAGCGCAGGAACCAAGACAGCGTAATTTTGAAGGGGTTCACCCATGCCCATCATCACTGCGTTGGAGATCACACGTTCGTCGCGTTGCAGATGCTTGCGTAAAAAGTGCTCTGCAAACCAGAGTTGCCCGATAATCTCTCCCGTGGTCAGGTTGCGGCTAAAGCCCTGATGCCCCGTAGAACAAAAACGGCAGCCCATGGCACAACCCGCCTGGGTCGAGAGGCACAGCGTGCCCCGATCGTCTTCCGGAATAAACACCGACTCGATCACATTGCCGCCACCCACATCAAACAGCCATTTGATGGTGCCGTCGTACGATATGTGCTGCGAAACCACCTCCATGGGCTTGATTTCTGCAACACCTTTGAGTTTTTGGCGTAAAGATTTCGCCAGATCGCTCATGTCCTCAAAATTGGCACAGCCTCGCTGATGAATCCAGCGAAACAACTGAACAGCGCGAAAACGCTTCTCGCCCAATAACTCACAAAAAGCAGTGAGGCTCTCTAGGTCGTATTCGAGCAGGTTGACCACCGAGCCAGGAATCAAACTGACGACACGCCGCTTGGCCTGGACGTGAAGTTCGTCGTGTGATTGGTCAGTGGTCATGCAGGCGATCAGCGAGAGAAAACGTTCATGCCAGGGAAAAAGAAGCCCACTTCAACACAAGCGGTGTCAGCGGCATCGGACCCGTGCACGGCATTGGCATCAATGCTGTCGGCAAAATCAGCGCGAATAGTGCCAGGATCTGCCTTTTTCGGGTCAGTGGCACCCATCAGCTCACGGTTTTTCAAAATCGCGTTTTCACCTTCCAGAGCCTGAATCATCACCGGGCCAGAAATCATGAAGCCAACCAGATCCTTGAAGAAAGGACGCTCTTTATGCACGGCATAAAAGGCTTCTGCTTCGCGCTGCGACAGGTGGGCCATCTTGGAGGCAACAACTTTCAGGCCGGCAGCTTCAAAACGGGCGTAGATTTGACCGATCACGTTTTTGGCAACAGCGTCGGGTTTGATGATGGAGAGAGTGCGTTCGATAGCCATGTGATTTCCTCTTGAATAAAAAAAGTTTAGTCAGTCGACCAAAGCCCTTGATCTTAACCTGAGCCCAGCCGGTCAAACGCCAGGCTAGCTTGTGCTTACCTGCTGCGGCCGCCACCGGTTCGGCGTGCAGCGCTGGTGCCGCCACGTTTCTTGCCAGCCTCCTGCCGCTGTCTGGAAAAGCTGTCCGCACCGATGTAACCCACCGATGTTTTGAGCGGGTCCGGCTGTTGTGCGCCTTGACCGGGTCCAGCAGCCCTGGGCGAGCCACGCATCGGCTTAACCGCACCGCGCACTGGAGCGCCTGGCACTCGCCCAGTGCCGGCACGCGCCTTATCGGCGTAACCTTGCACGTCAGGCTCACGGCGGCCTTGCTCATGGGCTTGCGAGGCGCGCGTTAACAGACGAATATCTGCATCATCCAACTCTACCCAGGCACCGCGCTTCAGACCGCGTGGCAAAACCATGGAGCCATAACGGATACGAATGAGTCGACTGACCGCATGGCCGACCGACTCCAACATGCGGCGCACCTCGCGGTTACGCCCTTCTGAAATCGTCACGCGGTACCAGCAATTGGAGCCTTCTCCACCGCCCTCCTCGATAGAGCCAAACTGCGCCATGCCGTCATCCAGCCGAACCCCATCCAACAGTTTGTGCTTTTCTTCCTGCGTCAACGCCCCCAGCACCCGCACCGCGTATTCACGCTCCAGCCCGAAGCGAGGATGCATCAGATTGTTGGCCAGCTCCCCCGAACTGGTAAATAGCAGCAAGCCCTCGGTATTCAAGTCGAGACGACCCACAGACTGCCACTTGCCTTGAAACAGCTTGGGCAACTTGCGAAACACGGTCGGCCGATTTTGGGGATCGTCATGGCTGACCACCTCACCTGCGGGCTTGTGGTAAGCGATGACGCGCGCTGGTGGGGGCGAGATCTTGAAACGAATCGGTTTGCCATTCACCTTGACATGATCACCAAACTGCACCCGCTGGCCGATGTGCGCAGGCTCGCTGTTAACAGTGATCCGCCCCTCCAGAATCAATTGCTCCATCTCCAGCCGCGAGCCCATGCCTGCCTGGGCCAGCACTTTATGCAGCTTGGGTGATTCCGGTTGGGGTGGCAGCACCCGCTTCAGCGCTGGCATCTCCGTAGTGTTTTCAGATGCGTCAAAGACGCCGGAAACAACGTCTTCAAAACGGATCACGTCCGCCAGCGCTTGGGCAGGTGGTGGTGGCTCGTTGACAAATTGGGTCATGGTGTGTCCTGTGCAGAAGCAGTTGCAGTTGGGTTCGCGCTGATAGGTGTACCACCAGACCAATCCAACTCGGCGGTAGCCGAATCTGGAAGGCCGTGCAGCACGGAAGAAGTCAGCGGCTCGGCGGCATGAGCAGCCGAGTCTTGGTTTAAAAGTGCATCCAGCGCACCCGTTGCCGCCGTGGGAGACGCCAGCAAGGGCAGTTGATCCAGAGAGTCAAGCCCCAGATCGTCCAAAAAATGACGGGTGGTAGCAAAAAGTGCTGGCCGACCAATGGTGTCCCGATGGCCGATCGCTTCGATCCAGCCCCGGTCTTCAAGCTGCTTGAGGGTCAGCGCGTTGACCGTCACGCCGCGAATAGTTTCAATATCACCTCGGGTCACAGGTTGTTTGTAAGCAATGATGGCCAGTGTTTCCAGTGTGGCCCGGGTATAACGCGGTGGTTTTTCAGGGTGCAGTCGGTCAAGATACACCCGCATCTCGGGGCGACTCTGAAAACGCCACCCGCTTGCCACCTGAACCAGTTCCACGCCACGATCCAACCAGTCGGCTTGCAACGCGCTCAGCACGCCGTTGATGTCTGCGGCGGTCACTTCATCCTCGAACAGGGCGCGCATGTCCCGCACGGGCAAAGGTTGCTGTGCACAAATCAATGCAGTTTCTAGGACGCGTTTGGCATCCACCGTGTTCATGGTTGGCTATTTCCGGTCAAAACACACGCTTGGGTGCGGTACAAAACAAGTGGAAGACGTGATCAGGACCGACAAGTCGTCGGTGGCACGTTAAAAGCACTGCAAGGCAGGCTAAAGAGAAGCCACATTGTAATTGAGGCCCCAAGACTTCAGAGCCCCGGCCAAATCATCTGGAAGCTGGGCATGAAACACCAGAGATTGCCCGGTGATCGGATGCACAAACGCCAGCCGGGTGGCGTGCAAAGCCTGCCGCTGCATACCTGCACCCAGAGCGCCTCCATAAACGGCGTCTGCGACCAGGGCGTGGCCGATCGAGGCCAGGTGAACCCGGATTTGGTGCGTACGGCCAGTGTGCAGGGTGCACTTGAGTAAGCACCCCGTTGTGCTGCTGGCCAGGCATTCAAAGTCGGTCTGCGCAAGCTTGCCCGCATGGACGCCCAAGTCAACCACCGCCATGCGCAGGCGATTGCCCGGGTCACGGCCCACCGGCGCATCCACATGCCGCAACAGACTGCCATGCCAGGCCCCGTGTGCGAGTGCAAGGTACTGGCGCTTGACTGTGCGTGCTGCAATAGCCTGCACCAGCGCATCCATCACCTGACGGGTGCGCGCCACCACCATCAAACCACTGGTGTCTTTGTCAAGCCGATGCACGATGCCAGCCCGCGGCAGGTTGAACGCCTGCAAGTCGTATCCCAACAAACGATTCATCAGGGTGCCGCTCCAGTTGCCAGGCGCCGGGTGCACCACCAGCCCGGCGGGCTTGTTGATCACCAACAGGTGCTCGTCCTCAAACACGATGTCTAGCGGCAGGTTCTCGGCCTTGAAGGCCTGGCTTTGCGGTGTTGGCCGCAGCTCAATCTGCCCCACTGCGCCTGCCTTGACCTTGCTGGAGGCTTTTGTCACCACCGTGCCGTTGATCAGCACACTGCCCAAGGCGATGAGTTGCTGCAAATAAGTACGGGAAAACTCGGGTACCAATTCGGTCAATGCCAGATCCAGACGCATGCCATGGTGCGCAAAACTGAAAGACAATGCCCGCAGTTCTGCCTCCACGCCCGTTTCTTCGGCCAGCTCGCCGTCAGGGCCTTGAGGGGGGGTCGATATAATTTGCTGAGTGTTTTTCAAGAAAGCTGTCCTACATGCCTGATGCCAAATTATCTGCTGCCCGCGCCTGCTCACTGGCGTGTGGCGTCCTGCTGTTAGGCGCGTGTTCCACCACGACGGTTGACCCCACCGCAGGTTGGAGCCCCAACAAAATTTACGCCGAAGCCAAGGATGAGCTCAGTAGCGGGGCGTATGACAAGGCGGTGCCCCTGTTTGACAAGCTCGAAGGCCGCGCTGCTGGCACCCCCCTGGCGCAGCAGGCGCAGTTGGACAAAGCCTATGCGCAGTTCAAAAACGGCGAGCCGGTGCTGGCGGTGGCCACGCTGGACCGTTTCATGAAGCTGCATCCCGCCAGCCCGGCGCTGGACTACGCGCTTTATCTAAAGGGCCTTGTCAATTTCAATGACGACTTGGGTTTGTTTGCCTTCCTGACCCGCCAGGACCTGTCGGAGCGTGACCAGCAGGCCGCGAAGGAGTCGTTTGAAGCTTTCAAGGAACTGACCACGCGTTTTCCTGAATCCAAATACGCCGCTGACGCCGGTGCGCGGATGAATTACATCGTAAATTCCCTGGCCGAGTCTGAGGTGCACGTGGCCCGCTACTACTACGAGCGCGGCGCCTATCTGGCCGCCATCAACCGGGCGCAAACCGCCATTACCGACTACCAAGGTGTGCCAGCCGTGGAAGAAGCGCTGTTTTTGATTGTCAAGTCTTATGACAAGCTGAACATGCCCGACTTGCGCGATGACGCCAAACGCGTGCTGGAAAAGAACTACCCCCAGACGCCCTACCTGACGCAGGGTTTCAAAGACAAAACGCAGCCTTGGTGGAAGTTTTGGTGAGTGCATGAGTACCAACGGGTACCGGGTTACTGCGTCAACTGGCATCCACAAAGGCGACCGGGATTACCAGCAGGATCAGGTAAAACTGCTAAGCCACGTGCGCACCAAAGGGTGTGTGATGGCAATTCTGGCAGATGGCATGGGAGGCCGTAGCGGCGGGCGAAAGGCCTCAGACCAGGTCATGATGACCGCGAAACAGCTTTTTGACCGCTATTCACCCGGAATTGATGACCCCGTGGCCATGCTGAGCCAGTTGGTACTGGAAGCACACATGGTCATCAAACTGACGGCCATCTCCACCGAGGAAGAGCCACACAGCACGATTGCCGTTTTTGTAATTAATCCAGACGGCAGCTGCCATTGGTCCCATGCTGGCGATTCACGCATTTACCACTTTCATGGCAAGCAGCTGGTCAAGCGCACCAAAGACCACTCCTATGTTCAGACACTGGTCAACAAAGGTGAATTGACCGACGAGCAAGCCAACTTTCATCCTCAGTCCAATATTTTGATGGGTTGCCTGGGCACCGAGAAAGAGCCACCCATGGACAGCCACTCGATCGCCAAGTTGCAGCCAGGCGACAGCTTGTTGATCTGCAGCGATGGCTTGTGGCACTACTTCACCGAAGCGGAGTTGGGCTCGGTGTTGAGCGCTTTGTCTGCTCGTGAGGCCAGTGAATTTCTGGTCGACAAGGCACGTCGTCGCGCCAAAGGCAGTGGCGACAACCTGTCTCTCGCGATCGTCAAGGTCGAAGAACCCGCTGCTTAGAACCCTGCAGCTGCGGTCATTGCAGCTGTTTTCTAGGCACAACAGGTGGCTTGGCAGTCTGAGAGGCGTCCTGCAAGGTCTTTTCCTGCTGATTAGCCAATTTTGTTTCAATGCGCTTGAGCGCTTCAATGGCTCTGGTTTTACGCTCCATATCGTTGAGCAGCAGCTCCTGGCGACGCAATTCGTCCATCGCCAAACGCCTCTCCTGGCGGGCATCGCGCAGACAGTCAGACACTGCAAACCGGCTGTAGCACAGCCGCTCAGCCTGCTGGTACACCGCTTCATGACCCACGCGCTCTGCAGAGATCCGTTGCCGCTCGGCAGTAGGGTCCAGCGCCGCTGGCTCAGGTGCCAGGGTCTGGGCACCAGCCAACGCCTGCCAGCCCAACAACAAACCTACTACCAAGAGTCTTGATTTCATGTCAACCGCGTGTCCACGTTACGACGCTCCAGCGCCAAAAATTCACTTGTTTGCATTTCCTTGATGCGCGACACAGTGCGCACAAACTCATTGACCATCTGACCTTCGGTGTACAGCAGCTCTGCCGCCACCTGAGCCGACAGGATCAGATTCACCCGCCGATCGTAAAGCACATCCACCAGCCAGGTAAAACGCCTGGCCTCAGCAGCCATCCTGGGGGCCATCTGCGGAACATTGCTGAGCAGCACGGTGTGAAACTGGCTGGCCAGCTCCAGGTAATCATTTTGCGAGCGCGGGCCGCCACACAAGGTTTTGAAGTCAAACCAGACCACGCCGCCGGCACGCCGCTTGGCCTGAATCAAGCGTGACTCAATTTTCAGCACCGGATCCTGATCCGGCTGCTCTGCCAACCGCTCAAAGGCGATGGTCATGGCGGCATCTGCGTCTGGCCCCAGGGGCGTGTGATACAGCTGCAACTGCTCCATGGTCAGGCCCCGGTAGTCGGTGCCGTTATCAACATTGATCACCTGCAGCTCGCGCTTGATCATCTCGATCGCGGGCAGCAGGCGGTCGCGGTTCAGACCATTGGGGTACAGGTCATCGGGTTTGAAGTTGGAGGTGGTCACCATGCCTACGCCATTATCAAACAGCGCTTTGAGCAGACGGTGCAAGATCATCGCGTCGGTGATGTCCGACACATGGAATTCGTCAAAACAGATCAGCCGGTATTTTTTCGCCATGCGTTTGGCCAGTTGGTCCAGCGGGTTGACCGTGCCCTGCATGGCAGCCAGCTCGCGGTGCACCTCGCGCATGAACTCATGAAAATGCAGCCGCGTTTTGCGCTTGAGCGGCACCGCCTTGTAAAAGCAGTCCATTAGAAAACTCTTGCCCCGCCCTACCCCGCCATACATGTACACCCCCCGCGGAATCGGCGGGTGATTGATGATTTTTTTAAGCGCGTTGGAACGCTTTCCCTTGAATTTGCCCCATTCACGGGAACAGGTCTCCAGCGCCTGCACCGCACGCAGCTGCGCTGGGTCGGTGGCGAAACCACGCGTTTCAAGCTCTTGCAGATAGATTTTTCTGATGGTCACAGGCTAGCCAAATGCTACAAATAAAAGAGCTACTAGCGCTTATTCTATAAGGGCTAGAGGCCTATTTCTTATATATTACTAAAAATTCAAGGTACGCTTGTCTACCGCCAGCGCAGCTTCTTTGGTGGCCTCGCTCAAGGATGGATGCGCGTGGCAGATGCGGGCGATGTCCTCGGCGCTGGCACGGAACTCCATTGCCACCACGCACTCGGCAATCAGCTCGCTGGCCATCGGGCCGACGATGTGCACGCCCAGAATTTCGTCCGTGGTTGCGTCCGCCAGCATCTTGACCATGCCGGTGGTGTCACCCAAGGCCCGCGCGCGACCGTTGGCCAGGAACGGGAAGGTGCCCGCCCTGTAAGCCACGCCGTCGGCCTTGAGCTGCTGCTCGGTGCGGCCGACCCAGGCAATTTCGGGGCTGGTGTAGATCACCCAGGGAATGGTGTTGAAGTTGACATGCCCGTGCTGACCAGCAATGCGCTCGGCCACGGCCACGCCCTCTTCTTCGGCCTTGTGCGCAAGCATCGGCCCGCGCACCACGTCACCTACCGCCCAGACGCCCGGCAGGTTCGTCTTGCAATCGCCGTCGACCACAATCGCGCCACGTTCATCCAGCTTCAGGTCTACCGCTTCCACGTTCAGGCCAATGGTGTTGGGGACGCGGCCGATCGAGATGATGAGTTTGTCCACATCGAGTGTCTTGGCCTCGCCCTTGGCGCTGGTGTAGGCAATGTTCACACCCTTCTTGCCAGTTTTGATCTCGCCCACCGTCACACCCAGCTCGATTTTCAGGCCCTGTTTGTCAAAAGCTTTTTTTGCTTCTTTGGCGATTTGCTCGTCCACCACGCCCAAAAAGGTCGGCAAACCCTCCAGGATCGTTACATCCGTCCCGAGGCGCCGCCAGACTGAGCCCATTTCCAGACCAATCACGCCCGAGCCGATCAGGCCCAGCTTCTTCGGTGCAGCGCCGAGGCGCAAAGCACCGTCGTTGGACAGGATCATTTCCTCGTCAAACGGTGTGCCAGGTAACGCACGGGCGTTGGAGCCCGTGGCGATGATGATTTGCTGGCCGGTGATGGCTTCTTCAGCCGCGCCGGTCACCTTGATCTCATAGCCGTTTTCAACGGCCTTGACGAACGAAGCGCGGCCATGAAAGAAGCTGATCTTGTTCTTTTTAAACAGGTACAAGATGCCGTCGTTGTTCTGCTTGACCACCGTGTCCTTGCGCGCCACCATCTTGGCGACATCCATGCTCAAGCCCTTGACAGTGATGCCATGGTCTGCAAAGTGATGACTGGCTTGCTCGTAGTGCTCTGAAGACTGCAGCAACGCCTTAGACGGAATACAGCCCACATTGGTGCAAGTGCCACCGGGTGCCGGGCCGCCAGTGATGTTTTTCCACTCATCGACACAGGCGACGTTTTTGCCCAACTGGGCAGCTCGGATGGCGGCTATGTAGCCACCTGGCCCGCCACCAATCACGATCACATCAAATTGCTTGCTCATAACTTTTACTTTCTAAATGCCACAACTAACCGGAAAGCCAACAGCTGAAATAGCTCCGTCAGCAACTAGCGGCGTGTGTTGGGTGTGCAACGCAGCGCAGACTTGGGGTTTTGCCAAATCAAGGAGGAGGCTTGGGGTGCGCCCCAAGCTGGGGGACATTCGCGGAGTTGCATACCCAATACGCGCTGCGGGTTTAAACGAACTGCCTGTCCAGAATCAATAGGAAGTTCAGATATCGAAAAGCAGGCGCGCCGGATCTTCCAGCGCCTCTTTCATGGCCACCAGGCCCAGCACGGCTTCACGGCCGTCGATGATGCGGTGGTCATATGACATGGCAAAGTAGTTCATCGGGCGCACCACCACTTGGCCGTTTTCCACCATGGCGCGGTCTTTGGTGGCGTGAATGCCCAAGATAGCGCTTTGTGGTGGGTTGATGATGGGCGTGGACATCATCGAGCCAAAGGTACCACCATTGCTGACGGTAAAGGTACCGCCGGTCATTTCATCCATGCCCAGTTTGCCGTCACGCGCCTTGTTGCCAAACTCGGCAATCTTCTTTTCGATAGCGGCAAAACTCATCTGATCCGCATTGCGCAGAATCGGCACCACCAAACCACGCGGCGAACCCACCGCCACACCCACGTCGAAATAGCCGTGGTAAACAATGTCGTTGCCGTCCACAGACGCATTGAGCACCGGGAATTTTTTCAGGGCATGTACCGCCGCCTTGACAAAGAAGCTCATGAAACCCAGCTTCACGCCGTGCTCTTTCTCGAACCGGTCCTGCATGCGCTTGCGCATGTCCATCACCGGGGCCATGTTGATCTCGTTGAAGGTGGTCAGGATGGCGTTGGTGCTTTGTGACTGCAGCAGGCGCTCGGCCACCCGGGCACGCAGGCGGCTCATCGGCACGCGCTGTTCTGGGCGCCCTGCCAGTTCACCCGCCAGGCTCGTAGTCGGCGCCGATACTTGAGGCAATAAAGTGGCCGCAGCCCTTGCTGGCATTGCGGGAGCAGCTACTACTTTAGGTGCAGCCGCAGCACCGACTACTGCCACCAGCACATCACCCTTGGTGACGCGGCCGTCTTTGCCGGTACCGGCGACCGAGCCTGCAGCGAGCTGGTTGTCAGCCATCAGCTTGGCAGCCGCTGGCATGGCCACTCCTGCCATGGTGGTGCTGGCAACAGCCGCCGGTGCAACTGCAGCAGAAGCTGCTGGCGCGGCGGCGGCTGCCATGGCCAGGGTAATTGGTGCCACGGGGGCGGGGGCACCGGCCACCGCTTCGGTGTCGATGCGGGCCAGCAGTTGCTCGGCTGCCACCGTACTGCCGTCGGGTTCGATGATTTCAACAATCACCCCGGCCGCTGGCGCAGGTACTTCCATCACCACCTTGTCGGTTTCGACGTCGATCAGGATTTCGTCCACAGCGACCGCGTCGCCGACTTTTTTCTTCCACTGCAACAAGGTGGCTTCAGCCACAGATTCGGACAGTTGCGGGACTTTGACTTCTACGATTGCCATAACAATTCTTTCAAAAAATACTTGAGGTTTGCGCTGGTGCCATCACAGCCAAGCGTGCTTATTTGGTCAGAACAAAGCCCTTGAGCTTGCCGAAAGCGCCGTCGACCAGCGCTTTTTGTTGCTCTTGGTGCAGATGGGCGTAACCCACAGCCGGTGACGCCGAGGCGGTGCGCCCGCAATAGCCGAGTTTCTGACCCTCAAGCATGTTTTCGTGAATGTAATGCTGCACGTAGAACCAGGCACCCTGGTTTTGTGGCTCGTCTTGAACCCAGACCACCTCGGTGGCGTGGGGGTATTTTTTGAGCTCGGTGGCAAACGCCTTGTGCGGGAACGGGTAAAGCTGCTCCACCCGCATGATGGCCACATCGTCAAAGGCTTTTTCCTCGCGCTTTTTGGACAAGTCAAAGTACACCTTGCCCGAGCACACCACCACCCGCTTGACCTTATCAGCCTTAAGGGTCTTGTGGTCGGGGATGATGGTCTGGAAGCTTCCTTTGGTGAACTCAGCCAGCGGTGACGCCGCGTCTTTGTTACGCAACAGCGACTTGGGTGTGAAGATGATCAAAGGCTTGCGCAGGTTACGAATCATCTGACGACGCAACACATGGAATATCTGGCTGGCTGTGGTGGGCTGCACCAGTTGCATGTTGGTATCTGCCGCCAACTGCATGAAGCGCTCGACACGCGCCGATGAGTGCTCTGGGCCTTGGCCCTCGTAGCCGTGCGGCAGCATCAAGGTGATACCGTTGACACGTCCCCACTTCACCTCGCCAGACGCGATGAACTGGTCAATCACCACTTGCGCGCCGTTGGCAAAGTCGCCAAACTGGGCTTCCCAGATCACCAGCGTGTTCGGGTCATTGGAGGCATAGCCATACTCGAACCCCAACACCGCTTCTTCGGACAGGATGGAATCGATGACGCTGAACGGTGCCTGGCCTTCTGCCACATTGGACAAAGGCACGTAAGTACCGGTATCCCACTTTTCACGGCTTTGATCGTGAATGACCGCGTGACGGTGGGAAAAGGTGCCGCGACCGCTGTCTTCGCCAGACAGTCGCACCGGGTAGCCACTGACCACCAACGAGGCAAACGCCATGTGCTCACCCATGCCCCAATCCACCGGGATGTCGCCACGGCCCATGGCAGCGCGATCGTCGTAGACTTTCTTCACCAAGGAATGCGGGCTGACACTGGCGGGAATTGTGGTGATCTTCTCGGCCAAGCGCCTCCACTCTGCCATCGGGATGGCTGTGTCGCAGGCATCGGTCCATTTTCTATTCAAAAACGGTGTCCAGTCCACGGCATATTTGCTCTTGAAGTTGGTCAGCACCGGGTCAACCGTGTGGCGACCAATGTCCATGGCGGCACGGTAGGCCTTGAACATATCGTCCCCCAGGGTAGCGCCCAGACCTTGGGCTGATAGCTTGTCAGCGTATATCTTGCGGGTTCCGGGGTGCTGGGCGATCTTTTTGTACATCAGCGGCTGGGTAAGCGCCGGGGTGTCCTGCTCGTTGTGGCCGAGTTTGCGGAAACAAATGATGTCAACCACCACGTCTTTGCGGAACTCCATGCGGTAGTCCAGCGCCCATTGCATAGCCATGACCACGGCTTCCGGGTCATCACCGTTGACGTGCATCACCGGCGCTTCCACGCCTTTGACGATGTCAGTGCAGTACAGGGTGGAGCGGTAGTCACGCGGGTCAGAGGTGGTGAAACCAATCTGGTTGTTGATGATGATGTGCACCGTTCCCGCCGTGGTGTAACCACGGGTTTGCGCCAGCGCCAGGGTTTCCTGGTTGACGCCCTGGCCGGCAAAAGCGGCATCACCGTGCACCAGAATCGGCAGCACCTGACGCCCTGTTGGGTCGGCGCGGCGGTCCATTCGGGCGCGTACTGAGCCCTCCACCACCGGATTGACAATTTCCAGGTGCGACGGGTTGAACGCCAGGCTCAAGTGCACTGGGCCACCGGGTGTGGTGACATCAGAGCTGAAGCCCTGGTGGTATTTCACGTCACCCGAAGGAAGCGCCTCAGGGGCGGTATGGTCAAACTCGGCAAACAGATCGGCGGGCATTTTGCCCAAGGTGTTGACCAACACATTCAAGCGACCACGGTGGGCCATACCAATAACGATTTCCTGCACACCACGGCTCCCGGCCTGCTGGATCAGTTCGTCCATCGCGGCAATGAAGCTCTCTCCACCTTCCAGCGAGAAGCGCTTTTGGCCTACATACTTGGTATGCAAAAAACGCTCTAGGCCTTCTGCTGCGGTCAAGCGGTCAAGAATGTGCTTTTTCTTCTCAACATCAAAGCTCGGCTTGCTGCGCACACTTTCCAGCCGCTGCTGCCACCAGCGCTTTTGCGTCTGGTCAGTAAGGTACATGTATTCGGCACCGATGCTGCTGCAATATGTCTCACGCAAAGCATTAAGAAGATCACGTAAGGACATGACTTCTTTGCCAAAGAAGGTATTGCTGGTGTTGAAAACAATTTCAAAATCAGCATCTGCGAAACCATAAAACAAGGGGTCCAACTCGGGGATATCTTCACGCTCGGTGCGCTTCAAGGGGTCCAGATCGGCCCAACGAGCACCCACATTGCGGTAAGCGGCAATCAGTTGCTGAACGGCAACGCGTTTGCGGCCCAGTTCGGAGTCGGCGCCGGTTTGCAGCACGGTTTGGTTGCTGCCCTGTTTGGCAAGTTCAGCAAAAGCGTTGATGACCGGTTGATGCGGTACGTCGCGAGTATTGCTGCCATCCACTGCAGGTACATGCTGCAGCGCGTCAAAATAATCGCGCCAAGTGTCGGGAACACTGCTGGGGTTGGCAAGGTAGTTTTCGTACATCTCCTCGACGTACGGGGCATTGCCACCAAACAGATAGGTGTTGGCCTGATAGGCCTGGTAAACCGAGTTTGTCTCACTCATATATTCGCTGACTTTCACTCCCCTTCAGGGAGCTTTAGCTGGTTAAAGCTAGGATTAGTTAACCTCCCGCGTCACGGCTTGACCGTTTGGCGGATGCGACTGTGGCGTTGGAAGGGCCTGTGCGAAAAGTGATTGTGCCACCGCGAGGGTGGCACCAAACTTACAAAATCTTGATTTTCCTCAAATCAGGCGGTGACCAGGTCCTTGATTTGCTGCAGCGCTGCCGGGTCGTCCATGGTGGTCAGGTCACCTGGGTCGCGACCCTCACACACGGCAACGATCGCACGACGCAGGCACTTGCCGCTGCGAGTTTTCGGCAGCACGCTGACAAAACGCACGCGTGCCGGGCGCGCGACAGCGCCCAAGTCACGGTCGACCATTTTGAAGACCTCGGCCTCCAGGGCCTTGGCACTGGCATCATCGGTCACCAGGTCCGGGTTTTTCAGCACCGCAAAAGCCATGGCCACCTGGCCCTTGAGCTGGTCAGCCACGCCTACCACCGCCACCTCGGCGATGTTCGGGTGGGCGGCAATGCTCTCTTCGATCTCACGCGTGCCCAGGCGGTGGCCAGCCACATTGATCACGTCGTCGGTGCGGCCCAAAATGAAGAAGTAGCCATCGGGATCGCGAATACCCCAGTCAAAGGTGCTGTAAATCAGCCGGCCGGGCACACTCTTCCAGTAGGTGTTGACAAAACGCTCGTCATCGCGCCAAACGGTTTGCATGCAGCCCGGAGGCAACGGGCCTTCGACAGCAATCACGCCCTTTTGATTTGGGGCGGTGAGTTCTTCGCCAGTCTGGTCGTCAAGCAATTTGACGTCATAGCCATACACCGCTTTGCCAGGTGAGCCAAACTTGGTCACTGCCTCTTCAACCCCGTTGCACAGCGACAAAATCGGCCAGCCGGTTTCGGTCTGCCAATAGTTGTCGATGATGGGCTTGCCCAAACCGGCGCTGATCCACTGCGCGGTGGGCTCGTCCAGCGGCTCGCCAGCCAAAAATAGGGCTCGCAAGCTGGACAAGTCGTATTTGGTAAGCAGCGCTGGGTCTTGTTTCTTGAGCACGCGCACCGCTGTAGGCGCGCTGAACATCACTGTCACCTTGTATTTCTCGACCAGGCTCCACCAGATGCCACCATCCGGGCGGGTGGGTAGTCCTTCGTACATGATGGTCGCCATGCCGGAGATCAGCGGGCCATAAATGATGTAACTGTGGCCCACCACCCAGCCGATGTCGCTGGTGGAGAAGTAGGTTTCACCAGGATTGCCGGCGTAGATGTATTTCATACTGGCCGCCAGCGCCACGCAGTAACCGCCGGTATCGCGCTGCACGCCTTTGGGTTTGCCGGTGGTGCCGCTGGTGTACAGCGTGTAGCTTGGGTGGGTGGCGTCCACCCACTCGCAATCGACCACGGTGTCGAGGTGTTTGTCACGCAACGCAGCCCACAGGTGGTCACGTCCGGCCACCAGATCCATCGGGGACAAGCCACGATCGACCAGCAAAACGGCTTCAGGCTTGTACTTGGACAAGCGCAGCGCCTCATCCAGCAAGGGCTTGTAGGGCACCGGCTTGCTACCGCGCGAACCGGCATCCGCGCTCACCACCACCTTGGGTTCTGCATCTTCAATACGCGAAGCCAGCGAACCCGATGCAAAACCGCCAAAGACCACCGAGTGAATCGCACCGATGCGGGTGCAGGCCAGCATGGCAAACGCGGCCTCGGGAATCATCGGCATGTAGATCAGTACCCGGTCTCCCTTTTGCACGCCGAGGTCTTTCAACACTGCAGCCATTCGTTGAACTTCTGCGTGCAACTCTTTGAAGGAAAATACTTTTTCCTGATTGGTTTCGGTCGAGACAAAAATCAGCGCAGCCTGATCCGAGCGGGATGCCAGATGCCTGTCTACCGCGTTATGGCACAGGTTGGTGGTGCCACCCACAAACCATTTGGCAAAGGGCGGATTGCTGTAATCACAAATCTGTTGCGGGGGCACCTTCCAGTCCACCAGTTGCGCCTGCTCCCCCCAAAATGCATCGCGGTCTGTCAGGGAGCGTTGGTGGAATTCGGCGTAACTGGTCATTTTTTTCTCCGTTAAAGGGTGGCTGAACTGAATTCATAATTATGAACGAACATCTTTCAAGACCCTGGCGGGCGGCACTCTGCTATCGAACAAAAGTGCTTCTCATCAAGTCATTATTTCATAGCTATCAGCGCTTTACCAGTAAGGGCTAGAGCCTTATTTGATCAATGGTAGAACCGCTTTGAACTGTGGATGTTCGGCAGAGCGCAGCCACTCAAAAGCCACCATCTCCGTGGTCACCAGTTCGGCGCCCGCCCCGGCCAGTCGGTCAAAAGCGGCGTCGCGGTTGCGCTCCGTGCGTGAACTGCAGGCATCGGTGACAACCCAGACGTCAAACTCGTCTTCCAGCAACTGCAATGCCGTTTGCAGCAGGCACACATGCGCCTCGCAACCGGCAATCACAATGGTGTTGCGCTCTGAGGGTGTATTGGACGGCTTTTGTAGGTGTTTTGGCAGGCTTCGCGCATTGCCTGCAGGCGGCTTGACTGGCGGGCGCAACCACTCGCCTAAACCTTCTTCAACCCCACCGAAATGCATCTTGGCCAGGGTGCGCTGGCACAAGGCTCTGACTTCGGGTGCGTTTTCACCCAGCTTGGAGGGATTTTGCTCGGTGCCGATCACCGGCACGTTGAGCAGCCGCGCCATCTTCGCCAGCCTAACGGCATTGGCCAGCACCAGAGGCGCCTCGAAAATAGCGGGCATGAGCCGCGCTTGGTAATCGACCAGTACGAGTTGGGACGTATCAGCTTCTAGCAACATGGGCATCTTTCAAGAAACACTGCAGACCAGGTATTAAACCCCAGGCCATCCCGACGCGAATGTCTGCGCCGGCATGAACAGACAATTTTTTCAATCTGACACAGAAACTTCAAAAAAAGTTTAACATTAATGTTTATAATCAACGCGTTACAAGTTATTTCAATAAGTCACTTTAAGCATAAAAACATTCTCACAAATGCAATTTTGCTGCTATGCTCTCTCTCATGCGTTTTTTGCCACTCGTTCTCAGCGTACTCTTTGCCAGCGTGGCGCATGCGGCGCCAGTTGCAGCACCTGAAGAGACGAGTCAGCCGCTGATCAACATCCCCGGTTTGCAGCAAGTGCAAGATGTCGGCCGGGCCGTTGGGACCCAAGCCACCGAGTTGGTCTCCGCGGCAATGGGCTTTTTGGGCGTACCGTACCGGCGCGGTGGCACTTCCGCAGAAACCGGATTTGATTGCAGTGGCTTGGTAAAAACGGTTTACCAAGACTCGCTTGGCTTGGTTTTGCCGAGGGTTGCCGCACAACAAGCTGCCAGTACTAAAAAAGTTGCCCGCAACGACTTGCAACCTGGCGATCTTGTGTTTTTCAACACCATGCGCCGCGCCTTTAGCCATGTGGGTATTTATATTGGTGACGGGAAGTTTGTCCACGCCCCCCGGTCGGGCGCTGGAGTGCGCATTGAAAGCCTGAGCGGGGCCTACTGGAAAAAGCGCTTCAACGGTGCGCGCCGCGTGCTGGCTTTGGACGACGAGCCCACACCGCTAGTCATGCGGGTGAGCGACCCTGCCATTCGCTGACCCAGTGGTGCTATGCCCAGCATAGCTAAAGGCCTTTGTCCCGCTTAGGCTAAAAAGCAAATACTCTTTCCCTTGTTGCGCACGCTGTACTAGCGGGTCAGTTGTATCGCGCTTTTTCCCTTGACATCGCCCAACACTTTGGATAGCGCATGTTTGGGGTTTAGGGAGCTATGGAACGGAAAACATGGTTAAGGGGTTCCAAGCCCAAACCGGCGGAATTTGTCCAGTTCACCAAAAGTCTGGCTTTGAACTGCCCCACGCGCGAAATAGGGCACGCAGCTGTATCACCCGCCGACATTCATAGTCGAGAAACCTTAAGAACCAGGTTTACGACCAGTGAGGCTATCCGACATGGTTTTGCGCACAAAGATTTGCGTGTATCAGAAGGGGCCTTCGCGGCCTACTGCGGTCAGCGTCGAAAAACAGATGTTGGCGACAGCTCCCAGTGCACGCTTTAAGCCCTTGGCGGAATATTGGATACATTCTGCCGGTTTGGGCTTGCAACCCCAGATTCGAGGTGTTGCCCGTCAGCAGCCCGATCAGGCCTAGCTCACACACCGATTGGACCGAACCGGCAATATCAAAGGCTGCGATTTGATTGGCGGTCAGGGCAGCCATGCTCAGGCCAAACAGCAGATGTAGACCTTGGCTGGTTTCTGCACCGCATAGAAAGCCGCATCATCCCAGTGGGTGCGTGTGGTGCTCAGACGCTTGGCGAAATGCGAGAAAGCCCTGATAGCGGTGAAACTGCGGCGCTGGCACAGACCATCAGATCGAATGCCGACAACTTTACTGACCCAATTTTTCTCCGACTACGGGATTACCTTAGGCCCCTGGATCCGCACTATTGAAGTATTTTCTGTGGTGCTGGTGACCTCTGTCCGCGTGGACTGACGAGCTCGATCTTAAACTTATCGCCCATCTGGAATGGCAGGTGTTTTTGCAGTGGTCGCAAACCAGAAGAAGCGCTGACGTAAAATTTTTACGATTGAAAGTGATGGGGCGCACGCCAATCCCCTAAGCAACGGCGGCCAAGGTCTAGCTGCGCCTGGCCGCACCTTTCTACCTGCCGCTGACAACGCTGAACCTGACTCCGGTGGCGCTGGGCGGGCACCGGGCACTGGGCACTGCGCCCCTCGTAAAATCCTGGCTCCTGCCGATGCCCCACACCTTTGGCTCCTGAGCCGGGCACCGCCGCGACAGAACCGCTGTTTTCCGCGGTTCCGACCTTTACCCCAACCCGCACGCCTTGCGGCCGCAATAACCGCCGATGTCAGATTCCGCCGTCTCCCGTTTGCAACCGCCGCGTCTGGCCGACCTTTGGCAAGCCCCGCATCGGCCGCTTTTTCTGATGGCCGGGCTGTGGGCGCTGGGCGCGCTGTTCTGGTGGCAGTGGGGCTGGTGGTGGTGGCCGCAGATCGGCATGCCGCAATTGGGCACGCCGACGCTGTGGCACGTGCACGAGATGATCTTCGGCTTCGGCGGCGCGTCAGTCGCCGCCTATTTTCTGACCGCGGTAACGAGTTGGACCGCGCGCCCCATACTCGCTGGCCGGCCGCTGATGCTGCTGGTAGCCTTCTGGGTCGCCGCGCGTGGGGTGATGCTGGATGCACAGACGTTACCGCTGCTGTTGCTGCTGGCCCCGGGTGCGCTGTACTTCGGCATGGTGACGGCGCTACTGCTTCGCGATATCGTCGCCAAACGGGTCTGGAACAAACTGGGTTTTCCGGGCGCGATCCTGGCGCTGGGCGTCCTCGACGCGCTGCTGGTGATCGCCGCGCGCGAAGGCTGGGCGCTGGACGTCGTGGCACTCAAGCGCGCGGCGGTGATGTTTTTTGCCATGAAGGTGGCCGTCATCGCTGGCGGCATGATCCCGGCGTTCACCGCCAACTGGCTGCGCCAGACGGGCTCGACGGTGGTGCCGCCGCTTGAAAACCGCTTGGCCAATCGCCTGGGGCTGGTGACGCTGTATATCGCGCTGGTGCTGACGCTGGCTGGCGCCGAGGTCGCCAGCGGCTGGGCGCTGATCATTGCCGGTGTCGTCCAGGGCTGGCGCCTGACCGGCTGGCGCTCATCTGCAATCGGCGGCAATGGGCTGCTGGTGATGATGCACACCACCTTCTACTCGCTGGTGGCAGGTTTGTTGATTGTCGGCGTCTCGCGCCTAGCGCCGAGCTTCTGGCCTGAAGCCGACGCGGCGCACGCGCTGACCATGGGCGCGATGTCGGGCATGGTGCTGGCGGTGGCGTCGCGCGCCGCAGCCCGTCGCGACGACAGCAGATTGCGCGCGGGGCCGCTTTTACCGCTGGCCTATGCGCTGGTCTGGCTGGGTGCCTGGACGCGCGTCACCTCGCACTTTCTCTACGGCTGGCTGGACAACCCAGTGGCACTCTCGGCAACACTGTGGTGTGCCGGCTGGATCGTCTTCCTTGTCGCCTTCATGCCGACCATCGTCGGTCCCGTGCTGCGGCCTGTCTTTAGCGGCGCCAAGGTTTAAATCTGCCGATCTTTAGGGCCGGTGTAGCTCGGTACGCTCTTTGGTCGCGTTGAAGTGCATCTTGGCCAGTGGTTTCTAAAACAGGGTGCGCAGCGCTGGGTCGTTGCCGCCCCGGCGGGCGAGGTTTTGCGCGGTGCCCCACAGAATCACGTCCAGTGTGCAGGTGATATCTGCCACGGGCAGAGCATCGGCTAAAGAGGTCTAGCCTTCGTGCAGGACAGGCATCAGCCGTTCCTGGTAGCCAACCAGCGCGCATTGGGATTCAGTCACGTCAAGTAGCGTGGGTTGT
Source organism: Rhodoferax antarcticus ANT.BR (assembly GCF_001938565.1). Lineage (GTDB taxonomy): Bacteria > Pseudomonadota > Gammaproteobacteria > Burkholderiales > Burkholderiaceae_C > Rhodoferax > Rhodoferax antarcticus. Next base: position 110,453 of record NZ_MSYM01000017.1, read on the forward strand.
GATGCTCTGGGTTGTGGTGCTCTGGGCTGTCAGGCTCTGGGGACAGGGACCATTGTTGTAGCATTGGTGTGCAGAAGTGGTAACCAATGAGGCGCTCATGCGCGCAGTAAATGTCCGGTGGTGACCATGATCAGACAGCCCTCTACGCTGAAAGGCTGATGCTGACTCATGTGCGGGCTGCGCAGCCAGCTGCCAGCCGGGTAATGCCCGTGCTCGTCAGAGAACACGCCCTCCACCACTAGGATTTCTTCGCCGCCGTAGTGCCGGTGAGGATTGAAATAGGTCTCGGGCGCCCAGCGCACCATGGCGGTGTTGCGGGTACCAAACGCGCTGATCGGCAACACCTTCAGGCCTGGCACCAAACCCTGGTGCCAGTGCGCCGTGCGGGTGTTGATCACCACGCGCTCGGTGTCTGCCGGGTCGAGGTAGCGCAGTTTGACAAACAACGTACAGCCGTCGGTGGAATAAGGCGCATGGCCCGAGCCGGGCGGATTTTGCAGGTAAGTGCCTGCCGGGTAGTCGCCGTGCTCATCGCTTAGCGTGCCTTCCAGTACCAAAATTTGCTCGCCCAGCTCGTGGGGATGATGGTCAAAGCTGGCGGCTGCCTCATACCGCACGATGGATGTGGCGCGCGCAACCTCGCCGCCGTTGCGCTTCAGCAGGCGCTGGTGCACCGGGGCTGATGGTGAGGGCTGCCATGGCAGCGTGCGGCTGTCCACCACGCAGCGCTGGGTGATGTCGTCGTTGAGCAGGGTTTGGCTGATGGCGTTCATGGGGTGTCCGTGTCGGGTGCATTAGCAGCAGGCGAAGTGGCGGGTAATGAAGTGGCAGCCTGATATGGGTTGACGGTGATGCGACACCTTGGATGGCCAACCCACACCTGGCCAAAACAACCGCGGCACTGCGCATCGATGAAGCAGGTGTCCGTGCCACAGCAGCGGTCGTCGTCGGGTATTGGAATGCTCTTGAAATATCAAGCGGTGATTGTTCGCGCATTTGCGAAGCCGGTGCTGGGCCCAGGACATTGCAAAGCCCCACCGCAGCTACCAGCCAAGAAAGTCACTCGGGCAAGCGATAGACAAGTACCTTGAGCGCGCGCTGGTCATCCACATCGGCAAATGCGCCCGGGTTGGCCACGCGTTCTATAAAGCGCAGCTCAGGGGCACTGGCCTGCATCTGGTCTTGCAAAAAGGCCATTCCCAGTTCGGGCGCGTTCAGGCACAGCAGCACATGACCGCCCGGTGCCAGCAAATCGGGCAGGCGGCGCATCAGCCGGGCGTAGTCCTTGATGGCGACAAAACTTCCTTTTTGGTAGCTGGGTGGGTCCACAATCACCAAGCTATAAGGGCCATTGCGGTTGAGTTTGCCCCAGCTGCTAAAGATGTCGTGCGCCAAAAAACTGGTGCCGGTGGTGATGCCGTTGAGTTGGTGGTTGTGCTGCCCAATCGCGATTGCCCCATGGCTCATGTCCATGTTGACCACACTCTTGGCACCCGCCTGCAGCGCCACCACTGAAAACGCACAGGTGTAGGCAAACAGGTTGAGCACTTTGAAGCTGTAGCGATCATCACGGTGCGCCGCCACGTGGTCGCGCACCCAGCGCCGACCCTCGGCCATGTCAAGAAACAGACCGTGGTTTTGCCCGCGCAGCACATGCACACGGTAGCGGGCGCCCTGCTCTGCCACCACATGCGACTCAGGCACGCTGCCGGCCATCAGTCGCGTGTCGCTGCGACCCTCTGTGCCCAAGGTGCCGCCCCGATGCTGGAACACCCAGTTCAGCGGCTCGCTGCCCGGCGCTATCTGTGCCCACCGGGCCTGCAAAGCGGCACTGATAGTGGCCAGTTGCTCGTCGGTAGCGGGGGCAAAGCTGGTGAGTAAGAAAACGGGCGGATACGCGTCCAGCGCCCACTGCTCGCAGCCCGGGTGCAGACCCCCACGCCCGTGAAAAATACGCTGGGCATCGGTGTGTAGCGGCATCTGGGCGATGGTGTTAAGCAGAGCTTGCATGGTGTTGGTGTGCTGCAGGTCGAAGGTGTGATGAGTGTAGATGCAACAATTACAAGCTTTTTTGGCCTCTAGCCCTTATAGAATAAGCGGTAGCAGCTATTATTTTTGATTAAATGCTTCAGATCATTGAGCGGGTGTCAATGCGCATTTGGCGGTTTTGGATTCGGGACAAAGCGGCGCAGTTCGCCTGGCATCCGTCACGGCTGGCCCCGCCTTTGATCATTTTCGATATAAGCATCTGACAAGAAAATCGTTCCCATATCTGAAGCGGCTGTTCAAAATCGCCTCCTTTGTTTATCTGGAGCCATGATGCAACGCTTTAAAACCCTGATGACCGCCCTGAGCCTGGGCCTGATCATCGTTGCCACGACCCCCATTGCATTTGCTGCCCAACCGTTGCTGACACCCAAAGAGCTGCAGATCCGCCTGATTGACCCGAATGTGCGGGTAATCGACATTCGCGACGCAAAGGCGTATGCCGTTGGGCACATCCCTGGCGCAATCAATGCACCCTACGGCCAGTGGCGCGGGCCAGCCAGCAACCCGGGCGAACTGCCGACCTTGCCCAAGCTGACCACGCTGGTGCAAAGCCTGGGCCTCAGCCCCGCCACGCATGCGGTGGTGGTCTCCAGTGGGGCTGATGCGACTGATTTTGGTGCCAGCGCCCGCGTCTACTGGACGCTGAAGGTACTGGGCCTGAAAGAGCTGTCGGTGCTGAACGGCGGCGTCAAGGCCTGGTCTAACGCCCAACTGCCACAGAACAACCAAGCCGTCAAAATTGCCGCAAGCAACTATCAGCCGCAACTGGACGCGTCGCTGATCGCCAGCACCGACGAAGTGGCGCAGCATGTGAAAGCCAAAGACGCGTTGCTGATTGACGCCCGACCTGCAGCCTTCTTTAACGGCGAAACCCGCGCTCCCGCCGCCCGGGTGGCGGGCACGCTGCCTGCTGCGGTCAACCTGCAGCACGACAAATGGTTTGTCCCCGGCAGCGCCATCTTTGTGGGCACCGATCAGGCCAAACAGATCGCGGCATCCAGCCCGATCCATAGCGCCAAAGAGACGGTATCTTTCTGCAACACTGGCCACTGGGCCGCGACCAATTGGTTTGCCCTGTCTGAGGTGCTGGGCCAGCCGAAGGTCAAGCTCTACCCTGGCTCAATGGCGGCGTGGTCGCAAGACCCCAACGGCCTGCCGATTGCAAATCAACCCAGCCGTACCGCGCAGTTGATGATGGACGCGAAGCTCTGGATCGCCAAAACCTTCAACTAACTCCATGAAGCGATTGCCTCTGGCGGCCCTGGTGGCGGCCTTTTTCATCTTTCTTGTAATGTCGGTTTCGGTGCGCCAAGCGGTGCTGTTGCTGGTGGGCGTGGGCATGGGCGCGGCGCTGGCGGGCGCGCGTTTTGGCTTTACCACCGGCTGGCGCGAGCTTATCGAGCAACGCGACCCGCGCGGCGTGACCGGGCAGATCATGCTGCTGGCGCTGGCCAGCCTGGCCGCGTTGCCGCTGCTGGGGCAGTTTTCTGAGTTGCAGGCGGCGCTAGGGCCACCAAGCGTGAGCCTGTTGGTGGGCGCATTCCTCTTTGGCATGACGATGCAAATTGCCGACGGCTGTGGCTCGGGCACGCTGTACAAGGCAGGCTTGGGCGTGCCGCTCAACATGGGCATCTTGCCGCTGTTTGCGCTAGGTAGTTTTTTGGGCTCGGCGCATTTAGACAGCTGGCTCACACTGGGCCAGATCGAACCCGTCAGCCTGTCTGAACAGTTGGGTACCGGTGGCGCGTTGGCGCTGACGTTGACTTTGCTGGCGCTGGCACTGATCGCCGTGCGCGCATGGGTAGGCGCGGGGCGGCAGTGGCTTGAAAAGCGCTGGCTGTGGGGTGCGATGGCGCTGGCAGTGCTGGCGACGCTCAATCTGCTGCTGGCTGGCCAGCCTTGGGGCGTGGTGTATGGCTTTGGCCTGTGGGCTGCCAAGGTTTCGGTGGCGCTGGGTGCGTTTGACCCGACGGTCAACGCCTTTTGGAGTCAAAGCGGCAACGCGCTGCGCCTGACGCAAACCGTGTTGATGGATGTCACCACCATTACCAGCATTGGCATTTTGGCCGGGGCGCTGTGGGTGTCGGCCAAGGCGCCCTCGGTCAGCCAGCCACTTAGTTCGCAGCAGTGGGCGATTGGGCTGGTGGCCGGATTTGTCTTGGGCTACAGCTCGCGACTGGCGTTTGGCTGCAACGTGGGCGCCATGCTCAGCGGTATTTCTACCGGCAGCCTGCACGGCTGGATCTGGGTGCCGCTAGCCTTTGGTGGCACCATGGTGGGTGTGCGCCTACGCCGCTGCTATGGGTTTTGACAGCAGACCGCTATGACCACTACCCAACCTCTCAAAGCCGTCTTCTGGCTTGTGCTGCTGGCCTTCCTGGCCTGGGACTTTTTAGCATCCGCTCCGGTGGATTTGCGTAACGAGCCGCCGCTGGTTGCGGCCGGCTCGGGCAAAGCCACGAGCGGCGGACATTGTTCGATGGCAAAGTAATCAGCGGCGTAGCGGTTCACTCGGGCCAAGCGCCCCATCGGCCCGGACCACCGCCTCGTCGCGCGCAGTCTGGCCATCGATCAGTTCCACCAACCGGTCACACCGCGCACCCAGGCGCGGGTCGTGGGTGACCACCACAAACGAGGTGCCTCGCTCGGCGTGCATGCGCCGCAGCAACACAAACACTTCGTCGGACGAAGCGCTGTCGAGGTTGCCGGTGGGCTCATCAGCCAGCACCAGCGGTGGGTTCATCACCAGCGCGCGCGCAATCGCCACCCGCTGCTGCATGCCGCCTGAGAGCTCCGAGGGCCGCTTGTCCAGCGCAGCCGATAGCCCCACCGCATCGAGCAGTTCCCTGGCGCGCTCGCGCTGCGCCGTGCTCACCCGGCCCTCGGCCATCAGGGCTGGCAGGGTGACGTTCTCCAGCGCGGTGAAGGCCGGTAGCAGATGGTGAAACTGAAACACAAAGCCGAGCAACTTGCGTCGGCGCAGCGTCAGCCCACCGTCGTCTAGGCCCACCATTTCCTCGCCTTGCAGGTGGTAGCTGCCCGCACTCATGCGCTCCAGCAGGCCGACGATGTTGAGCAGCGTGCTCTTGCCCGAGCCCGAGGGTCCCATCAACGCAATGAACTCACCCGCATTCAACTGCAGATCGATACCATGCAAGACCTCGGCCTCGTTGGGTAGGCCAGGGTTGTAGGTTTTGCGGACCTGATGGAGTTGAATCAGCGGTTGGGCGCTCATGAGCATCAAATTCGGATCGCTTGTGCCGGATCCATCTTCGCGGCCCGGCGCGCCGGTGCGATCGCGGCGATGACGCCACAGACCGTGGCCACCGCCGCCACTTGCAGTGCCAGCGCGGGCGCCAGCGAGATATCAAACAGCGGCAGACCATCCGGGCCGCGCACAAAGCGGGTGAACAGTTCCACCATGACCCAGGCCAGAAACACGCCCAGCACCGAGCCTAAAGCGCCAACCACCGCGCCCTGCACCAAAAACACACGCAACACCTGCGCACGGGTAGCGCCCATGGCCCGCAGAATACCAATCTCGCGCTGCTTCTGCACCACCGAAACCACCAACACGCTGGCAATGCCCAGCACCACCACCACCAGCACCACCGCACGAATAAGACCGGTGCTGACGGACTGCGCATTGAGTGCCGAGACCAACTGCGCGTTGCTCTCCTGCCAGGTCTCAAACTGGTAGGGCAGCTCGCGCCGCAACTGATCAGCCATGGCCTGCGCGGCCCACACGTCACGCACGGTCAGGTCCACATTGGTCACGCCCCCAGGCAGACCAAGCAAATTTTGCGCGCTGCGCAACGGCACGATCACGGTGCGCCGATTCAGCTCTTTCACACCCAAATCCACCAGCGCGGTCACCCGCACCGCCTCAGTCGATCCGGTGGTCTGCAGTCGCAGCCGGTCGCCCACCCGTAGCCCGAGATCAGCCGCCAGATCGCGTCCCACGATGGCCTCGCCCGGCGCTAGCCGCGCCGTGCCGCTGACCACCTTGTTGCGAAGGCCGACGATGCGCTCGTAGCGCTCCAGGTCAACCCCGAGCAGCGAGATCGCCTGGCTGGCTTCGCCACGCAGCCCCAGGCCAGAGCCAGCCGCCATCGGCGAAACCGCGGCCACGCCGGGCAGGCGCTCTAGCACTGGCAGCAGCGCCTGCCAGTTGGCCACCGTGCGCAAGCGCTTGGCGCGCACCTGCACCTCTGACAACATGGTCACACCTGGCTCGCGCAGCGCGGCCGGTATCACCGCATCATCTGGCGCGCGGATGGAGATATGGGGCTGAGCGCCCAGCGTCTTGTTCAATGTGTTGGCCTGTAGGCCGTCGATCAGTGTGGCGACGTAAGCGATCACCGCCACACCGGCGGCCACGCCAACGATGATGAGCAGGGTCTGCATGCGCCCTTCGCGCAAAAAGCGCATGGCCACCTGTCGCTCGAAACCCAACCAGGCCATGCGTTGCCTCAGCGATACATGGCATTGATGAGCGCGGTGCCAGAGTCGGGCGCAGCAGCACCGCCTGCGCGCTGGCCCGGCTGCCACGGCAGTACTCGCACCCGCACGCGCTGACCATCCTGCAGTGAGCCGCCCACCAGCACCTGGTCACCGTCGGAGAGGCCATCGACCACCTCGACAGCCTCCAGCGTGCGCAACCCTAGCCGCACGCTTCGCTGGCGCGCGCGGCCTGCCTCGTCGATCAGTACCGTGTTTGAGGCGGCGCGCAAGGCAGCCAGCGGCAACACTTGGGCGCTGTTCACCCGCGCCGTCTCGACCTCTACCGAGACGGTCATGTCTTCGCGCAGAAAGTCTGGCGCCGCCTCGGTCAAGGTCAGTTTGACTTCGACCGAGCCGCGCTGCGCATCCACCGATGGCGCGATCGACACCACCTGCGCCTTAAAACGCTGTTCAGCGAAGGCGTCGGCGACTACCGAGGCGCTTTGTCCCACGCGCAGCTGATCAAGAAAACGCTCGTCGACTGGCGCCACAATCTCTACCGGACTGGCCAGCGCCAGGCCAAGCAGCACCTTACCCGGCTGCACAATCTGCCCTGGCTCCACCTCGCGCAGCAACACGCGGCCATCGGTCGGCGCCAGCACATCAGCCTGCGCCAGACGCGCCTGCGCAGCTTGGCTCGCAGCCTGAGCCAGTGCGAGTTGTGCCAGCGCCTGCGCCTGATCGCTACCGCGCTCGCCGCTAGCGCTCGCCTGAGCCTGGGCGTTGGCCAGTTGGGCCTGGGCCACGTCGCGCGCGCGCCGAGCCTCGTCCAGCGCGGCGTCGCTCAAAAATCCTTGTGCCACCAGTTGTTGCGTGCGCTCCCAGGCGGCCTGTGCCGCCCGTGCCACCGCTTCAGCCTGGCTCACCACTGCCCGCGCCGACAGCTGACCGGTGCTGCGCAAGCCCTCAAGCCGGGCCGCTGCCTGACGCTCCGCCGCTTCAGCTTGGCTGAACGCCGCACTCAATTCCTGCGACTCCAGGCGCAGCAGCACCTGGCCCCGCTTCACGGCGGCGCCTTCCAGCACCAAAACCGCCTCCACCCGGCCAGTGAGTGTGCTGCCCACGTCCACTCGAGTCTGACTGGCCACGCGGGCGGAGAACTGCAGCGTGCGCACCAGCGTTTGCGACTGCACCACTACCGCGTCCACCGGCGTGCCGCGCCACCACCAGGTCAGCAACGCCATCGCAAACAGAAAAATGGCTAGCAAGGTTAGCCAGATGCTGCGCCGATTCAGGTCAGACAAGGTCATCGCCGCTGTGCCTCAGAAGCCGGGCGCAAACCGGGCGGTATCGCTCTGCGGTGGTACCACACCGGCAGGGCAAAGACTTGCAGGGCGTGCTTGATGCGGCTAGCCATAGGGCCATTGCCGATGACGATGTATATCTGAAAGGATAGAAAATTCAACCGCATAGGCTAAGTATCCCACCAGTCGATAACCACGCTTTCGATGGCCTGCAGGCACAGCACCCTTCCCCATGCCGGTGCTGATGGCCACTTAGATGCGACGGTCTGCCCGTTCGACGCCAAGTCTTATTCGCGGCACAGAGGATAGAACTCGAGATGATCGCAGGTGACGAGTCTATTTTGGACTTCTAGAATTAACTGCTTTTTTAACCAACGGAGCTTTCATGGACACACGCATCGAAAAAGATTTCCTTGGTGAACGGGAAATTCCCGTCAACGCCTACTACGGCGTTCAAACCCAGCGCGCCAAAGAGAACTTTCAGATTACCGGCATACCGATGTCGGCTGAGCCTGAGTTTGTCCGGGCCTTCGGCTACGTCAAAAAGGCGGCAACCCAAGCCAACCGCGACCTCAAGGTGCTGGAGCCAGAGGTGGCCGATGCCATCATCCATGCCTGCGATCTTTTGATTGCCGGGCAATACCGTGAGCAGTTCATCACCGATTTCATTCAGGGCGGCGCTGGTACCTCCGTCAACATGAACGCCAATGAGGTGATTGCCAACCTGGCGCTTGAGCACCTTGGCCACAGCAAGGGGCAATACCAGTTTGTCAGCCCCAACGACCACGTCAACTACGGCCAGTCCACCAACGACGTCTACCCCACCGCTTTTCGACTGGCGCTGATTCTGCGTCTGAGCGCCTACAGCGAAGCCCTGCGACAGCTGCAAGCTGCGTTCTTCAGGAAGGCCGAGGAGTTTGATCGGGTGCTGAAGATGGGTCGCACTCACCTGCAGGACGCGGTTCCCATGTCTTTGGGGCAGGAGTTCCGCGGTTGGGGAACCACCATTGGCGAAGAAGTGCAACGCATTGCCGAGGTGCGCCAGCTGCTGCACGAAATCAACCTGGGTGCCACCGCCATTGGGACCTCGGTCACCGCTGCGCCGGGTTACCCCCAACTGGCCACAGACTATCTGTCGGAACTTACCGGGACCCGCTTCATTTTGGCCGGTGATCTGGTCGAGGCAACGTCTGACACCGGCGCCTATGTGCTGCTCTCGGGCGCGTTTAAGCGCACCGCATCCAAACTCACCAAGATCTGCAACGACCTGCGCCTACTGTCTTCTGGCCCGCGATGCGGCTTCAACGAGATTAACCTGCCGCAGATGCAACCTGGCTCGTCCATCATGCCGGGCAAAGTTAATCCTGTCATTCCCGAATCGGTTAACCAGACCAGTTTTCTGGTGATCGGCATGGACCTGACGGTGACGCTGGCCGCATCAGCCGGGCAATTGCAGCTCAATGTGATGGAGCCGGTGATCACTTATGCGTTGTTCACTTCCCTGCGTACTCTGGAAAACGCTGTCAATACTCTGCGTGTCAAATGCATTGACGGCATCACTGCCAACGCTGAGCGCACGCGTGACATGGTGCTTAACTCGCTGGGCATCATTACCGTGCTGAAGCCGCATTTTGGCTACAAGCAATGCTGCGAGATCGCCCGTGAGGGCCACGAAACCGGCAAGTCACTGCACGACATCGTGGTTCTTGAGCGAAAACTGCTGACGCAGGAGCGGTGGGACGAGCTTTTCTCATTCGAGAACCTGATCAATCCTGACTCTGAGAAATCGAAGGAACAGTCATCATGACACTTACCATCATGCTTCAATTTGTGGTCGTGCTTGCCGCCATCTGGATGGGTGCACGATCTTCTGGCGTTGGTCTTGGCCTGTGGGGTGCCGTCGGTCTGTTGGTGCTGATCGTCGCCTTTGGCATCAACCCCACCTCGCCCCCCATTGATGTGATGTTGATCATCCTGGCGGTCATCATGGCCGCCTCGGTGATGGAGGCCGCCGGGGGGATTGACTTTCTGGTGCGGGTTGCCGAGCGCATCATTCGGGCCAACCCAAAGTACGTCACTATTGTGGCGCCACTCACCACCTGGACCTTCACATTTCTGGCGGGTACTGGCCACATCGTCTACCCGCTGCTGCCGGTGATCTACGAAACCGCGCACCAAAGCGGCATTCGTCCTGAACGCCCGATGGCCGTGGCCACCATTGCCTCGCAGCAAGCCATTACTGCCAGCCCGGTCGCAGCCGCCACCGCCGCCATGATTGGCCTTTTTGCTGAAAAAGGGATGGGCCAGTGGGGTCTGGCGGAGATTCTGATGATCTGTGTACCCGCTACCCTGACCGGTGTGATTGCCGCAGCCATCGTGTCCATGTTTATCGGCAAAGACCTCAAAGACGACAAGGTGTACCAAGAGCGTCTTGCCGCAGGCCTCATTCCGGTGTCCAAGCCAGTCGAAGACCGCCCGCCCCTCAAACCTGCAGCAAAACTCTCTGCCTTCATTTTCCTGTCTGGTGTGGCCTTGGTGGTGATGTTTGGATTTTTCCCGTCGCTGCGCACACTCGACGGTGCCAAGAGTGCGCTGCCCATGCCCATCATGATCGAAATCGTCATGATGTCGGTGGCCGCAGTCATGTTGCTGGTGACGAGGGTGGCGGTGGACGATGTTCCCAAAACGGCCACCCTGCGAGCCGGTGTGGTGGCTGTGATCGGTATTTTTGGCCTAGCCTGGCTAGGCGACAGTTTCATCGCAGCCAATAAGGATGTGATCGTGCCTGCGATTGGCGACTGGGCAAAGGCCGCACCGTGGACGTTTGCGCTTGGCTTGTTCTTTGCCTCTGTGCTGCTGTATAGCCAGGCCGCAACCACCCGGGCGCTGATGCCGCTGGGCGTGGTACTGGGTATTCCACCGCAATTTTTGATTGGCATGTTCCCAGCGGTTAATGGCTACTTTTTTATCCCCACTTACGGTTCATTGATTGCCGCCATCAACTTCGACTTGTCAGGCACCACCCGCATTGGCAAGTACGTGTTGAACCACTCATTCATGATCCCGGGCATTGTGGCCACAGCGGTATCGGTTGCGGTGGGTATTGCCATTGCTGGCGTGATTTTCTAGACCTCACGATAAGCTGAAGAGGTGACGACGGGGCTGCAATGCCCCGTTTTTTTGTTAATTTATACAGCATTGAAACTATATAAAACAAGGGTTAGAGGCCAATTTTTCGTAAAAATTTCCGCTGACAACGGTGCGCGCCCGGATGCCTGCTTCAGGTCAAAGCGCACGCAGCTAGTCAACACAGAGCTAAGTTAGGGATAATGCATAGCGTTCTCAGTCAGAGAATGATGGCCGCCTTTGATGGACTGGCTCAAAAAGTCGTAAGCAACACACCGCGCAGCTCATTGAGCAGACCCGCCTAAGGCAAGCCTTAACCAGCAAGGAGTCTCTAGCGTGGAAGTATTCAAAGCGGATGTCGCCATTGTGGGTGCCGGTGGTGCCGGGTTACGAGCAGCCATTGCCGTGGCGCAAGCCGATCCAAAACTCAAGATTGCCCTGATCTCCAAGGTCTACCCGATGCGCAGCCACACCGTGGCGGCCGAGGGCGGGTCAGCCGCAGTTACCCAAGCACATGACAGCCTCGACCATCACTTCGATGACACCGTGGGTGGTGGCGACTGGCTGTGCGAACAGGATGTGGTGGAGTTTTTTGTCGGCCAGTGCCGGGAAGAGATGATCCAGATGGAGCACTGGGGTTGCCCCTGGAGCCGCAAGGAAGATGGCCATGTCAACGTGCGCGCCTTTGGCGGCATGAAGATTGAGCGCACTTGGTTTGCCGCAGACAAGACCGGCTTTCACATGCTGCATACGCTGTTCCAGACCTCCATCAAGTACCCGTCCATCAAGCGCTTTGACGAACACTTCTGTGTTGACTTGGTAGTGGAAGACGGGCGCACCCAAGGCGTTGTGGTGATCGAGATCGCTTCGGGAAACTTCACGCTGATTGAAGCCAAATCCGTGATCATTGCCACTGGGGGTGCCGGGCGGGTGTTCCGCGAGAACACCAACGGCGGCATCGTTACCGGCGACGGTATGGCCATGGCCTACCGCCACGGTGTGCCGCTGCGCGACATGGAGTTTGTTCAGTATCACCCGACCTGCATGCCGGGCACCGGACTGCTGTTTACCGAAGCCTGCCGGGGCGAAGGCGGCTTGCTGCTGAACAAGGACGGCTACCGCTATCTGCAGGACTATGGCCTGGGCCCGGCCGAAGACAAGCCGCGCAACAAGGCCATGGAACTGGGCCCGCGCGACCGCCTGAGCCAGGCCTTCTGGTACGAGCAGCAAACGGGCCGCACCATTGAAGGGCCCCACGGTTCGGTGGTGCACCTGGATTTGCGCCATCTGGGTGAAGCCTACTTGCGCGAACGTCTGCCGCAAATTTACGAGCTGGCCGAGGAGTTTCTGGGTGTTGACCCGGCCCATGCGCCAATTCCGGTCCGCCCAGCGGTGCACTACACCATGGGAGGTATCTTGGTGGATGGCAACTGCGCTGCACCGCTGGTGGGGCTTTACGCGGCCGGTGAATGCTCCAGTGTCGGCATCCACGGGGCCAATCGGCTGGGCTCCAACTCCTTGGCCGAACTGTGTGTGTTTGGCAAGGTGGCAGGGGTTGAAGCCGCCAAGTTTGCCAAGTCCGTCGGGGCTGGCACGTCGAGCGCGCTGCTCAAACAAGCGCAAGCCGCCGAGCGACGCATCAGGGCGATGGTCAACAAAACCAACGGCACCGAACGCATTGCTGACTTGCGCAAGGAAATGGCGCAGTCCATGGAGGACGGCTGCGGCATCTTCCGTCTGGGCGACAGCATGCAGGCCAACTGCGACAAGATTGACGAACTGCGCGAGCGGTTCAAAAACGTCAACATCGAAGACAAATCCAGCGTCTGGAACAGCGAATGGCTGTTGGCGATTGAACTCGGCTACCAGTTGGACGTGGCGCAGGCCATGGCGTATTCAGCCATCAACCGCAAGGAATCCCGTGGCGCGCACCAGCGCCTAGACGGGTTTGAGGCGCGCGACGATGTGAATTTTCTCAAGCACACCCAGGCCCACTACAACGGTGCAGACGCACCCCGCATCGACTACGGCGATGTGAAGATCACCAAATCCCAACCGGGAACCCGCGCTTACGGCGCCGCTGGCGAGCAGGCCGACAAGGACCGCAAAACAGCACAGGAAAGGAATGCCACCCATGTCTGACATTGCCCCCCTCAAAAAAGTGGTTCCGATTGCCGAAACGCAGCGGATCATCGAGATTGATGTGCTGCGCTACCGCCCCGAGCAGGATGAGAAGCCCTTTCTGCAAACCTTCAAGGTGCCGTTTACCGACGACATGTCGGTGCTGCAGGGGCTGCAGTACATCAAAGACTATCTCGACGGCAGCCTGAGCTTCCGCTGGTCGTGCCGCATGGCGATCTGCGGCAGCTGCGGCATGATGGTCAACCGCATACCCAGCCTCTCGTGCAAGACGTTTTTGCGCAATTACTACCCCGGCAAAGTCACCATCGAGCCACTGGACCACTTCCCGATCGAGCGCGATCTAGTCGTCGTGATGGATGACTTTATGGAAAAGCTTAAACGCATTTACCCCTACATCATCCCGGCTGAACCCCGTACGCTGGCCGAGGGCGAGTACCTGCAGACGCCGACCCAACGCGACGTTTATGAACAGTTCAGCTCTTGCATCAACTGCATGCTGTGTTATGCCGCGTGCCCGCAGTATGGGCTGAACCCGAAGTTTCTGGGGCCCGGCATCATCGCGCTGCTGCACCGCTACAACGTCGACAGCCGCGATGGCGGTTCCGAGGTGCGCAATGAACTAATGCGAGCCGAAGAAGGCGCGTTCAATTGCACCGCCGTGGGCTATTGCTCTGTGGTGTGCCCCAAGAAGGTGGACCCTGCGAATGCGGTGAATATGGGCAAGACCGAAGCCACCAAAGACTATTTCTTGCGTTTTGTGTCCCCCAAGGGTCTGTCGTGCATCCCAGGAGAAAGCAAATGAGCAAAGCAGTATCCAAGCGCCGCCCTTATGTGCGACCCACTGACGGGTGGTGGAAAAAGAATCCGTACTTTGTCAAGTACATGCTACACGAAGGCACAGCGTTTTTTGTCGCCGCCTACGCCGCCGTGCTGCTGGTGGGGGTGGTGTGCCTGTCGCAGGGCGAGGCCGCCTGGAACGGCTGGGTTGAAGCGCTTAAAAGCCCACTGTCCGTCGTCTTTCATCTGGCGATTCTGGTGGCCATGCTTTACCACACCTGGACGTGGTTCAAAATCATGCCGATCACGCTGCCACCTATGAAGGTGAGTGGCAAGCGTGTCAGCGCCACGGCCATCACGACGACGGGGCTGGTAGCTGCTGCGCTGGCCAGCCTCATCCTATTGCTGCTTGCCTGGGGGATGGGACGATGAACAAACCACTGAAACGCTCCAACGAGCCGGTTTTTTGGCTTCTGTTTGGTGCTGGCGGCATGTTGTCGGCGCTGTTTGGGGCGGCGCTGGTGTTCATCACCGGCATTGGCGCACCACTTGGCGTCGGCGTCAGCCCCGCTGTACTGAGTTACGCCAATGTGCATGCGCTAGCCACCAACTTCATCGGCAAGGGTTTTCTTCTGGCAGTTATCGCGCTGTTTTTTTGGCATGCCGGACACCGCATTTTTCACAGCCTGCATGACATCGGCATTCACGCGGGAACCGGTGCCAAGCTAATTTGCTATGGCTTGCCGCTGTTGGCCACCTTGGTGACTGCTTACAGCTTGCTGCGCATCGGGTTCTGACTGGCTGGCGAAGCCGGCAAAACACACAACACGGGAATAACGCCGACAGCGTGCGGCGTTTCCTGGTCGGATTTATCTCATACCGACACCAAAACGTCACTCTGCGACTCGGTCAGGATGTGCTCTGTGACGCTGCCCAACAGCAATTCTTCGAGCAAAGTTTTTCCGTGTTTGCCGATCACGATCAGGTCGCAATCCAATTCCTGCTCCTGCTCCAGAATGTGCAAGCGTGGATCACCTTGCAACACAACTTGGTGACGCTTGTGGCGCGACAAGCCCGCCTCATCGCATAGGGCATCAAGCTTTTCGCTGGTCTCTTGCCTAGAGATGACGCGATAGTGCTTGATGATCTCATCGCCAACATTGGCATAACGCATCCGCCCCTCAAACGGAACCTCATAGGCATGCAGCAGCACCATGTCGGCTAGCGGCGCGATGCTGCGCGCGTGGCGGATGGCCCGCACCGACGAAGGTGAGAAATCGACCGGCACCAGCAAGCGTTTGTACGACTCATGCGGCGCTTGCTTGACAACCAGCACCGGGCACTTTGTCGAATTCAGGATGCGCTGCGCCGTCGTCCCTAGCAGCAGGCGCCGCAGGACACTCTCGCCCTTGGCACCGCAGACCAGCAGATCGGTGTCCAGTTCGGCACACTGCCGGGCGAGTTCCGGCAACAAGTACCCTGCCACCGCGTAGGTACCTGCTGAGACGTTGTAGCGTTGCCCCAGGCCCACCGCAAGCTCTTGCAGTCGCTGCAGTGCCGTAGCCAACACCTGTTTTTCCATTTCCACCGGACTCGCTTCCATGAGTAGCCGCAACCTTTCCAGTGGAGCGAAGTTAGCCACGTGCAGCAAATCAAGTGAGGCATCCGTGTCCTTGCTGACCAACGCAGCCCGTTCGGCGGCGTGCCGCGCCGGTGCAGAAAGGTCGGTTGCGGCAAGGATGTGATTGAATGAACGCATAAGGCTTTTTCCTCCGGATCAGTGACGATGGATCGAATTGAGGCACCATCAGCAACTTCGCTGAATGGGACGAGCGCGCACGGTTTCTTACAATTCTAGGTAGTTACCCGCACTCTGCACACCCAGCCAATTAATTCGACGCCGCCATGCGGTAGGAGCCCAGCCAACTGATGGCGCATCTCGCACAAATCCTCTTGCTTTTGGCCGTCGCCGTCACCGTCGTGGTTGCCTTCCAGCGCCTGCATATCCCGACGAGCTTGGGCTATTTGCTGGTCGGTGTGATTCTTGGACCCTATACGGTGGGGCCGACGATCAACGTGCCAGAGTTCAAGGCCTTGGCTGAATTCGGCGTCGTTTTTCTGCTGTTTACCATTGGTCTGAGCTATTCCTTGCCGCAGTTGCACGCCTTGCGGCACCAGGTGCTCGGCCTCGGCACGGCGCAGGTGGCGCTGACCACTGCCATCGTGGCTGTTGTGCTTTGGCTGGCCGGGATACCGGCTACCGTCGCATTCGTTATTGGTGCCGTTTTCGCGCAATCGTCTTCGACCATCATCGGCAGCCAGTTAGCCGAACAAGGCGAAGAAAACAGCCCGCACGGCCGCCTGGGTATGGCCATGTCGGTTTTTCAGGATGTCACGGCGGTTCCTTTTATTGTTGTGATACCGGTGTTGGGGATGGCTGCTGGTGCCGATGTGCTAGCCACCTCTCTTGGCTGGGCCGCCGCCAAGGCAGCGTTGGCGTTCGCGCTGGTGTTTTTTGCTGGTCGCTGGTTATTGCGCCCGCTGTTCCGCCTGGTGACCGAACGCCGCTCTGCCGAGGTTTTTACCCTAGCGGTACTGCTGGTCAGCTTGCTGGCAGCCTGGACAACGAGCAGCCTGGGTCTGTCGCTCGCCTTTGGCGCATTTTTGGCTGGCATGATGCTGGGCGAGACCGAGTTCCGGCATCAGATTGAATCGACCGTGCGGCCGTTTCGCGATGTGCTGCTTGGCCTGTTTTTCGTCGGCATCGGTATGCTGATCGATCCGTCGTCGCTGCCTCGTATCTGGCACTGGGCCTTGCTTGGTGCCCTTCTGTTGCTGCTGAGCAAATGCTTGCTGGTGGCAGCGTTGGTGCGGCGCAGCGGTATCACCGCTCTGACGGCATGGCGCACCGGCCTGCTGCTGTCGGTAGGCGGCGAGTTTGGACTTGCCCTGTTGGCAATCGCGCTTGATGCGACGGTAATCGATGCGCAGATAGGCCAAATCGTCCTGACCTCGGTTCTGTTTTCGATGATCGTCGGGGCGCTGCTGATTCGTTTCAACCATGCCATCGCGCAGCGCCTGGTCAGGACTGAGCTCAGCGATTCGGAAAACGCGCCTTTGCCTGCGCTGGACGCAGCTGACCCGCCGGTGGTGATTGGTGGCTATGGCCGTGTTGGCCACACCATTGCCGTGCTCCTGCAGACGAGCGGCGTCCGTTGCATCGCTTTTGACCTCGATCCAATCAGGGTCGCGCAAGGACGAGTGGACGGCCACCAGGTGTTATACGGCGACATCTCCGACCCGCAATTGCTGGCGACGATTCACGTCGAGCGGTCGGCCCTGGTTGTGCTCACCGTCAACGATATCGACGTGGCGTTGCGGACTGTGGCGTTTGTAAGAAGTACTGGCCCGCACGTCCCCGTCATCGCCCGGGCCAGGGATTTGGAAGAAAGTTCTCGGCTGCTCGCGGCTGGCGCCACGCACGCTTACCCTGAAACCATTGAAGCGAGCCTGCGCTTGGGCGCCACGGCGATGAGAATGTTACGCGTCCCGGCCGCTGATATCGACCTGATCGTTCAGGGCGTGAGGGACTGGGATTACAAGCCGGTGCTTGAAGAAGAGCACGATCATCGAACTTGAATGCAGCGGCGCAGGGCTGCCTGCGCAAGCTTTTTACTCACCGTACCAGACCACCTTCTTCCCCGAAGCCTCCCAGTTCTCATAGTTGGCGCAATAGGTGTCTTCGATGCGGTTGCGCTTGACCTTGAAGGTGGGCGTGATGAGATCGTTGTCCACTGTCCAAGGGATGGTCACCAGCACGAGACACCGCAGCTGCTCATGCGGATCGAGGGCGGCATTGACGCTCTCGAGGTGCGCTGTTAGCGAGGCCTCAAGCGCCGCTTTACCCTGCGGTTCACCGGCACTGGCGACAGCGTTGGCATTAAGCATCACGATTGCGAGTGGCTGCCCCAGGTTGGCACCCGTCACAATACAGGCTTCTACTGCCTCGTGGGTGCCAAGTTTTTCTTCGATGGGCGCGGGTGACACATATTTGCCCTTGCCGGTTTTGAACAAATCCTTCAATCGACCCGTGATGTGCATGCAGCCCCGTGCGTCGATGTGGCCCTTGTCGCCGGTGTGCAGCCAGCCATCGGCCGTCAAGGTATCGCGGCTGTCTTTTGGCTCCTTGTAGTAGCCCAGCAGCAGCGCCTGACTGCGCATCTGGATTTCCCCAGTGACCGTATCTATGCGGTGCTCCACGCCATCATAGGGGGCCCCCACACTGCCCTGCTGATTCGTTCCGGGCACAGTCATGTGTGAAATGGCCAGGTTTTCTGTCATGCCATAGCCTTCAATGATGTCCAGGCCCAGCTTGCTGTACCACTGCAGCAAGGCCAAGGGCATGGGTGCCGCGCCCACCGCAGCGACACGGCAAAGGTTCAACCCCAAGGCCTTTTGCACCTTGCGGCGCACCAAGCCACCAATCAGCGGGATGGACAAGAGGCGACTGAGCTTAGCTGGCGGCAGCTTGTGGTGAACGCCCTGCTGGAATTTGACCCACAGGCGAGGCACCGAGACGAAAATCGTTGGCTGGGCGCGCTGGAGATCGGCGGTAAAAGTGTCGAGAGAATCTGCAAAGAACAGCTGAATACCCGCGCGCAACCAGCCATGCTCGACCAACATACGCTCAACCACATGCGCCAGCGGCAGGTAAGACAGCATACGGTCTTTGTCGCTCATAGAAACACGTTTCATGCCCGAACCCATGGCCCAGGCGAAACTGCCGAAGCTGTGCATCACGCCCTTGGGCCTGCCCGTGGTGCCCGAGGTATAGATCAGCGTCGCCAGCTCGCAGGCGCCACGCACTGGCGAGCCCTGCAGTGGCTGGGTGCGTGCACAGATCGCGTCCCAACCTTCGTAGTTCTTGCAGGCATCGGGCGGCGACAAGGCATAACTGATGCAGGGGATGTCTAGCGCAACGCCGGGCTTCATGCCTTCCCAGCCGTCAAGCTTGCCGATGAAGCAGGCTTTGGCCTCGCTGTGCGTGAGGATGTGGTGCACAGTTTCATGCGCCAGCGTGGGATACAGCGGCACCGAGACATACCCGGCCATCCAGATCGCCAGGTCACTCATCAGCCACCAGGCGCAGTTTTTGGACAAAATGGCCACATGCGAGCCGGGCTCCCAACCCTGCGACTGCAAGTGCGCGGCCATGCGGCGCACTTGGTCGGCCACCTCGGCCCAGGTAAATTCTTTCATCACGCCCTGGCCCATGGGCTGGATCAGGATCACACGACTGGGGGCTGTCTGCTCCCAATGGTAGAGGCGCTGTAATGCCAGCGTGTCGGGTACTACAGAGCTCATGAGTGCGCATCTCCTGTTGTATAGGGTACAGAAGGGTCTGCGCCTACCACTGAACAGTATAGGAGCGCTTGGGCGCAAAAAACCATTCTTCTCCAGTCTGCGCACTAGCGATTAACCACCCCTAGCTAGTCGTTCACGGGGTATGCAACGCCGTGTCCGGCGCCTCAGAATTAGCCGTCCGCTTCATTAACACGACAAAACGGTTATCTGACCGCAAAACATCTCTTAGCCCTTGTGGCTATTGCGCTGATAGCTACTATTTCAATAGCATCTATGGTGATGCGCCCTGACCTCCTTTCGAGTCGCCGGCATATCCGTGCTGCTGCCATGGCGCAACGACCTGGTCGCAGGCTACTCAGCTCAGCAAGCCACGCAACACATACGGCAAGATGCCGCCGTGGCGGTAGTAGTCCACCTCGATCGGCGTGTCGATGCGCAAAATCACACTGATCTCGCGAAGGTCGCCGATGGCCGAGGTGATGACTAGCTTCGCGTCACTTTGCGGCGTCAGGTCTGGGTGCGGATGCACTTCGATGACTTCATCGCCTTGCAAGCCTAATGACTCCCAGGAATCCTCGCCGGTAAATTGCAGTGGTAACACGCCCATGCCGACCAGATTGCTGCGGTGAATTCGCTCAAAACTGCGCGCCACCACCGCCCTAATGCCGAGCAGCTGCGTGCCTTTGGCGGCCCAATCACGACTTGACCCGGTGCCGTACTCTTCGCCGGCGAACACCACGGTCGGCACGCCGGACGCAACATAACGCATCGCGGCGTCATAGATCGACAGGCGTTCACCGCCGGGCTGGAACAAGGTCATTCCGCCCTCCTCGCGCGAACCATTAGCGTCGGGCGGCAACATCAGGTTCTTGATGCGCACGTTGGCGAAGGTGCCGCGCATCATCACGTCGTGGTTGCCACGGCGCGCGCCGTAGGAGTTGAAGTCGGCCTTCATGACGCCGTGCTGCTCCAACCACTGGCCTGCGGGCGAGCTCGGTTGGATTGATCCGGCTGGTGAAATATGGTCGGTGGTGATCGAATCTCCGAACAATGCCATGATGCGCGCGCCACGCACCGACACATCGGCCTGCGCCGGAGGTGGTGTCAGAGTGAAGTCTGCAAAGAACGGTGGCTCGGCGATGTAGGTACTGGTGGGCCAGTTGTACGCCTGACCCGAAACACCCTTGATCTTGCCCCACAAGGCGCCCGGTTCGGTCTTGATCTTGGCGTAGTTGGCCCGAAACACTTTGCCTTTCATCGCATACCGCAACAAGGCATGGATCTCGTCGCTGCTCGGCCAGATGTCGCCCAGATAGATCGCACGTCCACCGGTGCCATAGCCGACCGGCTCAGTCATCAGGTCACGGGTCATGGTGCCAGCAATCGCGTAGGCCACCACCAGCGGCGGACTGGCCAAAAAGTTGGCCTTGATGTTCGGATGGATACGTGCCTCGAAGTTGCGGTTGCCCGACAACACCGCAGCGCACACCAAATCGTGCGCGTTGATCAAACGATTGAACTCAGGCGTCAGGTCCCCCGCGTTGCCAATACAGGTGGTACAGCCATAACCGGCCAAGGCAAAACCGAGTTTTTCCAAGTAGGGTAGCAAACCGGTCTCGGTCAGGTAGTCGGTCACGATGCGTGAACCAGGCGCCAGCGAGGTCTTGATGTGCGGGCGCACACGCAACCCGGCCTCCACGGCCTTTTTCGCCAGCAGGCCGGCCGCCAGCATGACGCTCGGGTTGGAAGTGTTGGTGCAACTGGTGATGGCAGCGATCAACACATCCCCATTGCCGATCGTCAGGGCGGGCTGGCCACTCGGGTGGGCCTCTGACGTGGTCAGCGGCCGTGCCGTGGGGTGCAAAGCGAGCCGGTTCGCTTCCATCTCTACCTTGTTGCGCTCTGCACCCAATGGCGTAGCGAAACTGGACTCTGCCACGGGACCGGTACCGCAGGCTACCACCTCGAACCGCTGTGCGAGCCGGTCGGGATTCTGGTTGTATCCCGATTCGCTGGCTGATTTGCTGAATAACTCGGCAAACTGCTGCGCCACTTGGCCCAGGTCGATCCGGTCCTGCGGCCGCTTTGGGCCGGCCAGGCTGGGCGTGACCGAACCCAGGTCAAGCTGGATCACCTGTGAATAGTCGATGTCACCGGCGTTGGGAATGCCGAACAAGCCTTGTGCCTTGAAATAGGCCTCGAACATCTCGATCTCTGCTTTGGTGCGACCGGTCCCCTCGAAATAGGCCAGGGTTTTTTCGTCCATCGGAAAAAACCCCATGGTCGCGCCGTATTCGGGTGCCATGTTGGCGAGCGTCGCGCGGTCCGGCACCGACAGCGAACGGGTGCCCTCGCCAAAATACTCGACGAATTTGCCAACCACCTTGTGCCGGCGCAGCAACTCGGTGACGGTCAGTACCAGGTCGGTGGCGGTGACGCCCTCACGCAGTTGGCCGGTCAACTCCATACCGACCACATCGGGGGTCAGCAGATACACCGGTTGACCCAGCATCGCGGCTTCCGCCTCAATGCCTCCCACGCCCCAGCCAACAACACCGATACCGTTGATCATTGTCGTGTGGCTATCGGTACCCACCAGGGTATCCGGGTAGATGACACCATCGCTGTTCTCATGCACGCCGCGCGCCAAAAACTCCAAGTTCACCTGGTGCACGATGCCAAAGCCTGGTGGCACGACACGGAACGTGTCGAAGGCCTGCATACCCCACTTCATGAATTCGTAACGCTCGCGGTTGCGCTGGAACTCAATCTTCATGTTCAGGTCGAGCGAGTTTTTCTTGCCGTAGTGGTCAACCGTCACCGAATGGTCCACCACCAGATCGACCGGCACCAGCGGCTCGATGCGCTTGGGGTCCTCGCCCAGGCGAACAGCGACGCTGCGCATCGCGGCCAGGTCGGCGAGCAAGGGGACACCCGTGAAATCCTGCAACACGACACGGGAGACGAGAAACGGAATTTCTTCGGTGCGTGGTGCGTTGGGAGACCAGTTGGCCAGCTGCGCCACATGCTCTTTCGTCACGCGTTTGCCGTCGCAATTGCGTAGCACCGATTCGAGCACGATGCGCAGCGACACCGGAAGCCGTTGAATGTTCGGGAACTGGCGCGCCAGCGCTGGCAGGGAATAAGCGGTGCCAGCTTTTCCCGATGCGGTAGTAAAGGGTTTGCGGGTAGCGGCAAAGGCGTGGGTCATGGCTTTTTCTCCTGATGCACGGTTGGCGGTGATGGTCTTCCCATTCTGACAGGCCACGCAAGGCCTCTCACGCTGGAAGTACTGTCGATGGGCGGCGCAAGTCCCCGACCAAGACGTATGCAGGCGCTGGCTCCGCAGTGCATGGCCGCATCCAATAGAGAGCCAGCTCTATGAATAAACACGGTTTTGAGGTGCGTCCTCTAGGGTATGCCGATAGGCTTGCATCAAGTTGGGTCGGCATAACGCCCCATCGACTGTTTAGTACTTTATGTTCAACCCACTGGAGATCACCATGTCCAAAAAGAACCTTTCAACTGTTGCCACCGACGTCATCCACGCCTACGGCATCACCGCCACCAACGTCATCAACACCACCCGCTTCGGCGGCGAGCGCATGTTGGGGTATGTCGACGAGAGCGCCACCAAAGTCGTGAAGCGCGGCGCATCGCCGTTCAACCGAAGCATCCGTTCGGGTATGTCGCAGCGCCGCAAATACATCAGTAATGTCGGCGTAAAGGCGCTGCACATGAGCACTGATGGTGCGCAGAGCGTGGTCGGTGTCGCAGTCGACCTGGCCACCAAGAGCGTCAACTTGGTGGCGTCCAATGCCGAGCGTCTGGATCGTGCAGTCCATTTGAATGGCCTGCCGCTGCTCAACCGCGTGGTGATGCCCGCGGCGCTTGTCGTCGGCCAGGTTGCCGAGCGTATCGAAGCCGGTAGTAGCTATCTGGTCAAGCGCGCGGCTGGCAACCAGATACCCGCCAAGGCTGTGGCAACCAACAAGCTGAGTGACACCACACACAAAGCTGCCGTCGCGCGCAAGCGTGTGACCAAACAGGTTGAGCAGGACGTCATCAAGACCCCGGCCAAGCGCGTCAACAAAGCCATCGCCGAGACCGCCACAAAGACGTCGAATGTGGCGCGGCGCGTCGCACGCAAGGCCACTGCTAACGCGCAAGCGCTTTGATCAGCGGTGCGGCAGCTTGCAGCAGGCCGTTGAGCGTTTCGACCACGTCCAGCCTTGCGCCCATCGTGCTGTAAGCCGTGCCCCATTGACAGGTTGACGCTGCCGCCACTGCCCTGAATAGGCATGCGCTTAGCGACTTCTTTCAGCCTAAAGATGCTTCCATATTTATAGCTGTCAGCGCTTTATTTGTAAGGGCTAAAGGCTGATTTGACCTAAAACTGTCTACCAAAGTGGCGCCAGCGATCAGCGCTCTTTATTCAATATCCAGACTCTTCGGAGAAGCCTCTGAGGGCCATGGGCAGGTGACATGCGGCGGCCTTAGCCGTCATCACGCTGCATCGGCCACGGGCAGGCACAGGCGCAGACGCGCACCACCCAGCGGCGAAACCTGCGCTTGCACGCTGCCGCCATACGTCTCGGCCAGCGTGCGCACGATGCTCAACCCCAAACCGGAGCCCGCGCGCTGCTCGTCAAGCTGCACGCCGCGTTGGAACATGTACTCGCGCTCGGCCTCTGGAATGCCCGGGCCATCGTCATCGACAGTGAAGCACGCCTGACCCAGCGACAACTGCACATCCACCACGACACGCTGAAGCGCTGATTTACCTGCGTTGTCGATCAGGTTTCCCAGCAGTTCGTACAGATCTTGCTCCTCGCCACGAAACGCCAGATCCTGCGCTTGAGGTGCGAGTTCAAACGACAGATCACGCTCGGTATGCAGACGCCGCATGGTGCGCAGCAGGGCCTGCAGCGGCGCCAGCACCGGCGTGCGCAGCCCCGTGGCGCGCACGGCAGCGGCGGCGCGCGCACGAGCCAGGTGGTAGTCCACCTGGCGGCGCGCACTCGCCACCTGCTCTTGCACCAGTGATGCCAGCGGACCTTGCTGTTGCGCGGCGGCATTGGCGAGGATAGACAGTGGCGTGTGCACCGCATGCGCCAGGTTGCCGGCCTGGGTGCGGGCGCGCTGCACCATATCGGCGTTTTCCTGCAGCACGTAGTTGAATTCGTTAACCAGCGGCTGCAGCTCGAGCGGAAAACTGCCTTCGAGCTGCCCGACAGCGCCGCTGCGCACGTCGCCAAGGCGCGCGCGCAGAAGCTTCAGCGGCCGCAGCGCCAGTTGCAGTTGCACCGCCACCGCCACGGCCAGGCCCAGCGCCAGCATGCCTAATGCGATCAGCAGCATCCGTGTAAAACGCTGCAGCGGTTCTGCCAGCAGTGCCTTGTCGCCCGCCACCACCAGACGCAGCAGGGGTGCATCGTCTTCAGGTAGCTGCAAAGTGCGAGCCACCGTCAGCAATTCGTTGCCCTGGGCGTCTTGCAACGGCAGAACGTTGTAGCCGCTGGCGGGATAGGACGCGGGTGCGGTGGGTAAGCGCAACACCTGATCCCACAGCGAGCGCGAGCGCGCCACGGCGGCCTGGGGCGCCGTGCCCAGCCGGTCAATCTGCCAGTACATGCCTGACAAAGGTTGCGCCAGACGCGGGTCCGTTGTCATGGGGCTGACGCTGATACTGCCAGGGGGAACCCAGTCCACCGAAGCACTCAAATGGTCGAGCTGCATCACCAGCTGGGCTTTCAACTGTTGTGTGACGTGGTCCTGAAACAAAGCGCGCAGGCCCCAGCCCACCAGGCCAATCGCCAGCAGCATCCAGGCCAGTGTGCCTGCCAGCAAGCGCAGGCGCAGCGAGCCCGTTTTCACCCCGCGTGGCCCACAGCGATCAGCCGGTAGCCCAGGCCACGCACCGTCTCAATGCTGCCAGGCGGCAGCTTCTTGCGCAGGCGGCCAACGAAGACTTCGATGGTGTTGGAGTCGCGCTCGCTGTCGTAGGGGTAGATGTGTTCAGAAAGTTCGGTGCGCGAGAGCACCTCGCCCTTGCGCTGCATCAGCAGCGCCAGCAGCTTGAACTCATGGCTGGTGAGTTGCAGGGCCAAGCCATCCACCAGCACGCGGGCCTGGCGCGTGTCGAGCAGAATCGGCCCGCATTGCCACTGCGCGCTGGTATGTTCACCCAGACGCCGAAGCAGGCCGCGCAGGCGCGCCAGCAATTCTTCCATGTGAAAGGGCTTGGCAAGGTAGTCGTCAGCGCCAGCATCCATGCCCGCTACTTTTTCATGCCAAGCGCTGCGCGCGGTAAGGATGACCACCGGCATGGTGCGCCCGGCTGCACGCCAGCGGCGCAGTACTGATAAGCCATCGAGTTCTGGCAGGCCCAGGTCCAGCACCACCGCGTCAAAGTCTTCTACGTCGCCCAAGTAGTGCGCGGTGACACCGTCGCAGGCGCTTTCCACTGTGTGTCCGGCCGCGCTGACGGCGCCTACCAGTTGGGCGCACAGTGTGGGTTCGTCTTCAACGACGAGGATGCGCATCCTGGTCCTTTCTGTTTTCCTTGCGTTTGATTTCCAGTACCTGGCCATCAACGGCGTTGACCTCGAGTTTGACCATGCGGCCATCGCTTTGCAACAGGCGGATTTTATAGAGGAAGCGCCCGTGGTCCTGCTCGAATTCCACCTTCAGCGCCTGGCCTTGGTAGTCGCGTTCGATTTTTTCCAGCACAGTGCGCAGGGGCAGCACCCGGCCTTGTTCTAGCGCCTCGCGCGCCCGCTCATGCGCACCACGGTCGTCGTCATCAGCGCGCAGCACCGGGCTTGCACCCAACAGGCACAGAGCCATGCCAGACAGCATCAGGCGACGCAGATGGAGTGTCTTGAAGGAAGTCATAGCCAAGTTTTTACCCGGTGGGCGATGAACAGAGGATGAACGCGCCTTTCAGCATTGGTTCAAGGTGGCGTATCCAAAATACTCCCAACGAAGAAAAGAAGGACCTCATCATGCGTATCAAAGCTGTACTTGGAGTCTGGCTGTCGGGCATCACCCTGGCATGGATGGCCGTGGCCCCGCCCGATCTGGGCCTGTCTGCGCTGGTCGATGCGCAGGGCGCCGCTGTGGGGTGGTGGCAGTTGCGCCAGCACGCCATGTACTTGAGCGGACTGTGGAGCATCAGCCTGATGGCACTGGCCATGGTGCTGGCCCTGCGCCTGGCGCTGCTTGACCGCATGATGGGCGGCATGGACCAGGTCTACCGCCTGCACAAATGGACTGGCATTGCCGCTGCCCTTACCGCCATCATCCATTGGGGTGCCAGGGAATCGAGCGGCTGGATCAAAGAAATTTGGGGTCGTGTCGGCAAACCCGCGCACGAAGCGGTGCTGCCCTGGCTGACAGACGGTCGCGGCTTTGCCAAAGACCTGGGTGAGTGGGCTTTTTATCTGTTGCTGGCGATGGTGGCACTCACATTGCTGTCGCGCTTGCTGCCTTACAAGCACTGGCGCCTGCTGCACCGTGCCATGCCGCTGCTGTTCCTGGCGCTGGTGATCCATGCGGTGGCGCTGATGCCGCTGTCGTTCTGGGCGCTGCCGCTGGGGTTGCTCATGGGCACGCTGTTGGCGCTGGGTAGCCTGGCCGCGTTGTGGTCGCTGGCGGGCTGGATCGGGCGCTCGCGCAACCATGCGGCGCGCATCCACTCAGTGCAGGTGCTGGGCGATGCGGGCACGGATGCCCCCATTGAGGTGATTTGCGCCATGCCACCCAGCTGGCGCGGGCACCGGGCGGGGCAATTTGCCTTTGTGCGCTTTGACGCAGCAGAAGGTGCGCACCCCTTCACCATTGCCAGTGCACCACATGCGCTGGGCAACAGCCCACAGGGCGAACCCCTGTTGCGCCTGGTCATTAAACCGCTGGGCGACTACACCCGCACCCTGCACCGGCGCCTGCGCGCCGGGCAGCGCGTCGACATCGAAGGGCCCTATGGCCGCTTTAACGGCAAGGGTGCCCGCCGCCGTCAACAGGTGTGGGTGGCCGCAGGCGTGGGCGTGGCGCCGTTCCTGGCGCTGCTTGAAGCGCGTCAGCCGGGTGTCGCAGCGAAGGTTTCTGCATTGGCCGCGGTGCAGATGCATTACTGCACGCGCGACGCCCGACACGACCCGCTGCTGGCACGCCTGCGGACGCTGTGCGCGCAGGCCCTGCCGTCGGTGAGACTTACCGTGCACAGCGACGCCCAGGGCCAACGCCTCACCCCGCAAGATTTGCAGGGCTTGCCCGGCCCGTTGGATATCTGGTATTGCGGCCCGCAAGGTCTGGGCGATGCGCTGCATGAGCACGCACGTGGCCCCAGCCCTTGGCGCCTGCACCGTGAATCGTTTGTCATGCGCTAACGCGTTTTAAAGGAGCCTCCCATGAAACATCACCTCTTCCTGCGCCGTGGGTTGGTGGCCCTGGCATTTGGCCTCGCTGTATTGCCGACATGGGCCGATGACGATTGCAATGCGCCGATGGACCGCTGGCAGTCGCGCGAAGCCGTGCGGCACATGGCAGACCGGCAAGGCTGGCAAATCCAGCGTCTGAAGATCGACGATGGCTGCTACGAGATTCGCGGCACCGACGCCCAAGGCCGCGGCTTCAAGGCCAAGATTGACCCGGAAACCCTCAAGGTGGTGAAGATGAAACAACGCGATCATGACCGTGCCAAGGATTCCGACCACGACCACGACCACGACCGAGATCGAGATCGTGAGCACGTCGCGCCTCAGGCCCAGCCGTTGCAACCGGGTGGCACCACCGCGCCATCGCCTTTGTTCAAACCTGGCAGCGCGCCGCGCGGCCAGATCGAGTAAGCCCCATTCACCGGAGAATCACCATGTCCAAACCTCTTTTGACTATTTTGGCCACCGCCTGCGCGCTGACCCTTCCCGCCCTGGCACACAGCCGTCAGGTCAACTTGAGCGTCCAACTGAAGAACTACGGCGGCGACGGTGCTTACCTAGCAGCCTACCTGACCGACGCCAAGGGTGCCTATGCCGGCACGCTGTGGGTGGCTGGCGGCAAGGCCAAGTACTACAAACACTTGGCTGACTGGAACCGGCTGTCTGCCGGTGACAGCAAGCGTCTGACCGGTGTGACCGGCGCCAGCGTAGGCGCCGGGCGCACGCTCAAGGTCACGGCCGACTTGGCGGACGCCCTGATTGACGCAGGCTACGAGATCCACATCGACGCGGCCGTGGAAGACAAGCGCGACAGCCCGTCAGAGATACGCATACCGCTGTCCACCGCCAACGCTGGCAAGCCGCAGGCCGGCAAGCAGTACATCCAGGCGCTCACCTACCAATTGCAGTAAAGGACGCACGCATGAGCTGGAGAGCAATTCACCGCTGGCTGGGCCTGACGATGGGCACACTGGCCGTGGTGTTGGGCATTACCGGTGCCGTCCTGGCGTTCGACCCGGTGCAACAGGCGTGGCAGGCACCCGCCGCGCCTAACGACCTGTCGGTGGCCACCTTGGTGGAGCGGGTCACACGCACTGTCACAGGTGCTGAGGAAATTCGGCATCTGCCCTCAGGCGCCATTGTGGTGTTCAGCTTTGACGGTGACCAGGCGCGGGCGTCCTATGTCGATCCGGCCGATGGCCGGGTGCTTGGTGCCTGGCAACCCTCGGCGTTGCCGCGCTGGGTGAAGAACCTGCACCGCTCACTGCTTTTGGGTGATGCCGGGCGCTGGGGTGCAGCGGGCATCGCGCTGGCCATGAGCTTGATCTGCGTTTCGGCCCTTGCGCTGCTGCTGCGCCGCATGGGCGGCTGGCGAGGGCTGAACGCGCGGGTACGCGGCTCGCTGGCGCAGCGTATTCACGTCATCACCGGACGGGTGGTGCTGGCGGTGCTGTGCCTGACCTCGCTCACCGCGCTGACGATGAGCGCCTCTACCCTGGGGCTAGTGGCGCTGGAGGCCGGGCCCGAGCCTGATGTGGTTTCGGTAGTCGGCGTGGCCAGCGGCCAGACTGCCCCACAAGCCCTGCCCGGTGGGCAGCTTGCCACGTTGAAAAGCCTCACATTGCAGAACTTGCGCAAGCTGAATTTCCCCAGTACGACTGACCCTGAAGACACCTGGAAGGTTGCAACCGTCCAAGGTGTAGGCTGGATTGACCAGTATTCTGGGCAAACGCTGGCCTGGCAAGACCTGACCTTGGCGCAGCGCATATATGACTGGGCTCTGGTGCTGCACACCGGTGAGGGAGCTTGGCCCTGGGCGGTGGTGCTCGCGCTGGTGGGCGTCAGTGTGCTGCTGTTTTGGCTGTCGGGCCTCATCATCTGGTGGCGCGCACGCGGCCAGACGCCGCACATCACCGGCAACAGCCCGCTGGCAAAAGCTGACGTGCTCATCTTCGTTGCCAGTGAGGGTGGCAGCACCTGGGGCTTTGCCCAAACGCTGCACGACGCGCTGGCCAAAAACGGCCACTGCCTGCACACCACCGCTTTGGAAGAATTTCAAACCACGCCCGCCACGCGGCAGGTGTTTATGCTCGCCGCCACCTATGGCGACGGCCAGGCCCCGGCCCACGCCAGCCACGCTCTGGAGCGCATCAAAAAGCTCAACGCCAGCGCCGTGCCGGTGACGGTGCTGGGCTTTGGCGACCGCCAGTACCCGGCTTTCTGCGCCTTTGCCGTGGCGCTGGAGACAATGCTGCGCGCACAGGGCTGGCTCGCGCTGCTGCCGCTGGAGTGCATCCACCAGCAATCAGGTCAACAGTTCGCCCGCTGGGGTCAAGACCTGGCGCAGGCATTGGGCGAGCCTATGCTGCTGGACCATGTGCCGCGCATGTCGCCCACCACCGCGCTCACGCTGGTGTCGCGCCAAGACTACCCCGGGGGCAGCGGCGAGCCCACGGTGATCCTGCGCTTCTCGTGGCCCGCGCAAGGTGTGATGCAGCGCCTGCGCGGTCACGGTCTGGCGCACTTTGCGCCGGGTGATCTGGTGGGCATCGTGCCGCCGGGCTCGGCGGTGCCGCGTTTCTACTCGCTGGCGTCGGGCTGGGACGACGGGTTTCTGGAAATCTGTGTACGCCAGCTGCCCGGCGGCCTGTGCTCTACGCATCTGCTGGGCCTGCAGCCGGGCGATCCCATCGCCGCCTTCATCCGATCCAACCCCGGCTTTGCGCTACCTCACAAGCGGCGGCCTCTGTTGCTGATCGGGGCGGGTGCGGGTGTGGCGCCCTTGGCGGGCTTCATCCGTGGCAACGACCGGCATACCCCCATGCACCTGTACTTTGGTGGCCGCGACCCGGCACAGGACTTTTACTTTGGCGTTGATATCCAGCGCTGGCTGGGCGAAGGGCGCGTGACCAAAGTGCAGACGGCGTTCTCGCGCGTGCCAGATGGGGGCGGCTATGTGCA
Organism: Rhodoferax antarcticus ANT.BR; assembly: GCF_001938565.1. GTDB lineage: Bacteria > Pseudomonadota > Gammaproteobacteria > Burkholderiales > Burkholderiaceae_C > Rhodoferax > Rhodoferax antarcticus. The sequence goes on from NZ_MSYM01000017.1 coordinate 141,057, forward strand.
GGACGCCTTGCACCGCGACGCCGAGCGCTTGCGCGACTTGGTGGCGCAAGGTGCCGTCGTGCGCGTCTGCGGCAGCCGCGCCATGGCGCAGGGCGTGACTGAAACGTTGAATGCCATCCTCGCGCCGCTGCAGATGAGCGTGGCACAGCTCAAAGCGAAAGAGCGCTATGCCGAAGACGTCTTTTGAACCCGTACCGGCCTGCAAGCGCACCACCCTGCACGGCCCGACCATGGGCACGCGCTGGTCCGCCACTGTCGACGCCGATGCCAGCGTGAACTTGGCAGCCCTGCGCCAGGAACTTGCCGCCGCGGTGGAACAGGTGGACGCGCAGATGTCGCCCTGGAAGCCCGACAGCGACCTGATGCGCTTGAACCGTGCCCCGGTGGACACCTGGGTCGACCTGCCTGCCGAAATACTCGAGGTGCTGGCCTGCGCTCTGGCTATCCAACGGTTGAGCGCGGGCGCGTTTGATCCGGGCGTCGGGGCGCTGGTCGATGCCTGGGGTTTTGGCGCGATGCGCGATGCACCCGATGGCGCGGCGATCCACAGCGTACGCCAGGCAGCGCCGCGTACGACGCACGAGTGCCTGGCGCTTGACCTTCCAGCAGGCCGCGCCCGTAAGCGTGCGCCCTTGCAGCTCGACCTGTGCGCCATCGCCAAGGGCTACGCGGTTGACCGCATGGCCGCCGTGCTGCAGCAGCACGGCGTAGCGCATGCGCTGGCAGCACTCGACGGTGAGCTGCGCGCGGTGGGTCGCCAGGCCAGCGGCGTGCCGTGGGCGGTAGCGCTCGAACGCCCGGAGGCTGAGCACCGCGCGGTGCACGGGGTTATCGACCTGCAAGACCTGGCCGTGGCCACCTCAGGCGACTACCGGCGCTATCTGCAGGTGGGCGATGCGCGCCTCTCGCACAACATGGACGCGCGCCGCGCCGCGCCGGTGAACAACACTGTGGCATCGGTCACTGTGCTGGCGCGCACCTGCATGCACGCTGACGCCTGGGCCACCGCCTTGCTGGTGGCCGGCCCCGGTGAAGGTTTGGCCATGGCACAGCGCATGGGGCTGGAAGCACTGTTTCTATTGCGCCGTCCTAAAGGGCTGGTCGACATGGGGCTGGGGCGGTTCGGCTCCGCCGCCGTGGTGCCCGAAGCCATTCGGTGAAGGTCAGTTCAACAAACGGTTCCGGATTTTTGACGGTGGATCGTGCGGCCCAGGACTTACAGCACTAGGCAGGAGCCCTGTGACTTAGGGCTCCTACCACGCGAATGCGCCAAAAAAGTCCGGCGCTAAGTTGTCTTGCGCACGGACTGCAGGATGCCTGATGCCGCACACTCAGGTGATGAAGTCTTATCGCCATCGAAGCTGCCATGTTGATTGAAAGTCGCAAGTGCGAAGCGAAGCCAGTGCCCATGGCGCGGCCAGTGCCTGAACAGATGCTTTTGGTTGCGCCGAGAGTTTTGCTATCGAAAGAAGAGTTTCCGGCGCACTATCCACGGCCTCAAAGAAGGATTTGGTGACTATGTTTGCTTGGGTATTTAGGTTGAACCAGGAGTTGGGACTATGCGCAAAGTAGTCGGCATCATTGGCACGGGTTGGGTCGGCAGCAGCGTTGCTATGGCGGTTTTGCAAACTGGTGCTGCCGAGGAAGTATGGCTGCACGATGTCAGAACCGACATTGCCGAGGGTGAAGCCATGGACCTTGCACATGGCGCAGCCTTTTACCCGCGTTGCGCGGTGCACGCAGTGCCGTTGGAGGCTATGCGCAATGCGGATGTAGTGGTTGTGGCGGCCGGGCGTGGCGGCAAGCCTGACGAGAGCCGGCTGGACCTGTTACGCGACAACGCCCGCTTGGTGGCTGACATCGGCCGTCTGCTGGCGGGTTTTGCCGGTACGGTGGTGCTGGTCAGCAACCCGGTGGATGTACTGACCCAGGTGATGGCGCGAGCCAGTGGGCTTCCATTGCAGCGGGTGCTAGGCACCGGCACCATGCTGGACACCGCACGCCTGCGTCAGGCGCTGGGCGAGGAGCTTGACGTGTCTACGGCATCCATCCACGCTCAAGTCATTGGCGAACACGGTGATTCTGAGTTGGTGCTGTGGTCAGGCGCACAGGTGGGCGGGTTGCTCTTGCGTCAGTGGCCCGGCTGGACTTCTGCCACTGAAGATCGTTTGGCGTGTAGCGTGCGGCAGGCGGCCTACGAGGTGATAAAGCGCAAGGGGGCCACCAACCACGCTATCGGTTTGGTGACGGCCCGGCTGGTCGAGTGCCTGCTGGATGATCAACGCCGCATTCTCACCGTGTCGCGCGTGCAGGAAGGCCGTTGTGGCTTGCACGATCTGGCACTTTCCCTGCCCACGCTGGTAGGACGGGATGGCGCCACGCTGGTGCTTGAACCCGCCATGGAGGCATCGGAGCAAGAGGCCCTACAAGCCTCTGCCAAGGTGTTGCGCGCTGCCTTAAAATTGCTATCTATTACGTAGCATTAAAGGCAATAGACATAAGGTCTAGGGGCTGATTTAGCCTCAAGAAGCAATTGGGACAAGTCTGGCAAGAACATGACCTATCGCGACGTCTCGTGCGAACAACTGATGCATGCTGGCGTTGAAAAAAACGACTGGGCTCGGGCTGTTGACAACCGGCGCTACATCGACGGCTTGGACAAGAACTATGGCTTTAAGCCACCAGCTGGCACCATACATTCGATTCGCGCCAGCAAGGTGACGAGCCTCTAAGTGGACAGCCCTTGCGGCAAGGACATCGGCAAGATCAAGGATTTGGTGTTCGATATGAAGACCAGCAAGATTCAGTACGCAGTGTTCTCTTTCGACCCGAGTTGGTTTTCGAGCGAGAAGCTTTTCGCCTTTGCGCTGACAGCATTCCAGGCCCGCGGCGACTCGGACAACCTGACGCTTAATGTCGACAAGGGGATGCTGGCATCAATGAAAAACTTCGACGCCGACAAGTGGGGCAGTCTGAACGACCTGAACCGCGCAGCGTTCATTAACCCGGTGCCAACAATGTCGACGTCTAAATGAATCGTCGATAGCGGCGTGACGTGACTATGAAGCCGTCGCGGGCTCAGAGGTGTCTTGGCCGCTTCCCGAGCGAACCCTCTAATGCCCACGACGCACCCGTTACAACTGCGCGCTCACCGTCGAAACCGCCTTATCAAGCAGACGCTCGGTCCAGGTGCGGCCAGACCAGGCCTCGACCGTGACGCGTGCCGATTGCTTTAAATCCTGCTCGAAAACCTCTACCTGGTGCTACGCGAACTGGGCGTCGTAGACGTTCATGTTGGCCTCGTCGTTGATGCTGAACGATCGAGAGTCGAAGTTGGACGATCCGAGCGAAACCCACAGGCCGTCAACCACCATCACTTTGCAATGGAACATAGTCGGTTGGTATTCAAAAATTTGGATTCCTGCATCCAACAGCGATCCCCAGACCACGCGCAACGCGCGGCGAACTCATCACAACCTGCGCTGGTATCGAGCCCGCGTCTTGCAGTGCTGGCAGGAAGGCGTCGCCATGCAATGCCTCGCCACTGGTTCGCAACCAATTGTCAATGAAGGCCGACTGGATCTGCGCGACCACCGGCCCCTCTACCCGGAAATGGGTGCCACGCCAGTGTCCGGGTCCCTGGGCATTGCCGCGCCAGTCGTCGGCGATGCCTGCGCCACCGATGAACCCGATACGTCCGTCAACCACCATCAACTTACGGTGTGTTCGGTTATTGAAGCGGCCCGCACTGCCTTGACGCCGCGCCGGGCGGCGTCAACGAACGCCTGCTCAAACTCACTAGCGATCGAACTGGCGCTAAAGATGTAAGTTTCGAAGGTGATCGAGCGCTTGGCGGGCTTCAGCGCGTCAAGCATCGCCGGAAAGATCTGACGACCATCGAGCAGCATCTTCACCTGATTGCCGCGCACCAGACTGGGCGTTAAAACTGCGCTGACCGTACGACTGAACTGCGGGTCATCCACCGAGTAGAGGCGCTCGGGTGGCTTCATGACATCGCATTCTTATGACGCTCAACGATGCAGCGCTTACAGAACGGCCGCCTGCGTGCTGACGCTTGTTAACGCCAGCGGCCTGCACCCTGCAAAATTGCACCGCCGGCGAGTACCGCAAGCACGAGGAAGGCCAGGAAAACGACGACAGCGATTCCGAAGAGCACCTTTGCAATCCCTGCAGTTGCAGACGAGACGCCCGAGAAGCCAAAAAACCCGGCGATGACGGAGATCACTGCGGCAATGATTGCCCACTTAATCATGATTTGCCTTTCAAATTTTACTTGCCACCCTGGAGGAATCTTCCCCCCAGAGAATGCGTCTGTCAGTGCGCTTTCACATTGAAGCGGCGGGCAAGTTCGTCAACTATATGGTGCGGACAGTCAGTCACCCAGTCGCTGGCGCAACCTGCGAACTGCACTGGCAGGCGTTGTCAACACCGGCAGCCCCAGCGCTTGTTGCGTGGCAGCTTGTGCGCGGGACATGCTGAACTGCGCCAACGCGATCAGGTCGCAGCCCTGCTGAGCCAGCCGTTTAGCAGCCTCAACTACCAAAGCATCGTGGCCAGCCAGATCACCCCGGTCGAGCGCCTCCAGAGCACCGGTTGCCAGCATCGGCACGACTTCCAGCCCACCTGGAAACTCCGCAGGCATACTGGCCAGCGTTGGGGCGAAGGATGCGACCAAGCCAATTTTGCGACCCATGGCAACGGCATCGGCAATCATCGCCTCGTTGGGTTTGAGCACTGGCATGGCAGGGCGACGCGCTGCCACGGCTTCAATGCAGGCACCAAAAGCCGAGCAGGTAAACAGAATGGCCTGAGCACCGGTGCTTTGGGCGTAACTGGCCAATGCCTCAAAGCGCTGATGCATCTTGTCGTCGAGCCCACGGCCACTGCGGGCAAGATCAGCGGACAGGCTGTCGTCCAGCAGGTTCATGCGCTCACACTGCGGCCACGCGCGCGCCATCTCTCCATTGATGGGCGCGACCGAATGCGCCAACGCGTGAATCAGGGCAACCCGTGTCATACCGTCTTGCCGGGGCGCGAGGCTAGCGGTACAACTTTGTCTCGGTCCGCACGCCGACGCTGCAAAAATACAATCAGCGCCAGCAAAGCGATGGCCAGGACGAACATCCACTCCTTGTCAGGCCGATCCGCCACAACCTCACCTGCCACAATGCGAAAACCCTGCTCCAAACCAAGCTTGTCCGCACGGCTTTTGAACCGAACCTGCGTGATCAGCAATTCCTTGCCTTGCGGCATGACACTCAGGCCAACGCTGTCCAGGCGCTCACGCGCGGTGCCCTTTGCACCCAGCGGCAACAGTACCCCCTTGCGGACATCCTTGCCTTCGAGCGTGGTGCCCTCCATCCAGAGTCGCTTGGCGGCACCCTGCGGCGCATCGACAATCATTTGGCTAATTTCAGACGCAGGCACATGGTTGAATGGCGGGTAAACCATGTCCCACCAAAAGCCGGGGCGAAACAGGGTAAACGCCACCAGCAACAGCGCCACGGACTCGTACCAACGCGACTTGACCACAAAAAAGCCCTGCGTTCCAGCGGCAAACACCAGCATCGCCACCACCGCGCTGACCACGGTCACCAACAAATGCAATGGCCCGTCTAGGCCAATCAGCAGTAACTGGGTGTTGAAAATAAACAGGAACGGCAAAATGGCGGTTCGCATGCTGTAAAAGAATGCCGTGATACCGGCCTTGATGGGATCGCAGCGCGCAATGGCCGCCGCCGCGAACGACGCCAATCCCACTGGCGGTGTTACATCTGCCATCAGACCAAAATAAAACACAAACATGTGCACCGCAATCAGCGGCACGATCAAGCCACTTTGCGCGCCCAACTCCACCACCACCGGAGCCATCAGCGTTGAAACCACAATGTAGTTGGCCGTCGTCGGCAGTCCCATACCCAAAATCAGACTGATCACGGCCACCAGCATCAGCATCACCATCAGGTTGCCACCCGACAACAGTTCGACCAGCTCGGTCATGACCAAGCCAATTCCAGTCAACGACACGGTCCCAACAATGATGCCCGCTGCCGCCGTGGCGACACCGATACCAATCATGTTGCGCGCGCCGGTAGCCAAACCATCAATCAGGTCGTAAAAGCCCTGCTTGGCAGCTTGACCTAAGTTCCCGTGACCCCGAAAGGCAACCGAGATCGGTTTTTGCGTCAGCATCACGAAAATCATGAACAACGTCGCCCAGAAAGCCGACAGCCCTGGCGACATCTGCTCGACCATCAAGCACCAGATGAGCACCACCACGGCCAACAAGTAATGCAAACCCGATTTGACTGTAGGCCCGGTCTCTGGCAACTCAAACACGGGCGCGTTCGGATCATCAAGTTCCAATACTGGTTGCTTGGCTCCAAACCACAATAAACCGACGTAGGCTGCCAGCAAACCAATACCGACAATCCAGACCGCCGCGTCCCCTGCCACATTCTTGATCCAGCCAATGCCCCAGTAAACCACGCCAGACAGCACGACAAACCCCGCCACCGTTATCGCCAGTGACAGCAAACGGGATCCAGCAGAGGCCGTGCTGCGCCGAGGCAAGCCGACCATATTGGCTTTAAGCGCCTCAAGATGCACGATGTACAACAGCGCAATATAGGAAATGATGGCAGGCAAGAAGGCGTGCTTCATCACCTCAATGTAAGGAATACCAACATACTCCACCATCAAAAATGCCGCAGCACCCATCACCGGGGGCATGAGTTGCCCATTCACCGAGCTAGACACTTCCACTGCCGCAGCCTGATCCGGGCGGTAGCCTACGCGCTTCATCAAGGGAATGGTGAACGTGCCGGTCGTCACCACATTGGCAATCGACGATCCAGAAATGATGCCGGTGGCGGCCGACGAAAGGACCGCCGCCTTGGCCGGGCCACCGCGCATATGGCCTAACAGTGCAAACGCAGACTTGATGAAATAGTTGCCTGCACCCGCCTTGTCGAGCAAGGAGCCAAACAAAACGAACAAGAAGATGAAACTGCTCGAAACACCCAGTGCCACGCCAAACACACCTTCGGTCGTCAACCACTGGTGGCTCATGGCGCGCGCCAATGAGAACCCGCGATGGGCAATCATGTCAGGCATGTAAGGGCCGCCAAAGGTATAGCCCAGAAATACCATCGCCACAATCACCATCGGCAAGCCGAGCACGCGGCGCGTAGCCTCCAACAGCAGCACGATCCCGACCAAACCGGTGTATATGTCCGTGGTGGTGGGCTGGCCTGGGCGCGTAGCGAGCTCGCGGTAAAAGAGAAACAAGTACAGCGCACAAAACGTCCCTACCAGGGCAAATACCCAATCCGTTAATGGCACTCTATCGCTTGGCGAGCGCTTGAACGCCGGATAGGACATGTACGCTAAAAATACGGCGAAGCCAAGATGTATGGCTCGCGTTTCGGTATCGTTAAATATCAAAATTCCTGTGCTGAACGGCAGTGGCGAGGCGATCCACAACTGAAAGAGCGACCAAGCCAATGCCACACCGAGCAAGAAGCGGTTGATCACTGGGCCAGGTGAACGCCCACCGGTATCGTTGTCTGCAACGAATTTGGCCACGTCAATGTCAGGAATTTTGTCAGTACTGTTTTTTTTTGTCATAACGGACCCATGCGTATCCGAGGTGCTTGGAAAACAAAAAAGCTCTGACAAGTCAGAGCTTTTTTTGACTCGCGTCAGGTGGCGCTCTACAAGTCAGGCTTACATCCAGCCTTTTTCTTTGTAGTACTTCACGGCGCCGGGGTGCAGCGGCGCAGACAAACCGTCCTTGATCATGCTCTTGGGGTCAAGGTTCGCAAAAGCGGGGTGCAGCTTTTTGAACTCATCAAAGTTCTCAAACACGGCCTTGACCAACTCATACACCGTAGCATCAGACACCTTCGCAGAGGTCACAAACGAGGCCAATACGCCGTAGGTGGGTGTGGGGTTCGGATGACCAGCATACAGTCCGCCCGGAATGTTGACCTTGGCGTAATAGCTGTTGTCCTTGACCAGTTTCTCAACGGCAGGGCCAGTCAGAGGCACCAGTTTGGCACCACAGGTGGTGATAGGGTCTTGAATGTTCGCTGAGGGGTGACCCACGACGTAGAGAAAGCCGTCGATTTTGTTGTCACACAGAGCGGCACCGTGTTCATCGGCTTTCAGTTCAGAGGCCAATCCAAAGTCACCCATCTTCCAGCCCATAGCCCCCAGGAGCTCATCCATCGCCGCACGGGTGCCGGAACCCGGGTTACCGACATTGAAGCGTTTTCCCTTCAAATCCTCAAATTTGGTGATGTTGGCTTCCTTGCGGGAGAGCGCTGTCATTGGCTCAGGATGGAGCGAGAACACAGCGCGCAGATCGGCAAATTTGCCGTCTTTTTCAAACTGCTTGCGACCGTTATAGGCATTGAACTCCACATCTGACTGGGCTACACCAAAGTCGAGTTCGCCCGCCTTGATGGTGTTGACGTTGACAACTGAACCACCGGTAGATTCCACCGAGCAGCGAAAACCATGTTTCGCGCGGTCTTTGTTGACCAGACGGCAAATAGCCCCGCCCGCAGCGTAATAGACACCGGTCACACCGCCGGTACCGATGGTCATGTATTTTTGCTGTGCATGTACGGTGCTCAGCGGTGCCGACAAGGTGAAGGCTGCTGCAACCAAGGTAAGCCCGGAGGCTGAGTTTTTTAGGAATGTTTTCAAAATATCTCCTGTCAGTAATGGATTAAGACGAGCATTCATAAGATGGAAATGTGCGCAAAGCATTCAGCCACAGACCGAAACGACATTACATGAAATGCACTTCGCTATCCTAACCCCATTCTTAATTTTCAATCGCTGAGGTTTACCATCAATGCAAAAGACTTTCATTTGGCATTAAAAGCTCTGGACGAAGTAAATCCGGTTAGTAACAGTCCTGAATCGCCAGGTCAACTGAACGTCGCAGCAAGGTCACGATTTGCGCTAGCTCCGTCTCGCTGGCAATGAACGGCGGTGCCAGCAGGATGTGGTCACCATGGCGGCCATCGACCGTGCCACTCATCGGGTAAACCATCAACCCCTGCGCCATCGCCTGGCGCTTGATCCGGGCGTGCAACGTGAGCGCCGGGTCAAACCACTGCTTGGACGCGCGGTCTTGCACCAGTTCCAGCCCCCAAAACAAACCGCGCCCGCGGATATCACCCACATGGGGATGCGCGCCAAAGGCGGACTGCAGCATGCTTTGCAGCGCCTGCCCGCGCTCTTGCACCTGCACCAGCAGCCCATCGCGCTGAATCACGCGCTGCACTGCCAGTGCCGCAGCACACGCCACCGCATGACCCAGATAGGTGTGACCATGCTGAAACAGGCCACTGCCTTGGCGAAAGGTATACACCAGTTTGGCTTGGGCCAGCACCGCGCCAATCGGCTGGTAGCCCCCACCCAAACCTTTGGCCACTGCCAGAATATCAGGCACCACCCCCTCCTGCTCGCAGGCATGCAGCAGGCCGGTACGCCCCATGCCGCACATCACCTCATCAAGAATCAGCAGGATGCCATGCCGGTCGCACAACGCCCGCACACCCTTGAAATAACCCGGCACCGCAGTCAACACCCCCGCTGTGGCACCGCCTACCGTTTCTGCGACAAAGGCAATGACGTTTTCTGGGCCGAGCGCTTCCAACGTTTTCTCAAGTTCGGCCACCAGACGCTGACCATAGGCTTCAGGCGTCTCGTCCAAGGCACGATCACGGTACTCATAACACGCTGCCACATGCGCAACATCTATCAGCAGCGGCTTGAACTGCGCGCGCCGCCATTCATTGCCGCCCACCGCCAGCGCGCCCAGCGTGTTGCCATGGTAGCTTTGGCGACGTGCCACAAAGTGCTTTCGCTGTGGTTGACCGATCTCGACAAAATACTGGCGCGCCATTTTCAACGCCGCCTCCATGGCCTCCGAGCCACCGCTGACAAAATAAACGTGGCTCATGCCCTGCGGCGCCGACTCGATCAACACGTCAGCCAGTTCCTCTGCCACTTCGGTGGTAAAAAAACTTGTGTGGGCATAGGCTAATCTGTCAATCTGGCCATGCATGGCTGCGAGCACGTCAGGGTGTGCATGGCCCAGGCAAGACACCGCTGCGCCGCCTGACGCATCCAAGTAGGTCTTGCCCTGGCTATCGGTCAACGTGATGCCCCGCCCGCTGACCGCGACTGGCAAGTCATGCTGCAACTGGCGGTGAAAGACATGGGTGGTTGAAGGTTGAAAAGAACGGGCTGCGTTCGGAGCTGTCATGTATCTAAGTCCTTTAAGTACGCTGGCTAATGGCGAAAAGCTTGAACCGCAAATCCTACACCGGCCGATTGCAGGGCGAGGATAAGGCCAAGACCAAAGTGACTTTGCAGTAAGCGCTGAAAGCCTTGCGAGCACAAGTTAAGACGACTTTTCCAACCAATTTCGATGTCGGTGATGGATACACCGAATGCAGCGTGCTGATTAAAAATGTCACCAAAAAGCCTCCTAGCCCTTACAGAATAAGCGTAGGCAGCTATTTAATACGTAGCAATCGGCTTTCAGGTCAGTCGGACCGAGCCGCTTTGGGGGCTGATGACTACGATGATCCGGCGTTCCTGGGTGGCAACATGGAACGACCGGCGCTCAAGCGCCTGATGGCCGACATTGAAGCCCGAAAAATCGATGTGATCGTGATCTATAAGATCGACCGCCTGACGCGCAGCTTGGCAGACTTTTCCAAGATGGTCGAGGTATTTGAGCGCCAGGGCGTGTCATTTGTGTCAGTCACACAGCAATTCAACACCAACACGTCCATGGGCAGACTCATGCTTAACGTCCTGCTGTCCTTTAACGGATGGGAAATTCAACCGCATGAGCCCAAGTATTGCACCGTAAACCGACCTGAGAAAACGGGTTTCCCCTGAGATGACAGTCTGAATCCCTAAAAAACTGCGCCCCATCAACGCAAACCACGCTCCGGGCTGGCTGCCTCTGAACACAGCCCTACCCCGGCGCAGTCGTCGCGCCCACCCCTTTTCAGGTTCACCAGTCCGTGCGCTGATCGTCTGGGAACTCGGGTGGTGATTGGTTTGCCAGATCCCAGTCCGGCTCAGCCTCTACACCCTCGCCCTGTTCCTGTGATTCCTGAAGACCACAGTCGTCCCACAGCGGTGGCCCGCGTGCGGGGGCGATGCGCGGCGCTTCTGGGTCGACCCCGATGTGCTCCAGAATCTTGTGGATGTCGGCGCTGAAGGTGATGAACGCAATGATGCGCATCTGGCCACCGCACATCGGACACAGCAGCGGGAATACCTCATAAATGCGGGCAATGAGTGCGGCCCACAGGTAGTGCGATGGTGGCCTTGGTTTGGGCTTGGCTGGCGGTTCAGGCTGGGCCGCTGCGCCAACGCCAGCCACACCAGGCACGCCGCTCGCACTGCCAGCAGCAGAGCACGCAGCGTCAGCCACGTAGCCGTGCACGATAGGCGCCATCACCTGCTCGGCCTGCGACAGTGCCGTCACCGCCGCACGCAAAGGCGAGTTCGGAGCCAGCACGCCGTTTTGCCGCAGCGGTAAACCAAATCAGCGCCGCGCTGTTTGAGCCGATCCATGGCAAAGGGTGGGCGGGCGCAAGATGCGTTTGCGCACGAAGGCCCGCACGGTAGCGATGGCGCTCTCATCGAGTCCAGTGGCCGCATGAAAAATCACACTCTGCGGTGCCGGTGCCGACTCCGTGCCTGGCTGTGGGTTGGCCTGTGCAGCAGCATCTGTATCGACGTTTTGCGCTATTGGCCCAGCAACAGCCTCAAACACCCCATCGACGACACACATGTGAAAGTGCACATGCGTGTTCAGCCGCCTGCCTGCAAATGATGCTGCTGACCGGCGCACGGCCCGGCGAGGTGCTGGTGCTGCGCTGGGAGGACGTGAACACGCAATGGAAAGGCATTTGCATCCGCGACAAGGTGCAAGGCACCCGCGAAATTCCGGCAACGCCCTACATGCTGCACCTGCTGGCCACCCTACCCCGCCGCAATGAATGGATTTTCTCAAGCCCCACCACTGCGACCGGCTGCCTGACCGAACCGAACAACCCGCACACCCGCGCCTGCAAAGCCGCCGGGCTGGAGGGGTTGACCTTGCACGGCCTGCGACGTTCGTTTTCAAGCCTGACCGAGTGGCTGGAAACTCCCGCCGGAGTCGTGGCGCAGATTCAGGGCCGCTAGCCCAGCGCCACCGCCGAGAAACATTACAAGGTGCGCCCGCTGGAGCTGCTGCGCGTTCACCATGAAAAGATCGAGGCATGGATTCTGGAGCAGGCCGGGATTGTGTTCACGCAATCCAACAAACCTGGTGCCTTGCAATTGGTTGTCTGATCCCTATAATGTAGAAACATCAACGTATATCCACAAAAGCCATGATAAATCTACAAATTTCCAAATGGGGCAACAGCCTTGCTGTACGCATTCCGGCGGACTATGTGCGCCAAATCGGCGTCAAGGAAGGCGACCGCCTCAGCGCCACACTCGGTGCCGACGGTGCGCTCAACCTGCGCCCATCCCATTGGAGCCGCAAAGCCTTTGCGCAAGAGTTGGCGCGTGACAGCAAAGATATTCCCATGGGCACATCGGTCATCGAACAACTGCGCGACGAGGCGCGCTACTGATGCTGTATGTCGATACCAGCGTACTGGTAGCACTGTGCACAAATGAGGCCAAAACGGCGGATGTGGTTCGGTGGTACGCCGATTGCAAAGTTGAATTGGTGTCTGCCGCTTGGTGCGTGACCGAATTTGCCAGCGCCCTGGGGCTCAAGCAACGCACCAACCAACTTACCGCCGACCAGGCCAACGCCGCGTGGGTGAAGTTCGAGCGCGTGTGCGCCAACGACTTGCAATTGCTGCCCGTTGAGGCTGCTACTTTTCACAAAGCCGCCACACTGACGATGGACCCTGCGACGGGCATGCGCGCTGGCGATGCGCTGCATTTGGCGTGCGCCATTGGAGCCGGTGTTCAGGGATTGGTCACGCTGGACGGTGTATTTGCCAAGAACGCCAAACGAATGAAGGTCAAGGTTATTCCACTCTGAGCACTCAAGCAGACAGCGCTGCCAGCGATAAAGTGCCGGGAAGCCACCTGCGCATGCACTGCTTCGACTTCCCCTTTACGAGAAACGATCCTCGAAATCCGAAACTATCACCATCCAAAACATCTTTCTGGATCGGCAACAGTATTGTGTGCCCTTCTACCAGCGGGCGTACGTTTGGACTTTGCGCGATCAATGGGAACCGTTGTGGGATGACATTCGGGACAAGGCTGAAGGCCGGTTCAACAAGGGAAAGGTAACTCCGCACTTTTTGGGTGCCGTTGTGCTGGACCCGCAACCGCGCGAGGGCCTCGTTGGTGTGGACGTCTTGCACATCATTGACGGACAGCAACGGTTGACGACATTGCAATTTGTGTTGGGGTCTGTACTGCTGACTCTACGTCGTGCTGGCTTAGAAAACCTTATGAGTGTTGTCACCGCCTGTGCACGCAATGGCAACCCTGACACGATGCGAAATCCAGCCACCGAGGTGTTCAAGGTCTGGCCGACGTTTCGTGACCAAAAGAACTTCATTCTCGCCCTGGAGGCTCATGGCCTGGAAGAACTTCGCTCCCGCTTTCCGACGAGTTTCACCCAGGTTGGCACTTTGAAGAAAGCCTGTGGTCAGGCCGCAACAGATCAAAATGAAAGACAAGTTGGACTTGGCTTTTCTGGTCACCAGCGCGTTCATACAAACCCCTATCAACCAAGGAGTTTCAAATGAACCACACCACCACTTCAGTGGCCGCCCAAGTGGCCGCGCTGTCCAGCCTTGCGATGCCAGAACTATGGACATTGTGGGATCGATTTTTCAAACGCCGCCCAGAAAATCCCAACCGTAGCTACATTGAGTCGCGGGTAGCCTACAAGCTTCAGGAGCAAGCGTTTGGTGGCTTGAGCGCAGAAACCCAGCGCAGACTGGTCAACATTGGCATGCGCCACTCCAAGATCAAAAGCAGGCAGGTTGGGCGGGACATTGAACTGGCACCCGGCACCGTATTGCTGCGTGAATGGGGCGACCGTGACCACAAAGTGACCGTGACCGCCGAGGGCACCTTTGAATATGAGGGCAAGTTCTTCAAGAGCCTGTCTGCTGTGGCCAGGCACATCTCTGGCACACCTTGGTCCGGACCCCTGTTTTTTGGTCTCAAAACCAACCGCAAGGAGGCAGCATGAGTGCCACAACACAAATTGGATCGCCCAAGCCGCGCAAACGCTGCGCCGTGTATTGCCGCGTATCCAGTGACGAGCGGCTGGATCAAGAATTCAACTCCATCGATGCACAAAAGGAGGCAGGTCAAGCCTATGTGGTCAGCCAACGCTCTGAAGGCTGGATTCCGGTGGTGGACGACTATGACGACCCAGGGTTTTCGGGCGGCAACACCGAGCGACCCGGGCTCAAGCGCCTGATGGCCGACATTGAGCGCGGTCTGGTTGATATCGTGGTGGTCTACAAAATTGACCGGCTCACTCGCAGTCTGGCCGACTTTTCCAAGATGGTGGAAGTTTTCGAGCGCCAAGGCGTGTCGTTTGTGTCCGTGACGCAGCAGTTCAACACCACCACGTCCATGGGTCGCCTGATGCTCAACGTGCTGCTGTCGTTTGCACAGTTTGAGCGTGAAGTCACCGGCGAGCGGATCCGCGACAAGATTGCGGCCAGTAAACGCAAGGGACTGTGGATGGGTGGTGTGCCGCCCCTGGGCTATGACGTGGCCAATCGGCTGCTGGTGGTCAACGAGCCTGAGGCCCAGTTGGTAAGGCGCATCTTTGGTGAAATGCTCACCATTGGGTCGCCAACGCGCATCGCGCAGGGTCTGGCCAGTGAAGGCATCACCACAAAAGCTTGGACAACGCAGGACGGTCAGGTGCGCAGTGGCACCCAGATGGACCGGAAGTACCTGTACAAGTTGCTGCGCAACCGCATCTACCTCGGGGAGTTGTCGCACAAGGGCAGTTGGTTCCCTGGCGCACATGCACCGATCATTGACCACGGTCTGTGGGGTCAGGTTCATGAAGTGCTGGCGTGCGATCCGCACGTCAGGTCGGCGGACACGCAAACGCGTGAGAGCACGGATGCGCTGCTGCGCGGTCTGCTGTTTGGCCCCAGTGGCGATCCGATGTACCCGACCTACGCCAGCAAGAACAAGCGCAAGTACCGCTATTACGTCTCCAAGGCAGAGATGCGATTCGGTGCATCGGAAAAAACACACGCGCGCATTCCGGCCGCAGAGGTAGAGGCGGCGACGGTCAACCAAGTCAAAACGGTGCTGTCCAGTCCAGAAGCCATCACCGCCGTTTGCAAATCCCTTGAAATCCAGGGTGTCCAAATCAACGAGGATGAGATCGTGATGGCACTGCACCAGCTTGGAGAAGCCTGGGAGCAGCTCTACCCGGCCGAGCGCATCAGGATTGTCAAGTTGATGATTGAGCGAGTTGATCTGGTCACTGGTGGGCTGAAAGTGAAATGGCACGCACTGGGTTGGAAGGAACTGATCAAAGAATTCGCTGCGAAAAGCATTGGTGCTGAGCTGGTGGAAATGGAGGCGGCATGAACGCTGATCTCGAATCCTTTGTGCCACTGACTTTTTCCCGACGTGGCGTGCAGCGGCTGGCCACCACCAATGCGGTGGCGCATGACACAACGTTCTTGGTGGGTTTGGCCCGGGCGTTTTACTGGAAAAGCCTGCTGGACACCGGTGCCATGAAGAGTGGCTCTGAAATCGCCAAAAACGAAGGTTTGCACCATTCGTGCGTCAACGAACTCATGCGTCTGACACTGCTGGCACCCGACATCATCAAGCAGTTGATGGCGGGCACACAACCACGGCGAATGACATTGATGTGGTTTCAGCGCAACCGGCTACCGGTGGACTGGC
Organism: Rhodoferax antarcticus ANT.BR; assembly: GCF_001938565.1. Taxonomy (GTDB): domain Bacteria; phylum Pseudomonadota; class Gammaproteobacteria; order Burkholderiales; family Burkholderiaceae_C; genus Rhodoferax; species Rhodoferax antarcticus. Next base: position 157,047 of record NZ_MSYM01000017.1, read on the forward strand.
AAGCCCAGCGCACCATCATCGACGGCTTCAAATAGGAATCATCATGGCTAAAAATGACAAGGGCATGGTGACTGGTGATCCGGTCACGTACCAAATTCCAGCGCCAGCAGGCGGGGTGCAGTTGGAGACCTTTATTCCGTGGACGTTGGTCAAGCGAGGTGTCAGGCGGCAAGTGATCACGCCAATTGATGCGCCGGAGCAATTCGAGGCAGAAGCTGCCGTTGAGCGAAATGCGCGCAAAAAAGTCAAGGACAGCCCGTCGATCCGGGCGTTGGGGCTGGCGCACTATTGGCAGCGGCTACTTGATGAGGGCAAGTACCGGTCGTTGACGGACATTGCAGCAGCCAAGGGAATGGATCGAGGCCAGGTAAGTCGGACGGTACAGTTGACCCGACTAGCTCCCGAAATTATTGAATCATGTTTCATGGAACGTCGTGGCGGACCAAAGCTGGAGCAGTTGGCTCGGGCGTGTCCTTCTTGCGACTGGATCAGTCAAAAATCAACCCTCTCAAACCAGCCAACGAAGTTGCCTGATCAATTTTCACTCTAGATCACACGCCGAAAATGTGATCCCACCGTTGTGACGTATAGGCTCCAAAATTCTGTTCAACGGCGATGTTGCCGTGACTTCAGGAGATTCATATGAGTAAGTCCAGTTCGAAATCGAGTCCTGCTGCACCCCGCCCTGCACCCGCTCCAAGCCCTTCAAACACTTCACTGGGTGGGGCTGGACAAGGCAAGGGGCCCGGAAATGCCGGTGGATGGCCAAGCACTAATCATGGTGCAAAGTCTGGCGGCGGTCGAAGCCTCAACCGTTAGCGGAAGGCACAATAGTTCTCCGAAAATGAAAGCTATCAAGAGTGATAGCCCTGCAGTCGTTTGAACTCCGCCCTGAGCCATGCGCTCGGGGCGTGAACACAATCACTGCTCTCAGTTTTTGGTGCCTTTGTACCGCTGTGAGCCAGTGAAACAAACCAAAGTATCGAGTCAAATCGTCGGGCAGCCCAGTAGTACCGTTGCGCCGATTCGAATACTTCAGCATGATTCAAGTTCGGGTCGGCAATACCAGCACGAAGACTCACCCGCCTAATGAACTTTTCTAGTTTCTCTGAAGCCACCGGAAACAGGCTACCTCGACTCCATCGCTTGATGGTCGCTTCACTCGGAAGGTCCTCCACGAGGGTCTCATTGCGAACCAACCTGAGTGCCTCGGCAATTGAATGGGCCTTGGTCAATCGCACCATGGCACGAAGCCACATTGCACCTGGTGCTGCCGATCCATCATCGCGCAGTGCATTAAGCAAGTGCTCTAAGCTACCGCAGTTCTGCTGTGCCTGTAATGCTACAGATTCACGCATTGCCCACTTAGCCAGCACACTGACCTGTAGTTGAAGCCAAGCTTGCAAACGAGGACTCAACGTTGCATTGGGCGTTGTGGCACTTGCCAGGTTCCGCAAATTCTCATCACTCCAGTATTGACGCAAGTTTGCGTTGCTCTGGACCAGTTCAGCCGCACGCTGATAGTTGCCTTCGTCCAATGCAACATCAGCTGCTTTAACTTCGGTTTCGATGGTCACGTACTCGTCAAAATAAGGGGATTGAAGCTTGTCAGCGCCCATGCGAAAGCATGCCCAATTCCCCGGCATTTGCATCAACAAGTCATCAGTGAACGCTCCATCTCTAACCGCCTGAACCGCCGATTTGAATTCTGCTGCTGAATTGGGTTGCATCTTTGCCTGAATTATTGGCAAAAGGTTGGTCAAGGAACTCGTGGGATCGACATCTTGCCTTCTCAAGTTACGAAATAGTGATCCAAGTTCGTTTGGTTCGTTTTCCATCTCATGCCAAGGTACTCCCTCGGTCTTCATCTCCCATTGAATTGAAGGCAAAAAGAGACCTTGAAACTGATAGGGCGTTGGTCTGCCACGCGTCTTGTGGCGCAAAGGAACACTCGTTGTATCCTTTTTTTTCATGAAAGTTTTGTTTCTCCTGTGACGAGGAAAATCACGAGGATTTGGCATGCTGATTTGAGTTCTGGCGCATGAACCGAGCATAGAGCAACACGTCATTGGAAAATTCAACAACATATACGTGGTAATGCTTGCGCCGAGCGATGTTTGATATGGGCAGTGGTTCAGGCAAGCAGTGAGCGTTGGGTGGGAGACTCTGCGCCAGCAAGTAGCCGCTCTGCCGGGTACTGACGCATAAATTCCAAGCTCTTTTGCGGGGTGGCCTTGAGCCAATTGTCATAACTGTCCGGCGGCAAGATCACCACCATGCGCTTTTCGTCCACCGGCTTGTGAAACTGGCACATCAGGTCATGGCCGTCGGCGTTGATGGTCAGCATGGTGAAACTGTGAACAACGCCTTTTGGTAACTTCCACGACGACCAAAGACCGGCAATGCCCATGGGTTCGCCGCTGGCGCATGAAATGCGCGTCGCAATGGCTTTTCCGCTGCGCCAATCGGGCTCAAAAAAGGCGTCCACCGGGATGACGCAGTGCTGGGCGTTTTTCCAGGCATCTCTAAAACTTGGCTTGGCGGCAACCGTCTCAGTGCGCGCGTTGTAGGTTTGACGGCCGATATTGGTGTCGGTGGCCCAGTGCGGAATCAGGCCAAACAGCCCAGGTAAGGCTTCGCGCTCAGGCACAGCCTCATCACCCACATCAGCTTGCCTGGGTCTGCGAATGAAAGTAGCCGGGTAGCAAGGCCAAACATCATGCTTGTCCACGTCAACGGGGGGCACAACGCCGAAGTGTTTGGCGTAGCGTTCGCGCTCCTTGATTGCTTGGTAGTGACTGCACATTGCCTTATCGTAGCCGCATCTTTGTCCCCACAATCCGTGCCCAACGTTGTGGACAACCGTCGGAACAAGTCCCGAATGCAGCGCCAGTTATGGGCTTGCGAGGTGTGCTTAAACATTGGGCAGTTCAATTCAAATGGTTGAGGGCTTGTCATATACTGTATAAAAAATCAGTATTGCATGAACCTCGCCACAATCCCTCAAGACCTTCCCGTCGCACTCTCGCTGATACCAACCATGGTCAGTGTGTTGCCGTGCCGGGTCGCTGCTGGCTTTCCATCGCCTGCTGAGGACCATGCGGTGCAGCGAATTGACTTGATGGCGCAGTTGATCAAGCACCCACAAGCCACATTTTTACTGCGTGTGCGCGGTGAATCCATGAAAGACGCTGGCATTTTTGACAATGATGTCGTGTTGGTTGACCGCGCCATCACGGCTCGGTCTGGTCACGTCGTCATTGCCATGGTCGACGGAGAGTTTGTCTGCAAGACCCTGTGGCAGCGATCTGGCCGCATGAAACTCAAAGCAGCCAACGTGACATTCCCAGACATCAACCCGGCCGACGGCCAAACCGTTGAGATTTGGGGTGTGGTGATCGCGTCCATCAAGCAGTTCAAAGCCTGAGTCGGACGACCATGTACGCGCTGGTTGATGGCAACAACTTTTATGTGTCGTGTGAACGGGTCTTTCGACCCAGCCTGAACAACCGCCCGGTGGTGGTGCTGTCCAACAACGATGGCTGCGCGATTGCCAGGTCAAACGAAGCCAAAGCGTTGGGCATCAAAATGGGCGCACCCTGGTTTCAGATTCGCCATTTCGAGGAATCAGACGGACTGGTCGCGTTGTCGGCCAACTTTGCCCTGTATGGCGACATGAGTGACCGCATGATGAGTCTGGCCGCAGGCCTGGGACACCGCCAGGAGGTTTATTCGATTGACGAGTCGTTCCTTGACCTGACCGGCATCTCGGGTGACATGACCCTACGCAGCCGGAAAATTCGGCACCGCATTCTTAATTGGATTGGTATTGCCTGTGGCATTGGGATTGGCCCCACCAAGACCCTGGCCAAGCTAGCGAACCACATTGCCAAAACCGCTGAACGCAAACCGGGAAGCTACCCCGACCACTACGCCCAGGTCTGCAATCTCTGCAATTTGGAGCCGACGGAGCGCGATGCACTGATGTTGGCCACGGAAGTTGGAGAGGTGTGGGGGGTGGGCAGACGCATCGGTGCCCAGCTCAAAGAAGCTGGCATCCATACCGTCCTCGATCTGGCGCGACTTGACCCAGTCATGGTCAAACGTCGCTGGTCGGTGGTACTGGAGCGCACTGTGCGTGAATTGCAAGGCACCGACTGCATAGGTCTGGAGCACGAGCCACCGGCGAAGCAGGAGATTGCCTGTACGCGCAGCTTTGGGCATGCGGTGCTGGAGTTGTCTGTGCTGCAAGAAGCGGTGACAGAATTTGCCAGTCAGGCTGCACAGAAATTGCGACTGCAAAACGGTCATGCCGGACAAGTCCTGACGTTTATCCGAACCAGCCCCTTTCGGACGCAAGATTTACAGTATTCGCGCTCAACGGTGGTACCGCTCAGGCGATCAACCAATGACAGTCGTGACATCAGCCAAGCGGCGCTGCTGGGATTGCAGGCAATATTTCGACCTGGATACCGCTATGCCAAGGCTGGCGTAATGCTGCTTGATCTGCGGCCAGCAAACTTAATCCAGCAGGAATTGGCGCTGGAAGACGATGTGGCTGACCCTGGCGGAAGTCGGCTGATGCAGGCTTTGGATGCGGTCAACCAACGGTTCGGACGCGGCACGGTGGCTCTGGCCAGCGCAGGACTGGCGGGTGAGCAGCGGCAGTGGACTATGAAACAGGAGCGACGCACCCCCGGCTACACCACTGACTGGGACGGTCTGGCGTTGGTGAGGGCCTGAACAATGGATAAACATGACCAATGATCGTTGACGGTTACCGGTAGACACCGGGTACTTTCATACTATTAACCTGTCGTTGAGCTTGAGTCACGCCAAGCCGTTAAGTGTCATTTGGTTTTTGCATTCCCATCGCAAAATTCTGAATCGCTACCGCATCACTATCGATGCGGCTGCCAGCTGTACACCGCGATGCAAACCAACCAACCAGGGCGCTAATATTGCTGTCGCTTATATAGACTTCGCGATCCACGTCCACCTTCCCAAGGCTGGGAGGCAGCGCTTCATCCCAGGAATCAAAAGGTATTGGTGCCGGTGCGATAAAGCATCCCGCATGGCTGGCCGACTGCATGAGTACCCAACATTGACTATCGCTCATGCCATATGCGAAAAATGAGGAATTGGGTTTTTTTAGGCTAGCCCACTTTGGCAATGGAATCACTTCCAATGGCGGCGGCTCTGGCTCGACCAATGGCTGTTGTTGTGGGCCTGGACGCAGGATTTGGGATGGCTCAAATCGCGACTGTCTTGCCGCGAGCAGCTGACGCAAAGCGATTAATTTGGCTTCGGCCATCTCGCGTTCTCGTTGGCGCGTGACTTCTGCCAGCGCAAGTTCCCTTTGTCGCTCAGCTTCAAATTGGGCCAATAGCGCCTTCGTGTTGTTGACAAGCATTTCACGCTCTGCCTCTGTCAGCACACGCCCTCCACCAGAACCATGACCGTGAAAATCGGTTGCATGAGCTACACCATACCGTTTTGCAAAACAGTCAGAGCCCAGCACAATCAGTTGGTCTGCTTCTTCCACAACATGAATTCTTGCGTAGACGCTATGCCCGCAATGGGGCTGCTGACAGCGAACGCGGTGTGATGGATCGACAGCGACTATTGCAAGCAGCTTGAATGGTTGAGTTTCTGCCATGAGTACAAATTTATTTAACGTGCGGCATCATGCTCAAACCACCAATCGTTTCCTGTCCAATGATTCGCGGGCATACCAAGAATGTGCATGAATGAGCTTCTTGACCTCAGAATGAATGCTAATGACACCTTCAGACTCCTCGAAAACGCGTCCATAAGCATTGCCACTGTCCGTAAGCAGGCTTGCTACCGCACCGTATGGACTCTTTGATTGCGTGAAGTCAGCGACTTGGTTGACCAAATCGTTGCGGTTGATCCCATTGGGCGATTGCACAACCAACGCGATAATTTTGTGTACGTTCAAGTTAGGGTTGCGAGACCAATCAACAATACGATCTGTGAGTTCACGGCGCTTCTCTCGTGACAATTCGTCACTGGTCGGTTGTAAGGTCGAAGAGACAGAGGAAGGAATCCTGACATTGGCGGAGTCAGGCTGTGGCTCCCGCCAGTTTGAGGGATAAAACTCAGGTTTTACGGGCTGCTGCATATCCTTTGGATACCAACGGTACAGTTCAAACGCCCGATACTGCAGCGCAGTCTGTATCTCGATAGCGTGGTCGGAAAGCCCGGCCAATGCACGAGGCAATAAGACGATGTTTGCGACTGCTGTGTGATAGCGCTCGTCGTAACACGTGAGAGGCCAAATGTGGCAGGCCTCGAACCCTTCAGCGGACTTTCCAAGGCCAGTCGCACGCTTTATAGCAACATTAGCGTAACTGTTGTCGTCGAACCGCACGCCGTCGACGATCTGCCCTCGGCGCTCGCCTTGGCCGATTCGGGCTCGGCGCACCTTTGGGAACATGGCCGCTGACCCAGTATCGCGCACGAGACGGTTGTGAAATTCGGCATTGACCCATAAACCAGTGTCGGCGACCAGAAGTGAAAGGTGGATGTCGTGCCGATTCAAAGACTCGAACAGCAACTCTGATGCGACGATTTTTGATTTCACGATGCGCCTTGGTCAGCTAATTTTGGCCGTGAGTGATCCACGTCGGCGCACTCGGGTTTGCTGAAATGCACGATATCGTCTCAGCTTTGAGGTCCCAATCGACAAACCTGCTAGCAGTCATTTCGCATCCAGCCGATCTCGGGATATGGCGGTCGCTTCGGATGAGAAACTTCCTGGATGCCGAAGAATCACAGCCTCGAATGCGAACTCCATTAGCCCCATCTCCGCCAATGCAGTAAAGCCTGTCGAGACCACCCGCTTCGTGACCACGCGCTCAACGGCCGGAACAATGCCGAGCCGCTTGATCATTTGCCAAGTTCGGGATGCTGGTTGCCGTTTCCCCTTTTTGGCAGAGAGCACTTCCTCGTAGGCATAAACGGCAGAGAGACATTCACGCTCGACCGCACTAGTAGCTCCATAGACTTCGGCACGGATTTGAATACCTCGCTTGCGAGCCTGATCAGCAAGATCAGGAGCTCCGCGCTCGCGGGCACTGACAGCAAAAGATTCGCAATCAGTTACGTTTTTGAGATTTGCTACTCTTGGATCCATGATGCAATGGTACATGTGACCAAAGTAACGTCGAGAGCAGCACCAGATCGGATGATTTTCTCAACAGGATTTGAGTGCCTAATAACCATTCCCGATGCTGACTGGTCAACGCTCTACGCCATCGTGTTGACTTGAGTTCCCAAATTGCCACTCGTGGCCAACGGCAGGGCCTGTAGCAGCGCCAGCGCGCATGTAGCATGGATGTCCATAGCCTTCTTTAAAACCAGCACCTGGGCCGTTTGGGCGACTTGGCTTTGCTGCATTTGCGTCGATACGTTGACGAGTGCGGTGGGGGAAACACATCGATGGCGAAATCCATTTGTGGCTGTCACCTATCGGATCGGCTAGCAACGTTCCTGAGCATATGGCGCTGCGAGGCACATCAGTGCCCTGTGGACATGGCGAAAAAACGCGCGCATTTCGCGCATTCTCTATTCTCAGTCGCTATCGCCCACCAATTTCAACTTGCGAACCACCCCCGCGTAAGTCGTTGATTTCATTGAATGTGGCCTAGTGAAAAGTCACGAGGGTAACTGAGAACAGAGAGAGAAAACGAGGTAATTTCGGACAAAAACGGCCAAAAACGTGTGATTTTGATAGCAGAAAAGTCACAAAGCAAACGCCGTAAGTGCTCGTAAACATTGAGGATTTCCCAAAAGAAAAGCCCAACTGATAACAGTTGGGCTTTCTATGTATGGTGGGCTGGGGTCAATTGAAAGATGCCTTGAAACCCTTATGAATACTGGTGCTATCAATTTTAAAAACTAATTTGTACCCCCGTCTGTACCCCCACTTTCCTTTGGCTACCCCTTTTTCGTTGGCATTTCCCAATCAGCTCGGTTAGTCCGAAACAGCGGCAAATCGATAATCGAAATGAAGTTCGTTGTGTAGCTTCGCCGCTACGTTTAACGGCAACTGCATGGCGCTAAGCCTCCCCAAACCGCTCTTTCAAACGCCCTACCGTACTGCGCCATTTTGGTGTCGTCGGCTTGCAAACAGTATTCTGGTTGCCGAAGAACCCAATCTCTTGCACGGCCTGCCCTAATGGGACAGCCTTCGACCATTCGACCGGTACGAACCATTCGCAGCGTTCAGGGTCATTGGCAAACTCTCGGTGATAGTCGCCCTGCGTCAAAACGTCCAGAGCTGGGGCCTCACCGTTTACCCCAACTAGTTTAAATTCCGCAGCGGGGATAGCGCGCCCAGTAACCCGCCCTACGCCTACATAGCCCGTACGCGGCACGTTCACCCAAACACGGTCACCGGCACTGAGCAGTTGCATCGTACGGCTGTACCACGCGCCACCGCCACCGCAAATAAATCCATACTGTCGCGCTTCGTCCCAAGAGCGCGTGGTGCTCTCACCAAAAGACACATAAAACTCCCCATTCCAAGGCTCAGAGGGTCCGTCAGCAGGTGGTACGACGTTGACTTGCGTATGAACCGGGTCTAAAAGCCATGCACGGCTCAATAACTGTTCGCTACCATTGGCAAACACCTGAAAGCACAGCACATTGATTGCTATATCGCGTTTGTTCAAGTACGCAACAATGCGTTCGGAACTGTCGTCCAACTGGGCTGCAACAATGACAATCTGATGGCTTTGATTGATCGTTTCTTCATCCAACGGCTGACCAAACCGGGACATGAAGTCGTCGTTTAGGTTCTTGCCCGTCTTGAAGCGCCGATAGATAGCAGCGATGTCCTCTGGCTGCAAATCCTCAAGCCAACTCGCGTAGTCAAGCGCCTGGGCAACTACATCACGCGGTGTACGGTCTCTCTTCAGTTCAATCAAAATCAGCGAACCGTCTGGCGCAATTGCCAACAAATCGATGATGCCGCCGTATGCCGTGCGCTCCTGCCGACCAATCAGCATCCATGCGTCCGACAGCAACAAAGGCTGGGCCACAATCATGTCTTCCAGCAGCCTTTCGTTGGGTAGAAGTGCCTCAAGCAACTGTGTTGGTTGAGTGCCAACTTTCCAAAGGGCGGTACGGATGGTCATATTCAGGGGCTCGGGTCATGGTGTTTTTTGGGCAAGAATCGCGGCCCCGCCAATTCCACCATTTGATCGCAAATTAGCTATGTATTTTGAATACCCTTTGGCGTCGTCTTTAGGCATGTCAATGACGTAGGTCGGGCGTAGAGAAATCCCATTTACAGATGCTCCTACAACACGGCCTTCCCATCCCGTCAGACTAGGTGTGTCGCTGGTTTCGTAATGTCGCAACCAAACACGGTCATGAAGGTTTTCGCAAGGATAGAAGAAGATGTCCCTTTTCTTGCTGAGGTTCAAGCCGTCAAATATGTCTTGCGCCACTGCCTTCACATAATTTCCTCTTAAGTAGTAGAAGTCAATGCGTTCTACAGTTTTGCCAAGTATTTCAATAACGCCATCGCAGTAGTCTTTTTGCTTTTGTTTCGCCAATGTAAAAAGGTACGGATCAACAACAACACCGCGTGGATGTGTCGAAAACCATTCCTTGAAGTGCTCGATAAATTGGGTTTTTCCGACAGTGGATGCTTTGAGGTCATTCACAGCAGTCAACAACTGTGGAAACTGTGCAGCATCGCTTTGAGTAAAGCGGCAACCTCCCGAGTCGGCATGCCGAAGCGATGCGATCTGCCTTTCCAGTCTATCCAGGTGCGCGTGCACCGAACTTGGGCCGTGATTTCTTAATCCGCTACGCCAATGCTCATCTGGAAATACGTCTCTCATAACGTGGTCATAAAGCTGTTCAATTTCAGAGTACCGCTTTAGCCCGCCAGGGTGACGCTCAAAATTGAAATCACGCAATTGATGCAAACAGCGCACCAGCTCGTCAATCTGCTCTAGATACATTGAATCTCCTTGAAAATTGACACCTACAGCGGGTTAGGCAACAGGTCCGTTTTGGAATACACCCGCCTTCGCCCTCAACCGCAAATACGCCTCCCCCACCAATACATTTGCTAGCCCTTTAAAAACGATTTGGTGTTTCAACGCCTGATCAGCCATGGCCGTATGGCTTTCCAGGGCGCCCACCACGGCGTTGTTCAGCTTAGTCTCGTAGGCACCGTTGCCAAATGCATCCACCGTGTCATTGGCTTGGGCCTGCTCCAGCAGCGTGGCATCTTCCTCCAGCTTGCCCAATAAGGTGTTGGCATAGGCCGTGAAATCTCCCTCGGTGAAGTTGCCCGCAAAAATCTCATTCATTTTTTGGATGATGACTGACAACCGGTCGCTCGGGTCTTCCCATGGTGAACCGGGCAAGCCCATGGGTTTCATGGGAGTGGCGGTGCCGCCGTCCAGGCTTAACGTGTGTTCCTTCTTTGAATTCAAATCCACCACATAGCCTGCCAATCTGGCCGCACCGTCCAACAGTTCAGCTTTATCCGACTTGCCATACAGACGCGGCAACAAACTCTTGGCATAGGCGTGTAGTCGCTCAAGGTCAGCATTGGCGAAATCCACCAACTGCGACAGAAAGTCATACGCCACCACATAAGACAACAAGTTGCTTCTGAAGACTTCCTGCACTTCAACAGGGTGCGCCTTAAATCGCTCGTATGCCTGCTTTAGTGGTGCCTGAATGGCGGCCTGCTTGCCCTTGATGTCAAAGTAGGCATTGGCGAAAGTCTCCACTTCCGACCACAAATACACCCCGGCGGTATCCAGCTTCTGGCGCAGTTGGTGCACCAAGTTGCGATCTGTAATGTTTGCCATCTGTGCCGTGCGGTAGAACGGCAAGAAGGCTTTGAGGATGTCCTCCGCCTTGTTGCGAAAGTCCAGCACAAAGGTCGTATGCTTGCCCACGATGGTTCGGTTCAGGCGTGACAGAGTTTGCACCGCCAGCACGCCATCTAGCCGCTTGTCCACGTACATCGCCACCAGCTTGGGTTGATCAAACCCGGTCTGAAACTTAGAGGCCACGATCAGCACCTGATAGCTTTCGGTATCAAACGCGGTCTTGATGCCGTCATCACGCTCCTGATGGTCGTTCAGACTACCTTCGTCGGCGTTTTCAACAGGGTATTTGGCTTCCTTCTTGGTATCCGTCACCTTGCCGGAAAACGCGACCAGGGCTTTGCAATCGGTGACCTTGTTGCGGGTGATGTAGGCATCAAACTCCTTCTTGTAGCGCACTGCGGCCACCCGGCTATCGGTCACCACCATGGCTTTGGCTTGACCGCCGATCAAGTGCATTACATGCGTGCGGAAGTGGTCCACGATGATGGCCACCTTTTGCCCAATGCCTGTCGGGTGCAACTGCGCATAGCGAAACAGCTTCTTCTTGGCCTTGCCGCTTTTCACCTCTTTGTCATCAACCGACCTCTCCAACCTGAACGCCGATTCGTAGGTGGTGTAACCCTTGAGCACGTCGAGGATAAATTCCTCCTCAATCGCCTGCCGCATCGAATACACATGAAACGGTGCAGGCAAGCCATCAGCGCCGGCTCGGCCAAACAGCTCCATGGTCTTGGGCTTAGGCGTCGCGGTAAAAGCGTAGTACGACACGTTAGACGGGCGTTTTCGGGCGGCGATAAGTTTGGCAATTTCGCTGTTGATTAGGTCTTCGCCCGTCAATTCAGCCGCTTCCTCTGCTGCCGCCTCGTAGGAGGAACTTGGCTCAAACTGTGCCTCTGCCGCCTGTGGCTTGCCATCGGTGGTGAGCACCTTGCGCAGCTTCACAGCCGCGCTGCCCGATTGGCTGGAATGCGCTTCGTCCAAAATCAGCGCAAAACGTCGGTTGCCCAACTCACCCACCTTTTCCATTACATACGGGAATTTTTGCAACGTGGTGATGATGATCAGCTTGCCCTTGTTTAGCGCCTCGGCCAGTTGGTTGCTATTGCCGTCAATCTTTTCAACTACGCCTTCCTGGTGATCAAACTGGTAAATGGTGTCCTGCAACTGCGTGTCCAGTACGCGCCGGTCGGTAATCACAATCACGCTGCTGAAAAGCTTTTGGTCCTGCGCGTCATGCAGTGCCGCCAGCCGGTGCGCCAGCCAGGCGATGGTGTTGGACTTGCCCGACCCGGCCGAATGCATCACCAGATAGCTTTGGCCCACGCCCTCGGTCAAGGTAGCATCCAATAGCGCACCTACGGCATTCCACTGGTGGTAGCGCGGGAACAGCAGCCGTGGCACCCAGGTCTTGCGGCCCCTGGCATCTTTGCGCTCAGACACCTGCACCGCCAGAAACTTGCCCACGATGCCCAGCAGCGCATCGCGTTGCAACACCTCATGCCACAGGTAGCCGGTGGAATACCCCAGTACGGTGTCCGCAGCATTGCCAGCCCCTGCGCCGCCCAGGCCATCGGGTGTGCCCCGGTTGAACGGCAAAAACGTGGTGCCCGCGCCTGCCAGTTGGGTGGCCATGCGCACCTCGTCGGTGCTGACTGCAAAGTGCACCAGCGCCCGTTTGCCAAACGACAACAAGGGTTCAGGTTGACGGGTTACCTTATCCACAGGCAGGCGGTCGTATTTGTATTGCTTGACCGCGTCTTCAATATTCTGAGTGGTGTCTGTTTTCAGCTCAATGGTGGCCAGCGGCAGGCCATTCAGGAACAGCACCAAGTCAATGCAATTGCGGTTGTGCAGCGAGTAATGCAACTGCCGCACCACCCGCAAACGGTTCTTTTGGTAAAGGCCCCAGGTGGCGGGGTTTTGATGGTTGGCCGGGGCAAACTGTGCCATGCGGAAAGTGGTGTTGATGTCTTCAAACCCCTTGCGCAGCACGTACAGCGTGCCCCATAGCTGCGGTGTCTCGGGTTTGATCGTGGGCCGGTCGCGGTCAAGCTCTTCACTCAGGCGGCGCAGAAACACGCCGTCTGGGTCTTGCGTGTGGTTTTTGGCAAACTTGGCCCAGGTGTCGGGCTGGCTCTCTTTCACCCATGCCAGCGCATCGGCCGGGTACAGCCCCAGGCGGGCGTCATAACCCGAGTCGTAGGCGTAGCCCTTTTGATACGGCAGTGGCCCATCGCACAACCAACCATGCGCTTTAAGGTGTTCGCAAACCTCGTCTTCAAAAACGATTTCGGTGTGTATGGGTGCAGTCATGGGGTATTCACTATATTTTTGATAGCTACTTACGCAAGTTCTACGAAGGCTATCAGGCTATTCGCTATGAATTCCCTGGTACGCACATCCACTCTGCCCAGTACGGCATCGGCAACGGTGGCGGCGCGCAGTTCTTTGAGTAGGGCTATTTCTTCTTTGGCGTGGCGGATCAGGTCATCAATTCGGGCGGTCTCGGTCTGGACCCGAGCCGCTATCACGAGTTGATCAGCTAGTGGGGGCTTAGGTATCTGGAAGCGCGACAAATCTTCGCAAGTCAATGCACCCTTGGTGCCGCCTTGTCCGTCACTCACCATCCTTAGGGCCGCGTACATGCCGGTCAGCGTCCAGAACAGGTACTCGGTGGAAAATGCGCTAGGGTCGGCTGCCAGATAGGCCAAATGCTGGTTGATAGTTGCTTCAATCTTCAACACGGTCACTTGCCCGCGCGTCTTGCCTTGCCCGGTCAGGGCGATCAACACTGCACCGGCTTGAACAATGGGCAAATGGCAGGCGCGCAACGCTTCATCGGTCACCAATTCGGAGCCTTCAACTACCTCGTCTTGGTTGACTACAGCACTATTGAGCCAAGGAAACGTTCCGCCGACCCAATAATTGGCGTTATCTTTCAAGGGCGTGGAACCATTGCCAATACGAGCGTACTTGCCGATGCGCACCATCTGCCACGCGGCTGGAATAGCCGGGCAGAAAACATTGTTAGTTTGCGTTTTAGGCACTGATAGGTTTGCGCCCGTCGTCAGGTCGGCAATCACGCTTTGCCGATACTCCCCCAACAACCCAATCAACCCCACCTTTTCCCGAATCAGCGCATCAATGCGCGCGGTTTCGGTGTCCAGGTAGTCGGCGATGGCTTGCTGTTCTTCCAGCGGCGGCACAACCAAGGTAGCGTCGTTTATACGCTGCTGGTTAAGCAGCTTTGCCCCATAAATGTTGATAGCACAGTTCTCAGGAATGAACGCGGGAAAGGTGTAAAAAGCCCACGAAACCTCGTATTCATCCGATTGCAAGAATGTCGCTATGGCCTCATTCGTAAAAAGCGGGACACCCGTAATGGACACTTGGCCGACACTCAATTTGAAACTGAAAAGCAGACTACCTACAGGCGAAGGAACGATGCCAGCCTTTTCAGCAGCTCCGTCACTGATGAAATTTTTCGTCTCACTGATAATAAGATCCCCCAAATCACCTATCGTCGCCCAGGGATTCGCACCTTCATAACTTGAACTGTCGCCGGTTGGCGGGGTCCAACCAGTCGTGTGGCGAGCAATGTGCTTTACCTTTTTCAATTGCCAATGCCCGGGCACATCCCCCAGCCACGCCACGCCGGACGGCTTGTAATCTGGATACGGCTTCACTGGCTCACGCCCCGCAACATGTCCATGAATCGTTTTTCCATGGCCTCAATATCAGCCTGAATGGCCGAGCGGCTGCGCGGTGGGGTGTAGACATAAAACTCGCGGTTGAAGTTGATCTCAGTGCCCACCACGCCGGTCAGGCCATCACGCTCGTCTTTCACGTCGCGGTTGATCCATGCATCGCCCCAATGCGGCAACACTTCGTGAGCGAAATAGTCGTCAATGTCTTCATGCAGAGGCACGTATTCGGAATCGCGCAGGTCGGAATCAGACAGCACTTCGCCTTTTTCGTTGGTGCAGGGTTCGGCTGTCTTGTCTTTGGTCCCCAGGCCCTTGCGTGCCAGCTCAAACGCTTTGGTACTGAGCTTGGGTTTGATGCCTTTCAACGCAGGCAACAGCGCGACCAAACGAGTGGCCTGCGTCTGCAATGCGGCGCGAAAGCTCTCAGCATTGGTGTAGATGGCAGTCGGGTCCAACTCGCGCAGCGTAGCTACCAACAGCAAACTCTGATCCACTGGCATTTTGGTGGCGTTGACGACCCGAACCAGTGTTACGATGCGCTCGGGATCGGCTTGAAACCGCATACGTAAAGGCCGCTCAATGGTGAGCCTGCGGTAGAAGAAATGGTCGCGATCCAGCAACTTGGCTTTAAGGGTGCGATTGGTGGTGTCATCGCTCCATTCCATGGTTTTGAAGTCCGCATAGGCGCGGGCAATACGCGCTACACAGTCGGCAGTGACCTCGCGGCGTTTCTTGCCCAGGTTCTTCTTCATCAGCTGGCTCATGCCGCTGGCGTCGATCAGCAGTACCTTGCCTTTGCGCTCGGATGGCTTGCGGTTGCTCATGAACCACAGGTAGGTGGTGATATTGGTGTTGTAAAACAGGTCCGTGGGCATGGCCACGATGCAATCAAGGTAGTCGTTGGTCAAAATGTGGCGGCGAATTTCGCTCTCGCCACTGCCTGCGTCGCCGGTAAACAGGGGCGAACCGTTGTGCACCACGCCAATACGGCCACCACCCTTGCCCGCCACGAGCGGTTGCATTTTGGACAGCAGATGCAAACTGAACAGCATTTGTCCGTCGCGTATAGCGGGCAGGCCCGGCGCAAAACGGCCCGCTGCACCTTTGGAGTGCTCTTTACGCACCGCGCTCTCGGCAGGCTTCCACTCCACGCCATAGGGCGGATTGGCGGCTTGGTATTCAAAGGTCTCGCCTGCGTGTTTGTCCACCTCCAGCGTGTCGCCGTTGGCAATGTTGGCCGGGTCCTGACCGCGTATCAGCATGTCGGCCTTGCAGATGGCGTAGGTTTCGTCCTCTAGCTCCTGGCCGTAAAGCTTCAAGGTCACGCGGTCGTTGAACTGGCGCAGGTGCTCTTCCGCCACGCTCAAAATGCCGCCGGTGCCTGCCGTGGGGTCGTACATGGTGCGCACGATGCCGGGCCGGGACAATGCCTCTTCATCGCCACCAAACAGCACGGTGACCATCAACTCGATCACGTCGCGCGGGGTGTACTGCTCACCAGCGGGGGACACGTCGTTGAACTTGCGCAGCAGCTCTTCAAATGCCTGGCCCATGTCGTGGTTGGTCACCACCGACTTGCCTTTTTCGTCCTTGTCACGCAAGTCTGTTTCCGCAAAGTTCTTGATCACGCCATAAAGGCGGTTCTTTTCGGCCAGCTTGTCCACCGTGGCCAGAAAGCCAAATTTCTCAAAAATGTCGCGCACGTTTTGCGAATAGCCATTCACCATGGCTTGCAAGTTGTCGCGCACGTCATGGCTGTCTGGGGTTTCCGCCACCCCTGGCAGGGTGAAGCCCGAGGTGTTGTAGAACGCATAGCCGCTGGCCGACGGCAATATCCTGTTGAGGTAGTCGTTTCCCTTTTCCTTGTTGGCAGCGTACTTGGCAAACACCGCCTTGGAGGTTGGCTCAAGCACGCAATCCAGGCGGCGCAGGATGGTAAACGGGAGAATGACCTTGCGGTATTCGTTTTCTTTGAAGGCACCGCGCAGAAGTTCGGCGTTTTTCCAGATCAGGTCGGCAAGTTTGGTCATTAAGAGTCGGTTTCGAAAAGGTCGGGGCTATTGTCTGGGCTATTGCTCGGGAAGAGCGGCAGGGTTTCATTGCGCTTCTTTTGCGGCTTATCGACCTTGGTATGCGCTGCCAGCCCCAGCAGGGTTTCAACTTGACCGGCGGCGCGCATGATTTGGTACATGTCGAGCCTCTCGGTCGTAGTGTCCTTCTCAACGTAATTTTTCAGGTAGCTCGCAGATTGGTTCTCCACCCCGTTGCGGGTACACACAATGTAGGCAGTAGATTCCGCTTCAAGTTCTTGCTGCGTGTGTGTTTGGGTCGGGCGTATGGGAATACTCAAGTATTTGTCTTGCCCAAGATGCCCCAGGAACAGGTGTGCAAGTTCATGTGCCAAGGTGGCGAATTGCACGTTGGGGTTGTGGTTCTGGTTCATCCTCATTTTGTAGGCCGATTTTTCGCCGGGCAGTGCGGTACGAGTCAGACGGGCAATCGAACCTGCCTTAAGGTCGCCCATATCGACATACTTCCAAAAAATGTCTTTTTTCTCAATTAACGCGGCGAACCGATCCAAGGCCGTTTGGTCAATAACGCCCGCCGCCTCGAACGCCGATACGCCCGTTGGCAGCGGATCACCTTCCGTGTCCATCACGTCATACACAAGCGCAACAGGGCCAAAGGGCCAAAGGGCCACAAGATAAGCAGTGGTCGCGCGTCTGCTTTGATGGTGCGCTTAAAGGTTTCTCGCCAGTCCCGTGCTGACGCCGCATGGTTCAAACCCGGCTTTTGAATTTGCAACAACAGCGCGTTGAACGGGGCAAAGTTGCTCAGCCGCACCACGAAGTCCAGCAGATTTTTATAGTCCGCGCCCTTGCTGTATAGGCGTGAATCCTCCAGCAATTGGTCCAACATGGACCGCGCCGCATCGGTTTCGATTGGATTGACCTTGGCCGAATCTTCCACTTCTTCCCCCTGATTATTTGTTATGGTTACATCGTAAGGCCGTTTTTGCGAAACAGATTCACGGCTCCAGCAATTTGTGCAGAAAACCATATTTGCGCCCAATGTCATAGAGACTGATCTGCACCAGCCGGTCGAATCCAATTCTTCAAAAATTACACTTTTACACTTATCTTTATTTACTCAATTGCGTGTCTAGGTAAATACTCATAGCCTCAATGATCATCTCGCTCATAGAGCGATCCGCTTGCGCTGCGGCTGTCTTCCACTGCCGCCTGACTGACAGAGGCACGTTGATGTTCACCCGCCCAATGTCTTCACGCACCACGTCTTGCACTGGCACGTCAACGCGAACCTTGTCCAACGGTTTAGATTTCAAACCCATTTTGCAGTCTCCATTTCATTCAACACAGCATCCATCTCGTCCTTGGCTTTGGCATCGTCCAGGTCGTACACACTCAGTCCGTCCGTCAAGGCCTGGGCAAACACCACCCGGTTGCCAATGGTTGAATCCATCTGGTCAATCTCGTATTCATTCCATTCACCGGTCTTGACCAGTTTTGAGAGCTTTGAGACCCCGCTGGTCCGGTTGACCAGGAACGCCGCATCAATGCTGCCGCCCACATCAATCTTTGAACGCACGAGCTTGACCGTCGCTGCGCTGGCCCACAAGTCAGCGCCAGACGGTTGAATGACTAACAGCGCCACGTTGGCAATTCGCACGATGGCAGCGGCCATCGCCTCGGCTTTGGCCGGACCGTCAATGATTACAAAATCTGCCGCTAGCGTGGGAATGGCACTCAGCATTTGAGGTCGATCCAGTGCAACGACTACCGGCAGGTTGGCCCCTTCTGGACTTGCAGCCCGCCAGTCCCTGGCCGTACCCTGTGGGTCAGAGTCAACCAGGACAACCCGCTTGCCACGGCGATGAAGCGCGGTGGCAAGATTGGTGGCAACGGTGCTTTTACCGCTGCCACCCTTTTCATTGATAACCGCGATGATTTTCATATACTCTTTTACTCATAAGCGTTTACGTTCAATAGTGTATATAAACTTGGCTGGTGTATCAATCTCGCGGAGTCACTCCCCATGCCTTACGACAGTTTCGCTTGAGCCTCTTCCAGTGCTTGCAAATCCTCATCGTTGCCCATTGCGCGGTCTTCGGCTGCAGCAGCTGTCGTTGGGACCCGCTGCACTTGCTCAATGATCGCCGCTGTAATCCGCCGATCAATTCGGCGTCAGCAATGCAAACGACTGGATGACCTACTTTCCAGTCGGCACATTTCACTGACGTTTCTATTTCCAATCTGGCTTGCGGTTGTGATTAGCAGGCTGCAGAAATACTGACTGAGTCCCTGCAAGGTTCAAAAGTCGACGTCATAGACCCGACCGCTTTCATCAAGCAGTCGCCTGCTGGCTTACCAACGGTGTGCGCTTGCGAGGGGTCGGGAAATCGTCATTAACTCCAGAATACGGATCCCTCGACCGCCCAAGCGAACTCAAACTTTCAACTGCGGCGGCTAAAGTGCGCACTGCATCCGTCCCCTTTTCAGTTAATTGAATCATCACATCAATTGCGTCATCAATACTCACCCCCAAGACCTTCTTTTCGATTGGATTACCAGAGTCATCGAATCCACTCAGATCAAGCCAAACTATCAATTCATTTTTTACTTGACGCTGCTTATATTGAAGTACGAGTCGATAATTGTTTACATCAGAACCTTGGTCGCTCAGCCAACCAACAATAGTAACAATTTCATTTTCGCAATCAACCCAGCATTTCCCAACGTCCCCCCTCCAGTCAGGGTGATCACAATTATTAAAAGTTAAAGCGTCTTCTAAAATTTTAGCTACTGCAACGTCCATCGTAATCTCCTTTCAAGTTAATATTGCTTTCTGACCCTTCAGAAGTTATATTTTATACAAAAGACTTCAAAATTTTATTGCATAAGATGTGCAAATATCTTATGTTTGTTTTTTGCATATTTTAAATATCTTGATCCCTGATTAGCAAGGATCTTCCGCCATTGCCATCTGCTCGCCACAGAATTTTTTTTATTCTGTTTTTGCGGCAACAGAGAATAATTAAAAATTCTCAAATTTCTAGATGTTCCGATGATGTAAGAGGTTTTTAAAATTTACAAATCGTGCGACTTCAGTTCTTGACTAGATAATAATTTAATATGAAATAAAAAAACCCGATCGAAATCGGGTTTTAGGTTTACTCTATCAAATAATCATTGCTCTAATGTCAATGATTGCAATATAAACACATGTAATATGTATATGTGAATCTTCTTAGGAATTCGGTATCATAAATAAATCCTTTAAAGCCAAACTCCTCAAGATCATACAGCTTATTGATTTCAAAAGATTCTATTGTTTTATCATGAATAAATTCAATATGAACAAAAATTTTGTTTTTAGATAAATTTAAGGACTTGTCTTTTACAGAAATACCAGCATCCTTCAATGCAGTCATCATTTCATAAAATGCGTCCTCTAAATCGTCACCATATGCTATTTCAGCGTGAATAAATTTAAGTAACTCAAGCTCACTATTCAGCTCGGATTTGCTATGACTTTCAATATAACTTCCAAAGCAAAAGTTATTTCTAAACTCAAAAAAAGCATTAGTTAAATTGGCCGTACCTATTTTTAGCATGACACATCACCTTTAAAAAGCTCTGCAAAATCGCATGAACTGCATTGGATATGTCATCAAAAAATAAAGTCGATTTTTTATCAGTGCGCAAAGTGGAAAACTGCGCCTTTTGTCATTTTTTGTTGATTCCTGCCTTCCTGAAGCCAACCATCATTGGCAAGGTGTCGGGATCAGGCCCCGGCCATGCACGCTCTTTAAATAGAGCGCCCCAAAGTTTCTGTCCAGACTTGAGCGCTTTGCGTAGCTGCCGCCGAACCCCGCCAAACATTGGATAGAAGCGCGTCCAGTGATGTGATTCCAGGGCAACCTTACTAGGATCACCTGTCTTCACCAGCGCCGTCAGGTGCTGCTCCAGCAGTCCCATGTCTCTGGATTGAATACGCCACGTCCAGGCATAGTCGCCACGCTCGCGCGGTTCGTGCACGATCACGAACTTTGAAAACTCCGGCAACTTGGTGTTCCACTTTTCCCGGCTGAACGGCCCCACCTCGATGGAACTGGCGAACTCCGTAGCCATCAAAATCACCTCGACTTCGCCGGGCGCACCAATCACGGGGGCGGCAACCGCCACAGCGGTCGGCAAGCCCTTCTGCTTTTTGTCTTGGCGCTGGTAGGCGGCCAGGCGCGTGCCGTACACCTCGGCCCATTTCTCATCAAGCGCCTTCAGTTTTTCTGGTTCGGTTTTGATTGAAATCCATCTGGTGTAACCACGGGTGAAATGCAACAGGATCGATTGAAGGGCAGGAGTCAGGTCATCATGAATTTTCATGAAAACATGATACCTACAACGTGATAGCTAGTAAAGCTACAACGCTAAATGAAGGTGGGAAGCGCGAGCTTCCCTTTTTGCAAGCGCCACATATCCAGATCAGTTTTGTAACGATTGATCTGGTGAGGCATCGCTCCCTGCTGTTGGCGCTCCCCCATGTGTTTGTGAAAACCACGAACACATCGGGGAGCGCCAACTCCAAAGCCACCATTTCACTCTCGGTGCGTAATGCACCAGGGGCTGCCAAGCCCCACGCACGCGAGCTCGCCAGCTCGCGTGAATCTTCGTCTTGGCGCCCGATGCAGAGAAATTTGCACGTCGGGTGCGAGGACGAGGGCAAGGGGTAACCCCTGGTCGCAAGACCAGACTAAACCTTTGCCTTCAGTCCTTGGAGGCACTGCCGCGCGAGCGGCTGTGGGTGTGCGATCAGGACACGGCGACCAAGCGGAAATGCTTGGAAGCCTGCACAAATGAAATCAGGAGTCTGTCAAAAGACGTTAGAACTGACCCGGGGGTGAGTGGAAACCTCACAACCGGTGCGACCTGGGATGGCAGCAAATGCGCAAGAAAAATGCGCTTCGGTCACATGGGCAAAGTGCCCAGAGTGGTCGGGGGAGCGGGAGATAACGCGGGTCACGCCGCGAAGTCCACCAGCCTCTGCTGATAGCTTAACCCTGTAATGCACCTGACTCATGAAAATGAATGGTGCTATTGGTCGATGATTACAAAAAAGCCTGTCGAAAGATTGGCCTGGCTCTAGGACTGCGAAGTCTGCGAATCCATGAATAACAGAACATATCCGTAAGCTCACCGCTTTACCACCTTCGGGGGGCTGAAAACTGGGGGACGTGCCCAGCCATTGAGATATGCAAACTGTATGGAAGTCTATGTAATTGGTAGTTTGTGATAACTGAGGAAATCTCGATGTCTGCGGTGGGTTGGAAACCATCGCAAGCCGCGTAACGAGCGGCATTAAGGGCATAGGGGTGAGAGCGTGATTCGAGTAGAAAAAACCAGGCGCCGAAAGCAACTGGGAAAACGTAAAAGACGTTTGCGCTGATTGGCATCAGCAGTTCGAAAGATCGAGGACGAAGAGTAAGAGTGACTAACCCCATTGGCTTGGGGTGGTGTAAAGGGACGGTTGGGGCTTGGCGGCCCCAGCTATTCATCGATCCGGTTTGGCGACTGGATGATCAAAAAATCTTTACTATTTATGAAAAATCCACCGACAGGTGGAGGAAAAACTGCGTCGATTTGCATTGAAAACCGTCTTTAAAAACATTTAAAAAGTGCACCACAAGGGATTATTCCCATCAAAAATTTGGCTAATAAGTCAAGTTCTCAAAAGCCTGGGCCTAGACATTTACATGTCAAAAACTCGGAAAAAAAACTAACAAACCCTCACCGGGCAGAAAGGAAATTTAGTCTGCTAAAGGCAGATAAAAGCAGATAAAAGCAGATAAAAGCAGTGTCGAGCTTCGGTTCGATATTAATATGAACGCAACCAGTAATGGATTTCGTCTATTATGCAAACCCCTAAACCCCCTCATTGAGGGGGTTTTTCACGTTTAATTGAGATCGTCTTGAATGCCTGAAATACCAGGGTGGCATTGGATCAGCATCTCGCCATAGACCGCTTGTCGGCTCTGGCCGCATCTTCAGCCGCCTCGTACGTGATATCAACTTCGGCAATCTTGACAATTGCCTTTACCGGAAAGTTGATCGTTATTTAGTATTTTGAAAAGTTCGAAATACGCTATAGGCATTTAGTTTTTTGAAACTACGTTAGCCCCATGCACGCATAGGTAAAAAAATCGCAGTGGTTGTTTTGGTAAGCTAAAAATGTTAAATTAAATACGTATATAAAATTGGATTACACTAATTTCATTTATAATCCATTCTCCAATATAACTGGAGTTTCAATTGGCAAAGAAGGTGACGTTAACTTTACTCCCACAAGAGCGATTCCAGCTGCAACATATTATTGATCGTGGTTCAAACTGGCGTGAGCGTGAACGCGCCAAAACATTGATTCTCTTTGATGATGGACTATCCATGAAAGTGATTGCTGAAACTGTTGGCATAGATATTCGCACAGTCGGCTTGACGCGTATGGATTGGCTCAAGCGTGGTTTTGAGTCGCTGGTTGATGCACCTCGCAGTGGCGCGCCAAGGAAGATCACCCCAGAGCAACTTGAAAGGCTCTTGGACGCGGCTGAGAAGGAGCCATTGACAGCCAAGGCGCTGTTGGCCAAGCACGTCGACGCCGGCGGCACTTTGGTGCATCTGAACACACTGACCCAGGCATTGAAGAAGGCCCAATTTGTTTGGAAACGCACACGTTCATCACTCAAAAAAAAAGAGACGAAGCCGCTTTCAGATCTGCCCAAGTAGAGATCGCTGGACTGCGTTCGCAAGCCGCTGCGGGTGAGATGGTGTTGGCCTACTGTGACGAGGCAGGATTCTCGCAAGTACACCCCAATCGCAGCGCTTGGACACCCAAAGGAAGTCGTCATTTGATTGAGGCCAAACGCGGAAAACGGCTCAACGTGCTGGCTGCCATGCTGTCCACCGGGGAACTATTCAGCGCCAAAATTTGGCAATCTACAACGGCAGAAATATTTGCTGGATTCATTGGCTTGCTCAAGGAACACGTTGGGAAGAAAATAACCATCATCATTGACAATGCATCAGTACACAAAGCGAAGGCGACCAAGCCAATCATGGCTTTGCTGGAAAAACAAGGTGTGACACTTTATTTTCTCCCTCCGTATAGTCCGGAGCTTAATCGCATTGAAAAGCTTTGGCACCTGATGAAATACACCTGGATGTCCGCCAAGTGTCGCGACAGCGAAACCTTGGAGGCTGATGTTGGTGACATACTTGACAACTTTGGATCCAAATATAAATTTAACTTTTGACGTATCTAACTTAATATTAATAGCTTAGATCCGCCCTTGTTAGCCCCATGCACGCATGGGTAAAAAATATGGAACCGCATTCAAGCGCGGTGACGATATCGTTAGCCCCATGCGCGCATGGATAATAAATTGACAGGGACAAGTACCCGTGGAGGCCGTGTGAACCTGGACATGTTTAACGTACTACTTAGCCGAAAAATTGTGTCACTTTTATTGGCCGTGCCGCGTCCCTCCTTTTCTCAAACTACATCTGGCTGGCACCTAGCGTCATAAAAGCACCTGGCAGGAATCAAGGTTTTCCCGCCGCCAGCACCTGCATCTGCTCAGCGACCTGATTTTTCATGGCATCGACCTGGCCGCGCAGGTTGGCGGCATCCTCGCGTGCCGCGCTGGCCTCCTGTTGCGATTTCTCCTGGCTAGCTTCGGCCTTAGCCAAACGCTCACCGGCGCGCCGGGCTTCCAGCTCAGCCGCTTTGCGCTGTTCCTGGCGCGACTGCTCGATGGCCTCTGCCTTGGCGGTGAGCGCCGCCAGATCGCCGCGCACCTGGTCACGCTCGGATGACACGCCCAAACTGACTTTCTTCTGTTCAAGCAACTCCGCCCGAAGCTGCTCAGCTTCCTTCAGGTGACGGGCGCGCTCGGCCTCGATGGTGCCCGCCATGCGCGCCAATTCAGCCGCATGCTGCTCCCCCGCAACTTTGGCCGTTTGTTCCGTCACCGCCAACCGCTCCCGT
The DNA here is from genome assembly GCF_001938565.1 of Rhodoferax antarcticus ANT.BR. GTDB lineage: Bacteria > Pseudomonadota > Gammaproteobacteria > Burkholderiales > Burkholderiaceae_C > Rhodoferax > Rhodoferax antarcticus. The sequence continues at coordinate 181,702 of NZ_MSYM01000017.1, forward strand.
ACCTGGGCCAACTCCACCGCCTGCGCTTGGTAAACAGCTTGCAGTTCCGCCAGCTTGGCCTCCAACCCTGTCACCTGACTTGCTGCTTCATCGACCATCGACTCCAGGTCTTCCACAGTTTGCGAGGCATCGGCCAGCTCACGTTCAGCCTGGGTGCGCTGCTCACCGGCAGAACGCACCACCTCATGCACCCGCCTCTCTGCAGCCTTCACCGCTTTGTCATTCAACTCGATGGCCAGCGCCGCCAGGCGCTGCGTCAGCTCCTTGGTGACCAGGGCCACTTCTTCGGCCACCTCCACCGGCAATTCAGCCACCGGCTCGGCCTTGGTCACCGACTGGCTGGCCAGATGCTCATCCCAAACCTGTTTCAACCTGGAAGGATTGCCACCGCCGACCTTCTGACGCAAGGCAAACCCGGTGATGTTGCGGCCTGTGGCCTGCAGATCCTGACCGGCAGTGATGATCGACTCGGGACTGAACTCAACTGGGCGCATGACAAACCTCCTGGGCGGTGGTGATGGGTGGGTGATGCCTCATTCTGGCATAAAAACAAACAAAGAAACGAACTAATAAATAAACAAACAAAGTAATCAATTTAGCATACCCGCAACACCCCACCACAAACCAAAGCCTGGGCAGCAGCTTCGCCAGCCAGGCCCAGCCCAAAGCAGGCCGATTCACCGTACATCACCCACCGGGCAGTAAAGAGAAGTGAAAGACGCGTTTAAACGGCCTACAGCGCAAAAATCCGCCTTGTCCTGCCAATCCCCTTGACCACCTCAAAGAAATCGCCGCTTTGGGCATTGCGCCTGCATCCTGCTGTGTCTGCGTTCAATCGAACAGGTCGAGCGGCTGCTTTTGCAGTTTGTGCTGGTTTGTTGGATGAAGTGGCAATTTTTCTTGCCTTCATGCCCAGCTGGTTGTTTCTCCCCCTCGTGTAGAGGGGGTCGGGGGGTTAGCAGCCAGGAGCCCGTAGGGCGGGCGGCACGCCTGAGAGTTGGACACGTAGTGCCAACTCGATCAGGGGGTCTGGCATCTCCCCCGTGGGGGACTGTTTGATGGACAAAGTTCCTGAGACCGGACGCGTCGCGGTAAAGGCAAGCAGGAAACAATTGTTCGGATTGGCAAGGTATTGGTTAGAAAGAAGTTAAAAAACGGTTAGAGGCACATAAAAATCGTAATTTTCTTTAACAAATCAATTACTTACAAAACCTGTGGATAGGTCAAACGACACGAAAACATAGGTCAAATTACACGAAAACGCAGGTCAAACGACACAAAAACATAGGTCAAACGACACGTAACGTAGGTCATACGACACGCTTTGACCTTGGCGCGGTCCGAAAACGTAGGTCAAACGACACATCGCGTAGGCCAAACGACACAATGTCCGGGTTTCTTCAGTTTGACTTACCAAGTTATCCACAATTAGATCTGTTATCTGCATGATTTAGTGTCGTTTGACCTATGTTCTTGCATATGTGCGTAGGTCAGACGACACGCACTGTAGGTCACACGACACGCTTTCCGCTTGACCGTCAATTTCGGGTGCAACAAATTTGGTTGTCCTTGTTTAACCAAGCCACGTCAACAATCTTGGCCCCCACCACTTCAGCGCAAGCACGCTTTACCGTCTGCCGCCAACTCGTCATGTTTGCATCGGACGAACCGCAAATTTGCCAAAATTTGACCAAGGCCAGCGGGTAAGGGTAACTATGGCTTTCAATATGGTCAGCCAGGCGGCGAGCAACTGGCGACAGGTCGCGGTAAATCTCCCAGCAGTGGCTTGTAAAGGTGTTGCCAGCAAACAAGACAATCATATTCGGGTCAATCCAAACGCGGTATTGCGTAGGCTTGCCCATCGAATCATTGAGAGCGGTGTAGTTTTGGATGAGTGAAATAGCCCCAGTTGTGCCATACGACTTGGCGTTGAGGGCCAGCACTTCGCTGGCCTTAAGTCTTGAAATGCACTCACGGGCGCGGTCGTAGTTTCTCCCGCTTTTTGACCAATTCACACCGCGCACCAAATCTTTTATGCTGAATTCAAAAGGTGTGCCAAAGGGGACGCCTTTGCCGTAGTTAATAATTTGCAGCCACACCAACTCGTCATCCTCAGCCCGTAGCTCGATCCCCGTATAGAGAATTGAAATATGATCGTTGAAATGATACAATTTCTCATGCACAAACGTCCGACGTGGGTGACGTTTGTTTCGGGCCGTAAAAATCGAACAGCGGGCGAGGTCATTTACAAGATGCCGCAAATCATTTCGGTCTCCTATGGTCTCAGGGAAAAGTAAGTCAAGCTGACGAATGGTGTCCCGCTTGATCCCTTTTCCACTCAAATACATATTTCTTTGACTCTTCGCTATTTGGATATCATATTTACCATTATGCGGCTTTTGTTGCAATAAATGCAACTGTTGTGCAATCTGATTAAGGCCCATTATGTAGTGAGCTCTTTTATTTTATATTCAATTGGGCATTGAATATATCTTTAGTATCATTCACACAAATTTTAGTTCTTCTCGCATGCAATCCAATAACTAGTTCCCGAATTTCATTGTCAGATTTACCAGCTACACGCGCTGCGTTGATTGCATGGACTTCAGTATCAGGCCAACCTTTGGCTCGTTGCCCAATTGAAACGCCACTTGTAAAAAGTCCTGCACGAATGGCATTGTAGATACTGGCATCGGCCCTGTGCCCTGTTGCCCGCTTGACTTCTGGTAGCCGCAAAATATACATCTTTATTCCTCAATAATCCTCGCTATCGGTTGATAGCGATTGAGGTGAATGATGATTTTTTGGCTTTTATTTGTCACCCTAGATAGGGCGACGCGACCCTAGTTGGGGTACGAATCAAAAGCATGCAACCCAATCCGAAGTCCTAGTCAGTTTTTTTATAACTCGGAGTTCTGCACGTTCCCTTATTTAGTCAACAAATATTCAGCCATATTTCTTTTCGCTTCCGCAAATTTCGTTTGCACATTTGATTTACCAGTGCCTGGAAGACCTTTGTATAAATCTTCAATGGTGGCTATGACCTGAGCATCGCTGGTAAATGCGCTTCTGCGTATACTATTTGGTTTTTCAATAAATAACTCAATCATACACCCAATAATATTCAAAAGACCGGCTCGCTCTTTTTTGCTTAGTTCACTACTTGTCGCGTTAAGACTGCAAGCTTCATAGTTAATAATTTGCATTAATGTAATGGTTCCATTGTTAAGAACCTCTTGTAATGAGATTGGCTCGTTGAAGGTACACCAACAATTTTCTGTGTTTATCGTGACGTTCTTTTCAATAAGAGGGCTGTCACAACCTAAACTAAAACTGCAATCAGACAATGAATTTTGATAGGGGTATCGCAAAAATAGAAATGGTCCAATATTAGGCCCATAGTCTGGACCAAAATTGTATTCTTCAATTGGTTGAAGACCTAAAATTTCATCATTTTCAAAATTAACAGTTTTTCCACATAACCCTCTCACCCAAAAACTTGGAATTAATTTTTCTTGAATAATAAGATGACAAATGTCAATATCTCGACATTGCCATCTTTGAATAAGCTCTGGAAAAGTTAAATATTCCATCGGAGGAAATTTGATACTCATAATATTTTTATTGAAATGTGGCTTTATACGAAATTAAGTTTCGAAACTTCGCCAACCGCTAATTGGTCGAGAAAATCCGCCCATTGCTGAATCTGCCGAAACCGCTGTTTCAGGTATTGCGTGCGGTTGTAACTACGTCCATTGGAATCCTTTACAGCGTGAGCTAGGTTCGCCTCTATGGCAAGGGGATCAAGATTTAATTGATCTACTAACATCGTGCGTGCAGATGCCCGAAAGCCGTGTATCGTCTGCTCCTTTCCAAGCCCCAGGGCATACAAGGCACTGCGCAAAGTGTTGTCAGATATAGGCCTGTCGTGGCTGCGCTCACCAGGAAAAACGTAGCGCCCACGGCCGGTCAGTGGCTGCAGGCTACTCAATATTTCCACAGCCTGTTTGGGCAATGGCACCACGTGATCTTCGCCCTGCTCCTTTTCTACCTTGATGCGCTTCATCTTCATGCTGGGAATAGTCCACAGCGCCGCATCCATATCCAGCTCTGCCCACTCCATAGCAGCCAGGTTGCCGGGGCGTTGATACAGCAAAGGTGCAAGCTGCAAAGCAGCCCGAACGATAGGCCCGCCCTTGTAACCTCTCATTGCCCTCAGCAATTCACCAAAGCGCTGCGGTTCAACGATGGCCGCAAATTTCTTACCCCGGTAGGGGGTGAGTCGCTTTTGCAAGCCCTCAGTAATATTGCGTTGTGAAACTTTTGCAGTAGGTAGCCAGTAGTCCCAAACCTGTCGCGCCAACATTAACACCCTGTCGGCCGTCTCCAGGGCTCCACGGGCCTCGACTTTTTGTAACACTGCCAACAACTCCATGGGGTGAATCTCCGAGATAGATCGCTCTCCGATCCATGGATATAGGTCGCGTTCCAACTGGCGCAGTGATCTGGCTGCATGGCTTTGGCTCCATTGCGGGGCCTGCTTTGCGTACCACTCGGTCGCTACGGCCTTGAATGTCACCCCGTCCGGCAAGGTGGCCTTGAGCTTATCCACCTTGCGCGCTTGGACTGGATCGGTGCCTGCCGACTTTTGCAGCTTTGCTGCATCGCGGGCTTTTCTCGCCGCCGTGAGGGAGACGACTGGATAGCTGCCCAGTGCCATTTGCTTTTCAAGACCGGAGATGCGGAATTTCAGAAACCAACGCTTTGAGCCTGCCGGGCTGACTTGCAGGTACATCCCCCCTGAATCAGAAAAGCGAGCGTGCTTCTTGTCTGGTGGGCATGTGGCATTTCGGCATTCAGCATCGGTAAGCATGTGGGTACGGCTCCAGTGTGGGGGGATGTTTTTGGGGGTACAAGGTTAAATTCTCCTCCAAATCGTCATTTCTCCCCCCGTTTGTACCCCCTACAAAGCATGGCAGTCAATAGCGGCCCTTATCCTTTGTTGAAATGTATGTGCTTGTTTTACCAATGAAAAAGGCCGCTAAGTGTATGTTCTTAGCGGCCTTTGTCGTGCGGTATGGTGGAGCTGGGGGGATTTGAACCCCCGTCCGCAAACCTTCTTCGAACAGTTCTACATGTGTAGCCGTCTGATTTGGATCTCGCTTTTCACATCGCGCAGTGGCACGCTATGCAAATCGCCAGCAACCTATTTTCTTGACCTGCCCTAAGTTACCCAAGGCAGGCCCAGCCGAATGAAATTACCCCACAGCCTGGATAGCCCGATCTTTCGATCTGACCACCCTTGCCCAGCCTATCGGCTTGCTGTTGTGAGGCTCACTAGCAATTAAGCAGCGAGTGCGAAACGTTCGTCGTTTGCAGTTAGTTTTTTTGAATCAGTTTTACGAGCACATTCAGCTCGACATGCCCTGCTACGCGTCCGAATCCACGTCGAAACCAGTGCAGCCCCAAGCCGTTGATTTTAGGGCTAAGCGATCAATTGCAAGAGCTCTCTTGCAGAATTAATCGTGGCGTGGGCGCCCCACTGGCTAGTATCTGACTTCTGCCCCAGATAACCGTAGGTGACAGCCACCGTTGCCATACCTGCCGCCAGGCCGGCCACGATGTCGCGCTCGTCGTCGCCAACGTAGACACAGCGCCCGGGCTCAACATTCAAACGCCGCGCTGCCTCAAGCAAAGGCAGCGGGTGCGGCTTGGCGTGCGAAGTGGTGTCGCCGCTGATGATGGTACCAGCCGTTGCAAACAAAGGCATGGCGCCAGTAAGAGGTATTGTGAAACGCGATGCCTTGTTAGTGACCACGCCCCATGGCGTTCCGCGCTGTACCAGATCACTCAGCAATTCAGCTACACCCGGAAAGATCAGGGTGTTCTGCGTCAGGCGCTGCTCGTAGTTGGCAAAAAATTCTTCGCGCAGCACCTCATAGTCCATATGGTCTGGCTTTATACCAAAGGCAATACCCAACATGCCGCGCGCGCCAGCACCCGCCATGGGGCGATAAGTTGACATTTCAATGGAAGGCAGCCCGCGGATGGTGCGCATGGCGTCAGCCGCAGCACCCAGGTCAGGAGCGCTGTCGATCAGCGTGCCGTCCAGATCGAACAGCACCGCCTGAACATCGGTAAAGCACGCGTTACAGCTCAACACGTTCCAGCAATCAGGTTGGTTTCTGGACCGCCAGCATGTAATTGACGCTGGTGTCTGCGTTGAGCCAGAACCGCTTGGTAAACGGGTTGTAAGACAAGCCCTTGCTGTGCGACACCGTTAGCCCGGCAGTGCGGCAAAAGCCAGCCAGTTCGCTGGGGCGGATCAACTTGGCGTATTCATGGGTACCGCGCGGCACCATGTTGAGCACATACTCGGCGCCAAAAATAGCCATCACAAAAGACTTTGGACTGCGGTTGATGGTGGAGAAAAATACCCAGCCGCCCGGTTTGACCAGTGCCGCGCACGCGCTCACCACCGATGCGGGGTCGGGCACGTGTTCCAGCATTTCCATGCAGGTGACCGCATCAAAACTCTCGGGGCTTTCCGCTGCCAAGGCCTCGGCGCTGATTTCGCGGTACTGGACGTTTTGGGTTTGCGCGTCAAGGGCGTGCAATTGCGCCATACGCAACACCTTGGTGGACAAATCAATACCCGTGGCAGTAGCCCCAGACCGGGCAATGGCGTCAGTCAGAATGCCGCCGCCACAACCCACATCCAGCACAGTCATACCCTTCAGGGGGCACAGGCTGTTGATCCAGCCGAGCCGCAGCGGGTTGATCTTGTGCAGGGCGTGCATTTCACCTTCAGGGTCCCACCAGTGGAGCGCTAGTTCGGAAAATCGGGCCAGTTCAGCCGCGTCAGCATTGAGTGTCGTATTCATAGACGAATTATCGGAAATTTACGCTGAAAAACTCTTAAGGGGGTCTTTGAACCCTTAAAAAACAAAACCCACCGCAAGGGTGGGTTTTGGCGTCAGGAGAACTGACTTACGCAGCTTTCTTGGCGTAAGCGCTACACCAGCCTTTAGCTGTTACGTCTTTGCCGGGAAACAGCGGGCAGCCGCCTTGAGGAGCGGTTTTACCTTGGTACAAAGCGCAGTTGCTGCACATTTGGTCCTTGGTGTGCTTGGGATATTTTTTTGAATCTGCCTGCGTGGTATCGGCAACATAGCCCAAGCTCTTGGCGGTGGCGTCTGTTTCAGCAACCATAGGAGCAGCCATGGCCACACCAGATGCCAGTGCGCTGGTACCGATAACTGATTGCAAAATGAATACGCGACGATTTGTCATGGAGATATTTCCTTTGTTGTTGAAAAGACTGCGGCTGTGACACCTAATTTTCAGCTGCGGGGAGCATTGTCAGTCTTGTTGGGCTGGCTGTCATTGCAATTTGTCAAATAACCAATTAATTAAGTCGATTGTTAACTGATCCGCACACTATTGGGCTGTCTGCGAGACGCCTGTTTTTTGATGCGTTGAAGCGAAACAAGTTCAATCGCTTGGTGACATACACACAAAAATCCGACAAAGGTCAGGCCAGCAGTTGCTGCTCAAAAGCCGCCTTCAACTCGTTGACAGCAGGCTGAGCCAGCCGGTTACCCACTTGCGATACCACGCGGCCTGAGCACTGGTTGGCAAGCCAAGCCGCCTGCAAATGACTGTGACCATGCGTCACAGCATACAAAAAGGCACCCGCGAACATGTCGCCTGCGCCATTGGTGTCAATGGCTTTGACCTGGGCTGCGGGAACTTCGGTGCGCTGGTCGCCTTCGATCACGATGCAGCCTTTGGCACTGCGTGTAAGGCACGCCACCCGCGCTTGGCGGCTGAGCTGCTGGCAGATTTGTGTCAGATCCTGAAAACCGCACCACACTTGGGCTTCCTCTTCGTTGCAGAACAGATAGTCAACCATGCCGGTCTCTGCGGTGCCCACCATCGCGTCCAGCCCGGCCCGGCAGAAGTTGATCATGGTCATGTCGCTCAGCGTGGTGGCCAATGCCGCGCCGGCTTCGCGGGCGATTTGACGGCCTTTGAGGGCTGCGGCCAGACCCGTCTTTGATGCGGCCAGGTAGCCTTCCATGTAATAGACCTTGGACTTGGCGATGTCATGCGGGTGCAGCGCAGTGACGTCAATGTCGGCTGTGGCCCCCAGAAAAGTGCTCATGCTGCGTTCGGCATCAGGGGTCACCATCACAATGCAACTGCCTGTCTGCCCTTCTGGTGCGCGGGTATGGGTCAAGTTGGTGGCTACGCCATGGCAGAGCAAATCCTGGGCATAAAAAGCGCCCAATTCGTCGTCGGCCACGCGGCAAGAGTAAAAAGCCTTACCGCCAAGTTGGGCCAATGCCACCACGGTGTTACCTGCTGAGCCGCCGCCTGTGCGGTGTACCGGCAAACCGGAAACGTGGCTGAGCAGTTCGGCACGACGGGCAGAGTCAATCAGCGTCATGTGGCGTTTTTCGACGCCGGCGGTCAGCAACTGCGCCTCAGACACGTCGTACTGCGAGTCCACCAGCGCATTGCCAATGGCATAAATGTCGTAGTGGCTCATGCTTATTGCTCCACAAAAGCGCGTTCCACCACAAAGTCGCCCGGCTTGGTGGTATTGCCTTCCAGAAAGCCACGGCTTTCCAGCAGATGTTTCATGTCTTTCAGCAGCGCCGGGCTGCCGCAAAGCATGGCGCGGTCATGTTCGGGGTCAAACTGGGGCATGCCCAAATCTGTTTGCAGCTTGCCTGACTCGAGCAGTGCGGTGATACGACCTTGGTTTTTGAACAGTTGGCGGGTCACTGTGGGGTAATACAGCATTTGCGCGGTGACCATCTCACCTAGGAACTCATGATCAGGCAATTCTTGGGTCAAGTAATCGTGATAGGCCAGCTCGGCGATCTCACGCACACCATGAACCAAAATGACTTTTTCAAACTTTTCGTAAGTTTCCGGGTCGCGAATGATGCTCAGAAATGGTGCCAAGCCAGTGCCAGTTCCAAACAAGTACAGGTTTTTGCCAGGGAGCAGGTAGTCAATCAGCAACGTGCCTGTGGGTTTTTTGCCGACGACAATTTTGTCACCCACCTGAATGTGCTGCAGCCGGGAGGTGAGTGGCCCGTCTTGCACCTTGATGCTCAAAAACTCCAGATGATCTTCGTAATTGGCGCTGACGATGCTGTAGGCGCGCAGCAGAGGTTTGCCGTCCACTCGCAGGCCGATCATGGTGAAGTGGCCGTTTGAGAAACGCAACGCCTGGTCTCGCGTGGTGGTAAAGCTGAACAGCCGGTCGGTCCAATGGTGAACGCTTAAAACGGTTTCATTCAAAAATGCACTCATGGATCGCCTTCAAGTGTGGGTAAACAAAAGTTTGCGAGTTTATAAGGCCAGGCCATGTGGGGCCTGACACAAATCAACTCAGCACGAAAATTAGTTGATAAATTGACCTATAGCCCTTACATCATAAGGGCTATTAGCTATTAGGTTAGTAGCATTTAAAGCTTTGACTCGACCCAAGCGGTGACGCTGGCCAGTGCCTCATTCAGTTTGGCAGGCTCGGTGCCGCCAGCCATGGCCATGTCTGGCTTGCCGCCGCCCTTGCCGCCAACTTGTGCCGCAACAAAGTTCACCAACTCACCCGCCTTGACGCGCGCAGTGGTATCAGCGGTCACGCCCACGGCGATCTGCACCTTGGCACCGTCGACAACGCCGAGCACGATGACTGCGGTTTTCAGCTTGTCTTTGAGCTTGTCCATGGTGTCGCGCAGGGTTTTCACGTCAGCACCGTCAAGCTTAGCCACCAGCAGCTTCACGCCCTTGATGTCCTGCGCTTGGTTCACCAGCTCGTCGCCCTGGGCGCTGGCCAGCCGGCCTTTGAGGGCGGCCAGCTCCTTGTCCAGGGATTTGATGTGCTCCAGCACCGAGGTGATGCGCTCATTCACCTCAGCCACCGGGGCTTTCAGCATACCAGCGGCCTGGCCCACCGTGTCTTCCAGATGCTGCAGGTAATGCAGCGCGTTTTCACCGGTGACGGCCTCAATGCGGCGCACCCCAGAGGCAACGCCACTCTCTGCTATCACTTTAAACAAGCCGATGTCGCCGGTGCGCTGCACATGGGTGCCGCCGCACAGCTCGCGGCTGCTGCCGATGTCGAGCACACGCACGGTTTCGCCGTACTTTTCGCCAAACAGCATCATCGCGCCAGTCTGCTGGGCAGACTCAATGTCCATCACGCGGGCTTGCGTCGCCGCGTTGCTCCAAATTTCAGCGTTAACGCGGGCTTCAATCTCGCGGATTTCGGCATCCGTCACTGGGGCGTTGTGGGCAAAGTCAAAACGCGTGCGCTCCGGGTTCACCAAACTGCCCTTTTGCTGAACGTGGCCGCCCAGCACCTCGCGCAGCGCTTTGTGCATCAGGTGCGTGACCGAATGGTTGCGCACAGTGGCCGCGCGCAGACTGGCGTTGACGTGGGCGGTGACACCATCGCCCACTTTCAGGCTACCGGACTTCAGGGTGCCGTGGTGCGCAAATACATCCGACTTGATTTTTTGGGTGTCCTGCACATCAAACAAGGCGTGGTCGGAAAAGATCGCACCGGTATCGCCCACCTGCCCGCCACTCTCGCCATAAAACGGCGTGGTGGCCAAGACGACCACGCCAGATTGACCTTCTTTTAGGGCCTCAGCCCTTATACCGTCTGCGTAGATAGCTACAACTTCTGTAGTGGTAGTGAGGTGCTCGTAGCCGACAAATTCATTGCCCGCACCGGTGTATTCCAGCGCCTTGTCTTGCTTGAACTTGCCTGCCGCGCGGCCCTTGGCTTTTTGCGCTTGCATGGCGGCGTGGAAACCGGCTTCGTTCACCGTCAACCCGCGCTCGCGGCACACGTCGGCAGACAGGTCCAGCGGGAAGCCAAACGTGTCGTGCAGCTTGAAAGCCACATCGCCCGGCAGCACCTTGACATCCCCCGCCAGGGCTTCGTCCAGAATCTGCATGCCGATTTCCAGCGTTTCATAGAACCGCTCTTCTTCCACCCGCAGCACATCCATGATGCGCACCGCTTGCGCGGCCAGGCTCGGGTAGGCATCGCCCATCTGCGTCACCAGGTCTGGCACCAGCTTGTGGAAAAACGGCGTCTTTTGGCCCAACTTGTAGCCGTGGCGAATGGCGCGGCGGATGATGCGGCGCTGCACATAGCCCCTGCCCTCGTTGCTGGGCAATACGCCGTCGCTCACCAAAAATGCGGTGGCACGGATGTGGTCGGCAATGACTTTGAGCGATGGATTCTTCAGATCTGCAGTGTGGGTTTCATGCGCAGCAGCCTTGATCAACGCGTCAAAAATGTCGATGTCGTAGTTGCTGTGCACATGCTGCAGAATAGCCGCCAGGCGCTCCAGGCCCATGCCGGTATCCACACAGGGTGCGGGCAGCGGCGTGACTGTGCCGTCTTCGGCCATGTCGAACTGCATGAACACGTTGTTCCAGATCTCGATAAACCGGTCGCCGTCTTCGTCCGGGCTGCCGGGCGGGCCGCCAGGAATGTGGTCGCCATGGTCGTAAAAGATTTCGGAGCATGGGCCACACGGGCCGGTGTCAGCCATCATCCAGAAGTTGTCCGACTTGTAGCGTGCGCCCTTGTTGTCGCCGATGCGGATCACGCGGTCAGCAGGCAAGCCAATTTCCTTGGTCCAGATGTCATAGGCTTCATCATCTTCGGCATACACCGTGGCCAGCAGGCGCTCTTTGGGGAGTTTGTAGACCTCGGTCAGCAGTTCCCAGGCCCACTTGAGCGACTCACGCTTGAAATAGTCACCAAAGCTCCAGTTACCCAGCATCTCAAAAAACGTGTGGTGGCGGGCGGTGTAGCCGACGTTTTCCAGATCGTTGTGCTTGCCACCGGCGCGCAGGCAGGCCTGCACAGACGCCGCGCGAACGTAGCTGCGTTTGTCGGTGCCCAAAAACACGTCCTTGAACTGCACCATGCCCGAGTTGGTGAACATCAGCGTCGGGTCGTTGCCGGGCACCAGCGGGCTCGACGCCACCACGGTGTGACTTTTGGAGGCAAAGAAGTCGAGGAAGGTCTTGCGGATATCAGCAACGCTGATCGGGGCGGCAGTGGAATGCATGGATTTAATCTAAAGATGAAATAGCGCCATAAACAGCATGGCTTTGAGGGCGTTGCAGCGCTGGGCAACGGGCTATTTTAGGCGCACAGGCACCCGGCAACAGCCGCACCCGCTTGCCAGTGGCCCCAAGGTGGTAACGACAACGACAACGACAACGCGATCATGCGGCAGCGGCCAAGCGCTCTATAGTTCAGCCTGCAATAGACACCACCGTCACAGGAGAAGCAAATTGACTACCCACCCAAGCACCAACGCCGCCCTGATGGCCCGCCGCCGCGCCGCCATTCCCCGAGGCGTCGGCCAAAGCCATGAAATCTTCATCGCCCGTGGCGAGAACGCCGAGGTGTGGGACGTGGAAGGCCGCCGCTACATCGACTTTGCCGGGGGCATTGCGGTGCTCAACACCGGCCACTGCCGCCCCGAGATCGTCGAGGCGGTCAAAAAGCAGCTTGACCTCTTCACCCACACTTGCTTTCAAGTACTGGCCTACGAGCCTTATGTGGAACTGGCCGAGCGCATCAACGCGCTGGCACCGGGCAGCTTTGACAAAAAAACGCTGTTTTTGTCAACCGGGGCGGAAGCCGTGGAAAACGCCATCAAGATCGCCCGCGCTCACACCAAACGTAGCGCGGTGATTGCGTTCACCAGCGGTTACCACGGCCGCACCCTGCTCACCTTGGGGCTCACCGGCAAGGTGGCGCCCTACAAGCTGGGTTTTGGGCCTTTTCCCAACGAAATCTTCCACGCCCAATTCCCGAACGCCCTGCACGGCGTGAGCGTGGACGACGCCATCGCCTCCATCGAGCTGATCTTCAAAAACGACGTGGAAGCCAGCCGTGTGGCGGCCATCATCGTCGAGCCGGTGCAGGGTGAAGGCGGCTTCAACGTAGCCCCGTTTGACTTTTTGCAGCGGCTGCGCGCCTTGTGCGACCAGCACGGTATTTTGCTGATTGCTGACGAAATCCAGACCGGCGCAGGCCGCACCGGCACCTGGTTTGCCATCGAACAAAGCGGTGTCGCGCCCGACATGATCACCATGGCCAAATCCATGGGCGGGGGTTACCCGATTTCTGGCGTGGTGGGCCGTGCCGAGGTGATGGACGCCCCCGCTGCCGGTGGCCTGGGCGGCACCTACGCTGGCAGCCCCGTTGCTTGTGCTGCGGCGCTGGCGGTGCTGGAGGTGTTTGAAAAAGACCAACTACTGGCGCGCAGCCGCAATCTGGGTAACCATCTGATGCGCAGTTTGCAAGCCATGGCGGCCAAAGACGCGCGCATTTGCGAGGTACGCGGTCTGGGGGCGATGGTCGCCATTGAGCTCTGCAAAGCGGGTGACGCCCACCAGCCCGATGCAGATTTGGCCAAAGCGCTGGCTGCCGAGGCCACCAAGCGGGGTCTGATCCTGCTGACTTGCGGCACCTATGGCAACGTGGTGCGTATCCTGGTGCCGCTCACCGCCAGCGATGCCATCGTCAACGAAGGCCTGGACATCATCCAAGCCAGCCTGACTGCCTTGTGCTGAACTGACCTGACCTGAATTGCTCTTAATCAGTATCAACTTAATAGCTACTCGCGCTTTATCTATAAGGGCTAGAGTCACATTTCTTATATATTTTGGAGACAACATGGCCGCTTCCCCCCTCTCCCTGCTCAAAGACCCTACCCTGCTTAAAACTGATGCGTTGATCAACGGCGAGTGGCTATCAGGCAGCAGCCGCTTCGCCGTGACTGACCCGGCCACGGGTGAGCATCTGGCTGATGTGGCCAACCTGGGCGCAGCCGATGCTGAAGTGGCAATCGCTGCGGCCAACGCCGCCTGGCCAGCCTGGCGCGCCAAAACTGCAAAAGAGCGCAGCATCATTCTGCGCAAATGGTTTGACCTGATCATGGCGAATCAGGACGATCTGGGCCGCATCATGACGGCTGAGCAAGGCAAACCGCTGGCCGAGGCCAAGGGCGAAGTCGCTTACGGTGCCAGTTTTGTCGAGTGGTTTGCCGAGCAAGCCAAGCGTGTCAACGGTGAGACCCTGCCGCAGTTTGACAACAACCGCCGCCTGCTGGTGCTGCGCCAGCCGATTGGCGTGTGCGCGGCGATCACGCCGTGGAACTTTCCGATTGCCATGATCACCCGCAAGGTGGCACCAGCGCTGGCTGCAGGCTGCACCGTGGTCATCAAACCCGCAGAACTCACGCCGCTCACTGCGCTGGCTGCGGCGGAGTTGGCGATTCGTGCCGGCATTCCGGCAGGCGTGTTGAACATGATCACCGCAGATGCCAACAACTCTATTGCCGTGGGCAAGCGCATCTGCGCCAGCGACATCGTCCGCCACATCAGCTTTACCGGCAGCACCGAGGTGGGCCGCATTCTGATGGCACAGTCGGCACCCACCGTCAAAAAAATGTCACTCGAACTCGGCGGCAACGCCCCCTTCCTCGTGTTTGACGACGCCGACATCGACAGCGCGGTCGAAGGTGCGTTTGCCAGCAAATACCGCAACGCCGGGCAAACTTGCGTCTGTACCAACCGCTTTTATGTGCAAGCCGGGGTGTACGACGAGTTTGTGACGAAATTCGCGGCCAAGGTCAGCACCGCCAAAGTGGGTAACGGCTTCGATGCGGATGTCAATCAGGGCCCGCTGATCGAAGAAGCAGCACTGCAAAAAGTAGAGCGCCATGTGCAGGACGCACTTGGGCTCGGGGCTCGTTTGTTATGCGGCGGCCAGCGCCTGACGGGCACCGGCAGCGGCCAGTTTTACGCGCCCACTGTGGTGGCCGATGCCACCGCCGACATGCTTTGCGCGCGTGAAGAAACCTTTGGCCCGTTTGCCCCAGTTTTCAAATTCACCACCGAGCAGGAAGCCATTGACGCCGCCAACGCCACCGAATTTGGCTTGGCCAGCTACTTCTACAGCCGCGATATCGGCCGCATCTGGCGCGTGAGCGAGGCGCTGGAATACGGCATGGTCGGCGTCAACGTCGGTATTCTGGCCACTGAACACGTGCCGTTTGGCGGTGTTAAGCAATCCGGCCTGGGCCGTGAAGGCTCGCACCACGGCATGGACGACTATGTGGAGATCAAATATGTGTGTATGGGCGACATTCTGAAATAGGCCCTGAATAGTCTTTTTTTCATAGCTACCAGCGCTTTCTGTATAAGGGCTTGAGGCCTAAATCGTGTATAACTTTGCGCAGGTTGGGCCCGTTGATCTGGGCCTCTATAATCACTTCACGCGGGTGTAGTTCAATGGCAGAACTTTTGCTTCCCAAGCAAATAGCGTGGGTTCGATTCCCATCACCCGCTCCACATCTCACCAAGCTATTAATTTAAATACATAAATCGAAAATCGCTTGGCCTGACACAGCACACGCGTTCAAAGGTGTGCCGTGCAAAATCTTTTTCGCCGCCCTTCAGACATCTACGTTCTTCGCATTTCCGTCCCTGCCCTACTTCCCGCGTCTATCAACAATGGGCGGTCATCGCATTAACTGGAATTCGTGAGTTGGCTTTGGGAAAGATCGTTGCCGGCAGCTAGGCTGCACAATGGCGGCAAAAAATCTTTGAAGCGATACGACTGTTATTCGGCGCAAACCAAAAGAGAATGCATCACAAGAGCTTCTGAATATCGGGCAAGAGCGCCCTGTCTTTCTGAGTTCGGGCCACAAGTCAACTTCATGTGCTGAGGCGGCATCTGGTAATGTGCAGGCGTTGGTGCCAGTCGCGTAACAGCCAGCAAACGTGAAGGAAAAACTGAACAAACCTTGCGTTTTACTTATCTTTTTCATGACCCGAAAAAAGACTATATTGAAGTCGTCCATGCACTCGCGGTCTATTCAACCCATTTTCAAATGAACAAACTCAGAAACGAAAACATTCAGATCCACGGCCCTCATCAAGCCGGATTCGGATCAGTCCTTTAGCGGATCGGGCTAACGATGACGGTTTTCGATACCCCTAACCCGACAAAGACCGAGCGCAGCACGTTGCAGCGGTTCCTTGACCGGGCAGCCGTCCGGCACACGGTGCTCGCCCTGATCATTCTCAACGCGGTGGTTCTCGGGCTGGAGACCTCGGACGCGCTAATGGCGCGCCACGGCGACTGGCTGTGGCTCCTCGACCAGGCGTTGCTTTCGGTGTTCGTGCTGGAGATCGGTCTGCGGATCGTCGCTTGGCGCGGCGCGTTTTTTCGCGACCCTTGGAGCGTGTTCGACTTCGTTGTCGTCGCGATCGCGCTGATTCCCGCCAGTGGTCCATTTGCGGTGTTGCGTGCTTTGCGCGTGCTGCGCGTATTACGCGTGCTGACCATCGTGCCGTCGATGCGCCGGGTCGTCGGCGGACTGCTCGCGGCCCTGCCCGGCCTGTCGTCGATAGCGCTGGTGCTACTGCTCGTGTTCTACGTGTTTGGCGTGATCGCAACCCAGATCTTCGGCGACAGTTTTCCGGACTGGTTCGGCACGCTGGGCCGCTCGTTGTACACGCTGTTCCAAGTGATGACGCTCGAAAGCTGGTCGATGGGCATCGTGCGACCGCTGATGGAGGTTTTTCCGTACGCTTGGACGTTCTTTATACCGTTTATTCTCGTCGCGACGTTCACGATGCTGAACCTGTTCATCGGCGTCATCGTGAGCGCGATGCAGAGTTTCACGACAGCCGAAACCGAAGCTACCGTCAGTGCTGTGGACAACGCGCGCGAGCACATCGAGGCCGACCTGCACTCTGAGATGCGCGGGTTGCGCGCCGAACTGGCGGAACTCAAGGCAATGCTGCGCGCACAAGGACCACGTTAAGCTACTACGGGATGGGGCTGCAACGTCGGGATTTGTAGCTTTGGGTTTGAGTGCGGGGTCGATGCAGGTCGCTTGGGGCGGTCATTTGCGATGCGGGGAAGGAAGTTTTTGGGCGATTCGATTCCTGGCGTAGTTAGAAAAGGCATTTAGCAAATAAGAACGCCCGGTGGGTTCGATTGGGCCGATGGATGTCAATGCGCAAGTAGCTACGGGGCGAATCGGCTATGAGGTCGGTTGTGGCTTTTCCGCCGAATTGGCAACTGGGTTTGATATCCGTCACCCGCTCCAGTCGATGCGTTTTGTGTTCTTCCGACGAAAAACCCGCCAAAATCAAATCGTTAGACTGAATACTTGATTCAGTTTATGCGGATTTTTGGTCTCGGGTTACATCCACCCAGGTTTTCCAGTCTTGCTCCAGAACCTCGGGAACGGGCAAGGGCCGCGGGAAGCTGCGCCGCTCTTTGTAGCCCTGCTCATGGGTGTTGGCTGGTTTGGACTGTGCGACCACTGCCTTGGCCGCTGGGGTTGGCACGGGTTCAGGTCGTTTGAAAAGTTTTCGGATCAGCATCTTGATGCCACTTTAATGCCAAAAATCCGTATAAAGCAAACGCTACCTATCAGAAGAGTTACTTAACCAGACCGTTTTGGATGCATTTCACACCTTGGGATGGTCGCTGTGTGAGACGTCGTAGCCGTCTGCCACATAGGCCGGCCCTTTCATCAACCAGACGATGACGCAACCGATGCCCACGGTGAGCGTAGCGACCCAGATGAACACCACGACGCCAATCATCAAAAAATCAAAGGTTTGGATGCGGCGGTCGAGGTCAATCAGGCTGTCATGGGCAAACACGTAGCGCGCCAACCATGCAGCCATTGCGGACAACACCGTGCCCGCCAGTGTGATGTGCGGCAAGATGCGCAGCAAACGCCATTCAAAGCCGTAAGGCGTTTGCTGAAAACCGGGGAGTTTGGTGAGCCAGTTCATCAGAACATTCTACACACGACCTTAAAGCCACTTCTGCATAAACAAGGCGTTACCCATGCTAGGCTCCAACTGATAATTGTCAAAGCCGATACGGTGATAAAGGCGCGACGCTGGTGCGTTGCCAGACAGCACCTCCAGAGTGAGTTTGCAGGCACCCCGCTCACGCGCGATTTGCTCCACCAGTCCCAGCATCTGCTCGCCAATGCCCTGCCCGCGGTGTGATGCGGCCACCACCACATCGTGAATATTCACCAAAGGGCGGCAGGCGAAGGTTGAAAAACCCTCCACGCAGTTGATCAAGCCCACCGGCTGTCCGCCTTGAGCGTCGTCAAACGCCAGCACGCTGAACACGTTCGGCCGCGCCTGCAGTGCCGCCGGCAAGTTAGCCTTGGTAAAGTCAGACAAAGGCTCTGCGCCACCCGAAGGGTCACGCGCGTAGCTATCGAGCAAGTCCACCAAGGCCTGGGCGTGCGCCGGGTTGCTGTAATCGGCGCGGCGCAGGCGCAGGGTGTCTGTCATCGGGCGTCCTAGAGGGTGAGCGTTTTGGCAATGCGTTGGGCACAGGCTTTGGCTTGTGCGGCGTCTTGCGCCTCAACCATCACCCGAACCAGTGGCTCGGTGCCACTGGCGCGGATCAGCACCCGCCCGCGTTCACCCAGCTCAGCTTCTACCGCGCGGGTTTCGGGCTCCAATTGCGGGCTGGCTTTCCAGTCTTGACCGGGTTGCAGGCGAACATTGATCATGGTCTGAGGGAAAAGCACCACATCCTTGAGCAGGGTGCTGAGACTCTGGCCACTGCGCACCACCGTCTGCAGCACCTGCAGGGCCGATATGAGACCGTCGCCGGTAGAATGTTTGTCCAGCGCCAACAGATGCCCCGAGCCCTCACCGCCCAGCAACCACTGGCGTTTCTCCAGTTCTTCCAAGACATAACGGTCACCTACTTTGGCCCGAATAAACTCGATGCCACGTGCCTTCAGGACTAGTTCCACCGCCATATTGGTCATCAGGGTGCCCACCACGCCGGGCACTGGCTCACCGCGGCGCAGACGGTCGTCCACCATCAGGTACAGCACCTCATCACCGTTGAACAATCGGCCTTGGGCATCCACCACCTGAAGACGGTCCGCGTCGCCATCGAGCGCAATGCCCATGTCTGCCCGATGCGCCTTGACCGCATCTACCAGAGCTTGCGGGTGGGTGGCACCAAAGCCACGATTGATGTTCAGCCCGTCAGGCGAACAACCAATCGAGATCACCTCGGCGCCGAGTTCATGGAACACCATGGGTGCAATCTGGTAAGCCGCACCGTGCGCGGCATCCACCACGATACGCAAGCCTTTGAGCGTGAGGTTGTTGGCAAATGTGCTCTTGCAAAATTCAATGTAACGGCCATCGGCATCAGCCAGCCGCCGGGATCTGCCGAGGTTGGCCGAATCCACCCAGACCGGCTTGGTCGCCACCACGGCCTCGACATCGCGTTCCCAGACGTCAGACAATTTGGTGCCTTGAGCGCTGAAAAACTTGATGCCGTTGTCTTCAAACGCGTTGTGGCTGGCGCTGATCACCACACCCAGCGAGGCGCGCTGGGCCCGCGTAAGGTACGCCACGCCTGGCGTGGGCAACGGGCCCAGCAGCACCACATCCACGCCAGCAGAATTGAAACCGCTCTCTAACGCACTTTCCAGCATGTAGCCAGAGATGCGCGTGTCCTTGCCGATCAGCACGGTGGGCCGCTTCTCGGTGCGCTTGAGCACACGCCCCACGGCGTGCGCCAGGTGCAACACAAAATCCGGCGTGATGGGCGCCTGCCCAACGGTGCCGCGTATACCATCTGTTCCAAAATACTGACGCGTCATGACCAATGTGTCCTTATGAATAGGGCTGTGCAAGTGGCACGGATCTTATCGTGTCAAGCACCTTCAACACTTGCACCGTTTCCTTGACGTCATGCACGCGCAGCACCGCAGCGCCCTGCTGAACCGAATACAGGGCAGCCGCCAAACTGGGTGCCAGACGCTCTTGTGGAGCAAGTTTTTCACCTTGATCCGCATGCGGCGTCATGCCCGCTAGCGAAGATTTGCGCGACCACCCCACCAGCAGCGGGTAGCCGGCTGCCAGCAACTCAGATTGTCTGGCCAGCAGCGAAAAATTCTGCGCAACGGTCTTGCCAAAACCAATGCCAGGGTCCAGCATGATGCGAGACTTTTCGACACCTAGCCCTTGTAATGTCTGAGCAGAATGCTCTAAAAATGAGAGCACCTGCGGGAGCACGTCGCCTTGCATAGGCTGCACCTGCATGGTTTGTGGCTCCAGATGCATGTGCATCAGACACACGCCGCAGCTTGGATGCCTCGCCACCACACGCGCAGCGTCTGCCAGACCATCCGCATCACGCCAACGCAAGGCCCACACGTCGTTGATGATGTCAGCTCCCAAGTCGAGCACCGCTTGCATGACCTGCGGCTTGTAGGTGTCAACTGACACCGGTACACCCAGCGTGACGGCTTCCTTGACCAAGGGGATGACACGGTCCAGTTCGTCCGCCACATTCAGCGGCATGGCACCTGGCCGGGTGGACTCACCGCCAATATCCAGAATGTCGGCGCCGTCGCGTAACAACTGTTCACAATGGCGCAGCGCCGTGGCGATGGTGGTGTGCGAGCCGCCGTCTGCAAACGAGTCGGGCGTGATGTTCACAATGCCCATCACCCGAGTGCGGCTCAGGTCAATCTCAAAGCGGGTGGTTTGCCAGATCATGGGCCATAAAAAACGGGGCTCGCGCCCCGTTTTGCTTCAGTTGATTGCCGGTTATGCGGCGTGAGGCGCTGCGTCGGTTTTCACCGGAGGTGTGCCACCGCTACCACTGTCAGAGCCAGCCACGGGCACGCGCGGTGTCCAGTCTTTGGGTGGACGCGGCTCTTTGCCGGCCATGATGTCGTCGAGTTGTTCGCTGTCGATGGTTTCCCACTCCAGCAAAGCCTTGGCCATCACGTGCATTTTGCTGCTGTTTTCTTCGATGAGGCGGCGCGCCAGGGCGTACTGCTCGTCGATGATGCGGCGCACTTCAGCGTCCACCTTTTGCATGGTTTCTTCACTCATGTTGGTGGTTTTGGTCACCGAGCGGCCCAGAAACACTTCGCCTTCGTTTTCGGCATACACCATTGGGCCCAGCGCCGCCGTCATGCCGTAACGCATGACCATGTCGCGGGCGATCTGTGTGGCACGCTCAAAGTCGTTGCTGGCACCCGTGGTCATCTGGTTCATGAACACTTCTTCGGCGATCCGCCCACCGAATAACATGCTGATCTGATTCAGCATGAAGTCCTTGTCGTAGCTGTAGCGGTCTTGTGCTGGCAAGCTCATCGTCACGCCCAAAGCGCGGCCGCGCGGGATGATGGTGACCTTGTGCACAGGATCGCACTTAGGCAGTAGTTTGCCAATCAGCGCGTGGCCAGACTCGTGGTAGGCCGTGTTGCGGCGTTCTTCCTCGGGCATGACCATGCTCTTGCGCTCAGGGCCCATCAGGATCTTATCTTTGGCTTTCTCAAAATCTTGCATTTCGACGACCCGCCCATTGCGACGCGCCGCCATCAGAGCCGCTTCGTTACACAGGTTGGCCAGGTCAGCGCCGCTCATGCCGGGTGTGCCACGTGCGATCACACTGGGGTTCACGTCTGGGCTCACCGGGATCTTGCGCATGTGCACGTGAAGGATCTGTTCGCGACCACGAATGTCAGGCAAGGTGACATACACCTGGCGATCGAACCGACCCGGGCGCAGCAAAGCCGCGTCCAAGATGTCGGGGCGGTTGGTGGCAGCCACCACGATCACGCCCACGTTGGTCTCAAAACCGTCCATCTCGACAAGCATCTGGTTCAAGGTTTGCTCGCGTTCGTCATTGCCGCCGCCCAAACCAGCACCACGCTGCCGACCGACCGCGTCGATTTCATCAATAAAGATGATGCAGGGGGCATTTTTCTTGGCGTTGTCGAACATGTCGCGCACGCGGCTGGCGCCGACGCCGACAAACATTTCCACAAAGTCCGAGCCGGAGATGCTGAAAAACGGCACCTTGGCTTCACCCGCAATGCTCTTGGCTAACAAGGTTTTACCGGTTCCGGGTGGCCCGACCAACAACAAACCGCGTGGAATACGGCCGCCGAGTTTTTGAAACTTGGATGGATCTTTCAGGAAGTCAACCACTTCCTTAACCTCTTCTTTAGCCTCATCGCAGCCAGCCACGTCGGCGAAGGTCACAGTGTTGGTGTTTTCATCCAATAGACGAGCCTTGCTCTTGCCAAAGCTGAACGCCCCACCCTTGCCGCCACCTTGCATCTGGCGCATGAAATACACCCAGACACCAATCAACAGCAACATCGGGCCCCAGCTGACCAGCAGGGTCATCAACAGCGAACCTTCTTCCTTGGGGCGCACGTCAAACTTGACGTCGTTGGCAATCAAGTCGCCGATCAGCCCACGGTCAAGATAGGTGGCTGTGGTGCGCACGCGGCGGTCGTCGTTGGTGACCGCCACGATTTCGGTGCCGCTTTGTCCTTCAAGAATGACAGCGCTCTTGATCCGGCTGTTGCGGACTTCGTCGAGAAACTCTGAGTAGCCGACATAACCCGCGCCTGCGGCCGGACGGGTGTCAAACTGTTTGAAAACAGTAAACAACACCATCGCGATAACCAGCCAGACCGCAATTTTTGAAAACCATGGATTGTTCAAACGAAGCTCCAAAAAAACGCAAGAAATGAGTGAATAACTCAACAGCAGTGATTCTAGGCTTTTCAACCCAGTGCAACTACCCCGGCGATTTGATCATCCTCAGCATTAACATGGAAATATGGACGCCTTCTGGACCAGACCCACCAGAAACGTTTCCGATGACCGGTCACGGGACGCTTTGGGTTTGACACATTTCACGGTGACAAACTGCTGCCGAAAGCGTTTGATCAACAGGTCATAACTGCCGCCGTGGAACACTTTGGCCACCAAGGCGCCTTGCGGCTTCATATGCAATTGGGAAAACTCTAGGGCGAGTTCGACCAAATGCTCAATCCGGGCCGCGTCAACCGACTCGATACCCGACAGATTGGGCGCCATGTCGGAGACAACAATATCCGCGAGCTGCCCCTGCATGCAGGCCGCCAGTTCGGCCAAAACGGCATCTTCGCGGATATCGCCCTGAATGAAGATCACATCCTCCACGGGCAACATGGGCAAGATATCCAGCGCGATGATGCGGCCGTTCAGTGCGCCCGCAGCAGCCCCGCCACCCTGCGCGGTTTTGGGCGACATCTTGCGGCGCACATACTGGCTCCACGCACCGGGAGTGCAACCCAGGTCCACCACCAATTGCCCTGGTTTGATCAGATGCAGGGTTTCGTCAATTTCCTTGAGCTTGTAGGCAGCACGCGCCCGGTAGCCGTCTTTTTTAGCCAATTTGACGTAGGTATCGTTCACATGGTCGTTGAGCCACGCGCGATTGACTTTGCTGCTTTTAACTGCTGATTTCATAATTAAAGTGTGTGTGCCCGATAATACGGTGATGCCTCAAATACTACTGACCCCTGCACAGCGCAAAGTTCACCGCGCTGAAGCACACCATCTTGACCCTGTGGTCATGATCGGTGGCGACGGCATGACTGCCGCCGTCAAAAAAGAAGCCGACGCCGCCCTGAACGCCCATGGCCTGATCAAGGTACGGGTGTTTTCCGACGACCGAACAGCCCGTGAAGCCATGTTTGCCACGCTATCCGACGAGCTAAACGCCGCACCCATCCAGCACATTGGCAAACTGCTGGTGCTCTGGCGGCCCATGCCCGAGCGCGAAAAAACCGTGGACGAGGACCGCATGCCCGGCCCCAAGGACGTGAAAGTACTCAAGTTCAGCAAGCGCGGCGGGCAGCGTCCCGAAGTAAAAACCCTGCGCGTGCTGGGCAACCAGCGCTTGACGTCGGGGGGCCAGATCAAACGCGCCAAAAAGAAACCCATCAGCATCAAAAAACGCAATCAAAACTAATAACTTTGCGAGACAGACCAAGATTTACACGAAGTGAAGTTTGCTCTGTCCCCAACTGATTGTCAGATGTTCATCTAGCGGCGCTGACCGCCTCTAGGCCACTTTTGGCTGCAGCTTCCTGAACGTTAGTCCAGCGCACACCCATTGCGCAATGTAGAGCGCCATGCCAACGCTGTGCCACAGCGGTAAATTTTGCCGGGCAACGATGCGCGGTGCCACCGCAAACTCGCCCAGCAGCGCCAACAACATCCCCAAAATGATAAAAACTGTAGCTGCCTGCGCAAGCTCTACCTGGGCTAGAGGCTGATTTGACCTTGAAACCAGCAGCAGCAACAGTCCGCACGCCACCGCGATCCAGGTCTGCACAGCAAACAATTTCGCCGCCATGTTGCCAGCGATGGCCGGGCTTGGCAGGTTGGCAAACAGCATTGGCACCACATAAAAACCCACTGTGGTCAAGCTGCCCCACCACAGGGCCGCGACCCAGACCGACAACTTGGGCAGCAGCGAACCCACTTTAGAGGTAATGGACGCTGATCACTTCCCAGCGGCGCAAACCGCCAGGGGCCTGCACCTCGGCCACATCGCCTTGTTCCTTGCCAATCAGGGCGCGGGCAATCGGGCTATTGATGTTGACCAGGCTGAGCTTGATGTCGGCTTCATCCTCGCCGACGATCTGGTAGGTCACCTTGTCGCCGGTGTCTTCGTCTTGCAGTGCCACGGTGGCACCAAACACCACCCGTCCTTCGGCATGAAGTTCGGTCGGGTCGATGATTTGTGCGGCGGACAGCTTGCCTTCAATTTCCTGAATGCGCCCTTCCACAAACCCCTGCTTGTCCTTGGCCGCGTCGTATTCGGCGTTTTCGCTCAGGTCGCCCTGCGCACGCGCCTCGGCAATGGCCATGATGACTGCAGGGCGCTCAAACGCTTTGAGCTGATGCAACTCTGCTTTGAGTTTGTCTGCGCCACGTTTGGTAATGGGAAGAGTCGGCACGAGAAGCTCCGTCAAATAAAGATGATCCAAAATGAAACCGCCGAACGTTGCCGTTCGGCGGTGTTGTGGGATTATGCCGCGAAACTCGGTGCTTGCCGCTTTAAAGCGCACGTTCGCGCCCGACGGTCAAAACCGCTATCAGCCCTTCAATTGCGCATGCATCTCCTGCACCGAAATAACGTCCAGAGAATCCATGCAACGCATGCCCTCCACGGCAGCCTCGGCGCCGAAAATGGTGGTGAAAGTCGTCACGCGGCTGAGCAGCGCTGAAGTGCGGATCTGGCGCGAGTCGGCAATGGCATTGCGGCGCTCTTCCACGGTGTTGATGACTAGCACGATCTCGTCGTTTTTCAGCATGTCCACAATGTGGGGGCGGCCCTCGGTCACCTTGTTGACCACGCCGCAGGGCACGCCAGCGGCGTTGATCGCGGCAGCTGTTCCCTTGGTGGCCACAATCACAAAATCCATAGCAACCAACGCCCGTGCTATCTCGATCGCCTGTGGTTTGTCACTGCCTTTAACCGAGATAAACACCTTGCCGCTGGGTGTGCCATCCGGTTTGCGGGGCAGTGGCAGCTTGGAACCCGCGCCGATCTGCGACTTGACAAAGGCCTCGCCAAAGGTCTTGCCCACGCCCATGACTTCACCGGTGGACTTCATCTCGGGGCCAAGGATGGTGTCGACACCGGGGAACTTGACAAACGGGAACACCGCTTCCTTGACGCAGAAATACGGTGGATGCACCTCGGCGCCAACGCCTTGCGCGTCCAGCGTCTGGCCAACCATACAGCGCGCCGCCACTTTGGCCAGCTGAATGCCGGTGGCTTTGGAGACAAACGGCACGGTGCGCGAGGCACGTGGATTGACTTCGAGCACAAAGATGATGTCCTGGCCGTCCTTTTGCTGGATAGCGAACTGCACATTCATCAGGCCGACCACGTTCAAACCTTCGGCCATGGCGGCGGTCTGGCGCTTCATCTCATCGACGGTGGCCTGTTTCAGGTAATACGGCGGCAGCGAACAGGCCGAGTCACCACTGTGCACACCGGCTTGTTCAATGTGCTCCATCACCCCGCCAATAAACACTCGGCCGACCGAGTCGCGCACCGCGTCCACATCGCATTCGATGGCATCGCTTAAAAAGCGGTCCAGCAACACCGGTGAATCATGGGAAACCTTGACGGCTTCACGCATGTAGCGCTCCAAGTCGCGCTGCTCGTGAACGATTTCCATCGCCCGGCCACCCAGCACGTAGCTCGGGCGCACCACCAGTGGGTAACCCAAGGCGGCAGCCTTATCCAGCGCTTCTGGCTCAGTGCGGGCGGTCGCGTTGGGTGGTTGGCGCAGCTTGAGTTCATTGAGCAGTTTCTGAAAACGCTCACGGTCTTCGGCAGCATCGATCATGTCGGGGCTGGTGCCGATGATCGGCACGCCATTGGCTTCCAGGTCCAGCGCCAATTTGAGCGGTGTTTGGCCGCCGTATTGCACGATCACCCCGGTGGGTTTTTCCTTGTCGACAATCTCCAGCACGTCTTCGAGCGTGAGTGGCTCAAAGTAGAGGCGGTCTGAGGTGTCGTAGTCGGTGGAAACCGTTTCGGGGTTGCAGTTGACCATGATGGTTTCAAAACCGTCTTCACGCATGGCCAGCGCCGCGTGCACGCAGCAGTAATCGAACTCAATGCCTTGGCCGATGCGGTTCGGGCCACCACCCAGCACCATGATCTTTTTGCGGTTGGTGGGCGCGGCCTCGCATTCGCTGCCTTCGGCCTCATAGGTCGAGTACAGGTAGGCGGTGTCGGTGGCAAATTCGCCAGCACAGGTGTCCACCCGCTTGTACACCGGGCGCACGCCCAGGGCGTGGCGGCGAGCGCGCACGGCGGTGTCGGTGGTCTTGAACTGTTTGGCCAGGCGGCGGTCTGAAAAACCCTTTTGTTTCAGGGCGCGCAGCGTCGCGGCATCGATGCTGTCCAGTGCGGTGCCGATGGCGGGCTGCGGCAGGCGCTCGATCTCCAATTCCAGTTGGACGATCTGCTCAATCTGTACCAGGAACCACTTGTCGATCTTGGTGATGTCAAACACCTCGTCCACGCTCCAGCCAGCGGCAAAAGCGTCACCGACGTACCAGATGCGCTCCGGGCCGGGCTCACCCAGCTCTTTTTCCAGCAGTTCGCGGTCTTGCGTTTTTTCGTTCATGCCGTCCACGCCAACTTCCAGCCCGCGCAGGGCTTTCTGGAACGACTCCTGGAAGGTGCGACCCATGGCCATGACCTCGCCCACCGACTTCATTTGCGTCGTCAGCCGACTGTCGGCCAAGGGAAATTTCTCAAAAGCAAAACGCGGAATCTTGGTGACCACGTAGTCGATGGACGGCTCAAACGACGCCGGGGTCGCACCGCCGGTGATCTCGTTGCGCAACTCATCCAGCGTGTAACCCACGGCCAGTTTGGCAGCCACCTTGGCAATCGGGAAACCAGTGGCTTTGGAGGCCAGTGCGGAGGAACGGCTCACACGCGGGTTCATCTCAATGACGACCATGCGGCCATCTTCAGGGTTGATGGCGAATTGCACGTTGGAGCCGCCGGTGTCCACGCCAATCTCACGCAGCACCGCCAAAGAGGCGTTACGCAGGATCTGGTATTCCTTGTCAGTCAGCGTTTGCGCCGGGGCCACGGTGATCGAGTCGCCGGTGTGCACGCCCATCGGGTCGAGGTTTTCAATCGAGCAGACGATGATGCAGTTGTCCGCCTTGTCGCGCACCACTTCCATCTCGTACTCTTTCCAGCCGAGCAGCGATTCTTCAATGAGCAACTCGTTGGTGGGTGAGGCTTCCAGGCCGCGCTTGCAGATGGTCTCAAACTCTTCGGGGTTGTAGGCAATGCCGCCGCCGGTGCCACCGAGCGTGAAGCTGGGGCGGATCACGGTGGGAAAACCCAACGTGCGCTGCACGTCCCAGGCCTCGCTCATGCTGTGGGCAATGCCAGACTTGGCCGAACCCAGACCAATTTTGGTCATGGCGTCCTTGAACTTCAGGCGGTCTTCGGCCTTGTCGATCGCCTCGGGGGTGGCGCCAATCAGCTCGATCGGCTTGCCGGTGGCGGCACCGGTGTATTTGTCCAGCACGCCGTTGTGCCACAGGTCCAACGCGCAGTTCAGCGCGGTTTGGCCGCCCATGGTGGGCAGAATCGCGTCGGGGCGCTCCTTGGCGATGATTTTTTCCACCGTCTTCCAGGTGATCGGCTCGATGTAGGTCACATCGGCGGTCGCCGGGTCGGTCATGATGGTGGCCGGGTTGCTGTTGATCAGAATGACCTTGTAACCCTCTTCGCGCAGCGCCTTGCAGGCCTGCACGCCAGAGTAGTCAAACTCGCAGGCCTGGCCGATGATGATGGGGCCCGCGCCAATGATCAGGATGCTCTTGAGATCGTTTCTTTTTGCCATTTTCAGTACCAAATTGGCCTGTATCCCTTATAAATAGGGCGTCAGGCGCTATCAAAATCAATTCAAATTCGCGGTAGCCAATTTGCCACCAAACCACAGGAACAAAGCCCCTACCCCGCCGGATAAACCGGCCGAGAGACGTTTGCGCCGCGCAAAACCCTGCGCCAGACGGGCACCCGCCAGAATCAGCGCCGACAGATACAGCGCGCTGAAAAACATCAAAATCACGCTGAGGATCAAAAACGGCAGTTCAGGGTGCGCGTAGCCGGGCTCAATGAACTGCACAAAGAACGACAGCAAAAACAAAATCGCTTTCGGGTTGAGCAGACTGATCACCAGCGCACGCTGGAAGGGGCGCCGCATCGAGGCGCGGTCCTGGCTGGCTTCCTCCGACGAACGCGGTGCCACTTGCACCTCGGCAGAGGCTGATGTGCGCCATGCCTTCCAGGCGGCGCGCAGCAGTTGCAGACCAATCCAGCCCAGGTAAGCAGCGCCTACCACCTTGACCAACATAAACATCGCCGGGTAGGTGCGCAACATGCCCGCCGCCCCCAATGCCGTGAGCATCAGCAGCACGCAGTCACCCACAAACACACCAAACGCCCCCTGAAAACCAGCCTTGACGCCGCGCGCGGTGGCCACCGACAGCACATACATGGAATTTGGCCCGGGCAGCAAAATGATGCCGAACGCGCCAATCACGTAGGTCCAGATGTCGGTAACACCGTAAAAACTCACGCGCGCGCTTCCATCGAGGTGATAAACCGGTCAAACAGATAACCAATGTCATGCGGACCAGGCGAAGCTTCCGGGTGGCCCTGGAAGCAAAATGCGGGCTTGTCGGTGCGCGCCAGGCCTTGCAGGGTGCCGTCAAACAGGCTCACATGGGTGGCACGCAGATTGGCGGGCAGCGTGGTTTCATCCACTGCAAAACCATGGTTCTGGCTGGTGATGCTGACGCGACCCGTATCAAGGTCTTTGACCGGATGGTTGGCACCGTGGTGGCCAAACTTCATCTTGAAGGTTTTGGCACCGGACGCCAACGCCATGATCTGGTGACCCAAGCAGATGCCA
The DNA here is from genome assembly GCF_001938565.1 of Rhodoferax antarcticus ANT.BR. Taxonomy (GTDB): domain Bacteria; phylum Pseudomonadota; class Gammaproteobacteria; order Burkholderiales; family Burkholderiaceae_C; genus Rhodoferax; species Rhodoferax antarcticus. The sequence goes on from NZ_MSYM01000017.1 coordinate 211,122, forward strand.
AAGGTGGGGATACCAGACTCCAGGAGTTCTGCCACAGCCGAAATCGCGTAGTCACAAGGCTGCGGATCGCCGGGGCCGTTGCTAAGGAAAATGCCGTCAGGCTGGTATTTGAGAACCTCAGCGGCAGAGGTTTGTGCCGGCACCACCGTCACCCGGCAGCCGCGCTGGGCCAGCATACGCAAGATGTTTTTCTTGATGCCAAAGTCATAGGCCACCACCGAGAAACGCGGCTGGACCAAGTCGCCATAACCGGGGCCACCGTCAAGTGCCGGATTGAACAGTTCCCATTCGGTCTCTGTCCAGACGTAAGGCGTGGTGCAGGACACCACTTTGGCCAGATCAGTGCCCGCCATGCTGGGCGATGCTTTGGCCAATGCCACCGCCTTCTCAATCACGGAAGGTGTGACCTTCTCGCCATCTGCCAGAGCCAAAATGCAGCCGTTCTGGTTGCCTTGGGTGCGCAGCTGGCGGGTCAACTGGCGGGTGTCGATGTTGGCAATGGCCACCGTGCCTTCGGCCACCAGGTACTCGCTGAGCGTCTGGGTGGCGCGAAAGTTGGAGGCCAGCAACGGCAAATCTTTGATGACCAGCCCCGCCGCCTGAATCTTGACAGATTCAACGTCTTGCGGGTTGACACCGTAGTTACCGATGTGCGGGTACGTGAGGGTGACAATTTGCTGGCAGTAGCTGGGGTCGGTCAGGATTTCCTGGTAGCCGGTCATGGCGGTGTTGAAGACCACCTCTCCCACCGTGGCGCCAACAGCACCAATGGAATGACCGATGTAGACCGTGCCGTCTGCGAGCGCCAAAATGGCGGGTGGGGTGTTTCCCTTGAGAGACAAAAGCACTGGGTTCTCCGAAATAGTTGCGGGTACGCCCATGCACACTCAGGAGTGGCCTCCTGGCTTGCTTTTTGTGTGGGGATGGGGCTTGTGCGCAGAGCGTACGCGGATGCAAAAAAGCTCTAAATTATAGCCGACACACCTCGTTTTGAGACGACTTTTGAACCGCCTAGTCCGCATTCACTTAGGGTTTACCCGAGGTTTATCGTGGCGCTGGCGTGCAGGCAAATGGCCGCGGCGGTGGCCACATTCAAAGACTCTTCACCACCCGGCTGGGCGATGCGCACATGGTACGCTGCACGCGCCTGCAGCGCCGCACAAACACCCTGCCCTTCATGCCCCAGCGCCCAGACACAGGGCATGGGTAGCTCTCTTTTTTGAAGCATCTGGTGCAAAAAACTGCCTTGGTGTGAGCTGGTTACAAGCAGCGGCAAAGAGAGTGGTTCCAGCACCGCCAGGTCTGCGCCCTCCAGTAGTTGCAGGCCCCAGTGCGCGCCCATGCCAGCGCGCAAAACTTTCGGGCTCCAAAGCGCCGCCGTGCCTTTGAGGGCAATCACCTGTTTGAAACCAAACGCCGAGGCGCTGCGCAAAATGGCGCCTACATTGCCAGCGTCCTGCACCCGGTCCAGGATCACGCTGGCAACGTCTGCCTGCACCGGGGTGTTGGGCGGCAGATCAAACACAAACCCCATACGTGCGGGTGATTCCAGGGTACTGATGGTGTCAAACAGCATATCTGAAAGTACTATGTTTTTTGTAGCTAGTTGCGCATATTCTGTATGGGCTAGAGGCTTGGACTTGGGGTTCTGCCAAAAAGACTCTGAAAAAATACCCAGTGCTGGATGCACACCACGCAGCACCGCAGCGCGTACCAGATGGTCGCCCTCGGTCCAGAAGCGACCTTGCTTGCGGTAGTCAGTGCTGCCGTGGGCCAGGCGTTTGAGCTCCTTGAGCAAGGGGTTGTCGCGCGAGGTAATGAGCAGCGGGGTTGTCATGCGGCGCTCACAGCAAGGCAAGTGGGGGCGGGTTTTTAACACACGCAACGGTCGTCGAACCAGACACAACCTGCAGGTCGGCAGCGCCAAGAGCAGATGCCAGTGCGGCGCGCACTGGCGCAAAGGTCTTGCGGTGCAAGGGGCTAGCCCCTGCAGACTGCAAAGCCGCCAGATGCTGCGCTGTGCCATAGCCCTTGTGCTGTGCAAAACCGTAGGCCGGGTAAGCGGTCGCCACCTCATCACACCAGCGGTCGCGCGACACCTTGGCCAAGATGGACGCGGCTGAAATTGCCGCAATCAGCGCGTCGCCCTTGACGATGGCCTGCGCGCGCATGGGCAGCACCGGCAGACGGTTGCCGTCGACCAGCACCAGCTTGGGTGCCAGGCGCAACCCTTCCACGGCGCGGCGCATGGCCAGCAGCGTGGCTTGCAGAATGTTGAGCTGGTCAATCTCCTCCACGCTCGCCTGGGCCACCGCAAAACACAGGGCTTTGGCACGAATTTCGTCAAACAGGCGCTCACGTTTAAGAGCGGAGAGTTGTTTGGAATCCGCCAAACCCGCAATCGGGTGCAGGTCGTCCAGAATCACCGCTGCGGCCATCACCGGCCCGGCCAGCGGACCACGACCCGCCTCGTCCACCCCAGCAACCAAGCCATTGACACCCCATTGCAGGGCTACCTGCTGCATGCTGGCTTGCCTGGCGCGCCGCGCTTTCACGGATTTGCCCAGCGCACGCGGCTTAAGCTTGGAGGACGGTAGCGATGGCATGGGCGGCAAGGGTCGGGGTGTCGCGCTGCAACTCGGCGTGCAGCGCGGTAAAACGTTGTTCAAGCCGCTGTATTTTCGCAGGGTCTTGGGCAGATGCATCCAGCCAGGCCAACACTTCTTTAGCCAGCGCCTGCGGTGTGGCGGCATCCTGCAACAGTTCGGGTACCACAAAGTCGCGGCACAAGATGTTGGGCAGGCCCACCCAGGGCTGCAGCTTCTTGCGCCGCATGATTTGCCACGACATGGCGCTCATGCGGTAGGCAATCACCATCGGCCGCTTGAACAGCGCCGCCTCCAACGTGGCGGTGCCGCTGGCGATGAGCGTGACATCGCACGCGCCCAGCACGGTGTGCGACTGCCCTTGCACCACGCGCAAGGCAGCGCCCACGCCACTGGCAGCGGCTGCCGCCTCAATGCGCGGGCGTAGCGCCGGTATGGCAGGAACTATGAATTGAATAGCTGGTCGCGCTTGTCCTATAAGGGCTGCGGCCTGAAATAACACATCAACCAGATGCCTCACTTCAGACTCACGACTGCCGGGCAGGATCGCCACCACCGGGTCATCTGGCCGCAATCCCAGCTTGGCACGCGCCTGCGCCCGGTCTGGCTGCATCGGAATCACATTGGCCAGCGGATGCCCCACATAGGTGGCGGCAATGCCATGCTGCGCGAGCAGCTCAGGCTCAAACGGAAAGATGCACAACACATGGTCAACGCTGCGCTTGATTTTCTCCAGCCGCTCGGGCCGCCAAGCCCAGACGGATGGGCAAACAAAATGAACAGTCTTGATGCCCTGCGCTTTGAGAGCCGCTTCCAGATCAAGATTGAAATCCGGTGCATCCACGCCAATGAACACGTCGGGCTTGTACGCCAGCAAGCGGTTTTTCAGCTGGGTGCGTATGCCAACGATCTCACGGTAACGGCGCAGCACCTCCCAGCCAAAACCGTGCACCGACAACTTGTCGTGCGGCCACCAGGCCTGAAAGCCGCGCTTGGCCATTTGCGGGCCGCCAATGCCCACACTGTGCAGCTCGGGCCAACGGGTACGCATGCCGTCAAGCAGCAAACCCGCCAGCAGATCGCCAGAGGTTTCACCTGCGACCAGTGCCGCGTTGAGCACTTTCTCAGCTTTCAACATGCGTCTAGCGAGGTAGGGACTCTGGGCGGCTGACGATTTCTGGTACCCCAGTATGAGCAAGCCGCCCAGAGTCCCTGCCTTGCAGGTTCAGAGCGCAAACGCCTGGATCGGCAAAACACGCCAACAACCTCACCGAACAATGCCACGCTGCGGCGATGTCTGCTGCAGGAATGAGAGCATCATCTGCACGTCTGGTATGGACTCAGGGTGGTTTTCGCTTAAACCGGCAATGCGCTCCATAGCCACCTGTAACGTCAGGTCATCCCGGTACAGCGCCTTGTGCATGGCCTTCACGGCCGCGATTCGCTCCGGCGAAAACCCCCGGCGGCGCAGACCCTCAAAATTCATCGAGCGTGCCGCAGCGGGCTGCCCTTGGCACATGACAAACGGTGGCAAGTCGGCAAAAAGCAGCGTACACATGGCGGTCATGCTGTGCGCACCAATGCGCACAAACTGGTGCACCACGGTAAAGCCGCCAAAAATGGCCCAATCGCCCACATGCACGTGGCCTGCAAGCTGGGTGTTGTTGGCAAAAATCGTGTTGTTGCCGACCTGGCAGTCATGCGCCAGATGCACATAAGCCATCAACCAGTTGTCGTCACCGACACGGGTCACGCCCACATCACCGGGCGAGCCGATGTTGAAGGTACAAAACTCGCGGATGGTGTTGCGGTTGCCAATGACCAGCTCACACGGCTCGCCGGCGTATTTTTTATCTTGCGGAATCGCCCCGAGTGAGGCGAACTGGAAGATGCGGTTGTCGCAGCCGATGGTGGTGTGGCCTTCAATGACCACATGCGGGCCCACGGTGGTTGCGGCACCAACCTTGACGTTTGGCCCAATAACGCTATAGGGCCCGACACTGACTGAGCTGTCTAACTCGGCCTGCGGGTCAACGATGGCGGTGGCGTGGATGGCAGTCACGGTGCTGCCCTCAGGTGATTTTGCGCATGGCGCAGGTCAGTTCGGCCTCGACGGCAATGTTGCCATCGACATCCGCACGCGCCTTGAATTTGAAAATGCCTGCTTTCATACGCAGCAGCTCCACATGCAAGATGAGCTGGTCGCCCGGCTCCACCGGCTGCTTGAAGCGCGCGTTGTCGATACCAGCAAAGTAATACACCATGTCATCGGTGGGCGAGGTATCCAGCGCATCAAACGCCAGCAACGCCGCCGCTTGCGCCAGTGCCTCCAACATCAATACGCCGGGCATGACCGGGCGGTTCGGGAAGTGGCCGCCAAAAAACGGCTCGTTGATGGTGACATTTTTCAGCGCGCGGATGGATTTGCCCTTGTCAATTTCCAGCACCCGGTCCACCAGCAAAAACGGGTAACGGTGTGGCAGCTGCTTGAGAATTTGGTGGATGTCCATGGATCTGACCTTTTTTTTAATTTGAAGAAGGGTTGACGGTAAGCAGCTTGACCTGAGCCTCAAGCGCGCGGATACGCTCGCGCAGGCTGGCCAGCCGCTTGACGGAGGCAGCATTTTTTTCCCATGCCGCGTTTTCATCAATCGGGAACAGACCGGTGTAATGCCCGGGCTTGAGGATGGAGCGTGTGGCGACCGATGCGGCCGAGATATTGACACCGTCGGCCAGCGTCAAATGCCCAAGCACCACCGCGCCACCGCCCACCGTGCAATGCGCGCCAATGTGGGCACTGCCTGCCACACCAGCGCAGCCCGCCATCGCGGTGTGGGCGCCGACAAACACGTTGTGTCCAATCTGGATCAGGTTGTCGAGCTTGACGCCATCTTCAATGACCGTGTCAGCAAGTGCTCCCCGGTCAATGCAGGTATTGGCACCAATTTCGACATCATTGCCGATGCGCACGCTGCCTAGCTGCTCAATCTTCACCCAGGTGCCGTTGTCAGGCGCAAAGCCGAAGCCATCGGCGCCAATCACCACGCCGGGGTGTAGCAGGCAGCGTTCGCCTACGCTGCAGTTTTCACTGACCGTGACGCGGGATTTAAGGACCGTATCGGCGCCAATGCTGGACCCCGCCTCCACCACGCACAGCGCACCAATCCGGGCGCTGGGATGCACGCTGGCCAGAGGGTCAATCACCGCAGACGGGTGGATCAGCGTGGTGTCACTATCGCCAAGATGCTGCTTCCAGAGCTGGGTTGCCCGGGCAAAGTAAAGATACGGGTTGTCAGCAACAATGCAGTCACCACGCGCATTTGCCGCCGCCTGCATTTGCGGGCTAACGATGACACAGCCCGCCTGCGAGCTGGCCAGCTGTTGCTGGTATTTCGGGTGGCTAAGAAAGCTTAAGTTGTGTGGCTGTGCGCTTTCCAGAGAAGCCAGGCCTTCAATCAGCCGCTCAGGATCACCAAAAAGCTCACCTCCCAGCGCTGCAACGAAGGAGCCGACGCGCAACACCACCCGCTACCAAGCTCTCGGTGAATTATTTACCAGCAGGCACGTTCAGTGCCTTGATGACCTTGTCGGTCATGTCGTGCTTGGGGTTCACATACACGGCATCCTGAAAAATGATGTCGTAGTTTTCTGCCACGGCAATGTCCTTGATGGCCTTGTTGGCGCGTAGGATGACTTGCTGCAGTTCTTCGTTCTTGCGGGCGTTCAGGTCTTCCTGAAACTCGCGGCGCTTGCGCTGAAACTCGCGGTCTTGGTCCAGCAACTGCTTCTGGCGGGTGACGCGTTGGGCCTCGGGCAAGGTCGGCGCCTCACGCTCAAACTTGTCGGCCGCAGACTTGATGCCCGCACCCATGTCGGTCAGGTCTTTTTCACGCTTGGAAAATTCCTGCTCCAGTTTGGTCTGGGCCGCCTTGGCAGCGGCGGCTTCCTTGAGCACACGGTCGGTGCTAACAAAACCGATCTTGACTTCCTGGGCCTGGACCGACATCCAGCAGAAACCGGCTACCAACACGATAGCCAAACGACGTAGATAGTGATTCATTAGAAACTCGTTCCGATTTGAAATTGCATGGTTTGAATTTTATCGCCGTCATACTTCTTGATCGGCTTGGCAATCGCCAGGCGCAGCGGCCCCACTGGGGAGATCCAGCTGATGCCCACACCCGTCGACACTCTCAGCGCCGAGGCGTTGGTGTTGATGGCCAGCCCGGCATCGCTACCGCCCACCATGCCCAGGTCGACAAAGCCGTACATGCGCAGAGAACGGTCGTTACCGGCGCCAGGGAACGGGGCCAAGACCTCCATGTTGACGTTGAGCTTGCGGTCGCCACCAACCACTGTGCCACTCACGTCCTTCGGACCCAGGCTGCCCTGCTCAAAGCCGCGAACTGAACCCAGACCACCGCCGTAAAAGTTTTTAAACACGGGGTAGGACCGGCTACCCACGGACTTGCCCCAGCCGGCTTCAGCATTGAAAGCGGCGGTGTATTGCTTGGTCAAAGGAATGTATTGTTGGAACTGGTACGTGGCCCGCAGATAGCGCGCATCGCCAGCAAACGACCATTCGGCGTTGGCACGCTGGTAGCGGCCGCTGGTGGGCGCCAATGCACTGTCGCGGTTGTCACGTGCCCAGCCTGCGGTCAATGGAAACGCGATACTGGTCTTGCCGTATTCTTTCACGTAGTCTTTGTACGATTGCGGCAACAAAGTACCTTCTTCAATGGTCGTTTGCTCAACACCAGCACCAAAAAACACGGTGTCAATCTCAGTAAATGGCACGCCAAAGCGTAAGGAGCCACCAGATGTGATCAGCTTGTAGTAGTCCTGATCCTGATACGGGCTGCTGGTCTTGTGGTAGACGTCAATCGTTCTGGAGACGCCATCTTCCGTGAAATACGGGTCGGTGGTACTGAGCACCACCACGCGATTGATCTTGCTGGTATTGATCTGGATGCCCAGAGAGTTACCGGAGCCGAAGGCATTTTCCTGCCTCAACCCAAACGACAGGCCCAGACCGTCGCCGCTGGAGAAACCGGCACCCAGACTTAGGCTACCCGTGGGCTTTTCCGTGACATTCAGCGTCAAGTCAACCTGATCGGGAGCGCCAGCAACTTCCTGTGTTTCCACGGCTACATCGCCAAAGTAACCCAGCCGGTCAACACGGTCGCGCGATCGGCGGATCTTGTCGCCGTCATACCATGACGACTCCAGTTGGCGGAACTCCCGGCGCACCACCACGTCGCGGGTGCGGGTGTTGCCCGCCACATTGATCTTGCGTACATACGCCCGGCGCGAAGGGTTGGCCTGCAGGGTAAGCGCCACCAAATTGTTCACGCGATCAATCTCCGGCACCGCTTCGACGCGGGCAAAAGCGTAGCCAAAGTTACCAAAATAGTCGGTGAATGCTTTGCTGGTCTTGGCGACTTCGTCGGCGTTGTAAGCCTGACCTGGCCGAATCGACACGAGGGACTTGAATTCGTCGTCCTTACCCAAATAATTGCCAGCCAGTTTCACGCCGCTGACGACGAATCGCTCGCCCTCAGTGATGTTGATGGTGATACCGATGTCGGTCTTGTTGGGGTCGATGGCCACCTGGGTGGAGTCCACCTTGAACTCCAAATAACCGCGGGTCAGGTAATAGGAGCGCAGCGTTTCAATGTCGGCATTGAGCTTAGCGCGCGAGTAACGGTTGGACTTGGTGTACCAGCTCATCCAGCCACCGGTGTCCAGATCAAACAGGCCGCGCAGGGTCGACTCACTGAACACTTTGTTGCCCACCAGACGAATCTCGCTGATCTTGGCGGGAGCGCCTTCGGTGACGGTGAAGGTCAGGTTGACACGGTTGCGCTCGATCGGCGTGACGGTGGTGACAACTTGGGCCGCGTACAGGCTGCGGTTGATGTACTGGCGCTTGAGCTCCTGCTCGGCACGGTCCAACTGCGCCTTATCAAACGGCCGACCATCTGCCAGCCCGACATCGCGCAGGGACTTCACCAACACGTCCTTGTCAAATTCCTTGGTGCCTACAAATTCAACGCTGCCAACGGTGGGCCGTTCTTCGACCACCACTACCAGCACATCGCCATTGACCTCAATGCGCACGTCCTTGAACAAGCCTAATGCAAACAACGAGCGGATCGCCGCCGAGCCTTTGTCGTCGTTGTAGGTGTCGCCAACCTGCACTGGCATGGAGACAAACACGGTGCCCGGCTCCACACGCTGCAGCCCCTCAATGCGGATGTCACGCACCGTGAAAGGATCCACAGCCCAGGCAACGGGCGCAGCTAAAACCAGAGTGGCAACCGCTGATGCGGCGTTCAGGCGAAATCGATTGAATTGCATGGTGAAAATGAAGAATTTAAGCTTGTGCGAGTTGGCACAATAAGAGTTAGCCGAGCAAGCGTGCGATATCGTTAAAAAAAGCAATGGACATTAAGGCGACCAAAAACGCAATGCCGCCTTGTTGCAGACGTGCCATCCAGCGGTCAGATACCGGTTTTCCGGTCACACCCTCCCAAAGATAATACATCAGGTGTCCTCCGTCCAGAACCGGCAGCGGCAACAGGTTGAGTACACCCAGACTCACGCTGATCAGCGACTAAAAAAACCATGTATTGCACCACGCCCAGGCCAGCAGACTTGCCCGCATAGTCGGCAATGGTGAGCGGGCCGCTGATGTTTTTCAACGACGCCTCGCCCACCAGCATCTTGCCCATCATGGTTAGGGTCAGGGCGGAAATATCCCAGGTTTGTGTCACGCCACGCTGCAGGCCATCCAGCGGGCCGTAGCGCACGGTCACCATGGCGGGTCTGGAGCCGACATAAGCCCCAATTCGGCCCACGCTGTTACTGCCATCAGTCACCACCTTGGGCGTCAGCGCAACCTCAAGCGATTGACCGGCACGCAGCACCTGCCAGCGCTGGGGCTGGACTTGTCCGCTGGCACCAGAGGCACGGATAAAGCGGCGCAGTTCCTGCCCATCGAGCATGGGCAAGCCGTCTATCGACTGCACCTCGTCACCCTCCTGCAATCCGGCCTGCGCTGCGGCACCGTCAGCCTGAAGTCCGCCGATGATGGGTTGGGTCAGAGGGCCAGTGATGCCAATGCGGTTGAACATATCAACATCGACCTGGCTGGTCTCCAGCGTCGACAAAGCCAACACCACCTCGCGTTGCGCCTCACCAGCTTTGGCTACCAGCACCAAACGAACATCCTCGCCGTTGATAGCCCCCTGTGTTAAGGCCCAGCGCAGTTCTTCAAAAGAGGCAACCTCTGACAAATCACCTTCGACAGCACCCACTTGCAGCACACGCTCGCCACCCAGGATACCCGCCGTGCCCGCCAGAGAGGTTGCTGCGGGTGGACTCAGAATAGCCTCAGGTTGCTCGACACCAATCCAGTTCACACAGGCGTACAGCACAACTGCAAGCAGCAGATTTGCCGCCGGCCCGGCCACCACAATCGCAGCACGCCGACTTAAGGGCTGGGTGTTAAAGGCCATGTGTCGCTGCTCTGGCGCAACCGGGGCTTCACGCTCATCGAGCATCTTGACAAAGCCGCCAAGGGGAAACAGTGCCAGAACAAATTCTGTTGAAGTAGGGTTGGCCTGCCAGCGCAACAGTGGCTTGCCAAACCCGATGGAAAAGCGCAAAACCTTGACCCCACACGCCACCGCCATCCGGTAATGCCCGTACTCATGAATGGCGATCAGCAGCGCAATGGCCACCAAAAAGGCAGGCAGGGTCAGCATGGCAAGTAGGTCTGCAACACTCAGCGGCCCAGGCGCTGCGCCACGCTCTCAGCAGCGCGGCGCGACAGCGCATCGAGTGCCAACAAGTCTTCCAGAGAGCCAGGTGGCTCGGGCGTCACGGCGTTCAAGGTCTCCATGTTGACCGTGTGAATCTGGTCAAAGCGGATGCGGCCGTCCAGAAACGCTGCCACTGCGACTTCGTTGGCCGCATTCAACACGGCGGTGCTGCCGGGCGCGCCAGCCAACACCGACCAGGCCAGTTTCAAGCCTGGAAAGCGTTCCCCATGACCGTTGGAATGGATGGATTCAAAGGTCATATCTGCCATGCAGCTGAAATCCAGCGCGGTGGCACCTGAGACCACACGATCGGGCCAGGCCAAACCGTACGCGATTGGAACCTTCATGTCAGGTGTACCCAATTGAGCAATAACGGAGTTATCACGGTACTGCACCATGGAGTGGATGACACTTTGTGGGTGGATCACCACATCAATCTGTGCCGATTGCACACCAAACAGATAACGCGCCTCAATGACTTCCAGCGCCTTGTTCATCATGGTGGCGGAGTCCACCGAGATCTTGCGGCCCATCACCCAGTTCGGGTGGGCACAGGCCTGAGCCGGGGTGATCGAGGCAAATTCAGCAGGGTCATGGCGGCGAAACGGTCCACCTGAGGCGGTCAGGATGATTTTGTCGATCTGCGCGGCCCAGGTCGACGCGTCATCGGGCAGGGACTGAAACACCGCCGAGTGCTCACTGTCGATCGGCAACAGCTTGGCCCCACCTTGCTTTACCGCTTGCAGAAAATAATCGCCACCCACCACCAGCGCCTCTTTGTTGGCCAGCAGCAAACGCTTGCCAGCGCGCGCCGCTGCCAAGCAGGAAGCCAGCCCAGCCGCGCCCACAATGGCCGCCATGACGGTATCGACTTGCGGATGCTCTGCTATTTCTTCAATAGCTTTCGGCGCATACAGAACGCGGGTTAGAAGGCCATTTTGCTTACATTTTTCTTCAAGCTCCCAGCCATGCTCAGGGCTCGCCATCACCGCAAAAGTGGGCTTGAACTGCAGGCACTGAGCCAGCATCTTGTCAACCTGGGTGGCTGCGCTGAGTGCAAAGACTTCATAACGATCCGGGTGCAAGGCGATCACTTCCAGTGTGCTCACGCCGATGGATCCGGTAGAGCCCAAAACCGCTACCCGTTGCTTTTTCAGTCCAGTGTGTTCCGTCATGAGGGTTCTCAAAAAGATATCAACATCATCGCCAGTGGCAAAGTGGGCAGCAACGCGTCGACCCGGTCCAGCACACCACCGTGGCCGGGCAATAAGGCGCTGCTGTCTTTGACTCCGGCGCTGCGTTTCACCAGGGATTCCACCAGATCACCCACCACGCTCATCGCGGCCATAAAAACCACCCCGATCAGCATGAAACTCAAGCCTTTGCTCGCCAGAAGTGTGTAAAAACTGGGGACCCCAGCACCGCTGGCCCCGTCTGCAAAGCGCCAAACCATGGCCATCAGGACAACGCCCAGCATGCCACCCCAGACGCCCTCCCAGCTTTTGCCGGGGCTGATGGAGGCAGCAAGTTTGCTGCGGGTAAAACGCCCGCCGAATGCCCGACCAGAAAAGTAGGCTCCAATGTCGGCCATCCAAACCAACGCCAGCACCGACAGCAAAAAATTCACCCCCAGCAAGCGCGCCTGCGCCACCGCCAGCCAAGTCAGACACAGCGCAACCAGGCCCAACCCCAGTCTCAGTGGCCGCGGAACTTTGGCCCAGGCGGGAACACCTGCTCTGAGAATCCAAATACCCGCCAACACCCAAACCGAGCCCGCCACCCACCAGACCCGTGGCAAGGCCATCTCCAGAACGCCAGCCCACCAGGCCCAAGCGCAAAATACGGCGCACACCGCACCTGAGGCTAAAGCTAGCTTGGAGTTCACGCCGTTCACACGCGCCCACTCCCAGCCAGCCGCAGTAATAAACACGCCGGCGACAAAGAAAAAAGGGCCAGGTCGCGTGTAAAAAAGCGCTGGTAGCAGCACCAGCAACAACGCCAGCGCGGTCAACACACGTTGTTTGAGCATGGCTGCGCTAGGTGCCGTCGGCCAAGTTTGGCTCACCGTCAAGCTGATCAGAGGTCATGCCAAAGCGTCGCTCCCGCTGAGCAAAAGAGTCGATCGCCAGATCAAGCGCCGCCTCATCAAAATCTGGCCAAAGTACGTCGGTGAAAAAAAACTCGGAGTAGGCAGCTTGCCACAGCAAAAAGTTGCTCAGCCGGTGTTCCCCACCGGTACGAATAACCAGGTCGGGGTCAGGTACGTGGGCCAAAGACATGGCGCGGTTCAGGTGAGTCTCGATGATGGGCAAGCCCTGATCGAGCACCTTTTGGGCTGCCTGAGCAATGTCCCAGCGCCCGCCGTAATTGAAACAGGCGTTGAGCGTGAGTCGAGTGTTGTGTGCGGTGGCCGATTCCCCCTCCTCCATACTGCGCAGAACACGCGGCGACAAACTGCGACGATCACCCACAAAACGCAGTTGAACACCATCCGCTTGAAGCTGTTTCACCTCACGGGTCAGGGCCATGGCAAACAAATCCATCAAACCAGAGACTTCCTCGGTAGGACGCTTCCAGTTTTCAGAAGAGAAGGCAAACACGGTCAGCACCCGGATGCCCCGGGCATCGCAAGCCTTGGCACAGCGCTTGAGAGACTCGACGCCCTGGCGATGGCCAGCGATCCGAGGCAGAAAACGCTTGTTCGCCCAGCGCCCATTGCCGTCCATCACGATAGCAATGTGGTGGGGAACATGATCGTAGGCCATGGTCGATCAAACCGCCATGATGTCTTGCTCTTTACCAGCCACCATCTGATCGATGACCACAATGTGTTTGTCGGTGACTTTTTGAATATCGGTCTCACAACGTTTTTGCTCGTCTTCAGAAGCCAGTTTGTCTTTGACCAGTTTTTTGACCGCCTCATTCGCATCGCGACGCAGGTTGCGTACAGCGATCTTGGCTGATTCACCTTCCACGCGCACGAGTTTGGTGAGTTCCTTGCGACGCTCTTCCGACATGGCCGGCATGGGGACGCGAATTAAATCACCCATAGAGGAAGGATTCAGGCCCAAGTCACTGTCGCGAATGGCCTTTTCAATTTTGGCACCCAGGCCTTTTTCCCAAGGCTGCACGCTCACCGTGCGGGAATCGATCAAAGACACATTGGCCACTTGGCTGATAGGCACCAAAGCGCCGTAATAATCGACATGCACCGTGTCGAGAATCGCCGGATTAGCACGGCCAGTACGGATTTTGGTCAGGTTATGTTGGAACGCGGCGATAGACTGGTCCATCTTCGCCTCAGCGGTCTGCTTGACATCTGCAATTGGCATCTTCTACTCCTCACTCCACAGTCATGAATTCAGCGAAAAAACTGTTGCTCGCTCACGCAAACACCAGCGTACCTTCATCTTCACCCATAACCACCCGCTTGAGCGCACCATGTTTGAAAATGGAGAAAACCTTGATGGGCAACTTTTGATCGCGGCACAACGCAAAGGCTGTCGCATCCATGATGCCCAGGTTTTGCGAAATCGCATTGTCAAAAGAAATCGTGCTGTAACGTGTTGCGGTGGGGTCTTTTTTGGGGTCGGCTGTGTAGACGCCATCCACCTTGGTGGCCTTGAGCACGATTTCTGCGCCAATTTCTGCACCACGCAAAGCGGCAGCGGTGTCCGTCGTGAAAAACGGGTTGCCGGTACCCGCAGCAAAAATCACCACTTTGCCCTCTTCCAGATACTGCAAGGCTTTTGGGCGCACATAGGGCTCTACAACCTGCTCGATCCCAATGGCTGACATCACGCGGGCCGTCAATCCCGCCTTGTTCATGGTGTCACCCAAAGCCAGAGAGTTCATGACCGTGGCCAGCATGCCCATGTAGTCGGCAGTCGCCCGGTCCATACCCACCGATCCACCCGCAACGCCCCGGAAAATATTGCCACCACCAATCACCACTGCCACCTCAACACCTAAGCGGGTCACTTCAACAATTTCGTTGACCATGCGCACAATGGTGTCACGGTTGATGCCGAATTGATCGTCGCCCATGAGCGCTTCGCCTGACAGCTTGAGCAGGATTCGCTTATAGGCGGGCTTGGCGGTGGTCATAAAGGTCTCCGGGAAATGATGAAATCGGAGCAATAAGCCCCGATAGTACTGAAACGCGTCAACTCAAGCCGCTCGCTGCGAAGCTGCTACCTGGGCAGCTACTTCGGCAGCGAAGTCATCGACCTTCTTTTCAATGCCTTCACCCACCACATACAAGGTGAATGCTTTCACCATGGTGCCCGATGCCTTGAGCATCTGCTCAACCGTTTGCTTGTCATTTTTGACAAACGGCTGGTTGAATAAAGACACTTCCTTCAAGTACTTCTGCACACCACCCTCGATGCGCTTAGCGACAATTTCAGCCGACTGCACGGGTTTACCCGCTGCTGTTGCCACCGCGGCATCTTCAGCCGCCTTGGCAGCTGCCACCGAACGCTCACGCGCCACCAAGTCAGCGGGCACATCGTCGCTGGACAGGGCCACTGGCTTCATGGCAGCTACATGCATCGCCACGTCCTTGGCAGCAACTTCATCGCCATCGAACTCAATGACCACACCAATGCGGGTGCCGTGCAGATAAGAGGCGAGCTTGCTGCCATTGGCAAAACGCTTGAAGCGCCGGAAACTCATGTTCTCACCGATCTTGCCAATCAGACCCTTGCGCACATCTTCCAGAGTCGGGCCAAAACCTTCTTGAGCGTAAGCACAAGCACCCAGGGCAGCCATGTCAGCCGGGTTATTTTTGGCAATCAGCGACGCGGCGGCGTTAGCCAGCGCGAGAAAGCTGTCATTCTTGGTCACAAAGTCAGTTTCGCAGTTGACTTCAAGCAGGGCACCCACACCCTCTTCGACGGCGTAAGTCACCACACCCTCAGCGGTCACTCGGCTGGAGGCCTTGCCAGCCTTGCTGCCGAGACGAACGCGCAAAATCTCTTCGGCGTTGGCCATATCGCCTTCGGCTTCGGTCAGCGCGCGTTTGCACTCCATCATGGGCGCATCAGTTTTGCCACGCAGTTCAGCCACCATGCTTGCGGTAATTGCAGCCATTTTTAGTCTCCGAAAATCAGTTCAGTTAATGAAAAAAAATTAAAAAAAAGGGGCACCAAAGCCCCCTTTTTCAGGGTCGTGGGAATCTCAGGCAGCCGCCTCGTCCACTTCCACAAATTCGTCAGCGCTCTCGGCAGACACTGCTTTAACCACGTCATCCATCGCGTTGGAGCGGCCTTCAATGATGGCATCAGCAATAGCACGAGCGTACAACACGACTGCTTTTGAAGAGTCATCATTGCCCGGAATCACATAGTCGATACCTTCGGGCGAGTGATTCGTGTCAACCACTGCTACCAACGGAATACCAAGTTTTTTCGCCTCAGCGATGGCAATCTTGTGGTAACCCACGTCAATCACAAAAATGGCGTCGGGCAATGCTGCCATGTCCTGAATGCCACCGATGCTTTTTCGAGCTTTTCCAACTCGCGGGAAAACATCAGCTGCTCCTTTTTGCTCATTGCATCCAGACCCGCTTCTTGCTGGATCTTCATGTCTTTGAGGCGCTTGATCGATGTCTTGACCGTCTTGAAGTTGGTCAACATGCCGCCCAGCCAACGCTGATCAACATAGGGCACGCCAGCGCGTTGCGCTTCGACAGCCACGGTTTCACGCGCTTGACGCTTGGTACCCACCATCAGAACGGTGCCGCGTTTGGCTGTAATCTGGCGCACAAATTTAGCGGCCTCCTGGAGCATCGGGAGGGATTTTTCCAGGTTGATGATGTGAATTTTGTTGCGATGGCCAAAAATGAAGGGGGCCATCTTGGGATTCCAGAAGCGGGTTTGGTGTCCAAAATGGACGCCGGCTTCCAGCATTTCGCGCATAGTTACTGCCATGTGTACAACTCCAAAGGTTAAATCTAAAATCCAGCTCGTTTTGTCTACCGTTGCACGTTTGAGCGCAGAATAAAACAACACCTTGATGAAACTGGTTTGCTATTTGCTTTGCATCACATCACCGAGCGGTACGTACTGCAAAGCCGCACAAGTATAGCATCGACCGTGTTTGAATCGGGTTTTGGCGACCTAGCTGACTCGCCCCCACTGCCTGCCAAATGCCATAGACTTATGCTTTGACAGCAGTATCGATTGAATGCAGCCACACGACGCCCTGCGCGAGCACGACAACATGCCGACCCTGCCATCGGATCTTTCCCAAAAACTCGCCAATGCGGTGGACAAAATGCCCGCGTTTCCCAAAAGCGTTGAGAAAATTCTGGAACTCACCCGAGATGTGAACTGCACCCCTAAAGACATTGTTCAGGTGATCGACAAAGATCCGGTGGTGACCGTCAAAATCCTTAAGGTGGTGAATTCAGCGTATTACAGCCTGCCCCGTCAAATCACCTCTGTGAATCACGCGGTGGTTTACCTGGGTTTTAACACCATCAAAAATTTGGCGTTGAGTATTGCTGCCATCGGCATCATGCCCAAACGTAACGCCGCTGGATTCGATGTGGATCAGTACCTGCTGCACTCGCTGTCTACTGCTGGCATCGCCAGAAAGCTGGCGATGCAGTTGGGCGACACGGACCCGATGGACTGCTTCATTGCCGGCTTGCTCCACGATTTTGGCAAAGTCGTCTTTGCCCAGTTTTTGCCTCAGGAGTTTCGTCAGGCCTTGGTCCTGTGCCAGTCCGATGGCTCATCTCTGCATGAGGCACTGCGAAAAATTGCAGGCGTGGACCATGCTGTGGTGGGTGGCATGCTGGTAGAAAAGTGGCGTTTTGCCCCTGATTTGATCAGTACGATTTCGCATCAGTACAACACTGACCAGCTCGACACCGGCCTGTTTGCCTGCGTTTTCACCGCTAACCAGATCAGTAAGCAACTCGGTTTTGGTTTCGGCGGCAACCCATACATTCACCCGTTGCCTGACAAGGTGATGCAACGCATGGGTGGTACGCTTGAGGACATCATCGCCGCGTCAGACACGTGGAATGCCGCGTTTGAGGACGCAAAATCATTTGCCAAGATATGACACACACACCATGAAAGTGAAATTTTGGGGCGTTAGGGGGTCGATTGCTTCGCCAGGCCCGTCCACCGTGCGCTACGGTGGCAACACCACCTGCATTGAGG
Source organism: Rhodoferax antarcticus ANT.BR (assembly GCF_001938565.1). GTDB lineage: Bacteria > Pseudomonadota > Gammaproteobacteria > Burkholderiales > Burkholderiaceae_C > Rhodoferax > Rhodoferax antarcticus. The sequence goes on from NZ_MSYM01000017.1 coordinate 228,732, forward strand.
TGCGCACCGACAATAACGAGCTCATCATCATTGATGCTGGCACAGGCATATTCCCCTTGTCGCAATCCTTGCTATGCGAGTTACCGTTGACCGCTAACGTACTGATCTCCCATTCGCACTGGGATCACATTCAAGGGCTGCCGTTTTTCATCCCCAATTTCATTCCCGGCAACACCCTGCGTTTGCATGGTGCGTTTGACCCGGTATCGGGCAAAGGTGTGGAGCAAGTGATGTCGGTGCAACTGCAATACAGCTACTTTCCGGTGCGAGAGGCCGAGATGAAGGCACGCATTGAATACATCACCTTGACGCCCAACGAGAGCTTCCAGATCGGCTCAGCCACTATCACGCCATACATGATGAACCATCCGGTGATTGATTTTGGCTACCGCATCGAAGCCAACGGCAAGTCGGTCTTTTTCACTGGTGACCATGAGCCACCGCCCAACATCTACGAACCGCACGACGATGAATACGCCGAATACCAGTCGTTTGTCGATGCGAAAACCGCTGACATCTTGCGGGCCATGGCTAACGTAGACGTGTTGATTGCCGACAGCTCGTACACCAGCGCCGAATACCCCGCCAAGAAAGGCTGGGGCCACGGCACATTCGACACCAGTATTCAATACGCCAAAGAGGCCGGTGCCAAGATGCTGTTTTGCACCCACCATGAGCCCACCCGCAGCGACGATGCGCTGGAAAAAGTGTTCGAGCAAGTGCTACATGAGCACCCACGCCAGCCTGGTGACCCGCAATATCGGCTGGCTCGCGAAGGCGAAAGCTACGAGTTTTGACGCTCGGCTAGCCTCAGCTACCCAGCTTAAGCTTAGTCATGAACAAGACCATCCCAGGTACACGCCATCCGCTGCACGGGGTTGATCAAACCCGGCGTATCGAGCAGACCGCTGCGCAGGCACTTCCCGCCCACACCCTAATGCAACGCGCCGGTCTTGCCGTGGCGCGTCTGGCACTGGCCATTGCGCCGCACGCGCAGCGCATCTGGATTGCCTGTGGCCCCGGCAACAACGGCGGCGATGGCCTAGAGGCCGCCATTCATCTGCAGCGCTGGGGCAAACAAGTGGTGGTGACCTGGCTGGGTCAAACTGAATCAGCCCCCGCCGACACGGTTGCAGCCCGTTTGCGGCTGCAGGATGCTGGAATATTGGTCGAATCTATGCCCAGCGGCGACTTCGATCTGTGCATTGACGCGCTGCTGGGCATTGGCAGCCAACTGCGCGAGCCGCAGGGCCTCATGGCCGATTGGATCCGGCAGATCAACGCCAGCGGCGCGCCAATCTTGTCAGTGGACTTGCCCACCGGGCTGCATGCTGACACTGGCCAGGCCACTGCTGTGCACGTGCAGGCCAGTCATACCCTAAACCTGCTGACACTCAAGCCCGGACTTTTCACCGCCCAGGGGCGCGACGCGGCGGGTACCGTCTGGTGCGACACATTGGGGCTTGAGCTCAACGTGCTGACGGCGCTTGCGCCCACTGCTTATCTGAATGCCCAGCCGATCAAGACGCGCCGGCCACATGCCTCCCACAAAGGCAGTTATGGCGACGTGGCGGTGATTGGTGGCGCACACGGCATGACGGGTGCTGCTCTGCTGGCAGCTGGTGCCGCGCTGTACGCCGGTACAGGCCGGGTTTTTGTGGGTTTGCTCAATGACCAATCCGTGACAGTTGATGTGCGCCACCCAGAGCTGATGTTCCGACCAATCCAATCGCTGGACTTCTCCGCCATGACGGTCGTTTGTGGCTGCGGCGGTGGGCAGGCGGTGCAGCCCGTTTTGTGTGACGTTTTGTCCTCACCAGCCCCCGTTGTGCTTGATGCAGATGCTTTAAATGTCATAGCAACCGACAATGTTTTACAGACCGAATTGCTCGCCCGATGCGCCCGCCAGGCCGTGACGGTACTAACGCCGCACCCTCTCGAGGCTGCGCGCTTACTCGGCCAGACCGCGCAACAGGTGCAAAGCGATCGCCTGACCGCCGCCCAAACTCTGGCGCAGCGTTTTGCCTGTACCGTGGTGCTAAAGGGCTCAGGCAGCATCATTGCCAGCCCGGATCACCTACCGGTGATCAACCCCACCGGCAATGGCCGCCTGGCCAGCGCTGGCACCGGCGATGTGCTGGCGGGCATGGTGGGTGCGGAACTGGCAGCAGGCAAGACCGGGTTCGAAGCAGCTTGCCGGGCGGTTTATCGGCATGGTGCGTTGGCAGACACCTGGCCGCCGGGGGCGCCGCTAACCGCGCAACTGCTGGTCCTTGGCGGCTGTGACACCGCTTGCCGCTGACGTCAGCGCGCAGCACAAAACGCCAGAAGCGCTGCTTGCGCTCAGTTAGAAACTATTATTAATGTAGCTACTAGCGCTTTATCTATAAGGGCTAGAGGCCTATTTCTTATATAAACTAGCCACGCCCGGCAAACGGCATCTGGGTCGCCATTACGGTGTGGAACATCACATTGGCACTCAGCGGCAGATTGGCCATGTACAGCACGGACTGCCCAACGATGGCCACGTCCATCACCGCCTCCACGGCAATCTGCCCGCTGGCTTGCAAGATGCCTGCTTGCATCTTCTGCGTCATCTCGGTAGCGGCGTTGCCAATATCGATCTGCCCCACGGCAATGTTGTACTTGCGGCCATCGAGCGAGGCAGATTTGGTCAGGCCAGTCACCGCATGCTTGGTCGAGGTATAAGGCGCCGAGTTGGGCCGCGGTGTGGTGGCTGAAATCGAGCCATTGTTGATGATGCGCCCGCCCCGTGGCGTCTGTGCCTTCATCGCCCGAAATGCCTGGCGCAGGCACAAAAACATGCCAGTCAGGTTCACATTCACCACGTCTTGCCACTGGCCGAGCGTCAGGTCTTCCAGCAACACGCCTGGCGCGCTGGTGCCTGCATTGTTGAAAAGCAAGTCAACCCGGCCGAAAGCGCGCACCGCCGCATCGAACAGCGCTATTACCGACGCTTCATCTGATACATCGGTCACCACGACCAAGGCTCGCTCAGCCGCGCCGCTCAACGCAGCCACTTCTAGTAGCGCCTGCTCGCGCCGCCCGGCCAAGACCACCTGGTAGCCCGCTTGCAGCAAGGTAAGCGCTGCCGCTTTGCCAATACCAGAACCCGCGCCGGTGACGATGGCCACAATGGATCTTTGGTTCATATGAACTTTCATTGAAGGATAAGCCAACCCAAAAGATGAAAAGCAGCGTCAATGCGTTCGCAATGATGGCTGCCTTCAACTTTAATTTTTATAGCACTATCCCCTTTATCAATAAGGTCTATCGCCTTTTTTTACCACTTTTTTCCTTGGGCTTAGTTGCAGCAGGCGTGCGCCGTGAAGACTTGCCACCGGGTGCGGCAGGCTTCGGCGCGCGCGCCAGTGGCTCAGATATCTTGTGGCTGCGTCGCCCGGGTGGCAGGGCGTCTGAATCTGCATCAAAACCCGCCGACTGGTCATCTTCACGCAGAGACTCTTTGTCTTTGACAGGCCGAGGCGAAAGCGCTTCACCCTCTTGCACCAGCCGAAAATCAATACGCCGCCCGTCCAGGTCAACGCGGCTGACCTGCACGCGCACCCGGCTACCCAGCGCATAGCGAATGCCGGTGCGCTCGCCGCGCAGTTCTTGGCGTACCTCGTCAAAACGGAAATACTCGCCGCCCAGTTCGGTGATGTGCACCAGGCCTTCCACGTACATCGCGTCCAGCGTGATGAACAAGCCAAAACTGGTGACCGAACTGACCACGCCAGAGAACTCTTCACCGAGATGCTCGCGCATGTACTTGCACTTGAGCCAGGCCTCCACGTCGCGGCTGGCTTCGTCGGCGCGGCGCTCGTTGGCACTGCAATGCAGTCCGGCCGACTGCCAGGCCAACATGTCAGCACTGAGTTTGCGCGGCTTCTGGCCAGGCTCAGCCACCTTGGCGGCCAGATTCTTCTCCAACCGTTTTGACAGCTTGGCATGCGCCTCACCCGGTGTGGGCAACACCGGCAAGACATATTTGGTTTTGGCCAGAATTGCCTTGATGACCCGATGCACCAGTAAATCGGGGTAGCGCCGGATCGGGCTGGTGAAGTGGGTGTAAGCCTCAAACGCCAGACCAAAGTGGCCGTTGTTCACCGGGGTGTACATCGCCTGCTGCATGGCGCGTAGCAGCATCATGTGGATTTGGGCAGCGTCCGGGCGCTCTTTGGTAGCGTTGGCGATGGCCTGAAAGTCGCCTGGAGACGGGTTATCGCTGATGCTCAGACCAACGCCAGTCACCTTCAGGTAGTTGCGCAGCACCTCGATTTTTTCTGGCGTAGGGCCTTCGTGCACACGGTACAGGCCCGCATGCTTGCTTTGGGCAATGAAGTCGGCGCTGCACACGTTGGCCGCCAGCATGGCTTCTTCAATCAGCTTGTGGGCATCGTTGCGGGTGCGCGGCACAATTTTTTCGATGTGCCCAGCTTCGTCGCAAACAATCTGTGTCTCGACCGTCTCAAAATCCACTGCACCCCGGCGCGCGCGGGATTTGAGCAGGGCGTGGTACACGTCGTGCAGGTTGATCAAATCGTCAATGCGCTCCTTGCGTTTGAGCGCCTCCGGGCCACGCGTGTTGGCCAAAATAGCCGCCACTTCGGTGTAAGTGAAGCGCGCGTGGCTGAACATCACGGCCGGGTAGAACTGGTAGGCCGAGACCTCGCCGTCCTCTGACACCAGCATGTCGCAGACCATGCACAGGCGCTCTACATCGGGGTTCAGTGAACACAAGCCGTTGGAAAGCTTCTCGGGCAGCATCGGGATGACGCGGCGCGGGAAATACACACTGGTGGCGCGGTCATACGCGTCCACGTCGATCGCTGAACCGTTTTCCACGTAGTTGCTCACATCGGCAATGGCCACCAGCAAGCGCCAGCCAGATGTAGCCGCCCTGCCCTTACCGATCTTGGTGGGTTCGCAATAGACGGCATCGTCAAAGTCACGCGCGTCTTCGCCGTCGATGGTGACCAGCGGCACATCGGTCAGGTCCACGCGTTGGCGCTTGTCTTGCGGGCGAACTTGGTCGGGCAAGGTGCGCGATTGGGCAATACACGCCTCAGAAAACTCGTGCGGCACGCTGTACTTGCGCACCGCGATCTCAATCTCCATGCCGGGGTCGTCAATTTCGCCAAGCACTTCTTTGACGCGACCGATCGGTTGACCAAACAGTGATGGCGGCTCGGTGAGTTCCACTACCACCACCTGACCGGCCCGCGCTGCGCCTGTGGCGGCTTTAGGGATCATGATGTCCTGGCCATAACGCTTGTCTTCAGGCGCCACGATCCAGATGCCGCTCTCGTGCAGCAGGCGGCCAATAATGACTTGGCTGCCGCGCTCGACAATCTCCAGCACCCGACCTTCGGGCCTGCCCTTGCGGTCGCTGCGCACGACGCGTACTTTGACGCGATCCTTGTGCAGCACGGCGCGCATTTCGTTGGGCGGCAGATAGATATCTGACTCGCCATCGTCGCGAATAACGAAGCCATGGCCATCACGATGACCTTGAACAACTCCTTCAACTTCTTCCAGCAAGGCGCTGGTTTGCTTAATATTTTTGATATACTGCCTTTCTTTCCTGAAATGCCCAGGTGGCGGAATTGGTAGACGCACTAGTTTCAGGTACTAGCGAGTAACTTCGTGGGGGTTCGAGTCCCTTCCTGGGCACCAATATAAATGAAATTGGGTTGTTTTTAATACCAACAACCCGATGGTTTTGAATAAAAGGCCGCTGTGACAACAGTGGCCTTTTTGTTTGGGAAAAGGCTGTCAACGTGTGCGTCAAAACGGTTGGGCAACGAGGTCGTGGCCTTGAGCCTGAACAATTCTCGCCTTGGTGAATTCGCCCACCTTGAGTGTTTTGCTGATTTTCTCGGGTGCCAACAAGCGCACCACACCATCAATCTCAGGCGCATCCGCATAAGAGCGGCCCAAGCCACCTTTTTTACCGAGGCCCGGCGCCTGGTCCACCAGAATCTGCAGGGTGGCACCCACTTGCTGCTGGAGTTTGGCGGCGGACAATTCCTCGGCAACTGCCATGAACGCGGCACGACGCTCTTCACGCACCGCCGCGGGCAACATGCCTGGCAAATCGTTGGCAGCAGCGCCTTTGACAGGGCTGTACGCAAAACAACCGGCGCGGTCAATTTTTGCTGCCCGCATGAAATTCAGCAGATGCGCAAACTCGTCTTCCGTCTCGCCCGGAAAACCCGCAATGAAAGTGCTGCGAATGACGATATCGGGGCAGGCCTCGCGCCAGCGCTGGATCCGCTCGAGATTTTTTTCGCCACTGGCGGGGCGTTTCATGCGTTTGAGCACGTCCGGGTGGCTGTGTTGAAACGGTACGTCCAGATACGGCAACACCAGACCAGAAGCCATCAGTGGCAGGATGTCGTCCACGCTCGGGTACGGGTACACATAGTGCAAACGCACCCAGGCACCATAAGTTTGCGCCATCTCGCCCAGCGTTTGCGTCAGCTCAAACAGCCGTGTCTTGATCGGCTTGCCATTCCAGAACCCGGTGCGGTACTGCACATCCACCCCATAGGCCGAGGTATCTTGGCTGATTACCAGTAACTCTTTAACGCCGCCTTCAAACAGTGCCTGCGCTTCTTTGAGCACATCGCCAATCGGCCTTGACACCAGATCGCCCCGCATGGAGGGAATGATGCAAAAGGTGCAGCGGTGGTTGCAACCTTCGCTGATCTTGATGTAGGCGTAATGCCTGGGTGTCAGTTTGATGCCCGCGCTGCCAAACGCATTGGGTACTAGGTCCATGAAGGGGTCATGTGGCTTGGGCAGGTGCGCGTGCACGGCGTCCATCACTTCCTGGGTGGCTTGCGGGCCGGTCACGGCCAGCACGCTGGGGTGCATCTGGCGCACCAGGTTACCGCCTGCATCACCTGTCTGGGCACCCAGGCAGCCGGTCACGATGACCTTGCCGTTTTCAGCCAACGCTTCGCCGATGGTGTCCAGGCTTTCCTTGACGGCGTCGTCAATGAAGCCACAGGTGTTGACGATCACCAGATCAGCGCCTTGAAAGGTCTTGACGGTTTGGTACCCCTCTGCGCTGAGTCGCGTCAGAATCAACTCGGAGTCAGTCAGTGCCTTCGCACAACCCAGGCTGACGAAACCAACTTTGGGCGCTTGCGCCCCACTCGAAGTCACACTATTCATGCGTTGATTGTTCAAATATCAGGGACTGCTTTTGATGCCAAACGCGCCCAACAACTGCCCGGTTTGCTTTTGCATCTGCTCTTGCATTTGCGCCAGCATGGTTTTCGACTGTTCCAGGCTGCCGCCCATCATGGCTTGCAGAACCGGTGGCTGCAAAGACAAATACTGCGTCCACATTTCAGGGGTAAAACCCTTGGACTGTTCTGCAAAGCGCGTCTGCACGTCGATCACCGACTGAATATTTTTTTCCAGATAACCGCCCAACATGCCCTGCATGGCGTTGCCATAAAAGCGAATCAAACTCTCAAGCACCGGCGCGGTAAACATCGGTGAACCGCTGGCTTCTGCTTCCAGAATAATCTGCAACAAAATGCTGCGGGTGATGTTTTCGCCAGTTTTGACGTCCAGCACTTCAAACGGCTCATGCTTCATCACCAGCGTTTTCACTTCAGACAGCGTGATATAGCTGGAAGTCACCGTGTCATAGAGACGCCGGTTAGGATATTTTTTGATGATGCGCTGTGGTTCTGGCGCCTGCGCTGCGGTGGCGTTATTCATGGGTCATCCTGGGGGCTGGGCTAGAGCAAGGTTAAATCACTTGGGACTGATATCGTTTTAAAGACCAACCATGGACCAGACGTCAAGATTTACCCCTGTCTGCATCCCGTTACACGCACGACGAGCGCCAGTTGAACCAGATAAACAAAAATACTAGGATTACGTCAAGGTTTGTTGACTCTGAATCTGGTCACATTCAGAAAACCTTGGTAGGCGCGATTGGACTCGAACCAACGACCCCCACCATGTCAAGGTGGTGCTCTAACCAGCTGAGCTACGCGCCTGAGGAAATCAGGAAAACCGCAAGTATAGCGTCAATATTTTGCACAACTGCCACGTATTGCCAGATTTTTCTGTCTCTACTCGCTTCATAATTGACGTTTACGTTAACGTCAACGATTTTTTTGGAGACTTTCACATGGATATCGCAGGCAAGGTTTTTATTGTGACTGGTGGCGCATCGGGTCTGGGCGAAGGCACGGCCCGTGCGCTCGCGGCCAAGTGCGCCACTGTGGTGATCGCTGACATGCAAACAGAAAAAGGGCAAGCCGTGGCCAGCGAGATTGGTGGCGCGTTTGTCAAATGCGATGTTAGCAACGAGGCAGATGCGCAGGCGGTGGTGGCCCAAGCCACCGCGCTGGGCAAGTTGATGGGGCTGGTGAACTGCGCCGGCATTGCGCCTGCCGAAAAAACTATTGGCAAGAACGGCCCGCACACGCTGGCGGGCTTTCAGAAATGCATCACCGTGAACCTGATCGGCAGCTTCAACATGATTCGTCTGTGTGCCGATGCGATGAGTAAAAACGAACCCGAGGCCACAGGCGAGCGTGGGGTGCTGATCTCTACCGCCTCAATCGCTGCCTATGACGGCCAAATGGGGCAAGCTGCCTACGCCGCGTCCAAAGGCGGCATTGTGGGTATGACGCTGCCGATTGCCCGCGATCTGGCGCGCAACGGCATCCGCAACATGACGATTGCCCCGGGTATTTTCGGCACGCCCATGTTGTTTGGCATGCCGCAAGAGGTGCAGGACGCGCTGGCCGCCAACGTGCCCTTCCCCTCCCGCCTGGGCACGCCGCAGGACTATGCCAAGCTTGCAGTCCATATTTTCGAGAACGACATGCTCAATGGCGAGGTGATCCGTCTGGACGGTGCCATCCGCCTGGCGCCGCGTTAAGCGCTTGGGGCGGCGGTCAGCGCCGCCAGCGGTTGACCACCCAACCGTGCGCTCTGGTCAGCGAGAAACGGGCATTCCTACAATCGAGCCATGTCCATCCCACATACCTTTGTTCAGGAGTTACTCGCGCGCGCCGACGTGGTGGAGATCGTTGGCCGCTATGTGCAGCTCAAAAAGGGCGGCGCCAATTTCATGGGGCTGTGCCCGTTTCACAGCGAAAAGTCGCCGTCTTTCTCGGTCAGCCCGACCAAGCAGTTCTACCACTGCTTTGGCTGCGGCAAAAGCGGAGACGCCATCAGTTTCTTGACGGAACACGCGGGCATGACTTTCGTTGAAGCAGTAGAAGATTTAGCCCAACAGTTTGGCATGCAGGTGCCCGAAGACGACGCCAGCCCGCAGGACCGCGCCCGCGCCGCCGAACAGCGACAAAAACAGCACACCCTGAACGACGTGCTGGAAAAAGCCTGCCATGCCTACCAAAAAAACCTGAAAGTCTCGCCACGGGCGGTGAGCTACTTCAAGGGCCGGGGTTTGTCGGGCGTGGTGGCCAAACAGTTTGGCCTGGGCTACGCACCCGAGGGCTGGCGCAGCCTGGCCAGTGTCTTCCCGGCCTATGACGATCCACTGCTGGTCGAAAGCGGTCTGGTGATCCTGAACGAGGAAGACGGCGGAGAAGCCAAACGCTACGACCGCTTTCGCGACCGTGTGATGTTCCCGATCCGCAACATCAAGGGTGAATGCATCGGTTTTGGTGGGCGCGTGCTGGGGGACGACAAACCCAAGTACCTCAACTCCCCCGAAACCCCGGTGTTCAGCAAAGGCCGCGAACTCTACGGCCTGTTTGAAGCCCGGGGCGCTTTGCGCGAACACGGCTACGCGCTGGTCACCGAAGGCTACATGGACGTGGTGGCGCTCGCTCAACTGGGTTTTCCCAACGCAGTGGCAACCCTGGGCACCGCCTGCACGGCTGAGCATGTGCACAAGCTGTTTCGATTTACCGATTCGGTGGTGTTCAGTTTTGATGGGGACAGCGCAGGCCGACGTGCTGCACGCAAGGCGCTGGACGCCGCCCTGCCATTGGCCAGCGATGTGCGCAGCATCAAGTTCCTCTTTTTGCCGCCCGAGCACGACCCCGACAGCTTTATCCGCGAACATGGCAAGGAGGCATTTGCCCGCTATGTCAGCGAAGCCGTGCCCTTGAGCCGCTTTTTGCTGGACGCTGCCCGTGACGGCTGTGATCTGCACACCGCCGAGGGGCGCTCGCACCTGTCCAGCAATGCCAAACCGCTGTGGGAGTTGTTGCCGGCTGGTGCCCTGAAGCAGCAGTTGCTGACTGAGATCGCCGATCTGGTGCAACTCTCCAGCCGCGAACTCACCGACGTGTGGTACCCGGCACAAACCAAAGCCAAGTCGCAACGCGCACGCAGGGAAAACTATCAAAATGATAGTGACTACCGCAACAAGGACGGTGGCTACAGCCCTAAATCATATAAATCCAAAAGCAATCCACGCCCCATCGGCAATAGCCGCCTGCCCGCCAGCCGCGCCGATCACGCCGCCCGTATCCTGCTGGACAACATGGCCGCACTCGATGCCCTGTCTGGCGAAGACCACGGCCTGCTGTGTGGCCTGGAGGCGCCTTACGGGCCGCTGTTTGCCTGGCTGGAAGCGCAGTTTCATGAGCACGGCGCGCAACCCTGGGTGGCGCTGCGCGAAGGGCTGCAAGGCCACGAGAGTGAGGCCTTTGCCTTGAAGCTGATGGCCGGCCATGAACTGGGTGTGGACGACGACGCGGCTGAAGCGGCCAACGAATTGCGCCGGTTGCTCAACCTGATGTTGATTGACCAGCTCAAAGTGGCAGAGACCGAGGCGCTTGAAGCCTCCAAGGCCGATCCCTCTGCGCTGCAGCGTTACCGAGAATTTCTGATCAGACGCAAGGCCTTGAAACCTGCGGCATAGGCACCATCTCAGAAGCTCACACCGCCGAAAAGGTATAATCCGGCGCTTTCGCTCAGGCAAGCGCGACAGCAGCACCTCCGGACCCGGCCAACATGATGCGTACAGATGCATCTGGTCACTTTGCCGCAAGGACTGCATACCAAATGTTCGCCCACCCGTCTTGCCGGACATTGCCCATTTTTTGCGATGTTTTTCCAGCCGCTGGTCCGCCCGCAGCGTTTCACTTTCTTCGTTTTAAGGTTTCTACATGCCTGCTTCCAAGTCAAAGACGCCTGCCGCACCTGCAGCCAAGACCAGCGCTGTCAAAAAAACAGCCAGCAAACCTACTACACCGAAAGAGCCCGTCGTGCCCGTATCCAAGTCCAAAGTCAAAGCTGTCGTTGAAGAAATCAAGGTCGAGCCTGTTGCCAAACCGGTTGTGAAGACCAAAGCCGCCAAGGCACCCAAGGCACCCAAGGCTGCCGCTGCCACAACCGCAGGCGTGCCCACCGCTGCCACCGCCGGTGCCAAGCGCGGTCGCAAACCCAAGGCTGGCAAAGATGCTGCCTCGGTCGATGACATGGACATGTCCGACATTGAGGAAGACTTGGCGGGTGAACCCGTTGCAGAAACCCCAGAAGTTGTCGAGACAGTAGAAAAAGTCAAACCCTTGCGCATGAAGATTAGCAAGGCCAAAGAGCGCGCCTTGATGAAAGAATTTGGCCTGGACGAGACCGTCCTGTCAGAAGAAGAAGTCGTCAAACGCCGCCTGAGCCTCAAAGCCCTGCTCAAGCTCGGCAAAACACGCGGCTACCTGACCCACGGCGAAATTTCCGATCACCTGCCCGACAAGCTGGTGGATGCGGAAACCCTAGAAGTGGTGATCTCAATGCTCAATGACATGGGTGTCGCCGTCTACGAGCACACGCCGGATGCCGAAACGCTGTTGTTGAACCAGAACGGCCCCACCGCTGCCACCGAAGAAGAAGCTGAGGAAGAAGCCGAAGCGGCGCTGTCCACGGTGGACAGCGAGTTTGGCCGCACCACCGACCCGGTGCGCATGTACATGCGCGAGATGGGCACGGTCGAGTTGCTCACCCGCGAGGGCGAGATCGAGATTGCCAAGCGCATCGAAGGCGGCCTGATGGCGATGATGGAAGCTATTTCCGCCTCGCCCGCCACCATTGAGGTCATCCTGGCGCTTGGCGAAGACATCCGCAGTGACAAGGTGGTGATCACCACCATCGTTGACGGTTTCACCAACCCCAACGAGGCCGACGACTATGTGGCCGAAGAAGACTTTGACGAATTTGACGCGGACGACGACGACGACGGCAAGGGTGGCTCAAAAGCGCTGACGAAAAAGCTTGAAGAATTGAAAAAAGAAGCCATGAGCCGCTTCGATCGGATGCGCGATTATTTCGGTCAGATCCACACCATCAACGACAAGGAAGGCTACGGCAGCCCTAGCTACCTGAAGACCCAGCGCGCCTTGTCCGATGAGCTGATGTCGATCCGCTTCACCGCCAAGACCATCGAAAAACTCTGCGACATGGTGCGTGGCCAGGTCGATGACGTGCGCAAGAAAGAACGCGAACTGCGCCGCATCATCGTGGACAAATGCGGCTACCCGCAAGCCAGTTTCATTGCCGACTTCAGCGGTCGTGACAAGCACCACAACAAGGTGGCCAGCCATTTGCTCGACCAGAAATGGATCGAGAAGCATGCGGCGACCGGCAAGCTATGGAGCGCAACCATGGGCCGCAACATTCCGCCGGTTCAGGAGTTGCAGCAGCGTCTGACGGACATGCAGGCCAAAGTGGTGGTGCCGCTGGACAAGCTCAAAGACATCAACAAGCGCATGAATGAAGGCGAATACGCCTCACGCGCCGCCAAAAAAGAAATGATCGAGGCCAACTTGCGCCTGGTCATCTCGATTGCCAAAAAGTACACCAACCGCGGCCTGCAGTTCCTGGATCTGATCCAGGAGGGCAACATTGGGCTGATGAAGGCAGTGGACAAATTTGAATACCGTCGCGGCTACAAATTCAGTACCTACGCCACCTGGTGGATACGCCAGGCGATCACTCGCTCCATTGCGGACCAGGCGCGCACCATCCGCATTCCGGTGCACATGATCGAAACCATTAACAAGATGAACCGCATCAGCCGCCAGCACCTGCAGGAATTTGGTTACGAGCCCGATGCCTCCGTGTTGGCCGAGCGCATGGAAATCCCCGAGGACAAGATCCGCAAGATCATGAAAATCGCCAAGGAACCCATTTCGATGGAAACCCCGATTGGCGACGATGACGACAGCCACTTAGGTGACTTCATCGAAGACGGTGCTAACACCGCGCCGATGGAAGCGGCCATGCAAGCCGGCCTGCGCGATGTGGTCAAAGACATCCTCGACAGCCTGACCCCGCGCGAAGCCAAAGTGCTGCGCATGCGTTTTGGTATCGAGATGACCAACGACCACACGCTCGAAGAAGTCGGCAAACAATTTGACGTGACGCGTGAACGCATCCGCCAGATTGAGGCTAAGGCGCTGCGCAAGCTCAAACACCCCAGCCGCTCCGACAAGCTGCGCAGCTTTACTGACAACCTGTAAAGCGTCTGCAGTCACAAGCCACAAAGTGCATCAACACGGCGCTGTGGCTCAGTTCAGGCGACTACACGTCGACCCATTTTTTAAATTTTTCTGATTTTTTTCAATGAAGGAGTTACCCATGCACACATTCGAAGCCAAAAACCTGATGCAAGGCATTAACGAGCACTTGGGCCCGTTTCGCAAAACCCAAAGCGAAACCATGCTGGGATTCGGCCAGATGGCCAAAGCGGCCATGGCTGAAGGCGCTGTGAGTGCCAAGCAAAAGGAACTGATTGCGCTGGCCATTGGCATCACCTCGCATTGCGGGGGTTGCATCGCCTTTCACATCAAGGCACTGCAGCGCTTGGGTTGCACCCGCGCCGAGTTCGAGGAAACTTTGAACGTGTGCATTTACATGGCAGGCGGCCCCGGACTGATGATGGTGGCAGACGCTCTGAGCGCCTGGGACGAGATCACCGGCCCGGCTGCCTGAGCTTGAAGTCGGTCGCCTAAAAACCGCCTGCCGCATCGCACCGGGCAAGAGCCAAGTCTCTTGCCATCAAGCACAAAAAGAGCTTCTAGCCCTTATAAAATAAGGATTAGAAGCTCTTTTATTTGTAGCAATGAGATCGCTTTTACAGCACCCGACTCACGCGCTGCGGCTTAAAGCCCAGGTCGGCGAGCTTGCCTTTACGGCCACGCACCGCGCGGGCATTGTTCAGGCTGCGGATCTCCAGGGTTTCCTCGCGCGGTTTGCCGCTTCTGCCCAGCCCTTCGATGCTGACGCTGCGGATGTAGGCGCAAGCCCCCGCCAGCGTGTCTTTGTCTTCCAGGTCAATCAGCATCAGGCCACGCCCGCCGTTGGGCATGGTGCGCAACTCACTGAGCTCAAAGCTCAGAATGCGCCCACCGGTTGACGCACAGGCCACATGGCTGGCTGCGGGCAGCGGCACCGAGCCAGCGTCGCAAACCACCACCGAAGGCGCGCACAGGGTTTCGCCCGCATTGACCGTCACAAATGCCTTGCCCGCCTTGAACTTGGATGTCATCTGCTCGACCGTTGCCATGAAGCCATAGCCGCCCGAACTGCACAGCAGCAAGCTGGCACTGGCTGGACCGGCAAAGTAGTAGAGCAGTTGTGTCCCGGCCTCCAGCTCGATCAGGCTGGTGATGGGTTGACCGTCGCCGCGGCCACCGGGCAGCAGTGACAGCGGCACCGAATACACCCGTCCGTTGGAGCCAAAGGCCAGCAGGGTGTCCACGGTGCGGCATTCAAAGCTGCCGTACAGCGCGTCGCCGGCCTTGAAGGTGAAGTCGGCAGGTGTGGCGCTGCTGGTGCCATTGGTTGCGGCTGCGGCGACCTTGTCCTTGGCCCAGCCTTTTTGCGCACGCACCCAGCCTTTTTGACTGACGACCACGGTGACGGGCTCGTCCACCACTTTGACTTCAAGAACCACTTTCTTTTCAGCCTGGATCAACGTGCGGCGCGGGTCGGCAAAGGTTTTGGCATCAAGCTCGATTTCCTTGATCATCAGGCGGCGCAATGTGGCCGGGCTGCCCAGAATCTCTTCCAGCTTTTGCCGCTCAGTGCGCAGCGTGCTAAGTTCCTGCTCAATCTTGATGGCTTCCAGCCGGGCCAATTGGCGCAGGCGGATTTCGAGAATGTCTTCAGCTTGGGCGGAGGACAGCTTGAAGCGCTCGATCAGCGCCGCCTTCGGGTCGTCCGCCTGGCGGATGATGGCGATCACCTCGTCAATATTGAGCAGCACCAGCGCCCGGCCCTCCAGGATGTGGATGCGCTCCAGCACCTTGTTCAGCCGATGGCGCGAACGCCGCTCAATGGTGGTTTGGCGAAACGCAATCCACTCGGTGAACATCTGGCGCAGCGACTTTTGCGTGGGCCGGCCATCCAGACCGATCATGGTCAGGTTGATTGGGCTGCTGGTCTCCAGGCTGGTATGGGCCAGCAGTGTATTGATCAGCTCCTGCTGGCTGATGCGGCTGGTTTTGGGCTCACACACCAAGCGCACAGCCGCGTCCTTGCTGGACTCGTCGCGCACGCCGTCCAGCACCGACAGCAGCGTGGCCTTGAGCTGGTTTTGCTCCAGGCTCAAGGCCTTCTTGCCCGCCTTCACCTTGGGGTTGCTGATGTCTTCGATTTCTTCGAGCACGCGCTGGGTGCTGACGCCGGGCGGCAATTCGGTCACCACCAGTTGCCACTGGCCGCGCGCCAGGTCTTCAATCTTCCAGCGCGCACGGCATTTGAGGGAGCCGCGACCGCTGCGGTAGGCATCGGCAATGTCGCCCGCGCTGCTGATGATCTGGCCGCCGCCGGGGTAGTCCGGGCCGGGCACCAACGCGAACAACTCGTCTTCAGTGAGCGTGGGTGACTTGATCAGCGCCACGCAGGCATCGGCCACTTCGCGCAGGTTGTGGCTGGGGATTTCAGTGGCCAAACCGACTGCAATGCCGCTGGCACCGTTAAGCAGCGCAAACGGCAGGCGTGCGGGTAACCGGCGCGGTTCTTCGGTTGAGCCATCGTAATTGGGGGTGAAATCGACCGTGCCTTCGTCGATTTCGTCGAGCAGCAGGCTGGTGATTTTCGCCAGCCGTGCTTCGGTGTAACGCATGGCAGCAGCACCGTCGCCGTCCCGGGAGCCAAAGTTGCCCTGGCCGTCAATCAGCGGGTAGCGCTGCGAAAAGTCCTGCGCCATGCGCACCAGCGCGTCATACGCGGCGCTGTCGCCGTGCGGGTGGTAGCGCCCCAGCACATCGCCCACCACGCGCGCACACTTGACCGGCTTGGCGCCGACGTTGCCATTGGTCCCGCCAAAGCCCAGGCCCATGCGCGACATGGCGTAAAGAATGCGCCGCTGCACCGGCTTTTGGCCGTCGCACACATCGGGCAAGGCGCGGCCCTTGACCACGCTCAGGGCGTACTCAAGGTAGGCGCGCTGGGCATAGCTGGCCAGATTCAGCTCGTCGTCACTGCCTGGTTCTGAAGGCGTCAGCAAATCAATGATGGGTTGGTCGGTCATAAGTCAGTCGATTGAATTTTTTTGAATAGTTGGGGCTAGACGCTGCTTCGGTGACGGTCGTCAGTTAGCGAGTTGCTGTCGGTGTACTTCTGAATGTTCTTTGTCTGGTGGCCTGTTGGTCAGCGCTACGCCGCAAGGGGTATGGGGGCTTTCTCATACTGGAGTACCAGAAATCGTCAGCCGCCCATACCCCTTACTGCTTCGAGTGTGTGGTGGGCATAGTCTCAATGCACTGAAGGCACGACCCGAAAAACATGCTTGAAGTGCCTGCGCTGGAAGGTGCTGGTCTTTGGAAACTATTAAATGTCTTGGCTTTAGAGGCACGTCGCAAACCGATCGTCGCGCAGTGGCCGGATTTGGCGGGCGACAATTTCTGGTACCCCAGTATGCGGAGCCCGCCAAATCCGGCCGCTGTGCAGCGCACACCAAAACCGTACCCAAGCGTTCCAGCAGCTCAAGCAACGCGAAAAGCACCACCCTCTCAAACATCAAACGCCACCCAGCCAAAACAAAATTTCATATAAGAAATAAGCCTCTAGCCCTTATGCAATAAGCGCAAGCAGCTATAAAAATAGAAGCTAAATATCCACCTCTACTGAATCCCCATGCAGTTCCATCAACTCGCGCCGGGCAGCGGCTTCCCCCTTGCCCATCAGTTTGGTCATCAGCGCCGAGGTCTGCGCAAAATCTATCGCACCCAAGTGCACTGGCAGCAAACGGCGGGTGTCGGGGTTCAGCGTGGTGTCCCACAACTGCTCGGCGTTCATCTCACCCAGGCCCTTGAAGCGGCTGATGCTCCAGGCGCCCTCGCGCACACCTTCCTTGCGCAGTTTGTCCAGAATCGCCGTCAACTCACCGTCATCCAGCGCATAGGCCTTGGACGCGGGCTTCTTGCCACGCGCCGGCGCGTCCACCCGAAACAGCGGCGGACGCGCCACAAAAATGTGCCCCGCATCCACCAGCTTGGGAAAGTGTTTGAAAAATAGCGTGAGCAGCAGCACCTGAATGTGCGAGCCATCCACATCAGCATCACTCAGGATACAAATCTTGCCGTAACGCAGGCCGCTCAGGTCGGGCGTGTCATTGGGGCCATGCGGGTCCACACCGATAGCCACAGAAATATCGTGAATTTCGTTGTTGGCAAACAGCCGGTCGCGCTCGACCTCCCAGGTGTTGAGCACTTTGCCGCGCAACGGCAGCACCGCCTGGCTTTCCTTGTTGCGACCCATCTTGGCGCTGCCACCGGCGGAGTCGCCTTCTACCAGAAACACCTCGTTCTCGGTGATGTCGCGGCTTTCGCAGTCGGTCAGCTTGCCTGGCAACACCGCCACACCCGAGCCCTTGCGCTTTTCGACCTTCTGGCCGGCTTTCTGACGGCTTTGCGCGGCTTTGATAGCGAGTTCGGCCAGTTTTTTGCCGTGCTCCACGTTCTGGTTCAGCCACAACTCCAGCGCTGGGCGCACAAAGCTCGACACCAGCCGCACCGCGTCACGCGAATTGAGGCGCTCCTTGATCTGGCCCTGAAACTGCGGGTCCAGCACCTTGGTGGACAGCACATAGCTGGCGCGCGCAAACACATCATCGGGCAACAGCTTGACGCCTTTGGGCAGCAGCGAATGGAGTTCCACAAAACTTTTCACCGCCGTAAACAGCCCGTCACGCAGACCGGACTCATGCGTGCCGCCCGCGGTGGTGGGAATCAGGTTGACATAGCTTTCCCGCACTGGCTGGCCGTCTTCGGTGAAGGCCACGCACCAGGCAGCGCCTTCTCCGTCGGCAAAACTGTCGTGCTGGGCATCGGCAAAACCTTCGCCTTCCAGCACCGGAATGATCGGCTCACCCGCCAGGGTTTGCGTCAGGTAGTCACGCAGGCCGCCCTTGAACACCCAGGTTTGGGCTTCTTTGGTCTTTTCCTGTAGCAGCGACACCGTCACACCAGGCATCAGCACCGCCTTGCTGCGCAGCAGGTGTTCCAAATGGGCCATCGGCAAGGTCATCGACTCGAAATATTTGGCGTCTGGCCAGACGCGCACCAGCGTGCCGCTACGGCGCTCGCCGTCGCCTGCAGGGCGCACGGTCAGGGGCTCAATCACATCACCGCCCGAAAACACCAGCCGCGCCACCTGGTTTTCACGGTAAGTGGTGGCTTCGAGCCGGGTGCTCAACGCGTTGGTCACACTCACACCCACGCCATGCAAGCCGCCAGAAAAGCTGTAGGCACCGCCCTTGCCCTTGTCAAACTTGCCACCGGCGTGCAACTGGGTAAACACCAGTTCGATCACCGGCGCGTTCTCGGTCGGGTGCAGGCCAAACGGGATGCCGCGGCCATCGTCTTCGATGCTGACTGAGCCATCAACGTGCACCGTCACCTTGATTTTTTTGCCATGACCAGCCAGGGCTTCATCGGCGGCGTTGTCGAGCACTTCCTGGATGATGTGCATCGGGTTATCAGTGCGGGTGTACATGCCCGGGCGCTGTTTGACGGGCTCCAGCCCTTTCAACACGCGGATCGAGCCTTCAGAGTATTCGAGATTGGGTTTGGTTGCCATGGCGGGCGATTGTAGTGACGGGCCGCTTTTTCACTGGATGCAACCCCAGTTAACCAAAGAAAATAGGCGTGCCAGCCAGCTCGGAGCCGCCCAACCATCCCTGCAAACACCGTCCTGATCACCATCCCTTGCTGCAAAACTTGTGTGCTGATTCGCTATATTCGCACCATGCCTCTTAGCGCCCGAAAACTCTCTTTAAACCAGATTCTGATCTGCAGTGCCGCCATCGTGACCGTCTCTATGGGCATTCGCCACGGTTTTGGCTTGTGGCTGCAGCCCATCACCCAAGACCAAGACTGGAGCCGCGAAACCTTTGCCTTTGCCCTGGCATTACAGAATCTGACTTGGGGGATTGCGGGCATTTTTGCCGGCATGTTGGCGGATCGCTTTGGCGCGTTTCGGGTGATTGTGACCGGCACGGTTTTTTACGCGCTGGGGTTGGTAGGCATGGCCTACGCCACTACAGCTTTTGGGTTCGCCCTCACCGCTGGGGTGCTGATCGGACTGGCGCAAGCGGGCACCACCTATGCCATTGTGTACGGCGTGATTGGCCGTAATGTGCCCGCCAGCAAGCGCTCCTGGGCTATGGGCATTGCGGCTGCGGCAGGCTCGTTTGGCCAGTTTCTGATGGTGCCCACCGAGGGTTTTCTGATTGACCGTCTGGGCTGGCAAGAGGCGCTGGTGGCACTGGCGCTGGGTGCGCTGCTGATGGCGCCGCTGGCCTGGTGGCTGCGCGAGCCTGATTTCAGAGGCGGTGCCGGGCACTTTCGCGAGCAGTCCATCATGCAGGCGCTGCGCGAGGCCCTTGGCTACCGCAGTTTTCAGTTGCTGATGGCGGGCTATTTTGTTTGCGGCTTTCAGGTGGTGTTCATCGGCGTGCACATGCCCAGCTACCTGAAAGACCACGGTCTGTCACCCCAGGTGGCGAGCTATTCACTGGCGCTGATTGGGCTGTTCAACGTGTTTGGCACTTACATTGCAGGCACTCTGGGGCAGCGCCTGCCGAAGAAAAACATTCTGGCGTTCATTTACTTCACCCGTGCGGTGGTGATCAGCGTCTTTTTGCTGGTGCCACTGTCGCCGGTGAGCGTCTACGTCTTCTCAGCGGTGATGGGCTTGCTGTGGCTGTCAACCGTCCCACTCACCAATGCGGCAGTGGCGCAAATATTCGGCGTAGCGCATTTGTCGATGCTTGGCGGGTTTGTGTTTTTCGGCCACCAGGTCGGCTCATTTCTTGGGGTCTGGCTGGGCGGTGTGCTGTATGACCGCACCGGCAGTTACGACATCGTCTGGTACATCGCCATCGCCTTGGGTGTGCTGGCGGCGCTGCTGAACTTGCCGATCAAAGAGGCTGCCATTTTCCGCAGCCCGGCACCCCAGGCTGCCTGAAAGCACTGTGTTCATGCGCATTTTCACCAAACTCATGCTGACGGCCGCCGCCCTAGGGGTGCTGGCTGCGGTGTTCAGTTTTTACGGGCATGGCGATTTTGTGATGAGCATGGCCAACCAGGTGTGGGGCTGCTTTTGAGCGGCGCACGCGAACCCTCAGCCTGGGTCAGGCGCTGGTCGCATCTGGTCAAAGCGGGCAGCAGCGTGCTGGATGTGGCCTGCGGCTCGGGGCGGCACATGGCTTGGTTTGCTGGGCTCGGCTGCCAAGTCACCGGGCTGGACAGCTCCCCGGAGGCTGTCGTTGCCGCCAGCGCTTACGGCACTTGCCTGAAAGCAGACATCGAAAACGCCGCCTGGCCGCTGTTGGACGCGGGTCAGCCCAGGAAATTTGATGTCGTCGTCGTCACCAACTACCTGTGGCGGCCGCTGTTTCCGACCTTGCTGGCCAGTCTGGCACCCGGTGGTTTGCTGCTGTATGAAACCTTTGCCATGGGCAACGAGACACTGGGAAAGCCGACGCGACCCGACTTTTTGCTGCAACCTGGCGAACTGCTGCGTGTCTGCGCCGGTCTGGAGGTGGTGGCGTATGAAGCCGGTTTTTTGTCGAATCCGGCGCGCGTTGTTCAGCGCATTGGCGCTGCAAGCCCCTTAATAGCGTTCGCCCCTCACTCGCTAGAATATCGGGCTAACCCTGGAGCCAGCGCACAAGATGACCTCTCTGACCCGCCCCATTACCGGCAGCATTGTTGCCCTGATCACCCCAATGTTGCCCAGCGGCGACGTGGATTACCCGGCATTGCGACAATTCATCGACTGGCACATCACTGAGGGCACCGATTGCATTGGTGTGGTCGGCACCACAGGCGAGTCACCCACCGTCAGCATTGAAGAAAACTGCGAAGTGATCCGCGTGTCTGTCGAGCAAGCCGCTGGCCGGGTGCCAATCATGGCCGGCTGCGGCTCCAACTGCACTGCCGAAGCCATCAAGCTGGCGGGTTTTGCCAAAAAAGTCGGTGCCGACTGCCAGCTGCAGGTGGTGCCTTACTACAACAAGCCCACGCAAGAAGGCCAGTACCAGCACTTCAAAACCATCGCCGAGGCGGTGGACCTGCCGATGGTGTTGTACAACGTGCCGGGACGCTCAGTGGCCGACATGGCAGTGGAAACCGCGCTGCGGTTGGCGCAACTTCCCGGTGTGATCGGCATCAAGGAAGCCACCGGTGATATCGCCCGTGCCCAGTGGCTGATTCGCGAAGCGCCTGAGGGCTTTGCCATCTACTCTGGCGATGACCCCACCGCCGTGGCGCTGATGCTGTGCGGCGGCCAGGGCAATATCAGCGTCACCGCCAACGTGGCCCCGCGCCTGATGCACGATCTCTGCATGGCTGCCATTGCGGGCGATGTCAAACGCGCCATGGAACTTCAGTTCAAGCTGATGCCGCTGCACAAAAATCTCTTTGTAGAAGCCAACCCGATTCCCGTGAAATGGGCTGCCAGCCGACTGGGTCTGTGCGGCCCAAGCTTGCGCCTGCCCATGACCGAACTGACCCCCGCCAACCAGTCGCTGGTAGAAGCGGCCCTACACGACGTGGGCTTGCTGTAAGCCCCACCCGCTGAACTCTTTTACTGAAGGACTTTTTGTGAACCATTCCCCCAAATTTGCGTTGCTTGGCCTGACCCTTGCGATGAGCGCCTGCACCGTGCTGCAGACTGACAAGGTGGACTACAAAAGCGCAGCGGTGAAGGCGCCGACGCTGGAAGTGCCGCCAGACCTGACCCAGCTCGCCAAAAACACCCGCTACAACACGCCGGGTGCTGCGGTCACAGCGTCAAGCTTCCAGATTGGACAAACCACCGCGCAAGTGGCACCCACGGCCACCGCGTCGCTGGGCGATGTGCGCATTGAGCGTGCGGGCAACACCCGCTGGCTGGTGGTCAGCCGCCCGGCTGACAAGCTCTGGGAGCCGGTCAAAGAATTCTGGCAAGACAACGGTTTTCTGTTGGCCATGGACCAGCAGAGCCTGGGCATCATGGAAACCGACTGGGCCGAAAACCGCGCCAAAATTCCGCAGGATTTTGTCCGCGCCACGCTGGGCAAGGTGTTTGACTCGCTGTATTCCACCGGTGAGCGCGACAAGTTTCGCACCCGCCTGGAGCGCGGTGCCGATGGCAGCACTGAGATTTTCATCAGCCACCGCGGCATGATCGAGGTCTATGACAGCAAGGAAGAAGACCGCACCGTCTGGCAGCCCCGCGCTGCTGACCCCGAGCTGGAGGCGGAGTTTTTGCGACGTCTGATGGTCAAGCTCGGTGTCTCGCAAGAGCAGTCCAAAGCGCTGGTGGCCGCCGGAGTGACCAAGGTAACGACCCAGGTTGCGACCCAGGGTGGCCAGCCGGTGATTCAGCTGGCCGACGGCTTTGACCGCGCTTGGCGGCGGGTCGGCCTGTCGCTGGACCGCACCAACTTCACCGTGGAAGACCGCGACCGCAGCAAAGGCATCTACTTTGTGCGCTATGTCGCGCCCAACGCCGACAAGGCTGAACCAGGCTTTTTAAGCAAGCTGTTCAGCCGTTCCAAGCCCGATGCTAAACCGCAAAAGTACCGGGTGTCAGTGGTCGCTGTAGACAACGCTGCCACCGTGTCGGTGCAAAACGCTGACGGCACGGCGGCAAACCCAGCCGATGCCCAGCGCATCATCAAAGTGCTGGCTGAAGACCTGAAGTAAACCGCTTTGACGATGCCACCTGCTGGATTCTGGCAGGTGGCTTTTTATGGTCAAATCAGGCTCTAGCCCTTATAAATTAATGGCTATAAGCTATTTACTTTGTAGTAATTCGGTGCTGGCCTGACCCAGGTCTTGCGTGCTGGCGGTGCCAACCAGGTCCGCAGCGCGTGGCGCACCACTGCAAGGTTGCGGCACCTGCTTGATCGGTTGCAGCATCGCGTCGTGCGCGGCGCGGTAACCCAAAAGGGCCAGCATCATCGCTGCGCTCCAGATCTGCCCAATCGGGTTTGCTATTGATTGGCTAGCAACGTCGGGCCCGTAGCCGTAGACCGGCTCAAACAGCGACGGAAACTTGCGCTCGGGGTTGAGGTTGGCGCTGGGCGCAATGGCAATCGTGCCTGTGCAAGCCGGGCCCAGGTCACTCAGGCTGTCGCCAAACAGGTTGCTGCCGACCACCACATCAAAAAAATCCGACCACTGCACAAAATGCGCGGTCAGGATGTCCATGTGAAATTTGTCGACTGTGACCTCGGGGTAACGCTTGGCCATCTCGCTCACGCGTTCGTCCCAGTACGGCATGGTGATGGCGATGCCGTTGGACTTGGTGGCGCTGGTGAGATGCTTTTTAGGGCGCGACTGCGCCAACTCAAACGCAAATTTCAGCACCCGGTCCACGCTAACGCGGGACATCACCGTCTACTGCACGACTAATTCGCGCTCGGTACCGGCGTACATGCGCCCGCCAATGCTGGAGTATTCGCCTTCGGTGTTTTCGCGCACGATCACCATATCGATCTCGCCAGGTTGACGGGCACTTCCATCAAGGCGCACCACCGGGCAGGTGATGCCCGGCATCAGCCGCGCCGGGCGCAGGTTCACATACTGGTGAAACTCACGGCGGAACTGCAGCAGCGACCCCCACAGCGACACGTGGTGTGGCGACTTCTCCGGCCAACCGATCGCGCCGAAATAGATGGCATCGTGCGCGCCTATCAACTCTTTCCAGTTGTCGGGCAGCATCTTGCCGTGTCGTTCGAAATAATCCCAGCTGGAAAAATAGAAGTGATCGAATTGCAGACCGATATTGAACTTGCTGGCCACCGCTTCAAGCACCCGCATAC
This sequence comes from Rhodoferax antarcticus ANT.BR, assembly GCF_001938565.1. Lineage (GTDB taxonomy): Bacteria > Pseudomonadota > Gammaproteobacteria > Burkholderiales > Burkholderiaceae_C > Rhodoferax > Rhodoferax antarcticus. The sequence goes on from NZ_MSYM01000017.1 coordinate 253,027, forward strand.
CCCCGAGCATGACTTCTTTGCCGATACCGTCACCGGTGATGACTGCGATCGTGTGGCTACTCATATTTTCACCTTGTTGAAGGTCGAAATCATGATTGTCTATCGACGCGGCTCTCTGAACAATCAAGTCACAATGAACTTTTCCAAATGGATACCCATGGTCCATGGGCGACCAGCACAAGGGGGCAAATGGAAGCTGGCGGTATCACACGGCGGCAAGCAGCGAGCCCAACAAACTTCTCCAACGAACACGAAGATGCATTTATGACAATGGCGACACAAATTCTCAAAACAGACGAGCAAAAGGCGATTTGCGATTCCGAGCACCCACTTCTTGTTGTCGAGGCCAATGCAGGTGCGGCAAAGACCACCACCGCAGCGATGAAAATCAATCAACTCATTGCAGAAGGCGTCGATCCAGGCAGGATCGTTGCCTTGTCGTTCAGCGCGCCAGGGGTCCAGGCCTACCGAGATGCATTCAAAAGGATTGGCATGTCGCTGGCAGCGGCCAAAGCGGTACAGGTTGGGACATTCGAGGATTTCTGTGCCTCATGGTTAATGCGGCTAGAGGGCCTTGAAGTCAAGCGGCCAACAAGGCCTGAGGAAGTGCGTGCATTTGTGCTTGCCGCCATCCCTGGCGCAAGAGTTTGGGCGTCAGACCGATTCAATTTGGAACTGTCCATTGAAGGGAGTGGCGAATTGGCCGTGGAGGGCTTGCTTTATGAGTTTGGCGAGATCAAGGGTTCCATGCAGCTGCTGCGTCAAGGCGAGTACTTTCAAATCTCGCCTGAATGTGCCGTTGAAATTGGTCGCAGTTTCACAACCTTGGCGATCTATAGGGCTTATGAAAAGCAACGCTGCGTCAGCGTTGACGCCGATAGCGAGCAGACGAAATTTCGGTATTCTGGAGATGCCACCTACGATCTAGCCCGTATCCTTGAGGCCGATGACCCTTGCTTTACCTGGGAGACAAATCCACTGCGGCTAGGTCTACAAGCTGTGTTCCTGGACGAAATGCACGACACAAACTGGGCTATGTTTACAGTGTTGAAACAGTTGCTGCAGTTCAACCAAGGAGCGAGCTTTTTGGGGGTTGGCGATCGTGACCAGGTCATTCATGCGCAACATGGCGCTGACGCCTACTTCATGGGCGAAGGGTTCGATACATACATTGGGAAACCCGAGCGACTGCCATTGACGGAGTCCTATCGATTTGGGGGCGCAATCTCACAACCGCTGGCAGGATTTTCAGCGAAAAACTATGCAGCCAATCGCGCGCACATTTCCAGGGTGGAGGTCAAGAAAACCGGGTCAGCACTTGACGTTCTGGCCTTGATCAACCATGCAATGACGGCACGCCCTGGTTTACAACCGGATTCACCAAAATCCCAACTTGCGGTTTTGCTGCGCAATCCAAGTGCCTCCGTTGAACTGGAGCACGCCCTGCGCGAGCGCTGCATACGCTACCAAACCATTGATTTCACAACATACTTGGAACGATCCGAAGTTCTGTTTGTACGCTTGTTGCTTGGATGGGCGGTGGGGCTGCAGGAACCCTTCAGGACAGGTATCGATGCCCTCGCCAAACGCGCTACTTGGGCGTTCCTCAGCGCCAACGCCTCGGTCACCGCAGAGGAACAGACCGAAAAATCGCTGAAGGTGAATGGGGCATCTCTTAAACACTTCCTCGAATATATGTTGCCCGATGCTTTGGGCATCAACGATCCAAGAGCCACAAGATATTTGTACACCTCGGTTGACGACGCCGTGCGCAGGCGAATTTGCAAGGCTATCGATTTGGCAGCCTCCGATGACATCCATTGTCTAGCAGGCGTGTTTGACTTTCTGGACATTGGTAATTTGGCGCGCCGTGTCTATGTCAAAGAACAAGAGGCTGAGGATGCAAGAGCTTCAGTGACGGGACTCCTGAAAGCCAGTGAAAAGTATGTTTCGATCAGCCAATTTATGCGCAGCCTTATGGCGCATGACTATGAAGCACGTGCAGCCAGATTTGCGGGAGATCGAATCATTCTGTCGAGTATTGAGGCCGTAAAAGGACTTGAGTTTGAACACGTCATCGTTCCTGACGTTAACGCGACAGATTTTGATGGCGACAGCAGGGATGAACGTAACCTCTTCTACGTGGCCGCATCCCGCGCAAAAACAATGCTGACGCTGACCTACCGTGCGGGCCATCCAAGCAGCTATCTTCGCCACTTTGAGTCAAACTGAGCGCGCTTGACCTGGCCGCTCTGCCAGCAAGACCGTGAAAGCCCTGGGTCTTCAACGGGCAAGCCAGGTTCACCGACAAGAATAATGCGTGAACTGCCTCACTTCACTTTGGCACGAATCTCCGGCAAGGCCTTTTGCAGGTAATAGACCATCGACCAGATCGTCATGATGGCGGCGATCCAGATCAGCCAGACACCCCAGACATGGGTATTGATGACCCCGAACAACATGCCATCAAACAGCAGGAACGGAATCGCCACCATTTGTGCGGTGGTTTTGAGCTTGCCGATCATGTGTACCGCCACGCTGCGCGAGGCGCCAATCTGCGCCATCCACTCGCGCAGTGCCGAGATGGCAATTTCGCGGCCAATGATGATCAGCCCGACAAACACATCGGCCCGGCCCAGGTGAACCAGCACCAGTACGCAGGCACACACCAAAAATTTGTCGGCCACCGGGTCGAGAAACGCGCCAAAGGCCGAGACCTGATTGAGCTTGCGCGCCAGATAGCCGTCAAGCCAGTCGGTGGCGGCAAACACCACAAACATGATGGTGGCGATTTCGTTGCGATGCGCCTGCTCCAGGGGCAAATAGAACACGCCAACAATCAGCGGGATGGCCGCAATACGCGCCCAGGTCATGAGGGTTGGAATGGTCCAGAACATAGGGTAATTGTGGCATGCAGCCATGTGCCTTTAGTCACACCGTTCTGCACATGCGCAGCTTGCCAATCCAGTGGCAAGAAGCCTGCACCGAACGCCTGGCACTGGCGGCAGCCTTGGCCTTGACCGAATCCTTCAATGCAGTGCCCGGTAAATCTGTTCGGCCAATTCGTGTGAAATGCCCTCGACTGTTGCAATGTCGTCAGCTGACGCCAGTGCCACGCCGCGCACGCCGCCAAAGCGCTGCAACAAGCGGGCGCGCCGTTTGGGGCCAATGCCCGGGATTTCTTCCAGCCGTCCGCCATCCATGCGCACCTTGGCACGCGCCGCCCGCATGCCGGTGATGGCAAAACGGTGCGCCTCGTCGCGGATCTGCGCCACCAGCATCAGCGCGGCCGAATCCTTGCCTAGGTAAACCTTCTCGCGCCCGTCGGCAAACACCAGCTCTTCCAGGCCAATGCGCCTGCCCTCGCCTTTTTCCACGCCCACAATCAGCGACAGGTCCAGCCCCAGTTGCGTAAACACCTCGCGCGCCATGCTGACCTGGCCTTTGCCGCCATCGACCAGCACCAGATCCGGCAGGCGACCCGTGCCTGGCGGGGTTTCGCCGCTGCGTTTGGCCTCCTGCAACACCTCGGCGAGTTTGCTGTAGCGGCGCAGCAGCACCTGGCGCATGGCGGCGTAGTCGTCGCCGGGGGTGATGTCGGTGATCTTGTAGCGCCGGTATTCGGCGTTTTGCATTTTGTGGTGGTGAAACACCACGCAAGACGCCTGGGTTGACTCACCGGCGGTATGCGAGATGTCAAAACACTCGATGCGCAGTTCGTCCTGGTTGTCGATGAGCAGGTCCAGCGCCTCAACCAGCGCGCGGGTGCGCGCCTGCTGCGAGCCTTCTTCGGACAGCAGCCGGGCCAGCTGCAGGTTGGCATTGGTCTGCGCCATTTCCTGCCAGACACGGCGCTGGCCGCGCGGGTGGTGCTCGGCGCTGACCTTGACGCCAGTTTGCAAAATCAGGGCCTGCAGCAACCCCTTGTCTACCGGGTTGCTCACCACCAGCGATGGCGGCACCGGCACATTCAGGTAGTGCTGGGCGATGAAGGCGTCCAGAATTTGCGACTCCACCGAGCGCCGCGGCGTGCCGTCGTCTTCCACATCCATGCCCGCGCCATCCAGCACCTGCACCGGAAAGTAGGGCCGGTCGCCCAGATGCCGCCCGCCACGCACCATGGCCAGGTTCACGCAGGCACGACCGCCCTGCACTTTCACCGCCAGAATGTCCACGTCACGGTCACTCACGTTGTCTACCGACTGCTGGTGCAACACGTTGGACAGCGCCGCTACCTGGTTGCGCAACTCGGCGGCCTGCTCGAATTCAAGTTTGTCGGCGTGCGCCATCATGCGTTTTTCCAGCTCAAGCATCACCTCTTGGGCGTCACCATTTAAAAAGCGCTCGGCATCCGCCACATCCTGCGCATAAGCAGTGGGCGAGATATGCCCCACGCACGGGCCCGAGCAGCGCTTGATCTGGTACAGCAAGCACGGCCGGGTGCGGTTGCTGAACACGCTGTCTTCACAGGTGCGCAGTTTGAACACTTTTTGCATCAGCAAAATCGCCTCTTTCACCGCCCAGGCGCTTGGGTAGGGGCCGTAGTAGCGGTTCTTTTTTTCCACCGCACCACGGTAATAAGACACCAGGGGAAACCAGTCGGCGTTCATTCTGACGCCCGGCGTTTGAGTGCTTAATTGGCCTGTAGCCCTTATGGGTAAAGCGCTGACAGCTATCTCTTTTGTATCGCTTGACAACGGTGCAGGTGCGCTGATTTTCAAATACGGGTAACTCTTGTCGTCCCGAAACAGAATGTTGTACTTGGGGCTGAGCGTCTTGATGAGGTTGTTTTCCAGCAGCAGCGCTTCTGCCTCGGAGCGCACCACGGTCGTCTCAAGCCGGACGATTTTGCTCACCATGTGGCCGATGCGCGTGCCGCCATGGTTCTTCTGGAAATAGCTCGACACGCGCTTTTTCAGGTTGATCGCCTTGCCCACATAGAGTACCTGGCCCTGCGCGTCAAAGTAGCGGTACACGCCCGGCAACGCGGGCAGGCTGGCCACGTCGCTGAGCAACTGTTCGGGGTGCGCGCTCTCAGGCGACGTGGGAATTTCAGGCAGATCAGACATAGGCCGCTATTGTGGACAATCCTGGCCATGCATCAGCCCCCTGTTCCCCCCAAATTGCGATGGGATATTTTTTGCCGTGTGATTGACAACTTTGGCGACATTGGCGTGTGCTGGCGGCTATGCGTGAACCTGGCGCAGCGCGGCCAAACCGTGCGTCTGTGGGTAGATGATCTGTCAGCCCTGGCCTGGATGGCTCCCTTTGGCGCGCCCGACGTACAGGTGCTGGCCTGGACCACGCCCTTCAGTGGCCATGACGTGACACCTGGCGATGTGCTGGTAGAAGCCTTCGGCTGCGACATTGATCCTGAATTCATAGCTTCTTACGCAGACTGCATAAGGGCTAGAGGTAGAAAATGCTTATGGATTAACCTGGAATACCTCACCGCTGAAAGGTATGCCGAACGCTGCCACGGCCTGCCCTCGCCCCTGATGAGCGGCCCTGGCAAGGGTCTGATCAAACATTTTTTCTACCCCGGCTTCACCGTTGACACCGGCGGCTTGCTGCACGAAGCTGACCTGCTGCCAAGGCAAGCCCGCTTTGAGCGCGCCGCCTGGCTGGCGCAGCAGAGGATCTGCTGGCAGGGCCAGCGCCTGATCTCGCTGTTTTGTTACGAGCCCACTGCCTTGCCCGCGTTTTTGCGCGCACTCGCAGCCGATGACCTGCCCACTTTGCTGCTGGTGACTGCCGGGCGGGCCAGCGCTGCGGTGTGCCAGATCATTCATAACGAAATCAGCCTCCAGCCCTTATCTGATAAGCGCCAGCAGCTATCTATTTCATATCTTCCTGCCTTGACGCAAACCGACTTCGACCACCTACTGTGGGCCTGCGACCTGAATTTTGTGCGTGGTGAAGACTCACTGGCGCGCGCGCTGTGGGCGGGCAAACCCTTCATCTGGCAGCTTTACCCGCAGGACGACGACGCACACCACGCCAAGCTGCAGGCGTTTCTGGATTGGCTGCAAGCACCGCCGTCGCTGCGCCACGCCCATGAGGTGTGGAATGGTTTGCCAAACCGTGCGCCACCGACCACTGAGCAACCTCTTATCAGTGATGCGCTGCTGCAAAGCTGGCAGGCCACATTCACCCAAGCTCAGCAAACGCTACAACAACAACGTGATCTGACCAGCCAGTTGCTCGATTTTGTGGCGAAAAAAAACCATTAAAATAGCGGGCTTTGCGGCGTGTGGTCGATTTTCATCGAGTGCTTCAGCCGCCCTCGCCGCCAGATGCGCGGCCTAACTTCACTCTCTGATTATGAAAATCGCTCAAGAAATTCGTGCTGGCAACGTTGTCATGCAAGGAAAAGACCCGATGGTCGTCCTGAAAACCGAATACGCCCGAGGCGGCCGAGGCGCTGCTACTGTGCGCATGAAGCTCAAAAGCCTGATAGCCAACTTCGGCACCGAAGTGGTTTTCCGGGCCGACGACAAGATGGACCAAGTCATCCTGGACAAGAAGGATTGCACCTACTCCTACTTTGCCGACCCGATGTATGTGTGCATGGACGCCGAGTTCAACCAGTACGAAGTCGAAGCCGAAAACATGGGCGACTCGCTGAACTACCTGGAAGATGGCATGGAAATCGAAGTGGTGTTCTACGACGGCAAGGCCATTTCGGTCGAGCTGCCCACCACCGTGGTGCGTGAAATCACCTGGACCGAGCCCGCTGTCAAGGGCGACACATCAGGCAAGGTCTTGAAGCCCGCCAAGCTCGCCACCGGTTTTGATATTGGTGTGCCGATTTTTGTGGCGCAAGGCGACAAGGTCGAAATCGACACCCGCACCGGTGAGTATCGCAAGCGCGTCTAATCGACGCCAAAGGTGTTCACCGCCAATCAAAGGGCCTCACACGGTGAGGCCCTTTTTTTTGCCCACTTCAATCCTCACATAAAGCGTGCCCATGGAACACAACCAAGATCTCCCCCAAGCCCTGAGCGTACCCAAGCTGGCCGACGCGCTGGCCGATTTACTCAAACAACCGGCCGATGCGCCGGGCATGAGCCCCAATGCCTACAGATTAGCCTTTGCTGACCCTGAGTTCTTGCTGCGCCGTGAAACACGCGGCATGCGACTCCAGTTGGAAATGCTCAAGCCCGACCTCAACCAGCGCGAACAAGGCGTGGACCAAACGGTGGTGGTGTTTGGCAGTGCGCGATTTCCCTCGCCCGAGACCGCCCAGACAAGCATGCAAGCCGCCCAGGCCAGCGGCAACCCGGCAGCCATCAAACTGGCCGAACGCCACTTGCGCAACGCCCGGTATTACGACCAGGCCAGGTTATTTGCCCGGCTCGTGGCCGAGTACAGCGAAGGCATGCATGCAAAGGACAAGCTGCACATTTGCACCGGCGGTGGTCCAGGCATCATGGAAGCCGCTAACCGCGGCGCGCATGAACTCGGCGCCCCCACCGTGGGGCTGAACATCGCCCTGCCGCACGAGCAAAGCGCCAACCCCTATGTCACACCGGCCTTGAGCTTCAAGTTTCACTACTTTGCCTTGCGCAAGATGCACTTCATGATGCGTGCCAAGGCGCTTGTAGCTTTCCCAGGTGGGTTTGGCACGTTGGACGAACTGTTTGAAGTGATGACCCTGGTGCAAACCCGCAAATCGCAGCCCGTGCCCATCGTGCTGTTTGGCAGCGAGTATTGGGACCGCCTGCTCAACATGGAAGTGATGGTCGAGGAAGGCGTGATCTCCCCCGAAGACATGGACTTGTTTCACTTGGTGGATACGCCCGACGCCGCCTGGGAGGTGATCCGGCGCTTTTACGCGCTGTAAGCCTTGATCACTTTGCCGTGGCCGACCCGGCGCGAACCGTGGGCGGTGGCCGCAGCCGCCAGGCAGAGCGGGTGCCCAGGGCAACAGCGCCACCAACGGTCCAAAACACCAGCGACACCCCCATCACCGCGCCCGCGGTGCCAAACAGCAGCGGCATCAGCACGCTGGAGGCATTGATGGCCATCAGCCGAAAGCCCAGCGCCTCGCCATGGCGCGCCTCAGGCGTGATCTGGTGCAAGGTGCTCATGATCATCGGCTGCACCGAACCCAGTGCCAGACCCAGCAAAACCGAACACACGCCCATGGCCAGCGCCGTCTGCATGAACGGGTATGTCGCAAACAGCAGCGCAGTGCTCACCATGGCACCGGTCACCACCACCCACTCTTTGGCGTGCGCCGCCAGCAGCGGTATCGCGACCCTGACCACGGTCGCCGCCAGCGCAAAGCCGCCCAGAATCGCACCAATGCTCGACGCGCTTAAGCCGCGCTCATGCCCCAGCACTGGCACGATAAAGGTGTGCACATCCCAGCAAGACGACAGCAGCCAGTTCACCAGCAGCAGGCGGCGCATCATCGGCTGGCGCAGCAAATCCCAGGCGCGGCCTTTTTTCTCACCACTTTTTTTCACCACCGGCGGCAGTTCGCGGGTATGGCGCACCCAAGCCCAGGTCATCAGCGGGAAAGTGGCCAGGCAAAAAAACGCCAGCCGAAAGCCGCCCAGATCAATCAGCAGCCCAGCGGTCAGCGGCCCGACAAAATTCGCCAGCGCCGGGCCAATTGACAACCAGCTGAACATCGACTTGAGCTGCACGGTGTTTTGTGCCGAGCGCCCCACATAACGTTGCAGGCTGATGGAGGCCCCGCCCATGGCGCCACCGGTCATCAGCGCGCTCAGGCACAGCACCGGAAACACCGGAAAGACACAGGCCAGTGCGGCACCGCTGCTGGCCACCATCACCGCCAGGCCCACCGGCCGCTTGAACCCGTGACGATCCGCAAAACGCCCGGCGGGCAAGGCCAGAAACACCTGCGTCAAAGCAAAAAGGGACAGCAGAAAACCCACCGCCAGCGGGCTGTAGCCCTCGCGCAGCGCCATCAAGGGTGCGGCCATGCGCATGCCGGCCATGCAGGCGTGCAGGCTGATGTGCCCGGCAATCAGCCGAAACAGTCCCCATTGGCTCAAGCCCGGTGGAAACGCTGCGTTGGCTGCAGCGGGCGTGGGTGGCAGCGCCGAAGCGTGCGGCGTTTCGGGCTTGTGCGGGGGCAGGTCAGGCGGATTCACGCCAGGGGCGAACCTTCTGCAGCGTCAAAGTCTTTGTCCAGCGCGATCAGACTCTGGGCCTGGGTGTCGGGCAAGGCTTCTACGGTTTTGAGAGCGCGTCCCATAGCACGGCTGCGGGTTTGGGCACTGTCAAGCGTCTTGAGCACGGTTTCGGTCTGCGCTTTGACCTTGGCCAGCACGTCGCCAAACTTGCCAAACTCGGTTTTGACGGCGCCCAGCACCTGCCAGACCTCACTGGAGCGCTTTTCCAGTGCCAGCGTTCTGAAACCCATCTGCAGCGAGCTGAGCATGGCCAGCAAGGTGGTCGGCCCGGCCAGCGTCACGCGGCAGTCGCGCTGCAGCGATTCCATCAGGCCCGGGCGCCGCAGCACCTCGGCATACAGCCCCTCGGTGGGCAGAAACAGAATGGCGAAGTCAGTGGTGTACGGCGGCTCCACATACTTTTCAGAGATGGATCTGGCCTCCAGCCGGATGCGCTGTTCCAGCGCCCGCCCGGCCACCTCGGCCGCCACCACGTCGGCCCGGCTCTGCGCGTCAAGCAGGCGTTCGTAGTCTTCGTTCGGAAACTTGGCGTCAATCGGCAGCCACAGCGGCTCGCCGGAATCGGATTTGCCGGGCAGCTTGATGGCAAAGTCCACGACGTTTTTGCTGCCTGGGCGGGTCACCACTTGCGCGGCGTACTGGTCGGGCACAAACACCTGCTCCAACAGGCCAGCGAGTTGTGCCTCGCCAAAGATGCCGCGTGTTTTGACGTTGGTCAGCAGGTGTTTCAGGTCACCCACGCCTTGCGCCAGGGTTTGCATCTCGCCCAGGCCCTTGTGCACTTGCTCCAGCCGGTCAGCCACTTGCTTGAAGCTCTCGCCCAAGCGGGTTTGCAAGGTGTTTTGCAGCTTTTCGTCGACCGTGGCGCGCATTTCATCGAGCTTGGCGGCGTTGCTGGTTTGCAGCTGGGCCAGCTGCGCGTCCAGCGTTTCACGAATCTCGCTCATGCGCCGCACATTGGATTCGCTCAGACTGTTGAGCTGGTGGGAGAGCGTGTCTGACAGCGTTTTTTGCAGCATCGCGAGCTGCTGGCCAAAGGCGTCGATCTGCGTGTTTTGCGTGCGCGTGGCCTCGGCGGCCTGCTGCACCAAGGCTTGCTGGAAGGCGGCCAGGTTGTTCGCCAGCTCCTTGCGCGCCTCGCGCCCGGAGTCGCTGATGTCTCGGCGCAAGTCTGTGGCGAGCGCCTCAGTGCGGGTGTTGATGTGCATCAGCAGTGCCTGCTGCCGCGTTTGTTGGGCCTGTTGCTCGGCCAAGCGCGCCTGTGCTTGGGCTTGCACCTGTGCCTCCTGCGCCGCCGTATCTGCCTTGCGAGTCAGCAAAAATACCAACAACACCGCATTCACCAAACCCAGCACCAGCGCGCCCCACATCACAAAATCACTCACGTTAGAAGATCTCCTTGGGCGCTATTGTGGGCGAAAAACCGGCACCAGCTGGCACCGGTCGGCACAACGTTTATATGAAAAATACCGCTCTAGCCCTTATAAATAAAGCGCTAATAGCTATACTTTATGCAGTGAAAGAATTGGCCTGCCGCTGCCTGGCAGCAGCACCTCTCTCAAGCCGCCAGCACTTGCGGGTTCAGTGGCGTTAGCGGCATGCCGTGCACCAGGTAGCCGATCAGGTTGTCAGCCGCCAGGTTGGCCATGGCGCGCCGGGTGGGCAGGGACGCACTGGCAATATGCGGGGTCAGCACCACGTTGGTTAACGCCAGCAGCTCCGGGTGAACCACGGGCTCGCCTTCAAACACGTCCAACCCGGCCGCTGCTATCACGCCTTGGCGCAAAGCGCTGGCCAGCGCCACGTCATCCACAATGCCGCCACGCGCGATGTTGACCAAGGTGGCGCTGGGTTTCATCTGCGCTAGCTCCGCCGCGCCAATGCTGTGGTGCGACGCAGCGCTGTAAGGCAGCACCAGCACCAGGTGGTCACAGGTTTTAAGCAACTCTGGCTTGCTGACATAGCGCGCGCCACAGGCCGCCTCAGACGCCGCGTCCAGCTGCGAGCGGTTGTGGTAAACCACTTTCATGCCAAAACCATGTGCGCCGCGTTTGGCAATGCCTTGCCCGATGCGGCCCATGCCCAAAATGCCCAGCGTGCTGCCGTGCACATCAGGCCCGGCAAACATGTCGTAGCGCCAGCGGCTCCACGAGCCAGAGCGCAAAAAGTGTTCGGACTCGGTGATGCGCCGCGCCGTTGCCAGCAGCAGCGCAAAGCCAAAATCTGCGGTGGTCTCGGTCAGCACATCAGGGGTGTTGGTGGCCAGCACGCCGGCCGCGGTCATGGCGTCCAGATCAAAATTATTGAAGCCCACCACCATGTTGGCGCAGATTTTCAGGTCTGGGCAAGCGGTCAGCATGTCGGCGTCGATGCGCTCGCTGCCAGTGGTGAAGACACCCACTTTGCCCTGCAAACGCGCCATCAGATCAGCGCGCGACCAGATGACATCGTCTTGGTTGTTGGCGACCTCAAAGTGCTGTGCCAGTATTCCCAGCACCTCCGGGAAAATGGCGCGCGCAACCAGTACGGCAGGTTTGGCCATGCGGTTAGAGCCCTGTCAAACGCATTTCAACGATGTAATACGCGGCACCGGCAAAATAGCCCAGCAAAGCCAACCCGCTGATCTTTTTCATGTACCAGAAGAAGTCGATCTTCTCCAGGCCCATGGCCGCCACACCAGCCGCTGAGCCGATGATCAGGATTGAGCCACCGGTCCCGGCGCAATAGGCCATGAATTTCCACAGGAAACTGTCCGCTGGAAACTGCGCTAGGTCATACATGCCCATCGAAGCTGCCACCAACGGCACGTTGTCGACCACCGCACTGACCAGACCGATGATCAAAATGATGACATCGAGCCTGCCCACGGTGGTGTTCAGCCACTCTGCGATGGAGGCCAGGATATGCGTGTGTTCCAGCGAAGCCACGGCCAACAGAATGCCAATGAAAAACACGATGGAACCCATGTCGATCTTGGACAGGGCATGCACAAGGGTGAAGTGTTCTTTGTCCTCGTCGGTCTTGTTGTGGTGCAGCAAATCACCCACCAGCCACAAAATGCCCAAACCAAACAAAATGCCCATGAACGGCGGCAAATGCGTGACCGTCTTGAACACCGGTACGGCGACCAGAATGCCCAGACCCAGAAAAAACATGATGTTGCGCTCAGCGTCGGTCGAAGCCAGATCCGTCGACTCGGTCTGCCTTGCAGGTGACGCCACGGGCTTGCCCTTGAGAATGAAGGCGGTCACCGCCAGCGGCACCAGCAGATTGATCATGGAGGGTATGAATAGCTCTTTCATGATGTTGAGCGCGGTAATCTGCCCGCCAATCCACAACATGGTGGTGGTGACGTCGCCAATCGGCGTCCAGGCGCCGCCGGCGTTGGCGGCAATCACAATAATGCCAGCGAAGAAAAGTCGATCTTCTCGCTTGGCGAGCAGCTTTTTCATCAGCGACACCATCACGATGGTGGTGGTCAGGTTGTCCAACATGGCACTGAGGAAAAATGCGACAAAGCCGACCATCAACATCAGCGTGGAGAGTTTGGTGGTTTTGATGCGCGAAGTGATCACCTCAAAACCATTGTGTGCATCCACCACCTCCACAATGGTCATGGCCCCCATCAGGAAAAACACGATTTGTGCGGTGCCCATGAGCGACTCGGACAAGTTCTCACTCACCAGATGAGAATCGCCACTGGCCAGGGCGTAAATCGTCCACAGCAAGCCCGCCCCAATCAGAGCCGAGGCGGATTTGTTGACTTTGAGGGGGTGTTCGAGCGCAATAGCGGCGTACGCCAGTACGAAAACAATGACCAGTGCAGTCAGCATGAAGATTACCTCGGGTAAAAAAGCAAGTCGTGAATTATGGCCTGCGACTGACACCAAATGGCCCACGTCGCAAGTCCAACAATGCAGACCTTGCGCAAGCGCTCCACGAACCCCAGACTTGCGAAGCGCGTGTGAATTCAGCACGTTCGCACCATCTCAACACAGATGGAAAAGCGCAAATGCAAAATCGCTGGCAATACTGGTCGCAGCACATAGCGGCCGCAAAATTTGAAGCCCTCAGCGCTGGTGCTTATGCCAAAAAGCACGGTCTGAGTGCCTCTACCCTGTACCGGTGGCAGCAAAGGCTCAGCTCGGCAAATTGCAATTCAGCTAACGGGCTGTTAAACGCTGGCCCACCAGTCGGCATCCGGGCTGCAGCATCGATCAGGTCTACCTGTGCCGACAACCCATTGACTTCAGAAAAGCCATCAATGGCTTAAGCGTGCTGGTTGCACAAGAGCTGGGCTTATCCCCCTTTGCCAGTGCCCTGTACGTCTTCACCAACCGCAGGCACACCCAGCTCAAAGCCCTGTACTGGCACCGCAACGGATTTTGCTTGTGGCAAAAGCGCTTGGAGGCCGATAAATTCGCCTGGCCTGTGGATCAAAAAGCGGCCACCGCCAGCTGCAGTTTGCAAGAATTTGGCTGGCTTTTGGAGGGCTTTGACTTGTCGAAAAACATACCTCATAAAACGCTCAATTTTGAGCGTTTTTCATAGGAGAAAGAGCTGAGAAAAGAGCTGAGAAAAAGCTTAAATACAGCCTGTCTTTTAGCCGTTTGGATGCCACCTTTTCTCCTTTAAAAATCGTCTTTCCAAAGCCGTCTGAAGTGGGCGTTTTACCGGCCACCCAAGACACCCTTGAAGCACTGCTTGCAGACACCCAGGCGGTCTGCGAAAAGGCCTGTCAAGAGGCTTACCAGGTAGCCGTTCAGAGCATCCGGCAGCAAGCCCATGAATACATCATTCGCATGCTTGAGCAGGCCACCTTGGTTAGGCACTGCCTGTTTGGTGCCAGCTCCGAACAACTCTCAGCCCAGAGCCGCTTGTTCGATGAGGCCAAGGTACTGGTGCAACTCAACCCTGAGAGCCAAGACCAGGCCATCATCGCGCCAGCGCCACAGGCAAGCGCTGAAGATGGTGCCCCCACCAAGCCAGCCCAACCCGTGGCCCGCGGCAAACGCCGCCCACTGCCCGCAGAGTTGCCACGTGTGGACGTGATTCATGATGTCCCGCAAGCTGATCGCACTTGTGACTGCGGCACCCCCATGGTGCAGACAAGGCCAAGACATCAGCGAGCAGATTGATATCGTGCCGATGCAAGTGCGTGTGATCCGCAACATCCGCAAGCGCTACGGCTGCCCGGCCAGCGTGCATGCCCCGATCACGGCAGCACTGCCACCTCAGCCACTGCCCAAGAGCAACGCCAGTTCAGACTTTCTGGCCATGTTGTTGGCCGCCCGTGTTCGTTGATGGTTTGCCACTGGCGCGTTTCGAACATGTTTGGAGTCGCCATGATGTGGTGGTGCCCCGGCAAACCTTGGCGCGCTGGGTGATCGACCGCTCAAGCCTGCTGCAGCCCAAGGGTAAACGTGGCCTGGCCGATGATGCGGCGGCAATGATCGGCAAGTTGTATGGCGTTGAGCGTGAGTTCAAAGATGCCAGTGATGAGGATCGCTATGGCGCGCGTCAGAGTCGCAGTGTGGGGGTTCTGGCTGAGTTGCAGGCGTGGTTACAGAAAAACCAGTCATTGGTGACCCCCAAGAGCACCTTGGGTACCGCGATGGCGAACATGGGCAATTTGTGGAGTCGGCTGACGCGCTATACCGAGCGCGGGGATTTGCCGATCGACAACAACCGCTGTGAAAACGCGATCCGCCCGTTTGTGATGGGTCGCAAGGCCTGGTTGTTCAGTGATACGTCGGCCAGCGCGCATGCCAGTGCGGTGATCTACGCATTGGTGCGGACCGCGAAAGCCAATGGGCTGGAGCCCTATGCCTGGCTGCGCCGGGTGCTGCGCGACTTGCCAGCCGCCAATACGGTTGAAGTAGTGGAGGCGCTGCTGCCTTGGAATATGCGTCTAGCAGATTTGGCGGCCAAAACGATTCCTGAGCTACTGGGGTTGCTGAAGCGCTTACAACCTTGCGCCAGCATTCAAGCAATAAAAAAGCCACCTATAGGTGGCTTTTTTTGCGGAACGACCGGCTTACTTGGAAGCAGCGGCAGCTGCGGCAGCAGCAGCGGCAGCAGCGTCGGTTGTAGCAGCAGCGTCAACGGCAACAGCATCAGAAGCAACTGTCTCAGCAGGTGCTGCGACTGGCTCAGCAGGTGCAGCCATAGGAACGGGTTCAGGTGCAGGTGCAACTGCTTCTTCTTTTTTGCCACAAGCCGACAAGGCCGCAGCAGCAGCGATCACAGCAATCAGAGCGAGAGATTTGTTCATTTGTTAGTACCTAGATTTTAAAAATTCAATTTTCCGGAAACTGTTGATGCGGTTTCCCGCTTCGACCAAGCACACCACGCTAACGCGAAATTTGCTCAGCCCTTGATTATAGGCAGATCTTTGATGGTTAGCCCCATTGACGTCAAGCACCTACTGTGTTTGGGGCCTAAACCGTGGTAGGTCAACCGGTCATAGCCCAGACAGCGATCAGTTCTTTGGCCTGGTGCTGCGTGTTTTGACAGAGCTGGCGCTGGTTGTCCAAGCGGCGCATCAGCACTGCGAAGCGCCCTGGCGGCGTCAAGGCGAGAAAACACGGTTCATCGCTTTTTATATCGACACATCCTGTAATGAGACAATTCTCGGCATGAAGATAACCAAACAATGCGTGGCTGCTTTAAGCTGGACGCTCAGTGACACGCTGGGCGAAGAACTGGACGTGCTCGAGGAGCCGGTCGAATTTTTGATTGGCGGAGACGACCTGTTTGATGTCATAGAAGACGCCCTGCAAGGCTGCAGTGCCGGCAGCACGATCAACCTGCAGATCGAGCCCGAGCAGGGTTTTGGTGAATACAACGGGCAGTTGGTGTTTCTGGAGCCGCGTGCGGTGTTTCCGGCCGAGCTGGAAGAAGGCATGAAGTTTGATGGCACTGCCCTGCCCGCTGGCTGCAGCCCAGACACCCCGCAGGATGCGCTCTACACCGTGACCGAAATTTACCCTGAGCATGTGGTGCTGGACGGCAACCACCCGCTGGCGGGCATCGCCTTGCGGCTGAGCCTGACGGTGCGCGCGGTGCGTGAAGCCACCGAGGAAGAAATCGGCTGCGGCACGGCGGGCACCGGTTTTTTCAGGATCACGCCAATTGTGAATCTGGCACCCCCCAGCGACGCGCTGCACTGAACCTGCAGGTTGGTCGCGGAGCGCGGCTCAAGCCTTGCCGGTAGACCCGTAACCGCCCTCACCGCGTTCGCTCAAGGGGAACGCTTTCACCAGATGAAAGCGCGCCTGCATCACCGGCACCACCACCAGTTGGGCGATGCGTTCCATCGGCGCGATGGTGAAAGCCGTGTCGCTGCGGTTCCAGGCGCTGACCATCAACTGGCCCTGGTAATCACTGTCAATCAGCCCAACCAGATTGCCCAGGACGATGCCATGTTTGTGGCCCAGCCCTGAGCGCGGCAAGATGATGGCCGCATAACCCGGGTCTTTGAGATAGATCGCAATGCCAGTGGGCACCAACTGCCAGGCATTGGCTTGCAGCGTCAAAGGCTCGGCCAAACAGGCACGCAAATCCAGCCCGGCGCTGCCCGGCGTGGCATAGGCGGGCAACTGATCCGCCATACGCAGGTCGATGATTTTGATGTCAATATCAAGCATTATTAGTCTCTAGCCCTTATTCTGTCTGCGATGTCAGCTATTAATTTACGAGCTAACGCCAACTTGCTGTCACGCGACAACTCCACCGTACCGCGCTCGTCTACCAAGATCAAAGCGTTGTCGTCCTGGCCAAAGGTCGCTGGGCCGATGTTGCCCACCAGCAACGGCACACCTTTGCGCAGGCGCTTGGCCTGGGCGTTGGCCAGCAGGTCGTGGCTCTCGGCGGCAAAGCCGACACAAAACAGCGCACCGCTTTGAGCGCGCGGCGACTGCGCCAGCGTGGCCAGGATGTCGGTGTTTTCCACAAAACTCAATGTGGGCGTGGCGTTTGAGCCGTCTTTCTTTAATTTTTGTTCTGAAGCGTGCGCTGGCCGCCAGTCGGCAACCGCGGCAGTAGCTATAAAAATACTAGCTACTGGCGCTTTATCCATAACGGCTTCAAGCATATTTGATGCTGAACGCACGTCCACACGCTGCACGCCCCTGGGTGTTGGCAAGCTCACTGGCCCCGCCACCAGCGTGACCTGCGCACCGGCCTCGCGCGCCGCGCGGGCGATGGCGAAACCCATCTTGCCGCTGGACAAATTGGTGATGCCACGCACCGGGTCGATGGCCTCATAAGTCGGCCCGGCGGTCACCAGCACATGCTGGCCTTTCAACACCTGGGGCTGAAAGAGCGCAATCAGCTCGTCCACCAACTCTGGCGGCTCCAGCATGCGGCCGTCGCCAGTCTCGCCACAAGCCTGATCGCCTGCGCCAACACCCAATACATGGGCGCCATCGGCGGCTACCTGAGTCAGGTTGCGCTGGGTGGCGGGGTGCGCCCACATTTCCCGGTTCATGGCGGGCGCGAGCAGCAACGGCAATATGTCCAAAGGCCGGGCCAGACACATCAGGCTCAGCAGATCATCCGCTTGGCCGTGCGCCAGTTTGGCAATGAAATCAGCGCTGCAAGGGGCAATCAGGCAAGCATCGGCTTCGCGGCTCAAATTGATGTGCGCCATGTTGTTGGCCTCACGCGCATCCCATTGCGAAGTCGCCACCGGCCGCTGGCTGAGCGCCTGCATGGTCACTGGGGTGATGAATTGCTCGGCAGCGGCGGTCATCACCACCTGCACCGTGGCACCGGCCTTGATCAGCAGTCGGCATAGCTCGGCAGACTTGTAGCAGGCAATGCCGCCGGTGAGGCCCAAAACAATGTGTTTTCCAGCAAGGTCTTTCATGCGCCGCAATGTAACAGAGGCGTATCCAGGCGCCACGTCAAAAGCAAGCGCTGTAAGAACAGGCTTCTATAATCTTTTTTTACCAGCTCCTTGAGCGTGCAGCTCAGCTCGACATGACCAAATTTGTCTTCGTCACCGGCGGCGTGGTGTCTTCCCTGGGCAAGGGAATCGCTTCTGCCTCACTCGCCGCCATCCTTGAATCGCGTGGCCTCAAAGTCACCCTGATCAAACTGGATCCGTATCTGAATGTCGACCCTGGCACCATGTCACCGTTCCAGCATGGT
Organism: Rhodoferax antarcticus ANT.BR; assembly: GCF_001938565.1. GTDB lineage: Bacteria > Pseudomonadota > Gammaproteobacteria > Burkholderiales > Burkholderiaceae_C > Rhodoferax > Rhodoferax antarcticus. Next base: position 271,353 of record NZ_MSYM01000017.1, read on the forward strand.
GAGGTTTTTGTCACCAATGACGGTGCTGAAACCGACCTTGACTTGGGCCACTATGAGCGTTTCATCGAAACGCGCATGAAAAAAGCCAACAATTTCACGACTGGCCAAATTTACAAAAGCGTGCTGGAAAAAGAGCGCCGCGGCGACTACCTGGGTAAAACCGTTCAGGTGATTCCGCACGTGACTAACGAAATTCAGGATTTCATCAAGCGCGGTGCCGACTTCGGCACACCGGATGCGGTGGACGTGGCCATTGTGGAAATCGGCGGCACGGTGGGAGACATCGAATCGCTGCCGTTTCTGGAAGCCGTGCGCCAGTTGAGCCTGCGCCTGGGGCCTAATCAGACGGCCTTTGTGCACCTGACTTATGTGCCGTGGATTGCCGCCGCCGGTGAGCTCAAAACAAAACCGACACAACACACGGTGCAAAAACTGCGCGAGATCGGTATCCAGCCCGACGCCCTGCTGTGCCGCGCTGACCGCTATATTCCCGATGATGAGCGTGAAAAAATTTCGCTCTTTACCAACGTCGCAGAGTGGGGTGTGATCTCCATGCCCGACGTAGACACTATTTATAAAGTGCCGCGCGTGCTACACGAGCAAGGGCTGGACGGCCTGATCTGCGACAAGCTGCGTCTGAACACGCCACCCGCCAACCTCAAGCGCTGGGACGATCTGGTGTTCGAGACAGAGAATCCGAAGGGCGAGGTCACTATCGCCATGGTGGGCAAATACGTTGAATTGAGCGACAGCTACAAATCGCTCAACGAGGCGCTGCGTCATGCAGGCATGAAAAACCATGTGCGGGCAAAAATCAGCTATATCGACTCCGAAACCCTTACACCTGACAACGTGGCACAGCTGGCCAAGTTTGATGCGATTCTGGTGCCGGGCGGCTTTGGCGTGCGCGGCGTCGAAGGAAAAATTTGCGCGGCACGTTTTGCCCGTGAAAACAAGATTGCTTACCTGGGCATTTGCCTGGGTATGCAGGTGGCCACCATCGAATTCGCCCGCCACGTGGCCGGCTTGAAAGATGCCAACAGCACCGAGTTCGCGCCCGACTGTTCCAACCCTGTTATTGCCCTGATCACCGAGTGGAAAGACGCGGATGGCAGCATCAAAACGCGTACCGAAGACTCTGACCTGGGCGGCACCATGCGCCTGGGCGCGCAAAGCTCCGACGTGGTCAAGGGCACACTGGCGCAAAAAATTTATGGCGATGTGGTCACCGAGCGGCACCGCCACCGGTTTGAAGCGAATGTGAATTACCTTGACGCGCTGCGCCAAGCCGGGCTGGTGATTTCGGCGCTGACCCAGCGTGAACACCTGACTGAAATTGTGGAACTGCCACAAGAGGTTCACCCTTGGTTTATGGGGGTGCAGTTCCACCCCGAGTTCAAGTCCACGCCATGGGCCGGTCACCCCCTGTTCAACGCGTTCATTCGCGCCGCATTGGACCAGCAGGTCGCAACCACACCTGAGAAAGCGTTGGCCTGATGAAACTCTGTGGTTTTGAGATTGGGCTGCAGCAGCCATTTTTTCTGATTGCCGGGCCTTGTGTGATTGAGTCTGAACAACTCCAGATGGACACCGCTGGCACCTTGAAAGAGATCACCACCAGCCTGGGCATCCCATTTATTTTCAAGAGCAGCTTTGACAAAGCCAACCGCTCCAGCGGCAGCACCTTCCGTGGCCCAGGTATCGACAAGGGCCTGGAAATTCTGGCCAAGGTCAAGCGTGAGTTGGGCTTACCGGTGCTCACCGACATCCATTCGCAAGCACAGATTGCTCAGGTGTCGTCGGTGGTTGATGTGTTGCAAACGCCAGCGTTTTTGTGCCGCCAAACGGATTTCATTCGCGCCGTGGCCCAAAGTGGCAAGCCGGTGAACATCAAAAAAGGGCAGTTTTTGGCCCCAGGTGACATGAAAAATGTCATTGAAAAAGCCCGTGCTGCAGCACGTGAGGTCGGCCTGCCTGAAGACAACTTCATGGCCTGCGAGCGTGGCGTGAGTTTTGGCTACAACAACCTAGTCAGTGACATGCGCTCCCTTGCCATCATGCGCGACACCGGTGCACCGGTGGTGTTTGATGCGACGCATTCGGTCCAACTGCCTGGCGGCCAAGGCACCACCAGTGGCGGTCAACGCGAGATGGTTCCAGTGCTGGCGCGCGCTGCTGTCGCCGTCGGCGTGGCGGGCTTGTTCATGGAAACCCACCCAAATCCGGCGCAAGCCATGAGTGATGGGCCTAACGCTGTTCCGCTCAGACACATGAAAGCCCTGCTGGAAACCCTTTTGGAATTGGACCAAGTCACCAAGAAACATGGTTTTCTTGAAAATGATTTCGCTGCGTAATTAAATTGGTGATGTTCACCAGGCGCATTTTCCTCGTTTTTAACTACTGAAAGAAGCCAATGAGTGCAATCGTAGATATCGTAGGCCGTGAAATTTTGGACTCCCGTGGCAACCCCACGGTCGAATGCGACGTGTTGCTGGAAAGCGGCACCATGGGGCGTGCTGCTGTCCCGTCGGGTGCTTCCACTGGTAGCCGAGAAGCCATTGAACTGCGCGATGGCGACAAAAGCCGTTACTTGGGCAAAGGGGTTTTAAAAGCCGTTGAGCACATCAACACCGAGATCTCGGAAGCCGTGCTCGGTTTGGACGCGTCGGAACAAGCCTTCCTGGACAAGACCCTGATTGATCTGGACGGTACCGAGAACAAATCCCGCCTGGGCGCTAACGCCATGCTGGCAGTCTCTATGGCGGTAGCCCGTGCTGCAGCAGAAGAATCTGGCCTGCCGCTGTACCGCTACTTTGGCGGCATGGGTGGCATGCAGATGCCGGTGCCAATGATGAACGTGATCAACGGTGGCGAGCATGCCAACAACAACTTGGATCTGCAGGAGTTCATGATCATCCCGGTGGGCGCACCATCTTTCCGTGAAGCCTTGCGGTATGGCGCGGAAGTGTTCCATGCGCTCAAAAAGATCCTGCATGACAAGGGCATCAGCACCGCCGTGGGTGACGAAGGTGGCTTTGCCCCCAAGGTGGAAGGTGGCCATGAAGCCGCGATCCAGCTGATTTTGCAAGCAATCGACAAGGCTGGTTTTGTAGCGGGTGAACACATCGCCTTAGGTCTGGACTGTGCTGCCAGCGAGTTTTACAAAGACGGCAAGTACCATCTCGAAGGTGAAGGCTTGGTCTTAAGCGCCGAGGAGTGGACCGACATGCTGGCCACCTGGGTCGATAAATACCCGATCATCAGCATTGAAGACGGCATGGCAGAAGGCGACTGGGACGGCTGGAAAGTCTTAACCGACCGATTGGGTAAAAACGTGCAGATCGTCGGCGACGACCTGTTTGTGACCAACACCAAGATCTTCAAGGAAGGCATCGACAAAGGCATTGCCAATTCCATCCTGATCAAGATCAACCAGATCGGTACGCTGACCGAAACCTTTGCCGCCATTGAGATGGCCAAACGCGCCGGGTACACCGCCGTGATCAGCCACCGCTCAGGTGAGACCGAAGACTCAACCATTGCCGACATCGCTGTGGGCATGAATGCAGGACAGATCAAAACCGGTTCACTGAGCCGCTCAGACCGCATGGCCAAGTACAACCAGCTGCTGCGTATCGAAGAAGACTTGGGTGATGTCGCCAGCTATCCTGGCCGTGACGCCTTTTACAACCTGCGCTAAGTCGGCCTGTGGGCAGGCGTCTTGTTCCAGCCATTCTCATCACGCTGCTCGTGGTCTTGCACGCGCAGCTGTGGTATGGGCGCGGTAGCCTGCCCAGCATTGCACTGCTGCGCTCGGATCTTGCTGAGCAAAAGCAGAGAAATGATCAAGCAGTACAAGCCAATGACCAGCTTGAAGCTGAAGTTCGCGACCTGAAAGAGGGTCTGGAGATGGTTGAGGAACACGCCCGAATGGCGTTGGGCATGGTGAAAACGAACGAGATTTACGTCCAAATTTCTCGCTGAGCCATCGGCTGCGGAGTCCACTTAAGGGACTGCGCTCTTCCAGGTTTCTGGACACTTGACCCACCCGCTACCCATGCAGCGCTCTACAATGGGGACGTCTGTCGTGTTTGCTGGGCTGTATATTTCTTGAACCAATGCTCATCGAGCCAGGGCTTGGAACATCGTGTTGTCAGCGTGATCATCTCGCGTTAGATGAACCCAAGATAGCACTGACCTCGCCCACCTGAACCCCGGTTCAGGATGCCGGTCCGGTGACGCGGCAGACACCCCTCCCACCCTGTCATGCCATTTGAGCCCTCCCTGATTTTGTCGTTGTGCCTTCTTGGCTTGGCCACCGGCTTCTTGGCGGGTTTGTTGGGCATTGGCGGCGGCATGATCATGGTGCCGTTCATCACTGCGATTTTGTCCAATCGCGGCGTGGGTGCTGAGTTGTCTATAAAGATGGCAATTGCCACCTCCATGGCCACCATTATTTTCACCTCCATCTCCAGCGTGAGGGCGCATCAAAAGCGCGGTGCGATTCGCTGGGATCTGGTCAAAAGTTTGGCGCCCGGCATCGTCTTGGGCGCTGCCATCGCCAGCGTGGGTGTTTTTTCCATTCTCAAAGGCTCTGCGTTGGCGCTTGTTTTTGCCTCGTTTGTGAGTTTCTCCGCCACCCAGATGTTTTTCGACAAAAAACCAACGCCCAGCCGTTCTGCGCCTGGCACGGTTGGCCTGATGGGCGCCGGTTCCGTGATCGGATTTTTGTCAGGGCTGGTCGGTGCGGGCGGTGGCTTTATCAGCGTTCCGTTCATGACTTGGTGCAACGTCGCTATACACAACGCCGTAGCGACCTCTGCCGCTCTCGGCTTCCCCATCGCGCTGGCCAACGCGGTTGGCTACGTCATAGGCGGGAGAGGCTTGGTAGACTTGCCGCCCTATTCGGTGGGCTACATCTGGTTGCCAGCGCTCGCGGTGATCGCAAGTTGCAGCGTTTTGACAGCGCCACTGGGCGCAGCCGCAGCGCACAGGTTACCGGTCAAGAAACTCAAGCGGGTGTTTGCCAGCATTCTTTACCTATTGGCAGCATACATGTTGTACCGGGGCTTGGCTAGCTTGTGAACTTTATTGTGAGCAGTCCCGTATGAACGGGCCAACACATTTTTTCGGTTATCGGCATAGAGGGCAGTCATTGTGACTGCGCCCCTGCCACACGCCACCCGGCAAGCGCGGGCGGTTCGAGAGTTTGAGTCTTGGCTCGGTATCCAACGAGAAACCAGTCCTCGTCTTGTGCAATTCCAACGCCGTGTCCCACCATGCAAGAGGCGGGCCCCACAGGCTTCGTCGCTGATGGGATCGCGTCCGGCTGCACCGTGCGCTACGCCCACCCGCTCAGGTCGCCCGGCATCTGACGCATGGCCTTTGACATCCCCTGATCCTTGATCACTCACTCTGGTTCGGTCCTTCGCACCAACCGCGCCTCCCATTCGGGTTTCGGGTTCGCACTCCAGGTTGCCCAGTCGCTCTTTCAAGCATGAGGCGAAATCTCCCCAGATAAAAACACGCTCCTTCATTGCACAACCGCCGGATTTACGCCATTTCGCCTTCATCACGTGAGTTTTGCGGTCAAATGCCTGCTCGCCCTGCTTGGCAACGCCTTCTATCTGATTCTTGGCTATCGGCTCACAATTTGTGTTCTAGGCTTCCTTCCCACAACCAGTCGCCGTCGTGCAGTTGCGCATGCGCTTCACTCGTTGTGATCAACTTACGACGGGACTTGCACCCGTAGGGGGCGCCCATGCTGTAAGCCCACAAAAAAAGCCTAAGCAATTCAATTGCTTAGGCTTTATCCTGGCGGAAACGGAGGCCGCTATTTTAGCGTTTCAGGTAGTCTCATATAGCGTCATAAGCCATTGATTTACAACGATAAACCAATGATGTGATGCAACATGAGATTACCTATTGTCTCATTCAATCTTATCGTTTATGATGGGAACATTGATAGGACAACAGGAAACGAAAATGCCAAAAAAAGCCAAAGAAGTCTCCGCCATAGAAATTAGCCGCCTGAATGCGCCCGGCATGGTGGCCGTGGGTGGCGTGGCCGGGCTGTATCTGCACATCAATAAATCTGGCGCGAAGTCATGGATACTGCGAAGCAAGATCGGCAGCAAGCGCCGCGATATGGGTCTAGGCGGGTTTCCTGATGTAACCCTGGCAGGGGCAAAAGAAAAGGCCCGCAGAGCGCGTGATTCAATCGAGCTTGGCATTGACCCTATCACCGAGCGCAAACAAGCCAAGAGCGCCCTATCTGCCAAGCAAGCCACTGAAAAGACGTTCCGGCAGGCGGCGCTTGAATATATCGACACCCACCGCGACACCTGGGCCAATGTCAAGCACGCTGCACAATGGACAGCAACGCTTGAGACATACGCATTCCCTTTCATGGGTGATTTGCTGGTGTGTGACGTGGGGCAGGCGCATGTACTTGCCGCACTTGAACCAATCTGGAAAACCAAAACCGAGACTGCAACGAGGGTTCGCGGGCGCATAGAGAAAATTCTGGACTATGCCACCGTCCGCAAGTACCGAACCGGCGAAAACCCTGCCCGCTGGAAAGGCCACCTTGAGCAACTGCTACCGGCACCCGGCAAGATCACCAAGGTCGAGCACCACCGAGCATTGCCCGTTGATGCGATGGGCGCGTTTATGGCAGACCTGCGCCAGCGCGAAGGCACGGCTGCAAGGGCGCTTGAGTTTGCGATTCTGTGCGCTTCACGCTCAGGTGAAGTCAGGGGCGCGAAGTGGTCAGAGTTTGATCTGGACGCGGCAATCTGGGTCATTCCCGCAGTGCGCATGAAAGCCAAAGTACAACATCGCGTCCCATTAAGCGCACCGCTGATTCAAATCCTGAACGAGCGTTCAAAAGACGCAAAACCAGATGACCTATTGTTTCCCGCGCCGCGTGGTGGCGTGCTTTCAGATATGACACTGACCGCGTTAACCCGGCGCATGGGCATTGATGCCGTCCCACACGGCTTTAGATCGACGTTTCGCGATTGGGCTGCAGAGCGTACCAACTTCCCGCGAGAGCTGGCAGAGCAGGCGCTGGCGCACAAATTAGAAGACAAGGTCGAGGCCGCTTACCTACGCTCAGACCAACTAGAGAAACGCCGGGCGCTGATGCAGTCCTGGGCAGATCACTGCGACCGCATCACCACGGATGCCAAGGTGATTCCGTTTCAAGGGGTTGCAGCATGATTACCATCGGTGCAGCACAGCTAGCAGAGCGCGACCTATGGGATCAAAAGCTAATGCAGGGCGACTGCGACCTGGAGGCCGCCCTAATGATGGTTTTGCACATTGGAGCGCCAGCATCACCCTACCTAATCGCACGGCTTGAGCAAGCGTTTATGAGCTACCGCGACGGCTTGTTTGATGATCTGGCTACTCCCTTTGGGTGTGCAATTAATCAGCGCGAAAAGCAGCGCGAAAAGCATGAAACGCACCGCTCAAACGTGAAATTTCATGTTCAATCATTCAGTGAGCAAGGCTATCCGCTCCTGAATCCAAATAACTACCCTGAAACTGAATCAGCTTTCACAAAAACCGCTGATCTATTGAAAACCGTTACCG
>NZ_MSYM01000018.1 GCF_001938565.1 Rhodoferax antarcticus ANT.BR
TTTATTTCTACATTGCGACTTGGCAAGTTCTAAAAGAACGTGTTGCAGAATGCGCATTTTTGCAACGATGGCTTAGATGATGGGATAGAAAAAAACATCATCGTAGAAAATGAAAAAACCCTAAGTAAATCAATCACTTAGGGTTTTCATCTGGCGGAAACGGAGGGATTCGAACCCTCGATGAGGCTCTACACCCCATACTCCCTTAGCAGGGGAGCACCTTCGGCCACTCGGTCACGTTTCCTGAAAATCAGAGCCGCAATTATCTCACGACTTGGTAGTCATTTATCAGACAGGGGCCTGATCCAAGCCAAAAGCTTTGTGCAGGGCTTTCACTGCCAACTCCATGTACTTTTCGTCTATCACCACCGAGGTTTTGATCTCGCTGGTAGAAATCATCTGGATGTTGATGCCTTCTTCGCTCAGTACACGAAACATGGTGCTAGCCACACCCACATGGCTACGCATGCCGATACCAACGATCGACACCTTGCAGATATTGGTGTCCCCCACGACCGCTTGCGCGCCCAGTTTAGGCAATACCACGGTTTTTAGCATGTCCAGAGTCTTGGCATGGTCGCTGTGGTTCACGGTGAAGCTGAAGTCTGCCATGCCGTCCTTGCTGAGGTTCTGGATGATCATGTCCACTTCAACATTGGCGTCGGCCACCGCGCCCAGGATCTGGTAGGCGGCGCCGGGCTTGTCGGGCACGCCCAGGACGGAAATCTTGGTCTCATCACGGTTAAACGCAATGCCAGAAACAATGGCTTGTTCCATGTTTTCATCTTCCTCAAAAGTAATCAGCGTGCCAGATTTGGCTTCTTCAAGAATATCGATATCCCAGGGCGTGAAACTGCTCAAAACACGCAGCTTGACCTTGTACTTGCCGGCAAATTCTACCGAGCGAATCTGCAGAACCTTGGAGCCCATGGAGGCCATCTCCAGCATTTCTTCAAAGCTGAGCGACTTCAGTCGTTGCGCCAGCGGCACCACGCGTGGGTCAGTGGTGTAGACACCGTCCACGTCGGTGAAGATCATGCATTCATCGGCCTTCATGGCTGCAGCCACCGCCACCGCCGAGGTGTCTGAGCCGCCGCGGCCCAGCGTGGTGATGTTGCCTTGGTCATCCAGACCTTGAAAGCCGGTGACGATGACCACCCTGCCCGCATCCAGATCCGCGCGCACCTTTTTGTCGTCAATCGACTCGATGCGTGCCTTGGTGTAGGCGTTGTTGGTGCGGATTGGCACCTGCCAGCCAGCGTAGCTGACCGACTCCAACCCTAGCGCCTGCAGCGCCATGGCGAGCAGCGCGCTGGAGGCCTGCTCGCCAGTGGCGGCCAGCATATCTAGCTCGCGGCTGTAGGCATCAGTGGGCCTAGCGGGGGCCAGTTCTTTGGCCAAAGCGAGCAAGCGATTGGTTTCGCCGCTCATGGCGCTGGGCACCACCACCATCTGGTGACCGGCGCGTGCCCATTTGGCAACGCGTTTGGCAACATTGCTGATGCGCTCGGTAGAGCCCATCGACGTGCCGCCGTATTTGTGAACAATCAAAGGCATTTTGGGGTTTTTACAGGCTGAAAAGCTAAAGATTGTACCAATGCAAGTTCGCGCCACGGCGTTCGCAAAAGCCCTGGGCAATCTTTAGATGCAGCGCATGGCCGCGTGTCTGGCAGGCGGCAATCTGGCGCATCAACTCATCCAATTGCGCGGCGCTGGGTGTCGCCTGGTGGCAGCTGTGCAGCCAGTGACGCAGCACATTAGCCAAGCGCGGTTGGCTTAAAGCTTGCAAAAGCTTGATGCGCGGCGGCACGCCCACCAGTGCCAGGTCCTGCTGGGCCACTTCCAGCAAAATTGCTTGTGCCTGCGCGGCATGCGCGCTGCAGCGGGCAAAGGTGTCTCGAAAATGCGGGAAACACTGCGCCAGCGCGGGTAGCACCTGTGCGCGAATACGGTTGCGTGTGTAACGCTCATCCACGTTGCTGGGGTCGGTGACAAAGGCCGCATCCTGCTCTGCAAGCCAGCGCCGGATGTCAGCCCCACTCACCCGCAGTAAGGGCCGGTAATACCTCAGGCCGGCGCGCGTCCAGCGCTGCGGCATGGCGCTCAAGCCGGGCAAACCGGCACCCCGGCTCAGGGCCAGCAACAGAGTTTCAATTTGGTCATCGGCATGGTGTGCAATAGCTATTGATTTAATAGCTACTTGCGCTTTATCCATAAGGGCTAGAGCCTCAAAAGCCTTATAACGTGCACGACGAGCAGCGTCCTCTGGGCTTTGCCCAGGCGCGTGACTGGCATCCATTTTTTGCACCGTGAGCGACACATCAAGTGCAGCGCAAACGCGCTGGCAGTGCGCCTCAAAATCATCCGCCGCGTCTTGCAGCCCATGGTGCACATGCACGGCGCTCACCTGGCCGGGCCACTTTTGCACACACGCCAGCAGCAGCGCCGTGGAATCTGCGCCGCCGCTGTAGCCCACTGCCAATGGCAATTCAGGCGCAAAGGCGGCCATGGCTTGCGCCAAAGATTGGGTCATGGCGCTGCCTGCAATGTCAGCAGAGACAAAAATTTGTCGTGGTAGGCAACGCGCAGCGCAGCGCACCGAAGCGTGCGCCATCACGCATGAGCAGCGAATTTACTTGCCCGGTTTGATGTCAGTAAAGCGGCCATAGCTTTGCAAGCGGTTGTAGCGCCGCTCCAGCAACTCGTCGGCTTTGAGGTCTTTGATCTGGCGGTAGGCATCGGTGAGGGCGCGTTTCAGGAACGTGGCCATCTGTTTCGGGTCGCGGTGTGCACCGCCCACCGGCTCGTTGATGATTTTGTCAACCACGCCCAACGCCTTGAGTCGGTGCGCAGTGATACCCAGCGCATCCGCTGCTTCCTGCGCCTTCTCGGACGTTTTCCAAAGGATCGAGGCACAACCTTCAGGGCTGATCACCGAATAGATTGAGTACTGCAACATCAGCAGTTGGTCGCCCACAGAAATGGCCAGCGCCCCGCCCGAGCCGCCTTCACCGATGATGGTGACGATGATCGGCACTTCCAGTTGCGCCATCTCAAATATGTTGCGGCCAATCGCCTCGGACTGACCACGCTCTTCAGCATCAATGCCAGGGTAAGCACCAGGTGTATCGACAAAGGTGAACACCGGCAGCTTGAATTTCTCGGCGGTTTTCATCAGTCGCAAGGCCTTGCGGTACCCCTCAGGCTTGCTCATGCCAAAGTTGCGCAGGCCACGCTCTTTGGTGCCACGGCCTTTTTGCTGGCCAATTACCATGCAGGGCGTGCCGTTGAAGCGCGCCAGGCCGCCCACAATACTCAGGTCGTCTGAAAAGTGGCGGTCACCGTGCATCTCGACAAAATGGGTGAACAGCTCGTTCACGTAATCCATGGTGTAGGGGCGCTCGGCGTGGCGGGCAATTTTGGTGATCTGCCAGGGCGTCAGGTCGCTGTAGATATCTTTGGTGAGTTGTTGGCTTTTTTTGGCCAACTGGGTAATTTCAGCCGAGATATCGACAGCGGACTCGGTCTGCACATAACGCAGCTCTTCGATCTTGTTTTCCAACTCGGCGATCGGCGTTTCGAAATCTAGGAAAGTCTTTTTAGCCATAAGTAATCCTTTTTAGCGGTCCAGCCTGCAGGGCAAATATCCGACGACATGTTGGGGACAGAGCAGATTTCACTTCGTGTAAATCCTGGTCTGTCCCGCAAGGTAAACATCCAAATATCCGACGACATGTTGGGGACAGAGCAGATTTCACTTCGTGTAAATCCTGGTCTGTCCCGCAAGGTTTCAGTATTCCACCGGCACCGGGTCCAACGAGCGCCAAATATACCAAGTTGCCACGGTGCGGTATGGTGCCCAGGCCAGCGCCACCTCTCGGGCGTCGCTGCGGCTGACCACATCACCCGAAAAATAGCACTTGCTGATGCCGTTGATCAGACCCACATCGTCCAGCGGCAGCACGTTGGGGCGCATCAGATGAAAGATCAAAAACATCTCGGCGGTCCAGCGGCCAATGCCACGGATGGCGATCAGCTCGGCAATGATGGCCTCGTCGTCCATGCCCATCCAGGCATCCACATGCAGCGCACCTCTGTCAAAGTGCAGCGCCAGATCAACGATGTATTCCACCTTGCGCGCGCTCAAACCGGCAGCGCGCATGTCGTCAATCTTCAGTTTGAGCACCTGTGACGGGGTGATGTGTTCCGGTAGTTTCGCAAAGCGGTCCCAGACCGTTTGTGCCGCTTTGACCGAAATCTGCTGCCCCACCACGCTACGCGCCAGTGTGGCAAACGCATCGCCACGACTTTGCAAACACGCCTTACCAAACTGCGGGATCAACCGCTTCATGACCCGATCTTTCTTCATCAGATGCTTGCAGGCGTCCGCCCAGTAGGCTGGCACCTCGCATACTATTGATTCAATAGCTATCATCGCTTATTCAATAAGGGCTAGAGGCATAAAAAACATATAAGCCATCAGTTAACCGCTTCCCAGCTTGTCCCGGCTGCAGCGTCTTTCAGCACGATTCCCTGCGCCAACAAATCCTCGCGAATGCGGTCGGCCTCGGCAAAATTCTTCACAGCCTTCGCAGCCGCTCGCTCAGTGATCAAGCGGTCAATAGCGGCATCATCCAAACCCGGCTGGTTCATTGCCACAGCCTCTGCGGTGCCTGTTGCATGAAGCGTCGGGCTGGGCGCGGTGAGCGCCGCCCCCGCCCTAAATTGCAAAAACTGGCGTGGATCACCCTGCAACAAGCCAAGACAGCCCCCCAGCGCCTTGAGTTGGCCTGCGAACTGGCCGCTGTGAGTGCGGTTGACCTCGCTGGCCAGATCAAACAGCACGGCCACGGCTTCCGGCGTGCCAAAGTCGTCATCCATAGCCGCTTTGAAACGCGCGGCAAAAGGCTCGGCCCAGTCAATCGCCACTGCTTCTGGCGTGACCAGATCCAGCGCGGTGTACAAGCGCTTGAGGCCACTGCGCGCATCGTCCAGATGCACATCGCTGTAATTCAGCGCGGTTCGGTAGTGGGTGCGCAGCAGGAAAAAGCGCACGGTCTCTGCGTCGAACTGGGCGAGCACATCACGGATGGTGAAGAAATTGCCCAGGCTTTTGGACATTTTTTCGTTGTCCACCCGCACAAAACCGTTGTGCACCCAGAATTTGGCCAGCGCCTTGCCACTGGCACCTTCGCTCTGGGCGATTTCGTTTTCGTGATGCGGAAATTGCAAATCCGCGCCGCCGCCGTGGATGTCAAAGGTTTCACCCAGCGTCTGGCAGCTCATCGCTGAGCACTCAATATGCCAGCCCGGACGGCCTTTGCCGTAGCCGTAGCCCAGCGCGTCGGCATCCCACTTGGCGTCTTCGGGTTCGGTGGGTTTGGCGGCTTTCCACAACACAAAGTCCAGCGGGTCTTGCTTGCTGTCCTGCACCGACACGCGCTCACCGGCGCGCAATTCATCCACCGACTTGCCCGACAGCTTGCCGTAGCCGGGAAACTTGCGCACCGCGAAATTGACATCGCCATTGGCCGCCTTGTAGGCCAAGCCCTTGCCTTCGAGCTGCTTGATCAGGTTCAGCATCTGTGGCACATAGTCGGTGGCGCGTGGCTCCAGCGTCGGTGGCTCAATGCCGAGCAGCGCAATATCGTGGTGCATGGCGGCGATCATCTCATCCGTCAACGCGCGAATCGTGATGCCACGCTCCAGCGCACGTTTGATGATTTTGTCGTCAATATCCGTGATGTTGCGCACATAAATGACCTGGTAGCCGCTAGCCTTGAGCCAACGCTGCACCACGTCAAACGCCATCATCATGCGCGCATGGCCGATGTGGCACAGGTCATAAATCGTCATGCCGCACACATACATACGCACCTGGCCGGGTTCGATGGGGGAAAAAGTTTCCAGCTCTCGCGAGAGGGTGTTAAAAATGCGCAAACTCATGGGGTTTAAAAAATTGGATTCGATTAGAGGCTGAAAACGCCGGTGTCGTTCAAGCAATTGTTGAGGCAATTTGCCTGCGCGATCAGAGATGAAACGCGTTCAGGCTGGTCAGACAAGGGCTGCGAAAGCAAGCCCTCCGCTACAATGGAAGGCAGTATAAAGCCCCATCGTCAGTTGCCGGTATCGCGACTTTTTTCTCTACTCCAACCCTCAGTGTCCATGAAACAGGCTCCCAACGCTCTTTATAAGTCGCTTCGTTTACTGGTACTGGCTAGCGCCTGCTTGACTGCAACGGTCTATGCAGATGAGTACGCCGACGTGAGTCAGCTGATGCGCGCCAACAAGTTTTCTGAAGCCATGACGCGGGTAGATAGCCACTTGGCTGCCAAGCCGGGTGACCCGCAGATGCGCTTTTTCAAGGGCGTTATCCAGCGCAGCCAGGGCAAGCCCACTGAGGCCATTGCCACCTTCACCGAACTGACGCAAGACTACCCGGAACTACCCGAACCCTACAACAACTTGGCGGTGCTGTATGCCGGCCAAGGTTTGTATGACAAGGCCCGGTCGGCGTTGGAAATGGCCATCCGCACCAACCCCAGCTACGCCACTGCCCACGAAAACCTGGGTGATGTCTACGCCAGACTGGCCAGTCAGGCGTACAACAAGGCTTTGCAACTAGACAGCGGCAACACCGCCGTTTCCCCGAAACTGGCCGTGATCGGTGAGGTGTTTGCACCCAACTTGGGCAAGCCGCGCCCACCTGCCAGCCCGCCCGTAGTCACCGAAGCGGTGATTCCGGCAGCCAAGCCAGCGCCAATGGCAAGGGCAACTGCTATGGCCAAGCCCGCAGCCCCCGCTGCCGCCGTGGCAACAGCTACGCCGATAGCCACAACCTCCTCGGCAACCCCTGTTGCCACCAGCAGCACTGAGCCCACATCTGTGCCGCTGGACGCTGAAGCCAACAAGGCTGTTGAAGCAGCCGTGCTGGCCTGGACCAAGGCCTGGTCGGCCAAAAATATGGACGCTTACCTGAAAGCCTACAGCCCCGATTTCGACCCCGCTGGCAAGCAAAGCCTGAGCGCCTGGAAAAAAGAGCGTTATGACCGCATCGTTGGCAAAAAGAGCATCAGCGTCAAGGTCACCAACCTGAACATCCGTGTTCGGGGTGACGAGGCGGTGGCCAGTTTTCGCCAGGCCTACAAGGCAGAACGACTGTCGGTTTTCAGCCAAAAAACCCTGGACTTGAAGAAGTCGGGGCAAAACTGGCTGATCACCCGGGAATCGACAGGCCGTTGAAGCCGCGCCAAGCCTTGATCAGTGGGTGTTGGCCCGGTAGTGCCAACTACCGGTCATGTTCCTGAATCTTATGTTGCCAAAGACTGCTTCCCTGCTATGTGCGATTTGTTGGGCTTGCCTGATGTTGGCGCCAAGCAGCGCCAACACCTCTGTCACGCCCAAGCCAGTGACCACAAAAACCGAAACGCTTGCCAGCTCTGGCGGTGTGGCCGAAGCGCGTCTGATCGAGATTTACCGTCTGATTGGCCGCTCTGACACCCGCCCGGCGCTACGCCTAGCGGAGATTCTGGTGCGCGACTACCCCCACTTTGCGCTAGCCCAATTGGTTTATGCGGACCTTCTGTCGGCCCGGATCCGGCCCCCGAACAACGTTGGCAAAGTACCGGCCCCCCAGCGCCAGGCCAATGCTGCGGCCCTGGCTGATTTGCGTGCTGAATCAGCGGCGCGCCTGAAAGCCCTGAAAGAGCGACCACCCGCCGGTTTTGTACCCGCCGAGTTTGTGCAGCTGTCCGGTGCTAATAAGCACGCCATTGCGGTGGATGCCTCACGCTCGCGGCTTTACTTGTTTGAAAATCAACCAAGCGGCATGAAGCTGGTGGATGACTACTACATCTCGGTAGGAAAACTGGGTGTTGAAAAGCAGACCGAAGGTGACCAGCGCACACCGCTGGGCGTGTATTTCATCACCAGCCAGTTGGATCCGAAATCGCTGACAAAATTTTATGGCTCCGGCGCCTTGCCGATCAATTACCCCAACATGCTGGACTTGCGTCGCGGCAAAACCGGCAGCGGCATCTGGCTGCACGGCACACCGCCCGACCAGTTTTCCCGCCCACCACTTGCCAGCGACGGCTGCGTGGTGATGGCGAACCCGGACCTGGAACGCGTCATCAAAACTGTGGCGATACGCAGCACGCCGGTGGTCATCGCCAGCCAGATTACCTGGGTGGCACTGAGCCAGACGCGAAAGAGTTCTGGCCCGTTTGAGTCTCGCCTGGCTGCCTGGCGCAAGGCCAAATCCAGCGGCAATCTGGCGGAACTCAACAGCTTTTACGCCACAGGTTTAAGCATCAATGGTAAAACCATGGCCGGCCTGCTGCCCGAACTGACGCGCGAGCTGGCGAAAAACCGGGGCCGCGAGCTGGAGTTGAAAGACCTGTCGCTGCTGCACTGGCAGGACAAGGAGGAAACCATGGTGGTCACCTTCGGCGAAGTGGCTGCAGGCCAGCGCACCGGCACCACCAAACGCCAGTACTGGCAGCACCGCTCGGGCCAATGGACAATTTTTTACGAAGGGGTGATCTGATGAGTTTCAAGAAGAAAGCCACTCTAGCCCTTATGGCTATTGCGTCTACAGCTATTTTTTCAATAGCATCAAACGCGCAGGCCGAGGCCTCACCGCAGGTCAGGTTTGCCACTTCGGCGGGCGACTTTGTGGTGGAGTTGTACCCCGACAAAGCCCCCAAGACGGTAGAAAACTTTTTGCAATACGTGCGTGACAAACACTACGACGGCACCATCTTCCACCGCGTCATCCCCAATTTCATGGTCCAGGGTGGCGGGTTCGATCTGAAATACGCCCAGAAAGCCACCCGGGCACCCGTCGTGCATGAAGGCCGCCAGGCGCTTGAAAAAGGTGGTCCGCGCAATGTCTCCGGCACGCTGGCGATGGCGCGCACCAACGACCCGCAGTCGGCCACCGCGCAGTTTTTCATCAACGTCAACGACAACAGTTTCCTGAACCCGAGCGCGCGAGACTACGGCTACACGGTGTTTGGCCAGGTGGTCTCGGGCATGGCGACCATTGACAAAATAAAATCGACGCCCACCGGGTCGGGTGGCCCGTTCCCCTCGGACGTTCCCAAAACGCCTATTCTTATCAACTCTGCAACCCTGGTGAAATAAATCATGAGCAACCCAAAAGTCGAACTCTACATTGCCAACTACGGCGTCATCACCCTGGAACTTGACCAGGACAAAGCGCCCAAATCGACCGCCAATTTTTTGAGCTATGTGGCCAAGGGCCACTACGACAACACCATTTTTCACCGCGTCATCCCCGGCTTCATGGTGCAAGGCGGCGGCATGGAGCCCGGCATGGCACAAAAAAGCTGCGACGCGCCCATCACCAACGAAGCCAACAATGGCCTAAAAAATGTCAACTACAGCGTGGCCATGGCCCGCACCGGTGACCCGCACTCTGCCACCGCACAGTTCTTCATCAACATCGCTGACAACGGCTTTTTGAACCACACTGCACCCAGCCAGCAAGGCTGGGGCTACGCGGTGTTTGGCAAAGTAGTGGCTGGAAGCGAGGTGGTGGACAAAATCAAGGCGGTTAAAACCAGCCGCAAGGGTCACCACGACGACGTGCCGGTAGAAGACGTGGTGATCGAAAAGGCTGTGGCGTTGTAAACCGGCCCGGTCTAGCACAACGCATACCACCACGCATCACCACGACTGACCAGCGCTGGCTGTTCACCTTAGCCTGCCATGTCCAGCCCCTTAACCGCCGGTTTGATGCCATCAGACTGGCCGGTGCTGGCGGCACCTGCCCGCTGGCACCGTATCGACTTCATCTCTGACTTGCACCTGCAAGCCAGCGAAGCCGCCACCTTTGCCGCGTTTCAGACGTATCTGGGCAGCACCCAGGCCGACGCCCTGTTTATCCTGGGCGATTTGTTTGAAGTCTGGGTGGGTGATGACGTGGCCAGCGTGCTGCCCGGTCGACCGCCGGGTTTCGAGGCCCAATGCCAGCACTTTCTGGCTGCTGCCTCAGAGCGTATTCCGCTGTTTTTTTTACACGGCAACCGCGATTTTTTGCTGGGTAACGCTTTTGCGGCTGCCAGCGGCATGACACTGCTGCCTGACCCGACGGTGCTGGTGTTTGACGCGCAACGCTGGCTGCTGTCACACGGCGACGCGTTGTGTCTGGGGGATACCGACTACCAGCAATTTCGCGCCCAAGTGCGCACACCCGCCTGGCAAAGTGCGTTTCTGGCCAAACCGCTGGCTGAGCGCCAAATCATCGCACGCAGCTTGCGCGCGCAAAGTGAATACCGCAAAACCAGTGGCGCGGTTTATGCCGATGTGGACACTCCCGCCGCGCTGCACTGGCTGGATGCGGCGCAAGCCAACACCCTCATCCACGGTCACACCCATCATCCGGCAGATCACCTGCTGAATCCGGGGGGCATAAACCCGTTACGCAGACTGGTGTTGAGTGACTGGGATGCGGCTGCCACGCCGCCGCGTCTGGAGGTGCTGCGGCTGCGCCACGGAGCGACGCCAGAGCGCTGCAAGCTTTTTTAGTCAGCCACTTCTACAGAAGAAATTGACCCAGCCCTGGTCAACGGGCGTGGCCAAACTTCATCAGGGCTTCAACAGCACCTTCAGCACATTTTGCAGGCGCCGAGCTGCGGCGGGCTCAAACGCGCCACCCAACACCACGGCAGCGTCTTGACCCCAGGTCTGCACCGGTGCCGGATCGTTGCGCTTGGTGAGCAACTGCAACTGCAACATGCGCCGGTCGCTGATGTGCTCTGCGGGTGTCGGTACTTCAGCCGCCATCTCCAGGCGCAGCAGTGCGGTGCTGGCATCACCTGCTGGCGCTTGGTTGACGGCTTGGTTTATGGCTTTGGACCAAGCGGCCCGCACCGCCGGGGCCACGCGGTTGCCCAGCTCTTGCGTACCGGGCACCAGCTCGGCGTCACGCTTTTCCCAGGCGGTGAGCAAATGGGTCAGTGCCTCGCCATGGGCTTGGGCGGCCAGCTTGCGCAGCGCAAACTGGGCCTGCTCCAGCGCATCACGCTGGGCGCGGAAAGCAGCGTCGCCTAGGCGCGGTGCGTCAAAACGCTCACCCATCGGCGCGCGGTCTGGGCGCGCGTCGCGGAACCCGCCACGATCTTCGGTGCGCGCACCGGGGCGGGCATCACGGCCACCATCACGACCACTTGGGCGGCCGGCGTCTTTGCGGTCACCAAACTTACCACCACGTCCGGGGGCCGCGGGCGCCTCTTTTTTCATGCCGGGGCGGTCATCACCGCGCATGGCCACCACGGGTTTGCGCACCACAGGTGTCGGCGCCTCGGGGGCAGCGCCTTCACCTGCAGCTTCGCCGGAGGACTCGGAAGACCCCTCGGTGGACGCCTCGGCAGATGCCTCGGTCGTAGCATCAGGATTAGCTTCTGTTTCAGTAGCTGCTTGCGCAGACTGCGTCTGGGCTAGAGCCTCTTTTTCTTCAGAAGTCTGGGCGCTGGCAACGACGGCCGCTTGCGCCTGCGCCTGGCCGCGCAAGGCAGCGTCCAGCGCAGCCATGGCGCTCTTGATGGCCTGCGCGTCGCCCGAGGCGTTGGCCGCCTGCAGCGCCTTGGAGGCGTCCAAAACCATACGGTCGCGCTCGCTCAAGGCACTTTGTGCCTTTTCGCGGTCTGCGGTTTTTCGGGTGAAGGCGTCGTCGATGGGTTTGCGAAACGCGTCCCACAGCTTTTGCTCGTGGCGGCGGTCTACCGGCACGCGGTGCACCTCAGCCTGCCAGCGTTGCTGCAGCGCCTTCACCGCGTCAATGCGCAGCACCTCTTGGGCACCGAGGGCTTTGGCCTCGTCGATCATCGCGTGGCGGGCTGCCAGGCTGAGCTTTTGCAGCGCCTCCAGCGGTGCGGCGGCTTCGTCGATGGCGGCTTTCCAGAGCGTGTTCAGCTCGGCATAGATTTTTTCGCCCACATGGCCGGATTCGCGCCAGCGG
Source organism: Rhodoferax antarcticus ANT.BR (assembly GCF_001938565.1). GTDB lineage: Bacteria > Pseudomonadota > Gammaproteobacteria > Burkholderiales > Burkholderiaceae_C > Rhodoferax > Rhodoferax antarcticus. The sequence goes on from NZ_MSYM01000018.1 coordinate 11,987, forward strand.
TCACCAAACTGGTGCAGCACACGGCTGAAGCCCTTCCAGTCGTCGTCCAGCGCGGTGCGGTTGGCCTGTGCAAAGGCTTTGACTTCTTCAATGAGTGCCAGGCGATGCGCGCGGTGCTCGGCCGTTTCTGACTTGAGTTTTTCCAGCCAGACCTCGACCACTTTGTGGGCTTCGTTGCAGGCTTCATCAAAACGCTTCCACAGGCCGTGGTTCGGCACACCGCCCTGGTCGGTCAGCTTCCACTGGTCACGCAGGGCGCGCAGGGTTTCCTGCATCTTGCGCCCGCCGATGGCCTGACCTTCAGGGCGCTTGAGCAGCCCCTCAGCCTTGGCCACCAGTTCTTCGCGCAACTGGTCGGCACGCCAGCGCTGCCAGCCCTCCAACTCACCAGCTGCGGCCAGCGCGCCGCGCGCCTGGTTTTCCAGCTTGTCGTCGATGAGACGGCCAAATTCTTTCAAGGCATTGCGCAACGCGTTGGCGGCACCGGCGCTGGCCTTACCGTGACCTTGGGTCACTTCCTGCTCTAATTTTGCAAGTGCGTCAGCCACAGCAGACGTGGCCTTGGCTTTGATTTCTGGGTCAACCGGTGCTTTGGGTGCCTTCACCACTGGCTCTAGCGGAATGCCGCGCAGCACGCGCAGCTCATCCGCCCACACTGGCACATTTGGCAATGCGGCAGTGGTGTCTTCAGCGGCCAGCACGGTGGAAGTCAATGCGGCCTGGAAAGCCTCCCAAACCAGACCCAGCTGCGCTTGCGAGGCTTGCAGCAGCGGCGGGAACTTGGCGTCCACGCTGGGCCAATTGGCGTCGCCTGCCAAGGCGCTGGCCTCGGTCTGCCAGTTGCTCACATCCGCGCTGAGCGCATCGTGGGCAGCTTGCGCGTCGCGCCAGGGTTTGGTGGACAAGACTTCAATGCGCTGGGCGACCAGCACGGCCGCTTCGCGCTGCACCTGTACCCGGTGCTGCAGGTCTTCAATGGCGCGCACCCGCTCCATCAGTTGGGCTTTCAGGCCGGCCAGCGGCTCTTTGCTCAGCGGTGCACCGGCCTTGGCGGCGTCACGCTGCCAGGCCAGGGCATCGGCCAGGTTCAGCTTGGGCACGGCCAGCAGCGCCTGGGCTTTGTCGGCCCACTCCAGCGCAATGGTGGCTTGCGTTTTGCTGCGTTTGATCTCGTCGAGCTTTTCGCGCAGCAGCTTGGCTGCGCCCTTGTCCTTGCCGCTGAGCTCCTTGAACACCTGCTGCAACTGCTCAGGCGTAGGGCCGCTGGCCAGCCACTCGCGGATGCTGGCCATGCGTTCGCCGGAGGTTTGCGCCGAAAACGCGCCATGCGTCAGCACGTCCAGCGGATGAGCCTCGTGGGTTTTGGTGGGCGCCACAGGGGCGTCAGAAAGGTTGTCAGCAGGGTTGTTTTTGGAGAAAGGAAACATCGACATCGCGTACACAAAAATAAAGGACGCCTGCCAGGGTGCGACAGGGAAAGCCTCTATTTTCGCCGGGTTTTGCTGCTATAGCCAAAACATTTACGCAGTTTGGCCATGCGCCCTACTCTGTGGCTAGGTTTAACTCGGACCGCGGACGCCATTTGGCCTCTGGGGGCACCGCTTTGGCGGCCCCCAAAAACAGCCGGTCGCTGGGCAGCTTCAGGCTGGCCAAATAATCGCGCACCACCACCCCGCGCTTGACCGCCAGGGCCTGCATGGCGGCCTCGGAGGCGTCCAGATGCGCCAGCAGCAAGGCTTCCATTTCGGGCACGGGGATGTCTTTGGTCAGGCCCACCAGGTTGCGCGGCTTGGGAAAATCACCCCGCTTGTAGACCGATTTCAACAAGGCTGGGTAGTCCTCTGCCGTCACTTTGAGCGCCGCTGCGGTCTCTTTGCCCTCGGCAGACGGCTGGCTTCGGCGCTTTTCACCCTGCACCAGCGCCTGCAACTGCTGGCGTTTGTAGTCGTCGCGCTCCACCTCCAGGCTGGCGGTGCCGACCACCGTCATCTTCAAAGTTGGGCGGTCTTGCAGCGCCCGCGCTACCTTGTCCAGGCCCGTCTTGGCTTGGTCATTCAGCACCGCCGAGCCGGCATCAAAGGGCACCATGCTGAGCTCGTCACCGCCGCCGCCGCTTAACGCGCTGGCGAGCAGGCTGAAGGGCGAGGTAATAGCCTTGACGATCAGGTTGCCGATGATCCGAAAAACGAGGGGCAGCAGACGAAACTGCGGGTCGTTGAGCGAGCCGCTGATGGGCAGGTCAATGTCAATCACCCCGTTGCGGTCGGCCAGCAGCGCCACCGCCAGCTTCACCGGCAGGCTGCTGGTGGCGTTGGGGTCTTTGTCACCGAATTTGAGCTGGTTCAGCACCACCTTGTTGCTGGCAGTCAACATGCCATCCGGCTGCACCTTGTAGGCCACATCCACACTGAGTTTGCCGCGCTCGATACCGTAACCCGCGTAACGCGCTGAATAGGTAGAGAGCGGTGCCAACTCCAGATCACGCACCTTGCCCGTGATGTCCAGCGCAATCGGCTTTACCAAGGGGTTGATCTTGCCCAGCACCTCTAGCGTAGCGCTGCCCTCAGCGCGGCCACGCAGCGCCAGGTCGGCCAGCTGGATGTCACCCGCTGCAGTTTGCGATGAGAAAGCGCTGAGCTTGCCCACCAGCTCGGTCAGATCTGCCGAGTAATTGGGCTTGATGAAGCGGTCAGTGAAGTTGACGCGCCCGCCCAGCAGGCTCACCGGGCCAAAGTGAATCACCGGGGCCAGCGCGCTGCTCACCGGCGTGGCCGCCTGAGCCGGAGCGGAAGCAGCCGATACCACGGATGCAGGTGTAGTCGCTATACCATTAGTAGCATTTGACGCAGCATCTGCTTGGGCTGCAGCCTCTTTTGTTATATTTTGCAGATTCAGTCGTCCGGCTGCGCTCAGAATCAGTCGGGCATAAAAATCACTCAACACCGTGCCCTTCACCGCCAGCTGGGTGGCTACACCGGGCGCCATGGCCAGGTTCACGCCACTCAGGCTCAGGCTTTTCCAGCTCAGTAATTCTTCAGCGGCTACAAAAGGCTCGGCCTGCGCCAGGCTTCGGACCCGCAGGTCTTCCAGCCGCGCGTCGCCTTTGACCTGCAGCGCCAAACCAGCGGCTTGCTGGGTCACGCCGATGCGGCCTTTGAAGCTGGTGTCAGCGCGCAGCAGGTTGACGTTCAAGCTGTCACTCAAGTACGGCGCCAGCGCGTGTAGCGGCAAGCGCTCGGCGTTCAGGTCGCCATTGAGCGCCAGCGGGCTCAAGGCACCACTGCCACGCCAGGCCAGCTTGCCCGGCTCGGTGTGACTGTGGCGCAGGCGCGCCGACAGGTTCAGCCCGAAGGTCTGCCGGCCGGTGTTGGTGAAGTTTTTAACCTGCAGGCTGGCACCTGCCACGTCCAACGTCACCGGTGTGGGTGTGGACTGGTCGTCAAAGGCAAAGCTGCCATCGCTGAGTTGCAGGTCATCGAGCTTGATCTGCCATGGCGTCGGTTGATTGGCCACAGGCTTGGCGGCCACAGCTTTGGGGCCAGCGGTTGGCACTATTGATGGTGCAGGCGTTGCTGTTGCTGCTTGCGTGCCGGATGCCCTGATCCAATCCTGCACCATCCAGCGCCCATCAGCCGCGCGGCTGATAGCGAGCTTCGGCTGGCTGACCTGGACCTTGCCAAGGCTGGCGGACTGGCGGCCCAGATCTACCGCCATGTCGTTGACTTGCACTTGCCCGATGCTGGCCAGCGGCGGCTTTTTACCCTCGCGCAAGGCGAGTTTGTCCAGGCTCAGGCTCTTGACGTGTAGGGCCGTCTGCGCCGCTTGCTTGCCGCTGGCGGCGGCCCAGCGCACACCCAGGTCGGCCGTGACCGAGCCTTCCAGCCGGGGCACCAGCACATCTGCCAGATACGGCTGCGCCAAACTCAGCGGCCAGCCCGCCAACTGCGCCGTGACCTCGGCCGCCTGATCAGTGGCACTGCCTTTGAACTGCAGCGCGGCACCGGCCAACTGTGCGCTGCCATCAAACGGCGTGGGCTGGCTGAAAGGCCACGCCAGCGCACTGGTCTGCAGGTTCAGCGCCGTCAAGCTGAGTTGCGCAGGCTGCGTGGGCACTTGGTCTCGCCAAGCCACTTCACCGCCCTGCAAAACGATGCTGTCGACACTTACCCGCCAGGCGGGCGCGTCTGCAGTGGCTGCGGCGGTATTAGCAGGTTTTAGGTCTTTTTCGGCCTCAGCCCTTTCTGCTATTGCGCTGACAGCTTTGTTTCTTGTAGCATCTGATACCGCTGGTGAAATGGTCAGCGCCAGTACATTGATGACACCCGCGCGGTTGCGCTGCAGATTGAAGTGCGGCTGGGTCCAGGTCACCTGCCCCAAGCTCACCTGGCGCAGCAGCGGCTGCACACTCTTGAGCTGCACACTCAGGCGGTCAAAGCTCAGCAGCTCAGCGCTGGCCGGGGGCCTGGCGGCACCCACCTGCGCGGCGCTGATCTGAACTTTGCTAGCGCTGACCAGCCCGCTCAGGATCACCGCTGGCTTGTCGGTCTGCTCAAAGGCGAGTTTGAGATCGGCATCCAGCACCGCCGAGCCCAGCCGCACCGGCAGACTGGCGGGCAAATAGGCCAGGTAGGGCGCCAGGTCGAGGTCTTTGACCAGAAGTTGTGCGTCGGTCTTGCGCGTTTGGGCAAACGGCAAGGTGTTGGCGGTGCTGTCGAACTGGCTGCCATTCAGGTTAAATGCCAGCGCGGGCTGCACCACAATGTCGCGCTTGGCGTCCAGGTTGCTCAAAAACGGCAGGTTCAGCGTCAGCTGGTTTAACTTATGCACCTTGTTATTGGGCACGTCGGTCAATTCCACCAGACCGTCAGACAGCATCAGGTTGTACAGCGCAAAGCGCAGCGCGTTGGATGCTGGCTCAGCCGGGTCTGTCGGCTTGGGCGCCAACCGGGCCAAGATGTCATCCACGTCGTAATGCCCCTCACCCGTGTGTGTGAGGCGCAAATGTGGCGAATCCACCACAACGGCATCCACAACCGGCGCCAGCCGCAACAACGATTGCAGTTCCATATCTATATAGAGTCGCCGTAGCGTGAACTGGGACGATTTATCGGCCTGCGCTGGGTTTTCTGAGGTAACGCTGGGCTGCTCTGCGCTGCTTGCGCGGGCAACCACCACATCACGCACGCTGAGCTCCAAAGACCAGGGCCTGAAGTCGACCTCGCCCACGCTCACCTGACGCCCCAACAGCGTGCTTAGCTGGGACTGGGCTTGCGATTGGAGCAAAAGCGGCACCATCAGCCAACTCGCCGCCCACAGCATCAGCAGCCCCCCCAGCGCCCAAAGCAAGCGGCGAAGCCAGGGCTTGGCAAGGGTCGAATGAAGGGTCACGGCAAGGCTGCGCTGTTCAGTAGTCATAGCCCGGATTTTCAGGGCTGAAACTCGTCAAAAGGTGTAGCAAATTACTCGGCAATCCACTTTTTAGGCATAACGACTCAAACCCATATGGTTGACCAGGCATATTGATCCCCCCTAGAATTTGCCAAACTCGGAAAACCCGGGTATACCCTAAGCTGCCAACCCCGGCAACATCAAGTCTCTGCACCACACAAGAAAGAAGCCAACCGCAGGATATTGATAGCGTAACAACCCAGGCGAGCGTTCAGATCAGCAGCATCAAGTGCCACGCACTGAACCCCCGCGCAAGAAGGAGAAGCTATGTCAGCATCTACAAATTTATTCCTTGGCCTGCGACGCGTGACCTCGACCGTCGCCAAAGGCTTTTTCGATATCACCCACAACAGCATTGCCCTGATCGGGCTGGTTGTTCTCTTTGTCTCTATTGCGCTGTTTGCCCGCCCCGAATTGCGGGCTTTGGGCGAAACCCAATTGTTCAGTTGGCTGCAAGAACGCCGCGTTGACTTGACCGGCTTGGTCAGCGACCCGGTTGCCAGCGACCGCGCCACCGCCGCGCACCCCAAAGACCTGCCCAAGCAACAAGCCACTGTGGCGCTGTGGCTGAGCAAAAAATACCGTGTCGCGCCCGAGCCAGTCAGTGCCATCGTGGCGGAAGCCTACGACATTGGCAAACGCGTGAGCTTGGACCCAACTCTGATCTTGGCCGTCATGGCCATTGAATCTGGCTTTAACCCGTTCGCCCAAAGCCACGTGGGCGCCCAGGGACTGATGCAGGTCATGACGCGCGTTCACAGCGACAAATACCAAAGCTATGGTGGGGAATTTGCCGCTTTTGATCCGCTGGCTAATCTGCGGGTGGGCGTAAAAGTGCTGCAGGACTGCATCCGTGCTGCCGGCTCCATCGAAGGTGGCCTGAAATATTACGTGGGCGCAGCCAACTTGGAATATGACGGCGGCTACACAGCCAAAGTCATGAACGAATACGTTCGGTTGAAGCAAGTTGCTTTGGGCAAGCCGGTTCCAGCTTGGGTGCCACCGCCTACTGCGCCGCTAAAAGCCAGCACACCTGCGGCCCCGCCGAGCGTGCCTGAAAGCCCCGACGAGGCGAGTGCGACCTCGGCCACAGTGGCCTTGAAGTAAAAGCCGTCGGCTAAAATAGCCCGGCACGCAACTGGCGATAGGCGCTCTACCCGCATCGGGTTTAGAGCGCCGATGTGGGAACACCACGGGGGAGCGTGCCGCAAAACTCATGTGGGTGTTGTGATCAGCCGTTCGCCTGGGCAGCCCTGGTGTCATCAGATGGATGACGCTCAGGCCCATAGTCTTTTAGGACTGCCATGTTCAACCGCAATATTCTCATCGAGCAAACCGACCCAGAGTTGTTTGCTGCCATCCAATCCGAAAACCAGCGTCAGCAAGACCATATTGAGCTGATCGCCAGCGAAAACTACGCCTCGCCTGCCGTGATGGCCGCGCAAGGCACCCAACTCACCAACAAATACGCCGAGGGTTACCCCGGCCGCCGCTATTACGGTGGCTGCGAGTTTGTCGACATTGCCGAACAACTCGCCATTGACCGTGTCAAACAGATTTTTGGTGCTGAAGCGGCCAACGTGCAGCCGCACTGCGGCGCATCAGCCAACGAGGCCGTCTTTTTGGCCTTTTTGAAACCCGGCGACACCATCATGGGCATGAGCCTGGCCGAAGGCGGCCACCTGACGCATGGCATGGCGCTGAACATGAGCGGCAAATGGTTCAACGCGGTCAGCTACGGCCTGGATGCGAACGAAGCCATTGACTACGAAGCCATGGAGCGCAAGGCCCACGAACACAAGCCAAAACTCATCATAGCCGGTGCCAGTGCTTACTCTCTAGCTATTGATTTTGAACGTTTCGCCAAGGTAGCCAAAGATGTGGGCGCGATCTTCATGGTCGACATGGCCCACTACGCCGGGCTGATTGCTGCAGGCGTTTACCCCAACCCGGTGCCGCACGCCGATGTGGTCACCAGCACCACCCACAAGAGCCTGCGCGGCCCGCGTGGTGGCATCATTTTGATGAAATCTCAGCACGAGAAAGCCATCAACAGCGCCATCTTCCCCGGCCTGCAGGGCGGCCCGCTGATGCACGTGATTGCGGCCAAGGCAGTGGCTTTCAAGGAAGCGCTGCAACCCGAGTTCAAGCTGTACCAGCAACAAGTGCTGGTCAACGCCCGCGTGGTGGCCGAAACGCTCACTGCACGTGGCCTGCGCATTGTGAGTGGCCGCACTGAGAGCCATTTGATGCTGGTCGACCTGCGCGCCAAGGGCATCACCGGCAAAGAAGCCGAGGCGGTGCTGGGCAGCGCGCACATGACCATCAACAAAAACGCCATCCCCAACGACCCCGAAAAACCCATGGTCACCAGCGGCGTGCGCATTGGCACACCCGCCATGACCACCCGCGGCTTCAAGGAAGAAGAAGCTCGCATGACTGCTAATTTGATCGCGGACGTGCTGGACAACCCAAGAGACGCTACCAACATTGATGCGATACGCGCCAAGGTCAACGCGCTAACCGCACGCTTCCCGGTCTACGGTTAAGCCACAACAAGAGCACAGGTGCTATTTTTTATATAGCTGCCTGCGCTTATTTTGTAAGGGCTAGCGCCATAAATCGCTTATAAAGAAGCTTACCTCCATGAAATGTCCCTTCTGCAGCCACCCCGACACCCAGGTGGTGGAAACGCGGGAGTCTGAAGACGGGGGCTTTATTCGCCGCAGACGCCGCTGCGCGTCTTGCGACAAGCGCTTTACCACCTACGAACGCCCCGAGGTCAATTTTCCGGCGATCGTCAAGAAAGACGGCCGGCGCATCGACTACGAGCGCAGCAAGGTGTTGGGCTCCATGCGGCTGGCGCTGCGCAAGCGCTCTGTCAGCACCGAACTGGTGGATGCAGCGGTAGAGCGGATTGAAGAAAAACTGCTCACCCTCGGCCAGCGGGAACTGCCGTCAAACCGCATTGGTGAACTGGTCATGGCCGAGCTGAAAAAGCTCGACAAGGTCGCCTATGTGCGCTTTGCCAGCGTGTACCGCAGCTTTGAGGATGTGGATGAGTTCAGGGCGGTGGTGGATGAGATGGGGCGGTAGAAAGCTGTGACTGAAGTCCTATCAGTCAGGCCCCGCTAGCTACCTCAACCACCCCAATTCCTGACGAATGGTAATACGCAACCTAGTCAGCGGCGTTGCAGTAGGACGGTTCCCCACCCTAGACTGTCGCCATGGGCAAACCAACCTCCACGTTCAACAGGCCGAAGAAGTCTACCGGCTTTACCATCATCGAACTGCTGGTGACCATTGCCATTCTCGGCATATTGCTGGCTCTGGGCTTGCCTGAATTTCGCAGCTTCATTGTCAGCAACCGGTTGTCAACCGATGTGAAGGGATTCGTTGGACTCATCAACTACGCGCGAAGTGAAGCCATTACAAGAAATCAGAGCGTGGTGATTTGCCCGAAGGCCAATAATGCCATCACTTGCCAGAACTCTCAGTTCTGGGGTGTATATGAAATACAAGCGTTTGTTGACATCAATGGCAATGGACAGAGAGACACGTCGGACACATTGCTAAAGACTTTGACGGCGGTTGACCGTACATCCCTAGAACGAGGGTTCACTAGGACATCGGTAGGCACCATTGTTTTTCGATCTGTCGGACTCTCCACCGACACGCACACCTTTGACATTTGGACAAAGTCCAGCGACGTTGCCTATGAGACCAAATACGGCAGGCGTGTGTGTATCAGTCGGCCAGGGCGCGTCAGGGTCATTCCTTATCTGACAACCTGCACCAGTTTTTAAACCATGACTACGCAACACCCTCTGGTTTTTCGCCAACGCCTCAGCCAAAGTGGTGCCACTTTGATTGAAGCCCTGATTTCCATTCTGATCATGTCAATCGGGCTACTGGGCATAGCTGGCATGCAACTTAAGGCCATTTCGTACCAAAAGAATGCCTGGTCTACGCATCGGGTGGCAGAGATCACCAACGACATCGCCGAACGGATACTCGCCAACCCAACAGGCGCCAAAAATGGCAACTACGCCTATACAGCCGACTACGCCACTGGCAAGGCTGCGACACCTAGCAGCAACAACTGCCGTACTTCAAGTGCCTCTTGCACCACAGCGCAAATCGCTGCCGACGACATTGCAGACCTTTTAAATAAAGCACAAACCATTCTGCCCGGTGGGGCCGCACAGATTACCGGCACGCCAGCGACGGGCATGGTGGTGACGACCATGTTCATGGACAAGGAGTTCGTGGACCCCGCATCGGGTGCGCTCCTACCGTCAACAACCTGCACTTCCACTATAGATGCATCGACAAGCGACATAGCCTGGCGCAATTGCTGTCCGGCGGCAGCCAGCGTGCCTGACGGTGTGCGGTGCCGCCGATTCAATCTTGTCCCAATTGAGCCTTGACCTCATGCGCAGAGCCAACAAAACACCATTCGCCGGAACCAGATACGGCAACAGCGGCTTTTCACTGATTGAGCTACTTGTTGGTTTGGCTATTGGAATGGTGATTGCCATTGTGGCTTCAACCATCTACCTTTATTCCAAGACCGCCTATAACGCAGCGACTGAGACATCCGAAATGGAAGAAAACGGCCGGTTCGCGCTGAACCTGGTTGCCAAATACATTCAGAGTGCCGGTTTTGTGATGGTTGACCCTAAAGGTACTTTGCCGGAGGGTCCCATAGACAACAAGATATTTGGATGTGACCTGGGTTTTGTCAACCCCACCACAACCGCATCGCTTGCCGACCTGGCCTGCAGAACCGCCACGCCTGCGGGCGAATTGCCCTCTGCTTCCATTAGGCTGATCGCAGAAACCGATGCATACGACTTGTCATCAGCCAAGTATCAGGGGTTTGATTGTGTCGGGATGGGCTCAATACCAACGACATTGGCTACCGGCACAGTGGTGAATGAAACACGCTCATATTTTGTGGTCACCCACACCAATGTTCAGACGCCCAATGGAACCGTGCGTATGGGGCAGTTAACCTGTGTCTCCGATCGAACGCTCCCCGCAGGTACGGCGGCCTTCCAAATGCAACCATTGATTCCAGGTGTTGAGCAACTTAGATTCACTTATTTGCTGCCGTCATTAATCGATCTGAATTCAGCTCAAAGAGCCAGAACTGCTGCGCAAGTCACTTCGGCCGTCAATGCAAGCGATCAGTGGCCGGCGGTACTGGCTGTTGAGGTTTGCGTATTAACAAAATCGGTACAGCCTGGGGGTAACGACACCGGAACTACATACACAGATTGCTACGGGACCGCTTTAGCCGCAACAGCTGGCGAAAGTTATCGCACCTTCACGACAACGGTCAGGCTCAGAAACAGGACCAGTTCATGAAGAAGTCAAGAGTTCTTTCCATGCGTGGTAGCCAATCATCAGCTCGGTCCCAAGCTGGCGTGTCCTTGGTCATTGTGATGATCTTTTTGGTTATTTTGAGCGGACTCGCTATCACTGCCATGCAAGGCTCAACCTTTTCAGCGCGTATTGCAGGCAATGAATCAGATCGAACGCTGGCTTTTCAAGCCGCAGAAGCAGCGTTAAAAGATGCTGAAAATGACATACGGAGTCAGCTTTCCAGTGGTGCGGTTTGCCCTGTTACATCGACATTGTGCCGGGCTGATCCGATTGACAAAGGCAATGGTTTTGACACGGCGTGCCCAAACGGGCGCTGCAATCCGAATGTCGGTTCGCCAATCTGGGAAACATCGAGCCGCTGGACCAATGCCTCGCCTGCGAACAACACTGCGATTTCAGACGGGAGCGTGGTGTATGGCTTTTATACCGGAGCGGCTGCGCTGCCGGTCGTTGCCCAACGGCCAAGGTACCTCATTGAATATTTCCCCAAATACGAAGCTACCGTGTACCGGGTGACTGCTTTAGGGTACGGCGCCAATGCAACAACTCGCGTGATGTTACAAACTTCTGTGAAGGCCAAGTAATCATGTTTACAACCGAACTCACCAGGTTTTCTTCAAGGCGCACCGTATCAGGGACCAGGGCGGCCGCCTGCGCATTGATGCTGCTTGTTACGGTGCTCATGACATTTGCAGCGCATGCGGTCAACCTCACTGCATTGCCCCCGTACCTTTCGGAGAACAAGGGGTCGCCCATGGTCATGCTGAATCTCTCCAGGGATCATCAGCTTTTTTATAAGGCCTACAACGAATACTCTGATCTGGATGGCGACGGTTTACCAGAAACTCAATACAAGCACACCTATCGCTATTACGGCTATTTCGATAACCAACGCTGCTATTCATACAACACCACCTCAAATCGCTATGTACCAGAGCGCAAAGAGAATGGAAGCGCTGCGACCGACCCTACCTATTGCGGTGGCGCGGGAGAATGGCACGGCAACTTCCTGAACTGGGCAACCACTACCCGCATGGACGTGGTGAGGCGCATTCTTTACGGGGGCTATCGGAGTACAGATGCTTCCATTGTTTCTGGCACATCCTTAACCGTTCTGGAGCGCGCCCACTTGCCGACCGATGCGCATGCGTTCGCCAAGTACTACTCCGGCACAGATATTCGGAAACTGACCCCCTTCAGCGCAGTGACCGAGATCAGCATCTGCAACGCTTCGTTCAAGAATGGTACGGTTAATTATTCTCATGGGGCCATCAGCGCACCGTCCATACGGGTGGCCAATGGAAATTTCGCGCTGTGGAACTCCAATGAAAGGTGGCAGTGCTATTGGAGCGAAGACAAGACAGCTACCAACGGCAACGTCGCTGCAAACTCCGGTATCAACGCGAGTGCCAATAACCCCTCACGCGCAACAAATGGACTGGGTACAGGTTATGCTGCGGGTTCCTACACAGCTCGCGTTGAAGTTTGTAAAACCGGGTTGGACAGCGCCGTGGCGCCAGCGACCGGATTTACAGATGATGAAAAATCGCGCTGCAAGTTATACCCACTGGGCAACTACAAACCGGTGGGTTTACTGCAAAAATACGGCGAGAGTAACCAAGCCGCTTTCGGGCTGATGACGGGCAGCTTCGACAAGAATATCTCTGGTGGCGTTCTGCGCAAAAACGTGGCCTCATTTACCGATGAAGTTGATTTGGACGATGGCCAGTTCAAGACAGGCGTGAATGGCATAGTCGAAAATCTTAACGCGTTGAGAATATACGGGTACGACTACAGGGATGGCACTTACACCGGGTTAGACACGTGCAATTTCCAATTGACCTCCATATCGGAAGGAAGTTGTACCAGTTGGGGAAATCCGATGGGGGAAATTTACCTTGAATCATTGCGCTATTTGGTTGGCAAGGTACCTGGAAGCCCGACAACTCAGATTTCTCCAACCACGGCATTCAATAACGCTGCCGGGGCTAAAGATGCGGCGATTGGGTTGACAGTTGCAGCTTGGTCAGACCCGTTTGCATCAACAACAACCGCGAGCTTTGGTGACCCTATTTGTAGGCGCACCAGCGTGGTCAACTTCAACGCAAGCGTCACGTCTTATGACATTGATCAGTGGGGCAGTCAGACAGACATTAATGGCCTCAGTGGTGCTACGACAGTTGCTGCGCGTACAGATCAGATTGGCACATCCGAAGGTTTATATGCATCGGGCGCCAAATGGGCTGTTGGCAGCACCGCAACTGATCCCAGCAAAATCTGCAATGACAAGTTTTTTACCAGTCTTGCGGGCGTCAGTGGCATTTGCCCAGAGGCACCTACCGCCAATGGTGGCTACCTGATGGCCGGTTTGGCATTGCAGGCCCATACCACGCCCATTCGTACCGATATATACGTTCCCACAACGAATACGCGCGCCTTTCGCGTTGACACCTATGGCGTCGCATTGGCAACAGGCACGCCGCGTATCAAGGTGCCGCTGCCAACTGACCCTGCCAAGTTTGTGATCATTCAGCCGGCTTACCGCCTGGTAACAGGTGGTGGCCAGGGTGGCGGCGCGTTGGTTGACTTCCGGGTGGTGTCTCAAACGTCGACGTATGGTAAGTACCTCATACAGTGGGAAGACTCCGAACAAGGCGGCGACTACGACCAAGATCTTTGGGGCACGTTGGAATACACGGTGGTGGGAAATAACATCAAGATTTCCACACAGACTTTTTTCGAGTCCACGAATACTGCTCAGGGTTTCGGGTATGTCATCTCTGGCACGGGCCCGACAGTGGCTGCCAGTCAGGATGGTGTGCACTTCCACTCCGGTATCGAAAACTTTTACTATGTTGATCCTGCGAACATTTCGGTTACGCCTACAACCAACCTGAATGCCTCAGGCGGTTGCAACCCTTGCAATGTCGGAAACGGCAAAACCATTGCTACCTATTCGATGCTAGGGGTATCTGGTTCGGTACTACACGACCCTTTGTATTACGCCGCCAAGTATGGTGGCTTTGACAGAGCCAAATATTCGACAACAGCCTATGTGCCAGGCAATGTGCTGATGCCCGATGCCTGGGATGCAAAGAACACGGCTGGCACCACCGTTGCAGGCGGTGATGGCATTCCCGATACGTATTTTTATGCCGTGGATCCGGGTCAGCTGGAAACGTCTCTGGAACAGATTTTTCAAACTATCTTGAAAGCTGGCGGTGCTGCACCCGCTGCAGCAACCTCCTCGCGCACGTCGGCTGGGGGCTACGTCTATACCAGCACTCACAGCATCAAAGAGGCAGGCGCAGGCGTTGATGCGGACGTCAGCGGGCAATTTTTGCGCTTTGGCTTTGCGCCAGATGGCAATGTTTCAGGTACCCAGGATTGGGATGCTGGGGCTGTGATGACGACGCAGGCGGCTGGTTCCGGCTGGGACACAGGGCGGAAAATATTTACCTTGTCCGATACTGCATCCGTCGCGTTCCGTTGGGCAAAACTGTCCGCAGTACAACAAGACGTTTTGAGAACGAATCCAGCATCCGGCGCGCTGAGCACCGCCACAGTGGGTCAGGCTCGCCTCAACTGGTTGCGCGGTAGTGCATGTGACGAGGTTGCAGCCGGCAGCACTTCTTCCACAGCGGGATGTGCGGCCAGCGTGGGTTTGCGTGCCCGGCCAGTTACCAAACTCGGAGCAATCGTGAACTCAACGCCTTGGTACGTGGGGCAACCGTCCGCCGGTTATACCAACACCGAATATGACGGCGGCTACGGTACTTTCCGCACCACCAATGCAGCAAGAAACGCCGTATTCGTTGCCGCCAATGACGGCATGGTACATGGCTTTAGCGGAGCCACTGGAAGCGAATTGCTTGCCTATGTGCCGCGCGCCCTCTACACCACTAGCGGTACCGCGCCCTATTCCAAATTGGCCGCCATTACTGCCAAAGACTTCTCCTTAGGTACTGGTGTGGATCGCATGAATGCCGATGGCAGCGTGATGGCCGCCGACATGAAGACCGGCACAACACCCACAACACTGACTTGGAAAACGTATCTGTTCGGCTCCTTCGGGCGAGGCGCAAAAGGCGTATTTGCGCTTGATGTGACCAACCCAGCGTCTGTTACCGAGTTGGATACCGATGCCGCAAATGTTGTCACGTGGGAGTTCACTGAGTCCTCCGATACTGACGTTCCTTCGGACATGGGCTACATAGTGGGCCGTACAAACACCCGTTCAAATGGACAACCTACCCAGACCGGATACATGGCCAATAAAAAATGGGCCGTCATCTTTGGCAACGGATACAACAGTGCCAGTGGGAACGCGGCCTTGTACATTTTATTTGCCGACGGCCCAGCAACTGCCAGTTCAACGACTTGGACTGCTGGTACGCATTACAAGAAGATCGTGGTGGGCACAGCCGGGCTCGGGCCCAACAATGGCTTGGCAACCCCAACCGCTGTTGACAGCAACAATGATGGCGTCATTGACGTGATCTATGCGGGGGACCTGAAAGGCAACGTCTGGAAGTTCAACGTTTCGGACCCTAATCCCGCAAACTGGGGGGTAGCGACGACAGGAAGCGTTCCCTCGTACCAAGCAACGACCGAAGTCATCAACGTCGGGCCACCTTCTACCACGACCACTGTCGCGCAGCCGATCACCACGGCCATCGTTCCGTTTCCTCATCCGCAGGGTGGGTTTCAGCTTTTCTTTGGTACCGGTAAGGTACTGGAAACTGGGGATTACCCCATGGCCTCGCCATATAGCCAAACCATTTATGGAATTTACGATCAACCTGGGGTCTCAACGGCAATCACCACCGGCAAAACCAATCTAGTTAAGCAGACCACGACTACCGTTGGTGGCTATCGCTACTTTTCACAAAATGCTGTGAGCTACCCGAGCAAAAAAGGCTGGTATCTCGATTTGCCAGAGTCGTCAGAGAGTGTGATTTTTAACCCGGTATCCGAGGGCGCATACCGGGTAAATGTCCGATCTCTGGCACCGCAGTCGACTTCTGACGGATGCCGCTATGACGCGACTTCATTTGATGCGACCATCAACCCGATCGGTGGCAACCCAATTGTTAGGCTCGTACCCGGTGCACCACTCGTCACTGGTTATGGTGCGGTCGGTGGTTCAACACAGAATGCATTTGAGTTCTCCAAGGGCGGCGTTTTTTCAGCCCCCACTCCAGCCCCCAGTACTACTGTTTGTACGGCCGGCGACCCAGACTGCGTATGCAATCCAGCTGTGCCAACGGAGTGTGTTTTATGTCCTGACCCGCTAACTTGCAATCCGCCATGGGCACCCAGAGCCCAGAACCAATGCATGTTCCGCACGCTTACTGCCTTGGGTAGTGGCGGCATAGAAACGACCCAGCGATTTGGCGCATGCAGCGACGGCCGGATTACTTGGCGCGAAATCTTGCGTAATCAATAGAGAAGATCACACGGAAACGATATGAACAAGCGACTCAATGCCTCTGGTTTCACGTTAATTGAATTGATGATTGTTGTAGCAGTGATCGGAATACTGGCGGCAATTGCCATGCCCTCTTATAGTGAATACGTGGCCCGTGGCAAGCGCGCTGAAGCGCGCGCTGAGGTGCTCAAAGCAGAAGGATGGCTGGAGCGATACTTTACCGAGAACAACCGTTACTCTGACACACCGACCAGCACGGTGAATGCAGCCTTCTCGAGCCGCTTTGGGGCAGTGCCAGCAACCGGCGGAGCAAACTACAACATCACGCTAGCAGTGGCAAGCGCAACTTACACAATCTCAGCAACCCCAGAGGGCAGCATGGCCGGTGACACCTGCGGAAGTTACTCAAAGACTAACACTGGCTCGCTGGCTGCATCGGGCAGTGGCAGCGATCCCAAAAAGTGCTTTAAATAGCCTGCTCGTAGCACCCTTAAAACTTTTTTTGCGGCTGGTGTTGAATTCAACAATCCCTTTTGCACCAACAACAGCCGCAACAAAGATGAAGGCTTCTATGGGAGTAGTGGTCTGCACACTTCTCGTTTTGAGCTTGCACTGGGCGGTCTTAGGTGCAATTACCAGTTGGGGGAGGTCGCCCAAGAGGCAAATAGCTGGACCGCAATCAACTCTGAAAGTGAGCTGGATTCAGCCGAATCCATACTCAATGAAACCTGGAAATACAGGTTCGCTAGATCCGGGACTAACTGGGGCTGCGGAAAAGGACTTGCCTCTAGGCGCACAAACCAAGGCACCAAACGCCACGAGCAATTCAGAAAGCCTGGTTTCCCAGGCAGATTTGTCCAGTTCAGACTCAAATCCCGGATGGAGTCCTCTGCTTTATCGTTCAAGCCACGAGGTAGATACCCGTACAGTGCCAGCCGTTGACTGGGTGATTCATCCTGACTCAGCGCCCAAGAACACCTTGGCAACCGTGGTTGTGACGGTCTGGGTTTCTGCAATGGGTGTTGTTGATCACTTTCAGATTGAGGACCAGCAACCTGCTGGGGATTGGACGTCTGCCACGATGTCTTCGTTGCAAACCACCATCATGGAGCCCGCGACTCTTGGCGGCGAACCGGTTGCGAGCACTATGACGATAGAAATTTTTATTGACAACCATGGTGATGCACCTCGAACAAATTGACGTCATACTGACTGCGCTTAGATACGCCACTGAGACGCGAGATGTCACCCCACCTCATCCAACACAGTTGGGTGCGTGTAAACCGACCCAAACGGGCAAGCTATAGGTATCGGGGTAACACAGGCGATAGGCGGCCCGCACGCCGACATCATGGCCCCCCAAGTTCGACACTTCCTGCACGCAAGTGATTGATTTCATTAGAAACGGACTTCAAAGCGTAGACTACAAAACAGGCTTAGCCAAGTCAGACGGGGTTGGCGGTGTCAAATCCAGTGCGGTAAACAGCGACTTCTGAGCCGGTGTGATCTCAGTTAAACCCGCCAGCGTTTTGCCATCGCCGCTCTGCACGGTCTGCTGATGAATGCGCTTGAGGCTCTCCAGCAGCGTGCTGGGCGACTCGGATCGCTTCGCAGCTTTCAGGCGCATGCGCATCACCCGGTACAGCACTAGCGCCATGAAGCAAATCAGTGCATGCGCGCGAATGCGCTGAGGCAGCCGGTGGTACACCGGGCCAATCTCGATGTCAGATTTGAGCACCCGAAATCCCCGTTCAATATCGGCCAGACTCTTGTAACGCTGCACCACCTCAGCCGCTGGTGCATTGGTGTTGGTCACCAGCAGCAACTTGCCATCGAGTAGTTCCAGGTAGCGCTTCTTATCCTCATCAATTGAATAGCTGAACAGGTCGGCCTTCAAATCCACCTTGATCAAATGCGCCATATGCGCGTCTTTGACTGCATGGTAGAAGCGTGCTTTGGTCCCCGAATCCGACATCGGGCGGCCTTTGCTTTTGTTCTTTTGACCCGCGCGTTGACTCTCGTCTTGCGCATCGAGTTTGACACTGCACTGCTGGCCCAATTTGAGCAACTCTGCCATCGTGTTGTCACGCGCCGTGGTGCGCCGGTTGGCAGCCACCGGGTCGTGTGCGACCACCAGACGGCTATCGCTCCATTTTGTTTCACCGCACCATTCTTGGGTGGCATCCTGGCCCTTATGCAGTTTTTGCAGATCATCTGCAAAGTCACCATAACGCGCCGCCGGCACCGCCAGGATGTACTCAACGGCGACATCACGGCCATCCTTTTTCAACTGGGCCTGCAACTTGTCCAACTCTTCAATGTTGGCCGTGCTGAGCAGCCCCCGATCGGCAATCAGCACCACACGCTTGAGCGGGTAACGCACCAACAACCCCCGAATCATGGGCAGCAGGGTTTTGGCCTCTGCCGTGTTACCGGGATGTACTTCATGCGCGATGGGCAGGCCCTCGCAGGTTTGCACCAAGGACAACATGAACTGGCGCTCAATCAGGCCCGACTTGGCCAAGCCGTAAGCGCGCACATCGTCTTGCAAATCCGTCTGTCCGGTGACCGCAACCGTGGTGAGGTCATAAAACACCACCGAGAGGTCTTGGTCAATCAGCGGACGCATGAGCGTGGCCAGTCGGAGCTTGAGTTTGTCGCTGTGCTCATCGAGTACATCCATGGCGCGCAGCAGGTGCTGATGCTCAGTGACGATGCCAGAGCCTGCGGGCAAAGCCACGGTTTGCAGCCAGCGCAGCACACCGAGTTTGCTGCCAGGGTCACACAGGCGGTTGAAGACCATCAGGCGCAAACAGGTCAGAACATCAATCTCTGTTTTGGAGCGCCGCCAAGAAGTCGCCAAATCATCAAAGCCCAAGGTTCGCCAGAGTTCAGACAAGGCCCAGATGTCACCAGCATGGCGACTGTCAGTAAAGCGCAGGTCATCAAGTGCAGACGCAGCAGGGGCAATACCTCGGGCGCGTTGCAAGGAGGCAATCAGGGTGTCAACGTCGCCGCCGGACTCCAGACGACCCAGGGTGCAGACGGTGCGCTGGCGGGGTTTGCCTTCATCATTGCGAAAGGACTCCACCAACTGGGCGTAGCGGCGACCGCCAGACTGGGTGACTTTGATGAACATGGCGCTGAGTGTAGCGCAAGTCAGAAAAAACGAAAACTACCCACCAAATGAAACGTGCCACTACATGCACTTTTTGCTTTCAACCAGAAAATCAACGTAAGTGGTTGAATTCATTGGTAAGCCAGGGCGGGAAAACCAGGAATTCGGAAAAACAGTGTCGAACTTGAGTGGCCAAGGCTTTGCGCGCATGCGGGCGGCGGGCATTGAGGTGCTGGTATTGCCCCCTGATGACCCGCTGGCCATTGCGTCGCGCGAGCTCAATATCGGCTTTTTCAGCCGGATGATCCGCAAAACACCGTGGGTGCGCATGAAAATGGCAGCCTCGCCGGACGGCGTCACGGCGCTGCCCAACGGTGCCAGCCAGTGGATTACATCGCTCGAAGCTCGCGCCGACGGCCATGCCTAGCGCGCCCGTGCCTGCGCTGTGCTCACCGGCATGGGTACGGTTTTGGCCGACAACCCAAAACTTGATGTGCGCTTGGTGCCCACCCCGCGTCAACCGCATTTGGTCGGGGTCGATAGCCGCCTTGAGACGTCACTGGATGCTGCACTATTCATAGCTAGTCGCGCTTGCTACATCTACGCTGCAGTGCCAAATGACATAAAAAAACAGGCACTCGAAGCGCGTGGCGCCACCGTCATCTACCTGCCCGCCACACAGGCAGACGGCATGCCTACCGGCCAGGTTGATCTGGCGGCCATGCTGCAAGACTTGGCCAGGCGCGAGATCAACGAGTTACATATAGAAGCCGGTGCAAGGCTTAAAGGCGCGCTGATTCGCGCCGGGCTGGTGGATGAATTTTTGGTGTACCTGGCACCCAAGCTCATTGGCCAGGGGCGTGGCATGGCGGATCTGGGGGCGCTCACCGACCTGTCGCAAGCCGTGCCGCTGACGTTTGTATCCACCGAATTGGTCGGCCTGGGCCTACGCGTGCTGGCCAGAAGGCAAGGGCGAGAGCCGTTTTAGCTTTTAACGTCGCAAAGTGCTGTCATATCGGGCACCCAGCTGTCATGATGGGAAGCGGTCTACCTCTAGAATGGTTTTATGAGTTCCACAGTCGCCAACCACATCGCCACAGCCGCTGCGCCCCGGCGCAGGCTGCCCATTGGCATTCAAACCTTTTCTGAAATTATTCAAGAAGGCCATTACTACGTGGATAAAAGCGCCTACGCGGTAGGCTTGGCCAATGAAGGCAAATATTACTTCTTGAGCCGCCCCAGGCGTTTTGGCAAAAGTCTGTTTCTAGACACGCTGCGCGAAATGTTTGAAGGCAACCAGGCGCTGTTCAAAGGCTTGGCAGCTGAAAACGCGTGGGACTGGTCCAAAAAATACCCGGTGATTCGCATCAGCTTTGGTGGTGGCGTGCTGGGCTCAGTGGCCGACCTGGGGCAAAGCCTGCACCAGCAGCTCACCCTGCTGGAGCAGTCTTTTGGCTTGAAGCCGCAGTTTCCCGACCACCGCAGTCGCTTCAAGGAACTGATCATCCATGTAGCCACCCGTGCAGGCCAGCGTGCCGTGGTGTTGGTGGACGAGTACGACAAACCCATTCTTGACCGCATTGAGTCCCCGGCCATTGCCACCGACATTCGCGAGGTACTCAAAGACTTTTATTCAGTGCTCAAGGACAGCGACGAGCATTTGAAGTTTGTCTTTTTGACCGGCGTCAGCAAGTTCAGCAAAGTCAGCCTGTTCTCGGGCTTGAATAACTTCAAAGACATCACCTTGGACCCGCGCTACAGCACCATCTGCGGTTACACCGATGCGGATGTGGACACGGTGTTTGCGCCTGAGTTGCCGGGGCTGGACCGTGAGCTGATTCGCCAGTGGTACAACGGCTACAACTGGCTGGGCGCCTCGGTTTACAACCCGTTTGGGCTGTTGCTGTTGTTTGACACGCGACAATTCAAACCGCACTGGTTCGAAACCGGCACTCCCACCTTCCTGATCAAACTGCTGCAACAGCGCCAGCAGTTCACCCCTGATTTGACGCGCATCGTGGCCTCAGAGTCTTTGCTGGCGACGTTTGATGTGGACAACATTCCGGTGGAGGCACTGATGTTTCAAGCGGGCTACCTGACCATCAAAGACATTTGGCAGGCACCCGGACAAATGGAGCTGACGCTGAAATACCCCAACATGGAGGTTCAGTCAGCCCTGAACAACAGCCTACTGCAAAGCCTGACGGGCGGCTTGAATGTGCCAGGGCAGCACCTAAGCCGACTCTACAAACTGTTGCAAGCGCAAGACTTTACCGGCCTGAAAACCCTGTTTCACGCTTTTTACGCCAGCATTGCCAATGACTGGTATCGCAAGAACGAGTTGAGCGGCTTTGAAGGCTATTACGCGAGCATTTTCTACAGCTACTTTGCCGCGCTGGGGCTGGATATCCAACTCGAAGAAGCCACCAACCAGGGTCGCATCGACATGACGGTGCTGTTTAACCAACAGGTGTTTCTGTTTGAGTTCAAGGTGGTGGAGCTGAACCCGGCGGGCCAAGCCTTGCAGCAAATCAAAGACAAGGGTTATGCCGACAAATTCAAAGCCCGGGGTGAGCCGATTCATCTGATTGGGGTCGAGTTCAGCAAAGCCACTCGCAACATTGTCGGTTTCGAGGTTGAAACGCTACAAGTTGCATAGCTGCTTGCGCTTGTAACATAAGGGCTAGAAGGTTATTTCTTATATAAAGCTAACCATGCCTGATACCGAAGTCTTCATTCAACAAGCCCTGGCGCAAGCAGCGCAAAGCTTGCTGCTCACCTCCCCCAACCCGCACGTAGGCTGTGTCATCACCAGCCCTGACGGTAATCTGTTGGGCCAAGGCCACACCCAGCCAGTCGGCGGCCCGCACGCCGAGATCATGGCTCTGCGCGATGCCGCCGCCATCGGCCATGATGTCCGCGGAGCCACCGCCTACGTCACCCTGGAGCCCTGCGCGCACCAAGGCCGCACTGGCCCGTGCTGCGACGCACTGATTGCTGCAGGCATCAAAAAGGTGGTCGCCACCAACACCGACCCCAACCCGCTGGTGGCCGGTCAGGGCTTTGCGCGCATGCGGGCGGCGGGCATTGAGGTGCTGGTGTTGCCCCCTGATGACCCGCTGGCGATGGCATCGCGCGAGCTCAACATCGGTTTTTTCAGCCGCATGATCCGCAAAACGCCCTGGGTGCGCATGAAGATGGCCGCCTCGCTGGACGGTAAAACGGCATTGCCAAACGGCGTCAGCCAATGGATTACCTCGCCACAAGCCCGCGCCGATGGTCACGCCTGGCGCGCCCGCGCCTGCGCTGTGCTGACCGGCATGGGTACCGTGCTGGCCGACAACCCCAAGCTCGACGTGCGGCTGGTGGACACACCGCGCCAGCCCGCAGTGGTGGTGGTTGACAGCCGCCTTGAAACTCCGCTTGATGCTAATCTTTTCATAGCTGGTCGCGCTTGCTACATCTACGCTGCAGTGCCAAATGACATCAAAAAGCAGGCACTCGAAGCGCGTGGCGCCACGGTGGTTTACCTGCCTGGCGCACAGGCCAATGGCACGCCCACCGGCAAGGTTGATCTGGCGGCCATGCTGCAAGACATGGCCAAGCGCGAAATCAACGAGTTGCACACAGAAGCGGGTGAAAAGCTCAATGGCGCCCTGATTCGCGCCGGGCTGGTGGATGAATTTTTGGTGTACCTGGCGCCCAAGCTCATTGGTCAGGGGCGTGGCATGGCGGATTTGGGGGCGCTCACCGACCTGTCGCAAGCCGTGCCGCTGACGTTTGTATCCACCGAATTGGTCGGCCCGGACCTGCGCCTTCTGGCCAGAATTCCGGGACGAGACAGTTTTTAACCAGGTGTTTGCACAGGCGCCCGAAGCGGGCGCGCCATTCCCTGCGAAAATACGCCGATGTTTACAGGCATCATCACCGGCATCGGCCACATCATTTCCGCTCAACCCTTGGGCGATTCAGTCACTTATGGCAAGCGCCTGACCATCGAGCCACCCACGGGCTACCTAGACGACGTGGTTTTGGGCGACAGCATTGCACTCAACGGCGCCTGCATGACCGTGACCTCGTTGGAGCGAGCGCAGCAGCAGTTCACCGTCGACATTTCTGCAGAGTCGCTCAACAAGACCGCAGGTTTGGACAGCATGGGCGCGATCAACCTTGAAAAAGCCCTTCGCGCCAATGACCGGCTGGGCGGGCACATGGTGTCTGGCCATGTAGATGGCGTGGGTGAGGTCACGCGGTTTGAGCAGGTCAGTGAAAGCTGGCTGCTGCAGGTGTTGGCACCTACCGCTCTGGCGAAATACCTGGCCTACAAGGGCTCCATCACCGTCAACGGCGTGAGCCTCACCGTCAACAGTGTTCAGGACCTTCCCGAAGGCTGCCTGGTGAGCATCAACCTGATTCCCCACACCATTGAAAACACCGCACTGGGCACCTTGCGCAGCGGCTCCACGGTGAATTTGGAGATTGATCTGATTGCCCGCTATGTTGAGCGCATGCTCGACCCCGGCCTTCAGCCAGTCACATGAGCCACGCTACACCTTATTACTGCCTGCACTATCCCCAAACACATGACTACTGCACTGCAACCCGTTGCCATCTCCCCAGTTGAAGACATCGTCGCCGACATTGCGGCTGGCCGCATGGTGATTCTGGTCGATGAAGAAGACCGCGAAAACGAGGGCGACCTGATCATGGCCGCTGACCACGTCACGCCGGAAGCCGTGAATTTCATGGCCCGCTTTGGCCGTGGCTTGATCTGTCTGACGCTGACCAAAGAACGCTGCGAGCGGCTTCAATTGCCCCCCATGGCGGCCCGCAATGCCGACAAAAAAAACACGGCGTTCACCGTGTCCATCGAGGCTGCCGAAGGCGTCACCACCGGCATTTCTGCCGCTGACCGCGCCCGCACCGTGCGCGCCGCCGTAGCCACAAACGCCCAGCCTGAAGACCTGGTGCAGCCTGGCCATATCTTTCCGCTGCAGGCGGTAGAAGGCGGCGTGCTGATTCGCGCGGGCCATACCGAGGCGGGTTGTGATCTGGCTGCCATGGCCGGTTGCTCGCCTGCCGCCATGATTTGCGAGATCATGAAAGACGACGGCACCATGGCGCGGCTGCCCGATTTGCAGCTGTTTGCCGCCGAACACGGCCTGAAAATTGGCACCATTGCCGACATGATTCACCACCGAAGTCGCATGGAGTCACTGGTGGAGCACATCGGGCAGCGCCCTTTCAACACCGCTTTTGGTCAGTTCACCGCCCATGCCTTCAAAGACAAAACTGCCCACGGCGTGCACCTGGCGCTGGTCATGGGCGAATGGGCGGTTGACGAAGCCGTGCTGGCCCGCGTGCATGAGCCATTGTCTGTGTTGGATGCACTTGAAAAAGGCCGCACCATGCACTCCTGGAGCCTGGAAGCCGCCCTGACCCGTGTTGCCGCCGAGGGCAAGGGTGTGGTGGTTTTCCTCAACTGCGGCGAAAGCAGTGCGCAATTGCTGGCGCAGTTTGAAGGCACCGCCAAGGCCAGCCACGGCCCCGAGCGTGGCCGCCTGGACCTGCGCACCTATGGCGTGGGCGCACAAATTTTGCGCGAATGTGGCGTGCACAAAATGAAACTACTGGGCAACCCCCGGCGCATGCCCAGCATGACCGGCTACGGTCTTGAAATTGTCGGCTACGTCACGCCCTAACCCCAACAACCCATCCAAACACCATGCTGATCGCAGAACAAGGCGCACTTGACGCCACCGACCCCCGCCTGAACGGCAAAAAGCTCACCATTGGCATCGTGCAAGCGCGTTTCAACACCGACATCACCAACGCCTTGGCAGAGGCCTGCCGCACCGAACTGCTGGCCCTGGGCGTCGCCGAAACAAACATCACCCTGGTGCAAGTACCCGGCGCGCTAGAAGTGCCCGTTGCCCTGCAATCCCTGGCCGACAACCTGAAATACGACGCGCTGATTGCGCTGGGCTGCATCATCCGCGGCGAAACCTACCACTTTGAGCTGGTGGCCAACGAATCTGGCGCGGGCGTGAGCCGCGTTGGGCTGGACTACAAGGTGCCGATTGCCAACGCCATCCTGACTGTCGAAAACATCGCCCAAGCCGTGGCCCGCCAAACCGACAAAGGCCGTGACGCTGCACGCGCGGCCGTTGAGATGGCCAACCTGCTGGAAAGTATTGCATGAGTGAATCAAGCCACCCCAGCCCCTCCAAACGCCCGCCGCGCCAACCCCGCAAGGGCCTGACCAGTACCGGCGTGCGCAAAGCGGCCAGCAAGTCTGAGCGTTCCCGCGCTCGTGAATTTGCACTGCAGGCGCTCTACCAAGTGCTGGTCGGCAAAAATCCGCTGGACGACGTGGACACCTTCACCCGTGACCTGGCCGGGTTTTCCAAAGCCGATGCAGTGCATTTTGATGCGCTGCTGCACGGCTGTGCCGAACACGCAGCCGAGCTGGATACGCAAATTCAGCCGGCGCTGGACCGCCCTTTGAGCGAAATCTCGCCGGTGGAACACGCCTGCATGTGGATTGGTGTGTATGAATTTGCCCACTGCCCGGATGTGCCTTGGCGCGTGGTGCTGAACGAATGCATCGAGCTGGCCAAGGAGTTTGGCGGCACCGACGGCCACAAGTATGTGAACGCCGTGCTCAACGTCCTGGCCCGCCAGCTGCGTGAGACAGAAGTGAACGCCGACCGACCCTCGGGCCGCGCCTCTGCTTGACCATGAAGGTGTCTGAGCGCGCCCAGCGCATTGAGCCGTTTTACGTGATGGAAGTCGCCAAAGCTGCACAGGCTTTGGCAGCCGGTGCAGCAGATTCTGGCAAGCCGATGATCTTTTTGAACATTGGTGAGCCTGATTTCACCGCGCCGCCGCTGGTGCAAGAGGCCGCGGCCAAAGCCATCCGCGACGGTTTGACGCAATACACACCGGCCACCGGTCTGCCTGAACTGCGCGAGCGCATCAGCCAGTGGTACCTGCAGCGCTTTGGCGTGGCAGTGCCTGCCAGCCGCATTGTGGTGACCGCCGGGGCCTCGGCCGCGCTGCAACTGGCTTGTCTGGCGCTGATCGACCCGGGCGATGAGGTGCTGATGCCTGACCCCAGCTACCCTTGCAACCGGCACTTTGTGAGCGCTGCCGGGGGCAATGCGGTGCTGATCCCCACCACCGCTGCGGAGCGCTTTCAGCTCAGCGCCGACAAAGTCGCTGCCGCCTGGAACCAAAAGACACGCGGCGTGCTGCTGGCCTCCCCCTCGAATCCCACTGGCACCTCTATATCGCTATCAGAAATGAAGCGTATTCATGAGGTAGTACAAGGGCTGGGAGGCATTTCTATCATTGATGAGATCTACCTGGGCCTGAGCCATGAGGCCGAGTTTGGCCAGACGGCTCTGGCGCTGGGTGACGACATCATCAGCATCAACAGCTTTTCCAAATACTTCAGCATGACCGGCTGGCGCCTGGGCTGGCTGGTGGTGCCCGAAGCGCTGGTATCGGTGATCGAGCGGCTGGCGCAAAACCTGTTCATCTGCCCCAGCACCATTGCACAACATGCCGCGATGGCATGCTTTGAGGCCGAGAGCCTAGCCGAATACGAGCGCCGCCGTGCCGAGTTCAAGGCCCGGCGCGACTACTTCATCCCCGCCCTTAACGCCCTGGGGCTAAGCGTGCCAGTGATGCCCGACGGTGCGTTTTACGCCTGGGCCAACTGCGAGGCCGCGTGCGACAAGCTGGGCGTGCAAGGCAGCTGGGATTTGGCTTTTGCGCTGATGAACCGCGCCCATGTAGCGGTCACGCCCGGGCGTGACTTCGGCCATGCCGACACCGGGCACTTCATCCGCTTGTCAACCGCCAATTCAATGGCGCAACTGCAAGAGGCGGTCAGCCGACTCACCATGCTGCTGGCATGACGCGCACCACTGCCACCCAGCCAGGCACTGATCGGCCATCGTTTAGCTGGCCGTTGCGCGTGTACTGGGAAGACACCGACGCGGGTGGCATCGTCTACTACGCCAATTACCTGAAGTTTTGCGAACGGGCCCGCACCGAGTGGTTGCGTGCCTGCGGCATCCACCAACAAGCCTTGAAGCTGGAAACCGGCGGCATGTTTGTGGTGGGTGAAGCGCATGTGCGCTACCTGAAAAGTGCCCGGCTCGACGATGAACTTTTGGTGACCACCGCGCTCACAGAACCGGGTCGGGCGTCCATGACCATCCAGCAGCAGGTGCTACGCCAAACCGACAGCGAGCCGGTGCTGCTGTGCCAAGCCACCATCCGCGCCAGCTGGGTCAACGCCCAGGGCAAACCCACCCGAATTCCCCAAGTTATCCTGGACCAACTGTTATGAACCAAGACCTTTCCATCCTCACCATGGTGCTCAATGCCAGCCTGGTGGTGCAACTCGTGATGGTGCTGCTGATGGGGATTTCGATCGCCAGCTGGGCAGCCATCTTTCGCAAACTGTTTTCGCTGGGCAAGGTCAAGGGCCTGAACGACAGCTTTGAGCGCGAGTTTTGGTCAGGCAGCAGTTTGAACGACCTGTATGCCGGAGCGGCCAAAAACGCCAAAACCTCCGGCCCGATGGAGCGCATTTTTGCCAGCGGCATGCGTGAGTACCAAAAACTGCGCGAAAAACGCATTGCCGACCCCGGCACCCTGATGGACGGTGCCCGGCGTGCCATGCGCGCCAGCTTTCAACGTGAGATGGACGTGATCGAAACCCATCTGTCGTTTCTGGCCTCGGTAGGCTCTGTGTCGCCGTATGTGGGCCTGTTTGGCACCGTCTGGGGCATCATGCACTCGTTCATTGGCCTTGCTGCCTTGACCCAGGTGACCCTGGCCACAGTGGCGCCCGGCATTGCCGAAGCGCTGGTGGCCACCGCCATTGGCCTGTTTGCCGCCATTCCGGCGGTGGTGGCCTACAACCGCTTTGCACGCGACATTGACCGCATCTCCATCCGGCTGGAGACCTTCATCGAAGAGTTCTCCAACATCCTGCAGCGCAACGTTGGCGCCCAATCTGCCTCCGGGCATTAACCAGGAGCCAACAACATGCCAGCAACAGTGGGCCGGGGCCGCGGGCGGCGCGCCATCAACGAGATCAACATGGTGCCTTTCATCGACGTGATGCTGGTGCTGCTGATCATCTTTATGGTCACTGCTCCGCTGATTTCACCCAGCATGATCAACCTGCCCAGCGTCGGCAAGGCCGAGAAGCAACCGGACCAAGTGCTGCAGATCATCATTGGCAAAGACGAATCGCTGGAGCTCAAAGTCAAAGACAAAACCAGCTCTGTCACCCTCAAAGACGTGGCAGGCGTGGTCAAACAGGCCCAAGAAGGTGTCGCCAACTCGGCCGTGGTCATCAGTGCCGATAAAAACGTCAAGTACGAAGCAGTAGTGAAAGTCATGGACAAGCTACAACGTGCGGGTGTGGCGCGCGTGGGTTTGTCAGTGCAACTGGCCAACTGATCAACAGGACATGCACGCCCACACCGACCGCCTTGAATTCGCACCGCCAGGCACCCCTGGCCGGGTGCGCGCGGTGATTCTGGCGCTGCTGGTTCACGGCCTGCTGCTGGCGGCCCTGGCCTGGGGCGTGCGCTGGACCCGAGACACGCAGATTTTGAGCGCAGAGGCCGAGCTTTGGTCTGCCCTGCCACAAGAAGCCGCGCCCCGAGCCATTGAGCCACCGCCCCAACCTACAGTCCCGCCACCGCAACCGACACCACCACCGCCCAAGCCAGTGCCGGTAGTGGAACCCCCTGCCCCGCTGCCCAAAGTGGACATTGCACTGGAGCAGGAAAAACGTCGCTTGCAAAAAGAGCAGGCTCGGCTGGAAGAACTCAAGCAGGAGAAACTGCGCCAGAAGCTGGCCAAAGAGCGCGAAGACAAACTGGAAAAGGCCAAGCTTGACAAATTGAAGCAAGACAAGCTCAAGCAAGAGCAGCTCAAGCAAGAGCAGCTCAAGCAGGAGAAACTCCAAGCCGCGCAAGACAAGCTAAAAGAAGAGCAAGCCACCAAGGCAAAGCAAGCCGCCCAGGACAAAAAGCAGACCGCGCTGGAGGCCAAACAACTCCAAGCCCAGCGCCAGAAAAACCTGCAACGCATGGCCGGGCTGGCGGGCGCCAGTGGTGCGGCTAATGCCACTGGCAGTGCAATGAAGTCGTCTGGGCCATCGGCCAGTTATGGTGGCCGTATCCGCGCGCGGGTCAAACCCAACATCGTATTTATCGATGACATTGCCGGCAACCCCACCGCCGAGGTGGAGGTGCGTGCCGCGCCTGACGGCACCATTGTGGGCCGCAAGATCACCAAAAGCAGCGGCAACCAGGCCTGGGACGACGCGGTGATCCGCGCCATCGACAAGACCGAAGTACTGCCCCGCGACATCGACGGCAGCATGCCGTCAACCCTGACCCTGATCTTCCGGCCCAAAGACTAGCAGCTACTTCTGATAGCTGCCCGCGCTTTATCCATAAGGGCTAGAGGCTTATTTCATGTATAAAGTTCTTGCCCAGCCACACGGAATTCGGCGGCTTTTTCTGCCAGCGCGCTGCTGACCTGCGCAGCATCGGGCGCGCCATCAGAGCCCGCCAGTAGCGCATTCGCCGATTGAATGCGGGCAAATTCGCGCACCTCTTGCGAGATGCTCATCGAACAGAATTTGGGCCCGCACATCGAGCAAAAATGCGCCAGCTTGGCGTTGTCTTTGGGCAAGGTTTCGTCGTGGTACGCCATGGCCGTGTCGGGGTCAATGGCTAGGCGGAACTGGTCTTCCCAGCGAAATTCAAAGCGCGCCTTGCTGATTGCGTTGTCCCACATCTGCGCGCCGGGGTAGCCTTTGGCCAAGTCCGCGGCGTGGGCGGCGATTTTGTAGGCGATCAAACCCTGTTTCACGTCGTCGCGATTCGGCAAGCCCAGATGCTCCTTGGGCGTGACGTAACACAGCATGGCGGTGCCGTACCAACCAATGTTGGCCGCGCCCATGGCTGACGAAATATGGTCATAGCCCGGTGACACGTCGGTGATTAGCGGCCCCAAGGTGTAGAACGGCGCTTCAAAACAGGCGCTGAGTTGCTTGTCGACGTTTTCCTTGACCATTTGCAGGGGCACATGGCCGGGGCCTTCAATCATCACCTGCACATCATGCTTCCAGGCGATTTGCGTCAGCTCGCCCAGCGTGTGCAGTTCGGCAAACTGGGCTTCATCGTTGGCATCGGCAATCGAGCCGGGGCGTAGGCCGTCGCCCAGCGAAAAGCTCACATCGTAGGCTTTCATGATGTCGCAGATGTCTTCAAAATGCGCGTAGAGAAAGCTTTCACGGTGGTGCGAGAGGCACCATTTGGCCATGATTGAGCCGCCGCGCGAGACGATGCCGGTGAGCCGGTTCGCGGTCAGGGGGACATAGGCTAGGCGCACCCCGGCGTGAATGGTGAAATAGTCCACGCCCTGCTCGGCCTGCTCAATCAGCGTGTCACGAAACAGCGGCCAGCTCAGTTCTTCGGCTTTGCCGTTGACCTTTTCCAGCGCCTGGTACAGCGGCACGGTGCCAATCGGTACCGGGGAGTTGCGCAGAAGCCACTCGCGGGTTTCATGAATGTTCTCGCCGGTGGACAGGTCCATCACCGTGTCGGCGCCCCAGCGGATCGACCAGACCAGCTTGTCCACCTCTTCTTCAATGCCTGAGGTGGTGGCTGAGTTGCCAATGTTGGCATTGACCTTGACCAGAAAGTTGCGGCCAATGATCATCGGCTCGCTCTCGGGGTGGTTGATGTTGCACGGGATCACTGCGCGCCCGCGCGCCAGCTCGTCGCGCACAAATTCTGGCGTGACCGGCTGCGCCATCAGCGCGCCAAAGGCCTGGCCGGGTCGGGGCAAGCGCTCGGTGGCGAGGCGCTGGGCGAGTTGCGCGCGCACCAGGTTTTCACGGATGGCGACAAATTCCATCTCCGGCGTGATCAGGCCACGGCGCGCATAGTGCATCTGCGTCACATTGGCGCCGGTCTTCGCCCGCCGGGGAATGGGCGGCTGGGCCATGCGCAGAGCGCTCAAGCTGGGCTCGCTTAAGCGCTGCTGGCCGTAGGCGCTGCTCAAGCCGGGCAGCGCTTGCGTATCCAGCCGTTCGGCAATCCAGCCGCTGCGCAGGGCTTGCAGGCCCCGGGTAATGTCAATCTCAACGCTTGGGTCGGTGTACACGCCGGAGGCATCCGGCAGGCGCAAAGGCGGGTTCGGTACGCGGCTGACATCAGCTTGCGTGGGGCCAGACTTGACCAGCGTGTCGGTGAGGGCGACCTCGCGAAACGGCACCCGGATGTCGGGGCGCGAGCCAGTGAGGTAAATTTTGGACGAGCCAGCAAACGGCGTGCGCGTGATGCGACGGGTGATTTGGCTGATGTCTACTGCAGGTGAGTGAATGGTCAAGGTGGTCTCCTGAAAGGTCAAAGGAGCCTGCCTGGAGTGCCGGGGAGTCACTGGAGATCTTGGGTAGAGCTCACAGATGCGCCGGTGCCAATTGCGTTGTTCCCTACGCGGGCATGACCCCGATCAGGTTCAGCGGGTTCCACAGAAGTGGTCTCAGCCCCGACTTTCGTCTTGGGCGCCCCGACAAGCCAGACCAGTGTACCAATCTAGCATGCGCCAGCCGCCGGAGCGGCTCGGCAACGGCTGCTACGGCTGCTACAGCTGTCACGACTCGCTTGACCCGCTATGCCTGTGTTTGGGGCGTGGTTGCCGGGTGAACGCCTGAATGGCAATCGAAACAATTAACTACTAAATTAATAGCTACTAGCGCATTACCTACAAGGGCTAGACGCCAATTTCATTCATAAACAATGTCTGCTGTGCCCGGTGCCGCTTGCGCCCACCAACTGGCCAGCGCGGCGTTTGTGGGGTAAAACTTGGCGCGCTCACCCAACTGCAGTTCGACGCTGGCCGCACCCTCCTCGCCTTGGCAGGTTAACGCCATGCGCACCTGCAAGCCGCGCCACAGGTCGCCCTGCTCGGTCACCTCACGCTGCGCCGGGTAATCTTTGAGCAGGCGCGCCACATCTGGCGCTCTGGTGGGGGTGGCATGGGTTGGCGTCGCCAGGGTGGTCGCCGCACTGGCGGGGGCCACATCTGTCCCGGCACCGGTAGCATGCGCAGCATGCCCCAGCACCACCCGCAAATACTTACCAAAGCGGCAGCGCGCCTGCTCCAGGTCCCAAACCTGCGTCACCGTCAGCTGCATGCCGCCAGAGAAACGGTCTGGCTGCGCCTTGCCCATGACGATGATCAGTTCGTCGTCTTTCAGCAGGTTTTTATGCGCGTTGATCAGTGCTTCGTCGGCTCGCGCGTCGATCACGCCAGATTTATCGTCCAGCTTGAACAACCCCAGCTTGCCGCGCTGGCCGTTGATGATGCGAAAGTCGGTAACGATGCCCGCCAGCAATTGCGGCTCACGGGTGTCCAGCAGTTCAGCCACAGGCCGCTTGGCAAAGCGGCGCACCTCGTCAGCCACCTCGTCAAACAAGTGGCCTGACAAATAAAAGCCCACCGCCGTCTTCTCATACGTCAGGCACTCTTTCACGCCCCAGGGCGTGGCCTGCACCAACTCGGGCTCCTGGGTGCTGGAGCCCACATCGTCGGCGCCGCCCATGTCAAACAGGCTGCACTGGTTGGCGTTGGCCAGGGTGGCGGCACCAAACTCAAACGCCAGGTCCACGCTGGCCAGCAGACTGGCGCGGTTGAGGTGGATCGCGTCAAACGCACCGGCCTTGATCAGCGCCTCCACCGTTCGCTTGTTGATGCGGCTGCGGTCGACCCGGGCGCAAAAGTCAAACAAGCTCTTGAACGGCCCACTCACATCACCCAGCGGCCCCACGCCGCGGCCCGTGCGTGCGGCAACAATGGCTTCGATGGCTTGGGCACCGCTGCCCTTGACCGCCGCCAACCCATAGCGGATCACCGTGTCAGACACCGGCTCGAAACGGCTCACACCCCGGTTCACGTCAGGCGGCTCAAAGGTCAGGCCCATTTTGATGGCGTCTTCCAGCAACACTTTGAGCTTGTCGGTGTCGTCCATTTCCACCGTCATGTTGGCGCAGAAAAACTCGGCGGTGTAGTGCACCTTGAGCCAGGCGGTGTGGTACGCCAGCAATGAATACGCCGCAGCGTGGCTCTTGTTGAAGCCATAGCCGGCAAACTTCTCCATCAAGTCGAAGATGTCGTCGGCCTTGTCCTGGGTGATGGCGTTTTTGGCGGCACCATCACGGAAGATCTGCCGGTGCCGGGCCATCTCATCCGCGTCTTTTTTACCCATGGCGCGGCGCAGCATGTCGGCGCCACCCAATGAGTAGCCGCCCAGAATCTGCGCGGTCTGCATCACCTGCTCCTGGTAGACCATGATGCCGTAGGTCTCAGACAGCATGTTGGCCACCAGCGGGTGCGGGTACTCCACCACTTCGCGGCCGTGTTTGCGCGCCACAAAGCTCGGAATCAGGTCCATCGGGCCGGGGCGGTACAGCGCGTTCAGCGCAATCAGGTCTTCCAGCCGAGTCGGCTTGGCGTCACGCAGCATGCCTTGCATGCCGCGCGATTCAAACTGGAACACCGCCTCGGTCTTGCCGTCCTGAAACAGCCGGTAGGTGGCTTTATCGTCCAGCGGCAGGTTCTCAAAAGCAAAGTTTTCCTGCCCTGGATGGCGCTGGATGATGAATTTGCGGGCGATCTCCAAAATGGTCAGCGTCGCCAGGCCCAAAAAGTCGAACTTGACCAGGCCGACCGCCTCCACGTCGTTTTTGTCGTACTGACTCACCGCCGAGTCGCTGCCGGGCTGCTGGTACAGCGGGCAAAAATCGGTGAGCTTGCCCGGTGCAATCAATACGCCGCCAGCGTGCATGCCGATGTTGCGGGTCATGCCCTCCAACTTGCGCGCCAGCTCCAGGAGTGTGCGCACATCTTCCTCTTTGGCTTCACGCTCGGCCAGAATCGGCTCGGCCTCTGAGGCGTACACCAGTTTGTCGTCTTTTTTACGGTCGGGCGGCGGTTTTTGCAGGGTAACGGCCACGCCCGGCTTGTTCGGGATCAGTTTGCTGATGCCATCGCAAAAGGTGTAGCTCATGTCCAGCACCCGACCCACGTCACGAATGGCAGCGCGCGCGGCCATGGTGCCAAAGGTGGCGATCTGGCTCACTGCGTCTTTGCCGTATTTGTCTTTCACATAGTCAATCACCCGGTCGCGGTTGCCCTGGCAGAAGTCAATGTCAAAGTCGGGCATCGAAACCCGTTCCGGATTCAGGAAACGCTCAAACAGCAGGTTGTATTGCAAAGGGTCCAGGTCGGTAATCTTCAGCGCATAGGCCACCAAAGAACCCGCACCAGAACCGCGCCCCGGCCCCACCGGGCAGCCGTGGCTTTTGGCCCAGTTGATGAAATCCCCCACGATCAAAAAGTAGCCGGGGAAACCCATCTTCAAAATGGTGCCCAGCTCAAACTCCAGGCGCTCCTGGTAGCGTGGCATCTCCGCCGCGCGCTTGGCGGGGTCGGGGTACAGATGCGCCATGCGCTCTTTCAAACCCTCTTGCGAAGCGTAACGAAAGTAGTCGTCGGCCTCCATCACCACGCCATCGACTTGCGGAATCGGAAAATCGGGCAACTGCGGCTTGCCCAGCACCAGGCTCAGGTTGCAGCGCTGGGCAATCGCCACCGTGTTGGCCAGGCTGCTTGGCACATCGGCAAACAGCTCGGCCATTTGCGCCGCGGTCTTAAAGTGCTGTTCGCGGGTAAAGCGGCGCACCCGGCGCGGGTTGGCCAGAATTTCACCCTCGGCAATGCACACCCGGGCTTCGTGGGCTTCAAAGTCTTGCGGGGCGGCGAACTGAATAGGGTGGGTGGCCACCACTGGCAAGTTCATGCGCTGCGCCAGCTGCACGGCGGCAGCCACCTGCGGCTCGTCTTCGGGGCGGCCTACGCGTTGCAATTCCAGATAAAAGCGGTGCGTAAACACCTGCGCCAGCTGCATGGCGGCATCAAATGCCCGGGCCTCGTCGCCCTGCAGCAGCGCCTGCCCCACTGGCCCGGCCTGCGCACCTGACAGGCAAATCAAGCCCTCGTTCAAGGCCTGCAACCAGGCCATGCTGATGGTGGCTTGCGCCTTGTTGGCGTTTTGCGTCCAGGCGCGCGCCAGCAGTTCTGACAGATTCAGGTAGCCGGCGGTGTTTTGTACCAGCAACACTACGCGTGAAAGTTGCGCGGCATCTTTGCCCAAGCCCTCCAGCCAGATTTCCGCACCGATAATCGGCTTGACGCCGCGTTTACGACCCTCTTTGTAAAATTTGATGGCACCAAACAGGTTGCTCAGGTCGGTAATGGCCAGAGCGGGCTGCTGGTCAGTGGCAGCCGATGTGACGATCTCATCAATGCGGTTGGTGCCGTCGATGACGGAAAATTCGGTGTGAAGGCGCAGGTGTACAAACATGGCCTGCATTGTAGGAAACAGGACTCAAGCAAAACCGCCCCAGCTTCGTTGCGCCGCCTTGCCGTACCGGGTGTACTGTCTGCGTCGGCGTGCCTAGCTAGGACAATTTTGCTTAAGCCCTTAGAACAGTTGGAGCTTCTAAATTGAAAATCCTGGTGGTTGATGATCATGCGCTGGTGCGCGCGGGCCTGTGCCAGGTGCTGCAGGGCTTGGAGCCTCTGGAAACCACTGAAGTGATTGAGGCGGGTGACTGCGCCCGCGCTTTTGTGCTGGCCGCCTCCCACCCCGATCTCGATCTGGTGCTGCTGGACTACCACTTGCCCGACATGAATGGTCTGGCAGCGCTCGGGGTGTTTGGCAAACGACACCCGGAGCTGCCGGTGGTGATTTTGTCGGGCTCGGCCAACCCCAGTATTGCCCAGCGGGTGCTGGCGCATGGTGCTGTCGGGTTTATCACCAAGTCCGGTCTGAGTGATGAGCTGCTGCACGCGTTGCGTCAGGTACTACAGGGCCAGGTTTATTCCCCACCAGAGTTCGGCATCGGCCCTGGCCCATCACCCACAGAGGCAAAAGCCCCGGTTTTCACGCCGCGCCAGCAAGAGGTGCTGCAACTGCTGTTGGGCGGCTGCAGCAACCGCGATATCAGTGACCAATTGTCCTTGTCGGACGAAACGGTGAAAAACCACGTCAGCAGCATTTTGCGGGGTTTCGGCGTGAAAACCCGCACCCAGGCGGCGCTGCAAGCCGGGCGCTGGGGTTACGACCGATCCTCCCCCGTCAGCCGCTGATCGCGCTGAGCCATCAGCAAGTGGCGCAGCAAACTGCGCAGCTTGGCCGGGCGCACCGGCTTGTGCAGCAGCGTCAGCCCGGCCACTTGGACCGCCTGAATCACCGCCGGATCGGTGTCCCCACTCATCAGGCAAGCGGCTGTGGGGCGGCCCAACTGCTGTTGCAACTGCTGCACCAGTTGCAAGCCAGAAAGACCTTCTTGCAAACGGTGGTCACTGATGATCACATCGGGCAACACACCCTCGGCCAAGCGTTGCAACGCCTGCGCTGGACCTTGCGCCTGCGCCACCCGCATGCCCCAGCTTTCCAGCAAACCCACCAGGGCCGTGCGGGCCAGGTCGTCGTCCTCAATCACCAGCGCCCACTTGCCCGACACATCGTCCGCCAACTGCCGGTCTTTGGGCAGCGCCTGCATCACTGGCAGCTCCGCGGTTGCCAAGGGCAGACTCAAGCTGAAGCAGGTGCCACGCCCAAGGCGTGAGCTCAAGGTGAGCGGGTGGTCCAGCAAGTTGGCGGTGCGCTGCACAATATTCAGACCCAGCCCCATGCCTTTGGTGCGGTCACGCGCAGCATTGCCCACCTGGTAAAACTCGGCGAAGACGGCCTGCTGATGCTGCGGTGCAATGCCAATGCCGGTGTCCCACACCTGCAATTGCACCTGCTTGTTGGCACACCGGCGCGCCGCCACCAGCACACCACCGCGCTCGGTGTAACGCAGGGCGTTACTCACCAGGTTCAGCAGGACGCGGTAGATCAGGGTGGCATCGCTCATCACCCACAGATCAGTGGGGCGCACGCGCAGCGTCAGCCCTTTGTCTAAAGCCTCGGCGCTCAAATCTTGCTGCAGCTGCTCAAAAAGCGCTGCCAGCGCAAACGGTCGCTTGCTCACCTGGATGGCGCGCGCCTCCAGCCGGGAAATGTCCAGCAGACCGTCCAGCAGGTTTTGCATGGCACGCACCGAAGCATCCAAATGGCTGATCAGCTCGCCAGTGCGGGCGTCATGCGGAAGCTGCGCCAGGCGCGACACAAACAGGCCAAGCGCATGCGTGGGTTGGCGCAAATCGTGGCTGGCAGCGGCCAAGAAGTGTGATTTGGCCTGGTTCGCCTGCTCGGCCTCATCTTTCTTCTCACGCAGGGCCTGTGTGGCCAGCGTGACCTGCTGCTCCAGCGCACCCTGGGCCAGGGCCAGGCGTTCGGCCATCAGGCGAATGTGGCTTTGCAGCTCATGCAGCGGTTCCTGCTTAGCCGCCTGACCGTGCAGCTTGTCTACCGCAGCAAAGTCACCCCGGCCAATGCGCTCAACCAGTTGCGTGATGCGGGTGATCGGGCGGATCACGCCACGGCTCAAAAACACGGCCAGTGCCATGCCAAACAGCAGGCTCAAGATACCAATGCCTCCCCCGGTCGCCAGCATCTGGCGCTTGCGCGCGTCCACGTTGTGGCGCGAAAACACCACCACCACCTGCCCCAACTGGATGGGTACCTGTTCCGGCCCGACCGAATTTCTGGCAAACAGATCATCCAGCGGCACATCACTGGGAAACACCGGCTGCGCCAGCCAGTCCAGCTGAGCCTGGCTGTCAAATCCTTGCTGCTCTGAGGTGATGAGTGGGGGCATCGGCAGTTGGGCGCCGTCGCCCGCACTGGCCAGCGTTTGGCCACGGCTGTCCATCACCAGCACTTGGCGCACATCGGCTTCATGCAGGGCGCCGGCCGCCAGGGCTTGCAATTGCTGCAGGTTGCCTGAAAACAGGCCGTATTCGCTGGCCAGCGCCATTTGCCGCACCACCGAACGGTTGCGCTGCTCATACGCGGTTTGCATGTCGTCAAAGCGCGCCGTCAAAAACACCGCTGCCAACAGGGTGCTGATCAAGAACAGCGGCAGCAAGGCCGCCAGCAGCATACGCGAGCGGATGTTGAGAGGTTTCATGGCAGGCGCTCCAGACGCCGCAGTGCCAGGCGCAGGCTGATACCGTCAAAAGTCAGGCCCAAAGAGCGGGCAACATGGGCATTCACACCCACTTCAAAGTCATTGGGTTCGGTCGGGTGATCGGGCAGCGGCTTGCCTTGCAGCACCTGCCACACCTGTTCTGCCGCCTGTTGGCCAGCTTGCTCAGGCGTGGTGTACAGCGCCAGCACCGCACCGGCACGCACATACGCCGGGGAAAAAGCCACCATCGGCACCCGCGCACGAAAGCTCGACAACAAAATGTTTTGAATGGTGCTGCTGTTAAACACCAGCGGGTCGGGTAGCGCCAGCAACACGTCGCTGTCTGCCAGCAGCTCTGGCAGACTGGTGGACAAATCTTCCACCCGACCAAGCACTACCTCCGACAAGCTCACGCCGTAAGCCGCCGCTTGCAGTTGTAAGCTGCGCGCGTTGCCAAACGACTCAGGTCCCCATAAAACTCCCAGACGACCGGCCTGTGGCAAGGCCAGCCGAACCAATGTCAACTGGCGCGCCAGCGGCTGGTCCAGGTAAATCGCGCTCAAGCGCCCCGACATGACCCGGCCATTGCTGCGCAGCAAGCGCTCAAAACTACTACGCGGCAGCAGTGCACACAAAACCGGCGCTGGAACTTTGCGAGCCAGCAGAACTTGCGCAGCCTCGCTACCCAGCGCCACAAAAATATCCTGGCGCGGGGCTTGATCCGACTGCAGGCGCAGCGCCAGATCCGAGGCGAACGACTGCGAAATCTGGGCAGGCGCCACACCCAACCGCGCCAGACCATCGGTCAGCGCCTGCACTGCCTGCGCGTAGGCGGGCGCGGGGTCACTGCTGACAATCATGACCCGCACCTGGCCCAAGGGCGTTTGCGCCAGTGCTGCACCGCACAGCAGCCAAGCCGCCGCACAGAGCCACAGTAAACGCCGCTGAACCCGCATCTGTATCGTCGGCTCAGTTTTCCAGGCGCAGGGTGATGTAAGCCTGCTGTTGGAACAAGTAATCGCGCTTGAAATCGGCATAAGCCGAGCCCAGGTTTTGCACTACCAGCGCCAGCTCGCCTCGCTGAGCACCCCAGCGCAGGGCTTTGGCCAAGCGCAGGTCGGTGCGCCGTTGCGGCTGCGGCCGATCAGCGACCAGTTTCACCGGACTGTTATCGGTGTGCAACAGCGTCAGGTTCCACTGACCGGGCAGTTGCTGGAAAAGCGCCAAGGAACTGGTTCGCTTGGACGTGGCAGTGGAGGCGTGCGTCAAATTTTCGCGGCCGGTGGCATAGGTGTTGTCAATGTAGGTCTGACCAAAAACGACCTGCCCGCCTTGCCAGGGCTGTAATTTCAACTGGTATTCCAGCCCCCGAAGATCAAAGGCGGCATCATTGCGATAGTCGCTGGGTGAGGGTTTAGTTTGAATATAGATGAGCTTGTCAAAGCGCTCCTGAAACAGTCGCACATCCAGACCCAAGCGCCAGTCGGGAAAATCACCCAGATAACCCAGCTCTTTGGCCAGCAAGGTCTCGGGTTCAGCCTGCCCGGTGGACAGGGTATTCTTTAAAGGCGGGATACCGTTCACGATGTAACGCACGTCTGCAAACTTTTCATAGCTGCTCGGTGGCCGAAAGGCCTTGGACACCCCCGCGCGCACGGTGTGACCGGGAGCCAGGTGCCAATTCAGCATCAGGCGCGGCGCCAGGGTGTTACCGGTGACGCTGCTGTTCTCGGCCAGAGCGCCGGCATTGAGCAGCCAATCCGGCGCCAGCC
This sequence comes from Rhodoferax antarcticus ANT.BR, assembly GCF_001938565.1. GTDB lineage: Bacteria > Pseudomonadota > Gammaproteobacteria > Burkholderiales > Burkholderiaceae_C > Rhodoferax > Rhodoferax antarcticus. The sequence continues at coordinate 52,340 of NZ_MSYM01000018.1, forward strand.
GCCACTCCAGATTGCCAAACAGGCGAAGAAAATCGGTGTCAAACGGCGCGCTGGTGTTGTACAGCGGGGCCGACACAATGCGCTCGCTGCGGTACTCGCCACCCACGACGCTGCGCAGCGTTTCAGAATGCCGCTGGGTGTACTGCAACGACACCGCATCGCTTTGCGCTTCACCGTTGCCACGCACCATGTACACATCGTTGATTCCATACGACAACAACGAGACCGGAAACTCTTCCCGATAGTGCTCTTGGCTGCGCGACAACTTGAAAGCCAAGTCTTCATCACTACTGAGGACGACCTTGTAATCCAGCTGCGCATAAGCCGAATCAAAGCGGAACGGGCGCAGCGGGTCAGACGGATACGACTTCTGGCCACGGCCCGAATCCAGATTCAAGGCACCCAGGCGCAACTGAAGTTCGTGACCGGCAGCGGTGTACCAGTCGGCTCGCAGGTTAACCCGGCTCACTGAATTGCTGACATAGGCGCCTTCCAGACCGTCGTCAGCGCGCCGGTCAGCGCTCAGCCTGATGCTGCCAGGCCCGGCCGACCAGCCTATGCGTGCCTGCGCGTCATGAATGCCGTTTTGCCCCGTCGTCAGCGAGCCTTCGCCACCCAGCGTGTCAGCTGTGTGGCGCGTCACAATGTTGATCACCCCCAGAAAAGCACGCGCGCCGTAGGCCGCCGAGTTGGAGCCACGCAGCACCTCCATGCGCTCAATGTCTTGTAACGCCACGGTCTGCAAACCAGGTGCAACGCTGCCGATAAAGTACGGCGAATAAGCCGAGCGGCCGTCAATGAGCAGTTCGACCCGGTTGGAATAGCGCCCAAAAATACCGTGATATCCCACCTGCGGCGCCACGCTCTCAAACGAATTGCTAACGCGAAACCCCGGCACCAAGCGCAGCAGGTCGGCCACATCCCGCGCGCCAGAGCGACGGATCATGTCGCGATCCAGAATCGTCACCGCGCCGGGTGTCTCGTCTTGGCGCTGCGCCAGCCGCGACACGCTGAGCACGATCGGCATGTCGCTGAGAAAGTCGTTCTCCGACAGCGGCACTACCGGCTGCGCCAGCACCTGACGACAGCACAGCAACACGCCAATTGCCAACACCGTCGGTACAGGGCGCAAAACAACGACGCGTGGAACAGGTAAAGCGGGTTGCATAACAGGTCAATCATTGTGGTTTTTGTGCGCAGATTTTGATCTGTGCCGCCGACGGCACATTGACGTCTGTCAGTTAGGACGCAAATGACCCAAAGCGTAGAATAGTGTGCTATAGTTTATATAGCTATAGACGCTTTGTATTCAAGGGCTATAGGCCTAAAAGACTTATAAAATCAAGCTTTGAAACGCGCTGTCACCTCGGCCACGCGCTTGCCGAAAAGGCGCGCTGTTTCCAGGTCACCGGGCAACATCTCTGAAGGCGACGCGTCAGACGGCGACTGCGCCATGGCGCCGGCCCAGGAGCCCACATAGTTCACATCGTTGCGTTTGGCGGCCTTGGCATTGCTGGGCATCAGGCCGGTGCCGACCCAGATGCCGTGGTGCTGCATGGCCAGGGTGAACAGGTAAGTCAGCGTGGAATGTTTGTCGCCGTTCATGGTGGCACTGTTGGTGAAGCCAGCAAACACCTTATCTTTCCACGCCTGGGCAAACCAGGCCTTGCTGGTGGCATCGGCAAATTTCTTGAACTGCCAGCTGACCATGCCCATGTAGGTGGGGCTGCCCATGATGATGGCGTCTGCGTCCTGCAGCGTGGCCCAGCCGGCATCATTGACGTTGCCTTCGGCATCAATCATCACCAGTGTGGCGTCTGCGCCGTCGGCCACCGATTGCGCCATGCGATGGGTATGGCCGTAGCCGGAATGAAAAACAACTGTCATCTTCACCATGCTGAAAACTCCTTGAAAAAACTAAAAAGTCTGCAAGTGTGCCCGCTTTCACACAAGCCTGCCTGCGCGCGATAGCGGTTTAAGGGTTGGCTGGTGGGACAATGCGATACACCTGCGCCAGCCGCCTGACCCTATTTACCTCTGGAGAAAACAACATGAACACATCCCCCCGCACCCGACAACACTTTGCCATCATCGGCGCTGGCATGGCAGGCGTGACCTGCGCGCGAACCCTGGTGCAAGTCGGCCACAGCGTCACCCTGTTCGAGAAAAGCGCGGGCCTGGGTGGGCGCATGGCCACCCGCGACAGCGCTTTTGGATCGTTTGACCATGGTGCCCAGTACTTCACCGCGCGCGACCCGCGTTTCGTCATGGCGCTGGAAACCTCACCTACGCTGGTCAAGCGCTGGAGCGCCAGCGCCGTGCAGATGATCAACGCCAACGGCCAGATCAGCGCGCCTGAGGCGCCAGTGAGCGAGGCGCATTGGGTCGGCGTGCCAGGCATGAACGCACTGGTGACGGGCTGGGCACAGGACCTGAAAGCCCCCAGCCAGATCGAGCTGAACACCCGCGTGACGTTGATCGAGCCCGACGCAGTCAAACCTGGCTGCTGGCAACTGCACTCCGAAGGGGTGGACGACGCGCGCCATGTTTACTCTGGTTTTGATGCTGTTTTACTGGCTATCCCCAGTGCTCAAGCGCAAAGCTTGCTACAAACTTCAAAGCAGGCCGAGCCCTGGACGCAGCGCTTGGCTGCCGTGCAAGCTGCGCCCTGCTGGACGCTGATGCTGGCTTTTCCGCAAGCCATGCAGCCTGATTTATCTACCCTGGGCCCAGACTGGAGCGCTGCGCGCAGCAAGCACCACCGCATTGCCTGGCTGGCACGCGAGTCCAGCAAACCCGGCCGTGGTCCGATTGAGCGCTGGACGGTGCAAGCCAGCGCCGACTGGTCGCAAGAGCATTTGCAAGACGACCCGGCCCGCGTTCAGGCCAAGTTGCTCAAAGCGTTTGCCGAGGTCACCGGCATCCACGCCGAGCCCTCGCATGTGGACAGCCAGCGCTGGCTGTACGCCAAAACTGAAAAGCCGCTGGGCCAAAGCCATCTTTTCAACGCCGAGCAGGGCTTGGGCGTGTGTGGCGACTGGTGCCTGGGGCACCGTGTTGAAAACGCCTATGTGTCGGGGCTGGAATTGGCGCTTGCGGTGGTGTGACCCACTACACCGGCCGCTTCGCCCCCTCCCCCACCGGGCCGCTGCACGCGGGCTCGCTGGTGGCGGCGCTGGCCAGCTGGCTCGATGCGCGGGCTCACCAGGGCACCTGGCTGGTGCGCATCGAAGACGTGGATACGCCGCGCTGCCTGGCCGGCATGGACCAGACCATCCTGCAGCAGCTCGCGCTGTGCGGCCTGCACCCAGATCAGCCGGTGCTCTACCAATCGCGCCGAGCAGACGCTTACCAGCAGGCACTTGATGCCCTGGTGCAGCGCGGTCTGGCCTATGCCTGTGGCTGCAGCCGCAGAAAAATTGAAGCGACGCTGGCGCAACACGGCGCAGGCAAACCCCGCCACGGCGAGCTGATTTACCCCGGTACCTGCCGCGCTGGACGGCACGGCACACAGGCACCAGCGTGGCGGCTGCGTACCGATGTTTATATAAGAAATATGCCTCTAGCCCTTATCAATAAAGCGCTGGTAGCTCCTGATTCAATAGTATTCTCAACCCTGCCTGCAGCTACTGCCGAGCCGATAGTCGGGCCTATCACTTGGTCAGACCGGCGTCTGGGCACCCAGCAGCAGGATGTCGCCGCCACGGTGGGTGACTTTGTGGTGAAGCGCTCTGACGCCTGCTTTGCCTACCAGCTGGCGGTGGTGGTGGACGACGCCGCCCAAGGCACCACCAACGTGGTGCGCGGCGAAGACCTCACCGACAACACCGCCCGGCAAATCTTGCTGCAGCGTGCGCTGGGTCTGCCCACACCGCGCTACCTGCACACGCCGCTGGTATTGGGGGCCAATGGCGAAAAGCTCTCCAAACAAAATGGCGCCGTCGCCCTGGATTTACAGCAGCCACTCACCGCGCTCAACGCTGCAGCCCAGGTGCTGGGTTTGGCGGCATGCACCAGCACAGTGCCACAGGCGCTATTGGCCTGGACCCGCCAGTGGAAAACCCTGTGGTAACGACCACCAGCAGAGGTTTCCAAAGCGCCTGAGCGCGCCCATAATGGTGGGAAAACCTCATCCCCCATGACCCAGCCCTTGACAGCCACTCTGCGATTCGTGGGCCACACTAGCCCGCAGGTGATCGCCGCCAGCGAATCCATCAGCGCTCTGCTGGGTTTTGCCGCAGCGCAGTTTCTGGATGGCTCGGTCACTTGGACCGCGTTGGTACACCTTGACGACCAAGACATCACCGAGCGGCTGTTTGCTGAAGATCGTCAACCCGCGCAACGCAGCTGCAACATTCGTCTGCGGCATCAGGATGGTCGCATCCGTTGCGTCAAGCTGGATTACCGCTGGGAGCAACCAGACGCGCAGCCCGCTGTACTTGAACTGCAGCTCACTGATGAGCAAGCTCAGCAAGCACTGGCTGAAAACGAGCACCGGTTCAAGACCATTTTTGATCAATTGCCCGCCGTTTCGGTGCAAGGCTACAACCGGGCGCGCCAGGTTATCTTCTGGAACCATGCCAGCGAAATTTTGTACGGCTACACCCGTGAGCAAGCCATGGGCCAACGCTTGGAAGAGCTGATCATCCCGCAGCCGATGCGCCAGGCCGTGGCTGGTTTCGTCACCGACTGGACCAACGGCGGGTCGGCCATTCCCGCCGCAGAACTGACACTGCAAAACGCCAAGGGTCAGCCGGTGGAGGTTTTCTCCAGCCACGTGATGTTTACCGACACCCAGGGCGAGCCTGAAATGTATTGCGTGGACACCGATATCTCGCAGCGCAAGCAGGCTGACCAAGGCTTGCGCGCCAGCGAATCGTTTTTGCGCACCATCATTGATGAAATTCCCGACCCACTGGTTTTAAAGGACCAGCAGGGCAATTTTCTACTCTGCAATCAGGCTACGGCCAGGTTGTACAACACCACGCCCGCGGCGATGGTAGGCAAACACGATGGTGACTTTGGCGTTCCCCAGGATCTGGCCGACGCTATGCGCAAGAGTACGCTGGCCATCATGGCCCGGGGCGTGGCCGACATCGTTTTCGAGGACAGCCGTGACGCCGCCACCGGCGAACTGCGCCACTACCGCTCCATCAAAAAACCACTGAAGGACTGCAACGGGCAAGACCAGATTCTGGTCGTGGCGCAAGACATCACCGATGTAATTCGGGTGCAACGCCAGCTCAAGGAGAGTGAGCTGCGCCTGCTGCATGTGCTGGAGGTCACCCGGGAAAGCATCTGGGACTGGCACTTGCCCAGCGGCACGGTGCAGCATAACCGCCAGTGGTTCGAGGCCTTGTGCTACGCCGAGGGTGAAATCGCCTCGACCATGCAAAGTTTTGTGTCGCTGATCCACCCGGATGACCGCGCACAGGTCAGCCAGCGCATCAACGACCTGCTTGAGGGCACGGTGACCCAGTACAACTCAGAGCACCGCATGCTGCGCAAAGACGGTCAAGCCATCTGGGTGCGTGACCGCGGCCAGGTAGTGCAGCGCGATGCACAGGACAAGCCTGAGCGCCTGGTGGGCAGCTTCACCGACATCACCCTGCAGAAGGCGCAGCAGCAGTATCTGGAGCGCATTGCCCACTACGACGACCTCACCGACCTGCCGAATCGGGTGCTGCTAGCTGACCGCATGCACCAGGCCATGCTGCAGGCCAAGCGCCGTGGCACCCGCATCGCGGTGGTGTACCTGGATCTGGACGGCTTCAAAGCCATCAACGACCGCCACGGACACGCCATGGGCGACCGGCTGCTGGCAGAGATTGCCACACGCCTGAAGCTCGTGCTGCGCGAGGGCGACACCATCGCCCGCCTGGGCGGTGACGAGTTTGTGGCGGTGCTGGTAGATTTGGCAGACGTGGATGACAGCCTTGCGCTGGTTGACCGATTACTGCAGGGCGCCTCGCACCCCACGGTACTCGACGACATGACCCTCAATGTGTCGGCCAGCATGGGAGTAAGTTTTTACCCGCAGACCGATGACACCGACGCTGATCAATTGCTGCGCCAGGCCGACCAAGCCATGTATGGCGCCAAACTCGCCGGCAAAAACCGCTACCAACTGTTTGATGCCGAGCACGATCGCACCTTGCGTGTCAAAAATGAGTCCATCGGGCGCGTGCACCAGGCGCTGGCACAGCAGGAGTTTGTGCTGTATTACCAGCCCAAGGTCAACCTGCGCACAGGAAAGGTGGTGGGCGCCGAGGCCTTGATACGCTGGCAGCACCCTGAGCGCGGCTTACTCGCACCGGCGGCTTTTCTGGCGGATATTGAAGGGCATGCGCTGGGTATTGCGCTGGGTGAGTGGGTGATCAGTACCGCACTGCAGCAGATCGAAACCTGGTCTGCCCAGGCACTGAACCTGGCTGTGAGCGTCAACATTGCCGCGCACCATTTGCAGCAGGCCAATTTTGCCAAACGCCTCACCAGCCTGATGGCAGCGCACCCCAGGGTGCCCCATGGCCAGCTAGAGCTGGAAGTGCTGGAAACCACCGCGCTCGAAGAGCTTGACGCCGTTGTCCAGGTCATGCTTGAGTGCGCGCAATTGGGCGTGAGCTTTGCCCTCGATGACTTTGGCACCGGCTACTCCAGCCTGGCGTATCTGAAACGCCTGCCCGCGCACACCCTGAAGATTGACCAGTGTTTCATTCGTGACATGCTTGACGATCCGGAAGACCGGGCCATCGTTGAAGGCGTGCTGGGGCTTGCCAAAGCCTTTAGTCGCCAAGCCGTGGCAGAGGGGGCAGAAACCCAAGCACATTGCAAGATGTTGCTGCAGTTGGGGTGCGACTTGGCGCAAGGCTACGGCATTGCCCGCCCGATGCCCGCCGAGCAGATGCCACAGTGGTGCGCCAACTGGCGCCCCGACCCGGCCTGGGGACGGACGAGCGTCACTCGGTGTGATGCAGATGCCGCAGGTCAAGGCACTGCCGTCATCGTCTTGGCAAAGGCCTCAAGTTGATCCACCGGCAGCGGCTTGCTGAAGTAGTAGCCCTGCGCCTCGTCACAGCCTTGCAAACGCAAGAAGGCCAGCTGACCGGGTGTCTCGACACCTTCGGCAATCGTTTGCATTCCCAAGCTGCTGGCCAGGTTGATGACGGCGGTAACGATGGCGCGGTCGTCCTTGTCGTCGCCAATATCACGCACAAACGACTGGTCGATCTTCAGCTTGGACACCTTGAATTTCTTCAGGTAACTCAAAGACGAGTAACCGGTGCCAAAGTCGTCAATCGACAGGCGCACGCCCTGCTCGTGCAACTGGTTCATCAGTGCAATGGCGGCGGTCGGGTTGTCCATGGCCATGGCTTCTGTCAGCTCCAGCTCCAGATACTGGGCCGGCAGGCCCGCCATTTGCAGCGTCTGCATCACCAAGGCCAGCAGATCGGGATGGCGAAACTGCACGGTTGACAGATTCACCGACATCACCATCGGTTTCATGCCAGCGTCCAACCAGGCTTTCATCTGCGTCACCGCAGTGCGCAACACCCATTCGCCAATGGCAAGAATCTGCCCGCTATCCTCAGCAATCGGGATGAATTCGCTCGGCGCTACCGCCCCGAATTCCGGGTGCTGCCAGCGTATCAGGGCCTCAACGCCCACCATATGGCCGTCCTGCAGAGAGATTTGCGGCTGGTAGTGCAGCAGAAATTCACCTCGCGTCAGGCCAAAATACAAGGCATTGCTGAGCTGCAGCCTGCGCGCCGAGTGGGACTGCATCTCGGGCGTGAAAAAGCAAAAATTGTTGTGGCTGGAGCGTTTGATGCGGTACATCGCGATGTCGGCGTTTTTGGACAACGTCTCGAAATCGTCGCCATCGTGCGGATACAGCGCAATGCCGATTGACAAGGTGCTGACCAACTCATGGTCATCAATGATGAAGGGCTCGGCCATGACGGACAGCACCTTCAAGGCCATCTGGCTGGCACTTTCCTCGGTTGCCGAGGGCAGCAGCAGGATGAATTCATCACCCCCCATGCGTGACAGTGTGTCGCCCGCACTCAGCACGCCTGCCAGTCGCTGGCTCACCTGCACCAGCAGACGGTCGCCAATGGTGTGCCCCAGCGTATCGTTAACGTTCTTGAAATGGTCCAGGTCAAGAAACATCAAGGCCAGACTCTCGCCGTTGCGCTGCGCCAGCTGCCGCACAAACTCAAAACGCTCTTGCAATTGACTGCGGTTGGGCAAACCGGTGAGTTGGTCAAAATGTGCCAGTTGGTTAATGCGCTCTTGCGCCAGCCGGATGTCGCTCATGTCACGGGTCATCGAAAGAATGCAGTCCACATTGTCAAAGCGCACCAAGGCGGCGGACATTAACGCGGTCGCCACAGTGCCGTCCTTGCGACAAAACTCCACCTCCATGTTGTAGCAGTGGCCATCGCGGTTCAAAGCCCGCTTCAACCGATGGCGATCTGCAGGACACCGCCAGATATTGATCTCCTGCGAGGTTTTGCCAATCACCTCGTCCGCCGTCCAGCCGCTCAAGCGCTCAAACCCTTCATTCACGTCAATGTACAGGCCGTCGCTCAGGCGGTTGATGTTGACGCTGTCCGGGCTGGTATGAAAAACCCTGCGGTAGCGCTCTTCACTGTCCTGCAAGGCCATTTGCACCCGGTTGCGCTCCCGCTCATCGGCAAAGCGCGCCAGCGCAAAGCTGATGTCTTGCGCTATTTCCAGCAACAAGGCCTGTGCCGAGTCGTCAAACGCATTGACGGTACCCGAATAAACCGACAGCACCCCATACATGGCGCCATGGCAGGTCAACGGCAGGCCCGCCACGCTGGCCCAGCCAAACTCACTGGCGCGGGCGCGCCAGGCTTGCGCCCGAGGGTCATGCAGAAAATCCTGAAACCAGACCGGCCGCGCCTCACGAAATGCGGTACCCACCGGCCCCTGACCGCTGGGTTGATTGGCGTGCGGTGTGATCAAAATATCTTGCAAGTAAGCTGTGCCCTCACCACTTGAGGCCACTGGCACGATCAAGCCGGTGGCCGCATTCAACGTCCCAATCCAGGCCATTTTCATGCCGCCGTAGTTCACTGCGTCAGCACAGATGATGGGAAAAAGTTCAGCCGCGCTGGTGCAGCGCAGAATAGCTTGGTTGCATTGGCTCAAGGCGGCATAAAGGTCGGTCAGGCGCTGCAGCTTGTGCTCGGAAGCCACGCGTTGGGTCACATTGCGCGCCAGCACAATAAAACTCACCGAGCGGCCCGCACCGTTGCTTTTGCGGGAAATTGACAGCTCAAACCAACGGTGGCCCGCTGGCAACCTCAGCTCAATCAACCGCCCAGTCGAAAAACCTAAGGTGTTGGCCTCTTGCAGCGCGGCCATGCAGGCGTCGGCAGGGATGGCTGGCATGACCTCATGCACTGTTTTGCCCAGCAGGGTCTCAGGCGGCACGGCCAGCAAGTCAGCCCGTGGCGAGTGGTAGTCAAGGTAGCGGCCATCCAGATCAAGCTCAAACAATGCGTCTGGCAGGGTGTCCAAAATCGCCAACAAACGGCGCTCAAAACTAGCGGCTTCGGCGGAACAAGCGCCTGGATTGACGGGAGCGGCAAGACGAGGGGGTTCGGCGGGACTGGATGGCAACATATCAAACGTCCATTTTCACTCTTTTTAGTAAGGTTTTACTCTTTTTAACAGACGGCTTTACCCTTAGTGTTCAGACGGCAGACGTCGCCTGAAACCTACAATCCGGCCTCACTTTGAGCGTATGCACTATGACCCCAGACCCCACCCCCGAGACCACTGCGCTGCAGCACCGGGTCATTCGCAGCTTTGTCAAACGCACCGGGCGCACCACCTCAGGGCAACACAAAGCTTTGACTGAACTGGGGCCCAGGTTCTTGCTCCCCTACCAAGAATCTACTCTTGATTTTGTAGCTGCTTACGCAGACAGTACAAGGGCTACAGGCCAAAATAGCATCAAACCGCAGCCGCTGATTCTGGAGATCGGCTTTGGTATGGGTGAAGCCACAGCGCACATTGCCGCGCTGCTGCCAGAGACAAACTTCCTGTGCTGTGAGGTGCATGACCCGGGTGTGGGCGCACTGCTCAAGCGTATCGGTGAGCAAGACCTGCACAACATCCGCATCTGCGCGCATGACGCAGTGGAGGTGATTGACCACATGCTGCCCGAGCAATGTCTGGACGGCATCCACATCTTTTTCCCCGACCCCTGGCACAAGGCGCGCCACAACAAGCGCCGCCTGATCCAAAGCCCGCTCATTGCCAAGCTGGCACCGCGCCTGAAGGTGGGCGGATACATCCACTGCGCCACCGACTGGCAAGAATATGCCGAGCAGATTTTGCAGGTGCTGACCGAGGAACCACTGCTGAAAAACACCGCGTTGGCCGCCCACCCTGAGTTGCAAGGCTACGCCCCCAAGCCGTATTACCGACCACTGACCAAGTTTGAAAACCGCGGCCTGAAACTTGGTCACGGCGTCTGGGACCTGGTTTTTGAGCGGGTTTAAACCTCCCACCTTAAACGGTATTGGCCCCAGCTGCGTTGGCCTGCCCGCTGGGCCGTGGCCGACGCTAATCGACTTTTTGACCGAGCGCTTTCCCAACGTCGCACCCGCCACCTGGCTGGCACGCATGGCCCGTGGCGACGTGTTTGACGAGCTTGGCGCAGCCATCACCCCCCAGCAGGCCAGCCAGCCACCCTACCCCGCCAACACCCGCCTGTATTACTACCGCGACGTGCCGGATGAGCCGCATATCCCGTTTGAGGAAGTGGTGCTGTACCAGGACGAGCACCTGCTGGTGGTGGACAAGCCACACTTTTTGCCGGTGGTGCCCTCGGGTGGGTATTTGCGCGAAACGGTGTTGGTGCGCCTCAAACACAAGCTGGGGTTGGCTGATCTGGTGCCGATTCACCGCATTGACCGCGACACCGCAGGACTGGTGATGTTTTCCAAACAACCCGCCAGCCGCGCTGCCTACGCTGCGCTATTTAGCCGCCATCAGGTGCGCAAGACTTACCACGCCATTGCCCCCTGGCGCGCTGATGTGCCCCTGCCGCAGTTGCGCCAAAGCCGCATCCGGGAGGCTGGGCATTTCATGCTGCAGCACGAAGTGCCTGGCCCGGTGAACGCCATCACGCAGATTAATGTGCTGGAGGTGCGCGGTGACTTGGCCCGCTACGCGCTCAAACCCGTTACCGGACAGCGGCACCAGTTGCGTGTGCACATGCTGGCACTTGGCTTGCCCATTTTGAACGACGGGCTGTACCCCACGCTGACCCCCGAGGGTCAGATGGACCACGCCCACCCGCTGCAACTGCTGGCCCGGGAGCTGGTTTTTACCGACCCGGTGAACTTGGCCGAGCGGCATTTTGTGAGCCAGCGCCAGCTGATGTTCTGAACCGGCAATCGGTTAGGGGCGGCACTCTACCCGTGGCACTCCTGAGTGCGTGTGCTACCCCTAAACTGCCAGATGAATTCCGCCCCAGAGACCACAGCGTACGCACCACCACGGGCACGCTCCAAAAATGAAAAAGAGGACATCACCATGACAAGCTACCCCCACCTGCTCGCCCCGCTGGACCTGGGCTTCACCACCCTGCCCAATCGGGTGCTGATGGGCTCGATGCACGTCGGGCTCGAAGAGGTCAAAGACGGCTTTGCCCGCATGGCGGCGTTTTATGCCGAGCGCGTGCGTGGCGGCGTGGGCCTGATCGTGACCGGCGGCATTGCGCCCAATGACCGTGGCCGCCCCATGCCTGGCGGTGCAAGGCTGACCACCGAGGCCGAGGCCGACAAGCACCGTATGGTCACCGATGCGGTGCACCTGGCGGGTGGCAAGATTGCCATGCAGATCCTGCACTTTGGTCGCTACGCTTACCACGACCAGCTCGTCGCCCCCAGCGCCCTGCAGGCGCCCATCAACCCGATGACACCCCATGCGCTCAGCACCGAAGAGGTCTACCAGACGGTGGACGACTTTGTACGCTGTGCCGCGCTGGCGCAAAGCGCAGGCTACGACGGCGTGGAAATCATGGGCTCTGAAGGCTATTTGCTCAACGAATTTATTGCCACACGCACCAACCAGCGTGATGACGAATGGGGTGGCAGCTATCAAAACCGTATCAGGTTCCCGCTGGAAATCGTGCGACGCACGCGCGAGAAGGTGGGGGTCAACTTCATCATCATCTTCCGCTTGTCGATGCTCGATCTGGTCGAAGGCGGCTCAACCCTGGAGGAAGTGATCGAACTTGCCCAGGCGCTGGAAAAAGCCGGGGCCAGCATCATCAACACCGGCATTGGCTGGCATGAGGCGCGCATTCCGACCATTGCCACCAAGGTACCGCGCGCTGCGTGGGCCTGGGTCACGCAGCAGCTCAAAGGCAAGGTGAACATTGCGCTGGTGGCCACCAACCGCATCAACACACCCGAGGTGGCCGAGAAACTGCTGGCAGACGGTTTTTGCGACATGGTGTCCATGGCGCGGCCGCTGCTGGCAGACTCCGAGTTTGTCAACAAGGCCGCGCAGGGCCGCGCTGACGAGATCAACACCTGCATCGGCTGCAATCAGGCCTGCCTGGACCACACCTTTGCCGGCAAAGTGACCAGCTGCCTGGTGAACCCGCGCGCCTGCCACGAGACGCTAATGCCCCTGACACGCGCTGCGACTGCCGAGAAAATTGCCGTCATAGGTGCGGGCCCGGCGGGCTTGGCATTTGCCACCACCGCCGCCCGGCGCGGACTGACCGTGACACTGTTTGACAGTGCCGCCGAGATTGGTGGCCAGTTCAACATTGCCAAACAGGTGCCTGGCAAAGAAGAGTTTTATGAGACGCTACGCTACTTTGGCAAGCAAATCGAACTCACCGGCGTGCAGTTGCAGCTCAATCACCGCGTCAACGCGGCTGAACTCATCGCCGGGGGGTACAGCCACATTGTTCTGTCCACCGGTGTGCTACCACGCACGCCGCCCATTGACGGCATCGACCACCCCAAAGTGTTGAGCTACCTGGACGTGCTGCGCGACAAAAAGCCAGTGGGCAGGCGCGTGGCGCTGATCGGCGCGGGCGGCATTGGCTTTGATACCGCTGAATTTTTGCTGCATGAGGGCGTGAGCCCGAGCCTGAGCCCGATCAAATTCTTTGCCGAGTGGGGCGTGGACACCAGCTACGCCGAGCGCGGCGGGCTCAAACAGGCGCACCTAGAGAAAAGCCCGCGCCACGTTTACCTGCTACAACGCAAGGCCAGCAAAGTGGGCGACGGCCTGGGCAAGACCACTGGCTGGATTCACCGCACCTCACTGAAGAACCGCCATGTCGAGATGCTGGCCGGGGTGAGCTACCGACGCATTGACGACGACGGCCTGCACATCAGCATCGGCGGGGAAGACCGCACGCTGGCGGTGGACAACATCATCCTGTGCGCGGGGCAGGAGCCACAGCGTGCCTTGCAAGCCGAGTTGCTGGCCGCAGGCTGCAGCGTGTTTCTGATTGGCGGTGCCGACAAGGCCGAGGAGCTGGACGCCAAGCGCGCCATCCAGCAAGGCACCGAACTGGCGATGCGCCTGGGCCAAAGCAGCGCACCTGCCGGTGAGCCAACAAGCGCTTCAACCCCTCATACAGCCGCTGCCCAGGCCAAGGCGGGTTTATATGACAAATCGACCTCTAGCCCAGGTGAAACAAGCGCGAGTAGCAATAAAAAAGATAGCGCGATGCAGTTTGAAACCCTGACCGTCAGCCTGGCCGACCACGTCGCCACCATCTGCCTGAACCGCCCCGACAAAGCCAACGCGATGAACCTGGCCATGTGGCACGAGTTGCGCCGCGCCCTCCAGTGGGTGGACGCCACGCCGCAGGCGCGCGTCGCCATATTGCAGGGCGAAGGCAAAGCCTTCACCGCCGGCATTGACCTGCAGATGATGATGAGCCTGGGCGACACGATTCAAAACGACTGCGAAGCGCGTACCCGCGAAAACCTGCGCCAGGTCATCCTTGACCTGCAAGACACGCTGACGTCTCTTGAGCGCTGCCGCAAACCGGTGCTGGCCGCTATCCACGGTGCCTGCGTGGGGGGTGGCATCGACCTGATCTGCTGCGCTGACATGCGTTATTGCTCGGCTGATGCGTCTTTCAGCATCAAGGAAATCGATATCGGCATGACCGCCGACGTCGGCACCCTGCAGCGCCTGCCCAGGCTCATTGGCGAAGGCATGGCACGCGAGCTGGCCTACACCGCGCGCAAGTTTGGCGCCGATGAAGCCTTGCAGATGCGTCTGGTCAACCGCGTGTTTGACTCACGCGAGGCGCTGTACGCGGGCGTGCGTGAAATTGCTGCAACCATTGCAGCAAAGTCTCCTTTGTCCATAAGGGGTACCAAGGAAATGATCACCTACGCCCGTGACCACTCGGTGGCCGACGGCCTGAACTATGTGGCCACCTGGAACGCCGCCATGCTGCTCAGCAACGACCTGCAGGAAGCCATGATGGCCACTATGGGACGGCGCCAGCCCGAATTCAAGGACTGATTGCCCCGCCCCCACCTACGCCTACTGAATCCCTCAGCGTGTTGGATAGGGTCGCTAATTTATACTCCCAGCCACTTCCATCATGACCCGTCGCACCATGAATCTCCAACTGCTCGCTGTGCCCCTGTTGACTGCCCTGGCTCTGTCATTGACCGCCTGTTCCAAGCCCGGCGAGCCGCCAACGTCTCATGCGGCCGCCGCAACGGCACCAGCCGCAGTGAACACCTCGTCTTATGACACGGTGGCCAATACCGGGCGGGGTTTTACGGTGGGTTCGATGATGAGCGCGCAGCCGGTGTATGTGCTGTTTGAGCCGCAATGCACGCACTGCGCCAGCCTGTGGAAAGCCTCACTGGCACTGCACGGCAAGGTGAAATTCATCTGGATGCCGGTGGCTTTTAACCAGGGCAAGAGTTTGTCGCAGGCTGCGACCCTGCTGTCTGCCGCTGACCCGCTGGCCGCCATGACGGAACATGAGAAACTGCTGCTCTCGGGCAACGGCGGCATCACCGCGATCGGCAGCGTCTCGCCCGAGTTGGCGAAAAGCATCAAAACCAACACCGACCTGATGACCACGCTGGGCATCGATTCGGTGCCGTTTATTCTGGCCAAAAACCGCCGCACCGGCGAGATTGTCAGCAACAACGGCGCTTTGGATACCGCGTCTCTGGCCAAGTTGCTGGGCGTGGACTAATTCCATTTCCAAACCATCCGTTTGGTGCTTGCATCGCCTCCCCGGGCGAAGGCACTGTTTCAGGCTTCGCCCCGGGATATGAATAGTTTGAAACAGGAATAAAGCAGCTCTGGCAGTCTTTCAAGCGGTGAAACTACCGCCCAGCAGCTCTGGCAGGCGCTCGGGCTGCATCTTGAAGCCACACGCCTGGGCGTGGCCGCCGCCGTGCATGCTTTCGGCCAGCGGGATGCAGTTGAAGCCTGAGCGCGAACGCAGCCCGCACTTCACCACACCGGTTTTGTCGACCGCCCACATCAGGGCAAAGGTGCCCGACTTTTCACACAGGATATCGCCCACCAGGCTGTGAAAGGCGCTGGGCACATTCACCATCAGGCCCCGCAAACCGTTGAAGGTGAGCGGCTGCGCTGCCTCGCTCATACCCTGCGCCAACTTGACAAACTTTTCGTCCATGGCGCGACCGCGATTAATGAACGCCTGCAACGCAACGCCCTGCAGTTGGGCAATGGCTTGCCAGCGGGCAAAGTCAAACGGCTCCATGTCGAGTGCAGCCAGAAAGCCAGCGCTCTCGGGGTATTGCCAAACCCAGATGTCGCGGTCTTCCACATACTTGACCAGGTCAGGCGCGGCCACGTCGGGGTGAAAAAATGCCCATGCCAAGTGCGCGCCTGACTTTTTCATATCGAAATGCACCACGCCGCTGCGACATTGAAAACCGGTTAGCTTCTCGGCAGCGCTCAAATGATGGTCCAACACCACCAGTTTGGCAGCCACGGCGTCGATGTCGCGCAGCAGAGGTTCAGCAAACGAAAAATCCAGAATATAGACAGCGCGCCCGGCTACAGGGGGCAGGTCTGCCAGCGTTTTCACATCACCATGGTCCAGCGCCAAAAACTCGGCCTGACCGTCGTAATACAGCCAGGCCGCCAGGGCAGCGGCAAAGCCGTCCGGGCAACTGCGGCCGTGGTAGATCACCAGCGGCTGCGGGTCTTTGATGTCAGGAAACGCGGTTAAATTCAGACTCATTTTTTGTTACTCTTTCACTTTTTCCAACGAACAAAACGCTACTATATAAGTAGCTACTTACCCTTTATTTATAAGGGCTTGAGAACATTTTCAAACAACATACAGCAAAAACCATGGCATTGCACCCGCCACCCCCATTTTTTACTGGCCAAACTCTGCCCGACGGCCAGACTTTTGACGCCTGGGCTGAGCAGCCTGTGCTGCAATCCATGGCGTCCGGTGGCCTGGATTGGTCCAGTTCGTGCCGCAATGGCACCTGCCGCACTTGCATTGGCAAGCTCGAAAGTGGCCAGGTGCGCTACCAGATCGACTGGCCGGGTCTGAGCGCCGGGGAAAAAGCCGAGGGCTATGTGTTGCCGTGTGTGGCCTACCCGTGTTCGGATGTGGTACTGAGCCGCTTCGACTGAGCCACACATCAACCACACACTGGCCACAAATAAGCTCCTCATCCGCCACCCCTTAGCGCCGCGACGCCGGGCGCGGCACCTGCTTGAAGCGGATTTTGCGGTCGAGTTCGATGGCGTCTTTTTTCAGTTGCCGTTCGGCGTCAAGCTTCTGGCCGGTGGCCAGCCACTGCGCGAATTCATCAGGCGTCTCCAGAGTGATGCGGCCCATGACGGCGCTGCGAAAGTCGTAAATCACGATTTCGGCGGCTTTTTGCCAGTTCACCCCCTTGCCACTTTGCAGCGCGCCACGCTGCCGACCAAGGGCCTCCAACAGTTGTTCGTCTGCCATTTGGGCCACACCTTGCAGCTTAAAGCGCGCTTCCAGCAAGGTCGGGTAGTGGGTTTTGAGACAGTCCAGCAGCTCCAGGGCCACTTCCTGTTCGTCAAACGCATTGCGCCCGACTGCGCCGCTGGCGGCCAGGTTGTAGCCGCTTTTGGCGACGATGATGCGCGGCCACAGCAGGCCAGGCGTGTCATACAGGTAAAAGTCGGGCGCAATCGCAATGCGTTGCTCCAGCTTGGTCACACCGGCCTCGTCGCCGGTCTTGGTGGCGCGCTTGCCCGCCAGCGTGTTGATCAAGGTGGATTTACCGACGTTGGGTATGCCGCAAATCAGCACCCGCATGGGCTTGGCCAGGCCGCCGCGATTCGGTGCCAGCGCGTGGCAGGCCCCTAGCAGCGCCTTGGCAGGCGCGCTCATGCTGGCGTCCAGCGCGATGGCGCGGGTGCCCGGCAGCGCGTTGTAATGCGCCAGCCATAAGGCGGTGCGCTCTGGGTCGGCCATGTCTTGCTTGTTCAGCACTTTCAGCGTGGGCTTGCCTTGGGTCAGTGTGGCCAGCATCGGGTTGGCACTCGACCCCGGCAGGCGTGCATCGAGCAGCTCAACCACCACGTCGATGGCTTTGATGCGCTCGGCAATGGCCTTTTGCGTGAGGTGCATGTGGCCTGGAAACCATTGAATCATGGCCATGAGGCCTCCTGTGGCCAGTTAAAAACCATCTGTGCCATGGCGTTGCGCCTTGATTTGGCTCTGGAACCGCTTGTCAGCCAGTCGCCGCTGGCGAGACGCCCGCGTGGGCCGGGTGGCTTTGCGCGCCTTGGGCGGCTGCGCCACGCTATCAACCAACGCTTGCAGGCGGGTTAGCGCGTCAAAGCGGTTGGACTCCTGGGTGCGGTGGTTTTGCGCCTTGAGCACCAGCACGCCGTCTTGCGTGATGCGGCTGTCGCGCAGGGCCAGCAGACGCTCTTTCACGTCATCGGGCAGGCTGCTGGCAGAGATGTCAAAACGCAGGTGAATCGCGCTGGAAACCTTGTTGACGTTTTGCCCACCCGCGCCCTGGGCACGGATGGCGGTGATCTCCACCTCGGTCAACGGAATCTGCAACGCTCTCATAAAAATAGCTGCTTGCGCTTATTAGATAAGGGCTAGAGGCCTAAAACGCTTATAAACCCGAGGACTCAGTAGGCAGCGACTGCACCTCGCCCGCACCTTGGTACTGCTGCTGATGCTCGCCGCGCACCTCGCCCTGTCCCTCGCCCTCGCCCTCGCCCTCGCCGACAGGCTGCTGGCTCTGCTGCGGCGCTCTGGTCTCGGGCGCATTCACATAGCGCGCCACAAACGCACCCACCGCAGTCTCAGGCAGCGCCAGCCAGACGGTGTGGCCGCTGCCGGGAGCTACGCTGATGGCTTTCGCGTCGACGTTTTCCATGGCGGTCAGCAGCACGTCACTGTTGCCTGCGGGGTGGATGATTTCCAGCCAGTCGCCCACCGCAAAGCGGTTACGCACGTTCACTTTCATCAGGCCGCGCGCGGGGTCAAATTCGAGTGCATCGCCCACATACAGGCTGCGGCCGGACTCGGAGTAGCCGCGCAGGTAGTTTTGCGTGTCTTGCGGCGTGTGACGTTGAAAGAAGCCGCTGGTGTAACCGCGGTTGGCCAGGCCTTCAAGCTGGCCGAGCAAGGCGGGGTCAAGCTCGCGCCCGGCCACCGCGTCGTCGATGGCGCGGCGGTAAGTTTGCACGGTGCGCGCCACGTAATACGGGCTTTTGGTGCGGCCTTCGATTTTGAGCGAATCCACGCCAATATCGACCAGCCGCTTGACGTGTTCGATGGCGCGCAAGTCTTTGCTGTTCATCACATAGGTGCCGTGCTCGTCTTCCTCGATGGGCATGTAGCTGCCTTCGCGCTGGCTTTCTTCGATCATGTAGACCTGATCGGCGTCCGGTGAACGCGCGATGGCACCCTGCTCGCGCTCGTCTGCGGCCTGCTCGGTGAGCACGTCGCCCGAGGCATCGACCACGCCTTTTTGCGTCTTGTAGTCCCAGCGGCAGGAGTTGGTGCAGCTGCCCTGATTCGCGTCGCGGTGGTTGAAATAGCCCGACAGCAGGCAGCGCCCGGAATAGGCAATACACAGCGCACCATGCACAAAAACTTCCAGTTCCATATCCGGGCAGGCCTGGCGAATTTCTTCCACTTGGTCAAGCGACAACTCCCGTGAGAGGATGATGCGTTTCAAACCGACCTTTTGCCAGAATTTCACCGCTGCAGAATTGACCGTGTTGGACTGCACCGAGAGATGAATCTCCATCTCGGGCCATTTCTCGCGCACCATCATGATCAGGCCGGGGTCGGACATGATCATCGCGTCAGGCTTCAGGGCAATCACCGGCGCCATGTTGTCGATGTAGTGGCGGATTTTGTTGCCGTGCGGAAAGATGTTGCTTACCAGAAAAAACTTGGCTCCCTTGGCGTGGACGGTGTCAATGCCACGTTTGAGCACCTCAATGTCGCCAAAGTCGTTGTTGCGCACCCGCAAGCTGTAGCGCGGCTGGCCGGCATAAATGGCGGTGGCACCAAAGGCCAGCGCTGTTTCCAGCATGGAAATCGAGCCGGCCGGGGCCAGCAGTTCAGGTGTTTTCATGTTGGTTCATTCAAAGGGCAGGCACATCAGTGTACTAGAATGATATTATTTCAATAGCTACTAGCGCACTATCTATAAGGGCTAGAGCACGTTTTTATCACTAAAGGTGGGCAGCGATTGGGGCCAGCACACGCGGCACATCACCACACTGGGCGCGGTGGCGCAGCGCGTGTTCCATCACCACCAGCGCCAGCATGGCTTCAAGGATAGGCGTGGCGCGAATGCCCACACAGGGGTCGTGGCGGCCTTTGGTGACCACTTCGGTGCTGTGCCCGGCCCTGTCGATCGACTCGCGCGGGGTCAGGATCGAGCTGGTGGGCTTGATCGCCACCGACACTTCCAGGTCTTGCCCGCTGGTGATGCCGCCCAGCGTGCCACCGGCGTTGTTGCCTTTGAACCCGGCCGGCGAGAGTGAATCACCATGGGTGCTGCCGCGCTGCGCCACGCTGGCAAACCCGGCGCCAATTTCCACACCTTTGACCGCGTTGATACCCATCATGGCGTAAGCAATGTCGGCGTCCATCTTGTCAAACAGCGGCTCGCCCAAGCCCACTGGCACGTTGGATGCGCTGACCCGCAGGCGGGCACCGCAAGAGTCGCCACTTTTGCGCAGCGCAGCCATGTAGTCTTCCAACGCTGACACATCGGCCACCGGCGCGAAAAAAGGGTTGCTGGGCACGTGCTCCCATGACTCAAACGCAATCGGCAACTCACCGACTTGCGTCATACAGCCGCGAAAAATGGTGCCGTATTTCTCGAACAACCACTTCTTGGCCACCGCACCCGCCGCCACCATGGGCGCGGTCAGGCGCGCGCTGCTGCGGCCACCGCCACGCGGGTCGCGGATGCCGTATTTCTGGAAATAGGCGTAATCGGCATGGCCGGGGCGGAAGCTTTGCACGATGTTGCTGTAGTCCTTGCTACGCTGGTCGGTGTTTTTGATCAGCAGACAGATCGGTGTGCCGGTGGTTTTGCCCTCAAACACGCCGGACAAAATCTCTACCGCGTCGGGCTCGTTGCGTTGGGTGACAAAGGGGTTGGTGCCGGGACGGCGGCGGTTCAGGTCGGGCTGGATGTCGGCCTCGCT
Source organism: Rhodoferax antarcticus ANT.BR (assembly GCF_001938565.1). Classification (GTDB taxonomy): domain Bacteria; phylum Pseudomonadota; class Gammaproteobacteria; order Burkholderiales; family Burkholderiaceae_C; genus Rhodoferax; species Rhodoferax antarcticus. Next base: position 73,064 of record NZ_MSYM01000018.1, read on the forward strand.
CAAAGCCAGCCCAGGCGGGCAGCCGTCAATCACGCAGCCAATGGCCGGGCCGTGGGATTCACCAAAGTTGGTGACCGCAAAAAGATGTCCGAAAGTGTTACCGCTCATGGGGCGGGATTATCCCTTAGGTCCTGGCGGCAAGCGCTGCCGGTCTACCGCGTCGGTGAGAGTCAAAGTGATGTGCCATTTCAATAGGAGAGATGTTGGGTCCGTGGTGATTTGACGGTGTTTGGCTCCAACAGCCGGGCGAGTCAAAAGCTGCTTGTGTTGGATATGGCGCGAATAAATGTGAATGGCTGACAGCAGACATTCTGACCCAGACAGCGCTAGGCACGGTGATTGGGTGGTGCGACCGGGCTTCGGGGTGAAAGGCGTGCGCTAATAGTCGCTAGCGTACTGGGCTCTGCGTTTCGCGCGTGTTTTCACCCGGAAACCGCATGTGCATGACCCGGTCGCCGTGCCGGGTTTGACATGAAGCGCTGAGCCAGGGTTGACGTGATATCTTGATGTCTTCAGGATGTCACATCAGTTTGAATCGCACCCCTACAGCGTCGGCGCGGCAGCAGGGTCTTCGCCAGCGCCTTCGGGCCAGTCGTGGATGTAGGCCTTGAGCATCTTGTTCTCGAAGTTCTGGCTGTCCACCACCGCGCGTGCCACATCGTGAAAACTGATCACGCCCATCAGCATGCGTTTGTCCATCACCGGCATGTAGCGGGCATGGCGGTCAAGCATCATGCGCCGCACTTCGTCCATGTCGGTCTGGGTGGTGCAGGTCAGCGGCGAGTCGTCCATGGCGGTGCGCACAATGGTGGTGCCGATAGTGCCGCCGCTCTTGACCAGAAACTGGGTAATTTCGCGCACCGTGAGAATGCCCACCAGGTCGCCATGCTCCATGACCAACAGGGAGCCAATGTCCCGGTCGGCCATCAACGCCAAGGCCTTGATCAGCGGTTCGCTGGGCGTCACCGTGTAGAGAGTGCTGCCTTTGATGCGCAGAATGTCGCTGACTTTCATGCTTATCCTGATCTGATGAGGTTGAGGTTGGGGGAAGGCTTGCTGGGCTCATCTTAATGGCAAACACCAACCCGTCAAACACAAGCTGTCAAACCGCACGGCGCTTGATGGCCAGACCTGAAGTGCCAACAGAGCATGCAGAAGGACGCTTTTGACCTAACCCGGTCAACCAGATCGACCCACGACAAGGACCCATCCCTGCCCGGCTACGCCGACCCCGGTTTTGACACCCTCGCCCTGCACGCTGGTGCCGCGCCAGACCCTGCCACCGGCCGTGTGCGGTGCTGGAGCAGCGCATCAGCGCGCTCGAAGGCGGCATTGGCGCCATCAGCACCGCCAGCGGCCAGGCCGCGCTGCACCTGAGCATTGCGACATTGATGGGCGCAGTGAAGGGAGTTGAGATATTCAAAGGAGGAAAGGCGCGATAAACCGTAAGCGATCCATAAACCCCAACCTTGTAAATCACTGCCAACTTCGGCAAGCTTGCGCCATCTCAACTCAGATGGAAAAACGGACATGCAAGCACGATCAACCTCATTTGCGCAACACGTTGCTGCGGCCTGGCGCGAAGGAGTCACCATGGCCGCATATGCCAAAACGCATGGCCTAGCAGCTTCAACCCTGTACCGCTGGCAACAAAAGCTGCGCCAGACCAAAGCCACTGCAATTGACGCAATTGCCCTGACCCCCTCACCCGCCAAACCCGAAGCCCTCGAACCCACAGAGAGATAAAAGGGGCCAGGCTCGGATTAATTCGCAAATGCCCCCGCCGCACGGGCTACCTGCCCAGCACAGGAAACAGTTTCATCAGTCCGTCGGACATCACCTCCGCCGCCAGCGCAGCCAGAATCAGGCCCATCAGCCGGGTCAGCACGTTGATGCCAGTTTTGCCCAGCCGATGCGCTATCGGCTCGACCAACGAAAAGCACACGGCTGTGGCGAGCGCCACCACCACGCCGTAGCCCACCAGGGTGGAGAGTTGCAGCACCGTCTTGGCCTTTTCGGCGTAAATCACCACCGTGGACATGGCCGCCGGGCCGGTGAGTAGCGGGATGGTCAGCGGCACCACGGCAATGCTGGCGCGGGCGGCGGCGTCGTGCGCTTCCCCCTGGGTGGTTTTGGACTCTGCCGGGCGCGCGTTGAGCATGTCCAACGCAGAGGTCAGCAGCAGCATGCCGCCACCCACCTAAAAGCTCGCCAGCGAAATGCCGAAGAACTTCAGAATATGCAAACCCATCAGCGCGCTGACGGCAATCACCACAAAAGTGCTGGAGGACAAGATCAGGATGGTGCGGCGCCGCTGGTCGGGGTGAAGTCCACCGTGTAGTGGATGAAAAATGGCACGATGGCCAGCGGGTTGACGATGGCCAGCAAGGTGACGAGGGGTTTGAAATCCATGGCGGCATGTTAGCCGTGTGGAAGAAAGAAAAAGGCCCTTTCTTTTTGGCGAACAGCCAGGCCCCTTTCTTCAATCTTTAGAACGCCAGATGTGCCCAAACGTTGGCTGTTGTGGCAAGCCAGTGCGAGCCGATTTGGCGGTTCAGGTCGAATCCGATACGGGCGCGTTGGCTAAGATCACCAGACAGCGCCAGACCCAGGTTCAGGCGATTTCGACCGATAGCGCCGCTCTCGATGCTGTAAGCCCTCTCCAAAATATTAGCGTCAAGCGTCGTCATGGTGTCGGCAAACGCATGGGTCAAACCGGCAAGCATTGAGCCGCGCCAGTCGATGCCCTTGGCCTGAAAAGGCACGCTGACACGGGTAGACAACGTCGCCGACATCGACTCTTGGTTTTGTGCCTTAACGCTGATTTCGCCAAATGCATCGCTGGTGCTGTCCTTGAACCCGAAGCTGTGCAGCGCCAGATAGTTCAGCCCGAATGAGGTTTCGTAGCGGACGGAGTCGCGCTCGCCACGCGCCCAGCCGGTCAAGGCGCAGACGTTCAGGTTGGTCGTGTCGATCGACGCTTCCTATGGGCTGCCCAGCATGGCGACGGTGCGTTTGGCCTCAATGCGACCTGCACCGCCGCCGACTGCGCCTTGCACAAAGAAGCCGCTGTCAAACGCGCGGCTGGCATAGGCCGTGAGTTGCAGGCTTTGTGTTGGGCCATTGCCGATGTTGTGATCGACCTGCGGATGGCTACTGGCATAAGCGATCGAGACACCAGCCAGGGTTTGCGCATCAAGGTGCTTTTGCACGCCGCCCATGAGGACGCCCAGGGCGTCAGTCATGCCATAAGCTGAACTGTCCCCGGCCCAGCGAGAAGATCGACCCAGGGCCAGCGTCCAGAGGCGTTCTGTGGCATTGCCAGCAAGATCGCTCGCGGCTGGCCCTGCCAACTGCGGGCCTTCGCCGCGGCGTTGGCTACCTACCGCGGCAATAGTCTGCTCGGTCAGAAACTGGGTGTTCTCAAAGTGCATGCCGATCAACTGCGCATAGCCCACGCCGCCGAGTTGGTCCATGCTGATGGGCAGGCTGCTCTGGCTTTGCGGCGCCAGGCTATCAAAGAGTCGTTTGGTGGTGGCCTTGCTTTCGCGGATGCCGGGTGCCGGGCGAATCTCTTCCAGAATGGCACCAAGTTGCTGCCGGTTGACGCTGTTGGGTACGCCTGCCGCGCCGATGTCGGCGAACGAGGCCGGGCTGGCGTAGAGAGTCAAGGCGGTTTTGCCATAGACCAGATCCATGCGGGTTCCTGGCAACAAACCGGCGCTGGGTTGCGTGAAGGTGCTGAATTCGCCCAGCACGCCGCCAGGGGCGCTCACAAACTCGAAGCCTCGGCCCACCGCTGGTTGGTAGGTGTTGCTGGCGGCACCGCTGATGCCGCGCAGCAGCGGGTTCAAGCTGCCGCCAGCGGTGTAGCTGCTGCTGGCACCGGTCAGCAGCAGGCGGTCGTGATTGCCCGCACCAATGCCTGTCCCCACGCCATCAATTTCCACCACGAAACTGCTGCTGGGCAGGTTAACTACCGGACCAACCGCCGTCAGGGTCCCTGGTGAATTCCCAGGCGAGAGGGTGCCGGCAATGGTGAGATCGCCATTGACACGACCGTTCCCGCGCAGCGTCAGCGTGGCCGGAATGCGCAAATCGGCATTCCAGGTGCCATTGAGTGTGAGGTCACTGCCCAGGGTGAAGGGGCCTCCGATGAAGGAAAGCGTGCCAGCGCCACTGATTTCGCCGCCGGTGTAGCGCAGCGTGTTGTTGCCGGTATCCAGCACGCCGTTGCCGGGGCCGATTTCCAGGGGGCGGTTGAAGATTCCCGCTTCAGCCACAACGAAATTGTTCAGCAGATTTAGCCGCCCGTCGTCCAGGCTTACCTTGCTGCCTGCCGCGCCAAGGTAGTCGTCGCGTTGCGCATGGACCTGGCTGCCACCCCTGACGGCGATGCCGCCTTGCTGACTGTTGACGCGATCAAGGGTGTAGCTGCCGGCACCGGTGACAGCAAATTGGCCGCTGCCGCTGATGTTGCTGCTTTGCGTTTTGTTGTAACCATTCAAATGGAGTGTGCCGCCGACCGCGCCGATCAGCAGATCACGGTTGAGCGCAAAGTCGGCGCCGAACTTGAGCGTGCCGCCGTTAAATTGAAGTGCGATACCGGAACTGCCAAGATTGGCTTGGCTGTTAGCCACCAGGTCGCCACCGTCAAGGTGGGTGTCGCCGCTGTAGGTGTTGCTTGCGCTCAGAATGAGGGTGCCCGCACCCAGCTTCAGTAGGCCCGCCGTGCCGGAAATATTGTTGCTGAAGGTCGAGGCGTAGCCAGAGCTGACATTGGCCGCGAAGTCTTCCTCAAAGATGGCGGGGCCGTTGATCGCCTTGCCAATGTTCAAGAGGCCGCGCCCCCATTCGTCATCCGGATTCGCCGCGCGGCTGGCGGTGGTGAGGATGGTGGTGGCGAGATTCTTGTTCGTCATCCACGGAAACTGCTCGGCCACCAAGGCAACCGCGCCAGACACGATTGGTGCAGCAACAGAGGTGCCGGCTTGGTAGTCGTAGCCGCTATGGGTTGCGCCATCCACACCAAGAATGCCTTGCTTAGCAGGCGGCTGACTTTCGATACCAGTACCGCCTGGCGCAACGATGCAATAGGCCTTGGTGATACCGCACCGGTTGGAGTAACCAGCCAATTGCGTACCGTCAATCGTGCTGGCACCTACGACGATAAAGCCACCTTTGGCAGCAATTTCAGCGTCAAAGGACGGCAACACCGCCGGGGTCGCAGGGGTGAGTGCCCCATTGTTACCCGTGGTAAAAACAATCACGCTGCCCCGATCCAATACGGTCTTGATCGCTGAAATAAGCTGCGGGCCGTCATGCACAAGTGTTTGGTAATCCAGCGCCGGATTGCCAATGTGCTCGACCGTATCCCAACTGTTGTTGATGACTCTGACCGATTGGCCGCTGACGTAATTCAGCGCTGCAGCCATGCGATCAAAATAGCCGGGGGCAACATCCATGGTGCCGATCACGATGCCCGCGTTGTAGGCGACACCCTGCAGGTTGTCGGCACGTGCAGCGCCATCCAGGCGGCCGGCTGCAACGCTGGAGGTAAAGCTGCCGTGATTTCCGTAAACGGGGTTGTCGTGCAGAAAACTCGAAAAATCGCTGGTTCCGGACCGGCCAGATACAGAGTCAAAACCCGCCACGATGGCATTGGCAAATTCAAGGTGATTCGGGTTGATGCCGCTATCGACCAGCCCCAGCCTGACACCAGCTCCGCTGAGTCCGGCGTTGTAAGCAGGAAGAATATTGACCGTGGCCAATGCGGGCTGGTTGGAGTATTCCAGCCCGGGAACGAACTGCGCGAACACCAACAATGGCACAGATGAAAACGCTGCGCCAACCAGTAGAAACGCAATAAATCGTGACTGGAGACTCATCAAAGCCATTGTGAACCAGTTCTTCCCACACCGAGAGAATGGGAGAGGGCCGCCCCTAACGTCCTCGATTTTTTGTTGTCAGGCTTGGCATGTTGCAGGTTGACGCCTAGATTGGGGTGAAGACGTAATGCGCCCCCAACCTGAACCTTGTATCACTATTGTCGTGTTTGGAGGTTGACGCTTTGGGGCTGAAGGCGTGGGTAAAAACGCTACTTTTGTGAGCGTTTCCTGTACGGCACATTGAAATTCCGAATGAGCAGTCTATGGGCCGGCGTTGGGTTCTTCGTTGATCAAACACGATCAGCGGTACTTTCCTGCATGCGGCGATGGAAGAAGAATGATGTGGCATGCCTTTTCTGCAGCGCTATATACGGTGCAAATTAAACCGCTGCCAAAATCTCTGGCAAATACTTTCTATAGCGCACTACGCATATTCAATGCGGGCCAGCGGCCGTTTTCCCATAAATTTTGCGTGGATGCCTCCTGCTGCAGCAACAAGGCATTGAACAGTGGCGCCAACAGCGTGGCATCCGGGTCGGCCAGCAACACCAGGCGCGCGCTGGCACCTGGGCGCTCCTCACTCAGCTGGCCTATCCAGTCCAGTTCCTGCAGGGTTTCCACCACCGGCTCCAGTTGCAACTGGTCCACCTGCAGCAAGGTGCTGAGCTGCTCCAGGCTCAGGCCACGCTCAGGTGACTGGTGCACACGCTCCAGCTGTTGCAGCATCTCCAGCGCCAGCAAAAACTGCCAACCGTGGGCGCGGGCGCGGCGCTGCACGCCGGTCATTAAACTGGGCAAATAGGCGGCAATCACCGCGCCCAGCAGCACAATCACCCAGGCCACATAGATCCAGATGAGCAGGATCGGCACGGTGGCAAAGGCGCCATACAGCACCGAATAGGTCGGCACTTTGCCCAAATACAGCACCAGCAGGCTCTTGGCCAACCCAAACCCGGCCGCCACAAAAATGCCCCCCGCCCAGGCGTGCCCCCAACGCACATGGGTGTTGGGCACATAGTGGTACAGCGCCGCCATGCCCCAGGCCAGCAGCAAAAATTGCAGCGTGTCCAGCAGCAGTTGCAGGCCGCCAGGCACCACGCCGACAACGCCTGTGGAGGCCGACAGCGCATAGGACGTTGCGCTCAGGCTCAGGCCCAGCAACAGCGGCCCCAGCGTCATCAACGCCCAGTAGACCAGCACCCGCTGCCCCAGTGGCCGGGCTTTGCGCACCCGCCAAATGCCGTTCAAGGTGCGGTCAATTGTCAGAATCAAGGCCAGCGCCGTCAAAACCAGCGCCCCCAGACCCACGCCGCCGAGTCGGCTGGCTTTGCCGGCAAACTGCGTCAGATAGCCCAGCACCTGGCGCGCAATGCTGTCGGGAATCAAACTCTGAATCAGCCACTGCTGCAGTACCTGCTGAAACTTGGCAAACATCGGAAACGCGGTAAACACGGCCAGCGCGACGGTAACCAGGGGCACCAGCGCAATGGTGGTGGTAAAGGTCAAACTGCTGGCGGTCAGACCCAGCCGGTCTTCGCGAAAGCGCTCGCGCAGGGTCAGCGCGGTGTTTTTCCAGGGAAAGCCGCTCAGTTGCTGCAAAAGGGCTTCCGGCAGCGTGGTTTGGTCAGGGCGGTCGTGTGGCAAATCGGTCATGACCGCTATGATGCCATCCCGATGAATGCACCCAACCCACCCCTTCAAAACCAACCGTCCACTTCTGTGGCCCTGACACGCTATGTGGCGGTGGGCAGCTTGCTGGGCCTGATCGCGCTAGGCCTGGCCTGGGAACTGGTGCTGGCCCCGATACGCCCGGGCGGCTCGCTGCTGGCGCTTAAAGTGCTGCCGCTGTGCTTGCCGCTGATCGGCCTGCTGAAAAACCGCATGTACACCTACCGGTGGGTGACTTTGCTGGTCTGGCTGTATTTCACCGAAGGTGTGGTGCGCGCCTACAGCGATCGTCCACCGAGCAACTACCTGGCGATGATCGAGATTGTGCTGTGTCTGCTGCTATTTGCCGCCAGCGCCATGCACATCCGTTGGCGTTTTCGTGATTCCCGCGCGGCAGCGGCGGCTGCTGCAGTGGTCACGCCCGTTTCCGAGCATGCAAACCCTTCTTGATACGCTGGCTGGCATCGTCGGCCCTGCCCATGTACTGAGCCAGGGCGACCTGACCGCCTGGGAACAAGACTGGCGCCAACGCGGCCATGGCAAGGCATTTGCGGTAGTTCGCCCGGCCAGCACCCTGGAGGTGGCTGGCGTAGTCAAAGCCTGTGCCGCCTTCTGCGCCGCGCACCCCGAAAGTGGCCTGAGCATCGTGCCGCAGGGCGGCAATACTGGTCTGGTAGTGGGCTCCACGCCCGATGACAGCGGGCGGCAAATTGTTTTGAGCCTGCAACGCATGGGCGCCGTGCGCCAGATCGACGCGGCCAACCTGACGGTGACGGTAGAGGCCGGCTGTGTGCTGCAAACGCTGCAGCAAAGCGTTTTGGACGCGGGTTATCTTTTCCCCCTGAGCCTGGCAGCAGAAGGCTCCTGCACCATCGGCGGCAATCTGGGCAGCAACGCCGGCGGCACTCAGGTGCTGCGCTTTGGCAACGCCCGCGAGCTCTGTCTGGGCCTGGAAGTGGTCACCGCGCAGGGCGAGGTTTGGCATGGCCTGAGCGGCCTGCGCAAAGACAACACCGGCTACGACCTGCGCGACCTGTTCATTGGCGCGGAAGGCACACTGGGCGTAATCACTGCGGCCACCCTGAAGCTGTACCCCTTGCCCGCTGCGCAGCTAACCGCGTGGGCGGCGGTGCCCTCGATGCAGGCGGCGGTTGACCTGCTGGGGCTGGCCCACCGCCATCTGGGCGCCGGGCTCACTGGTTTTGAGGTGATGGGCCAATTCGCCCTGAGCCTGGTCGGCAGCCATTTCAAGCAGCTACGCGTGCCACTGTTTCAGGACTGGCCGTTTTGCGTGTTGCTGGAAAACTCTGACCACGAATCTGAAGCGCATGCCCGCACCCAGTTCGAAGGCTTGCTCGAAGCTGCGATAGAACAGGGCTGCGTGTCTGATGCGGTGATTGCCGAAAGCCTGGCCCAAGCCCAGACGCTGTGGCAGGTGCGTGAGAGCATTCCGCTGGCGCAAGCCGCAGAAGGCCTGAACATCAAGCACGATATTTCCCTGCCGGTGTCGGCCATCCCGGCGTTTGTAGAGGCCACCGATGCATTGCTGGCGCGAGCTGTTCCCGGCGTGCGGCTGGTGAATTTTGGCCACTTAGGTGACGGTAACCTGCACTACAACGTGCAAGCGCCGTTGGGCCTGGACGCAGCAGCATTTTTGCGTGACTTTGAGCCCGAGGTGAACCGCCTGGTGTTTGACTCGGTGGTGGCTTTTAGCGGCTCTATTTCTGCCGAACATGGCGTAGGCAGTCTAAAGGTGGATCACCTCACCCATTACAAATCGCCGGTTGCCTTGGCGATGATGCGCAGCATCAAGCAGGCACTGGACCCGCACAACCTGATGAACCCGGGGCGGGTGGTCAAGGTTTGACCGGCATCATCTACAAAAAGTCCGCTGATGAACAGCCATTTGTTCTGGCCAACTACGGCGCTGATGCGCATAAAATTTGCGCATTATTGATGGAGGATTTCCATGCTGAACTTTGACAACGCCCCCAGAAAAGCCACCAATCTGTCGCTCAACGTCAAAATGCTGCAAGCCGCCCGCGAGATGGGCATGAACCTGTCGCAAACGGTGGACACCTTGTTGGCTGAAGAAGTCAAAAAACGCTACTGGGCCAAATGGAACGAAGACAACAAAGAGGCTGTAGCAGCGTACAACGAGCGGGTGGCTACCTACGGCTTGCCGCTGGCCAAATATCGAACATGGGGAAAGTCGCTCGGCGATGGGCGCACCAGGGACGACGATGGCACGATTTGATGTTTACCCCAACCCAGACCCGCAAGATGCTGAGCTTGTGCCCTATTTTCTTGATGTCCAAAACGATCACATCCAGGGCTTCAAAACACGTGTACTCGTGCCCTTGTGGCACGCAGGTGCCCTGCCGTCAAAGCTCAATGATTTGAATCCTGAATTTGAAGTCGAAGGAAAGTCAGTGATCCTGGATACCCCTGCGCTGGGTGCTGTTGCGATCAGTTCCCTCATATCCCCTGTTGCCAGCTTGAGAGCCCAACAGTTTGTGATTCAAAACGCCCTCGACACACTCTTTGGGGGCTACTGAAATTGATGTCTGGCTCAAATCAATACGAAGATTTCCTGCGCCATGTGAACAGCCACGGCGTGTTCAAGGCAGACCGCACCGGCACCGGCACCAAAAGCGTGTTTGGTTACCAGATGCGCTTTGACTTGAGCCAGGGGTTTCCGCTGGTCACCAGCAAAAAGGTGTTTTTGCGCGCCATCATCGTGGAGCTGCTGTGGTTCCTGCGTGGCGACAGCAATGTCAAATGGCTGCAAGAGCGCGGCTGCACCATCTGGGACGAATGGGCCCGCCCGGACGGCGACTTAGGGCCGGTCTATGGCGTGCAGTGGCGCAGCTGGCCCACGCCGGGCGGCGGCCACATCGACCAGATTCAGCAGGCCATCGACACCCTCAAAGCGAACCCGGATTCGCGCCGCATCATCGTCAGCGCCTGGAATGTGGCCGAGTTGGACAAGATGGCGCTGATGCCGTGTCACGCGTTTTTCCAGTTTTACGTGGCACCGCCGAGCAGCCCCGGCGCGCGCGGCAAACTCAGCTGCCAGCTCTACCAGCGCAGCGCAGATATTTTTTTGGGCGTGCCGTTCAACATTGCCAGCTACGCGCTGCTGACGCATATGGTGGCGCAGCAGTGTGATCTGGATGTGGGCGATTTCATCTGGACCGGCGGTGACTGCCATATCTACAGCAACCACCAAGAACAGGTTGACCTACAGCTCACACGTGTGCCTTTTCCATACCCAGCCCTTGTGATTAAAGGCAAGCCTGCTAGCATTTTTGATTATCAGTTTGAAGACTTCGAGGTGCAGGGCTACCAGTGTCACCCGGCGATCAAGGCGCCGGTGGCTGTGTGACCACTGATTCACGGTGCGTCTGATCAACAAGGTGGCGCTGGTGCACCTGGCCCTGCTGAGCATTATTTACTTGGCCTTTGTCAGTCTGGGCCTGCCCGACGGTGCGCTGGGCGTCGCCTGGCCCGCCATGCGGCTGGATCTGAACCAGCCGCTGGCCGCTGTGGGCCTGCTGACCATCACGCTCACTTTGTGCTCCGCACTGAGCGCGTGGGTGAGCCCTGCTGTGTTGAAAAAACTCGGTACCGGGCCGGTGGTGATGATCAGCGGTTTTTTGACCGGCTTGGCGCTGCTCGGATTTTCCATGGCGCCCTCGCTGGGCTGGCTGCTGGCGCTGGCGGTGCCGTTAGGTTTGGGCGCGGGCGCGGTGGATGCGGGTTTGAACCATTTTGTGTCGGCGCACTATTCATCTCGGCACATGAACTGGCTGCATGGCTGCTGGGGCATTGGTGCCACGCTGGGGCCACTGATCATGGGCGCGGCTTTGGCCACACAAGGCTGGCAGCAGGGTTACCAGACGATTGCCTGGTTGCAGCTGTCCCTGTTGCTGGTGCTGCTGCTATCGCTCTCATTATGGAAGCGCGAAAGCGCCAAACCATCGCCCGAACTGCAGATCAAAGCAATGGCTGCCCGCCTCAAGCCAGTCTTTACCACGGCCACCTGGTTAGCGCCGCTGGCCTTCTTGTTGTATCTGGCGGCTGAAGCGGGCACCGGATTGTGGGCAGCGAGTATTTTGGTCAACAGCCGCGGCACCCCGGCTGCCACGGCCGCGCTGTGGGTGGCTTTTTTCTTTGGTGCGATCACTGCCGGGCGATTTGGGGCGGGCTTGGTGGCCGGCCGACTCGGCAACCGGCGGCTGATCCGCCTTGGCATCTTGGTCGCTATGGTGGGTGCGGTGGTGTTTGCCGTCCCCGCCCTGCCTGAACCCCTGTCGCTGGCTGGCCTGATGCTGATGGGGCTGGGTTGCGCGCCGATTTATCCGTCCATGATGCATGAGACAGCGCGGCGGTTTCCGCCTGAACTGAGCGCCAAAGTCATTGGTCGGCAAGTCGCCCTGTCTTATGTGGGTGTCGCCGGGGTGCCCGCCGCCTGCGGTCTGCTGGCGGCTTATGCTGGGCTGGCGCTGGTGATGCCAGCGCTGGTGCTGGTCTTGCTGGGCCTGCTGCTGGTCACCGAGCAGCTCAACCGGCTAACCTGAACGCGGCCAACCGCGACAATGGCGCCTATGCCCGCCCACATCACCCGCCGTCAACTCTGGAGCCTGGTGGCCCTGACGCTGATGTGGGGCATCAACTGGCCGATGATGAAGTACAGCCTGCGCGAGCTCTCGCCGCTGTACTTTCGCGCGCTGACCATGACCGGCGGCGCGATCTGGCTCTATACCTATTACCGCGCCCGGGGCTTGCGCATGATGCCGCAAGGCGCTGAATGGCGCTCGGTGGTTTGGCTGGGCCTGCCCAACATGCTGGGCTGGCACACTTTTGCGATTCTGGGGGTGAAGGAGCTGGCCAGCGGGCGCGCCGCCATTTTGGGCTTCACCATGCCCATCTGGACGGTGCTGCTGAGCGTGCTGGTGCTGGGCGAGCGACTCACGCGCCGGGTCGGTTTTGCGGCAGTGGCCGTGGCGCTGGCCATTGGGCTGCTCACTTTTAATGAGCTGACCACGCTGAGCGGACGCCCGCTGGGCATTGTCTGGATGGAGCTGGCCGCCCTGTCCTGGGCCACCGGCACACTCTTGATGCGCCACGCCCGGCTGACGCTACCGATTGAAACACTCACCGTGTGGATGATGATTCTGGCCAGCGCCTGCCTGTGGGTCATTGCCTACCTGAACGAGCCCTGGCCGACCTGGCAGTTCTCAGGGCTGATGTGGGGCAGCCTGGCCTACGGCATGCTCATCAACTATGGCTTTGCGCAGACCATCTGGTCTGGCCTGGCGCGGCATTTGCCACCCGCTACCAGCGCCATGAGCATCATGGCCGTGCCGCTGGTGGGCACGCTTAGCGCCACCCTGATTGTGGGCGAGCGCCCCACCTGGCAAGATTTTGCCGCCATGCTGTGTGTGATGGCTGCCATTGCCGCCGTACTCTTGCCGCCGCGCAAAACCCAAGCCCCATGACCCCGGACAATCGCCCCTGACGCCACCCTGGCCTACCGCTTGCCTCACATGCCCCTCAAACTCATCTTCGCCCGCGCCCGCAATGGCGTCATTGGCCACAACAACACCCTGCCCTGGCACCTGCCAGAAGATCTGGCCCACTTCAAACGCACCACGCTGGGCTGCCCGGTGATCATGGGGCGCAAAACCTGGGACTCGTTGCCGCCCAAATTTCGCCCGCTGCCGGGTAGGCTTAATGTGGTGGTCACGCGCCAAGCCAGTTGGCAAGCTGAGGGCGCGGTGACAGCGCACTCGTTGGAGCAGGCCTATGCGCTGTGCCCAGCGCAGAGCACGGCCTGGGTGATCGGCGGCGCTGAGGTCTATGCCCAAGCGCTGCCGCTGGCTGCTGAGGCAGTGGTGACCGAGATCGACGCGGATTTTACGGGCGACGCGATGGCGCCAACGTTTGGCCCCGCGTGGCGTGAGGTGGCACGTGAAGCGCATACTTCCAGCACCGGGCTGGGCTACAGCCTGGTCACCCATTCGCAACAAATTTAATAGCTACTCACGCTTATTCCACAAGGGCTAGAGCCCTATTTTTCATATGAAACTTGCCACCTGGAACGTCAACTCACTGACCGTGCGTTTGGCGCATGTGCTGGACTGGCTTGCCGCCAACCCGGTGGATGTGCTGGCGCTGCAAGAGCTCAAGCTGACCGACGACAAGTTTCCCCACGCCGCTTTTGCCCAAGCTGGTTACAGCTGCCAGTGTTTCGGCCAGAAAACCTACAACGGCGTGGCGCTGATCTCGCGCACGCCTGCTTGGGCGGTAGTGAAAAACATTCCGGGCTTTGACGACGACATGGCGCGGGTCATCAGCGCCACCTTTACGCTGAGCACGGCACCCGCTGAATACTCTGCTAATGAGAGCAGCTTACGCAACTTGAATAAGGGCTTGCGGGTAATCTGCGCCTATTTCCCCAACGGCCAGGAGCCCGGCAGCGACAAGTTTGAGTACAAGCTGGCCTGGTTGGACGGCCTGCGCGCCTGGCTGCGCACCGAGCTGCAGACCTACCCCAATCTGGTGCTGATGGGCGACTACAACATCACCTTTGACGACGCCGACGTGTGGGACCCCGAGGGCATGCGCGACCAGATCCACTGCACCGACGAGGAGCGCTACCACCTGCAAGCGCTGATCACCCTGGGCCTGGTTGACGCGCACCGGCTATTTGCCCAGCCACCCAAAAGCTATTCGTGGTGGGACTACCGCGACATGGCGTTCAGGCGCAACCGGGGCATGCGCATTGACCACATTTTGGTCAGCAATGCGCTTAAAACCCTGGTCACCGCCTGCCATATCGACAAAACCCCGCGCAAAAACGAGCGCCCCAGCGACCACGCGCCGGTGGTGGTGGACCTGCAAGACCCGCCCAGGGCTTGAAACCGCGCGACAAAAACCCTTTCTTGGCTGCGACTGCGACCCAAAAGTTACATTACTAACCGATTAGTCATTAGCCCATGTCTGTGCCGCTCGCCGAAGACCCCCCCTTGATAGATGCACACACCCGACGCGCCCGTCGCAAAGACGCGCGCCCAAGTGAGCTGCTGTCTGCTGCGCTGGATCTGTTTGTGGAAAAAGGTTATGCAGCCACCCGGGTTGAAGAGGTGGCCAGCCTGGCAGGTGTCTCCAAAGGCACGCTGTTTCTGTACTTTCCCAGCAAGGAAGAGCTGTTCAAAGCCGTGGTACGCGAACATATCTCGGGGCACTTTGCCAGCTGGAGCGAAGAAATTGAGCATTTCGAGGGCAGCTCGCAAGACATGCTGCGCGACTGCCTGAAAAGCTGGTGGGAGAACATTGGTGCCACCAAAGCCTCGGGCATTCCCAAGCTGATGATGAGTGAGGCGCGCAACTTTCCCGAGCTCGGGGCGTTTTACCAGCAAGAGGTGATCCAGCCAGGCAGCGCGCTGATTGCACGCATCCTGCAACGCGGTATCACACGCGGCGAGTTCCGCCCGATGGACCTCAAATACGGCGTCTACATGGTGATGGCGCCGCTGCTGTTTCTGGCCATGTGGACGCATTCGCTGGATGCCTGCTGCGGCCCGCAGGCCCGCATCGAGCCTGACAAATACCTGGCCGCGCAACTCGACATGTTGCTGTACGGCTTTGGCGCAGGCCACCCCCCACAGGCGCCTGCAAACCTTTCAAATTCGGAGTAACCAACGGCATGAAACCCTGGATCAAATGGACCGCCACCGGGCTGGTCATCGCCATTTTGGCGGGTGGCACCCTGCGCACCCTGTCGGCGCGCAAAGACAAGCAGGCCGCGCTGGACGCCCAGCAACTGGCGCAGACCACCCAGATTTCCATCAGTCTGGTGCCAGGTGACCTGATAACGGCGAGCCAGCGCCAGCTGCCGTTGAACGTGGCCATCTCCGGCACGGTAGCGGCAGTCAACACCGCCATGATCAAGGCGCGGGTGGCGGGCGAGCTGCAAGGGCTGAAGGTTCGCGAAGGTGACCCGGTGCGTGCTGGCCAGGTGCTCGGCCAGATCGACGCCACCGAGCCGGATGCCCGGCTGCGCCAGGCGCGCCAGCAGGCTCAGGCGGCCAAGGCCCAGGTTGATATTGCCCAGCGCACGCAGGACAACAACCAGGCGCTGGTCGCCCAAGGCTTTATCTCCGGCACCGCATTGAGCGCGTCGCAGGCCAGTTTGGCAGCAGCCCAAGCCAACTACGCCGCCGCCCAATCTGGCGCCGATGTGTCAGCCAAAAGTGTCAGCGACACGGTGCTGCGCTCGCCCATTGACGGCTTCGTGTCGCAGCGCCTGGCTCAACCGGGAGAACGCCTGGGCGTTGATTCCCGCATTCTGGAGGTAGTCGACCTGAGCCGCCTGGAGATGCAGGCCGAGCTCAGTGTGGCTGATGCACAGCAGGTGCAGGTCGGGCAAACCGCGCAACTCCAGGTGCAAGGGCTGGAAGAGCCAATTGCCGCCAAGGTGGTTCGCATCAACCCCAGCGCCTCGGTGGGGAGCCGGGCGGTGGTGGTTTACTTGGCGATTGTCCCGGGCAGCAGTTTGCGCCATGGTTTGTTTGCGCAGGGGCTGCTGTCCACAGGTACGCTGAGCACAGTGGCCGTTCCCTTGAGTGCGGTGCGCACCGACAAGCCTCAACCTTATGTGCAGGTGGTGCGTGACGGCAAGGTACAACACCTGACGGTGACGCTGGGCGCACGCAGCGAGGTTGACGGCCAGACCCTGGTGAGCCTGAGCGGCCTGCCCGAAGGGGCCAGTGTGCTGGCCGGCACCGTGGGTATGCTGCGCGAGGGCACCTCAGTGAAGGTTCCGCCAGCGGCTCAGGAGGCAAGCTGAATGTGGTTTACCCGTGTCAGCCTGAACAACCCGGTTTTTGCCACCATGATGATGCTCGCCCTGGTGGTGCTGGGCCTGTTTTCCATTCAACGCCTGCAGGTGGAGCAGTTTCCCAACATCGACTTCCCGGTGGTGGTGATCAGCACCGACTACCCCGGCGCCTCGCCAGAAATTGTTGAGAGTGAAGTCACCAAGAAGATCGAGGAAGGCGTCAACGGCATCGCTGGTATCAATGCGCTGACCTCGCGCTCCTCTGAAGGAAACTCGCTGGTGATCATCGAGTTTGGCCTGCACGTGGATGGCCGCCAAGGTGCCGAAGACGTGCGCGAAAAAGTGGCCTCCCTTCGCCCGATGCTGCGCACCGAGGTGAAAGAGCCACGGGTGTTGCGCTTTGATCCGGCCAGCCGGCCCGTCTGGTCGGTGGCAGTGCTGCCCGATGACAGCACAGCCACCCAGGCCATGAACTCGGTGGAGCTCACCAACTGGGCAGAGCAGGTGTTCAAAAAGCGCCTGGAAAACGTGCGTGGCGTCGGCTCGGTCACTTTGGTGGGTGGCAGCAAGCGCGAGATCAACATCTACCTGAACCCGCAAGCACTGGAGGCCTTTGGCATCACCCCTGACCAAGTGGTGAGCGCGGTGCGCAACGAAAACCAGGATTACCCGGCTGGCAGCATCCGTTCGCTGGATCAGGACCGCGTCATCCAGATCGCTGCCCGGGTGCAGCGGCCTGAAGACTTCGGGCGCATCATCATCACCCGCAAAAACGGTGCGCCGGTGCGAATAGATCAAGTCGCCAGCGTGACCGACGGCGCGCAGGAGGTAGAAAGCCTGGCGCTTTACAACGGCCAGCGCACCCTGCTGTTGAACGTGCAAAAGTCGCAGGACGAAAACACCATTGCCGTGGTAGACGGTCTGAAGAAAACGCTGCAAGCCGTGCAAGCGCAGCTGCCACCGGGCGTGAAGCTGGCCCAGATCAACGACAACTCGCGGCAAATCCGCGTCTCGGTGGCCAATGTGCAGCAAACGCTGATTGAAGGCGCGGGCTTGACCGTGTTGATCGTGTTTTTGTTCCTGAACTCCTGGCGCTCCACCATCATCACCGGGCTGACGCTGCCGATTGCGCTGATTGGCACGTTTTTCTTCATGAACCTGCTGGGCTTCACCATCAACATGATCACCATGATGGCGCTGAGCCTGTGTGTTGGCCTGTTGATTGACGACGCCATCGTGGTGCGCGAAAACATCGTGCGACATGTGCAGATGGGCAAGGGGGCGTTTCAGGCGGCGATGCAGGGCACCCAGGAGATCGGTCTGGCCGTGTTTGCCACCACGCTGTCCATCGTGGCGGTGTTTTTGCCGATTGGTTTCATGGGCGGCATCATCGGCAAGTTTTTCCATGAGTTTGGCCTGACCATTGTGGCGGCGGTGCTGATTTCGATGTTTGTCAGCTTCACGCTGGACCCGATGCTATCGAGCATCTGGCACGACCCGAGCATTGAGCCCCACGGCAAGCGCCATCGGCCGGTGTCTTTTTACGACCGCACCATTGGCCGCGTCACCGGGTTGTTCGACCAGGGCACCGATGCGCTGGTGGATGTGTACCAGTCTATTTTGCGGGGGGCGCTCAAGCACAAGCTGGCCACCCTTGGGCTGGCGGTGGTGGTATTTGGCACCAGCATTGCCATGGTGCCGCTGCTGGGCACCGAATTCGTGCCCAAGTCAGATTTCTCTGAAACCAGCATCACCTTCAACACGCCAGTTGGATCGTCGCTGGAAGTTACCGAAGAGCGGGCGCGCCAGGTGGAGGCCATCCTCCAATCGTTTCCGGAGGTGGATTACACCCTGGCCACAATCAACACCGGCAACGCCGCTGGCAAGATTTACGCCAGTGTTTACATCAGATTGGTCGACCGCAAGCTGCGCGACCGTTCGCTGGAAGACCTGTCGACCCTCATGCGCCAGCGGCTGCGTCAAGTACCGGGCATCGCCGTGACCCATGTGGGCCTGCTCGATCCCATCGGCGGCCAAAAGCAGATTGCCTTCTCGATCCAAGGGGCCGATATTGCCGAGTTGGCACGCCTGACCGACATGGCCCTGGAAAAAATCCGCAACCTACCTGGCCTGGTGGACCTGGACTCGTCACTCAAACCCGATAAACCAACGCTGGATGTACAGGTTCACCGCGACGCGGCCTCTGACCTGGGTCTGAGCGTGGCGCAAATCGGCTCCGCCTTGCGCACTCTGGTAGCAGGGCAAACCGTGGGCAACTGGCGCGCGCCAGACGATCAGACCTATGACGTGAATGTGCGCCTGTCACCGCAGGCACGCAACCAGCCCGCAGACCTGAACAACCTGCCCTTCACTCTGGGCACCCATGCTGACGGCAGCTCGCGGGTGGTGCGCCTGAGCCAGGTGGCCAGCGTAGTGCCGTCTACCGGCTCCAACCAGATCAACCGGCGCGACCTGACCCGCGAGGTGGCTATCTCCGGCAACGTCTCGGGGCGCGCTGCGGGCCAAGTTTCTGCCGACATCAAGACCGCCATGGACAGCATTGCCATGGCGCCTGGCTACAGCTACAAGTTCAGCGGCTCGACCAAAGACATGGGGGAAGCGTTTGCCTACGCGGTGTCGGCGCTGGTGCTGGCGATTGTGTTCATCTACATGATTCTGGCCAGCCAGTTCAAGAGCTTCTTTCAGCCACTGGCGCTGATGAGCGCCCTGCCGCTGACCCTGATTGGTGTGGTGCTAGCACTGCTGCTGTTCAACTCCACGCTGTCGATGTTCTCAGTGATTGGGGTGGTGATGCTGATGGGGCTAGTCACCAAAAACGCGATTTTGCTGGTGGACTTTGCCATTCGAGCCCGCGAATCGGTGCTCGACGACGACGGCAACCCGCAGCCCGGTTTGTCGCGCCAAGAGGCCCTGCTGATGGCTGCTCGGGTGCGGCTGCGCCCGATTTTGATGACCACCCTGGCGATGATTTTCGGCATGCTGCCGCTGGCTTTTGCCATGACCGAGGGCTCCGAAATGCGCGCCCCCATGGGCCAGGCAGTGATTGGCGGAGTCATCACCTCATCACTGTTAACCCTAGTGGTGGTACCGGTGATGTACTGCTACATGGATGATCTTTCCCAATGGCTGAAAAAGACATTGGGGCCCAAACCCGTGCCGGCCAGTTAAAATGCCGCAGCCCACCTTTATACCCCCTGGAGTAAACAGATGAATCTGCCTGATGTCGAACAAGCGCGCTTCAACATGATTGAGCAACAAATCCGCCCCTGGGATGTGCTCGATGCCGAAGTGTTGCGTGTGTTGGCCGAGGTCAAGCGCGAAGACTTTGTACCCAACCCCTTCAAGGCCATGGCCTTTGCCGACATGGCGGTGCCGCTGCCCGGCCAGCAGGTGATGCTGGCGCCGCGCCTGCAAGCCCGGCTGCTGCAAGACGCTGCCGTCCAGCCCACCGACAAGGTGCTGGAGATCGGCACCGGGAGTGGTTTCACTACTGCCATGCTGGCCAGCCAAGCACAGCGGGTGATCTCGCTGGAAATCAACGCCGAACTCGCCGACCTGGCGCGTGCCAACCTGCAGCGCGCCAACATCCACAATGCCGATGTACGCTGTGCTGATGGCGCGAAGGGTGCGGCTGAACAGGCGCCTTTTGATGTCATCGTGCTCGGCGGATCAGTGTCTGAAGTGCCGCACGCGCTGCTGGCCCAGCTCAAGATCGGTGGAAGGTTGGTGGGCATCGTCGGTGACGAGCCGGTCATGCACGCACTACTGATCACCCGCACCAGCGAAACCAATTTCAAGACCGACGAAAAGTGGGATGACAACGCCCCGCGTCTGCTGAACTTCCCCGAGCCATCGACCTTCAAGTTTTGAACATGATTGCCCAGATACGTCCTTCACAGCTCGCGGCTTGGCTCGAATCGGTCAAGGAATTTGGCAGCCCCGCGGTGCTGGACGTGCGCGAGCCGTGCGAGTTGCAAATGGCCAGCATCAAGGCCGAAGGCTTTGAGCTGATCACCATTCCCATGGGGGTGATTCCGGCGCGCCTGCACGAGCTCAACCCAAGCCAGCCGCTGGCCTGTCTGTGCCACCACGGCGCACGCAGCATGCAAGTGGCCTACTTTCTGAAAGCACGCGGCTTCAACCACTTGGCCAACATCGCCGGTGGCATCAACGCCTGGTCAGCCGAGGTGGACCCCACCGTGCCGCGCTACTGAACACGCCCAAAAAAACACTGGATCACCATGAAAACACTGCGTCTGCTCCCTCTATCGCTTGCCATCACCGCTGCGCTGGCAATCCCCGCCCAGGCGCAAAGTTTGCTGGACCTGTACCAGTCGGCCAAGACCTTTGACGCCAACTACCAGTCAGCCAAGTCGCTGTATTTGGCCAATGTGGCACGGGGTGAGCAAGCCCGGGCCGGGCTGCTGCCAAACATCGGCTTCGGGCTGGCCGCCAACCGCATCGACTCGGGCAGCAACCTCGCTAACTTTGAGCGCAACTATGGCAACCAGACTGCCACCCTGAGCGCCTCGCAGCCTGTGTACCGTCCGGCCAACGTTGCCGCTGCCGAACAAGGCAAAAAACTGGCCGAACTGGCCCAAGCGCAGCTGATCTCCGCTTACCAGGATTTGATCGTTCGCGTCAGCCAGGCCTACTTTGACGTGTTGGCCGCAGAAGACAACCTGGCCTTAGTCAAAGCGCAAAGAACGGCTGTGTCTGAGCAATTGGCCTCGGCTAGGCGCAACTTCGAGGTGGGCACATCCACCATCACCGATACCCGCGAAGCCGAGGCCAGGTCCGACCTGGTGCTGGCACAGGAAATCGCAGCAGAAAACGACCTGCGCGTCAAAAAACTGGCGCTGGATCAGGCCACTGGGCGAGCGGGCGCTGAGCCCAAGCCTCTGCTGGTGCCGGTCGTCCTGCCTCCCATCCTTCCTGACCAAGTAGCGCCCTGGGTGGCTGAGTCTCAAGAACTCAGCCCCGCCATTGTGCAAGCCGAGCTGAACCTGGAAATCGCGCAGCTCGAAACGCAGAAAGCCCAGGCCGGCCACAAACCTACGCTGGATTTGATCGGCAGCTACAACGTCACGCATAACAATGGTTCGGCCATCGCAACACAGGATTACCGCACCAATGTGGCGGCGGTGAGCTTGAGCTTCAACCTGCCGCTGTTTGCCGGTTTCGCCATACAAAACCGCGTCAAGGAAACAGTCGCGCTGGAAGAAAAATCTCGCTCCGATCTGGACGCCGCCACACGCGGTGTAGCCCAAAACACGCGCGCTGCGTTCTTTGGTGTGCAGTCAGGGCTGGGCCAAGTTAAGGCGTTGGAGGCGGCTGAGGTCTCCAGCCAGAGCTTGCTGGACGCTACAAAACTAGGTTACGAGGTGGGCGTGCGCATCAACATTGACGTACTCAATGCACAAACCACCCTGTTTGACACCAAGGCGAAGCTGGCCCGGGCACGTTACGATGTGCTGGTGGGCGAGTTGCGCCTGCGCCAGGCCAACGGCTCGCTCAAGGAAGAGGATATCTACCCGATCAACGCGCTGCTGGCGCCTTAAGCTACCCCATCGGCAGTGGCTGCTGCCCCCGCCTAAGCGAACGCACTACAGCGACCGGGCTTTAGCGCCGTACCCAGGCCGCTTATCAAGGCCGCTTATCAAGGTGTTACCCAGTGCGCACCAAGCCCGCCACCGACGCGATCATCACATGCAAAATAGCGCGTGCCAGCAGCTGCGTCGCACCGCGGTGGGCTTGCGAAAAATCATCACACGCCTGACGCGCCGTGGCCAGGCGCTTGGCATCGACAACCACTTCAGCTGCGTCAGACACCGCCTGCGCCAGGTCAGCCACCCGCAGCGCCGCCCCGGCAGCCAGCGCCTGTTCGGCAGCGTCAGCAAAGTTGAAAGTGTGCGGCCCCATCAGCACCGGGCAGCCGCAGGCCGCGGCTTCAATCAGGTTCTGCCCGCCCAGCGGCTTAAAGCTGCCGCCCAGCAAGGCCACATCGGCCAAGCCGTAGTACAAGGCCATTTCCCCTAAAGAGTCACCAAGCCAGATGGTGGGCACGGCATCTCCAGCCGCTGTTTTGTCAAGCCCTGACATTGCCACGCTGTTGACCGAGGCCGCCGCGTCTAGAGCAGATTGCGCCGGGGTGGCAGGGCCTTGCGCGCCCCAACTGCTACGCCGCGACACAGAGAATCCTTGCTCGGTGATCAGTTCTGCCACGGCGTCAACGCGCTGCGGATGCCTTGGCACGATCAACCATTGGATATCACTCACTACATTATTTATAGCTGCTTGCGCTTTATCTATATGGGCTGGGGGCCTAAAAGCCTTAAGAATCTGCAGCAGCGCCAGCTCCTCGCCTTCACGCGAACTGGCAAACATCACCACCGGTTTGCCAATGCGTGCGCGCGCCGTGCGCCCCAGGGCAATCTGCCGCATATCAGGATTGGCATCGAACTTGAGGTTGCCAAACACCGCGCGCACCGGTGCGTCAAGCTGGTTCAAGCGCTGGGCGTCAGCCTGCGTTTGCGGCCAAACCGCGTTCAGTCCGGCAAACGCCGGGCGCGCCAGCCACGACAACTTTTGCGCCTGGCGCAAAGATTTTTCGCTCAGGCGGGCGTTGGCCAGCACCAGCGGCATCTGCCGTGCGTGGCAGGTGGATACCAGGTTGGGCCAAATTTCGGTCTCCATCAGCACACCGATCTTCGGCCTGAAATGCTTCAGAAAGCGTTGCGTGGCACCCACCGTGTCCCAGGGTTGCCAGGCCTGCAAATCGCCAGGCTGCAGCAGTTTGACACCCTCGGCGCGGCCAGTGGCAGTGCCGTGGGTGAGCAGCAGGCGCATGTCGGGTATCTGATCGCGCAGCGCGGCCACCAGCACCATGGCAGCGCGCGTTTCGCCCAATGACACGGCATGAATCCACACCGTGGGGCCGTCATGTGCTGGCACCGGGCTGGTGTAACGGCCAAAACGCTCGTCCATGGCGTGCAGGTAGCCCGGCTCCTGCTGGCCCCGGCGTTTCAATTTGAGTGTGAGCAGCGGCTGCGCCAGCCACATCGCTAGGGAGTAAAGAGTGCGTATCACAAAGGGGCCAGGCGCGAGGCCCGAAAAAATGGGTTTGAAGTCTGCGGCTGGTCGACGGCCGCAGCCACCGCTTCCCACGCTTGCCAGACCTTGTCTACCGACGGTGTGGGCTGCTCAAATACGCTGACCTGTCGCGCCAGCGGGCCGCCAGAGATGCGGTGCTGCTCGCCCAGCGGACCGGTGCGCCAGGCGGTATCAAAGTTGTAAATCTGCACATGTGCCAGGTCCAGCGCCACGGCGATATGGCTCAGACCGCTGTCCACACCGATCACCCCGGCGCAGTTGGCAAGCGAATCGGTCAGCGCGTCCAGCGCCAGCCGCGGCCAGACTTGCGCGTGCGCGAGACCATCTGCAATTTGGTGGGACACCGCTTCTTCAGCCGCGCTGCCATGCGGCAAGGCGACCATGAAACCAGCGGCGTTCAGGCGGGCGCCCAGCTCGCGCCAGTGCGCCAGCGGCCACTCTTTGTCAGCGCGTGAGGTGCCGTGCACCAGCGCCACCAGGCCTTGCAGGCCGCTTCTAAAAGCTACGTTTTTAGTAGCTGTTAGCGCTTTACCCATAAGGGCTAGAAGCCCAAAAGACATATAAAACGGCAGCGTGTACCCAAGTGCCTGGCCGCACAACTGGCGCGATCGGGTCACCGCATGGCTGTGCGCTGGCAAGCTGATGGCCACATCTGCCACCCAGCGCGCCGGGGCTTCAAAACTGGAGCCTTCAGTCTGGTTGGCCATGCCATAACGCTTGCCACCCTTGGCTAAGCGCGCCAACCTTGAGACCAGCGCCGATTTGGTCAAACCCTGTAGGTCAATCACCGCGTCGTAATCGTCTTGCCGCAAATCGGCCTTGAACAGCCGCCAGGCCTGGCGCGTCTCAGCGCTGAACATGTCTTTGCGCCAGCGCCGCAGCTCGCAGCCAATCACCCGGTGCACACCCTTGCAGCGCAGCACCAGCGGCGCAAAAGCGCGCTCCACCACCCAGTCAATGCGCGCGTCAGGGTGAGCCTGGCGAATGTCCTGCACCGCCGCCATGGCGTGCACCACATCGCCCAAAGATGAGAGTTTGACGATCAGAATGCGCAACGCAGCCCCCTTGCCATCTACTGTGAACCTGCGCGTGCGGCCTCAGTGCGCGGCTTCATCAAACTGCGCATCAGGTTTTAGCGAGTGCAGCAGCGCCAGCATGTCGGCCTGGATGCGCTCCAGAGCCTCGGGCGTGTGGCCCTCAAAGCGCAGCACCAGCACCGGCGTGGTGTTGCTGGCGCGAATCAGACCAAAACCGTCTGGCCAGTCCACCCGCAGCCCATCAATCGTGCAGACCTGCGCTGGCGCCGGGAAGTTGACCTTGGCGAGCAGTTGATCAACTAGCACATGCGGTTCGCCCTCGGCGCATTTCACATTGAGTTCGGGCGTGGAAAAGCTGGTGGGCAGCGCGTTGAGCACCGCATTGGTGTCGGGTGACTGGCTCAGAATCTCCAGCAGGCGGCAAGCGGCGTAGGTGCCGTCGTCAAAGCCGTACCAGCGCTCCTTGAAGAAAATGTGGCCGCTCATCTCGCCACCCAGCGGGGAGCCAATTTCCTTCATCTTGGCCTTGATCAGCGAGTGGCCGGTTTTGAACATCATCGGCACGCCGCCAGCCTCGGTGATGGTGGGCGCCAGGCGCTGCGAGCACTTCACGTCAAACACGATAGTGCCGCCTGGCGCGCGCTGCAACACATCGCGGGCGAACAGCATCATCTGGCGGTCCGGGTAGATGATGTTGCCCTCTTTGGTGACGATGCCGAGTCGGTCGCCGTCGCCATCAAAGGCCAGACCAATCTCGGCATCGCTGGCTTTGAGCGCGGCCACCAGGTCGCGCAGGTTTTCCGGCTTGCTTGGGTCGGGGTGGTGGTTGGGGAAGTTGCCATCGACCTCGCTGAAGAGCTCGGTCACCTCGCAGTTAATCGCCCGCATGATCTCTGGCGCAGAGGCCCCGGCAATGCCATTGCCGCAGTCCACCACAATTTTCATCGGGCGCGACAGCTTGATGTCGCCCAGAATGCGCGCCTGATAAGCAGCCAACACCTCCACACTGCGCACCGTGCCGCCCTCTTGCAGCGCCCAGGCTTCGTCTTTCATGATCAGACGCAGGTTCTGGATCTCGTCGCCATATATGGCGCGGCCAGCCAGCACCATCTTGAAGCCGTTGTAGTCCTTCGGGTTGTGGCTGCCGGTGACCTGGATGCCACTGGCGCACAGGGTGTTGGCAGCAAAGTACAGCATCGGCGTGGTGGCCATGCCGATGTCCAGCACCTCAACACCCACCGACACCAGCCCGCTGACCAGCGCCGCGCTGAGCGCCGGGCCGCTTAGGCGCCCGTCGCGCCCGACTGCCACCGTTCTCTGCCCCTCGCGCAGTGCCACCGTGCCAAAGGCCCGACCCAGGGCTTGCGCCATCTCGACATTAACGGTGCTGGGCACCACGCCCCGGATGTCGTAGGCTTTGAAAATCGACGGTGATAGCTGCATGGTTTCCCCTTGCCGTGGCTGATTGAATAGGCAGATTTGGTGGGGGGATTGTAGGGCGCACCCCCGACCAAGGAGATGTCCGGAAACGGCTAGACAAGCCCCTCCAGGGGCGGATGCAACACGTATCATCCAGCGCATGACCCCTGCTGATGCCACCGCATATGATGACGCCTGCCACTTGGCGTTGAAGGCGCGGGACGCCCGTTTTGACGGCAATTTTTTCACCGGCGTGACCTCCACCGGCATTTATTGCCGCCCGGTATGCCGGGTGCGCACGCCAAAACGCGAGAACTGCCGCTTTTTTGCGCATGCCGCGTTGGCAGAACAGGCTGGGTTTCGCCCTTGCCTGCGCTGCCGGCCCGAACTGGCACCCGCCAGTGCGGGTAGGGGCGGCGCAACGGGTGACAAAGCCTGGTCCATGCAAGATGCCAGCGCCATCCTGGCCCATCAGGCCGCGCGGCTGATGGATGCTGCCTGTGGCGCAGCGACCCAACCGCTAGGGGTAGCCGCACTGGCGCAGCGCCTGGGCGTGAGCGACCGGCATTTGCGGCGTATTTTTGAGGCGCAGCTAGGTGTCTCGCCGCTGCGCTACCTGCAAACCCGCCGCCTGCTGTGCGCCAAGCAGCTGCTAACCGACACCCGCCTTGCCGCAGCGCAGGTGGCACGCATGAGCGGCTTTGCCAGCGTGCGGCGCTTCAACGCGGTCTTTGCGCAGCAATATGGTCTGAACCCCACCCAGTTGCGGCGCACCGGTTCGGCAGCGCCAGGGTCTGATCAGCCAAGCGGCATTGACATCAAGCTCTCTTACCGCCCGCCGTATGACGCGCGGGCGATGCTGGCGTTTTTCGCCAAACGCCAGATCGACGGTACGGAAAACGTGTTCTTGTCACCCAAACGCCCGGCATTCGCCAAAACCCTGCACCTCCATAGCGGTGGGCAGTCATTGCGCGGCTGGGTGTTTGCCGTGTTCGACGAGCCAAATTGCCGGGTGGGTCTCACGGTGAGTGAGTCACTGACCGAGGTGCTGGCGCAGGTGATGGCAAGCGTGCGCACGCTGCTCGACCTGGACGCCGACCCAATCGCCATCAACAGCGTGCTGCATGCGCACTTTCCGCAAGGCGACGGGCTGCGCCTGCCCGGCGCGCTGGATGGTTTTGAGCTGGCAGTGCGCGCTGTGCTGGGCCAGCAAATCACCGTGGCTGCCGCGCGCACCTTGTGCCAGCGGCTGGTGGCGCAGTTTGGCGAGTCGCTGCAAACACCAGTGGCGGGGCTGAATCGGTGTTTTCCCACGCCACAAGTGCTGGCGGCAACCAGCGGCGACGAACTCGGGCAGCTTGGCATAGTGAAACAGCGCCAGAGGGCTTTGGTAGCCTTGGCGCAGGCGGTAGCCGACGGCACGCTGCAACTGCACCCCGGTGCCGATCCAACACAAACCCATACAGCCCTGCTAGCCCTGCTAGCCCTGCCCGGTATTGGCGACTGGACGGCGCAGTACATCAGCATGCGCGCGCTGGCCTGGCCCGATGCTTTTGTGGCCGGTGATGTGGCCCTGCAAAAAGCGCTTGGGGTGCGCCACCTCCCCAACCCGGCGCAAGCGGCGCGGGCCGCGGCCAGCGCCTGGCAGCCGTGGCGCAGCTACGCGGTGATCCGCGCCTGGGCCAGCTTGCCCGCTGTGACAACCCCAGTCGACTAGCCACCCATCACTATTCATTAAATAGCTATCAGCGCTTTCAACACAAGGGCTAGAGGCCAAAAACACATGAAACTCCCTGCCTATACCCAAACCAGTCGCATGTCCAGCGAACTGGGCACCTTGCTCCTGGCAGCTTCTGACAATCAGTTGGTCGGCGTCTGGTTTGACGATCAGGCGCATCTGCCTGACCTGTCCGCCTGTGCGCCCGATACCGGCCAGCCCGTGCTGCACCAGGCTCAGGCGCAGTTGGCAGCGTACTTTGCCGGCCAGCGCAACCAGTTTGATCTGCCTTTAAGCCTGGCGACCGGCACAGCGTTTCAGCAGGCGGTTTGGCAAGCGCTGCTGGCGATCCCATTTGGCAGCACCTGCAGTTACGGCCAGTTGGCCAGCCGCATTGGCAAGCCGAGCGCGGCGCGTGCAATGGGGGCAGCGGTGGGGCGCAATCCTTTGACCATCATCGTGCCGTGTCACCGCGTGATCGGCGCCAACGGTAGCCTGACCGGCTACGCTGGCGGGCTAAGCCGAAAAACCGCCTTGTTGCAACTTGAAGGTGCCGTTTGACTTCTCACGCTCCCAAACAACCCTGGCTAATCGAATTCATCCTGCTTGGCGCCATCTGGGGCGCTTCATTTTTATTCATGCACCTGGGTGCGGCGGAATTTGGTGCCTTGCCTACGGCGGGGGTGCGGGTGGCCATTGCCGCCGCATTTTTGCTGCCTTTGCTGCTGGCGCGGCGTCAAATGCCTGCGCTGGCGCGGCACTGGAAGAAAATTTTATTCCTTGGCATGCTGAATTCAGGCATTCCGTTTGCCTGCTACTCCTATGCGTTGATGTCTATTTCGACCGGCTTGTCGGCGCTGCTTAACGCCACGGTGCCTCTGTTTGGCGCGCTGGTGGCCTGGGCCTGGCTCAAGGACCGGCCGCACCGCCTGAAGATCATGGGCTTGCTGATTGGCTTTATCGGCGTGGCGATGCTGGCCTGGGGCAAAGCCAGTTTTAAGCCTGACGCCTCAGGCCTTTCCAGCGGCTGGGCGGTGGTGGCTTGTTTGGTGGCCTGCCTGTGTTACGGCATCTCGGCCAGTTTCACCCGGCGTTACCTGCAGGGTGTGCCGTCGCTAGCTGTGGCCAGTGGCAGCCAGATCGGCGCCACGCTGGGCCTGGCCTTACCCACCTTATGGCTCTGGCCGACCACCCCACCCAGTACGACGGCCTGGCTGGCACTGGTGGCGGTGGGCGTGCTGTGCACCGGTGTGGCTTATGTGCTGTTTTTCCGGCTGATCGAGAACGTGGGCGCGGCCAGCACGTTGACGGTGACCTTCCTGGTTCCGGTGTTTGCTGTCGTCTACGGCCTGATTTTTTTGGGTGAGGTCGTCACGCCGTGGATGCTGACCTGCGGCGCGGTGATTTTGTGTGGCACCGCGCTGTCGCTGGATCTCTTCAAGCTGCGCAGACCTTCGGGTTCTGCGTAAGGACTGACGCAAAATTGTTCCAACCGGCACATCGCCGCAGACAGTACACCGGGAACGGCCGGGCAAGGCAACGACGCTGGAGCGATTTTGCGTCAGCCCTTTGAATGTGTGCGAGCGAACAGACGTGCCGGTTGCCAACCCTTAAAGTCAACGCATCAGCACTCTTGCTGCTCGTGAAGGTCGTAACTCTAAGGAACTCTTATGAAAAACTCCCACAGTCTGCTCAGTGGTGTCGCCGTGGCAATGTGTTTGCTGTTTGGTAGCAGTGCGATGGCGCAAACCATGTCTGACAGCGATTTCAGCGCCAGCAAGACCCGCGTCAAAGCCGATTACAAGGCTGGCAAAAAAGCCTGTGACTCGCAGTCCGGCAACGCCAAAGACATCTGTCAAGCTGAAGCCAAAGGCAAGGAAGTCGTAGCCCTGGCCGAACTGGACAACAGCCACAAACCTACTATAAAAACCCAACACAAAGTCAGTGTGGCCAAGGCTGAAGCGGCCTACGACCTAGCCAAACAAAAATGTGATGACCAGTCTGGCAACCCCAAGGATGTGTGTGTGAAGGAAGCCAAAGCCGCCCTGACCGCAGCCAAAGCCGATGCAGATGTGCAACAGAAGACATCAGAAGCCGCTGAAAAGACCACAGACGCCAAAGCCAAGACCAATAGCGAGGTCAAAGAAGTTCGCGCCGATGCAGCCGCTGACAAACGCGCGGCTGACTTGAAAGTGGCCGAAGAAAAGTGTGATGCTTTGGCATCCACCGCCAAAAACAACTGCCTGAAAGAAGCCCAGGCTGCCTTTGGCAAGCGATAAATTGACCTGACCGGCGCAAGCCGATCGGTCAGGCGGTTCAACCTTTTAGGAGAATCCCATGCTAAATTACGCCATTATATTTTTGGTCATCGCGCTGGTTGCAGCCCTGTTTGGCTTTGGCGGCATTGCCGCCGGTGCTGTGGGCATCGCCAAGATCCTGTTTTTCATCTTTATTGTTCTGGCCGTTGTCAGCTTCTTGTTCGGCATGCGCAAAGGCCGCTAGTTCACCCATTCATCCATCCACTTTTAAGGAATGACCATGTCAACATTTCCCTCAACTGACAAATCCGCAGACTTGATCAACCAAGCTTCCCAGTCGGCCGACCACGCCATCCGTGCCACCCAGCAAGCCGCCAACGGCGTGGTAGACAGCGCTGCGAACTCCCTGCAGGATCTGCGCCAGCAAGCGGCGCCCGCCATGGAGCGCGCCAGTGAGCGGGTCAGCTCCATGGCCCACCGTGGTCTGGACAGTGTCCGCGAAACGTCGCACCAGTTGCGTGTCAAGGCGGAACACGCCTCGGACAGCACGGTCAGCTATATCCGGGAAGAGCCTATGAAATCGGTTCTGATTGCCGCTGCTACGGGTGCCGCCCTGATGGCGCTGGTCAGCCTGGTTGCACGCTCTCGGGATCGCGGCTAAGCCTTTGTTTCCTGGTTGCTGATGCACCCCGCTCTTTCTCTGCTGGCGACTCGGCCACAGCTGCTTGTTGACCACGCGCAGGCGTATGCCGCGCTGGTCAACGAGGAGTCTGGCTTGGCCTACGGTGTCTGGCTCCGTCGGGTGCTGTTGTATGTCATTGCCCTGTGCGCCGTGAGCGTGGCGGCGGTGCTGGCAGGTGTGGCAACCTTGCTGTGGTTTACCGTAGCGCCGCCCGCATCGGCGTTGGGAGTATTGGTGGCGGTGCCTGCTGTGCCACTCCTGCTGGCGGTAGTTTGCGTGCTACTAGCGCGCCAGTCATCAAAATCAGCGTCCTTTGCCAATTTGCGCCGGCAGATCAACGAAGACGTGGCGATGCTGCGCGCAGCGGGTGAGCCATGAGTACTGAAGCCAGCCCCTGCGAACGCCTTGCTGCGTCGCGCGAGCGATTGCGCCAAGCCATGCGTCAGGACAATTCGGCAGAAACCTCTGGCGCCAACGCAGAAGGTCTGCTTGGCGGCTTGCGTGACCGCTTGCAAGCCGTGCCCGGCGCCGGCTTGGTCATGGATGGGGTGCAATCCTGGTGGCAAAACCAGCCCATGCGTTTGGTCTTGCTACTGGCCTTGAAGATGGCCAACGTGTTGCTGCAACCTGTCGCCCAGCGCCACCCGTACCGCTTGGTTCTGGCGGCTGCTGCTGTGGGTGGTTTAACGGTGATGCTGCGGCCCTGGCGCCGCATAGCGATCTCGGCTCTGTTAGCCGGCCTGATGCCGCGCGTCTTGTCCCATGCAATGAAACTGCTGGCCCCCAAGGCTGGCGGTGCACCACCCAAATAGCGGGAAGATGCGCCCAGAACCCAGGCCACCTGGTACACCCCGCGACACCAACCGCCTGTTCCCAGCCCTGCTGCTGGTCGCCTCGGTTGCGCTGATCTACATTCTGCTGCCGTTTTACGGCGCTGTGATGTGGGGTGTGATCATTGCGTTGTTGTTTACCCCGCTGTTTCGCTGGATGCTGCCTAAGGTAGGGCAACGGCCAAACGTTGCCGCAGTGCTGACCTTGCTAATCGTTTTAGTGATTGTGGTGCTGCCTATGGCGCTGATTGCCGCGTCGTTGGTGAGCGAGGCTTCACTGGTGTACACCCAGCTGCAAAGTGGTGAACTCAAGCCAGCGCTCTACTTTCGCGGTCTGTTTGATACCTTGCCCAGCTGGATCACCAGCCTGCTGGACCGCTTTGGTCTGGGCAGCTTTAGTACCCTGCAACGCCGCCTGACAGCGGCCTTGACGCAGGGCTCGCAGGTCATCGCCACACAAACATTCAGCATAGGACAAAACACCTTTGAATTTGTCGCCAGTGTGTTCATCACCTTCTACTTGGCGTATTTCTTGATCCGTGACGGCAAATCCGTGGCCAACACGCTCAGGAACGCGGTCCCGATGGCCACTGCGCAAAAAGACGTGTTGCTGAACACCTTCACCAAGGCAGTGCGCGCCACCGTCAAAGGTAACTTGCTGGTCGCCGCCATTCAGGGCGCGCTCGGTGGCCTAGGCTTCTGGGTACTGGGCGTCAGCGGCGCGGTGCTGTGGGCGGTGCTGATGGCTTTTTTGTCGCTGTTGCCCTCGGTGGGTGCCGCGCTGGTTTGGGTGCCAGTGGCGGCTTATTTCTTGCTGGCCGGTGAATTGGGCAAAAGCGTGGCGCTGGTGGCCTATGGCGTGCTGGTGATCGGTCTGGTGGACAACCTGCTGCGCCCGATTCTGGTGGGCAAGGAGACGCGCTTGCCTGACTACATGGTGATGATCACCACCTTGGGCGGCATGGCCGTGTTTGGCATCAATGGCTTTGTGCTCGGGCCGGTGATTGCCGCCCTGTTCATGGCGGTGTGGAAAATTCAAATCAATAGCCAGAACGGCAAACGCCCGCCGTAGCCCTCACGCCGCCTCCTTGCGTGTCGTAGCGCACAGATCAGAGCAGCTGGCGGTCCGACACTGGGGTCTGACCTGGCCTTGAGAACGCCGCCATGACAAACAACACCCCATGCAGCACCGGCCGCCGCTGTGGCTGCTGGCGGGCTTGTCGGTTCGGGCGCTAGGTCTCAAAATCAAACCATGAAATACAAAGACTATTACGAAACGCTGGGCATACCCCGCGACGCCGATCTGGACCAGATCAAAAAGGCCTACCGCAAATTGGCGCGCACGCACCACCCAGACGTGTCCAAGGCGCCAGGGGCCGAGGCGTGCTTCAAGGAAGCCGCTGAAGCCTACGCTACCCTCAAAGACACCGCCAAACGCGCCGCCTATGACGAGTTGGGCCACCCACAGCCGGGCGCCGAGTTTTCACCACCGCCACAATGGCAGCAGGATTTTTCAACCAGCGGGCAGTCGTTTGAAGACATTGACCTGGCTGACCTGCTGGCGGCCATGGGTCGGGGGCGACAGGGGGCTGGGCGCGCCGCCATGCCGGTGAAGGGACGCGATTTTGAGACTGGCATCACCATCACCCTGGCCGATGCGCGCCGGGGCACCGGCGTCAACCTCAATTTGCAAGACGGCACCGGTGAGCGCACGCTGGAAGTCACCATTGCCCCCGGCGCGCGGCAAGACCAAAAACTGCGCCTGCGTGGCAAAGGCGGCAAGGGCCTGCACGGCGGGGCCGACGGCGACATTTACCTGCAGATCTCGCTGGCACCACACCCGGTGTTTCGACCCGATGGACTTGACCTGTACTTCGACCTAGCGCTGGCACCCTGGGAGGCCGCTTTGGGCGCCGAAGTACAAGTGCCCACGCTGGATGGCCCGGTGCTGCTGACCGTGCCAGCGGGTACTCGCTCCGGGCGCAAACTGCGCCTGCGTGGCCGTGGCCTGCGGGACGGCCACAGCGACCTGTACGCCATCGTTCACATCGACGTGCCATCCACCCTGACAGAGCCAGAACGTGCGCTGTACCTGGAACTGGCGCGTATTTCACACTTCAACCCGCGTGCAGCCACACCCTAGGAGAACACCACATGACACAAGATCAAACCCAGTGGCGGTGGCTGGACACCCGTGAAACCGTGAGCTTGACCGAACTCAGCCATTCCTGCGGCATGAGCGAGTCCGAACTGGACGAGCTGGTGGAGTATTGCGCCCTGGTGCCGGTGAGCCCGGCGACACCGGAACTGGTCTTCAGCGCCCAGTGGGTGACGCCGCTGCGCCATGCCTACAAGTTGCGGGTGGACTTTGACTTGGACATGTTTACCGTGGCGATTCTGCTGGACAACCTGACGCGCATTGAGGTGCTGGAGCGCCGGGTGCAGTCGCTCGAGGCCCTGATACCGCAGCACATGCGCCCGGACCTGCGCGGTTGACAGCCACAGCATGGCCGACCCACTTCCATGGCATCAGCGCGAGGCAGAAGAACTCCTGACTGAACAGGCGGTAGACGCTGCCCAAGGTTTGAGCCAGGACGAGGTCACCCGGCGGCTGCAGCGTTTTGGCGCCAACGCGCTCGTTAGCACGACGCAGCGCAGCACTTGGCGCCTGCTGCTGGCGCAGTTCTCCGACTTCATGGTGCTGGTGCTATTGGCCGCCGCAGTAGTGTCTGGCCTGATTGGTGACCTGATCGACACCTTGGCCATCCTGGTGATTGTGCTGCTCAACGCGGTGATCGGTTTTGTGCAAAGCTGGCGCGCCGACCGCGCCATGGCGGCACTACAGGTGCTGGCCACCGCACAGGCCAGCGTGCTGCGTGATGGCCAGGTGCAAGCGGTGCCCTCCCCGGCGCTGGTGCCCGGTGACATCGTGCTGCTGGAGGCGGGCAACCAAGTACCGGCAGACATGCGCCTGATCGACCTGGCGCAGTTACAGGTGGACGAATCGTCGCTGACCGGCGAATCCGTGACGGTGGCCAAACAAACGGCCGCCTTGGTACAACCCGCCAGCAACGCGCTGGGTGACCAGCTCAACATGGTGTTCAAAGGAACGACGGTCAGCTTGGGCCGGGCGCGCGGCTTGGTGCTGGCCACCGGCATGGCCACCGAGTTGGGCAAAGTCGCCCAATTGCTGGACCAACCCGACCGCAGCACCCCGCTGCAAAACCGGTTAGCGGCCTTTGGCAAGCGTTTGGCCTTATTGGTGATTGGCATCTGCGTCATCATTTTTGTCTCTGGCGTGTGGCGCGGCGAGGCACCGCTGTTGATGGCCCTAACCGCCCTTAGTTTGGCGGTAGCGGCCATTCCCGAGGCCTTGCCGGCGGTGGTCACTGTGCTGCTGGCGCTGGGCGCCAAACGCATGGTGGCCGTGCACGCGCTGGTGCGGCGTCTGCCATCGGTGGAAACCTTGGGCTCGGTCACTACCATCTGCTCCGACAAAACCGGCACCCTGACGCAAAACAAGATGCACGCCGAGCTGTTGTGGGCCAACGGCCAAGAATGGCTGCCGGGTAACAACAAGATGCCACCCGGCCAGGTGGTGATGCAAGCCCTGCGCGCCGGGGCACTGTGCAACGACGCGCACCGCAATGGCAACGGCAACGGCAACCGCAACGGCAACGGCAACCGCAACGGCAACGGCAACGGCAACGGCAACCGCAACGGCAACGGCAACCGCAACGGCAACGGCAACGGCAACGGCAACGGCAACGGCAACGGCAACGGCAACGGCAGCGGTAACGGCAACGCCAGCACAGCGGATGCCGCCCAGCCCTGGCAAGGAGACCCCACCGAAACCGCTCTGGTGGATGCCGCCGCCGCTGCCGGGCTAGACAAGACCGCGTTGGATTCCGATTGCCCGCGCGTGCAAGAACTGCCATTTGACTCTGACCGCAAACGCATGACCACCCTGCACAGCAGCGCAGCCGGATTTGTTGGCTACACCAAAGGCGCGCCCGAATCGGTGCTGGCCTGCTGTAACGCACAGTGGGCAGCGGATGGCGCACAAGCGCTAAATGCCCAGGCGGTGATCGACCAGGCCAACACCCTGGCAACACAAGGCCTGCGGGTGCTGGCCTTGGCGAGGCGCGATTTTGCCGCCTTACCTGCGCAAGATGCCCTGGCCGGGGAAGAGAGCCAACTACAGTTTCTCGCGCTGGTTGCCCTGATTGACCCGCCACGCGCGCAGGCGGCAACCGCCGTGCGCGACTGCATCAGCGCAGGCATTACCCCGGTGATGATCACCGGCGACCACCCGGCAACGGCTCTTGCCATTGCGCAACGTCTGGGCATCGTGCCTGACGCCCAGGCCCCAGTGTTGACCGGGCACGACCTGAGCACGCTGGACGAGGCCGCGCTGCTGGCACGCGTGGCGGATGTGCGGGTCTACGCCCGGGTCGACCCGGCGCAAAAAATCCGTATTGTGGAGGCCCTGCAGGCGCAGGGCCAGATTGTTGCCATGACCGGCGACGGCGTGAACGACGCGCCAGCGCTCAAACGTGCCGACATCGGCGTGGCCATGGGCAAAGGCGGCACCGACGTGGCGCGCGAAGCTGCCAGCATGGTGCTGCTTGACGACAACTTTGCCACCATCGTGGCGGCGGTGCGCGAGGGGCGGCGCATCTTTGACAACATCCGCAAATTCATCCGTTACGCCATGACCGGCAACTCGGGTGAAATCTGGACACTGTCTTTGGCGCCGCTGTTTTTGCTGCCGATCCCGCTGCTGCCGATCCACATCCTGTGGGTCAATCTGGTGACCGACGGCTTGCCGGGCCTGGCACTGGCGGCCGAACCGGCCGAGCGCGGTGTCATGCAGCGCCCGCCGCGCGCACCCAAAGAGAGCCTGTTTGCGGACGGCATGTGGCAGCACATTCTGGGTGTGGGGCTGCTGATTGGCGGCTTGTGCCTGGGCGTGCAGGCCTGGGCGCTGTCCACCGGCCACGCCCATTGGCAAACCATGGTGTTCACCGTGCTGACCCTCTCGCAAATGGTGCATGTGATGGCGATTCGCTCCGAGCGCGATGCGTTGTGGACGCTCGGCCTGCTCAGCAACAAGCCGCTGCTGGGCGCGGTGCTGCTGACGTTTGCGCTGCAAATGGCCACCATTTATGTGCCGCTGCTCAATCCCATCTTCAAAACCCAGCCGCTGAGTCTGGGTGAGTTGGGCATCTGCCTGGGCGCATCGGCGGTGGTGGGTGTGGTGGTGGAGTTAGAGAAAGCCTGGCGCAGACAGCGCACTGCTTGAGCGCCGCACCAGGTGCTCGCTCTCAATCCGTTCAAAACGGCAATCAATGCTGCGTTAAATATAGCTACTAGCGCATATGGATAGAGGGCTAGAGGCATAAATCGTGCTTAAAAGTAACGAAGGTAGTCTGAGCCACCATGCCCTGTGACATCGGCCAACGCCAGACGGTATTTCAACGACCTGCGCTCAAAGACAAGAAAGTCGCCTGTTTGCGCTGCTATCAGGCCTACGCTCAGACGATTTTTCTGGCTTCCATATAAAACCGTTTCTCATGTGCCTGGCCGAGCGAGAAGGTTTTGCGCGGCAAGGCACCTTCCAGAATGACTGTTTTGAACAGATCCGACTTGGGCATGCCCGCCAGATAAAAGCCTGCGTTGTCCGGCTGCAAAGCCAGCCGCTCCAGCACGTCGGCACCATGCAGGTAGTCAATCGTGTCCGCGCCAGCGTCTTTCATGAACTGGTCCAGAAAGGTTTGCAGCGTGCCCACGGCCAGATTTGACAATGGCTGATTAATTTCTATGACGCCAAACTGCCGCCCACCGCCCACCAGCCCGATGGTCTGCTGGGTGCCCTGTGCGCCATCCACGCGTTGGCGCATGGCCGCTGCGCTGGCCACTTCGGTGTAAGTGAAGCGCTCACCCCAGGCGCATTGCATCTCAGCCAACAGATTTTTCTTCAGGCCAAACAAGGCCCGATGGATCGGCTCAAACGCCAGGCCCTGATCGTGAACGTTTTCCATTTCAACCAGGGCATAGCGGCTCGGGTGGTCCATGCCGACCAGCGGCTTGTTTTTGTCCCAGATGGCTTTGGCGGTGGCCAGCGAGTGGTTGCCGTCGCCCATAGCAAACAGCAACACCGGCTGACTTTGATCTACCCCGTATTTGGCGGCAAAAGTGTCTGGCTGGGCGAGCGCACGCAGGGCTTGCACTACCTGGCCTTCAGCAGCGGCTGGCACGGCAAAACCGGTCAGGTGGCCACCGCCCTGCATCAGTTCCAGGTCATAAAGTGTGTCTAAGGCGGCTTTGGCGCGGGCAAGCGGCGCGATCACGCTGTGCTCGGGGTCGTCAATCAGCACCAGAATGTGCGGTAACTCCAGCGCCGCCGCTTCACGGATTTTGATACGCGGGGGCAAGCGGTCAACAATCGTGCCCTCGGTGGGGCGAATCAGGCTCGACGAGCCCGCGCGGATGTCATAACACTCCAAGTCCAGACACAGCATGATGCCGTGGCGGGTGATACCCTCCACGCAGCGCTCGACATACACCAGGCCCTCATGCGGCTCAAATAGGTCGGCCTGCAGATAGGTGTTCATGGTGCTGCCGATCGCCGCAATGCGCTCCGGTGCGCCGGGTTGCTCCAGATACACCTCGGGAAAGATCAGGTTAAGCGTCGAAGGCGCACCACCCACCAGTTGCTGCACGTCAGCCCAGTAGCTGGGCTCCGAGGTGTACTGGTCGCAGGCAACCACCGCCCACTTGTGCAGGTCGGTGCCGGCTTTGGGCAAAACCACCTGCGGAATCTGGATACCGATGTCTGGGAAATTTTTCATAAAGGGGTTGACGCGTTGGACGATGGGAAAGGTTTTGACAACGCCCCATTATTCACCGGCATCACACCCGCGCACCGGGAACAGCTGTGCCCTGCACTGCGGTTCATAAATTAATGACTTTTAGCCCCTCAGCCCATATAGAACAAGCAACTGTCACTATCCATTCAGCAGTAAACAAAGGGTGGAATTGTTGGCCCTAAGCGCTCGGCACGGGCGGCCTTGAGGACATCTGCCGCAGCGGCTGCCAAACGGTCTGCGGGTCTAGCCCCAGCCAGCAACGGGCTGGGCAGCGAAAACCAGCGGGCTATCTGCCAGTTGTCGTACACCTGAACCAATTCTGACAACACCTCATCAAGCCCGCTGAGACGAGACATGTCGGCGCGCTTGAACTGAAACACCGGCAGCCAGATGCGCGACAGCCATTCGAAACTGATCACCTGGCGATGCACCATCCAGCCCGCCAAGGTCGGCACATCCGTGCCACCGCGTGGCTTGCAGCGCGCTGCCGCGTCCTGCGCCCGCAGCAAGCCGCCGCTGGGACGGTAGGCTTTGAGCAGGCCCATGAACTGCTGGCTAATCTGCGGGCTGACGCTGTCTGGCTCAATGGGCTGGCTGACCTGCCATAACGCGTCTGAGGAAGCAGGCGCTTGGGCCCGCCCTGGCAGCGTGTCGGCCGAAAAATGGTGCATATAGGACATGCGGCCTCCTGGAGAAGATCGTTGAAGATACAGCTGTGCCAGCGCGCGGTCTGTGCGCTGGCGAACTTTGTTCATACGGATCACCTGGCTTTTGCGGCCAGCTGCAAAGCAAAAGGGGGCTGCAGGCTGACTATACGCTATGCTTTACATAGCTGTTAGCCATTTGGTGGTATGGGCTACAGGCTGTTTTCATGCCCGTGTGTTCGGCAACGCACAGACCCTGACCGCGGCCTGGCCCACACTCCAAACCGGATATACCCAGACCATGAAGTCGTGCCCTCCAGGCACTTTGGGGTATTCGCCAAATCTCAACACAGGGGCTTACCATGACTATTCTTACCCATACGCCTCACTTCCATAGCACGGCTTCCAATGGCTTCGCCGCCGACACATTGCCGGGCGATCTCTGCGAGCTGGGTGACCATCTGGGCACCTGTCAGAACTCGCACCGCCACCTGTTGACCTTGCGCTGCGCCGCGGTGTCGGCGCGCGGCTTCATCGCGACACGCCTAGTCACTACGGTGATGGTGGGTGTGGCCTTTGCGGGTCTGTACGTCTGGCTCGTCTAGAGCCACAGCACAGTGCCCGCCACACTGCAAAGCCTGCTTTCGGATGCCCCGCCTGCGTTGCGCGACATTCTGGACAGCCAACGCGGGCCAGTTCAAGCGCCGATCCGCTCGGAGATTTTTGGCCCTCAGCGCTTTGCCCAGCATGGTCGAAGCCTCGCCGTCACCCACCGCGCGGCGCACAGCACCTTAGGTGCCGCGACTTTTTTTCCGCGTCTTCAGGGCAATATTGCAGCGCTGCGCCAAGCCCATGGCTACATTGGCACTTTGGCGGGCACGGGCTATGACATCAGCCCAGCTGCCGAATGGCTGCTGGATAATTTCCACCTGGTCGAAACCCAACTTAAGGAAATCCGCAAGGGCCTGCCACCCAGCTACTACCGTTCGCTGCCAGTCCTGCTAGACGAGCCACTGGCCGGGCTGCCGCGTATTTACGGTGTGGCCTGGGCGTTTGTGGCGCACACCGATGGCGCTTTTGACGAGACCTTGCTGATCGAGTTTCTTCGGGCTTACGAAGAAGAACGCCAACTCAACCTGAGTGAAATGTGGGCGCTGCCCACCACCTTGCGGGTGGTGCTAGTAGAAAACCTGCGCCGCCTGGCTGAAAGTATTGCCGCCCACAAGGGCGCCCGCGAAGCGGCCAATCTGTGTTTTGATGAGATCGACACCCTGACGGTTGAGGTGCTGGAGCAACTCCTGGCCCTGCTTTACGAGCGTGGTGTCGGGCATGTGTTTCTGCTGCAGTTCGGGCTACGCCTACAAGACCACCGCTTGGCACGACTTGATGGCGAGCAGGCCGCACTGCACACCTGGCTGCAAAACGTCCTGCCCGATCTGGCCATGCTGCAAACCCAGCAAGCGGCTGATCAGGCGGCTGACAACCTGAGCGTGAGCAACGCCGTGACCTCACTGCGCGCCATTGGCGACGCCGATTGGCCCGAGATTATTGCCAGCACCAGCACGCTGATGCGCCTGATGCTGACCCAGCCTGTATTTGAAGCCGAAGACAACATCACCCGTGACCACAGTCTGCACGCGATCGAACACCTGGCGCGTC
The DNA here is from genome assembly GCF_001938565.1 of Rhodoferax antarcticus ANT.BR. Classification (GTDB taxonomy): domain Bacteria; phylum Pseudomonadota; class Gammaproteobacteria; order Burkholderiales; family Burkholderiaceae_C; genus Rhodoferax; species Rhodoferax antarcticus. Next base: position 113,720 of record NZ_MSYM01000018.1, read on the forward strand.
AAAGTGGTCACACCGAGGTGGTGGTGGCGCAACGGCTGCTGGGGCTGATGGCAGGTACCAGCAGCCAGGCCCAGCCCGGCGCAAACCCCGCCCATTGGCTGCTGGGTTTGGGCAAGCCCGACATGCTCCAAGCACTAGGTCTGCCAACGTGGCGCGCGCGCGCCTGGTTGGTGGTGTCGCGCCAACTGGCGCTCCCTTTTTACCTGGGCACGCTGAGCGCTGTTTTGGCCTTGCTGATGTGGCTGATGCTGCGCGACAGCCCGCAACCGCTGGACTGGAGCCTGTGGCTGCTGGGGCTGCTTGCGGTGTTTCCAGCGTCCGAGGCGGTGGTAGCCGTCATCAACCGGCTGATCAGCGAGTCTGTCAAGCCACAGCACTTGGCGCGCCTGGCGCTGACCAACGGCATCCCGCCAGAGCACCGCGTGCTGGTGGTGATTCCGGGCATGCTCAGCAGCGCTACTTCAGCCACTGAGCTGGCGCACCAACTGCATCTGCACTATCTGGCCAACCCCGAACACGAGGCGCAGTTTGCCCTGTTGACCGACTTCTCTGACGCCGGCACCGCGCAACTGCCCGGTGATGCCGACCTTTTGGCCAGCGCCGTGGCACAGATTCAAGCCCTCAACGCCCGCCACGCCAGCACCGCTGAAGGCATGGGTGCGCCACGTTTTGTATTGCTGCACCGCGAGCGCCAATTCAGCGACACTGAGCAGCGCTGGATTGGCTGGGAACGCAAGCGCGGCAAGTTGGAGATGCTGATTTCCGCGCTGGCCACTGGCAGCCCCAGCGGCTTCATCGATCTCGGCGACAACTCGCGCCTGGCTGGCGGCGTGACCTATGTGCTAACACTCGACAGTGACACCCAGTTGCCACCGGGACGACTGCGCGAGCTGGTGGGCGTGGCAGCCCACCCGCAAAATCAACCCAAGTGGGACGCCAATGCCAGGCGTGTGGTGGCGGGCTACGGGATTTTGCAACCCCGGGTGGCCACGCCGCTGCCCGATGTGTCGGAGTTCACCCGTTACCACTGGCTGTTTGCTGGGCAGTGCGGCATGGACCCCTACAGCGCGGCCAGCTCCGAGGTCTATCAGGACGTGTTTGCAGAAGGCACTTTCACCGGCAAAGGCCTGCTGCACGTGCAGGCCATGCATGCGGTGCTGGCCAACCGCCTGCCCGACGGCCAGGTGCTCAGCCATGACTTGCTGGAAGGCTCGGTAGCGCGCTGCGCCGCGGTGACCGATATTTCGGTGATTGAAGACGCACCGTTCCACGCCGATGTGGCGGCCTCACGGGTGCACCGTTGGACGCGCGGCGACTGGCAGTTGCTGCCCTTCATGCTGCAGCCCAAGCGCTATGGTCTGAGCGCCATCCACGTCTGGAAGATGACCGATAACCTGCGCCGCTCGCTGGTGGCACCGATGTCGCTCGGGCTGCTGCTGCTGACCTTGGCAGGCAGTGTCATGTCGCCCTGGACAGCCCTGCTGCTGGTACTGGCAGCGTTTTCTGGCGGGCCGCTGATGGGTGCGCTGGCGGGCCTGGCACCCGGCAGCAGCGACATCGCCATGCGGCACTTCTACCGAGAAGCGCTGACCGACTTGGCGCGCGCCGTGCTCAGCGGCATCTGGCTGCTGGCCGAGCTGCTACAGCATGCCAAAGCCAACCTGGATGCGATCAGCCGGGCGCTGTACCGCACGCTGGTGAGCAAACGCCATTTGTTGCAATGGACCACCGCCGCTGCTGCCCAGGCGCAAGCCAAAAGCGGCCTGGCAGCCATTGCGCGTCAGCACTGGCGCGAGCCGGTGCTGGCTCTTGCGCTGCTAGTTGTGTTACTTTTCTTGCCCACACCCACGCCAGTATTGGCTACATTGCTATGCTTTTTGTGGGGTGCGTCACCCGTTTGGACTTGGTGGGTCAGCCGGGTCAGCCCGCGGGGCGTGCAGGAACAGCTCTGCGCATCAGACCATAACTACCTGCAAGGTGTAGCGCGTGACACTTGGCGCCTGTTTGAGCGCTGCGTCGGCCCGGAGGATCACCACCTGCCGCCCGACAACCTGCAAGTGCTGCCGCACGACCTGGTAGCACACCGCACTTCACCCACCAATATCGGCATGTACTTGCTGAGCACCGCCTGCGCCCGCCAGTTTGGCTGGATCGGCATGCAAGATTTTCTCGCCCGGCTCGAAGCCACACTGTCCACCTTGCAAGGCATGCAGCGACACCGTGGCCACTTCATGAACTGGTACGACACGCAAACCGCCCAGCCCATGCTGCCCATGTATGTCTCCGCCGTGGACAGCGGCAACCTCAGCGGGCATCTGCTGGCGGTGGCCGAGGCCTGCCTTGAATTCGCCGAAACCCCTGACGATGGTGGCACCTGCCAAGCCGCGCTGAACGCCAGCAAGGCGCGACTGATGCCGCTGGTGAGAGAGCGCCGCACCTTGTCTATCGCTCGGCGCGAAGAGCTCAAATGGCTGCTGGCTGACCACCGCAACACCCGGCGCTCAGCGCAGCGCGATACGCGGGCGCGCAGCTTCATGGGTCAGTCCGGCTTCGCCGACGCCGTCCAGGCGCGCTCAAAAGCACTGTCCCAGGCCTTGGCCACGCTGGCTTGGGAAGCGGATTTTCAGTTTTTGTATTCGCGCAAGCGGCATCTGTTGCACATCGGCTACCGGGTGGCAGAGCGTCAGCTGGACGCCGGTTTTTACGATCTGCTGGCCTCCGAATCGCGGCTTACCAGCCTGCTGGGGATTGCCCGGGGAGACTTGCCAGTGCGGCATTGGGCGCACCTCGGACGCGCCTTTTTTGCCCGAGGCACTGACACCGGTCTGCGCTCTTGGAGCGGCTCAATGTTTGAGTACATGATGCCGAGCCTGGTGCTGAAAGAACCGCTGGGCAGCGTCCTGTGTGGCGCCTGCCATACCGCGCTGCTGGAGCAAATGGACTTTTCCAAGGCGCACGGCGTGCCCTGGGGCATTTCAGAATCGGCCTATGCCGCCAGCGACTACACCTTGGCCTACCAATATTCACCGCAAGGCGTGCCACGCCTGGCCTTGCGGCGCACACCGCCTGACGAGCTGGTGATTGCGCCTTACGCCACCGCATTGGCCGCCCTGCTGGCGCCACAACTGGCCAGGCAAAACTACAACCTGATGCAAAACATGGGTGCGCGGGGCCGCTACGGCTTCATTGAAGCGCTGGACTTTACCCAATCTCGGCGCGTGGGCGCCGAGCCATTTGTGCCGGTGGCCACCTTCATGGCGCACCATCAAGGTATGACCATTGTGGCTCTGGCCAATGTGCTGCTGGCCGGCACGCCGCAGCGCTGGGGCATGGCCAACGCGCATTTGCAGGCGGTGTCGTCGCTGCTGCATGAGCGCATTCCGCGCGCGGTATCTAGCCTGTATGCACCGCCGGTGAGCGTACGCCCATTGACACAGCGGCGTCGTTCAGTGGGCATGCTGCGCGAAATCGTGCCGGGCAACACCGCCATCGAACCCACCCATTTACTCTCCAACGGGCGCTACAGCGTGACGCTGCGTGCCAATGGCGCAGGCAGCAGCAGCTTTGAGCAAATTGGCATCACCCGCACACGTGACGACGCGCTGCGCGATGACCGGGGCAGCTTCTTTTACCTGCGCCGTGCGCCCGGTGCGGGTGTTTTTTCGATGACCCAGCACCCGGCACCTGACCCAGGTGCGAAATACAGCAGCGTCTTTCATGCCGACCGAATCTGCCTGAACGCCGCGTGGGACGACCTCCAGGCCACCACCACCGTCTGGACCAGCCCGGAGGACGACATCGAGTTTCGCCAGGTGGAGCTGCGCAACACCGGCACCTCGGCGCTGGACCTGGAACTGCTCAGCGCTTTTGAAGTGGCACTGGCAGACGCGCGGGCCGACGAAGCCCACCCGGCTTTCAGCAACCTGTTTGTCAGCGCCCACTGGCTGGCGTCGCACCAGGCCCTGCTGATGGAGCGCAAGCCGCGCCTAGCCACCGAGCAAGGGCTGCGTTTGGCTCACTTTTTGACCGACAGCCGACAACCCATCGGACCGGTACGCTTGGCCACCGACCGCCAAGCCTGGCAGGGCCGCAACCGCGCTGCCAGCCAGCCCTTGGCGCAACTGAGCCTAGCCCCCGCCACACCCACCGCAGGAGCCGAGGAGTCCAGCCTGCTAGACACCGGACTGGACCCGGTCTGCGCCTTGTCGGTGGCGTTGCACATTGCCCCGGGCGCTACCGCGCGCATCACTTTTGCCACCGCTGTTTCCAGAGATGCCGATGTATTGCGTGCGGTGATCGACAAATACCGCCTGGCCAGCAATGTGCAGCGTGCCTCACTCATGTCGGCCACGCTGGCTGGCATCCGGCTGCGTGGCTCGCGCATCAATGCAGACAATTTCAACGCCATTCAGACCCTGACCAGCACCCTGGTGATGAGCCTGAGTCGCTCGCAGGCGCGCGCTGTGCGACCGCAAGGCGCTGCAGCCGAGGTCTGCGACCGGCGCTTGTTGTGGCGCTTTGGTATCTCTGGCGACCGCCCCATCGTTCTGGTGCTGGTCAGCGTGGCAGAAGGTCTGGGTCTGATTCGGGCGCTGTCACAAGCCTTGGGTCTGTGGCTTTGGGGCAATGTGCCTTGTGATCTGGTGGTGATCAACGCCGAGCCAGCGTCTTATCTGATGACGCTGGACCATGAGATTGCCGCGCTGCGCGACCGCCATACCGCCGAGGTCAACGCCCATGTTGGCCCGGCCAGCACCCGCCTGCACCTGTTGCGCGCCGACGACCTGACCCACCCCGAGATCAACACACTGCACAGCTTGGCGCGGGTGATGCTGCGCGCTGACGGCCGCCCATTCACCCACCACGTGAGCGATTGGTTGCGTCGGCAAGAGTTGGCGCTGGCGCGCAGGCGCGACAGCTCAAGAACCCCGCTGGCCTTGGCAGCACCGTTCAGCGGGCATGTCTCTGCCGCACAGGGCGCATTTGCACCAGCGTCAGCCGACTTCAGCTTCCTGGTCTCGGCACGGCAACGCCCGCCGCGGCCGTGGATCAATGTGCTGGCCAATGCCGACTTTGGCGCGCACCTGTCAGAAGCGGGTGGCGGCTACACCTGGGCGCTCAACAGCCGCCTGAACCAGCTCACCGGCTGGTCCAATGACGCCCTGTCTGACCCACCCAGCGAGTGGTTCTTGCTGCAAAACACCGCCACCCGCGAAGTCTGGTCAGTCTGCCCCGGCGCCGGGGTGGGGCCAGCACTGAGCTACCAGATCACCCACGGCCAGGGCTTCACCCAGGTGCAGCACCGTTATGCGGATATGGAAGTCACTGCCACCTGGTGTGTGGATTCCCATACGTCGATCAAGCAGATCCACATCACGCTGGTCAACCACGGCACCCGCACGCTGCGCCTGCGGGTCATTGGTATTGCCGAATGGCTCATGGGTGCCAACCGCAGCGACCGTGGCACGGTGCGCACTGCTATGTTGAACCACAGCGGCCAGACTGCTCTGCTGGCCACGCAGCGCGAGCTGGCCAGTGGCTTCGGCGATGGCACCGCCTTTTTGAGCCTGAGCAGCACTGGCAAAGACGCCCCGGACTGGACCTGTGACCGCCGCGAGTGCTTTAACTCGCGCGGACGCTTGGTGCTACCTGAGTCATTTGACCAAAACAGTGGCGACGGCCTGGACCCCTGTGCCGCGCTCGCCACGCCGCTGATGTTGGCTGCCGGGCAGTCCGAGCAGTGCCGCTTTTTGCTTGGCTTTGCAACACATGCCGACCAGGTGCCAGCGTTGCTGGCGCAGGCCGCAGCACTGCCCGCAGACGCGCGACTGGCGCAGGTGCGCGCTGGCTGGGACCGCTTGCTGGGCGCCACCACTGTGAAGACGCCCGATCCGCTGCTGGACGCACTGGTGAACCGCTGGCTGCTGTACCAGACGGTGTCTTGCCGCCTGTGGGCCAAGTCCGGCTTTTACCAGGCCGGCGGCGCCACTGGCTTTAGAGACCAGTTGCAAGATGCGATGGCGCTGGCATGGGCGGCACCCGACATGCTGCGCGAGCAGATCGTGCTGCACGCGTCGCGCCAGTTTGTGCAGGGGGATGTGCAGCACTGGTGGCACGCGCCCACCGGCGTCGGCGTGCGAACGCATTTTTCTGACGACCGGCTGTGGCTGGTGCTGGCCTGCACCCGCTACCTGCAAGCCACCGGTGACGCCAGCCTGCTCGATGCCCAGGTGCCGTTTTTGGAGGGCAACCCCATCCCCGCAGGCGCGGAAGATATTTACGAAACGCCCACCATCAGTGCCCAGTCCGCCACGGTTTATGAACACGCCGCGCGCACGCTTGACCGCAGCATGGCGCTGGGCAGCCACAACTTGCCGCTGATGGGCAGCGGTGACTGGAACGATGGCATGAACCGCATCGGCATCGAAGGCCGGGGCGAGTCTGTCTGGCTGGGCTGGTTCTTATGCCGCCTGATTGCCGACTTTGCGCCGCTGGCGCAGACCCGCGGTGACGCCCAGCGGGCTGCACGTTGGCAGCAAACCGCACAAACCATCCAGTCCGCGCTCTCCACCACCGCCTGGGATGGCGAGTGGTTCAAGCGCGCCTACTTTGATGATGGCCAGCCCTTAGGCTCGAAAGACAACACCCAAGGCCGCATCGACCTGATTGCCCAGGCCTGGGCGGTACTTTCCGCAGTGGCGCCACCAGCGCTGGCACAACAGGCCCTGGCTTCCTCGCATACCCATCTGGTGGACCCGGTCGCCGGGCTGATCAAGCTGCTCGACCCGCCGTTGACCGATGCGGTGCCCAGCGCCGGTTACATCCAGGCCTACCCACCCGGCGTGCGTGAAAACGGCGGGCAATACAACCACGCCGGTATCTGGGCACTGATGGCGCAAGCCCAGGCCGCTGCCGACGGCGACGGCGACACCGCCTACCGTTACTTCACCTACCTGAGCCCGGCACACCGCGCCAGTCACCCAACGCGCGGGCCGGTCTACGGGCTAGAGCCCTATGTGATGGCCGCCGACGTGTACACCCAGCCGCCTTATGTGGGGCGCGGCGGCTGGAGCTGGTACACCGGTGCAGCGGCCTGGTTGCACCGCGCCGCCATCGAATCGATTCTTGGCCTGACCCAAGAGGCGCAAACACTGGCATTCCAGCCCCGTCTGCCCAGCCATTGGCCCCAAGCCGAGCTGACGCTGGTACGCGGCACGCGCACCATGCGCTTTATCCTGATGCGCGCCTCGCCAGAGGTGGCGCTGCAAGCCACCGCCAAGTCGGCGGCGACCCTGTTGCTGCCTGGCCAGGCATTGAACTGGTCAGACCTGCCTGACAACAGCTGCTTTGTAATCCCGCTGTAGTGGCTTTGGTGTTCACTTTTTAGACCTTGAGTGCGCCAGCGTACTGACGCAGTAGCTGCCAACTCTTAAAGTTCACTGACCAACTGGGGTTATCCCGGTTTTTCGCCCAAAGGTGGTGGGGCTTTCACCATCAAACTGTCCAGGAGTCCCTATGAATATGAAACTTGCCCTCGCTGCCGTCATGACTGCCGCCACCCTACTTACTGCTACCGGTTGCGCTGTCAGCCGTGGTCAGCAATCCGTAGGCGCCTATGTCGATGACGCTGGCATCACCACCTTGGTGAAATCACGCATGGCTGAGAGCAAACTGGTCAGCGCCTCGTCCATCAGTGTTGAAACCCTCAACGGCGTGGTCATGCTGTCTGGCTTTGCCAAGAGCAACACCGAAAAGTCTGAAGCTGAACGTATTGCGCGTGGCGTGAACAACGTCACGTCGGTCAAGAATGAGATTGCTGTTCGTCCTTGAACTCGTTTCACCAAGCTAGAGAAAGGGAACTCATAAAGAACCAGTGAATAACGCCCACTGTGCTTGAGCTTGGCCCAAAAAGCTTGTCGCCCCGTCATTTACCTATCGGATGCCGGGGCGTCTTCACGTCTGAGGCAAGAGATTCAAGGTGATCTTCGTGCAAACAGACCTGGTTACCGCCCGCTTGCTTGGCCTGGTACATGGCCAGGTCGGCCCATTTCAGGACATCTTCCTGGCTGTTGGCGTTGTCCTGAAACAGCACCGCGCCAATGCTGGCCGTGCTGCGGTGTGCCACGCTTACTGCGGCTTGGCCCGCGTGCTGCCAGGTCAACACATAGGGCTTGTCCAGCTCGGCGCGCAGCTTTTCTGCAACCGCCAGCATTTGCGCAGCGGACCGTGCGCGCTCCAGCCCCAACTCGCTCAAAATCACCACAAACTCGTCGCCGCCAAAGCGCACCACCACATCCACAGCGCGCACGCAGCTGACGATGCGCTGCGCCACCTCAATCAGCAGCAAATCGCCCAAGTAATGACCGTGGTTGTCATTGAGCGGTTTGAAATTGTCCAGGTCCAGAAACATCAGCGCGCTGAAGCGCCCGCTGCGCTTGCCCGCCGCCATGGTTTGCGCCAGCCGCTCGGTGAGCAGGAGGCGGTTGGGCAGGCGCGTCAATGCGTCATGCAAGGCCAGATCCAGAATCTGCTTTTCGGCCAGCTTGCGCTCGGTAATGTCGCGCGCTGCAGCAAACACGCCCTGCAGGCGGCGGTTGCGGTCATAAAAGGTGGTGGCGTTGTACGACACCACCGTCTCTTTGCCATCGCGGTCACGCGCGGTCAGCTCGTAGTTGGTGACCTTCTTCCTGCTCAGCACCAGGCGGATCGACTCTTCAGCACGGGCGGGGTCGGTAAAGTAGTTTTTAAAAGGGGCACCAATCAGTTCGTCACGGGTGCAACCGGTGAGCAATGCCATCTGCTGGTTCACATCGGTGATGATGCCCGCCGGGTCGGTGGTCATGAGCGCGTCAATATTGGCCTCAAACAATGAGCGGGTGTAAAACTGGTGATCCCGCAGGCGCTGACCCAGCAGCGTTTTCTCAGCCTCCATCTGCTTGCGAATGGTGTTGTCAGTGCCGATCAACAGGTAACCAATGATGCTGTTGTGGTCATCACGCAGCGCGGTCACCGACACCACCGCCGGAAAGCGGCTGCCGTCTTTGCGGATATAGGTCAGCTCGTAAATATCTTCAATACCGCGTGAGGCCTTGAACACCAGCGCCTCAAAGCCTGGGGCAATCGGTGTTTCCAGTTCCGCACTCAGCGCGCTGGCGCGCAAGATCAGTTCTTGCGGGTCAGAAATGTCGGCCGGGGTGATCAAATTCACCACATCCGCCGCCACATAGCCCAGCATGCGCTCGGCACCCACATTGAAAATCTGGATCACGCCCTGCTCGTCAGTGGCAATACTTGAGAAATTGGCACTGTTGAAAATCGCCTTTTGTAAGGCACCCGCAATCAGCAGGCTTTCCTGACGCTGTCCCACAACCAGACCCGCATCAAGCTCTACCAACGCTGGCGGCAGCTCGGAAACGTACCGATGGGAATGTGACATTAACTGCGCCCCGGCGACAAACAAGCGGTGTTCATAATAAGCTAAAAGAAAATAAACCTCGATCTTCACCACGCTACAGATTGGCGTCGGTGCGTCAATGCACCGACGCCCAGCCCACCAAAGGCTAGCCTTGCGCAAACTGCCCCTTTTTCACACCATGCAACCTTCAACCCGCCAGAGCTCCCCGCTTGCCCTCTTGGTGGTTCTGTGCGTTTTCAGCACCGCAGGCTGCGCCAGCTTGCCCGACACAGATGCCATTCTGGCGCGCCATGCCATGCAGGCCGCGCAGTTTGAGACCGCGCGTGGACCGGTGTCGGTCCAGAAAAGCGCCGCCATCGTGGCTGAGCTCAAGCGCACATCAGGCGACATCGACATTCTGGACAAACAAATCGCCCTAGAGCAGGCCCTCACCGACAGGCCGCTGATGCTGGGCAACAAGGTCACTCTGCTGCAGGACGGCCCAGCCACCTATGCCGCCATGTTGAAAGCCATTTCAGGTGCGCAAGACCATATCAACATGGAGACCTACATCATCGAAGACGATGCCATGGGCCAGGCGTTTGCACAGGCGTTAATCACCAAGCAGCGCCAGGGTGTGCAGGTGAATTTGATTTACGACAGTGTGGGTAGCCTAGCCACGCCCAAGCAGTTTTTTAACGAGTTGGCCGCTGCCGGTGTGGCGGTGCTGGAGTTCAATCCGGTCAACCCGCTGCAATCGCGCGGCGGGGCCTGGCTGCTCAACAACCGCGACCACCGCAAGCTGCTGATAGTGGACGGTCGCACGGTCTTTCTGGGCGGCATCAACATCAGCAGCGTGTATTCATCGGGCTCGATCATCCACCGCGCGACCAAACTCCCGGTGGGTGATGGTGCCTGGCGCGACACCGACCTGCAGATTGACGGGCCGGTCGTGGCTGACTTCCAAAAACTCTTCATGCAGACCTGGGACAAGCAACACGGAAAGACCCTCATGCCCAAAAATTACACCCCGGTACTCACAGCGGTGGGCAAAGACATCGTGCGCGCCATTGGCGGCACGCCAGACGACGCCTTCAACCAGGTTTACCTGACGATGATCTCGGCCATCAGCAACGCCGAACGCCAAGTGTTTTTAACCAACGCTTATTTTGTGCCCAACCCGCAACTCATTCAGGCGCTGCTTGACGCTGTGACTCGCGGGGTCGATGTGCGGCTGATTCTGCCCAGCTACAGCGACTCAGGCTTGGTGTTTCACGCTGGCCGGGCGCAGTACACACAGCTGCTGGAGGGTGGTGTGAAGATTTATGAGCGCCAAGGTGCCTTGTTACACGCCAAAACCGCCATGATTGACGGCGTCTGGTCCACCGTAGGCTCGAGCAATCTGGACTGGCGCAGCTTCATGGACAACGACGAGGTCAACGCAGTGATTCTGGGGCGCGATTTTGCCCAGCAGATGGCCGCCATGTTCGCCATTGACCAAGCTGCATCCAAACTCATCACACCCCAAAGCTGGGCAGATCGACCGTTGCAGTTCAAGCTGAAAGAATGGCTGGCAAGGTTGTGGGAGCGCTGGCTGTGAGCCAGCCCGGCCAAGAGATAAGCCACTCGGTTCGCCAACACACTGACACCACCCGCCCAAACGGCCATAGTCAAAGCTGTTTCACTACTTTCACCGGAGATCACCTCATGAGAAACCCACTTGGGCTGCGCATTCTTACCACCACACTGGCTGGCGTCATGACCATTTCAATGGTGGCTTGCAGCAAGGCTGCTGACACCAGCACCACCGGTACGCCCGCACCCAGCACCAGCGTGGGCAATGAAATCGACGACAGCGTGGTCACCACCCGGGTAAAAACCGCACTGCTGGACAACATGGAAGTCAAGGGTTTTGACATTCAGGTCGAGACCCGCAAGGGCGAAGTCTTGCTCAGTGGCTTTGTCGACAACCAAGGCCAGATCGACGGGGCGATGACGGTGGCCCAAGGCATTGAGGGCGTGAAAGGTGTCAGCAACAAGCTCAGCCTGAAAGAAGGTGCGGCCACCGTCGGTAGCCAGATCGACGACAGCGTGATCACCGGCAAAATCAAAGCAGCACTGCTGGCCGACAACACCATCAAGGGCCTGGACATCACCGTCACCACGAACAAGGGCGAGGCCCAACTCAGCGGCTTTGTGGACAACCAGGGTCAAATTGACCGCGCCGTGGAGGTAGCCCGTGGCATTGAGGGCGTGACCCAGGTTGGCAACGAGATGAGTCTGAAGAAATAACAGGAGCACAACATGACAATTCAGAAAAACGCCCAACGCATCATCGGCATCACCGCGCTGTTCATCGTGAGCGGCTGCGCCAACTACCCAGCCCCCGCCAACCCCAGCGGTACGGTCTTGCCACAAGCCACCACTGTAAACACCCAGTTTGGTGTGGTGCAGTCAATTGACTTGGTGCAGCAGCAGGCGGCCTCTGGCATCGGCGGTTTTGGCGTGGGCACGATTGCTGGCGCCGTCATCGGTGGGGTGCTGGGCAACCAAGTAGGTGGCGGCAGCGGCCAAACAGCCGCTACTATTTTGGGAGCTGCCGGCGGCGCCTATGCTGGGAACACACTGGAAAAGAACAACCAAGGCATACAGACGGTGAATGCCTACAAGTTCACCGTGCGCCTGAACAATGGCAGCTACCAGACCTATACCCAGACCAGCACCACCGACATCCGTGTGGGCGACCGGGTGCAGATCGACAACGGTATGCTGCGCCGTTACTGATGCGGCTGGACATCGCTGAAGAGCCTTTCCAGCTCTTTTTTGACCACGCCGTAGCATTCGCACACGTTTTGTTCCAGCCCGGCGCGGCTGAGCACGCTGATGTGGCCGCGCCGGTAGCGGATGTAGCCGGCGTTTTGTAAACGCCCTGCAGCGTCGGTGACGCTTTCGCGGCGCACGCCCAGCATGCTCGCCACCAACTCCTGTGTCATCACTAGCTCACGGTCAGGCAAACGGTCCAGGGTCAGCAGCAGCCAGCGGCATAGTTGCTGTTCTACCGAATGGTGGCGGTTGCAGACGGCGGTCTGCGCCATTTGCGTCATCAGCGCCTGTGCGTAGCGCAGCAGCAGGCGCTGCAAGGCACCCCCGCGATTGAATTCCTCTTTGAGGGTGTGGCGGTCCAGCCGGTAGGCAGAGCCTGCGGTTTGCACCACCGCCGAGCTTGAGGTGGTGTCGCCGCCCATGAACAGCGACACACCCACTACACCTTCGTTGCCCACTCCGGCGGTCTCGGCCGAGGCACCGGATTCAGTGACATAGTGCAGCGAGACGATGCAGGTGGTGGGAAAGTAGGCATGGCGCATCTGAATGCCAGGCTCAAACAGCATCTGCCCGAGTGGCATGGGGACCCATTCGAGGTGCGCCAACAACAGTTCCAGGTCAGCCGCAGGCAGCGCGGCCAGCAGATAGTTCTGGGTCGGGGTGTGAGGCGGCAGCATGGTGTTCTCTCCCTGTCGTTTTTGTTGGTTCAAAGCTTCGATGTCAATTCCACACCAATCCCCCGGTAGCCGATGAAACGGCTGGCGCGGTCAAACATGGGCTCGCCACTGACCTGAAAGGTCTGCTGTTTGCCGTCTGCGCCCACGCGGTGAAACACATAGTCCAGAAACGGCTGGCGCTCGGCAATGGTACTGCGCAATTTCTCGTGTTCGGCCTGCACCCAGCCGCCCTGTGCCGCAGCGCTGTCGGGCACAGCCAGCGGCTCCACCTGCATGCCCAGCATCTCCAGCACCGGGCCAGAGACTTTGGTAAAGACGCCGTTCTCGTCTTGCTCCCAATACCAGTCGGACGCCAGTTCAGTCAGGCTGCGGTAGCGCGCCTCGCTCTCGCGCAGCTCAGCGGTGCGCTCGGCCACGGTGGCTTCGAGCTCGGCGTTGTAGTTGGCCAGTTTTTTGTACAGCAGGCGCACTTCAAGCATGTTGTGGATGCGGGTTTTCACTTCCACCAGGTCAAACGGCTTGCTGATGAAATCTTTTGCGCCCGCCTGCAACGCGCGCACCTTGTGGCCGGGTTGGGCGGTCAGCACAATCACCGGCAGGTAGCTGTCAGCAGCGTTGGTTTTTAGGCATTCCATCACTTGAAAACCGTCCATCACTGGCATCTGCAGGTCCAGCAAAATCAGGTCGTAAGCGTTTGTTCGGTGCAACGCGCATACCTCATCGGGTTTCATGGTGGCGCTGAGTTGGCTGTAACCCGCCTCGCTCAGCAGTTGCTCCAGCAACTGCACATTGGCCCGCTGATCGTCAACGATCAGGATGCGGGCCTGAAGAATTTCAGCAAAGAGTGTCATGGTAGGTTTCTGTTCATGATGGCACAAACGTCAGTTAACTACATTTTTTATAGCTATTGACGCTTATGGAATAAGGGCTAAAGGCATATTTATCTAATTTTTTGGTGTTACACCGAGCGCTGTCGGCGGTGGCTCATTCGATGGCGCGCGGGCCAGTTCCACAATCTTTATGGCAATGTCTTCGGGTGACAGCACAAAGTCAATATACCCACTCTCGATCGCGCTTTCTGGCATGTCGGGTCGGCTGGCGGTGCTGGGCATTTGGGCCATGGTGATGCCGCCAACTTCATGGACGGCACCCAGCGCCGCCGCACCGTCACCGTCATAACCCGACACAATCACCGCGATCAGCTTGCCTTCCCAGAGTTGCGACAGCGAGCGCAAAAACACCGTGATTACATCCGGCCAGCCCCGCGGTTTGGAGATCGGCTTGAGCGCAAACACACCGTCTTTGACATGCAAATCGCGGTTCGCCGGGATGATGAAAACACAGTTGGGCTCCACTCGCAGCCCCTCGGTAATGAGCACCACCGGCATGCTGGAAAAGCGCTTCAGCACCTCGTGCAGTTGCGTCGCGGCGATGGTGATGTGGTTGACGATAACCACCGCCACGCCCATGTCAGGCGGCAAGTTTTGTAGCAGCCGGATATAGGCGTCCAGCCCCCCGGCCGAGCCGCCGACACAGACGATGGGAAAATCTCTCATGTGCCCTCCTCGGCCAGTGCCAGCTCAAACCAAAACACGCTGCCCACACCCACCCGGCTGGTCACGCCAATGCTGCCGCCCATCATCTCGACCAGCCGTTTGCTCACCGCTAGGCCAATGCCGGTGCCTTCCTGCGGGCCGTGCTCCGCGCCTAGCCGGTTGAAGGGCTGAAACAGGTTTGCCATCTGCTCCGGCGTCAGGCCCTGACCGTCGTCGCGCACACTCAGGCGCACCCGCCCCGTTGATGGTTGGCTGACACTCACCGTCACCGTGCCTTGCTGGCGGTTGTATTTGATGGCGTTGGACAGCAGGTTAATCACCACCTGCTTGAGCCTGCGGCGGTCCGCCAGCACCAGAAAAGGCTGCGCAAACGCCGGGAAATTAACCACAATGCCGCTGGCAGTGGACTGTGGCTCAATCATGCTCTGGCACTCTGTCAAGACTTCCGCCAGCGACTCGTGCGCCACGGCCAGCGCCATTTGGCCAGACTCAATGCTGGCCAGATCCAGAATCTCGTTCACCAAGTCAAGCAGGTACCAGCCGCCATGAATGATCTGCTCAATCGACGACTTCTGCGACGCTGTCGGCGCCGGGTTGCCGCCCTCCAGCAGTTGGGCAAAACCCAGAATCGCGTGCAGGGGTGAGCGCAGCTCGTGGCTCATGCTGGTCAGAAAATCCGACTTGGCGCTGTTGGCTTTGTCGGCCAGTCGGCGGGCACGTTCCAGCTCGGCGTTTTTGACCTGCAGGATGGCGTCCATGCGCACCCGCTCAGACACATCTTTGAGCATCACCCGCAGGATGATGGCGCTCTCGGCACTTCGCGCCATGTTGGCCACCAGATTGACCCAGATCGGCTGACCCGTGGCGGTGATCATCTGCAGCTCGCAGGTCTGCGTCTGCCCGAAGGTGTCCAGCAATGCGCAGCACTGCTGGTAAATACTGCGCTGCGCCATCGGCATGAAGTGGGTGATGCGCAGCTTCACCAGAGCGCTGCGTGGCACTCCCAGCAGCGTGGCAGCGGTCAGATTGGCCTCCCGAATCTGGCCATCACCATTGACGGTGCAATAACCCACGGGCGCCATGTCATACAGGTCAAAGTAGCGCTCACGCGCCGCTTCAAGCTCCACCTGCACCCGGCGCAACTCTTCGTTTTGCAGCTCCAGCTCGATCTGGTGCACCCGCAATTCGTGGTACAGCAACTGGGCATCTTGCGCTGGCATCTCCTTGAGCATCTCCAGCGGCAGTGCCAGCTTGACCTGGTAGCGGTCTTCAGCCCGACGCCGCAGCGACGGGGCCTCGCCAGTCGGTGGCGCCGGGTTATCAGGGGTCTGGGGTGGCATGACCGTGCGGTTGTCAGAATCCAAAACTTGCTCCGATGGTGGTAGCGATTTGCTCTTTTTCCACCGGGATCATAGGTCTTTTTGTAGGCATTTCACAGTGTCACTTGCTGCGTTTGCGCCAGCGCCAGCCCGGCGTCCAGGGCCTCCATGAACTCGGTCACCCGGATCGGCTTGGTCAGGTAGCGGAAAAACCCGGCAGCCAGGCCGCGCTCAATGTCTCGCGGCATGGCGTTGGCGCTCAGTGCCAGCACCGGAATATGCCGGGTCGCCTCATCTTCCTGCAAGATCTGCAGCGCCTGCAGGCCGCTGATGCCGGGCAGGTTGATGTCGAGCAAAATCACATCCGGCTGGTGCTCACGCGCCATGGCAATGCCACGTATGGCATCTTCAGCACCAAACAGGCGCATATCGGGCCGCCTGGCAATCAGCTGGGCCATCAACTCCATGTTGGCGCGGTTATCTTCTACATACAGCAGGGTTCGTTTGCGCTCGCCGGCAGGCAAGGGCGTGGCCTGTGACAGCAGCATGTCAGAGATTTCGTCCGTGAGCTGCGGCGCACCGATGTGCGCCAGTTCAACCCAGAACACACTGCCCGCACCCTCGGCGCTGATCACCCCCATTTCGCCGCCCATCTGCTCGACCAGGCGTTTGCTCACAATCAGACCGATGCCGGTGCCCTCCTCGTCGCTGCTTTCCTTTCCCAGCCGGTTAAACGGCTGAAATAGCTGCGCTACCTTGTTGGCGGACAGGCCATCGCCAGTATCTTGCACGCTCAGGCGCACCCACCCCGGCTTACGCTCAATGCAGATCACCGTCACGCTGCCACCAACGCGGTTGTATTTGATGGCGTTGGACAGCAGGTTGATCACCACCTGTTTCAGGCGGGTACGGTCAGCGTCGACAAAACACGGCTCGGGCAGTGCTGCAAAGTGCAGGCTCACCTCTTTTTTCAGCGCCATCGGCATCATCAGCGTCTGGCAGTCGTGCAGCACCTCCGACAGCGACACCGGCTCGCGCGACAGCGACAGCTGCCCCGACTCAATCAGCGCCAGGTCCAGCACCTCGTTAATCAGCTCCAACAAATACCAGCCCGCGCGCAGGATCTGCTCGATGCTGGCCTTTTGTGACGCTGTCGGCAGCGGCGCGCCTGACTCCATGAGTTGTGCAAAACCCAGAATCGCGTTCAGCGGTGAGCGCAGCTCGTGGCTCATGGCCGACAAAAATTCAGACTTGGCCAAGTTGGCCTTGTCGGCCGCGGAGCGTGCGGCTTCAAGCTCGGCATTTTTGGCGCGCAGCGCGTGGTCCAGTTGCTCCCGCTCGACTTCTGCCGCACGCCGGGCGGTGTTGTCAGTGCCAATCAGCAGGTAGCCAATAATGGCCTCAGCCTCGTCACGCAAGGCCGTCACCGACACCAAGGCGGGCAGCCGACGGCCGTCCTTGCAGATGTAATTCAGTTCGTCAATGTCTTCCATGCCGCGTGCGGCCTTGAACACCAGCGCCTCAAAACCGGGGCTGATGGAGGTGCCGAACGCCTTGCTCAGCCACGCGGCACGCACCACCAGTTCTTGCGGGTCAGACAGGTCGGCCGGCGTCACCTGATTCACCACCTCAGACGCGGTGTAGCCCAGCATGCGCTCGGCGCCCACGTTAAAAATCTGGATCACCCCCTTGGCATCGGTGGCGATGCTGGAGAAATTGGCGCTGTTGAAAATGGCGTTTTGCAGCGCGCTGACCTGGCGCAGCGCCTGCTGGGCGGCGTAATCCTCGGTGACGTTGCGAAACACCAGCACCGCACCCACCACCAGCCCCTGAGCGTCGCGCATGGGCGCGCAGCTGTCGGCAACGTCGTACTCCGCGCCGTCGCGCGCCAGCAGCAGTGTGTGGTTCGCCAGGCCTTGCACCGTGCCTTGTTCCAGCGCCGCCAGCACCGGCACCGTCAAACGCTCGCGGCTGGTCTTGCCAACAATCCTGAACACCTCGTCCACCGGCTGCCCAAGTGCCTGCTCTTGCGTCCAGCCGGTGAGTTTCTGGGCGACCGGGTTGATCAAGGTCACCCGCGCCTGGGCGTCAGCGGCAATCACGGCGTCGCCAATCGAGTCCAGGGTCACCGCCAGCTTTTGCGCACTGTCCCGCGCTTTCTCGTTGGCTTGCAACAACTGGTAGTTGCTGTCCTCCTGCGCCGCCAGCAAACGACGGGCGTCAAGGTGCGCCAGGCTGATTTCGGCCTGCTTTGTTTTCTGCGCGCCCCAAAACACCAGAAACCCCGCCAACGACAGGGCCAGCAGCACCATGGCTTCCAGCCGGGGGTACACCGACGCAAAGGTGAAATAGGCACCCGCACTCGACAGCAGCAGCGTAGCCGCCACCCATGCCAACGGTTTAAGGATGTTTTTCAAGCAGTAACCCAATGGAACGTGGCCACAATAGCCCACGCGAACTCGTGCGCTAGCTTAAACGGCGCAGCCCGGTTACCTTCGTGCGCTGGCACACACAAAAGTTTTACGCAAGTCAAATTGGCCTCTAACCCTTATACATAAAGCGCTGATAGCTATGGTTTTTATACAACAACCCAAGCTCTACACTGCAGCAAAGCGCTGTTGCCAATGACACGCAGACACCACCGGCCCAAACAGGAGCCCAGCATGACCAAAAAAATCCCGGGCCCAAGCGCTAAACCGCCCAAAACCTCACCCCCAGCCCCACCTGCAACCCCACCGACGCCGGTGGCAACCACAGCGCTAGAGAGCTTTCCCATCGTGGGTATCGGCGCCTCGGCAGGCGGGCTGGCTGCGTTTCAGGCATTTTTCTCCGGCATACCCACGGGCAAGGCGCCGGGTATGGCTTTTGTGCTGGTGCAACACCTGGCACCAGACCACAAAAGCCTGCTGGCCGAGTTGCTTCGCCGCTACACACCGATGCCGGTGTTCGAGGTCGAAGACACCATGGTGGTGCAGCCCAACTGTGTCTACGTGATACCGCCTAAGCACGACATGGCCTTGCTCAACGGCTGCCTGCAGCTGCTCGATCCCGGTGCACCGCGCAGTCAACACCTGCCGATTGATTTTTTCTTCAAGTCCCTTGCCGCTGACCAGCGGGAACGGGCCATTGGCATCGTGCTCTCAGGCACCGGCAGCGACGGCACCTTAGGTGCGCGCGCCATCAAAGACGCCGGTGGCATGGTGATGGTGCAGACGCCGGACGCGGCCGAGTTTGACGGCATGCCGCGCAGCGCCGTCGCCACGGGTTTGGTGGATTACCAGCTCAAGGCCAACGAGCTTCCCGCACAGCTCATCGCCTTTCTGAAATACGCCTACGGCAAGTTTTCACCCAACGCTGACAAACCGGTGCTGATCAACGACAACGCCTTGAAGCGCATCTTTGTGCTGCTGCGCACCCACACCAAGCACGATTTTTCGCAGTACAAACCCAGCACCATCCACCGCCGAATTGAGCGGCGCATGGCGGTGCACCAGATCAGCCAGGTTGACGACTATGTGCGTTACCTGCAGCAAAACACCGAGGAGGCAGAGGCACTGTTTCGCGACCTGCTGATTGGTGTCACCAACTTTTTCCGCGACCCAGAAGCCTTTGAGGCGCTGGAACACCAGGTGATTCCACTGCTGTTTGCCGGCAAACCCACCATTGGCGGTGTGGTGCGCATCTGGGTAGCCGGCTGCTCCACCGGCGAGGAGGCTTATTCCATTGCCATCCTGCTGCAGGAGTACATGGAGGAAGTCAAACAAAGCTACACCGTGCAGCTGTTTGCCACCGACATTGACAGCCGGGCCGTTGCCATTGCCCGCGCCGGGCTGTATCCGCCGGGGATTGCCGCCGACCTGACACCGCTGCGCCTGGCGCGGTTTTTCACCGAAGAGCCCAACGGCGGCGGCTATCGCATCCACAAGAGCCTTCGCGACATGCTGGTGTATTCCGAGCAGGACCTGACCCGCGATCCGCCATTTTCCAGGCTTGACCTGATCACCTGCCGCAACCTGCTGATTTACCTCAACGCCGACCTGCAAAAGCGCCTGATACCGCTGTTTCATTACGCACTGAATCCGCAAGGCCTGCTGTTTCTGGGCACCTCCGAGGGCATTGGTGATGCTCTGGTACTGTTCAGCACGCTGGACCGCAAGGCCAAGATCTTCCAGCGCAAAAACGCCGAGCCGGGGAGCCAGCGCTTACCCAGCCGCTTTTACCCGCCACTCTCAGGGCTGGAAGCCGCCCAGCCGCGCGCGTTGGACCGGGACGTTTCCCACAGCAAACTGTCGCTGCGCGAGCTGACCGAGCAGGCTCTGCTGGCCCAGGTGGCACCGGCAGCCGCGCTGATCAACACGCTGGGCGACATTCTTTACCTGCATGGCCGCACCGGCATGTACCTGGAACCCGCGCCCGGCGAGGTGGGTGTGCCCAACATCCTCAAAATGGCCCGTGAAGGCCTGCGCCCGGCCCTTTCCAACAGCCTGCATCGCGCCATGGCCTCACAGGCGCCGGTGCACACGCCGGGTTTGCGCGTCAAAACCAATGGCCACTTCACCCGCGTCAACCTCTGCGTGCGCCCGGTGAGCAGCAGCCCGAGCGCGCCTGCCAGCCGGGCTGAAACGCATGACTCGCTGGCCAAAGCGCCGCAGGATGTGCAGCTGTACCTGGTGATGCTGGAAGAAGCGCCGGACCAGCTGCCAGAGGCCAACGCGCCGCTTCTTCTCGCTGGCGCGGCGGCACCAGAGCTGGCCGAGCCCCAAAACGCCGACACCGCAGCCCAACTGGCGGCGCTGCGCAACGAATTGCGCGCCAAGGACGAATACTTAAGAAGCACACATGAGGAGCTGGAAACCTCCAACGAAGAGCTCAAATCGAGCAACGAAGAGATGCAGTCGATCAACGAGGAACTGCAAAGCACCAACGAAGAGCTGGAAACCTCCAAGGAAGAGCTGCAGTCTCTCAACGAAGAGCTCTCCACCGTCAACCACGAGCTCAACCTCAAGGTGGACGACTTGTCACACCTGAACAACGACATGAACAACCTGCTGGCGGGCACCGGCATTGCCACAGTGTTTGTGAACATCCAGTTGCGCATCCTGCGCTTCACCCCCACTGCCTCAAAACTCATCAACCTGATCGCCAGTGACATAGGCAGGCCGGTGGGGCATATTGTCTCGAACCTGGTCGGCTACCGCAGCTTGGTGGCTGATGCACAAGCGGTGCTTGACACCTTGGCGCCCAAGGAGCTGCAGGTGCAAACCATCGACGGCGCCTGGTTCACCCTGCGTCTTCGCCCCTACCGCACGCTGGACAACGTGATTGAAGGTGTGGTGATCACCTTCAGCGACATCAGCGAGCTTAAAAGCACCGAAGCAGCACTGGCGAAGGCCAACGAGCTGACTCGCCTGGCGGTGGTGGTGCGCGACGCGTTTGATGCCATCACCATGACCGACCTGGAGGGCCGCATCCTGGCCTGGAACCCGGCTGCCGAGCGACTCTACGGCTGGACCGAGGCGCAGGCCCTGCAGATGACGCTGCGTGAACGCATACCCCCCGAGCTGGTCGACGAAGCCATGCAGCGGCTCAAACAGCTCAGCGAGGGCAAGGTGTTGGCGCTGTACCCGACACAAAGGCTGACCAGAAGTGGCAAGACCGTGGCGGTTTCTCTGTTCGCCACCGCACTGATTAATGCGGCAGGCCAGGTTTATGCTGTAACGACGACTGAGCGCTTGCGAACGTCAGACACCTAAAACCACGGGAGCCCTTCCATGCCTGCCCAGACCCCCGACCCAACCGCAAGTCAAAGCGTTGGGCTGCAGCCAGCGCACACTTCGCCCGGGGCGCACGCTTTGCGTCAGCGCGCCGTAGCCACGCTCATGCAGCGCCAAGCCAGGTGCGACAGCGCCGAAGACCTCTCGCCTGAGTGCACCCTGCGCGCCTTGCAAGAGTTGCGCGTGCACCAAATTGAGCTGGAGATGCAAAACGAGGAGATGCGTCGCACGCAAGTCACGCTGGACGCCGCCCGCGCCAACTATGCCGATCTGTACGACCACGCCCCGGTGGGCTATGTGACGCTGGATGACGCCGACCACATCCTGCAGGCCAACCTGACGGCCGCCCGGCTGCTGGGGGTGCCACGTTTGGCCATGCTCGGCATGGCGCTCAACAAGTTCATCCATCGCGACGACCAGGATGCCTACTATCTGCTGCGCAAACAGCGCCAGACATGCGAGGAGTTGTCGATTGAGTTGCGCTTGAAGCACCAAGACGGCAGCTTTTTCTGGGCCAAACTGATGGTCACTCTGGCGCTGGCTGACAGCGGTGCGCCGGTGTTGCGGGTGGTCCTGATGGACATCAGCCTACGCTTCGCCGCGCAGGAGCAGATGCGGTTGGCCGCGAGTGTGTTCAGCGAGGCCCGCGAGGGCATCATGATCACCGACACCAATGGTCAGATCGTGAACGTGAATGCGGCGTTTACCCACATCACCGGCTACAGCCGCGACGAGGCGGTGGGCCAAACACCGCACATTTTGAACTCGGGGCGCCAGAGCGCTGCCCACTATGCGGCCATGTGGCAAGCCATCCTGCAAAAAGGCCACTGGTACGGGGAGATCTGGAACCGTCGCAAAAACGGCGAAATCTACGCCGCGTTTCAAACCATCAGCACGGTGCGTGATGCGCGGGGCACGGCCACCCATTTCGTGGCGCTGTTTTCCGACATCACCGCCTTCAAGGCGCAACAGGCCCGACTGGAACACATTGCGCACTACGACCTGCTGACCAATCTGCCCAACCGCGCGCTGCTGGCCGACCGCCTTCGCCAAGACATGGCGAAGGCCTTTCGGCAAGGCGTGCTGCTGGCGGTGGTCTATGTTGACTTGGACAGTTTCAAGGAGGTTAACGACCAGCACGGGCATGAATCCGGCGATCGGCTGCTGGTGGCCTTGGCCAACCGCATGAAAGAGGCCCTGCGCGAGGGCGACACGCTGGCACGCATCGGCGGCGACGAGTTTGTGGCGGTGTTGACCGGCCTGGCCGACACGTCGAGCTGTGTGCCCATGCTGAACCGCATGCTGGCAGCAGCCAGCGAGACGTTTGAGATTGGCGAGCTAAAACTGCAGGTATCGGCCAGCCTGGGCGTTACTTTTTACCCGCAGGCCGAGGTGGTGGAGCCCGACTGGCTGCTGCGCCAGGCCGACCAAGCCATGTACCAGGCCAAGCAAACCGGGAAAAACCACTATCACCTGTTTGACGCGGCACACGACCGCAGCGTGCGTGGCCACCACCAAGGCCTGGAGCGTATTCGTACGGCACTGGCCAGTGGTGAACTGGAGCTGTATTACCAGCCCAAGGTGAACATGCGCACCGGCCAAGTGATGGGTGTTGAGGCGCTGATACGCTGGCAGCACCCGCAAGACGGTTTGTTATACCCGCTGACATTTTTGCCGCTGATTGATGCCGACCCGCTGGCCATTGAGGTGGGGGAATGGGTCATCAGTACTGCGCTGACGCAGATTGAGGCGTGGCAGGCACAGGGCCTGAATCTGCAGGTCAGCGTGAATGTGGGGGCCCAGCAGTTGCAACAAGCCGATTTTGTTGAGCGCCTGCGCACGCTGATGCAGGCGCACCCGGGCGTGCTCCCGACAAAACTGTCACTGGAAATGCTCGAAACCAGCGCCCTGCACGACATTGGCTTCGCCTCGCAGGTGATCGAAAGCTGCCACAAGATGGGCGTGGCATTTGCGCTGGACGACTTTGGTACCGGGTATTCGTCACTGACCTACCTGAAACGCCTGGGGGTGTCGACCATCAAAATTGACCAGAGTTTTGTGCGCAACATGCTTGATGACCCGCAAGACCGCAGCATCCTGGAAGGGGTGATCAGCCTGGCCAAGGCTTTCAACCACGAGGTGATTGCCGAAGGTGTGGAAACCATTGCTCACGGCAGCCTGCTGCTGCAACTCGGCTGTGACCTGGCGCAGGGTTATGGCATTGCCCGCCCCATGCCAGCGCAGTCGCTACCCGCCTGGGTGGCCAGCTGGCAGCCCGACGCTGCCTGGAGCGACAACGCAGCAAAAAACCACCATTTTCATTAAGAAATAGGGCTCTAGCCCTTTATTTATAAGCGCTAATAGCTCTACTATTAATAGCAAATTTAAATTGCAAACGGTGGTAACCAGCGTTCGCTGACGCACAGACAGACCGTGCACAAGCACCCACAATGAGCATTCGCCCATGAAAGCCTGAAGGTTTCCATGATTGGATTTACTTTTGTTTGTCTGGAGAAATTAGCCATGAAATTGAATACCCCTTTTAGCGCCGGTCTGTCGGCTGTGGTGCTGGTCGTGTCCCTGGGTCTGGCCGGCTGCTCCGGCATGACCCGTCAGGAAAAAGGCACTGCAACCGGCGCCGTCATCGGTGGCGTCGCTGGCAATGTGCTGGGTGGTGGTTTGCTCGGCACCGGCGCTGGTGCAGCGGTGGGCGGTGTGATTGGCCACGAAGTCACCAAGTAAGCTTGTGAGTAAAACAGCGCGGGCGGTCAGCCAACTGAGCTGCCTGGCCGCGCTGGCTCTGGCCTCCTGCCTGGGAACCGCACTGGCGCAACAGAGTTCAGACGCCGCGCAGCGACTTCGGACACAACGTTCCGCGCTGGACGCGCAGCTCCAGCACAACGCCTTTAAAAGTCCGCTGGTGCTGGTGTCTACCGAAACACCCCAGGGCCTGCGCGGCGACATGTATGCGCTGATGGACTTCCCGTTTGCCACCATCAGCAGCGCGTTACAAGACCCGCAGCAATGGTGCGAGGTGTTGATCCTGCACCTCAACACCAAGTATTGCCATGTCGTCGATGGCGCGCAGGCGAGCCTTCTGAATGTCAACATTGGCAGCAAAACCCCCCAGACACTGAGCCAGTCCTCGCGGGTGGCTTTGGCCTACACCGTGTCAGCGACCCAGACAGACTATTTTGAGGTGCAACTCAATGCGCCAGATGGCCCGATGGGAACCAGCGACTACCACATTGCCCTGGAAGCGGTAGCGCTGCCAGCAAACCAGACTTTTTTGCACCTGACCTACGCTTACAGCGCCAATCTGGCGGCCCGAATGGCCATGCAGGTCTATTTGGGCACCGTGGGCAGCGACAAAGTGGGCTTCACCGTATTGGGCGAATTACCAGACGGGCAGCCCATCTGGATCGACGGCGTGCGCGCGGTGGTGGAGCGCAACACCATGCGCTATTACTTGGCCATCAACAGCTACTTGGTGACGCGCCAGCAACCACCCGCCAAGCGTTTCGAGGCCAGCCTGCAAAACTGGTTCAGCGCCTCAGAGCGTTTTCCGCAGCAACTGCATGAAGTAGAACGGCCCGCCTATCTTGAGATGAAGCGGGCCGAACATCTGCGCCAGCAAACGGCGCAGTGAACGCGCGGTGGACTGGGCCCACCACGCGCTGTGGTGCGTCAAACCTGTGACTTGAAGTAGCGAAATGAATGCACAAAGGCGTCGCGCACTTTGTCCATCTCGGCTGCCATGTTGTCCCAGGTGGATTCGGTGCTGGCCTGCATTTCGGCGAGCTTGAGCTTGGCCTTCTCGGACTGAAGGTGCAGCTTGGCCATCTCCGCCTTGTAGGTGTCGCGCACATCTTCGCGGGCCTCTTGGGCACGGGCTTCGAGCTTGGCCATTTGGTCGTTCAAGTCATCGAGTTGATGTTTCATTTTGGTTATGTAAGCGTCGCGTGTGGTCATGATGTGTACTCCTGGTTAAAAAAACTGGGGGGCTGCGTACGTCACTGCCTGGCTGAAGTCAGCTTAAGTTGCACGGCATGACAGGTCGGTGCGCTGGCACACCCTCGCCGCATAGCGAGCCTCGGCGCATGGTTGGTGTGTATGCCAACGCACCGACCAAATACCGCGCCTTGGCTATTCTTGGTGCAGAGTCTGCATCAGACTCGTGTTTGAAGTTATTCACATCCTTAAAGGGGAACATCATGAACAAAGATCAAGTCAAGGGCACGGCAAAAGACATGGCTGGCAAGGTCCAGGAAGCCGCCGGCAAAGTGATAGACAGCAAAGAACAGCAAGCTAAAGGGCTGAAGAAACAGGCAGAAGGCACGGCGCAAAAGGGTTATGGCGATGCGAAAGAAGTCGCCAAGGATGCACGCGATTCGGTGAAAGCATCAGTCAAGTCGCACTCCTGAGTCGGCACAGCCGTCTCCCACGCAACAGAAGGGAACACCGATGAACTATGTAGAACGCGACAGTTTTGGCATGTACGCTGTGGCTGACAGCGGTGGCCCCGGCCCCCGGTTGATGGGGGCAGACACCCTGTTGGGCAACGCTGTTTTCAACCGCCAGGAAGAAGATTTGGGCAGCGTCAAAGAGATCATGCTGGATGTGCGCGCGGGTCGCATCAGCTACGCGGTGTTGTCGTACGGCGGCCTGCTGGGCATTGGCGATAAATTGTTTGCGGTGCCCTGGGCAGCGCTGACCCTAGACACCGACAACAAACGTTTCACGCTGGACGTGACCAAGGACCGCTTGGAGCGCGCACCAGGTTTTGACAAGGACAACTGGCCCAACATGTCTAACCAGGAATGGGCCAAGGATCTTGATGACTATTACGGCACACAGCCAACACCATCCCCGTAACCGGGAGACTGACAGCACCTGATACTCAGGATGCTGTCAATTGATGCTTAAACGGCGTCTTAAACACTACAAATACTATAGCTGTCAGCGCTTATATTTAAAGGGCTTGAAGCCTATTTGGCTATAAACCCTGACCACTGACGCGCCACACCACATTGCCGACATCGTCGGCCACCAGTAGCGCACCTTGTTTGTCCAGCGCCACACCTACAGGCCGTCCCTGCGCTTTGCCGCCGTCGCTTAAAAAGCCGGTCAACACATCCACCGGATCACCGGCAGGTTGACCACTTTTGAACGGCACAAAAATCACCTTGTAACCGCTGTGCGGTCGACGGTTCCATGAGCCGTGCTGGCCAATGAACATGCCGCTGGCAAAAGCTGCCCCTAACGTGTTGCCACTGGCATCTGCCAGCCCAAGTGACGCGGTGTGTGCGCCCAGCGCGTAATCTGGCGCAATGGCTTGTGCCACCAGATCAGGGCGCTGCGGCGTGACCCGCGTGTCAACGTGCTGGCCGAAATAGCTGTAGGGCCAGCCGTAAAAGGCACCGTCGCGCACCGAGGTTAAAAAGTCGGGCACCAGGTCGTCGCCGAGTTCGTCGCGTTCATTCACCACCGTCCATAAGGCCTGCGTTTCTGGCTCCCAGGCCAGGCCGTTGGGGTTGCGCAGGCCGGTAGCAAACAGGCGGTGGCTGCCGCTGGCGGCGTCCACCTCCCAAATGGCAGCGCGCTCGGCTTCTACTTCCATGCCGCGTTCAGCCACGTTGCTGTTGGAGCCGACGGTGACATACAACTTGCTGCCGTCGTTGCTGGCAATCAGGTTTTTGGTCCAATGGTGGTTGATGGGGCCGCCAGGCAGAACGACTAGCTTGGTGCCTGCGGCCATGATGTTGGTGGCACCGTCGGTGTACGGAAAACTCAGCACCGCGTCAGAGTTGGCCACATACAGGGTCTGCCCAACCAGCGCCATACCAAAGGGTGAGTTCAGCCCGTCCAGCAGCACTGAGCGCAAATCGGCCACGCCGTCGCCGTTGCTGTCGCGTAACAAGGTGATGCGGTTGGCGCTGGTGACGGTGGCACCGGCGCGCTTCATCACCAACCCCATGATCCAACCTTTGATGCCTTTGCCGTCTTCGGGTTTGGGTGGCGCATTGGTTTCTGCCACCAGCACATCGCCATTGGGCAGCACGTACAACCAGCGGGGGTGATCCAGGCCACTGGCAAAAGCAGTGACGCGCGTGCCGGGTGCGGGGGTGGGCGCGGCGTCTGCGGGCCAGCCGATGGCGGGCGCAATGTTTACCGTGGGAATCAACGAATGCTCAGGCGCTGGCAGTGTGGGCTGAGCACCAAAACCTACATCGGCGCTGTGTGCCAGCATCTGGCTGCAGACCAACATAACGGCCAATAAAACACCGGCTGACCGATTCAGTCTCGGCATGGACGGCGGCTGAGAAACAGCGAGGAATGTCATACAACAGGCTCCTGGAGCGGATGAGTGGCGCATGGTTCTTCCCTTAAAAAAAGCCACTTTAAGGTGGCGTAGCGACCCCGTCGGTGGGCTGGCGAACACACGGCCCATTGCGTGGCAGGTGACAAATTCACACACCTTGAGAAGGTGCGGTTGGTTCGGCATGTGCGGCAAGTGCGCCAACCATTTGGCGTGCGTCCACCCAGGCATCAAACTGCTCGGCGCTGACCGTGCCCAGTGCCAGCGCGGCCTCACGTAATGTGGTGCCGTGGCTTTGGGCGTGTTTGGCAATGGCGCCAGCGCGGTCGTAGCCAAGGTGCGGCGCCAACGCTGTGACCAGCATCAGCGAGCTTTGCACCAGCGCGTCCACCCGCGTCTGGTTGACCGCGATGCCCACCACACAAAACCGGGAGAAGCTGCGCATGGCGTCAGCCAGCAGGCGCAGGCTGTCGAGTGTGTTCAGGGCGATCAGCGGCTTGTACACATTGAGCTCAAACTGGCCTTGGCTGGCGGCAAAACTGATGGCCACGTCATGCCCGAGCACCTGGGCGCAAACCATGGTCAGCGCCTCCACCTGCGTTGGGTTCACTTTGCCGGGCATGATGGAGCTGCCGGGCTCGTTTTGCGGCAGCGTCAATTCACCTAACCCGGCGCGTGGCCCGCTGGCCATCAGGCGGATGTCGTTGCCGATTTTGGTCAGGGCCATGGCCAGCATCTTCAAGCTGGCATGCAGAGCCACCAGCGCTTCATGGCCGGCCATGGCGGCAAACAGGTTGTCGGCCTGGCGCAAGGGCAAGCCCAGCCGCCTGGCCAGCGTCGCGCACACCCGGGCACCAAATTCCGGATGGGTGTTGATGCCGGTGCCCACCGCGGTGCCACCCATGGCCAGGGCGTGCACTGCAGCCAGCGCGAACTGCAGGCTGTCCTGGCAAAGCTGCAGTTGCGCAGCGTAGCCACCGAGTTCCTGGCCGAATGTGACCGGTGTCGCGTCTTGCAGGTGGGTGCGGCCAATTTTCACTACCGATGCAAAGGCCACCGCTTGGGCTGCCAGAGCGGCGCGCAATTCGTCCAGCGCGGGCAGCAACTGCTGCTGGGCAGACACGGCCACTGCGATGTGCATGGCGCTGGGGAACACATCGTTGGAAGACTGGCCCAGGTTGACATCGTCATTCGGGTGCACCGACCCGCCGCTGGTTTTACCCTGCACCAAAGCCTGCGTAGCCAGCGTGGCAATCACCTCGTTGACATTCATGTTGCTTTGGGTGCCGGAGCCGGTTTGCCATGCTGAGAGCGGAAACTGGTCATCGAACGCACCGCGGGCCACCTGCTCTGCCGCATGGCAAATAGCTTGCGCCTTGAGCGGCTCTTGCAACTGCAGATCGCGGTTGACCTGCGCAGCAGCCCACTTGATCCAGGCCAGGGCGTGAATGATGCCCAGCGGCATTTTTTGCTCACCAATGGCGAAAAAATGCAGGCTGCGGGCGGTCTGCGCGCCCCACATCACACCGGCAGGCACGCTGACCGTGCCAAAACTGTCAGAGACGGTGCGCGCCCGCGCGTCGTCAGGGGTAAGGAGCGCGGGTGACGGACTGACTGAGGGCATGGCGGACGACCTTTCATAACAAACAACAATCCTAAGGGGCACGTCCATCATCAAATGTTCGCCAGCACACGCAGACAGTCGCGAGGTAACGGTGAAGCCGTGCCAGCTGGTGGTCATGGTTGATGCCAAGGTGCGCTAGCGCACTGTCACCAAGCAGGGTGCGACGCAAACTGGCTTTCTTTTTCTGGAGAACGACATGACCCAGTTTCATATCGCCGTCATTGTGGGCAGCCTGCGCCAGGATTCATTCAACAAAAAACTCGCGACGGCGCTCGCCCGGCTGGCACCCGCGGATTTCACCTTCAAGCAGCTCCAGATTGGTGACTTGCCGCTGTACAACCAGGACGACGACGGCCATCAGGCGGCGCCGGTGCTTAAGCTCAAGTCAGACATCAAGGCGGCGCAAGGGCTGCTGTTTGTCACGCCTGAATACAACCGTTCGTTTCCCGGCGTGCTTAAAAACGCGCTGGACCATGCTTCGCGCCCCTATGGCGATAGCGCCTGGGACGGCAAACCGGCAGGGGTGGTGGGGGTGTCGGTTGGCGCCTCCGGCACGGCCATGGCCCAACAGCACCTGCGCAATGTCCTGGCCTACCTCAACGTGCCGACCCTGGGCCAACCCGAGGCTTTTATCCAGGCCAAAAATGGTCTATTTGACGAAGACGGGGGCATTGGAGAGGACAGCAAAAAATTCCTGCAACGCTGGATGGACCAGTACGTGGCCTGGGTCAGGCAACACGCAGCGTAAGCAGCACAATCACAGGAGACTAAATCATGAATACCACCCCACCCCACTTTGGCGCGTTATTTGCGCAACTTGGCCTGCCCGACGACGATGAGAGCATTGCGGCGTTTTTGGTCAAACACAGGTCGATGGCACGCAACGTGCGACTGCCAGACGCGCCTTACTGGAGCGCCTCTCAAGCCAGTTTTTTACGCGAAGCGTTGACTCAGGACGCCGAATGGGCGGTGGTGGTGGACCAACTCAGCAAAGCGCTGGAGGACCCCGAAGTCACCGAACAAACTAGGTCATTGGATGACTCTTAACATGCGCTAACACCTCAAGGAGATTTTTCACGTTCAGCGTCATCGCGGCTACCGACACTCGGTTCTGCCTGAAAGATTGGGAAACCCGCCGCCCCGATGCCATCCAAGCATGAAGGCTGACGTGCTGGGCGCTGCCCGACATCATTCACCGACCTGCTTTAGCGACTGGTTTGCCTACAGACTGGTCAGGTTCATGCGGTTTATAGCTCCACCGAGTATCTGGCGGGGATAGACAACGGCGCCAATGAAAATGTGCCAGCACCACAGGTTGCCATCGACTACTGCAAGCCCGAACCAGGTACCTTGTTGCGCGATGTCATTGTTTTGATGCGGGCGGATGAGGCCAACCACCGCGATGTCAACCACCAGTTTGCTGATGAACTGGCAGGCACACGAAGAACAACTTCGTCTTCAAGGTCCGTTAAGCGGCGCCTGAGGTGTCTTGCCGGGCCAACCCTACATGAGCCTTGCACAAAATATGTCATGGCAAGGCCAGTGGATTGGCCCCAGACAAGGGTCAGCGCGGCATGATGCGACCGGTTTCGTCAGACAGAACAATTTCAACCCGGCGGTTGAGCTGGCGGTTTTCCTCGGTGTCATTGGCCGCCACCGGGAATGACTCACCATAGCCACGGATGGCCACACGGTTTGGCGCAACGCCCATCCCTCGTAACGCGGATTGCACCGCACCGGCACGGCGCTCGGACAAGGCCTGGTTGTAGCCTGCAGCCCCGGTGCTGTCAGTAAAACCTTCCACCAGCACATTACGCTCTGGGTTGTTTTGCAGTACGGTAGCAAGCTTTTGTGCGGCGGCCATACCGTTGCTGGTCAGGCTGGCCTTATCGAAACCAAACAAGACGTCATTCATGGTGATGACCATGCCACGCTCAGTCTTTTTGGCAGCCAAGTCAGCCAGCTGCGCTTCCAGCTGGGCGTTGCGTGCCTGGGCAGACACGGCAGCGTCTTGCGCCAATGCTGTCTGCTGTCTGGCGTTGGCGGCATCCGCTTGGGCAACCACAGCGCCTAGCGCCGCTGCATTGGCGCGAATTTGTGCGGCGTTGGCTTCGTTGGTACGCTGGTTCAGCAGCAGTTGATCACGCTGTTTGCCAGCGTTGGCTATCTCAGCCTCGGCCACCTTGCGTTTGGCGACTTCCTGCGTCAGGGCAATTTTTTGCCGTGCCAAGTAGGCCAGTTTGTCAATGTCGGCATCGCTCTCGCGATCAGTGGTTGCGGTTTCGGCTTTGGCCATGGCATCGCTGGCCTGCTTCATCTCCATCTGCGCATAGGTCGCCACGTTGGGGCTGGATTGGGCGGCGCGGTATTCAACCCGCGTCTGGTCCATCAGCGTGGTGGCCTGGGGTGTGGAGCCGCAGGCTGCAAGCAATGCTGCCACGGCCACAACAGTGGCGGTCAAAGTTTTGTTTTTCATAAAGGTGCCCGGTAAATTTGGGTGAGGTGCGAACCAAGTGGTTTTAAAGATTGCGCTCAAGCTCTATGCGCAGCACGCGAATGTCTTCTTGCAGCGCATCAGCTGCCGCCTGTGCTGTGGCAGAAGTGGACTTGGCTTGAGCCAACTTGGCATCAGCTTGAGCCTGGGCGGCCAGTTCACGCGCTAGTTTGTAGTCTTTGTCGGCCATGGCTTTGTTGGCCAGTGCCATCTTGGAGCGTGCGGCGGTCATCTCAACAGGTGCGTATTCCACGCCACCCGCGCCGACCGCATTTTCTACGGCTGCCTTGGAAACCGCTACATCAGCGGTTGCAGGGGTTTTCAAATTGCTACAACCCACTGCTAGCATGGCCGAAGCACTGAACAAGGCCGTAAGCCAGCGTCTTGAATTTGTCGTCATTGTTTCTCTCCTGTAAGTTCATCAAGTGCACGATCACTCTTGATGGCCTCAGTTATAGGTTTGCAAGTGAGACGGGTCTGTTCGCTGGCACACGATGCCGTGGGTCGCTGAAAAAAACCTAAGCAGTGCGTGCGGTCAATGACATCCCCCTACTCGGTTTGCGCGCCAGCGCACTGACAGCACACCAGACTTCGCAGATGCTAGGCACCACATGCTGGGAAATTCGCTGGTCTATGTCGACGTGAACCTTGCGATGACCAATCTCATTCAACGAAGGACTTGAAAATGCTTCATTCGCTGATTTCCGGAGCCAAACCATGAAACCCCGCCGTCCTCCCGTGCTTCTTGCCCTGTCCGTCATCGCTGCGCTGGCGGTGCTGGGCGAGTCAGGGCGCGTTGCTTGGCGCATCTCGCAATCGGCAGAGTTGGCCCGCCAGAGCGAACCTTTTCAGGCTTCTCCGACGCAGCCCGTGGCAACGCTGCTGGTCGCAGGCGACAGCACTGGCGTCGGCACCGGGGCTTCATCACCGGCGCAGAGCCTAGCCGGCCTGATCGCCATCGATCATCCGCTGTTACAAATCGTCAATCGCGCCAAAGACGGTGCCAAATTCGCCGATATCGCCAGACAGCTGGAGGCCTTGGGCGACCAGCGTTTTGATGCGATCCTCGTCTTGGGCGGCGGCAATGATGTGATTCGGTTCACCGGTCACAAAGCGCTGTCACAGGCGGTGGTGCGCACTGCGCAACTGGCAAGCACGCATGGCAAGCTGGTGGTCATCATGCCCTCGGGCAACGTCGGCAATGCGCCCTTCTTTTTCCCGCCCTTGTCCTGGCTGATGGCGCAGCGTTCGCGTCAGCTGCACAGACTAGTGCGCGAAACCGCTGCGGACAACGGCGCGCTCTATGTCAACCTGTACAAGGAAAAGGCCGAAGACCCGTTTGCGCAGCGGCCGGTTGAACTCAATGCCAGTGATGGCCTACATCCCAGCGATGCCGGCTACCGCGTCTGGTATTCAGAACTCAACGCGCAGGCGGATTTTTCCAACCGACTGGCCGCACGCGGGCGCTGAGACTGGCGCTGAACTTGGCGTCGGAAACGAAACCAAGGCTTTAGGCGCCGCCGTAGGCAAAACGCACTTGACCTCGATGGCGCCTTGAGACTCGGCAGGAGCAGACTCCATACAAAGAGGCGCTCATGCCAAGGCGCCCGAAGCGCCTTTGGCTGAAATCAATAGCCCAGCGTCTTGCCGTCGGGGTTACGCGGATCTGAATAGCCGTACAGCATGCCGCCTTGAAGCCCAATGGTCTGTGTACGGCCCATCGATGCTTTGACAGCGATCTTGTGCCCGCGCTGCTTGAGCAGGGCCAGCGTGTCGGGCGACAGGCCTTTTTCTACGCGCAACTCGTCCGGTGTCCACTGGTGGTGCACACGCGGCGTGGCAGCGGCTTCGGCGGGGTTCATGCCAAAGTCGATGGTGTTGACCACCGTTTGCAGCACCGTGGTGATGATGCGCGCGCCACCAGGACTACCGGTAACTAGCGCGGGCTTGCCGTCTTTCAGAACCAGCGTGGGTGTCATTGACGACAAGGGGCGCTTTTTAGGGGCCACGGCGTTCGCGTCGCCACCGACAAGGCCATAGGCATTCGCCACACCGGGTTTGGCAGAGAAGTCGTCCATCTCGTTGTTGAGCAGAATGCCGGTGCCCTTGGCCACAATGCCGCTACCAAAGTTGGTGTTGAGCGTGTAGGTCACGGCCACCGCGTTACCGGCTTTGTCAACCACCGAGTAGTGGGTGGTCTGGTCGCTCTCATACGCCTGGGGCTGCCCCGGCTTGATGGTCTTGCCCGAACGCGCCGTGTTGGCGTCGATGCCCTTGGCCAATGCAGCCGCGTAGCGCTTGGACGTCAGGCCCTTCAGGGGAATTTTCACGAAGTCGGGGTCGCCCAGGTATTCTGCACGGTCGGCGTAAGCCAATTTCATGCTCTCGGCCATGTAGTGAATGGTTAGCGCGCTGTTCGGGCCCCATTGAGCCAGCGGCAGGGGTTCGAGCATGTTGAGGATTTGTACCAGGTGTGGGCCGCCCGAAGAGGGTGGCGGCATGGTCACAATTTCATAACCCCGGTAGGTGCCGCGTGTGGGTTCGCGCTCCGCCACTTTGTACTCGCGCAGGTCTTGCAGTGAGAGAGCATTGGCGTGCAGCGCCATTTCTGCGGCAATTTTTTGGGCGATGTCGCCCTCATAAAAGGCCTTGGCGCCCTGCTGACCAATCAAACGCATGGACTTAGCCAAGTCTTTTTGCACCAGTGCATCACCGACCTTGAGCGGTTCACCGTTCTTCCAGAAGATGTCGCGCGTGGCGGGCCACTGGCCCATGATCTTCTTTTCTTGCTGCAGGGTTTTGGCGAGCGTTTCGCTCACCGGAAAGCCCGACTCTGCCAACGCGATGGCAGGCGCTATCACCTTGTCCAGTGGCAGGGTGCCCCATTTCTTGAGTGCATGCTCCATGCCAGCCACCGTGCCAGGCACCCCGACCGCGTAGTGGGTGTACAGCGATTTGCCATCCACTACATCGCCCTTGGCATCAAGGTACATGTCGCGGCTGGCCTTGATAGGGGCTATCTCGCGGAAATCGAGGGCGACGCTTTTGCCAGTTTTGGCGTCGTACACCATCATGAAGCCGCCACCGCCAAGGTTGCCTGCATTGGGCAGAGCGACGGCCAGTGCAAAGCCAATGCCGACAGCAGCGTCTACCGCGTTGCCGCCAGCTTTGAGCATATCAAGACCGATTTTCGACGCCAACTCTTGCTCGGTGGCGACCATCCCATTCTTGGCCACCACCGGGTGGAACACGTCCATATCAAAGTCATACGCGGCAGCTGCTGCCTGTGCCGATACGGTTTGCTGGACCGCAGCGGGCGCTGCGGTGACAGTTGGCGAGGTGCTGCTGCAGGCAGTCAGGCTAGCCAAGGCCAGCGCAATACTGCTGGTGAGCAGGGTATGGCGAATGTGCATATTGAGTCTCCTTTTGTTGGTGTGCTGTGGTGCAACGGGATGAGGTGGTTGCCCACCGCACGCAGTTTAGACCAGCCCAAGGTGGAGGTCACCACAAAGTTGGATGCCACTTGGGATCAGTGATTTCCAGCGATGCAAGCCGGATTTGGCTGTCAATAGAGCGCCGGGAGATGAGGCGCATCCAGAAGATCAGCCATGCCAATCTGTTGCGCTGGCGCTGGCACTCACGAAGACAAGACCGCAGCGGGACTTGCACCCCCAGGTGTGCGCCAAAATTGGACGCGCATGAAAAAGCCCTAAGTAAATCAATTACTTAGGGCTTTTATTTGGCGGAGCGGACGTCCACATTTTTAGCGTCTAAGGTAGTCTCATAAAGTATCGTAAGCCATTGATTCACAATGACAAACAAACAATTTGATACCAATTTAGATTACCTGTTGTCTTATTCAATCCTATCATTTATGATGGGAACAACGATAGGACAACAAAATGCCAAAAAAAGCTAAAGAGTTATCAGCACTTGAAATCAACCGACTGACAGCACCCGGCATGGTGGCTGTAGGCGGCGTTGCCGGGCTGTACATGCACATCAATGCCAACGGCGCTAAGTCTTGGATTTTGCGCGCTGCTGTTGGCACCAAGCGCCGGGATATGGGACTAGGTGGCTTTCCTGATGTAACGCTCGCTGGCGCAAAAGAACGCGCGCGCGCTGCACGTCAAGCCATTGATCAAGGTGTTGACCCTATTGCAGAGCGCCAGCAGGCCAAGAGCGCCCTATCTGCCAAGCAAGCCACCGCAAAGACATTCGCGCAATGCGCTGTGGAATACATCGAGCGCCATCGTGACACCTGGGCCAATGCAAAACACGCTGCACAGTGGTCAAGCACACTCGAGACATACGCTAACCCGGTTATGGGAAAGCTGCTGGTGAGTGATGTTGCGCAGGCGCACGTTTTGAGTGTGCTTGAGCCGGTATGGAAAACCAAGACAGAGACAGCAACACGTTTGAGAGGCCGCATCGAAAAGGTGTTGGACTATGCCACTGTTCGCAAATACCGCAGCGGCGAGAATCCGGCACGCTGGAAAGGTCACCTAGAGCAACTGCTACCAGCACCAAACAAGATCGCAAAAGTCGTGCATCACCGCGCGTTACCAGTTGACGCTATTGGCGCATTCATGGCGCAACTGCGCAAACAACCCGGCACCGCTGCAAAAGCACTTGAGTTCGCGATTTTGTGTGCATCACGTTCTGGTGAAGTGCGACTCGCTACATGGGGCGAGTTTGATCTTGGCGCAAAGATTTGGACGATACCCGCAGAGCGCATGAAAGCAAAAGTTCAGCATCGCGTACCGCTGAGCGAATCGGCAATGCGAATCCTGAACGAGCATTCAAAACAAGCAACACCTGATGCCCTGCTGTTCCATGCGGCGTCTGGCAAACCGCTATCAGATATGACATTGACCGCGCTAACCCGCCGCATGGGGGTAAATGCAGTACCGCATGGCTTCCGCAGCACGTTTCGCGACTGGTGCGCGGAGTGCACCAACTACCCGCGCGACTTGGCAGAACAAGCCCTCGCCCATAAGCTGGAAAACAAGGTCGAGGCCGCATACCTGCGCAGCGACGTTCTGGAAAAGCGCCGCACACTGATGCAAGCTTGGGCTGACTATTGCGACCGCGCAACCGCTGATGCCAAGGTAGTCCAGTTTCGGGGGGTTGCAGCATGATTTCCATCGGTGCTGCACAGCTAGCAGAGCGCGACCTATGGGATCAAAAGCTAATGCAGGGCGACTGCGACCTGGAGGCCGCCCTAATGATGGTTTTGCACATTGGAGCGCCAGCATCACCCTACCTAATCGCACGGCTTGAGCAAGCGTTTATGAGCTACCGCGACGGCTTGTTTGATGATCTGGCTACTCCCTTTGGGTGTGCAATTAATCAGCGCGAAAAGCAGCGCGAAAAGCATGAAACGCACCGCTCAAACGTGAAATTTCATGTTCAATCATTCAGTGAGCAGGGCTACCCGCTCCTGAATCCAAATAACTACCCTGAAACTGAATCAGCTTTCACAAAAACCGCTGATCTATTGAAAACCGTTACCGCTACAACAGCATTCGATATTCATTACGACCGAGACACCAGAAAGCGGAAAGCACGTAAATAAATGTTGTTGTTGGGTGCAATTTAGTTTTTTGCGCTCAATTTTCAAGAGGTTGATGCCCTTTCAGAATCGCCGTCATACCGCAGTCAAAAGACAACGCGGGGTTATTTGAAAGTGACTTATGTCGCAAATCTTGAATCAGTCGTATCGGCCAAAGCAGGCCGCCGAATTACTTGGCATCGCGCCTGCAACCCTGTGGCGCTGGATTAAAGAGCGCCCCGACTTCCCTAAACCAAAACGTCTTAGCGCACGCTGTACCGTCATTGATGGCGCTGAGCTTGTCGCATGGCGCGATGCACAGGGCAAACCCTAATATGACACCGACTGAAAACGTCTTATCCCGACTCGAAAAGGTTCGCCAGCGTCAGCCCGGCCAATGGAGCGC
Source organism: Rhodoferax antarcticus ANT.BR (assembly GCF_001938565.1). GTDB lineage: Bacteria > Pseudomonadota > Gammaproteobacteria > Burkholderiales > Burkholderiaceae_C > Rhodoferax > Rhodoferax antarcticus. The sequence continues at coordinate 151,660 of NZ_MSYM01000018.1, forward strand.
ACGCTGCCCGGCGCACGCTGACAAAGGCCCGTCCTTGTCGGTTCGCGAGTCACCGGACGGCGGCGTGCTGATTCACTGCTTTGCTGGGTGCACTGCTGGCGAAATTGTTGACGCTATGGGCATGGAGTTAAGCGAGCTATTTCCGCCGCGAGACAGGCCACCAGGCGCACCCAAACGCACCCCGCGCCTTCTATCGGCTGGGCAGGCACTTACCCTACTCGCGGATGAAGCTCTGCTTGTAGCGGTCGCTGCTGGAAATGTTGGATACGGTGTCAAGCTTACCGAGGTCGACACCACCAGGGTTCTGAAAGCCGCTGGAATCATCAATTTTTTACGCGACCAATCGAAAGGTCAATATGCTTAATCCCGAAACTATGGCAGAGGTCGAGCGCATGGCCGCAAAGTATCAGCCGCAGATGCGAAACGTTAGCGCATTCGACTATGAGGCGTTGGACGATGAAGTCATTGACACGCCAGACCACCACCGCAACGCACCAAAGCCAGACCAGGCCTGTCTGCATGGGTTGATCGGCGACGTGGCTCGTGCAGGGAGTCGCGATACCGAGGCTAACCCGTTTGCAATCGCTGCGAACTTCATTGTCTATATGAGCGCAGCTATCGGTCGCGGCGCATATACATACATCGGAAACACCCGGCACCATTGCCGAATCAATGCGCTGCATGTCGGCAGGACTGGCCGAGGCCGCAAGGGTGATGCCGCAAGCCTGATTCACCGCCTGGACATAGCTTTGCGTGCGCTTGACGAATACATTGCACCGCAAGTGCATTCTGGTGGCTTGTCTACCCGAGAAGGACTGGCGCTGATGATTCACGATGGATGGTCGAAAGGAAAAAACGAGGTCGAGCCGATTCACGATAAGCGGCTTTGGGTGATCGAGTCCGAGTTCGTTAACGTGCTGATGCAGTCAAAGCGCGATGGCAACACCTTATCCAGCGCACTGCGCGACTGTTGGGATGGTGTAAGCATTAGGCCAGCCACCAAAGGTCAGCCGCGGATATGGGCCAGTCACCCACACGTCAATCTGAGCGCCGCGATTACCGGCAACGAGCTGCATGCTGTGATGGCCGCACGCGAATTGACAAACGGTTTCGCAAATAGGTTCCTGATTTTCTGGGCAGAGCGCACACGAATGCTGCCATTCCCAAGGGCCACACCGCAACATGATGTCGAGGCGCTAGCGCAGCGGGTTCTGGAGGTGATTCGCTTTGCTGGTGGAGATCGTCCAGTAGAGCGAGATGCACTTCAAATCACCATGAGCACAGACGCGCAGGCAATGTTCGCCAGTCTGTACCTGGACGAGCTTAACGACCAATCATCCGGCGAAATTGTCACCGCCTTGCTTGAGCGCCGGGCACCTGTTCTGCGACGGCTGGCGATGTTGTTCGCACTGTGCGACCTCAAAACCGAAGTTGACGTTCAGCACATTGAAGCGGCGCTGGCCTGGACGCGGTACTGGGCGGAGTCGGTGAAGTTCATTTTCAGCGACGGCGCTGCTGAGGCTGCGAGCGCGGTAACGGACGATGCAGCCCGGCAAATTCTGGATTTTCTGGCGAAGGATGGAAAAGCGACACGCTGGGAAATAAGCAAAATCTGCTTCAACGGCCACAAATCCAAAAGTCTGATCGATAAGGCACTTGATGAATTGCTGACAAGTTCACCGGCTCAGATCGAGGTTCAGACGATACCCAGACCCAAAGGTTCACCAGGTACAGCAACAAAAATTTACTTACTGGCTGCGAAGTGTGCGAAGTCTGCGAAGAGTGAGCATTCACGCGGGTTACAGCCTGATTTTGATGTTTGCGAAGTCTGCGAAGTCTGCGAAGTGTCGCAAGAATCAGATTCAACACTTCGCACACTTCGCACACTTCGCGAAGTGTCAAATCAGCCGCAAACCCGCGCCAGTGTTGACACTTCGCACACTTCGCACACTTCGCAAGGGGTATCTGAAAAAACTATTGAGCGGGAGGTTTTATGACACCGGCTGAAATGTTGGCAGACCTTTTTCACGATGACATTGATGTGCGCCTAGCTGATGATGGGCTGAATGTTGTCGTGTCGGCACCAACCGGCAAGCTGACCGACCACCATCGCAGACTGGTTAGGGGCAGCAAGCCCGAGTTAATCGGGTTTCTGCTGGATGTGGAGCGCACCACCGCCTTGCTGATCGCCGCCGCCATGCGCTGCTGTGATCGCCACGGCGATGGTGCGCAAGCCAGGGACGATATGAGGCAGCAGTGCAAAGATACGCCGCCGCATCTTCGCCAGGACTTGCTAGACCACTTCAACGGTAAACCCGCCAACCACTGACCCCAAAACAGCCCGCCCACCCCGGTGGGTTTTTTTCGCTTGACAAGCAATTTCATAATGTGATAATCAAACTTCACAATGTGAAATTCGCCCGGCGACCGCATGGGCAATCAACCAAAGAAAGCCCACACCTTGAAAACTCACGAAATTCGCGAAGCCCGCGCCGCCAAAGTCTCCGAAGCCCGCGCCCTGCTGGCCAGCTCGCCCACTCTCACGCCCGAAGGCCAGGCGAAGTTCGACGCGCTGAAAACTGAAATCACCGCTCTGGAAAACCAAGAAGCCCGCGCCCAATTTGTTGACGACGCCGAGCGCCGCAGCCTGGGCCAAACGGTTGACAAGAGCCGCGATTCAATGGAGCGCCAAGTTAATGTGCTGGACGCTATCCGCTGCCAGGTGGAGCAACGCGCCGCTGTGGGTGCCCTTGCCGAATTCCAAGCCGAAGCTAAGCGCCAAGGCCTTGAAGCCCGCCAAGGCGGTGTTCTGGTGCCCTCAAGCGTATTTGAAAAGCGTGCCACCCAAAACACCACCACCAACGCCGCTGTAGCGCCAGACGAATACCGCCCCGAGCAGTTCATCGGCCTGTTGCGCAATTCGATGATCGTTCGTTCGCTGGGTGCCCGCGTGCTGAGTGGCTTGCGCGGCGATACTGTCGTGCCCAAGCAAACGGGAAGCGCATCGGCTTTCTGGATCGCTGAAGGTGCCGCCCTGACCGAATCGAGCGCCACCTATGGCAACGTGACGTTGTCACCTAAGCACGTTGGAGCGCTGTCTAGCATGAGCCGCCAACTGATCCAGCAAGCCAACCCCGCTATTGAGCAACTGACCCGCGATGACTTCGCGCAAGTTATCGGGCTTGCTGTTGACCGGGCTTTGATTCACGGCGCATCGGCCGCATTCCAGCCGGTGGGCATTCTCGCCACCGCTGGTGTTCAAACCGCCGTTCTGGGCACACCGACATGGGCCGCGCTGGTGGCCATGCTTGAAAAACTCGCCATCGCCAACGTGACGCCAAACGCTGTGCTGACCCATGCCAAGGGTGCGACCAAGCTGCAAACTGTGCTCAAAAACGCCGCCAATGGTGCTGAGTATTTGATGGCCGGTGGGCGTGTTGCCGACCTGCCCGCCTATGTGACAAATCAATTGGACGCAGTGTCCGGCGTTTTGGGCCGCGTGATCGCTGGCGACTTTAGCCAAATCCTGATCGGTGAATGGGGCGTGACCGAGATTTTGGCCAACCCCTACGCCACCGGCTTCTATGAGCGTGGCGACGTGCAAATCCGCATCCTTCACACGATGGATGCTGTGGTGAGGCAACCCGCCGCGTTTGTAATCTCTTCCGATATGGCGATCTGACCCATGAGCGCCCCGGACATTGAGCGCCGGGGTGCAGTCGCTGGTGTGACAGCCAGTGGCCGCACCTTGAGCGGGTACGCCGCGACATTCGGCACGCCCGCCGCCATTGGCGGGTTTACCGAGCGCATCGCGCCTGGTGCGTTTCGCGCATCGCTGGCCAGTGGCCGGGACGTGCTAGCCCTGCTGGATCACCGTGCTGATGCGCTGTTGGGCCGCACACGTTCGGGCTCGCTGAAGTTGTCCGAGGACGCCAAGGGCCTGCACTTTGAATTGCAGTTGCCCGACACCGCCGCCGCCCGTGACGTGACCGCGCTGGCTGAGCGTGGCGACTTGGGGGGCATGAGCTTTGGTTTCGTGGCCACCGACGAATCATGGGACGGCAACACCCGCGAGCTACGCGCCGTGGAGCTTCACGAGGTGAGCATTGTGCAATCGTGGCCCGCCTATCAGCAGACTGAAATCAATCTGCGCTCCAAGCCGTTCGAGAACGAGCCGCGCAACAACAATTATTTGTGGCTTAGCACGCTATGACCATCGCCAACCGCGTCAAATCATTCCTGGGCCTTGAAACCCGCGCAACCCTGGGCATCAACGGCTGGCCTATGCCCTTGCAAGCTGGGCAGGTAACGCCCGAATCTGCGCAAAGCGTGGCTGCTGTTTACGCGGCTGTTGCCTTGATCGCCGAAGCCATCGGCTCGCTACCGCTAAAGCTGTACCGCAAGGCAGACAACGGTGACCGCACAGTGGCAGTGCATCCGCTGGCCACCGTGCTGCACCGCACCCCCAACGGCAGCCAGAGCGCGACCGAGTTCTGGGAATACCTGGTTACGTGCATGTTGCTGCACGGCAACGCCTACGCCCGCATCACCAGGGACGCCGCTGGCCAGGTGCGCGCCCTTGACCCGCTGGCACCTGAGCGCATCACCATCATGCGAGCCGGTGACCGCATCGGCGGGTTCGAGTACAGCGCCCGAGACGGCAAACGAGAGCGCCTGCTACCTGATGACGTGTTTCACCTGAGACACCGTGCTGGCAGTGATCCGCTGATCGGCGTGTCGCCCATTCAAACGGCATTGGCTGTGATCCAGCTCGCGCAAGCTGAAGCCCACCACGGCCAAAGCGTGTGGGAAAACGGCACCCGCGCATCCGGCATTTTGTCAATGCCAGGCCTGTTGAAGCCAGAGCAACGCGCCGCCCTTGCAAACAGTTGGGCATCGCAGTACGCCGGTGGTGGCAACGCGGGGAAGGTGCCGGTCTTGGAATCTGGCGTGACGTACACGCCCGTGAGCATGTCCCTTGCTGACAGCGAGTTTGTCGCATCGCGGGCCTTTTCAGTGCAGGAAGTGGCCAGGCTGTTTAAGATCCCGCCCATCATGCTGGGCGATCTGAGCAACGCCAATTACAGCGTAAGCGAGTCAATGAATCGTTGGTTTGTGACGCACACATTGCAGCGCCACCTAAGCGCCATTGAAGGTGCGATTAGCAGGCAGTTACTCACGCCCGCCGCTGCACAGACGCTGTACCCCGAGTTCAACCTTGAAGGCTTGCTCCGAGGTGACAGCGCACACCGAGCAGCCTTCTACAGCTCCGGCATCGCGGACGGCTGGCTGTTGCGCTCCGAGGCCAGGGCACTGGAGAACCTTTCCCAGATCCCCGGCATCGACGCCGCACCGACTGGCCAGGCCACACCCAAGGCAGCCGACTACCCGAGCAAGCAAGTATGAAGCTGACCATGGTGGGGGTAAGGCGCAACGATGGCGGATACTTCATAAAGCCCGCCCGCTCCAAGGGTAACGCGTCAGGACGTGATGCAGACCCGCGCCGCACACTGAAACTAAACGGCAGCGCATGGCAAAAGCTGCGGGCCCACGTTCTCGATGGTGAGCCACTTTGTCGGCAGTGCACCAGCGAAGGACACACGACTGTTGCGACGGACGTTGATCACGCGGACGGCAACCCCGGCAACAACAGCATGACCAACCTGCAACCGCTGTGCCATCAATGCCACTCACGCAAGACGGCCAAAGACCACCGCAAGCGCGTGGCCTGTGGGTGCGACGTAAGCGGAACCCCTGCCGACCCATCGCACCCGTGGAATCGGGCTGCTGTGGGCGATTCTGGCACCGCCTGAGCCGCTCCTGACAGAAATCACCAGCAACCGCAACCCCTAGACCGACTGTATCCCCTTGTTTTTATCCTAAGTCCAAAGAGATCGTATGAAAGTGACCCCAAAGCGCAACCGTTCAAACAGTGCCGCCGCTGCTGTGGCCGCCGCTCAGTCGGCATCACTGGGGCCGTTGCAGCCGCCCGCCCATATTTCTTTGCGTCCTGGTGACCGCCCGTTCTGGGATGGCATCATGCGGGCCCGTGCCCGCAACACCTGGACCGACGCCGACCTGGCCACCGCTGCCGGGCTGGCCCGCAGTCAGGCAGACATCGAACGTTTGCAGGCCGAGGTGGATACCGAGGGCTTCACCATCCTTAGCGGCAAAGGTGCGCCCATAGTGAACCCCAAACACAAAGTTCTGGAGACCTTGACGCGCCGCGCCGTGTCCTTGTGCCGTGTGTTGCACGTCCATGCTGAGGCGACAGTGGGCCGCAGCCGTGATGTCGGCAACGCCCTGGCCAATGAGCGCCAGGCCTGCTTGCCGCTCGACGATGAAGATGACCTGATTCCGCGCCTGCGAATCGTGTCCTGAACCCTTGAAAGCCGACACCATGACCCGCGCCGCCCGCGTTATCAGCTTCATCGAAAAGCATTGCGTGACGCCTGACGGTGCCCATGTTGGCATGCCCATGGTGCTGGCAAAGTTCCAAAAGGACTTCATCCGCGCCGTGTACGACAACGCCGCCGGCACGCGCCGCGCCATCCTGAGCGTGAGCCGCAAGAACGGCAAGACCGGCCTGATCGCCGGGCTACTGCTGGCGCACCTGGTCGGTCCTGAATCCAAGCAAAACAGTCAGATTATCAGCGGGGCCATGAGCCGCGACCAAGCCGCCTTGGTGTTCAACCTGGCCGCCAAGATGGTGCAGCTTTCGCCCCGGTTGTCTGGCATCGTGCGCATCGTTCCGAGCGGAAAGCGCCTGCTAGGCCTGCCGCTCAATACCGAATACCGCGCCCTGGCCGCTGATGGCAGGACTGCGCACGGCCTGAGCCCGGTGCTGGCCATCTTGGATGAAATTGGCCAGGTGCGTGGCCCGCAGTCCGATTTTGTTGACGCCATTACCACCAGTCAGGGCGCGCATGAATCGCCACTGCTGATCGCCATATCGACGCAGGCCGCCAGTGATGCCGACCTCCTTTCGGTTTGGTTGGACGATGCCCAATTGAGCGCCGACCCGCGCATCGTGTGTCGCCTGTATGCGGCGCCTGATGGGTGTGACCTGCTAGACCTGGAGGCTTGGAAGTTAGCCAATCCGGCGCTGGGGATTTTTCGCAGCCTTGACGACTTGCGCGAGCAGATGACGCAAGCGCAACGCATGCCATCCATGGAAAACAGCGCCCGTAACCTGCTGCTGAATCAGCGGGTGAGCACAGAAAGCCCGTTCTGTTCGCCAGACGTGTGGCGGGCCTGTGGCGGGCCTGTGCACCCTTTTGATGGGCCTGTGTATGTCGGCCTGGACTTGTCGGCACGCATTGACCTGACGGCCGCTGTTGTCATTGGCCAGGTGGGCGATGTGTGGCAGGTGGTGCCGTACTTTTGGACGCCAGAGCAAGGACTGGCTGAGCGTGCCAGGCGCGACCGTGCACCCTATGACGTGTGGGCCAAACAAGGCCACCTGCGCACAACGCCAGGCGCAAGCGTCGATTACAGCTTTGTGGCCACCGCGCTGGCCGAGCTGCTGGCCGATCTGGACGTTAGAGCTGTGGCCTTCGACCGCTGGCGCATTGACGTGTTCAAACGCGAGCTGGACAACATCGGCTGCGATCTGCCCATGGTGCCGTTTGGCCAGGGTTTCAAGGATATGGCCCCGGCATTGGATGCGCTGGAGGCTGAGCTGCTGAACCGGCGCATCGCCCACGGTGGGCACCCGGTACTCACGATGTGCGCAGCCAATGCCACGGTGACCAAAGATCCCGCCGGTGGGCGCAAGTTCGAGAAAAGCCGCAGCACGGGCAGCATTGACGGTATGCAGGCGCTGGCCATGGCCCTGGGTGCCGCCACCAAAGCCGAGCAGGAACAGGCGTTCTCGCTCGATAGTTTCACATTCGTTTAAAACCCTGTCTGGGGGGTGCCCGCAAGGGCAAGGCCAGCAGCAGATTAGCCGGTTTAGTGCTGCTTTTCAAAAAAACACCGGCAGTCAGTGCGCTCTTTCATAGAGGGCGTGAACTGACAAACCGGGCAGGGTGTGCGCTGTGCCACCCTGCCCACCCCTATTTTGTGGGTTGTCGTGCACGCGTCTGCACTGAATTGGTTATGTAGGTTGAATCGGTTTGCCCCAGCCAAGCTGCGAAAAGTGTCAGATGCAGAAAACGGTTTGAACAAGCGTTTATTTCTACATTGCGACTTGGCAAGTTCTAAAAGAACGTGTTGCAGAATGCGCATTTTTGCAACGATGGCTTAGATGATGGGATAGAAAAAAACATCATCGTAGAAAATGAAAAAACCCTAAGTAAATCAATCACTTAGGGTTTTCATTTGGCGGAGCGGACGGGACTCGAACCCGCGACCCCCGGCGTGACAGGCCGGTATTCTAACCAACTGAACTACCACTCCTGGTAGCTAACGTTTACTCTTTCGAGCCAAGCCATCTGCTTTTTCAAGCAAACCGTTAGTGACTTGCGCCGCTTTATCTTGCGATAATTTGGCGACCCCACGGGGATTCGAACCCCGGTACCTACCGTGAAAGGGTAGTGTCCTAGGCCTCTAGACGATGGGGTCAAAACCTTTTGGACTAACCAGTCAACCTTTGGTGGAGGTAAGCAGGATCGAACTGCTGACCTCTTGCATGCCATGCAAGCGCTCTCCCAGCTGAGCTATACCCCCAAAACCACTTGCTTCTTTTACAAGCTGCCCGTAATTCCCAAGCCTCAAATTATAGTATGAAAATTAAGCCTGCTTCAGCCTGTGAATCACTATTTCTCTGGAAAAAAGCGCCAACATCGCGTCGACCGACGGTGTGTGGGCGGTGCCCGCCACCAAAACGCGCACTGGCATGGCCAAATGCGGCATTTTCAGGCCGCAAGAGGTCAGCACTTCCTTGATGGCCGCCGAAATACCGGCTTTGTCCCAAGTGCAACTCGCAAACTTGCCAACCAGTAGGCTCAACGCAGGTTTGATGGCGTCGGTGACATGCTGCGACAGCTCAGCTTCAGTCGGTGTCACATCGGCGTAAAACACGACTGCCCAGTCTGCCAGCGCCACGGTGGTGTCGCAGCGGTCTTTGAACAAGGCACAAATGCCGGTCAAGCGCGCGTCCGGCGTGATGCCGCGCTTTTGCAACTGCTCTTGCACCAGCGGCGCCAGCACCTCGTCAGCGCTGGCCTTGAGGTGCTGGGCGTTGACCCAACGCAGTTTGGCCTCGTCAAACTGCGCCGCACTTTTGCCCAGGTGGTCCAGGTTGAACCATTGCAAGAACTGCTCACGGCTGAAGATTTCGTCATCGCCGTGGCTCCAACCCAGGCGCGCCAGGTAGTTCACCATGGCCTCAGGCAGGTAGCCTTCTTCGCGGTACCGGGTGACTGGCTTGGCACCGTTGCGCTTGCTCATCTTTTCACCGAGCTCGTTGAGCACGGTGGGCAGGTGGGCATACACCGGGTGCTCTTTGCCCAGCGCTTTGAAAATATTGATCTGGCGCGGCGTGTTGTTGACATGGTCGTCACCGCGAATCACATGGGTGATGGCCATGTCGATGTCGTCCACCACCACACAGAAGTTGTAGGTGGGTGTGCCGTCTGGGCGGGCAATCACCAGGTCGTCGAGTTCGTCGTTGCTGATTTCGATGCGCCCCTTGACCTTGTCGTCCCACACCACCGAGCCACTCTGGGGGTTTTTGAAACGCAGCACCGGCTGCACCCCATCGGGAATCGGCAGCAAGACCTTGCCTTCAGCGGGTCGCCAGGTGCCGTCGTAACGTGGCTTCTCTTTGGCTGCCGTCTGGCGGTCGCGCAGCAAGTCAAGCTCTACCAGGCTCATGTAGCACGGGTAAACATGGCCTGCGGCCACCAGGTCGGCCAGCACTTCCTTGTAGCGGTCCATGCGCTGCATTTGGTAGAACGGACCCTCGTCATGGTCCAGACCCATCCATTTCATGCCCTCAATGATCACGTCAACTGCCGCCTGGCTGGAGCGCTCCAGGTCGGTGTCTTCAATGCGCAAAATGAAATCGCCACCGGTAGAGCGTGCGAACGCCCACGGATACAGCGCTGAGCGGATATTGCCCAGGTGGATAAAGCCGGTGGGCGACGGTGCGAAGCGGGTGCGGGTGTGTTGAGAAGGTGTCACAGGTGCATTCATATCAAAAAGAGGTCAGGCCGCGTTCCAGATCGGCCTGTATATCGAACAGGTGTTCCAGGCCCACCGCCACGCGAATCAGCCCCTGACTCACGCCAGCGAGTGAGCGTTGCGCAGGCGTCAGACGACCATGCGAGGTGCTGGCCGGATGCGCCAGCAGGGTTTTGGTGTCGCCCAGGTTGGTGCACCGCGACAGGGTTTGCAAGCTGTCCAGCAGGTGGAAAGCGCGCTGGCGGGCCAACTCGTCACCCGTGGCTTTCACCTCGAACGACAGCACCGCACCGCCACAGTTGGACTGCTGCGCCATGGCCAGCAGGTGCTGCGGATGGCTCGGCAAGCCAGGGTAATGCACAGCTGCCACTGCGGGATGCGCCTGCAGCCATTGCGCCAGTGTCAAGGCACGGGCAGATTGCGCCTGCATGCGGATGTCCAGCGTTTCCAGCCCCTTGAGTACCACCCAGGCATTGAAAGGCGCCAGTGTCATACCGGCGCTTTTGAGCACCGGCAAAAAGGATTCAGTGACCAGTTTCTCACTGGCACACAAGGCACCGGCCATCACCCGGCCCTGCCCGTCCAGGTACTTTGTGCCGGAATGCGTGACGATGTCGGCACCCAGCGCCATGGGGCGCTGCAGCGCTGGCGTGGCAAAACAGTTGTCCACCGCCAGCAACGCACCGGCGTTGTGGGCGATGTCTGCCAGCGCTCGGATGTCGCACACCTCGGTCAGCGGGTTGGTGGGGGTTTCGGCAAACAGCAGTTTGGTGGCGGGCTCGATGGCGGCCTGCCAGGCGGCGGCATCGGTTTGCGGCACAAAAGTAGAACGCACGCCAAACTTGGCCAGATCCGTACCAATGAGCTTGATGGTGGAGCCGAACATCGAGTGTGAACAGATCACATGGTCGCCGCTTTTCAGCAGGCCCATGCACATCATCAGGATGGCGGACATGCCCGACGCGGTGGAGATACAAGCCGGTGCGCCTTCCATGGCCGCCAGGCGCTGCTCGAAACTGGCCACAGTGGGGTTGCCGTAGCGCCCGTAAGTGAAGCCTTCTTCGTCACCGGCAAAGCGGCGCGCGCTGGCCTCGGCGCTGGGCTGCACATAACCACTGGTGAGGAAGAGCGCCTCAGAATGTTCGCCATATTGGCTGCGTTCGCTGGCAACGCGCACCGCCCGCGTTTGGGCGTGCAGGTGATCGGGGAGCTTCTGCGTGGACATGTTCAGTCCTCGTGGTTGGGCAGCGCCAGGCGTGAGTTGTCGTCCTGGTTTTCTTCGATACCGACACGGTGCGTGTTCATGCGCTCGATGTCGGCAGCGGTGATATCGCCGGTGACATAAATGCCATCAAAACACGAGGCATCAAAACCCTTGACCGCTGGATTGAGCGAACCCACAGCCTTTTTCATGGCCTCAACATCCTGATAAATCAGCGCGTCGCAGCCGATGATCTCGCGAATTTCGTCCACCGTGCGGTTGTGCGCCACCAGCTCTTGCGAGGTGGGCATATCGATGCCATACACATTGGGGTACCGCACCGGCGGCGCAGCGCTGGCCATGTAGACCTTGCGGGCACCGGCGTCGCGCGCCATCTGCACAATTTCTTTGGAGGTGGTGCCACGCACAATGGAATCGTCCACCAGCAGCACATTGCGGCCCTTGAACTCGCTGGCGATCACGTTGAGCTTCTGGCGCACCGATTTTTTGCGCACCGATTGCCCCGGCATGATGAAAGTGCGACCCACATAACGGTTCTTCACAAACCCTTCGCGGTAAGGCAAACCCAGCAGTTGTGCCAGCTGAGCGGCGCTGGGTCGGCTGGATTCGGGAATGGGGATGACCACGTCAATCTCGTTGGGCGGCACGGTGGAAATCACCCGCTTGGCCAGGGTTTCGCCAAGGTTCAGGCGCGCCTGGTAAACCGAGATACCGTCCAGCACCGAATCTGGCCGGGCTAGGTAGACAAATTCAAAAATACACGGGTTCAGCACCGGCGCGTCAGCACATTGCTGGGCGTGCATCTGACCTTGCATATCAATAAACACCGCTTCACCGGGCGCAATGTTGCGCTCGAACTTGTGCGACGTGCCTTCCAGCGCCACCGATTCACTGGCCATCATCCAGGTGTCGTCGGTGCGGCCCAGGCACAGCGGACGAATGCCAAACGGGTCACGAAACGCCAGCACACCATGCCCGGCAATCATGGCAATCACCGCGTAAGACCCCTTGATGCGCCGGTGCACTTTGCGCACCGCTTCAAACACATCGCCCGGCGTGAGCGGCATGCCGCGTGTCGTGGCTTCAATCTCGTGCGCCAGCACGTTGAGCAGCACTTCGGAGTCGCTCTCGGTGTTGATGTGGCGGTGGTCGGCGTTGAACAGCTCGGCCTTAAGCACCTGTGCGTTGGTCAGGTTGCCGTTGTGCACCAGCACGATGCCAAACGGTGCGTTCACATAAAACGGCTGGGCTTCTTCTTCGCTGAACGCATTGCCTGCCGTGGGGTAGCGCACCTGGCCCAGACCGCAGTTGCCGGGCAGCGAGCGCATGTTGCGGGTGCGAAACACGTCGCGCACCATGCCTTTGGCCTTGTGCATGAAAAACTTGCGTTCTTGCTGGGTGACGATCCCGGCTGCATCCTGACCTCGGTGTTGCAACAGCAGCAACGCGTCATAAATCAGCTGGTTAACAGGTGCATTGCTGACAACGCCGACGATTCCACACATTTTTTATGTTTCCTGGTTATTCAACGACGCCTCAAGCGGGCAAAAACTTGTCCAGATCACGCGGCAGGGATGGTTTGAGCCCTTTGAGGGTGCCCGCCGCCAGCCTGGCACCCACCGACTCTTGCCAGGACACGCTGTCTTTCATCGGTGTCAGATGCACCACCACGGTGGCCAGCAACAACAGCAGCACCCCGCGCGTGGCACCAAAAATAGCGCCCAAAGTGCGGTCAACCGGGCTCAAGCCGACCGCCGCGGTAAGCTTTTTGATCACCACCGCCAGCAGACCACCCACCACCAGCACCAGCACAAACACCAGCAGAAAACCTGCGCCGTAGCGCATGGCAGAACTGGCACCGCTCATGGGCAGCATCTGAGCGGCATCCAGGGCGAACAGCCGGGCCAGCACAAACGCCACCACCCAGTTGACCAGCGACAACACCTCGTAGACCAAGCCGCGCCAGGCACCCAGCGCCATCGACAGCACCAGCACTACCGCAAAAATCCAGTCAAGCGCGGACATGGTCAAGCAGCTGCCCCTACAGCGTGAGCACGGCGGCAGGAAGGCTCAACTTCTTGACCTTTTCGGCCGCTTTTTCGGCCTCGGCCCGTGTCGCAAAGGGCCCCAGCCGCACGCGAATGCGCTGTCCGTCTTTGGTTTGCGCGGTTTGTGCGTAGGTCTTCAGCCCGGCGCGCTCCAGCTTCATGCGCACCTCATGGGCGCGGGCGTTCTCGGCAAAGGCACCGACCTGGACCACAAAACGTCCCTCAGTCGCTGGCGGCTTGGTGGCGACTGGATTGGCGTCGGCTGCCTCTGCCTTGACGGTTTGGGTTGCTTTGGCGGCTTTGGCATCAGCCTCTTTGCCGTCCAGCAGGGCCTGCGCCCGATTGGTCTCTGGCTTGGTCGGCTCGGGTTTGCTGACGGCAGGCGCTTCCTTCTCTATTATATTGGTAGCTGCCTGCGCTTTATCCGTAAGGGCTAGGGGTGGTTTTGATGCATTATTGTTATCTGCACTGGCAGCAGCAGTCTCATTGGTCTTCTCTGGCGAAACCGGTGTCGCAGGCTTGGCTACAGCCTCGGCTGCTACCTCAGGCGCTGTCGCAGTGGCCACCGGAGGTGCCACTGCCGGTGTGGCAGGAATCACCAGCGCAGGCACCTTGTTTCTGTCGGGGATAGAGATCGGCGTGTCGACTGCCATTGGCCGGGGCTGCTTGTCAAACAGCATGGGCAGGCCAACGACCCCAATCAGCACCAGCAGCGTGGCACCCGCCAGCCGGTATTTGGCGCGCTGGCGAATGGCTTCGATGCTTTGCGGTTGCGCCGGCGCCCTGGGAGATTCATCAGTGCCCTTGCGAAACTTGAAAAAAGCCATGCTGGTGTGTGGTGGTGAATCAGGAGGTGGGGAGGTGTTTGGCCGCTAGCCGGGGCGTGCCGTCTTTCAAGACGCCGCCGACGGTAAAAAACGACCCGAAGACGACGATTCTATCAGCGGGGTCTGCGCCAGCGAGGGCCGCCTGCAGGGCGGATTCGGGGTCGGCGTGCAGCGTGGCAGTGACATTTGTGCGCTTGTTTTGCGCCTGCCATTGCGCCAACAATGCGGCGCCCGAGAACGCACGGGGCGTGGGCAAATCAGTGAAATACCACTTGTCAATGATGGGGCCGATGCGCGCCAGCATGGCGTCCAAATCTTTGTCGGCCATGGCGCCAAACACCGCGTGGGTGGTCGGGAAAAAACCCATTGCGTCCAGATTGGCGGTGAGCGCGGCCACCGCATGCGGGTTGTGCGCCACGTCCAGCACCAGGGTCGGCTGGCCCGGCACGATCTGAAAACGCCCGGGCAGTTCTGCCGACAGCAACCCGCAGCGCACCGCCTGCGCGGTCACTGGCAGCTGCTCGCGCAGCGCCACCAGCGCCGCCAGCACGCCTGCGGCATTCACCAGCTGATTGGCACCGCGCAGCGACGGGTACGCCATGCCCGCATAACGCCTGCCCCGCCCGGCCCAGGCCCACTGCTGCTTGTCGCCAGACACATTGAAGTCCAGCCCGACGCGCCACACATCCGCACCCACCTCCAGCGCCCGGTCCAGCACGCTTTGCGGCGGCACCGGGTCACTGATGATCGCCGGCTTGCCAGTGCGCATGATGCCGGCCTTCTCGTAACCAATGGCTTCCCGGTCGCTGCCCAGCAAAGCCATGTGGTCCAGGTCGACGCTGGTGATGATGGCGCAGTCTGGCTCAATGATGTTCACCGCATCCAGGCGTCCGCCCAGGCCTACCTCCAGAACCACGACATCCAGCGTGTGGTGGCGCATCACGTCCAGAATCGCCAGCGTGGAAAACTCGAAATAGGTGAGCGAAATAAGCTCATCATTTTGGCATCTGGCCCTTTCCACGCTTGCGAAAGATGCCATCAATTCAGTAGCATCTACTGACGCACCATTGAGCCGCAGTCGCTCTTCAAAGTCCACCAGATGCGGCGAGGTGTAGACGCCAGTGCGGTAGCCTGCCTGCAGAAAAATGGCTTCGAGCATGGCGCAAGTAGAGCCTTTGCCGTTGGTGCCGGCCACGGTGATCACCGGGCATTTCATGCTGATGGCCATGCGCTGCGCCACGGTGCGCACCCGCTCCAGGGTCATATCGATGGCGGTGGGGTGGAGTTGCTCGCAGTAGACCAGCCACTCGTTGAGGGTTTGGAAAGAATGTGTCATAGCGGCCCGAATTGTCGCGCAGGTGGGCGCATCTGGCAGGGTTAACCCGGTTAATGGCATCATTGTCGGCATGAAAAATCCCGAAAAAACCACCTCCCACGTCACCGTTTTCGGTATTCCCAACTGCGACACGGTGAAAAAGGCCCGCACCTGGCTGGCTGGGCAGGCGCTGGAGGTGGCGTTTCATGACTTCAAAAAGCAAGGGGTGCCAGTTGACTTGCTGCCCGGCTGGCTGGCGGCTGTGGGCTGGGAGGCACTGGTGAACCACAAGGGCACGACTTGGCGCAAGCTCGATGAAGCCACACGGCTGGCGGTTGTCGACGATGCATCGGCCACGGCGCTGATGCTGGCCAACCCCAGCGTGATCAAGCGGCCGGTGGTGGTGTGGGGCGATGGCTCGGTGAGCGTGGGGTTTTCTGCTGAGGCGTTTGCTGGGCGGGTTTGAGGCCCGCTAGTGAGTGTCCCGAGGATGCTATTCATCTTGAAGACAGCCAGATATCGCGTTAACCCCGGCGCAGCGCTTCAGGTCTAACCCGGCACGGCGACTGGGTGATGCGCATGCGGTTTCGGGGTGAAATCACACGCGAAACGGAGTGATCAAAACGCATGCGACTGTGGGCGCGCGCCTTTCACCCCGAAGCCCGGTCGCATCTCCCAATCACCGTGCCTAGCTGCTTTTGGGTCAGAATTTCTGCTGTTAACGACTCACATCCATTCTTGCCATATCCGATGCAGGCAACTTTTGACAGTCCTCCGCCGGCGTACCAAAACGCTTGCAGAATCAGTCGGGTGATGCGCTTTGCGTAGGTTAAGGAGGAGACCGCGCAGCGGGCGGGGGACACGTAGCAAAGCGCATCGCCCGGCTGATTCACCAACCACGGAGACATCACCCTCTGACCCAAAAAGACGCATCCGAGGTCAACATCGGTTTGAACCACACCCGCCTGAATCTACCCTGCGACAAGCTCCCCTAAAATCCAACGCTTTCACCGCCTGGAACCAGACCCACCATGACCACCACCGAAATCAGCGGCGTGACCGTCGCCACCCAAGCCAGCGTTTACTTTGACGGCAAATGCATCAGCCACGGCATCACCTTCGCTGACGGCACAAAAAAATCGGTTGGCGTGGTGCTACCCGCCAGCCTGACCTTCAACACCGGCGCACCCGAAATCATGGAGTGTGTGGCTGGGGGTTGCGAGTACAAACTCAAAGGCACTGACGTCTGGCTCACCTCTGCACCGGGCGACAAGTTCAGCATTCCAGGCAATTCCAGCTTCGATATTCGTGTGACAGAGGCGTACCACTACATCTGCCATTTCGGTTAATTTGATAGCTACTCACGCATATTCCATAAGGGCTAGAGGCCAATTTAATGTCCAACACTATTCTGCAAAACATTCCCGTTGACCAAAAGGTCGGCATCGCTTTTTCGGGCGGCCTGGACACCAGCGCCGCGCTGCACTGGATGAAGCTCAAGGGCGCCCTGCCCTACGCTTACACCGCCAATCTGGGCCAGCCTGACGAGTCGGACTACGACGAAATCCCGCGCAAAGCGATGGAATACGGTGCCGAAAAAGCTCGCCTGATCGACTGCCGCCAGCAACTCGCTGCCGAAGGCCTGGCCGCGCTGCAAAGCGGCGCGTTTCACATCAGCACCGCTGGCGTGACCTACTTCAACACCACCCCGATTGGCCGCGCCGTGACCGGCACCATGCTGGTGGCCGCCATGAAAGAGGACGACGTCAACATCTGGGGCGACGGCAGCACCTTCAAGGGCAACGACATTGAGCGCTTTTACCGCTACGGCCTGCTGACCAACCCGACGCTGAAAATCTACAAACCCTGGCTGGACCAAGCTTTCATCGACGAACTCGGTGGCCGCGCCGAGATGAGCGCCTACATGACTGCGCACGGTTTTGGCTACAAGATGAGCGCCGAGAAAGCGTATTCGACCGACTCCAACATGCTGGGCGCCACCCACGAAGCCAAAGATCTGGAATACCTGAATGTCGGCATCAAAATCGTCAACCCGATCATGGGTGTGCCTTTCTGGCGCGACGACTGCGTGGTGAAGGCCGAAGAGGTCAGCGTGCGCTTTGAAGAAGGCCGCCCGGTGGCGTTGAACGGCGTGGAATACCCGGATTTGGTGGAACTGTTCCTGCAAGCCAACCGCATTGGTGGGCGCCACGGCTTGGGCATGAGCGACCAGATTGAAAACCGCATCATTGAAGCCAAGAGCCGCGGCATCTATGAAGCCCCCGGCCTGGCGCTGCTGTTCATCGCCTACGAGCGGCTGGTCACCGGCATCCACAACGAAGACACCATTGAGCAGTACCGCGAGAGCGGGCGCAAGCTCGGCCGCCTGCTGTACCAGGGCCGCTGGTTCGATTCACAAGCCATCATGCTGCGCGAAACCGCTCAACGCTGGGTGGCGCGCGCCATCACTGGCACCGTCACGCTGGAACTGCGCCGGGGCAACGACTACTCCCTGCTCAACACCGAAAGCCCCAACCTGACCTATGCGCCCGAACGCCTGAGCATGGAAAAGGTGGAAGACGCGCCTTTCAGCCCGCTGGACCGCATTGGCCAACTGACCATGCGCAATCTGGACATCGTCGATACCCGCGCCAAGCTGGGCATTTACGCCAAAGCTGGCCTGCTGTCGCTGGGCGCTGATGGCGACTTTCTGCGACTGGGCGGGGATGGCAAGAAGTGATTGGGACTGCTGCAGATGCAAAGGGCGTGGGTTAATCTCTGGCCTTTCCCTTCAAGCAGACCTGCCTTAGCCCTACGCTTAGTCAAACTTCAGACCACACAAACATGCCGCGCTGGCTGCTCAAACTTAAAGGTCAACCCGCGGATCTCGAAGAGTTCCCGCACTGGTTCCCAGTCGGCGATCCGTACGCACTCACTGAAGACGAGACGACATACTAATGTCGGCCTGGCTCCAAGGCCTGAGCGCGAATTAAGCAGGTCTGTCCTGCTGCTCAACTTATATTTGGACCAACTCGATAGCAAGGTCGGCGGTGTATCCATTAGTGCCGCCAATCAAGATCTCACCGAAGCACTTTGCCCATAGGGTGGTTTGCGTGATGGCCCATTGTGCTGGGGACATAGAAGCGCAAATTCTGCGACCTGCCGCCGCCGCCAACCGGCGCTTTCGACCAAGTACAGTCATTTGGTCTGTTGCCGAAGTGCAGACTTTGGCGCGTGAAATCATTTGGAGCCACAACCACTCGGCCAACCCCAATGCCAGGCGGACTATGGCGTTCGATTCGGCTTAGGGATGCCTTCGTGTTTGTCCGACTCTTGCAGGATGGCAAACAAAGCGTCAACGACCGCACCGTCGTACCACCTGTCTCGACCACGCTCAAGTTCGGCAATGGCCTCTTTCTGGCCTTTCGCTGCCCGGTAGGGGCGATGCGACGAAATCGCGTCGAATACGTCGGCCACAGCAATGATTCTGGCTTCCAGGGAAATTTCGGCCCCCTTCAAATGTCGGGGATACCCGGACCCGTCCAAGCGTTCATGATGCTGGTACACCATTTCAGCGATTGGCCATGGAAAGTCGATTCCTCGCAAAATATCGTAGCCGGTTTCGCAGTGGTACTTGATGAGCTCAAGTTCTGGCGCGAGCAAATGCCCCGGGCGGGACAAAATCTCAGCCGGTACCGACATCTTGCCGATGTCATGGATACTCGCCCCGAGCCGCAGGCCGTTCAGCCGCTCAGCACCCAAGCCTAGGCGCTGCCCGATGGCGACACACAGCGCGGATACCTTCAGTTGATGTCCGGCGGTGTAGGGGTCTCGCTTTTCGATGAACATTGCAATCGCGGCGATAGTGTCGCTAAATGCGCGGCTAAGCTGCAAACTCTCCTCCAAAACTTTGGCTTCGGAGAGCTTCAGTGCAGAGATATCTTCATGCGCGACTACCGCACGAAGCAGCCCCGCCCCAGGAAATGGCGTAATCGTCAGCAAGTACCAGCGCTTGTCTGTCGGTGAGTTACAAGGGTATTCAATCTGAAATTTATCCACAGCGTTGCTGAGCACATTTCGCAAGCCGCCTGCAACCAGCCCGGCAAATGACAGGTCTTGAGCCCCCTTTTCACTGCGGTTGTCATTGGGCTTAATGCCCACTAATGGCGCCAGATAGTTGGACCCCAACCCATAGTTCCTTAGGTGGCTGTTGTTAGCGTCAGCAAATTGCATCCACGCTTGATTGACGCCGCGTATAACGCCATCCCCGTCGAGCAACGCGATATTCGCCGACAGCGCGTCAATGATGGGTTGAAAGCTCAGGACGGGTGCCATGCCTGAATGGGGCAAAGGTGCCGCTAAGGAAAGCTTGACAATTTCTTCACTACGCACATCAGATGAAAGCGGATATCGGTGGATGGCGGACCGCATGCTGGAACTTGCGGCAGAACAGTCCGGTTTTCCTGGCGTCGAAAGTGTTCGAGAAGTTGATGGGTTCGGCATGGCTGTTTCTAACTCGGAAAGTGATGAAACCATTGCGTCTTGGCAATCCCAGGCTAAGAATCAAGTTGCCCAAGAAGCGTGCAAGGCACTTTGGAAGGAGCACTATTAGCTGCGGATTTCTCGCGTAGAGCATGCCTATGCTAAACGAGCTTTGGTCAAGCATGTTGACGCCGACACCAAATGAACGAATGCTGCCGGAATTTAGGTGAGCAGTTCCAAATACTGGTTCATCAATCGCGACAATCCGTTGCGTGAAATTGCACTGCTCAACCCAAAGTCAGCACATTACCTGCATTCTGGTCAGTCCAGAGCAGGCGCGCGCACCTAGCGACCTTAAGCTGTTTTTCCACACACTCCAGGGTTGAGCGTCTACTGATACCGCCTGGCCCTTGGCGGCGGTCTTCAAGACGGTTGCGGGAATTGATACCGGTAGTCGCATGGGCCCAAAGCAGACGCATACCTATGTCTGCGTGGAAGCCACCACAGGTGGCAGTCACCTGGAGGCTGGCTTCTTTGACTTCAATGCGACCGGCTGCGCACGCCCATCAAGCCGCTACGGATGTTGCGACCGTTCAGGTATTCCTGCGCAATCGGCTGCAAGCTTGAGGCGGTGATGCCCAGTGACGCCAGACCAGGCTGCTGGCCGGTGGAGACGTTATCCAACTTCATCGAATCCAGGTTGTCATCACTCATCACCGGCTCACCGGGGGCCAAGCTCATCACTTTGGCTTGAAGACGCCCGGCCCATTCAGGCAGTGCAAAAACCGGCCGCCCAAAGCCGCCGCCAATGCCTGCCAGCTTGGCAGACAGTTGCACCAGTTCCTTCAAGGTAAACACTTCCGGCCCCACCGCTTCGATGATGCGCGGTGACGCCGCTTTGCTAGCTCCGGCTAGGCAGTTCACCACCGCCTGGGCCACGTCTTGCACCCACACCGGCTGAAACCGGGCGGTGGCACCGGCCAGCGGCATCACCGGGAAGATGCGCTGTAGCTTGGCAAACACGTTGATGAACTTGTCTTTTGCGCCAAAGATGACGCTCGGGCGCAGAATACTTAGATCAAAGCCTTCACGGCCAGCGGCTGCGCCAGCAGAGGCAGCCTGCGTCAGCACCGCTTCGCCCTCGCTCTTGGAACGCAGGTACATCGACGGCAACTTGTCTGGCTGCACCGCATCTGCGCCGAGCGCGCTGATATGCACCATTTGCTGCACGCCTCCAGCCAGACAGGCTCTGGCGATTTTGCGGGGCAATTCAACATGGGTGCGGTCAAACGATTCCTGGGTGCCGTGCAGGATGGCTACCAGGTTGACCAGAGCATCGCGGCCCGCCACCGCGCGGGTCAACGCCGCTTCGTCGTGGACATCGAGCTCCAGTACCGTCAGGTTCGGAAGATGCATGATGTCGTTGGCGTTGGCGCGGCGGCGGGACGGTACCGTGACGTCCCAGCCATCGCTCACAAGCTTTTCACACACATGGGCACCTACAAAGCCGGTACCGCCGAGCACAATGATTTTTTTCATAGGGCGGATCATGCTTCAAAAATGCCGCCGAGTCTGTCCGCTTGGTCACAAATCCCGAAGCGCCCTCGGGACAAAGCGGCTAAAAGTGGTCAAACGCGTCGCCGCATCGCGCGCGCGGGCTACACCACCACCGGCTCGGGCTCCAGCAAGATGCCAAAGCGCTCGTAAACACTGGTCTGGATGGCTTTGGCCAGGGTCATCACCTCGCCGCCGGTGGCGCCATCCGGCCCGTCCACCGAGCCGCGATTTACCAGCACCAGCGCCTGCTTTTCATAGACGCCCGCCATACCCACCGACTTGCCACGCCAGCCGCAGGCATCAATCAGCCAGCCAGCGGCCAGCTTGAAGCTGCCGTCGGGCAGCGGGTAATACACCACTTTGGGGTCGCGACCGATGATGTCGGTGCACTGCTCGGGCGACACCGTCGGGTTTTTGAAGAAGCTGCCGGCATTGCCGATCACCGCCGGATCAGGCAGCTTGGCATGGCGAACCTCGCACACCCAGTCAAACAACTGTTGTGCGGTGGGCTGATCTGTGCAGTGCTCAGCCATCTTTTTGTCGATGTCGGCGTAGCCCAGCACCGGCTTCCAGGGCTTGGGCAGGGCAAAGCGCACGCGCAAGATCAGTGCCCGGTCTTTAAGCCCAATTGGGCTGTAGCCCCCGTCTTGCTTGCCTGAGCTGCTATGTTTAAAGACAGAGTCACGGTAACCAAAGGCGCATTGGCCGGCGTTCAGAGTGAAGGTTTCGCCAGTTTGCAGGTCAATGGCGTCCAGCGACTCAAAGCGGTCTTGCAGCTCCACACCGTAGGCGCCAATGTTTTGCACCGGTGCAGCCCCCACGGTGCCCGGAATCAGCGCCATGTTTTCCAGGCCCGGCAAGCCCTGCGCCAGCGTCCAGGCGACAAACGCGTGCCAGTCTTCACCGGCGCCAGCTTCCACAATGACCGCTTTGGCGGTTTCACCAACCACCTGGCGGCCCAAAACTTCGACCTTGAGCACCAGCGGCTTCACGTCGCCGGTGAGCACAATGTTGCTGCCGCCGCCCAGCACAAACTTGGGCTCGCTGGCCCAGGCGGGGTCAGCCAGCAGCGATTTGACGTCAGCCTCGCTGGTGATGTGCGCCAAAGCTTGCGCCCGCGCCACGATGTGAAAGCTGTTGAGGCCCTGAAGAGGCACGTTTTTCTGAACTAACATGGCGGAATTGTCGAACATTTAGTGAGAACCCTTATGCCCTCTTTTGACACCGTTTGCGAAGCCAGCATGGTTGACGTGAAGCACGCCGTAGAAAACACCGCCAAGGAAATTGGCACGCGCTTTGACTTCAAAGGCACGCCCGCCAGCGTGGAACTCAAAGACAAGGAAATCACCCTGATTGGTGATGCCGATTTTCAGCTCACCCAGATCGAAGACATCCTGCGCAACAAGCTCACCAAGCGCAATGTGGATGTGCGTTTTCTGGACAAGGGCGATGTGCAGAAAATCGGCGGTGACAAGGTCAAACAGATCATCAAGGTGCGCGACGGTATTGAGACCGAGTTGGGCAAAAAAATCCAGCGCTTTATCAAAGACAGCAAGATCAAGGTGCAGGCCGCCATTCAGGACGGCAAACTGCGCGTCACCGGCAAAGACCGTGACGACCTGCAAGCCGCGCAGGCGCTGATCAAAAAAGAAGTGCCCGACATGCCGCTGGGCTTTGACAACTACCGCGACTGATGGCCTGCGCTGATGGCCTTTGATTTTCGCCTTCTGCCTGGCTTGACGCTGGCGACGCTGCTGGTAGCGCTGGCGGGCAGTGCCGGCGCGCAAAGCGTGGCCTTGGCCGGACTGTTGGGCAGCAAGGCCCTGCTGGTGATTGACGGCGGCCAGCCGCGCAGCCTGGCGGTGGGTGAGTCGCACCAGGGCGTCAAACTGATCAGCTTGCAAGGTGAGCTGGCCATGGTGGAGATGGGTGGCAAGCGCCAGTCACTGCGCCTGGGCGGTGCACCGGCCAGCGTGGGGGGTTCGGGCGAAGCAGCGGGTGGCAACCGAATAGTGCTTAGCGCCGACTCACGTGGCCACTTCATGACACAAGGGCAGATCAACGGGCGCAGCGCCGCCATGATGGTGGACACCGGTGCCTCCCTGGTCAGCCTGTCGGCACAGCAAGCCCAACAATTCGGGCTGGCCTACAAACAGGGCCGTATGCAGGGCATGAGCACCGCCAATGGCGTCATTCCCAGCTGGCGCATCAAGCTTGGCCAACTGCGTGTGGGCGAGGTAACCCTGTACGACGTGGACGCGGTGGTGTCCGAGGGTGCCATGCCCTACGTGCTGCTGGGCAACAACTTTTTGAGCCGTTTCCAGATGAACCGTAACAACGACCAGATGGTGCTGGACAAGCGCTTTTAAGGGTCAGCAACGCATGCCCCTGATTGTCAAAACCGAAGACGAGTACGAAGACCTGCTGGGCCAGTGGTCTGACCTGGAGTCTGGCCTGGCGGTGGTGTTGACGCACCCCGACAGCGTGCAGGAATTCAGCCAGCGCATTCACCAGTACGACCGCTGGCTGCAGGATTTGCTCAAACAAGACGCCGACGTCAGCCTGTACCTGCTGTTTCAGCTGGCGACCCAATCGCCGGTGGGTTACAGCGCCTCACACGCTTTGGTATGTGCCGTGCTGTGTGATTTGCTGGCCACCCACTTCGCCATGCCACGCCTGCAGCGTGACAGCTTGGTGCGTGCCGCGCTGACCATGAACGTGGCCATGACCGTGCTGCAGGACCACATGGCCACCCAGCGCAGCCGCCCCACACCTGAGCAGCAATTAGTGATCAAGGCACACCCGGACAAAGCCGCAGCGATGCTGGAGGCCAAAGGCATCACCGACCTCCTCTGGCTGGACGTGGTGCGCCGCCACCACCTGGAAGACGTGTCGCAGGAAGCCCTGAGCATGTTGCCTGCGGCGCGCCGTCTGGCGCATATCCTGCTGGTGGTGGACCGCTATGCCGCCATGATCAGCCCGCGTGAATCGCGTGAGGGGCAAAGCGCTGCCGATTCGGCCCGCAACCTGTTGCAAAGCCAGACCGGGAACGGCGGCGCGGTGGGCCAGGCGCTGATCAACAGCGTGGGTTTTTGCCCGCCGGGCACGTTTGTGCAGTTGGAAGATGGCCGGGTGGCTATCGTCACCCGGCGCACCAAGCAGGCTAACCAGCCCGATGTGGTGGTGGTGCTGGACGTGCAAGGCAAACTGTCGCGCCCGCCGGTGTGGCATTGCACCTCGGGCGCCGGTGCAGGCATTGCTTCGGCGCTGCTGGCCTCAGCGGTGCGCGAGCGTATCAACCACCATCTGATTTTGCAGATGGGTGATACGGCGCAGGCCGCAAGCGTTATTTAATTTATAGCTACTCACGCTTATCCTATAAGGGCTAGAGGCTTTTTTGACCATGATCTCTGAACCCACCAGCCCCACGCCGCATGAGCCGCGCCTGAACCGCGCACTGCGCAAGCTGATACACACCCAGCGTGTGGCGGCGCTGGGCACGCTCAACGCGCAAGGCAAACCGTTTGTGTCGATGGTGCCGTTTGCCATTGAGCCGGACTCAGCCACGCTGGTCATCCACGTCAGCTTGCTGGCACCACACACCCGCAACCTGCTGTCAGACCCGGCGGTTTCGCTCATGGTGATGCAGGCTGAAGCGCCACTGGAGCCGGTGCACGCCCTGCCCCGCGTGTCACTGGACGGCACGGCCGCCCGTTTGACGCCCGACAGCGCTGCCTGGCAAGCCGCCCGTAGCGCCTACCTGGCGCGTTTTCCTGAAGCAGAGATGATGACCCGGCTCGGCGATTTCAGCTTCTTTGCGATTAAGGTCACCGAGGCACGCCACATCGCTGGATTCGGCTCGGCCCGCCCGCTGGCACCCGAAGACCTGACCAGCGTGCTACACTATTTGTAGCTGCTCGCGCTTTACAGACGGGAGCTAGAGGCTGATTTAGCCCGCAATAAACGCGACGATCATGCGCGCCACGGCATCGCCGTCATGGCCTTCGGCCAGGCTGTCGGTGCAGGCCAGGTACTGCGCCTCACCCAGCACAGCACGACGCTTGTCCAGCAAAAAGGCGCTGTAGGCCTCGACAAACTCGGGGTGCGGCTGCACGCAAAACACCCGGTCTTCCACCGCAAACGCTGCCACCGGGCAAAACGCACTGGTGGCCAGCAGCGTGGCGCCTTCGGGCAGGTCAAACACCTGGTCCTGGTGGCTGGCCAGCAGGGCGATGTCAGTGCGCCCCTCGGCTTGCGGCAGCTCTGGCGCCAGCCACTGGTAAGCCATGCGCCCGGCACCCCAGCCCTGCGGCGCGCGGCCCACCCGCGCGCCCAAAATCAGGCCAATCAACTGGTGGCCAAAACACACGCCAACCAGCTTCTTTTTGGCTTGCAGAAGCTGCTCTACCTTCTCACGCAGCGCCAGCACCCAGGGCTCTTGCGAGAAGGCATCAGCCCGGCTGCCGGTCAGCAGCACGGCGTCATAGCTGTCAAACGTCGCGGGGTACTCACCCTTGTAGGTTTTGAAAATGTCAAAGCTGCCGGTGGCGCCCGCATCACGCAGCAGGCGCTCAAACATGGCGCCATAGCCTGTATAGGTGGCCTCAATGGCCGGGTCGAGGTAGTCGTTGTCGAGAATGCAAAGATTCATGAGCGGCGTTTGCCCGTTTTGGTGGGCTTATTGGGTGTCGTGGTGCCTGGCTTGGCAGACCGCTGATGCGGGTGACCCTGATGCGCACCAGGGCTGGGCACGGCGACGGGTGGCGGTGCCTTTTTACCCAGCTTCGACTCGGTGCCCTTGATCAGGCGGTTGATGTTTTCAGCATGCCGATACAGCAGGAAAAGTGTCATCACCGCAATACTCAGAGCCACCGCGCTGCTGGTCTCCCACAGCGGGCCACCGGCGAGCAGATACACCACGGGCGCCATGGCCGCGGCGGTAATGGACGCCAGCGACGAATACCGAAACCCGGCCGCCATCGCCAGCCAGATCAGCCCGGTGGCCAGGCCCAGCCAGCCGCTCACCCCCAGCAACACACCCAGCGCCGTGGCTACACCCTTGCCACCGACAAACCTGAAAAACACCGGATAGAGATGTCCCAAAAAAGCCGCCAACCCGACCATGGCCAGCGTGCCTTCGCGCAAGCCGTAGGCTGGGCCAAACCAGGCGACCAGTGCCACCGGCAGCCAGCCCTTGGCCGTGTCCAGCAGCAAGGTGATGATGGCAGCCGCTTTAGAGCCAGAGCGCAACACGTTGGTGGCGCCGGGGTTTTTGCTGCCAAAGGTGCGCGGGTCGTTCAAGCCCATGACCCGGCTGACAATCACCGCAAACGACAGCGACCCCACCAGATACGCAGCCACCGCTGCCAAAACTGGCCAAAAACTTTGCATGGATTCCAAAAAACACTCCTGCGTGCCCGGCACGGCGGGCTTGAAAAGGCGTATTTTGCCAGCCCAAGTACCGTGTGTCGCAGTTGCCCGCGTGAAGCCTAGCCCAGCACCTCGGCCAGCGCGCATTGCACAGGCCGGGCGCCCAGCAGATCAACGCACACGTGCGCAGCCAGCCCCACCAGATAACCCCGGCGCCCGCCGTTGATCAAAATCTTGGGCAGATCAAGAATGGTCGATTCGATGAACACCGGCATGGCTTTGCGCGTGCCAAACGGCGAGGTGCCGCCCACCAGATAACCACTGTGGCGGTTGGCCACCTCAGGGGGGCAGGGCTCCACCGTCTTGGCACCGATCTGGCGTGCCAGGTTTTTGGTCGACACCTTGCGGTTGCCGTGCATCAACACCACCAGCGGCTTGGCGTCCTGGTCCTGCATGATCAGGGTCTTGACCACGGCGTAAGGGTCCCAGCCGAGTTCAGACGCGCTGTGCAGCGCACCGCCGTGCTCCAGGTAGTCGTAAGTGTGCTCGGTAAAGGTGATCAGCCGTGCTTTGAGCAGTTGGGTCGCCGGGGTCAGGCTAACGTGGTCTTTTTTGGTCATGAACGCTCGCTCAGAACATACCTTGGCTGAAAAGCTGCAGCATCTCCAGCGCCACGCCGGGCTTGGCCTGAATGGCCTTGGCGTCAAAGCCAAATTGGAAAAATGGCGCGTACTGCGGCACGCTGCTGGCCACTTCTGGGCTGAGGTGGCGGTAGCCCATGCTCCATTGCGCAAAATGACGCTCGGTCACCAGGTCTTCAGTGATCAGGATGGCATTGTTGTGGCGCCGGTCCTCACAAATGCGCGCATAGGTCTTGTCGACGGCGGCTTTCTCGCCCTCCAGAACCTGCAAGAAATTACCATTGGAATACAACAGCATGCCGGTGATGCCGTCTTGCTGGTTGTGGCGCACAGACGCCTCCAATATCGACGTCATCTGGGTCTCGTCCTTGTTCACCAGATCACTCACATAAATCAATTGCACCAAGCTCATACCGCCCCAACCTCACAGTGGTTTAACCCTCAGATGGCCGGATCGCGCATCTCCCAGCGAATCTTATCAATGTCCTGAAGCACTTCGGCAGACAAACCTGTGCTCCAGACCGCCAGATCCTCATCAAGCTGCGCGACTGAGGTCACGCCAATAATGGTGCTGGCCACCCGCCACTGGGTGTAGCAAAACGCCAGCGCCATTTGGGTAGGCGTGAGTCCATAGGCACGCGCCAAGGCGCTGTAGCGCTTGGCAGCCGCCAGCGCCTCGGGACGACCCCAGCGCTGCTTGCGGCTGGACTCAAACTTGGTCAGCCGCGCTGCAGCGGGTGCATCCGGCCCGGTCAAACCGCTGTCATCGTATTTGCCGGTCAGCAGGCCAAACGACAGCGGTGAATATGCCAGCAGCGAAACATTGAGCCGGTGCAGACTTTCGTCCAGCGCGTTTTCCACACTGCGGTTCAGCAGGCTGTAGCCGTTTTGCACCGTGGCCACGCGCGGCAAGCCGTGCTGCTCAGCCAAGCACACAAACTCATGCACACCATACGGCGTCTCGTTGGACAAGCCCACTGCACGCACCTTGCCCGCGCGCACCAAGGTGCCAAGCGCTTCAAGTTGCGCGTGGATCGGGGTGCCTTCCGTCTCGCTGGGCTGGTAATACAGACCGCCAAACATCGGCACGCTGCGCACCGGCCAGTGAATCTGATACAGGTCAATCACGTCGGTCTGCAGACGCCTCAAGCTGGCGTCGCAGGCGGCAATGATGTCGGCACCCGTCAGGTCGGGGCTGCCGCCGCGAATCCAGGGCATGCCGCGGCTGGGGCCCGCCACCTTGGTGGCAATCACCAGTTTTTGCCGTGCTCCTGGGCGTGCGGCCAGCCAGTTGCCGATGATGATCTCGGTGGCGTTGAAGGTCTCGCGGCGCGGCGGCACTGCGTACATCTCGGCCGTATCCACAAAATTGATACCGCGCGCCAGCGAGCGGTCCAAAATATCAAACGCCGTGGCTTCGCTCACCTGCTCGCCAAAGGTCATGGTGCCGAGGCAAATCGGGGTGACAAACAGGTCGCTGAACCCCAGTTGAACAGTTTTCATGTGTCGCATATCTCGTATTTTTTTGATCTGGCTTACGTCCACGCACCAGCCCAGTGACTGCCTGGTTTATCCGGCCGCTTGAACCAACGCCGTTGCCCAGACCAGCCCTTCTTCAGATACAGCGGCTGAGCACACCTGGTTGCGCCCGGCATCCTTGGCGCGATAGAGTGCCTGGTCTGCCAGACCCAGCAGGGCGTCAGCCGTGAGCGGCTGGTGAGGGTCAAAAACGGCCACGCCCGCACTCAGTGTCAGCACCTTGGCCACCGAACTTCCCCCATGAACGACCTGCAGATCGTGCACCCGTTGCAATACCTCATTGGCCAGTTGCATGGCACCGGCCTGGTGGGTCTCGGGCAGGATGGCAACCATCTCTTCGCCTCCAAAACGTGCCACCACATCGTTGGGGCGGCGGCAAACCTCACGCAGCACGCCAGCCACCTCGCGCAGACAATTGTCACCGGCCAGATGACCATACAAGTCGTTGAATTGCTTGAAGTAATCGATGTCAAACATGACGGCGGCCACGGTGGTAGCCAGCCGCTGCGCAGTGCGCAGTTCCAGCGCCAGCTTGTCGTTGAGCAGGCGGCGGTTGCCCAGACCGGTTAGGGTATCCATGTTGGCCATGTCCTGCAGTTTGCTGGCTTGGGCCTTGAGCAGGCGCTCGCGAACCACCGAATTGGTGACGTCGGTGATCTGGATCAGGGTGTAACGCTGGTCAGAACTGCCGGCCGCCTGAAAACCCATGGGAATAATGCGGATGGACTGGCGCAGCAACTTGTCCTGACTGCGCTGTGAGAGTTCTAGGCGCAGCGGAAACGGCGCGGGATGCAACGTCTGCGACAACACCGCCGGAAAGCCACTGGCAAGCGCGTGATCCAGCAGCAGCGTGAAGTGGCTACGCCCAAGCTGCGGGAAGACCTCGTCGAGCTTTTTCTTAATCATCTGAGGCGCAGACAGGTGCGCATGGCGCAAAAACCATTTGTTGGCAAATACCACACGGCTTTCGCTGTCGAGCACGATCAGACCGAGTTGCAGGTGATCAAGCGCCCAGTCGGACCAGGGCTGCCTGCTGGCTGGTTCAGAGGGGCTCATAAAGACAACGTCTCCAGGAAGGCACGCACCGTCGTCTTCAGCGAAGCCACAGATTCGACATCGAGCAAGAAGATGAGATAGCCTCGAATCTCCAGCGCCTCCACGGCAAAGTCAATTTGCAGGCTCAGCACTTGCTCCTGCATGTCGCTTTGGTCGTGGCCGCACAAAACTTCTCTGACTGGTCCCATTTCCACCTGGGGCATGGAACCTTCAAATTTCAGCCGCAACACATCGGCGATGCCGGACACCACCGAATTGAGCAGGATGTTGCCAATCTCTGCCATGGCCTCCTGCTCCATCTCACCGAGTTGCTCCAGAGGTATGTCACCCCCTACCATCATCTGCACCAGTTGCAAGCTTTGTTGCACCGGAAACATCAGCACAGCTTCGGTGTTGAGAACCCCTAAAAACTCCTGGCGCACCGCACAGATGCGCTCGGTGCCCTGGGCCGTCAGTTCGTCACTGATGCCTTGTTTGGAGATCATCGCCACGCGCGGCACATTCAGTCGCACGGGTGAACCCGCCAATTGGCTCAAGGCATCAGCGGCCTGCCCGACGCCAACGTTGAAAACCTCGGTCAGGGCATCAAGTTCAATATCGGTCAAGTTCATGAGGCTGCCAGAAAGTGGTAAATGGCCTCGCGAATCGCTGGTTCGGTGGCCGGCTTTTTCACAAAAGTGACTTTGAGTTCGGCAGCGCGTTCACGGCTGGCTTCCTGGATGTTGGCCGTCAGCATGGCGATACGCGCTGTGGTGTTAAAGGCGCGAATCTGCTCCACTGCCTCAAAACCGTTGATGCCGGGCATGTTGACGTCCATGGTGATGAAATCTGGCGCGCTGGCACGCACCATGGCTACTGCGACCTCACCGTTGGCAGCTTCTTGGATGACCCAGTCGGGCTGCAACTGTGCCATTTTGGCCCGGATCATCATCCGGGACACTTTGCTGTCATCCACGATCAACAGGGTGCGGGACATATCCAACTCGCTTTTCGGTTTTTGTAAACCTAAATTATGCCGCCGCCCGCTGAAGCGCAGGAATTCGAGCCAGCGTGGCCACTGGGAGCGATTGGGCCATGTCCTTTCTCCGGGGCATGCGTCAGTCTGCTTATGATCATATGAATGTACAGAATCCAAAAAGTCTCCCGTAGCGTACTTATCCCTATCCGAGGCCTGCAATATTACGCGCGAGTCTGGGGTGAGCCGCTGCTAGGCCAGCCACCGCTGGTGCTGCTGCACGGCTGGATGGACGTAGCGGCCAGTTTTCAGTTTGTCGTCGACGCGCTGCAAGCGGATCACTATGTCATCGCCCCGGACTGGCGAGGCTTTGGTCTGAGCGCCTCCGGCGGTGCCGACAGCTTCTGGTACCCCGACTACCTGGCCGACCTGGACGCTTTGCTGGACCATTTTTCGCCAGACGCACCGGTGAATCTGGTGGGCCACAGCATGGGTGGCAATATCGCCATGCTCTACACCGGGGTGCGCCCTGAGCGTGTGCTGCGCCTGATCAATCTGGAAGGTTTTGGCCTGCCCGCCACCCAAGCCGACGAGGCGCCCGGGCGGCTGACGCGCTGGCTGGGTGAGGTGAAACAGCACAACAGCGGCACGCTGAGCCTGAAAACCTACCCCTCACTAGAAGCCGTGGCACGGCGTCTGATGAAGAACAACCCGTACGTCTCCGAAGACAAGGCGCACTGGCTGGCCAACCACTGGTCAGCCGAACTGTCACCGGGGCAATGGAGCATTTTGGGCGAGGCCGCCCACAAGGTGATCAACCCACAGCTTTACCGGGTGGATGAGGTGCTGGCTATCTACCGCTGCATTAGGGCACCGGTGCTGATGGTTGAGGCCAGCGACGAGAGCATGACCCAGTGGTGGCGCGGCAGCTTTACCTTGGCCGAGCATCGCCAACGTATGCAGCAAGTGGCAAAGTTGGAGATCGTCACCCTGCCCGACTGTGGCCACATGCTGCACCACGACCAGCCCGAGGCGCTGGCCGGGTTGATTGAGCGGTTTATCGCCCAGGTTGCGGGGACGTGAGAAAATCCCTCCTTTGCCGAATCAACCACTTAGAAGAACAGGACCCCTCCCATGGAAGCAGAACGCATCAACGCTATTGGCAACCTCCTCGCTGATCTGAGCGCGCGTACCCTCGATTTACGGGGGTATCTTTGACTTCGATGCCAAATTTGAACGTCTGAGAACCGTTAACGCCAGCCTGGAAGACCCCTCCGTCTGGAACGACCCCAAACGCGCCCAGGAACTGGGCCGGGAAAAAAAACTGCTCGACGGCGTGGTGGTCACCCTGACCGACCTGCAGCGCGATCTTTCTGACAACACCGAGTTGTTCGAGATGAGCCGCGACGAGGGCGACGAGGCCGGCCTGATCACCATCGAAGAAGACGCCGCTCGGCTGGAACAGATCGTGAAGGATCTGGAATTCCGCCGCATGTTCAACAACCCGGCCGACCCGCTGAACTGTTTTGTCGATATTCAGTCCGGCGCCGGTGGCACCGAAGCCTGCGACTGGGCCAGCATGCTGCTGCGCCAGTACCTGCGCTACTGCGAGCGCAAGGGTTTCAAGACCGAGATCGAAGACGAAACCGCCGGTGACACCGCGGGTATCAAGGGCGCGTCGTTCAAGGTTGAGGGCGAATACGCCTTTGGCCTGCTAAGGACTGAGACCGGCGTGCACCGCCTGGTGCGCAAGAGCCCGTTTGACTCGTCTGGCGGGCGCCACACCAGTTTTGCCAGTGTGTTTGTCTACCCTGAGATTGACGACTCGATTGAGATCGACATCAACCCCAGCGACGTGCGGGTCGACACCTTTCGCGCCAGCGGTGCCGGTGGCCAGCACATCAACAAGACCGACTCTGCGGTGCGCCTGACCCACTTGCCTACCGGCATCGTGGTGCAGTGCCAAGACGGCCGCAGCCAGCACGGCAACCGCGACGTGGCCTGGAAGCGACTGCGTTCGCGCCTGTACGATTTTGAGCTGCGCAAGCAGCAAGAAGCGCAGCAAAAGCTCGAAGACACCAAGACCGATGTGGGTTGGGGCCACCAGATCCGCAGTTATGTGCTGGACAACAGCCGCATCAAGGACTTGCGCACCAATTACGAGACCTCGGCCACGCAAAAAGTGCTCGACGGTGATCTGGATGCCTTTATTGAAGCCTCCCTGAAGCAGGGTGTGTGATGCCGGTCACTATGATAAATGAAGCTACTCACGCTTTATCCATAAGGGCTGGAGCCGTTTCAGGCTTAATTTTTGACATGGACGGCACGATGATCGACTCGATGCCCAGCCACGCACAGAGCTGGATTGCTTTTGTGCAGCAGCATGGCATCGACATCGACGTAGCTGACCTGATGCGCCGCACCACCGGGCGCACCGGCGCCGAGTGCATGTGCGAGCTGTTCCAGCGTGACCTCTCTTTTGAGGAAGCCTGGGGCTTTATTGCCATCAAGGAGCAGATGTACCGCGACCTGTTTGCCCCGGTGTTTGCCGAGGTGGCAGGCTTCAAACAATTTGCCGCGCAGACGCTGCAGCGCGGCTTGAAGCTGGGCGTCGGCACCGCCGGTGACCGCCACAACATCGCTTTTGCCATGCAACATCTGCAGCTGGCCGTGCCACCCCACGCCATCGTCGGCGGTGACGAAGGGCTGCCCGGCAAACCTGAGCCAGCTATATTTTTAGAAGCAGCTAGCCGAATGGCTATAAGGGCTGGTGACTGTATTGTCTTTGAAGACGCGCCGCTGGGCATTGAAGCCGCGCGCCGCGCCGGCATGCGGGCGGTGGCCATCTGCACCACCCACAGCGCCGAAGAACTGGCCGGGCCGCATGTGATTGCGGCAGCCAGCAACTACCTTGAACTGATCGAATCTGAATTTTTGGAGACCTTACATGTTGCAACTGCCTGATTCAAGCGGCGCGGCCACGGCGGTGCGCCGGGCTGACTATGCTGCCCCGGCGTTCTGGATAGACACCGTGGCGCTAACGTTTGACCTGGACCCGGCCAAAACCCGCGTGCTCAACAAAATGACACTGCGTCGCAACCCCGATGTGCCCGCACAAGCGCTGCGCCTGGACGGCGACGAGTTGAACCTGGCGCGCGTGCTAGTCAACGGCGCTGGCTGCTCATTCAAGATGGACGGCAGCCAACTGGTGCTGGAAAACCTGCCCGTGCAAGGCAGCTTTGAGCTGGAAATCTTCACCACTTGCACACCCGCCAAAAACACCAAGCTGATGGGCTTGTATGTCAGCAATGACTCGTTTTTCACCCAATGCGAGGCCGAGGGTTTTCGGCGCATCACCTACTTTCTGGACCGCCCCGATGTGATGAGCAGCTTCAGCGTGCTGCTGCGCGCCGACAAGGCACGTTACCCAGTGCTGCTGTCCAACGGTAACCTGACCGAACAAGGCGACCTGGAAGACGGCCGCCATTTTGCCCGCTGGGTCGACCCGCACAAGAAGCCCTGCTATCTTTTTGCATTGGTGGCGGGCAAACTGGTGGCGCGTGAGCAGCGCATCACTGCGCGCAACGGCCGTGAGCATTTGCTGCAGGTCTACGTGCGCCCCGGTGACATGGACAAGACCGAGCACGCGATGCAGTCGCTGATCAAGTCGGTGATCTGGGACGAAGCCCGCTTTGGCCTGGCGCTGGACCTGGAGCGCTTCATGATTGTTGCCACCAGCGACTTCAACATGGGCGCCATGGAAAACAAAGGCCTGAACGTCTTCAACACCAAGTACGTGCTGGCCAGCCAGGCCACCGCCACCGATGTGGACTTTGCCAACATCGAATCGGTCGTGGGCCACGAGTATTTCCACAACTGGACCGGCAACCGCATCACCTGCCGCGACTGGTTCCAGCTCAGCTTGAAAGAAGGCCTGACGGTGTTTCGCGACCAGGAATTCAGCATGGACCTGTGTGC
Organism: Rhodoferax antarcticus ANT.BR; assembly: GCF_001938565.1. Lineage (GTDB taxonomy): Bacteria > Pseudomonadota > Gammaproteobacteria > Burkholderiales > Burkholderiaceae_C > Rhodoferax > Rhodoferax antarcticus. Next base: position 186,778 of record NZ_MSYM01000018.1, read on the forward strand.
CGACCCATCAGCTAGGGCGGTGAAGCGCATTGAAGACGTGCGCGTGTTGCGCACTGCCCAGTTCCCTGAAGACGCCGGCCCGATGGCTCACCCGGTGCGCCCCGACAGCTACATCGAGATCAACAACTTCTACACCGTCACCATCTACGAAAAAGGTGCCGAGGTGGTGCGCATGATGCAAACGCTGGTCGGCAGAGCCGGTTTTGCCAAAGGCATGACGCTGTACTTTGAGCGCCATGACGGCACCGCCGTGACCTGCGACGACTTCGCCCAGGCCATTGCTGACGCCAACCCCGACTCCGCCTTGGCCAAATTGCTACCGCAGTTCAAGCGCTGGTACAGCCAGGCCGGCACGCCGCGCTTGCAAGCACGCGGCGACTTCAATGCGGCAGAGCGCACCTACACGCTCACCTTCACGCAAAGCTGCCCAGCCACACCGGGGCGGGACAGCAAGGAGCCGTTTGTCATCCCCATCAACCTCGGCCTAGTCGGCGCCAGCGGCGCAGCCTTGCGCCTGCACATCCAGAACGACCTGACCAGCGTGGGCGACAGCCACTTGTTTGTCATGACGCAGGCCACCGAGTCAATCACCTTCGAGAACATCCCGGAGGAACCGGTGCCCGCCATCCTGCGCGGTTTCAGCGCGCCGGTGATTCTGGACTTTGACTACACCGACGCCCAGTTGCTGACCCTGCTGGCGCACGACACGGACCCCTTCAACCGCTGGGAAGCCGGTCAACGGTTGGCCTTGCGAAGCGCTATTCAATCAATAGCTGATAGCCCAGATGGCATAAGGGCTAAGGGCCTAAATCATGCTTATATTGCAGCCATGCGCGCGGTGCTACGGCACCCCACGCTGGACGCTGCGTTCAAAGAGCTGGTACTGACGCTTCCGTCTGAGACCTATCTGTCCGAACAGCTTGACGTGGTCGACCCGCAGCGCGTGCACGCCACCCGCGAAGCCATGCGCGAGCAGCTGGCGCGCGAGCTGGCAGACGACTGGCAGTGGGCTTTTGAGGCCCACAGCGCCAATGGCAGCTATGTGCCTGACACCTTGTCCAGCGGCCGCCGCGCCCTGGCTGGCCTAGCCTTAAGCATGCTGTGCCTGGCAGCCCGCCAGTCGGGCGACACCGTCTGGCCCGGCAAAGCCTACCAACGCTTCAAAGACGCCGACAACATGACCGACCGCTTCAACGCCTTGGCGGCACTGGTGCACACCGGCCATGAGCTGGCCAAACCGGCACTGGCGCGCTTTCACAGCCTGTTCCAGAACGAAGAACTGGTGCTGGACAAATGGTTCGCCCTGCAAGCTGGTTGCAGCGACCGCGCCGGCCAGGTGCTGCCTGCGGTGCGCATGCTCATGAAGCACAAAGACTTCAACCTGCAGAACCCGAATCGCGCGCGCAGCGTCATCTTCAGTTACTGCAGCGCCAACCCCGGTGCGTTTCACCGCGCCGATGCGGCGGGCTATTTGTTTTGGAGCGAACAGGTGCTGGCGCTGGATGCCATCAACCCCCAAGTGGCAGCACGCCTGGCGCGCGCGCTTGACCGCTGGAAAAAACTCGCTGTGCCTTACCGTACTTCAGCCCAGGAAGCACTCAAGCGCGTCGCGGCCAAAGCCAGTTTGAGCAACGACGTGCGCGAAGTCATCAGCCGCGCGCTGGCAGATTGACCCATTTCCGGAGCTCTATGTACAAAAAAACCTACCTAACCCGCTACCTTGTCGAGAAACAACGGCTGAACGAGCACATTTCGCCCGAACTGCGGTTACTGCTTGAAGTGGTGGCACGCGCCTGCAAACGCATCAGCCAGGCCGTCAACAAAGGCGCCCTGGGCGAAGTCATGGGCAGTGCCGACAGCGAAAACGTACAAGGCGAAATGCAGAAAAAGCTCGACATCATCGCCAACGAAGTGCTGATCGAGGCCAACGAATGGGGTGGTCACCTGGCCGCCATGGCCAGCGAGGAAATGGAAGGCATCCATGTGGTGCCGAATCGCTACCCACAAGGTGAATACCTGCTGATGTTTGACCCGCTGGACGGATCCAGCAACATCGACGTGAATGTGAGCATCGGCACCATCTTCAGCGTGCTGAAAAAGCCTGAGGGCACGTTGGTGTCGGAGCAAGACTTTTTGCAGGCTGGCACCAAGCAAGTGGCCGCAGGCTACTGCGTCTATGGCCCGCAAACCACGCTGGTGCTGACCGTGGGCGACGGCGTGGCGGTCTTTACCCTGGATCGCGAACATGGCTCGTTTTTATTGACCCAAGAAGACCTGCGCATCCCTGACGACACCAACGAATTCGCAGTGAACATGAGCAACCAGCGCCACTGGACGCCGCCCATGCAGCGCTATATTGACGAATGTATGCAGGGTATAGACGGCCCGCGCGGCAAAGACTTCAACATGCGCTGGGTGGGCAGCATGGTGGTCGACGTGCACCGCATACTGACGCGCGGTGGCGTCTTTTTGTACCCCTGGGACAGGCGTGAACCGAATAAGCCCGGCAAACTGCGCCTGATGTACGAGGCCAACCCGATGAGCTGGCTGGTGGAACAGGCGGGCGGCGTAGCCACCGACGGTAAATGCCGCATCATGGACATCCAGCCGAGCCAATTGCACCAGCGCGTCAGCGTTTTCATGGGCTCCAAAAACGAAGTGGACCGCGTGGCCAGCTACCACGCCGAGCCCTGATCCGACCGCTATAATTTCTGGCTTACCAAGCCGGTGTAGCTCAGTCGGTAGAGCAGCTCATTCGTAATGAGAAGGTCGGGTGTTCGATTCATCTCTCCGGCACCAATAGAAACAAGGGTTTGCCGCTAGTTAATTGGTAGCAAGCCCTTTCTCTTTTCACCCCGTGTAGCCACTGCGTAGCCACCAGTACCGGGTTTTGTACCGTGTAGCCAAGTCAACCAGCACCAGCGATAAGCCCCAATCGTTCGCCTATTTCGTGTCTGTCACGCAACTGTTAGCTTTTCGCAGGGTCTGAAAGTGCCTGATTTTTTACCGATAGACAAAAACGGCAAAGCGAGTCCATCGCTCTATCCCATCATCCATAAAATATTTTGACAGGTCGCAAGGTAGAAATAAACGCTTGTTTGAACCGTTTTTCGAATCTGACACTTTCACCAAGTCAGGGGAAACAAACCGTTCAAACCGATGTAACCGATTTCCCGCCAAAATTGGGCCGTTGAATTGTTGCCCTACTGGATTCGAAGTCCGAAAGGGCAGGTCGCGTTTCAAATGCCAATGGGTCCAGATTTGGACACACCCGCTTGTCACGACGGGGTGTCATTGCTCAAAATGAGACCCAGCTCTCGGGCTCGGAGATATCACCAAGTTTGGGGGCATCTATCTGGCTAGCGACAACTCACAAAAGATACGGCGGGTTTTCGCCGCATCTATGCACGCTCTCAGGCGCGACGGTTCAACCGTATGCGAGAAATTGCGCAGGCGGTCAGGTGCTCTTAGGCGCGTGTTTAGGTGCTCACGCCAGCCAATTCAAAAAGTGTCATAGCCATTACATATTGAAAACGCATGGCACAGGATATGCATCCCGCAATAAACGTGCCTGATAGATTTTGACAATCACACTGCCGCTTTGTTTTTGATAGCGTACCGTTTGGGAGCTGCATGGTCAGCCGGTGACGTAAAAAAACCCGGTTGATTAGGCCGGGTCGTTTGTTCTACACCTTCAACGGTTCTACGCCTGCCGTGCGCTTCAATCGCATCAGCCCATATCTGCAAGCGTCTGCCCCATGATCCGGCCCGGTGGAGTCCAGGTCTTCCACCCGCTTTTGATCCCGTGCCAAGTAAGGCAGGGTGTCCCAGAAGTAAGTACAGGCGCGGCTGATATACAGGCCCGGCACGTCAAGTTTTCCCGCATCACCCATCAGTCGCCGCATCAGGTTCCAGCCCGTGATTCGATCAGCCTTCTTTGCGGGCGTGAAGTACACCTGTTTTCGTGCGAACTCATCAGCAATTGACCCTGAGCTGTAGCCTTGCCGGGCGAAGCACGCATCATCAGCCACGCCCTTAGCCTTGATGCCCCATTGCTGACACATCTCCGTGATGCCCTCTGCGGTCGTTGCGGCGGTCCAGTTGAGGCCCTTGTTCAGATTGTCGCGTTGCACGGCTGCCAGCTCGTCAACCAGCACGACAGAGCCTCTCGGGTAGAACTTGCCTTCATGGAAGTCACCAGGGCTTTGCGCCATGATGTAGGTGACGCTTGGGGCACTCGATCCAAAGTCGTGGGCTAGCCACGTGTCCCAGTTCTCGGGCATGGCGGTCCAGGGGTCGACTGCATTACGGTGCTCGTCAAGGACGGTCGCGAAGTAAGCGCCCCTGTTCACGGCCCAGTCTCCAAACAGCCAGGCGCGAAGCAATTCAGGGTCTGACGGGCAGGCGCTTTCTAACTGGTTGCGGTACTGGTCACGATCAATGAACTGGTTTTTGTCAAAGGTCGAGGGCGCATAAATCCAGTGGCGTTTACTTTTTGATTCGAGAAACGGTTTCCACGGCCCGGCCTGAAACACGTAACGCTTGGCGATCCAGTGATGCCCAGGCCCTCCGGGATTTGCGGCCATCACCACGCGAATGGGAATCTCCTTTGAACCGCGCAAGTTGGAACGCATGATGTCGAGTAAATCCGGCTGCGCATACTGCCCGGCCTCATCGATCAATAGCAGCGTGAAACTGCGGCCTTGATACTTGGCATAGTCGCCTTGCGTTTCAAGCTGTCCCAGCTCGATATAGCCGCCATTCGGTAGCTTCCAAATATGCTCGGTGCCGTTGTAGCGGGCGGTCGTTCCGTACACCATGCCGAACAGTTCCCGCGTGACAAGCTCAAAGTCCCTCAAACCGGCGTAGCTCTTGCGGATGTACAGCACGCGGGCTTTTTCGCCGTACTGCTCACAGTGACGCAAGGCCAGCAGCGCCAGGCCGAAGGACTTGCCGCCACCACGCCCACCACCTGCGAACACGTCAAGTTCTTCAGGTGCAGCCAGCAGGTTTTGCTGAAACTCGTTCAGTTCAATTGTTTGAGCCATTTTCGATCACCATGTATTTGTCGAGCGGCTGCGCGCCGGGGATGTTGAACGTGACGCTCACGCGGTTGGCTTGACCCTCTTGCTGCCCTTCCTGATAGCCGTGTCGGGCTTTCAAGAGGAACATGGCGGCGATCAGCCCACCCTTGTCGCCTTGAGTGGTCGCTGCGGTGTACAAGGCGTTATGCAGGGTCTGGCGCTCTTTTTCGCGGCCTTCACTGAAAGCGGCGTGAAGTTCCGGATATTCTTCAAGCCAGCGGCTCAGAACCGAATCGGCAACGCCTAAGGCCATGCCTACGCCTTTCTTGTTCGCGCCGTTCGCGCTAGCGTGCCGGATTACTTCGGCGGCGTCTTCGGGGGGCAGGGCACGGGGTCTGCCAAGTTTGAGCTTTTCCTCAATCGGCTTGACGCGGCCCGGGTTTCTGGCTCGTGGTGTGCTCATAGCTAAACCGGGCACTAGGCCCGGCTCCGTGGTTATGCCAATTTGTGAATGATGTACGCCACGGGCACGTTCTTGCGCTGCGCGACACGATCCCAGTTCACGGCCAGGGCCAGCTCTGCGATGGTCGGGGAGTCACCCGCTACGGTGGTCTCCTTCCACTGAAAACCCAGTGGATGCATGGCCAGGTTCACCCGGCTGTGAAGGATTTGTTGGCCTCCACCATTCCCAGCGCCGGGGATGTTCTCGATCTCCGTTCCTGAGGCGATGCGCGGCGAACTGGTGCCGTAGCCCACAGCACCAGGGCCGAACAACACGGTGGTGTATTTCGACGACGCCACTGGCAAACCATCATCAACCAAGATTCCCAGGCCCCTGAATGTCTGGATGAAACCGCCTTGACTGTCGGGCAGGGTGACGATCATGTCAGCTTTCAGAGCTGCCTTGTAGGTCGCGCTGTGCATACCGATAGCTGTGAAGTCCCGCATACCGTCGCCAAGCGATCCGGCGGCGTCAAGCACAGCGTTCGCACTGAAGTTGGCCAGAGCCCCAACGGCCGCCGAAATGTCGGCCACCATGTCGCTGGAATCATTCGCCACGTTGTCGGCCATGATGCCAGCCAATGAGGCTATGAGGCGTTTTTGCGCCTGCCGTGTCCAGTAGGCCGCCACGCGGTCTTGAATGCGACCCAAGGCGTTGGCGCCGCTCAGTTCACTGGCCAGATTCATAGCGGCCCAGCTTTGGTGAAGGAACGCTTTGCGCACGATCTGTTTGCCGCTCGATAACTTGCGCGGCACGGCCAAAATAGCCGGGTCGTCGTTGGCGATGTTGGCTTCATCGTCTGCCAGGTCTTTCCAAAATGGAGCGCTGAAGCTGTCCGCACCAGCTTGCAATTGGGAATCAATCGCAGCATTGCGCGTGACGATCCCGCTTGTGACAAGGGCGGATTTTTCAATCGAGTTTTCGACGATGTAGGAGGTGAATTGTCCGGGGACGACAACGTCCTGGATTTGTACGGTAGCCATGATTTGGCCTTTCAAAAACAGTGGGTGTTTTCGTGGCCAGCGTAGCTGTCAACGTGTGGCGTGTGACGCCTTGAGGGGTGACTGTCAACCAGGCGTAACCCGGATGACAGTGCCCACATTTTAAGCGGTCTTGGGGTTCAGCGCAAGCCGAATGAAGGCGGCGCGACTGGTGCCGGTGCGGTGGGTGTCTTTGGCGCAAAGCCGCTGGATGATCCCGCACCTGAGCCGCTCGTGTTTTTCGCACGAATCATCTTGCTTAGTACCGGGTCTGCGATGTCGCAGAGAAACTTGTGCAAGTCGACGGGAGTGGCCCGCTCGCCGTTTAGATACCAGGCCGGGCGCTCGGTGCCTTGCGCATCAGGTTCCAGCTTGAGAATTTCGCGCTCCAGCAATTCAGCGCGCAGGTACTTGGTCGGCCCGACACAGGCGTCTTCAAGCGCAGCGTCCAAAGGCGCGATAACGCTCAGATCGTGCCATTGCTTGCGCCAGGACGCTGACTCCGTTTGCGCGGCTTGTAGCGCGACCTGAGCGGATGCAATGTCATCCTGAGACTGCTTCAGCTTCGTCAGCAGCTCCTTATTTTTTGCGATCAGTGCAGCCGGGTTTTTTACTTCGATTTCTTGCGTTTCGGTGCCGGTGTCGAGGGTGAGTTTTTCAGTCATAAAGTTGGCCTTTCGTTGTTAAAAAATTTCCATGAAATTGCGTTGACGGTTACTTTCGGCAAGCCATGCTCTCGCAGCAAGGTTTCGAGGTGCCGTTTGGCTTGGGTGCGCCGATAACGCGGGGACAAGTGGCGCATGAACTGCGCAATTTTTGAGAGCGTTTTCATGTTTTTGCGCGGCCGGGGTGGGTTTGCTGGAAGTGCGCCAGCAAGTCGGCTTGCAGGTGCGCTGGCGTCGCCAGACAGTCCTGCCGCATGGCTTCACACGCGGCGGTGCTGTCGCCATGATGCGCACAGCAGCGCATGGCGGCGGCGATCAGCAAGGCGGTGCTTTCTCGCGCCTGCAACATCAGGGCGATCAGCTCGGTTCTATGCGTCTTCACCAGTTCCCGATTCGCAGGGGTAAGACGCCCAGCCGGTGCCACTAGATTCTGCCCGTCATCTGATAGCTGAATTGAAATTCCAGCCCTCCACAGCTCGTTAAAAATGGCGTGCGGTGTCATAAAAACTCCACGTCCGAAGATTCCATTTCGTCCGAAGATTCCGAAGATTCCCCGTTCAGAATGTTGGAATCTTCGGAACCTTCGGGGGAATCTTCGGGGCTAACCATCCGAAAAGCCACGTCCGTGAGTCCAGGTAGTCGCCAGTACCATCCCTCGTTCATGCCGCCTTTTTTGCGAATCACGCCCACCTTCTTGGATGCGTTCCAAATCTGTTTTTTGGAAAATCCAGCGGCCTTGAGCGGCTTTGACGCTTCTTCGGAATTCGTCCAGTTGTCGGCCACTAATTCGGCCATCAGTAATTGAGCTGCGTCGCTGGCTTCGCTCGTGCCGCCTGCACCATCGTCCGGCTCGGTCAGCAGCTCGCGTGCAGTACCCGCCACAGCAGAACCCCATGCGATGTAGCTCGCTTGGATGCCTGGCAGTGCCTCGGTCTGTTCAATGTGGTATTCAAACCCGCCATCGTCCGGGCCGATGTTGGATTTGCTGCGGGCCAGAATGCGCCGATCTTTGCCGTCCTCGCTGGCCACCTTCGCAGCCACCAGCACCACGCGGGCCACTGCACTGAATGCAACGCTTCCCACAACTCGCTGGGTTGGGTCTTGTCCTTGGCCACCTTTGGAAAAGTGGCTGATTCCCAGCGCGGCACAGTTGCAGTGCGCTGCAAGATCAACCAGCGGTTGCAAGGCTCTGCGCACTTCGGTGTTTTTGTGCGAGTCACCCGCCACAGCGCTGACTATGGGGTCAACAACCAGCAAGTTGATGCCGCCTATTTTCTCGATTGCGCGAAGCAACTGATTCAAATCGCGGGCAGGGTCAAAGGTCAGCAACTCGCCAGAGATCCGTGCGCCGGTCACAAAAAACACCCGGCTTCGGTCAGCACCCATCGCGATCAAGCGCGGTAGCAGCGTATCGGCTGGGTCATCCTCACCGCTCCATATCAGCACGTTGCCCAGGCTGGATCGTGAACCATCAGGCCAGCGCCCACCTATGGTGATGGTTGCAGCCATCGCCAGCGCAAGGGTTGTCTTGCCCTGCCCAGGCGCACCAGCCAGAACATGCAACTTCCCTTGCGCCAGCCAGTTTTCCCAAACCCAGGTCACTGGCTGCGGCTCCAGCGTTGACCCGCAAGTCAACACCACGCCATCCTGAATTGATCTCCTCTTATGCGCATCGTCCAACGCCTCATAGTCGAATGCGCTAACGTTTCGCATCTGCGGCTGATACTTTGCGGCCATGCGCTCGACCTCTGCCATAGTTTCGGGATTAAGCATATTGACCTTTCGATTGGTCGCGTAAAAAATTGATGATTCCAGCGGCTTTCAGAACCCGGGTGGTGTCGGCCTCGGTAAGCTTGACCCCGTATCCGACATTTCCAGCAGCGATTGCTACAAGCTGACTTTCAGCAGCCAGCAGGTCAAGTGCCTGCCCAGCCGATAGAAGGCGCTGGGTGCGTTTGGGTGCGCCTGGTGGCCTGTCTCGCGGCGGGAATAGCTCGCTTAACTCCATGCCCATAGCGTCAACAATTTCGCCAGCAGTGCACCCAGCAAAGCAATGAATCAGCACGCCGCCGTCCGGTGACTCGCGAACCGACAAGGACGGGCCTTTGTCAGCGTGCGCCGGGCAGCGTGCGCTCCATTGGCCAGGCTGGCGCTGGCGAACTTTTTCAAGTCGGCTCAAAACGTTGTCAATCGGGCTCATAGCGACCCCCCCAGGGCGGTCAGCGCCAGCGCCAACAGCATCCCAAATTGCAAGCCGTAAATAAAAACCAGCCCTTCCAGCGCATGCCGGTTGACTGTTGTAAATAAAGCATTAAATAGGGCTCTAGCCCTTGCGAATACTGCGCGAATAGCTATAATTACAATAGCACTTTTTGACGGGTGTTTTGTGGCCACTGATTCGCAGTCAGTGGCTTTTCTTTTGGTGCTCATGGGGTCAGACCCCCAGCAAACGGCGAATGTCAGCCACTGGCCAGGCCAGTTTTCCAGACACCCTGATTGGCCGCAGCGGCCCCGATTCGCTCGATGCCCAACCGCGCATGGTTTGCTCTTGCCTACCCAGCCAATGCGCTGCAACGGCGGTTTTGACGTGCGTCCGGCTCTCGGTGCGAATGTCGGGAAACCCGTCAGACTTGCGGGTCAGTTGCTCCAGTTGGGCAGGCGGCAATTGCGCCAGAAACTGAGAAAACAGGGCCTGAATATCGGGCGGCTGTTGATTTGGGAATGCTTGCATGGTGGCTACCTTTCGGTTTCGTTGATTGATGAACGAACCGATGGTTTTCCGGTGGGTATCCTCCCCCGCAAGTGTCCCCGTATCCCCCAGTTAGGGGGACACCCCACGGGGTAGGGTCATGATTTGTCGGCTATTTCACCGTTGCTGCGAAGTCTTTCCCATGCTTTTTCAAACTGGCTCCCATCTTTCGGGAATACTGGATTTTTCCCAACCAGATTTGCACGGATAGCGGCCTTGACTCCGGGTTTGCCAGGTGCGTTTTTGGGCAGCTCCATCGGGTCATAACCAGGCTCGCGGATTGCGTCAAGGATTGCAGCTTCTTGCACGGCGAACCGTTGCGCGGGCTTTTTTAACTCGCCCACCACCGAATCAGCCAGGCCCCCAGCGGCTCCAGGCTCGGCCATTGTTGCAGCGGGCGCTGTTGTGGCTTGCGGGGTGTCGAGTGATTCCAACGACGGCAGGAATTTGTCAAGGTCTGACACTATCACGCGCAGTTGCGCCAGTGTGCGAATGACTTGCGGCGAATATGCGGCTTTCCCGTCAAGGCCAAATGCTCCCGTTATGCGGGACTGCCCTTCGGTTTCTATTGTCAGTAGCTCGCTGGGTGCCAGGACAAGTAGCCCCACATATTCCTCATTGGTGTGTGCCGTTAGGTTGCGCATCAGACCATTGAATGATGCGGCTATCAATAACAGCCCATGCACCCCGGCACGTAGCAGGCTCGCAGACTCCACGGTAAAACCCTTTACCCGGCTCGCATATGCAGCGGCTTCAGTCAGCGTGAGATAAGACATAGCACCCCTTCAGGGCGTCGCTTCAAAATAAGGAGCCCCGGCCTGTTCCAAAATGTGCGCTTCAATGGTTTCAAGATACGGGCGCAGGGCATCCACGCTGCGGGGTCTGTAGCCCTCAGCGGTTGCGCTTGGTCGGTGTCCCATTACTTGCGCGATTGCGCCAGCAGGTGCGCCAGCAGATTCACCCAGCAACGAAAACGAACGGCGCAGGCCGTGAATGGTCAGGGTTCCGATTCCGGCGCTCTGTAGGGCTTTCTGGTGGGCGTTGCGGGTGTCGGCAATGCGGCCCTGTTTGCCAGCGGATGCAAACACAAATTCATTCACCCGTGGCAAGGTTGCCAGCAGTTGCGCCAGATACGGGGTCAAGGGAATAGTGCGTGTCGCGTCCACCTTGTCAGCAATGGTCAGCTTGCGCCACTGAAAATCCACGTTCGCCCACGTCAGCCCGGCCAATTCCTCGCGGCGTGCCCCGGTCAGCAGCAGCGCACGCAAATACACCCCGGCGGTGCGGTTGCTCAATTGCTCCACGGCCTGCCACCATCCCGGCAGTTGCGCGGCTTCCAGGCAGTCTGTGCGCTTGGTGTTGCTGGGCAGGTTTTCCAGAATGGCAGGGGCGCGGCCAGCGTCGCGGTTTATCAGTTTGCGATATTCAGGCCGGGCAGCGCACCAGCGAAGGAACCCGCGAAACATCATCAGGGCGCGGGTAGCTTGGTGCCTACATGCCACGGTTTCGCGCTCAAACCAGATTTGCAGTGCATCCTCGGTCACGTCCACCAGCGCCAGCGCCAGCAGCGGGTAAAGCGGCCCCTGCCGGGTCAGCCCCTGCCCTCTCACTTTCTGGACGCCACCGGGCGCGGCCATCGCTTCAATGTCGGCACGATAGCGCGGCTTCCATGCGTCCTTGCGCTTGGGCTTACCCTCGGCAAGGTAGCGCGGCCAAATATCGCCCACAGTCACAACGGCGGCGGCTTCCTGCTGGGCTTTTGCGGCCTTGTCTGCCTGTTGCTGGCGCTCTAGCTCTCGTGGGTCGGTGCCACTGTCCAGCATCACGCGCAGGCGGTTTGCTTCGGTACGGGCAGCGTCAAGGCTCCAGGCGCGAACGTCGCCTATGGTGCGCCGGATGGTCTGGCGGTCTAGCTTCGCCTCAAATACAAACGACTTCGCGCCAGTGTTGGAAACCCTCACGCGCAGGCCGGGTGCCTTGGTGTCACGCAAGAACGCTTGCGCCTTGGTGTCGGTGCGGCAAGTCAGGCGCTCGATTGCACCAGCGGTCAACTCAATGGCCTGTGCCGTGTCTGGTGCGTCTGTTTTCTTTGGTCTTGCCATGATGTTTTGCCTCAATTCCGCGTAGCCACTGCGTAGCCAACTTACAGCCCGCGTAGCCACTGCGTAGCCACTTTTGCCCCATTTTGGGGAATATCAATCAACGCTGGCACTGTCAACCTGTCCAGTGCTTTGCTCGTAAGCTGTTGATTTGTATTGATTCTATACGCTTTAATCAACACTGGCAAATACTATATCGCCATCATTCGTAATGAGAAGGTCGGGTGTTCGATTCATCTCTCCGGCACCAAATGAAGAGGGGATAACTGTTATGGTCATCCCCTTATTTTTTCACTTTGTCGGTACGTAGTAGTCGACTAGGTACTATCTTACGGCGACGTGTTATTCAAAGTTCGCGTTTCGAGGTCAAGGTATAGCCTGTAGCCGCCCATGCTCTCCAGGCCCCCTTTCATAATCCTGACTCTCTTACAGAGTAGTGGTGCGATTCGCGCCCAAAGATTTTGCTCCACCACTCGACTACCCGACACCTTTAGGATCAGTTCGGTGGACTTTCTAGGGATTGGATAACGGCCCGCCCATTTAATGTATGGAGATAGCCGGGACAAAAACATGATCTTATCGGCAGTGAGAGCCAATTCGCCACATTCAACTCGCGTAGCCAGCGCTTCGAGCTTATGAACATAGCAATCGCGGGGCAATGCGGGTTTCTGGCCGGTCTTTAGGCGTACCAACACAATGAAACCTTTAAGGAGGTTTTCGAAGGCTAGTCCAAGCAATAATTGATGTTCGGAAAGAAATGAAAGTGTCGGCTCATCATCTTGGGCTGGATGCTTTTCCCGGTCGAGTCGTTCGGCTGCAGCGTGCAACCCCGTCGCTTGAATGAACCAACCGCCAGAGCTCTCCTGACTGGCGAGGAAGGAGCGTTCTTTATAAGCAGTGTCCATTTGTAAATTGACAAAAATTGGAGGCCAACGGCGAGATTCTCGGCACGGCACGGTTTCGTCGCGCAGCCTGCCGTTTGGTTAATAGAAGACGGCCGAAATTCGATGCCCTTTTTGAAAGGGAGTTTAGTCGACAGGCCGCAAGTTCCTGACGTTTGGCACAGCATTAGCGCAACTTCCGGCCATAGATTGACTTTTCCGGCCGCCAATCCCATGAAGTTCAAGCGTCAGGGTTCTAGTCCCGTGTTACAAGCTGGACGCATGGCAAGACAGGCGCCTCCTAGAATGGCCTAAGGCCCAGACGGTGTGTGTTTTGGGCAAGGAGGTTTGGCATGAAGGCGCTTCGCATCGTGAGTATCCTGGTAGGTTTGATCGTGGCCTTGTTGGTCGTGGGGGCTGTCGTGCTCTACGCAGTCTTCGACGGCGAAAAAATCAAGTCTGAATTCAGCCGCGTGGTGCTGGAGCAAACACAGCGCAAACTGGTGATTGCGGGTACCCCAAAGCTGTCTGTTTGGCCCAATGTGGGTATTGCCTTGCAGGGCGCCACGCTGTCTGAGCATGCCAGCGACGCGCCTTTTGCCTCGCTAGATTCTGCGCGTATCTCCGTGGCGGTGATGCCGCTGCTGTCGCGCCAGGTGCAGGTACGCGCGCTGGAATTGGATGGACTGAAAGCCACGGCCATCAAAAACAAGGATGGCAGCCTCAATATTGCTGACCTTCTGGGCCAGGACACAGTTAAAGCGAACAGCCAGGCAGCCGACGGCCCGCAAGGTGATGCTCAGCCTTTACAGATCGACGTGAATTCCATTCGTCTGGCCAATGTCCAGTTGACCTGGCGCGACGATAAAGCTGGCACGCGCACCGATGTGTCCAATCTGTCACTCAGCACCGGCACGGTGCGGGCCAATTCCGCCAGCCAGACCGCCAGTGTTGACAAGCTGCTTTTAACGATTGACGGAAAAACTGACGGCCAAGCATTTGAGCTGAAGCTGGATGCGCCGCGGCTAAACCTGTCACCGCAACAGTCCAGTGCGGACGTCATCAACCTGTCAGCCACCCTGAATGCGGCAGCACGCAAGGCCGACGTTAAGTTGACGCTGAACGGTGTGCAGGGCAACGCCGGGAAACTCAGTATTAACACCCTGAGCGTCAAAATGGACGCGAAGACGGGCGACAGCAGCGTTAAAGGTGAGCTCACGTCGCCTGTGGCGGTAAATTTGGCGAAGCAGTCTGTGGCTTTGAGCAAATTGACCGGCAACCTGGACATCGCCAATCCTGCCATGCCGATGAAAAAGGTGACGCTGCCGATCCAGGGCGCGCTGCAGTTCAACGGCAAGGCGCAGACCGCCACGCTGGACCTGAGTACCCAGTTCGACGAGTCAAAAATTGTGGCCATTGTCAACGTCGGCGAGTTCAACCCACTGACCTTGGCGTTTGACCTGAACATCGACAAACTCAACTTCGATCAGTACCTGCCACCAAAAAAAGCCACAGAGGTTGCAAGCAACGGCGCGGGTGGTGCGGGTGGTGCGGCCACGCCAGACGCGCTCCTCGACCTGGCTGCCCTGAAGGGTCAAACGGTGGTTGGCGCGATACGCATCGGCGCGGCGCAAGTGTCAAACCTCAAGCTCGACAAAATCAAAGCCCGTATCACTCTGGCAGATGGCAAGCTGGACGTAGCGCCGCTTTCCATGAATTTGTATGGGGGCAGCGCCAACGGCAGCCTTAGCGTCAGTGCCAATGGCAACGTCATTTCCGTCAAACAGACCTTGGCTGGCATCAGCATCAACCCGCTCATGAAAGATCTGATGGACAAAGACCTGCTGGAAGGGCGCGGCAATGTGGCGCTGAACATTACCACCCATGGCGCCACAGTGGAGGCCATGAAGAAGGCGCTGGGCGGCACGGCGTCGCTGAGCCTGCGCGACGGTGCCATCAAGGGCATTAACTTGGCCCAGACATTGCGCGACGCAAAGGTGAAGCTCGGAATGGCAGACAGCACCCAGGCGGCGAATGCGAGCCAGAAGACTGACTTTACAGAGTTGGCCGCATCCTTCAAAGTCGCCAACGGCGTGGCGCGTAACGACGACCTGAGCATGAAGTCACCCTATATCCGCCTTGGCGGCGCGGGTGATATCGACGTGGGCAACGACCGGATGAACTATCTGGCCAAGGCCACCGTGGTGACTAGCGCCATAGGCCAAGGCGGCGCCGGTCTGGGACAGCTTAAAGGGCTGACGGTGCCGGTGCGTGTGAGTGGTGCCTTTGAGAGCCTGAGCTACAAAATTGAATGGGGCGCCATGCTGGAAGACGCCACTAAAGCCCAGGTTGACGCGAAGAAAGCCGAGCTCAAAGCCAGGCTCGACGAAAAGGTGGACGAAGCCCGCACCAAGGCTGAAGATGCACTTAAAGACAATGGTTGGGACAGGCTCAAAGGCCTGTTTGGGCGGTGATTCGAAGCAGTGTGGTACAGGGCGTTTCGCCTAACGAAGCACGCTGATAAAGGTCCCGGCGATGATCGCTGAGGTGATCACTCCGCTGATGTTCGCCCCAAGCGCCTGCGGCAGGATGATGGCCGACGGATTGGCTTCAGTGGCAATTTTTTGTACCACCTTGGCCGTGGTGGGAACGCAACTCACACCGGCAATCCCAATGATCGGGTTGAACTTTTTACCCGTGGCAAAGTACAAGATGTAGCCACCGCCCAGGCCGCCCAGGGCGGAAATAAGCAGCGCCAACATGCCCAGCAGCAGCAGCTTGAGCACCACCGGGTCGAGCAAGGTACTGGCTTCACAAAGCACACCCAGCGTCAGGCCAAGGAAAAATGTGGCGCCGTACAAGAAAGTTTCACTGAGCAGTTTGGTGAACGACTCCAGCCCGCTTTCACGCACAACAACACCCACAAACAGCGAGAAGAAAAGTGGCGCAGCCACTGGGAACAACAGGCACAACAAGGTGCAGGCCACCACCGCAAAAACCAGCTTTTGTGACCGGCTGATCTTCGGACCGCGGTCTGTTGACATGTTGATGCCGCGAATGTGTTTTGGCACCAGCCACTTGACCAAGTAAGGATAAAGACCATAGGTCAGGCCCAAATACAGGTAACCCACCACCGTGATGGGAACGAACAGGTCTTTGGCCAGAATCAGCGATGTGAACAGCACCATCGGGCCGTCGGCACCGCCAATCGTGGCCACAGAAGCAGCCTGGCCCGGCAACATACCCAGCCAGATGGCAACCGGAAACACGGCGAAGGTGCCCATTTCAGCAAACAGCGCAATGAACATGCTCTGAAACGGCCGGGCCATCACATAACCGACATCCAGCAGCACACCGATACCCATAAAAACAAAGCAAGCAATCAAGCCATTGCTGAAGGTCAGTGTGTAGATCGGCTGCAGCCAGTTGACCTGCAGGATGTTGACTAGATCCGTCGGGTTCGACATCAAAGGATCAATGAACAGTGTGCCGGCTTTGCCACTGTCTAGAAACATGACACCCGCGTTGATGGCAGACATGCCCAAGCCCATCGGGATCATCAGCAAGGGCTCCAGAACTCCACGCGATCCGAGATAAATCAAACAAAAAACCCAAAAAAATCAAAAAGATGCGCCCGTACATGACAGACGGGTCGGCTGCCACCAAGGTCGCGATGCCCTGAAACAGATTCAGAAAACTTAAATGTTCCATCGTGAGTTGCTCAGGCTGTGAGTTGGTTATTGAATGGTCAACAAGGGTTGACCACTCTCAACCACATCACCCGCACCAACCAGAATGCGCATGACAGACCCGGCCCGACTGGCCAGCAGATGGTTTTTCATTTTCATCGCTTCAAGCACCAGCAAGCTGTCACCCACTGCCACATTCTGGCCCACCTTCACATTAACTTGAATGATCACGCCACCCATTTGGGCGACCTCGTCGCCGGTGGCTGACGCGCTGGCAGGCGCAGCAACAGGTGTCGGTGCCCGGGCGGGCATGGCAACCATTGGCGCTGACGCATCCGCCGACGGCATGGGCTGCACCTGTCCGGCTGTAGGCGTTGTGCCAGGCGTCATTTCCAACACGGCCACATCGTATTCGCGGCCATTAACAGTAACTTTAAACAATCGGGTCATGGTGGGTTCCTGTATCAACGAGGGGGCCGCTGGAATCCGGCGTGTGAGTGCTGGGCTGCCCGGCCTTGGCTCGACCAAGTTCGGTTGGTGGGTGCAATATGCAAAATATGGTGAGGTCCAATCACCGCGAAGATGGCCGCTGACAGTGCCGCCACATCTTCATCCAGAATGCCAAAGGACACCGGGCAAACTTCGCCTTGGGGCACTGACTTGGCAGCTGCATCTCGCTCAAGCCGCCCCGTCACGAACACCAACAGCTTGATCAGCGCCGCCACCAACATGGCGACAACAATAGCGATGCCGTAAACCTGCAACGAAAAAAGAATGGGCTGATTCATCGTTTGAAGCCTTGCTGGTGGTCGACTAAAGCGGCATGTTGCCGTGCTTCTTGCCGGGGCGCAGTTCACGCTTGCCCAGCGTTTTGCGTAACGCCAGTGCGAGCGTCCATCGGGTATCTGCCGGGTCGATAACGTCAGTAATGTAAAAATTGGAAGCGGCAGCGTAGGGCGAGGCAAACTCGTCGCGATATTGCTGCGTCAACTCCGCTGCTTTGGCCTTGCCGTCCGCCGCTTCCTTGATTTCTTTTCGATAAAGAATTTTCACGGCGGCTTCTGCGCCCATAACCGCGATTTCGGCCGACGGCCAAGCGTAAACCATGTCGGCACGCATCTCCTGGCTGCACATGGCCAAGTAAGACCCGCCATAAGACTTGCGCAAAATGACCGTCAGCTTGGGCACCGTGGCAGAAGCAAACGCGTGCAGCATCTTGGCGCCGTGGCGGATGATGCCGCCGCGCTCTTCTTCCACACCGGGCAGGAACCCCGGCACATCCACCAGCGTAACCAAAGGAATGTTGAAAACATTACAGGTGCGAACGAAGCGAGCAATCTTGTCAGCCGCGTCCATATCCAACGCCCCAGCCATCACCATCGGGTTGTTAGCCACGATGCCGACCACCGCGCCAGAAATGCGGGCAAAACCCACGATCACGTTGCGCGCGAAACCGGCATGCACTTCCAGCAGCTCACCCCTGTCCACCAAACGTTGAATCACCGCGTGCATGTTTAGCGGTTCGGAAGAATCCCCAGGGATTAACGCCTTGATGTCCTGATCCACCATCTCGTCAATCGGCACCGACAGATCGTGCGGTGGGTCCTCGGTGTTGTTGGGCGGCAGGTAGGACAGCAGGTTTTTGACCAGAGCAATCGCATGCTGGTCATCTTCAGCAATGAAGTGCACATTGCCGCTGACTGACGCATGCATCTCTGCACTGCCCACTTCGTCCATGGTGGTGGTGCGCCCGGTAACTGCCTTGATGACTTCAGGGCCGGTAAGGAACATGTAGGCGTTGTGCCGGGCCATGATGACAAAGTCCATCAACGCTGGCGAGTAGGCTGCGCCACCGGCGCACGGGCCGAGCACCACCGCAATCTGCGGCACCACCCCAGAGAGCATGACGTTGTAATAAAACACATCGCCGTAGCCAGACAGCGCGTCGACACCTTCCTGAATCCGGGCGCCACCAGAGTCTTTGAAAGCCACCATGGGCACACCGACGCGCAGCGCGTGGCGCATCAGGCGCACGATCTTGCGCGCCTGCATTTTGCCCATGGTGCCGGCCAAGACCTGAAAGTCCTGGCTGAAAGCGGCCACCTGCATGTTGCCCACATAACCGGTGCCTGTGATCACACCGTCAGTGGGCAGCTCACGCCCGGCCATTCCGAACGACACGGCATTGTGGTGCGCGTGCATGCCCAGTTCCTGAAAGGAGCCATCAAGAAACAGGATGTTCACCCGCTCACGGGCTGACAACATGCCCTTGGCGTGCAGCGCTGCGAGCTTTTCAGGGCTGATATTCTGGATAATCTTCTCGCGCCGACGGCGCAAGGTGTTCATGGCTTCTAGCGATAAGGTCATTACGGTTCCGGTTTAGTTGCTTGGTCTGACACACCTTCAATCCGCTGAAGCGTCAAAGTCAGTGAATGATTCTGATGGGGGATTTATTTCGTTTCAGTATATCGCCGCACCTAAGCTATTCATTCCTAATGAATGCTTCGTTGACTTTGATCCGTGATCAGTTTTGTTCTGGTTTTCAACCCTCTTTGAATTGACCCCCATGTTTTTGGCTTCCAAACTTCTGGCCTTTTTAACCCAGCCCCTGGCTTGGGTGGCCTTACTCTTGCTGGCGTCTATGCTGCTGATCAGGGCCAGCCCACGCTGGGCCTTCCGGCTGGGTGCAATAGCCTTTGGCACGCTGCTACTGCTGGGTTGGGAGCCTTTGCCCAACGCAGCATTGCGCTACCTGGAGGCGCAGTATCCAGCGCCTGCGGGTGACCACCGCTGGCAAGCGCAGGTGGGCGTGATTGTATTGGGTGGCGCGCTGGAACCTGCCTACGTCTGGACGGTGCCAGGGCAAAGCGCCTTGAACGACGCCGCCGAGCGAATGACCGAAGTCGCCCCGCTGTTGCGCCGCTATCCGCACCTGCAGGTGCTTTTCACCGGCGGTGAGGGCGAGCTGTTTGGCTCAGGTTTGTCCGAGGCCGAGCGTGCACGGCAGTTTTTTCAGGCACAGGGCGTGCCACCCGACAAATTGCTGCTCGAATCAGATTCGCGCACCACTTTCGAAAACGCCATCCTGAGCAGACGGATCGCGGGTATTGACGCGACCAAACCCTGGCTGCTGATAACCTCGGCCTACCACATGCCGCGCTCGATGGCAGTTTTCCTGAAAGCGGGCTGGAACGTCACCGCTTACCCGGTGGATTTCCGCAGTGGACTGGCCACGCCGTGGTCGCAGTATTCGATGGATCAAGGCGTGAAAAGATGGCGCCTGGCCCTGCATGAGCTGCTCGGCCTGCTAGCTTACCGACTGGCTGGACGCGCCTGAAACACCCCCTGCGGGCTTAAGACGCTATCTGGATCTTGCTGGCCAACACCTTATCCACGCGTTTGCCGTCCAATTCAACCACCTCAAACAGCCAACTTTCGCAAACAATCTGGTCCCCCGGCTCCGGCAGATGGCCACTGACCGCCATCAACAGGCCCGCCAGGGTGTTGTAGCGGCCCCGATTCTCCGCAGGGAGGTCGTCGATATCCCAGGCGTGCCTTGAGCTCGTTGACCGGCATCATGCCGTCGAGCAGCCAACTGCCGTCCTCACGCAGCGTGGCCCAGGCTTCCGTTGGCAGGCCAGGATGTAACTCACCGGTAATGGCTTCGAGCAGGTCATGGGGCGTCAGCAACCCCTGCACCACGCCGTATTCGTCGACCACCAGCACCAGACGACCCACCTTTGCACGAAACTGTTCCAGCAGCTCCATGCCACTGAGCGTCTCGGGCACAAACACGGCAGGTTTCACATAGTCGGCCAACGTACCAAGGCTGTTCGCACCCAGTTCCAGCAAATGCGCCACACTGATCTTGCCAATCACATCGTCCAGCGACCCGCGGCACACCGGATACCAGGAATGGGATTTCTGCGCGCCGTCGGCCCCCACCTTTTGCAAGCTCTGGGCCACCGTCATGTTGGCGTCCAGCCAATCGACCTCGGCACTAGGGACCATCAGGGAAGTCAGGGGACGCAGATCTAGGCTAAACACGTTTTGCACCATCTGGTGTTCATGCTCCTCAATCACACCGGCATCGACGCCTTCTTCCAAGCTAGCGGCGATTTCCTCCTCGGTCATGGGGCGCGATGCGTTGGTGTCGATGCGCAGCAGTTTCAAAACGCCAGCGGTGGTGCCTGACAGCAGCTTGACGAAGGGGCCCGCCGCAACTGCCAGCCACAACATGGGCCTGGCGATCCAGCGTGATACTTGTTCTGGGTAAAGCTGACCAATACGCTTGGGGACAAGTTCGCCAAAAATAATGGTGGTGAAGGTGATGATGGTGACCACCAGCGCTGTCGCTGACACGGCAGCGGCCCCTTCAGCAATGCCCCAGCCCTGCAACCAAGACGCCAGCCCGCCGCTGAACGCTGCCTCGCCCACGATGCCGTTGAGCACACCAATGGAGGTGATGCCCACCTGAACCGTCGACAAAAACTGATTCGGGTCCTCCAGCAGTTTCAACGAGGCCTGGGCACCTTTGTCGCCGGCTTCAGCCATGGCGTTCAAACGCGACTTACGACTGGCAGCCAAAGCCAGTTCGGACATGGCAAAGACGCCATTGAGCAGCGTCAAAAAAACAATTAGCAAAATTTCCATGCAGGACAAACGACAATGAACAGCATGGCACTTTACCTGATTGGCGACGTGCAGGGCTGTGATGCTGCCTTGCAAACCCTGCTCGACAAGATCTCTTTTTCACCGAGCCGTGACACCCTGTTTCTTCTGGGCGATCTGGTGAACCGGGGGCCAGATTCAGTGGGTACGCTGCGCCGCCTGATGTCGTATGGCACAGCTTGCCAATGCATTTTGGGCAACCATGATCTGCACCTGCTTGCCACCGCCCACGGCGCGCGCAAGCCCAGCCGCAAAGACACCCTCTGTGACGTGCTGAACGCGCCCGACCGCTCAGCCCTGCTGGACTGGCTGCGCCAGCAACGCATGGCTATCCGGATGCAGCACTGGGGTAATGAGTATTTATTGGTTCACGCCGGCGTTCTGCCTGCGTGGAGTGCTACAAAAACCATTGCACTTGCCAACGAGGTTGAAACTGTTTTGCGCGGCCCCGATTTGCCAGACTTTTTGCACCAGATGTACGGCAACACACCCACTGGCTGGCATGACAGCCTGACAGGTGTTGACCGCTTGCGCGTTATCGTCAACGCACTGACACGGTTGCGCTTTTGCACGGCTGCCGGTGAGATGGAGTTTTCAGTGGCAGAAGGCGCAGATGCTGCGCCGCCAGGTTACCTGCCGTGGTACGACGTGCCAGGCCGTCAAAGTGCAGATGTGTGTGTGGCTTTCGGGCACTGGTCCACCGTGGGCTGGTTGGACAGACCCGATGTTTTAGCGTTGGACACCGGCTGCGTGTGGGGCGGCTCGCTCAGCGCTCTCAAACTCGGTCAGAGCGCTGACCCGGCCAGCCGGGAGTTGATTCAGGTTCGCTGCCCGCAGGCGCAAAAGCCTAGCGTTGACTAGCGTTTAAGCCGAAGTGAACAGCGCTGCGACCTTGCGCTTGGAGCGGATGTTGCCAGAAATAGAGCGCACCCCGGGGCGAACAGCTGCACCCTCCCAGGCGGGGGTTGCCTCGGGCGGCAGTGACGGCTCGTAGGGCTTGTCAAAAAACGGGTCCGCCGGTGCCGACCTGACACGCGGCTTGTAGTCGCTACGCTGTGCGCGGGGCGACCTGGCTGCGGCATCTTCACGCGGCAGGTTGCCCGACTCTTGCTGGTACATGCGCCGACCATCGTTGATATGACCTTGCTTGCGGATATCAGGCAGGTCTTCTTCGAACTCGATAGGTTCCAGGTCAATCTTGGTTTTGAGCAGTTTCTCAATGTCGGCCACAAGACGCATATCGCTCTTGGAGACAAAAGTCAACGCCAGACCAGACTGACCCGCGCGGCCGGTGCGGCCAATGCGGTGCACATAGTCTTCAGCGTGGAACGGAATGTCAAAGTTAAACACCGCAGGCACGTCCTTGATGTCCAGCCCACGGGCGGCGACGTCAGTGCAGACCAGCAAATCGACCTCACCCGATTTGAACGACTCCAGCGCTTTCAGGCGCTCATCCTGGCTTTTGTCGCCGTGTAGCGCGGTGGTTTTCAGGCCTTCACGCTCCAGCGAGCGCGCCAGGCGGGCACAGCCGAGTTTGCTGTTAACAAACACAAAGGCTTGCTTCAACTGGCGCTGGCGCAGGATCTGGTGCAACGCATGGCGCTTGTCGTCGTCACTGACGCTGTAAAAATGCTGCTCGACGGTGGAGGCTGTGGCGTTGGAGCGCGCCACTTCAATTGTTACCGGGTCTTGCAGGTAGCTGTTGGCCAGGCGCTTGATCTCGGGTGAGAACGTGGCCGAAAACAGCAAGGTGGTGCGTTGTTTGGGCAGAAAGCTCAGAATGCGCTGCAGGTCCGGCAGAAAGCCGATGTCCAGCATGCGGTCAGCTTCGTCCAGCACCACATACTCCACCTGATTCAGCACGCAGTTTTTGGCTTCAATGTGATCCAGCAGCCGCCCAGGGGTAGCCACCAGCACTTCAACGCCTTTTTTCAGCTCGGCGGTTTGCGGCTTCATGTCGATGCCGCCAAACACCACGGTGCTGCGCAGGTTGGTGTATTTGCCGTACAGCGCCACCTGCTCAGCCACCTGGTCAGCGAGCTCACGTGTGGGCAACAGCACCAAGGCGCGCACCGGGTGGCGTGCTGGCGAGGTGGAGGCGTTTTCATGCTTGAGCATGCGCTGCAGCAGCGGCAAGGCAAAAGCAGCGGTCTTGCCGGTGCCGGTCTGGGCAGCACCCATCACGTCACGCCCCTGCAGCACCACAGGAATCGCCTGGGCCTGGATCGGCGTCATGGTCTCGTAACCCATCTCAAACACAGCGCGGGCCAAGGGGTCGGACAACTGCAGTTGGGCAAAAGCCATGGGCAGTGTGTCGGCGGTCAATTCATTCGAGGTATCAGAGGTCAGGTCGGTCATTCAGAGCCAGTTTCAGTTGCTACCCATCCGATAGCTGGTGCAGCCCCACGACTTGGAGCAAACCCTCATTATCGCCCAAGCGTCAAAGTTGGCGCGCCGAGAAGGTATCGCAGCGCTTGACGTTGCCATTTGTCAAGCCATTCTCAAACCAGCGCTGGCGCTGGGCACTGGTGCCGTGGGTGAAGCTGTCAGGCACCACCTGGCCGGCGCCAGCGCGCTGCAGCGCATCGTCACCAATTTTGGCGGCAGCGTTCATGGCTTCTGCCACATCACCTGCTTCCAGCAACTGGCGCGATGCCTGCGCATGGTTGGCCCAGACACCGGCGAAACAATCAGCTTGGAGTTCCAGGCGCACGCTCAGGGCGTTGTACTCCACCTGGCTAACGCGACCGCGCATGTCGTCCATCTTGGCGCTGATGCCCAGCAGGTTTTGCACATGGTGACCCACCTCATGGGCAATCACATAGGCCTGGGCAAAGTCGCCCGGCGCACCCAGGCGGTTTTGCAGGGTTTCGTAAAAATCCAAGTCAATATAAACCGTGCGGTCAGCCGGGCAATAAAACGGGCCCACGGCCGCTTGCCCGGCACCACAGGCAGTTGATGTCGTGCCACGAAACAGCACCAGCTTGGGCTCCTGATAGGTGCCACCGGCCTGGGTGAAAACATCTTTCCAGACATCTTCGGTATCTGCCAGCACGGTGGAGACAAAGCTGGCCATGCGGTCATCCGCCGGGGGGCGCTGCGCGGGTGCAGATTGGGTTTGCGGCGCCGGGTTGCCGCCGCTGAGCAGGCTCAACACCGTCATCGGGTTGATGCCAAAGAAATACGACGCTACAAGGGCGATAGCAATAGAGCCAATACCAATGCTGCGTCCACCCAAACCACCACCGCCAGATGAGCCACCGCCGCTGCGGCGGTCTTCCACATTGTCTGACTGGCGGTTACCCTCCCATTTCATGAGGGTGCGCGCCGGCTCAAGCCTTGGGCAGCGTTACGCCGCGTTGACCCTGGTACTTGCCGCCGCGGTCTTTGTAGCTGGTTTCACACACATCGTCTTTGTCGCTCTCAAAGAACAGCACCTGCGCGCAGCCTTCACCGGCATAAATTTTGGCCGGCAGCGGCGTGGTGTTGGAGAACTCCAGCGTCACAAAACCCTCCCATTCGGGCTCAAACGGGGTCACGTTGACGATGATGCCGCAGCGTGCATAAGTGCTTTTGCCCAGGCAAATGGTCAGCACATTGCGCGGAATGCGGAAGTATTCCAGCGTGCGAGCCAGCGCAAAGCTGTTGGGCGGGATGATGCAAACCTCTTCGTTGAAGTCAACAAAGCTCTTCTCATCAAAGTTCTTCGGGTCCACCACCGTGCTGTGAATGTTGGTGAACACCTTGAATTCAGGCGCGCAACGGATGTCGTAACCGTAGCTACTGGTGCCGTAGCTGATGATTTTGTTGCCGTCGCGCTGGCGGATCTGGCCGGGCTCGAAGGGCTCGATCATGCCGGTGGTTTCGGCCATGTGGCGAATCCATTTGTCGCTTTTGATGCTCATGAGAATTCTGGTTCCTGTGGGGATGGCGGATTGTAAGCAGGCCTAAATTCCTGGCAGGAGAAGCTTTCCCCGTTGTCTGAGGTATCAGCGCGCCAAACACCACTTTTTGACACAAGGGCAGCACTCGAAAATTATCTCATGAATACTACTAAAGTTATAGCTATCAGCGCTTAATCCATAAGGGCTAGAGGTCTAAAAGGCTTATGAAATCACGGTCTGCGCCACCAGCCGGTCATCACCCAACACAATCATCGCAAACAGCAGCTCGTCCAGGCTGCTGGCTTGCGCGGTGCGGCGTGCAAGCAGCGGCGTGGCCTGCGGGTTGAGCAGCACAAAGTCCGCCTCGCAGCCCGGCTGCAGGTTGCCCACCACACCGCCCAGGCCCAGCGCCTGCGCCGCGCCAGCGGTGTGTTGCCACCAAAGGTGCTGGGGCGACAGCGACAAACCCGTCTTGGTCTGCCCAACGCGGCCCACGTAGTAAGCCGCCAGCATGGTGTGAAACGGGCTGAAACTGGTGCCACCGCCCACATCATTGGCCAGGCCGTACTGGAAACCCACGCGGTCGGCCCCGGCGTAGTCAAAAAAGCCACTACCCAGAAACAGGTTGCTGGTCGGGCAGACGGCCGCCGCAGCACCGCTGTCACGCATCAGCGCCCGGTCGGCATCGTCAAAGTGAATGCAATGCGCGTAGATAGCGCGCTGTCGCAGCAGGCCAAAGTCGGCGTAGGTGGACAGGTAACTGCTGAAGGCCGGAAAAAGATCCCGCGCCCAGGCAATTTCTTCGTGGTTTTCCGCCACATGGGACTGGATCCAGACACTCGGGTAACGCGCCGCCAGTTCGCCCGCGCCGCGCAACTGGGCGTCTGAGCTGGTGGGCGCAAAACGCGGCGTGATGGCGTAGCCCAGGCGGTCCACGCCGTGCCAGCACTGCAACAAGGTTTCGGAGTCGATCAGACTTTGCTCGGTGGCGTCCGAGCCGCCGGGCTGGGAGGACTGGTTCAGCAGGTCGGGCGGTGCGTGCCGGTCCATCAGGCACAGGCCGGTGATCAGCCGCAGGTGTTGGCGTTGTGCCTCGGAAAACAAGGCCTGCACCGAGGCCGGGTGCGAGGTGGCAAAAGTCAGCGCCGTGGTCACGCCGTTGCGCAGCATCTCCGCTACAAAGAATGTAGCTGCTTGCGCACAGTAGTCGGGGGCTGCAAAGCGATTTTCTTCTGGAAAGGTGTAATGCTCAAGCCATGGCAGCAAGCCCTCTGCAGGCGAACCGATGACGTTGGTTTGCGGGTAGTGGCTGTGCAAATCCACAAAACCCGGCGCGATGATATGCCCCGGAAAATGCTGCACCGGCACATTCGGGTAGCGCGCCGCCAGGCCACGGTACGGCCCCACGGCCTGCACCACCTGGGTGCCCTGCGCGTTTTGGTCCACCACCAGCAAGCCATCTTCTTCATAGACGGCGCTTTGGCCAGGATCACTGTGAGGCCGGAAATACAGGAGGGCAGATCGGTAGGCTTGCATCAGCCGCAGAGCTTAGCCAATTTGCCAGTAGCAGGCCTCGACGCATGCCGCGCGGCGATAATCGCCCGATGATTTCTTCAAGCCCAGCTCCTCTTTTGACCCTTTGGCGGCCGATTTTGGCCATGCTGGTGGTCATTGTTTCGTCTAATTACCTGGTGCAGTTTCCGATCAACGACTGGTTGACCTGGGGTGCCTTTACCTTCCCGGTGGCGTTTTTGGTTACTGACTTGACCAACCGCGCGCTGGGCAATGTGGCTGCCAGGCGTGTGGCCTTGGCCGGTTTTGCGGTTGCAGTGGTGGTGTCGCTGGCGCTGGCACCGTGGCGCATTGCGCTGGCCTCGGGCGTGGCGTTCCTTGTGGGCCAGTTGCTAGACATTGCGGCGTTTAATCGCCTGCGCACCGCGTCGTGGTGGAAGGCACCGCTGATTGGCTCGGTGGTGGCCTCCGTTGTGGATACCGCGGTGTTTTTCTTCCTGGCTTTTTACGGCTCGGACATGAACTGGCTGATGCTGGCCACCGGCGACCTGAGCATCAAATGCCTGATGGCTGCCCTGCTGCTGGCACCCTACCGGGCGATGCTGCCGCGGCTGCAACTCAGGGTGCCGGTGCGCTGATTGCCTAATCGGCAGCCCCGTGCTGCCAGCCAGCAGCACGCCCCCTATTCAAAGGTTTCAAACAGCTCGGCCAACTGGTCTTGGTAGGCCCGTTTGGCGGATGCATCTATAAAACTCGCCTCAAAGCTGTTACTCGCCAGTTGGAAAGCATTTTGTGCTGTCAGGCCCAGTGCGGCAAATGTCTGGGCGAAGTTCTCGTTGATGTAACCGCCAAAGTACGCGGGGTCGTCCGAATTGACCGTGGCGACCAAGCCCGCCTGCAGCATCGCACCCAGGTTGTGTTGCGCCAGACTGGGAAACACTCTTAACTTCAGGTTGGACAGCGGGCAGACGGTGAGCGGCACTTTGTCGCGGGCCAAGCGCGCCACCAGCGCCGGGTCTTTCATCGCTTGCACTCCATGATCGATGCGTTCGACTTTAAGAGCATCCAGCGCGGCCCAGATATAGGCTGGCGGCCCTTCTTCCCCGGCATGGGCCACCAGGTGCAGCCCCAGGCTACGCGCCTTGGCAAACACCCGAGTGAACTTTTCTGGTGGATGCCCCAGCTCGCTTGATGCCAGTCCGACGCCCACCAGCTTGTCAAGATGGGGCATGGCTTGCTCCAGCGCTTCAGACGCTTCTTCTTCGCTCAGATGGCGCAGAAAACAGAGGATGAGACTCGCGCTGACGCCCAACTGCTGCTGTACGTCGACGCAGGCGCGGTGCAGGCCGTTGATCACCGTGTCGGCGCTCACACCATGCCCGGTGTGCGTCTGGGTGTCAAAAAAGATCTCGGTATGCAGCACCCGGTCTGCTGCGGCACGCTGCAGGTAGGCCCAGGCCATGTCGTAAAAGTCCTGCTCGGTACGCAATACCAGCGTCCCTGCGTGATACACGTCCAGAAACGCCTGCAGGTTGCCAAACACATAGGCACGTTTGAGAGCCGCAACATCTGCATACGGCAAGCTCAGGCCATTGCGCGCAGTCAGCGCAAACATCAGTTCGGGCTCCAGCGAGCCTTCAATGTGCATATGCAACTCAGCCTTGGGCATCCGCTTGAGCAAGTCTGGCAGGCGCTCAGCGCTAACTGGTTTGACAAGGGTCATGATGAATTTGAGCGTTTTGTACAGCGCTCAGTCTAGCGGAGCGAAGGTGCCGCATTGGCAGGGCAGCCTGGTGTCCGACCAGGGTCTATCAGCAGCAAACACCCAAAACAAAAGCCGCCCAAAGGCGGCTTTTTATGCCAGCTGAGCTTATTTGCTGCCAGGCACCTTGCCTTCCACGCCCTTGACGTAGAAGTTGATACCGCTCAGGAACGTGTCGTCAGCCACGGCGTCTTTGGCCAGCACTTCCTTGCCCGCGTTGTTCTTCAAGGGGCCTTTCCAGATGGCAAACGAGCCGTCTGCCAGACCCTTCTTGACTTCTTCCACCCGGGCCTTGGTCTCAGCGGGCACGTCTTCGGCGATGGAGACGATATCAATCGCGCCCTCTTTCACACCCCACCAGCTGTGTGAGCCTTCTCCCGCCTTCCAGCTGCCATCCAAGACCTCATTGGTGGTCTTGACGTAGTACGGGCCCCAGTTGATCACGGCAGAAGCCAGATGCGCTTTGGGTCCGTAGGCGGTCATGTCGGAATCCCAGCCAAAGGCGCGCTTGCCCTTGGCTTCGGCGGTCTTCAGCACCGCAGGGGAGTCGGTGTTCTGGAACAGCACGTCAGCACCGCCATTGATCAAGCTGGTGGCAGCTTCGGTTTCTTTCGGCGGGTCAAACCAGCCGTTCACCCAAACCACCTTGGTCTTGATCTTGGGGTTGCTGCTTTGCGCGCCCAGGGTAAAGGCGTTGATATTGCGAAGTACTTCAGGAATCGGCACCGAGCCCACCACGCCCAGCATGTTGCTCTTGGTCATAGCGCCAGCAATCACGCCAGCCATGTAGGCACCTTCGTAGGTGCGGCTGTCGTAGGTGCGCATGTTGTCGGCTTGTTTGTAGCCGGTAGCATGCTCAAACTTGACGTCATTGAACTCGGCCGCCACCTTCAGCATGGGCTCCATGTAGCCAAATGTGGTGCCAAAAACCAGCTTGTTGCCTTGACCTGCCATGTCGCGAATGACACGCTCGGCGTCAGCGGACTCAGGCACGTTTTCCACAAAAGAGGTGACGATCTTGTCGCCAAACTCGGCTTCCAGGGCTTTACGGCCATTGTCATGGGCAAACGTCCAGCCGCCGTCACCCACCGGGCCGACATAAACGAAACCGATCTTCAGCGGATCTGGCTTGGCGGGTTCAGGGGCCGATACCACCGGGGCGGGCGCAGGTGCAGGCGCGGGCGCCGGCTCCTCTTTTTTGCCACAGCCCACCAACGCGGCGGCGGCCACGGCGGAGAGTGCAGCCGCTTTGAGCAGCGTACGTTTTTGCAGATCAGTCATGTGAATTCCTTACTTAAGGGGGTTACGACGGGTGAAACAAACAGTGATTATGAACGCAGAGCAGACCGTTTCGTCAAGGTTCAGCCCCCTGGATAAAACGGCTTGCCAATGCTGGCGGGCATGTTGATGCGAATCCACTGCGGGTTGCGCGAGATGATCGCCAGCACAAGAATGGTGGCCAGATACGGCAACATGCTCAAAAACTGGCTGGGTACATCTACGCCAATGCCCTGCAGGTGAAACTGCAACATGGTCACGCCGCCAAACAGGTAAGCACCAAGCAACACCCGTGCCGGGCGCCAAGTGGCAAAGGTGGTGAGCGCCAGCGCAATCCAGCCCTTGCCCGCTACCATGCCTTCCACCCACAGAGGGGTGTAGATGACTGAGATATAGGCACCCGCCAAGCCGCACAACGCGCCACCGGCCACCACCGCAGCCAAGCGGATACTGCGCACCGGGTAGCCCAGGGCGTGGGCCGACTCAGGGCTTTCGCCTACGCTGCGCATGATCAGGCCGCTGCGGGTGCGGTACATGAACCAAATCAGCGCCAGCGCCAACACCACCGTCAAGTACACCAGCGGGTGGTGTCTGAAGAGTGCCGGGCCAACCAGAGGAATGTCTGACAGATAAGGAATGGCGAACGAGGCACGCTGCGGAATTTTGGCCTGCACAAAATTGGTGCCCACAAAGGCCGAGAAACCGGTGCCAAACAAGGTGAGTGCCAATCCGGTGGCGTATTGGTTGGTGTTAAGCCAGATCACCAACACCCCAAAAATGGCGGCAAGCCCTGCGCCAGCGGCCATACCAGCCATAAAACCAAGCATATCCGAGCCGGTCGTCACGACCGTGGCAAACCCGGCAATGGCTGCGCACAGCATCATGCCCTCCGCCCCCAGATTGACGATGCCCACCTTTTCGTTGATCAACAGCCCCAGCGAGGCGAGTGCCAGCACCGTGCCGGCGTTCAGCGTGGCGGCCAATAACAGCGCATAAGACTCCATCATTTGCTCCTGTTTTTCTGCAGCACCAGCCGGTAGTTCACCAGCGTGTCACACGCCAAAAGGCTGAACAGCAGTAAACCCTGAAACACCCCGGTAAGTGATTTGGTCAGCCCCAAACGCGACTGCGCCAGCTCACCACCGATGTAAAACATGCTCATCAACAAGGCCGACAACACCATGCC
The DNA here is from genome assembly GCF_001938565.1 of Rhodoferax antarcticus ANT.BR. Lineage (GTDB taxonomy): Bacteria > Pseudomonadota > Gammaproteobacteria > Burkholderiales > Burkholderiaceae_C > Rhodoferax > Rhodoferax antarcticus. The sequence goes on from NZ_MSYM01000018.1 coordinate 217,660, forward strand.
CACCGGGTGCAGGCGCCCGACATAGGCGACGATGATGGCGGCAAAGCCGTAGCCCGCCGGTACATAGGTGGTGAGCTGGCCGATGGGCCCCGCCACTTCCAGCGCACCCGCCAGCCCAGCGGCGCCACCAGAGATCAACAACGCCGTCCACAAAGCCTTGCGCGACGAAAACCCGGCATAACGCGCTGCCGCTGGTGCCAACCCACCTACCTGCAGCGAAAACCCGGCACGCGTACGAAACAAAAATATCCACAGGCCAACCACACCCAACAACGCAAAAAACACCCCGATGCTGACCCGCGAGCCACTGAACAGGCGCGGAATACGCGTGACCGCATCGAACGTCTTGCTTTGCGGAAAGTTGAACCCCATCGGGTCCTTCCACGGCCCGCCCACTAGGTAACTCAACAGGTGCACCGCCACATACACCAGCATCAGGCTCACCAAAATCTCATTGGCATGAAAGCGGTCGCGCAACAAGGCGGTCATGCCCGCCCACAGCGTGCCACCGAGCACACCGGCGAGCAAAATAGGCACAACGATCCACGCGCCGGTGCCGGGCTCGGCCAGCAGCGCCACCCCGGCGGCAAAAATGGCCCCGATGATGTACTGCCCTTCGGCACCAATGTTCCAGACATTCGAGCGAAAACACACCGCCAGCCCCAGCGCGATGATCAACAGCGGCGTGGCCTTGACCAGCAACTCGCCCCAGGCGTAGCCGCTTTGAATCGGCAGCCAGAAAAACATCTGCAGCCCCTTGACCGGGTCTTTGCCCAGCGCGGCAAACATCAGCGTGCCAATCAGCACGGTGATCATCAACGCCAGCAGCGGCGAGGCGTAGGTCCAGACCCTGGATGGCTCGGGGCGCGCTTGCAGCTTAAGCATGGCCAGCCCCCTGCGCCGCGTCCACCGTGGCCGCCATTTCGGCCAGATGGGCTTGCACCTCAGGGTCCCACAGGCCGCTCATCCACTCGCCGATGGTCTCCACCGTGGCATCCGCTGCGGGTACGGGGGGCGACAACTGGCCGCGCGCCATCACATGCAGGCGGTCAGACACTTCAAACAGCTCATCGAGTTCTTCGCTGACCACCAGCACCGCGCAGCCTGCATCGCGCAGCGCCAGAATCTCGCCGCGAATCTGCGCCGCAGCGCCCACATCCACCCCCCAGGTGGGTTGCGACACGATGAACAGTGTGGGGTTGGCGTCAATCTCGCGCCCGACAATGAATTTCTGCAAGTTGCCGCCCGACAGCGAACGTGCCTCAGAGCGCGGCCCGCCAGCTTTGACGTTGAAGCGTGCAATGATGTCCGCCGCCTGCGCCTCCAACTGTTTGACGCGCACCCAGCCTCCGAAAAAGCCGGGGTAGGCAATGGCTTCTTGGCGCGTCAGCAACAGATTCTGCGCCAGCGACAGCGTCGGCACGGCACCGCGGCCCAAACGCTCTTCGGGCACAAAATGCAGACCCAACTCGCGCCGACGCCCTGGGTGCATGGCAGACACATCCACCTGGCCCATGCGTACACTCCCCGGCTTGGGTCGACTGTCTTCTCCGGACAACGCGCAAAGCAGCTCCTTCTGGCCGTTGCCTGACACGCCTGCAATACCCACCACCTCTCCCGCGCGAACTTCAAAAGAGATGCCCTCCAGATCCACACCAAACTGGTCTTCACGCGCCAAGGTGAGGTTGCTTACCCGCAGCACACTCGGGCCGGGGTCTTGCACGCGATGCGTCAACTGCGGCGGCTCGGCGCCAATCATCATGCGTGACAGCGACGCATTGCTCTCGTTGGCCGGATTGCAAACGCCGGTGACCTGGCCGCCGCGCAGCACCGTGCAGGCGTTGCAGAGCTCGCGAATTTCGTGCAACTTGTGGCTGATGTAGAGGATGCTGCAGCCCTCGCTGGCGAGCTTTTTCAGCACCACAAAGAGCTTTTCAACCGCCTGCGGGGTCAGCACCGAGGTGGGTTCGTCCAGTATCAACAGCTGCGGGTTGGTCAGCAGCGCGCGGATGATTTCCACCCGCTGCATCTCACCCACGCTCAAAGTGTGCACCGGGCGCACCGGGTCGATGTCGAGCCCGTACTCGGCGGCTTTGGCCTCGATGCTGCGGGTAACTTCCGCCAGACTCAGGGTTTTGCTCAGGCCCAGCCAGACGTTTTCAGCCACGGTAATGGTGTCAAACAGGCTGAAGTGCTGAAACACCATGCTGATGCCCAGAGCCCGCGCCTCTTGCGGGTTTTTGATGTGCACCACCTGGCCGTTAAACATCACCGTGCCTTCGTCGGGCTTGACCGAGCCGTAGATGATCTTCATCAACGTGGATTTGCCGGCTCCGTTCTCGCCCAGCACCGCATGGGTTTCACCTGGCAGCACCCTTAATGACACCTCGCTGTTGGCGACCACACTGGGGTAACGCTTGGTGATGCCGCTGAGCTGGAGTCTGGGTGGGGTCATGGGCGCAGGCACAGATTTTGTTTGAAAATGCCGAGAAACTGGGTTTGAACAACGACGTGAAGCGGAAGTGTATTGAATAAATGACGGCAGCTGATGCCCAACGCCATAATCAATTCAAGCAAGGACGATGCCACCAGTGGCAAGAATCTTGCCGAATCAAGACAGAACCCAGACGGAAAACTGCTTGCCCTGATACCTTCGGACAGCAAAATTTATCAACGAAAGTTGATGAGGGCCTGAATGCATGGCAAGGCGCGTTGCAAGGCAGTTTGGCCGCTTGTGAAGCGTCCCCAGCGGGGCCAGTTTGCTATCGTTTTGACGTCTCACTCGGTCATGGCAATCACAGTGATATTCCAACTAACGCTCTCATAACAAGAGCTATCTACCCAATATCAGAAAGGGCTAGAAGCCATTTTTTAGCGAATGCCAGCAGCAGCAACTTGACGCCAGCAAAATCTGCAACGCCTGTGCATCCTGCATGACGCAGGTCGCGCCATCCGCTGCAGGCTTGACGTGGGTCAGATCGAAGACGGTTCTGCGAAGAGTATGCGCTGCTCACAACCGACAAACTCGACTGGAACGGGCGCCCGTCCACTGTGCCTTTGGTCACCCGCACTAATCCGCGCAACCAGTACCATCGGGCGTTTTCATTTATCTCATCGAAAGGCCCCCATGAAGCAAACCATGCTGCACGAAAAGTACCCAATATTTTTGGCTGAAATCCCCAAGACTGAGACCACCTACCAAACGGTAGACGCGCTGGTGGACTACTACAAAACCTGCATTGCCAGCAACCCGAAGGTGCAATTCATCAGCGTGTTTGACCACTATGCCCACACCAAACGCATTGAAGGCCCCATCGTTGAAGGCATGACCGCTGCAGTCGACGTGATTTTCTGCTTTGGTTTTGCCATTCCCAGTCCGCAAATGCTGGCGGTGCGCCCGCGCTCTATCGGCATTGCCGACATGGGCAGCAAATTTGTCATCAGCTTCATGGAAGCCCCGATGCAACCCGCCAACGAGGCCATGGAAAAGTGGACGCTGGCGCTGCGCAACGCCTGATCCAGCAAAAAAAAGAGCTTCGCAGTAGCGAAGCTCTGGCTGAACCCGAGGCTGGCTTAGAAACCGGCCAGTGAGCGCAAGGCGCTGGGGTTCAGCAGATTCAAAACGCGGCCTGAGCCGCTGATCAGCCGCTTGTCACGCAACTGTCGCAACACACGCGACAAGGTCTCGGGCGCAATGCCCAGCTGCGCTGCAATGCTGCGTTTGCGTTGCTGCAACTCCACGGCCAGATCGCCTTTGGCACCAAAGCGGGCGTGGCTTAGCAGCCATTCGGCGCAACGTGCTTCCGCATCTTTGGCCAGACGGCTCATGGCAAATTCAGTTTGCTTGCGGTGCGCCATGGCGACATCGGTCAGCACAGCCCGGGCCGAACCCGGCATCTCCGTGATGGCTTGCTTGAAATCCGCAGCTGCCACAGTGCAGAGCTTGAGCGGGGTGTCAGCCACAGCGTCCACCAGATGCGGCATGCCCAAAACGACTGAGCTCGCATCCAGCCAGCACGGCCCCTCCAGCACACCAATTTGGTGCGCCATCTCGTTGGAGCCCATGACACCTAACGCGACCCGGCCCGACTCGATGAAACTCACCTGGTCGGCCTCAAAGCCACGCCGTAGAAGGACCTGACCCCGGCCCAAGGTGCGCGTTTGCGCAAGCGGATTGATGGTGTGGACGGTAAACATACTCTCGAATATGGTGTACCAAGATCGTGACACACTTGAGGTATATCAAAAAGTAAAGCAAATTTGACAAAGTTGCTGTAAAACACGTCCGCCAACCTCTGCTTACCAACACCCTGCCCTGTCTGCTGATCCAAATCGCCCGGTGTATCGCCACTTTTGACCCCGCCGACGCAACAACCGCGCACGTGTGGCGCGACGCTTGGGCGTTTTTCCCGGGCCAGCGCGTCAAAGCCTCAGGTCCGGCGCTTGATCTGCCGCAAGAAGCTGACAAGATCGTTGACGCATGTCAGCACTTCATGCAGCCTTCTGACTGTATTGATTTTTATAGCTGTCTGCGCTTATGCCATAAGGGCTAGATGGTTAAAAGACTTATATTTTTTATCGAGCTCATGGTGATCTGGCCAGCATCCAACACATCACCAAGATCGGCAATGGCCAGGACGCGGTTGGCGCTTTGCCACACCTCAGACATCGCTTCAAGGGCCAGACGTTCGCCTACACTCTTTGACCACCCACGCCCACCGATACTCACTCACGCCAGCCCATGCAAGGACAACTCTTCAGCCAAGACTTTTTGACGCGCGGCGTGCAGGGTACTCCGCCCAACCAAGCCTTGAGTGTCACGTCGTTTGCCGCATTCGAATCTACTCTGCGCACCATTTACGGTGGTCTGGACGCGGCCTCCACCATCAACGAGGCGCAAACTGAAAGCTTGGTCATCAACAAGGTGCTGGTCGCATTGGGTTGGGGCGACGACTTCATGCCCCAGGTCAACCTGTCGGGCAAGCGCCGTGAAGACGTGCCGGACTGCCTGCTGTTTGCCGACGCAGCCGCCAAAGCGCGGGCGCTGCCGCTGAAGGACGATCTGCGCTACCGCCACGGCCTGGCCATTCTGGAAGCCAAGCGCTGGCTGCGTCCACTGGACCGTGGCGACCTGTCAGAAGCCACTGACCCGGATGCGCCGTCAAGCCAAATGCTGCGCTACCTGAGTCGCTCCGACGTGGTGTCTGAGCGTGCCGTCAAGTGGGGCATGCTGACCAACGGTGCCGTCTGGCGCCTGTATTGGCAAGACGCCCGCTCCCGCTCTGAAGAATTCTTTGAGGTAGATCTTGCGGCTGCCTTGGGCCTGCCAGGCATTCAACACACTTTGGACGAGGTAGCGCCCGACCACGCCCTCAAACTCTTTCACCTGTTCTTTAGCCGCGCTGCATTTTTGCCGCAGGACTGGGACAACGCTGGCCGCAGCTTCCACGCCTACGCGCTCAACGAAGCCCGTTTGTATGAAGAAAAAGTCTCACAAGACCTGGGTGCACGCGTCTTTGCCGACATCTTCCCGCAACTCGCCGATGCCCTGGCCCGTGGCGACCTGCACGCCCAGACCCACAAAATTGGCCACGGCCAGTTCACCCGGCCCCAATTTACCCCCGTGTATCTGGACGAGGTACGCGAAGCCGCGCTAGTGATGCTGTATCGCTTGCTGTTTTTGTTTTACGCCGAAGACCGCAACTTGCTGCCCGTACGCGACCCACGCTATGCACCCTACAGCGTGCGGCGCATCCGCGAGGAAGTACGTGACAAAGTGGATGCTGGCACCCGCTTCTCGAAAACCATGCCGCTTATTTGGCTTTCCCTGAGCGGTGCGTTTGATCTGATTGATGTGGGTGACGACGACATCGGCATGCCTGCCTACAACGGCGGCCTGTTCGCCCGCGAACGCTCAGCGCTGCTGACGCGCACCAAGGTGCCCGATTCGGTCATGGCCCCCATCATCGACGCCCTCTCGCGCCGCACCGAAGAACTGCTGCGCGGCTGGATCAACTACCGCGACCTGGCCGTCGCCCACCTGGGCAGCATCTATGAGCGTTTGCTGCAATACAGCCTGGTGCACGAAGTGCAAGCCAAAGACGACTACAAAGACAAGCCCGAAATCAACCGCATCAGTGCGCAGCCCGCCAGTTTTGCGCGCAAGGTCTCAGGCAGCTATTACACGCATGACGACCTGGTACGCCTGATCCTGCGCGAGTCGGTGGGCCTGCTGGCCCAGGAACGGCTGGATGGCTTTGCCGCCCACCTGAAAAAACTGTCCAAAAAAACCTCGCTTAACCCTAGCGACTGGGACGCGCTCGACACCAAAGACCCGGCCAGCCAGATTCTGGAGCTCAAAATTTGCGACCCCGCCATGGGCAGCGGCCATTTTTTGGTGGCGTTGGTGGACTTTCTCGCCGATCGCGTGCTGGAAACCGTTGCCACCGCCACGCTGGACGTCAACGCCCAACCCTGGGCTGCACATCTTGTAGAAAGTGGCCGGCCCTGGCAAAGCCCGGTGCTGGCGCGCCTGGCGCACATTCGCAGCAGCATCAAAACCACCGCCAAAGAACATGGCTGGGTGGTAACTGACGCGCAGCTGGACGACCGCCACATCGTGCGACGCATGATCCTGAAGAAAAGCATCTTCGGCGTGGACAAAAACCCCATGGCCGTGGAACTGGCCAAAACCGCGTTGTGGCTGCACACATTCACCGTCGGTGCACCGCTGAGCTTTCTTGACCATCACCTCAAGATTGGCGACAGCCTGCATGGCGAGCAGTTGCCGGTGGTGCAGCGCGGACTGCAGGATTTAGGCGCGCTGCTGTTGCAAACAGAATTCGACCGCCTGGCACGCTCAGCGAAAGCCCTCGCTCAGGTCGCTGATCTCACCGATGTGGACATCGGCGAGGCCCAGCTTTCCAAGCAACTCGCCACCGAGGCCGCCGAGCAACTCGCGCCCATCCACGCGGTGTTGGACTTCTGGCGCGCACTGCGCTGGCTGATTCCCGGCTGGCCGGTGAAAAAAGTCAGCCAGCTGGCGCAGTTGCTCAAACTCCCCAAGCAAGAGCAAATGCGCCAGAGCGAACTCGCGGACGGCAAGCACCCTGAATATGCGGCCATGCTGAAGCTGCTGGAGCCCGGGCAAAACCTGGTCGCGCTACTGGGTGTAGGGCAAGTTGAAGGCACCGACCCAGCCAGCCAGGCTGCCAATGCGTTGATGGGGCGCGCCCGTGCGTTGGCCCAGCGTGAAACGTTCTTTCATTGGCAAACCAGCTTTCCCACTGTATTTGGCATGGGCAGCAAGGGCGGCTTTGACGCCATGATTGGCAACCCGCCGTGGGACCGCATCAAGCTGCAAGAGGTCGAGTGGTTTGCTGAACGTTCACCCGCCATTGCCGCCCAACCGCGCGCAGCCGACCGCAAACGCATGATCGCCGCCCTGCAAGGTGTCAACATGACGCAAACCGGCGTCAACACCCCGCCCATGGTGGACTTGTGGGCGCACTACCAGGACGCCAGTGAGCGCGCCGAGGCCAATGCCCGCGTGCTTGGCAACGGCAAGCTCGGCAGTGGTGACTACCCGCTCTTGGGCGGCGGCGATGTCAACCTCTACAGCTTGTTTGTTGAGCGGGCACAGGCGCTGATTCAGCCCCAAGGCGTGGTGGCACTCATCACCCCCAGCGGCATTGCGGCAGACAAGGGTGCGGCGGAGTTTTTCCGCTCCATCAGCAGCACCGGCAAACTGCGCGCCCTGTTTGATTTTGAAAACCGCAAGGTGTTTTTCCCCGACGTGCACGCCAGCTTCAAGTTTTGTGCCCTGGTGTTTGGCAACGCCCCGCGCTATGCGCCAGTTCCTGGAAACTCGTCATATTCAGTGCCAAATCCGCCCCTAGCCCTTGCCAATCAAGCGCTAGTAGCTATTGATTTAGGAGCAGTCGAGATCACTGGCGCGACCCCACCCAAGCCGCTGCCACTGCCACTGCCACTGCCCACGCGCTGCGCCTTTTATTTGCACAGCCTGGCGGAGCTGGACGACCCTGAACGCACCCTGCTGCTGGGCGCGCAAGATTTTGTGCGCGTCAACCCCAACACCGGTGCCGCCCCCATCTTTCGCAATCGCCGCGATGCGGACATCACGCTCAAGCTGTATGCCCGGCACCCGGTGCTGGTGCGGCACGGCGCCGTCAGCAACTCCCTGGGCAAGCAGTCGGATGAGAAAACCTGGCCGGTGAAGTACGCCGCCATGTTTCACATGACCAACGACTCGGGTTTGTTTCTGAAAGCCGAAGAGTTGCAGGCGCAAGGCTGGGTACCTGCGCCGCTGAATCGTTGGGAAAAACCCGCTACAGGCAAAGACAAGGGTCGAATTCAAACCGCTGTGCCGCTGTACGAGGGCAAGATGGTGCAGATGTTCGACCATCGGGCGGCGGATGTGGTGGTGAATGAGGCCAATCTCAAACGCGCCGCGCAACAGGAAAGCGTCTCCCAATCCGAAAAAGCTAGTTCAGCTCGTTACCCCTCACCACAGTATTGGGTGCTTGATTCGAACGTCGTCAATACTTGGGACGGTGATTGGTGCATAGCCTACAAATCCGTGACAGCCCCGAGCAATATGCGCACCTTGATTGCGGCCATCGTACCCAGGTGCGGCGTGGGCAACAGCATGGCCATGCTGATACCTCAAGCCGGGGCCGAGACGGGTTACGCCGACTGGGCACCATTGCTCATGGCAAACTTAAGCAGCATGGCCTTTGACTTTGCCTTGCGGCAAAAGGTACAGGGACAAAACCTCAACTGGTTCATCGTTGAACAAGCCACCGTCATCGCCCCCGAGCGCTTTCAAGAGCCCCTGCCCGCAGCCTTCGCCGCCGCCATGCGCGCCGCCAAGCTGATGAACGGCCACCCTGACGACCCGACCGTGGCCGACTTCGTAATTCCCCAGGTGCTGGCACTGACCTACACCGCCTTTGACATGGCACCGTTCGCCCGCGACCTGGGCTATGTGGATGCCCAAGGCGCGGTGTTGCCGCCGTTTGTGTGGAACGAGGACGAACGCCGTGCCCGCCTTACCGCGCTGGATGCGCTGTTTTTCTACCTCTATGGGCTAGACGCTGAAGATGCGGCCTACATCATGGACACCTTCCCGATCGTGCGTGAGCACGACACCAAAGTTTTGGGTCACTACCGCACGCAGGTGGATGTTTTGCAGGTGCTGGCGCTGTTGTAGTCTGGCGTCAATGAACCGAGGCTGAGCGTGCTGTCATTAAGCGCACCAGCCCAGAATCTCTCGACAGACGCAGCGCAGGTTCGAAGAACCGCTAATCAACCACTTCGATTAACAACGGCAAGTGTTCGCACTACTACATGAAAAATAAGCCTCTAACCCTTATAAGTCAAGGGCTTTTAGCTATAAATATAGAAGCAATCTTAATCTGGTAAATCATTCACCCAGATATGCAGCGCGCACTTTCGGGTCTTTCAGCATGGTTTTGCCCTCGCCGGTCATGGTGATCAAGCCGGAGTCCATCACATAACCGCGGTCAGCAATGGCCAGCGCGCGGCTGGCGTTTTGCTCCACCAGCAGCACGGTCACGCCTTGGGCGGACACGTCGCGGATCACCTCAAAGATCTTGTCGACCATGATCGGTGCCAGGCCCATGGAGGGCTCGTCGAGTAACAACACCTTGGGCCGGCTGATCAGCGCGCGGCCCATGGCCAGCATCTGCTGCTCGCCACCGCTCAAGGTACCCGCTAGTTGGTCTTTGCGCTCGTTCAGGCGCGGGAAAATGCCAAACACCTTGTCGATATCGCGCAGGATCTCAGCCTTGTCATTGCGGATGTACGCGCCCATATGCAGATTTTCCAGAATGGTCATGCGGGTGAAAATGCCGCGGCCTTCGGGCACCATGGCCAGGCCCTGCTTGACCAGATCCCACGGGCCCTGACCACGAATGCTTTTGCCCATGTATTCGATGTCGCCATCGTTGATTGGCAAGGAGCCGGTGATGGCCTTCATGGTGGTGGTTTTGCCCGCACCGTTGGAGCCGATCAGCGACACCAGTTCGCCCTCGCGCACCTCAAAATCCACGCCCTTGACGGCCTGGATGCCGCCGTAGGCCACTTTGAGGTCTTTGATTTTCAGAAGAACATTTGTCATATCAGTGGCCACCTGTGCCCAAATAGGCTTCAATCACTTTTTCATTGCGCTGCACTTCGGCGGGTGTACCCACAACCAACTGCTTGCCATAGTCCAGCACGGTGACGCGGTCACACAGACCCATGACCAGCTTCACGTCGTGCTCAATGAGCAAAATGGTGCGGTTGTCATTGCGAATTTTGTCGATCAGCTCGCGCAGCAACACCTTTTCGGTGTTATTCATACCGGCGGCGGGCTCGTCCAGGGCAATCAGTTGCGGGTCGGTGGCCAGGGCACGGGCGATCTCCAGGCGCCGCTGGTCACCATAGCTGAGCGTGCGCGCCTTGAAGTCCGCCAGGCGGCCAATGCCCACGTAGTCCAGCAGTTCCCGGGCGCGCTGGGCAATGGCAGCTTCTTCCGACTTGAAACTTGAGGTGCGAAAAATGGCACCCAACAGGCCCGAATGGGTGCGCACATGGCGCCCGACCATGACGTTTTCCACCGCTGTCATTTCCGCAAACAGCCGAATATTTTGAAAAGTGCGGGCAATGCCAGCCTTGGCCACCTCATGCACGGCGGTGGGCTTGTAGAGCTTGCCCGCCAACTCGAAGGTGCCGGTGTCGGGGGTGTACAAGCCGGTGAGCACGTTGAAAAAAGTGGTTTTGCCCGCGCCGTTGGGGCCAATCAGGCCATACACCTGGCCGCGCTGTATCTGGATGCCTACATCGCTCAGGGCCTGCAGGCCGCCAAAGCGCTTGGACACACCTGATACGTTAAGTACTGTGTCTGTCATAGTCTTGAGTTCCTTGGTAACACTGCCCGGACCCGTTCAGGGCTTGACGTTGGGCAGTGACTTGCCATGCTCGGGCGACGGCCACAGGCCGCGCGGGCGCAACAGCATGATGCTGATCATGGCCAGCGCAATCAGCAACTGGCGCAGGATGGAGGCATCCAGCCGACCGCCCGTCAGGCTTTGCAAGGGGCCGGCCACGTAGCGCAGCACTTCTGGCAAGGCGGATAGCGCAACTGCGCCCAGAATGACGCCTGGCAAGTGGCCGATGCCGCCCAATACCACCATGGCAACGATCATGATCGACTCCATCAGACTGAACGATTCGGGTGAGATAAACCCTTGGAACGAGGCAAACATGGCGCCCGATACGCCACCAAAAGTGGCACCCATGCCAAAGGCCAGCAGTTTCAGGTTGCGGGTGTTGATGCCCATGGCCTTGGCCGCAATTTCATCTTCGCGAATCGCCATCCAGGCGCGGCCCACGCGCGACAACTGCAGGCGGTGCGAAATGATCACACTGACCACCACCAGCGAGAGAAACAGGTAGTAATACAGCGTCACAGACGGGATGTCGTAGCCAAACACCTCAATGCGTTTGCCAAAACTCATGCCAAACAAGGTCAGCGAATCGATCTGGCCAATACCCTTGGGGCCGTTGGTGAGGTTGATTGGGTGGTCCAGGTTGTTCATGAACACACGGATAATTTCTCCAAAGCCCAGCGTCACAATGGCCAGGTAGTCACCTCGCAGGCGCAGCGTGGGTGCACCCAGCAGCACCCCAAACAGCCCCGCCAAACCCGCCGCTGCCGGGATGATGAGCCAGATCGGGGTATGCAAGCCATCCGGGAACATGGCGGCAATGGCCGGAAAGTTCTCTGACAGGTGCGGTGAGGCCAGCAAGCCATACATATAAGCGCCGATGGCGAAAAACGCCACATAACCCAGGTCCAGCAGACCAGCGTAGCCCACCACAATGTTCAGGCCCAGGGCCAGCAACACATACAGCAGCGCCATGTCGGCAATGCGCACCCAGGCGTTGCCGAAGTTCTGCAGAATCAGGGGTGCGACCAGCAGTCCGACGGCTGCCAGCAGGAAAACGATGATTTGTTTTTGTTTCATGGCGGGTCTCCTAGGCACGATCTGCCACACGCTCACCCAGCAAACCAGAGGGCCGCAGCGTCAACACAAAGATCAGCACGATGAACGCAAAAATGTCTGAATAGTGGCTACCCAGCAAGCCACCGGTGAGGGCACCGATGTAACCCGCGCCGAGAGATTCAATCAAGCCCAGCAAAATACCGCCCACCACCGCACCTGCCAAGTTGCCAATGCCGCCAAAAACCGCCGCGGTGAACGCCTTCAGGCCGGGCAAAAAGCCCATGGTGTGCTGCACCGTGCCGTAATTGGCGGCCCACATGACGCCCGCGATGGCCGCCAAAACCGCACCGATCACAAAGGTGGCCGAGATCACGAAATCGGGCTTGACACCCATTAGCGCGGCCACACGCGGGTTTTCCGCAGTGGCGCGCATGGCACGACCCAGCCGGGTGTAATTCACCAGCCACATGAGTACCGCCAGCGAGATCGCGGTCATGCCCAGAATCAGCACCTGGGTGAGGGTGATCACCGCCCCGCCAATTTCGTACGGCACCATTGGCAGCAGATTGGGATAGGGTTTGTAGTTGGGCTTCCAAATGATCATGGCCAGCGTCTGCAACAGCAGCGACATGCCAATGGCGGTGATCAGTGGCGCCAGCCGGGGGCTGTTGCGCAACGGCCGGTAAGCTAGCTTCTCGATCGAGAAGTTCAAGACAGCAGCCACCACCGCAGCAATCGCCATGGCCACCAGCAGAATCACCCAGCCGGGCGTGCCAGGCATGGCGTCCTGCATCATGCCGATGATGCTCCAGCTGGTCAGTGCGCCCACCATCAGCACCTCGCCATGGGCAAAGTTGATCAGGCCAATGATGCCGTACACCATGGTGTAGCCCAAAGCCACCAACGCATACATGCTGCCCAACACCAGACCATTGATGATCTGTTGTATGAAGGTTTCCATAAATATTATTCTCCGAAATTAGCCGAAAGCTGTGTCGACCGGTACGTCGGCTCACCTGGTGAACCTGCAAAACCCTGCACTACAAGCAACTCAAATCGTCACGCAATATACATGCCAAAACGACGCCGTCAGGGGCGGAAGTGGCCGCGATTGTAGTCAACGCGGCGGGTCGGTCCGAGGAGCATATTGCGGGGTCGACCCTTGTCAGTAGGTGACGTCAAGTTAGCTTAACCAGCATAAGGTTAACGCATTGAGAACGACTGCCCCGTCTGTTCGAGCCATGCTTTTCTGGAGCAAACACCCTGTCGCAAGCACTGCCAATTTTGTCATTCAGCGCTGGCCAAACAATTCCGATACGCTGAAAATTTTTAATTTAGTCAAATAAATCAACGCTTTACAAGCACCTATTTACAATGGCATGATGGTTGCTTATTCACTGGCTAACGCAGCAGCCGCTGCCTCCTGATTGAGACGCCCCATGAAAATCGCTATTACCAGCCAAAACCGAAAAACTATTACCGAACACGCCGGCAAGTGCCGCAAGTTCTGGATTTATGACATTCAAAACCAACAGATTGTCAGCAAAACGATGCTGGAACTCGACAAAGAGCAGAGTTTTCACGAAAGCGCCCAGAGGGTCGGCCCCCAGGCGGCTCACCCGTTGGATGGCACAGACCTGCTGATCGCAGGCAGCGCCGGAACCGGCCTGCAAAACCGGCTGGCCCAAAAAGGCATGCAGACCTTGGTCACCACCGAAACTGACCCGGATCAGGCCGTGGCTGCCTGGCTGGCTGGCAAGCTGCCACTGGTGACCACGCCACCCCATGACTGCGAAAGTCACCATGGTGATGGCCACGACCACCACCACGATCACGACGACCAAGACGCCTAAGCAGCGCCAGTCGGCCCGGCAGCCTGTTTGGCTGCCTGATTTTGTGCACGCAGGCCACGCAGCTTTTCGGCTATTTTGATCTCCAGTCCGCGCTCTACTGGCTTGTAAAAGCCAGGCTCAGCCAAGCCGTCGGGCAGATAACGCTCACCGGCAGCGAAACCGCCCGCCTCGTCATGCGCGTAGCGGTAGCCTAGGCCGTAGTCCAACTCTTTCATCAACTTGGTTGGCGCGTTGCGCAGATGCATCGGTACCGGGCGGGTGCTGTCCTTTTTGACAAAGGCTTTGGCCGCGTTGAAGGCCTTGTAGACGGCATTGCTTTTAGGCGCGATGGCCAGATAAATCACACATTCGGCCAGCGCCAGTTCGCCCTCGGGCGTACCCAGACGTTCATAAACTTCGGCGGCATCCAGCGCCAGACGCAGGGCGCGTGGGTCGGCTAAGCCGATGTCTTCGCTGGCCATACGGATCAGGCGGCGCGCCATGTATTTCGGGTCGGCACCACCGTCAAGCATACGCACCAGCCAGTACAGAGCGGCGTCAGGGTCGCTACCACGCACGCTCTTGTGCAGCGCGCTGATCGTGTCATAAAACTGCTCGCCACCCTTGTCGTAACGGCGCATGCGTTCACCCAGCACTTTGAGCAACCAGACGTCGGTGATCTCGCTACGCTGCTCCTGCGCGGCCGCGACCGTCAGGGTTTCCAGTGTGTTGAGCAGGCGCCTGGCATCGCCATCAGCATACGCAACCAAACGCTCAATCGCTACATCTTCAATAGCTGGCAGCCCTTGTAACGCTTGGGCTGAGGCCGCTATTTGCTTCAAATTTTCGGCGGTGAGCGATTGCAGCACATACACGGCAGCGCGTGACAACAAGGCCGAGTTCACCTCGAACGACGGGTTTTCGGTGGTGGCGCCGATGAAGGTGAATAGGCCACTTTCCACATGCGGCAAAAACGCGTCTTGCTGGCTTTTGTTGAAGCGGTGCACCTCATCCACAAACACCAGCGTGCGCCGACCCTGGGCCTGCGCCAGTTGGGCCTGCTCCACCGCCTCGCGAATGTCTTTGACGCCGCCGAGCACCGCGCTGATGGTGATGAACTGTGCGTCAAACGCATCGGCCATCAGCCGCGCAATGGTGGTTTTGCCGGTGCCCGGTGGCCCCCAGAGGATGCAACTGTGCGGCTGGCCCGACTCAAACGCCAGCCGCAACGCCATGCCCTCGCCCAGCATGTGCTGCTGACCGATGACCGCACTCAAGGTTTTGGGGCGCAGCCGTTCGGCCAGTGGAGGGTGAGGTGCGAGGCGGGATGTCATGCGCGCTATTGTGGCGCACCGGGCGCGCACACCAGAGCTTCGTGCGCTATCAAGGACGTGACCGTCTACATACTAAAAATAGCCTCCAGCCCTTATGCAGAAAGCGCTGGCAGCTATTGTTTTGAGAATAGGATAGGCCACTGCGCCAAACCACCTGGCCGGGTCTTCATTCCAGCCGGTAGCTCAGCGAAGTTGGCGCAGGCTAGTCAGTGATCAATTTGTGGTTGTTCAGCAAGCTCTGAATCACTTGCTGATCGGTGCTGGAGGAGCCAATCAAATCAACACCGCTCAGGGTGATGGTCTGAACGTCTTTGGCAGCGCTGAAGCCACCGGAGAATTCCCCGTTGCTGCTGATGTGCACCACGGTGTCACTGCCCGTCTTTTCAAAGTGCAGGTAGCTGGTCAAGTTGCCAGTGCCTGAAGTGTGGTTCTCACCGGTCAGCAGGTCGCGCAGGTCAAGCACATCGCCCCCCGCAGTGTGCGAAGCCGTGTTGAAGTCTGTGATGGTGTCGCGGGCTGGGGCGCCCATGATGCCTTGATCAGCCAGCGCCCACACGAACGTGTCAGAGCCCAAGCCACCGGTGAGCAGGTCGTTACCCGCGCCGCCTGATATGACATCTGCACCGTCGCCCGCATTGACAGTGTCGTTGCCTGCGCCCGCATTGACAGTGTCGTTGCCTGCGCCGGTGTGGATGGTGTCACGCCCGTCACTGCCAATTACCTTTTCAGAAGCCTCCGTGCCCGTGTAGGTTTCACCTGTTCGCACCGCCCAGACGCCGTTTGTGGTGGATTCAACGATGTCTTGGTTGGCGGTGAGCACCGGTAAGTCTGACGGCGAAAACAGTGCAAATTCATCGTTACCGATAATTTTGTAAGTGGCGTCTGCGGTGCCAGAAGACTTGACTTCAACACGCAGGCTGGCATGGCCACCCTGATCCCAATACAAAATTTCAATGGGTTGCAGGCCTTCTGAAATTGGTTGATTTGAATAGACCTCGGTTGTCGTTTGCTGGATATAGTCCGCCTGCGCTAAGTCTTGACCACCAATCCGGACGCGATAGCCGTCGTCTGCAGTAATGCGCAAGTCGTACGCACCGCCTGCTGGGATATAGATGTAACCAACCATCCGGATCACAGCGTCGGTGGTGTCACCCAAACCGCTGGTGGCAGCCAAGGCATCGGCATTGCCTGAAGTCACCTTCAGGAAGTTATAAAGGTTGTTGGCGCCACCCGAGGAGGCTGCGGCACCAATAGACCCCGTCTCGACCTTGCCGTTTTGACCTAGATCGTTGCTGAACAACGGCGTGTTCGATCCCGAATGCAAGCCAAACTCAAGTTTGTTGGCGGAGAAAGTAGCGTCAGCTTTGGCTGCACCCGAAGCGGTACTACCAACCAGGTCTGCGTTGCCGTTGCGGTCTTCGATGATTCTTTCGACATCGGCCAAGCTGTCCACGTTGCCAAATTTTCCATCGTCCGAGTGCAACCTAGTTGCTGTTGTTCCTGAGTAAAGCGTATCGTTCGCGGCGCCTGTTCGGTTGTCGTTGTGCCCAAAATACTCGCCCGACAGGCCAAGATTGCCGATTTCCTTTGTCTGACTGGTGAGATAAACGTCCCCTGGGGGCGCAGTGTCGACTTGGTAGCCTTCGGTGTCGCTGGCGCTGGCGGTGTTGCCCGCAGCATCCGTGGTGCTCACGCTGGCCTGGATGGTTTTATCAGGGTCAGCCACCAGGTCGGCGCCGGGGACGTTGATGGAGAAGGTCTTGTCGGCCTGCACCAAGCCGGTGAAGGTGTTGCCGTTGACGGTCAGGGTGACGGTGTCATCGACCTTGGCATCGCCTTCGACGACGCCGGTGATGGGGATGTTTTGGCCTGCTTCGGCTTGGTTGATGATGTCGTCTGCTGTGATGTTGGCATCCAGCGTGATGCTGAGTTCCGGTGGCGTTGTGTCAATGTTCACCGTGTCGCTGCCAGCGCTGCCAGGGTTGCCCGCTGCGTTGGTGTAGCTGCCCGCTGCCACGGAGACTTGGCCATCGCCTTCAAAGCCGACATTGGCGGTGAAGGTCGCTGTGAAGACCAGTAGATCAGATGTGGGCTGCAGGTTGCTCAGGGTGCCGTTGGTGGCTGTGATGTCATCAAGGGTAAAGCCCACCGGCGCTTGGGTGAAGGTGAAGCTCACCTCGGAGACTCTGTCAGCCACGTTCAGGCTGGCGTCAAGGATGTCCACTGTCACCGCAGGGGCGCTGGCGTCAACGCCGTAGCCTTCGGTGTCGCTGGCGCTGGCGGTGTTGCCCGCAGCATCCGTGGTGCTCACGCTGGCCTGGATGGTTTTATCAGGGTCAGCCACCAGGTCGGCGCCGGGGACGTTGATGGAGAAGCTCTTGTCGGCCTGCACCAAGCCGGTGAAGGTTTTGCCGTTGACGGTCAGGGTGACGGTGTCACCGACCTTGGCATCGCCTGCGACGACGCCGGTGATGGGGATGTTTTGGCCTGCTTCGGCTTGGTTGATGATGTCGTCTGCTGTGATGTTGGCACCCAGCGTGATCGTGGGTACTGGGGGCGCAGTGTCGACTTGGTAGCCTTCGGTGTCGCTGGCGCTGGCGGTGTTGCCCGCAGCATCCGTGGTGCTCACGCTGGCCTGGATGGTTTTATCAGGGTCAGCCACCAGGTCGGCGCCGGGGACCTCAATGGAGAAGGTCTTGCCGGCCTGCACCAAGCCGGTGAAGGTGTTGCCGTTGACGGTCAGGGTGACGGTGTCACCGACCTTGGCATCGCCTGCGACGACGCCGGTGATGGGGATGTTTTGGCCTGCTTCGGCTTGGTTGATGATGTCGTCTGCTGTGATGTTGGCACCCAGCGTGATCGTGGGTGCCAACGTGATGCCAGGTACTGGGGGCACTTCGCCTTCGGCAAGTCCAGTCGCAGTGCCAACATACAGGTTCAGGTCATTGGTTACATCATCAGGACCACGCCCAATGGACAACGGATCAACGGCCTCAACAATTCGCAACACGCGCAACAAAACCATGCGAGTCGCTGGCTTCGCCTCCGTTAAACCCGCAGCCGTTGGATCAAGTTCCGTTAAAAGATCACCGCCAGCAGCAAGCGCTTGAGCGAGATCACTGGCACCACTGTTCAAGTCTTTCAGCGCTGCCTCGGTAGCATCCAAAGGCGCAGTGCCCAAAAGGGTTGCGTCAATCAGCAATTCTCTGGCGGAGGCCACTGAGACCTGTTGGCCGTTGGGCAGAGACAATTCAAGTTCTGCGCCATTTTCTGTGACGACGCGCTGGCCTTCCTGCACTTCATCGCCAACCTTCAGAAGCCTGCGGCTGCCATCCGGGTCGACCAACCAAGCATTACCCTTGAGGGCGACAACAATGCCTTTAGCTTCAACAGAATTTTGAACAGTAGCCACAGAACACTCCAAAGTTAACGAATTGATCCGCTAACTTTAAGGCTCGGGCTGTCACGCCGCTATTGTCCTCAGGTACAGGTACAGGTACAGGTGCAGGCACAGCTACACCAAGATACGTCCATCTCAGCTAATGCCATGCACCCGCAAAGCCAGTTGCAGGCGATCTGTGAGGTTGAGCTTCTGGAAGACGGCACTCAGGTGCGCCTTGACGGTGCGCTCCGAAATCGCACAGTTGCTGGAAATCAGTTGATTGGAGGCACCATTGGCAGCCAAAAAAGCCACTTCTTTTTCTCTGGGTGTCAGGTCAACAGACCAATCCTCTACCACAAGCTTGACTTGGTCGGGACGATTGGCCAGCTTCGCGCCGCGAATGAGCTTTTGCATCAGGCTGCTGCCAATCCAAATTTGCCCTGCTTCGACCACCTGTTTGATTTGAACCAGCGTCGCGGGGTCTGAATAAGCATGGCAATAGGCTGAGCAACCCGCGTCAAGTGCAGCAATGCCCTCAGCATCGGTTGGGGATGAACTGCAAGCGACCACCTTAAGGTGCGGCTGACCCAGCAGTTGCTTCCAATCTGGTGCAACCCAGGCCGGAACCTCAGGCAAACTCAGATCCAGCCACAGCAAAGATTCAGGCCCGACAACACCCTTCGCGGCGCTGAACGTCTCCACGAGGTGTGCCTGCTTTGTCAGCCCGTTTTGCCAATGCCTTAGCAAACCTTGGTCTGATGTGGCAAAGATAGTTGACTTAGCCAAATTCATCGCTCTGTCATGGCCATCGCTTTGGCTCTCAAAATCGGCTTCAAAAGATAGGTCAACACCGATTTCTTGCCCGTCAGAATGTCAACCTCGGCCATCATGCCAGGGATGATCGGCAATTTTTGCGGGCCAATGGTGGTTGACAGCGTTCTCACTCGGACCAAAAAGAAAGCGTTGCCTTTGTCATCCAGCACGCTGTCAGCGCCGATCACTTCCAACTCCGCCTCAAGGCTGCCATAGATGGCGTAGTCATAGGCGGTGAACTTCACCATCGCCTTCTGACCAGGTTTGAGGAAAGCGATGTCTCTTGGACTGACTCTGGTTTCTAGAATCAAAGCGTCATCAGAGGGCACCAACTCAATGATGTCTTTGCCCGGCTGCACCACCCCACCCACCGTGTTGACTTTGAGTTGTTTCACGGTTCCATTCACAGGCGAGCGAATTTCGGTCTGTTTCACACGGTCTTCAAGCGCAGTGCTGCCCTCCGACAACGCATTGATTTTGGCGTTGACCTCGCTTAACTCAGATCTGGCGATGTTGCGAAACGTCAGGTCGGTCTCCTGAATTTTTCTGTTGGCCTCTGACACCGCCGCTTGCAGCCTGGGAATGTCAGAGTCAGCACTGTCGCGCTCGCCGCGATAGCGCGCCACATCGCGCTCCAGTCTTAAAAGCTCCACATCAGAAATAGCCCCCGTTTTTGCCAACGGTCGGGTCATTTCGAGTTCCCTGGCGGTCAAGGAGTAGCTTTGCGCAGCTTGTTCGCGCCGTGCACGCACAGAAATGAGTTCCTGTGATCGCTGCACCGACTGCTGCCTGGCCACCGCCATGCCAGCTTCAAGCTCTGCCTGACGCGACTCAAAAAGATTGCGTTCCTGCTCGGCAATTTCAGGGGCTTCCTTGACGACTTCTGCTGGCGGTAAAAACTTGGACCCCTCTGCAATCGCCTTCAGTCGAGCCGCCTTGGCCAGCAGCGACAGGTATTGGGATTGGTTCTCGCGCAATGACGACACCATTCGCGTGGGGTCAACTTTCACCAACAAGTCACCGATTTTGACAGTCTGGCCTTCTTTGACCAAAATATCCGAGATGATGCCGCCGTCAAGGCTTTGCAGAATCTGGACTTGCCGCGACGGAATGACCTTGCCCTCACCGCGCGTCACCTCATCCAAATCAGCCAGTGCCGCCCAAACGATCAACACAAAAAAGGCAATCGCACCGAGCCAAATGAGCAGACGTGCGCCGCGCGGTGTCTGCTCAGCGATAGCCCAGTCTGCGTTGGCATCAAAGTCGCCGTCCAGCTCCTTCTGCTTGCCCATCAGCATAAGCAAAAACGCATCTATTTGCGCCGAGACAAAGCCGTAAAACCGGGACCAAACTCCTGAACTTTTGGCTGCAGGTGTGTCGTAAGCCATCATGCGGCCTTCCCGATGCGGCCACTTTGCAGCGCCTCAACCACTTGTGCCTTGGGGCCGTCAGCCATGATTTGACCGTTGTCGATCACGATCAGCCGGTCGACCATCTCAAGCAATACGTTTCGGTGGGTCACCAAAACAACTGTTTTCCCAGCGGAAAAACGCCGCAATCTGGTTTTCAAGGCATCTTCGCTTTGATGATCCATGGCGCTGCTTGGCTCGTCTAAAAGCAAAATAGGCGAATCATTCAAAACCGCGCGAGCAATACCCACCGCTTGTCGCTGGCCCCCTGACAAAGACTCGCCGCGCTCGCCGATGGCCATGTCATACCCCTGCGGGTGTCGATTGGCGAACTCCGCAACGCCAGCGATCTCAGCCGCATCAATGATGTCTTGGTCGTCCGCGAATGGCGCACCCAAGGCAATGTTTTCCTTCAATGAGCCATAGAAAAGACTGACGTCCTGCGACACGTAGCCAGCTGCCCGGCGCAGCTCTGCCGGATCGATTTGGCGCATGTCGATGCCGTCGATAGAAATGGCGCCCTCGGTCGGCTGGTGCAAGCCCAGTATCAGCTTTTGGATCGTCGACTTACCAGACCCCACGCGCCCAATCAAAGCCACCTTTTCCCCCGCTTGGATCTTGAATGACACTTTGTTCAAGGCACCCTGCTGCTGCCCGGGATAAGTAAAACTTACGTTCTTGAACTCGATCTGCCCTTGAAACCGTGTTCGGTGCAAAAACGCGGCGTCACCGCCCCGCTCAGACGGGGTTTTCATGTGACCTTCAATGGATGCCAAGCCATTTTTAGCATGATGAAACTGCATTAACAGTCCAGCGACCTGGCCAAACGGTGCCATCGCCCGACCAGCCAACATGGACGCCGCGATGATGCCGCCCATGCTGACCTGTTTGTCAATCAGCAGATACACCCCGACCACCAATACAGCGACCGTGACAAACTGCTGCAAGGTCTGCGCAAAGTTCATGACGGCCGCTGACAAAAATTTGAGTTTGCTGCCCTTTTGCGCCAGAAAAATAGTCGAGTGCTCCCACTTCCTCTGAAAGCTGCTTTCGGCCACCATGACTTTGATGGTTTCAATTCCCACCAGACTTTCTACCAACGTGGCGTTGCGCTGCGATGCTGCCCGTTGGGTGACATCCACCAATTCCTGCATTTTTTGTTGCACCAACAAGCCGGAGATCAACAACAAAATGATGCTGATCAGGGGCGGCAATATCAGCCAAGGGGATATCCAGGCGAGTACAAAAAAGAACACAAAAACAAAGGGGATATCTACCAAGGTGGTGATGGAAGCCGAGGCCACAAAATCTCTCACCGCCTCAAATGCTCTTAAATTTGCAGCAAAAGACCCCACAGATACAGGCCGATCGGCCATTTTCATGCCTAAAACTTTACCCATGATCTTGGCCGATAGGGTGACGTCAATCCTCTTGCCAGCCGTGTCCAGCACGTAAGCCCTGACCGTGCGCAGCGCCGTATCAAAGAACAGCATCAATACAACGCCGATCGCCAGAACCCACAGTGTCTCTTGCGCACGGTTCGGAACGACCCTGTCATAAACCGTCATGGTAAATAACGGCAAGGCCAGCGCAAACAGGTTGATCAAAGCCGCGGCCAGCAAACTGTCGCGGTACAAGCGCCAGTTTTGGAACACGACGCCCCAAAACCAGTGTCTGGATTTGATGTGCCCGGTATCTGGCGCGCGCTGGTCAAAATTGAACACCGGGCGGACAAAAAAGACGATGCCGCCATAGACCGCATCGAGCTCGTCTTTGGACAATACATCAGCTGATTCGCCAGATTCAGCAAACCTGACCCGTGCCTGGCCATCGGGCAGCCACTCCAACAGAATGCAAGCTTGGTTGTCTTTGAGGAGAAGAATGACAGGCAAAAGACCCGGGCGCAGATCCGCCAATTTGCGTCTGGCCAATTTGGCAGTCAGCTTGGCGCGTGCAGCAGCCCTAGGTAGCAGCGCTGGAGTGATCAGGTTGTTTTCAAGTGGTAGACCTGCTGAAAGGGCTTCGGCCGTCGTCGTCGTGCCAAAAATTCGCGCCATGGCCACAACGCACTGCAACAGCGGATCAAAATGGGCACTGTGTTCACCCACATGCCAAGACCCAAGCGGGCTGCTTCCTGCAGGGGTCGGATTCAGGTTTGGCGCGGTCATAAGGTCACAGGTTCAACGTTCATCATATGCTTTTAGATCACTCTATCGTCCGAATCCAGCAAATCTAAAGCCCCGTTTAGACGACTTCGCAGGCCTTTGCGGAACATGAGTTTTTTCTGCGCTGCAGCTGGCAGGTCGGTGTGCATGATGAGGTTCTTGGTAATCAGCACATCAATCAAATCTTCAATCACGCGAACAAATTCCGCATCAGCCGTACCAAATGACGGCTGCGGGGGCGCGTTTCCCAAAAAAGCACCCAGCTCTGGATCACTTTCTTCCAAAGGCTCACTGTTATGTAAGGTCACTTTGGACACTTGCTGAATGGAACCGTCAGGGCTACGAAGCACATGAAACATTTGAAAAAGCTCCACAAAAAGACACACGTTGACTGGGCATTGACATCCATCTTGCAGTGTATGGCCACGTAGGTTGAAGCTTGCGGCTGCGGGTCAAGCCAAGGCGACGTCCGTGACCACTGGGCCGGTAGCCCCATCGAAACCCACAGCACTCAGGGCCCGCAAATCATCCGCACTGGCAGCACCCTCTGCAATCACTGTGAGGCCAATGCTGTGCGCAATGGCGGAGAGTCCACGCAAGAATGCCTGATTGCCCGCATTCGCGTGGATACCGCGAATAAAGCTGGCGTCTACCTTGAGATAGTCAAGCCCCAAATCATGAAAGCGCCCAAACTCGCTGAATTGGCGGCCAAAGTGCTCCAAACCTATCTGACATTTCAGATCGCGCAGCTCCAGACACAGGGCGCGAAACGCCTCGAAGTGCACCAGCGCCCCCGCCTCAGAGACTTCTAGCCACAGGCGTGATGTGCCAGGCCGACTCAACAACGCCTTACGCAATTTGGCGCGAAATTCCGGCAACTGGATTGAACTCGCCGACAAATTGATCGCCAGACCGGTCAGATTTGGTTTGTTTTCAAGTTCGGTCAAGCCCAGTTCAACCGCAGCCAAGTCCAGCTGTGGGGTGAGCTTCAAGCGCTCAGCGACGGGTAAAAAATACCCGGCTGGATGCCACTCGCCGTGGGCATCAAACATCAGCCGCAACGGGCATTCGCGGTGTATCAAACCACCCTCCAGGGTCATCACCGGGAAGGAAACCAGTCGAACCCATTTCTCGCTCAGCGCCCTTTGGATGATGGTGGCCCAATCCTTGGCGCTTTTTGGCAGCGCCTCATTGTCGTAGCCACCACAAAAATGCAGCCCATCACGCGCCTCCAGTTCGGCTGCGGCCAGGGCAGTATCAACCTGCGCCAGGATGTTGTCCACCTCCATGCCAGGCGGGAAATAGCCACCGCCTAGCCAAGTGGTTGCTTTATCCGGGACAAAGGCGCCGGTGGCCGAGGTCAGCGCGGACAAAAGATTTTTCGCGACTTTTGTCAGTTCAAACCGACTGGTGCCCGGCAGCAGCAGAGCAAAGTCGGCACCATTGAGTCGCGCGGCCAACGCCTCCGGGTGCAGGGCGGCGACCTCTTCCAAGGCGCTCCCGAAACGGCACAACAGTTCGTCGGTCGCCGCCCGGCCCAGCGTCTGATTAACCACGGCCAAGTTGGCCAGCCTAGCAATGATGACGGATTCGCCAGCAGAGTCTTGGGCTATGGACGCTTCACGCAGCCGCGCCAGAAAATAACTTCGATTCGCCAAGCCGGTCAGCGGGTCACAGTTGGCATCTTGGCGCACCTTGTCCAGCCTGGCAGCTTCCTCCTCAAACATGCTTTTCAGACGTTTGACGGTCGCGTTCATGGCGGATGCCAGCTGTTTCAGTTCTGGCACCTCGGGTTCTTCTATTGTCACAAACCTTCTATTGGTGATCGCATTGGCTTGACCAATCACCGCATCCAGTGGCTTGCGCAAACGCCTGAGCACCAGTGAGCCCAAATAGCCGCCAACCAACCCTGCCAGGATCAATGCCAGTGCCACTTGTTGTGCACTTTTCCACAGCGCCGCGTAGGCAAACCGGCTGTGGCTGACCAGGGTGACCGTGCCAAACTGCTTCCAGCCATTGCTGATTTGAGCCAAGCCCGGGTCGGCATGGATCGGCAACGCGCGCACAAACCAGCGCGGTGCGTTCAAGTCAACCTCGGTCGCAACCCGCGTCACCATCACCGCGCCCGCCGGGTCAGTCACGCTGATACGCTCGTAGTGGCCGCGGTCAAACATAGACGAGACGACCAGCTCCACCATCACCGGGTCGGGGTTGCTCTGGCTGAGCGACAAAGCCAGCGCAGTGGCGTTGTCAGCGTTCTTGATTGACAGCTGCGACTGCAGATAGCTGCGTGCACTGAGCATTGAAGCAAGCATGCTGCCGCAAAGCGCCAGCAACGTGCTGACGATGATGGCAAGCCACAGTTGGCGGTACATGGACATGGGGGTCAACTCCTGTTTCTAATCGGACTATTCAAAGCCCTCTGCGCGCGCGCGCTTGAGTAAATCTTCCCAGCGCGACAGGCGGCCCGCGCCCTGAGCGGGCGCAACCACGGTGCTGCTGGTTCCGGCAAAAATACCTTGCGTGTTAAAACTGAACACCGGCGTCAAATCCGGGCGACCTGAGGCCAAGCGCACATCGCCCAGCAGGTTGTCCAGCACCACTGGCTCCGCCTCGGGTGTGGCATAAAACGCCAACACCATATGCGCCTGCCGAGGTGCTGCCGCGCCAGAGCCTGTGCGCGCGTAAACATAAATCAGCCGCAATTTTTCTACCGGCACGCCCATCAGCTTGAGCGTGAAAAACTTTGCAATCACAAAGTCCTCACAATCGCCAGCACCCCGGCCCATCGTCTCGAAGGGTGTGGCCCAGTAGTCCGGCTGACCCCACACAGCGACATCGTCGGCAAAGACAACGCTCCGGTTAAAAAACTGGTTGACCTGCTTGAGCCGTTCTTCATCTTGTAAGGCAGCAGCCGAAGCAATTAACTCACGCCAAGCTCGAAACTTGACGAGGTCGCCTTGAGGCCACTGTTTGACATAGGAAGCTTGCAAAGTGTCGGCATCAGGCGCTGCGCCCACCGCCAGCACGACCGTGAGCCCGATAAAAAAATGGCAGACTTTGTGCAATAGGTCACGCATGCTGTCGGTCTGTTACAAATTGCAACCCTAAAATCCGCAGTCGTTGCACTGGGTAGACGGTCATACCCTTGATTGGTCAGTCATGAGTTGCTGAGAATAACTTATCTTGAAAGGTACACCATGTATTTCAAACCATCTCTCGTGGCATTTGCTGTCGCGCTTGTCACCACTGGCATGGCCTGGGGCCAGAGTGCCATCACACTGAAAGATTCGGTTGAGCGCGCCGTGCTTAAAAACCCCGAGGTGATGGTCAAGAACGAAAACTTCTTGGCGGCGACCAGCGAACAAGACGCGTCCAAAGGCGGCTGGAGACCACGGGTTGATCTGAATCTGACCGCGGGTCGCGAAAGCTCCAAAACGCCTGGCTCTGCAGACTACAACAGCTACAACCATTCCCTCGGCGTGATCCAGTTGCGCCAGACATTGTTTGATGGGTTCGCCGTCGCAAGCGACGTGCGCCGCCTGGGGCACAGCCGTATGGCGGCTTACTACGACCTGATTTCAACCAGCGACCAGATTGCTCTGGAAACCGCCGGTGCTTATGTGGACGTGTTGCGCTACCGCGAACTCGTGCGGTTGGCCGAAGAGAACTACGCCAGCCACCGCGACGTGAACGAGCGACTCACCGAGCGCACCAACGCTGGCGTGGGTCGGCGAGTGGATACGGAGCAGTCTTCTGGAAGAATGGCACTGGCTGAATCCAACTGGTTGACAGAAGTCAGCAACCTACATGATGTTTCAGCACGCTACCACCGGTTGGTGGGCGAAGAGCCAGTTGCCACCATGAACCCGGTGCCACAACTGAGTAGTTTTTTGCCAGCCAGAGCCGATTTTGTGGCCCAAACAGTGCGCACAAACCCGGACTTTCTCAGCGCCGTGTCCACCATCCGAGCTTACCGGGCTGATGTTGAGTTGCGCAAATCCAGCTACTGGCCAACCGTCGAGTTGCGGCTCAGCCAGGCCATCGAACGCAACCGTGAGGGCCAGAACGGCACTTACCGTGACCGCGCTATTGAATTGGTGATGAACTACAACCTGTACAACGGCGGCTCTGACTCGGCACGGGTGAAGCAATATGCCGCCAAACTGAACGCCGCTTATGACCTGCGCGACAAACAGTGCCGCGACGTGCGCCAGACATCGTTGATTGCGCTGAACGATGTCTCCCGCCTGGAGTCTCAGCAAAGCCTGCTGGCACAGCACGAGCTATCCACCGCCAAGGCGCGTGAAGCCTACCGCCAGCAATTCGACATTGGCCAGCGCTCCTTGCTGGATTTGCTCGATACGGAAAACGAGCTCTATGAGGCGCGCCGCGCGCTGGTTAACGCCCAATACGATCTCGAGCTGGCCAAAGCCCGTGTGCTGGCCGCCAATGGCACATTACTGCAAGCGTTGGAATTGCGCCCCCTGCAAACCGAGGTCCCTGCGCTTGCGGGTGGTACCGATAATGAGGACGGTGCCCTGACCTGCAGCCTGGCCATGCCCGAAATGATGGTGCTTAAAAAACAGGATCTGGCCAAAACCTCGGTCACCAGCAAGCCTGTACCGGCTTTAGCGCCGACTGCGGTGCCCGCTGTGGCCAAATGACGGCAGGATGGACCGGCAGTCACCCACTGCGGTTCAACCAGTAACAACAAGGATTTCAAAGCCTACCCGGCTGCCTAAAGCGACACGTTTGAGCCTTGAAATTTGTTGCCAACGAATGGAGGATCACGCGTGAAGCCATCACCAAAGTTCGCTCCTTTTAAGCTGGCGAAGGCTTTGTCAACAGTGTTGCTCTTGGGTGCCGCCGCCAGATACCTCAGCGGTCTGAAAACCGGATGACGTTGCGGCCTGCAGCTTTGGCTTGGTACATGGCGTTATCCGCCCATTTCAGGAGATCATGCTGGCTGGCTTCCTGACCCAGGAACAGCACCACACCCAGGCTGGCAGAGCATTGGTGCTGAACTACGGCCTCAGCCTGATCCGTCTGCATGACCTTCAAAAGATAGGGCGCAGCCAGACTGTTGCGGATTTTCTCGGCTACTTCAGTGGCCTGGCGCAGGGACATTAGCTTGACGGTACTCAACTCATCCAGGATCACCACAAACTCGTCACCGCCAAAACGCGCCACGGTGTCCTTCTGGCGCACACAGTGCACCAGGCGCCGGGCCACCTCAAGCAACAGAAAATCGCCCACGTCGTGGCCGTGCAGGTCGTTAAGTATCTTGAAGTTATCCAGATCGAGAACGATCACCGCGCCATAGTTGCCACTTCGCTTGATCACCGCGATGCTCTGGCGCAGTCGGTCATCTAGCAGCCGCCGATTGGGCAAATTCGTCAGCGGATCAAAAAAAGCCAGTTGACGAACTTCGCTTTCCAGGCGAACCCGATCGGTGCATTCACGGGTCGTGCCGTGGTAGCCCACGATCTCGCCGCGCGCGTCAAAGTCTCGCTTGGCGATAACTTCGCCCCACAAAACCCCTGCGTTTTTGGTCCGATGCTGCGCGTTAAAGGTCAGGTATTCGTCTGGTGCGGTACGGCTCGGTGCCCCTTCAGATCTCTTCTCGATCAGCGCCTTCACCGAGGCCACACCGTCCTCGGTAAACAGGTCAAACACCTGCTGGCCAATCACCTCTTTTGCTTTGAAACCGCGCAGCCGCTCGTCAGCCGGGCTGATGTAGGTGATGCGCAGATCGCGGTCGGTCTTCCAGATTACGTCCAGGGCTTCTTCTGTCAGCAAACGGTACAGCGCCTCGCTTTCCCGAAGCTCTTGGGTGCGCTGCGTCACCAAGGCCCCCAGCTCAGTGTTGCGATCCTGTCATCCTTTGAGGGGGTAGACCTCACCTGCCTGCACCAAAGCGTAAGGAATCGAGATACCGCTGTGCGCAATTTTCCAATCCTCGTTTTCAAGGCGGAAGATCAGCACCAGCCTTGCCGTCTCCTTGGACAGCACACTTTCGTTACCGGGCAAGTGAATGTGGAAAAAGGCCGTCACCACCACCACATCCTGACTCAGGTCCTGCAAGGCGATGTCGATCATGTCGATACGCAACGGCTCGGTCACCTGGGAAAAATCCTGTCGGGTGATCTTCACCCACTCGGCGCGGTCCTTGACGAGGAAATTCCCCCCGCCGGTGTAACCACTGAAGTTGTCACTGAATCGCGCCGTCAGCCGGTCGTCGCGCGTGGCGTACTGCGCGATGTAGTCATCAAACAATGACCTGATTTTGGACAGTCGATCCGATTTCAAAGGCGAAGACATGGGAACGAGCTGGTGGGGGTCAATCTGGTGGCAGCGAACTTGACACCGGTATCGACGGTACCCAATTCATCTGAAACACTGGCTATTGTCGACGTTGACCGCCAAGCTGCAGCCCAAACTAGATCAAGTCTAGGCTAAAAATAGGCCTGATTCTGATGTAGGCACCAGACGAAGCAGCGTCGGCGGTGACCTACCTCATTGCCGGAGAATATCTGCGCCAACTGGCGGCTTGAAGTCAAACGCGTTGGCAGGCAAAGCCGGGTTAACCTGAAAGCCCGAAAAACTCAGCACCGAACGCTGACCAAAGCTGTCCAGAATTTCCAGCACTTCCAGCGTCGGCGCTCCGTTGGCTGAGGCTTTCAAGCCCACACGCACCGTCTGCAACTGCCCGTCTGTGGCGGTAGGCGTGGCTACTACCCACTCCAAACCATCTTTGTCAGGCGCATCGGCCAGAGCGAAGTCGGCTTGCAGCGCCTTCAAATCAGCGGCAGAGGCAATCAGCGCCGCCGGGGTTGAACCCAGCACCTGCGACTGCAGGCGCGCGGTGACCTGGTTCAGGTCTTGGTCATACAGCCACAACGTCTGGCCATCGGCGACGATGGTCTGAGCAAAAGGTTTGACGTAGGTGAATTTGAAACGACTGGGCCGGGAAAACTCGAACTGGCCGCTGGATTTTTTCACTCTCGGTACCCGGCCGTCTTTGGCAGGCGAGGTCACCACCTGGGTAAAGTCAGCCTGGCCCGTCTTCACGGTTTTGACAAACTCTTCCAAGCTTTTTAGGCCTGTAGCCCACGTGTTACCTGCGGTAGCAGCTATCAAAGTTGTAGCAAGAAAAAACCGTTTAAATTGCATGGTTTGCCCTGTCATTCGTTGCGCGCCGGAACCAAAATGTCGCGCTGGCCGCTGGTGCTCATGCTGCTGACCAGACCGGCCTTTTCCATGTCTTCCACCAGCCGAGCCGCGCGGTTGTAGCCAATCTTCAAGTGACGCTGCACCAGCGAGATACTGGCTTTGCGGTTTTTGAGCACCACTTCCACCGCCTGGTCGTACAGCGGATCTTTTTCGCCACCGCCGCCGTCGAGTGTGCCTGCACCGTCTTCACCATCGACCGTGCCACCCTCCAGAATCCCTTCAATGTAATTGGGCTCGCCCTGGCTTTTCAGGTAGCCAACTACGCGGTGCACTTCCTCGTCGCTGACAAACGCACCATGCACGCGAACGGGTAAGCCGGTGCCACTGGGCATGTAAAGCATGTCGCCCATGCCCAGCAGGGCTTCAGCGCCCATTTGGTCGAGGATGGTGCGGCTGTCGATCTTGCTGCTGACCTGAAACGCAATACGCGTCGGAATATTCGCCTTGATCAGCCCGGTGATCACATCCACGCTGGGGCGCTGGGTGGCCAGAATCAGGTGGATACCGGCAGCCCGTGCCTTTTGCGCCAAGCGGGCGATGAGTTCTTCAATCTTCTTGCCCACCACCATCATCAAATCAGCCAGTTCGTCGATCACCACCACGATGTGCGGCAGGCGCTCCAGTGGCTCGGGCGCTTCAGGCGTCAGGCTGAACGGGTTGCCAATCAGCTCGCCGCGCGCCTTGGCGTCGTCCATGCGGGTATTGAAGCCCGCTAGGTTGCGCACGCCCATCTTGCTCATCAGTTTGTAGCGGCGCTCCATTTCGGCCACGCACCAGGTCAGGCCGTTGGCCGCCTGTTTCATGTCGGTGACCACCGGGCACAGCAGGTGCGGAATGCCCTCATACACCGACATCTCCAGCATCTTGGGGTCAATCATCAGCAAGCGCACGTCATGCGCCTCGGCCTTGTACAGCAGGCTCAAAATCATCGCGTTGATACCCACCGACTTGCCAGAACCCGTGGTACCAGCCACCAAAACGTGCGGCATTTTTGCCAGGTCAGCCACCACCGGGTTGCCGATGATGTCTTTGCCCAAACCCATGGTCAGCATGGATTTGGCTTCGTTGTAGATCTTGGAGCCAAGAATCTCGCTGAGCTTGATGGTCTGGCGCTTGGCATTGGGCAATTCCAGCGCCATGTAGTTCTTGCCCGGTATGGTTTCCACCACACGGATCGACACCAGGCTCAAAGACCGCGCCAGGTCTTTGGCCAAGCCCACAATTTGTGAACCTTTAACCCCCGTGGCCGGCTCGATTTCATAACGCGTGATCACCGGGCCAGGCTGCGCCAGCACCACGGACACGTCCACACCGAAGTCTTTGAGCTTTTTCTCGATCATGCGGCTGGTCATCTCCAGCGTCTCGGGTGCCACGGTTTCCTGGCGCAACAGGGCTGCATCGAGCAAATCGACCTGTGGCAGCTTGCCATCGAGTTCGCGAAACAGCGGCTTCTGGCGCTCTTTGACCGCCCGGTCGCTCTTGGGTACTGCGGCCAGCAGCGGCTCGATCACGACCACCGGTTTGGGATGCGGCCCAGCCATGTCTTGGCGCTCTTCCACCCGCACTTCGGCGCGCGCCTGTGCGGCCTGCTGGCCCAGGGCCACGTCTTCTTCCAGGGCGATCTTTTCGCGCCGGGTATCGATCTGGCTGAACATCCAGGCGCCTAGCCGCTCGGCCAACTGTCCCCAGGAAAACCCAAACACCAGCGACGAGCCGATGACGCCAGTGGCTATGGCCACCAGCCCCGAGCCGGTGTAGCCGAGCAACTGCATCCCCAGCGGCCCCACAAAATAGCCCAAAACGCCCCCGCTATGGCCGGGCAGTTGCGCCTCCAGGCTGTAAAAACGCGTCCACTCCAACATCGCGCTGGCACACAGCAGCAGCACCAGACCCAGCCAGAACAGCGCCCGGTCACGCCCCGGCCGTGGCACTGATTCCAGTGGCACACCAGGTGCCAGTGGCCTGTCGTGGCCGCGCAGCCAGCGTGCCAAAGCCGACAGCCAGACGCGCAAACCCGCCGCCACACCCCACCACACCGAATAGCCCAGCAAGAAATAACTGCCATCGGCCAGCCAGGCCCCAAGCTGGCCCGCGTAATTGCGTTGCGGCGCACCTGTCCCAGACGTGGACCAGGCCAGATCAAGCGGGGAATAGCTCAGCAAGGCCAGCAGCCACAGTGCCAGGGCGGCAGAGGCCAATACCAGCCAAAGTTCATCGGCAAAGCGACCCAGGCCGGAGCGCGGCGCTCTGGACGTGTCGCCGCGGGATGCATTGAGGGTGTTAAGTGAGTAAGTCATAGACTGTTAGCGCGGGATCAGGCGGCGTTCGTTGAGCTCAATAGAGCCGTCTTCCTGCGGATTGATGAAGCCTTGGTCTTCAAAATCGCGCATCACCCGGCTCACCATTTCGCGAGAGGCACCAACCATCTTGGCGATGTCCTGGCGTGTCATCTTGTCGCAAATCAGCAGACCTTGGTCTCCTCTGGGTTGGGCAGCGTCCATCAGCACTTTGGCCACGCGCCCGTACACATCCATCAGCGCCAGTGAAATCACCTTGTCACTCGACTGACGCAACCGTTGCACCAGCCCCTTCATGATCCAGACGGCAATGGTCTGGTTTTCGGCCAGGCAACGTACAAACTCGGCATGGCTGAGCACCAGCACATCGGTCTGCACCTCGGTTTTAACGCTGGCAGAGTGAGCTTTGCCATCGATCAGGCTCATCTCACCGATGTAATCACCCTGCCCTAGCGTATTCAGAATCACCTCTTTGGCGCACCGGTCGGACATGATCACCCGCGCCCGACCGGACAAAATAATGAACAAAGCACCGCTTATCCGACCCTGTTCGATAATCAGTTCACCCCGTTTGAAGCGCTGTTTGACTACCGTCTTAGACAAATGCGACATCTGCGACGCAGTCAATCCCGAGAAAATAGGAACCCGGCGCAGCAAGTCTGAAGTTGTCAACATCGCCATCTCATCACCCTTATAAACTCTAACCCCTGGAACGCATAGGATTTCAATGCATCAAAATAGCGGTTGAGCAACCAGCTAGTTTAGAAACTATTCGCAACTGTACACGGCAACCACCCTGGCTTTAAAAGGTAACAAATGACAACACAACGCCATTCCCAAGTGCTGATTCTCGGATCCGGCCCCGCTGGTTACACCGCCGCCATTTACGCGGCACGCGCCAACCTGTCTCCGGTGTTGGTCACCGGTATGGCGCAGGGCGGCCAGCTGATGACCACCACCGATGTGGACAATTGGCCCTCAGACGTGCATGGCGTGCAAGGCCCGGACCTGATGCAACGGTTTCTGGAGCATGCAGAGCGTTTCAAAACCCACATCGTGTTTGACCAGATCAGTCAGGTGGATTTCTCCAAACGCCCGTTCACCCTGGTGGGCGACAGCGCCACCTACACCTGCGACGCGCTGATTCTGGCCACCGGTGCCTCGGCCAAGTACCTGGGCCTGCCATCGGAAGAAGCTTTCATGGGCCGTGGCGTTTCCGGCTGCGCCACCTGCGACGGCTTTTTCTACCGCAATGAGGTCTGCTGCGTTGTCGGCGGTGGCAATTCGGCGGTGGAAGAAGCGATGTACCTGGCCAACATTGCCAGCAAGGTCTACCTGATCCACCGCCGCGACAAGTTCCGCGCTGAACCGATCATCATCGACAAGCTGATGGAAAAAGTGGCAGCGGGCAAGATTGAGCTGCGCACCTTCAGCACACTGGACGAAGTGCTGGGCGACGAAACCGGCGTGACCGGTGTGCGCATCAATAACATCACCACCGGCGCGCTTGAAGAACTGACGCTCAAAGGCTGCTTCATCGCCATCGGTCACGCACCCAACACCGCTATTTTCGAGGGCCAGTTGGCCATGGAAGGCGGTTACATCATCACGCAAGGTGGAAGCAAAGGCTTTGCCACCCAGACCAGTGTGCCCGGCATTTTTGCCGCTGGCGATGTGCAGGACCACGTTTACCGCCAGGCCATCACCAGCGCCGGTACTGGCTGCATGGCGGCACTCGATGCGCAACGCTTTCTGGATCAGCAGGGTTAAAACCCTTGCACCAGCGAGCTAAAAGCCCGCCCCGATAGCGGGCTATAATGATCGGCTTTGCTGAACGCTCCCGTGAGGGAATCGATCAGCAATCGGGTTACCGCCACCCTTTTTCTTGGCGAGGTGAGGCTCCCAACGTCAGTTGGGGCCGTTAAAAAGTATCGGAGTGACCTCAATGGCACGCGTATGTGAAGTCACGGGCAAAGGCCCGATGGTCGGGAACAAGGTTTCCCACGCCAACAACAGAACCAAGCGCCGGTTTCTGCCAAACCTGCAATATCGCCGCTTCTGGGTTGAGTCTGAAAACCGCTGGATTCGTCTGCGGATCTCCAACGCCGGTCTGCGTTTGATCGACAAAAAAGGCATCGACACTGTGCTCGCAGACTTGCGCGCGCGTGGTCAGGCTTAATCACTCCATTCAGAAAGACCATCATGGCAAGCAAAGGCGGACGCGAAAAAATCAAGCTGGAATCGACAGCCGGCACCGGTCACTTCTACACGACCGACAAGAACAAGAAGACCACTCCTGAGAAGCTGCTGATCAAGAAATTTGATCCCAAAGCTCGCAAGCACGTGGACTACAAGGAAATCAAGCTGAAGTAATTCAGCGCCTTCCTGACCACAAAAAAGCCCGCATGATGCGGGCTTTTTTGTGGTCAAAATACTCTTTTAATAATAGCTACCAGCGCAATCTCCATAAGGGCTAGAAGCCTAAAACGCTTATAAAATTTTCAGGCCCGCACAGAGCGCAGGCGCAAGGAAAACTCTTGCAGCGCAGCAATGCCGCTGGCCTCGGCCCGCTGGCACCAGCCCTGCAAATCGGCGGCAAGTTGTTCACGGGTGTGCGAGCGGTTCAGCCACATCTGGCGCAACTCTTCACGCATCACCACCATCTTGTCGAGCACCGGCGAGGCAGCCCGCGCGGCTGCCAGCTGCGCGGCAACGGCCTTCGGGATCTTCTCGGCATCACGGTGCAGCCAGCTTCTGGCAGCGCGAATCACGGCCACGTCTGCCTGGCGGGCTTTGAGCGCAGCCACCTCGTCATTAAAGGCGCGACGCATGCCCTTGGCGTAGCCCGCCATCAGTTCAAAGCGGTTTTGAATCAGCGCTTCGAGCGTTTGCTCGTCTGCCATAGCGCGCACCATGCCCAGCGCCAGCTTCGGCGGTGTCTTTTTGACGCTGGCCAAACCAAGGCGCTGCAACAGACTGATGTACATCCAGCCAATGTCGAACTCGTAGCGCTTCACCGACAGCTTGGCCGATGTCGGGTAGGTGTGATGGTTGTTGTGCAACTCTTCCCCGGCAATCAGCACACCCCAGGGCGAGATGTTGGTGCTGGCATCGGGTGCTTCAAAGTTTCGGTAGCCCCAGTAATGCGCCGCGCCGTTGATGATGCCTGCGGCCATCACTGGCGTCCAGATCATTTGCACCGCCCACACGGCCAGGCCCGCGGCACCAAACAGGGTCAGGTCGATGAGCAGCATGGCCACGACACCCACCATGGAAAAACGGCTGTACAGGTTGCGTTCGAGCCAGTCATTGGGGGTGCCATGACCGTAACGCGCCAGCGTTTCCTGGTTTTTCGTTTCCTTGCGATACAGCTCGTAGCCCTGCAGCAGCACAGTTTTGATGCCGTAGACATGCGGGCTGTGCGGGTCTTGCGGCTGTTCGCACTTGGCATGGTGCTTACGGTGGATAGATGCCCACTCTTTGGTCACCTGCCCGGTGGTCAGCCACAGCCAGAAGCGAAAAAAATGCGCCGCGATCGGGTGCAGATCCAGCGCGCGGTGCGCCTGGTGCCGATGTAAAAAGATGGTGACGCTGATCATGGAGATGTGTGTCATCACCAGCGTGAACAGCACGATTTGCCACGCAC
Source organism: Rhodoferax antarcticus ANT.BR (assembly GCF_001938565.1). GTDB lineage: Bacteria > Pseudomonadota > Gammaproteobacteria > Burkholderiales > Burkholderiaceae_C > Rhodoferax > Rhodoferax antarcticus. Next base: position 253,806 of record NZ_MSYM01000018.1, read on the forward strand.
TCAGGCTCCACAGGCCTTGTGCGGCCCAGTCCAACAACGAATTCATCTTTTTGCCTCTCTTGATTTAAGGCGTGATAGCCAAAACTACTTGCGCTGCCAGACAGCGGCAAAAAACCCGTCAGTCTGGTGCTTGTGCGGCCAAAGCCTTAGATATCGCTGGCTGTTGTCGCCACCGCTGCACAAGTCTGCGGCTTGCGCCACTTTGAGGCCGGTCAGCACTTCACCAACGTCCATCGGCTCAAAATCAGGATTAGCTTGCGAAAACGCCTGCGCAATGGCTTCGTTTTCCTGCGGCAGCACGCTGCAGGTGGCATACACCAAACGGCCACCCGACTTCAGCAGGCGCGCCGCGCTTTGCAGGATGGCGGCTTGCTTGACCGTCATTTCCTCCACAGCTTTCATGTCCTGACGCCATTTCAGATCAGGATTGCGGCGCAGTGTGCCCAGGCCGGTGCAGGGCGCGTCCACCAGCACCCGGTCAATCTTGCCTGATAGACGCTTCACGCGGTCGTCGCGCTCATGGGCAATCGCCGCTGGATGCACATTGCTCAGGCCGCTGCGTGCCAGCCGTGACTTGAAGGCGTCCAGCCGACCTGCTGACGTATCAAACGCATACAGGCGCCCAGTTGAGCGCATGGCTGCGCCAATGGCCAGCGTCTTGCCGCCAGCACCCGCACAAAAATCCACCACCATCTCACCGCGTTTGGCATCAAGCAGCATGGACAACAGCTGCGAACCCTCGTCCTGCACCTCAAAATCACCGCGCACAAAGGCCTCATGCTTGTTCAGCGTCGGCTTGCCCGCAATGCGCAAGCCCCACGGGGAATACGCTGTGGGCACGGCCTTGATGCCAGACACTGCCAGCGCCTTTTGCACGTCAGCACGCTTGGCCTTGAAGGTGTTCACGCGCAAGTCCAGCCCGGCGCCTTTGTTCAAGCTCTCCACCAGAGGCCAGAAGTCAACCCCCAGCTGGTCTTTGAGGGGCTGCACCAACCACTCAGGCAGGTTGTGGCGATGGCGCTCCATCAGGTCTTGCGGCTTGATTTTTTCACATTGATCAAGCCAGTTGACTTCTTGCTCACTTAAAGCGCTGCGTAAAAAGTCGCCGGGGCCGTAAAAGCCCAGAATCGCCAGACGGCGCTCTTTGGGGCCGCTGCCCGAGGGTGCAAAGTGGTCAAACAGGTTCTTTTTGCGCAGCACGGTGTAGACCGTCTCGGTCAGCGTGGCGCGCTCGCGCGGCCCCAAGCCACGGTTGTCGCGGAAAAACCGCGACACGATGGCGTCAGCCGGGTGATCTAATTTGAGGGTCAGACGCACCAGTTCAGAACAGGCGTCAAGCAGGGCTTTTGGATGCATAGCCGGGCATTGTCCCATGCCTGATTCCACCGCAGACAGTCTGTGGCTTAGAGAGCCCCCAGGGAACTTTACGCAGGTTTACCCTTCTGATTACCGCCCTTCACGGTGTTGCCAGACAATGCCGACTGCTTATTTTCATGACCCACGCCAGCTTGACCATGCCAGCCATCCCCGCCCTGCCTTTTTGCGCCAGCCAAACCAAGCCACGAGGGCGCCCGTATGCGGTGATCGTGGGGCTGATGCTGGCCACCTTAACTGGCTGCGCCAGCATCTTCCCAAGTGCCTCGGCTGAAGGACAAGGCCCTGCCACCAGCGCCGGGCCGCAGTTGCAGTCCTGGTGGCACAACCTGAACGACGCCACCCTGCACCAGCTGATCAACGACGCCTTGCTGGCCAACCCCACGGTGGACGCGGCGCGCGCTGCGGTGCGGCAAGTGCGTGCCCTGCGCGATGCAGAACTGGCCTCACAGCGGCCGCAGCTCGGGCTGTCAGGCTCACTGCAACGCAACACCTCAGAGGGTTCATCCAGCAGCACCGCCGCCCGCACCGGGCTGGATGCCAGTTGGGAACTGGACATTTTTGGGGCCAAGCGCAGCGCGCTGGCCAGCCGCGACGCGGGAATTGTGGTGGAAGTCAACAACCTGCGGGATGTGCGCTTAAGCCTGAGTGCCGAAGTCGCCCTGGCCTATATCCAACTGCGTGGCCAGCAGGCGAAGCTGGATATTGCCCAACGCAACCTGACCAGCCAGCAGGAAACCCTGCAAATCACGCAGTGGCGCGCGCAAGCCGGGCTGTTGACCTCGCTGGAAGTAGAGCAGGCCCTGACCGCTGCCGCGCAGACCTCGGCGCAAATTCCGGCGCTGCGCAGCAGCCTGGGCAAAACCCGCCACAGCCTGGCCGTGCTGACCGCACGACCACCGACCGAACTGGATGCGCTGCTGCAAGCCACACAACCCATTCCGCAAGCGCCAAGCCAAGTAGCTGATGTGATTGAGGCCGATCGCATGCGCCAGCGCGCCGATGTGCGCGCGGCGCAGGCACGCATCACCGCTGCCCTAGCCAACGTGGACGCCGCAGACGCCGCACGCCACCCCAAATTCAAGCTGGGTGGCTCGGTTGGCCTGACAGCACTCACGCTAGCGGGCCTGACCAACGGCGCCGCTGTGGCAACCCAAGTGCTGGCCAGCATGAGCGCTCCGCTGTTTGACGGTGGCGCGGTGAATGCCCAGGTCAAGGTGCAGCAAGCGGGGGTCGACCAAGCCCGAGCCAATTACCAAACGACCCTGTTGACGGCCCTGAAAGATGTAGAAGATGCCATGCTCAGCTGGCGCAACGACAAAGACCGGCTGATTTATCTGCAACAGGCCGCCACTGCCGCTGAAAACGCCGACCTACTGGCGCAAAACCGCTTTGCCAGCGGCCTGATCGACTTTCAGACGGTGCTGCAAACCCAGCGCACCCTGCTCAGCGCACAAGACAGCCTAGCGGGCGTGCAGGCCGACCTGAGCAGCGATTACGTGCGAATCGTCAAAGCCATCGGTGGCGACTGGCAATAGCGCCTTCACCCTCTTTCAACTGTATTTCCCGAACACCTCACTCTATGGCTGACAACTTAAAAACCTCTTCTGGTGCCAATCCTGACGCCAGTGCCTTGCAGGCGCTGCTGAATGCGCCAGCGCAAGTAGCTTGGTGGCGCAGGCGCACTGTCTGGGCGGTGGCTGTCTTGGCCCTTGTGGCTTTTGGCGCTTACTACGCGTGGCAGCAAAGCAAGCTGCACGCAGCGGCCCCCAGTTATGTGACCGAGCCCGCCAGCATTGGCAACCTCACCCTGAATGTCTCGGCCAATGGCACGCTGCAGCCTACCCGCTCGGTGAACATTGGCAGCGAGCTCTCTGGCACGGTGCGCGCGGTGCTGGTAGACGTGAACTCCGAGATTAAAAAAGGCCAGGTACTGGTGGAATTGGACACCGCCAAACTCAATGATCAGGTGACTCGCTCGCGCGCGGCCGTCGCGTCGGCACAGGCGCAACTGGCCCAAACCATCGCCACCGCGCGCGAAAGTCAGGCCAGCCTGGCGCGGCTGGAAGAGGTTTCGCGCCTGTCGGGCGGCAAAGTACCCTCGGCCTCTGAACTCGACAGCGGCCGCGCGACGCTAGAGCGTGCGGTGGCAGCAGAGGCCAGTGCCCGCGCCAACCTGGATTCAGCCCGCGCCACCTTGTCCACCGATGAGACCAACTTGTCCAAAGCCTCAATTCGCTCGCCGATTGACGGTGTGGTGCTGACCCGCAGCGTGGACCCCGGCAACGCCGTAGCCGCCTCATTGCAAGCCGTGACACTGTTCACCATTGCCGAAGACCTGAGTCAACTGCAACTCAAGGTGAATGTGGACGAGGCAGATGTGGGCCGCGTCAAAGTCGGCCAAAAGGCCAGTTTCACGGTGAGTGCGTTCCCGGCGCGGCGCTTTCCGGCCACCATCACCATCGTGTCGTATGGCTCCACCATCACCGACAACGTGGTGACCTACGTCACGCAAATGGATGTGGTCAACGACGATCTGAGCCTTCGCCCCGGCATGACCGCCACAAGCACCATCACCGCTGTGGAACGTAAAGGCGTGCTGTTGGTGCCCAACACGGCGCTGCGCTTTGCACCGCCCGTGGCAGAAGCGGATGCGCCCAAGGCGAATAGTGGCTTCATGAGCAAGATGATGCCCAGCAGGCCCCGCCCACGCAAAACGGCCAGCGGCGGCCCGGCCAAACGCGTGTGGGTGCTGCGCGACGGCGCGCCGATGGAGATGAATGTCACCGCCGGCATCAGCGACGGCCGAATGACCGAAATTTTGGAAGGCGACCTCCAGGCAGGCATGGCCGTCATCACCGAACAACGCACCAACGCCACCGCTGCCAAACCATGAGCGACGCACCGCTGATCCAACTCAAGGGCGTAACCAAGCTGTACGGCGAGGGCGCGACCGCCCTGCTGGCGCTCAAAGGGGTTGACCTGACCATTGAGGCCGGGGAGTTTGTGGCCATCATGGGCCCCAGCGGCTCAGGCAAATCCACGGCCATGAACACCCTGGGCTGCCTGGACACCCCGACCACGGGCGAATACCTCTTCAACGGCGTGCATGTCGAAAAGCTCAGCCGCGACCAGCGCGCGCTGCTGCGCCGCAACTATCTGGGCTTTGTGTTTCAGGGCTTCAACCTGCTGGCACGCACCAGCGCGCAAGAAAACGTGGAGTTACCCCTGCTGTACCGCGGCGAGCCCGCCAAACAGCGCCATGCCGCCGCCAAAAAAGCGCTCGAATCGGTGGGCCTGGGCGGCTGGGAACACCACACCCCCGCTGAACTCTCGGGCGGACAGCAGCAGCGCGTGGCAATTGCCCGCGCCATCGTCACCGAGCCTGCGGTACTGCTGGCTGACGAGCCCACCGGCAACCTCGACACCCAGCGCAGCTTTGAGATCATGGACTTGCTGTGGAAGCTCAATATAGACCACGGCATCACCGTGCTGATGGTCACCCATGAGGCTGACATGGCGGCGTATGCCAAACGCATCGTGCGTTTTGTCGACGGCGTAGTTGCCAAAGACGAGCGCAACCTGCACCCGAAGGCCCTGACGAAAACCCCGCCTGCGGCACTGCTGCACGCTAGCCAGGCGGAGCCCGCCTGATGTGGCTTAGCACCCTGCTTTTGGCCCTGCGCTCCATCCGGCGCAATTTGATGCGCTCGTTTCTGACCATTCTGGGCATTGTGATCGGCGTCAGCGCGGTGATCACCATGGTCACCGTGGGCAACGGTGCCACCCTGTCGGTGCAAAACCAGATCACCGGGCTGGGCACCAACCTGCTGCAACTCCGCCCAGGCCAACGCATGGGCGGGCCTGGCGGCGGTGCTGGCGCGCCCGCGTTTCGCGAAGCGGACGCCACCGCCATCATCAGCCAGGTCAGCGGCCTGCTGGCGGTCGCACCCGAGGCGCGCACCTTTGCCAGCATCGTGGCAGACAGCCGCAACTGGAACTCCAGCGTGATCGGCAGTACCAACGACTGGCTGGTGACCGGCAACTGGAAGCTGCTGAGCGGGCGCGAATTCACCGAAGAGGAACAACGCGGCGGCGCGTCGGTATGCATCGTGGGCACCACCGTTCAACGCGAGCTGTTTTCCGGCAGCAGCGCGCTGGGCGCCATGATTCGGGTGAAACAGATCACTTGCGAAGTCATCGGCGTGCTGGACTCCAAAGGCCAGGGCGCGTTTGGCAATGACCAAGACGATGTGGTGCTGATGCCTCTGCACACGCTGCAGCGGCGCATCACCGGCCACACCCGCATCAACACCCTGCTGGTGTCGATGCAAGACAGCGCCGACCCGGTGCGCGTCAAGGCGGCGCTGACCGACTTGCTGCGTGAGCGGCGCAAGCTGGCCGAGGCCGAAGAAGACAACTTCAACGTGCTCGACACCAAACAGCTCAGCGAAACCTTTGCCAGCACCACCAAAGTGCTGACCATGTTGCTGGGTGCGGTGGCCGCTGTGAGCCTGCTGGTGGGCGGCATTGGCATCATGAACATCATGCTGGTGAGCGTGACCGAGCGCACCCGCGAAATCGGCCTGCGCCTGGCGATTGGCGCGCTGGAGGGCGAGGTGCTGCTGCAGTTTTTGATAGAAGCGGTGGTGCTGTCAGCACTAGGCGGGGTGGTTGGCATCGTGCTGGCCACCGGCGCTTCAATCGGCTTGGCCAGCCTGATGGATGTGCCCTACGTTTTCAATTTGGGCGTGAACGTGCTGTCGTTTGTGTTCTCAGCCGCGATTGGGGTGGTGTTTGGCTACTTTCCGGCGCGCCGGGCGGCCCGGCTGGACCCGATCGAGGCGCTGCGGCACGAGTGAGGTTTACATCAAATGAGCCTGCAGCCCTTACCAGATAAGCGCAGACAGCTTCTATATTGATAGCATTCTAGTAATTCAGACGACCAACGACTGAAACTCACGGATACGCGCAGCGACCTTGTCACGGCTCTGGCGGGTCACCATGCGCATGTCGCACTCGGCTTGGAGGCTCAGCCAGTAACGCGATTCCATGCTGAAAAGACCATGAACGGCAGCGTGAATATGTCAAAGACAGAGGCTTGACCAGGCACACCACGCACTCGGTTGTATAGTGATCCGATGAAACCAACTGCCCAAACCGCCCATCCCCATACCCGTGCCGATCTGGTTCACATTGCCACCCAGGCCATGATTGAGCGCGGGCTGGAACCCGAGTTCTCAAACCAGGTCAAGCAGCAGCTTGAGTCGATCAGCGGGCTCGGCCATGAGAGCGGCCCCGACATCCGTGACCTGACCCAACTGCTGTGGTGCTCAATCGACAACGATGACTCGCTCGACCTGGACCAGTTGACGGCATGCGAGGCGCTGCCCAAGGGGGCGGTGCGGCTGTGGGTGGCCATTGCTGATGTCGATGCGCTGGTGCGCAAGGGCTCGGCTATCGATCGACATGCCCACATCAACACCACCTCGGTCTATACCTCAGCGCGCATTTTTCCGATGCTGCCTGAGCGCCTGTCGACCGACCTGACCTCGCTCAATGAGGGTCAGGATCGCCTTGCGCTGGTCACGGAAATGGTGTTCGATGCCGATGGCGCACTCAGTGGCTCCACGGTCTACCGTGCCGTGGTTCGCAATCAGGCCAAGTTGGCCTACGACGCCGTTAGCGCCTGGATCGAGGGCGCAGGCGAGTTGCCTGCGCCCGCTGCCAAGGTCAAGGGCATGGATGCCCAACTGCACACCCAGGATGATCTGGCGCAACGTCTGCGCGTGCGCCGCCGAACCGCGGGCGCACTGGAGTTTGAGACCTTCCAGCCGCGGGCCGTGTTCGATGGCGAACAGGTGGTCGACATTCGCCAGCAGCTGCAAAACCGCGGCCGCCAGTTGATTGAAGAAGTGATGATTGCGACCAACGGCTGCACCGCGCGCTATCTGAGCCATCACGGGGGTGCCTCGCTGCGGCGTGTGGTGCGTTCGCCTGAGCGCTGGCTGCGCATCGTGGCGGTAGCAAAGGAGTACGGTGAAGCGCTCCCTACTGAACCAGATGCCAAGGCACTGGAAGCCTTTTTGGCACGGCGCCGGCGTGCCGACCCGCTGCGCTTTCCCGATCTGTCGCTAGTCATCGTCAAGCTCATGGGCCGGGGCGAATACGTGGCGGAGATCCCAGGCGCCGAGCCGATCGGCCACTTCGGTCTGGCGGTGCAGGATTACACCCATTCGACGGCACCGAACCGGCGCTATCCCGACCTAATTACCTCGCGCCTGCTGAAGGCGGCGCTGGCGCACCAGCCCCACCCCTACAGCAATGCTGAACTAGGGCAACTCGCCGAGCACTGCACCCGGCAGGAAGACGCAGCGCAAAAAGTCGAACGACGCATGCGCAAGTCTGACGCGGCGCTGCTGCTGGAATCCCGCTTGGGAGAGTTCTTTGATGCGGTCGTCACGGGGGCCACCCTTCAGGGCATTTGGGTGCGCGTTTTCACGCCCCCCGCCGAAGGCAAACTGGTCTCAAACGGGGCAAACCTGGGGGTCGGAGACAAAGTACGCGTAAAACTCATCGCCGCCAACGTGGAGCGCGGCTTCATTGACTTTGAGCTGGCGGGCTGAGTCGCAGAGCGGCTGATGGACGTGCCCTATGTCTTCAACGGGCGTCAACGTGATGTCGTTTGTTTTCTCAGCCGCGATTGGGGTGGTATTTGGCTACTTTCCAGCCCGCCAGGAGGCAAGATTGGACCTGATCGAGGCGCTGCGGCATGAATAGATTATTATTTAATTGATAGCTGTCCGCGCTTATTCAGTAAGGGCTAGAGCCTATTTTCATTCAATACGCTCGGCGATTGGCCTCTGGGCTATTGGTATGTTAAGGTTACGCAAATCCGTTTTAACCCCTTTGAAAGAGAGTCTTCACGCATGACTGTTATACCTTGCGCACGCACGTTTCTCATCGCCACTAGCTTCGCGCTGACCTGTTTTTCAAGCAGCGTCGCTGCCGAAATGGTCAGTACCAAGGGCAATACAGTGAATATGCGCGCGAAGCCGAGCACTCAGAGCGAGAGGTTGTGGGAGTTGGACAGAGGCTACCCATTGCGCGTCCTCAAACGCCAAGGCAAATGGGTGCAGGTGCAGGACTTTGAAAACGATCGCGGCTGGGTCTACGCCCCCCTGACAAGCCGTACGCCATACCACATCGTCAAAGCCAACGTCGCCAACATTCGCACCGGGCCTGGCACCAAATACCGCGTGATTGCCCGCGCCAGTCGCGGCGACCTGCTGCGTACCAAGGCCAAAAAAACCGGATGGGTCAAAGTGGAGCAATCGAACGGCCAGATGGGCTGGATGTCCAAGAAATTGGTGTGGGGCTGGTAGGCCGCTTGCGGGTTCTGTCGGGGCCCTGAAAAAAATAACGGGCCTGGTAACTATTGCACCTGCAGCAAGCTCGCCACCGCCTGTGGATAAATCAGATGCTCCTGGCTGAGTACCCGCGCCGCCAGCGTTTCAGCACTGTCATTGGGCAAGATTGGCACCACGGCCTGCGCCAGGATTGGGCCGTGATCCAGCTCGGGGGTCACCAGATGAACTGTGGCACCCGCCAGTTTGCAGCCCGCATCAATCGCGCGCTGGTGCGTGTGCAGACCAGGAAACGCGGGCAACAGCGATGGATGAATATTCACCAGCCGCCCGGCGTAGTGGTTCACAAAGCCGGGCGTCAGAATACGCATGAAACCTGCCAGCAACACCAACTGCGGTTGGCCGGGCGTGGCATAGCTGTCAATACGCTGCGCCAGCGCGGTATCAAACGCCTCGCGGCTGGCAAACGCCTTGTGATCCAGCGATGCGGTGGCTATACCTTGCTGCGCGGCCAGCGCCAGACCTTTTGCATTAGTTTTGTTGCTGATCACGGCGGCTACCTGAGCCTGATAATTGGCAGCCCAGTTCTCGCGTTTGGAAGCTTTGACGATGGCCAGCATGTTTGAGCCGCCGCCTGAGATCAAAATAACGATGTTTTTCATACTTGGCTGAATTATGACTTTGACCCCTCCCCCCAGTTTCCGGCGAAAGGTTGCCGAAACTGCGCATTCACCAGCTCGGCCAGCGCCGTCGAATAGGTTTCGTCGCGGACATACCAAGCTTGCAACCAGGACAGCTTGGCATACGTTGTGCCCGGGCAGGACTTGGCCATTTTGGTCAAGTCAAGGTTGATCGCATCGGCCAGGATGGTCGTCATCAGCAAGGTTTTGTCCTTGGCGGTGTCGCCAGTCTTCAGGTGCGTGAAGTGGCGGGTGAAGCCCGTCCACTCATCGACCTCCATCAGCAGCTCGGTCATCTTGAGGTGTGGCAGGATCATGGCCGTCTGGTCGATCAGGGCTTGCGCAGCATCGGGCACCGCCGCGTCCAACGATGTAATTTTCAGGCCCGACGCTGTGGTGATGATGGCGTCCGGCAGATCATTGGCCGGCGCCATGCGATTGACTGTGGTGAGCTGCTCCTCCAGCAATTCCAGACGTTCACGCAGGTACTGATCGCAGTCAGTGGCCACAGCCAGCGGCAATTCGCTGGCCAGCTTCAGAGTGACGAACTTCTCGACCGGCACCAGGTATTCGTCGAAGTCTTTGAACTGGCGCGAGCCTTGCACCCACACGTCGCCCGAGCGCAGCGCGTTCTTCAGTTCCGACAGCGCGCATAACTCGTAGTAACGCCGGTCGATGCCCTCGTCGGTCAGAACCAGTTTGGCCCAACGTGGCTTGATGAATGCGGTTGGCGCGTCGGCGGGCACCTTGCGGGCGCTGTCGCTGTTCATGCCGCGCAGAACGTCGATGGCATCAAGCACACCCTTGGCGGCAGGCGCGGCTCGCAGCTTGAGCACGTCGAGGAAATGAGGCGCGTAGCGGCGCAAGTTGGCGTAGCTCTCGCCAATGTGATGCAAGAAATCAAAATCCGCAGGCCGCGCCAGTGTTTGCGCCTCGGTGACACTGGCGGCGAAGGTGTCCCACGGCATGACGGCCTCAATAGCGGCAAACGGGTCGCCGCCGTTTTGCTTGGCCTCGATCAAGGCTTGGCCGATACGTCCGTACAGCCGCACCTTGTCATTGATCGCCTTGCCGCTGGCCTGAAACTGCTGCTGATGCTTGTTCTTGGCCGCGTTGAACAGCTTGCCGATGATGCGGTCGTGTAGGTCGATGATTTCATCGGTGACTGTGGCCATGCCTTCGATGGCCAGCGCGACCAAGGTGGCATAGCGTCGCTGCGGCTCGAATTTGGCCAGGTCAGCGGGCGTCATCTGTCCACCCTCGCGGGCAATCTTGAGCAAGCGATTTTGGTGTACCTGCCGTTCGATGCCAGTAGGTAGGTCGAGCGCCTGCCAGGTTTTGAGACGTTCGATGTGTTCAAGCATGTGGCGCGAGTTCGGTTTTGCAGGCGATTGGCGCAACCACGCCAGCCAAGTCGCTTTGCTGCCCTCCTTGCGCTTGAGAAGTTCGTCCAGGCGCTGCCGGTGGACGCTTGTCAGGGTGTCGGTCAGAGCGGCGTGAATGCGCAGGTTGGCGCGGGTGATCGCCTCGGCGCAGATGCGATCCATCACGCCGACCGCTGGCAGCAAAACGCTCCTGCGCCGCAACCCCTCAGCCAGCTCGCGTGCCAGCACAATACCTTTATCGGTTTGCCAGGCCAGATCGTCCAGGCTATGCACGGCAGTCCGATAATGGCCCAGCGTCGTGAACGATTGAAAGCCATAGGCTGACTGCAACTCCAACAGATGTTCGCGCCGCGTTTCGGCGCGTTGGCCGTAGTCGTTCCAGATGTCGCCAGGCAGCTTGAGCTGGTCGGCCACCATGCGCAACAAGGGCGCATCGGGTTCCGCGTCAGCAGTGAGCGCGATGCCCGGATAGCGCATGTAGCAAAGCTGCACCGCAAAGCCCAGCCGATTTTCCGCACCACGATGCTGTCGAATGCGGGACAGGTCGGCGTCGTTGAAGGTGTAGAGCCGGATCAATTCATCTTTGGTGTCGGGCAGTGCCAACAGGCTTTCGCGCTCAGTGGCGGACAGGATTGAACGGCGCGGCATGCAGGCTCCTTCTTCTTGAAAACGAGGGTTTTTGAGAAGCCACACCAGGCCACAGAAGTGACAAGTGAAATCAAGGCGTTGCGATTCTCAAAAATAGTTCTTGAAATGCTATTCTCGATCCCTTATCATTGCAATGAGTTTCGATAAGAAAGAATGCCCATGCGCCCGTCCGTTGTGCTTGACATGAAGCGAAGTGCAGTGCGCGAAGCGGTGAACCGCTTTCGCACGGCGAACCCACGCGTCTTCGGTTCGGTGCTGCATGGCACCGACCGAGAAGACAGCGACCTTGATCTGTTGGTGGATGCACTGCCAGGTGCCACCTTATTGGACTTAGGCGGTCTGCAAGACGATCTGGAATCGCTGCTCGGCATTCACGTTGATTTGCTGACACCCGGCGACTTGCCGCCGAAATTTCGGGCCAAGGTGCTCGCAGAGGCGCAACCGGTATGAATGAGACTCGTCTGCCTGATTACATCGATCACATACAGCAGGCCGCAGCGGATGTGTGCAGCTTCGTAGAGGGCTTGGCCAAGGACGACTTCCTGGCCGACAAGCGCACCCAGCAGGCCGTCATCATGAGCCTCATCATCATCGGCGAGGCCGCCACGAAGGTGATGGAGGGCTATGCCGCATTCACTCAAGCGCACCCAGCGGTGCCTTGGCGCAACATGCGCGGCATGCGCAACCGAATGGCCCACGGCTATTTCGACATCGACCTCAATGTGGTGTGGGCGACGGCACAGGAATGGTTGCCGGAGTTGCTAAAGCAGCTACCTGCCGTGCGCCAAGACGCCACCGACGATGAAGGCCGCGATAGCTCAGAACGAAGCAAGCTATGTTGATTGGCTACGCTCGTGTTTCTACGTTGGATCAGAACCTCGAATTGCAGCGGGAGGCCCTGATCAAAGCCGGGTGCCAGAAGGTCTTTGAGGACAAGGTGAGTGGTACGCGGGCTGATCGCCCAGGCTTAGAAAAAACAAAGGAAATGCTGCGCGAGGGAGACACTTTGGTTGTCTGGAAGCTGGATCGTTTAGGGCGCAGCGTCAAGCAACTGGTCGATCTAGTCGGTGAATTACACAAGCAAGGCATCCAGTTCAAGAGCCTGACAGACGCTATTGACACCGGCACGCCATCTGGCCGGTTCTTCTTTCATGTGATGGCAAGTCTTGCCGAAATGGAACGTGAGCTGATCGTCGAACGCACCCGCGCCGGACTGGATGTCGCCCGCCAACTGGGTCGCAAGGGCGGTCGCAAGCCCAAGATGACCGATAGCAAGATTGAGTCAGCCAAAAAACTGTTGGCCAGTGGCGTACCACCCAAGGATGTTGCAAAGAATCTTGGCGTGTCCGTTCCTACGCTTTACCGCTGGGTACCAGCTTCAACCCAAGTGTGAGCCATGCGCACCGGGCCAGCGGAGTTTGATCAGCCAAACACGGCCGCCAGTGAGTGGGCGAGGTTGTTCACTTTTTCCAAGTAGGCGATAGACGAAGTGTCGTCTGGTCGCAGACGCTTGGCCGCATCAAGCGTTGCACTGAGGTCGGCAATGAAATTCCGCTTCTCATCTGGATTGGCGACGCTTTGCATCTGTGCATTGAATTGATCGACATAGGGAGCGGTCAGATCGAGGCGCTGCTCGCCTGTGATGACGCCTGCGTCGTAGAGCTTGTTCGTCAGTTCTTTGAGTTCATTCTTTGAGATATTGCTCAGGTCTTGTCCGGCCATAATGTTGGTAGCACGATTCGCTCTTTCTCCATGGTAAACATCACTTGTACCTATGGCCGAGGCGTTTGACGTTGGCTGAGTCAATGCCTTGGTGGGCGACGCATATGAGACGGCACCTTGTGTGGCTTGAAACCCTTGAATTTTCATATGTACCCCAAAAAGGCAAAGTGCCCGCGAGGGCACTTTGGGAATCAAAGAATAGAAATTGAGTCGCTCAGGGTGTTCCAGGGCGAATTCGTTGAGGTGTTCTGATAAGAGAACGATCCGTTTTGCTTTCCGTCCAGATTCCAATACTTCCGGAAACCCACCACCGTTTGACCAGCAGAACGTGGCAGAACATAAGCACTGCCATTCCAGCAGATGGTCTGTGTAAGATAGTTTGCCGAAGTAGGCAAAACACTGCCGTTGTAGCGCGCTACCGGCACATTGCCATAGCCGAATTCATCGGTCACAACGCGCAACTGTGCTCCACCATGGTCGTAAACGGTGGTGGTTTGAGCAGCTGCGATGCTTTCCCAGCCAACGTTGCTCGAACCAACGTTGCTGATTTGCAGAGAGCTAAGGGCTGGTGCTGGACCTGCCGCAGCAAGTGCAGCTTTCGCACCGGAACGATTCGCGGCGCTGGGCACTGGCACCGTCGCCATTTGGGCCGCATCCGTCGAGCTTGGCACGGTGCCAAAGAAAATTTCAACTTGCTGAACAGTGGTATCGGCAGCGTAAGCAAACCCGGCCATAAAAGCCAAGGCAGAAACGACAGTGGTTTTGACAAAATGATTCATTGCGACTTTCTGGTTGTTCTGCGGTGATGACTGCGCAACACCTCGCAACTGCACGTTGCGAAATATACACCAGAAAAGCCGTGCTGTCCATCGGAAAAAACTGGCAAAGAAGCCGCATTACGAACTTCGAGGCACCGCTCTTCATCATGCGTTCGTCCAATGCTGCATCGCTGAGTCCAGCCTCGACACAGCCTTAACGTACTTTAAATTCCGTTTTCTGAGACGACCCCTTCACGCATGACTGTTATACCTTGCGCACGCACGTTTCTCATCGCCACTAGCTTCGCGCTGACCTGTTTTTCAAGCAGCGTCGCTGCCGAAATGGTCAGTACCAAGGGCAATACAGTGAATATGCGCGCGAAGCCGAGCACTCAGAGCGAGAGGTTGTGGGAGTTGGACAGAGGCTACCCATTGCGCGTCCTCAAACGCCAAGGCAAATGGGTGCAGGTGCAGGACTTTGAAAACGATCGCGGCTGGGTCTACGCCCCCCTGACAAGCCGTACGCCATACCACATCGTCAAAGCCAACGTCGCCAACATTCGCACCGGGCCTGGCACCAAATACCGCGTGATTGCCCGCGCCAGTCGCGGCGACCTGCTGCGTACCAAGGCCAAAAAAACCGGATGGGTCAAAGTGGAGCAATCGAACGGCCAGATGGGCTGGATGTCCAAGAAATTGGTGTGGGGCTGGTAGGCCGCTTGCGGGTTCTGTCGGGGCCCTGAAAAAAATAACGGGCCTGGTAACTATTGCACCTGCAGCAAGCTCGCCACCGCCTGTGGATAAATCAGATGCTCCTGGCTGAGTACCCGCGCCGCCAGCGTTTCAGCACTGTCATTGGGCAAGATTGGCACCACGGCCTGCGCCAGGATTGGGCCGTGATCCAGCTCGGGGGTCACCAGATGAACTGTGGCACCCGCCAGTTTGCAGCCCGCATCAATCGCGCGCTGGTGCGTGTGCAGACCAGGAAACGCGGGCAACAGCGATGGATGAATATTCACCAGCCGCCCGGCGTAATGGTTCACAAAGCCGGGCGTCAGAATACGCATGAAACCTGCCAGCAACACCAACTGCGGTTGGCCGGGCGTGGCATAGCTGTCAATACGCTGCGCCAGCGCGGTATCAAACGCCTCGCGGCTGGCAAATGCCTTGTGATCCAGCGATGCGGTGGCTATACCTTGCTGCGCGGCCAGCGCCAGACCTTTTGCATTAGTTTTGTTGCTGATCACGGCGGCTACCTGAGCCTGATAATTGGCAGCCCAGTTCTCGCGTTTGGAAGCTTTGACGATGGCCAGCATGTTTGAGCCGCCGCCTGAGATCAAAATAACGATGTTTTTCATACTTGGCTGAATTATGACTTTGACCCCTCCCCCCTTCGGCAGCGCACCGCCCCCTACGGCGGCACCTGTCCTCCTGCTCACCCCCATCGAGGCGCGCGTGCTGGGCACGTTGATGGAAAAGGCCCGCACCGTGCCAGACAGCTACCCGCTGTCTCTGAACTCGCTGATGCTGGGTTGCAACCAAAAAACCACCCGTGACCCGCTGATGAACCTGTCCGAGCCCGACGTGGCCGACGCGGTGAGCAGCCTCAAAGAGCGCCATCTGGTGCGCGAAAACAGTGGCAGCCGTGTGACCCGCTTTGAGCACAACTTCCAGCGCGGCGTGGGTGTGCCAGAGCAATCAGCCGTGCTGCTGGGCTTGCTGATGCTGCGCGGCCCACAAACCGCCGCCGAGTTGCGCCTGAACACCGAGCGCTGGTACAAGTTTGCCGATATTTCTTCAGTGGAAGGCTTTTTGGAAGAACTGCAGGACCGGGCAGATGAAAAAGGTGGGCCGCTGGTCATCAAGCTGACCAAGGCACCCGGCGCACGTGAGCAGCGCTGGGCGCATCTGCTGTGCGGCGCGGTGGATGAAGCGGCACTGGCACAGGGTTCTGGCGCACGTGCTGTGGACGGCGCTGCACTGGATCGCATCGCCCGCCTGGAGGCCGAAGTGGCAGAACTACGCGCCACCGTGAAGCAACTCTGCGCTGAGCTGGGCGTCGCTGGCGCGGCTGGCTAACCTAAATTTAACCTGCGTTTAAGCTGGGTTTAAGACGACTTGCGCACGCAAGCCGACAGCATGTCCATCTGAGCCTGGGCCACCTGCGTCTGCACGCCAGACAAGCCCAGCAAGGTATGAAACAGGTTGTCATGCGACCAAGGCTTGTCGGCCTGCGCCTGAGCGCAGTCCATGCCAAGGGCGTGTGACTGCAGCAGGCTCTTGGAAAACCACATCAGCATCGGTACGTGCGTCTGCTCTTGCGGTGCCATGGCATAGGGCATGCCATGCAGGAAAAGGCCTTTTTCACCCAAGGACTCACCGTGGTCAGACACATACACCAAGGCGGTGGGCCGGTCTTTGGATTGGCTCTGCAACCAGTGGATGGTTGCCGCCAGAAAGTGATCGGTATCACGTATGGAGTTGTCGTAGGCGTTGACGATCTGCTCTGGCGGGCAATCCTGCAACGCATGGCTTTTGCATTCGGGCAGAAACGCCTTCTGCGTGGGCGCTGAACGCTTGTAATAGGCTGGGCCATGGCTGCCCATCTGGTGCAGCACCACCACCGTGCCGCGCGCGGTTTTTTGCGGGTCGAGCCGGGCCAACTGGTCTGGCAAAACGCGCAGCAAGGCTTCATCCAGGCAATCTCCGTCCTGGCACACATCGTTGGCCTTCAAGGCCTGGGTGTCAGCATGCGCCACCCGGTCACACACGCCTTTGCAGCCAGCCTGGTTGTCCAGCCACAGCACCGCCAGCCCGGCGCGCTGCATCACATCAAGCACATTTTCATAGCGCGCAGCGTTGCCCATGTAATCTTTGCGACCCAAATGCGCAAACATGCAGGGCACTGACGTCTGAGTGTTGGTACCACATGAGCTAACCTGGCTGAAATACACCAAGTCACCTTCTTTTTGCAACTGGCGCAATTCGGGTGTGGTGTCGCGAGCGTAGCCGCCCAGGCCAAAATTGGCCGCGCGGGCGGTTTCACCCACCACCATCAGGATCAACGGCCCGGCGCCTGAGTTGCTCGCAGGCAACCGCAGATGGGCATCCTCACCAATGGGTTGAAGCACCTGCTGCGCCTGCGCCGCTTGTCCAAGGCCATTACGCGCCAAGGCATAGACCGTGTTGAAAGGGTTGATCATGTAACGCAGCGACTTGTGGTTGCGCATCAGTGAGGCCACGTCCTGAAACGACACCCACAACAACAACACCGCCAGCAGCAGCGCCAAAACCATCGTGCCCAACTGCTGCCAAGCCAAGCGCCCACCGCGCACCGGGCGCACCTGCTGACGCCAAAGCCAAAGCCCCGGCAGCACCAAGCCAAGCCCGAGCGTCCAAAGCATCGACCATGACAGCAGGTCCAGCGCCTCCTGGGTGTTGGTTTGGGTCACATTGGCGATCATGCTGGCGTCAATCACTACCCCGTAGCTTTGCATGAAATAGCTGCTGGACGCCACCACTGCCAGCAGCAGCAGGGCAACGGGTTTGAGCCAGCGCGGCCAGACCAGCAAGCACAAAAAAGCCAGAGTAAATGCCAAAACTGCCACCGCCAAGGTGCTCAGCGTCATCAGCGCGTGAGGCCCTTGGGTTTCGGGCAAAAGCCAGATGGCGCGCCACAGCGGCAAATTGCCGATAGTTGCCAGCCACGCCGCCAAGGCAAGCAAAAGTGTTGTCGGGTGCCAGGGCGTGCGGCCAGTCAAGGTCAATGTCATAAGTGCCTGATAAATGCGTCTAGCCGGGCATCGTAAAAATCCCGGATTAAGGGCAGATTAAGAAAACTTTTGGCAAAAACGGTAGGACCGACGGCCTTAAGCGTGGCTTAACAAAGCTGGGCTGCAATGCATGGCATGTCGCTACCAATTTCCCTTCAAACGCGCCAAGTGACTGCCAAGCGGAACCCGCCAGCCACCCTTTGGTGGCTCAGTCTGGTCGGTTTGACGATCACCTTGCTGTGGGACGCTGCTGGCCTGGACCAGTGGGTGATGACGCAGTTTGGCTCGCCGCAAGGTTTTGCACTGCAGCACAACTGGTGGCTGGAAACTGTACTGCACCAGTGGATGCGCCATCTGGCCTGGGTCTTCCTGGCGCTGTTGGCGTTGATGGTGTGGCACCCACTCGGGTTTTTTCGACAGGTGTCGCGCCAGCAACGCACCGAGATGCTGCTGGGCACGCTGCTGGCCTTGCTGCTGATCAATGTCATCAAACACGACAGTCTGATCAGTTGCCCCTGGGACTTGCGGCTGTTTGGCGGGGTCGCCGAATACCGCTCGCACTGGTCCTGGGGCGTGTCCGATGGCGGGCCGGGCAGGTGTTTTCCGGGCGGGCATGCGTCAGCGGCACTGGCCTTCCTGGCGCTGCCACTGGGTCTGCTGACCTCACAACGTGCGGCAGATCGCCGCATTGGCTGGTGGAGTCTGACGGCGGTACTTCTGGTCGGCGCCGTGCTGGGGGCAGCGCAAACGCTGCGCGGTGCACATTTCCCCAGTCACACGTTGTGGACCGCTCTGCTGTGCTGGACAGCGGCCCTACTCAACCACTTGGTCTGGCGCTCAATCACAAAAAACCGTCTTAAGCCCGCATCCATTTCGCCGCAGCATCGCAGCGAGTCTCTGATCAACCCACAGATGTGAGTTCGGCCACCACACCCGCGCCATCAGCCTGTGGGTGGTAGGACAAGACCAGACCATGCAGTGCTGCAATGCGCTGCGCAATCGACACGCCCAGGCCACTGCCTAGCTCGGCTTGCCCGTCCGGGCGATAAAAACGCTCCCCCATACGCCCTAACTGCTCTGCAGGAAGCGGTGCGCCGGCGTTTTCCACCGACACGCTGGATGGTGTCAGCCGCAACGTCACGGTGCTGCCTTCTGGGGCATAACGCACAGCGTTGTCCAGCAGGTTGCGCAGCAACACCGCCAGCAAATGCGCGTCGCCCTGCCAGTCGGGCGGGTTGTGGGGTTGCTCGGGCCATTCGCACGCCAGGTCGATTTGGCGGCGCTCTGCCAGCGCCAGGGTGTCACTCATGCTTTGTTCGGCCAGGGCGCGCCAGTCCAGCGGCTCGGCGCGGGTGAGACCGTCAGTAGCCTCCAGCCGGGACAGGCGTAAAAGCTGGTCGACCAAGCGCGTCATGCGCTGCATGCCAGCACTCAGTTTGCCAGCGGCCTGCACACGCTCTGGTTCGGTACGAGCGCTTTGCAGCACTTCCCACTGCGCGCTCAGCACGGCCAGCGGTGTGCGCAGCTCATGCGCGGCATCAGCAGTAAAACGACGTTCCCTGGCCAGGGTGGCGTCAATACGGCCAAAAAGTCCGTTCATCGCCTGCAACAGCGGCTGGATCTCAGCAGGCGCCTGCTGCGACGGGATGGCTTGCAGATCGTCTGCGGTGCGCTGTTGCAGCTCATGGGTCAAGGCGCGCATCGGGCTCAATGCCTGGCGCACCGCCCAGGCCATGGCCAGCAGCAATACTGGCAGGGTCAGCAGCCAAGGAAGAAGCTGACTCTCAACCAGCCCCCACACCAGTTCGTCACGCTCATCTATCTTTTGCCCAGCCGCCACCAGCCACTCCCGGTTGGGCGCCTGCAGGTAATACACCCGCCAAGGCTGATGCTGCAAAGACAGCTCGACAAAACCAACGGCATCCGCAAGCAGAGGCAACTGTGTGCCTTCACGATCTGCCAGCAGAACCTTGCCCTGTTGGTCCCAGACGGTAATGGCCAGATCTTCCAAGTCAGCCTCTTTGCTGACCGCGGTGGATGTTGGGGTGCCTTTGGTTCGGTCCAGCCCCAACAGCGTGGCCTGCACTTGCAATGCCAGGCGAATCATTTCGGTGTCAAACAACTCGTTGACCTCGGCACGGGCCCGACTAGACGACACCCAGGCCGCTGCCGCCCACACCAGGGGTGCACAAATTAGCAAATAAATCAACAAGCGGCGTTGCAGACTCATGTGGCCTCCTGCGCACCCAGGGCCGGGCCCAACGCGTACCCAAGCCCACGAATGGTGCGCACCAGCGTCGGGTGAAGCTTGCGGCGCAGGTGGTGGATATGCACTTCCAGCGCGTTGCTTTCTGGCTCATCACCGCTCCAGTCGTACATCTGCTCCAGCAGCTGGGTTTTGGACAACACCCGCTGCGGATGTTTGAGCAGGATCTCCAGCAAAGCCGTTTCACGTGCGGTCAGCTCCACGGGCTGGCCTTGCCAGTGCACCTGCCGGGTCGACGGGTCGTAACGCAAGCCGCCATGCAACCACTCGGATTGACTGCGCCCCGTGGCGCGGCGCAGCAAGGCACGCAGGCGCGCCGCCAGTTCGTTGATCGCCACAGGCTTGATCAAGTAGTCATCAGCCCCTGCATCCAGCCCGGCGATGCGTTGCTCAAGACCATCGCGTGCGGTCAGAATCAGCACCGGCAAGGCCACACCACGCTCTCGCCAGCGCCTGAGCCAGACCATGCCATCGGCGCCGGGCAGACCAAGGTCAAGGACCAAGGCGTCGTAGTGGGCCGTGCCAAGGGCGGCATCTGCCCGCACACCGTCGGGAAAACAGTCCACCACGTGACCAAGTTGCCGCAAACCCGTACCAAGGGCATCGGCGAGTTGGGCATCGTCTTCGAGAATCAGTAAACGCATTGGGCTACCTGGGTCTGGGTGGCATCACCCTGCATCGAAGGCATGAGCGAACGGCCCCCTTCTACCAGTCTTCGGGTTTTGTTTCATGTTTTATCTTGATATATGCGGTCGCTCTGGCGATGCGGCGAGTCTGGGGGAATGGGGCTTGTCAGTCAAGCAAACAGCCACTACCTTCTGACCAAACGGGTCTATGGGCTGATGACTGCCGGGGCCAGGTGCAGCACCCGTATTTTAAGCATTAATGCCTTGAAACCCTTGTCAAATAAGCGGTAGCAGCTAGGTTTAATATAGCAAGCTTACTTTCAAACTGCAGGTGACGATTTGCTATCGGTGGCCGAGTGCGCCTTGGCGAATGTCAGGATCACTTCACGGATCAGCTTGCGCTGGGGCACAGGCAATTTCAGGAACGCCTCGAAAATATCCCGATCTTGGTAGCCAATCCCACTGTCCCAGCGGCCGCGACGTGCTTCCACCTTGCGCTGAATTTCATCACCAAAGTTAAGTTGCTGCGGCGGCACTGCCAGCCATTCAGCGAGCACCAGCAATTTTTCGTGCGTGGGCAGGGTCTCGCCGCGCAGCCAGCGACGCACCCCGTGCAGCGTCATGGGTTTGCCCCAGTAACGGGTGTTGAATTCGCGCTCCAGCACAGCGGGCTTGGGCTCGAAGCCGGCGGCCACCATGGCCTCGCGTAACCGGTTCGCAAACAAAGTTTTTGCGTTTTCCATGCAGTTACGTTATTGGGCAAGTCACGGAACGAAGTAACCAGTCTGTATAGTTACGTTCTTTGCGTAACTAACAATTAAGTTGACAGGTTCTGCGCAAGCAGAGGGAGATCAACACACCATTCATGCACAAATCCCCACCTGAACTCGCGTCTGATATTGGCTCCATCACGGCCTCACCACCCCAAGAACACAACGCCCACCCTGCTTACCGACCCGACATCGACGGCCTGCGGGCGGTGGCGATCCTTTCGGTCGTGCTGTTTCACGCCTTTCCCAGCAAACTGCGCGGTGGTTTTGTGGGCGTGGACATCTTCTTTGTGATCTCGGGCTTTTTGATTTCGACCATCATTTTCAGAAGCCTGCAGCGCGGGGATTTCAGCTTCACCGAGTTTTACGCGCACCGTATCAAGCGCATCTTCCCGGCGCTGATTCTGGTGCTGGCCGCCTGCTACGCCTTTGGCTGGTTTGCCCTGCTGCCTGACGAATACAAGCAGTTGGGTAAGCACATGGCAGCGGGGGCAGGCTTTGTCCAAAACTTTGTGATTTGGAAAGAAGCTGGGTATTTCGACACTGCCTCTGAACTCAAACCCCTGATGCACCTTTGGTCGCTGGCCATTGAGGAACAGTTTTACCTGCTTTACCCCGTTCTCATTTGGGGCGCGTGGCGGATGGGCCTGAATGTGCTGACGGTCGTGATTTTGCTGGGCCTGCTGTCGTTTGGATTGAACGTGGGCGGCATTGAGAAAGAGGCCATCAAGACATTTTTCTTGCCGCAAACCCGGTTTTGGGAGCTACTGGCCGGGTCGGTGTTGGCCTATGTGCAACTGTACAAACCGGCACCGTTTGCTGCCTGGCTCAAACGCAGCCTGTTTCATCCGCTGGTGTTCAGGCAGCCCCCAGCGGCGCAGCGCCGTGAGGCGGTTTTGAACAATCTGCTGTCAGGCTTCGGCTTGTTTTTGATCGTTCTGGCCGTGTTTGGTCTGCATAAAGGCAAGCTGTTCCCGGGCTGGTGGGCGTTGTTCCCGGTGTTGGGCGCTTGCCTGCTGATCTTGGCCGGGCCGCAAGCCTGGGTGAACCGCAAGATTCTGGCCAATCGCTTGATGGTGTTTGTTGGCTTGATCAGTTACCCGCTGTACCTGTGGCACTGGCCCATTCTGGCGTTTGCGCGGATTATGGAATCCGAAACGCCGTCACGCACTATTCGGATGGCGGCGGTGGTGTTGAGCTTTGTTTTGGCGTGGCTGACCTAC
This sequence comes from Rhodoferax antarcticus ANT.BR, assembly GCF_001938565.1. Taxonomy (GTDB): domain Bacteria; phylum Pseudomonadota; class Gammaproteobacteria; order Burkholderiales; family Burkholderiaceae_C; genus Rhodoferax; species Rhodoferax antarcticus. Next base: position 276,398 of record NZ_MSYM01000018.1, read on the forward strand.
CGGCTGGTGGAGCGGCCGATCCGGTTTGGACGCAATACCTGGGTGAAGACGGCGACGCTGTGCGTACTGATGAGCGTGGTGGGGTATGTGGGGTACAACGCGTTTATGAGGGATGGGTTGGAGTTTCGGTACCGACAGCTGACTGAGCGTAATGCCCAGTTTATTTGGGTAGCGGAGAACAACCAAAACGAAGAATGCAAAACCAGCTTCCCGGAGTTCGCAAAAACTGGGTATTGCGCAAAATCGAAGGCATCCGGACCAACGATTCTTTTGTTGGGAGACTCCCACGCCAATCACCTATACCCCGGCATGGCCGCAGTTACGAATTCCACGGTAGAAAGTGTTTTAAATTTTGGCGAGGGAGCATGTCTGCCATTTTTTGATGTAGCCTCGTTCCAAAAGGGGGGGCAAGATCCATGTGCCGACCGAATGAACCGCTCACTCAAGGTAGCCGAAGACACTAAATCGACTCGTATCATAGTGGTTTCATCCCGTGGCCCGCTCTACCTTTATGGAAAAGGTTTTGGTGAGATCGCTGATGAACAAAGTCATGATCGTGCTTTGGCTTCGACCAATAACCCTAGCGTTTCCGATTTCCGAGAAGTCTTTAAAACCGGGATGCGATCCACGATGGAGCGACTGACAAAAAAAGACAAGCGAGTCGTTTTTGTGCTTGATGTTCCGGAACTGGGATTCGATCCAAGGTCATGCGTTGACATCCGTCCACTGCGTTTGACCACACGTCAGATCAGACAACCCTGCGCAGTGTCCCGGAAGGACTTCGATGCGCGCAACCATGAGTACCGCGAGATTGTGTTTTCAGTATTGAGGGACTACCCAACCGTCAAAATATTTGATGCCGCCGCCGAGCTGTGCGATGACAAATGGTGCTGGGCCATGAAAGACGGCAACATGCTTTATCGCGACGACGATCACCTCTCCGTGCAAGGCTCCGAATACATCGCGCGGACACTGTCCAAGCTAATTGATCCCGCGCACAAGTGAAACACGTTGTAGCCTGGCCCCGCATCCCAGGTTCTGCCGTAGTACAGACCGCTTGCCGTCAGTCTGTGCTGCGCATAGAAACAGACGCCAGCGCTCGTAGATAAAGCGTATATAGCTATAAAAACAAGAGCACTTGCTCCAGAAGTGATGTCGGTGCTTGTATGAGTCTGACCTACGCCGACGCCGCCACTTTGTGGTTGGGTGCGCGGGGCACCGTTGTTCGTACCAGCGCGGCCAACTCGCGCTTACTTTGCAGCAGCAATGCGACTTCGGACGGTGTCAGCCGTCTCGGTGCGAGCAAGGTACCGAGCTTCTGATTCAGTAAGCGCGTCGAAGGCGTGAGCGAATTGTTCCATCCACCAATTTCCATGTTCCGTGCCATGTATTCCTCGCAATTCGCAAAGTCGCTGGGGCGAGAGTCAGGCCGCAGCCAGCTCCCGTACCGCGCGCAAGCTGTCTTTCCATTCGGCTTGCGCCACTTTCAAGTCGTAGGACGTTTGCAGATTGAGCCAGTACTGCGGCGTTTGCCCCAAGGCTCGACCCAAGCGCAGCGCCAGTTCGGCCGTAATTGGGCGATCACCCCGCAGCACGTGCGACACGCGCATGGGCGAGATGCCAATGGCCTCGGCAAAGGCCGCCTGCGTCAACGCCAAGTCATCCAGAATTTCTCGCAGAAATTCGCCGGGGTGAATCGGGGGCATTCCATTTTTCAAAGTGCGCATGGTGCAGTTTCCTCATTGGTAGTCGGCAATTTCAACGTCAAGCGCTTTTCCATCCTCAAACCGAAAGCACACACGCCATTGGTCGTTGATGCGAATGCGCCATTGCCCAGCGCGGTCACCGATCAACGCTTCGAGCCTGTTGGATGGCGGCATGCGCAAGTCATCAATGACCATTGCCGCGTGCAATTGCGTCAAACGCATCAAAGCCCGACGCAGGATGTCCGGCGGCAGCCGACGGGACTTGCCTGTCAAGAACAAGCGTTCGGTTTCAGTATGCGCAAAGCTGTCAATCACAGCCCAATCATAAACAATTTGTTTACTCCGCAGCCAGCACAGGGATAAAAATGTCTGAACCCGACCACCAACTCGCTCTTTCCCACAGCCTCACCACCAAGACAAACCGGCTCTGCCTGGGCCTGGAATCTGGCGTTGCAGACATTCTGGAACTGGTCACGCCCACCACGGCCGAGCTGTTGCTGTGGTAGTTTGCCGAGGACATGGTCACTGCCCGCGGCGGCAGCTTTGCTTACGGCGGGGGCCTGAACTTTCACGCCGGGCAGCGCCAAGCCATTTTGAACGCCATCGTTGCCCACGAGGTACTGGGCTGTGATCAGCCGCATTGGTCGCTGCTTGATTTGTACAAAGCCGCCGCACCCGACGCTTTGCTGAGCGGCGCCCGGCTAAACGAGGTGGCACAGGACAAGCATGCCCACCCCAAATACTGCTTCAAGATGGCCACTGGCACCGGCAAAACCTGGGTGCTGCAGGCGCTGATGATCTGGCAGTTGCTCAACAGGTCGGCGGCGCTGGCTGAAGGCCTCGACGATGCGCGCTTCACGCGGCAGTTTATGGTGGTGGCACCGGGGTTGATTGTTTACGAGCGGCTACTGGATGCGTTTTGCGGCAAGCTGGTCGAGGGCAGTAATGGCTCGCGGGATTTTGCCAAGTCAGATGTGGCGCAGTTTGCCGACCTGTTTATCCCGGAGGCGCACCGCGATACAGTGTTTGCCTTTGTGCGCGGCAATGTGTGCAGCAAGACCGAGATTGGACTGAAAGCCACTGGCGAAGGCATGATTGCCATCACCAACTGGCATTTGCTCACCGATGCCGATGCGGTTGACCAGGTGGAAGATGCAGATGGCGTCGATGCGCCAAGCGTGCCGCTGGTGGCGCAACAGGTGGTGAATGCCGTGCTGCCTTTGATGCCAGGCCGAGCCACAGGCAACAGCCTGGACGTGCTGGACCGGCGCTATGCCCGTGGCAATGTGTTGGAATTTTTGGCGGCACTGCCTGAGCTGATGGTGTTCAATGACGAGGCGCACCACATCCATGAGTTCAAGCGTGAAGGTGAAGTGACCGAGGTGGAATGGCAAAAAAGCTTGTCGAAGATTGCCACCAGCAAAGGCCGGCGCTTTGTGCAAGTGGATTCTTCGGCTACACCGTACAACGATGTCGGCGCGGGCAAACACAAACGCAAGCTCTATTTCCCGCACATCATCACCAACTTTGACCTGAAAAGCGCCATGCGCGCCGGGCTGGTGAAGTCGCTGGTGTTGGACCGGCGCAAGGAAATCGGCGCACTGCCTTTGACGTTCACCGCCGAGCGCGATGAATCCGGCCACCCCAGTTTGAGCGAAGGCCAGCGTGTGATGCTTCGTGCGGGCCTGCACAAACTGCGCAAACTGGAAGCCGACTTTGCCCGGCTCGACCCAAGCCGCCACCCCAAGCTGCTGGTGGTGTGTGAAGACACCACCGTGTCACCACGGGTTAGCTCCTTTTTGCAGGAGCAGGAAGGTCTTTGCCATGACGATGTGATGACCATTGACTCTGGCAAAAAGGCCGAGTTGGGTGAAAAAGACTGGGCGCCAGTGCGCCAGCGCCTGTTCAGTGTGGACCGCCACGCCACGCCGCGCGTGATTGTGAGCGTGCTGATGCGGCGCGAAGGCATTGATGTGAACAACATCTGCGTCATCGTGCCGCTGCGCTCCAGTCAGGCGCAGATTCTGCTGGAGCAGACCATTGGTCGGGGCTTACGGCTGATGTGGCGTGACAACGAATACACGGACCTGAAACGCGAGAACCGCGAGCGCATCAATGCCGGCCAGGAGGTTGGCAGCTTGCTTGACGTGCTGTCAATTGTTGAGCATCCGGCGTTCCAGTCGTTTTACAACGACCTGATCAACGACGGGCTGGCCACCACCACCGGTGACGATACCGACAACACCAGCGCCACCGGTGACGTGATGGCCGCTGACTTACGTGACGGGTTTGAAGCGTTTGACTTTGGCATCCCCTTCATCTTGCAGGAAACCGACGAACTGCATGGGCAAAAAACGCTCGATGCGCTTACTCCTCCTACCTTTACAGCTATGAATAGTGAAGCATTGGCAGCGCTGCTGGGCAAGGGCGACACGTTTGTGTCGCAAGACTTGCAAAGCGCCACGCTGTTTGGCGACTATCGGGTGGGCGGTGCGTTGGACGATTACATCTGGACGCAGCTCTTTGGCCAGACCTTCAACCCGCTGGGGGAAGATTTTGGCTGTGAAAACTGGCGCTTGTTGCTGTTGCAGCCGGTGGTGGATCACATCACCAAGGTGTTTGCAGTCGCGCTAATGGGCTCAGAGAAAAAACGCGTCACTGGACAAGCCGAGGTACACCAGCGCTGGTTGAGCGAGGTGCCGCGCCTGATGCTGCGCGAGAGCAATTCGGTCGAAGTATCCAAGTGCATCTCTACCCGGCTGGGCTGGCCCAGCCAAAACGGTGGGCTGGAGCGCGCCTTTATCCACTGGGCGCAGGCCGACTCACACGTGCTGGCGTTTTGCAAAATCAGTGAAAACCGCCACACTTTTGCCCGACTGCGTTACGTGAAGGATGACGGTCTGGCCGCTTTTTAGTCGCCTGACTTTCTGGTGCGTACCAAAGATGCAATCTATCTGGCCGAGACCAAGGCGCAAGCGCAAACCATTCACCCGAATGTGCAACGCAAGTTCAAGGCGGCGGTGGCTTGGTGCGAGCGCATCAACCAGTTGACACCGGAACACCGAGGCGGCCTGCCCTGGCATTACGTGCTGCTGGCTGAAGAGGTGGTATACGAATGGCAAGTCAAAGGCGCGCACCTGGCCGAACTGTTGGACTATGCTCGGCTGCGCCCGCTGGCGGTTGCGTCGCTGCAAGCACGTTTACTATAAAGACAGGCTGTAGCCCTTACAGATCAAGCGCATATAGCTATATTTACAGTAGCATCCCCCCAATCAGCCACCGCGTGTGTTTGGCCGATCCATCTACTCTCCCTCACGCACCCGCAAAAACGAGGCAAAACGCGGCAGGCCCTTGGGCGTGCGGTCGCGGTAGCGGTAGGTGACCAAGCTGCCAACGGGCGGCGGGTTGGCGCGCTGCGCGTCGCTGAAACCGCTGCCCAGCGCAAAACGCTGGCCGTTGGGCAGTTCCAGCAGCAAGGCGCCCAGGCGTCCCGCGTTGCGGCCTTTGCCCGGCAAATGCGCCACCACCCGCGCATCGTCGTCGGCCACGGGTTTGAATTTCAGCAGCGTGGTACTGCGCCCGGGCGACCAAAGCGCGCTGGCGCGGTGCAGCACCAGGCCCTCGCCGCCGTCTGTCACGGTCTGCTTGAGTAAAGCCTGCAACGCCACAGCGTTAGGCACCTGCTGCTGCGCCACCACTTGCAGCCAGGGTTGCTGGGCCTGGGCCACCACCGCTTGCAGTTGCTGCACGCGCTGCCCAAACGGCACCGGCCTGCCAGGCAGGTCAAACACCATGTAACGCACGGCGCGCCAATCTGCGTCCACCGGCTCAGCGTGCCGCACGATGCCTGAGAGTTCGTCAAACCGGCCCCGGCCCAGCCAGAGTTCGCCATCCAGCGCCGCTTTGGGCAGCGCTGCGGTGAACCAGCCTGGCGCGGCGATGGGCAGACCGCTGCGAAAGCGCAGCGTCTGACCGTCCCACAAGGCACGCACGCCGTCGAGCTTTTCGCTGACCAGAAAGCCTGCCGGGTCTTCCCCGCTCGGCCAGTCGCTGGCGAGCATCAGTACCGCGACAGCAGGCGCTGGAACCACGTCTGAGGTGGCGTTGGATGCGGCTGCGGCGGATGTGGCCCCGTTTAGCGCAGGTACCGCCACCACCGCGCTGGCCGCAGCGGCCAAAAGCGACAGCGGCGCACTGCCCAGCAGCAGCGCCAGGCCGGCAGCAGACGTGGCTGATCGTGAAAAATGCATGAAGACCCCCCTTTTTTTATATGCCAAATTGGCCTCTAGCCCTTTATAGATAAGGGCTAATCACTCTTATTTTGATATTAGGCTGTCAAGCGCGACGACTTGGGCACGTGCGCCATTAAAAACGCCATCTGGTCCACCAGAATGCGCCGGTTGCGCAGGATGAAGTCTTCCCACAGGCTCGGCACATAAGGCGTGTAAATGAGCGGCATGTGCGCCTGCTCGGGGGTACGGTGGCTTTTGCGGTGGTTGCAGGGTTTGCAGGCGGTGACCACGTTCATCCAGGTGTCGATGCCATGCTGCGCAAACGGAATGATGTGCTCACGCGTCAGGTCGACTTCGTCAAACAAGCCGCCACAGTAGGCGCAGAGGTTGCGGTCGCGGGCAAAGAGCTTGCCGTTGGTCAGGCCCGGGCGCAAATCAAAGGGGTTGATGTTGGGCACGCCTTTGGTGCCGATGATGCTGCTGACCGTGATGACCGACTGGCGGCCAGTGATGGCGTTGTGCCCGCCGTGGAACACGGCCACTTCGCGCCCCAATTCCCAGCGGACCTCTTCGGCGGCGTAGTGCGTCACCGCTTGTTCCAGCGAAATCCACGATTGGGGCAGCCCCTGGGCTGACAGCTTCAAGACCTTCAAAACACGACTCCTGAAAAAAGACGTTATCCGAAACCAGCTCAAAACCTCACGAATGCATTACTTTCAAAGCCACATCACCCGATTCACCTTCTGCTTGGATGCACAAAACGCGCCAACATTCACCAACCCGCGGGTGTAAGACACAATATACCCCCTTTGCATGTCAAATTGGCGTCAAGCCCAATAGTCCTTTGCCCGTTTTGCTATTTAATTCATAACAAGAAATGAAGATTTACAGGGGTTTCAAACACCCGGACATGGCGCCTGCCTGCGCTTTGACGATAGGCAATTTTGACGGCGTGCACCTTGGCCACCAGGCCATGCTCTCCTTGCTCAAGGGCGAGGCGCAGCAGCGCGCTGTGCCCAGCTGCGTGCTGACCTTTGAGCCGCACCCGCGCGACTTCTTCGCCTCGCTGGCGCAAAACCCTGGCTTGGCGCCGGCGCGGGTCGGCACGCTGCGCGACAAGCTGATGGACCTGGCCCAGTGCGGTATCGATCAGGCGGTGGTGCTGCCTTTTAACGCCCGCCTGGCAAACCTGTCGCCGCAGGCGTTTATCGACAGCGTGCTGCTACAGGGCCTGGGCGCGCGCTATGTTTTGGTGGGCGATGATTTCCGCTTTGGCCAGCGTCGCGCGGGTGACTTCACGCTGCTGGCCGCGGCTGGCTTGAAGCAGGGGTTCGATGTGGCGCGCATGAACAGCCACGAGGTGCACAACCTGCGCGTGTCGAGCTCGGCGGTGCGCGATGCGCTGGCCGAGGGCCGCATGCGCGACGCCACTCGCTTGCTCGGCCACCCCTACCGTATTTCTGGCCATGTGATGCATGGACGCAAACTGGGGCGCAGTTTGGGCTTCAAAACCCTGAACCAACGCTTTGCCCACTGGAAACCCGCTGCGCGCGGTATTTTTGTTGTGCGCGTGCACGGCCTGACAGCGAAGCCGCTGCCCGGTGTCGCCAATCTGGGTGTGCGTCCATCGGTTGACCCGAATGACGTGAATGCTGGGCGCGTGCTGCTGGAAACGCATTGCCTGGACTGGCCCGAGCATCTCGGGCCAGAAGGTGCCTACGGTAAAATCGTCAGCGTGGAGTTGCTCCACAAACTGCACGACGAACTCAAGTACGACTCTCTGGATGCATTGACCGTCGGCATCCGCCAAGATTGCCAGGATGCCCGGGCCTATTTCGCAAATTCCCCATCATGACCACTCAAACTGATTACCGCAGCACCCTGAACCTGCCCGACACCCCGTTTCCCATGCGCGGCGACCTGCCCAAGCGCGAGCCGGTGTGGGTCAAGTCCTGGGAAGACCAGGGGCTGTACCAAAAGCTGCGCGACGCACGCCAAGGCGCCCCGCTGTTTGTGCTGCACGACGGCCCGCCTTATGCCAACGGCCAGATTCACATGGGCCATGCGGTCAACAAGATTCTGAAAGACATGATCGTCAAGGCGCGCCAGCTCAAGGGCATGGACGCGGTCTACATCCCCGGCTGGGACTGCCACGGCCTGCCGATCGAGAACGCCATCGAGAAAAAGTATGGCCGCAACCTGGCCCGTGACGAGATGCAGGCCAAAAGCCGCGCTTTTGCGGTCAAGCAGATCGCGCTGCAAATGGCCGACTTCAAGCGCCTGGGTGTGCTGGGCGACTGGGACCACCCCTACCTGACCATGGCTTTCAAGACCGAAGCCAATGAAATCCGCGCCTTCAAGCGCGTGGTGGAACGCGGTTTTGTCTATCGCGGCCTGAAACCCGTGTACTGGTGTTTTGACTGCGGCTCCAGCTTGGCCGAGTTCGAGATCGAATACGCCGACAAAAAGTCGCAAACGCTGGATGTTGGCTTTTTGTGCGCTGAACCCGCCAAACTCGCCGCTGTGTTTGGGCTAGCTGCTATTGAAAAGCAAGCCTTTGCGGTTATCTGGACGACCACCGCCTGGACCATCCCCGCCAACCAGGCGCTCAATCTGAACCCCGATCTGACCTATGCGCTGGTCGATACCGAGCGCGGCCTGCTGGTGCTGGCCGAGAGTTTGGTTGAAAAATGCATGGTGCGTTTCGGCCTGAGCGGCAAGGTGCTGGCCACCACGCTGGGCAAAAACCTGGCTGGCCTGAATTTCAAACACCCGCTGGCCCATGTGAACCCAGGTTACGACCGACTCAGCCCGATTTATCTGGCCGACTACGCCACGGCTGACGACGGCACCGGCGTGGTGCACAGCGCACCCGCCTATGGGGTAGAGGATTTCAACAGCTGCGTCTCTCATGGCATGGCCTATGACGACATCTTGAACCCGGTGCAAGGCAATGGCGTTTTTGATGCCGAACTGCCGCTGTTTGGCGGCCAACACATCTGGAAAGCCTGCCCGGTCATCATCAACGCGCTGCGCGAGGCGGGCCGACTGTTTGCCACCGAGAACATCGTGCACAGCTACCCGCACTGCTGGCGCCACAAGACGCCGGTAATCTACCGCGCGGCTGCGCAGTGGTTCATCCGCATGGACGAAGGTGTGGGCATTTTTACCAAGGATAAAGCGCCGCTAACCCTTAGGCAGACTGCACTGGCTGCTATTGAAAAGACAGCGTTTTACCCCGAGAACGGCAAGGTGCGCCTGCGCGACATGATTGCCGGGCGGCCCGATTGGTGCATCAGCCGCCAGCGCAGCTGGGGCGTGCCGCTGCCGTTTTTCCTGAACAAAGACAGCGGCGAACTGCATCCAAAAACCATGGCCATTCTCGACATCGCCGCCGATATGGTCGAACAGGGCGGCATCGAAGCCTGGAGCAAAGCCACCAAAGCCGAGATTCTGGCGAAAGTCGGTTGCGAGGCCGATGCAGACGCTTACACCAAGAGCAGCGACATTCTGGAGGTCTGGTTTGACTCCGGCACCACCCACACCACCGTGCTGCGTGGCTCGCACAAGGGCTGCGGCCATGACGTCATCGACCCGGCCACCGGCCAAAGCGGCCCCGAAGCTGACCTGTACTTGGAAGGCCACGACCAGCACCGCGGCTGGTTCCATTCCAGCTTGCTGACCGCCTGCGCCATGTACGACCGTGCACCATATCAGGGCATCCTGACGCATGGTTTCACCGTGGACAGCAAGGGCCACAAGATGAGCAAGAGCGCCGGTAACGGCGTCGACCCGCAGGAAACCAGCAAGAAGCTCGGTGCCGAAATCATTCGGCTTTGGGTCGCCTCCAGCGACTACTCTGGCGACATTGCCGGTGACGAAAAAATTCTGGCGCGCGTGGTGGACATTTACCGGCGCGTGCGCAACACGCTCAAGTTCCTGCTGGCCAACACGCACGACTTTGACCCAGCCACCGACAGCGTTGCGCTTGACCAAATGGTCGAAATTGACCGCTACGCCCTGAGCCGCGCTGCCCAATTGCAAGCTGAAGTGCTGGCGCACTATGAGGTGTACGAATTTCACCCGGTGGTGGCCAAGCTGCAGATTTACTGCAGTGAAGACCTGGGCTCGTTCTACCTGGACGTGCTCAAAGACCGGCTCTACACCACCGGTGCCCACTCGCTGGCCCGGCGCAGCGCACAAACCGCGCTGTGGCAAATCACGCAAGCGTTTGTGCACTGGATGTCACCTTTCCTGAGCTTCACCGCCGAAGAGGCTTGGGCCGTGCTGGGTGCGCAAGGCAAAACGCCTGTAGCCACCCGCGACTCGATCTTCATGGACACCTACAGCACGCTGGCCCCGGCTGACGACGCGCTGCTGGCCAAGTGGGCCCGCATCCGCGAGATCCGTGACCTGGTCAACAAAGACATTGAGGTGCTGCGCGCCAACGGCTTGGTGGGTTCATCCTTGCAAGCCGAGGTGGAGCTCACCGTGGCTGCGGATGACTTCGCGCTGCTGAGCAGTCTGGGGGCGGATCTGAAGTTCGTCTTCATTACGTCCGCTATTGATATGATAGCTGGTGACGCTTTATCCATAAGGGCTAGCGCCTCTAAAGGCATTAAATGCGAGCGTTGCTGGCATTACAGCGACGCCATCGGTAGCGACGCCGCTCACCCCACCTTGTGCCCGCGCTGCAGCAGCAACCTGTTTGGCAGCGGTGAAACCCGGATCTTTGTCTGATGGCGGGCAAACGGCGCGCGGGTGCCACCCGATCCAAAAGCATTTTTTCCAACAGTTCGGGCGGTATGCTGCCTTGGCTGGCGCTGGCGCTCATCATCATCTTGTTGGATCAGTTCACCAAGGTGCTGATCCTGGGCTACTACGAGTATGGTGACAGCACCCGCATCACCAGCTTTTTCAATCTGGTGCGGGTGCACAACCACGGCGCGGCGTTTTCGTTTTTGGCTTCCGCAGGCGGCTGGCAGCGCTGGCTCTTCACCGGCATTGGTGTGGGTGCCGCGGTGCTGATCGTCTGGCTGCTCAAAAGCCACCCCGGCCAAAAGCTGTTTGCGCTGGCGCTGGCCTGCATTCTGGGCGGCGCCATAGGTAACGTGATTGACCGCGTGCTGTACGGCTATGTGGTTGATTTTTTAGACTTTTACTGGAAGGGCTGGCACTTTCCGGCCTTCAACGTGGCCGACAGCGCCATCACCATCGGTGCCACGCTGTTGATTCTGGATGAGCTGCTGCGCGTGCGCCGTGGCCGCTAAGCCGCCATCAGGCACCTGACGTGACGCACCTGCTGAACCTGCTGGCCGCCATTGCCCTGCTGGTCTGGGGCACTCATTTGGTGCGCAAAGACACGCTGCGGGTGCTCGGCGCGAATCTGCGCAAGATTCTGGCGCAAAGTGTCGGCAACCGTTTCACCGCTGCCATGTCGGGCGTGGGTGTCACCGCGCTGCTGCAGTCCAGCACCGCCACCGCGCTGATCATCTCGGCGTTTGTTGCTCAGGGCCTGATGACGCTGACCTCGGCGCTGGCGGTGATGCTCGGTGCTGACCTGGGCACCAGCCTGATGGCGCTGCTGTTCTCGCGGGATTTGTCCTGGCTGTCGCCCCTGTTTATCTTTGTCGGCGTGGTGCTGTTCATTGCCAAACAAAGCACCACCGCCGGTTATGTCGGGCGCATTCTGATCGGCCTGGGGCTGATGCTGCTGGCGCTAAGCCTGGTGCGCGCCTCAGCCAATGAGCTGACCCAGTCCGAAGCCGTGCGCGCCCTGCTGGCTTCGCTGAGCAGCGACCGACTGCTGGAAATCACCCTGGGTGCGGTGCTCTCGGTGCTGAGCTACTCCAGTCTGGCCATCGTGCTGCTGATTGCCACCCTGGCCAACAGCCAGGTGGTGACGGTGGATGTGGCACTCGGCCTGGTGCTGGGCGCCAACCTGGGCAGTGGCTTGCTGGCAGTGATTACCACATTGCGGTCTCCGGTAGAGGCGCGTCAGGTGCCGCTGGGCAACCTGGTCTTCAAGGTCTTGGGCGTGGCGTTGATGTTGCCTGGCGTCGATTTGTGGCTCCGCTATGTGGGCCCCTATGTGCACGACGCCGCCAACATGGTGGTGCTATTTCACTTTACCTTCAATGCGCTGGCGGCCATGTGCCTCATTGGCGTGACGCAATGGGTGGCGCGCTGGGTGAAATATTTGCTGCCGGTACCGCAGAACAACACCATCAATGGGCGCCAACGCCATCTGGACCCCTCCGCGCTGGCTACACCCTCAGTGGCGCTGAGCTGTGCGGTGCGTGAGGCCATGCACCAAGCCGATGTGGTGGAAACCATGCTGCGCGGCGTGCTCGACGTGATCAAGAACAACGATCTGGCGCTGGCCCAATCGCTGCAAAAAATGGACGATACGGTCGACCGGTTGCACTCAGATATCAAGTACTACCTGACCCGAATCTCGCGCGAAGCCCTTAATGAGAAGGAAGGCCAGCGCTGGGCCGACATCATCAGCTTCACCATCAATATGGAACAGATCGGTGACATCGTTGAGCGCATCCTGGCAGACATTGAGGTCAAGAAAATCCGCTCCGGACGGGAGTTTTCGCAGGCCGGCATGGCCGAGATCTCCGAGATGCATGCCAACCTAGTCAACAATCTGCGCCTAGGGATGAGCGTGTTTTTGACCGATGATCCGCGTGACGCGATCAAGCTGCTCGAAGAAAAAACCCGCTTTCGCGATCTGGAACTGAAATACGCCAATAACCACATCAACCGGCTGAGCGACAAGTCGCTGCACAGCATGGAAACCAGCTCGCTGCACCTGGACCTGATCAGCGAACTCAAACGCGCCAACTCGCTGATCTGCGCCATCGCCTACCCGATTCTGGAGAACTCCGGCGTGCTGGCACCCAACCGACTGCGCCAGCAAGCGCTGCCAGAGCTCGCGCCTGACGGCCCGGCGTCTGCGCAGTCCCGATGAGCGCCACTGCGCCGCAGGCCGGGCAGACCACCGCTGCGTCGTCCTTGCCATCCTTGGCGTCTTCACCGTCCCCACTGCCCTTACCGCACTCACCGCACTCAACACCCTCGCCGCCTTTGCCCCGTTACCTGGCTCTGGCTGGCCCAACTGCCTCGGGCAAGACGGCGGCGGCGCTGACCATTGCGAGGCAGCATCCGGTGGAAATCATCAGTGTCGACTCTGCGCTGGTCTACTGTGGCATGGACATCGGCACCGCCAAGCCCAGCGCCGCTGAACTGGCCGCCGCGGCGCACCATCTGATCAACATCCGCGACCCGCTCAACGCCTACAGCGCCGCAGACTTTGTGGCGGACGCCACCCGGTTGATGCATGAGATCAGCGCACGCGGCAACCTGCCACTGCTGGTGGGCGGCACCATGCTGTATTTCAAAGCGCTGCGCCACGGCCTAGACGACATGCCCAAGGCTGACGCGGCCACGCGAGCGCACATCGAGATTGAGGCCGCACAACGCGGCTGGCCCGCATTGCACGCCGACCTAGCGCTGGTAGACCCTTTCACCGCCGCGCGTCTGGCACCCAACGACTCGCAACGCATCTCCCGCGCGCTGGAGGTTTACCGCCTCACCGGTCAGCCCTTAGCGAGCTTTCATACTACAAAAAAAGAAGCTACTGGCGCTTATCCCATAAGGGCTAGAGGCCAAAAAGATGCATCAACCCCAGCAGATGCCCTGCTGATCTCGCTGGAGCCGCTAGACCGCGCCTGGTTGCACCAACGCATCGCCCAGCGGTTCGATGCCATGCTGGCCAATGGCTTTCTGGACGAAGTCACGGCCCTGCGTGCACGCGGCGACCTGCACCCGGACCTGCCCGCCATGCGCTGTGTCGGCTACCGCCAGGCTTGGGCGTATCTGGACGCGCTGCAGGCCCCAGGTGCCAACCCAGCGCAGCGCTTGAACGATCTGCGCGAACAAGGCATCGCCGCCACCCGCCAGCTCGCCAAACGCCAGATCACCTGGCTGCGCAGCACCCCCGAACGCCGTGTGGTGGCCTGTGATGCGCCCGATGCGCTGGCCCAGGTGCTGGCGCTGGCCAATGCGTTTTGCAGCCATCTTCAACGCACCCGCTAAGCAAACGGTTTGGTCCCAGCGAGATGGCGCGCAGCACCGTGCAAGACACCGGCCCGGGCCTGACGGCCGCCGAGATCGACCAGATTTTCGAGCCGTTCGCCCGCGGCGGCGGTAGCGCTCTGGCGGGCGCCAGCACCGCGCCGGCGCACTCTGGTGGTGGACAACGCGAAGGCCGAGCGCGAACTGCTGGTGCAACTGCTGGCACCCCGGGGCTTTGAGTTGCGCCAGGCCTGCAGCGGGCATGATGCGCTCGACCTGCTGGCCACTGGCTACCGGCCCGACGCCCTGTTGCTGGACTTGTCCATGCCGGGCATCGACGGCTGGGAAACCTTGCGGCGCTTGCGCCAGATGCCGCTGCACGGCCTGCGCTGCGCCAGCGTGTCGGCCAATGCCCTGGACAAGGGGCTGGAGCGCGCGCTGGCGCTGGTGTGGCTCGATGCGGCGCCTGCGGCCATGCCCCCGCCTATCGCCCCGGCCGCCCTGGCAACGGCTTTGTCCTTTCCGGGCGGCGCGGCGTTGGCGGCGTTGCAGCAGAGCGTGGCACTGGGCTACTACCAGGGCATCCTGAATGCGCTGGACGAGATTGAGCGCGACCAGCCCGACAACCTGGCCGTGCTGCACGATGCGCTGGACGAATCGGGCTACACCGTGCTGGTGGCCACGCGCGGCGATGCGGCGCTGCAACGCGCCGCGCAGGCACTGCCCGACATCGTGCTGCTGGACGCCCTGATGCCGGGCATGGACGGCTTTGAGGTGGCGCGGCGCCTCAAGGCGATGGCGCAGACGGCACACACATCCAGATCATCTTCATGACCGGGCTGACCGAGACCGAACACTTGGTGGCGGCGCTGGAGGTCGGCGGCGTGGACGACGTGACCAAGCCGATCAAGCCCAAGGAAGTGCTGGCGCGCATGAACGTGCACCCGCAAGGCGCACGCCGCGCCTGCCAGGAAGTACGCCAGGCCGGGCAGGCGCGCAATGCACTGGATGCCTTTGGCTACGCCAGCACCTGCCCGATCTGGCCAGACTGGCCCAGCAGCTGGAGCCGCCGCGGCTGAACGTGCAGCAGGATGCGCGCTACCTGGGTTTTCGGTTGCACCGCCAGACCGGCGACGGCGAGGGCGCCGGCGACTGGCTGATCGTGATGCGCGAGGTGTCTGACGCCGCCGTGATGGCCTGCCTGGGCTTGGGCTTTCGGCTCACAGCACGCGAGGCCGAGGTGCTGTACTGGCTGGTCAAGGGCAAGACCAACCGCGACATCGGCGAGATTCTGGGCAGCAGCCCGGCCACGGTAGAAAAACACCTGGACACGCGAGGGAGACATCAGCCGCCAGCGACGTGGCACAGTTTTTGCATAACAAAAGGTTCTAGCCCACGGAGTTCCCATGCACGCATTGACCTTACCCGCTGCGAACCATTACGACGAGATGTTGCTGCCCAGTGGCGCCATCCGGCCGCATTACCAATCCTTTGCTAACTGGCTGCAGGCGCAAACGCCCCAGGCGCTGGCCAAAAAGCGCACCGAAGCCAATTTGTTGTTTCACCGGGTCGGCATCACCTTTGCCGTGCATGGCGACGAGGCCGGTGCCGAGCGGCTGATTCCGTTTGACACGGTGCCGCGCATCGTGCCCTCGAACGAGTGGAAGATGCTGGAGGCGGGCCTGCGCCAGCGGGTGACGGCGCTCAACCGTTTCTTGTGGGACATCTACCACGACCACAACATCATCAAAGCCGGGCTGATTCCCGCCGAACAGGTGTTCGCCAACGCCCAGTACCAGCCGGCCATGCAGGGCCTGGACTTGCCGCACGGCATTTACGCCCATATCACCGGGGTCGATCTGATTCGCCATTCGGATGGGGGTTACCACGTGCTGGAAGACAACCTGCGCGTGCCCTCGGGCGTGAGCTACATGCTGGAAAACCGCAAGATGATGATGCGGCTGTTTCCCGAGTTGTTTGCCCATTACCCCGTTGCGCCGGTGGCGCATTACCCGACCTTGCTGCTGGAGACCCTGCGCCACTCCAGCGAAGCGCAAAACCCCACCGTGGTGGTGCTGACACCGGGGTCGTGCAATTCGGCCTATTTTGAGCACGCCTTTCTGGCCCAGCAAATGGGCGTCGAACTGGTCGAAGGACAAGACCTGTTTGTCAAAGACGACTACCTCTATATGCGCACCACCGTCGGGGACCAACGGGTCGATGTGATCTACCGGCGCATTGAGGACGCCTTCCTTGATCCGCTGGCCTTCCACGCCGACTCCATGCTCGGTGTGCCCGGCCTGCTGTCGGTCTACAAGCAGGGCCACCTGATTTTGGCCAACGCCATTGGCACCGGCGTGGCCGACGACAAGTCAATTTACCCCTACGTGCCCGACATGATCCGCTTCTACCTGGGCGAGGAGCCGATCCTGCACAACGTGCCGACTTGGCAATGCCGCAAGCCCGACGACCTGGCCCATGTGCTGGAGCACATGGCCGAACTGGTGGTCAAGGAAGTGCATGGCGCGGGCGGCTACGGCATGTTGGTCGGGCCGGCCTCCACGGCGGCAGAAGTGACCGACTTCAAAGAGCGGGTGCGCGCCAACCCCAGCAACTACATCGCCCAGCCCACGCTGTGCCTGTCGAGCTGCCCGACTTTTGTCGAGAGTGGCATTGCGCCGCGCCACATCGACCTGCGCCCGTTTGTGCTCAGTGGCCGCGAGGTCTCGATGGTCGCGGGCGGCCTGACGCGTGTGGCCTTGAAACAAAGCTCGTTGGTGGTTAATTCGTCCCAAGGTGGTGGCACCAAGGACACCTGGATTCTGGAGGCCTGAGATGCTGTCACGTACCGCCGCCCAACTCTTTTGGATGAGCCGCTACCTTGAGCGTGCTGAAAACCTGGTGCGTATGCTGGATGTCACGCACTCGCTGTCGCTGCTGCCGCAATCGCGCGGCGCCATGACCGAGTTCGCCGCGCCGCTGGCCGTCACCGGCACGTTGGACCCGTACATTGCGCAAAACCGCAAGCTCAATGGCGACGCGCTGTTTCACTACATGGCACTGGATCTGGAGAATCCGGCCTCGGTGCTGTCGTGCCTGAAGCTGGCGCGCGAAAACGCCCACGCCGTGCGCGGCAAAATCACCACCGAAATGTGGGAGGCAATCAACGCCAGTTGGCTCGAAGCGCGCGAAATGCCCAAGCTCGGTATCACCGATGTGTCGGGATTTTTTGACTGGATCAAAGAGCGCTCCCACCTGTTTCGCGGCGCCACCTTCGGCACCTTGCAACGCAACGATGCCTACTGCTTTATCCGTTTAGGCACTTTCATCGAACGCGCAGACAACACGGCCCGCTTGCTGGATGTCAAATCCCAACTGATCGAGCCGGCCGTCGCCGGTTTGGCCCCGGTGAATCTGCCGCAAGAAAGTGCCTCCGAGTTCTATGCCTGGAGCGCCCTGCTGCGCTCGCTGTCGGCCTTTGAGGCCTACCACGAGGTGTACCGCGATGCGCTGGATGGTCGCCGGGTCACGGAACTGCTGGTCTTGCGCCCCGACGTGCCGCGCAGCCTGCGCGCCTGCTGCGACGAAATACGCGCCATCCTGCCGGAAATCCAGGCCCTGCCAGGTTCCATGGACGCGGGCCGCGAGGTCAAGATGCTGGCGGGCAAGCTTGCGCTGAAGCTGGAATACGGCGTGATCGATGACATCCTGGACGCTGGCGTGCACCGCTGGTTGACCGAGTTTCTGGCCCAGTCGGCACATTTGGGCGAAGCCATTGGCAAGGCCTACCTCGAAGCCAACTGAGCCTGTTTTAGTTACCCACAAGGAAACGAGATGCACCTGCTCATCGCCCACGAAACCGTTTACCGCTACGACCGACTGCTCCAGCGCAGCACGCAGTACCTGCGCCTCACACCGCGCCCCGGCCACGGCTTGAAGGTGCTGTCCTGGCAGCTCACCCTGCCGGCACCGGCATCGCGCTGCCTCGACGCCTACGGCAACATCATGCATGTGCTGACGCTGGACCGGCCCACCAGTGAAATCCACCTGATGGCCCAGGGCGAGGTCGAGACCGACGACAGTCGGCCCACGCCCGACCCCGAAGACGCATTGCCCGCGCAACTGTTCCTGCGCGATTCCACCCTGACGCGCGCAGACGCTGCGCTGCGCCAGTTTGCCCACGGGCATACGGCGCAGGTGGCATCAGACCCGCTGGCGGGGTTGTTGCAAATGATGCAGGCGCTGGTCGTGGTCATGCCCTACACGCCGGGCACCACCGACGCGGCCACCCCGGCGGCCGAAGCCTTTGCCAACAGAAACGGCGTTTG
This sequence comes from Rhodoferax antarcticus ANT.BR, assembly GCF_001938565.1. Lineage (GTDB taxonomy): Bacteria > Pseudomonadota > Gammaproteobacteria > Burkholderiales > Burkholderiaceae_C > Rhodoferax > Rhodoferax antarcticus. The sequence continues at coordinate 294,749 of NZ_MSYM01000018.1, forward strand.
CCAGGACCACGCACAGGTTTTTGCCACCTGTGCGCGGCTGCTGGGCCTGCCAGCGCGTTACGTCAGCGGGTATCTGGCGGCCGATACCGAGCATGTGGCCAGCCACGCCTGGGCCGAAGTGCGCCTGCCCCAAGGCTGGCTGGGTTTTGACGTGTCCAACCAATGTCTGGCCGACGGACGCTACGTGCGCTTGGCCATCGGCGCCGACTATGCCGACGCCTGTCCGGTGCGCGGCATGCGTCTGGGCGGGGGCGTAGAGCACCTGCAAACAGCCGTGCAGGTCAGCCAAGGCGACAAAGGCGATGAACAGTGAGTCGGGCAAGAGATAATCCCGCCGATTCAACGCGCCTTCTCCTTCTTTCTCTCTCACCATGACCTACTGTGTTGCCATGCGGCTGGATGCCGGCTTGCTGTTTGCCTCGGACTCGCGCACCAATGCCGGGGTCGATCACATCGCCACCTTTCGCAAGATGAGTGTGTTTGAAGTGCCCGGTGAACGCCTGATTACGCTGCTGAGTGCCGGCAACCTGGCGACCACCCAAAGCGTGGTCAATTTGCTGCGCCAGCGGCTGGCACACCTGGGGGCGCCTGAAGGCGAGCACTTGCTCAATCGCCCCTCGATGTACGACGTGGCCGAACTGGTAGGGCGCACCGTCAAGGAAACGGTGGCCCGCGATGCCAATGCCCAAAGTCTGGGACAGGGGGTGGATTTTGGCGGCAACTTTCTGGTGGGCGGGCAAATTCGGGGCGAGGAACCTCGGCTGTTTCACGTCTATGCCCAGGGCAATTTCATTGAAGCCGGGCAAGACACCCCGTATTTCCAGATCGGTGAGTCCAAATACGGTAAGCCCATCATTGACCGTGTGGTGCGCTACAACACCTCGCTGAAAGAAGCCGCCAAGTGCACGCTGATCTCGTTTGACTCGACGATTCGCAGCAACCTGTCGGTGGGTTTGCCGATCGACATGCTGCTCTACCGCACCGACTCCTTTGCCAAGGTCGAGCCCCACCGCATTGGCGCCGATGACCCTTATTTCAACAAGCTCAGTCGGGGATGGGGCGAGGGGCTGCGGCGTGCCTTTGCCAAGCTGCCCGACGAAGACTGGTTTCGTTAACCGACTTTGCGCCGGGCCGGGCCAGCAGGTGTACGCCACCTGGCGTGTTGGCCGGGCGCCAGGGTGTCTCCAGAATCAATGTATCGCTGATAAAACTGCCGCCAGCACAACGCGCCAGACACAGCGACACCACCCTTTCACTTCCTGGAGCCGCTCATGCACCGTCGATCCACCCTCAAGGCACTGATCGCCGCCATGGCCTTGGCGGGCCTGGCCGCCATCCCCGCCCACGCCGCCGACACCATCAAGGTGGGCGTGCTGCACAGCCTGTCGGGCGCCATGGCCATTTCAGAAACCGTGCTCAAAGACACGGTGCTGATGGCGATTGACAAAATCAATGCCAAGGGCGGTGTGCTCGGCAAAAAGCTCGAACCCGTGGTGGTCGATCCGGTTGCCAACTGGCCTCCCGAGTTCGACAGTTAAATTTGTAACGTGTTGATTTATATAGGTGCGCCCCGCGCGTGTGCCACTACAAAAGGGTCAACTGGGCGGGAAGGGTCGGTTTCTTGATCGTCAGTGCTTGCAAAATCTCCGCGTGTTCGTGGTTGATGCTTGAGAGCGCGGCAATGGGCTCCAAATCATTGACCTTCACCACCTGATGCTGAATGCGGCGCAACTTGTCGAGTGCGCGCTCTGGTGATATCTTGGTGTTGCTGTTTCTGAGGCGGCTGCGCATGACCCGGTACAGAATCAGCGCCATAAAGCAAATGGTCGCATGGGCGTGAATCCGATCGGGCAGGCGGTGGTAAATCGGCCCAATCTCGATCTCAGACTTCAGCACCCGAAACCCGCGCTCAATGTCAGCCAATGACCTATAGCGCTTGATCACCTCCTCGGGCGTGAAGTCTGGCGCATTGGTCACCAACAGCAGCTTGCCGTCCATCATCTTGGCGTGCTTCAAAGCCCGTTCATCAATGTCGTAGGTGAAGAGCTCACTCTTGAGGTTCACCTTCACAATCCGCGCCAAATGGGCCTCGCACACCTCGCGGTAAAACTTGGCTCGTGCCCCGCCATCAGAGAGCTTGCGACCAGGTTTTTTCTTACCCGCATCCTGATCATTGAGCTTGCCCACCCACAGATCGGCTTGCGCTTTCAACTCGTTAATGCGTTTGTCACGCTTGGCACCCGCATCCAACGACACCTGTGGATCATGGGCAATGATCAAGCGCAGCTTGTTCCAAGCGGCCTCACCCAGAATTTCTTCTTTGGCGGGTAAACACTGCTTTGTATGAAACGGCTCCAGCAGCTCAACGAAGTCACCATAACGCCTGCCCGGTACGGCCAGAATGAATTCGAGCTTGTTGCCCCCAGGCAAAACAATTTCCTGCAAATCAGCCAAGTTCTCTGTGGATAGCAAGCCCCGGTCGGCCACCGCAATGACGCGTTTGATGGGAAAGCGCGCCACGATCTTCTCGATCACACCCTTGATCGTGGTCACCTCCGCCGTGTTGCCGTCAAACACCTCGTGGTACAGAGGCAAACCCTCTGAGGTCTGTACGACTCCGAGCATGACCTGGCGCTCAACCACGCCTACTTTGGCCATGCCATAGTGGCGCAAGTCCCCTTCCTGCTCAGACAGACCGGCAGCCCGAATGGTCGTCATGTCATAAAACACCATGGCCAGGTCTTGATCAACCAGAGGGCGCAGCAAGCTGGCCATCACGTTATCAACCTCTGCCTTGTGATCGACCAGTGCATCCATGGCGCGCAGCAGGTGCTGATGGTCAATCGATTCCAGTGACGTTCCCGGCAAAGCCACCGTTTCCAACCAGCGCAGCACGCCCAGCTTGGAGTCCGGATCACACAGGCGGTTGAACACCATGACCCGGATCAGGGCTTCAACGTCAATGCTGTGGCGGGTGTGGCGAAAAACACCGCGCAGGCCATCAAAACCCAAAGCGTTCCACAATTCGGTGAGTGTGTAGACATCACCAAAATCACGGGCGGCCTCAAAGCTGAGAACGGGTGGTGTTGCCGGTGCAAGCGCTGCAGGGGTTTGCCCCGTGACACGCTGCAAGCCGGCAATGACGGAATTGAGCTCGGTGTTTAACTGGTCGATGCGACCCAGCGATGCAATAGTGCGTTGTTTGGGTCTACCGGTGGATGCATCACGGTACGCCTCGACGAGTTGGACGTAGCGATTAGGACCGCGGCGGGTGACTTTGATAAACACGCCACTACTCTATCACAGGACATGGCTAGCAAATTTACAAATAAATCGTTAATCGCGCCATTACACAAATGAATTTTTAGAGAAGAAAACTGTTGATTTCACTGGGGATTGAGGTGACGGGGGGCAAATAGCTGTCGAACCCGGGAGGTCTTCGACTTGATGCTGGGGTCGGCCTAAGGTTAGGATTTCCAACCGCATGAGGCCAAGTACCGCACCCCAAACCGTCCTGTAAAAACGGGTCTCCCCTGAATTGACCGTCTGAATCCCCAAGAATCTGCGCTCACCCATCTCAAACTGCGCTCCGGGCCGCCAATGGACACATGCCTACCCCGGCCGGCTGATGTCGCCACACTTGTCAAGTTCACCAAGCAGTGCGCTGATCGTCGGGGTAGTCTGGTGCTGGCTGGGCTGCCAGATCCCAGTCCGGCAAAACCTCAACACCTTCCCCCGTCTCCTGCGCACCACACTCGTCCCACAGCGGTGGCCCGCGTGCCGGGGTGATGCGGGGAGCTTGGCGCACTGCCAGAAGCAGTGCACGCAGCGTCAGCCACGCAACCGTGCACCACAGGCGCCACCACCTGCTCGGCCTGCGCCATGGCAGTCACCGCCGCCCGCAGTGGCGAGTTCGGAGCCAGCACGCCGTAATAGCGATGCCGGTGGGTGCGCGGTGGCGGCACCAATTGGGCGATGCGGTTGATCAGCTCCAGTGGCGTGAGCACCAGTTCGCCCGAGTGTTTGTCGGACTGTAGGGGCTCTGTGTGCCCTTTGCCACAGCGGTAAACCAGGACAGAGGCGCGCTGCTTGAGCCGGTCCATAGCGAAGGGTGGGCGCGTGCAGTAGCGCAGCAGGCGCTCCAGCCCAGCGCGGTCGTCGGCCTTGATACGCACCCCGGCATCGACCGAGAAGCCGCCACCGTGAGCGTAAGCGGCCATGTCTTTGGCGTCACAGGCCTCAATGTGGCCGCGTGCCACAAAGGCGCGCAGGATGCGTTTGCGCACGAAAGCTCGCACTGTAGCGATGGCGTGGCCTGTGATGCGCCGGACGCACTGGCCCAGGTGCTGGCGCTGGCCGATGCGTTTGTGGCGCGCGGCTAACGCACTACCAGCACGCTTGGCTTCCAGCCCTTGAGCGCTGCGCGGCGAGCAAACTTTTTGTCGTCAAAGGTCAACATTTGGCGACACAGGCGGCAAGACGCATGGTGCAAGGCATCGGCAAAATCAAACCCATCTGCCAGCGCATCCGTGGCCGCGACCATGGCGATGCTGTCTTCAATCTCTATATTGGGCATTGACAACAAGTGTCGCAGCACCGTCAACACATCGGCGACCGGACTTTTGTAGTAGCCGCGCAGCACCCACTCCAGTTCGAGCACCACCGATTTGCACACAAAAAACCGCTTGCCGCTTTCGATCAACTCGCGGGCCAGTGCACTTTGCTGTTGGGTCCCCTCATCCGGGCTGGCCACGTAGTAGCGCGCCAGCACATTGGTGTCGAGCCCGATCATGGCGCTTCCACCGCCAAAGCGGCCACGTCAAAGTCGGCAGGCACACCCGGGCGCTGGCTGCGAATCAGGCCAAAACCGCTGACCGCCGCCTGCCGCGCCGACGATGCAGGTCGTATGGCAATATGGTCTCCTTCAACCGTGAAGCTCACGGACACACCTTGACGCAAGCCAAATTGCTGGCGCACATCCCGCGGAATGGTGACTTGGCCTTTGCTGGTAACGGTAGTTTGCATGGTTCAGCTCCAAAAGTATTACGGCGTAATACTATCACCTCCAGCTTTGTCAGGAACCTCGCTCACCGACAAGTTGTGGCCTCAGGTTTTCAGTCTGGTTTTTTGCGCTGACCCAAGCTGGTTTTTGAATACTACAAATACAGTAGCTACTAGCCCTTATTAAATAAGGGCTAAAGGCCAATTAAGCATCTCATCTTGGTTTCTTCCATACTTGGTAAACACTTTTTTCATCACACTTTGGCACGGATGTTTTTGCCAGAGCCCCGGCTTTTGCCACCAAGCATCGTGGGCCTATGGCTGCGGTCAGGCCGCCACCTAGCCCAGCCTCATGTATAAACACGTAGAAACATTTTCAGGAGTCTCACCATGTCACCCACAGTTAGCGCAGAACAAACCATTCAGGAATGGGGCAATGGGCTGGCGGTGCGCATCACCGCGCCGGTAGCCCGGGCGGCGCACTTTGCGCTTGGCCTGCCCATTCGCGTCGAGGTGGTCGAGGAAGGTGTTTTGCTTCGGGCGGTAGGCGCACCCAAGCTGACGCTGGCACAAAAACTCAAAGCGTTTGATCCAGACGTTCACGGCGGCGAGGCCATGGCCAGTGGCCGCATGGGCAACGAGGTGTTCTGATGGTTGGCGGCAAACTCTGGGTGCCTGATCGGCGCGACATGATCTGGATCGACTTCAACCCACCAATCGGACAAGAGATGCAAGACCAACACCCAGTGCTGGTGCTGTCGCCCAAGGCGTTCAACGAGCGCACGGGCATAGTGATTGGCCTTCCAATGACGCATGCTGGATCCAACGAGACCAATCCTTTCGCGGTGAAGGTCACCACTGCCAAAGGCGAAGTGGCTTATGTGCTCACGCACCAGCCCAAAACGTTTGACTGGCGCCAACGCGGTGCCCGCTCGCATCCCTGGAAGCAGCTGCCAGCGGCGTTGTTTGCAGCCGCTTGTGAATCGCTGAACGGCATCATTGCCATCGCTTGAGCGCCCACTATGAGCCTTGTCATCCAAAATTTAAGCAAGCATTACGGCAGCGTGCCGGTGTTCCGCCACGTCTCACTCAATGTGGCGCCGGGCGAGTTTGTCGCCATCATTGGCGAATCGGGTGTGGGCAAATCCACGCTGCTGAACTGCATGGCTGGCCTGGACAGCTGGGACAGTGGCAGCGTGCTGCTCGACGGGCTGGACCTGAGCACCCAGAGCGATGACCAACTGGCGCGCCTGCGGCGCGAGAAAACCGGTTTTGTCTTCCAGGCCTTTCACGTGCTGCCGCACCTGAGCGTGGCGCAAAACGTGGCGCTGCCGCTGATGCTGCTGGGCCAGCATGACGATGCGCGGGTGCAAGCGATGCTGACCGAAGTGGGGCTGGACGGCCTGGGAGAGCGCTTGCCGCAGCAGCTCAGCGGCGGGCAGTTGCAGCGCGTGGCGATTGCCCGGGCGCTGGTGCACCGCCCGATGCTGCTGCTGGCCGACGAGCCCACCGGCAACCTCGACCCGCGCACCGCCGAGCGGGTGATGGACGCGCTGGTCAACCAGACGCGTGCCCATGGTGCGGCGATGGTGCTGGTCACCCACTCCAAAACCGCCGCCGCACGCGCTGACCGCACCCTGCTACTGACCGCCGACGGGCTGGTGGACCATGTTGGCGTGGATTGATTTTGCCGACCCGCGCCGCCCACCCGGCACGTCTGACACGTCTGACACCTCAGATGCGTCGGCTGACCCGGCACCGTCTGGCCGGCTACGCGCCGCTTTAGCGGCACCGCTACACACGCTGATCGCCCGCACGCCAGAGCAGGTTAAGCCCGTGCTGGACGCCGTTGAGGCCTTCGCCCGTCAGGGCCTGTGGTGCGTCGGGTATCTGCGCTATGAAGCCGCCAGCGCGTTTGATAGCGCCTTGCAAACCCACCTGGCAGACGGTCCGCTGGCCTGCTTTGGCGTGTTTGCGCAGGCCCTGCCTTGGCCAGACAACCCAGCAACACCATCCAGCGCCCCCTTGTCCAGCGCTATCGTGTCCGGCGGCAAAGATGCCGGCAGCCACACAACTCAGCCGCCCGATGCCAATGCCAATGCCGGTGTCACAGTAACCACAACTGCAGCCACAACTGCAGCCGCAACTGCAACAACAACAACCGCAACTGCGGCAACAAAGACGGCAGCGGACCCGGCAACGGCAGCGGCAACGGCAGTTTCAGCGGCTGCTTTAGCCACCAGCGTGCACTGGCAGCAAGCCCTTACCCGCGAGCGTTTCGACGCGGCCTTGACAACCATCCACGATGCCATTGGCGCAGGCGAGTACTACCAGGTGAACTACACCGCGCCGCTGCATGGCGAGTTTTCGGGCAACCCCGCCGCCCTGTTTGAGCGTCTGCAACGCGCCCAGCCCGGCGGCTACGCTGCCTTCATCGACACTGGCGCTGAGCAACTGCTGTCGGTCTCACCCGAGCTGTTTTTTGACTGGGACGGCCGGCACATCCTGACCCGGCCAATGAAAGGCACCGCGCCGCGTGGCGTTGACGCCGCATCCGACGCGGCGCTGGCCCAGGCTTTGACCACCTCGCCCAAGGAGCGCGCCGAGAACGTGATGATTGTTGACCTGTTGCGCAACGACCTGTCACGCATCGCCCAGCCTCACTCGGTGCAGGTGCCCCGCCTGTGCGCAGTGCAGAGCCTGCCCACCGTGCACCAAATGGTGTCAGATGTGACTGCGCAGACGCGCCCTGGCACCACGCTGGCGCAGGTGTTTGCCGCGCTGTTTCCGTGTGGCTCCATCACCGGTGCGCCCAAGGTGCGTGCCATGCAAACCATTTGCGCGCTGGAGCCGCAGCCGCGCGGCGTGTACTGCGGTGCCATTGGCGTGGTGCGCCCGGGTGGCCATGCCACCTTCAACGTGGCCATCCGCACCGTGACGCTTCAGGGCGCGCAAGCCTACTGCGGCATTGGCAGCGGCATCACCTTTGACGCCACGCCGGCCAACGAGTGGCAGGAGTGGCAACACAAACGCGGCTTTCTGGCGCGCGCCAGCGTTGACTTTCAGCTGCTGGAAACGCTGCGCCTGCAAGCCAGTGAATTTCACAATTTAGGAGCACACTTGGCAAGGCTGGCGGGGGCTGCAAGGCATTTTGGCTATCCATTTGACGAGGGCCGAATTCGCGCATCCTTGCAAACACTCATCTACAACGCAGCACTTTGCGTTTCTAAGGACACCGCTCACCAGCACCTTGACACCCACCCGCACCACGCCCAGCCGGATGCGTTGCCAAGCGGCCAAAACCCAAGCGATACCGCCTGGCGGGTGCGCCTGCTGCTGGATGCTCGTGGCAGACCTTCTGTTGAAAAATATAAGCTAAATAGTGCTCCAGCCCTTATAACCATTGCGCTTGCAGCTACACCTTTTGAAGCACATCTGAGCGAATTCACCCGCTTCAAAACCACCCACCGCGCGCATTACGAGGCCTATGCGCCGGTGGACGCGGCACTGTTTGACACCCTGCTCTACAACCCGCACGGCGAAATCACCGAGTGCACACGCGGCAACATCGCCCTGCTGCTGGATGGCCAGTGGCTCACCCCGGCGCTGCACTGCGGGCTGCTGCCCGGCGTAGGTCGGGCGAAGTTTCTGGCCGAAGGCCGTTTGAGCGAAGCGGTGATCACCCTGGCCGATTTGCCTCGGGTGCAGGCTTTTGCGTTTATCAACAGCTTGCGCGGCTGGCTGCCTGCGCGGCTGCAGGTGTGAGTCAGGGTGTGATCGGCTGCAACGTTGTGTCGGAAAAGTTTACAGTTGTGCAAGAAATATCTGACAACGTACCGCAAACCTTGCATTGCGCAAAGAAATATATTCTTATGAATCAAACCCCTTAGTTCAGCGCCTTCCTTTGCTCCACGGGGAGGCACGGTTACTGCTTATGTTTTACAGGTATCCATTAAAACAAAGTCAGGAAATTTTCTAAATGAAGCGTTCAAATATTTCAACAATCATCGCAGCTCTTACCTTGACCGTGGGTGCTGCTGGCGCCGCGGTGGCTGCACCCACCTATAGCACCTTCGGAGCTCTGCCGCAGGCCAATTTTGGTGGCTCCGGCATTCCAAACGGTGCTGTGGCCTCCAGTACGGTTGGCAACGACGGCGTACTGGGTTTAACCGCGACACAACGCTATTCAAACCCCACGGTGACCAACGATGGCGCTGGCCTCTTCTTTGCGCAAACTGGCGTTGATCAGACGAGCGCGTCTTCGATAGCCAGCAACTACGCACGCTGGAACTTCGCTTATTACATTAACAAGGGGACCAATACCGGGCTCACCTATCAGTTGTTCATGGACGTGAACCCGAACATGGGGCAATCGTTCGTATCGATCGCTCCTCCCACGACCCAAGACTCGTGGAATTTGGGCTTCAACGCCTTTGAAACCGGATTTGGCTACTCATTTGACCCGACCATTGACGGCGTCTACACCTTCATGCTAACGGCCAATGACGCAAACGGCCTGCGAGTTGGAATGACCTCTATCGACGTCCAGGTGGGTAACGGCGGTAACGTGCCCGAACCAGCAACGCTGGCGTTGGTTGGCCTGGCCATTGCGGGAATGGGCGTTGCGCGCCGCCGCAAGTCTTAATCATTTTTGATTTCAGAGACGGCACCTTCGGGTGCCGTTTTTTTTGGTCATCCTGGGCAAAGAACCCAATTCCGAGCCACTGCTGACGTTCGCATTAAGAAGGTGCGTGTTGATAGTCGGCTCGAAGCAGGCCGTTGACAGCGAGCAAAGAAATGCAGAGGATGGCTCAAAACCTCAGTTTTGAACGCCCTAACCGAGCGGCTAGGGCGTTAACGACCAGTCTTATTTCCGAAACGTCATACGTGCCAGCACGCCGTCTTTCAAAACAAACTGGTGGTACAGCGCCGAGGCCACATGCAATGCCACCAGCGCCATCACGCCTTTGGCGACCCAGCCATGCACCTGGCGGGCGGAAAATACCTTGAAGTCTTCCGGCAGGGCGCCGCTACCAAACACCACGTCAAACAAGCCACTTTGCAGCGCCAGCACGCTGCCGCTGGCGGCCATCAGCAACACCGCCAGGTTCAAGACGATGTGCACCAGATGCGCTTTTTTCTGGTCAACTGTGACGGGCGGCGCGGGCAGCATGCGGCCCATCACCACGCGGGTCAGGATCAGCACCGCCACCAGCATGCCCATCATCATGTGGATGCGCAACATGCCAACTTTGTCGGGCGTGTTGGGCAGGTTCGACAAAATGAAGGTGCCGCTGAGCAGCATCACAGCGATCACCAGCGCGGCCACCCAGTGCAAAACAACCTGGGACTTGGCGTAACGAAAAGCTTGCATGGCAGGAAAATCCAAAAGTTAAAACAGTCTGCATTCTCGCGGCTGCAGAGCCATTCAAGCGTGACCCAGGTCACACAGTCGACCCCGCCGTGCAGCTCAGGCCTGGCACACCACGCGGTTGCGGCCTTCTGCCTTGGCCAAGTACAGCCGGTGGTCGGCGCGGCTGAGCAACTCCTCCAGCCTCTCGCCAGCACGGTAGCTGGCCACCCCAACGCTGACGGTAAACGCGACCTGCGCGCCCTCAAAGACCACCGGTGTGCTTGCCATGGCGCAGCGCAGGCGCTCACCCAGCAGGGCGGCCCCTTCTTGATGCATGGCAGGCATCAGCACCACAAATTCTTCACCGCCATAGCGGCAGATCACATCGGTTTGGCGCACCACTGCGCGGCTACGCAGAACAAACTCACGCAGCACCGCGTCCCCCGCCGCGTGGCCAAAAGCGTCGTTGACCCGCTTGAACAAATCCAGGTCGATCATCAGCAGTGAAAACGCCTCACCGCCGCGCAGCACCCGCAGCCTCTCGCTATTGAGCAGGTCAAACAAGTGGCGGCGGTTGAAAGCACCGGTGAGCGGGTCAGTCACCGACAAGGCTTGCAGGCGGGCATTGGCCGCCTGCAGCGCCTGCGTGCGTCGGGCCACGCGCTGTTCCAGCACCTCATTGCTCTGCTGCAATTCAGCCAGGTAGCGCCTGCGGTCGCCAAAGGCTTGCGCCATGGCGTCCAGCCATGGTTGCCACAAGCGCGGTACCTTGGGCAGCGCTGGATGACTGCCGCCAGACTCGCTGGCCACAAAGTCTGCAATCTGCAAAGCCGGAGCCACATAGAGGCGCCACAACAGCAGATTGATGATTAACACAACCAGCACCAAAAACAACGACAGGTAAAGCTGTGCGGAAAAGGCCTCCATAGCGCGCTGTTGGAGGGTGACCTTGGGTATTTGGAAGACGATACGCCAATGCGGATCGTCCAAGCTGGCAGAAAACACCAGATCGCTACCAATGGAGTCAGCGTGCAAGTGGTCCAGTGTCCGCCCTTCGAGCAGGTGTGGCGGCAACAGCGTGTCGATGGAAGCAATGCTTTTTTGCCCAACCAGCGTCGCGCGACGGTCGCCCAAAATTTGACCTTGCTCGTTGGAAATCGTCAACAGGCCTTCTTGGTCGGGGAACTTGCGCAAAAAATCATCCAAAAAACCCAGCAGCACATCGGTGGCCACCACACCCACAAACGCGTCGCCCCAGTAGATGGGTGCGGCGTGCGAGATCATCAGGCCGGCACCGGCCTGGTCCTGATAAGCGCGCGTCCAGTACGGCTTGCGCTGTGGGTTATTGGCGGGCAACCCGGCGGTGGTCACCTCGTATTGCCAGGCCTGTTGCAAAAACCTGCGGCTACTCGGTTCGCTGCCCAGCAGGTCTTTTTTGGGCAGCCAGGGGGCGATCAATAGCAGGTTTTGGCTGGCAGCGTTGAAATAGGTCCAGCGCAGGCATGGCGAGGTTTGGGCATCTACTCCAAGGCGGTCCACCAGCGCCAGGGCCAGATCCAGGTCAGACGGCAAGCCGCCCGCTCTGGGCTGGCTGGCAGCAGGCAGCGCCACCAGCTGGCCCAGACGGTGCGCCGGCGGCAAACTGGCCAGCGCGTCCAGCGTGACCTCGCCGCCAGGCAACGCCTTGCGGGCCAGCTCTATCGCCAGGCGGACCTCGCCAGACCCCTGGTAAGGTGCATGGCGCGGAAAGTTGTTTGACCAGCTGGCCAGCTGGGTGATCTGGTCAGTGGCTGACTTGATGATGCCTTTCAACTGGATCACGCTGGCGTGCATACGCTGGTGAATCACCGCTACCTCGGCCGCCATATGGCGCTGCCAACCGTCATACACCGTCAACCCCACCACCAGCAAAAAGCCCACCGAACCCAACAGCATCAAACGCTGATAGGCCCGCGCCAGCGCATAGGCGGGCGGGGAGCTTAGTACCTTTTTCTTGGAAATAGACACAGGTTGCGCAGACGTGACAGCAAAAAGAGAGTCCGTGCATCGTAGTTCACTTGGCACCCTGCCATGCCGCAAAGCCCAGATGTCTTAGCTCCTCGTGGGTGCGGCGCAACACACGGGCATTTCTGGCGACGCATCACGGCACCCGGTGCAAACTGCCAGAATACCCGGCGATGTTTGAACTCCTCAAAACTTTTTCCTGGCAGGAACTGCGCCAGCACCCGTGGCGCAATGCGGCTGCGGTGCTGGCGGTGATGCTGGGCGTGGCGCTGGCGTTCTCGGTGCATCTAATCAACAGCTCGGCGCTGGATGAATTTGCCCAAGCGGCCCGCTCGGTGGGCGGCCAAAGCGACTTGGAGCTGCGCGGCGTGCAAGGGCATTTTGATGAGCGTCTGTTTAAAACCATAGCACAAACCCCTGGCGTGGTGGTGGCTTCACCCCTTTTGGAGGTCGGCAGCTACGTGATGACGGCGCAGGGTAAGCGCTCGCTGCGGGTGGTGGGGGTGGATGCTTTGAGTGTTTTTGGCATTTCGCCCGATTTGATGCCCATCCCGCAGGCGCTTGCGCCCAGCAGCAACCAAGCGCGCCAGATGGACCGCTGGGCGCTGTTTGCACCGGGGCAGATCTTTCTGAACGCCGCTGCGCGCCGCATCGCCCTGCCCGAGGCACCCGCCAACCCGCCAGCAGCGGGTGCGCTGAAGCTGCAAAGCGGCATGCAATGGCTGGATGTCAACGTGGCGGGCAGCGTGCGTGCCAGCGGCCCGGCCCTGGCAGTGATGGACCTGGGTGCTGCGCAAGACCTGTTTGACAAACCCGGTCAGCTCACCCGCATCGACCTGCGCTTGCAACCCGGTGTGAACCGCGAAGCCTTTGCGCGCCAGTTGCAAGATTCCCCTGGTTGGCCGCTGGATGTGACGGTTGCGCTGCCGCAAGAGGCCCAGTCGCAGATCAACAACCTGTCGCGCGCCTACCGGGTCAACCTGACGGTACTGGCGTTGATTGCGCTGTTTACCGGGGCGTTTCTGGTGTTCTCAGTCCTGTCGCTGAGTGTGGCCAAACGCGCGCAGCAGTTTGCGCTGCTGGGTGTGCTGGGCCTGTCCGGGCGCAACCGCCTGAAACTGGTGCTGTGGGAGTCGTTGTTTTTGGGGCTGATGGGCAGCGGTTTAGGTCTGGCGCTGGGCACCGCTTTGGCGGCGCTGGCGCTGGGGCTGCTGGGGGGCGACCTGGGCAGCGGCTTCTTTTCTGGCGCCACACCCAGCCTGCAGTTCAGCCCAGTCGCCGCCTTGATTTATGGCGCGCTGGGCGTGGGCGCAGCGCTGGTGGGCGGCTGGTGGCCAGCTCGGGCGGCGCAATTGTTGCCACCGGCGCAAACCTTGAAGGGCCTGGGCAACCTGGGCGTGGGCTCCAAATCGCATTGGATCAGTCTGTTTTTGATAGCTGTTGGCGCTTTACTGACGTGGGCTCCGCCCGTTTTTGGCATTCCGTTGGCAGCCTACATCGCCATTGGCATGCTGCTGGTAGGTGGCATCACCGCTCTGCCCTGGCTGATTGGGCTGCTGCTGGGCTGGTTGGCACCGCGGCTGTCACGCCAGACCTTGCCGCTGCTGGCAGTGGAGCGCGCCCGCCGCCAGCGCGACACGGCGGCGGTGGCTGTGAGCGGCGTGGTGGCAGCTCTGAGCCTGGCGGTGGCACTGACCGTGATGGTGGCGAGTTTTCGCGACTCGGTCATCAGCTGGCTGGACCGCATCTTGCCCGCTGACCTGTATGTGCGCAGCTCGGCCGGCATGGGCGCCAGCGACACGGTGTATTTCAGCCCAGAATTTGTGCTTGCTGCCGCCAAGCTGCAGGGCGTGCAGAAGTTGCAGCCGCAGCGCATGGTGCCGCTAAGCCTGCAAGCCAGCCTGCCCGCGGTGGCGCTGCTGGCGCGTGACCTGGGTGACCCGGCGCAAAGCCTGCCGCTGCTGGAGGCGCCCCTGCCGGTGCCGCCAGGGATGATTGGCGTCTATGTGAGCCAGGCCGTGGTGGACCTGTACGGTGCGCAGGCTGGCCAGACCTTGCCCATACTTTCAAAGGCTTTTAGGCCTCTAGCCCATACAGGTAAAGCGCCAGAAGCTATATTTTTTGTAGCTGGCGTGTGGCGCGACTATGCCCGCCAGTCGGGCTCGATCGCGATCGACCTGGGTGATTTTCAACGCCTCACCGGTGACCGCCGCGCCAACGACCTGGCGCTGTGGCTCAGTGACACCAGCAACACCGAAGCGCTGCAAAAAGAATTGCAGGCGCTGGCTGAGCGCCAAAGCGGGCAAGCCAGCGGGCAACGCAACGACCCTGCCCCAGCGCCGTCTGTGCCTGCTGCACCTGGCAACACTGTCGCAGGTGATGCAGGCCCAAGCGTCGGCGGCCTGCTGGAATTTGGCACCTCGGCGCAGATTCGCGCTATCTCTTTGAAGATTTTTGACCGCAGCTTTGCGGTGACCTATTGGTTACAAAGCGTGGCCATTGCGATTGGGCTGTTTGGCATTGCGGCCAGTTTCAGTGCGCAGGTGCTGTCACGCCGCAAGGAGTTTGGCCTGCTGGCGCACTTGGGGCTGACACGGCGCCAGATCCTGACGGTGGTGGCCCTGGAAGGCACCGCCTGGACAACGCTGGGCGCCATTGCCGGGCTGGCGCTGGGCCTGGTGGTAGCAGTGGTGCTGGTGCACGTGGTTAACCCGCAAAGCTTTCACTGGACCATGGACCTGATGCTGCCGTGGCAAAAGCTGCTGGCACTGTGTCTGGCCGTGGTGGCGGCAGGCACCGTCACCGCGTGGCTGGCAGCACGCGCAGCAGCGGGTAAAGACGCAGTGATGGCCGTGAAGGAAGATTGGTAGCTGGCACGAACGATGCTAGTTCCACCAGATGCATGGTCTTGGTGAAAACCTGCCCCTCCAGAGGCTAAGGCTGAACTTAGAATGCCCCGTTACCCTTTTATCAACCCGCCGAATCCCGGCATTGTCCCAAGGAAGCTACTGTATGAAAAAACTCCTGCTTGCTGCTGCCATCAGCGCCATGTGCGTGACCGCCTTTGCCGCTGGCAAAGACCTCAAGGTCGCCATCGACGCTACCTACGAGCCCTTCACCTACAAAACTCCAGACGGCAAGCCCACCGGTTTTGACGTGGACATTGCCAGCGCCATCTGCGAAGAGATCAAACGCACCTGCGTGTTTGTCGAACAGCCCTGGGACGGCATGATCCCCGGTCTGATGGCCAAAAAATACGACGTGATCATCAGTTCAATGTCAATCACCGCAGAGCGTCTGAAGCAGGTGGACTTCACCGACAAGTACTACAACACGCCAAGCCGCGTGGTGCTCAAGAAAGACGTGAAGTACAGCGGTCCGGAATCCATCAAGGGTAAAAAAATCGGTGTTCTGAAGGCCTCCACTCAAGAAAAATACGCCTTGGGCGAGCTCAAGACCAAGGGTGTGGAAATCGTGTCGTATGACGCTCAAGACCAGGTTTACCTGGACATCAAAGCGGGTCGGCTCGACGGCACCGTGGCTGACATTCTGGAAGTGGGTGGTGGCTTCCTGAGCAAGCCGGGCGGTGAGGCTTATGAGCTCAAGGGTGACGAGCTTCACATTCCCAAGTACTTTGGCACTGGTGCTGGTGTGGCGCTGCGCAAAGGCCAGGGCGAGCTCAAGGGCCAGATCAGCGCTGCCATCAAGACCATTCGTGCCAACGGCAAGTACAAGGCCATCAACGACAAGTACTTCACGTTTGACGTTTACGGTAAGTAAACCCCGTCCGGCGGCCCAACTACCCACCCGATGCAAGCCTACTTTTGGGGCATCCTGCAAGGCGCTGTGCTAACGGTGGGGGTGTCGTTACTGGCGCTGTTGGTCGCCATCATTTTTGGGCTGGCCGGTGCTGCGGCCAAACTCTCGGGCAAGCCAGTCCTGGTCGGGCTGGCGACCCTCTACAGCACCATCATTCGTGGTATTCCTGACCTGGTGCTGATGCTGCTGGTGTTTTACGGCGGCACCATTGGCATCAACACGCTGCTTGAAAAATTGGGCAGCGAAGCCACCGTGGACATCAACCCGTTCATGGCAGGCGTGCTGACCATCGGTTTTATTTATGGCGCGTACATGACCGAGACCTTCCGGGGCGCGATTCTCTCCATCCCCAAGGGGCAGATGGAGGCCGCTTGGGCGTTTGGCATGAGCCGTTTCCAGACCTTTTTTCGCATCACGCTACCCCAAATGGTGCGCTATGCCCTGCCCGGTTTTACCAATAACTGGCTAGTGCTGATCAAGTCCACCGCGCTGATCAGCCTGATTGGCTTGCAGGAAATGACTTACCTCGCCAAGCAAGCCAGCGCCGCCACCCGCTCGCCGTTCATCTTTTTCATGTTCACCGGGGCACTGTTCCTGATCTATACATCGGTGTCGCTGTTTGTTCTTAAAAAGGTCAACGCCCGCTACAGCCTGGGTTCCAAGCGAGTGCAGTTGTAATGGAATGGGCTGTCATTTTTGAGCCGGAGAATCTGGCGCTGTTTGGCAACGGCATCGTGATCACACTGTGGCTGCTGTTTGCCTCGCTGGCCATTGGTGGCATTGCGGCGGTGATTTTTGCGCTGATCCTCACTGGCCCCTGGGCAACCCTGCGCTGGATCGTCAGCGCCTACACCTTTGTGATTCGCGGCACGCCGCTGCTGATTCAGGTGTATCTGATCTATTACGGCCTGGGTCAGTTGGAGTGGATTCAGGCGCGTTGGGACAGCATCTGGCCGTGGACGTATTTCAAGGAACCGTTCTTCTGCGCGCTGCTGGCCTTTAGCCTCAACACCGCGGCCTACACCGCCGAAATGTTGGCCGGGGCCATTCGCGAAACCAGCGCTGGCGAGATCGAAGCCGCCCACGCTTACGGCATGAGCCGCTTTCAGACCATGCTGCGCATTGTCTTGCCCAGCGCCATGCGCCGCACCCTGCCCGCCTACAGCAACGAAGTGGTGATGATGCTACACGCCACCAGCCTGGCCAGCGCGGTGCCCAACATGCTCGATGTCACTTCTGCCGCCAGCCGCATCTACGCCACCTATTACCTGCCGTTTGAAGCCTATCTGGCCGCCGCCGCCATTTACCTGACCGCCTCTTTTGCGCTGATTGGCTTCTTTCGCTTCAGCGAAGGGCGCCTGCTGGCGTACCTGACACCCCAAAAGCATTAAAAGCTGTTTGTAATCACCAACGTGAGCCACTTTGACCATGCAGCGCATTGATCACCCCCTGTTGTCGCCCAGCCTGGGAAGCTTCAAGACCCTCAGCAGTTTTCACTTTGGGCAGCCTGGTTCGGGCACCAAAATCTACATTCAGGCCAGTTTGCACGCCGAAGAACTGCCCGGCATGCTGGTGGCGCACCATCTGCGCGCTGCGCTTGAAGCGGCCGATGCGCAGGGGCTGATCAGCGGCGAGGTGGTACTGGTGCCGGTGGCCAACCCGATTGGCCTGGCGCAGCGCCTGGACCACAAGCCCATGGGCCGCTTTGAGCTCGACACCTCTGAAAACTTCAACCGCCATTACCCGGACCTAGCCAGTGCAGTGGCCCCGGTGGTGATGAACGGCCTGACTGACGACGCCCAGGCCAATGTCAATCTGGTGCGCCAAGCCATGCGCGACCACCTGCAGGCCTGGACGCCGAACACCGAACTGCAAAGCCTGCGCAAAACCCTGCTGCTGCTGGCGCATGATGCCGACTATGTGCTGGACCTGCATTGCGACTGCGAAGGCGTGCTGCACTTCTACACCGAAGAGCCCTGTTGGCCGCAAATGGCCGAGCTGGCGTACTACCTGCGCAGCCGCACCATTTTGCTGGCGCGCAATTCGGGCAACCGGCCGTTTGACGAGTGCCTGTCCAGCGCCTGGTGGCAGTTATCAGAGAAGCTGCAGGCCGCAGGCAGCACGGCACCGCTGCCGCAGGGCTGCTGCAGCACCACCATCGAGCTGCGCGGCGAACTGGATGTGAGCCATGCCTGGGCGCAACAAGACGCCCAAGCTATTGCTTATTGGCTACAAACTCTGGGCGTCTGGGCCTGTAATGAGGCACCCGAAGTGCCTGAGCCGCTGTGCCAAGCCACGCCGCTGGCGGGTTCCGAGAGCCTGTACGCCCGCGCGCCCGGCGTGGTGGTGTTTGCCGTCGAGCCCGGCCAGCTGTTGGCCAAGGGCGATCTGGTAGCCGAGGTTATCGACCCGATTGAAGGGCGTGTGGAGCGCGTCGTGGCCGGTGTGGATGGCCTGTTTTACGCCCGCATCCGCGACCGCTACATCACCGCCGGGGGTGAGTTGGGCAAGATCGCCGGTGCGCAAGCGTTTCGCTCCGGCGAACTGCTGGGGGCCTGAACATGACCACTGCCACCACCCTCAAACTCCAGGTTGAAAACATCCACAAGCGCTTTGGCAGCAATGAAGTGCTCAAAGGTGTGTCGCTCACCGCGCATGCGGGTGATGTGATCAGCATCATTGGCAGCTCGGGCTCGGGCAAAAGCACTTTTTTGCGCTGCATCAATATGCTGGAGAAGCCGCATCAGGGCCGCATCAACGTGGCTGGTGAAGAGCTGCACCTCACCCCCAGTGCCAACGGCGAGCTGCACGCGGCCAACCCGAAACAGCTGGCACGCCTGCGCACCAAGCTGGCCATGGTGTTCCAGCACTTCAACCTTTGGGCGCACATGACAGTGCTGCAAAACATCATCGAAGCCCCGGTGCATGTGATGAAGGTGCCGCATGACCAGGCGGTGGACACTGCCCGCAAATACCTCGCCAAGGTGGGGCTGCAAGGCAAGGAAGACGCTTACCCGGCGCACCTCAGCGGCGGCCAGCAGCAGCGCGTGGCAATTGCCAGAGCGCTGGCCATGGAGCCCGAGGTGATGCTGTTTGACGAGCCCACCAGCGCACTCGACCCCGAACTGGTGTCAGAAGTGCTCAAAGTCATGAAAAACCTGGCGCTGGAAGGCCGCACCATGGTGGTGGTCACGCATGAAATGGGTTTTGCTCGCGAAGTGTCCAACCACCTGATCTTCTTGCACAAAGGTGTGATTGAAGAAGAAGGCAACCCATCCCATGTGCTCTCCAACCCCAAGAGCGTGCGCCTGGCGCAGTTTTTATCGGGCAGCCTGAAATAAGCATCAAAACAGGCTTCAGCCCTAATACCTAAAGGGTTGATAGCTATTGTTTTTAATTTTCTAGAAAGGGCTTGGCCGTGACCCCTATCCAAAGGTTGACACGCTTTGCAACGCGACGTCAATGGCTGAGCGCTGCACTGGCTGCCACGTGGGGCGCGGCGTGGCCTCAAGTCGATGCCGCGACCCAGCAGGCAGTTGCGCCCCCACTGCTGCCCAGGCCGCTGCAATTTCCATGCGATCTGGGCAGCCACCCCGAGACCGCCATTGAGTGGTGGTATGTCACAGGTGCCTTGCAGGCACCGGGCAATGTGACGCTGGGGTTCCAGTTGACGTTTTTCCGCTCGCGCGTGCCCAACACGCAAGCCATGCGCTCCCGCTTTGCCGCCAAGCAACTGTTTTTTGCCCACGCCGCCGTTACCGATGTAGCTGGCAAGCGCCTGCTGCACGACCAGCGCATTGCGCGCAGCGGCGACGCGCCAGAGCTGGATCTAGCCCAGGCCAGCGAGACCGATACCGACGTGCGCCTGCGCGACTGGTCACTGGTTCGCACCGGCGAGGTGTATCTGGCCAAAGCCGTGGGCAGCGACTTTGCCTTGAACCTCACGCTGCGCGAGACACAGCCACTGCTGTTACAAGGTGATCAAGGCTTTTCACGCAAGGGGCCGCTGCCTGAGCAGGCCAGCTTTTATTACAGCCTGCCACAACTGGCCGTCACCGGGCAGGTGACGCTTTCCGGCAAGGTACTACCAGTCACCGGGCGCGCCTGGCTAGACCATGAGTGGAGCCAGTCGATCATGCCGCCACAGGCCGTGGGCTGGGACTGGACTGGCGTGAACCTGAACGACGGCGGCGCGCTCACCTTGTTTAGGCTGCGAGACAAGGTAGGCGGCTCCGTCTGGGCGGGTGGCTCATGGCGCAAAGCGGGTGCCACCCAGGCCGTGATCCTGACATCCGAGCAAGTGGTGTTCAAGCCTGAGCGTCTTTGGAAAAGCCCCAGCAGCGGCACCACTTATCCGGTGGAATGGTCGCTAAGTATTCTGGGGCTGAGGAAGCTTACGGGCCCATCGGGTTTGGCGGGTTCGACAGGCATGCCCGAAACAGCGCCAATTCCGGGTGCGATGACTTCCGCCACAGAACCTCTGCACTTCACGCTGCGCGCGCTGATTGACAACCAAGAACTCGACAGCAGCCGCTCCACCGGGGCGATCTACTGGGAGGGTTTGAGTGACCTGTTGGACGCACAAGGCCAGCCAGTGGGCCGAGGCTATCTGGAAATGACGGGTTACTCCAAGCCTCTTATCCTTTGAGCCCCTTAGCCTTTGAGCCTTTGGCAGAAATCAGGCTGCCGGGTCACCTGCCTACGCGGCTGTCCCCCGGCCTGCGGCCGCCTCCTTGATGCCGCTGCGCCAAATGACCCGACAGCCTGATCCTTCACGCAGTTTTGGTATGCGATGCGCCGGAACAGCCGAAGTCACAGGGCGAGTGCGCTGCAATGGGTGGCGTAGCGTGGACTTGGGGTTTTGCCAAATCAAGGAGGAGGCCCAAAGGGCCGGGGGACAGCCGCGTAGTCGACCATCGCAGCGCACTCGACCGCGCACACCCAAAACGCTGACTTGCAAAAGCCACTTCCAGTAGGCGGGTAGCTCCAATGGTCAGCAGCCAACTAGCCACCGCGCAATCAGCCTCAACGTGAGCTCAGACTGACATCAATTCCAGCGCAATTCAAACCGACAGGCAGCATCACCCTGGGCTTCGCAGGCGGTTTCTTCGACCTTGGTTTTGGGGTGCACCAGCACCTGAAACAGCCGCTCAAACGTGGCCGAATAGAAGTCGCACACCGGCAGTTCGGTGCGCACCTCGCGGCACAGCGGGTTGTTGCGTATGGTCAGCACCACCGTCTCGCCCACCTCATAACTGAACTCGCCGCTACCGGCAAAGGTCCAGCTATGGCCACCAATGGTTTTCAGCAGCAGGCGTGCTGAAATCGCGGCCGGCAAAGCCTTGAAAACTACCTGGGCAAATTTGGGGATGCGGTTGGCCAGCAAGTAGTCAGCCGTTTTCAGACCGGCCTTCCAGGTGATGTCAGCACAAGCCGACTGCCCGAGCTGACCGCGCAGCACATTGTGCAGACGCAGCACCTCGGCCTCATTCACCATTTTTTCGGGCAGTTTGACCAAGTAGTGACCCAAGCCAGCCTGTTCAAACAGGCCCGCTGTCACATCTGGACCCAAGGTTTCGCGAAGTGTTTCGGCCACCCGAATAATCGCGTTGGGGCCGATACGACCCGCAACGCCCTCAGCCGAACTCATCAGTATTTGGCCATTTCTTCTTCGGTCATCTGATCCTTGCCTCCACCACAAGCAGAAACTGCCTGCGCTGTCGCTGTCGCTGCCGCTGCCGCTGTGGCAATAGCCTCGGCGGCGATCAATTCGCCCTTCTTGCGGCGCATCTCGATCTTCGGACCGTGCATCGTCACCCAGCCTTCGTCAGCTTCGGCCACCAGCTCGGCATCCGGACGCTCGCGGCGGGTGGCGCTTTCGAACTTGAAGTCCACCTTCTTCTTGCTCTGTGGGCCCCAGTAACCAACGCGACCCAGGTCGTAGAACTTGCGCTCAAAACTGCTCTTCAGGAACGCTTTCAGGCAGCCCATCAGGTACCTGCGGCGCACCGGGTCGCGCGTCCAGGGGTACTGAAGGAAGGTCTTGTTCATGAAGAACCGACGGTAGTTTTTCATCACCCCGTCCAGCAACTCGGCGCGGTCCATGGCGTCGGGCTTCATGATAGGGGTCACAAAGTTGTATTTGTCGTAGTCAAACACTTCCACCTTGTCGCCCAGTTCCTGGAACAAATCCGAGAACGGCCAGGGGGTGTACATCGCCCAGTTGGCCAAGTCGGGGTTCCAGTCGCGGGTCATTCGATAGGTCTCCTCAATGGTCTCGGCGGTTTCGTTCTCCAAGCCAACGATGAACTGGGCTTCGGTCACGATACCGGCTTCACGCAGCAGGCGAATAGCCTTCTTGTTCTGATCGATCGTGGTTTCTTTGTTGAAGCGGTCCAGCTGCAGCTGTGCGGCAGCTTCAGTGCCCAGCGAGATGTGGATCAAGCCCGCCTTGCGGTACATCGGCAGCAGTTTTTCGTCACGCAGAATGTCGGTCACGCGAGTGTTGATTCCCCACAACACCGGCAAATTGCGCTCAATGAGTTCTTCGCAGAACTGGATGAACTTTTTGCGGTGAATGGTGGGCTCTTCGTCGGCCAGAATAAAGAAGCCGATCTTGTGGTTCTTCACCAAGTCCTCGATCTCGTCCACCACCTTCTTTGGGTCGCGAATACGGTAGTCGCGCCAGAACTTCCACTGGCTGCAAAAGCTGCAAGTGAACGGGCAACCACGCGCAAAGTTGGGAATAGCCACCCGCACATTCAACGGGGTGTACAGGTACTTGCTCCAGTCCAGAATGCTCCAGTCTGGGGTGATGGTGTCCAGGTCAGCAATCGGCGGCTCGGCCACGGTGGAGACAATCTTGCCTTCTTGGTTAATGAACGCAATGCCCGGCACCGATTCCCGGTTTTCCAGGAAGTTGCCGGCATCGACCGCTTTCACCAGGTTCAGGAAAACCTTCTCCCCCTCGCCGCGCACCACGGCATCAATCCAGGGCGACTCGCCTAGCACCTGCGAGAACATGAAAGTGCCATGAATGCCACCCAGCACGGTAATCACGTTCGGGTTCACTTCCTTGGCCACCTGCAACAGGCGCTGCGCCTTGTAGATCGACGGCGTGATCGAGGTGCAACCCACGATGTCGGCATTGATCTCAGCGAACTTTTTGCGCATCACCTCGTCGTCCAGGTCCAGCGTCATTGCATCGACAAAAATCACGTCGGTGTAACCGCCCGCCTTCAGAAAACCATTCAGGTAGGCAACCCAGGCTGGTGGCCAGGTGCCGGCAATTTCGGCACCGCCGGAATGGTAGTTGGGGTGAACAAGCAAAATGCGCATAACTTTTCCTGTAAGTTGAGGGGTCGGGTTAATGTGCCTAGGATGTCAGTTTCTGACATTGATGAATGTCAACTTTTGTTGACATTCGGGCACCGTTTTGACTTAAGGCAATACCTGGCCGCAGTGGCGCTGCGTCAAGGTTCGGCCTTGGCAACTGCCACTGGCCGGGGTGCAAAGCTCTTGGCATCCGGCAATACTGACTCGAGTGCCTTGGCAGATCCGATCACACCTGGCACGCCCGCGCCCGGGTGGGTGCTGGCACCCACCATGAACAGGTTTTTCACATCTTCGCTGCGGTTGTGGGGCCGGAACCAGGCGCTTTGTATCAGGATCGGCTCCGGACCAAAGGCCGCGCCACGGTAAGACAGCAAGCGGTTTTGGAAGTCCAGCGGCGTGGTCACCAGCGACTCGGTAACGTGTGCCTCAAAACCTGGCAGCACCGTGTCGTTGAGGTACTTGGCAATCAACTTGCGGTAGGGTTCCGCCCGCTGCGCCCAGTCAACGCCGCTGGCCAGATTCGGTACCGGCGAGAGCGCATAAAAGGTGTCGCAGCCCTGCGGTGCCATGGCGGGGTCATGGGCGCTGGGGCGGTGCAGGTAAAGGCTGAAATCATCAGCCAGCACATGCTTTTTAAAAATATCGGTGAGTAAGCCCTCATAACGCGGCCCGAGCAAAATCATGTGCTGCGGCACGTCATCGAATCGCTTGTTGGTGCCAAAGTACCAAACAAACACACCCATCGACGATTTGGTGCGCTCGATTTTTCGGTCGGTCCAGGTCTTGCGGAACTCAGCGGGAACCAAGTTTTTATAGGTCCAAGCGGTGTCGCCATTGGAGACCACGATGTCAGCCTCCAGCTTGTCGCCGTTGGCCAGCAGCACGCCAGTAGCCAGCCCCTGCTCGACGGTGATCTGCTTGACTTCGGAGTTCATCAGCACCTGGCTGCCCTGGCCACGAATCAGGTCGACCAGCCCGTTGATCAGCGAGCCAGTGCCACCCATCGCCCAGTGCACGCCATGGCGGCGCTCCAGGATGTTGATCAGCGAATAAGCGCAGGTCACGCTAAACGGGTTACCGCCAATTAACAACGGGTGAAAGCTGAACACCTGCCGCAATTTCGGGTTCTTGATGTGTTTGGCCACCAGCGAATAGATGCTTTTCCAGGCGCCCATGCGCAGAAAATCTGGAATAACCTCCACAAAATCACCAATGCTGTCAAACGCCTTCGAGGCCATGCCCTCGTAGCCCAAGCGGTAACATACCTCCGCTTCCTTGAAGAAGTTTTCGTAGCCGGGCAGGTCTTCGGGGCTGAACCGGGCCACCTCTTTGCGCATCGCCTCCGGGTCGCCGGTGTAGTCAAACCAGGTGC
The DNA here is from genome assembly GCF_001938565.1 of Rhodoferax antarcticus ANT.BR. Taxonomy (GTDB): domain Bacteria; phylum Pseudomonadota; class Gammaproteobacteria; order Burkholderiales; family Burkholderiaceae_C; genus Rhodoferax; species Rhodoferax antarcticus. Next base: position 319,633 of record NZ_MSYM01000018.1, read on the forward strand.
CGTCGTCAAACCGAATGCGGTAAAACAGGTCCTTCAAATAGCGCATTTCGACGTGGTCGGCGAGCTTCTTGCCACACAACTCCCAAAGCTCTTCCAGCAAAAACGGTGCGGTAATGATGGTGGGCCCAGCATCAAAAACGTGGCCATTGCGGCGGTGCACATAGGCCCGCCCGCCGGGCGCATCGAGTTTTTCCAGAACCGTGACCCGGTAGCCTTTGGCACCAAGTCGAACCGCAGCGGCCAAGCCGCCAAATCCGCTGCCGATAACGATGGCGTGAGGCTTGAAGAGAACAAGATTGGGGTTTTGCATGAGGGGAGTTTATTCCGTGAAAGTAGCGTGTTGATTGATCTTGCGCATGATTGTTGTTTGGATTGGGCGGCGCTTTCAGCCACCCGTGGCAGGAAACCACGCCGATTGTTCGCCACACTTTGGGTGCAAGGCGCGACGAAAGTTCACCCCCATTTTTCCGAATTGACATGAAGATGCGCCGCTGGCTTGTTTGCGGGCGTCGTTCACTTGCTCGGCGACCAAAAAGCCAGCTAAAGCCGCGCGAGGCAGACCCACGACCTTGCTAGACTTCTTCCGATGACCGACACCGCCACGCCGCACACCCCCATGATGACCCAGTACCTGGGCCTGAAGGCGGACTACCCCCAGACACTGCTGCTCTACCGCATGGGGGACTTTTACGAGCTGTTTTACGCCGACGCCGAAAAAGCCGCACGCCTGCTCAACATCACACTCACCCAACGCGGCCAAAGCGCCGGACAGCCGGTGGTGATGGCCGGCGTGCCGTTTCACTCGGTCGAAACCTATCTAGCGCGCCTGATCAAGCTGGGCGAATCGGTGGCCATCTGCGAACAGGTCGGCGATGTAGCCACGGCCAAAGGCCCGGTCGAGCGCAAAGTGGTGCGGGTCGTGACCCCCGGCACGTTGACCGATCTGGAGCTGCTCAGCGACAAAACCGAGGCGCTTTTGCTCGCCGTACACCAAGGCCCGCGCCAAGCCTGCGGCCTGGCCTGGCTAAGCGTGACCCAAGGCGTGGTGCATCTGGCTGAATGTGCCGCCGACGAACTGGCCAACTGGGTGCTGCGCATCAGCCCGGGCGAGCTGATCTTCAGCGCCGGGGCGACACCGGCTTTTGAGGCTAGGCTGCGCGCCATTCCGACCACTACAGCGCTGTCGATCTCGGTGCGACCCGACTGGCAGTTTGACGCGGGCCTGGGCCAGCGCACCCTCACCCAACACCTGCAAGCGGCCAGCTTGGCCCCCTGGCAGGCGCAAGATCTGGTGCAAGCGCAGGCCGCAGCCGCAGCGCTATTGAGCTACACCGAACACACCCAGGGCCGCGTGCTCACCCACATCCACAGTGTGCAAGTGCAGCGCGAGGGTGACCTGATCGACCTGCCGCCCACCACCCGGCGCAATCTGGAACTGGTGCAAACCCTGCGCGGTGAGGATTCGCCCACGCTGTTTTCGCTGCTCGACACCTGCCAGACCGGCATGGGCAGCCGCTTGCTCAAAAGCTGGTTGCTGACACCCCGGCGTGACCGCAGCGAGGCCATGCAACGCCACCGCGCGATTGAGGCGCTGCGCAGCGGCCCCACATTGTCAGCAGGCGCTGGCCCGTGGGACAAGCTGCGCCAGCAGCTCAAAGGCAGCACCGATGTGCAGCGCATCACCGCGCGTATTGCGCTGCGCCAAGTGCGACCGCGTGAGCTGGTGGGACTGCAAGTCACACTACAAAAAACAGAGCTACTCGCGCCCGTAATACATGGGCTAGAGGCCTATTTGACACATATTTCTCAGAATCTGTTGCCGCCCGCTGGCTGCGCAGAATTACTGCGCTCCGCTATCGACGCTGAGCCCGCCACGCTGGTGCGCGACGGTGGTGTGATTGCCTCGGGCTTTGATGCCGAGCTGGACGAACTGCGTGCCATCCAGACCAACTGCGACGGCTTTTTGCTGGACCTGGAAACCCGCGAGCGAACCCGCACCGGCATCACCAACCTGCGGGTGCAGTTCAACAAAGTCCACGGCTTTTTCATTGAAGTCACCCAGGGCCAGGCCAACAAAGTACCCGACGATTACCGCCGCCGCCAGACCCTGAAAAATGCCGAGCGCTTCATCACCCCCGAACTCAAAGCCTTTGAAGACAAAGCCCTCAGCGCGCCAGGAACGTGCCTTGGCGCGTGAAAAATGGCTGTATGAGCAGCTGCTGGACCAGTTGCAGGCGCATGTACCGGCGCTCACCCGCCTCGCTAACGCGCTGGCCACGCTGGACGCCTTGTGCGCGCTGGCCGAGCGCAGCCTCACCCTGGACTGGTGCGCGCCGCAGTTTGCCCGCGAGCCATGCATCGACATCGAGGCGGGCCGCCACCCGGTGGTGCAAGCCCGGTTGGCTGAACTCAGCTCGGGTGCCTTCATTGCCAACGACACGAGGTTGAGCGTCAAGCAGCGCATGCAGATCATCACCGGCCCCAACATGGGTGGTAAATCTACCTACATGCGCCAGATTGCGGTGATGGTGCTGCTGGCGAGCATCGGCAGTTATGTGCCTGCCGCCAGCTGCCGCCTCGGGCCGATCGACGCCATCCACACCCGCATTGGCGCAGCCGACGACCTGGCCAACGCCCAGTCCACCTTCATGCTGGAAATGTTGGAGGCCGCGCAAATACTGAACGCAGCCACACCCAACTCGCTGGTGCTGATGGACGAAATTGGCCGTGGCACCAGCACCTTTGACGGTTTGGCGCTGGCCAGTGCCATTGCCACGCAGCTGCACGACAAAACCCAGGCCTACACCCTGTTTGCCACGCACTACTTTGAGCTGACCGAGTTTGCGGCCACGCATCACGCCGCCATCAATGTGCATGTGAGTGCCGCTGAAAGTGGCCGCGACATCGTCTTTTTGCACGAGATCCAGCCTGGCCCCGCCAGCAAAAGCTACGGCATTCAGGTGGCGCGGCTGGCCGGCATGCCCGCCGCAGTGGTCAACCGCGCCCGCCACACGCTGGAAGCGCTGGAGGCGCAAGCCAGCCAGCATCAGGCCCAGGTGGATTTGTTTGCGGCACCAGTCGCTACAGAAGTCATAGCTTACAACGCAATAGAGGTATGGGCTAGAGCCCTAAATCCTGATGAACTGAGCCCGCGTGAGGCGCTGGAGGCGCTGTACCAACTCAAGAAGCTGGTGGTCAGCCAAGTCGGCTGAAAAAGTGCCGGGCTGGCCCGCTTACCAAGCCAGATGGGCGTAGCCCTGCAGCTGCAGCCGCATGACGGCCAAGGCACCAAAGTCTTCCACCTCAACAAACTCCAGCATGTCCTTTGCGCCCCAGCCAATGGTTTTCATGGTGTTTTCGCAGGCGATGAACTTCACGCCATAGGACTCGGCCATGCTGCGCACCCGCTGCTGGTAGAACTTCGACACCGGCCGCTGGGGCTTTTTGGCCAGAATGTGGATGCCCGGCCCCCACACCACCACCACGATGCTGATGTCGTCCACAAATTTCCACCCCGCAAGACAAGCTAGCTGAGGCAGTCAAGCGTTGGGCAGGACCACAGTTATGGTGGTGATAAACGCGTCAAGAATCCGCGCTAGGTGATGGGTACAGGTGAATGGCCAGCCACAAGGCGCCTTCGGTCACGCTCAAAACCATGTGTGGCGTTTCTGCAGGTAAAAACAGATAGCCTCCCGAGGTGAGCGCGATGGCTCGGCCATCGACATCCAGCGTGGCCTCGCCCTGCAGCAAAACCACCCACTCGTCTTGTGCCTGCACATAGCGCTCACGCGCAATGCGTGACGAGCTCACAATCCGCTCGATCACAACACCACGCTGGTTCAACAAGGTCTCAAAGCGCTCACCTTGCTCAGGTGGGGTAGCGTCGGCAAACAGGTTGCTCATCACATCACGATCTGCAGCTTGGCAGGGCTGACCGGCACCAGCACGGCTGGCGTAGGGTGTCTGGAAGGTTTTTACTCGGTCCAAGTCACGGTACCTGTCCAGGCGGTTAGCAGCACCACCACGCCAAACGCAATACGGTAATAGGCAAAACCGACAAAGCTATGGGTGGAAATAAACGCCAGCAACCAGCGGATGCACAGCCAGGCGCTCAAAAATGACATCACCAGCCCAACACCAAACATCGGCGCATCGGCCAGCGACAACAAAGCGCGCTCTTTGTACAAGCTATAAGCACCCGCACCAATCAGCGTCGGAATCGCGAGATAGAACGAAAAATCAGTGGCGGCCTTGCGCGACAAGCCCAACAACATGCCACCAATGATGGTGGCGCCACTGCGGCTGGTGCCCGGAATCATGGCAAAACACTGCACCAGTCCAACCTTCAGAGCATCCGCTGGGCTCATTTGGTCCACATCATGAATGCGGGAACTGGACGGATTTTTCTGCTGGCGGCGCTCGGCCCATAAGATGATGAAGCCGCCAATGATGAAGGCGCTAGCCACCACCACCGGCGTGAACAGGTTCTCTTTAATGGCCTTGCCAAACGCCAGCCCCAAAATCACCGCCGGGAAAAACGCAATCGTCACATTCAAGGCAAAACGCTGCGCCTGCTTGTCAGTTGGCAGCGCCACCACCGTGTCGCGAATCTTTTGCCAATACACCAGGATCACGGCAAAAATCGCACCGGTCTGAATAGCAATGTCAAACACCTTGGCTTTCTCGTCATCAAACCCCAGCAACGCACCGGCCAGAATCAGGTGGCCGGTAGAAGAAATGGGCAAAAACTCGGTCAACCCCTCCACCAGGCCCATGATGGCCGCCTTGATCAACAAAACAATATCCACGAAAACTCCTTGTCTGACCGCGGATTATCACAGCCTGCGCGCCTTGGCTTTTTTGGTCACACGCGTAAAACACGCTAAATGCGCCGCTCTGCAAGCCTGTATTTTTCGTGGGATCATGGGCGCCACTCCAGACTGATCTCACCTATGACCGACACGCTTGCGCTCCAATCCTTACCGCTGTTTCCACTGGGTACGGTGCTGTTTCCGGGCGGCTACCTGCCGCTGCAGATATTTGAGGTGCGTTACCTCGACATGATTGGCAAGTGCTTCAAGGCTGACACCCCGTTTGGCGTCGTGTCGTTGGACCGGGGCAATGAAGTGCGCCAGGCCCCAAGCAACCAGCCTGCGGGCGAAAGCATTGCGCAAGAAAATTTTTACCCCACCGGCACCCTCGCCCGCATCACCCACCTAAGCCGACCCCAGGCGGGTTTGATGCTGATTCAGTGTACGGGCGAGCAGCGGTTTACCGTCAGCAACCACCATTTGCTCAAGCACGGCCTGTGGGTGGCCGATGTGGCGCTGCAGCCGGACGACCAAAAAGTCACCATTCCGCCAGACCTGCTGCCCGTGGCCACCACGCTCAAGCGGGTGATTGAAACCCTGAATGAGCAGGAACTGGAGGCCGATCAAATACCCATTCAGCCGCCGTATCAACTGGATGACTGCGCCTGGGTGGCCAACCGCTGGTGTGAGCTGTTGCCGATGGCGCTGGAGCTCAAGCACCGACTGATGGCGCTGGACAACCCGCTGGTGCGCCTTGAACTGGTCAGCGATCTGCTAGAGCGCAACGGCATTTCTACCTGAGGCTACCGCGCCAGGCAACTGGCCTGCGGCTCGCTTGTGAGAGCTTGCATAATCGTCTTTCCTGGCACACCATCGCCCAAAAGTCGTTATTTAACCGGTGACCCATCATGAGTATTCGCTACACCAACGTCATCAACCACCTGCCGCAGACCAAGATGCGGATTTACCCCACCAAGGTGATCAACATCATTGGCGGGCCGGGTAGCGACAAGTCACTTTTTTCAGCGGCCATGGTGCTGCAATTAAGTTTGCACGGCAAAACGGTTGAAACCATTCCCGACTTTGCCAAATCACTGGTGTGGCAACAAAACTTTGAGGTGCTGAAAAACCAGTATTTCATTGCCCAGCGGCAGTTTGAAATGCTCAGCCTGATTGATGGCCAGGTGCACTTTTTGATCACCGAATGCTCTTTGCCACAGGTGCTGTTCTACAACGAGAACTACGCCGACAACATCTGCGACGTGGCCAAAACCCGCGAGCAGATCTTGGAGTGGTATCGGCAAAACGACAACATCAACATCTTGGTCAAGCGCGGCAACAAAAAGTATGTGCGCAGCGGACGTTTTCAGGACGAAGAACAGGCTCGCGAGGTAGACCAGGGCCTGCGCGAGATTCTGGTCCGCGAGAAGCTGCCCTTTACCGAACTCGCGCCTGACCTGCAAGCCATCCACGCCTTTGCCAAAACGCTAATGGAATAACGCGCGGCTTGCGGCACTTACCGGGGCCGCAAGCCCTCTGGCAGCCAACTTGCGAAGTAGCCGCTGATGCGCTCCTCGTAGCGCTGCCACCAGATGCCCAGCGCCACCAGCCCCAGGCCAATCAGCGTCAGGACAAACGCAAAAGCCAGGCTGTCGCCAAACACCCGGTGCGACAAGTAGCCCAGGTAACCCGCCACACCCAGCCCGCCAAACACGGTAAACACCCGCCGCCCAATCACCGCCCCGGCAAACACCAGCACCAGGTTGATCAGGCAGTACAGCGCTTTGCCAAGCTCTGAGTCTGAGTTGCGCCAACTCAGGCCGCCCCAAAACATCACCGTGCCAAACAGATATAGCCAAAAAGCGTAGTCCTGCCGCCACTCGGGCGCTTGCGCCTGGCGGCTGCGCGCATCGACCCACAGGGCAATAAACACCGTGGCCATGCCAAACACCAACGACACATCACGCATGAACTCAAAGTCCCACTGCTCACCCTGCTGCATCAGGCCATTTGCGGCGTCCATGCTCAGGTACCACAGCGTCACCGCAATCGGCATCACCATAAAAGGCAGGCGGTAGCGCCACAACATCAGCACACCAGCGGCCAGCGTCACATATTCCAGCGTCAGCCAGCGCCAGTTGATGTCGGCGTGGTACGCCGAGTAGCCAAGTGGCCCGCCCGGCGGCCACCAGCCCATGCCCTGCTGAAAACACCACACCACCAGCGGCACCAGCACCACCGCCAGCGTGGCCAGAATGCCGGCCGGCACCGGCAAGTGGCGGCTTTTCAGGTGGTCCGCCACCTTCAGGCAGGCCACCAGATAAGACGCGCTAATGGCCATCAAGCCCCAGGCACCGAAGGCGTCCCAGCTCAAGGTCATGAACAGCGTCATGGCCCCTATGGCCACCATGCCGCCAAAGTAATACAAGGTGTTGGTGAAACTGAAGCGCGGCGCGCTCGCGTACGCACCTGCTGGTGCATCAACAGCTGGCCGGGCAACCTGCGGCGCGGCGTTGGCTTGCTTTGCCCAACGCGCCCAAAGCGCTTGCGCCTGCAGCCGCGTGATCACACCGTCTTGCGCCGCCTGCAACAAGTCACGCTGGCCCACCTGCGCGACAGCAGGCGTCGGCTTCTCGGGCGGGTTAGCGGATGGGGTTTCAGGCATATTGAACTCTGTGGTAAGCGCACACAATGAGCGGCCACAAATCATAGCTAACGTAAGCACGCCGCCTAAAATCGCGCACATGAGCCACCCCACCCCACCCCAAAACCAAGCAGCCGCAAGCCAAGCGGCGCCTGACGCCGTCAAACCCAGCAACTTTTTACGCCAGATCATCGAAAACGATCTGGAAAAAGGCACCTACGCATCCCGCCACTGGGCCGGTAGCCCCGGCGATGCCGCCCACCAAGCCGCAGGCGAACCCGACCCAGCCAGAATCCGCACCCGCTTCCCGCCCGAGCCCAATGGCTACCTGCATGTGGGCCACGCCAAAAGCATCTGCATTAACTTTGGCCTGGCGCGTGACTATGGCGGCGTGTGCCACCTGCGCTTTGACGATACCAACCCCGAGAAGGAAGACACCGAGTACGTCAACAGCATCGTCGAATCAGTGAAGTGGCTGGGATTTGATTGGCGCCAGCCCGGCAACGACAAGCCCTACCAGGCCAGCGACTACTTTGACTTCATGTACCGCGCAGCCGAATGCCTGATTGAAGCCGGCCACGCCTATGTGGACGAACAAACCGCCGAAGAAATCCGCGTCAGCCGGGGCGACTTCGGCAAGCCCGGCGTTAACAGCCCCTACCGCGACCGCACACCCGAAGACAACTTGCGCATCTTGCGCGAGATGCGCGACGGCCAGCATGCCGATGGCTCGATGGTCTTGCGAGCCAAAATTGACATGACCAGCCCCAACATCAACATGCGCGACCCGGCCATCTACCGCATCCGCCGCGCCACCCACCACAACACGGGCGACAAATGGCGCATCTACCCGATGTACACCTTTGCCCACCCGCTTGAAGACGCGCTGGAGCAGATCACCCACAGCTTTTGCACGCTTGAATTTGAAGACCAGCGCCCGTTTTATGAGTGGGTGCTGGAGCGGCTGATTGAAAAGAAAACGCTGCCAGATGGCCGCGTGGTGGGCGGCCTGCTGACCGCACCGCCGCCGCGCCAGACCGAATTTGCCCGCCTGAACCTCACCTACGTCATCACCAGCAAACGCAAACTCGCCCAACTAGTGAACGAAAACAAAGTCAACGGCTGGGACGACCCGCGCATGCCCACCATCGTCGGTCTGCGCCGACGCGGCTACACACCAGAGGCGCTGCAAGCCTTTGCCGAACGCATTGGCGTGACCAAGAGCGACAGCTGGATCGATTACGGCACGCTCGAAGGCTGTCTGCGCGAAGACCTGGAGCTCAAAGCCCACCGCGGCATGGCCGTGCTCAACCCGGTCAAACTGGTGCTGACCAACTGGGCCGAGGTGTTTGGCAGCGACGCCCACCAAGAGCCCTGCACCCAGCCCGCCCTGCCGCACGTGCCTGAAGGCATGGAACCACCCGCACCGCGTCACTTCTCAGTAGGCAAAGAAGTGTGGATTGAGCGCGAAGACTATGAAGAAGTGCCGCCCAAGGGCTACAAGCGCTTGGTTCCCCCAAGCATTGACGGCAACGGCAATGCGGTCCCAGGAAGCAAGGTGCGCCTGAAAGGCGGCTACGTGATCGAATGCACAGGCGCTATCAAGGATGAAGCAGGAAACATAAGCAGCGTAAGGGCTACCGTCATTCCAGACACCAAGAGCGGCACCCCCGGCAGCGACCGGGTCAAGGTGAAAGCCGCCATCACCTGGGTGGGCGTGGCTGATGGCGTGCAGGCCGAAGTGCGCCTATACGACCGCCTGTTCCTGGACGCGCAGCCTGACGCGGGCGGCAAGGACTTCCTTGACCTGCTGAACCCAAACAGCCTGAAGGTGGTCACCGCGGTCGTGGAGCCTTCGCTGGCCAACGCCCTGCCCGGCCAGAACTTCCAGTTTGAGCGGCATGGGTACTTTGTGGCGGATCGGGTGGATCACATGCAGGGGAATAAACCGGTGTTTAACTTGTCGGTGGGGTTGCGGGATAGTTGGGGGAAGTAGAGTCTGTGATCATGTCTAGAAACATGAACAGAATCCCAGCAATAACGGATCGGGGAACAAAAGCGCAATCAGTAGTGTCCCAACGTTCTTCAGAGGAGAGCGAGCTGATTTGACTCGAAATCCGACTCGGGATTTTTCGATGGTGGCGTAAGCAGTTGATTTATTGGGATATTTTCAAACATGGACAGACTCAGGATTTGTAGAATTTCGTACAGGCTGTGATCATCAAGATGCAAGCGTTTCTTTGCGATGGCAATGAGCAGATATGTCGATATGGCAATCCATATCTGCGTCTTCACGGCGTTCTCGCTGGTGCCAAAGAACACCTTGATGCGCAAGTGCTGCTTGATCCATTTGAAGAACAACTCCACCTGCCAGCGTTGGCGGTAAAGATCGGCAATCAGCTCGGGCTTCAAGCTGAAATTGTTGGTCAAAAACACCAGCCGTTTTCCGCTGTCGTCCTTGACCACCACCCGGCGCATGGTCGCGGGGTAATCCTTGCTCGACTGATAGGTTGTCAGCACGCCGGTCTGATCGCACAGCACTGCAGTACCCACGCGGTCCACCGGATGCGAGTAACGTCGCTTGAACTTGGTGTTGCTCTTGGCGCGGGTGACAAAGAAGGCTTGCGCCTCGTGAATCACGAACACCCTTGCGAAGTCCAGGTAGCCCCGATCCATCAGGTAAAACGCGCCCGGCTCCAGCACCAGATCGTCCATCACATTGACCTCGTGCGTCTTGCCGTCGGTGATGTGAATGAAACTGGGGATGTTGCCCCTCAAATCCAGCAGCGTGTGCAGCTTGATGGCCGCCTTGGTCGACCGAAATGGTGCCCATGCAAACACCGACAGGCACAGGTCAATGGTGCTGGCATCGAACGCGTAAACCGCCGCGTCGAGTTCCAGTCCGAACGGCTCCGTGGCATACAAGGGACGTGCCAAACCAATCAGGTGTTGTGCAAAGTCGGCGTAGATTTGCCATGGGCGTGTCGCGTTCGCATTGGCCAGCGTATTGCGCGATATCGTCTGACAACGAAAGCCCATGTGGTACAGCCGCCGAGCCTGAGCGCGAAGGTTGACTTCGATGTCGCGCAAGGACTCGCGGTAGGTCAACTGCGCAAATGCCATGGCGAAGAATTGGTCCAGGCACGAGAAGTCCTTGACCTTGTGTTCGCCGTTGTGATCGGCCACACAGCGACGAAACGTGCTCAGTGGAAGGTACAGCATGAGTTGCGCAAATACGAGCGTGCCTTTGTGCATGACGGTTTGGGGCGGGAATCCGCAAAAAACCGACAGTCTGACGCACCATGACGTTCAAATCGAGACCAGACTCAAACACCAAATTTAACAACCAAATCAAGAGCTTACAACGTTCCGACAAGACAACGTTGGGACACTACTGAAGCGCAATGAAGAAACTTAAACACCCACTAGGGCTCTTACCATGCTGACTAGACTCAGAGTTCAGGGCTTCAAAAGCCTCATAGATGCTGAAGTTCGATTCGGGCCGTTCACGTGCATAGCTGGTGCGAACGGCGCGGGCAAGTCAAATTTATTTGATGCAATCTTATTCTTGCGTGATCTTGCAGACTTCCAAAATTCCACCGCTGAAGTCGTCGCGCGCCACCGCCTGCTGCAGTTTGGCGAACTGGGTTTTGACGCGCTGGGCGTCTAGGTGGTGGTGGGTGAGCAGGCGCATGGGCGGGATTCTAGGGGCGGTGCCGGGGTCCATGTTGCGGGAAGCTGCCTTTGAAGAGGCGAGTTACACGGTTTGAGTGACAAATAGGGCTGTAGCCCCCGTGGAATATGCGCATAAAGCTATCAATAGCAGAGCAGATCGTGACCGACTAGCAATTCACCCAAGTTTAAAGTGTCGCGATTCTCAATCTCGCAAGCCAGCTTCGGTGTGCAGGAAACACCGTCCTTGCAAAGCCATGAACAGCGCAGAGCCGCACAGACAGGCGCTTGCCGCGCATAGCTGTACAGGAACACAGCTTTAGTGGCAGTGCCAGTCTGTAGCCAAACTGGCGCAGCCCCATGCAAGGCCCGCCTCACCGATCACCGCAGCGTTTAAACCAGCACCCGCGTGGGCACCAGCATGCCCCGCTACGCCCTCAATCTGCGCGAGTTGCCGCGGCCACTCAGCCCACTAAATCCACTAAATCCACTAAACCCACCAAAGCCTACAACCCCCGCCACCCCGAGCGCACCTTGCTATACCGCACGATTGCCGAGCACTTCGAGACCTGGTTTGAGCTGGCCAGCGCCGGCCAGTTCGACGGCCAGGGCGACCACCACACCCCACCTGCGTATGTCGAGAAGACGTTTCGCAAGTATCTGGAATGCGGCATCTTTGCCCACGGCTTTGCGTGCGTCCGGTGTGACGACTGTGGGGACGACTTCCAAGGCCCCACGGTCGCTCACTGCGTGTAGCTTCCTGCCCCCAAGGGGCTGCAGCCTTGCTTGGGGCGGCCCGGCACGGCGGCTAGTCGCCTTCTCCTGCAAAAGCCGTGGCGTCTGCCCCTCGTGCAACACGCGGCGCATGGCCGAGGCCGCAGCTCACCTGACGGACCCTGTATTTCCCCGCTTGGCCAGTGCGCCAGTGGGTTCTGTCGGTGCCCAAACGGCTGCGCTACTACCTGCAGCGCGACAAAGGCGCACTCAATGCGGCGCTGCGTATCTTCTTGCGGATGGTGCAGCAAAGCCTGCAGGCCCATTGCCCCGGTGCGGCACAGTGTGACCCGGCCAGTCTGCACCTGGTTGCCGTCGCCTTGCGTCCACCGCTTTGGTGCCAGCCTGAACACGCATGTGAACCACGGCCACCATCGCACTACCTGTGGGCCGCGCTCATTGCGCGCATTTATGAGGTGTTCCCGCTGCTGTGCCCAATGTGCGGGGGCCAGATGCGCCTCATCGCCTTCATCGCCTTCATCACCTTCATCGCCTTCATCACCTTCATCACCTTCAGTGCCGACATTCACAAAATTCTGGAGCACATCGGGGTCGACCCCGAAGCGCCGCGCATCGCCCCCGCATGCGGGCCACCGCTGTGGGATGACTGCGCTGCGCAGGAGTCGGGCGAGGGTGTGGAGGCTGCGCCGGACTGGGATCTGGCAAACCAATCACCGCCCGACTACCCCGACGATCAGCGCACTGCTTGGTGAACTCGAATTGGGTCGCGACGACTGCGCCGGGGTAGGGTTGTGTTCTTCGGCAGCCTGGCGCGTGGTTTGCGATGAGGGGGCGCAGATTCCTGGAAATTCAGACTTTCACCTCAGAGAAAACCCGTTTTTCAGGACGGTTTGGGGTGCGACACTTTGCCCCATGCGGTTGAAAGTCCTATCCGTGTGCTGCGCACAACCATGTTCCTCCAGTCCCACTGCACAGTGTGGACCCCATCGCCACCACCCAACCCAGGCCGGCTGGCGGCGCTCACACTTCTAGCAATTTGTTACAAAAAAAGAGGGCGGGTTCATAATGCGCCACAAACCATCTCAGGGGCGGGATAACAACAATGGCTACCTTGATACCGGCGCTTGGCGCCTGCGTGTCGCGCATGACGCAAGGCGAGAAGCGCCTGGCCGAACGGCTGGAACAAAAGCTCGACGCCGACTACCTGCTCTGGTACGACGTGCCGGTTGGCCCAAATCAGTCACACCCCGATTTTGTCGTGATGCACCCCCGGCGCGGCTTGCTGATTCTGGAGGTGAAAGACTGGAAGCCCGACACCATCCGCCAGGCCGACAAGCTCAACTGGGTAATTTTGGACCACGGCCAGCCCAAAACTGTCGCCAGCCCCATTGAGCAAGCCCGCCAATATGCCCACACCGTGGTCGATGCCCTCAAGCGCGACCCGCAGCTGGTACAGGCCGACGGCAAACACCAGGGTCAACTCGCCTTTCCGTGGAGCTACGGCGTGGTGTTGCCCAACCTCACGCGCAAGCAGTTCATGGACGGGCAATTGCACCGCGTGATCGAGCCGAACCGCGTCGTCTGCCGCGATGAAATGACCGATTCGGTGGACGCCGAAGACCTGCAAAGCCGCCTGTGGGGCATGTTCCCGTTCATGATGGGCGGCGTCATGAGCCTGCCGCAACTCGACCGCGTGCGCTGGATCATGTTCCCCGAGGTGCGGGTGCAGACGCAAGGCGCGCTGTTTGACGACAACGACGGCGAGGCCGAGCTGCCCGACATCATGCGCGTGATGGACATTCAGCAAGAGCAACTGGCCCGCAGTTTGGGCGATGGCCACCGCGTGATTCACGGCGTGGCTGGCTCGGGTAAAACCATGATCTTGGGCTACCGCGCCGAGTATCTGGCCAAGGCGCACACGCCCACGTCCAAACCGATCCTGATCCTGTGCTTTAACGAGCCGCTGGGCGTGACGCTGGACTCTGTCATGCATGCCAAAGGGCTGGCGGACAAGGTACATGCGCGGCATTTTCACAAGTGGTGCCGCGACCAGCTGGTGGCCTACGGGCAGACACTGCCCGCGCCCAATCTGCCGGTGGACGCCAAGATGGCCGATATGGTGCAGCGCGTTATCCGCGCTGTGGACCGCAAGCAAATCCCATCCGGCCAATACCAGGCCGTGATGATTGACGAGGGCCACGACTTTGCGCCCGAATGGCTTAAGCTGATCACGCAAATGGTGGACCCGACCACCAACAGTCTGCTGCTGCTGTACGACGATGCGCAAAGCATTTATGAGCGCCGGCATTCACGTGATGGCAGCAAGCAGTTCAGCTTCAAAAGCGTGGGCGTGCAGGCGCAGGGCCGCACCACTATTCTGAAAATCAACTACCGCAACACCCGGCAGATTCTGCAAACCGCCAGCCTGATAGCGGCCGACCTGCTGACCGCCGACGACAAAGACGACGACGGCATCCCGCTGGTCAAACCCATCAGCTGCGGGCGCGACGGGCAAGCGCCGCTCATCATCCGCCTGCCCTGTCTGCGCGACGAAGCATTTGCCATAGCCGACCACCTGGCCAGCGCCCATAACGAAGGCTTTGCGTGGGGCGACATGGCGGTGCTGTGCGCCGACTGGGCCACCATGGACCTGTGCGCCAGCGCCCTGGCCCAACGCAAGCTGCCGCACCGCGTGCGCAAACGCAGTGGCGACTACCAACCCGGCGCAGACGCCATCCAAGTGATGACCATGAAAGTCAGCAAAGGCCTTGAATTCCCCGTGGTGGCGCTACCCGGCGTGGGGCACATGCCTGCGCCCGACGAGGATGAGAAGGAAGCGGCGCGGGTGTTTTATGTGGCGGCGACAAGGGCTACGCAGAGGTTGGTGCTGGGGGTGGGTGGGGATGGGGGGTTTGGGGTTAGGCTGGGAACATGAAAAGGCAAGCAACATGAACACGAACAACACATTACTGGTGCCGCGTATTGAGAGCCGTATCCAAGTGATTCGCGGCCAGCGGGTCATGATTGATGTGGACTTGGCTACGCTGTACGGGGTGCAGACCAAGCGACTGAACGAGCAGGTCAAACGCAACCGGGACCGCTTCCCCAGCGACTTCCTGTTTCAACTCACACAGGATGAGAAAACTGAGGTGGTCGCAAATTGCGACCACCTCCAAAACCTGAAGTTTTCCAAGGCGCTGCCGTTTGCGTTTACCGAGCACGGGGCGATTCAGGCAGCTAATGTGCTGGCGTCGAGCCAAGCTGTGGAGATGGGCATCTATCTAGTGCGCGCGTTTGTGCAGTTGCGCCAGTCACTATCTGCAAATGTGGATGTCGCCAAGCGCCTGGCCGATTTGGAGATGAAGACCGAATCGCTAGAGATGTCGCACGATACGTTTAGCAGGAACACCCGGCTGCAGTTGCGCCAACTGCTGGACGCGGTGCGTGAGCTGACCACACCACCGGAGCCGATCAAACGACCCATTGGGTTTCTGACGCATGAGGATAAGGTGGGCCACAAGTCCGGCAAGGCGATCAAAGAAAAGAAGTCTCCGTGAGCGCCTTATCAAAACTTCAAGACAAATACCGGTCATGAAAAAGGCAACCACTATGAACGAGGCAACAATCTTGACAGCCACAGCGGCGGCGCCCACTCCTGCCGACAACCTGCACGCCGAACTGCGCAGCCTGATTGCCAGTAGCCGCCAGCGGCTGGCGGGTGCGGTGAATGCGGAGCTGACGCGGCTGTATTGGAGCGTGGGCAAGCGCCTGCACACCGAGGTGCTGGGCGGTGCTGACCGCGCCAAATATGGCGACCAGCTTGTCAAGCGCGTGGGCGAGCAACTGGCGCAAGAATTTGGCCGTGGCTTTGAGGCCAAAAACCTGCGCCGCATGGTGCAGTTTGCACTGGCTTTCCCAGACGTGGAGAAAGTCGCATCACTGATGCGACATTTGAGCTGGACGCATTTTTTGCAACTCCTGCCCCTCAAAGCTGACTCGGCGCGCTGGTTTTATGCGCAGCAAATTGTGGAATCACGCTGGAGCGTGCGCGAACTCCACCACCAGATAGAACGCAAAGCCTTCGAGCGCACCGAACTCGCCAGCCTGCAAGCCCCCAACCCCGTTCGGGCTGAGCCTGTCGAAGCCAGCGCCTCCACCCCCGCCCAAGTCTTCAAGGACCCGTATTTTTTAGACTTCCTGGGCCTGCGCCAAGGCCACGACGAAGCTGATTTGGAGGCCGCCATCCTGCGCCAGCTAGAAGCTTTCATTTTGGAACTGGGCCGTGGCTTTGCGTTTGTGGAGCGCCAAAAGCGCATGGTCATCGACGGCGAGGACTTTTACCTCGACCTGCTTTTTTACCACCGCCGCCTGCGCCGCCTGGTGGCCGTAGAGCTGAAGCTGGGCCGCTTCAAAGCCGCCCACAAAGGCCACTCCCATTACCATTGGCCTAATTTTGTGCGCCGAATCCAGCCGCGAACAAGTGGAGCTGCTGCAAATGCACAAAGACGGCATCACTGTGGCCGAATACTGGACCGAGCTGCCGCCCAAGGCGGAGCTGAAGCAGCACCTGCATCAGGCTTTGATCGAGGCGCGCGAGCGGCTGGCGAGGCGGGGGGTGTTGCTGGAGGGGGGTGAGGATGAGTGATGTGCTCAAACGCTGGAAATTCCCCATGGTGTCGCTACCCGGCGTGGGGCACATGCCTGCGCCCGGCGAGGACGAGAAGGAAACGGCGCGGGTGTTTTATGTGGCGGCTAATCGGGCTACGCAGAGGTTGGCGATGGCCGCAGAAGGTGGGAGTGACTTCGCGATACGGCTGATTTACTCTTCAGTGGAGAAGTCGTTATCGGTTAGCTCCTGCACGTACCATCAAGCAAACACCGTATGGTTTAACCAACTGTCGAGTAAATAGCGACTGATAAATTCTTACCCGATATGCACTAAATATTCAAAAATATGAGAAAAAAACAATACACGGCAATTGATCTATTTTCCGGTGCAGGAGGCTTAACTCTTGGATTAAAGAGTGCTGGTTTTAAAGTTTTAGCGGGTGTTGAAATTAGCCCGATTGCTGCAAGTACATATCGCGCCAATCACCCCGACATAAAATTAATCGAATGCGATATTAAAAATCTGTCAGAAACTGAAATCCTCAAAGGTCTGAAGTTGAAGCGAGGCGAGCTAGATCTGCTTGCAGGTTGCCCGCCTTGTCAAGGGTTCTCTACCCAAAGAACTAGAAACAAAGTCGCATCGATTACTGATGACCGTAACGAACTCATATTTGAATTCTTGAGAATTGTTGAGATTACTTTTCCAAAAACAATCATGCTGGAAAATGTTCCGGGCTTAGCCAAAGATTGGCGAATAACCTCTTTGCGCGAAAAACTGTCCCTCCTTGGCTACGTTATTGATGAAGACTTTGCACAGGTCAAAGATGCCGCCAACTATGGCGTTCCGCAGCGCCGACGTCGACTTTTAGTCAAAGCATCACGCCTTGGTTTGATTTCAAATCCTAGGCCTTCTCCTTTAAAAAATACTGTTAGAGCAACTATTTCACAACTCTCAGAACCGGGGACAAGCGGCGATAGTTTGCATGACATCGTAGAAAACCGCAGTGAGAAGGTAAAGAAAATAATGTCTCTCGTACCCAAGAACGGAGGATCGAGATCAGATATTCCCAGGGAGTATTGGCTTGAATGTCACAAAAGGAACGAGGCAGGCTATCGCGATGTATATGGAAGAATGCCTTGGGATGATGTAGCACCCACAATTACTGGTGGCTGCCACAATCCGTCGAAGGGCCGATTCATCCATCCTGATCAAGATCGAGCAATAACTTTGAGAGAAGCAGCGCTTCTCCAAACGTTTCCTCAGAATTATATTTTTTCTCTGGACAAAGGAAAAGACGCCGTTGCCTTAATGATTGGCAATGCGCTTCCTCCCGAGTTCATTAAGCAACATGCCGCACAGTATTTGATTCATCTTAAGGAGGTTACCCGTGAGTCTGTCCCTCAAATTTGACCCAAAGACAATTGAACACTTGGGTGTCAAGATGTACGCGACACTCCCGCCCGCCCTTGCAGAACTGATATCAAACGCCTACGACGCGGACGCTAGCGAAGTCACGGTCTCTTTTCTTGAGCAGAATGGCACCCCCAAAGCCATCACCGTGGAAGATAACGGAACGGGGATGTCGCTAAACGATATCCAGGGCAAGTTTTTGGTAATTGGCAGGAACAGACGAGACGAAGGTGATATTCCATCCGCAAAATTTAGACGACTCGCTACCGGCAAAAAAGGTTTGGGCAAGTTAGCGCTATTTGGTCTCGCTAAGGAAATCAGTGTGGAGACCGTTAAGGATGGTCTCCGAAACAGGTTTCGACTGAACTGGGACGCACTGCTAGCCTCCGCTGACATATACAATCCCCAAGTGGATGTTGAAGATAAAAAGGTTAGTCAGGAGCCGAAAACGATCATTCAACTTACCGAACTAAAGCGAAAAAGTCCATTTGACCTGGAGGCGATAGCCGATAGTCTTTCCCGCATATTTATCGTTGATTCCAATTTCAAAATTAGACTCAAAGATGGGAAAGGTCGCGTAATTACTATTTTAGAAGACCGGCGTTATTCAAATATAGAACAACAATTCACATGGAGTGAAGATGATCTGATCGAGTCTGATAGTGAGTATTTTGGAAAAGTAAAAATATTCTTAGCAACCGGAGTAACTCCAATACCACCTAGCTCCGGCTTACGCGGTATCGCTTTATTCTCAAGAGGGAAGCTAGTCAATGCTCCCGAATATTTCGCTGATAGCACATCAAGTCATTTCTATCAATACTTAACCGGTTGGATTAAGGCTGATTTCATTGATTTGCTCGACGAAGATGTAATCTCCACCAATAGACAAGCCCTCAACTGGGATCAGCCTGAAATGAGCAAGTTTCGGGAATTTCTTTCAACGCTCATTGCACGGGTTGGTCAGGACTGGAGAAAACGCCGAGCTAACAAAAAAGACAAAGATGTCGAAAAGGTAACGGGCATCAACAAGGAGCATTGGTTTAGCACGCTCCCCCCGGATATAAAAACCTCTGTTGAGGCAATTGTTAAGAAGATGGGGGAAAGTGAAGAGGTCTCAGAGACATTCGCGCCCGTAGTGATGGCTTTGTACGCGATTGTTCCGGAATACCCTCTATTGCATTGGCGCCATTTGCATGCGTCTATCAAAGATGGCGTTTTCGAATACTACAAAAATCAGCAGTACGGGCATGCTGCCGATCAAGGGGCCAAGCTATACGCTGCATTTGTTCGCAAGTTAGCGGCTACAGATAAAGATGGAGTGGAATTGGCAAATTTTTTCAGCTTCACCTACGACACCATAGCCAGGAAATGTTCCAAGTCGCCGACTATTCCAGTAAATGATTTGAGTACTGACTCCTTACGGAACGTACAAGAAGGGCAAGGTGCCCTGACACGTGGGCTTATGCAGGGCTTCCGCAACCCCATTAACCACGCGCCTATGTCGGCAGTAGTACCAAGCTTGATCTCAGAGCTTGATTGCTTAAACATTTTGAGCCTGGTTTCATATTTGGCCAATAAGCTTGAGTACGCGGAAAATTTGTCCAAACCCTAACGTGCCATTGCTGTGCGATCTGACTGGAGAGGCGGTGGGATCTGCCGCCCGAGCAGGCTAACGCTGCAATTTTGATAGCTGCTTGCGCATCTTGCACGTAAGCTAGAGGCCTATTTGACCAACAATTACCCTGTACACCGCCCCCCTCCCGCCAGCTTGCGCAGCGCCCGGCGCGCCAGCAGGTCGTTGATATTGCGCAGCGACGTGTCCGCCGAGCAACTACCAATAGCCGCCCACTTGGCGTTGGTTCGCTTGCCCGCCATGCCGTCCAACACCCGGTTCAGCACCAGGGTCTGCGGCGCATGCATGGGGGTACCAGCCCAGCGCTGCCAGAACTAGGCCATGTAGAGGCAGTGCAAAATTCGAAAGTTGTCTCAGTTGAATACCAATTACTACGAAGCACGCTTTCATCGTCGTATGCAAATTGATGCGGATCTGGTTGCGGCCGCAGAACACACAGCGACGGCTTACCTTGATGGCAAGCCTGTACATCAAGGTCAGCACAAAGTCACTAGAGCACAGCGCCAGGCCGCCTTCTGGTCCAGCAGCTACCTGAGCAATCTGCCAGCGGCTGCATGGCAGTCGCAGACGATGATGCTTGCGCTGGCGCAATACTTGGGGCAAGAGCGCGTGTCCAACATGAAAATGCTGGCCAACGTGGCTAGCGTTGCCCCCGAAGTGTTGATCTGCGCAGTGCGCTGTTCTGGCCTGGTGCTCACCCAGCATTCGCCCAGGCGCACTGAGTTGGACCTGCTTGCGGCGGACAACCCGCTTATTGCGGAGTTGTGTAAAGTGCTGGATATTTTTGATCTGGCACATCGGCAGCGGACAAGCGCCGTCTTCATGTGGCAAAGCCAACTAGCGGAGTTGTCGCCTCTTGAGCTGCTGATCTATGCCAGCCTTCACGCGTTTGAACATTGGATACCCAAAAGGTTTGGGGCAGCAGCCCAATCTGACGATGCGAATGACGGGGCGGATTGGGATGCGGTCAACGATATCCTGCTCTGGAAGCTGTCAGCCTGCACCGACGAAGCGACGCGGCTTACCGAGTCCGTCATCGGCCAGTCACTCGCCAAGCACTTGTCACCCTTCCTGTTCCCATCGCCCGCTGGGCAACCCGCCCGCCGCGACTTGCGCGAGGCGTTTGCCAACCTGTTGGCGGCGCAGATGGAGTTGAATAGCTTTGTGGCCCAGTCCGCCAACGCCTTCAGCTACGACCACAGTATTGAATTTGTGCGTTTGGGGGAGCGGCTTGAGATCAACGTGCTGGATGTTGCATCCTGCGCCGCCTGGCACCGCAATGGCCGCAAGCTGGCCGCGCTGCACAACTACTGGCACTACCGTGCCGTGGACGCGTTTGTGGATTCCGGCATGGCAACGCGGCAGATTGGCAGCACTGCCAACCACGCACTCAACCAGGTGGCCTACATCAAGGCGCTGCGCACGCAGTTGCAGTTGACCGAGGTGTATGGCGTGAGCGATACGGTCACCACCGACGCGGGCGACACCGTGCCGCTGTTTCAGGCGCTGCTGTCGCTGGAGTTGATGAATGTGCATTTTCAGCGGGATTTTCTGGAAGCCTATATGCAGCATCTGCGCACCACGGGCAACTGGGCTATGGCACTGAGCGTGATGGCGATGAACGGCTTGAGGGATGGCAACCAAATTCGCTTCCCACTGACTTGGTCAAGCCGCGATTCCAAGGTTTCCAACATGGTTGGCTGGACGGTCACGCCAGAGTTTCCAAAAGGTAACCCGCGCTATGCTGCGGCGATTGTTGATTTTTGGACCAGCGACTGGAGCAAGCTGGCGGCCCAATTGCAGGGCGATGCGCCAGGTCAGACGCCTGAATTGCTGGAGCGCCCGATTCTGAAAATGGGCCAGACGTTGGTGCAATTGCCTTGGATGGTGAGCCTGCAAAACAACAGCACGGCGGCCATCAACAACCTGCGGCGCTTGGGTGCGCGGCGCAATGAGGCACGCGCCGAGACTCAGCGCATAGAAACACAGCTGGGTGCCAAGCTGGAGAAGCGGGGTTTCAAAGTGGTGTTGAACTGGAGCCCGCCCGTGGCGCCAGACGGCAATGCCGGTGAAGTGGACGTGATTTGCGCACGCGATGGCACGGTGCTGGTGCTGGAGGTGAAGTCCACCTACCTGCGCCGCTCCCAGCAAGACGCCTGGCAGCACGAAACCACCACGCTGCGCAATGCGGGGCGGCAACTGCAGCGCAAGGTAGCGGCCGTGCAGCAGGCCTTGATAGATCAACCCGAATTGGCGAAACGCCTTGGGCTGGAGACTGGGGCATCGGCCATTACGGTATGCGGCTGGATTGTGGACACCAGCATCGAATGCGACCATCAGCGGTTTGGCGGTTTTCTGAAAGTGTCTTTAGAAGAACTGCTGATTGCGCTAAACGATAACCGCCATTTGCTGCACGACCCGGAAGGGCTGTTTTCGCAAAGTGCGCCCGGAGACAGAGCCGAGCCGCAAAGCCTTTACCCGCAAGGGTTTAACGCCCAACGATTGAATGAGGTGGTGGAATCGCAGGCGGTTTGGGATGACGTTTGACTGGCGATTTGCTGCGAATTTGATAGCTGCTTGCGCACATTCCACGAGGGCTAAAGCCTTATTTGGCACTCAACCCTGAACCGGCCGAGCCCCCACGTTGAACTGCAAGCCCAGCGCGTGCATGACTTTGATAACCGTCGCAAAGCTGGGGTTGCCTTGTTCGCCGAGGGCTTTGTAGAGCCCCCCAAGTTCGACACTTCCTGCACGCAAGTGATTGATTTCATTAGAAACGGACTTCAAAGCGTAGACTACAAAACAGGCTTAGCCAAGTCAGACGGGGTTGGCGGTGTCAAATCCAGTGCGGTAAACAGCGACTTCTGAGCCGGTGTGATCTCAGTTAAACCCGCCAGCGTTTTGCCATCGCCGCTCTGCACGGTCTGCTGATGAATGCGCTTGAGGCTCTCCAGCAGCGTGCTGGGCGACTCGGATCGCTTCGCAGCTTTCAGGCGCATGCGCATCACCCGGTACAGCACTAGCGCCATGAAGCAAATCAGTGCATGCGCGCGAATGCGCTGAGGCAGCCGGTGGTACACCGGGCCAATCTCGATGTCAGATTTGAGCACCCGAAATCCCCGTTCAATATCGGCCAGACTCTTGTAACGCTGCACCACCTCAGCCGCTGGTGCATTGGTGTTGGTCACCAGCAGCAACTTGCCATCGAGTAGTTCCAGGTAGCGCTTCTTATCCTCATCAATTGAATAGCTGAACAGGTCGGCCTTCAAATCCACCTTGATCAAATGCGCCATATGCGCGTCTTTGACTGCATGGTAGAAGCGTGCTTTGGTCCCCGAATCCGACATCGGGCGGCCTTTGCTTTTGTTCTTTTGACCCGCGCGTTGACTCTCGTCTTGCGCATCGAGTTTGACACTGCACTGCTGGCCCAATTTGAGCAACTCTGCCATCGTGTTGTCACGCGCCGTGGTGCGCCGGTTGGCAGCCACCGGGTCGTGTGCGACCACCAGACGGCTATCGCTCCATTTTGTTTCACCGCACCATTCTTGGGTGGCATCCTGGCCCTTATGCAGTTTTTGCAGATCATCTGCAAAGTCACCATAACGCGCCGCCGGCACCGCCAGGATGTACTCAACGGCGACATCACGGCCATCCTTTTTCAACTGGGCCTGCAACTTGTCCAACTCTTCAATGTTGGCCGTGCTGAGCAGCCCCCGATCGGCAATCAGCACCACACGCTTGAGCGGGTAACGCACCAACAACCCCCGAATCATGGGCAGCAGGGTTTTGGCCTCTGCCGTGTTACCGGGATGTACTTCATGCGCGATGGGCAGGCCCTCGCAGGTTTGCACCAAGGACAACATGAACTGGCGCTCAATCAGGCCCGACTTGGCCAAGCCGTAAGCGCGCACATCGTCTTGCAAATCCGTCTGTCCGGTGACCGCAACCGTGGTGAGGTCATAAAACACCACCGAGAGGTCTTGGTCAATCAGCGGACGCATGAGCGTGGCCAGTCGGAGCTTGAGTTTGTCGCTGTGCTCATCGAGTACATCCATGGCGCGCAACAGGTGCTGATGCTCAGTGACGATGCCAGAGCCTGCGGGCAAAGCCACGGTTTGCAGCCAGCGCAGCACACCGAGTTTGCTGCCAGGGTCACACAGGCGGTTGAAGACCATCAGGCGCAAACAGGTCAGAACATCAATCTCTGTTTTGGAGCGCCGCCAAGAAGTCGCCAAATCATCAAAGCCCAAGGTTCGCCAGAGTTCAGACAAGGCCCAGATGTCACCAGCATGGCGACTGTCAGTAAAGCGCAGGTCATCAAGTGCAGACGCAGCAGGGGCAATACCTCGGGCGCGTTGCAAGGAGGCAATCAGGGTGTCAACGTCGCCGCCGGACTCCAGACGACCCAGGGTGCAGACGGTGCGCTGGCGGGGTTTGCCTTCATCATTGCGAAAGGACTCCACCAACTGGGCGTAGCGGCGACCGCCAGACTGGGTGACTTTGATGAACATGGCGCTGAGTGTAGCGCAAGTCAGAAAAAACGAAACTACCCACCAAATGAAACGTGCCACTACATGCACTTTTTGCTTTCAACCAGAAAATCAACGTAAGTGGTTGAATTCATTGGTAAGCCAGGGCGGGAAAACCAGGAATTCGGAAAAACAGTGTCGAACTTGAGGAGCCCTTCTCGGGTGATGCCGGTGTCGCGGGCCAGCTGCATCATGCCGCGCGCCCGTGCAATGTCGCCAACGGCTTTGGTGAACAAGGCGGCGTCTTCTGGGGCTTCGTCCATGCAGGCCTGGAGGTACTGCGCGCAGTCTTCGTCAGATTGCAGATAGTCGGCGGCTTCAAAGGGTTTGATGCCAAGTTGTGCGGCGGCGGTGGGGTTCATCACGCCAGCCATGTGTCGAAATCGGCTGTGCGGAGGATTGGGAGCATGGTTGAAATGTAATCTATGGTTTACGAATTTGCAAGTAAGCAGAGTTTCCTGAAAGGCATTTGTGGTGTCCAAATCAGGCTACGCAGCGACTTGCTTTTCGCGCTTCGGCGCCCCCACCCCCGCCTCCCACAACATGGACACCGGCGCCGCGTGCAGTTTCTCGTCAAACGGGGTGATGCGGTCGTGGTCGTGCAATACCAGGCCGTGGACGAACTTGTCGCCCACGGCGGCTTGCAGTTGGCGCAGGCCGCGCAGGTCTTGTGGGCGCACGGTGGCCGAGGCTTTGACTTCAATGCCAATGACCCGCCCGCGCCGGTCTTCTAGAACTAAGTCCACCTCGTCTTGGTCTTTGGTACGAAAGTGGGAGATGCGCAGCCGTTGGTCTGACCAGGTGGCGAGTTTGAGCACTTCTGACTCCACAAAACTCTCGAGCAGCGGGCCATAACTGGTACGGTCTTTCTGCAACTGGGCGGCGGTGTCTCCGCGCAGGGCAGCCAGCAAGCCGGTGTCCAGAAAATGCAGCTTAGGTGTTTTGGTGAGGCGGCTCACGGCGTTGTGCGACCACGGGGGTATTTGGCGCAATAAAAACAAACGCTCCAATATGCCCACATACTTTTGCGCCGTGGGCGCGGTCAGGCCCAGCGCCGCGCCATAGCTGCTGTGGTTGACCAACTGCCCGGCGTGGGCGGCCAACACATCAAGCAGGCGGGGCATGCGGTCCAGCTGGTCGATGTTGGCAATGTCGCGCACATTGCGGTCCAGGATGAGCGCCACATAGTCCTCCAGCCACGCCTGTCGGCGGCTGGCGCTGGTGCGCCGCAGCGCTTCGGGGTAGCCTCCGCGGAGCACACGTTCCATCAGGGCATCGCCCACCACCGGGTTCACCGCTGGGGGCAGTGCATCGCCGTCGAACAGGCGGTCCAGCAAATCCCCCGGCGCACCTGCCAGCTCGGCTTGGGCAAAAGGCAGCAAGGTGATCACCGCCAGTCTGCCTGCCAATGAGTCGGCAACGATAGGCAGTGCCATCAGGTTGGTGGAGCCCGTGAGCAGAAAGCGGCCAGGGGCTTGGTCTTTGTCCACACTTTCTTTGATGGCCAACAACAGGTCGGGGGCGCGTTGCACCTCATCGATCACCGCGCTTTTCAGACCGCGCACAAAGCCCGCCGGGTCTGCCCGTGCGGCTGCCAGCGTGGCGGGGTCATCCAGCGTGAGGTAGGGGCGTTCGCTATTGGCGTAAAGCCGGGCCAGCGTGGTCTTACCCGCTTGCCGTGGGCCAACCACCAGCACCACGCGTGTATCTTGCAAAGCGGTAGTGATTCGGCTCTGCGCGTGGCGGGCAATGGTGCCGTTGGGTGAAGGGCTTGGTTCGGGGGTCATGCGCAAAAATCTATGGCAAAGAACTGCGTCCAATTAAAACCTAAATATCGACCGATTCAAAATATAAATCCGTCCAATGCAAACTTTCATGAGAAACAGTTCGGCTAATTACGGACAAAATGGGGTGTGTGTGCTATCATAATAATAGCTTCTTGTGCAGGCTAGACGAGCGCTACAGTCCTATTTGACCAACAAATACCCGGTACTGCGCCCGCCGCCCTCCAGCTTGCGCAACACCCCACGCGCCAGCAGGTCGTTGATATCGCGCAGCGCCGTGTCCGCAGAGCATTTGCCAATCGCAGCCCACTTGGCATTGGTCAACTTGCCCTCCATGCCGTCCAGCACGCGATTCAACACCAGCGTCTGCCGAGCGTTCATGGGCGTGCCCGCCCAGCGCTGCCAGAACTGTGCTTTGTCCAACACGCCCGCCAGTAACCCATCGGCGCCCTGCACGGCGCGCAGCAGGCAGGCCAAGAACCAGCCGAGCCACGGCGTCACGTCCAGCGTGCCGCGCTGGGTGGCTTCTAGCTGGTCGTAATACTGTTTGCGTTCGCGCTGTATCTGGGCGCTGAGGCTGTAGAAGCGCTGGTTAGCTTTGTGCCCCCGCGCTCCGCCGCTCCGCGGGTCGCTGCCCCCCTGGGGGGTGCTCGCGCCTTGGGGCGGCCCGGCGGCGCTCAGCCCTTCCGCGCGGGCCAGCGCCATGTCGCCCACGGCGCGGCTGATGCGGCCGTTGCCGTCGTCGAACGGGTGCAGGGTGACGAGCCACAGGTGGGCCAGAGCGGCGTGGATGAGAGGGTCGCTTGTTGGAATGACTGGGGCGGCGTTAAACCATTGCAAGAAGGCGGCAGTCTCTGTGGGTAGTGCGGAGGCGGGTGGTGCCACAAAGTGCACCTTCTCTTTGCCCACGGGGCCAGACACCACTTGCATGGGGCCAGCCGTGTCGTTGCGCCAAGTGCCCACCTGTATGCGCCCGCGCCCGCTGTAGCCGGTGGGGAACAGCGCCGCATGCCAGCCAAACAGGCGCTCAGGTGTCAGCGGCTGGGCGTGGCGCTGGGTGGCGTCTAGCACCATGTCCACAACGCCTTCTACATTGCGGTCCGCCGGAGCCAAATCTTCCTGTTTCTCGCCAATGTCCACACCCAGCTTGCGTGCGATGGATGATCGCACGGCGCTCAGGTTAAGCGCTTCGCCTTCGATGGCGCTGGTGGTGATGACTTCTTGCGTCAGGGCTTGCAGTGTGGCCTGGTCGCGCTGCGCCAGCCCCTGCTCGGCCATGCGGCCCATTAACTGCCCCTGCGCGCGGTGCACCTGCGCCAGCGGCGCGGCCAGCACAGCCGCGTCAAACCGCCACTGCGGCCAGTCGGTGCGCTGCCAGAGGTAGGTGCGGCGGGGTTGGGGTTTGTGGGAAAGCATGCGGCGATTATGCGTTTTATTCACCGCATTAAGTGCGGTGAATAGGATGGTTATTCACCGCAGAGTCAGTAGATATGCTCTAGTATTAATAGCTGCTACCGCACATTCCACCTGGGCTAGCGCCAGATTCGTCGCGAAATCAAATGAGCGTTATCGCTTCGCGCAGCATGTCCGCCGTCATCGGCAGTCCCCGTATCTCAAATGCCGTGATCAACTCTTGCGCCGATCGCGTGGGGTTGGTCTGCCACTTACAGCTCCAGCCCCAGTTCTTCAGACAACTTGGTCAGGTCTTGGAGAGACAGTTCCAATTGCTGCTGCTGCGCGGCCTGGTAGCGGCGTAGCTCTTCAAATTCGATGCGGCGGTGACGGTTAACTTTGCGGCATGCCAAGCGGTTGGCCTCGATCTCCTGCCCAGGCGTTCCGACAGATCGTTTCGGTAGCGGCATCTTTGCCCACGGCTTTGCGCGAGTCCGGTGTGACGACTGCGGTGTCGACTTCCTGGTCGCCTTCTTCTGCAAAGGCCACGGGGTCTGCCCCTCGTGCAACACCCGCCGAATGGCCGAGGCCGCAGCGCACCTGGCCGCGCCAAAAGCTGCCGTCATTGCGAGGCAAAAGCCTTTAGCCGCGAGGAGCGTAGCGACGTGGCGGGCAGCGACGCGGCAAACCAGAACTTGCGGGCTCATGGATTGCCACGGCCTTCGGCCTCGCAATGACGGAAAACCCACACCACCTCGCCCACCTCGCCCACCATCGCACTATCTGTGGGCCGCGCTGATCGCCCGTATCGACGAGGTATTCCCGCTGATCTGCCCGCACTGCGGAGGCCAGATGCGCCTCATCGCCTTAGCTGCTACATAACTTCAGACTTCCTGATGCGCACGGAATCCATTTGGCATGGTGAAAGCCTGGTTGTGACTTTGTGGGAGGGCTGGCAAGCCCGAATTCGCGGCTGCCGCCGCTCCTACAAGTGCCAGTCCTATTCCTGAAAAAAGCAAACTGTGCCTATACGCATCAAGAAGTCTGAACTTAAGCACAAGTTAGTCTTCGCTGAAACTTCGCTTTCATCACCTTCAGCGCCGATATTCACAAGATACTGGAGTACATCGGGGTCGAGACGCAAGCCACACGCATCGCCCCGGCACGCGGGCCACCGCTGTGGGAAGGTGAAGGTGCGCAGGAAACGGGCGAGGGTGTTGAGGCTGCGCCAGACTGGTATCTGGCAAACATACACCGCCCGAGTACCCCGACGATCAGCGCACTGCTTGGTGAACTCGAATTGGGTCGCGACGACTGCGCCGGGGTAGGGTTGTGTCCGACGGCAGCCTAGCGCGTGGTTCGCGATGCTGTGGCGCAAATTCTGGGGGATTCAGACTGTAATCTCAGGGAAAACCCGTTTTTCAGGCCGGTTTGGGGTGCGAAACTTGGCCTCATGCGGTTTGGATGTCCTATCGGTTCATCACCGAAGTACTGGCCACCGTGGTGCCCGACACCAAAAGCGGCACCCCCGGCAGCGACAGCGTGAAAGTGAAAGCCGCCATCACCTGGGTGGGCGTGGCCAACGGCGTAAGCGCCGAAGTCCGCATGTACGACCGCCTGTTTTTGGACGCCCAGCCGGATGCGGGTGGCAAGGACTTTATCGAGAGCTTGAATCCGAACAGCTTGAAAGTGGTGACGGCGATTGTGGAGCCGTCATTGGCGAATGCGACACCGGGTCAGAAGTTTCAGTTTGAACGGTATGGGTACTTTGTTGCGGATCGGGTGGATCACGTGCAAGGCAGTAAACCGGTGTTTGATTTGGCAGTGGGGTTGAAGGATAGTTGGGGAAATTGATTTTTTGGCCTCAAAATTCAACTTGAAAACTTATCAGTATTGATAATATGAAGCGTATCCAGTGGCTGGGGACCTCGCTCAATACGGTTCGCGAGTTTCCAGACGATGCGCGCGCCTTGATTGGTCAAGAGCAACGCATGGTGCAAAGCGGTTTGATGCCAAGTGACTTCAAGCCTACGCCTACGGTAGGCTCTGGTGCCTATGAGATCAGAGTGCGGTCAGGCAATCAGTACCGGGTGATTTACGTGGCCAAGTTTTCGGGTTCAGTTTATGTACTGCACTCTTTCGGCAAGAAAACGCCAAAGACTACGCAAGCTGACCTGGATGTTGCCAAGAGCCGATACGCCGCCATGTTGATTGAGCGCAAGGAGAGAAAATCATGACCAAGAACCTGAATGTCGTTGTCGGTAGCGATAACGTTTTTCTCGACCTCGGCTTCCCCGAGGCACAGGCGCAAAACCTGCTGCTGCGGGCGGACTTGGTGGTGCATATCCGTAAGGTGATTGACAAACTCGGCATCACACAAGCCGAGGCCGCACAGCGCACCGGAATCACCCAGCCCCGCATGAGTGACCTGATCAAGGGCCGCACGCACAAATTCACTCTGGACGCACTGGTCAACGTAGCCGCGCAACTGGGCTACACGGTGAAGCTTTCTTTGAAGAAAGTCGCCTGATGCTGCAACCTGCCGCACAGAAATCCAACCACTCGAAAGTGTTGACGGCGTTTGTGGAGCCGTCATTGGCTTCTGCTGCGCCGGGCCAGCAGTTTCAGTTTGAGCGGCATGGGTACTTTGTGGCGGATCGAGTGGATCACGTGCAAGGGAGTAAGCCGGTGTTTAACTTGGCGGTGGGGTTGAAGAATAGCTGGGGGAAGTAACGTCATGCACAATGCATTTCCAGACCGGAGGTTCTCACCATGAAAATTTCATACGACAAGGCGACAGATTCGCTTTATATCCACTTGGCCGACCGCGCCGCGGTGGACTCGGATGAAGTGAAAGACGGCGTAGTGCTCGATTTCGATGCTAACGGCGCTTTGGTAGGAATCGATGTTCAGCACGCCAGCGTGCGAGCAGATCTGAATAATCCGTCACTGTCCAAACTGCCGTTTGGGGAATTGCTGGCGGCGTGAACTGTAAGTCGATAGTGCGCGAGGTACCGCAAGACTGGCGTACCAACATCAGCTAAGCGGAAGGCGGCTCAATTCAGCTCACGCCAAAATGCTTCGTTTTGCGTAGCTGCTTGCGCATATTCCACGGGGGCTACAGCCCGTTTTAACTAGAAATCATCAAATGCACACTGTCTGGAACGAAAACAATGTCCGCACCTTCACCATGCCGCCAGCGCATGCCACCGTTGTGCCCGACACCAAGAGCGGCACCCCCGGCAGCGAGACGGTGAAGGTGAAAGCCGCCATCACCTGGGTGGGCGTGGCCAACGGCGTGCAAGCCGAAATGCGCATGTATGACCGATTGTTTTTGGACGCCCAGCCGGATGCGGGCGGCAAAGATTTCATTGAGAGCTTGAACCCGAAGAGCTTGAAAGTGGTGACGGCGATTGCTGTGCCGTCACTGGCGAATGCGACACCGGGCCAGCAGTTTCAGTTTGAAAGGCATGGGTACTTTGTGGCGGATCGGGTGGACCACGTGCAGGGGAGTAAGCCGGTGTTTAACTTGGCGGTGGGGTTGAAGGATTCGTGGGGGAAGTGAGTCCGACAAAACAATTGCGATGCCCCAAAATACTCAAGCGATTTACAAAGTACACACATGCTTCGTCTGAACCACCAATTGAAGCAAACTCGTCTTCACGTTAGCAGGACTGTCCGCTGGCTCTTCAATCAAAAAAAACTTGCCACTGAGAAGCATTTACTCAGATATATGCTTGTGGGTCTAGCTACAGCGTTTACGTTTACTTTTGGTCATTTCTATGAAACATACAAACAAGAGAAACCAGAACTAACAGCGAGCTGGGTACTCCATAAAGTTATTCAGGCAGATGAAATTGTTCTCGCAGTTGCGTATGCAGGAACTACCTTGATATCGCTACTCGTGTGCATGGGGCTATGGATGCTTCGTAGTGCGTGGAACGCCAATAAAAAAATAGAGAAATTAGGCATTTCAATTTATTCAAAACCGAATTCTGACACCAATTTATTTTTAAAAATCTCCAATGAAAATGAAATTGAGTATAAAGTAATTGGAACAATAATAGAAATTGCCAAACATCCTATTATTTCCCCAGACTTGGGTGTAAGCGGATGGGACTGTCTTGATAAAAACTCAATAAGGCTTCTACACGACTTTGGCTTACCGTACACAAAACATGATATTCAGCTAATTAAAGATATACCTAAACCAGACGGAAATAACGGAACAAAATTTTCACTAATCGAAACGCCGGTTGATTATCTAGATGCATCGAAAATTTTAGTCATTCGAGTGCACAAAACAGATTACTACACCATACAACGTTTTCAAAAATATATAAAAGATAAATCAATCAGATTTAGTCTTGGATCCATTCAACCGGAACATCATCAGATCCCGCATTCGCTCTGTTTGCACTATCTCGTCCAACTGACTGATGGCCACATTATTTGCATTCGTCGCAAGCCAAATGTTAACTACGCGCCAGATCAGATCAGCATTTCCGGCGAGGAGCAGCTTTCAAGTGATGACATCGAAGGCATTGACTCCGACAGTTCAATGGGGCATTGGTTTCGACGTGCCCTCTGCGAAGAGATATTCCCACTGCGAGCCACGAGCACAAATGAAATTGAAAAAAATTGGCAGAAGATATCCATCCATATTAATGCTCTCCGTGTTCTATCAATTTTTTATGAAGAAAATTTCGCCAACTTCTCTATTTTCGGCTTTGCTAGACTAAATTTAAACCTAGATGAGTACAAATCTATTTTTAGAGAATTATCTCGGGTTTCGCCGACTGGTAGAGACAAAGAAGGACAACTTCTTTGTCTAACGAAGATTGAAGCCAAAAACCTAATAATGACGGGAGTTGCGAAAATTAAACCCGTGTGGGGAGATGATGCGGAAGAATCTATTAAGGATGAACAGCTGCATTCCAGTTCACGGTATCGTTTGCTAGTATTTCTCCAAGCTGTTGGCGAATTGCGTGATTAGTCGGATCCGATAGACTAATCCCAAGTGCCACTTGCAATGCCGCGCCCCCAAACCATCCAAATCTCCCTGCCCGCCGGTGACCCGCGCGGCATGCGCGTGGCCGAGATCACGACGCGCATTGTTCGCGTCATTGAAGTGCCGCGCAGCCAACTGGCAGACTTCCTCAAGATGCCCGCCCGAGTTCGACAGTTAAATTTGTAACGTGTTGATTTATATAGGTGCGCCCCGCGCGTGTGCCACTACAAAAGGGTCAACTGGGCGGGAAGGGTCGGTTTCTTGATCGTCAGTGCTTGCAAAATCTCCGCGTGTTCGTGGTTGATGCTTGAGAGCGCGGCAATGGGCTCCAAATCATTGACCTTCACCACCTGATGCTGAATGCGGCGCAACTTGTCGAGTGCGCGCTCTGGTGATATCTTGGTGTTGCTGTCTCTGAGACGGCTGCGCATGACCCGGTACAGAATCAGCGCCATAAAGCTAATGGTCGCATGGGCGTGAATCCGATCGGGCAGGCGGTGGTAAATCGGCCCAATCTCGATCTCAGACTTCATCACCCGAAACCCGCGCTCAATGTCAGCCAATGACCTATAGCGCTTGATCACCTCCTCGGGCGTGAAGTCTGGCGCATTGGTCACCAACAGCAGCTTGCCGTCCATCATCTTGGCGTGCTTCAAAGCCCGTTCATCAATGTCGTAGGTGAAGAGCTCACTCTTGAGGTTCACCTTCACAATCCGCGCCAAATGGGCCTCGCACACCTCGCGGTAAAACTTGGCTCGTGCCCCGCCATCAGAGAGCTTGCGACCAGGTTTTTTCTTACCCGCATCCTGATCATTGAGCTTGCCCACCCACAGATCGGCTTGCGCTTTCAACTCGTTAATGCGTTTGTCACGCTTGGCACCCGCATCCAACGACACCTGTGGATCATGGGCAATGATCAAGCGCAGCTTGTTCCAAGCGGCCTCACCCAGAATTTCTTCTTTGGCGGGTAAACACTGCTTTGTATGAAACGGCTCCAGCAGCTCAACGAAGTCCCCATAACGCCTGCCCGGTACGGCCAGAATGAATTCGAGCTTGTTGCCCCCAGGCAAAACAATTTCCTGCAAATCAGCCAAGTTCTCTGTGGATAGCAAGCCCCGGTCGGCCACCGCAATGACGCGTTTGATGGGAAAGCGCGCCACGATCTTCTCGATCACACCCTTGATCGTGGTCACCTCCGCCGTGTTGCCGTCAAACACCTCGTGGTACAGAGGCAAACCCTCTGAGGTCTGTACGACTCCGAGCATGACCTGGCGCTCAACCACGCCTACTTTGGCCATGCCATAGTGGCGCAAGTCCCCTTCCTGCTCAGACAGACCGGCAGCCCGAATGGTCGTCATGTCATAAAACACCATGGCCAGGTCTTGATCAACCAGGGGGCGCAGCAAGCTGGCCATCACGTTATCAACCTCTGCCTTGTGATCGACCAGTGCATCCATGGCGCGCAGCAGGTGCTGATGGTCAATCGATTCCAGTGACGTTCCCGGCAAAGCCACCGTTTCCAACCAGCGCAGCACGCCCAGCTTGGAGTCAGGATCACACAGGCGGTTGAACACCATGACCCGGATCAGGGCTTCAACGTCAATGCGGTGGCGGGTGTGGTGAAACACACCGCGCAGGCCATCAAAACCCAAAGCGTTCCACAGTTCGGTGAGTGTGTAGACATCACCAAAATCACGGGCGGCCTCAAAGCTGAGAACGGGTGGTGTTGCCGGTGCAAGCGCTGCAGGGGTTTGCCCCGTGACACGCTGCAAGCCGGCAATGACGGAATTGAGCTCGGTGTTTAACTGGTCGATGCGACCCAGCGATGCAATAGTGCGTTGTTTGGGTCTACCGGTGGATGCATCACGGTACGCCTCGACGAGCTGGACGTAGCGATTAGGACCGCGGCGGGTGACTTTGATAAACACGCCACTACTCTATCACAGGACATGGCTAGCAAATTTACAAATAAATCGTTAATCGCGCCATTACACAAATGAATTTTTAGAGAAGAAAACTGTTGATTTCACTGGGGATTGAGGTGACGGGGGGCAAATAGCTGTCGAACCCGGGTGCCCGAGGCGCAGCAAGTAGGTGTGTATTTCTTGATGGGCGAATTGTCCGAGGCCGGACTGCCGCGCGCCTACATCGGGCAGTCCGGCAACGTGGGCAACCGGCTGGTGCAGCACAACCAAGGCAACAACCAGAACAAAGACTTCTGGGACCGCGCTCTGGTGGTCATCTCCCTCACCAACAGCATGACGCAAACGCACGCGCTGTTTCTGGAGTGGTTCGCCATCGCAGAGGCCACCAAGGCCGGGCGCTACAGCCTGGAGAACGGCAACACCGGCTCGCAGCCCAACACCCCCGCGCCGCTGCAAGCCCACACCACGAGATCCACGAGACCACCGCCACCCTGCTGGCCACGCTGGGCCAGCCCATTTTTGAACCGCTGACCAACGCCCCCACTGCCAAGGGCGAGGCAGAGCTGTTCTATTGCAAAGGCTCTGGCGCCGATGGCGTGGGCGAATACACCACCGAAGGGTTTGTGGTGCTCAAGGGCTCCAAAGGCCGCGTTGAAAACGTAGCCTCCATTCAAGGCACATCCAACGTGCAGACTCGCGAGTCGCTGGTGAACGATGGCGTGATGGCCCCGCAAGACGGCCTGTACGTCTTCACCCGCAACCACCTCTTCCCCAGCCCCAGCCAGGCCGCCATGGCGCTGATGGGCCGCTCTGCCAACGGCTGGGTGGAGTGGAAGGCCGCCAATGGCAAGACGCTGGATGAATTAAAGCGGCAGGCAGTGGCTGTGGTCGGCTGACGATCTGCTACGTTTGTAGTAGCTGCCTGCGCATATTCGGCGAGGGCTAGAGGTCTATTTGACACATAAACCGTGGCCAGCGGTAAACTTGCCCCATGCGCCCCTCAGAAGCCCTATTGCTACACCGCACGCAAATCCGCGAGATTGCGCTGCGCCACCGCGTCACCGGTGTGCGGGTGTTTGGCTCTGCGCTGCGCGGTGACGACACCGCAGATAGCGACCTGGACCTGTTGGTAGAGCCCACAGCGCAAACCACCCTCATGGATATTGGCGCCATCCGGTTTGAGTTGAAGCAGCTTCTTGGTATGGATGTGGATGTGCTCACCCCCAACGGCTTACCCGGCAGCTTTCGCGAGCAGGTGCTGCGCGAGGCCGTGGCCGTATGAACCGAGCAGACCCGCTTCGCATTCCTGACTACTTGCGGCACATTCTGGAAGCCGTAAACAACATTCAGGTCTATACCGCAGGCTCTGACCTCGCCGGATTCATGGCGGACCGAAAAACACAAGACGCCGTGATTCGTTGAAGTGATTGGCGAGGCGTGCAACAACGTCACAAAGAATCATCCCGACTTTGCCGGGCAACACGCCGCCGTGCCATGGGGTTTTGCCTACGAAATGCGCAACGCCTTGGCCCATGGCTATTTCAATGTGGATTTGGCGATCGTCTGGCAAACTATCCAGAACGACTTGCCCGCACTCAAGGCTCAAGTCGTTTTACTGGACTGGTCCTATGCCTGTCGTATTCCGCTACTGATCGTTCCGGTTTTTCTTCCACTCCAATGAAGGGAACCCGCGCGAGGCAATGCATATCCATGTAAGAGGCCCCGAGGGTGAAGCTAAATTTTCGCTCACACCGACGGTGTATCTCGCTGACAGTGACGGATTCGATGCACGGACGCTGCGCGAACTGCGTGACGCAGTAGTTGCCAACCAAGAACTGATTGAGAGGACCTGGAACGAACACTTCGCCTAAAGCGGTTCGATTCGATGACGACACCTTGTGGGTCAGCCTCTGCGACGGTCGCACCATTGCCGCACCACTTGCCTGGTTTCCACGCCTGCTGGATGCAGCGCCTGAGTAGCGCGCGCAGGTAGAACTTAGCAAAGGCGGCCTGCACTGGGAGGCCCTGGATGAAGATATATCCGTGGCGGGCCTATTGGCCGGGCAACCCGATCTGTCGCGGCGCGCAAGCCACTTGCCCGTCTGAGCAGATAGGTCGCGCTACCTTTTTTAGTAGCTGCGTACGCATATTCGGCGGGGGCTAGAGGCCTATTTCATGTGGATTTCTGTGATTGATTAGGGCCAGGGTCCGTTCTGCTGGCGGTATAGTTGTATTTAGACCACCACGTCCCATTTTGGAGCCCACCATGAACCCAACCGCAGAAACCCTCAGCGCCCAAGCTGTGCGGTTGCCGCCCGATGAACGCATGGCGCTGGTGGAGCGAATCTTGGACAGCCTTGACGAACCCGATGCGTCTCTGAATGCGCTATGGGCCAAAGAGGCCGATGACCGGCTAGCTGCGTACCGCAGTGGCGAAATTCGTGCGCTGGCGTTGTCCGACGTGATTGCCAAATACCAAGTTACCAATAAGCCCGCATGAGCGTTCGCCTGCTGGAGCCAGCCCAGGCTGAATTGGACGAAGCCATCGGCTGGTATGCAGAGCAAGCGCCAGGCTTGGGAGATGCGTTTCTGCTGGAGACCTTAAAAGTTTTGAAGCTGATTGAGCAATTCCCACAGGCCTGGCATCCACTCACGCTTGAGATTCGACGCTGCCGCCTCAAGCGCTTTCCCTACAGCGTGGTTTACACGCTAGACGCAGCGGACATACTGGTCCTCGCGGTGGCTCACCAGCATCGCAAGCCCAGCTACTGGCGCAATCGCATCTTGCCCAGCCATTGACCATGCGCCCCCAAACCATCCAAATCTTCCTCCCCTTTGGCGACCCGCGCGGTATGCGTGTGGCCGAGATCACGACGCGCATTGTTCGAGTCATCGAAGTGCCGCGCAGCCAGTTGGCAGACTTCCTCAAGATGCCAGAGGCGTTGCAGGTGGGCGTGTATTTCTTGATGGGCGAACTGTCGGACGCCGGATTGCCGCGCGCCTACATCGGGCAGTCTGGCAACGTGGGCAACCGGCTGGTGCAGCACAACCACGGCAACGATCGCGGCAAAGACTTCTGGAACCGCGCGCTGGTCGTGATTTCGCTCACCAACAGCATGACGCAAACGCACGCGCTGTTTCTGGAATGGTTTGCTATTGCTGAGGCCGCCAAAGCCGGGCGCTACAGCCTGGAAAACAGCAACACCGGTTCGCAACCCTACACACCTGCGCCTTTGCTGGCCGACTGCCACGAAATTCATGAAACCGCAGCCACCCTGCTGGCCACGCTGGGCCAACCCATTTTTGAGCCGCTGAGGAACGCAACCACTGTTCCAAGTGAGAAAGAGCTGTTCTATTGCAAAGGCTCGGGTGCAGACGGCACTGGCGAATACACAACAGAAGGCTTTGTGGTGCTCAAAGGGTCGCGCGGGCGCGCTGAAAACGTGGCGTCCATTCAAGGCACGTCGAACGAGCGTCTGCGCGAACTATTGGTGAAAGAAGGCGTGATGACCGTACAAAACGGTTTGTACGTCTTTACCCGCGACCATCTTTTCCCAAGCCCCAGCACGGCCGCCATGGCGGTCATGGGGCGTTCTGCCAATGGTTGGGTGGAGTGGAAAGCCGCTAACGGCAAAACACTGGACGAGGTGAAGCGGCAGTCGGTTACCGTGGCAGGCTGATAGTTACTACGCTTTTTATAGCTGCTTGCGCATATTCTACGGGGGCTAGAGGCGAATTTGTTATAAATAACTCATTAGAATCACTCTCCGGATAGTCAGTCAAAATCAAAACAAAAGATTGAAAAAGAAGAAGAAAAACCATGACAACACAAAGCAACACCCTGCCAGTGGTCATCAAAGCAGCCCAAGCGCCGCAAATACTTGGCAGCCGCATTCTTGAAGTTCGTGGTCAGCGCGTGCGGCTGGACTCCGACTTGGCGGATCTCTATGAGGTGGACACCAAGCGGCTCAACGAGCAAGTCAAGCGCAATGCGGAGCGCTTTCCGGCCGATTTCATGTTCCAACTGTCATCCGAAGAGTTTGCAGACTTGAAGTCGCAATTTGCGACTTCAAGTTGGGGCGGTTGGCGAACGCGGCCCTATGCGTTCACCGAGCATGGGGCCATCATGGCCGCCAGCACCACAAAGACACACAAAAGTTGATTGCACCATGCCCATCTCCTGGAACGAAATCAAATCCCGCGCGCACGCGTTCAGCCGCACCTGGGTTGACGCGGCCAATGAAGACAGCCAGGGCAAGCCGTTCTGGATCGACTTCTTCGAAATCTTCGGCATCACCAACAAGCGCGTGGCCACCTTTGAGCACGCCGTCAAAAAGCTGCTGGGGGAGAAAGCCCGCGTAGACGGCTTTGTTGACCTGTTCTGGCCCGGCATGCTTCTGGTGGAGCAAAAGTCGCGCGGCAAAAATCTGGACGCCGCGTTGACACAGGCGCTGTCTTACTTTCCCGGCATTGCCGAGCGCGACCTGCCGCAGATCATCATCGTGTGCGACTTTGCCCGGTTTCGGGTGCACCGCCTGGCAACCGGCGAAACGGTTGAATTCGCGCTCAAAGACCTGCACAAGCACATCAAGATTTTTGGTTTTGTGGCGGGATACAAAGCGCTTGAAATCAAGCCGCAAGACCCGGTCAACATCAAGGCCGCCTTCGCACTAGGCCGCCTGCACGACGCACTCAAGGCCAGCGGCTACACCGACCACCCGCTCGAAGTGCTGTTGGTGCGCCTGCTGTTTTGCCTGTTTGCCGACGACACCGGCATCTTTCAACCGGCACAGGCGTTTCGCGCTTTTATTGAGGAGCGCACCGCCACCGACGGCTCCGACCTGGGTTCGCGGCTGGGGCAACTGTTTCAGATACTGAACACCGCCGACGGCGCGGGCAGCGTTGGCAACCATGAGAACAAACGCAGCAAGGCACTCGACGAGCAAGTGGCTGCCTTCCCGTATGTGAACGGCAAGCTGTTTGACGAGCCGCTGCCCATGGCCGACTTCAGCGCCGCCATGCGCGAGGCGCTGCTGGACGCCTGCGCGCTCGACTGGTCGGCCATCAGCCCGGCCATTTTCGGCAGCCTGTTTCAGAGCATCATGGACGACAAGGCGCGGCGCAACCTGGGCGCGCATTACACGTCGGAGGAAAACATCCTCAAGCTGATCAAGCCGCTGTTTCTGGACGAGTTGTGGGCCGAATTTGGCAAGGTCAAGAGCAACAAAAACCGGCTGTTTGAGTTTCACAAAAAGCTGCGCACGCTCACGTTTTTTGACCCGGCCTGCGGCTGCGGGAATTTTCTGGTGATCAGCTACCGCGAGCTGCGTCTGCTGGAGCTGGAGGTGCTGCGCGCCAGCAACACCGCTGGTCAGTTGTCGGTGGACGTGCACCAGCTCATTGGCGTCAATGTTGATCAGTTTTATGGCATTGAGATTGAAGAGTTCCCAGCCCAGATTGCACAGGTCGCCCTGTGGCTGATGGACCACCAGATGAATCTGCGGGTGAGCGAGGAGTTTGGTTTGTACTTTGCCCGCATTCCGCTGCGCACCACGCCGCATGTGGTTCATGGGAATGCTTTGCGGCTGGATTGGAATGAGGTGTTGCCGGTGGAGAGGTGCAGTTATGTGCTGGGGAATCCGCCGTTTA
Source organism: Rhodoferax antarcticus ANT.BR (assembly GCF_001938565.1). Taxonomy (GTDB): domain Bacteria; phylum Pseudomonadota; class Gammaproteobacteria; order Burkholderiales; family Burkholderiaceae_C; genus Rhodoferax; species Rhodoferax antarcticus. Next base: position 359,437 of record NZ_MSYM01000018.1, read on the forward strand.
TCGGAAAGAAAGAACAGTCGGTAGCGCAAAAGGCAGACTTTGCCCCGGTCATGACCGCCGTCCATGGGGCTGGGGTTTTGGACTTCGTTTCTGCCTGGTATGTAAAGGCAACGCAATATGTTCGTGGCGACGCTCCGGCGCGAGCGCGGCAGATGCCGGGGGCTCATACGCTTCGCTTTTTGAAATCGCCCCCAACATCCGCCCCGCCCACGCCTCACTGGACGGATGAGGCGCAGGCAAATGGGGGTCAGATTCCAATTTCGGGCACAAACGCAGGCAAAACCACAGTCGCCACCACGAATTTGGGCTCTGACCCCTATTTGCCGGACCACATCCCCATCACGCGCTGCGCCTTTGTTTCAACCAACAGCATCACGCAGGGCGAACAGGTGGGCGTGTTGTGGGGCTGGATGCTGGCGCAGCACATGCACATCCACTTTGCCCACCGCACCTTCAGCTGGAGCAACGAGGCTTCCGGCAAAGCCGCCGTGCACTGCGTGATCATCGGTTTTGGCTTGGAAGACCGGCCCGGCAAGATGATTTACGAGTACGACGACGTTCGAGGCAAGCCACATGCAGTGACAGTTGGCAACATCTCGCCCTATCTGACCGACACGCCATCAGTGGTCGTTTGCAAACGAGCCACCCCAATCTGTCCGGCGCCGGAAATCGTCTTTGGCAGCAAAGCAGTTGATTTTGGCCATTTCATCTTGGAAGAGGCCGAGCTAGACGGATTCCTCAAGAAGGAGCCACAGGCAAAGCCGTATATCCGCGAGTACATCGGTGGCGAAGAATTTCTTAACGGTACCAAGCGCTTTTGTTTGTGGCTTAAAGACATTCCGCCCGGCCAACTCCGCGCGATGCCAGAGGTCTTAAAGCGCGTTGAAGCTGTCAAGGCTGAACGCTTGAAAAGCGTCAAGGCACCCACCCGCGAACTCGCAAAAACGCCATCTGAGTTTGGTGAAAACCGCCAGCCTTCAACACCCTATTTACTCATCCCCAAGGTCAGCTCGGAAAACCGCGACTACGTGCCGCTGGGTTTTTTCGGGCCCGAAGTCATCATCAACCCATCCGTATTGGTGGTACCGCAAGCAGGTTTGCTGGAGTTGGGTGTTCTGCAGTCTGCTATGCATATGGCCTGGATGAGAGCGACCGCAGGACGAATGAAGAGCGACTATCAGTACTCTGCCCAAATCGTCTACAACAACTTCCCCTGGCCCGATCTCCCAAAAACTTCAGAGCAAAATCAGCCTCCAGCCCCCGTCCATAAAGCGCAGGCAGCTATCGAAACAGCAGCACAAGCCGTGCTCGATGCCCGCGCCCAGTTCCAGACCGGCGAGCATCCCGCCTCGCTGGCCGATCTGTACGACCCGCTCACCATGCCGTCGGTCTTGCTCAAAGCCCACCAAAAACTCGACGCCGCCGTGGACGCGGCCTACGCCTCAAGCGGCGGCAAAAAGACCTGGAAGAGCGACGCCGAGCGCGTGGCTTATCTGTTTGAGCTGTACCAGCGCTACACCAGCCTGCTGCCTGTCACCGCGGCAAAGCCGAAGCGAAAATCCAAAAACGTCATTAGAAATAGGGAGAAAAATGAATGGCCAAGTTTCTAACCACCACCGGCACCAACTACCACCTTGAGGAATTGATCAAAGGCGCCTCAGACCGCTTGATCTTGATCAGCCCATTCCTCAAACTCAATGACCGCATGAAAGAGCTTCTGGCGGACAAGAACCGCCTGAAGATTGACGTGCGCATCGTCTACGGCAAGAGTGAATTGCAGCCGCAAGAAATTGAATGGTTGCGCGGCCTGACCTACATCCGCACCAGTTTTTGCAAGAACCTGCACGCCAAGTGCTACATGAACGAAGAGATGTGCATCGTGACCAGCCTGAACCTGTATGAGTTCAGCCAGGTCAACAATAACGAGATGGGCATCCTGATTCAGCGCAGCGAAGACGGCCAGTTGTACAAGGACGCTTATGAAGAGGCGCAGCGCATCATCCGCATCAGTGATGAGGTGCGCATTTCTCTGGAGCGCGTGACCAGCGAGACGGCCCCCGCCAACAAAGATGATGACAAGGGAACGGAACACACCAGCGCAACAGCAACCGCGACCGCCACAGCCCCCGCGACCTCGGACAAGCTGACAACCTCCAAAATGGGGCAACGGCTGGGTTTCAAGACGGCACAGTTTTTGGAGCGCGCCACTGAGTTGGGTTATCTGGTGGCCGATGCCGACAAACACAGCATCACGCCAAAAGGGGAACAAGCTGGCGTGGAGTTTGTTGCCAAGTCACGCTTTGGCCCGTACTTTTTGTGGCCGCAGGATTTTCAGTTGGTGTGATCAGCAGCCATGCCCAACGCATCAAAACCAGCACCTCGCGTCGTGATCTTTGCCGGCCCCAATGGCGCAGGCAAATCCACATATGCAGATGCCATTCTTGCAGCGCTGGGCATCAAGACCTTCGTCAACGCCGATTACATTGCGCGCGGCCTGTCAGGCCGTAATACAGATGCGGTGGCATTTGAGGCTGGGCGCATCATGCTCAATCGTTTACATCAGTTGGGGGAGGCCAAAGCTGATTTCGCTTTTGAATCAACGCTTTCGAGCCGGACATTTGCTGCGTTTATCACCAAGCTGAAGCAACAGGGCTATGCGATCGTCATCTACTACTTTTCATTGGCCAATGCCCAATTGGCCATTCGACGTGTCAAGCTGCGGGTGTCACTTGGCGGTCATGATGTGCCTACGGATGTCGTTCGGCGGCGATTTGCCCGAAGTCTGAACAACTTCTTTAACCTTTACATGCCGCTGGCCGATGAATGGACCCTGTTTGATAATTCCGCGCTACCCCATGCGCGCACAGTCGCCGCAAAGCTCAATGACAAACTCACTGTGACGGAAACCGCAACATGGCACAAACTGCAAAAACCAAGCCCAATAGGCTAACGCCCTCCCCCAAGGCCCTGCAAAAAGCTTTAGAACAGTCTGCCAAACAAGCTCAACGCCTGGCCGATGCCTTTGGTGTTGTGGTGCCGACCATCAAGCCGAAAACAACCCACAGCGCCCGCGCAACAAGTTGACGGCTGTGCTATCCCGCTTTGGCCGAAGTTGCCTTGCAGCGCACATGCAAATGCACGTTGGTTGAGCCGTCACCGATAGGAACTTCCTTAATTTCCAAGTAGTCCTGCTTACGCATCAGCTTGCCCAGTTGGGCAAAGCCGTAGTTACGCGGGTCAAACGACGGGTTATTTTTGTTCATTTGGCTACCAACCGGCCCCAATGGTGCCCAACCATCATCCCGTGCCACTGCATCCACTGCCGTTTCGATCATAGGTCGCAGTGCTGGCAGCTCAGCAGTCTCCACGACTGGCTTCGCGTTCGTTGAGGCGGGCATCGCTTCTGCTTTAGGCTCTTGCGGCTTGGTACGCAAAATTTCCGTGTAGATGAACTTGTCACATGCCGCCACAAAAGGCTCGGGTGTTTTGCGCTCGCCAAAGCCATACACCAACAGCCCTGCCTCGCGGATGCGGGTGGCCAGGCGGGTGAAATCGCTGTCGCTGCTGACTAGGCAAAAGCCGTCGACCGCGTTGTCGTGCAGCACGTCCATGGCGTCAATGATGAGCGCGGAGTCGGTGGCGTTTTTGCCGGTGGTGTAGCTGAACTGCTGGATGGGCTGAATCGCCATTTTGTGCAACACGTCTTTCCAACCCCTGAGGTTGGTTGTGGTCCAGTCGCCATAGGCGCGCTTGATGGTGGCCGTGCCGTAGCGCGAAACCTCGGCCAACAGCTCTTGGATGACTGCCGCCTGTGCGTTGTCGGCGTCGATCAAGACGGCGAGTTTTGGGTTGGTGTTGGCTGCCATGGTGTGTGAAATTTGTGTTTGACGGGATGTTACAGCGCGTTATCCTCAACACCATGCAACCCACCAACATCCTCCACTTCTGGTTCAACGACCTAACCCCCAAGCAGCACTTCGTCAAAGACGCCGCGCTGGACGACACCATCCGCACGCGCTTCTGTACCACGCTGGAGGCTGCAGCACGCTGCGAGTTGTCTGCCTGGCGCGCCACGCCCGCGGGGCGGCTGGCAGAGATCGTGGTGTTAGACCAGTTCTCGCGCAATGTGTACCGCGACACGCCGCGTGCCTTTGCGCAGGACGCGATGGCGCTGGCGCTGGCGCAAGAGCTGGTGGCCAGCGGGCAAGATCGCAGTCTGCCGCTGGCGCAGCGTCCTTTTGTCTACCTGCCCTATATGCACAGCGAGTCCGCGCTGATACATACACAAGCAGTTGCGCTGTTTTCTCAAGCAGGCCTGGAAGACAACTTGCGTTTTGAGCTGCACCACAAAGAGATGATCGACCGCTTTGGCCGCTACCCGCACCGCAACGCCATGCTGGGCCGCACCTCCAGCGCCGAAGAGCTGGTTTTCCTGAGCGAGCCAGGGCCTTCGTATTAGCTTGGTACCTTGAAATTGCTGCGTATTTTGTAGCTACTAGCGCTTATTACTTAAGGGCTAGAGGCCAATTTAGCTAAAAAATGATGAGGGCCACACCAGCGATTAGATGCGGGTGTAGCCCATCAGTAAAGGTGAGAAATCGGGCCAGCTTGGACTGACCCGATTTACCCATCAATAGCTGTAACGCACACCCAAGGTGGCCAGACTCACGCGGTCTTTGTTGCCGCCGGCAAACCGCAGCTTGTGTGATTCAACTTGCACCACCGCAGACCACTTCGGGGTGAAGGCGTATTCCGCGCCAATACCGTAGGACAGATCAAACCCGTTGTCCGAACCGGTTGCGATTCCTGAGAGCGGGTTAGCAGTGGTGTCGGTATCACTGTAGGTGGTGCCAATCTTGCCCAACAAGTTGAATTGAGGCGACAACGGGAATTTACCCACCAAGCTCAGGTTGATGCCACGGGCCTTGGTCCTGCCGCCAGCGCGGTCGATGCTGCCAAAGTCGGTGTAGCCAATTTCCATGCCCAGGTTGTCATTGAAATAGCTGCCAATGTGGGCGCTGTAGGAGGTGTCGCCGTCATCCGAGGTGAAGGGAAGAAGGCCGTTGCCCACGGAAAAGTCGGATTGACCGGCATTCAGGTCAAAGTAGCTGCCGCCCGCGCCGTACGAAAAGCCGGTGTTCGCGCGGGCGTTGGTGTTTGTCGTGGTGCTTTGGGCTTGTGCCACACCCGCCAGGGCGAAAGATGCTGCCACAGCCAACAGGCTGGCCGTGTTACGAAATGATTTTTTCATTAAAGGTCCTTTGCGTTACGTGATTACCACGGCTCAACGCCATGGCAGGGCGTCACAAACAAAGACTTGTTTGCAAACGTCTGATAAGCATAAGGTGCGCCCTAAAAGAGGTCTGTTCGTTTGCACACTTAACACCCACCATGCACGCCTTGGGCATCAAATTTGCTGCGTATTTTGTAGCAACTTGCGCTTATTCTATAAGGGCTAGAGGTCAATTTCTTATATATTTTTCACGCAAGTGTCTAGCGCAAAAAGCATTTACCGGGCATGCCACGTGAATCCGCTGAGGTGCTATGGTTCGCTCTTTTCTACCCACCGGACACTTACCCATGCTTTTTAATCCCCTACAAGTTGGCCGCCTCACGCTTGCCAACCGGATCCTGCTCGCACCGCTCACCCGCACCCGAGCTGGCATGGAACACCTGCCCAACGACCTGATGGCCGAGTACTACGCCCAGCGCGCCACCGGTGGCCTCTTGATTACTGAGTGCACCATGGTGCTGCCCAACACGTCGGCCTTTGTCGCCGAGCCTGGCATTTATTCAGCAGAGCAGATTGAAGGCTGGAAGAAAACCACCTCTGCCGTGCACGCCAAGGGTGGGCGCATCTTCCTGCAAATCTGGCACGGCGGGCGCGCTGCGCACCCTGACATGAATGCTGGTCAGGCCAGCGTGTCGTCCACCGCGGTGCCGATTGAAGGCGATGTCCACACCCCAAACGGCAAGGTGCCCAATGCGCCCGCCCATGTGCTGACTGAGGCTGAAATTCCCACCATCGTGGCCGCCTTTGTCCAGGGTGCCAAAAACGCCATCGAGGCCGGCTTTGACGGCGTGGAAGTGCACGGTGCCAACGGCTACCTGATCGACCAGTTCTTGCGCGACGGCGTGAACCAGCGCACTGACGGCTACGGCGGTTCGATGGAAAAGCGCGCCCGCTTGCTGTTTGAAGTGCTGACCGCCGTGACCGCCGCCATTGGCGCTGACCGCGTCGGCGTGCGCCTGTCGCCACTGAACAGCTACAACAGCATGATCGACAGCGACCCGATCGCGCTGACCCGCTTCCTGGCGGACAGGCTCAACGCCTTCAATCTGGCCTACCTGCACCTGATGCGTGCTGACTTTTTTGGCGTGCAAAAGGCAGATGTGATACCCGTTGCCCGTGAAAAATACACCGGCGTGCTGATCGGCAACATGGGCTACACGCCCGAAGAAGCCGAGCAAGCCATCAAGGACTGCGCATTGGACGCGGTAGCCTTTGGCACCCCCTTCCTCGCCAACCCCGACCTGCCCGCACGCATCAAGGCCGGTGCTGCGCTCAATAGCCCCGACGCCAGCACCTTCTACACCCCAGGTGCCAAGGGCTACACCGACTACCCCACGCTGTAAAACCGGCAATTTAAGCTGCGTCGAAAGTCAATTAAGTGCCAAGCGCGCTCACCCTGAAGCCCGTCAACGCCAATGTGCACAGCGTGCACTTGGCGGACGGCGCACACGCGGGCAACCTCAAACGGGTGGGCGCGGTGTGGAAGTTCAAGGCCGTCGGCTACGACCCAAACGGTGCCGTCGAGCCCGGTGGCGGCCCGCTGACAAACCAGCACAACCTGGTTTTTGCGCAGCCAGATGCAGCAGAGGTGAGTGCGTGTCTGTTGGCAAGTTACACTGAAATGCTACGTAGTTAGTAGCTGCTTGCGCACATACCACGGGGGCTGCAAGCGTATTTGTTTGATAACTTCGGCAACCACTCTGCCCACACCATGCTGCGCCGCAAGCACCACCACGTTTACGTGGTTGAACTCTCACCAGATGTGCTCTTTGAGCCACGCTTTCGCAAAAGCAACCCGAACTACATCCAAGGCAAGCCTTGCGTTTATGTGGGCATGACCGGGCTGGACCCTGATGCGCGCTTTGACAAGCACAAGGCGGGTATTCAGGCCAACCGCTATGTGCAGCACTTCGGCCTGCGCCTGCTGCCCGACCTGTATGAGGCCTTTAACCCCCTGCGCTACGAGGATGCGGTGGACAAGGAAATCGAGATCGGCATCGACCTGCGCTCAGCAGGCTTTGGCGTGTGGCAGGCGTGAGGCGGTGCGCACCAACAAGTTCGCCCGGCTGATGTTGCACTTTTCAGAGCAAATTCAGCCCGTCGCGTCAACCGATTAAACTTTTTGGCGGCATCTTGCTCCTACAAGTCCTTTGTCAACCTTGCTCACTTTCACCATGTTCAGCCCCTTCAAAACTCTTTTGACCAGTTTCTTCATGCCCGACCAGCCCTCTGGCCCCAGCCGGGCACAACGCCTGCAACTCGCGACTGCCGTCTTGATGGTGGAGGTGATGCGCTCGGATGCCAACGTCAGCCCGGTCGAGCGCGATCAGACACTGGCAACCCTGCGCCTGCGCTTTGCGCTGAACGACGATGCGCTGACGCAGTTGATGGCGCAAGCCGAGCAAACGGCAAAACGCGCCAACGACTACTTCCATTTCACCAGTGCCATGAACGACGAGTTCACGCAGCCCGAAAAAATTCAGGTGGTGGAATACATGTGGCAGGTAGCCTACGCAGACGGCACGCTGGACGCCAATGAAAACCACCTCATCAGCAAGGTGGCCGGCCTGCTGCACGTAACCCACGGTGAATACATTGGCGCAAAAATGCGCGCCAAGGAAGCTGCGCAGTTGACGGATTGAGGCCGCCTGGCGCCGCACCTGCCCAAAACCAACGACAAACCATGCGTGGTCGTTGCAGCAGAAGGTCGTGGCAGCACGGTATACCGCTGCGATTTGCTTCTCTTTCAATAGCTTATAGCGCTTATTCCTAAAGGGCTAGAGGCAAATTTTGCATACAAACCTCAGCCTTGCCCCAACGCCCCCACCTCATGCACCAGTCCATCGACATCCACCACCCGGTGCAAATAACTGTAGGCCACGCGCCACTGGCGGGGGCCGCATTGCAGGGTGACGGTTTTGTCGTTGGGGCGGATGATTTTGCCGATGCGCTGCTGCTGGGCGCGGTCCAGAAAGCCCACCATATCACCCAGCGCCACTTCGGTGCGGCCCAGGCCCTGTGACATGAAGGTCGCCGTCGTACAAGCATCATGGCGCTTGGCCACGGCACTGTGGCAGCACCATCTTTTTTGAATTGACAAACGCCTTTAATTGCCCTGGGCAGTGACCTGACCATTCAGTCGCTGACGCAACCCCCCAGTGGTGCGCATGGCAATTTATGATGGCTGCCTTTACCAACTGACATACTGGACACCCCATGAAAAAACTCAACGTCACCATTAGCCTAGAAATGTCGGTGCCCGACGACTGGACGCTGGCCGAAACCTCTGAGGGAACCCAGGTGCTGGCGCTGCCGCAAGGCCAGTTTTTGGACCTGAGTGTCGAACCCCTGTTCACCGACGACCCAGAGGGCATCTGGGCCAGCACCGACGACGAAGGCGAGCTCCACACCGTGCTAGACATGGTTGAGAGCGAAGAGGTGCGCTACACCTTTGTCACCCACTGACGGCGCCACCCTCCGCGCCATTAGGCTGACCCAGCGCCCATGTTCACCCCCGATTTCAGTCCGTCTGCCGAGCAAAACAAGCAGCCCATCCTGACCCGGCTGCTGCAGTTGCTACCAGCGCAAGGCACCGCACTTGAGATTGCTTCAGGCACCGGGCAGCACGCGGCCAGTTTTGCCAGCCACCTGCCCGGCTGGACCTGGCAACCCACCGACACGCACTCAAATGCTTTTGCCAGCATCAACCACTACGCGCAGCAGGCAGGCGCGTCCAATGTGCTGGCACCGCAGCAGCTCGACGTGTGCGCTGAGCGCTGGCTGGCACAAGCCCCTGGCACCGATGCACCGCCCAACTTTGATCTGATTTTTTGCGCCAACATGCTGCACATAGCGCCGTGGACAGCATGCACCGGGCTGATGCGGGGCAGCGCCCGCCACCTGGCACCCGGCGGGGTGCTGGTCACCTACGGCCCCTATCTGGAGCAAGAGGTGCCCACCGCCCCAAGCAACCTGGGCTTTGACGCCAGCTTGCGCGCGCACAACCCGGCTTGGGGGGTACGCTGGCGCGAAGACGTTCAGGCGCAGGCGCAGCTGGCGGGGCTGTGTCTGGCGCAGCGCCACACCATGCCTGCCAACAACCTGCTGCTGGTCTGGGCCCAGCCTGCGGCGGCGCATAAACTCGCTCTTTGAATCGCCGTGCCGCTGGCGTGGCTGGTGCGCGCCATCTAACGCTGTGGCCATCACCGCAGGCAAGATGACGAGGCTTAAGACGCGGCCAGACCCAGCGCCTGATACACGCGGATAGCAGCGTAGGCGTCATTGGCGGCGTAGACAAGCTGCGCTTCGGTCAGGCGCGGATTGGCCCAGTTGCTGGTGGCGGCTTTTTTTGACTTGATGAAGCGCTGGTTAAACAGCACCGCCACCGCGCCCTTCACACCCATGTCCTTGCGGTAACCGCGCTCGCGAAAGACGCTGTTGAGCTCCAGCACACCCGCAGGCTCTACGCCCAGCTTGTGGATGATGCGTTTGCGGTCATCCCCCAGGCCAAAGCCGGCCTTGGCAATGCCACCCGCAGCCAACAGCTCTGCCGCCACAGCGCGGCAATCGGGCTCGTGCAACTGGAACACCCAGGCGCGCTTGCAAGTGGACAACTGCAGAATGTGCGGCCCGTCAGACTGCTCACCGACGCGAAAGGTGGGCTTGGATTCGGTATCAAAACCCCAGGCCGGTGCATCGGCCAGCGCGGCAGCGGCTTCGCGCGCGGCAGCACCGGTGCACACCAAGGTGATGCGGTCCGGCCCGAGCCGCTCAAAAACTGGCAGCAGAGCAATGGCGTCTTTGTCGGGGGTGGCATGGCGCGTCTGCTGGGCAGAAGGGTGTGGCCTCGCCAAAGGCTGACCCGCGTTGTCTCGCGCTGAACTCACTGCGCGACCTGACGTGCGTGGTCAATTTTGAGGCAACGGTTTTGCACCGCCACCATGCCGGCGGCGTGGGCACGCGCCAGCGCTTCGTCATGGCTGATGCTGAGTTGCAGCCAAATGGCCTTGAGACCCAGGGCAATAGCTTCGTCCACCACCGGCGGCACGGCGTCGCTGTTGCGAAACACATTGACCAGGTCCAGCGCTTCATGCTGCGCGGCATCTGTCAGGGTGGCATAGACCTTTTCGCCCAGAATCGGTTGGCCACTGGCTGCCGCCACCGGGTTGACCGGCACGATGCGCCAGCCATGCGCCTGCATGTAGTGCGCCACCTCGTAGCTTTCGCGGTGCGCTTTAGGCGACAAGCCGACCACCGCCACGGTGCGGCAGTGCGCCAGGATATGCGCTACGGCTTGTGGCTCGATAAGGTCAGCTGCAGGGGGGGTGGTCATGGCGTGTCCTTTTCTTCTTGCATAGCCTCTGATGCGGTGGTGTCGGCCACCAAGGCACGAAGGCGCGCAAACGCCTGCAAAGCGTTGCGGGTGGTGGCATCAGCCAGCGCCTGCAGGCTGATGCCGCGCAGCTGGGCCAGCTCAGCGCCAATGCGCGGCACTTCGGCCGGTGAGTTGATGCCTTGGGGCTCGCCTGTGGCACGTTGTTCGGCAGATTTGTAGAGCCAGCGCGGCGGCATATCGGGCGAATCGGTCTCCAGCACGATGGCCTCCAGCGGCAGGCCGGTGGCCAGGCTGCGCAGATGCCGGGCGCGCTCATAGGTCAGCGCGCCGCCAAAACCCAGCTTGAACCCCAATTGGATGAACGCCAACGCTTGCTGAAAACTGCCGTTGAAAGCGTGCACGACGCCGTGCCATTGCCCGCCGGGGCCAGCGACCTGGCGCAGTGCTTTCAAAATCTGGTCCACCGAACGGCGTGAATGCACCACCACGGGCAAGTCATAGGCGCGGGCCAATTTCAGCTGCGCGTAGAAAAAATCGTGCTGGCGCTCGCGCCAGGGGCTTTTGCACAGCTCTGGCACAAAATAATCAAGCCCAATTTCACCAATGGCCACCAGGCGTGGATCAGCATGGTATTGCTTTACGGCGGCGGTCAAGCAGCTCAGCGCATCAACGCTGGCATAGGGCACGTTCATGGGCGTGATGCCCAGACAATAACTGTCGCCGCTCTGGTGCGCCATGGCGCGAACTGCCGCAAAGTTGTCAACAGCAATCGCGGGTATTACACAGTGAACGACACCATTGCTAGCCGCCAGCGCCCGTTGTGCCTGGATGGTGGTGCCGAACTCCGGGGCGTCCAGGTGGCAATGGGTATCTATCCAGCGCATGGTGCCTCTGGCGGGTGTCAGGCCCACACAGCAAGGTACTGGGCCAGTTCCGCGTCCAGGTTGGCAACGTGGCGGTGCGCCCAGTCGGTCATCACCCCGACGATGGCTTTTTTGTTCATGTGGCCCTTGCCCACGTCCATGCTGCGGTCGCGCAGGCGGGTGAGCAGGTGCAGATGGTCTTCGGTATGCGCCTGCGCGCCGGGAAAAGCCACCTTGGTCATCAGCGCCTCTTCCAGCTCAAACTGCTGTTCCAGCTGCTTGAACAGGCTCACAATCATGGGGCGCAAGGCCATCCAGTCTTCACAGTCAGCAATCTGGTTTGTCAGCTCAAAAAGCTCTTTTTGCGATGCGTCAATCTCGGCGTTGCCAATCTTGTAACTCTCTAACCATTCGATGCTCATCGGTGCTACTCCAACTTTAAAAATTTTGTGTGTTGCTACGCCGCGATGCTGCTGGCCTGTGCTAGGCGCCCCTGCACCAGGGTGAGTTGGCGGCCACAACGCGCGGCCAGCGCTGTGTCGTGCGTGACCAGCACAAACGCCGTGCCCTGGGTACGAGCCAGTTCCAGCATCAAATCAAACACCCCATGCGCGGTACTGCGGTCCAGGTTGCCGGTGGGCTCGTCGGCCAGCACACAGGCGGGCTGGGTCACCAGTGCGCGGGCAATCGCCACGCGCTGGCGCTCGCCGCCGGACAGCTCGCTGGGTCGGTGGTGCAGCCGCTCGCTTAAGCCCACGGTAGCCAATATTTTCGAAGCAATTTGCGCCGCCTGTGCGGGCTCAGAGCGCCTGATCCATAAGGGCATGGCGACATTGTCCTGCGCGCTGAATTCGGCCAGCAGGTGATGGAACTGGTAAACAAAGCCCAGATGCTGGTTGCGCAAACGGCCCTGCTCTGCCGCACTGCTGCGCGCCAGGTCTTGCCCCAGCAGCGCCACTGTGCCGCTGGTGGGCGCATCCAGGCCACCCAGCAGGTGCAGCAAAGTGCTTTTGCCTGAGCCAGAGGCCCCCACAATCGCCAGCGTTTCACCCGCATACACATCCAGGTCCACGCCCTGCAACACGGTCACATCCAGCCGCCCCTCGGTGAACCGCTTGGTCAGGCCACGTGCACGCAGTACCAACTTGCCGGGTGCACCAGTTTCGCCGCCGGGCAGGCCGGACACGCCAGTACCGAGCGTGGTGACCATTTCACTCATAACGCAACGCCTCGGCGGGGTTCACGCGGCTGGCGCGCCAACTGGGGTACAGCGTGGCCAGGAACGCCAGCACCAAAGAGATGATGGCAATCGGCAAGATGTCTGCCTGCTGCGGCTCACTGGGCATGCTGCTGATCAAGTAAACATCACGCGGCAAAAAGGTGGTGTGCAGCAGCTGCTCAATGGCCGGCACGATCACGTCAATATTGAAAGCCACGGCCAGCCCCAGTGCCAGGCCAGCCAGGGTGCCAATGACTCCGACCATTGCACCCTGCACCACAAAAATCCCCATGATGCTGGCCGGGCTGGCGCCCAGCGTGCGCAGAATGGCAATGTCGGCACGCTTGTCGGTCACCGTCATCACCAGCGTGCTGACCAAATTAAAGGCCGCCACCGCCACGATGAGGGTGAGGATGATGAACATCATGCGTTTTTCAAGCTGCACCGCGGCAAACCAGGTGCGGTTTTGGCGTGTCCAGTCGCGAATCAACACATGATCGGTCAGGCTGCCGGCCAGCTCGGCGGCCACCGTGCGCGCCTGATGCAGGTCTTTCAGGCGCACCCGCACACCGCTGGGGCCTTCCAGGCGAAAGATGCGCTGCGCGTCTTCGATGTGCATCAAGGCCAGCGTCGAATCGTATTCATAGTGGCCCGAATCAAAGGTACCCACCACCGTCATCTGCTTCAGGCGCGGCACCACACCGGCAGGCGTGACCTGGCCGCTGGGGGCTACCAGCGTGACCTTGTCGCCCTGGCTGACACCCAGACTGCGGGCCAGCTCGCCGCCCAGCACCAAGCCAAATTCACCGGGCACCAGGCGCGCCAGAGCAGAGCCTTTCAGCGCCACTGCCAGGTCGGTGACCTCGGGCTCCAGCGCTGGGTCAATGCCCCGGATCATGGTGCCCTTCATGTCCTCACCCCTTGCCAGCAAAGCCTGGGTAGCTATGAAAGGTGCAGCACCTATGACTTCAGGGTTGGCCCGCACTTGGGCCAGGGTGCGCGCCACATCGGGCAAGGCTTCGCCGTTGGGCGCAAAAATTTCGATGTGTGACACCACGCCCAGCATGCGGTCGCGCACTTCCTTCTGAAAACCGTTCATCACGCTGAGCACAATGATCAGCGCGGCCACACCCAGCGCAATGCCGAGCATGGAGACGCCAGAGATGAAAGAGATGAACCCGTTGCGCCGGGTTGCGCGGCCAGCGCGGGTGTAGCGCCAGCCAAGGGTGAGTTCAAAAGGGATAGGCATCGGGTGGTGGGGGTTGCGGCAGGGTGCCGACAGGTTAGACGGCGATTATCCCGGACAATGCCCGCCATGCACCTGATCATCCCTTATGCAGCCCCCTCTTCTCAAGGATTTGCTGCAGCGCTGACCCACCTGAAGCTGCCCAATCTGCAGAAACTGCTGTCCAGACTGACGCCCGGCCCCTTAGACAGCGGTGACGAGTTCAGCCTGTCGCCACCGCATGAACGCGCGCTGGCCGCTGCCCTGAGCCTGAGCGCGCCAGACGGCTGCATCCCCTGGGCGGCGCTGCGCGCCCATCAATCCGGCCAGACGGATAGTGCCAACAGCGCCTGGGCCTTCATCACCCTGTGCCATTGGCAGGTCAACACCGGCCATGTGGCCATGAGCCAGCTGCCGCTGCCCGCGCTGTCGGACGCGCAATCTGCGGCGCTTCTTAAAGCCATGCGGCCCTACTTTGAAGAGGATGGCATCACGCTTTACTTTGATGAACCGGGCCGCTGGCTCGCGCATGGTGAGGTGTTCGCTGGGCTGGCCACCGCCTCGCCTGACCGGGTAGTGGGCCGCAACCTGGCCGCCTGGATGACCACCAGCGCGCAAGCCGCACCGCTGCGCCGCCTGCAAAACGAGATGCAAATGCTGCTCTACACCCACCCGGTGAATGACGCACGCGAAGCGATGAACCTGACACCCGTGAACTCATTCTGGTTACACGGCAGCGGCACGTTGCCTGCGGCCTACCAGCCAGCGCCTGCCAATGCACAGCCGGTGGTGCTCGACACCTTGAAGCCGCTGGCGCTGACCGACGACTGGCAAGGCTGGGCGCAAGCCTGGCAAGCACTGGACGCGGGCGACATCCAGCAACGGCTGCAAACCGCTGCCGCCGGGCAAACCGTGCAACTCACCCTGTGTGGCGAGCGCAGTAGCCAGACCTGGACCGCCGAGCCGCAGCCGGTCTGGCAGAAGTTCAAGGGTCTTTTTGGCTCTCAGCCCTTATCTATGTTGCTTGAGAAGCTATGAACCTTATAGCAATTTACAGCTCAGACTTGGTGCACTTGCGTCGAAGACAAAGCCGTGCTAACACCAGCCATTGATAATCAAGGCTTAACGAATCCAGAGGACATCGCCATGGGACTCGCTGCAGAAAAATCCATTTTTACCGCCGATGACTACCTGCCTTGGCAAGCCATGCAACTGGATCGCCATGAATACCTGGATGGCGAAGTGTTTGCCATACCCGCCACTGAAGATCGGCACAACACGACATCTGGCAACATCGCTCTGGCCCTGCGCCAGCACCTCAGTGGCAGCCCCTGCCGCACCTACATGAGCGACATGCTGCTGCAGGTGGCCGCCTCCAACAGCTATTTTTACCCCGACGTGCTGGTGACCTGCAGCGCAATTGACCAAGCCAGCCCGCTGGTGAAAACCGAGCCCAAGCTGATCATTGAAGTGCTCTCACCCAGCACCGCCGCCTATGACCGGGGCTTGAAGTTCAGCCATTACCGCAGCCTGCCCAGCCTGGAAGAGTATGCGGTGATTGATCTCGGCAGCCGCATCACCGATGTGCATCGCAAAGGTGCGGACGGCCTGTGGGTGCTGCACCCGTTTGGCCAGGGCGAAACCGTTGAACTCGCCAGCGTGGCCTTGCAGGTCAGCGCAGCACAACTGTTTGCTGATGTCCTGGACGTCTGACGCTGCGATTTCAGTCACACCAGGCACGTCAAGCCGCCGCCACGGCTTTTTGAGACTTTTAGGCCTCTAGCCCTTATCCCCCTTGCTTGAGTAGCTATGAAAATTATTGTTAGAGACGCCCCGCCGCGCAGCGTTTGGGCGCTGGAAAAAGCCGGCATTCACCCGTTGCTGGCGCAGTTGTATGCGGCGCGTGGCGTGTTGGACCCCTCTGAGCTGGATGCCGCGCTGGCGCATCTGCTGCCACCCACCGCCATGAAAGGCACAGCTGAGGCCGCACGCCTGCTGGCTGACGCGATTGCTGCCGATAAAAAACTCTGCATCGTGGCTGACTACGACTGCGACGGCGCCACCGCCTGCGCTACTGCCGTGCGCGGCCTGCGCCTGCTGGGCGCCAAACACGTCGACTACATCGTTCCCGACCGCGTGCAAGACGGCTACGGCCTGACCGCCCCGATTTCCGCGCGCGTCAAAGCCAGCGGCGCCGACGTGCTGATCACCGTGGACAACGGCATCGCCAGCTTTGACGGTGTGGCCGCAGCGCGTGCGCTGGGCCTGCAAGTGCTGGTGACCGACCACCACCTGTGCGCCAGTGTTAACGGCCAGATTGCCCTGCCTGACGCCGATGTGATCGTCAACCCAAACCAGCCCGGCTGCAGTTTCGAGAGCAAGTCCATCGCCGGCGTGGGTGTGATGTTTTATGTGCTGCTGGCGCTGCGCGCCGAGCTGCGCCAGCGTGGGGTGTTTGAAACACAGAGCGCCGCAGGGCTACCCGAAGGCGCGAGCACACCCATAGGGAGCAGCGCAGCACACGCAGTGGCAGGCGTGGCGGCCAACCAGACCGGCCCGCGCCTGGATACCCTGCTACCGCTGGTGGCGCTGGGCACGGTGGCCGACGTGGTGCGCCTGGATGCGAACAACCGCCGCCTGGTGGCTCAAGGCTTAAAACGGGTCCGAGCCCTTGCCATGCCTGCGGGACTAGCTGCGTTATTTGTAGCATCCTCACGCGACGCTGCTGCTGCTACCACCTTTGACTTTGGCTTTGCTCTGGGCCCGCGCATCAACGCTGCCGGGCGATTGAGTGACATGACACTCGGCATCGAATGCCTGCTGACCGACGACCCGAACCGCGCCCTCGAACTGGCCAAAACCCTGGACAACATCAACCGCGAACGCCGCGAGATTGAGGGCAACATGCGCGAGCAAGCGCTGCTGGTGGCCGAGTCGCTGTTTGAAGATGCCGCCGAGGCACCCGCCGCCATTTGTGTGTTTGACCCGGACTTTCACGAAGGCGTGGTTGGCATCGTGGCCTCGCGCATCAAGGACAAACTTCACCGGCCAGCTTTTGTGTTTGCACCCAGCGGGGCCACGGGCCACAGCCATGAGCTCAAAGGCTCGGGCCGTTCCATCCCAGGTTTTCACCTGCGCGACGCGCTGGACCTGGTGGCCAAGCGCCACCCCGGCGTGTTGCTGCGCTTTGGCGGCCATGCCATGGCGGCCGGCTGCACCATTGCCGAGGCGCATTTTGAAACCTTCGAGCAGGGCCTGGCCCAGGTCGCGCAGGAGTGGCTGTCTGCCGCCACCCTACAGCGCCGCCTGGACACCGACGGCCCGCTCAAGCCCGAATACCGCCGGGTGGACTTGGTGGATGCGCTGCACCACGAGGTCTGGGGCCAAGGCTTTGCCGCACCGACTTTCAGCGAAGAGGTGGAGGTGGTGTCGCAGCGGCTGGTGGGCGAAAAACACTTATCCCTGAAGCTCAAACACCGCGGCGAGCCGGTCGACGGCATCTGGTTTGGCCGCACCGAGCCCCTGCCCGCGCGGGTCAAACTGGCCTTCCGGCTGGACGCCGACAGCTGGCGCGGTGAACGCAAGGTGCGGTTTTTGGTGGAGGCGGCGGAGTTGGTCTAAGGCCTATTGGGTTAGACAGCGCCCGTGCTAGCCATGACGAACCGATTTCTGCCCTGCTTTTTTGCCTGATACAAAGCATCGTCTGCTTCCAAGTCCCGGCAGAAGAACCACAAACTCCTCGCCACCATAACGGGCAACAAGATCCTCTGCCCGCTGCACCGAAGTACAAATAGTGTGCGCCACCCGCTTCAGACACATATCGCCTGCCTGATGCCCGTAGTGATCGTTGTATTTTTTGAACAGATCAACGTCTATGAATACCAGGGCAAGCGGCTGGCCTAAGCGTTTGGTTCGCTGCCACTCTTTAATGAATGTTTCATCAAAACGGCGATCTACCACCGCATCATCTGAGACGATAGGCTGAAGCGTCTTCAGTGCCAATCGCTGCACGCTGCTTGACACCAGGCGCTTTTCCTCGGCCTCATGCTGCGTCATACGCTCCATTTGCTCGCGACCTCGCAAACCGCCCTCCAGGATCCAGCGCTTCTCGTCGTCCAGCAAACTGAACCGTACATCTGTCGCTCCGGTCATTTGCCCCACAAGTTCAACAATCCGCATCACAAGCCGAGGAAGTGATGTTTCAGATGCGAGCATCTGGAAAGCTCGCAGAAGGGAATTTTGATCAGAAGGATCACCATGGTTGCTAAGCCAGCGCCCCCGCTGGGCAGTGCCAACAAAGGGTAGTTCGGTCTTCATTGCCTGTGTCTTGCCAACTGCGCCCCACGCTTGGTAGAGGCTATGCGCCCGCGTCAACAGTTGCCGACCGACATGCTCCAGCCTACGGCGCATACAGAATTGGCTGGCCCGTTCGGTGATCAGCGCATGATGCCAGGGACGCTGGTTTCCCTGCGCCTTCAGCATCGCCTGCTCGAACAACTGAAGTGCGCTCCACGGTTGTTCAATGGCGTCAAGCCGTTCTGCCTCTACAAGGTCGTAGAGGTGTCCAAAATTCATCGGGGCATCTGACGCGCGGGCAGAAAGCCATGTCTGGTTGGCCGCCAACCGCTCAAGAAGGCCGGTTCGCTCCGAGTCTGCGGGCGTCGTAGCCCTGATGTGCTGGATCAAAGCCAATGAGTGCAGCAGGTTTGCCAGGGCGGTCGGGTAAAACCCGGTGATGTAGGGCGCAAGGGTCACTGCCTTTTCGACATGTTGGCGCAGGGCCTCATCTTTGTTGAAAAGGCAAGCCGACAGCGCCCTGTAAATGTGGAAGTAACAGAGCGCCACGGGAATATCCTTGGCGGCTATCAGGTGCTGCGTCTCTTTGAATTCTGCGTCGTCGAAACGTCCCGGGCTATGGGTCTGGCCTTGCAGCGCACGCAGCAGTTGCCGCATGCTGACCAAGGACTTGGCGCAATGGCGATTCCCGGTCTTCAGGGCAAAGCACAAGGCCGCTTCGATGGTGTTGTTGAGCTCTGCAAAACCTGCACCCGTATCCAACTGGGCGGTAAATGTCTGGTAGTAGGTAAAGCAGGCATATTCAAAATCGCCTGCCCGAACCAGTCCATCAAGCGCCATTCGTGCGGTGGTTATGACCTCTTCCAGGGGGCGAACCCAGTGGCTACCGACGACCGAAAATGCGTCGTAGGTTCGCGCTGCCTGTAGACCTTGCTGACGTTTTTTCGCGAGTTCTACGGCGATCAGACTGGCGCGGCAGCCTGTGACGTAGTCGCCGCGCAGCGTTATCGTGCACATGACAACGGCACTCAGCGACGCAATGCCTTTCGGGCAATAGCCATGTTCCAGCGCCAAACAAGCCGAGCGAATGAAAAACCAGAAGCCGATCAACGGGTTAAAAAACAGAGCCGCGGCCGCGGTGCGGTTCAGGAGCCTGGCCACGGCCAGCAGTCTGTCATCCGACAAATCCGACCCTTGACCGAGTTGCTCCAGCGCACCAGCAGCCACCAGGGCATAAAACCGGTCAAGCTCCAGCTGAACCACCGCAACAACGTCGTCTGTTGGCGCGCCTATATGCCAGTGTCCGAGCAAAGTGTTGCACAAAGCCACGGCTTCGCCATAAAGGGTCCGATTGGACAGGCTGACAATCTGCACACAGGCAGAGTCGACAAGCTGCATCGGCGATGTGACGTACGTTGTCAGTTCCGCATAGAGTGCATCGGCTTCAACGTGGCGCGACAGGCTATAGAGAACGAGGTGCAGTTCAGCATGGAGTGCGAAAGCTATCGTGCTTGCGCTGCTATCACCTTGGTGTGCTTCATCGTTTTGCCAACCGCCTTGCGGCAACAGATTGACCCCCAGTCTCAGATACCGCTCTGCGGTGGTGAACGAGCCAGATTGACGCGCTTGTACTGCCGCTTTAAGGAACAGCTGACATGCAAGCGCCCGTTCGGCAGCGTCGACAAGCAAGGACACCGCAATCGCGTAGTGCTCGGCTGCGCTGAATTGCGACTGATTGAAATGGCTGACGGGGTCATCCATTGACCGGGCAAACCGTCGAGCCATAGCCAGATGCATCTGACTGCGCCAGTCATGATCTCGCAGTTGCTAAACCGCCTGCTGCATTCGGTCGTGAGAGAACCGGATCTGGACACCGGCCTCGCCCTGATGAAATGCGAGGACTGTCGGCGTTACGATTACTCCCCGCTCCATGGCAGGGCTCAACTGCGCAGAGAGTTCCTGCGGACGGGTCGCAGTGGCGAGTGACAACGGGCCCAAAGTGCATTCGTTACCCAGACAGGAGAAGGCAACCAATGCTTCGGCAGTGGCTAAAGGTAAGTCCGCAAGATGCTCAGAGAGGAAATCCAGGACATTGGCGCTCACCGGCCGGGCCAAGATAGCCGCCGTGTCCCAGCGCCACAATCCGCTTTCGGCATCGGGCTGTAGGGCTCCTTGCCGATAAGCGCATTGAGATACTCAACCGCAAAAAATATATTGCCCTCGGTCTTGGCGTAGAGCGCGGCAGCGAGCGGCTGAACTGCACCCGAAGGTGTGTGGAGCATGTCGGAAAGCAGATCGGTCAGATCAACGACTGTCAGATTGTCCAAGTGAAGAACGGTGGGCGGCTCTCCTGTTCCCGGTGCAGTTGGCTGGCGTAACGGCCTCAACAGCCTCATCAAGGGGTGGGCTGCATCTACTTCGTTGTCTCGGTAAGCGCCGATCAGCATCAGCCCGTTGAGGTCGCTCTCTTCAAGAAGTGCGCCGATGAATTCAAGCGATGGCTGGTCTGCCCATTGCAGGTCATCAAGAAACAGAACAAGCGGATGCTCAGCAGCGGCAATTTGGCGAACCATACCAACCAACAAGGAGCGCAAACGTATTTGTGTTTCGATAAGGCCCAATTCCGAAACTGCGGGTTGTGGGCCGAGCAGCACCTCCAACTCTGGCACCACCTCAAGCCCGGGATGTTGATCATCAAACGCAAGTCTCAATTAGTGCAATGTGCGGCAGTTTACTGGCTGAATTCCAGTGGAGAGTTCGGTGAATTCAAGTTAAATATTTTCCGGTGCAAGTTCAACTTATTCAAGTGATTTCAATGCTTGC
This sequence comes from Rhodoferax antarcticus ANT.BR, assembly GCF_001938565.1. Lineage (GTDB taxonomy): Bacteria > Pseudomonadota > Gammaproteobacteria > Burkholderiales > Burkholderiaceae_C > Rhodoferax > Rhodoferax antarcticus. Next base: position 380,491 of record NZ_MSYM01000018.1, read on the forward strand.
TGGCTTCGACCTGTAACTCAAAATCGCGTCAGAAGCAGATACTTGGCAAACAGCGGGGTGCCATCAGCGCGACCAGCGCGCCCGGTCAAACGTATTCATTGGATTGCGCAGCGCCAAGGCACACGGCACAAGGTCATTGCCCGGGGCCTAAAATTAGTTGATGAATGTCATGATTAACGCCGACCTGCACTGCCACTCGGTGATTTCCGACGGCACACTTACCCCTGAAGAACTCGCTCAACGCGCCAAAGTCAAAGGCGTCAACCTGTGGGCGCTGACCGACCATGACGACATTGGCGGACAGGCCCGTGCCGCCGCAGCTGCCGCCGCAGTTGGGCTGGACTACCTGACGGGTGTTGAGGTTTCGGTGAGTTTTTTGCACCAGACGGTGCACATCGTCGGCCTCGGTTTTGATGCCAGCAACGTGGCGCTGTGCCTCGGTCTGACACAAACCCGCAGCGGGCGTGCCCAGCGCGCCCGCGACATGGCCGAGGACTTGGCGCGTGTCGGTATCAAAGACACGTTTGAGGGGGCTAAAAAATACGCAGGCAACCCCGACCTGATTTCGCGCACCCACTTTGCCCGTTTTCTGGTGGCAACCGGTGTTTGCAAAGACACGCAAGAGGTGTTTCGCAAATTCCTCACCGAAGGCAAGCCCGGCTACGTGCAGCACCGCTGGGCGACCCTAAAGGAAGCCGTCACCTGGATCACCCAGGCAGGCGGCATGGCGGTGGTGGCGCACCCGGCGCGCTACAAGTTCAGCGCCAACGAAGAATTTGCCCTGTTCACCGAATTCAAGGGTTTAGGCGGCGCCGGCGTTGAAGTGGTCACCGGCAGCCACTCAACCGCCGAGGCCGCAGCTTATGCCGACATTGCACTGGAGTTTGCTCTGGCCGCCTCACGCGGCAGCGACTTTCACAGCCCCCAGGAGAGCCGTGTTGACCTGGGTGACCTGCCCGCGCTGCCAGAAAACCTCACACCGGTTTGGGCGCTGCTGCAAGACCGCATTCAGCGGGCAGTGCCCGTGCGCCAACCCTAAGGGCTCGTGTCGCAATAACATCCACATTTGCCTTGTCAGATTTGCGCGCATTGCCTTGTTCCAAATCGTTTGTTTAGCAGGGCTAACTGGCGCGCTTTGCGCCTAGCACCGCATCCCAAAGCCGACACCTAAATGCACACCTTGTTACGTAACGAGCCCTCACTTGGCATGTCAATGGTTTTGTCATGCCCTTGACGTTTTGGCGCAGCCGCCAGGGTGGCGGCATTTTGCTGATCATCACGGCCGCACTTTCCTTTGCGCTGCTGGATTCAGCCACCCGCCACATCACCCAGTTGGCACCGGTTTTGATGCTGCTGTGGTTTCGATACGCTTTTCAGGCGGTAACCACTTTCGCACTGCGCTTTCCGGTGCAAAAAACCAGGCTGTTTGCCACACCCAACCCGAAGTTTCAGGCGCTGCGTGGTGCCTTGCTGCTGACCACCAGCCTGTGTTCGTTTTTTGGGCTGAAGTATTTGCCGGTGGCGGAATTCACCGCAATGATCATGCTCTCACCCTTGGTCGCGACCGCCATGGCGTCCGTCCTGCTCAAAATCCATGTCTCCCGTCTGCGCTGGGTGTTGATGGTGGTGGGCCTGAGTGGCGTGTTGCTGGTGGTGCGCCCCGGTGGCCAAGTGTTTGGCTGGGCGCTGCTGTTTCCGCTGCTGCTGGTGAGTACCTACGCCGGGTTTCAGGTGCTGACCAGCCGTCTGAGCGGCGACGAAAACCCCTACACCACCCACTTCTACACCGGGCTGGTGGGCACTCTGGTCATGAGCCCGGCACTGTTATGGAACTGGAGCACCCAGGCGCTGCTAACTTATTGGCCCTGGTTCCTGGCGCTCGGTTTTTTTGGCACTTTCGGCCACCTGATGCTGATTCGCGCCTTCAACCGCGCCAGCGCGGTGGTGCTTTCGCCCTACCTGTACACCCAGATCGCCTTTGCCACGCTGTGCAGTTGGCTATTTTTCAACCATGTTCCCGACGCACTGGCCTGGGTGGGTATTGCGGTGATTGCAACGAGCGGCGTGGGCAACGCGCTGCTGTCCATCCGTGAGCTTAGGCCCAAGCGACAATAGCGCCATGCCTGAACTTTTTGAAATCCACCCCGACAACCCGCAGCCACGTCTATTGAAGCAGGCCACCGCCCTGCTTGACAAGGGCGAGGTGCTGGCCGTGCCCACCGACTCCAGCTATGCGCTGGTCTGCCATTTGGACGACAAGGCCGCGGCCGACAAGCTGCGCCGCATCCGGGGTGTGGACGACAAGCACCATCTGACGCTGCTGTGCCGCGACCTGTCAGAGCTGTCGAGCTATGCGCAGGTGGACAACCAGCAGTACCGTCGCCTCAAGGCGGCCACGCCCGGCCCGTTTACCTTCATTCTGCTAGCCACCAAAGAGGTGCCACGCCGCTTGAGCCACCCCTCGCGCAAGACCATCGGCCTGCGCGTGCCCGAACATAAAGTGCTCCAGGAGCTTCTAGCCCTTTACAGTGCTCCGCTTCTAGCTACTACCTTGATAGCACCAGGTGAAGAGCATCCGTTTAACGACGCGCAAGACATCCGCGAGCACTACCGCGGTCGCGTTGCGGCGGTGATCGACTCTGGTGCCTGCCCGCGCGAGCCCACCACGGTGGTTGACCTGACCGGTTCAGAGCCTGTCATCATCCGCGAAGGTCGCGGCTCACTGGCGCTGCTGGGCCTGTAAGCCAAAGGATTTTTTACATATGGACTTTGGCAACCTGATACAGACCATCACGATCTACGCGATACCGGTGCTGCTGTCGATCACCCTGCACGAAGCTGCCCACGGCTATGTCGCACGGCATTTCGGTGACAACACCGCCTACCTGGCCGGGCGGATCACCCTCAATCCGTTCAAACACATCGACCCAGTTGGCACCATTCTGATGCCGCTGATGCTGTACTTTGCCACCTCTGGCGCGTTTTTATTTGGCTATGCCAAGCCGGTGCCGGTGCGTTTTGATAAGCTGCGCCACCCAAAAAAAGACATGGTCTGGGTCGCGCTGGCCGGCCCCGCATCCAACTTTGTGCAGGCGTTGCTCTGGGCCGTGGTGTTTTACTTGATGCAGGCCAGCGGCGTCAACGAACCGTTCTTCCTTAAGATGGCTCAGGGTGGCATTCTGGTCAATGTGATCATGTTTGTGTTCAACCTTTTTCCCCTCCCGCCGCTGGACGGCGGGCGCATTCTGGTGGGCCTGTTGCCGTACCGGCAGGCGACGATGGTGTCGCGGGTGGAGCCGTATGGTTTTTTCATCGTCATAGCCTTGGTTTTGACCGGCGTAGTGACCAGCCTGTGGTTGCGCCCGTTGATGAGCTTGACGCTCGGACTGATCGACCTGCTGCTCACGCCATTGCTGCTGTTGCTGCGCTAAGCGTGCTTTTTTTGTTGTTTTTGACTGTTTCCTCATGAGTATCGAGCGCTTTCTTACTGGCATCACGCCTTCCGGCACCCCTCACTTGGGCAACTATGTGGGGTCGATTCGGCCCTCGGTTGCCGCCAGCCTGCGTTTGGGCGTGCAGAGCTTTTACTTTCTGGCCGACTACCACGCCTTGATCAAGGTCGACGACCCGGCGCGTATCCAGCGCTCCAGTCTGGAAATTGCCGCCAGCTGGCTGGCATGCGGGCTGGACCCGGACGAGGTGGTGTTTTACCGCCAGTCAGACGTGCCCGAAATCCCAGAACTCACCTGGTTTTTAAGCTGCGTGCTCGGCAAGGGCGTACTCAACCGCGCTCATGCTTATAAGGCCGCGGTGGACAAAAACAACGCCGCCGGGCTTGATGCTGACGCCGATGTGAACGTCGGTCTGTTCATGTACCCGGTGCTGATGGGGGCCGACATTTTGATGTTTAACGCGCACCAGGTGCCGGTGGGGCGTGACCAGGTGCAGCACATCGAGATGGCCCGCGACATGGCCAACAGCTTCAACCACCGCTACGGCGTGCACTTTGTCGCGCCCGAAGCTGCCATTGAAGACAATGTGGCCACCCTGCCCGGCCTGGATGGCCGCAAGATGAGCAAGAGCTACGACAACACCATCCCGCTGTTTGCGCCACGTGACCAGTTGCAAAAGCTCATCAGCGGCATCGTTACCGACAGCAAAGCCCCGGGCGAGCCGAAAAGTGTCGACGGCTCAGCACTGTTCCAGATTTACCAGGCCTTTGCCAGTGCCGAAGAAACTAAAAACCTGCGTCAAGCCTATGCCAACGGCATTGGCTGGGGCGAGGCTAAACAGATAGTGTTTGAACGCATTGATCAGGAGCTGGCGCCAATGCGCGCCGCTTATGAAGCGCTGATGAACAACCCCGGCAAGATCGAAGCCATTTTTCAGGTTGGGGCAGTTAAGGCGCGCGCCATTGCCACGCCCTTCATGGCCGAGTTGCGCCATGCGGTGGGCCTACGCGATTTGCGCGTCCAAGCCACGCAGACTGCCAGAACGGTCAAGTTAGCACTTCCCGTGTTTAAACAATACCGCGAGACGGATGGCCACTTTTACTTCAAATTGCAGAGCGCCGAAGGCAAGCTGCTGCTGCAAAGCAACGGCTTTGCATCACCCAAGGTAGCCGGGCAAAGCATTGCCACCCTGCAAGCCGAGGGTGCCAGCGCACTTGCCACCTTGGCGGGGCAGGTGCAACTGGCAAAGGGTGTGAGCAGCGACGAGCTTGAATCCGCTGTGCAGGCCTTGCATGAGGCCCGGGCCGAATCCAACGGCAAATAGGCCACTGATACAATCTCGGGTTCGCGGAGAGATGGCAGAGTGGCCGAATGTACCTGACTCGAAATCAGGCGTACCGCAAGGTACCGTGGGTTCGAATCCCACTCTCTCCGCCAATGATCGGTTTAAGGGCTTCCAAGGGAGTCCAAAAACAAAGCAAAAAGCCCCGTAATTCAACAGGTTACGGGGCTTTTTTGTTTATTACCGTTCGTTAAAGGTTGTTGACAGCCAGCCAAAAAAGGGGGCATAGTTGGGGGCATCAATCGGGATTTTCCGATGCCCCCACAAAAAATGCCCCCATCATGCCCCTGACAAAGATCGAATGCGACCGGGCCGTCTGCCCGCCTGACAAGTCCCTGAAAAAATTTGCCGATGAAAAAGGCATGTATTTGGAGGTGACGGCAGCGGGCGGCAAATACTGGCGTTTGAAGTATCGGCACGCGGGCAAAGAAAAACGCCTGGCGCTGGGTGTCTTCCCTGATGTTTCCCTAGCACAAGCCCGCAAGGCCCGCGACCTGGCACGCGAGGCGCTGGCGAAAGGCGATGATCCAGGCCAAATCAAACGAGAAGCCAAGTTGACTCGGGCCATAAACGATGCAAACACGTTTGAGTTGGTAGCGCGGCAATGGTGGGCGCACTGGAAAGGCCTGAAAAGCACCCGCCATGCCGATTACGTGCTGCGCAGACTTGAGGCGGACGTTTTCCCAGCATTGGGCGGCCGCCCGGTGGCCAGCGTGACCGCCCCAGGCTTGTTGGCGATGGCCAAGACAATCGAGGCACGCGGTGCCGTTGACATTGCGAAACGATCCCTTCAAACGTGTGGCCAGATCATGCGGTTTGCCGTGGCACATGGCCTGATTGAGCGCAACCCCGCTGCGGACGTGAAGCCCTCAGACGCACTCAAGCCCCACAAAAAAACCAATTACGCCCGGCTGGATGCGAAGGAACTGCCCGAACTGCTGCGCAAAATCGAGGCGTATCAAGGCAGCCCTTACACCCGCCTGGCAATCAAACTGATGTCGCTTACCTTTGTGCGCACGGGCGAACTGATAGCCGCCCAGTGGGATGAATTCGACTTACAAGCCGCACAGTGGCGCATTCCGGCATCCAGGATGAAGATGAAAACGCCCCACATCGTGCCCCTGGCACCGCAAGCCGTGGAGGTGCTGCAAATTTTGCACACGGTATCGGGCGGCCGCGCCCTGCTGTTCCCCGGCGAACGCGACCACGCAAAACACTTGAGCAACAACACCATTTTGAAGGCGTTGCAGCGCATGGGGTATCAGTATCGGATGACAGGCCACGGGTTCAGGGGCATGGCTTCAACCATCCTGCACGAGCAGGGCTACGGGCACCACCTGATTGAATTGCAGCTGGCACACATGGAACGCGATACCGTGGCAGCCGCCTACAACCACGCCACATATTTGACCGACAGGGCCGCCATGATGGCCGCATGGGCAGACCACCTCGACAAACTGCGCAAGGGTGCGGACGTTGTCAGCCTGCCCAAGCGGGCCGCGTGATGCACCAAACCATCAAAAGACAAAGCGGGGACACTTTTATATGGTGAAAATGAAATTCTTACTCTTACCAATACTTGACTCCCTCAAACCTGCCAAACCCCGCCCCGCTTCGGGCTTTGCTGGCAGGCTTTGCACCTTGCTGGAGACGGGCGCGAGGGGTATTTCCTTGGCGCACCCCCGCCCGGCGCGATTTTTTCAAAGAAAAAGTATTTGGTGATAATCACACAATATAATGTGATAATCACAAAAGATAAAACCATGCCAACAAACGAAGCCCCAAAGAAACCCGGCCGCCCTGCCAAATACGGGCAGCCCATGAGCGACACCATGCGGGCCGCCAGCTACCGCACCAGGCGGCGCGAAGCCGCCAGCGCGGCGCATGAAAATTTAAAGGAGGCAGCCCCGGCGGTGTTGCTGGCCGCGCTGGTGCGGCAATTCAAAGCCCTGGCAAATCCAGACCTTGATCACGCGCCTGTCACCCGCGAACTGGCCGGGCTGATCATGGCTGAATTATGTGAACGTTACGAAATACCATTACCGCGAAGCCCCGGCGCGATTTGACCGGGGCAAAAGGGCGGCGGGGCCGGTGTCATTACCACCTGCCCCGCCTGACCACCAACAATCAAACAAGGATTGAAAATGGCTGATATGAATTCTGCCCCAACCAAGGCGGCGCGGCGGCCGCGCAATCAAACCAAAACGGTACGCGAACCCGTGGCAGCCTATGCGGCGGGCGATGGCGTGTTGTCCTTTCGGCACGGCCTGACTTGCCGTGAGCGGGGCACCGTTGACCGGGCGTTGGCTATTGTGGGGCGTTGCATGGCTGGCGGACGTACTGCATTTGACTGCCCGGACACGGCGAAACAATACCTTCAATTGCAACTTGGGGGCGAACGTCATGAGGTTTTCGGCGTGCTGTTTTTGGACGGGCAAAATCGCTTCCTCGCCTTTGAAAAAATGTTCCATGGCACCCTGACACATACCAGCGTTTATCCGCGTCAAGTGGCGTTGGCTGTCCTGGGGCACCATGCTGCGGCCGTGGTGATTTGCCACAACCACCCCGGCGGTTCGGCGCAACCCAGCCGGGCCGATGAAGCGCTGACCCAAACCCTGAAAGAAGCGCTAAGCCTGATTGATGTTAGGGTGTTGGATCATGTGATCGTTGCACCCCGCGAAGCCCTGAGCATGGCAGAGCGGGGCATGATGTAACTTGTAAATCATCGATTAACAGGTTATGATTTTCCCATTCAAGCCCCGAGCTGGAAATCTTTAAGGCGCACACCATGAAAATGCACAACCCTGCCCTACCAGGCGAGCTGCTGAAAGCTTGGCTTGATGACCTGGCCATGAGCGTGACCACGTTCGCCGCCCACATTGGCATCAGCCGGGTGATGATGTCCAAGATACTGCACGGGCGCGCCGCCGTGAGCGCCGGCATGGATTTGAGGCTGTCCGAGGCGTTGGGCACGACGCCGGGCTACTGGCTGGCGCTACAGACCCAGCGTGATTTATGGGCGGCTGGGCAGACTGCCAAAACCCGCAAGCGCATCAAACGCATGGCCGTGCAACCGGCGGGGCACCCGGCCGGGCAGTAATCCGCAAGTTTCGCCAGCGTCTAGCCCGAGGCTGATCCCCAAAGGCGAAAAGTCGGACACCTTCACCGACCCCGGCGCTGGCACCTTATGAAGGTCGCACCAGAAGGGGCGCGAGTTGGAAATAGACAAATTAGAACGCGAGCGGCGTAGCCTGCAAGCGATACACGACCGCAAGCATTGGCACCGCTGGCCACTAGAGCGCCCCGATGGTGCAGACGCGTTTCTTGATTCACTGAACGATCTTGGCAATTCCCCATTGACTTGGGGCATTGATGAGCACCAATTCACCGGGCTTGAAATCACAAAACTGATTGACGAATTGGAAACAGCCTACTATTTGGCGGCGAAACCGTGGGCGCGCTTGAAAACCGTTTACGACTCCCCGAACACGACCCGTGAAGAATTAAGGTGGCCTGATGGCACCTACCCTTCGAAGGTGCAACGAGATGCCCGTTTTCGCTTTCAGGAGCTTGTAACGACTTCGCGGTTTTCAGTGAACGAAGTGCCCAGCACCCAAGCACTTAAGCAAGTCAATACCCCGATGCACCCAGTGACGATTCTGCACGTGGCGTGCCTTGCAGCGATGGTTTGCATATTTGACGGAATACAAGCGCTTGAAACCATTCTGACAGGCTGGCACGACATAAGCGAACCCTACCGAGGCAGCAAGCCGTTTCAATGGCTGGTAGACCGCGACTGGCCAACACTTAGATTGATTCTGACAAAGGCACTGAACGCCCCTGGCGAAGTCGATTTTTACCAAGATCAAATCAAAGATGCGCGCGAGGCAAGCGATCAGGCGAACGCCTGGCTATTGCTAGTCGAAAACCTGCAACCCGTCATGAATGAAATCAACCGGGCAAACATGCGCAATGATGAGCTGAAAGCGAAAAACGAGCAGGCAAGATTGGCCAAAAAGAAACAATCAAACCTGGCATCAAGCAAGCCGCGCCCAAAAGCGAGAAAGCCCGTTTCAGATCAGCAGGTCGGTGAGTTTTTCAATGCCCGAAAAGGGCAAAAACACAGCGCGGTATTGTTGGAAGCATCGATTGAGCTTGACGCTTCAGAATCAACAATTGCACGGCGATTGAAAAAATATGAAAAATCTACATTCACTAGCGGCGCTGCTGAAGTGACATAAATTAAAGGCACTTGCATCATTCCTACTTGCTAAAACCACTTAGGAACCCAAGCGATGCAAACAAACCCAAAAGATCAACCCCAGCCCAAGCAACCCACGCACGGCGCGGCCCCGGTTTCCTTTGATGGCCGGGTCAATTTAACCCCCACCAGACCCGACAAGCTTTTGCGCCTTCCACGCGTGCAAGACCTGACCGGATTTGGCAAATCATCCATTTACGCGGGCGTTAAGACTGGCACCTTCCCGGCACCCGTGCGACTGTCCGCCCGTGCTGTTGGCTGGCGTGAGTCGGACATTTTTCAATGGATCGAAAGCCGAACCGCAACCGCCACCAAAACGGCGTAACGCGATGCGGAGCGCAATCACCAGCACGTCAAAGCGTGCAAGCACCACACCGACAAGCAATGCTATTTTATTCATAGCACCTTGCGCAAGCAGCATAAGGGCTACAGGCATAAAATGCTTGAAACGTGCAGCACAGAAAAATAATTCTTGCACGGCACGCGGCAACGTACCGGCCGCGCTGGCACGCATGCGCCGGGCAGGAACCCACCTTAAAAACGGTTGCGCAACATCGCCGATTCAAGGGCGCAAAAGCGCACTTCGGTTGCAACACCACCCGGCCCGGCGGCGCTTCCTGGCTGGCAACGTCAACCAACCCCAATGATTTGATTTTCGCGACGGTCGTAGGCAACCGACAAACCCGGCGACTGGCGCGGAAAACCCTGGCGAAGATGTTGAAAAACGCGCTCGATTCAATCCCGTTATCCAGATGAACATGCGCAAATTTTTAGTTTCCAAACCCGATTTGCACCGGCGGTTTTCCGGTGCTACCAACCCATTTTTTTGAAAGCCCCATCATGTTTAAAACAATCCTATCCAAATTGAAACCCGCTCAAACCAACCTGAGCCGGGCTGAAGAGGCCATGCTGACAACACTTGCCAACCCTGAAAAAACAGCGGCGCTAGTCAGCCGGTTTGAAGCCGCCCTGACCGCAGCGCCGGATTATTCCGCCGTGCGGCGCTTCGAGGAATCGAGGCTTGTTCAGGCGCGATTGGCGATGAAACGGCACGTGATAGATTCCGAGCGCCAGCGTGTGGCTGCTGTGATGCAAGCCGACCAGGCCATTTGTGACCAAGACCTACAAACGGCCAACGAAAACCACGCCACTGCCCTACGGGCGCTGGGGCTGTGCGATTCGCGGCGCGAGGCAGTTCTAAAACGCCTGGAACCGCTTGAGGCCGAGCAGACTGCGCTGGGTCAAGCCGCTTTGCAGCGTGCGGCAGCTGCACAAATTGAATTCGATGAAGCAATCACCACGGCCGCCCCCGAGGGTGAAGCCATTGCGGCAACCAAGCTCTTTCAGGCGCAAAAAGACTGCGAAGGCGGGTCGGTTTTGAATGGCCCGCTGGGGCTGCGCATTGTGGCGTTGCAACGCGAAATCCAGGCAGTTTCTGATGCGATGGATTTGCAGCAATCCGCAGTTGACCAGGCCGCGCAAGCCCGACTTGATGCGCAAGCAGCGCTTGCTTCGTTGGAATACGACCGACAGGCGCAAGCCTTGCTTGAGGCCTATCTGGCGCAGCGAATTGCCATTTCTGCAGCGCAAGCGCTCCAAAAACCAGGCGCACCAACCAAGGTTTTTTGGAACCAAAAAATCGACAAATTCGAGTCGCAAATTAGTTCGACTCAACGAATCATTTTTGGCGGTGATATCGACCCGCGCACCCGCCATTTGTCAAATTATGCAATTGACGACCTGTGCCGAGCGCTGGAATTCAAGCCAAATTTGAGCTTGCTCGTTTCCGAGTTTGAAGCGGCGCAGCCCGAGTCAATCGAGCCTGAAGACACCTTGTAAAAAAATACACATAGGGCTTGTTCCCCCTATGTTTGGCGAAGTTCGACCGCCAAAACCCTCCCGGACGGTTCCGGGAAATGCAGACGAAACCCCAGCCGGTGTGCTGGGCCGGCTAATCACCGGGCGATCTGGACACCGAGTCGCGAATATCGGGTTCCATTTTTTTGCTGAATTCATTTTTCCGTTGCCAGAATGACAAACTCAAATATCTCCTTTAACTCGACGGGCGAGGCGCTGCGGTTCGTTGCCAGTGAAATTTCCGCCATCAACAGCGCGTTTTTAGAAATCCATTACCCCGCGTGTGGTGAAAGGTTTGAAAAATGATGCCACCAGAGCCGGATTTTCAAAAGCTCAAGCGTGCCCTCGCAGCGCATAACCGTGCACTTACGCGGATTGTCAACTCAGGAACCTTGGTCACTTATTTTGAGGTGCACCACGGCGGCAAAAAACACTGGTTTCGTGATCTTGAGAGTGTTGCGGCGCACCACCAAACACTGGAGGTGCTCCATGACATCAAGTAGCGCCAGTTTCAGCGATGCGATGGCAGCGGCAGGCTTGGCACCTGCCAAGCCACTTGATATGCACCAGGACGGAAAAATTCACCGCTACCGAGTCGTGGGCGATAAATCCGGTAGCGTCAACGGCTGGTATTCGCTGCACGATGGCTCGCCAGCTTTTGGCGCTTTTGGCTCGTGGAAAACCAGCGAGTCACACACCTGGCACGAGGCCACCACCCGGCCACAAACGGCGGCAGAGCGCGCTGAGTTCCAGCGGCAGATGCATGCGACACGGCAGGCGCGTGAGGCTGAACAGCAGGCCGTTTACAGTGCAGCACGCGACAAGGCTGCAAAGCTTTGGGCGCGTGCGCACCCGGCAAAATCCGACCACCCTTACCCAAAACGCAAGCAGATCAACCCGATTGGCATCCGCCAGTTGCGCGATATGCTGCTGGTGCCTGTGCGCGATTCTGACGGCACCCTGCACTCGATCCAATTTATCGGGCAGGACGGCACCAAGCGGTTTCTGACCGGCGGGCGCACCAGGGCTTGTTACTTCAGCATGGGCCAGATCACCGACACACTGCTACTGGCGGAAGGCCTGGCCACCGGCTGCACGCTGTTCATGGCCACCCGACACGCTGTGGCCGTGACATTCAGTTGCGGCAACCTGCAGCCCGTGGCAAAGGCTTTGCGCGCCAAATTCCCCGACCTGAAGTTTGTGATTTGTGCCGACAACGATGTGGCCACAACCGGTAACCCCGGCGTGACGGCTGCGCGCGAAGCGGCGCGCGCGGTAGGCGGCTGGCTGGCCGTGCCGTCATTCACCCAGGAGGTGGCACCATGCCCAGCACAATGAGTTCACCGACCGACTTCAACGATATGGCGGCGCTGGCAGGCCTAAAGGGTGTGGCCGCTGCGGTGGCGGCTGCTACACCAGTTGACGCGCCAGATTGGCGTGATGGCCCGCGCGCCTGGCCTGAAATGAGTTCGGACGATATCGCGTTCTACCACGACGCACCCGAGCCAACACAGGCACCAGACACCACCAGTGATGCACCATGGCCAGAACCAACGCTGCCCGGCGTAATGGTGTGTCCGGAGGTGCCGTGCGCCGTCCTGCCTGGCGTGTGGGGTGAGTTTGCCCAAGCGGTGGCGGCCAACACCCAAACACCGGCGGCAATGTCGGTGTTGGCGGCGCTCGGCGTGCTTGCAACGTTGCTGCAGGGACGATTCGAGGTTGATCTGGGATCGCACCGCGAAATACTGGCGTTCTGGAGTGTGACAGTCAGCCCAAGCGGCACGCGCAAATCAGCCGTGATGAGCGTGTTCCAAGAGCCGTTGCTGTATTGGGAAAAGTTGGTGCGTGATCGTATGCGCCGGGATGTTGCCCGTAACGAGGCCGTTAGGTCAACCATTGCCAAGCGCATCGAGGCCCTGAAGCAATCGTCGGCCAAAGCCCACGACGAGGAGCTGAAAGCCATCCGCGAGCAAATCGAAAATGAAGAACTGAGCATCCCCGATGAAATTCGGATACCCACGTTGTTCACTGAAGACAGCACGCCAGAAACGATGCAACGGCTGATCGCAGAGAACGCCGGGCGCATGGCCGTGTTGTCAGACGAACCCGGCCTGTTCCGCATCTTGGGCGGGCTGTACAGCAAAGGTGGCGCAAGCCTTGAGGTGTTTCTGAAAGGTCATGTAGGCAGCGCGCTTAAGGTCGAGCGCGCGGCGCGTTCGATTTTTGTTCAAAAGCCCTGCGTATCCATGGGCCTGATGATCCAGCCTGATATGGTGGCAGACCTGGCTGGCAACAAACAGTTCAGGGCGAGCGGGCTGATGGCGCGATTTTTTTACGCTGTGCCGCAGTCCAATATTGGCAGGCGCAATGTCCGCCAGCGTAACCTGATGCCACAGCACATTGTCCAGGCCTATGAGTCAGCCGTGATGGGTTTGCTGGCTGACTACCCACCAGAGCCCGGCACCGCCACCAAACCTGTTGTCCTGCGGCTGGATGCCTTGGCTGAAGATTTATGGCTTGACTTCTCCCAAGAGATCGAGGACGGACTGACAGACGGCGGCGCGTTCACCGACATTGGCGATTGGATGAAAAAGCTGGCGGGGGCCGTGGCGCGCATTTCAGCACTGTTTGAGCTGGCAGCCAATGGCTTGGCAGTGACCACCGTCAGCCTTGAATCCATGCACCAGGCCATCAAGTTGGCACGCCTGCTGATACCCCACACCCGCGCGGCATTCGGGCTGCTGGGGGCTGATGCGGTTGAAGACGATGCCGTGGCTGTGCTCAAGTGGATCCAGACCAACCAGGTTGAAGAGTTCAGCCAGCGCGACCTTCAACGCAAGCTTGACTACAGGTTCAAGACCGCGGCACAGGTTCAAAAAGCGATTGAGTCTTTGAAGCTCAAGGGCTGCGTTCGGACTGAGACCAAAAAGAACCAAGGTGCAAGGCCATCTACCGTGATCCGTGTCAACCCGCTGGCTTTGTCTGGTTTTTAAGGTTTGTCGTATTAAGAGAATTTAACCCTTTTATTTATTTATTTATGTATATCAACCACTTACAAGCCACACACACAAACAGCACTGACACACTGACAAACCAGACAAACCCAAAAAATGAAGACCAGCACCACACATCGTGAAGTCCAGGAAAGCCGGGTTTGTCTGGTTTGTCAGTGTGTCAGTGCCTTGTGCGTGGGTGCAACCGTGCCTGTCCAACGCCTCAATTCATGATGCCAACCCGACCCCCCCAAAAGCCAAAAGGTACTTCCAAGACCCCCCTTTCACCACGGGTAATTCGAACCGCGAAAAAACGCTAGCCAACAGTTTTTAGGAATGCTTAATCGACTTAACTTAGTTAATAGAACTTAACTATCAATCATGAATCCACAAAATCGAATCACTCAAAAACAAATCGCAGCTGCGCTGGGCGTGTCGGGTTCAGCGATAAGCCAATTCCGAAAAAAAGGGATGCCGACCACCAGTGTTGAAGCTGCCCGCGAATGGCATGAATCCACCCGCAACCGCGCCCAGCGCAAGCATGTCACCGCCACACCGCAGCACGGGGCCGCCACCGACGCTAGCGAGACCTTCGACGCAGCCAGACGGCGTTTGATGATCGCGAACGCCGACATAGCCGACATCGAGGCCGCTGAGCTGCGCAACGAACTGCTGGATAAAAAAGAAGTCGATGCCGCCGTGTTTGAAATCGCCCGAGCCATGCGCGACGGCCTGACCAACTGCGCCAGGCGCATTGCCGCCGAGGTCTCCACCCTGACCACTGCAGACGCGTGCGAGACCGTCATCGAGCGTGAGCACCGCGCCCTGCTGGACAGCATGGCCCACCAGATTGGTGTGCGCCTGGGTGCTGTTGACCTGGTGCCGGTGCCAGCGTGCCCATGACCTCGACCGCAGGCGCTGGCCAGCATGGCCGGGCGCAAGCCCTCGACCTCGACGGCCGGGCGCAAGCCGCTACCCGCTGATCTGGTGCGATGCCCCCAGCTGCTGAACGGTGCCAGCGGTGCAGGCCTGGCACTGGCCACCACCACCACCACCACCAGGCGCAAGCCCCCGACCTCGACGGACGGGTGCAAGCCGCTGCCGGTTGATCTGGCGCTG
>NZ_MSYM01000019.1 GCF_001938565.1 Rhodoferax antarcticus ANT.BR
AAGCAGGGCCTCGCTGACGCCCAGTCCAACCTGGGCGTGATGTACGAAAACGGCCAAGGCGTGTCGCAAGATTACAAGGAAGCCGTCAAGTGGTACCGCCTCGCCGCTGAGCAGGGCAATGCCAATGCCCAGTCCAACCTGGGCGTGATGTACTTCAACGGCCAAGGCGTGTCGCAGAGCCGCGTGGTCGCTTTTGCCCTATTCAACCTGTCAGCTGCCAACGATCCATCTGCTGATAACAAGGCCACGGGCAACCGCACCAGCTTGACAGAGAAAATGTCCAACAAAGAAATTGAAGCCGCCCAAGACCTGACACGCGAGCTGGCCAAGCCAAAGAACCTGCTTGCCGCTCTGGACAAGTACATCAAGAAGCGAGGTCTATGAGCTTTGGGAGAATGTGTCAATCAATGCAGACCTCGACCCCAATTTAGCCCGCCGCCATGCGCGATGGCAAACCCACTTGCAGCCAGCAATAAAGTGCTTACAACAAGGTGAAATTTTTTCACTTCCTAAGCTTGCCGATGAAACCACCAGGTACAAGCAAATGGAACAAGGTAGAGCACCGACTCTTCTCGTTCATCACCTCAAATTGGCGTGGAGAACCACGCCATGCCGCGCTCGACCTGCATTAGGTTCACATCCTGCCCATTGACCAGCACCTTACCAACTTGCTGCCCATAGCGATCTCGCTTGCTTGTCTCGACATTCACGGTCTTGTCGAAGGCCAGGGCAGACAGTGATTCTTTGGAGCGATTGCCGAATGCCTGATTTTTCTCAGGCGCATCAATGTCGGCCAAGCGAATCTTGTGCTGCACCTTGTCGGCATCCAGCACGGTGATGGTTTCAGCATTGGCAGTGCAGGCCAGCGCCAGCAGCATGGCCGTGATTACTTTTCGCAGTGCATACATATGTGACGATCAAAGATTATTGCAAGCTGCCACTGTCTGCCGATACCAGCTCTCGATACCATCGGCATCCTTTTGGAGTTTGGCTATCTGCGCCAGCTTCTTCTTGCGCAAGGTTTCGGCTTCAGTCAGCTCTCGGACAATCGAAGCCGGTGCCTTGGTTGGTATCACTGGCAGGGGGATAGGTGCAGGCTTGCCGGTTGGCTTTGTTACTCGTAACGGTGCGACCAGGACAGGCTCGACCAGGTTGATGACCGCCTGCACTTTGGCCGCTTGCTCTGGTGTCACCCAGATATGCAGCCCCTGCTTGCCTTCCTCGCGCATACGCGCCCTGAACTCTGCCTGCCGTGTGCTGTTGGTCTTTGCCATGATGGTGGCCTGTTACTCGTAACGGGCAGACTTGGTCCAGCTTTTCCAGCAGCATCTTTTCAACAATGTCGGTAGCGGTGCAATCAGCATCCAGCGCCGCCTGCTTCAGCTTCTTGTGCAGCTCGTGGGTCAGATTGATGGTCAGCCGCCGATAGCCTTCAGGCGCATGGAAAACCCGCTTTGTCTCCGTGGCCGGGGTGCCAGCTTCAGCGAAGGCTGTAGCCAGCTCTGATACCTTGGACAGGGTTGGTTTCACCAGGTTGGTGATTTTCTTTGGTGTGCTCATGGTTTTACCTTCAATAGTTTTTTGACTTCCTCAACCAGTGATCTGGCCTCGACCTTTGCGCTTTGATCGGCCAGCTCTGCCACAGTCAGACCTTCACCCAGCGCCTGCATGTAGGTGACCCGCATTCCCAGCGTGGTGGACAGCGCAGCCAGGCCCAGCTCCTTGGTGGCCAGCTCGGACAATTCTTGCGCCAGCTTGGTGTTTGGCCGGTAGCGTGTCCAGACCAGCCGCGCATTGATGGCCCTCACCTGTTTGGCCGCAGTAATCAGCGCCAGCAGGTCACAGCGGCCCCAATGCTGTAACCACGTCGACCATTGACCGGTTTGCTCTTGCCTGCCCAGCCAATGCGCTGCAACGGCGGTTTTGACGTGCGTCCGGCTCTCGGTGCGAATGTCCGGGAAACCGTCAGACTTGCGGGTGGTCAGTTGCTCAAGTTGTGCAGGCGGCAATTGCGCCAGAAACTGAGAAAACAGGGCCTGAATATCGGGCTGCTGTTGAGTTGGGAATGCTTGCATAAATTCACCTTTGAAACACGTTGATTCGTGTCGTGGGGTGAACTTTCCCGTTCCCGGCTTTTCCCGACAAAAGCCCGATAAAACCCCGATGTTCGGGGCGCTTTCGGTCAGTGGCTAATTGTGTGGCGTGTGGTTGCGCCGTTCCACGCACTGGCCAGTTGGTTAACGGGTGCAGTTTGCTTTACCTTGCCCTTGAGTACGGCCCATGCGCGGGCTTTGTCTGCATCCCATTCACCATGTTTTCCAGTGTGGGCAGCAGCTTTTAACCCGTTTCGTTTCGCGTCGCTTATGTCCGCCTTGATTGATGACCATTCATATTCAAGATTGGCAATCAATGCGACGTTTTTCAGGATGAATCGTGGGCCGGTTGCAGCGAGGCACGGCTCACTCGCTGGCACATCCACCACAGGCGCATCAGGCGGGGCGGTAGCGGCTTGGGCGGCTGGTGTTTGTGGTGTCCATTGATAAATCGCCTGTGTGCTGGCTAGCCATTTGTTAACTGACTCAGGTGTAACTAATCCAAAAAACTCAGGCCGATTGAGTGGGCGTGCCATTCCCGTTTTGCGGTCGTGCGTTGTCAGTTTGCCATTGTTGATAGCAGCGGCCATATCCTCTAATAACGCCGTCAGCCTGTCATCACTCCACCCTCGCGCGTCGGCTATTTCGCGCGCGGCCTGTTAGTACATATAAAGCCCGTCATCCCACACGTTCAGCACCTCCCACGGCTTACGGTCTCGCGGCGAAGTATTTACAGGCCAATCAGATTCGTCTATTTCCACTGTCACACCCCCTTCAAGGTGGTCACTTCAATTTAAGGAGCACCAGCAGGCGAGTTGAAGAAACCCGCTTTTCGGTCGGATTGCAGCCCGGCCTAGCTGGTGCAAAACTCTATGCGGCCATTGCTGGCGCTGGTTGAACGTGCATGGGCGCGGCCTTGAACCTTTGCTCTGCCTGCCACACGTCATAGGCGCTTTGCCCTGCCAGCCACACACGGGCATCACCCCCACGGTCAGCACCCAGCCACGCTTCAATGCGCAGCGCCATATCAGGCGAAATAGCAGCCCGGCCATTCAGCACACGGGACAACGCCACACGCGACACACCCAACTGTTCGGCGGATTGGGTCACGCCCAGCCCCAACGCAGGCAATACGTCATCGCGCAGCGCCAGGCCAGGGTGGGGTGGGTTAAACATGCGTGCCATAGTCATTCTCCAGTTGCTCAGTGGTAATCCATGTAATCAACCAGCACAGCGTCTGTGCCATCAAAGGTGAAAGTCATTCGCCAGTTGCCATTGACCGATACGGCCCAATGCCCCTTCAAATCGTCTGTCAGCGGGTGCAAGCCCCAGCCCGGCAGGTTCATATCCCGGTCGCAGGTGGCCACGTCCAGGCGTGCCAGTAGTCGCGCCAGCTTGGGCGCATGGTCAGGGCGAATACCTGCCTTGGTGCCACGCTCAAAAAACGCTTGCAGCCCTTTGTGACCGAATGACTTAATCATGGTTTATTGTATCTTGTAGCGCTACGCTTTGCCAGTCACCCCACCACAGCGCGCAGTTTGCCCGGCTCTGCCTTGGGGTCGAACGTCACCCCGGCCTCTTGCAAAATCCACGCTTCAATCTTTTCATGGTGCACGCGAAGCAGGTCAAGGGGTCGAACGGTGTAATGCTTTTCAGCCGTGGCGCTTGGTTTGTGTCCCATGATTTGCGCCACCACGCCAGCGGGTATCTCAAGCCACTCTGTCAGGCTCTTGAAACTGCGGCGCAGGCCATGAATAGTCAGGTCATCAATGCCTGCCACCTTGCACGCGTCGTTGTGTGGGTTGCGGGCAATAACGATGGTGCCACCAGCAGCTACAGCGCTTGAAAAAACCCATTCGTTGCGCTTGGGCAGGGTTGCCAGCAGTTGCGACACATACGGGGTAAGCGGAATAACCCGCGTGCCCTCTACCTTGTCACGGATGGTCAATCCGCGCCACTTGGTGTTCATATCGTCCCAGCGCAGCCCCAGCACTTCACCAGCCCGTGCGCCAGTGAGTAGCAGCGTTTGCAGGTAGGCGGCAATGACCGGGTTCTGTTGCTGGCGCACAGCAGAGAACCATGCAGGCAGTTGCTCTTTGAGTAGCGCATCCTGCTTCACGCCGGGTTTACCCAATGACTCACGCGCCTTCTTTGTCTTTGCCGGGTTGCGCTCTGACACCAGCTCGGCATATTCGGCCTGCTCTGCGCACCAGCCTAAAAACGCCTTCAGGCAGCGCCACGCAAGCCGGGCGGCTGATGGGCGGGTCTGTGCTTCGCGTGCAGCCCAAGCCTCGACAGTGGCGTTGTCCAGGTCGCGCAACGGCATCACCATAAGCTGATGCAGTATGCCCGGCGCGGTCTTGCCACTGGCAACACGATTTGATGCAACACCACCGGCTTTCACCAGCAATAGATGCTCGCTGTAGTGGCGTTCGCCCCAATCTGGCTTGCGTGCGGCCAGATACAACGCCCAAACATCGCCCACGGTCAAAGTGGCCTGCCTGCCAGACTCCAACACATCGGCGGCTTGAATTTGCTTTTCGGCAGCTTGCTGGCGCTCTGGCTCTCGCGGGTCGGTGCCACTGTCCAGCATCACGCGCAGCCTGTTGGCTTCAGTACGGGCAGCGTCAAGGCTCCAGGCTCTCACGTCACCAATGGTGCGCCGGATGGTCTGGCGGTTCAGCTTCGCCTCAAACACGAATGCCTTCACGCCAGTGTTGGTAACTCGCACGCGCAGGCCGGGTGCCTTGGTGTCGCGTAGGAATGCTTGCGCCTTGGTGTCGGTGCGGCAGGTCAGGCGCTCGATTGCGCCAGCGGTCAACTCAATGGCTTGCGCTGTATCTGGTGCGTCTGTTTTCTTTGGTCTTGCCATGATGTTTTGCCTCAATTCCGTGTAGCCACTGTGTAGCCAACTTGCAGCCCGTGTAGCCACTGTGTAGCCACTTTTGCCCCATTTTGGGGAATATCAATCAACGCTGGCACTGTCAACCTGTCCAGTGCTTTGCTCATAAGCTGTTGATTTGTATGGATGGTATAGGTGTAAATCAACACTGGCAAATACTTTATTGGTCTGACTAGAAATCAGGCGTACCGCAAGGTACCGTGGGTTCGAATCCCACTCTCTGCGCCATTTAAAACCTTTAAGTAATTGATTTACTTAAAGGTTTTTTCTGTTTTGGAGCCGGTTATCTCTGTGCATTCCTGCGCGCCGTCGGCTGCGGTGATGCCCACTTGAACCGGGTGTGCATCGCCAAACACGGCACCGCACGGTTCAGTGCGGCTTCAGCACCTGAAGGCCAACGCCTCATGGCTATCATCCCAGGTCATGAGCGCACACCCCCATCTGCGAGCCGAGGGCTTTTGCATCCGTAATGTCGACCGGGATTTCGTTGAATGGCATCGGGGTCGGCTGCGCTACATGCTGTGGGCCATTGATGTCGACCTGCCAGCCGTGCAATCCCGCGTCGCTGCCGCGCAATCCCATCTCGATGGTCTGCTGCTGGGCGGCTATGCGCGACAGCCGCACATCTCCTTGGCGCTGTGCGGTTTTCCGGGTGCTCAGCCTTTGTTGCCTGACGAGTTTGACGGCTCCCTTTTGGAACAGCAAGTTGCGTCACTGCAACAAGCGCAGACCGCACCGTTCGACATCACGGTAGGCGGCCTGTTGAGCTTCGGCTCGGCGCCGTATCTCGGCCTGACAGACAACTCGGGCGGCATCGCGAAAATCCGGTTTTGTCTCAGCTTGGGCAATGACACCCGAGCCTACATACCACATGTAACGGTGGGTTTGTATGCAGATGCGTGGCCGACCGACTCGGTGCGGCCCAGACTCACAGACTTTGCCCCATGCCCGGCGCTTAACCTGAAGGTGGCGCGTATCGGGCTTTTCGCCTATGACGCCCCAAGCATCGGCGGCAGGCTGGACTGCCTAGCGACGTACGACTTGGAAGAGAAGCGCCTGAGTTGGCACGGTGTGCCCCTATTCGAGTCGGAGTACCTGACCTAACCCGGATGAACGGTTCAGAAACCCCGGAGCATGACAATCCTCGTCTTCGCGAAGCGCGTCGCGACTTGGCAATGCATCCGTTGCTCAGTTGTGGGTTGCTTCACTTCGTTCGCAACGACGCCTGTATGTCACACCAACGCCAGCAATCGGTCACTGGGAACTTCTTCCAGTGACTGCAACAGCGGCGAGGCTTGGGCCGATGGGGCTGATCGCCCACGCGCCACACGCGAAGCCCTGTCCAGCGCATCGCTATCAAAGCCGCTCACGCATTGCGATAGGTTGCCGACGATGAAGCTCGCGTGGCATCGACAAGTTGCCCCTGCACCAACCGCACCGAGCGGTCGGCCATGTCACTCGCCTCAGTCTCGTCGTGGGTGACCAGCAAGGTGGGCATGCCGGCGGTCTGAATGCGAGCGCGGAACTCCTCGCGCAGGGCCACACGCAGATCCGCGTCCAGCGCTGAGAAAGGCTCGTCGAGCAACAAAACCCTCGGCTGGGTGATCAGTGCGCGCGCCAGCGCCACGCGTTGCTGTTCACCGCCCGACAGATTCCAGACGCGGCGCCGCGCCAAATCACTCAAACCAAAAACGCCCAGCATCTGCAACGCTTGGTCGCGCGCCTCGCGCTTGGGCAGGCCCTGCTCCACCAAGCCAAACGCGGTGTTGTCTTGCACATTCAGATGGGGAAACAGCGCAAAGTCTTGAAACATCAGCGCAAAACGGCGCTGCTCTGGTGCTGCGTCAGTGATGTCCTGGCCATCAAACCAGACACTGCCCGCATCCGGCACCTGCAAGCCCGCAACGATGTTGAGCAGCGTACTTTTCCCGCTGCCCGAGGGGCCCAGCAGCGCCACGATTTCACCCGCCGCCACCCGCAGGTTGATGTCCTGCAACAGGGGCTGATCAGCGTAATGCTGCTGAATGTGGCGCAGTTCAAGCATGTTGTGTTGGCAAATTGGGCAGGGGCTTGCGTGAACCTCTTGGACCAGCGCGTACTGGGCTGTCTTCTCGCACCGGCCATTCGATCAGCAAAAAAGCCAGCAGCGCCAACGCCATCAGCACACAGGCAAGCACCATGGCTGCGTCCATGTTGGCTTGCCCGGGGCGGCCCAGACGCTGGTAGATCAAGGTCGTAAGGGTGGCCCACTCGGGGCGGGATAAAAATAGCGTCACGGCAAATTCACCTAGCGCGGTGGCAGCCGCAAACGCCATGCCTCGGCGCAAGGCGGGCAGTAGCAGCGGCAAGGTCACGCGCCAGAAGCAGCGCCACGGGCTCGCGCCCAAAGTGCGCGCGGCTTGGCCCAATTGCACCGGCAAACTGTCCAACCCGCCAGCCAGCGACTTGGCCACAAACGGGTAAGCCAACACCGCGTACGCTGCGATCAGCAAAAACAAACTGGCAGTCAGCGACGGATACAACAGCAGCAAACCAAACGCCACCGTCACCGGCGACACCACAAACGGCAGGTAAGCCGCCGCCCGCCACACGACCGACGCCTGCGCTGCCAGAGCATGCAACACACCCAGCACAGTCGCCACCACCAGCGCCATCGCCGAGAAGCGCAGCGTGTTCCAGGTGGCCGCCAAGGTTTCATCATCAAATATGCCTGTAGCCCCCGTCCACAAAGCGCCGATAGCTTTGATAAATATAGCAACGATAGGCAGCGCGCAGACAGCAAACAGCACCGTCAGCGCCAGCCACAGGCTCAGCCACTGCAATGCACTGTGTGGGCGAGCACGGGCAATGGGTACCGGGCGCACTGGCGCGGCCAAGCTCTTTTCCAGCGCAGCGTAGGCCAGTGCCACGCCGCCTGTGAGCAGCAGCATCCACAGCGCCAGCACGCTGGCCTGACCGAGTTGCAGCTCATAGGCCACCAAGGTGTAAATCTCCACCTCCACCGTGGCGTAGCGCTGACCACCCAGCACCAGCGCCAACCCAAACCCGGCAAAGCAATACAAAAACACCAGGCACAAACTCGACACTAGCCACGGCGCAATGGCCGGCCACTCCACCCGCCAGAAGGCACGCCAGGGCGTTGCCCCTAATGAACGCGCCGCCGCCACCTGACGGGCATTGACCTGCCCCAGCGCGTCCACCCCGGCGCGCACCACCAAACACAGGTTGAAAAACAGGTTGCCGTAGAGCAGCAGCCAAGGCGTGTCGTGCAGGTTGATGCCCAAAGCACCGCTAATCAACCCGCGCGGCCCCCACAGCGCCAGCACACCCAACGCCGCCACCAGCGTGGGCACGACAAAAGGCAGCATCAGCAGCCGCAGCACCAACGTGCGCCCAGTAAACTCAAAGCGCGCCAGCACCCAGGCCACCGGCAGCCCCAACAGGAGCGCCAGCACACAGGTGATGGCCGCTTGTGCCAGTGACCAGATCACACGCCAGCGCAGGTAGTCGTCTTGCCAGGGCTTGAAGAGGGAAACGGCCTCTGATGAACCCAGTTGGCCGGTGAAACCTTCCAGCGCCAGCCGCGCCAGTGGCGCCAGCAGCAACAGAATCAGGACCGCTGCAGGCAACAGCGCCAACCAGAGTGCGCGCTGGTGTTTCACGTTCAGAGCCCGTTACGTAATGAGCTGTGGATTTGGGTGTCGACTTTGGGGTGCCGCACTAAGCGCCAAGCGCGCCGTTTAGCTCTGCTAAACAAACGATTCGCAACGATGCCATGCGCCCAAAGCTGACATGACAAATGTGCCTGTTGTTGCGTCACGAGCCCTCACTTCAGCACCACCTGCGTCCAGCGCGCCACCCACTTAGGACCTTGGTCGGCGATGATCTGCGGCGCCAAGCTCTCAAAAGCCGGGGGCTCGACAGCGTGGCGCATCACCGGCACCAGCGCGGTTTTGGGCACCGCCGGGTACATCCACATCTCGGTTTGCAGCGCTTGCTGCACCGGGCCTGAGCGCATGAAGTCAACAAACTTCAGGCCAGCGGCCTTGTTGGCCGTGCCCTTGATCAGCGCCACACCCTCCACCTGGCGGAACACGCCGCCGGCCAGGTTCAGACTGGCTGTGGGCGACTCGGTGAGCTTGGTTTTGGCATAAAACACCTCGGCCGCCGGGCTGGTGGCGTAGCTCACCACCAGCGGGTGGCTGCCCTTGTTGAGGCTGAACTCGGTGTAGTAGGCCTCGCTCCAGCCCTTGACCACTTTTATGCCGTTGGCGCGCATCTGCGCCCACCAGGCAAAGGCTTTTTCCTCGCCCATGCCGGCAATAGTGGCCAGCAAAAAGGCGTAACCGGGGCTGGAGGTGGCTGCGTTGGGCACCACCAGCCAGCCCTTGTAGGCGGGTTGGGTCAGGTCCGAGAGGGTTTTGGGCAGTGGCGTGCCGGTTTTGGCGACAGCCGCCTTGTCGTAGTTCAGGGTGACAAAACCGTAATCAACTGCTGCCAGCGCGTCGCCCAACTGCGCATCGGTTGACCCTGCCGTTTGCGGCAAAGCGGGTTCGATCACGCCCGCTGCCAGCGCCTTGGCTTGCAGGGTGTTGTCAATGCCGTAAACCACATCGGCCACCGGTTTGGCCCGCGTCAGGATGAGCTTGTTGAGCATTTCACCCGCATCACCGCCCTTGATGATGGCCAGTTTGATGCCGTTTTGCGCTTCAAACTGCGCCAGTAAAGGCTTGGGCAGGGCAAACGAGCTGTGCACCATGACGCGCAATTCGGTGGCGGCGTGGGTCAGCGTTGAAAAAGTGAACGTGGCCAGCGCGGTGCTGGCCAGGGTGAAAAGACGGCGGTTCATGACACTCCCTTTAAAAAGCGCCAGCGCCAGAAAAGCGCGGGTTCCAAGGGGTTCACCGGCCAAGCGGCTATATCCAACCCATCACGCTCCCTACGCTGGCATGATCCAGATCAGGTTTGGGGACTCTCTCAGCCTGGCAAAGCGCCAGACACCCCCGGTGAAGCAGCGGATTGTAAAGGGCGGCAGGTGATGCTTGGCTGGTCGGGTGCGATTCAAACTTTCACGTTAACCCAGGCGCAGCGCTTCATGTCAAACCCGGCACGGCGACCGGGTCATGCGCATGCGGCCTCTAGGTGAAAACACACGCGAAACGGTGTGATCAGTGCGCCTGCGACTGTTGACGCGCGCCTTTCACCCCGAAGCCCGGTCGCACCACCCAATCACCGTGCCTAGCGGTGTCTGGGTCAGAATTTCTGCTATCGACCATTCACACCAATTCCCATCAACTCCGCCATTTCCAACTGAGGCCACTTTTGCCTTTCCCCTGCTCGCGCACCAAAAACGCTCGCAAAAATCAGTCGGGTGATGCGCTTTGCGACAGGATCAAGAAGGAGGCCGCAGGCCGGGGGACACGTAGCAAAGCGCATCGCCCGACTGATTCGGCCAACAGGGTCAAGTCGCTCAAGCCTTGGACATCGCCTCAGCCTGAATGGCGGTCAGCGCGATGGTGAAAACGATGTCATCCACCAGCGCGCCGCGCGACAGGTCATTCACCGGCTTGCGCAGGCCCTGCAACATCGGGCCGACCGACAACACATTGGCTGAGCGCTGCACCGCCTTGTAGGTGGTGTTGCCAGTGTTCAAGTCCGGAAAGATGAGCACCGTGGCCTGGCCCGCTACGGCGCTGCCTGGGGCCTTTTGTGCGCCCACCTCCTGCACCGTGGCAGCGTCGTACTGCATCGGGCCATCAATCACCAGATCCGGCCAGCGGGCTTTGGCCAGTTCGGTGGCGGCGCGGACTTTTTCCACGTCTTCCCCCGCGCCCGAAACACCGGTGCTGTAGCTGATCATGGCTACCTTGGGGTCGATGCCAAAGGCACGCGCGCTGTCGGCGCTTTGTTTGGCGATGTCGGCCAATTCTTCGGCGCTGGGGTCGGGGTTGACGGCGCAGTCGGCATACACCAGCACCTGTTCGGGCATCAGCATGAAGAAACATGAGCTCACGATGCTCGACCCAGGTGCCGTCTTGATGAGTTGCAACGCCGGGCGCACCGTGTTGGCGGTGGTGTGCACCGCGCCGCTGACCAGGCCGTCCACCTCACCTACTGCCAGCATCATGGTGCCCAGCACCACCGTGTCTTCCAGTTGCAGCAACGCTTGCCCAGGGGTTAGTCCCTTGGCTTGGCGCAAGGCCACCATCGGTGCGACAAAGCGCGCGGCAATCTCGGCGGGGTCCAGAATCTCCAGCGCCTCGGGCAATTCCACACCCATCGCCTCGGCCGCTGCCTGGATGGCCCGGCGTTTGCCCAGCAGCACGCAGCGCGCCAGGCCTTTTTCGGTGCAGGTGACTGCCGCGCGGATGGTGCGTGGCTCGTCGCCTTCGGGCAGCACAATGCGCTTGTTGGCAGCACGCGCCTTTTGCATGAGTTGGTAGCGAAACGCCGGGGGCGACATGCGCCGCGAGGCCACGTGATCCAGCCCGGCACAAATAGCACTGGCATCGAGCTGCTCCACCACGCTGTCGATCACCTGGTTCATACGCAGCAGGTCATCTGGCGGCACCGCCAGCGGCAGGCGGCTGATGCGGTTGGCCGTTTCGTAACTGTCACCGTCGGTGCGCAGCACCGGCAGGCCGCTCTGAAAGGCTTTGGCACCAAAGCGCAGGATGCGTGGGCTGATGTAACTGTGGTGGGTGAGCACCAGGCCCGCCAGCTCAATGCCATTGCTGGCGGCCAGTGCCGTGGCCAGCATCACATCATCCCGGTCACCTGCGCTGATCACCAGCGCACCGGGCTTCAGGCGCGGAATCACCTCTGCCACCGAGCGCCCGCACAACACGGTTTCACGCACTCGGCGTGTGGCCAGTTCGCCTTCGATCATCACCTCGGCCCCCAGATGCCGCACCATATCGAGCGTGCGCGGGGCCGAGAGCATGGGGTTTTCACGCACCACGCCAAAAATCGGCACACCGTGAAGCTGGTTGGCTACCGCAGCTTCATCAAAACTTGCGGTGACACGGTTGAAGATGACGCCCTTCACATGGCGGCCCGAGTTGCGTACCCGGGCAATCAGGTACTGGGTTTGCGCAATGCCCTGGGCATCGGCCCCACTGCCCACCAGAATCACGTCGGCCTGCAGGCTGCGCGAGATCTCCACCGAGAGCTGTGGAATGAAGGCACGGTTAGGGTCGGCGTGAATGCCCTCCACCACCAGCACATCTGCCCCGCTGACGCTTGACATGGCCAGGCTGACAATGTCTTCCAGCACCTCGTCGGTCTTGCCGCTGGTGACCTGTTGCGTCACCCAACTCATTGGCAGTGGGTCGGGCGTGCTCTCAACCTGGCAGATAGTGCGTGCAAACCAGACGGAGGCTTCCTCCTGGGGCGTGTGTTTGGTGACTGGTTTGAAAAAAGCCACCTTCAGGCCACGCCGCTGCAAGGCGCGCAACAAGCCCAAAGACACCGAGGTCAGGCCAACATTGGGTTCAGTAGCAGTCAAAAAATAGGTACGCATGAAAAAACTCCAGATGCTGCAATGCAGCATGGATTATCCAAGGGTTAACCCGTAGATCGAAAAATTAACTTAACCGTGTCACTGCGGCCCCAGCGCCTGCAGCAGCGCCGCGCGCGCGGCATGCAAACGGGCCTGCCCGCTGCCGCTGATGCGAAACACCCAGGGTTGGCTGGCCAATTGCTGGGCCAGCAAGCCGTGCACGGCTGCCTGCACCGCTACACCGTCGCGCTGCAATCCATCCGCCACCCAGGGCAAGTCTGGCTGCAGCCAGAGCGTTAAAGCGTAGCGCTGGTGATGGGCTTGGGCTGCGCCCAGCAGGCTGCTGTCGGCAAAATAATGCTGGCTGTAAACCGCTGTCAGCAACGCAGCAGTGTCACAAAAAATGATAGCTGCTCGCGCATTTTCTGTAAGGGCTAGAGCCTTATTTTCCTTATAAATCTGCGTCTGCATCAGCGCCACCTGCTCAGTCGCCAGCGGCGTGCGACCGTGTTCTTCGCACCAATGGCGCAGCCCTTCTGGCACCACCACGCCGCCAAACTGGGCAGCCAGTTGCTGCGCCAGAACGGTCTTGCCAGTGCATTCAGCACCGATGATGCAGACGAGCACCGGGGCACTCAAATCACCCACTAGAGATCGTGGGTGCTCTCCAGCTACCGGATGGATCTGATGCGCCAACCGCTGGCCCGTCTTAGCTCAGGGCGTCAAAACTTCCAGCCCGCCCAAGTAGGGCCGCAGCACCTCGGGCACGGTCACCGAGCCGTCAGCGTTTTGGTAGTTTTCCAACACCGCCACGAGCGTGCGGCCCACTGCCAGGCCGGAGCCGTTCAGGGTGTGAACCAGTTCGTTTTTGCCCTGCGCGTTTTTGAAGCGCGCTTGCAAGCGGCGCGCCTGGAAGGCTTCGCAGTTGGAGACCGAACTGATCTCGCGGTAGGTGTTCTGCGCGGGCAGCCACACTTCCAGGTCATAGGTCTTGCTGGCACCAAAACCCATGTCGCCGGTGCACAGGCTCATCACGCGGTAAGGCAGGCCGAGCTTTTGCAGAATGGCTTCGGCGTGGCCGGTCATCACTTCGAGTACCTCGTAACTGGTGTCGGGGTGGACGATTTGCACCATCTCGACCTTGTCAAACTGGTGCTGACGGATCAGACCACGGGTGTCGCGCCCGGCGCTGCCAGCCTCTGACCTGAAGCACGGCGTGTGGCCGGTGAGTTTGATCGGTAAATCTGCCTCGGGCGTGACCACGTCGCGGACAAAGTTGGTCAGCGGCACTTCTGCGGTGGGAATCAGGTACAGCGCGGTGTTGTCGGGCTGCGCCTCGCCGTCTTGCCCGCCCTTTTTGGCAGCGAACAAATCACCCTCAAACTTGGGCAACTGGCCGGTGCCACGCAAGGTTTCAGCGTTAACGATGTAGGGCGTGTAGCACTCGGTGTAGCCGTGCTCTTGTGTTTGCACGTCGAGCATGAACTGGGCCAGCACCCGGTGCAGGCGCGCCACCGGGCCCTTCATGACCGTGAAACGCGAGCCGGTGAGCTTGACACCCATCTCAAAGTCCAGACCCAGTGGCGTGCCGACATCGACGTGGTCTTTGACCACAAAATCGAAGGTGCGCGGCCCTTTATTGTCAAGACTCCAACTGCGCACCACCACGTTGGCGTGTTCGTCAGCACCCACTGGCACGCTCTCATGCGGCAGGTTCGGCACAGCCAGCAGCAGGTTCTGCAGATCTGCCTGAATAGTGTCCAGGCGCGTGGCTGAGGCGTCGAGCTCGTCCTTGATACCCGCCACTTGGGCCATGGCCGCATTGGCCTCGTCATGCAAGCCCTTGCCTTTGAGCATGCCGATCTGCTTGCTGGCCACATTGCGCTGTGCCTGCAAGGCTTCGGTGCGCATCTGGATGGTTTTGCGCTCGGACTCCAGCGCGGTAAAAGCTTCCACGTTCAGGAAAGTTTGCGGGCTTTTGCGGGTTTCCAGGCGGGCAATAGCGCTGGCCAAATCTTTGCGAAGCAGGGTAATGTCTAGCATGATTTTCTATAAGAAATCGGGCTCTAGCCCTTATGGAATAAGCGGTAGCAGCTATTTAATCAATAGCATCAATTGGTGGTTTCGTCGTCTTCCGAGCCTAGCTTCAAGCCTTTGGGCAGTGGGAACTTGACGGTCTCGGGCTGGCCCGGCATGGTTCGCACCGATACCGCGCCCAGGGCCTTGATGCGTTCGACCACTTGGCGCACCAGAATCTCTGGGGCTGAGGCACCTGCAGTCAGACCTACGCGGCTAAAGCCGTCAAACCACTCCTCCTGCAGGTCTTCGGCGCTGTCCACCATGTAGCCCGGTGTGCCCAGCTTGCGCGCGACTTCGGCCAGCCGATTGCTGTTGGAGCTGGTGGGGCTGCCCACGACGATGACGATATCCACCTGCGAGCTCATCAACTTGACCGCGTCCTGGCGGTTTTGCGTGGCGTAGCAGATGTCTTGGTGCTTGGGCTCGCGCACCGTCGGAAAGCGCGCCTTGATGGCAGTGGCAATGTGCGCCGCATCGTCCACACTCAGCGTGGTTTGCGTCACCACCGCCAGCCGTTCGGTCTGGCGCGGGGTAACCCGGGCCACATCCTCCACCTCTTCCACCAGATGAATGCCGTCGTCAAGCTGGCCCATGGTGCCCTCCACCTCGGGGTGGCCTTTGTGGCCGATCATGATGAATTCATAGCCCTCTTTGGCCAGCTTGGCCACTTCCACATGCACTTTGGTCACCAACGGGCAGGTGGCGTCAAAAATCTGAAAGCCCCTCGCTACAGCTTCCTTCTGCACCGCACGGCTCACACCATGCGCAGAAAAAACCAGCGTCGCCCCTTCCGGCACGTCATCCAGATCTTCAATAAAGATAGCGCCCTTGGCTTTCAGGTTGTCCACCACATAGGTGTTGTGGACGATTTCGTGGCGCACATAAATGGGCGCGCCAAACTTGGTCAGGGCTCTTTCAACGATCTCAATGGCCCGGTCTACCCCGGCGCAAAAGCCGCGTGGCTCGGCGAGCAAAATGTTTTGAACAACGGTGGACATGGTTACAGCACTCCAATCAGATGCACTTCAAAACTCACCGGCTGGCCAGCCAGCGGGTGGTTGAAGTCGAGTTTGACCGCGTCGCCCCGGGCCCCAGTGCGAAAGTCCAGAATCACCCCGGCAAACTGGCCTTTGCCGTCTGGCGTAGGGAACTGCAGCACGTCGCCCACCGCATACTCCTCGTTTTCCACACCCATGTCGATGAGTTCCTGGCGCGCCAGCCACTGCTGCATATCCGCGCTACGCTCACCAAAAGCGGCGCCAGCGGGCATCTTGATGGTGCTGTGGATGCCCTCTGGCAGGCCCAGCATGGCGGCCTCCAGGGCGGGCGAGAGTTGGCCGGTGCC
Organism: Rhodoferax antarcticus ANT.BR; assembly: GCF_001938565.1. Taxonomy (GTDB): domain Bacteria; phylum Pseudomonadota; class Gammaproteobacteria; order Burkholderiales; family Burkholderiaceae_C; genus Rhodoferax; species Rhodoferax antarcticus. The sequence goes on from NZ_MSYM01000019.1 coordinate 15,921, forward strand.
CAGCGTCAGCGTGGCGGGCGAGCCCTCAAACGTGCTGATCACCACCCCGGCCGGGCCGCTCAGGCGGTAATGCAGAGTCAAAAAAGAGCCGGGTTGAACGCTGGGAACGGTGCTTGTCATACTCATCCAGTACCTGAAAATAAAACCATTGGGGGAAAACGACTCCGGTGCGCCCGACGCGGGAGGATTCTGTGGCAGACCGAGATGGACGAATGCCTAATCCCCAGAATCACCCGCCCGTCACCGCAGCGCATAAACTGACTGCATTGTAAAAGCCCCCTGCCCTGCGCCCTATCCAAGAGCTTTAGACCATGCCCCTCAAAGACCTTCCCCCCGATGCCCGCCCCCGCGAGAAGTTGCTGGCCCGTGGCCCCGGCGCCCTGAGTGATGTGGAGCTGCTGGCCATTTTGCTGCGCACCGGCATCGCTGGCAAAGGCGTGCTGCAAATGGCCCACGAGCTGCTGCAACTCAAACCCAAAAACGGCGCAGATGCCGGTTTTGACGGTATGGCCGGGCTGCTGGGCGCCACCGCTGACGACCTGAAGCGCGTCAAAGGCTTAGGGCCGGCCAAACGTGCCGAAATCGTCGCGGTGCTGGAACTGGCGCGCCGTGCCATGGCCCAGCGCCTGCAGGAGCGCACCGTGTTTGACACGCCCGATGCCGTCAAACACTACCTGCAACTGCACCTGTCCGCGCGCAAGCACGAGGTGTTTGCGGTGCTGTTTCTGGATGTGCAAAACCGACTGATCGCCCTGGAAGAGATGTTTACCGGCACCTTGACACAAACCAGCGTCTACCCGCGCGAGGTGGTATTGCGCGCCCTGCATCACCAAGCAAGCAGCGTGGTGCTGTCGCACAACCACCCCAGCGGCACGGTGCAGCCCAGCCGTGCCGACGAAATGCTGACGCAAACCCTGAAAACCACGCTCGCACTGATCGACGTGCGCGTGCTGGACCACGTCATCGTCGCACCCGGCGAGGCGCTGAGCCTAGCCGAGCGGGGGCTGATGTGATAGCGAAAAAGCAGCCTGTCAAAGCAATAGCCATGCTGCACAGTGCGCCTTTGACAACCCCAGCCCCGCTGAAAGTCAACACGCTGACCGACCTGAAAATTGTCAAGCGCGCGATCGCCGAACAAGCCCAGCAGCAAGCAGCCCAAGCCAGCGTACAGATCAAGGCGGTGAAGCAAACCGCCTCTGACCGCGACTTGTTCATCAGGGCCGCTGGAGCCGTTCAGCCCATACCAGACAAGCGCCACGTGCTGCATAAAAAAGAGCAAACGATACCGCTGGCGATGCAGTATCAGCAAGACGAGAAGGCAGTTCTTAAAGAAGCCATCAGCGACGAATTTGATGTGAGCACCCTGCTCGACACCGATGAGCTCTTAAGCTTTCGTCGCCCCGGTATCGGCGTGGACGTGACGCGCAAGCTGCGCCGGGGTGACTGGAGCATTCAGCGCCAGCTCGATTTGCATGGCCTGCGCCGCGACGACGCGCGCGAGGCGCTGAGCATCTTCATCCGCGAAGCGCACCGCCACGGCATCCGCTGCGTGCGGGTGGTGCACGGCAAAGGCCTGGGCTCGCCCGGCAAGGCGCCCATCCTGAAAAGCCGCGTGCACAGCTGGCTGGTGCAAAAAAATGAGGTGCTGGCCTTTGTGCAAGCCAAGCCCGCCGACGGAGGTGCGGGCGCCCTGGTGGTGCTGCTAATGACTTCCAGAGCCTGAGCCAGCTTGGCAGCACTGGCGAAAAAAAAGCGGCTTGCGCCGCTTTTTGATACATCTACCGACCATCGTCAACCTGCAATCGCGTAAGGAATCAGCGGAAGCAGCATGGCAGCGGCAGCGGTCGAATAAAGCACACGGTCCAGAAAGTTCATCTTGGCGTCATTCATGGTATTACTCCTTGGTGGGTTTAGTTACTGAAGAGTATTTATTATTACGCTTTAGTACCCTTAAGAATTTCCATTCTCAAATTGACCACACGCGTTATATGGAAACCGTGCCAAACAGCATGCCAGGGGTCACTGCGCCGCCTGGCGCAGCGTTTGCACCACCGGGCGGCGCAACACGTCGCGCAGACCCCACCAGCCCGCCGCCAGCGCCAACACGGCACCGGCCAGTGCGCCCAGCAGTGGCACCCACAGCGATACCGTCCAGGCAAAGCTAAACACATACTTGGCCAACGCCCAGCCCACCGCGCTAGCCACGCTGGAGGCCAAGAAGCCTGCCAGCAAACCCACCCCAATCAGCTCAATGCGCTGCACTTGGCGCAGCAGCTTCTGGCCGGCACCGACCGCGCGCATGATGGCAAATTCACGCGCACGTTCTTCGCGCGTGGCGGTGACAGCGGCAAACAGAACCACCAGCCCGGCCGCCAGGGTGAAGGCAAACAAAAACTCCACCGCTGCGGTCACCTGGTCTAGCACCTGCTGAATTTGCGCAATGGTGGCTGCGGTGTTGATGCTGGTGATGTTGGGAAACTGGCGCACCAGGGCGTTGTCAAACCCTGGCTGTGCCGGCGCCTGAAACGCACTCAGGTAGGTGGCAGGCACGTTATCGAGCTGCGCCACCGGGTACATGGCAAAGAAGTTGGCCCGCATCGAGCCCCAGTCCACCTTGCGCAGCGAGGTGATTTTGGAGGTGATCTTGATGCCACCGATGTCAAAGGTCAGGGTGTCGCCCAGCGACAGCTCAAGCGTCTTGGCAATGCCTTCCTCAAGGCTGATGGCACCGGCCTCGTCGGGCAGCCAGCGCCCCGCCACCGTCTGGTTTTGCGGCGGCAAGGTGGCGCTATGCGACAGGTTGAACTCGCGGTCTACTAGGCGGCTCGCACGGACGTCGGTGTAGTCGTCGGGGCCGATCTCGCGCTCGTTGATGGCCACCAGCCGACCGCGAATCATCGGAAAAAAGTCAAACTTGCCCACGCCGGCGTCGGTCAGTACCTTGGTAAAGGCCGGACCCTGTTGGGCGGTAATGTTGATCACAAAGCGGTTGGGTGCATCCTGGGGGGATGCCTGGCGCCAGCTGTCGATCAGGTCAGTTCGCAGCAACACCAGCAACACCAGCGCCAGCAGGCCCACCGCCAAGCTGCTGACCTGCACCACCGCAAAGGCGGGTCGCGCCGAAATTTGCCGGGTGGCCAGCACCAGCGCTGTGGGCGCGGTGCTGTCATTGACGCTGATACGCAGCAGCTTTACCGCTACCCAGCTCAGAGTGGCAAACAGCAGCGTGGCAGCCGCAAAGCCGCCAACTGCAATCAGGCCCAACTTGATGTCGCTGCTAGCGGCCATTAACAGCGCGGCAAAACCCAGCACGCCCAGGCCCAGCACCGTGAGTGATGCAGGTTTGAGCCCGCCTACATCACGACGGATCACCCGCAGCGGCGGCACCTGCGCCAGTTGCAGCACTGGCGGCAGCCCGAAGGCGATCAACAGCGTCAGGCCCATGCCCATGCCAAACAGCACCGGCCAGATCGAAGGCGCTGGCAGGCTGGTGGTGACCAGCCCGGCCAGTAACGCGACAAAACCCAGATGCACCGCGTAGCCCAGCAGCACACCCAAAGCGCTTGCCAGCAGGCCCACCAACAAAAACTCAAAACTATACGCCGCTGCGATCTTGCGCTGGGGCAGCCCCAACACGCGCAGCATGGCACAGTCGTCCAGATGGCTGGCAGCAAAACCACGCGACGCCAACGCCACAGCAACCGCGCTTAGCAATGCCGCCAGCAGCGCCACCAGGTTGAGGAATTTTTCTGCGCGCTCCAGCGTGGTGCTCAGCTCGGGTCGCCCGCCTTGCAGCGCATCCACCCGCAGCCCGCGCACGTTGCGCGCCAGCACCTGCGTCTGCGCCCAGTCCACAAAGGCCTCAACCTTGGGGTCGGGCCCGGCGACCAGAAGCCTGTAGGTCAAGCGGCTCGCGGGCTGCACCAAGCCGGTGGCGGCCAGATCCGCCTGGTTGATCATGATCCGGGGTGAAAAACTCATGAAACCCGAGCCACGGTCTGGCTCAGTGATGATGATGCGCGCCACCCGCACGCTGCTGTCGCCCAGCAGCAGCGCGTCGCCCATCTGCAGCCCCAGGCTGTCCAGCACGCCAGGGTCAACCCAGGCTTCTCCAGCGGTGGGAATGTCGCGGGTTAGGGCATCTGGTTCGCCTGGACCAGCGCTGACGCGCATACTGCCGCGCAGCGGGTAACCTGCCTCGACCGCCTTCAGTGCGACCAGCTTGGTCTGCCCGCCCTGCCCACCGACCGTATCCGGCGCGCGGGCCATGGTCGGAAAACTCATCGTCTGGCTGCGTTGCAGGCCCAGCTCTTGCACCTGCGCCAGAAACGCCGCTGGGATAGCGTTGTCGCTGACCACCGCAGCGTCGCCACCGAGCAACTGGCGGGCATCGCGTTGCAGGCCGCCTTTAAGGCGGTCGGCAAAAAAACCCACCGCGGTGAGCGCGGCCACCGCCAGTGCCACCGCCACAATGAGCAAACGCAACTCGCCTGCGCGCAAGTCACGCGCCAAAGATCGCCAGCCAAGGGTTAAAAATGAAATGGTCATGCGCCAAAGATACCGCAGTCAGTACCGGCAGCACCGCTGGCTGGCAGTTTCACCCCCTCAATCCCAGGTGGCAAGTGGTTAAGTCAGTGGTCTTGGTGACGTCGCTGCTGCTCTCTGGCACTTGAGGCTTGGGGCATAGGCGTCATGCTGAGCCGGTATTGATTTTTACCCGAAACCTTGGCCTGGTACATGGCCATATCGGCTTCATGCAACAGCTCGTCGGCTGAAGATGGGTTGGCCTGCGGGTAAAAGCTCACGCCCATGCTGACAGACACCCGCAGGATCTGGTCGGCGACCAGAATCGGCTGCGAGGCGGCCTCTAGCAGACGTCTGAGCGTGGACTCGGCATCTTGCGGGGACTGCAATTCGGCTAGCAGGGCCACAAACTCGTCACCCCCGTTGCGTGCCAGGGTATCGCCGTCGCGCAAGGCGCGGCGCAAACCGCTTGACACACTGATCAACACCTGGTCACCCGCCTCGTGACCGAACTGGTCATTGATGGCTTTGAAACCGTCCAGATCAATAAACACCACACCCAGCAGTTGCTGATGGCGCAGCGCCTGAGACATGGCCTGACGCAAACGGTCTGCCAGCAACACACGGTTTGGCATGTCAGTCAGGGCGTCATACCGCGCGAGGCGCTCCAACTGGTCTTGGTACATCTTGTTTTCGGTGATGTTGTGAAACACTGCCACATACTGCTGTACCTGCCCGTGTGAGTCGGGTACAGCACTGATGTTGAGCATCGCAACGAATACCTCGCCATTTTTGTGGCGATTCCAGATCTCGCCCTGCCAGTGCCCCTTGGCCAGCAGTTCGCGCCACATGGCTTCGTAAAAACCTTTGTCCTGCCGACCGGATTTCAAAATGCGCGGATTCTTGCCCAGCAGTTCCAGACGGCTGTAGCCGGTCATCAGGCAGAAGGCCTCATTCACATCGATGATGCTGCCATTGGTCTGGGTGATCAGAATGCCCTCGCGGATATTGGTGAAGACACATGCCGCGTTGATCTGCTGCAGCCGCGCCGACTCGGCACGCTGCGCCTGCAGCAGCGACTGGCGTCGGTAAAACGCCACCGCCAACGCACACAGCACCGTCAGCACCACAAGCATCACGCCCAGCACGTTTTTCGCCTCGGTCTGCCAGCGTTCTAGCACTGCATCGCGACGCAGGTGGGTCACCACCGCAAACGGGTACAGAGTCGACACCCGAAACGCCGTCATCGACGGTTGCCCCAAACCCGCGTCATCTTCAAACTGACCAAAATCGCGCTCACCGATGCGTTGCGCCAGAGCCTTGCCATAGGGCACCACGCCAACGCTTTGTTGCGGGTCGGTGTTCCACAAGCGCATGCCATCTAGGCGCAACACTTCGGCCGCGCCTATAGGCGAGGCCAGCTGTTGCGACATCTGGTTGACAAAATAGTCCGGATTCAAAGCCACCAACAAGCGCCAGCCGCCTTTAACCATGGGCAAGGGCAGGGTCACCGGTATCAGCGTTAACACACCGTCGCTGCTGGCCCCCGTGTTCAGCGATTGGCCCTCGGAAAAATCGCGCCCCGTCCAAGGCGCACCGATACGCAGCACCTGCTGCTGATCAGGCGTCTGCGGCCAATAATCGGCCGTATCCACCTCGCGTCCCACATTGGCGCGGCTAGAACTCGCCACGATGCGGCCACGCTCATCCATCAGCGACAGCGAACGCAACTGCGGTGCGCCGCGCAAAATCCGCAAAAACTGGGCCTCTGCCTGAGGCAGGTTAGCGGCTTCGGGCTGCTCCAAAACCGCGTTGGCAGTCGCCTGCGCACTGGCGCTAAGGCTTTGAGTCAGGCTGCTCTCGAAGCTGCGTGACATTAGCGCCGACACCTGAAAACCGCCGGCCAATGCCTCGCTGCGCATCAGCCACAGGATGTAGCAGGTCAGTACGAGCACGCCAACCACAAACGCTGTCAACGCCGCAAAAAACAGCGTTTTCTGGCGCTTGCCCGGCTGCATCAGCGCGCCACGATGGGTTCAAGCCGATAACGTTGGGCACCAGCCAGCAACCGACCATCGCGTTTGACGTCGCTGACAAACTTGTCAAGCCTGGCCAGCCACGCATCATCGCCCGGTGCCACGGCATAGGCATAGGGCGTGGTGTGGTAGACGCCATCAGGTGCAACCAAGCGCGCCCAATCAGCATTGGCGAGAAAGCGCTGGCTGTAAGGGTAGTCAGTCATGAACACATCTGCTCGGCCCGACCGCACTTCCTGTTCGCGAGCAAAGGGGGTGTTCGAAACCATCAACTGAGCGTTTTTGAGCCTGGCCTTCATCACTGGCTCGTGCAACGTGCCTTGCGCCACGGCCACCACGGAGCCCGGCTGGTCAATGTCAGACCACTGGCGAATGCGGCGGTTGGTCCTGGAGGTGATGGCAAAAATATCGCTGACCAGATGCGGCTGGGTAAAGCGCAAGCGCTTTTGTCGCTCCGGGGTGATGCCCACGGCAAACATGGCCACATCGCAGCGGTCTTGCGTCACGTCATCAATCAATTTGGCAAATGAACTGTCGACAAACTGCACAGCCACGCCAAGGTCTTTGCCCAGCGCCTGTGCCATCTCGATGTCAATGCCCGACAACTGCAATGTTTTGGGGTTGCGGTAGGTGATGCTGTAGTAATCAGGCCAGATGCAGACCCGAAGACTTTGCACCACCAAAACCCGCTGCAGCCGGTTGGCCGCAGCAATGCTGGAGGGCGGTGCAGAGGTTTGAGCCAGTGCAGGCAGACTCAAAAACAACCCAACGAGACCAAGCAGAAAAAGATCGATGCGCTTCACGGTGGTATGTATTTGATTGTTGATGGGGTCCGACATTAAAATTGTATTTGCGATACGCCATGGCACCCCTTCCAAGCAAAAAATGGGCCTATGCCACAGGCCAGATGCATCAGGTGTTCTGTGAAATCTTGATCGACGGGAACTTGCTAGAAAAGTCTTTGTTTTTAGCAGCTATAGCCAACGCCACCTTAAGCGCCACCGCCTTGTAAAGGCCCGAGACTTCGCTGTCGGGGTCTGCCACCACTGGCGGCTTGCCGCTATCGGACTGCAAGCGGATGTGCATATCCAGTGGCAGAGCACCCAGGTAGTCCATGTTGTACTCAGCCGCCATTTTTTTACCGCCATCGGCGCCAAAGATAGCTTCCACGTGGCCACAGTTGCTGCACACATGGGCCGCCATGTTTTCCACAATCCCAAGAATCGGCACACCGACTTTTTCAAACATCTTGATGCCTTTGCGTGCATCCAGCAAGGCAATGTCTTGTGGCGTAGTCACAATCACTGCGCCGGTCAGGGGCACCTTTTGCGACAGGGTGAGCTGAATGTCGCCGGTGCCGGGGGGCATGTCCACAATCAGATAGTCCAGGTCGTTCCAATTGGTCTGACGCAGCAACTGCTCCAGCGCCTGGGTGGCCATGGGGCCGCGCCAGATCATGGCTTCGTCCTGCGGCACCAGCAGGCCGATCGACATGACCTGCACGCCGTAGTTTTCCAGCGGATCCATGGTCTGGCCGTCGGTGCTCTCGGGCTTGCCGTGGATGCCCATCATCATCGGAATGCTGGGGCCATAGATGTCCGCGTCGAGCAGGCCCACTCGTGCGCCTTCGGCAGCCAGCGCCAGCGCCAGGTTCACCGCGGTAGTGCTTTTACCCACACCACCTTTACCGGAGGCGACCGCAACAATGTTTTTAACGCCGGGTAACAGTTGCACACCGCGCTGCACCGCATGCGCGGTGATCAGACTGGTGACGTTGACTGACACATTGGCCGCCGGTGCCACGCTTTTGACAGCGGCAATCAGCTCTTTGCGAAAACCGGCAATCTGGCTTTTGGCGGGGTAGCCCAGCACCACCTCAAAAGCGACATCAGCGTCGCTGACCGTTAGGTTCTTCACGGCTTTGGTCGACACAAAGTCGCGCCCGGTGTTGGGGTCGATCACGCTTTTCAGCGCTTCCAGAATAGTTTGTTCAGTCACGGGCATGGGTTTCTCCGAAAACGTTGAGTCTAGCCAACACGCAATTCCCTTTTTGCGCAGATTGCAAATCGGGGTTTACCCGCAACACCTCACATGCTGCCCACTCTTTGCCGCAAGCACCCCAGGCAGCTGCTGATAATCGGGCCATGCCTCTTTACCCAGCTACCCCTAGCGCCGCGCCGCCAGCGGCTGAAACTACAGCCGCCCTGATGCTCTCGGGCGGCGGCGCCCGCGCCGCTTACCAGGTGGGGGTGCTTGAGGCCATCTCCGAGTTGCGCCGGGCCTGCGGGGCGCAGAACCAGCCCAACCCGTTTCCGATCATCAGCGGCACCTCGGCCGGGGCCATCAATGCGGCCTCGCTGGCCTGCGGTGCCGACCAGTTTGATGAGGCGGTGCGGCGTATTGCCCATGTGTGGCGCAACTTTCGCGCCGACCAGGTGTACCGAGCTGACTCGGTGAGCATGTTGCGCTCAGGCGCCAAGTGGATGACGCTGCTCTCCATGGGCTGGATGATTGCCAAATGGCGACGTGTCAAGCCGAAGTCGCTGCTGGACAACAGTCCGCTGGCGGAACTGCTCACCAAGATGGTGCCGCTGGACCGCATCCCCATGCTGATTCGTGATGGGCACCTGCAGGCGCTGGCAGTCACCGCGTCAAGCTACACCTCGGGCGAACACTTTACCTTTTACGAGGGAGACAAGCGCCTGCTGCCCTGGACGCGCTCGCAGCGGCGCGGCCTGCGCGACAAGATCACCCATGAGCACTTGCTGGCATCGAGCGCGATTCCTTTCGTCTTCCCGGCCATGCCGCTGCATGTGAACGGCGAGACGGCTTTCTACGGCGACGGCTCCATGCGCCAGTCGGCACCGATTGCGCCAGCGATCCATCTGGGTGCGCAACGTATCTTGGTGATAGGCGCCGGGCGCGTGCACGCGTCCAAAAAACCGGGCAGCGTGGGTGACTCGGGCGATTACCCCAGCTTGGCGCAGATTGCCGGCCATGCGCTGGCGAATATTTTCCTGGATGCGCTGGCGGTGGACATTGAGCGCATTCGGCGCATCAACCAGACTCTGAACCTGGTGCCGCCCGACATGCGCGCCGCCAGCAACCTGCGCCCGGTGGACCTGTTGCTGATATCGCCTTCGGAACGGCTCGATGTGATCGCTGCCAGACACGTGCACGAGTTGCCCGCGCCGGTGCGCCGCGTGCTGGGCAGTCTGGGCGTGTCGTCCCATGTTTCCGATGAGCACGGTGCGCCGTTGGCCAGCTATCTGCTGTTTGAGCCGGGTTACACCGGTGAGTTGATGGCGCTGGGCCACAAGGACGCGATGCGCCAGCGCGCCGAGATCTGCGCGTTTTTTGACTGGACCGACCCGCAAGCCGCGCCCAAGGCTGATCCGGGTGCCACAGTGCCAGCGCCTGCCTACCAGGAACGCCGCCGCGACCCTTTGCGCCTGCGCTGATCGTCCCGGCTTGGCCCGGCGCAGCGTTTGATGTCAAACCCGGCACGGCGACTGGGTGATGCGCATGCGGTTTCGAGATGAAAACACACGCGAAACGCACGGATCAGCACGCCCGCGAATGAAGGCGCGCGCCTTTCACCCCGAAGCCCGGTCGCATCACCCAATCACCGCGCCTAGCGCTCTCAGGGGCAGAATTTCTGCTGTTAACGACTCACATCCATTCTTGCCATATCCGATGCAGGCAACTTTTGACAGTCCTCCGCCGGCGTACCAAAACGCTCGCAAAATCAGTCGGGTGATGCGCTTTGCGAATGAAAGGCGGAGACCGCGCAGCGGGCTGGGGACACGTAGCAAAGCGTATCGCCCGGCTGATGGCGCCAACAGCATCAAATCGCCTCGGGCCCAGCTTGCCCGACTAAAATGGTGGGCTGATCCAGAAAGACCCCGCCCCATGACCCGCCAACTCTTTGTCACCACCGCCCTGCCCTACGCCAATGGCAACTTTCACATTGGCCACATCATGGAATACATCCAGGCCGACATCTGGGTGCGTTACCAGCGCATGATGGGCAACGCGGTCGATTTTGTCTGCGCTGACGACACCCACGGCGCGCCAATCATGATCGCTGCCGAGAAAGCAGGTGTCACGCCGCAAGAGTTTGTGGCCAACATTGCCGCGGGTCGCAAGCAGTACCTAGACGGTTTTCACATCAGCTTTGATAACTGGCACAGCACCGACGCCCCCGAAAACCACGAGCTGGCCCAGTCCATCTACCGTGGCCTGCGCGACAACGTTGACGGCACGCTGATCGACACCCGCACCATTGCGCAGTTTTTCGACCCGGCGAAAAACATGTTCCTGCCGGACCGTTTCATCAAGGGCGAGTGCCCCAAGTGCCACACCAAAGACCAGTATGGTGACAACTGCGAGAACTGCGGCGCTGTCTATGCGCCAACTGACCTGATCAACCCGTATTCCGCGCTGTCAGGTGCCAAGCCGGAGCTGAAAAACTCGGTGCACTTCTTTTTCAAGCTGTCCGACCCACGCTGTGTGGCATTTCTGGAGGAGTGGACGCAAGACGGCAAGCTGCAACCCGAAGTGGCCAACAAGATCAAGGAATGGTTCAGTGTGCGCACCAACCCCGACGGCACACAAAGCGAAGGCCTAGGCGACTGGGACATCAGCCGCGACGCGCCGTACTTTGGCATTGAGATACCTGATGCGCCGGGCAAATACTTCTACGTCTGGCTCGACGCGCCCATTGGTTACCTGGCGTCGCTGAAAAACCTGCTGGACAAACGCGCTGCGCTGGACCCGCAAAGCGCGGACTTCGAGGCCTACATGGCCAACCCCGAGCTGGAGCAGTACCACTTCATTGGCAAAGACATCGTCACCTTTCACACTCTGTTCTGGCCCGCCACACTCAAATTCAGCGGCCGCAAGGTGCCCGACAACATCTTTGTGCATGGTTTCCTGACGGTGAACAACGGCGAAAAAATGAGCAAAAGCCGTGGCACCGGGCTGGACCCGCTCAAATACCTGAGCCTGGGCATGAACCCTGAGTGGCTGCGCTACTACCTGGCCGCCAAACTCAGCGCCCGCAATGAAGACATCGACTTCAATGCCGACGACTTCATGGCCCGCGTCAACAGCGACCTGGTCGGCAAATACATCAACATCGCCTCACGGGCAGCCGGGTTTTTGAGCAAGCGCTTTGAAGGCAAGCTCGGTGAGGCACCTGAAGAGGGCGCGGCCTTGCTGCACCAGTTGCGCATTGAGCGCGTCAGCATCGAGCGCCTGTATGAAGAGCGCGAGTACGCCAAGGCCCTGCGTGAAACCATGCTGCTGGCTGACCGGGTGAACGCCTATGTGGACGCCAACAAACCCTGGGACCTGGCCAAACAGCCGGGGCAGGAGGTACGGCTGCAGGGCGTCTGCTCGGTTTGTATCAAGGCTTTTCGCATCCTCACCTGCTACCTGAAACCGGTATTGCCGCAGCTAGCTGCCCAAGTCGAAACCTTTTTGAACATCGAACCTCTGAGTTTTGGCAATGTTGGCGAACCACTGCAGACTGGCCATGTGATCGGCACTTACCAACATCTGATGCAGCGTGTGGACATCAAACAACTTGAAGCACTTTTTATGCCTCCAGCCCTTATGGAACAAGCGCTAACAGCTACTGAAAACGCAGCATCCAAACTGCCTGGTGGCGAAGCCATTGCCCCCACCATCAGCATCGACGACTTTGCCAAGATCGACCTGCGCATTGCCAAAATCGTGCAATGCCAGGCGGTAGCGGGCTCCACCAAGCTGCTGCAACTCACGCTGGATGTGGGTGAGCTCGACGACGCCGGGCAAGCCAAAACCCGCAGTGTTTTTTCAGGCATTGCAAGTTGTTACAAGCCCGAGGACCTGACCGGCAAACTCACCGTGCTGGTGGCCAACCTGGCACCGCGCAAGATGAAGTTTGGTGTGAGTGAAGGCATGGTGCTGGCCGCCAGCCATGCTGATGAAAAAGCCCAGCCCGGCATTTATGTGCTTGAGCCTTTCCCCGGTGCGCAGCCAGGCATGCGGATTCACTGAACCCGAAGGAAATCAAACGGTAAAAACTCAGAAACCACAGGGCTAGCATTTAATTACCGATGAGACTATTGATAGACCGTTCAGTTCATAAGGATACGTGCTGGTAGCGGATACTTCACCTGCCACATTTTTGGCGTCTCAGGTAACCCCTGATTTGTTCGGAGCTCCTTATGAAAAAAATGGTAATCGCTTCTGTTTTGGCCCTCGGCGCGGCTTTTTCTGTGCAGGCTAAAGACATCGTAGACACGGCCGTGGGTGCCGGAAACTTCAAAACCCTGGCCACGGCACTCACCGCTGCGGGCTTGGTTGACACCCTCAAGGGCAAGGGCCCCTTCACCGTCTTTGCGCCGACCGACGCGGCCTTTGCGAAGATTCCCAAAGCGGATCTGGACGCCTTGCTGAAAGACAAGGCCAAGCTCACCGCCGTGCTCACCTACCATGTGGTCGCTGGCAAAGTGATGGCGGCTGATGTCAAGGCGGGCAAGGTCAAAACCGTGCAAGGCTCTGAGCTGACCGTCACCACCGCTGGCGGTGCAATGGTGGACGGCGCCCACATCACCAGCACCGACATCGTGGCCGATAACGGTGTGATCCATGTGATCGACAGCGTGATCATGCCCAAGTAAGGTGACCAATGATGCGACGGCTGTTTTGCTTTTTTGCGGCGTTGATGCTCGGGGGTGCTGCGATGGCGGTTGAAGAACCCAAGTTTCAAGTTCTGGCCCAAGACAATGGGTTTGAGCTGCGTCAATACGCGCCGCTGATCGTTGCCGAGACCTGGGTCGATGGCGACATGGACGCCGCCTCTGGCAAGGGTTTCCGAGCCATTGCGGACTACATTTTTGGCAACAACACAACGCCCCAAACCGATCAAAGCAGCAAGATCGCGATGACAGCGCCCGTCACCGTGGAGCCACAGGCCCAGTCAAGTAAGCTGGCCATGACGGCCCCGGTCACGGTGCAGCCAGCAGGTGAGGCGCCAGGTTGGGTAGCAGCACAGCGCTGGCGGGTGCAGTTCGTCATGCCCAGCCAGTACACCCTGGAGGCGCTCCCACAGCCCAACAACGCCGCGGTGACTTTGCGCGAGGTGCCTGGCAAAACCGTGGCGGTGGCAACCTATTCCGGGTTCAACACCGAGAGCCGCATCCGACAAGAAACCCAGGCACTGGTTGACTGGATGCAAACACGCCAACTGGCTGCGGCAGGCCCGGCACAACTGGCCCGCTACGACCCACCTTGGACGCTACCTTTCTGGCGCCGAAACGAGATCCAGATCGAGGTCAAACCGTCCGGCCCATGAGCGCAAGCCAGCGCGGGGCGACAGAAACACGGCTTCACCCGCCGCCACGCTTACTGAGCCACTGCAAACTGGCCTGTCAACGGCGCTTTTTCGCACCGGATGCAGTGTGTGGACAACCAACAACTTTAAGCACTATTTGTGCCTCTATCCCATATACAACAAGCGCAAGTAGCTACTGAAAATATAGTAAGTTGACGGTTTGGTGCGCGTCGACATGATCACCGCCAAGGTCGGCAAAGCAGGTGGGGTTGTTCTAGAACCCTGGCCGTGGGTAACCTGATGCTCGCCACAGGTGCTTCTACCATGCAAGGTCTTGTGGATCTTCCACGAAAGGAACCACCAGACCCATACTTGATATTGCCGCCATCTGCCTCGTCGTGACCGCTTTGCTGGCCAGCAAACTGCATGTATCCGGCCCATTGGCCATGGTGGTGACCGGCTTGGTGGTGGGCAACCAGGGACGTGCACTGGCCATGTCAGACACCACACGGCGTTAGGTGGATATGTTTTGGGAGTTGTTGGACGAAATTCTCAATGCGGTTCTTTTCGTGCTGATTGGCATGGAGGTGCTGCTGATCGCGTTTTCAGTGCCTGTTTTGCTGGCTGGGGCCGTGGCCATTGCGGTGACTTTGTTCGCCCGGACGGTCACGCCTGGCTTGCCGGTGCGCGCGTTGGAGCATCGCTCTGGCCTGCATGCGGGTGCCTGGCGGGTGCTGACCTGGGGCGGGCTGCGCGGCGGCATCTCGGTAGCGCTGGCCTTGGCGTTGCCCGCCGGGCCCCACCGCGACACGGTGCTGGCGCTGACCTATTGCGGGGTGGTATTTTTCCACTCTGGCGCAGGGTCTGACGATTGGGCGTGTCGTGCGCAGTTTGAAATAGGCCGGCATTGAGCTTGCCCGAAGACACAGGGGTTTTCAGGCGACACCGAGCCGGTGGCCGTATCTGCGGTGGAAGGACCATGATGTCGCTTGCGCGTTTGGCGTCGACTCAGGCCGTTGTAAGGGCCTGTGCAGGCAATGATAAGTGGGGGTTCTATGCCGGAAACGCCGATGCTTTTCCAGTTATTGCATGTAACGGCACAAGCCTATAAACTGTTGCATGTAACTCAAAAGAGAGACCCCCAATGCTGCATGTCAATTTACGTGTTCAAAAGTACCGCGATGCGCTTCGTATGGCGGGGTTGCGCCCTGTGCAAATCTGGGTGCCAGATACGCGAACGCCAGACTTCGCTCAGGAATGCCGTCGCCAGTGCCGCCTTGTCGCGCAAGCGGACATGGCCGACCAGAACATGCAGACATTCATGAATGAAGCCTTAGCAGATGTGGACGGCTGGACGGCTTAATGCGTGGCGACTTTGTGACCATCGCTATGCAAGGCGACTTTGGCAAGCCCAGACCCGCCTTGGTGATTCAGGCTGACCCGTACGACGAGCACACCAGTGTCACCGTTCTGCCCGTGACAGCCGCGCTGGTTGCCGCGCCGCTATTGCGCATCACTATTGAGCCAAGTCCAAAAAACGGTTTGCAAAAGCCGTCACAGGTGATGGTAGATAAAGCGATGACCGTGAAGCGCGACAAGGTTGGCCCAGCCTTCGGGCACATTGACGCTGCAGCCATGATCGAGGTTGAGCGTTGTCTTGCTGTATTTTTGGGCATCGCCAAATAGTGGAAAACACTTGTTTGGTGACATGCGGGTGCTTTGCTGCTTCTGGCAGGATGTTCCGTAGCCGCCTTTCTAAGACCTTTGCACAACCCGCCGTCGCACCGCCTGCAGAATGCCGCGCAGAATATCAATCGGCTCCGGTGGGCAGCCCGGCACGGTCACATCCACTGGAATGACCTTGTCTACCCGGCCGCAGGTGGCGTAGCTTTCACCGAAGATGCCGCCTGTGCAGGCACAGTCGCCCACCGCCACCACCAGTTTGGGCTCGGGCGTGGCATCAAAAGTGCGCTTTAACGCCATCTCCATGTTGCGCGACACTGGGCCGGTGACCAGCAGCATGTCGGCGTGGCGCGGGCTGGCCACAAATTTGATGCCCAGGCCCTCAATGTTGTAGTACGGGTTGCCCAGCGCGCTGATTTCCATCTCGCAGCCGTTGCAGGAACCCGCATCCACCTCGCGGATGCACAAAGCGTCACCCAAAATAGATAGCATCTCAGCCTGTATGTGTGAGGGCTCAAGGCCTGAAACATCACCAATGTCAGGCGCTGCTTCGGTGCAGATGCCCACCTTGGCGATCTGCTGGACAACTTTCCAGATCATGCGGTCTTCCTCATAGGTCTTGCCCCGAGTAGCTCAGGTTGAACGACTTGTTGATGAGCGGGAAGTCGGCCACGATGTCGTTCATGACAGCGTGTTCCAGCACCGGCCAGTTTTGCCAGGACGGGTCGTGCAGGTGGCAGCGCTCAATGCGGTTGGCCTGCTCAGCCCCGGCGAGTTCCAGCGCCACGACAATCTCGCCACGCCAGCCTTCCACCCAGCCGGCGCCCCGGCTAGGCTGCGCGGGCAGCGTTAACGGGGTTCGCACCGGGCCTTCTGGGGCTTCATTGAGGATGCGCTCAATCAGGCGGATGGCCTCGGTGACCTCCTGAAACCGCACCGCTGCGCGCGCGCCCACATCGCCGCGCGCATGGGTGGCCATCACCACCCTCAAGGTATCGTAGGGTGCAAACGGGTGGTCACAGCGCACATCCCAACTCTGCGAACTGCCGCGCCCGGCCAGCCCGGTCATGCCCAGCTGCGCGGCCAGCGCGGGTTCCACCCGGCCAGTGACCAAGAAGCGGTCTTGCAGCCCGGCGTGGGATTCAAACACCTCGAAGAGCTTGCGCACATCAACCGCCGTTTCCAGGCAACGCTGCCACAAGGCGTCCCATCCGCCGGGCAACAAATCTGCTTTCACACCGCCGGGCACGATGCAGTCCATCATCAAACGGTGACCAAAAGCTGTTTTGCAGGCGCGCAGCCAGTCTTCCCGCAGCCGCGAAAACTGCGCCAGCGCAAAGGCATAGGCGACGTCGTTGCCCAGCGCACCCAGGTCGCCTAGGTGATTGGCCACGCGCTCGCACTCCAGCATCAGCGCACGCAGCCAAGCCGCGCGCGGCGGGATGCTGGTCTGGCAGGCAGACTCCAGCGCCATGCAGTAAGCCCAGGCATAGGCCACGGTGGAGTCGCCCGACACGCGCCCGGCCAGCCGGTAGGCTTCCTGGGCGGGCAGCTGCGTCATGTTCTGCTCAATACCTTTGTGGGTGTAGCCCAGGCGCTGCTCCAGGCGCAAAATCTTCTCACCAACGGCAGAAAACCGGAAGTGCCCCGGCTCGATGATGCCCGCGTGCACCGGGCCCACGGCGATTTCATGCACGCCGTCGCCCTGCACACGCACAAACGGGTAGTCGGTCAAGGCACCGGGCGCGGGTTCAGGCAAGGCTTGCGGATCTTGCAGCAGCGGGTAGTGGTCAGCCGCCCAGGCGCCGTGGTTCAGCCAGGGACGCTGGTCGCGCGCACCTTCTGCCAGCACACCAGACAGGTCGGCTGCCGCACGCTGCATGCGTGAGGCCGCCAGAAAGACGCCAGATAGATTCGGGTAGCTGCAGCGCCCATCTTGCACCTCCAAGGGCAAGGCCAGCCAGAACAGCCCCTCCAGCGTGGCATACGCACAAAATATGCTCTCAGCCCTTGTCCCACCTGCGTTAGAAGCTATATCTTTAATAGCTTTGCCAGCCCACAGTGTGATCAGTCGGCCACCGGCGTCACGCACCGTTGTAGCGGCGGTTTGCCACTGGGCTGGCGTCACCCGCGCCCAAAATATCGGCACCGGGGCTGGCAGCGCGACAAGTTCCAATTCCAGGCCAGGTAGCTTCATCGGTTCAACCCCCCAGCATGCGTGATGCCGCCACGTACCAGCCGTCCAGATAGGGCGGAATGTACAAGCCCAGCGCCAAGGCCAGCGCCAAGTGCACAAACACCGGAATCAGCGCCGGCGGATGCGCCAGCGGCTTAAGGGTGGATTCGCCAAACACCATCGGCAACACGCGGATCAGCATCGAGGCAAACGCCACGCCCAGCGCCAAAAACAGGAACGGTGTGGCCCAGGGCTGCTCACGCATGGCGGTGGTGAGGATCAAAAACTCGCTGGCAAACACGCCAAACGGCGGCATGCCCAGGATGGCCATCACGCCCAGCATCAGGCCCCAGCCCACTGCGGGGTTGACCTTGATCAGCCCGCGTATCTCGCTCATGACCTGTGTGCCGGCCTTTTGCGTGGCGTGGCCAACGGTGAAAAAGATGGCGGATTTCACCAACGAATGCACCGTCATGTGCAGCAGCCCGGCAAAGTTGGCCACCGGCCCGCCCATGCCAAAAGCAAAGGTGATCAACCCCATGTGCTCAATACTGGAGTAAGAAAACATGCGCTTGACGTCTTTTTGCCGCGAGATGCAAAACGCTGCCACCACCACCGACAGCAGGCCAAAGCCCATCATCAGTTGCCCGGCCATTTGGGTGCCTAACGCGCCGTCGGTGAGCACCTTGCAGCGCAGCACCGCATACATGGCCACATTCAGCAGCAGACCCGACAGCACCGCTGACACCGGCGTGGGGCCTTCGGCGTGGGCGTCCGGCAGCCAACTGTGCAGCGGCACCAGACCGATCTTGGTGCCATAACCAATCAACAGGAACACAAACGCCAGCGACATGATGGTCGGGTCAAGCTGGCCCTTGATGTCAGACAGATTGCTCCACAGCAACGTGGCGTGCTCTGAGCCCAGCGCCTTGTCCGCTGCCATATAGACCAGAATCGTGCCAAACAGCGCCAGGGCGATGCCAACGCCGCACAAAATAAAGTATTTCCAGGCCGCCTCCAGGCTGGCCGGGGTGCGGTAGACACTGACCAGCAGCACGGTGGTCAGCGTGGCGGCCTCCATCGCCACCCAAATAATTCCCAGGTTGTTGGTGGTGAAGCCCAGCAGCATGGTGAAGCTGAACAACTGGTACATGCTGTGGTACAGGCGCATGCGCGCTGGCGTCATCTTGCCGTGGTCTTGCTCAATGCGCATGTAAGGGCGCGAGAAGATCGCCGTGGTCAGGCTGACAAAGGCCGTCAGGGTGACGAGAAAGACGTTGAGCGGGTCAATGTAAAACTGCTTGTCCCAGACAAACTGCGGGCCGTCCTGAATCACCTGCATCGTCATCACACAGGCGGCCAGAAATGTCAGCAGACTGAACACCACGTTGATGTCTCGCGCATAACTGCGGTGCCCCACCAGCGCCAGCAGCATGCCGCCCAGCAGCGGCACCCCAAGGATCAGAAACAGCGCGCTCATCTTGAGTCATCCTTGAGCGTTTCCAGGTGGTGAATGTCCAGGCTGTCAAACTTTTCGCGAAGCTGGAACAAGAACACCCCCAGAATCAGCACGCCCACCAGCACGTCCAACGCAATGCCAAATTCGACAATCATCGGCATGCCGTTGGTAACGGTGGTGGCGGCAAACAACAAGCCGTTTTCCATGGACAAAAAGCCAATCACCTGCGGCACCGCCTTCGAGCGGGTGATCATCATCATGAACGACAGCAACACACACGCCAGCGCAATACCCAACGCGCCCCCGGCCACAGCGTCTGACAAGCGTGAAATTGGCAGCGCCAGGCTAAAGGCAAAAATCACCAGCGCAATGCCAATCAGCATGGTGGTGGGAATGTTCAGCAGCGTTTCCACGTCCCAGCGCACATTCAGCTTGCGGATCATGCGGTGCAGCATCCACGGGATCAGCACCACCTTGAGCACCAGAGTGAGCACGCCAGAGATGTACAACTCAGGTTGATTCGTCACATAGGCCAGCAAAAACGAAGCTGCTACCAGCGCCGCCCCCTGAATCATGAACAGGTGAATCAGCGACACGATGCGCCGCTGCGAAATCATGGCAAACGACAGCAACAGAATCAGCGTGGCGAACAGGTTGATCAGCTGCGGCACAAATTTGATCATTTGCCCCCCAGCAACACATTCACCAGCAAGCCAATCACCGCCAGCAAAAAGGCGGAACCCAGAAACTCGGGCACGCGAAAAACGCGCATCTTGGCACCAGCGGTCTCAATCATCGCCAGCAGCATGCCGCCCACGGCCAGCTTGAACACCAGCACCGGTAAAGCTAGCAGTAGCGCCAGCGGTGCATTCGCCTCGGCCACGCCCCAGGGAAAAAACAGCGCCAGCCCGATGCATGAGTAGGCGAACAGCTTCAGGCTGGCCGCCCACTCCATCAGCGCCAGATGGCGGGCTGAATACTCCAGAACCATCGCCTCATGGATCATGGTGAGTTCCAGATGGGTGGCGGGGTTGTCCACCGGCACCCGTGCGTTTTCTGCCAGCGACACCATGGTGAACGCCACCCCGGCCAACAACAGGCTGGGGTAGATGGCCAGTTCACGGTGCGCCAGGGTTTGCACAATCGTTGTCAACGAGGTGGAGCCAGTGATCATCGAGGCGCAAAACAGCACCATCAGCAGCGCAGGCTCGGCCAGAAAACCCACCAGCATTTCGCGGCGCGCGCCCAGCGAGCCAAACGCCGTGCCCACATCCATCGCCGCCAACGAGAGAAACACCCGCGCCAGCGCAAACAAGCCCACCAGCGCAATCGCGTCCGCTGCTGGCGACAGCGGCAAATCGGTAGAAATCGTCGGAATAATCGCGCTGGCCAGCAGCATGCAGCCAAACACCACATAAGGCGCAAACCGGTACAGGGGCGAGGCATGCTCAGCAACCAGCGACTCCTTGTTGAACAGTTTGTGCAGCATGCGGTAGGGCTGTAGCAGGCTGGGGGCCGACTTGTTTTGCAGCCAGTGCCGCCACTGGTTCACCCAGCCGGTGAGCAAGGGTGCCAGCAGCAAGGCCAGCAGCAGCGCCAGCAACTGTGAAAAAACGCCGAGCGCGCTCATCGCTTCACCACCAATAGCACCACGATCAGGGTGGCAAAGCTGTACATCAGGTACACCGCCATGCGGCCCTGCTGGAGCAGGCCGACGAGGCGGGAGATTTTTTCCACCAGCCGCGCCACCGGCAGGTACAGCCAATACCACAGCGGGTCTTCCACCTTGACGTTATAGGTGGGTTTGTCGTCAAAAGCGCTGGGCAGCTGCTTTGTGACGCGGAAAAACGGCTCAAAAATTTGCCGAATAGGTTGGCCAAAGCCTTCGGCCGTGTCTTGCATGCGCGCCGTCTGCCAAGGGTGACCGCAGTCCCAAGGTGGCACCCGGCGCAGGCGGCCGTGGTAGAGCCGGCGCACCAGCACAAACGCCAGACCAAAGCTCAGCACCACGCCCAGCAGGAAAATGACCGGTGCGTAGCTGGCGCGCTCGACGCTGACCGGCACCAGTAGCCAACTGTTTTCAGCCACCGTCTGCGCCAGCCCAGCCCCCACCAGCCCGTTCGTCACCGGATCCATCAACGCAATCACCTGGTTCGGAAACAACCCCAGCAACACGCAACCCGCCGCCAGCCAGAGCATGCCCAGGCGCTCCCAGCGGCCGGCGTCATGCGCTTTTGCGAGCTTTTCTTCACGCGGCTGGCCCAGAAATACCACGCCAAAGTACTTCACCATGGTGAAGCCAGACAGCGCAGCCACCAGCGCAATCAGCGCTGCCATTACCGGCACCAGCATGTCCAGAAACGAGCTGGGCAAGCCAGTGGTGAATAAAAAACTTTGCAACAGCAGCCATTCGGCCACAAAGCCGCCAAACGGCGGCAGCCCGGCACAGGCCAGCACGCCCACCAGGGTCGGCCAGGCCACCCAGGGCATGGTGCGAATCAGGCCGCCGAGCTTGCCCAGGCTGCGCTCGCCGGTGGCATGCAGCACCGCGCCGGTACTGCAAAACAACAGACTCTTAAAGAACGCGTGGCTCAGCATGTGGTAAAGCGCGGCGGTCAACGCCAAGGCGGAAAGGGCCGTCATGCCGTAGCTGGAAAACAGCAGTGACAAACCCAGCCCAGCGCACATCAGACCCACGTTGTCGATCGAGGAATACGCCAGCAGACGCTTCATTTCCACCTGCACGGTAGAAAACACCACGCCAAATAGCGCGGTCGACAGCCCCAGCCCCATCAGCAGCACACCCCACCACCAGATGCGCGTCTGCAGCAGATCAAACCCCACCCGCAAGATGCCATAAAGCGCAATTTTGAGCATAACCCCGCTCATCAGCGCCGACACCGGCGAGGGCGCGGCAGGATGCGCCTCGGGCAGCCAGGCGTGCAGCGGCAACAAACCGGCTTTGGCACCAAAGCCAAACACCGCCAGCACAAACGCCACCGACGCCCAGAACGGGTCCAGCTGCTGCGCCCGCATGTTGGCAAAGGTGTAGTCCCCGGTATTGGCCTGCAGCACGCCAAAACACAACAGGATGCCGAGTGCCCCTACATGGGCCACCAGCATGTACAGATAACCAGCGCTGCGGATTTCCGCAATACGGTGGTTCGCCATCACCAGAAAGAAGGAGGAAAAGGCCATGGTTTCCCACATCACCATGAACACATAGGCATCGTCTGCCAGCACCACCATCGCCATGCTGGCAATGAACACGTGGTATTCGAGGCACAGCAAGCCCGGCGGCGTGCCCTCGCCCTGACGGAAATAGCCGGCCGCAAAGGTTGACACCCCGGCCGCCACGCCGCCAATCAGCAGCAGAAAAAAGGCCGAGAGGTTGTCCAGACGCAGGTGAAACGGCAATTGCGGCAGGCCCAGCGGCAGCACGGCTACCTCCGGCGTGGCGTAGGCCGCGCTCAGCGCCACCGCCATCAACCCCACCGAGAAGATCGCCCCCAGCGGAAACAGCACCACCGCCACAAAGCGAAAGCGCCGCAGTGCCGCAATGCCAGCGACGCCGATCAACAGCCACGCCCCCACCACCACCAGCACCCAATCGAGGTGTGTCCACGTGGCGGCAAAGGTCAAACTGGGCATGAATCGATGACCTATTTTTGAGAAAAAGACGGGCTAATCAGGACTGACACACACTTGTACTGGCCAGCCGCACCGCCGCGGGCAGCACGCTGTGGACGTCAAGGCTGAACGGCGACGCTGAGCCGCTCTTGCGTCACCTGCGCGCATGGTACACCTTGACTTTTGTGGGGGCGGTCAAGCCAAGCAGGGGCAGCGCAGCGCCTTCGCTGTAGCATCTGACAGGCGCGTGCCTAAAATGCGTCAAATTCCGGACACACCATGAATCTTTTTTACCGCCCCAAATACGAATCCGAAGTGACCCAGTTCATCAAGGAACTGAAGGCCAAAAATCCGGCCATAGAAGAGGGGCAGCGCCAGGGTCGCAGCCTGCTGTGGGACAAGGCGGTTGACCGTGACGCTTGGCGCGAATTCCGCGCAGCGCAGGTGGCGCAGCAGCCCTATGTTTACCAGAGCCAGGCCGAATAGCAAGACTTTTTGGCTTGTAGCCCTTATCCAATAAGCGCCTCTAGCTATTTTTTCAAATAGCAACAAGTGCAAGCCATGGGGGCATCCGCAGTACCAGACACTTCGGCACTCGCTCATCTTGGCGACATGCCCACCGTGGTAGACCAGGTCGCCGTGGCGCGGTTGTACGGCGAACCCTTGTTCAGCCTGCCACAGGATTTGTACATCCCGCCCGATGCGCTGGAGGTGTTTCTGGAGGCCTTTGAAGGCCCTCTGGACCTGCTGCTCTACCTGATCCGGCGACAAAACTTCAATATTCTTGACATTCCCATGGCCGGGCTGACGCGTCAGTACATGCGTTATGTGGACGAAATTCGCCAGCGCAATCTGGAACTCGCCGCCGAATACCTGCTGATGGCGGCCATGCTCATCGAGATCAAGTCGCGCATGCTGCTGCCGCCGAAACACGTTGCGCAAGGCGAAGAAGCGCAGGACCCGCGCGCCGAGCTGGTGCGCCGCCTGCTGCAATACGAGCAGATCAAGCTGGCAGCAGCGCGCCTGAACGCGGTGCCGCAGTTTGGCCGCGACTTTTTGGTGGCCCAGGTTTACACCGAGCAGGCGCTGCAGCCGCGCTACGCCGACGTCAGCGTGAGCGAGTTGCAGCAGGCCTGGGCGGCGATTTTGCAGCGGGCCAAACTGGTGCAGCACCACAAGATCACCCGTGAAGAACTCTCGGTGCGCGAACACATGAGCCAGATACTCAAGCGCCTGCAAGGCCACCGGTTTGTCGAATTTGAAGCGCTGTTCAACCCGGAAAAAGGCACGCCGGTGCTGGTGGTGACGTTTATCGCCCTACTGGAACTCGCCAAGGAAACCCTGATCGACATCACCCAAGCCGAGGCTTTTGCGCCCATCTATGTGCGCCTGGCCTTCACCCCGTCCTGAACCTACACTGCACACACCATGAACGCTCGCACCCTCAACACCCCTGCCCGCCCGCCAATGGTTTTTGATGTGCTGATCGTCGGCAGTGGCTTGGCGGGCCTAAGCGCGGCGCTGCTGCTGGCGCCTGACAAAAAAGTGGCGGTGATCACCAAACGTGCGGTCATGGAAGGCTCCAGCGGCTGGGCGCAAGGTGGCATTGCGGCGGTCTGGAACAAGGACGACAGTTTTGACGCCCATATCCACGACACGCAGATTGCCGGTGCCGGCTTGTGCGACCTAGACGCCACCCGCTTTGTGGTGGAAAACGCGCCCAAGGCGATTGCCTGGCTGCAATCGATGGGTGTGCCCTTTTCTGAAGAACACGGCCTCCTGCACCTGACACGCGAGGGCGGCCACAGCGCCCGGCGCATCGTGCATGTGACCGACGCCACTGGCGCGGCGGTGCAAAAAAAACTGATTGAAGCGGTTAAAAAAACCGCCAATGTCACCTTGTTTGAGCAGCACACACTGGTTGACCTCATCACCACCGACAAGTTGGGCCAGTCTGATAAGCGCTGCGCAGGCTTGTATGCGCTGGACAGCGACACCGGTGAGGTCATCACCTTCGAGGCCCCGCAAACCATTTTGGCCACTGGTGGCGCAGGCAAGGTCTACCTCTACACCACCAACCCCGACACCGCCACCGGTGACGGCATTGCGGCTGCTTGGCGCGCCGGTTGCCGGGTGCAAAACATGGAGTTCATCCAGTTCCACCCCACTTGCCTGTACCACCCGCACGCCAAATCATTTTTGATCAGCGAAGCCGTGCGCGGCGAAGGTGGGCGCCTGTTGCTGCCCGACGGCACCCGCTTCATGGAGAACCACGACGCGCGGTTGGAACTGGCCCCGCGCGACGTGGTGGCCCGGGCGATTGACTTCGAGATGAAAAAAGGCGGCTTTGACTGCGTTTACCTCGACATCTCGCACCAGCCCCTGAGCTTCCTGATGGAGCATTTCCCCAACATCTACGCGCGCTGTCTGGAGCTGGGCATCGACATCTCCAAACAACCCATTCCCGTGGTGCCTGCTGCGCATTACACCTGCGGCGGGGTGCTGGCCGACCTGCATGGCCGCACCGACATTCCTGGCCTGTACGCCATTGGTGAAACTGCCTGCAGCGGCTTGCATGGTGCCAACCGGCTGGCTAGCAACTCGCTGGTGGAATGCATGGTGTTTGCGCAGGCTACCACTACCGACATTGCCGCTGCAGCAGCGGTGCCAGCGATAGCGCTGCCCGCCTGGGACGAAAGCCGGGTGGTTGATGCAGATGAAGCCGTGGTGATCTCGCACAACTGGGACGAACTGCGCCGCTTCATGTGGGACTATGTGGGTATCGTGCGCACCAACAAACGGCTAGATCGCGCCGCCCACCGTATTGCCCTGCTGCAAGATGAAATTCAGGAGTTTTACGCGAACTTTCTGGTCACCCGTGACCTGCTGGAACTGCGCAACCTGGTGCTGGTGGCCGACCTGATTGTGCGCAGCGCCCAGGCCCGCCACGAGAGCCGTGGCCTGCATTTCAGCCGCGATTACCCTGACCTGCTGCCCGAAGCACTGCCGACCATTTTGAGCCCACAGGCGTAAGCCGCCAAGCCCGGTCGCGCCTCGTTTAGACTCACGCCACTTTTTTTTGGGGAAATTTCCGCATGACCGAGCCCACCATCCAGAATGCCAGCCCCTACGGCACTTTGCCACCGGCCAGCAACCCGGCCACGCGCAAACCGGTCAGCCTGCCGCGCCTGCTGGAGATGCATGCGCGCGGCGAAAAAATTGTCATGCTCACCGCCTACGACGCCACTTTTGCCGCTGTGGCAGACGCCGCCGGGGTGGAGTGCATTCTGGTGGGTGACTCGCTGGGCATGGTCTGCCAGGGGCTGTCGAGCACCGTGGGTGTGTCGCTGGACACCATGCGCTACCACGTCGAATGCGTCACCCGCGGCGTGCGTCGGGTGCAAGGTACTGCCTGGATCATTGGCGACCTGCCGTTTGGCACCTACCACGAGTCTAAAGAGCAGGCCTTGCGCAGCGCCGTTGTGCTGATGCAAGCCGGTGCCCACATGGTCAAGCTGGAGGGTGGTGGCTGGACGGCTGACACGGTGCGCTTTCTGGTGGAGCGCGGCATCCCGGTCTGCGCCCACTTGGGCCTGACACCGCAAACCGTGCACGCGCTGGGCGGTTACCGGGTGCAAGGCAAAACTGTTGAATCTGCCGCCCTCCTTAAGCGCCACGCGCATGCGCTGCAAGATGCTGGCGCCTCCTTGCTGGTGCTGGAGATGGTGCCCGCCGCCCTGTCGGCCGAGCTAACCGCCGAGCTGGACCACTGCCCAACCATTGGCATTGGCGCTGGCAAAGGCACAGCAGGCCAGGTGCTGGTACTGCATGACATGCTGGGCCTGAACCTAGGCAAGAATCCGAAATTTGTTCGCAACTTCATGGCCGAGCTGCCCGGCATTCCTGGCCAGCACGGCATCAAGGAAGCCATCAGCACCTATGTTCAAGCTGTCAAAAACGGCAGTTTCCCAGACAACACCTTGCACGCTTGGTGAGGTGCCCCCTAGTGAGGCGCCGCCTCTGGTGTGGAGCGTGAGCTCTCCAACTCACCAGTTCAACAAAACCTCTAACTCTCCAGCAGCGGCAACCGGCCAACGCTTGTACTTGCCAAGAAAATATCATCAAATCAGCCTCTAGCCCTGGATCATCCTGGGTTATTCACTATGAAAATAATACACACCATCGCTGAACTGCGCACGCATTTGGCGGCCTTCAAGCACCCGGCGTTTGTTCCGACCATGGGCAATTTGCACGCCGGTCACTTGGCGCTGGTGCGTCAAGCGAAACCACTCGGTGATGTGGTGGTGGTGAGCATTTTTGTTAACCGCTTGCAGTTTTTGCCGCACGAAGACTTTGACACCTACCCGCGCACCTGGGAGGCCGATTGCCAGGCATTGGACGCTGCGGGCTGCGACGTGCTCTTTGCACCCAGCGAAAAAGAGCTTTACCCCGAGCCGCAGGCCTTCACCGTGCAACCCCCCACCGACCTGGCCAACATGTTGGAGGGCCACTTCAGGCCGGGGTTTTTTGGCGGCGTCTGCACGGTGGTGATGAAACTGTTTGCCTGCGTGCAGCCGCGCGTGGCGCTGTTTGGCAAAAAAGACTACCAGCAGTTGATGGTGATCCAGCGCATGGCGCAGCAGTTTGCGCTGCCCATCGAGGTGATTGGTGGCCCGACCCAGCGCAGCGACGACGGCCTGGCGCTGTCCTCGCGCAACAATTACCTGAGCCCTGCCGAGCGTGTGGAGGCGGTGCAACTCTCGCTGGCCCTGAAAGCCATGGCCCAAGCCTTGCAGGCAGGCGCCACCATCCTCCCCGCGCTCGAAGCTGTGGCCACAGAGGCACTAGAGGCACGCGGCTGGAAACCCGATTACTTGACGGTGCGCCAACGCAGCAACCTGCAGACACCCTCTGCCGCCGAGCTGCCCAGCTTGCTGACCCACTCAGGTCTGGTGCTGCTGGCTGCGGCCCGGGTGGGCAACACCCGCCTTATCGACAACCTGGAAATCTGAGGCGCATTGCCCAGCGGCGAGCCGGGTCAGCCCTCTTGCGTTGCCAGATCTTGCGTCTTTAGCAGGCAATCAGTCTTTCGGCATCGAAGCAAAAATTGAGGCGCTGCGAACGACCGAATCGGCCACGCGCGAAGCCGTTAAATGCGCGCCCGCCCGACAGAGCTGCTTTGGCCCCGGAATTACTTGTAGAACGCCTCGACCTTGCCTTTGAGCTTGATCAGCAACGGCCGGCCCTTGCGGTCGCGGGTTTTGCTGGCGGGCACTTTCACCCAGCCTTCACTCAGACAGTATTCCTCAACGTCGGTGCGCTCCTTGTCGTTGAGGCGGATGCCCACATCGTGTTCGACCACGGCAGCGTTGTAAAACGGGCTGTGGGCGTGAATGGACAAATGGTCAGGCAGTTCGGGGCGGGTGATGGCGTCGATGGTGGCGTCGGTCATGGTGTCAGTGGTGGTGTCGTTCATGGTGTGAGCCGCTGAATGGCGGCAGTAAGTATTAATTCAATAGCAATTCAGGCAGCACCGATATGGGCTACAAGGCCTTTTGGCACAGAGCCTTGTTTGAGCGCTGCGGTGAAGGCCAGCATCCGGTCAATCGGCAACTTGGCGCGCAGGCCCAGCGCTGGGTCTACCTGAATCTCGTTGGCACCGGTTTCCAGCACCCGCGCCACGTCAGCCAAGCCGTTCATGGCCATCCACGGGCAGTGCGCGCAGCTCTTGCAGGTGGCGCTGTTGCCAGAGGTGGGCGCCTCCATGAAGGTTTTGCCCGGGTTCAGGGTGCGCAGCTTGTGCATCATGCCGTTGTCGGTGGCGACGATGAACTCTTTGGCATCCATCTGCCGCGCGGCGTTCAGGATGGCGGAGGTGGAACCCACTGCATCGGCCAGCGCCACTACCGCTGCGGGCGACTCGGGGTGCACCAGCACTTTGGCGCCAGGGTGTTCGCGCAGCAGCTCTTGCAATTCAAAGGACTTGAACTCGTCGTGCACGATGCACGAGCCTTCCCACATCACCATGTCGGCACCCGTTTCGCGCTGGATGTAGCCGCCCAGGTGCCGATCGGGTGCCCACAGAATTTTGTGGCCCTGGTCTTTCAGGGCTTTGACGATGTCGAGCGCGCAGCTTGATGTCACCAGCCAATCAGCGCGCGCCTTGACCGCTGCGCTGGTATTGGCATAAACCACCACGGTGCGGTCCGGATGCGCATCACAAAAGGCGCTGAATTCATCCGCTGGGCAACCCAGGTCGAGGGAGCAGGTGGCGTCCAGGTCGGGCATTAGCACGCGCTTTTCAGGCGACAGAATTTTGGCGGTTTCGCCCATGAAGCGCACACCGCAGACCAGCAGTGTGGTGGCGGCGTGGTCGCGGCCAAAACGCGCCATCTCCAGCGAGTCGCTCACCAAGCCACCGGTTTCTTCGGCCAGATCTTGTAGGTCTGAGTGCACGTAGTAGTGCGACACCATCACCGCGTTTTTCTCTTTGAGCAGGCGGCGAATCTTGTCTTTGAGGGCAGCGCGCTCTAGGGTGGTGGGCGCCACCGGCACACGCGCCCACGCCTGTTTGGTGGTGCAGACAGGGCCGCCGTCCAGCTCGCTTTGCGGCTGTTCGTACTCAACCTCTTTGTGCGACAGGGTTGGATTCGTCATGGCGACTCCTGATTTCAAAGTTGAGAGCAGATTAACGCGAAACAACTTTCATGACCGAGGGGTGGCCGGAGTTCATGAAAGTTGGGCCGATTCAGAGCGGGTCGTTGACAAAACGCATCGAAAAATCAACCGCTTTGACGTTTTTCGTCAAGGCACCAATAGAGATGCGGTCAACCCCGGTAGAAGCAATAGCACAGACGCTTGACAGATTTATCCCGCCCGAGACCTCCAGCACCGCGCGCCCGGCGTTCAGGCGCACCGCTTCGTGCAAATGCATCAGACCCATGTTGTCCAGAAGAACCATGGTGGCACCGGCTTCCAGCGCTTCACGTAGCTGCTCCAGCGTTTCCACCTCGATCTCGACAAACACGGCCTGCGGCGCGACCTCGGCCGCACATGCCAGCACGGCTTTCACGCCACCGGCTGCAGCAATGTGGTTTTCCTTGATCAGCACCGCGTCATACAAGCCCAGCCGGTGGTTCAGCCCACCGCCGATTTGCACCGCGTACTTTTGCGCCAGACGCAGCCCTGGCAGGGTCTTGCGGGTGTCGACAATGCGGGTGCGCGAACCCGGAACCTCACGAACCGCTTCGACAAAGGTGCTGGTCTTGGTGGCCACAGCGCTGAGCAGCTGCAGAAAATTGAGCGCAGTGCGCTCTGCGCTCAACATCGCCCGGGCCTGGCCATGCACCTCCAGTACCACCTGATCGGCCTCGCAACGGTGACCCTCGGGAATGTGCCAGACCAGCTCTGCGGTTGGGTCCATCTGCAAAAAAGCCTGCTGCGCCCAGGGTTCACCACAAATCACCGCCGCCTCACGCGCCACCACAGTGGCGCAGGCCCGGCGCTGGGGATCGACCAGCCCTGCGGTCAGATCTGCCTCACCGACGTCTTCACGCAAGGCGCGAGCGACGTCTTCCAATGCCAGCGCCGCCACCTGTTTGTGGGAAAAGTCGAAATGTTTGGTCATGTGTGGCTCCCTATTTTTTTGTTTCAGGCCGACGCGGCCAATTCTTCCGTGGGTTCGCGCCCCATCAGGCGCGCGACGGCTTGCTGGGGTGTCATCTGGCCGTCCAGCAGATCGACCACCGCCTGCGCGATGGGCATGTTCACCCCAAGCACCAGCGCACGCTGCACCACCGTGCGGGCGCTGTAAACCCCTTCAGCCACGTGCCCCAGCGCGCTGGTGGCTTGTTGCAAGGTCTGCCCCTGCGCCAGCGCCAAGCCCACCCGCCGGTTGCGTGACAAGTCACCGGTGGCGGTCAGCACCAGATCACCCAGACCACTCAAGCCCATGAAGGTTTCTGCGCGTGCACCCAGGGCCAGGCCTAAACGTGTCATCTCGGCCAAGCCTCGGGTGATCAGGGCGGCGCGGGCGTTCAAGCCCAGATGCAGGCCATCACACAGCCCGGTAGCGATCGCCAGCACGTTTTTCACCGCCCCGCCAACCTCCACGCCAACGATGTCTTCATTGGCATACACGCGCAGGCTCGGGCTGTGAAACGCCGCTACCAGCGCCTGGCGCACCGCTTCATGCACGCTGGCGGCCACCAGCGCGGTGGGCTGACCGCGCGCCACTTCCAGCGCAAAACTGGGGCCACTCAATACGCCAGCTACCATTTCAGGAGCTACTAGCGCTTGTATTTCATGGGCTAGAAGGCCTAAAGGCTTACAAACCGGGGTCTCAAAACCTTTGCACAACCAAGCTACTGGCGCGCGCAAACCGCGCAGCGTCGTCAGCATCGGCCGCAGCGCCGCCATCGGCGTGGCGACCACCACCAGATCGGCATCAAACGCCAGCGCCTGCAGCCCAGACAGCTCTGCCGAACTGAAAGCCAGTCCGGGTGGCAACACCACATCTGGCAGATAACGCTGGTTCTGACGCCGCTGCTCCATGGACCAGACTTGGTCGGCATTGCGCGCCCACAAAGTAACACGGTGCTGCTGACCTGATGCGCTGACGGCCAGCGCTGTGCCCCATGCACCTGCGCCAAGAACTATTATTTTCATAGCTACTTACGCATGTTCCATAAGGGCTAGAGGCCTAAAAGGCTTAAAACTTACTGAGTCGCTTGCGGCGTTGCTTCACCCTGCGCAGCAGCTTGCTGCTGCTCGTACATGGCCTGAAAGTTGATCTCGGACAAGTGCACCGGCGGAAAACCACCGCGCTGGATCAGGTCAGCCACGTTGCCACGCAGGTAGGGATAGACGATTTGCGGGCAAGCAATGCCCATGATCGGGCCCATCTGCTCAGGCGGCAGGTTGCGAATCTCGAAGATCCCGGCTTGTGATGCTTCCACCAGAAACACGGTTTTGTCCTGGATTTTGGTGTGCACGGTGGCAGTCACCACCACTTCAAACATGCCCTCTGCCACCGGAGCGGCGTTCACACCCAACTGAATATCCACGGTGGGTTGCTCTTGCTCCAGCAAAATCGCGGGCGAGTTCGGTTGTTCTAGGGACATCTCTTTGAGGTAAACACGCTGAATCTGAAACACGGGGGTGGGGGTATCGGACATGGGGTTCTCTTAGTTAATAAAGGGGGCAAAACCCGGCACCGAGAGTTCAGGCACCAGGGTCGAAAGGGGTTGTGTCAGGCCTGCAGCAGCGGCATCAGGGCGCCACGCCCGTCAAGCGCCATCAGGTCATCACAGCCGCCGACATGGGTGCTGCCAATGAAGATTTGCGGCACAGTGCGCCTGCCGGTACTGCTCAACATCAGATCGCGCTCGCGCGGGTTCAAATCGATACGAATCTCTTCGATCTGCGCCACGCCGCGCGCTTTCAGCAACAGCTTGGCGCGAATGCAATAGGGACACACGGCGGTGGTGTACATCTTGACAGCTTGCATGGGTGCTTTCGGTGGTTGGGTTCAGGCTTTTTCGACAGGCAGGTTGGCCGAGCGCCAGGCACCCATGCCACCTGAGAGCGATTGGACATTTGCATACCCGAGCTTTTTGGCGATTTGCACCGCCCGCGAGCTGCGCGCACCGGAATGGCACACCAAAATCAACGGTAGCGTCTTGTTTTTCACCGCACCGGCAAGCTTGCCTTCCAGCTGGCTCAGGGGGATATTTTTAGCGCCCACCACATGGCCTGCCGCAAATTCGCTGGCCTCGCAGATGTCCACCACCACCGCTTTTTCACGGTTCATCAGCTGCACCGCGCCCTCGGCCGTCAAAGAGCCCGGGCCACCGCCGCGCAGGGCCGGCCACAAAAGCATCAGACCGGAAGACAGCGTTACGGCAATCATCATCCAGTTGTCGAGAATAAATTTCACTTGCAAATCCTTTTGAGTAGAGGTGACCTTAGCCAGACATTTTAGAATGATGCGACAGTGAACAAAGACCACGCTAAGGGAAACCATGCATAAACTCGTACTTATCCGCCACGGTGAATCCACCTGGAACCTGGAAAACCGCTTTACCGGCTGGACCGATGTGGACCTCACCCCCGTCGGCCTAGAACAGGCCATCCATTCTGGGCGCCTGCTCAAAGCCGAAGGTTATGACTTTGACGTGTGCTACACCAGTGTGCTCAAGCGCGCCACGCGCACCCTGTGGCATGTGCTCGACGAGATGGACCGCACCTGGCTGCCGGTGGTCAACAGCTGGCGCCTCAACGAGCGCCATTACGGCGCTTTGCAAGGCCTGAACAAGTCCGAGACGGCCAAGCAATATGGCGATGCCCAGGTGCTGGTCTGGCGCCGCAGCTACGACACCGCGCCTCCAGCGCTGAAAGCCAGCGACCCGCGTAGCGAACGCAGTGACATCCGCTACGCCAAGCTGCAAACTGAACAAGTTCCGCTGACCGAATGCTTGAAAGACACCGTGGCGCGGGTCATGCCGTTCTGGAACGAGGCGCTGGCACCTGCCATCAAAATGGGCAAACGTGTGGTGGTAGCGGCGCACGGCAACTCGATCCGCGCCCTGGTGAAATACCTCGACAACATCTCAGACAACGACATCGTTGGCCTCAATATTCCCAATGGCATTCCACTGGTTTATGAGCTTGACGACGACCTGAAACCGATTCGCCACTACTATCTGGGCGATGCCGCTGCGGCAGCCCGGGCTGCCGCAGCGGTAGCCGCACAGGGCAAAACCTGAAAATTTTTCCGCTACAGGCCGGAACCCCCCGCCAGGATTCGGGATCAAACCGATTTTTTGCGCCTTGCCTCTCTACGCTTTGGAAATAAAAATGGGTCAAAAACTGAAAATTGCTGGTTTAGTGTCGGCAGGCGTGTTGGCTGGCGCACTTGCCAGCATTTCGCTGCAGACGGTGGCGCGGGCCTCCCTGGCCCCCTTGCCGCTGGAAGAGTTGCAGCAACTGGCAGCGGTGTTCAGCATGGTCAAGAGCAATTACGTTGAGCCGGTCGACGAGAAAAAGCTCATCACCGATGCGATAGCCGGCATGGTGGCTGGGCTGGACCCGCACTCGGTCTACATGGACGCAAAGACCCTGAAGGATTTCAACGAAGGCACCACCGGCAAATTTGTCGGCGTCGGCATTGAAATCACCCAAGAAGACGGTTTGATCAAGGTGGTATCTCCTATCGAAGATTCCCCCGCATTTCGCGCCGGGCTCAAGCCCAACGACCTGATCGTCAAAATTGACGATACACCGGTGAAAGGCCTGACACTCAACGAAGGCGTCAAGCGCATGCGTGGCGAGCCCGACACCAAGGTACTGCTGAGCGTGTACCGCAAAGACGAAAGCCGCACCTTCCAGGTCACCATCACCCGCGAGGTGATCAAGACTCAAAGCGTCAAAGCTCGGCTGATTGAGCCGGGTTACGGCTGGGTGCGCCTGAGCCAATTCCAGGAACGCACGGTGGCTGACTTTGCCCGCAAGGTGGAGGAGCTTTACCGCCAGGATCCCAATTTAAAGGGCCTGGTGCTGGACCTGCGCAACGACCCGGGTGGCTACCTGGATGCAGCGGTTGCCATATCGGCCGCCTTTTTGCCAGAGAACGTCGTGGTTGTGTCGGCCAACGGCCAACTGCCTGAGAGCAAATTCACCTACAAGGCATCCCCCAGTTACTACGCCCGCCGTGGCAATGACCCACTGCGGCATCTGGAGGAAATCACCCATGGCGCATTGAAAAAAGTGCCCTTGGTGGTGTTGGTCAACGAGGGTTCCGCCTCGGCTAGCGAGATTGTGGCGGGGGCCTTGCAAGATCACCAGCGCGCCAAACTGCTGGGTAGCCAGACCTTTGGCAAGGGCTCGGTGCAGACAGCTGTCTGCCTGGATTCTGCATTCCGTATGGACAACTGCCCGACAGCGGCCCTGAAACTCACCACCAGCCGCTACTACACCCCAAGCGGTAAGTCCATCCAGGCCAAAGGGATCGTGCCTGACGTGATGGTTGACGAGACTGCAGAGGGCAACCTGTTTGCAGCCCTGCGCACCCGAGAGGCCGACCTGGAAAAACACCTCGCCAGCGGCCAGGGTGACGAAGTCAAAGACGCTGCCCGAGAAAAAGAGCGCGAAGAGGCCCGCAAGAAGCTCGAAGAAGACCTAAAAAAACCTGCGGCCGAGCGCAAACTGCCCGAGTACGGCTCTGACAAAGACTTCCAATTGCAACAAGCTATTAGACAGCTCAAGGGCCTGCCGGTGCAGGTCAGCAAGACCCAGGTGGAACGCGCTGAAGAGACAAAAGAGAACTGAGCCAGCGCCAGCGGATGCATGACGACGATCTGCTGCGCTACTCGCGGCATATCCTGCTCAATGAAATAGGCATTGAAGGACAGCAGCGCATCGGACGAGCGCGGGCGCTGATCATCGGCGCCGGCGGCCTTGGTTCACCAGTGGCGCTGTACCTAAGCTCAGCCGGTGTCGGGCACATCACGGTGATGGACGACGATACGGTAGACCTCACCAATCTGCAGCGGCAAATTGCCCACACCGAGGCCCGTGTTGGCTGGCCCAAGGTCGACTCCCTGACCAGGGCAATGAGCGAGATCAACCACCAGGTGCAGGTTCGCCCCATCCAGGCCCGCGCTGATGCTACCCTGCTGGACGAACTGGTGGCCGGCGCCGATGTGGTGCTGGACTGCAGTGACAACTTCGCCACCCGACACGCCATCAACGCTGCTTGCGTGGCGCATCACATACCACTGGTGTCGGGTGCGGCCATTCGTTTTGATGGCCAAGTGTGCGTTTATGACCAGCGTGATGCCGATTCACCGTGTTATGCGTGTGTGTTCCCGCCAGACGAACGCCTGGAAGAAACCCGCTGCGCCACCCTGGGCGTGTTTGCGCCGCTGGTCGGCATCATCGGCAGCCTGCAGGCGGCTGAGGCGCTGAAACTGATTTGCGGCGTGGGGCAAGCGCTCACCGGGCGTCTGCTGATGCTCGACGGCCGCAGCATGCGCTTCACCGAGATGCGCATCAAGCGCAACCCAGCGTGTCCGGTTTGCAGATCACCTACTTCAACTTGAATCTGCCCTGCTCGTCCGGCACGTAACAACTGCCGGTGCGTCGACGGAAGTCGCCCGGTGGTTCAGGCGCTGGCTGGGCGAACAGGCCCGCTTTGGCCTTGCGCGCCTGCGCTTCCTGAGCAGCATACGGCCCCAGACTGCGGCGCCAGCGATACGACCAGGCGTGGCCACTGCGCACCATCACCGCTGCGATATCTTGCCCGTCAGCTTCAATATGGGCCAGGCCCCGACCATAGTCGTCGGTGTACTTGACGCGAACTTTCAACACGCGCTGTGCCACCAAGGCGCGCAAAGCTTCACGCGAGGCCGGGCCGCCAGTTTGGCAGAGTTCTGGTGCATCCAACCCCTGTAAGCGCAGCTTTTTCGGCGCAGCGCCCGATACCGGCTGCACCCACATGGTGTCACCATCAGAAACGCGTGTAGCCCTTGCCCAATATGCGTCGTCAGCTATCACTGTAGAAGCAAAAGAGAGGCCAAAACTCACGACAAGCAAGCGCTGCCAAAAGGCCACTGCCCGATCATCATTCACATGGAAACTTTCGTTGGCAGGTTGGCTCATTGAAGTCATGCCCACCCCGAAACACGCGAAAAGGTCATAAAAGTACCCGCTGTTAAGAGGCTGATCCGAATAACCGACCTGTTAGACTCAAAATATCCAAAAAAAAGAGCGATTTCCTTGAGTTTATTGCCTGCATCATCTCTCGTTGATTTACGCCAATTGCGGCTCAACGACGCGCGTGCATTACTGGAGCATGGTGGGCAGCGTTTGCCCGACGACCAAACCGATGCCACGCAGTTTTTACAAACCGTCATCGACCAGCTCAGCGAGTTGTCCCTCAAAGACCCGCTGACCGGCTTGTCCAACCGACGGTATTTTCAAAGCATTGTGCTACGTGAGATCGAAATGGTGGCAAGGTCAGGTGAGTCAGCCCTGCTGTTGATGCTCGATATCGACCACTTCAAGACTGTCAACGACCAGCACGGCCACCCTGCGGGCGACGCGGTATTGCAGGTGGTGGCCAAAACCCTGGCGGGTTGTGTGCGGCCCATGGACACCGTGGCGCGCTTTGGCGGCGAAGAGTTCGTGATCATCCTGCCCAGTTGCCAGGGACAGTACGGCCAGCAGGTGGCAGAGCGCATTCGTGAGGCAGTTAGTGCGCTGAAAATCCAGCTGAATTCCGGGGTGACTTTGCGCATCACCATCAGCATTGGCGGCGCCTTTGCGCCGCGTTGGGTGCGCTCAACATCCGAGCTGTGGGTTGACCGGGCCGATATTGAACTGTATCGCGCTAAGTCTGAGGGGCGTAATCGCGTGTGTATTGAGGCGCAGCCTGTGCTGGCGGTCAGCGCTGAGGAAAAGCATTTGCTGTTTGGTCCGCTGTCGCTGGGTGACCCGGCTTGGATTGAAAGCATTGCCAACGATGGTTCTACCGGTTCATCGGGTAGTGTTATGAACAGAATGAACTGAAATGAACGACGACATTCAACCCACACCGGAAGGCCAGGCGTTCAAGCCCGGGCCAATCAGGCCACTGGGCAAGGTACTGGCCGTTACCAGCGGTAAGGGCGGCGTAGGCAAGACCTTTGTGTCGGCCAATCTGGCTGCTGCCTTGGCCAAGCGTGGCCAGAAGGTGCTGGTGCTGGATGCCGATCTGGGGTTGGCCAACCTGGACGTGGTGCTCAATCTTTACCCAAAGATTACCCTGCACGATGTGTTTACCGGCAAGGCCAAGCTTGAAGAGGCCATTGTGAAAGCACCCGGCGGTTTTTCGGTGCTGCTGGCCGGCTCGGGCATGGTCGAGTATTCACGTCTGACGCCCAATGTGCGGGAAGACTTTCTGCGCATCATTGCCGGGCTGCTGCCGCACTACGACATTGTGTTGCTAGACACCGGTGCAGGTATCTCAGACGTGGTGCTGTTTGCCGTGTCGCTAGCCTCTGAGGTGCTGGTGGTCGCCACGCCAGAACCTACCTCGCTCACCGACGCCTACGCCACCATCAAGGTGCTGGTGGGTGAGCAGCAGCGCCGGATCATCCGCATGGTGATCAACCAGACCGCCCGCATGGGCGATGGGCGTGCCATCACTAACCAGTTGCAGCAGGTGTTAGACCGGTTTGTGGTGGCTAAGCCGGGTGAAAAAGTACGCCTGATTCACATGGGCGACATCCCTGCCGACCCGGCGGTGCGCCTGGCGGTGATGCGTCGGCAACTGATGATGACGACCATGCCGGGTTGCCCGGCGGCGCTGGCCATCTCGCAACTGGCCGGCAAAATTGAAGACACGCTCATCAACACGCCGCAGTGAGGCCACCACGCTCTCAGGCGGTAACGATCCAACCCTCCAGCGGGTCCATCGTCGCCGGCAGGCCATAGCGGGCATCTCCCGCCTCAAATTGGCGTTGCGCCCATGCCGCTTGGAGCAGGCACAACACCGCATCCAAAGTATCCCCTCGGGCATCGTCTGCCAACGCGTCGCGCTGGGCATGGGTCAGCTTCAGGCGCAGGCCGAGCCGGGTGTGGCCTTGCTCTAGCGCGGTGATCAGGTCTTTGCGGGCAATCATCCGGTCAGGCGTTTGACGCGCTTTGTCGTCACTTTTGTAGCTGCGCTGGCCCAACACCTCGCGCGCCAACAAACCTGGGTAACCCTCCAGTGCGAGCCGCTGCCTTGCTGGCGCCGTGGCGGGCGCGGCATGCGCCACCGGGTGCAACCCAGGCAGGTGAACGCCAGCTTGCAATAGCAAAGGCACACCCGCATGCAGCATGTAGGCTACTGGCGGGTTCACCCATTTCATGCTGGGGCTGGAGCCTGCCAGGCGATCCGTGGCGCGGTGGGCAAACTTGCCACCCACCGGGCGCGCATCACAAAAGGCGGCAAATGAGGCCCGAATTTCCGCCCGGCTCAGCGTGCTGTAGTGCGTCATGCAGGCCTGCCAATCGGTCGGCCAGCCCAAGGTTTCGACCAGTTCACGCGGCAGACCAAACGGCAGATCAAACGCGCCCAGCCATGGCTCGGGCTGCTGCCCAAGCCATTCGGCGTAGCCTTGCAGAGAGCCGAGTTTGACCAATTTTGATAGCACAACGCGCCCGTTCAATTGGGCACCCAGGGCAATCACAATCGGCTTCTGGCGGCTGGGCGCACTAGAGAAATCGCAGCCGAGCAACGCTGGGCTCGGGCCAGCCGCTTGCACTGTCACAGCTGTCAAGCCGTGCGAATCAAGCCCGGCCAATCACCGAGGCGGTAGCCATCAGCTCTTCGAGCAGCGCCATGGAGACCTTGCCCGATGCCGAATAAGGGTCCAACTCAGGCTTTTCGGCGTATTTGAGCAAGATGGAGGCATTGATGCGTGTCATGTTGACCTCACCCATGGTCCAGCCAGCAAAGCGGCGTTCGGTGATTTCTTCATAATGCAGCAGCACCACATCTTTGTGGCGGGCATCGCGCTGGATCTGGTTGTAGAGCTGGCTGATGGCCATGCGACCACCCTCAATCACCTGCAAAAAAATACCACCGCCGTAGCACAGCACGCCGGTGATGCCGCTGTTGGGGTTGCGGCTGCGGCATTCGTGCAAGATAGCGTCAATGGTTTCGGGATTGGGCTCAACAGCTCGGCTGGCATAAAGCAAACGGACCAACATGATTAACCTTTCTGGGCAATGAGGGACAAAAACTCGCGGCGCAGGTTGGCATCCTTGAGGAAGCTGCCGCGCATGACCGAGTTGATCATCTTGCTGTCCAAATCTCTGACACCGCGCCAGCCCACACAAAAGTGGGTGGCCTCCATGACGATAGCCAATCCGTCGGGCTGGGTCTTGCGCTGGATCAGGTCAGCGAGTTGCACCACCGCCTCTTCCTGAATCTGCGGGCGGCCCATGATCCACTCGGCCAGCCGGGCGTATTTGGACAAGCCGATGACATTGGTGTGTTCGTTGGGCAAGACACCGATCCAGAGCTTGCCTATGACGGGTACCAGATGGTGGCTACAGGCACTGCGCACGGTGATGGGGCCAACAATCATCAACTCGTTGAGGTGTTCGGCATTGGGGAATTCGGTGATGGCAGGTTGCGGCACATAGCGGCCCTGAAAGACTTCCTTGAGGTACATCTTGGCCACGCGCCGGGCGGTTTTGTCTGTGTTGTGGTCATGCTCGGTGTCAATCACCAGGCTGCCCAACACGCCTTTCATCTTCTCTTGCACCTCATCGAGCAAAAGCTCCAGCTCGCCGGGCTGGATGAACTCGGCAATGTTGTCGTTGGCGTGAAAACGCTTGCGGGCGGCTTGGATACGCTCGCGGATCTTGACCGATACCGGCGTGCCTTCGTCTGTGTCAACAGGATTCATGGGGATGCGTCGCAATGAGTGAAGTGGGCGTAAATGGTAGCAGTGTTTTGTTATAAGGGTTATAGGCCTCTAGCCCTTACCGCTAAAGGGTTATACGCTATGCTTTTAATAACTCTTGCCCGTCAGTAGAAGCAAAGTGTGCATCACTGCCAGGGCCACACGGTCCAATACCTTCTGACCCAAAGACCGGCTAGCGTGCTGGAGCGTATCCAAACGAACGGCGTGCTGCTGCAGCGCCAGCTCCAACTGGTCGCTCAACAGCTTGGCAAAAGCCGGGTCTGAAACCACCACATTGGCTTCACGGGCCAGCAGCAGGCTCAACGGGTCGATGTTTGAAGAACCGACCGTGGCCCAGCGGCCATCCACCACAGCCACCTTGGCATGCAAGAAACTGCTGTGGTACTCATAAATTTCCACACCACCCGCCAACAAAGCGCCGTACAAAGCGCGCGTGCCATGGTGCGACATGAAATAGTCATAACGCCCCTGCAGCAGCAAGCGCACCCGCACGCCGCGCTGCACGGCATGAATCAGGCCACGTTGAATCTTTCGGCTCGGCAAAAAATAGGCGTTGGCCAAAATGATGTCATGGCGCGCCTCGCCCAGCGCCAAGCTGTAAGCCCGCTCGATATGGGAGCGAAAGCGCACGTTGTCGCGCAGCACCAACTGAGCCCGCGACCCTGGCGCGTTGTCGACTGGCTGCGCATGTTTTGGCACTTTCTGCTGCACCGCTTTCTGCAGGGCCTGCCAGGCGCTTGACCAATCGACGTGCCGGGCACTGCGAACCGCCCGCAACCGCCACCAGAACTGGGCCATGGCGGCATGCACCTCACGCACCAGCGGGCCAGTGACGCGCACCATGAAATCAAACCGGGGGGCCTCCAGCGGGCCGTACATCGGGTCCCACCAGTCATCTAGGACATTGATGCCGCCGCAATAAGCAATCGCACCATCCAGCACACACAACTTGCGATGCAGCCGCCGCCAACGGCTGGGCACCAGCAAACCCATTCGACCCAGCGGTGAAAAAAGCAGCCAACGCACGCCTGCCGCATCAAACCGCTGTGGCCAGGGCGCCGGCAGGCTACACGTGCCAACACCATCCATCACCAGATACACCTTGACGCCGCGTAAGGCAGCGTCCACCAGCGCTTGCGCCACCTTTTCACCGGATCCCTGAACATTAAAAATGTAGGTTTCCACCCGCACCTCTTGAGCACAGGCGGCAATGTCTTGCACCAGAGCGTCAAAAAACTCCGAAGCCCCCTGCAAAAGCCGTAACTGATGCCCCGCTTGGTATCCAGCCATGTTCCAAGATCAATCGATGAGCCGAAACTCAGCAATTAACGGCAAGTGGTCAGACATCCGCCACCACAGGCGGCCTTGGGGCGCCGACAGGCTGACCGGCTGCAACCCCCGGGCAAAAACGTGGTCAAGCTGCGCCAGTGGCAGGCGTGCCGGAAAAGTGGGCTGTGGCAAACCTGCCCAAGTGTTCAGGCCCATGGCCTCCAAGGCCAGGCGCAGCCGCCAGCCACCCTCATTAAAGTCTCCGGCAATCAGCAGCGGTGCGTCTGCCGGAATTTCACGCTGAATAAAACGTTTGAGCTGCTCCACCTGGCGTACCCGGCTGGCGCGCACCAGCCCTAAATGCACCACCAGCACGTGCACATTGCGCCCAAATGCCGATAGTTCTACATGCAGCAGCCCGCGCTGCTCAAAGCGATGGTCACTCATGTCCTCATGCTGTTGGGCCAGCACCGGCCAGCGAGACAGCAAGGCGTTGCCATGCTCGCCATGCCGTGTGACGGCGTTGGTGCGGTACACCGAGTTGTAACCCAGCGGTGCCAAAAAATCCGCCTGCCCGCCCGCAGGCCAATGCACAAAGCGCTTTTCCTCCCGCCGGTTGAGATGGCGCACCTCTTGCAGGCACACCACGTCCGCATCCAGCGATTCAACCGCCTGCGCCAGGTTATGAATCTCCAGCCGACGCGCGGGGCCGATGCCCTGCACGCCTTTGTGGATGTTGTAGGTGACCACGCGGATCAGTTGGGTAGAGGTGCTCATGGTGGATCTTTTCGCGCCAGCAAATGTGGCAGCATTAGACAGGCCTCCGCGTTGGAGGGTGAAAAACAGAGCTCTGCCGCCTGCGTGTAAGGCAGCCACCGATAGTCGGTGTGCTCACGCGGGCTCAAGCGCACCGGCGCGCCAGCAGGGACTTGCAGACCAAACAGGTGTTCGGTATTGAACAGTACATCCGGGGCAAATCGATGCCGCCAGTGCGGGTAAATTTGGTAGATATTTTCCAGACGCCAGTCCTGCAAATTCTCCTGCCAAGCCGATCCTAGTTGGCAGTCCATACCGGCTTCCTCAAAAACCTCACGCCGGGCCGCTTGCTCAAAGGTTTCGTCCGGTTTGTCTTTGCTACCGGTGACGGACTGCCAAAACTCTGGTACATCAGCGCGTTTGATCAGCAACACATCCAGGGCCGGGGTGTAAATCACCACCAGCACGGATTCGGGAATTTTGAAAACGGTCATGAAGTCCCATGTAAAAGGGCGCTCTCAGAGCGCCCTTTGATTCTGCCTGAAGCCACAAAGGCCAGGGATCAAACCGGTTTAACCAGGTCTGCATTACGCAGACGAATGTGCAACTCACGCAATTGTTTTTCATCCACCAACGAGGGCGCTTGCGTCAGCAGGCACTGGGCGCGCTGGGTCTTCGGGAAGGCAATCACATCGCGAATCGACTCGGCGCCGGTCATCATGGTGACGATGCGGTCTAGGCCAAAGGCCAGACCACCGTGCGGCGGTGCGCCATACTGCAGTGCGTCAAGCAAGAAGCCGAACTTTTCTTGTGCTTCTTCGGGCGTGATTTTGAGCGCATCAAACACTTTTTTCTGCACATCGGCGCGGTGGATACGCACCGAGCCGCCACCCATTTCCCAACCGTTGAGGACCATGTCGTAGCCCTTGGAAATACATTTGCCTGGATCGGTCACCATCAAATCTTCGTGGCCGTCTTTGGGTGCGGTGAACGGGTGATGCACAGCCGTCCAGCGGTCTGATTCCTCGTCGTACTCGAACATCGGGAAGTCCACCACCCACAAGGGCGCCCAACGGTCCTCAAACAGGCCGCTCTTTTTGCCAAACTCACTATGACCCACCTTGTTCCGCAGTGCACCGATGGCGTCATTGACAATTTTCTCCTTGTCGGCGCCGAAAAACAGCAAATCACCATCTTGCGCGCCCGTTCGGGCGAGGATCGCTTGCAAAGCGGTGTCATGGATGTTTTTGACGATCGGACTTTGCATGCCATCGCGGCCCTTGGCCAGCTCATTGACCTTGATCCAGGCCAAGCCTTTGGCACCGTAGATTTTGACGAAATCGCCATAGTTGTCGATCTCGCCGCGGGTCAGCCCCTGGCCTTCTTTGGCACCACCCGGCACCCGCAGCGCCACAACGCGTCCACCCTTCATGTTGGCTGCGCCCGAAAACACCTTGAAGTCCACGTCTTTCATCACGTCAGTGAGTTCAGTGAACTCCAGCTTGACGCGCAGGTCGGGCTTATCGGAGCCAAAACGCATAGCGGCTTCCTGATAAGTCATCACCGGGAACGCGCCCAAGTCAATCCCCAGCGTGTTCTGGAACACCGTCTTGATCATGCCCTCGAACATGTCGCGGATGTCTTCCTCAGTCATGAAGGAAGTTTCGATATCGATCTGGGTGAATTCAGGCTGGCGATCAGCGCGCAGGTCTTCGTCGCGGAAGCACTTGGTGATCTGGTAGTAGCGGTCAAAGCCGGCCACCATCAGCAACTGCTTGAACAACTGTGGGCTTTGCGGCAGGGCAAAAAAGTGGCCGTCATGCACCCGGCTTGGCACAAGGTAATCACGCGCGCCTTCAGGCGTGCTCTTTGTAAGCATCGGGGTTTCTATATCGACAAAGCCATTGGCATCGAGAAACTTGCGCACTTCCATCGCCACGCGGTAACGCAACATCAGGTTGTTTTGCATGTAGGGGCGGCGCAGGTCCAGCACCCGGTGCGTCAGGCGCGTCGTCTCGCTCAGGCTTTCTTCGTCGATTTGGAACGGTGGGGTCACTGAGGGGTTCAACACGATCAATTCGTGGCACAACACCTCGATCTTGCCGCTTTTAAGGTTGTCGTTAACAGTGCCTGCAGGGCGCGCACGCACCAGGCCTTTGACCTGCACGCAGAACTCGTTACGCACCTCTTCGGCGACCTTGAACATGTCGGCACGATCCGGGTCACATACCACCTGAACATAACCTTCGCGGTCACGCACATCGACAAAAATCACGCCGCCATGATCCCGGCGACGGTTAACCCAGCCGCATAAAGTCACACTTTCACCCAGCAAAGCCTCGGTGACCAGACCACAATAATGAGAACGCATCGCCATAAACAACTTTCCAAAAATTATTTGGGTAAAACACC
This sequence comes from Rhodoferax antarcticus ANT.BR, assembly GCF_001938565.1. Classification (GTDB taxonomy): domain Bacteria; phylum Pseudomonadota; class Gammaproteobacteria; order Burkholderiales; family Burkholderiaceae_C; genus Rhodoferax; species Rhodoferax antarcticus. The sequence goes on from NZ_MSYM01000019.1 coordinate 60,649, forward strand.
CGTCGGCGCGGCAGGTGCCACCGAGCCCATCGAGATCACATACGTCAATGCTTCATCCACGCTCATCTTGAGCTCAATCACATCCGTGCGTGGCAACATCAAAAAGAAACCACTGGTCGGATTCGGCGTGGTTGGCACATAGACGCTGACAAAGTCAGTGCCCAGGTGATCAGCGACTTCGCCGTTGGGACTGCCGGTCTGAAAAGCGATGGTCCAGGCACCGGCACGGGGATACTGCACCAGCAGGGCTTTACGAAAAGCATTGCCATTACTGGAAAACAGCGTGTCAGAAACTTTCTTGACCGCGTTGTAAATCGACTTGAAAACCGGAATACGTGTCAACAAACGATCGACCTGCACCAGCCACCAGCGCCCTGCCACATTCGACACCAAGGCGCCCGACACCAGCAAGCCACTGAAGACCAGCACCACACCCAGGCCAGGAATGTGTTTGAACCGCTCCCAAAAACTTGCCATCGATTCGGGGGAGACGGCCTGCACGGCTATCAAAAGCGCTAAAAAAATGCCATCCAGCAAGCCCATCAGCCATAGCAGCACCCAAATGGTGATCGCCAGAGGCAGCCAGACCAGCAGTCCGGTGAGCAGGTATTTTTTTATCGGCACGGCTTCTTTCTTTTTGTAAGCAGCGCTTAGCTGTGGCAGGCGCAACCGCCACCACAACCGGCCGCAGCAGGCGCTGCAGCCGTACTTGCCGCCGCCCCCGCAGCGGCTGGCTTGGCTGGCGCGACCTCCGTCGCGCCACCACCCTCAGACGCCACCGGCGCAGGTGCCGCTGGACCACCACTGCCGCCCTTGAAATCAGTGGCGTACCAGCCCGAACCCTTGAGTTGGAAACCGGCGGCAGTTAACTGCTTGGTAAAGGTGGACTTTCCACAGCTGGGGCACTCGGACAGCAGCGCATCAGACATTTTTTGCAACACGTCCTTGGCAAACCCGCAGGAGTCGCACTTATAAGCATAAATTGGCATGTTGTTCAGACCTTGGAGAAAGAATCGCAAAGCCTACGATTATAAAGTGGCAGGCTAAAACAGCCGCAGTCGCATCATGATCTGCAACACCACCAGACCGAGCACGAAACCCACCCCGCCGTAGACGATCGTTGACAGCAAACGGTTGGTTTTTTTCTGTTCCAACAAAAGAGCCAGCACCTCGTCGTTGCGACCGCGCCGATGGGTTTGCAGGAATTCCACCATCAGCCGGGGTATTTCTGGCAGCAGCTTGGCGTAGCGCGGGCCTTCATTGCGTAACTGCTGAAATAATTTCTTCGGACCCACCTGATCCAGCATCCATTTTTCAAGGAATGGCTTGGCGGTGTTCCAGAGATCCAGGTCCGGATCCAGCTGACGCCCCAAACCTTCGATGTTGAGCAGGGTCTTTTGCAACAATACCAGTTGCGGCTGAATCTCGACCTGGAAACGCCGCGAGGTCTGAAACAAGCGCATCAGCAAAAACCCAAGTGAGATTTCCTTCAGAGGACGGTCAAAATAAGGCTCGCACACCGAGCGGATGGCGGATTCAAGCTCGTCCACGCGCGTTGTCTGGGGCACCCAACCCGATTCAATGTGCAACTCGGCCACGCGCTTGTAGTCACGCCTGAAAAACGCGGTGAAATTTTGCGCCAGATACTCTTTGTCGACTTCGGTTAGGGTACCAACAATGCCAAAATCCAACGAGATATAGCGTCCAAAGGTGGCAGGGTCCAGGCTCACCTGAATATTGCCCGGATGCATATCTGCATGGAAAAAACCGTCGCGAAAGACCTGTGTGAAGAAGATGGTGACGCCATCGCGCGCCAGCTTTGGGATGTCTACACCAGCGGCGCGCAGGCGCTCTACCTGGTTGATGGGCACACCACGCATGCGCTCCATCACCATCACGGTGGGCATGCAGTAATCCCAGAACATTTCCGGGATCAGCACCAGATCAAGGTCAGCCATGTTGCGGCGCAACTGTGCTGCGCTGGATGCCTCACGCACCAGATCCAGCTCGTCATGCAGGTATTTGTCAAACTCGGCCACCACCTCGCGGGGTTTCAACCGCTTGCCGTCATCGGACAGCCTGTCCACCCAATTCGCCATCATGCGCATCAAGTCAAGATCTTTGTCGATCACTGACAACATGTCTGGCCGTAAGACTTTCACCGCCACATCGCGAAGCCGACCATCACGGTCCTTGATCACTGCAAAATGCACCTGGGCAATCGAGGCACTGGCAACCGGCTGGTGCTCGAAAGACACAAAAATATCTTCCAGCTTGCGCTTGAAAGCTTTTTCGATGATCGCAACCGCCACTTCGCTGGGAAAAGGGGGCACCCGGTCTTGTAGCAGCGCCAGCTCATCGGAGATGTCCACCGGGAGCAAATCTCGCCGCGTGGACATGACCTGGCCAAACTTGACAAAAATCGGGCCCAGGCTCTCCAAAGCCAGACGAATCCTCTGACCGCGCGGGGCGCTTAGGTCTCGTCCCCAGGATATGGTGCGAGCCGTTCGCTTAAGCCAGGGGGCTTGCTGGCTGGACAGCACCAGTTCATCAAGTCCATAGCGGAACAACACCCAAAGGATGAAGACACTGCGAAAAAGACGCCTCATCTGGAGGCTTGGCCGGGAACGAAAGTGGATGCCTTGCTGACAAACTGGCGCAGGCCCATGACCATGTTCATGGTCCACTGACACATCACTCGGGCAGGGACGTCGCCCACAATCCGCGCCAGATCTTCCTCGACATCCCAGCGGACATGCTCGATCAGCCAGTTGACTTCAGCGGCCAGCTGCACATCGCCCTCAATGCGCACAGTAGGCCGTTCACCCCGCAAAGCGGTCTGAGCAAGAGCCAAGACAGCCTCGTCGGCAGCTACTGTCAGCACCAGATCGGCCTGCGCGTCTGGGGCTGCCAGATCCAGCAGGCCAGCGGGCGTGGCCTGCAGCTTGAAGGAGAAAGAGCGCCACTGCACAAGCATCACCCGGCCATTTTGGCGGGCCAGACGGGCTGTGGCTTCGGTTTCCTGCATCAGCACATGGTTGAGCAGCAAAACAATGCGGTGCTGCGCCTCAGACACCGCCCATTCAGGCGGCGTGAGTTTGGGCAGAGGAAGTTGCTGGAGGAGACCCTCCAGAAATGAAAAAGGGGACTGTGTTGCCATAGTCCCCGATTATTCCTGAATTTTGTGACGGAACCTTATTGCAGGGCCTGAACCCCTGCTACCAGCCAGCCACTTTGGCCGTTCTTCGCCTTGGTCATGTTCCACACTTCCCGGAAAGGTGCCGGACCCGAAGATGGCTCTTCGCGGATCATCCCGGAAAACTCGACACTGGCCATGTAATCGGAGCCCAAATCTTCAATGCCCAGCAGGTGCGCTTCAATCATCACCACCTCGGTCAGGTTGACCGGACCACCGGTATGCACTTCACGCTCTGCCAACTGAGCCTGGATTTCTTTCAGCATGGTGTCGGTCATCATCACGCGCAGCGCCGCAATATCAGACTTGTCCCAGGCAGCCTGCAGCGAGACAAAATTCGCCTTGGCAGACTTCAGAAAGCCCTCAGTGTCAAAGCCAGCCGGAACACCCCAGCTTTGCGAGCCCGACAGGCCTGAACCGATCATGGAACTCGAGGCTGGAGCCGCCCCCGACATGCCTGCGCTGTCAAACGCGGTAGCGCTGCGCTCCCAAGGACGGGCTGAAGCGTCGTTGCCCACATTTTCCGGCCGGTAGCTGGCAGGCATTGGGGTCTGTGCGGGGCCCGCGCCCTGAAACGCAAAGGGTGAAGCCGAGCGAGCACTGGCCTGCGCCTTGCGTGAGCGCATGAACCAACCCACGGCCATCATGATCGCCAGCGCCAACAGCGCAAACATCATGAACTGCGCCATCTCTTCACCAAAGCCCAGCGAACTTGCCAGCCAGGCCAAGCCCAAGCCAGCTGCCAGACCACCCAACATCGCACCCGCGCCCCATGGCTTCTTTGGCGCAGCTGCTGCTCCGGCCGCTGGATTCTTGGCAGCGCCCGGTGCAGGGGCTGCCGATGGCGGGGTCGCCTGGCGCTGCGTCACGTTGTTGGACTGCTGCCCAAACGACTTACCACCGCCAAAGCGTTTGGCATCAGCATGACCGGCGAAAAGCGCCATGCTCATAGTCAAAACCCACAGCCACCTTTTCATAGCATCTCCTGTATTTTTCAAAGTATTGATCGATGATTCAGGTCAACATTTGATCCCGACATGCAAGGCTACCAGACCACCGGTCAGGTTGTGGTAGTCCACATGGCCAAAGCCACTAGATTTCATCAGGGTTTTGAGCGCTTCTTGGCTGGGGTGCATCCGGATGGATTCGGCCAAATACTGGTAGCTGGACGCATCTCCTGCGACCCACTCGCCCAATTTGGGCAGGATGTTGAACGAATACCAGTCGTAGGCCTTTTCCAGCGGCTTGGCTACTTTGGAGAACTCCAGCACCAACAACTTGCCGCCGGGTTTGAGCACGCGGTTCATTTCAGTCAGCGCCACATCTTTATGGGTCATGTTGCGCAGCCCGAACGCCACACTCACTAGGTTGAAATGGTTGTCAGGGAAAGGCAGTTTTTCAGCATCACACACCAGTGTGGGCAGAAATACTCCCAGGTCCACCAGCCGGTCACGTCCGGTACTGAGCATGGCTTCGTTGATGTCGGTGTGCACCACACAGCCCGACTTGCCCACTTTTTTGGAAAAAGCCAGCGACAGGTCACCGGTGCCGCCGGCAATGTCCAGCACCTTGTCGCCTTCCTTGAGGTTGGCCACCATTACGGTGTAGGCCTTCCAGGCACGGTGCAAGCCCATCGACATCAGGTCGTTCATCAGGTCATATTTCGGTGCCACCGAGTCAAACACGCCCTTCACATGGCTGGCTTTTTCGGTTTCGTCGACGTCTTTGAATCCAAAATGGGTGGTACTCATGGCTTTGATGGTGTCGGGTGTAAAGGTTTCAGGGTGAAAAATACGCGCAAAGTGGATTATCCCCGCCTATGGTTTAGCACGTCGGCGTGTGGCCAAGCTGGGGTGCGATTCAAAGTGATGTTGACCTCAGACGCGTCTATTGGGTCGAAGCTGATATCACCGTGGTGGTTGAATCAGCCGGGCAATGCGCTTTGCTACGTGTCCCCCGCCCGCTGTGCGGTCTTCTCCTTTACCTACGCAAAGCGCATCACCCGACTGATTTAGCGAGCGTTTTGGTGCGCTGGCAGGGGGCGAGTCAAAAGTTGCCTGCATTGGCTATGGCGCGAATGGAGGTGAATTTTTGACAGCAGAAATTCTGACCCAGACGCAGCGAGGCACGGTGATTGGGTTATGCGACCGGGCTTCGGGGTGAAAGGCGCGCGCCAACAGTCGCTGGCATCTTGACCCTGCCGTTTCGCGTGTGTTTTCACCTAGAGGCCGTATGCGCATAACCCAGTCGCCGTGCCGGGTTGGGTGCGCCGTGCCGGGTTGGGTGCTGCGCCGGGGTTGACGGGAAATCTTGATCTCTTCAGGATGTCGCATCAGTTTGAATCGCACCCGTCAAGCTGGGTGGCCGCAGCTTCCAGCTTCCAGCTTCCAGCAGCCAGCACTCAGCGCGCTTCAATCAGCGCCTTCACCGCGGCGAGTTGCCTGCGCGAGACAAACAGCGGCTCGCTGACCCGGTCCAGCCGAACCGCCCAACCATCGCCCTCAGCCGCATCGTGATGCCGCTCCAGCGAGCGCACGGCTTGACGCGCCACCAGCGCATTGCGGTGGATGCGCAAGAAACGGCTGGCATAGCGGCTTTCCAGATCGCTCAGGGAGCCTTCCAACATATGGGTGTGGCTGGCGGTGCGCACGGTGATGTATTTCAGCTCGGCCTTCAGGTACAACACCTCAGAGAGCGGCAAGCGCTCGGTGCGGCCACGCTCCTGAATGAGCAGGGTTTCATCAGCCAAATCGGCCTCTAGCCCTTTATTCATATGCGTTAACCGCTCTACTTTTTGTAGTGATGCCTGCAGGCGCTCCAGGCGGACTGGTTTGGTCAGGTAGTCCAGCGCCTCCAACTCGAACGCCTGCAGTGCGTGCTCCATGTGGGCGGTCACAAACACCACCGCCGGTGGGCTGGGCAAGGCGCGCAGGGCCTGCGCCAGCGCCAACCCGTCGCCACCGGGCATGTGGATGTCGGCCAGCACCAGGTCCACTGCCTGGTGCGCCACGCATTGCATGGCTTGCGCCAGGTTGGCAGCCTCACCCACCACCAGCGCGCCGGGTGCGGTGCAATCGGCCAGCAGGCTTTTCAGCCGACTTCGCGCCAGGGCTTCATCGTCAACGATCAACACTCTCAAGGCCATGAGCACACCTGCGTTTGCCTCATACCGGCACCTCGATCCTGACCTGAAACACACCGTCTTTCAAACCATATTGAAAGCGCCCCAGCACGTCATGCAGCAGGCTTAACCGTTCGCGCACATTCTTTAAAGCCAGGCCGTGCCCGGCGGGAGCATGCGCTGGCGCTGGCCCCACCGTGTTGCTGACCTTGATCACCACGCTGGAGCCGCGCCGCTGTGTGCTGACCCGGATGCGGGCACCGCTGGCGCTGGGCTCGACCCCGTGTTTCACCGCGTTCTCGACCAAGGGTTGCAGCAGCAATGGCGGCAGGCGCGCACCGGCTGCAGCGTCGTCGAGCGACCATTCGACCTGGATGCGCTCGCCAAAACGCACCTGCTCGATGGCCAGGTAGCGCTGCGCCAGCGCAATTTCATCGGCCACGGTGACGCTTTGGTGCTGCTCGGCCAGTGCGTAGCGAAACAAATCGCTGAGGTCTTCCAGCAGCCGCTCGGCCTGGCGGGGTTCGGCGCGTACCAGAGCAATCGCGCTGTTCAAGGTGTTGAACAAAAAATGCGGCCGGATGCGCGCCTGCAATTCGGCCAGCCGGGCAGTGGTTGCGGCAGGCGTTTTGCCTTTGGCGCGCAGCACCAAAGCGGCCACCAGCAGCGCTGACAGCAGCGCCCCGCTGAAGGCACTGGCCCACCAGGGCGCCACGTCCAGCAGCCCCATGAACCACAAAACGCCGCAGCCATAGACCCCTGCCAGCGCACCCAGCAGCACCCCCGCCACCTGCTGAAACGCGGGTGTGAGGCGAGCGAGCACCTTTTTCAGGCTACAAGCGGCAATCAGCCACACCAAAGTCGCTGGCAAGGCAGCGCCGGTGACCAAGGAGAGGCGAGTCAGCCACTGCAACACATCGGCCGCGCCAAACATCGCCACCACGCCCACCACGCCCTCGACAAACAACACGGCGCGCAGCACCACGCCGACCCGGCAGGCATCAAATACCAGCGAGTCTGGCGCAGGGGGTAGCGGCTCGCCGCCCAGAGGCTGCGAGGTCGTTTCCTGGAAGACCGATAAAATTTGCGAATCTTTCATTGACCAAAGTGTTGCGGCGGCCCTGTTTGTACCGCCACCCATTATTGATGATTCCCGGTCAAAAGCCCTCCTCAAACGATCACTGCGCTGCACCCCCATGAGTCAAAACCAATTCGACAAAAAATCCCAGGCCTGGTCGGCCCTGTTCTCCGAACCCATGAGCGACCTGGTCAAGCGCTACACCTCCAGCGTGTTTTTTGACCAGCGCCTGTGGCAGGCTGACATTGCCGGCAGCCTGGCGCATGCCGACATGCTGGCCGCGCAAGGCATCATCCAGGCGCAAGATCTGGCGGCCATTGAGCAAGGCATGGCGCAAATCACCAACGAGATTGCGTCCGGTGTCTTTGAATGGAAGCTCGACCTGGAAGACGTGCACCTGAACATCGAAGCGCGCCTGACGCAGCTGGTGGGCGATGCTGGCAAACGCCTGCACACTGGCCGCTCGCGCAACGATCAGGTCGCCACCGACGTGCGGCTGTGGCTGCGCGGCGAGATGGATCTGATCACCGGCCTGCTAACCGACCTGCAAAAGTCTTTGCTGGAGGTGGCCGAGAAGCATGTTGAGGTGATCCTGCCCGGCTTCACCCATCTGCAGGTGGCGCAGCCCATCAGTTTTGGCCACCACATGCTGGCCTATGTGGAAATGTTCAGCCGCGACGCTGAGCGCATGCGCGAGGTGCGCCAGCGCGTCAACCGCCTGCCGCTGGGCGCTGCAGCTTTGGCGGGCACCAGCTACCCGCTGGACCGCGAGCGCGTGGCCAAGACCTTGGCCATGGTCAACGATGCAGGTGAACCCCAAGTCTGCCAAAACAGCCTCGACGCTGTCAGCGACCGAGACTTTGCTATTGAATTCACAGCAGCTGCCGCTTTGTGCATGGTGCATATCAGCCGTTTGAGTGAAGAACTGATCATCTGGATGAGTCAGAACTTCGGTTTCATCAAAATTGCCGACCGCTTCACCACCGGCAGTTCCATCATGCCGCAAAAGAAAAACCCCGACGTGCCCGAACTGGCTCGCGGCAAGACCGGCCGCGTGGTCGGCCACCTGATGGGCCTGATCACACTGATGAAAGGCCAACCCCTGGCCTACAACAAGGACAACCAGGAAGACAAAGAACCGCTGTTTGACACGGTCGACACCTTGAAAGACACGCTGCGCATCTTCAGCGAAATGATCGGTGGCCAGATCAATACCGACACCGGCCAGAAAGAAGGTGGTATCACGGTAAATGCCGAGGCCATGGAGCGCGCTGCCCTCAAAGGCTACGCCACCGCCACCGATCTGGCCGACTATCTGGTCAAGAAGGGTCTGCCGTTTCGCGATGCGCATGAAACCGTGGCCCACGCGGTGAAGGCGGCAATCTCGCACCAGGTCGACCTATCGGAACTGCCATTGGCGGTTTTGCAAGAGTTCAACCCGAACATCGAGAAGGACGTGTTTGACGTGTTGTCACTGCGCGGCTCGCTCAACGCCCGCGACATACTGGGTGGCACCGCACCCCGCCAGGTGCGCTTACAGATCGCGCAGCATGGGCAACGACTTGCCTAGCAACAAAAGGGCCAACGGTCATCGCCTTGACCGGTTCATGGCAGCTAGCACCCGGCCAGTGGCTGACGCTAACATGGGCGCCAATCTTGCCTATGCTTGCGACCTTATCTCCAACTCACTACATAACTGACCATCATGACCGAACCCAACCAAGCCCCTCCCCCACCGTACAACTGGGGCCTGCAGCGCTGGCGTCTGGCCACCATCGCCAGCCTGATCCTGCTGTCGGTCGCCGTTGCCAGCATCTTCAGCATGCAGGAGCAGTTCAAGGCGCAAATCGGCCACATGCAAACCAAGCTGAAATTGGTGTCGCAAATCAAATACGTAGCAGTGCTGATGGACGATAAAAACACGCCGGCACAACTGATCACCTATGACACGCAGGACGGCCAGCTGCAAATCCAGCGCCTCAACGATGTCGAGGAAGGTCGCGAGCAGAGCATGCAGCTGTGGGCGCTGGATGACCAGGGCCGACCCCTGTCACTTGGCGTGCTCACGCCGAAGCTGAAAACAGCGCAGCTGCCAGTGTCTGACAAAATTCTCTCGCAGGCCACCGGTCTGATCATCAGTGTTGAGGCCAAAGGCGGTGTCGAAGCCGGTCGTCAACCGCGCTTGCCCTACCTTTATACCGGCACATTGATCCAGAAAGCGATGTAAACCGCTTGGGCTAGGATAGGGTTCACTCCAAGGGCACCCTGTGAACCTCAAGAAAATCCTGGCATCTGGCGGCCTGCTCGCCTGCAGTTTTATCGGCCATGCGTTTCAGGTAGTCAGCTTCTCGCCCCAGGGTGAAGTGGCACGTATCAACCAGGTGGTGGTGAAGTTTGACACCGCTGCGGTCAACTTTGGCGACCCCAAAGCCAGCGCGCCGCTGGACCTGCGTTGCAGCGACGCCAAGGCTAATGAGGGCACGGGTCGCTGGCTCAGTGACCGGCAATGGGTTTTCGACTTCTCAGCAGATCTGCCACCGGGCGTGAGTTGCACCGCGCAGATCAAAAAAGAACTCAAATCGGCCTCTAACCAAGGTATTACAAGCGCTGGTAGCTACAAGTTCAATAGTGGTGGTCCGTTTGTACGCAGCATCCAGCCGGACCCTAGCACACGCATCGACGAGGAACAATTCTTCATCCTGCAGCTCAGCGGCCCAGCCAGTCTGGCCAGTCTTCAGGCAAATATGTGGTGCAGCGCCGATGGCATCGGTGAACGCATCAACGTGCGGCTCATTGACGGCAAAGACCGCGACGCGGTATTGGCCTCACAGGGGTTGGATGTGGAGGCGGCGAAAAATCCCTTGAGCTTTGTCACACTAGCCTGCAACCGGCGCCTGACACCGGACACCAAAGTGACGCTGGTATACGGCAAAGGCGTCGCCAGTCCGGGCGCAGCAGGCGTGGCCAAAGGCGTCGTCAATTCAGTCGAAACGCGCTTTGATTTCAAGGTGCGCGAGCCGTTTGCCGCCAGCCTGACCTGCGAGCGGGAAAACGCCCAGTCAGCCTGCCTGCCAATACGCCCACTGCGCCTGAACTTCAACGCGCCGGTAGAACGCAAACTGCTCGAAGGCATCCGTCTGACATCGGCCAAGGACAGCTTCAAACCCAGTTTTGACGAAGACAACGGCGATGCCGACAGCGTCGTGGACAGCGTGACCTTCAAGCCGGTGTTGCCGGAGCTGACCGCGTTCACCGTCGTGTTGCCTGCCAGCTTCAAGGACGCGTCTGGCCGCGCGCTGAGCAATGCCGACAGCTTTCCGATGAAGGTCGCCACCGGGTCCATGCCACCGCTGGCCAAATTTGCCGCCGCGCCTTTTGGCATCGTAGAGCGCTTCGCCGAGCCGGACGGCGTGGCCATGCTGCCGATCACGCTGCGCAATGTGCAAGCCGCGCTGGCGGTCAAGGGATTGAGCCCAGGCCAGCCGCCCAGCGGCAAGGTCAGCGACCTCAACCCGACTTCAGACGCTGACATCATTGCCTGGTTTAAACGCGTGCAGCATTACGACGGCTACAGCGTGTCACGCAAGCAAGCCATGCTTGATGTCAACGGGCCGCTACCGCAGCTACCGGACGAACCCAAAAACAGCGAGGTGCAAACCCGCATGCTGTCCTTGCTGCAAGGGCGCGCTGGCGTCAAAACGCTGGACTTGCCCAAGCCCGCCAGCAATGACCCGCGCCCGTTTGAGGTGGTCGGCATTCCACTGACGCCGGGCTTTCATGTGCTGGAAGTTGCGTCACCTCGGCTGGGCGCTTCGCTGCTGGACGCGCGTTATGGCAACAACCGCACGATGTACGTGCGCACCTCGGCACTGGTGACCAACTTGGGTGTTCACTTCAAGCTGGGTCGCGAAAACGCCCTGGCCTGGGTCACCACGCTGGACAAAGGCACGCCGGTAGCCAACGCGCGGGTCGCCGTGTCGGACTGTCACGGCCGTGAAGTCGCCAGTGCCACCAGCAATGCGCAAGGCATTGCCAACTTCACGGGCTTAAGCCCGCGCGCACCGGTGTGCCGTGGTGACGAGGGCTACAGCGACGCCTACTTTGTCAGCGCCCGCGCCCAGCAAGCCGGTGTGCTGGACATGGCTTTCACCTGGAGTGACTGGAACAAAGGCATTGAGCCGTGGCGCTTTAACCTGCCCACCAGCTCTGACGCGCAACCCAGTGAGCGCGCCCACACCGTGTTTGACCGCACCTTGTTTCGCGCCGGTGAAACCGTGTCGATGAAACACCTGTTGCGCAGCGAGACCTTGCAAGGTTTTGGCCTGGCCAGCAGCCAGCCTGACACCTTGGTGATCACCCATGTGGGCAGCGGCCAGCAGTACAGCCAAGCGCTTAACTGGCGCAAAACGGCCACCGGGGGCCAAAGCGCCGAGAGCACGTTTGCCATACCGCCAGCGGCCAAACTGGGCGTTTACCAAGTTGAATTAAGCGGCGGCGAGCAGCGCCAGCGCTTTTCCAGTGGCCAGTTCCGCGTCGAAGAATTTCGCCTGCCGGTGCTGCAGGGCCGCATCTCCCCCAGCGACAAAAAACCGCTGATCAAAGCCCAAGCCGTACCAGTGGATGTGCAGGTAAATTACGTCTCAGGCGGCGGTGCCAGCAAACTGCCGGTCCGTGTGTCGGCGCTGGTGCGCAGCAAAAGCCTGAGTTTCAGCGACTATGACGCCTTCAGCTTTTCCCCTGCGCAGGGCAACACCACCGCCGCCCGAGGCGAGGAAGAGGAAGCCACCAGCCAGGATGCCAGGGTGATTGCCGACAAACTGCCGCTGGTGCTAGACGCCAATGGCGCGGGCAAGCTCACCATTAGCCCGGTGCCCAGCAGCCTGCAGCCACAAGACCTGCTGCTGCAAGCCAGCTACGCCGATCCGAATGGCGAGGTGCAAACCCTGCGCAGCACCCAAACGCTGTGGCCGGCCAGCGTGGTGGCCGGCATCAAGACCGAGGGCTGGGTGTCCAGCAGCCAGAAGATTACATTCCAGGCGCTGGCACTCAGCCTGAGCGGCAAACCTCAGGCCAATGTGGCGCTGGAGGTCAAGGCCATCGCCCGCATCACCACCACCAGCCGCAAACGCATGGTCGGCGGCTTTTACACCTATGACAACCAGACCCGTCTGAAAGAACTCGGCAGCGTCTGCAGCGGCAAAAGCGACGCGCGTGGCCTGCTGCTGTGCGAAACCAGTCTGAGCGAAGCCGGTGAAGTGGAACTGGTGGTTACCGCACGTGACAGCGCTGGCAACAGCGCCCAGGCCGCCTCCAGCGTCTATGTCACCAAACAAGGCGAGCTGTGGTTTGGCGGCGCAAATACCGACCGCATCGACCTGCTGCCGGAAAAAAAGAGCTATGAGCCCGGTGAAACCGCCAAATTCCAGGTGCGCATGCCCTTTCGTTTTGCCACTGCCTTGGTCGCGGTAGAGCGTGAAGGCATCCTGCAGACCGAAGTGGTGCAACTCAACGGCCAGGACCCAACGATTGAACTCAAGATCAAGGAGGACTGGGGCCCTAACGTCTATGTGAGCGTGCTGGCGCTGCGCGGGCGGCTGCGCGAGGTGCCTTGGTACAGCTTCTTCACCTGGGGTTTCAAGGCCCCGCGCGAGTGGTGGACCAGCTTTTGGTACGAAGGCCGTGAGTACGTGGCCCCGACCTCACTGGTCGATTTGAGCAAACCCGCCTTCCGCCTTGGCGTGGCGGAGATCCGCGTCGGCACACAATCGCACCAGCTGGCTGTGAGCGTCAAGGCTGACAAGGAAAGCTATGCGGTGCGCAGCCAGGCCAAAGTCACTATCCAGGTCAAACTGCCCAACGGCCAGCCTGCGGCCCATGCCGAAGTGGCGCTGGCAGCGGTCGACCAAGCCCTGCTGGAACTGATGCCCAACACCAGCTGGAACCTGCTCGACGCGATGCTGCAGCGCCGCAGTTGGGGTGTAGAAACGTCTACCGCGCAGATGGAAATCATCGGTCGGCGCCACTATGGCCGCAAAGCCGTAGCCGCCGGTGGCGGTGGTGGGCACAGCGGCACACGTGAGCTACTCGACACCTTGCTGCTATGGAACCCTAGCGTCAAGCTCGATGCCAATGGCAGTGCCACGGTGGTGGTGCCGCTCAACGATGCGCTGACCACCTTCAAGATCGTCGCCGTGGCGGATGCGTCCACTGGGCTGTTTGGCACCGGCTCCACCAGCATCCGCGCCACGCAAGACCTGCAAATCATCAGCGGCCTGCCGCCGCTGGTGCGTGAAGACGACGTGTACCGCGCCCAGATCACGCTGCGCAACACCACCAAAACCGCCATGAAGGTGCTGGTGACACCCCGTGCAACGTTATTAAATTTAGAGCAACAAACCCTTGATATACCTGGGCTAGAGGCCCGTGAGGCTGTATGGACAGTGAAAGCCCCGGCGCAGTTGGCGCAAACGCGGTTTGAGGCTATCTTGTGGGAGATTGAAGCCAAAGACACGCTCAGCGGGGCGCGTGACGCACTCAAGAGCAGCCAGCGCATCATCCCCGCCGTACCGCTCAGCGTGCAGCAGGCCACACTGGTTCAAATCGACGGGCCGCTGAGCCTGCCAGTCAACCCGCCAGCCGACGCCATACCCGGCCGAGGCGGCCTCAAAATGTCGCTGCAACCCAAGCTGGCTGAGGGGTTACCGGGTGTGAAAGACTGGTTTGCCAACTACCCGTTTACTTGTCTGGAACAAACCGCCAGCAAGGCGATAGGGCTGCGTGACGGCAAGCTGTGGCAAACCCTCACCGCGCAGCTCCCCAGTTACTTGGACAGCGACGGTCTGGCCAGCTACTTCCCGCCACGTGATGGTGAAGCCGACCGCGGCAGCGACACCCTCACCGCCTACTTGCTGGCCGCCACGCATGTGGCCGCCAGCATCGACCCGGCTTTTGCCCTGAGCGACGCGCTGCGCGAGCCCATGGAGCGCGGCCTGATCGGTTTTGTAGAAGGCAAAATCCAGCGGAATTTCTGGAGCCCGCGAACCGGCAGAGGTGGGGACCTGGACGTGCGCAAACTCGCCGCCATCGAGGCGCTGTCGCGCTATGGCAAAGCCCAGGCGCGCATGCTTGGCAGCATCAGCATCACGCCGAACCAATGGCCCACCCACGCGGTGATCGACTGGCTGAACATCCTGAAACGCGTGCAAGACGTGCCCGACCGGGACAAGCGCCTGGCTGAAGCCAACCTAATTTTGCGCGCGCGCATCAGCTACCAAGGCACCAAAATGGTTTTCAGCACCGAGCGTGATGACTACTGGTGGTGGCTGATGCAAAACGCAGACGTCAACACCGCCCGCCTGATGCTGGCGGTGATGGACGACCCAGCCTGGCAAGACGACATGGGCCGTCTGGCCAACGGCTTCATCAACCGCCAGCAAAACGGCGCCTGGCACACCACCACCGCCAACCTGTGGGGCAGCCTGGCGCTGGAAAAATTCAGCGCCAGGTTTGAGGCTACGCCGGTGGCGGGCATAACCAAGGCGACGCTGCAGAGCGCGAAGAGCGCGAAGAGCGTGGAAAGCGCGGCGAGCGGCGTGGCCCCTGCAGCGGTGGACTGGCGCAAGGTGGAACGCCTCAAGCCCACCGACGCCTCCGGCGCCGCGCACCAGACCACCTGGTTTGGCGCGCCAGCAGCTGCAGGTGATTTGCGCAACAACAGCCTGTTTCTGCCCTGGGGCCCAAGCGCCGCCCAAGACACCTTGAACGTTACCCACCAAGGCACCGGCAAGCCATGGCTAACGCTGCAGTCGGTAGCCGCTGTGCAGCTCAAGAAGCCTTTCTTTGCCGGCTACCAGATCAAAAAAACCATCTCGCCGGTAGAGCAAGCCAACAAGGCCCTGCCCGCTGGCAGTTACACCCGTGGTGACGTGCTGCGCATCACGCTGGAAGTGACCGCCAGTGCGGACATGAGCTGGGCCGTGATCACCGACCCGGTGCCGGGCGGCGCGACCATTTTGGGCAGCGGCCTGGGGCGCGACAGCGAGATCGCCATGCAGGGCGAAAAGCGCGAGGGTGACGGCTGGGTCGCTTTCGAGGAGCGCAGCTTTGAGGCTTTCCGCAGCTACTACCAATTCATGCCCAAAGGCACGGTCAAGATGGCCTACACCCTACGCCTGAACAACGTTGGCGACTTTGCCCTGCCACCCTCGCGGGTGGAGGCAATGTACGCGCCGGAGATGTTTGGTGAGGTGCCTAACTTGCGGGTGAAGGTGGAGGCTCCCAAGTGACTGGCCATGTTGCATGGCGTTTCATTGCTTCTATATCAATAGCTGCTTGCGCATATCCTACCTGGGCTGCAACCACTTTTGATCAAGTAAAAACACCTACCAGCCGTCTGACACGCAGGTGCTGGACCGCCGTGGCGAGCTGCTGCAGCGGGTGCGAACAGACGCCATAGACAGCACCCACGCTGGGCAAGTCAAAATACCTGCTTCGACCTGACGAAACTCTAAGCCATGCGCCTGCTCCATTATCTGGAAATCGAGAACTTCAAACGCTTTGGAGAGAAACAGCGCATTGAACTCGATCACCCTGCCGTGCTGATTGGCCCGAACAACTGCGGTAAAACCAGCGCCATTCAAGCACTGGCCTTGTGGTCGCAGGCGGTCAAAACATGGTTCGATGTACGCAAGGACTCAAGCGCCAAAGAGCGAACCGCTACGGCACTAAACCGACTGAACATTGTGGCGGTGCCAGTGCGTCGTACCCGGTTCTTCTGGCACAACACGAATGTGCGTACCGGTGCCAAAGACATTGCGTTCACGATCACTGTTGGAATTGAATTCCAGGGAAAGGTCATCGCCTTGCCGATGCGCTTTACCAATAAAGGTGACGAGTTGGTGTACTGCAAGCCCGATGATGCGGTTGTGGCCAATCTGGAGTTCTTGCAGCACGCCGCGAAGATCAATGTCGAGCTGCTCCACCCGATGTCTGGGTTGGAAACAGAAGAACCTGTTTTGCAGCCGGGGCGGATTGACGTTTTGCTGGGTCAAGGTCAAACCGCGCAGGTGTTGCGCAATCTGTGCCTGCTGGTCGCCAAAGATACGCCCGACGACTGGAAGAGCATCGTGGCGCTGATGCGCCGACTATTCGATGTGACGCTCGACACGCCACAGGAAACCACACGCGGCGCGATTGACATGCGCTATAAGCAACCCGGCGTGCGTGAGGCGCTGGACGTGTCTTCCAGTGGCCGTGGCTTTCAGCAAATGCTGCTGATTTTTGCTTATCTGTACTCCCACAAACACAGCGTACTACTGGTGGACGAACCCGATGCGCATTTAGAAATCTTGCGGCAAAAGCAGGTGTACGTGTTGTTGCGCGACATTGCTGCAGAAAATCAGTCGCAAGTGGTGATGGTGACGCATTCAGAGGTCATTCTGGACGAAGCGCTGGACAACAACCTGACGCTTTTGATGGATGGCAAGGCCGACGATCTAGCGCGCAAGGCAGACATTCGCAACAGCCTCAAACACTTTGGTGCTGAGCACTACATCAAGGCCCGAGAGCGTGGGTATGTGCTGTATGTGGAAGGCGGCACCGATGTGGACATGCTGCGTGCATTAGCCGAACGACTCAATCACCCAGTAGCTGCGTTTTGGGATGAACGCATCAATTCGTTCTACGTGCAAAACAATTACCCCGACAAATCACTAGACAGCGAATTCGAGCGCGTAGAAGGTGGCTTTGGCGTGACACCGCGGGATCACTTCAAAGGTCTCAGTAGCCTGCTGCCCCAACTCAAAGGCCTGGCATTGCTTGACAACGATGGCCGAGACAGACAGGGTGCGGTTGAAGGCAATTTGCAGTTGGCCTACTGGAAACGCTACGAAGCGGAAAACTACTTTGTGACGCCAGCTGTTTTACGGCGTTACGCCTTAGAACACCTGGCAGACATGGAACTGTTTGGTGGTTTTCAGGCAGAAATTGATGAGGTGCTGGATGCCTTGGTGCTGGAGCAGGTGTTCGACGGCACGCAAGCGGACTTTGCCGCATGGAAGCAGTCGCCGCCTGAGGCGGTACGCATCGTCTGGGAGGCCAAAACACAGCGACTCAAACTTAGCACTTTGGCCGAAGAATTTTTCCGGCGCTTGGCTGCGCGCGTGGGTGGCAGCATGCTCCTGAAAAAAGGCGGGCTGCACCTCTTGGTCGCTATTGTTGAACCAAAATCCATTCCTGCAGAAGTAATCGAGAAGCTTGATTTGCTACACACCCTTTTCAAATCTGCGGCAAAACCAATGACTGCCAACGGACCGCCTGATGCCTGATAAAACTTCAACAGTCCAACAAATCGGAATGGTTAGGTAAACCGTCTTTGTCTTGAATATCCTGCTTGTTGCCAGAGCATTCGCTATTTTTTCAATAGCAACTTGCGCAGACTCCACTTGGGCTGCAGCCACTTTTGACCAAACAAAAGCCGCATACCAGCCCTCTGACACGCTGATCCTTGACCGCCATGGCGCACTGCTCCAGCGGGTGCGAACCGACGCCAGCGTGCGGCGTGGTCAATGGCTGGCGCTCTCAGATATTTCCCCGGCGCTACGCACCGCGCTGGTGCTGTCGGAAGACAAGCGCTTTTATGAGCACAGCGGCGTGGACTGGCAAGCAGTTTCTGGCGCTGCGTGGGCCAATCTTTGGAACACCAAAACACGCGGCGCATCCACCATCACCATGCAGCTGGCGGGTTTGTTGGATGCTGACTTGAAACGCAGCGCAGGTGGGCGCAGCGTGGTTCAAAAAGTGCAGCAAGTTGTGTCGGCGCAAGGGCTTGAGCGCAGCTGGCGCAAGGACCAGATTTTGGAGGCCTACCTGAACCTGGTGCCGCTCAAGGGGGAACTGGTCGGCGTGGATGCGCTGAGCCAGACGCTGTTTGGCAAAGCCGCCCACGGCCTGGATGAGCGCGAGGCGGCAGTGACTGCCGCGCTGGTGCGCGCGCCCAACGCCGCGCCCGCGCTGGTGGCGCAGCGCGCTTGCCAGGTACTCAAAGCTTTGCGCAGCGCCAACGCATCTGTTCACCCGCCCGTGAATTGCGACGCGCTGGATCTGTTCACCACAGCCGCGCTGCAGCGACGCGACTTTGCGGCCAGCGAGGGCATCGCGCTGCACGCAGCGCGGCAGGTGCTGCGCGCCGCTGGTCAACCCGCGCCAACCAAAATCACCACCACCTTGCACGCCCCGCTGCAGCGCCTTGCCGTGCAAACGCTGCAACAACACTTGCGCGAGCTGCGTGGCCGCCATGTCGAAGACGGCGCGCTGGTGGTGCTGGACAACGCCACAGGCCAGGTGCTGGCCTGGGTGGGCTCGTCGGGCGAGTTGAGCAACGCCACCGAGGTGGATGGCGTGACCGCGCTGCGCCAGCCCGGCAGCACACTCAAGCCGTTTTTGTATGCCCAGGCGATTGCCGAGCGGCGCATCACCGCGGCCAGCCTGCTGGAAGACTCGGCCGCACAAATCCAGACTAACAGCGGGCTCTACATTCCGCAAAACTACGACCACCAGTTCAAAGGCTGGGTGTCGGCGCGCACCGCGTTGGCCGCTTCGCTGAACGTGCCCGCGGTGCGCACGCTGGTGATGGTGTCGCCTGACGCGTTTCACAAGCAGTTGGTCAAGCTTGGCCTGCCTTTGAAAGAAAGTGGTGATTACTACGGCTACAGCCTGGCACTCGGCAGTGCCGAGGTGTCACTGCTGTCGCTAACCAATGCCTACCGCGCGCTGGCCAATGGTGGGCGCACCAGCGCTACCTCGCTGATTCCAGGCGTCAAACCCGCCATGCGCGCGGCGCTGGACCCGCGCGCTGCCTTCATCGTCAGCGACATATTGAGCGACCCGCTGGCACGCGCACGCACCTTTGGGTCTGACAGCATGCTGGCCACGCGGTTCTGGAGCGCTGTCAAAACCGGCACCAGCAAGGACATGCGCGACAACTGGGCGCTCGGGTATTCCCAACACTACACCGTCGGCGTGTGGGTCGGCAACGCCAGCGGCGCGCCGATGTGGGACGTGAGCGGCACCAGCGGCGCCGCGCCAATCTGGGCTGCAGTGATGCATTACCTGCACCAAACCCAGCCCAGCCGCGCACCCAAACCACCGATGGGCGTAGTTCACATGCCGGTGCAGTTTGTAGCCCCAGATGCCGATACTCGCGACACCACGGCACTGGAGGCGGCCCGCCAGGAGTGGTTTATCCAAGGCACGCAGCAAACGCATTTCGCTATTAATAAAGAAGCTGCTCCCGCTTATTCAGAAAGGGCTAGAGGCCTAAAAGGCTTAAAATCTACCAGCCACGCCGATGCCCGCATCACCGCCCCCACCACCGGCACCATCATTGCGCTGGACCCCGATATTCCCCCCAAGCACCAGCGCGTCGCCTTCACCGCCACCGGCAGCGGTTTGAACTGGCTGATAGACGGTAAACCCTTTGCAAAGGGTGCCACAGCGCAGTGGCTGCCGTGGCCTGGGCGCCATGTGGTGCAAATCGCCGACGCCCACGGCCGCGTGCTGGACGAGGTCCGGCTTGAGGTGCGCGGCGCGGGCGTGCTGGAAAAGCGTTAGTGTGAAATACAACTGTCATTGCGAACGCAGTGAGGCAATCCATGCATTGCGACGGCATAGACTGCCGCGCTTCGCTCGCAGTGACGGGAAATTTGTTCAAGGCCTTGCGGTATCGGGCCAGAACTAACGGTTGTTGGTTAGCGCATGCTGGGCTCAGGCCGTCGCGCTGTAGCCGCCCATGACCCGGCGCACATCCGCCACCAAGGCCGCCACCGATTCGGGGGCCGTGTCCCACGCACACATAAAGCGGCAGCCACCGCCCGCAATGAACTGGTAGAACTTCCAGCCCATGGCGTGCAGGGTCTGCACCGCTTCAGGTGGCAGGTGTGCAAACACCCCATTGGCCTCGGGCGGGTGCAAGGTGCTGACGCCAGCAATCGCCTGTAAACCGGTGTACAACAGCTGCGCCATCGCATTGGCATGGCGGGCGTTGTGCAGCCACACATCGTTTTCCAGCAAGCCAACCCAGGGCGCTGAGATAAACCGCATTTTGGAGGCCAACTGACCCGCCTGTTTGACGCGCCAGGCAAAGTCTTCGGACATCTTGCGGTCAAAAAACACCACCGCTTCACCCACCGGCAAGCCGTTTTTGGTGCCACCAAAACACAACACATCCACACCAGCGCGCCAGGTGATATCGGCCGGCGAGCAACCCAGATGCGCCACCGCGTTGGCAAAGCGCGCGCCGTCCATATGCACCCGCAAGTCGTGTTTCTGCGCTATCGCCGTGATAGCCCGCACCTCGTCTAGGCTGTAAACCGTGCCCATTTCCGTCGCCTGCGTGATCGACACCACCTTGGGCCGTGGGTAATGAATGTCGGTGCGCTTGGTTACCAGGGCGTTGATGGCGTCTGGCGTGAGTTTGCCCAGCTGTGCCGCTGCCGACTGGCTTTCACACACCAACAGTTTGGAGCCGTTGGAGAAAAACTCGGGCCCGCCGCACTCATCGGTTTCGATATGCGCCACCGGGCTGCAGATCACCGAGTGGTAGCTTTGGCACAGCGACGCCAGCGCCAATGAATTGGCCGCGGTGCCGTTAAACACAAAATACACATCGCATTCGATGTCGAAAAGCTGGCGCAGCATGTCGGTGGCGCGCTGTGTCCAGCGGTCATCACCGTAGGCGGGTTCATGCCCGCTGGCATTGGCCTGTGCCAACCAGTGCATCGCCTCGGGACAAGCGCCGGCATAGTTGTCGCTGGCAAATTGTTGCCGGGCAACCCCGGATAAGCCTTTGGCATTCATGCTCAAAACTGTCATGGATTCATTCCCTTTCTGCCGGGCTCCTGCGCGGTACTTGTGTGGTGGCCAACATGCCGTTGATCTAACGATGCCAAAAGTGTAGTGGCCTGCTTTGTGGCACCCCACGGTGTTACCCTAACCCCCCTCTCACATTTAAACCGCGCCCTTGGGCGCAACAACGCCAAGGAAGATCAGTCATGGGTGCGCAGTGGAAAGCAAAAGGCAAGGAATTGGCCGCCAACGCCCGGGGCCGGGTATTTGGCAAACTGTCCAAGGACATCATGCTGGCTGCCCGCAGCGGCGCCGACCCTGCCGCCAACTCACGCCTGCGCCTGCTGGTGGAGCAGGCCCGCAAAGCCTCCATGCCCAAAGACACGCTCGACCGGGCCATCAAAAAAGGCGCTGGCCTGACCGGTGAGACGGTCAATTTTGAGCACGTGATTTACGAAGGTTTTGCGCCCCATCAAGTGCCATTGATGGTTGAATGCCTCACCGACAACGTCAACCGCACCGCGCCTGAGATGCGCGTGTTGTTTCGCAAGGGCCAGCTGGGCACCTCTGGCTCGGTGGCCTGGGACTTTGACCACTTGGGCATGATTGAAGCCGAACCTGCTGTGCCCGGCGCTGACCCCGAGATGGCCGCTATCGAAGCTGGCGCGCAAGACCTGGAACCGGGTGACGAAGACGGCACCACGCTGTTTCTGACCGACCCGACCGACCTGGACCTGGTCAACCGCGCCCTGCCCGCGCAAGGCTTTACGGTGTTGTCGGCCAAGCTGGGCTACAAGCCCAAAAACCCGGTCAACCCGGCCAACCTGAGCGCCGAACAACTCGAAGAAGTCGAGGCCTTCCTGGCCGCCATTGATGCCAATGACGACGTGCAAAACGTCTACGTCGGTCTGGCGGCTGAAAGATGAAGGCACAAATAGACCATCTGGTCATCGTCGCCCGTACCTTGGCGCAAGGCGTTCAATGGTGCGAAGCCACGCTGGGCATCACCCTCGGCCCCGGCGGCGACCACCCGCTATACGGCACCCACAACCGCCTGGCCAAAATCGCCACACCAGCGCATCCGCTGGCGTATCTGGAGATAATTGCTATCAATCCAGAAGCTAAAAAGGCAAGCGAAACGGGGGCTGCACGCTGGTTTGACGTGGATGATGCGGCGCTGCAAGCAGCGGTGGCGATTGCGCCACGTCTGGTGCACTTTGTGGCTCAGACCGACGACCTTCAGGCCGGACGCAACGCGCTCAAGGCGCTCGGCATTGACCGTGGCCCGGCGGTGCACGCCAGCCGACATTCACGCAAAGGCGTTTTACAGTGGCAAATCACCGTGCGCGAGGACGGTCAGCGTTTGTTTGACGGCGCGCTGCCGAGCCTGATCCAGTGGGGCAAACCCGATGCTGCCGAGCCGCTGCGCCTGCACCCCCGCAACACATTGCCGCGCTCCGGTGTCACGCTGCAAAGTGTGGCCGTCACCCACCCCACAGCCGCAAAACTGCAGGCGGCGTATGAGGCTATCGGCCTGACCGGTATCGCACTGGACACTGGCCCAGCGAATATCACTGTCATCTTACACACGCCCAAAGGCCCGCTCACGCTGCAAAGCCAAGGCGTGTAGTGTGTGTGGTCAGCTCATTTGATGGGCTGGTTTTCACGAGCGGTGATGGTCGCCCACCCGCTGGGCGGGTTTCGCTCAGAAGCGGGTATAGGTTTCTATCCGACGACGGTCGGCAGCAACTAGTAGCCGGTCGCGTTCTTCCTCGATACCGGTCACTGGATTGGCAAAAGTGAAGCCAATGGGGATGCCGTGCCACCTGCTGCAATTTTGAGCACATGGGTATAAATCATGGTGGTGCTGACATCGCTGTGGCCTAGCAGCTCTTGCACCGCGCAGTCCCAAATCAAGGTATTTGGTGGCCAAGGCATCGGGAACTTCCACACCCGGCTGGTGTTGTTGACGTTGAATTAAACCGCTGACGCGGTGGCTGGTCTCGCGCAGGCCGCCACCGCGTTTTTCTTTGCGCGAGACTTGCGCAAAAGGCTTATGAGGACAAGCCTTCAGGCTGGGGAATGTTCCCCGGACTCTGAAGGAGATTGTCATGACACCCTTACGTCAACGCATGGTCGATGCCATGGTCACACGAGGTTTTGCCGAGCGTACCCAAGAGAGCTACGTCGAGGCCATCTCGCGCATAGCGCGCCACTACCACCGCAGCCCAGTACTGCTGAGCAAAGACGAAGTCAGCGCCTATTTGTTGCACTTGGTCAGCACCCGTCATCTGACCTACAGCACCATGAACCAGGCAGCTTGCGCAGCGCGCTTCCTGTCCAAGCCAGCCAGCTGCGCCTGCATGACATTGACAGCAGCGTTGACCGCATGAGTGTTCGCGTCTGTGGTGGCAAAGGCGGTAAAGACCGCTACACCCTTTTGAGTCCCAGCTTGTTGGATCAATTGCGCAGCTACTGCTACACCCATGGCCTGCACCACCCCCGCAAAACCCAGGTGACTGGTTGTTTCCCAACAAACAGCTCAATGCCCCCACCGCCATAGAAAACATCCAGCGGGCCTACCAAGCTGCCCGACACTGCGCAGGCATCACAAAAGAAGGCGGCACCCACAGGCCAAAGCTTGGCGGGGCATTGTTGCCTGTCGCACGCCAGCACTGGGCGGCAAGCGCCTGGATTGCGATACCTGTGGCCACAGCCACTGGCAATACCACTCGTGTCGCAACCGGCACTGCCCGCAGTGCGGGGCACGCGCGCCAAAGACGCCTGGCTGCAAGCGCGTCTGGCGCAGGTGCTGAAGCCTTTGTCGACCTGATGGCGCTATATTTATAGTAGTTTCTTGCGCTTTACTGATAAGGGCTGGAGGCTGATTTGACGTGTAACCGGTGCTATTGGCGGGCGATCTGTGTGAATGTCATAAGGCGCCAGGCAGGCAGCGGTTTTGGCTAGCAGAAGATGGGTTGGGGCGGCGGCCTCATACTGTCAAAGGCCCAGAAAATCGGCCGCCACCCCAACCCATCCCCTGCTGGCGAGCGCTTCGGGTGCTCGAACGATGAAACTCCAAGTCAAAGAGGACGGACGATGGCGGGTGTGCTGCGAAAGGAGTCAATGGACATGGAGGGCTGTAAATAGGGACTCGACCAAATGTGGCCCAACACATGACTCCATTTGATCGGCCACTGTATTCACTACTCCAGCCATCCGTTTTCTGGACATTGAATGATCCACGAGTAAGTTGCCACTTTTGAGCCAAAAAACAGGCCGTAGCCTGCTTTTTTAGAGTGTCAGCAAAACGACCGTATTTTGAATACTGTGGCGGTCAACTACTGGCAGCTAGTTGCCGGTTAAGTCGCTCATCGATACCGGTCATTAGATTGGCAAAAGTGAATCCAATGGGGATGCCGTGCCACCTGCCGCCACTTTGAGCACATGGGTATAAATCATGGTGGTGCTGACATCGCTGTGGCCCAGCAGCTCTTGCACAGTCCGAATGTCAGTGCCGGCCTGCAGCAGGTGTGTTGCAAATGAATGGCGTAAGGTGTGCACAGAAACGGGTTTGACGATGTCCGCCAGCGCCACGGCTTTTTTCAAGGCACGTTGCAATCGCTCCTCAAACAAATGGTGCCTGCGCTCAACGCCGCTGCGCGGGTCGATTGACAACTTGGGCGACGGGAACAGCCAGAACCATCCCCATGTGTAGCCAACCTTGGGGTATTTACTCTCCAAGGCGTGTGGCACCTCAACCCCACCGCGCTGCACCTGCCGGTCTGCTTCCCACTGAGCGCGTGCCGCCAGCATCTGTTGCCGCATGGCAGGAGCCAGCGAGCGCGGCAACATCACCACCCGGTCTTTGCCGCCTTTGGCCTCGCGCACGATGATCACATGTCGGTCAAAGTCCACATCCTTAATGCGCAGGCGCATGCCTTCCATCAAACGCATGCCAGTACCGTAGAGAAGACGCGCAAGCAATGCGGTTACACCGTCCATATGCGCCAGCACACCGGCCACTTCGTCCTTGGTCAGCACCGAGGGAATGCGCTTGGTGTGGGCTGGCCGCTTGATCTCATCCATCCACGGCAACTCTATCGTCAACACTTCGCGGTAAAGAAACAGCAAGGCACTCAAGGCTTGGTTGTGGGTGGAGGACGACACCTTGCGCTCATTAGCCAGCATGCTCAAAAAAGCCTCTACTTCAGGCGCGCCCATGTCGCGCGGATGGCGCATCTGCCCACCCCGACCATGCCAGCGAATGAAAAAACGCACCCAGTACAGGTAAACCTTCTCGGTGCTAGGGCTATAGTGCATGTACCGTATGCGCTCGCGAATCTGATCCAAAAGGCGTGCTGACTGCAAAGGCGGGTTGCGTGGTTTCATGGCTTTTTTATACCTGTGTTTTTGCACCGTATATGCACCGAAAAGTCAATGTGCAAGCCACTTTATGGAGAATTTCATGCCCAGATTAAACCGCAGCAGCCAGATTAATCCGCAAGTTTTGCGGTATACATTACGTTAAACCTTCAAATCCAATTTAACCAAGGAGTTTGCAATGACTGAAGATCAAGAGAGTAAATGCCACAAAATTATCCACTCTCACGCTATTGCTGGTGCTGCTGGCAATGCTGTTCCAGTTCCCGGTTTAGGCATAGCAACGGACATGATTACCATGACAACAATGACTATGAGTCTTTGTGCTGTTTTTGGCGGCAGCCTTACCGAGGAAGCAGCCAAAGCTCTTGCAATCGCAACAATAAAAAATACGCTGTTGAAGCAGCCAATAAAAACTCTTACGAAAGAGTTATCAAAATTTATTCCTTTTCTCGGGCAGGTGGTTGCACCAAGTATTACGATCGTAATGCTAGAGGCCGCCGGTTGGACTCTTGCCAAAGAGCTTGAAGCAAAATTTGCTGCAAAGAAGGTCTAACCGGTTGCTCGTCGCGGACACGCAACCAAAGGCAGCCGCTGCGCGGCACGGGTTGCGTGCCGGACAGCGCCAACGTTAAGCCGCACAAAGAACTCTATGCCCGCTTCACTTGACATCAACACATTCGAACCACTCGCGTGGGTTAATGAGTACACCCGCGCTGCGATGCCCGTCGATGCCGCGGTATTCGAGCCAATACTTCAGTTCTCCCTAATGTGGAACCTATTCGAGCGAGACGCTTGTGGAAAGGAAGCCAACCCAGTCACGATAGGCAAGACAGTGCTTGATGCGTTCGCCAAAGGAAGGCTGACCCTGAGTTCATTTGAGGAACACCTGACCTACTTCCGGGATCGTTCGCAACGCGAAGGAATGACCATTCACCGATACCTTGACGCGTTGAAGATGAGCAATGAAAGTGCGAGGCATCTCGTGCATGGAGTCCTCTCATCGTCGCTCGCCGACCCGAACAACGCCGTCCACGCGCTACTTTTAATCGCTCACCGCATCCGCAACAATCTCTTTCACGGTGAGAAGGAAGTAGCATCACTTCATTCACAGGTAGAGCTATTCCGCGCAGTCAACTCGCTACTAGCAACCTATTTGAGCGTCACAAAGAGTGCGGCCTAACGAATAAGGTTAGATCGTGCGAAGCCACGATCTGAACCGGTTGTTGGACGAGCCCGGCCCGTAGCGCGGGACTTCTACTGCAAATATCTTTTCGGGGGTTGCCGCCCAAGCGGCATTTGAGTCTCTTCATTCGATGCGCTTGAGCGTCATTGCAACGCGGGCGTGGTCAGCGAATGGTTTTCGAGGTCGGCGAAGACCTGTTTTATTGCTCTGTGACCGGTTTTTTGAGCGAGCACGTCCTGCAAGCCCAAGGCGGCTTGTTGCGGCCAGACAATGGGCGCCGCCAGCTACAGCATTGCAACCCCAGACAGTGCCTCATCGGGTTCTCGCCCTGGCGCAGATGGGCAGATGCGCCTGCGCACAATCTGCATCGCTTCGCCACAGCACGGGCAGCGCAAAGTCGCTCGCGGCTTCACCCAGGCTTGCACCGGGCTGGCAACAATTCGCAGCGCCAGATGCAGCAACGCAATTAGGCGTTTGCTGTTCGGATGCAAAAAACCAAAATTGCGCGCCCGCCTGAAACCCTTGGGCAGAACATGCTGCAATAGCAACCACAAAAACGCCGCGCCACTGAGGGTGCGCACTTGCATCTTGCCGCTCTTGGCGTCAACGTACCTGAAACTCACCTGCCCATCTTCGCAGCGCAGAATATCTTTCTCCTGAATCACCCCCCGGTACAGATAACGCCCCAGATAGACCAGCGCCTTCTCGCCCGAGCCCACACACTTGCAGTCGACCACCCACTTCTCGGGCAGGCGTGCTGGCAGCACCAAACCCTCCTGCCTGATGGCGGCCAACAACTTGGCCCGAAACACCTTGGCCAGTGCCTTGTGGTTGAACAAGTAGCGCTTGTCTTGCCTCAAGCCATTGCTGGCCTTGGCGCACTTGGTGCGCCACAAGTTGATTTGGGCATCCAGCGCCGCCGCCGGCATCACCAGATGCACATGCGGGTGGTAGTCCAGGCGGCGCGAATGGGTGTGCAGCACAGCCACCGCCCCCGGCTTGCCTTGCAACTTTTTGTCGTTGTGACTGAAGTCATTGACGGTTTCCCAGGCGCAATCGAACAATCGGGCGTAAAACCAGCTTTGGTGTTGCCAAGCCAGTTCTCGGAGCTCGGCCGGTACGGTGAACGTGAGCATGAAGTAGGACGCTGGCACTTGTCGCTGCAACTGGCGCTCAATCCATTGCTGGCTCTCATGGTGCTGGCAGTGCGGACAGTTGCGATGACCACAGGAATGCGGCACCACGCGCTGCTCGCCACAGGCGCCGCATTGGGCCAGCATGCGCGGGGCCAATTGGGTGCGACAGCGCTTCATGGCAGCCAGGGCCTTGGTGTGGCAGAGCCGGCTGGTTGCACCGTATTGGGCGAGGTAGTCAGCCTCAAAGCGTTCGATGACAGATGCCAACGTGATCATTTGACTACTCCCCAGTGCAGTGAGAAGCTGCTCATCAAGGTGTTGATGCGAACGCTGGCAGAAGAATTGGTGTGGCTGGTGAGATGGGTGTAGCGCGCGGTGGTGAGGATCGAGTAATGGCCCAGGATCTTCTGCACTTCCAATAAATCGACACCGGCCTCAATCAGGTGCGTTGCATAGCTGTGGCGCAGGCTATGCGGGGTGATCTTTTTTTTAGCCCGCACTGCAGCGTCACTTGGTGCAAGGTCTTTTGCACACCGCCACGGTCCAAGGGACTGGACGCACTGCGCGCGCCGACCAAGCCACCAGCGCGGTTAGGAAACAGCAGCTCGGGGTGGCGGTGCACGAGCCAGAACTTGCGCAAGACGTTCAGCGTCGCATCGGGCAGTGGTACCAAGCGGTCGCGGTTGCCCTTTGAATCCCGGATATGCACGCGATGGCGTGCACCGTCAATGTCGCTGACCTTCAAGGCCAAGCCCTCGCTCAACCGCAGGCCCAGGCTGTACAGCGTGAAATAGAACACCCGGTAGCTCAGGGTGCGGGTGGCGGCGAACAGGGCTTGCGCCTCTGCAACGGTGACGATATCGGGCAGGCGGGAGGCCTTGGGCGGCTTGATAAGATGGGGCATGACCCAGGGTTTGCGCAGCACATGCAGGGTGTAGAACTTCAGTCCGTACAGGTCGAGTTTGACGGCGCTCCAAGAATGCGAGGCAATGAGATCGCTGAAGTAGTCGACGAGTTGGGATTCGCTCAGGGAATCGATGCTGTGGCCAAAGTAGTCGCCGATGCGCCGAATGGCGCGGGCGTAGGCGTCAATGGTTTTTGGTTGCAGGCCTTTGAGTTTGAGGTGTTTGAGATGCGTTTGGTATTGCCGATTGAAGTGCACGTTGGCGCTGTCCGGGGTGTTGGTGTCCATGCTGGAAGTTCCTCACGATGGGTTGCAAAGTCACGCCTCGGTATTGAGGGCGTGAGGCTGCAGAATAAATCGTGGGGCAGCTGCTGGAAATTACTCCGCGTAGCGGCTTCGTCCAACCTATCAGTCAAGCCGACCCGCCTTCGGCGGGCGGCTTACTTTGTTCGTTATACGGCATGAACAAAGTTGGCGACACACTCATCCATAACGGAGCGAACCAAGAGCTCGTTCAAGCCTTTGTGAACGGCGGGGTGGAATTCGTCGTGATTGGTGGCTTGGCTGTGGCGTGGTATTGCGCCGACCGTCAAGCAAACGACATGGATCTTCTTGTCAATGCCACGCCTGACAATTCGGCGCGCATCGCGCAGGCTCTCGGCACCCTATCCAGCCTGAATGCGAACTGCTTCACCGACAAATCCTTTATACGTCCCGGTCTTCAGGTGCCACTGAAGAACTACCATTATGCTGAGCTTCTCACGCCAAAGAATGGTGGCCCCACATATGCTGAGGTCGCTGACAACGCTGTAGAGGCCAAGTTGTTCGGCATTCCCGTTCGGCTAGCTTCCGTCGCATCGCTTATTCAAATGAAGGAACAGGCGGCGGAATCCGCAGAGGCTCAGAGTGACAAACACATCAGGGACATCGAGCGATTGAGAAACCATGCCGTATAACCTGGCGCCCAACCCGGACGCGCGGCGATCGTCGTGCCGGTGTCTCCGCACCGTGCGCGCGCGCCGGTTGGCTCCACGTTATGTGACTTGGACAACCGAACTATGGAGCGATAAATGAGCGAGTACAGAACCATAAAGGAGCTTGTAGTTGATGCCTACATTTCTGAAGGGAGCGTTCCTTCGTACGAGAAGCTTACTTCGCTGGTCCGACAACATTTCCCTGCCAGTAAGTGGAAAAAAACTCACTACGCTTGGTACAAGTCAAAAATCAAGACGGGAGAAATAGCAGTTCCAGGACAAGCCTCTGAGCGAGATATGGAACATGAGCTTGAAGATTCCGACATAGAAGAGGCAATGGAGGCGAGCATTTCCCTAGAAAAAGATCTCCATTCTTATCTTGCCGTCAGAGTCCATGAGTTGGAGCCAGGCCTGAAGCTCGTCGCAAATGGAGTGGAGTTCCAAACAGACGCTGGAAGAATTGATCTTCTGGCAAAAGACTCAAACGGAAATTTAGTGGTCATTGAATTGAAAGCTGGAAAAGCAAAAGACGGCGCTCTTGGTCAGTTGTTGGGCTACATGGGCTGTTTGTCGGTAGCTGAGTCAACCATTCGAGGATTGCTGGTGGCGTCAGGATTCGAGCCACGAGTAGTCTTCGCAGCCAAGGGACTGCCAAACGTCAAGCTGGTCAAGTATCAGGTCTCATTTTCTCTTCAGGAAATAAAATGAGTAGCGGGGTTGAGGATGCGTCGAATAACCCGGCGGTCAACCGGACCTGCGCAAAAAGCCGCGCAGGCCGGTTACCTCCACGTTAAACCGTAGCCCGACTCTTTCAATCGTACGGCTGTTGTCCCTTTTGGGCGACGTCGGCTAACGCAGCATTGGGGGGACAGACCGTCAGCCCGTCACCGTCAGCAAGGGGCACCAAGAGGTAGGTGAAGTTGCTCGGGACGCGGCACGACGAACAGTTTTCCCAAAATTGCGTCCTACTTTTGGTGGAGTTGATCAAGCTACCCAAGTTCGACACTTCCTGCACGCAAGTGATTGATTTCATTAGAAACGGACTTCAAAGCGTAGACTACAAAACAGGCTTAGCCAAGTCAGACGGGGTTGGCGGTGTCAAATCCAGTGCGGTAAACAGCGACTTCTGAGCCGGTGTGATCTCAGTTAAACCCGCCAGCGTTTTGCCATCGCCGCTCTGCACGGTCTGCTGATGAATGCGCTTGAGGCTCTCCAGCAGCGTGCTGGGCGACTCGGATCGCTTCGCAGCTTTCAGGCGCATGCGCATCACCCGGTACAGCACTAGCGCCATGAAGCAAATCAGTGCATGCGCGCGAATGCGCTGAGGCAGCCGGTGGTACACCGGGCCAATCTCGATGTCAGATTTGAGCACCCGAAATCCCCGTTC
>NZ_MSYM01000020.1 GCF_001938565.1 Rhodoferax antarcticus ANT.BR
CCTATGGCACTCGCCAACGCGTTCTTACCTACGCCCGCATCACTCGTAGTATTCCAAACTCCGTTATAGAACCCAGCAACAACGCCTGGGATACACAAAGATCACCAGCGTTCTGAGCGTTAACAAAGGACGTAAAGCATGCGAAGAATAGCAACGCAACCCATTGCCTAATTTTGTTTTTATTCACAAGTATCTCCCTGCGGTGATGCCAAGACTTTCCCATTCATTGCAATTTGATATTTAATGTAAGCCTCTACACGCGCCTTAGTATTTGCATTAATTTTCTCGATATTTTTTATTACTGCTGCGGATTGACTTGAGTCTGGAAATTTCGAGAACACACAATTGAGTGACTTCTGCAAACTCAAATCAGATGCCCTCAGCGCATTCTGGTTGCTGGTATCAACACGCAAAATGTCAGCCAGCGCTTTGGCTGTCTGTTGCACTGATTTAAGTTGTGGTGCGGTGTAACCTTGTCCGGCAATGTAGGCATCAACATCGTCGCAGACACCATTATTGTTTGCATCTGGCCCAGCGATACTTGCTGACCGATCTAACGTTGGTAGCTTTCCGGATGATTCAAGCGCAAGAATTGTCGCTTGAATTGTTGTAGGTGGCGTCGTTGTAGGTGGACTGCCCCCACCTCCGCCGCAAGCACTGAGAAGCGCGACCAAGCTAAGCCCGGTCAGTGATTGACTAATGTCCATGGAACTCCCGTGAAATCCGTGTTGAGATGGTCTTGTTTAATTTTATAAAGTCACATAGCATTGAGATGTCTGAAGAAAAAACGCCTCTCCCAAAGTGAAAAACCCAACACGTAGAACGTATTGGGTTTAGGGTTATGTCGAATAGAAACACGCTGCACATACCTGACGGTACCGGTTGTTTCCCCCAATAAGAACGGTGTCGCCAGAGCGAACTCGAACACCATCATCATCAAGACGAATTTGCATCGTCGATTTGTGACCACAGGCACATATCGCCTTCAGTTCCGAAATGTCTTCCGCCAGTGACAGCAATCGCATTGATCCAGGGAAGGGGATACCCATGAAATCACTTCGAAGGCCAAAACACATGATTGGTAGATTCCGGTCATGCACCAAGAAATGAAGCTCATGTACCTGTGTCGGAGTTAAAAACTGCGCCTCATCGATCAACACACAAGCCAAATCAGAACCGCGTTTAAGCAGCTTGTCAAAGACCGTTGATTCATCATAAACCTCGGCCTCGCGTGTAACGCCAAGTCGAGATCCAATCACGCCAGTGCCAAGCCGGTCATCAATCTTCGCAGTGAACAGGCGAACTTTGTGACCACCTTCGGTGTAGTTGTAAGCCACTTGAAGAAGCTGCGTGGATTTGCCAGCGTTCATTGAAGCATAGCGATAGTGAAGTTTAGCCATGATCACTACTCCTTCTCATATTCGCCAAGCACAAGGTAGTTCAACTCAATTTCCTGAGCCAAAGCACCAACAAACGCAGAATCTTGCTGCTCCTTTGTAGAGCCTTTGGGAAGCTCAAAATCAGCCTGGATACGAACACCTTTAACAATGATGTAGCCAGTGTAGTGTTCAATATTACTCATGATATTCACCTTTAAAAAGATAAGTTAAAGCAAACCAATTTCAGCCATCGAAGTGGATGATTGGCCGGAAACAATAATATGATCCAAAACACGAATATCAACAAGTGCAAGCGTTGTCTTTAATGTCTGGGTCAGTAGCTCATCAGCCCTTGATGGTTTTGTTATGCCACTCGGATGATTGTGGCAAACAATCACAGAACAAGCATTGACTGAAATACCTCTTTTCAGCACTTCGCGTGGAAAAATTGAACATTGAGTAACTGTTCCATTTGCAACTTCATCGTATTTAATGATACGGTTTTGCGAATCTAAAAATAAGCAAACAAAAACCTCATGTTCCAAATGCCCCAATTTTCCTCTCAGGAAATGCTTAACATGATCAGCACTTGATAAACAATCCTTGACCGTCATTGCTTCCTGCATTGCTCGCAAATACAACTCCTTTGCTGCTGACATCTTAGGATGAATTGAATATGGCAAAATATCCTCGGAAAAAAGAGAATCAGGATAAATATGCTTTTCCATCCCAAATAATTCAGTTAACTTCATGTTATCAAGTTGATTGCCTACATCACCGCAAACCATTACCAGCAAATCCCGGTTGCTCATTTCAG
Source organism: Rhodoferax antarcticus ANT.BR (assembly GCF_001938565.1). Lineage (GTDB taxonomy): Bacteria > Pseudomonadota > Gammaproteobacteria > Burkholderiales > Burkholderiaceae_C > Rhodoferax > Rhodoferax antarcticus. The sequence continues at coordinate 2,197 of NZ_MSYM01000020.1, forward strand.
AAATATTCAACATAGCGAAATCCTTCAAGGTTATGTTGCAGCGAAAGTGCCGCCAACTGTCTAGATATGCCACTACAAAGAAAAAGCCCCTGAATCGCAATACGCGAGACAAGGGCTTTAGGGCTTTATATGGCTTCCAGGATGCGCTCAACAGCGAAACGTCCTAGACCTTCACTCTTATTGAAGTGTTTGGCAGTAAAACCAAACCTGTTCGCCAAGGCTTCAATTGCCGGGATTCGCGGCCCGATCATCACACTAGCGATCTCAATTCCCATCGCCTGCGCTTCAGCGTAAGTTGAAAACAGAATTTCCGTATCTGAGGTATCTCCATCGGTAACAGCGATCACCAAGCGACGATCTTCGGTACGACAAACAAGACCTTCAAGCACGCGCTGCATGGCAGCACCTGTATGAGTCCCGCCAAACGTTGAAGGCCCCTTATCAGCTTTTCTGAACTCAGACCATTCATCATCGAACCCTTTTAAGGCGACGAAACGATCACTGTACGCACTGACATCAAAAGGCACGTCATACTCATCAAGAACATCACCAAGCCCAAGAGCCAGACCCATCGCGGCGTCATCTCGGGAAACTCCGTCAATCAACGAGTCCTTCATCGAGCCAGAAATGTCAAACAAGATGCTCACCGCAGTTGAAACACCAGGTGCTTCAGTCTTTGAACTAAACACTCGACCGTTACCCACTGGTACTCTGTTTAAAACGCGATTGTTAAGGCGTTTGCCACTCAACTTCGTCCGTTTTGCACATTTCGTTTGAGTTTCTAAAACCTCCTGCAAGTCATCACTGATCCGCTTAACCTTCGATGCAATGACCTTGGCCTCGTCTGAAATATCGGTATGAGCCGTTGATTCAGACAATTCCGCAGCACCAATTGAACTTGCAATGATTTCCATCACTTTAGAGATGATGTCGCCCAATTCAGTGTCAATGGTTTCCTCATGCATGTCATCAATAATTTGCCTTGCAGACATGATGTGATCGTCGGGCAATTCAAAGGACTCTCCTAGTTCACCTTTGCAGGAAGAAGGCGTCGTTTGGCCATCATGACCTTCACCGGCTGTATCACCAGGCTCACTATCAGCTTCATCAGTTGGTTCTTGCGAACCGTCTGGATCAGCTTGACCTTCACCGGCTGTATCACCAGGCTCACTATCAGCTTCATCAGTTGGTTCTTGCGAACCGTCTGGATCAGCTTGACCTTCACCGGCTGTATCACCAGGCTCACTATCAGCTTCATCAGTTGGTTCTTGCGAACCGTCTGGATCAGCTTGACCTTCACCGGCTGTATCACCAGGCTCACTATCAGCTTCATCAGTTGGTTCTTGCGAACCGTCTGGATCAGCTTGACCTTCACCGGCTGTATCACCAGGCTCACTATCAGCTTCATCAGTTGGTTCTTGCGAACCGTCTGGATCAGCTTGACCTTCACCGGCTGTATCACCAGGCTCACTATCAGCTTCATCAGTTGGTTCTTGCGAACCGTCTGGATCAGCTTGACCTTCACCGGCTGTATCACCAGGCTCACTATCAGCTTCAGGTTCACCGGATTCACGGCCATCAGGCTCATCAATTGGAACGTATCTTTGTTTTTCATCCTGAGTTTTTTTGTCTGCATGTGCTGCAAGAACTGCCATAATGCGTACAGTCAGTGCGATGTTGAACTCAGTTGATGTTGAGGTTTTAACCTCTTGAGCAATTTCGAGAACATCAATCCACACCTTTCCAAGTACGGTCGGCATCAACTCATTGATTGCCTCGACATTCTTAGCCAAGATTGTTTCTTGGCCAGGAATCAATGTTCCTCGAAGAACATTTAGAAGCCCAGCCATCAAAAGGTTTGATGGTCCAGCTTTCTGAAACAGCTCAGGCGTACCAAAAAAGTCACGGCCTAACAAAATTTCAACCAATTTTGCAAGATTCCCCTTCGTTCCTGGGTAAGTCTCAATTGCCATGCGCTCTATCCAAACATCTTCAATGATGCTGTGTATGCCGAGACTGAAATTGCACCATTTGATGATGCCAGCCGATTCCGCTGTCACTTTTGCTTCTAAGTTAGTGAATCTCCCATGACCTAGAGCTTCATGATCGATGACCCCTTCCAGTATTTCAGCCGCTTGCGGGTCTGAGCTGTAGTTCCAAGCACGAGGAATTTTGATCACCTTGCGCTTTGATGGGCCTTCCAACCCAATACAAGCCGTGCTCCCGTTGTAGAGAAGCACATTGATGTTTGCCTGTGCTGCAAGCCATTTCGCCAAGATTAGCAAATTTCTCATTTGATTCTCCAAAAACAAGTCCAGCGAAATTGCTGGTCACTTGGCTTGGAGATGCTTGACAACAGGAAAGTCGATTCAACTCAAACACGCAAGGACACTCAAATGGAAAATTCTCAAACGCAAATCTCGTCAACCCCGTTTCTTTTTCAAATCGTCGGGGATCTCCTTGACAACGACCTCTTGGGAATGCTTCTTTCAACCGGACATCTTCAGCGGTTTTGCCGGATCAGAGTCACAATAATCAATGATGACCAGTACGCCTCAACACTACGAGAAATAGCCTCAAACAAGGAGTCCGCCACTAGGTTCCAGCACGACGCAATCCGCGAGTTCAGTGCACTACACATCGCGGACTACAAACTCTCTCGTTACGAACTGGCCAAGCACCTCGATGAACGGCTAAAACAATTTTTTGATGACGGTTTAGTTGTTGACGAAATCCAAGTCACCGACGAAATTGAAAACGCCTGGAAATACCGGCGTGCTTGCCAAGGAATTCGCAAATGAGCAACTGGCGAGCGCACCCGGCCTTCAGGCCTGGGTCTAGGGGATGAAGGTTGCCCAAGCACATCACCGAACACCACTCTGGATGCACCAGGACGGCGCATGGCGGGTTTTTTTAACACCAGCCAGGCTAAACACCTACTGCGTAGCAACCGGCCACTGGTGGCGCTCTACGATGTAGTGCAGACCCACTGCGTTGCAGTCAGCGTAAACCGATGTCTTTGCCGTGTGGATGTCAACTTTTATGACGCGATCATCAAGCGCAAAACACAATGAAATGACATCTTGAACCAAAGTCTCCTGCAAGTTGAAGTGCTTGCTTGCAAGGTGTGCAATCACGTTGTTTCTGAGCTTGTCGTAATCCACCGTTTCCGCGATCTCGTCGCGTAGTGTGTGATAGTCATTCTGTAGCTGCAATGCGATTTCCAAGCTGTAGGGTTGTGGCCCTGCGCGTTCGAAATCATGAATTCCAATCGAAACATTCAAGTGCAACCCATCTAGGCAAATCCATTTTTCCAATTCAATCTCCAAAAGCGACATCGCGGGCGCGAGGAACAAGATGCTGGCCACCATCCACGGCTATTGTTTGACCCGTGATCGCAGAAGCCAGATCGAGCATGATGACAGCAGACGCAATATCTTGAGGGGTGCTTGATGCGTCCAAGGCCGACCTCTTGTGGGCACTGGCAAATGTTTCATCGGTGGCACTGGCAAGCGTGATTCCCGGTGCCAAAGCATTTACCCTCAGTGAATGTCCGTACATCGTCGTAATTGAATGTGGATGCATTGTTGACCAGCAAATCAACCCGGCCAAACACAGAAGCTGCAGATCCAATGAAGCCAGCCCGCTCTCCGGGGACATCGAAATCACAGCAAATTGTTTCTGCCATTGAAGCACCAGCGCCCAGGCAATCTGTCTTTGTTCGCTCTGCCTGATCAGCACCACTTCGGTAGTGGATTAAGACTGAGTAATGTTGAGATGACAGCGCCAGGCAAATTTCTCGACCGATACGACTCGCCCCGCCTTTCATTTCAGGACGGCCAATCCTAGTCCAATGGCGCGTTTAGTCAGACCCGCAAAACGCGAGATCGCGGTGCTTTCAATTCTTCGTTGTATCGCCTTGGCAACAGCGACACCATCAGCCATTGATGTGACACAACAAGGGTGCCCACGACGCGCCAATTCGCCAATGGCGTACACGTTGTTTTTGCTAGTCAGGCAATCAGTGTCGGTCATAACAAATCCATCAGGACGCATCGCCAGGTCAAGCCCCAATAAGGACTCTGAACTTGCCTCATAACCATAAAGAACCAAAATTTGATCGAACACCTCTCCGTTAACTGAATTTGATTTTTCATCCACGGTGTAGCTACCCAACACGACTTTCTCAGGCGCAACTGTTGAAATCATGTCAGCGCGAGCCTTGATTGATCGGGCAAAGATGCGAACATCTGCGGCCCCTCGGTCGCACGCCATTGTGAAATTTTCTACAGCGGAATCTCCACCACCGAGAATTGCCACTTTCTTGCCTGCAAAGTCACTTCTCGCTACCGACGGCCCAGGCCCAACAATCATGCCGAGCCGAGTTGCAAAACCACCACTTTTAGGCGTTACCCCGCCTGCGAGCACAAGAAATCTAGCCCGCAATACCAGTCCGTCGCTCAAATGCACCGTGACTCCAGAAGCTCCAACATCTGCGTTTAACGCAGTCACCCCCAGGTGCAGCTTGATATTGTGATTAAGTACGCTTTGATGGATCGCTAAAGCGACATCAGCGCCTGTTGAATTTGGAGATGTGACTACCCATGTGTTTGTGTTGGGTTTGAGAGCTGCAACCCGCCGCAACTGGCTTGCTTTTCCACCAGCACAGGGCTGAACCCAAGTTGCTTGAGCCATGTTGCTGCAGAAGCTCCAGCCGGCCCACCTCCAACAATAATTGCATCATCCATATTTTTGACATCCAAAGCCCAAAAGCCATAATGATTGCCTCGTTAACTTAACCATAGGCGAGCTTTAGGTTGATTTGTTACATAAAGTACCAAGCAAATCACTTCATCGAGTAAAATGCAAATGTCCAGTACAGGCAAACGAAAGTAGGATATTTTATGCTGAAAACTATTTCTATGTTCACGATGATCGCAATCTCCTTAGTTTTTCAACCAGCCGGTTTTGCACAAGCAGCTAAGCAGCCATTGTTAACAATAACAGGAAAAATCAATAAAACAAACACACCGGATAAAAAGTCATACGTAATCACACAGGCTGAATTTAAAAAACTTCCACGTCAAACTATTAAAGCGACCACAGACTACAGCAAAGACACAAGCTACACCGGCCCATTAATGAGTGATATATTGAAATTGGTAGAAGCCGATAAAAACAGCAAATATATTATCATTACCGGACTTGATGGTTATAAAATACGAGCACCAATGTCCGATTTTCAGAAATACGAAGTCATTATTGCTGATACAGCAGGTGGTGTGCCTATGACAATTGACACAAAAGGCCCTTTCTGGACAATCTATCCAATTGATAAATATAAAGCTGAACTCAATGATGTAACGACATCATCAAAAATGGTTTGGGCGTTAGTTTCTATTGACGTTAAATAAAACGCATTCAATGTGAACATCAATACGTGGAAAATATACCAAGCACACCTCGCAACAGTTCAAAAAAACAAGCCCCCAAAAGGTTTATTCTTGCCATTGTTTCAATAGTGACAATGGTTTTGATACTTGTTTTATTGGCTACACAGTTTTACAGCGCTTGGTCGAATTATTCAAAGACACTTGGTCAGAGTTCTTCAATAAATAACTGGCTGAAGGATCGTCTAAACAGTCGAGCGCTTGATATTTATGATTTAGTCTTTGCAATTCATCGCCTGCAAACAATCTGCTTTCTCTACGAGAGAAAAATTATTGACGTTGACGACCTAGAGAACCACAGAATGGTTACAGCAAGCATGCTTAATGCCTTTAAAGGCGAAACCAAGCTTGCAAAATCTTTGGAGGAAATTGAATCTTACCGCGATGGGATTGAAGCAACCAATATATTTATTGAGAAAGTAATTAGTTTCGAGAACAACAGAACAACAATAGATAAAGTATATTATGCAGGGGAAGGTGCTATCGATTCTCTTGTATTGTTAAAAGGAGATGCCGTTCAAATTGAATTTACAACAATAGATCAAATTGCAAATACGGTTAAGACATTCCAGGATGTGATTGCTGTTGTTGCTACTCGTGTTGTTGTTCTGTTTTTTATGTGTTTGGTGGCAATCATCTCTTTTGCTTTTGGTGTTGCAGCTCTATGGCGTGGACAGCAGCGGCGTTTTAAAAGATTTGAGTGGTTGGTGGCCTCGATAGGTCATGACTTACGAGGGCCATTACAAACACTTGAGAGTGCCAGTCACATGCTTACAAAAAGCACAATCACAAATGACAAGGTGAGGTACGGTAGCATGATTAGTTCAGCCCTGCTTAACTTGTCACGTTTAGTTAACGACATGCTTATGGTTGTCAGATACGAAGAGATCTCTCTGGTGCAAAAATACGTCAATGCAGAAAAATGGTTTTCCTTGTACGTCCAAAGCTATAAAATAAAAATAGACCAAAATAGCAAACTGAAATTTAAATCTTTAGTTAATGTTCAGCCTATGCAAATCGAAGTTGACGAAAGTATGCTTACTCAATGCATAACCAATATGCTTGATAATTCGTTCAGGTACACAGAAAACGGAAGCATTTCACTAAAAATTAATATTAATCCAATCAAAAATGATTATGACCACCAGCTATTGACGATTACGGTGGCGGATACGGGTATTGGTATTGCGCAAGAAGACTACGAAAGAATCTTTGACCCATTTGAACGCGCTACTACAGTGGCCAGAAAGCAAGGCAAAGGATTAGGCCTGTCCATTGTCAAGCACATTGTTAACGAGATGGGCGGAACGGTCAAAATTGTTGATTCGAAAGTTAACGTAGGCAGTACATTTAAAATTGATATTCCAGTGCGTTTTAAGCAACTATGCGAAAATAACGAAGTAGAGAGCGCAAAAATACCATCGAAAATCTCATTAAAGCCGCCTAAAACCGGCGACAAAAATGTAGAAATCATCTTGGTTGACGACGATGAAAGCATCATCGAGTCGATGTCAGCGGTTCTCATTGATGCCGGATTTGGTGTTTTGGCAACAAAAGATGTCGATCTCGTTATCAGTACGATAAAGGCTGAGAATTGCCGAATGCTGATAACGGACATTGAAATGCCGAAAATGAACGGATTTCAATTAGGCAAGTTGGCAAAGGATATTTTGCCAAATATATTTATAGTAGCCATGACCGGGCATACTACAAATTTGGATCAAAAACAATTCAAATTCGATGCCGTTCTTTACAAACCAGTAAGACTAAATCAAATTTTAGATGTTATCGACATGGCGAATTTAGAATCATAGTATTCTTGTCGAACGCCAACTCGCAATAAAACCCTTAATTCAGGGATGATTTGCGTGCCATTGATTGATTGAGTCTTTTAATCAGAATTGATATGCTTGCGGGTTTGGATACATGGTGCACATCTGGCAGATCAAGCGATCTTGCTATCGAATCACTTGCACTGGTGTCGCCCGTAAAAATGAAAATTGGGGCAGCACTCCTTTCACGAATCGCAGTAATGAACGACTCCCCTTCTATGTCGGGAAGTCGCCAGTCGATCATGAAAATATCGAATGACTTGATCTTTTCGCCCATCCCCAAAAGCGTCTTCGATTGATCAAATATGCCAACCCGAAAATGTCCTGACAACTCATCGCGCAACAAAGCTAGCACATCCTTGTCGTCGTCAACAATGGCAATTTTCTTTAAGAAGGGAAATGAAATGCAGTTGACAGAAACAGACTCTGGCGGGGGCACCTCCCAAATGTCAAGCGCCTTCAGCTCATAATTTCCAGACAAGTCAGGCACCAGTACAACCGGGCAATCTTGTGTTTGACTGGCATGCACAGTGGCATTCACAATTGTATTTTCAACATTCAATCGAATGCCGACCCCATGTGTTCCCCGGATTGAATCAAGTATCCGGTCTATTGAAACGCCAACAGATCTCAGTGACAGCAACGTAGACAGTGATGGCCCACCCTCTGCTTTAAACAGTCTGTAAACCTGTGTTCGATCCAAGTTGGCAGCAGCAGCCAGAGCAGCCGTTCTTTTTGAACCATCTGGAAAACCCAACTGGTCAAGCTCACTGCTAAGGCCTTCTGCAAAACCGAAAACGGATTTTGTTTTTTCCACTCCAAAGCCTGAGTCCTGTGCGTCTTTTGTCATGTGCGAATCGTCGCTGTTGTGAGGTAGTTTTTGGAATGCAAAACAACAAGAATTGTGCCACGTTGCATAAAAACAGATTGACACAAATTGCTCTATTTGTGACATTTTTGCAAATAGAAAACATTTTGTGACAAACCGGTGACGATGCGCTAAGATGCAACAACAAGATGAAAGGGTTGAAAATGCTGGAACTTTTTGATGAAGCGGAACAGATGGCGCTTGTAGAAAAAACTGATCCAATGGCCGATTTAATGTTCCATGCTCATGTTGCAATTGGCAGCACACACATCTTTGAACTTGTCGGGGATTTTATTGACCATGATCTTCTTGGTCTGCTTTTTTCAACAATGCATTTTCAGCGTTACTGCCAACTCAGGGCCAAGAGCCCGTCCAAGATGACTGCTGTATTGGAGAGTCTTGGTTCAAACACCAAAATGGCCAGCAATTTTCAACAAAATGCACTCACCCAATTCAATGGTCTGAACATCGACGCGTGCCTGTTCGAAACGGAATCCGAGCTGGCCACGCACCTCGAAGAAAAGTTGGAACGAATTTTCGAACTCAACAAGGCCACATGGCCCGGCATCGACAACCCCATGGAAATTCAAAATGCCTGGAAGTACCGGCGTGCATGCAAAGGTGCCAAGCCTTAACTGTCGCGGCGCAACGTTGACTGTTGATCCTACAAAAAAAATCCGCCAAAGATCATTGATCTAAGACGGATTTCGGGTTTATCTATTAAACGACCTTAGCTGGTCATTCAAATCTTTCAAGCCCTCTGGAGGCGCGTAAATCTTCGGCTTAGCCCCCACCGAAATAAGAAATCCCTGCAGATTCTGTTTCGCCAGGCGACTGCCCTCATCATTGTCAAGTGCGATCAAAACGTGCGTTTCAGACAAGTCTTTCAGCCATTGATCACTGGCCTTCCAGTTGCCAGCACCAGGGATGGCGAAAATGGTCCTCTCCGTTCCCATAACAACCGCCGAGAGCATATCTATAAAGCCCTCGGTGATCATCACATGCTCATTACCCTTCCACAGTGCAGGCGATGGATCACCGATGCGTATGGCCTTCGGAGAACCAATTTTTGACTCGCCAATCAATCGTAACTCCATTCCACACTGATCATGACTGATGAACAGCAACGGTCGGTAGATGATGGCAGGTGCTTTAGATCCTTCTTTCCAGACACCTGACTCAATCAACAAATCACGGCCTAGTTCATCAAGAAGAAGTCTCAAACAAATGTTGGGGTCACTTGGGAGAGTCACCACAATTTTCCGATCAATGGCTTCCTGTATCAACTCACGGTTAATACATCGACCTTCAAGATAAGCTGCAACACCATTGTCAATCGGTAAGTTCAAAGCCAAAAGTTTGGCAATGACTTCACGCACAGCAACCATGTTGCGTTTCTTGATAGGCTCAACTGGCTTCGGCCTAACGACTGGTCCTAACTTATCACTCTCACCTGAAAGGTAGTCAGCGGCCTCGCTTAATGATTTTCCGAAAAACCGGGCAGCAGCCTCAATCACATCGCCGCCGTCACTGCAAGAAAAACAGTGCCAGCGCAATCCACGAATACTTACTCGGCCAGACTGATTTCCTGATGTACCGCAAGCGGGACAAACCGAATAACGAACTTCACCAGCCACCTTCTTCGCAACCGAACCCATCTCGTTTTCGAAAAATGGAATCAGTCCGTATTTTTTCTTAACACGCTCGAAATCAACAACACTCATTTTGATCTCCAAAAAAAATGAAAGGCGAAATTGCCTTCACTTCCTTTGGATATGCCGTAACAAATTAAACTCAGTTAATTTGGAAATCCCCTCGATCTGTACGCATCATTGACTTAGCTGCATCGAAACCGATGTAAGTTGCACCACCTGGCAGTTGGCCACCTGGCATGACGATATATTTCTTTACTCCAACCATGACTTCAACACTGGCTGGGGAAATTTGAACAATCCTCATATCCGTCCCACTTGTTGCCTTCTCAGTCGTTGCCGCACGCAGGCGCACAGCTTGAGAATTCACACGTTTTTGAAGTTCATCGATAGTCTTGTTCACATCCTCAAATTGAGCCTGCATGTCATCAACGCGCTTGCTCAACTCTCCAAGATCAATCGGATTAACCACTTCAGCAGCTACGGCAGGCTGCGAATCTGAGCTTGCAGTTTCAGGTGCACTCGCGGCAGAGGCTGCGCCAGATGCGCCAATCTCAACATTCTTCTTGCCATCCGCAGCCAATGCTGGGAGCGCAACGGCATCAGCAATAGGCGGCGCAATCTTCTGCACAATCGCATCAACAGGCGGCATTGTCGGAACATTTTCTTTGGCCACTTTGTCCTTCCACCACATCACTCCTGTAGCCACCAACAAAGCAACAACAACACCACCAGCTAAGGCTGATCCAACCTTCATCAAGAACGTATTGTCTTTTGCCGATACGGAGATAAAAGGCCGTTTTATCGGCTTTATATCGGTGGGTTCAATGTTTGGTTCTTCAGTAGTGCTGTCCATGATTGTTTCCTAATAGCGATGTTGCGAAGATTGTACCAAAAACCAAGAAAAAAAACGAACCCTCAATAAATGAAAGGTCGTTCGGGTTGCACAAAAATCACCAAACAGGGGCAAAAGCACTGCTTGGATCGAACGTTACCGTGACTTCCACGGCTTTAATTTTGCGCTCAGGCTGAGATGTCGAGGTCGCCTGCCAGCCATTACCTAGTGCAATTACTCTCAGGGCATCAGACAAGTCATTTGAGTTAAACGGTTTATCATTAACGGTCTGAATTTCATACCCTTTGGCAACTTTACCTTCAAGCAGTTTTCTGGCAGCAGCAACGGAGAAAATGCCGTAATCCTTCTTTTGCAGAGAACGACCGGCTCGACCGTACAAAACACGCATTTTTTCTATAGAAACATCCAATCCACCAAGCTCGCGGTATGTCTCGAATCTATAGTCCTTGTCACTATTTCCCAGACTGCAGTTCAACAAAATACTACCCGTAATCAATTCACTCATTTCACACCACCTTTCAGTACATAGTAGTTAATGAATTGAAATTGCTGCGCTTCATGATGTCAGAACCACGTCGTTTTGACTTGCACTTGAGCGCCAGTTCAAAGGTAGCAAACTCAGCAGCGACCTTCTCATCATCTTCTCCTGGGTTATCAACAACAACCCAGGGTTTCGCCGCAGTCTTGCGTGAAGACAAGTCGTGACAAGCAACAATTGATCCCAAAGTTTCTTGTTGCACACTTTTGGAGTCACAATCGTCCAACATGAACATGCCGTGTGCCAAACGTTCAGCATCACGATGATTCACTGCCAAAACACTGATTTGTTTGACCACTTCAGCACGAATTGTCACTGTGTAGACAGTTTTGATTTCCATAAAAGCTCCTTCTGTTGTGTTTCGCAGAAATTGCGAGACTGGCTAGAAATGCCATCAAAAAATAAAAGCGCTCTCACCCATAAAAAAAGGCCCATGCAGAATGCAATAGGCCTTTAGGGGTGAAATTGCTCAAGCAACCGAAGTTGTCTTTCGCTTAATTCGAGTGATCTGCGAGATCACTGCGTCACTGAGTTCAAGATCCGTGCGGACCCCAAGGTACACAGGCTGCTCCAGACAACCATCGGAAAAACGGTAGAGATACCGGATTTCCACAAGTTCATCTACATCAGGAATGCTGTGATTCGCTGGGATGGTTACATTGCCAAGGTTCACCAGAAGGCCAGAATTTGCAAAACAACCAATCTGCACAGATCGCTGAGAATTAACCGCGATCACAACGCAAGTTGCTGATTCAACAAATTTAGACTTGCGAATTACATTGGTCTTTCCAGACTCGAATACCGATAACCAGGATTTAAAAACAACGCCTTCGCCACCATGAAGTTTGATACTCTCAAAAATTTGGCGCTTAGTTTCCGTCCTTGTGTGAATTTCAATGATACGAAATCGCTTTTCAGTCTCACAACGATTTTTAGAAGCACTGTTTTCTTCAACAAACCACTTGAAAGTCAGGCCAACCAAACGCACCAGGGCCGAATACCGAGAGCTGTAGTTTGAGCCTCGCAAGTCATCTTGGTTGATCTCAAGCATATCGAATGCAAAAAACACATTGCCAACAGCTTCACCGGCAATAAGACAATCTGGCAAGATCGACAAATAATCAGCCCAATCCTGTGGAACATTAACAAATTGACCTTTCCGGTTAATGCCACGAACAACACCAGAACGAATAAGTAGCATTCTGTTCTGGCCGTCCTTTTTCTCCTGAAGCCACCATGAATCATCTTGCAAGTAAGAGTCAACTTCATCTTCTTCCAATGCAATCGGCAACATTGGCAAGTAGCCCGAGGACTCAAGCGCACCTTCTGCACTGGTGTAGGCCACATTCCCTTGTACTGGAACATAACCACCGGACATCTTTGACTTGACCAACTTGTCAAAAACAGTTTTTGCAGACTTGAAATCGACAGGTGCATTCGTCTTGGTGCCAGTTTTTAAGGCTGTACCTCGCTTGCCATATGCAAAATCCACCAACCAAAGATCACCGCTCGCCCGAAGTGATGCTTGATACACCTTGTCCGAGGCTCCTTCGGTGCAGTACAGGGTGCATGTCTCAGCGACATTCAAAATTCCATCTGACATATAGTTCTCCAATAAAGCAAGTGCGGAATTGCGCTCACTACCTGGTTATGCCAATTTTTTGGAAACAGAAAAGCCAACCTCAGAGAGATTGGCTTGGGGTGAAAAAATCAAGTCAAAAGACCCGGCTAAAAATTGCCGCGCAAGGCATACGCAAGAGAGATCCGCTGGCCACTTCGCCTTAAAACGATGCGCCAAGCTCTAGCCTCGTGAAGACGCCAATCCCAACTTCCACTCGACCAATCAATCCAGCCAATGCGACAGCGACGGTCAGATTTGCCCATCAATGCACGGGCAATGTCATCAAGGCTCTTCAGCATAATCAAGCTCTCACCGAACAGCCGAACGCAGGTCCAATGCAACCTCACCCAAAGGGGTCAGTGCAACAAATTCACGATTGGTTTCTTTGGCCTTAAACCGCCTGATGAATCCAGCGGCACAGGCACACCTAAAAGTGTCAGCATGGCCACGGTAGCGAGAGTACGAAAGCACCTTCACTGGCATGCGCTGAGAGGTCACAAACAAATACCGAAGCACATTCACAATGTTGGTTCCAGCAGTTGAAGCGATAGCAGCTTCACGACTCGCATCAACCTGTGCCATCATGTTTTTCACCAGGGCATCACCATGGCTAAGAAACAATTTCGCTTCTGACTCACGCATTTCCCCAACATGAAACTCAGCGATTCCCAAAGCCTTTGCTGCGGCTTCGTAAAGCTCAGATCGTTCATAACCGCCCTGTTTCCAAATTGGATCAAAGACAGCATGCACCCGTTGACGAAGCTCACGAAGCTCACGGTTTGCCAAAGAGCCTTTTGGCTTGGTTGTACCTTCATGAACACCCACATACGCATCACAATCACCCGAGCACATGTAAACATGACCCAGGCCAAGGCGACGATAAATCACAAATGCATCCTTCAATTCAGCGGCAGCACCGCAATATAGACATTTCACAGCTTTCATAAAACCTCCAAAAATGGTTGGGCAAAATTGTCCAAACCTGGCTTTGAAATGCTCAAAAGCGGAAAAGGAGCCTATGAAACGAGAACAAGCCTTCAATCAACATAAAAAGTGTTGAATGAAGGCTTAGGGTAGATTGAAAATCAGTCGGTTAAAACTGTAAAAAGAAGAGCCAGGTATGTGGCTAAGTCATCAGCTCTTCGAACCATTCTTTGACCACTCGCCTTGCATCTTCAAGCGTGTCACACAAATCAACTTCTTCGCCATCACCTGTAACAACGTAATGACCACCATCGTGGCTCAGGTTGATCTCAGCACAAACACCCAAGTCAAAACAGTTGAACTTTAGACAGCGCATAGCAATTTATTGCAAAGCACCGGCAAGCGACCGACGCGAGATTTCACCCAGCAGAAATAGCTTGTGTAAGGCACATCCAATTGCAAAGCTTCTTTGCAAGCCAAAATAAATTCAGCAGGAACAGGCATATCCAGCTCGTTCATCAACTTCAACTCGCCGTGCTCTTGCGCGGTCGATTCTTTGTAGTACAGGTACATGGGCATCAAAACACCCATCAAACTGCAGCCACTGGCCTTTTTAGCGCCCTCCAATGCACATTTCTCCACCATTTTGCGAATCACGTTTTCATATTCCATTGGGTACTCCAGTTGGGTTCAGCAAAATTGCATGAACTGATTAGGAATGCCGGGAATTTAAAAAGTACCTTTGCCTTTTCAGGTTTTTGACATAACAACTCAGTAACTCCGGCAATTTCGCCGTGGTTTTCTTGTCGGCCCCGAGCCGCAGGACGACATCGAAATGCAGCACTCTCTTTTTGAGTGATTTTTAGTCTCCCCAAAAGGCCACTCCTTGCGAGTGGCCTTTTTCATGGGCGTGAAAAAACCCGCGCACAGTGATGTGGCGGGTTAGGGTTGAACAAAAATCAGGCGAGCGATGTTTCAGCCTGTTTGCAAATGGATTCGAGCGTCATGATGGCGTCGGATTCAGCACATTCAGTGCTGTAAAAGCCATAACACTGTTCAAGTTGTTCGATAGAAAAACGAGTTTTACCGTCTTCATTGACACCATTGGCCGTTGCCTTGACTACTTCAAGAGAATACGAAACGCCGTTGAGCCAATTCGAAAATTCTTCAAAGAATTGAGTCCCAGGTTTCTTCCATGATTTTGGAATGGCAAAGAAAGCAAACGAGCTGTCCCAACGGCATGACAAATTAACACCTTCACGAAAAGACCCCGTAAGAATTGCCTTTGCTGACCGGATAGCATCGCCAACAAGTCGGATATTTGTGTCGCCATGTTGGTATTCTTCAACAGGGTAAACCTTCATACCATCCTTGAACAAAGCCACCGCATCATCAGTGCTACCGTTGAAAATTGAATTGCGACGTGGGGAGATGTAAACTGCATAGTCTTCTTCAGAACGTTTTCGATAAGTTGTGACCTGCATAGCTTCTTCGCTTCCCTCATCACAATATTCTTCGGAAATCAAACGGGCCAGGTAAACACTGTTCGAGTCGTCAAATGCCGTGTCAAGGATTTTCGCATTGATGCTGGCCTTCTTCAGAAACGGTTCAATAGCGGAACAGACGGCGAGACTTGAAAAATTCACCAATTTTGTAAATGTCATTATTAACTCCAAAAAAGTGTCAGCGAAATTGCTGATTGCACTTAACTTGGTAATGCCAACAAATAGGAAAGTCCACAACATTGCTGTTGTGGACTTAGGGGGAATCAGATCAAACGTCGTAGCGTATTTCAGCGACACACAGACAGACATCCAGTTGCGAGCCCACCTTGAATGCCCTCACAACATCGCAATAGCGAGATCCAGGCCCTTTACATGAGCGCCCAAAAATACCAAAAGCAAATTTTTCAGCAACCTCCACGCTCAGATACTCACCATCAAGCCTTTCGACCAATGCGTAAGCATCGCTGCCATCACACCCGTTATCAATGACGCCAATCTGAGTAAGTTTCATTTCTGGATCAGGCTGTTGATCCAGCGTTCCCATATGCTGCTCATCACAGTGAGGGGGAATCAATGGGGCAATATGCCAAGGCTCGCCAGATTTCCCCCGTGAAACCGCCACCTCATCCACAGAGTCAAAAGGTCCGGCAAAAGTCAACCCATCAATCGGATTGCCAATCACTGCCACACGTTTTGAAAAACGGCACTTGCTCCAACTCTTACGAGCTTCAGTTTTAGCCTCACTCTGCTGGGCAAAACGTTCGGTTCGACCGCTGTTGTAGAGAAGTAGCCATGGCTCATGAGGTCTATAACCAAAAGCCAGTTTGGACTGCTTGACAATCTGAGCAACAAAAGCCCCTGAGATGTTGTAGATAAACAGCGCCACGTCAAACCCCTTGTAACGACTTATCCAATGCAACCCATGCTTTAAACGCCGGGGTTTCATCAATCGTCATCCCTCGCTGCGTGAGCGTGCCGATGACTTCCAGACTGTCAATCTGATCAGCACACATGGCGACAGTGGGGTACGACGTAGACATCCTTCCATAAGCACACACTGCCCGTTCTTCAAAGGTTTTCAGGTTTGATGCGTGGTGCATATTCCCCTCAAAATACACAATGGTTGCCAATAGGTCACGGGTACGGAATCCAACGAGGCTCGAACCAGGCTTCACCAAGTTCGACCACATTGCCTGCTTTTCCAACTTTGGCACCAGGACAAGACCAGGCTCTCCAAACGCAGGGCGTCCAACAACAGCAATCACAAAATCAGAATTTTGAAAGTTCATAAAAATCTCCAGAAAGGTAAAGCTCCAACGAAATGTTGCAACTGACTTAGTAATGATGAAATAAAAAAAAGGACTCAAGCAAAATGCCTGAGTCCTTTCGGGGTTTGAATAAACAGTTGTCACACGGAGCATGAACCCACGTAATGACAATGATCGCAATGTGTGCAGCCGTCCCTCAAGTGCAGGGAATGGTGGCCGCAGTCAGGGCAAAGATCCCCGCCAGTGCCTTGGTAGGCATCAGCTTCAACCTCTTCACTCACCTCGACACGTTCAACAGTCGGATTGACAGTCAGAACGGCACCACGGGCAGCACTAGGCCGGTACGTCGTGATTCCCTTCAAGCCAGCTTTCCAAGAGCGCATGTACAAATTGCGGAACTCTTCAAACGGGTAATTTTCAGGGACGTTCACCGTCTTGCTGATGGCAGAGTCAATGAACGGGGCCACTGCTGCAACCATGTCGCAATGCGCTGTAGCCGTCATCGACAAAGCAGACACAAACGACTCTGGCAACATTTCAGTATTGCCACCCATTGCAACAAACACCCGATAAGCATGATCCTCGACAACGTAATCTTTTGAACTTCCATCGGGCATGCGTTTTTTGCGGTTGTAAGACCACGCAAACGCCGGTTCGATGCCGTTGCTGGCGTTGTCCGCAAAGGCCAATGAAATCGTACCCGTGGGGGCAATCGATGTCAGGTGCGAGTTGCGAATCCCGTGCTTGCGGATCTCAGACCGGATCGACTCTGGCAAACGCTTGATGTAGTCGCCACCTTCGTCAAGATACTTCACAGCATCGAACAACGGAAAAGCGCCCTTCTCTTTCGCAAGCTCAACCGACTCCAGGTAAGCCGTGTCGCGCATCACTTCAGAGATCATCGCCGCCATTTTTCGCCCGGCCTCACTGTCATAGCGCAAACCCATCATCACCAGAGCATCACCCAGCCCAAGAAAACCCAAGCCGACACGACGTTTCGAATGAGCTGACTCACGTTGCTGCTCAAGCGGCCATTGGGTGACATCGAGCACACTGTCAAGCATCCTCACACCGCATCGAACCGCCTCTTTGAACGACTCAAAATCAAAATACGAATCGAAAACAAGGTCAGACCCGAAACCCGTATCTATTCCTGCCAGGTGTCCGAATGGATTACGAACATGAACTGTCAGGTTGATTGATCCCAAATCGCATGCGCCGTAGGCCGGAAGTGGCTGTTCACCACAAGGATTTACGGATTCGAGGACTTCACAATACCGCAAATTATTCTCACGATTAATTGTGTCCATTTGCAGTACACCCGGCTCTGCAAACTCATACGTGGACCGCATGATCAAGTTCCACAATGCGCGAGCCCGAACCGTTCGGTAAACCCACATTCCATCACGGCGGCGATACTGACCAACCTGAAGGTCACACGGTTGGCAAATGTGGGCAAGTTCCCAAAAGCCATCGCTTTCCACTTTGCGCATAAAGGCATCAGTCACACCCACACTCACGTTGAAGTTCGTCAGGGCACCAGGCTTGCGCTTGGCGGTGATAAATTCTTCGATGTCTGGATGTTCAATGTTGAGCACTGCCATCTGAGCGCCACGACGTGAACCAGCGCTTTCTACGGTGTTGCACATTGAGTCGAACACGGCCATAAAGCTCACTGGCCCGGATGCCATTGACATGGTTCCTTTAACGAGAGCACCTTTGGGGCGAATCCGTGAAAAGTTGTAGCCAACACCACCGCCCCGACGCATCGTTTCAGCGGCTTGAGTCAGCGCCGTCATGATTCCAGCATGGCCATCTTCAGGACTCAACTCGCCACTCATGGCATCAGCGACAGGCTGTACAAAGCAGTTCATCAACGTGGCGCGCAACCCGGTTCCTGCTGCGGAATGAATACGACCAGCCGGGATGAACCCAAGTTGATCCATTGCTGAGTAGAAGCGCAACTCCAATTCAACATCACCAACTGCAAGTGCTTTGGCAACCCGGTGACGAACATCTTGAATCGTGCGATCATTGGTGCCAGTCTTGCAGTATTTTTCGACAAACACATCAAGCGTTACTTGTTGTGGTGCCAACTCATTCGATTTTGAAAACATAAAGATCTCCAGTTGTGTATCGCAGAAATTGCGAGACTGAGTAGTAATGCTGTATTCAAAAAAATAGACAAAAAAAAGCCCAAACACGAAATGTGCTGGGCTTGGGAGAGACAAAGGTTGCTTGGAGCAACTGGTGATGACGAATTAAATCAAAATCATCTTTAAACAACCAACCTTAAAGAGTCGGTCAAACTGTGAAGAACCTTGTACTCACTTACAAGTTGAAGATATTGCTTGTATGTGATTTCACGGTCATTTACCTTGGAAATCAAATCACAACAATAATTGCCAAGCAAAAAGCTCGGTAAGTCATGCAAGCGGTCAAGCGCCTGATCATCACGCACATAAAACCCGCAACGAACCACAGACTCAAGCGCATCATCTTTGGTATTGAAGACCATGTGACCGCTGAAACCATCCAAATCGAACGATTGAGTGCGCCAATGCTGGTTGTTCGACATGTCGGGACAAATGAGCATCCAACGGTCCTTACCATCACCATCTTTAAAAATAGCCATGTCATCAAAACGAAAGGCATGAACCAAAGCAGGATCTTCGGTCATTGGTCTGACGTTTTGCAATTCAGAAAGGCCAAAAAATTGATCCGATTTAACCGTATCAAAAGCAGTAAGCAAATCCATAAAAACTCCTGAAAAGACCTTGCGAAATTGCAAGAGACTTGGTTTGAAATGCTTGAAAAAGAAAAAGCCTGACACAAGGTGCCAGGCTTAGGGGAAAGAGAACGTCAATGCAAGCTAAAGCCAACAATTGAAGCACAAAGGAGTGACGTGAACACTCAAAAAATCACTAAATTACGCAAGATGAAATCTTGGCAACACCTTCAGCTTTTTTAATTACATCTTCCAGAGAGCCCCAAGCAACACCAACGTCCCGTTGTCCATGTTCTTCGGGCCAATGGTCTTTCACCAATTGCAAAGCAATTTTTGCAGCTCGCAGGAGGTCTTTTGAGGCACATATCAAATTTGCGTTCGCAAGACTTACAGCCTCATCAACCGCACCAACACGCCCAAGCACGGCAACGATTTCAGAATTATTGGGATTGCAGCAGACAGCGATATGATCGCAACCGTCAATGTACCCAACATCGATTTGCCAGGGACCGGGTGATACCGGAGATGCATCAACGGTCAAACCGAACGATTCATCAATCAAAGAATTGACATTGACATCACAAATGTCAGCATCAGCCTTGGAAAAAGCACAATCCAGATTACCCATTTTCAAGTCAAATTCGGCAAATATCACAGCCTCTGTAAAGTGTGATGCCTCGAACGTTTCAACAATTGTCTTCGTGTTTTTCAGATCAAATCGTTTCATAAAAACTCCAATTGTGTCAATGCAAAAGGCATCAACTAAGCTGGTAATGGGGCTTTTACGAAAACGCCATGAAAAAAGCCCCATCTCAATGAGTGGAGCTTTAGGGTGTCAAAGTTAGATCGTCGGTTTAGTGTGTTCAAGACGCCATTTTTCAAGCGACATGCGCTCTCCATCATTGCAGTCCTCGCACATCCACTGATCCCAAAAGTCCTTTTCAGCAAGCCCTTGGCTTTCTTCGATGTTCCAGCACAGAGCTACGCCACAGGATTCACAAATCGGAGTCAATGCACCATCCATTGTGCCACCATGTTTATGCAATCCCATGTTGAACATCCTCCAGTGATGGGCCAGACAAATCGCTGATGGCGATCACAACGGTTGAATCATTTTCCATAAATAATCTCCAGTTTGCGCCAACGAAATTGTTGGTCACTAAGTAGGTATGCCCAAAAAAAGAAAAAACCAGAAAACCGCAAGATGCGGAATTCTGGTTCAGGGATTTGATAATAGATTACCCAGCGAGTTGCAATAGGTAGTCACTGATCAACTGCGCTTCGGACGCAGCTTTCAAAAGCGTTGGCTTTTTGTCGGAAAACTCATCAAGCCAAGGCTGCAAGTAGGCAGCATGGTTGTCAATTTGCGCCTGTGTGCGCGGCAAATTTAACGAGCTGCAAATCATGGTCGCTGCAATTTCAGCCCGAATTTCTTCGTAGCTGTAGCTGATGCGCTCACGTTCTACACGGCCTTCCTTCATGGTCGCGTGACTCATTTCATGAACAAGCGAGCTGTAAAACTCATACGTGTCATCAAATGATCCGCGTAGAGGCATGCCGATTTTGTCTTCAGGCGGGAGATACCAGCAGCCGCCGTTTTGCGATGGTTCAACGTAGCTCAAGCCTTGCGACTTGAGAGCGTCAAGCATTCGCTCCACAGCATCAACAGACTCAATCGGATTCGTCGGTGTTTTGCCATCAAGTTTGATGCCCTTGACCTGATCGATGTTGAAGACGGTTGCCGCACGAAATCCTTTTAGAAATTCCTTTTCTACACCGGTTTTCTTGTCAAGTTCCTTTTTGATCAGAGGCACTTCGATCTTTACACCGCGTTCACCAGCCAAATTGCCGCCCATCTTGCTGGATTCGAGAAACGAAATCCAACGATTTGACCAGCCCTGCCTCATCGAGATCATTTGCAGATACAGACTGTTTCCACTGCGGTAGGATTTACCTGTGATCACGTTGGCTGGACGACCTGGGGCTGCACCACCTTTCCACGTCTTTTGCCAAGGCGCGACACCGGCGACCATGCTTGCAAAAAGAACCTCAGCGAGGTTGAAGGCTTCAGCGGGATTTACAGATTGCGTTTTCATATTCGATCCTTTCAGAAATGGCCAACGAAATGTTGTACCTGCACTGGTAATGCCGACCGAACGAAAAGCATGAAAAAAGCCCAAAACGCGGAAAGCGTAATGGGCTTGGGGATTGAACAAACAGCTTGGTTGAAGCACTCAAACAAGTTCTTTTGGAACCCTAACAAAATCTCCGAAATTAAAAAGAACCAAACACCTCAATTTGGCCTCTAACTCAGTCGCACCAATGGCGGTCAAAACAGCGCCGTCACTTTTAAGAATGGTCGCTTTCCAGACACCCGGTTTAAAGCCAACGCCAGTTTCATCAAAATGAGGCTCAAAACAAGCTGAAATCTTCTGGCGCTCGCAAAGCGGTCCACCAATTGACCAGTCTAAAAAATTCAATTTATCAAACCTTGTGTGATAACCGTTTTGATCAACGTAGTGCTTTGAATGGTTCATCGCACTGTCAGGGTTGGCCATCTTCCATTTGTCAAGCTTTGCTGGTAAGAAACCAATGCTTTTTGCCACCGCCCAATTTAAGGCATCTGCATTCAAACAATTTGTGTTTACCTGAATCATGACGCATCCAATCACGGGTGATCCCGTTGGTTCCATTCGCCAGCATCAAGTGCGTGTTGAGCGTCGGCCTGGTGCCTGTAATAACCAGTAGATTCACGAGAACACGGGCCTTCGTCGCTGCATGTTCCTATGTAGTAGCCAGCAGCAGAACGCATGACCATCAGTGGCAAGCGTTTTTTGCAGTATTGAAGTGCAAGCTGACCAATCATGGTGTGAATGGTTGTAGTAGTCATGGTAAAAAAATCCTTTTAGTTCAGTTATGTGTTGATAAAACATCAGCACTGCACTGGTTATGTCGGAATTTCGTAAAGTAAACACTACACTACAAACAGCCGCGAGGCTCCGCGTTTCACCTCCCTGAACACGGCCCCTTACGGGGTTCACCAGGCTTGATCCAGAATTTTTTTCTGATCTGATCACTCGTCTAACTGGCGCTACAAGCTATGCCTTTCCGAATTCAGACAACACCTTGCAGAGATAAGCTAGTGGGTCGTAGTTACGTCATTGAGCCAGTTAGATCCATAGGTTGAGATTGCGTAAAATATTACGGCCTCATGCAGCAATAGACCTTGCTCCCAACTTTCCTCGTCAAGTTTTCGTTGAGTCGATGGTGTCAGCAGTCCCTTGTCTCTCAATCGATCCACTGCGCCTAAAACATACGGTTTTTGAATATTCTTGGCTAGCGCCAAAAACTCTTCAATGACTTCAGCTCTGCGTGTCTCTTCCCAACTCTTCACCGGCTTTTCTTTTGGCAAACCCAATTTGTTCGACGGTTGGTTTTGATCGTCATGTTTGACTCTTGCGTCTGCGTCAAAAAGAACGGTTTTGAGATATGCCGCCTTGTTTGCAATGGTTGGTAGGTGTGGTGCATTGGTGCGATTTTCCAGTGCCCTAAGTCCATAAAGCATTACCTCTTCACTTTGACCATTGTTTAAAAAAGAACTGATCATTGAAAGCGGTATATCAGATTTTCCCGCTTGCTCCAGAATTTCGCTACTCATGTTTCGCACCGCTTTTTGTGTTTTTATCCTTTTAAAAGTCACTTGAAATTGGACTGATGTGACAGCTTTCCCGGTTTTAGTTTCAATGAGTTCAATTTCAATGTCTGAAACCCTATTTATTTCGTCGCGTGCGCCAGGCAATGACGACTCCTTAAATTTTCGCCACTCACGCCGCTTCATTGGCACTCCTGTCTTCTTATCAATTTTCGGTGCAGTTCCCGTAAGTGCATCCACCCACCATTCGGGACTTTGTTTTGCAGTAAGACCGCTTGGATTGTGTTTGTACCTTGCACAAATTTCATACAGCGCAATAGCCGCGTAGGATGTCAGTTGTGCAATAACTGTCTGATCAATCTGCGTGTAGACCCTCATGTCAAGAATTGCCTCAAATAAAGTTGGCGGGTACGACCATGAAACCCAATACGCGCCGTCACGCTTTAGAAGATCCACCTCGGACAACATGCCCATCGACTTCCAAACCACAGGAGAATTTGCATCTGGAGCACGCCAGTCAACCTCCAGTTTTCGCATATCGCTCAGGTAATCTTTCACGAGGTCAATGGTGTTGGATTTATTGGCTGTAACTGATGCCGATAAATCAGTTAGCCGAGCACTAAAAAAAGTACCCGCATCCAATTTCAAACATTTATTCCTAATTTCCAGAATTTGAATTTGCGTCGAATGCAGCATAGAGTTGTACATCTTTCGCGCAAGCATCGGTAACTTCCCGGCTTTAGGGATCATTACCAAAAAATCGTTTGGTTTTTTCAGTAACTCTAGCGCACTTGGCTGATAGGTTGTTGGCATCGGCTCTTCGGGTATTGTCATCGGGTGTTCCCTTTTGGAATTTTTCAATGGTACACCAACTGTCTCCAATCTCATATAGCAGAGACAGTAAAGGCTTTTAGCCGCGCTTGCAGTCACTTCTAAGTAGTGGACATTTGGACTTTTCCCCAATGAACACCGATAGAGACTCAGTGGGAATTCAGCGCTTTTTCGCTCTTTTTAGAAACTTTTACGAAATTGTGGATAACGGGATGACGTAGTTCTATCTGGTGGACAGTTATTTCTAAACACCGGACAGTTGCTTCTAAATAATGGACAGTTGCTTCTAAGCACCGGACACATCAAGTTCACAACCCTTTGATTTATATAGATAATTTATAGTTATCCACAAGCTAAAGTGTATTAAATGACTTCTCTAAAGAACCTTCTTAAAGACCTAGATTTGTTAGATCGACACCACTTAGACACCAGACAAAGCAGCAAAACAGCCGTAATGAGCATAAAACATTGCAGAAAAAACTTTACAACTCGTTTTTTGCATAAAATTACGAAAAAGGAGAACTTTTATATGAAAACCACTATTCCACTGAAACCAACAATAAATCTCGCTTCTTTGATGAAAACAGCGGCGAATGCTTTGGATATTGTGAACCAGGTTCGCTCCAACATGTTTGCGCCTAACTCTCACAAAGCATCACCACTATTCACAAGTTCCCGACTTGCCGGCCTCTGTGGAATTGAAAAGTCAAAGATGGCCTATCACTTGAAGAAGCAGACTCTTCCTGGTGGAACCAAAGATGGTGCACGACTGGAATTTAGTCTGGATGATGCTCAACAGTGGATCAAAAAATTTAGGGCTGACAAATTGCGTGATGCGAAGACAAGCGCCGGAGTTGTCATCACCGTTGCGAATTTCAAAGGCGGCGTCGGCAAGACGAGTACCGCTGCAGTTCTTGCTCAAGGCTTAAACCTACGAGGCCATAAAGTTCTCATCATCGATGCAGACGCGCAAGGCTCCATATCAACAATGATGGGGCTTGACCCTACGGATGTGACTGAGGATCAAACCCTACTTCCTATTTTCACTGGTGAAAAGACATCTATTCTTGATGTGTTGCAAACAACATATTGGTCGGGTGTGGACATCGTTGCGGCTGGGCCAGCACTTTACAACGCCGAATTTATTCTGCCAAGCCGTCAGAAAACAGAGAAGGGTTTTGAATTTTGGAAGGTGCTTGAAAACTCATTGGTGGAAGCCTTGGATATTTATGACGCAATCATCATCGATTCACCACCAAGTTTGAGCTACATCACCATCAATACGTTGCTGGCCGCGAATGGGCTGGTTATGCCACTTCCCCCTAACGCCCTTGACTTCGCCTCTAGCGCTCAATTCTGGAATCTGTTCACTGAACTTTTTGAAGGGTTGTACAAAGACCAGGATGCCGCTAAAAAGTATTACTTTATCGACATCTTGCTTTCGCGTGTGGATAAAGCAGATGTTGTAAGTGCTGCAGTGCGTAATTGGATCATCGCCGCATATGGTGGAAACGTGTTACCAATTGAAATACCAAAGACTTCGATTGCGGCAACTGCATCGGCTGAATTCGGAACGGTCTATGACCTTGATCCATCAAGCACCAAGTCGTCAACCTTGATTCGCGCAAGAGATGCCTACGATCTGTTTGTTGACTATATTGAAATGCAGATGATCGGCATTTGGTCAAACGATTCAATTTCTAACAAACAAGGAAATTTAAAATGAAGAAAAGTGCCGTGAAAGATCGGGCGATGATGCCGCTTGTCCCGTTGCAGTTGACCGATGCGCAAGTCGGTGAAATGAACCCTCTGGAAAAGCCCGTGACTGGCCCAGGTTCAATGATGGCATTCATGAAACGTGAATCAGCTACGTTCATCGAAAATCAACAACTTCGAAGCGAACTTAACGACTACAAGACTGCCAATCTGACTCGCAAGCTAGACCCAGCATCCATCGTCCGCAGCAAATGGGCCAACCGGCACGAACAATCGTTTGCCGACAAGGAATTCCTGAAACTCAAAGCTGAAATTGACGGAGCGGGCGGCAACGTTCAGCCGATCAAGGTTCGGCCTCTAGCTGGCGAACAAGGCAAGTTTCAAATTGTCTTTGGCCACCGTCGCCACCAGGCTTGCCTTGAGCTGGGCCTGCCGGTGCTCGCCATGATTGAAGACCTCTCTGAACAAGAGTTGTTTTCGCAAATGGATCGTGAGAACCGCTTGCGTGCTGATCTGCGGCCATACGAACAAGGTGTGATGTACGCCAAAGCGTTGGACGGCGGGCTGTTTCCTTCAATGCGAAAGATGGCTGACGCTTTAGGAATCCCTCAAAGTAGCGCGAGTCAATACACTGCATTGGCTCGTTTACCCAAAGAAGTCCTGCTTGCGTTCGAATCCCCATTGGACGTACAACAGAAGTGGGGTGGGCCTTTAACTCAAACGTTTCAGCAAAACCCGGATTCTTTAATGGAAAAGGTTAGGGTGATTGTCGGACAATCACCTCGCCCAAAAGCAGTCGAAGTCTTCAAGACATTGATTGCAACGACGGGTGATTGTTCGACAATCACCCCACCATTGACCCCCATCCCCATCACCGGCAAGGACAACCAGGCCGGGCAAATCCTATTCAATCCAAAGAAGCAGGCCATTGAAATCAATCTGTCCGGCGTGCCCGAGAGCCGCATTCAGGAGCTTGAGAGGCTGATTAAAGAGTTCCTTTCCTGAGTGCCGGCGGGGTCTGCGGTCGCGGCAGAATGATTCAGTTTCACGGATTCAATCAAGAGGGTGGATAAGTCCACCCTCTTTTTGGTTCAAAATCAGCCGCCACACCACAATGAAGAGCCAAATAGTCGTAAAACAATTGGCGCTAATTGTATTTAATTAGCGCAAATTAAATCGACCGAAATTTCACGATCTCGCCCTTCTCATTTCGCCACGCAACAGGAATAGAGCCGGTCACGATCCTTGTCATCGGCCCCGTGAATTCTGTCAATCCAGGGCAGGGCAGGGCGATTCCATCAGCCTGGGTGCTTGGTGAGTTCAGTACCGCAACGTAAACCAAACCATCCCCGTCGGGGTTATGAAGACGCACATAGCGGGGCTTCAGGCGCTCGTCTTGCGATCACAGCAGTACGACCATGACCTCGTACAAACCTACTTTGCGTGCGATCCACTCGGATGATTCATGGCTCGTCGGCTTCTGTCCTGCGCCCGCTGCAGCACGCACCTGCTTGGCAGCGCCTTCTATCCGGTTCTTGTTCATCGGCTCGCAATTTATGCTCCGCGCTTCCTTTCCACATTCGGTCACCCTTATGCAGTTGCGCTTGCGCTTCGTTCGTTGTGATCAACTTGCGGCGGGACTTGCACCCGCAGGAGAGCGCCCATGCTGGGCGCACCAAAAAAACCCACCGCAAAAAGCAGTGGGTTCGGGGTGACGGAGTAGACCAGGATGAATAAATCAGCTTTGGCCTTCTTCAATATCAGTTTGGCGAGGATCAACTTCAGGTTGACCTTTGCCATCGCCGCTCTGGATCTCAGTAAGCAGCTTTTCAAGCAGATCACGGGTATCCTGACTCAAGCCTGCAAAACCCGGATCTTTATGAACCTGAGTTGCGGCCTCATAGAGCTTCGGTGCAGCCTGCTTGACAAACTTGGCCTGATTGAACACAAAAGGCTTTGAAACCGTCTGTGCTTTTTTGACCTTGGTTTTACCTTCAGTAGTCGCAACATCAACGGCATTCTGGACCGCATCCATGACTTTGGAGCCATGAGTGTTCAAGAGTTCAATTGCCAAAGTTGCCGACATCTCAGACATGGCCACCATTTCGCGCAACTTCGCTGGAGCTGCCATAAGGTCAAGCCGATTCTTGATCAGCGGAACTGTGATGCCGGTGCGTTTTGAAATCACATCGAGATCCCAACCCAGGCGAACCAAACGCTTGCAGACAATCGCGCTCTCGTAGTAAGACAACGACTTACCACCATTGCCACGGATCAATGAAACCGTGATGTCGTCCATGTTCAAGCCATGGGTACTGACAACCACAGGCAACTTCTCCAACTTGGCACCTTCCAAAATGGCGATCTTTGCAGCAGCCAATCTGGTGTGTCCTGAGTAGATGAAAATTGTCTGAGTGCCATCATCGTTTTTGTTGACGTATCCAGCCAGAGGGCATTCTTGGAAAAATCCCTCAGAGAGAATTGAGTCAGCCAGGCTGCGAATGTGAGCCTTGTACGCATCGTTCATGACACGGGGATTCAAATCTTCAATGACTTGGATCTCGTTGATTGGTACCTGCCAAAGATCACGCGAACCAGATCCGGTGTCCTTCATAGCAATCTTGATAGAACCGGGCACCAGTACCTTGTCGAAGTCTTTTTCCAGAAGTTTCAGTTGAGAATCCATTTTGAATGTCCTTAAAAAATAAACGTCTTCACGAGATTATGAAAACTGGTTAGAGATGCCAGCTTCAAGAAAACAAATTTCAGACACCACACGGCAACAAATTTGTGAGTGTCTTGCGCATTTCACCGGGCAGAAAAAGGTTGTTGGCACCGCAGACGACGTTTACGCACACAGCACATGAGCCAAGAATCTGGATTGGCCTGATCTCTTAATCTACGCTGACTCCAAACTTACACAACAGCATCCCCTCTTGGATTTCCAGAATTTGGCCCGTCCATGATCTCATCAGCTATTCAATTCAGCGACCCAGCAAATTTATCTGCAATTAGCCACTGGCATCGATCTCTATCGCCCAAACACCAAAAAATCATCGCCAGGACGACTCCAGAGCCGTTTTCAACCGTTTTGCATATGCTAGGCAGGGCAATAGCCAAATAACGCAGCCACGATGATCCTGGTGGGTCATTTTTTCAATCAAAAACACCTGTGATTGGCTTGGCTCTGGATTGTTCTTGGATTCAGATAAAAAAAAGCCACCATATAGGTGGCCGATTTGCATTGGCTGAGTTAGACCAAGAAGTCTTCCACAACTTTGCCGCCTTCAATGGCAGCAGTTAGCCAACGTGGTTTCAACCCACGACCCGACCATGTTTGGCCTTCGCTGTCGCGGTATTTCACTTCGGCTTTCTTCCCAACCTTGTTCGACTCGATCCGAATTGCGTCAGACTTGAATTTCAAATCACCAGGACGAAGCGCATAGGCCGCAATCTTCTGGTTCACATCGGAAATCACCGAGGCCAGTTCCGTCGCACGAATCTGATTGGCGCGTTCTTTGAGTGCTTCAATTTGCAACTCGATTTCATTGAGGGTCTGAAGGTTTTCGTTTTCCATGTTATCCATGTTAGAAGTTGATGATGATGATGATGATGATGAAATTTTAGTATAAAAACAATAAAGAAAAAGATTAATATGAAGAATAATCTATTTAAATTGCAGAATTGTTGATTAAAAAACAACAACACCATAAAGAAAACCCTCGACGAATCGAGGGTTGGGTTGAAAATTAGAGAGGGGTTAAAACCGACTCTTATGTTGGATCAATTCCCCCGAACCATCAATGAGCACTCTCCACAGAACAATTGCGGGCGCAAAAAATCCTACTGGTGTATCAGTTGCTCCTTTGATTAAGCCAGTTAAAAAAGACTTCATTTGTTTACAAATCCTTCATTGCCTTGTAGGTGGAAAAAACAACCCACCAAGCTAAGAACACAATGTCAGCATAAAGGATACCAGTTTCAACGACTTTTAGCAAATCACCGAACTCAGTACCTACGATGCCTCCATACCAGTGTACAAAGACACTCAAACCTCCGCCAACTAATGCCAGAGATACGAACATGGCCGCTCCCACGAGCATGTGTCCCACGAATTCGCCCAGCACTTCCAACGCCTTATAGTTTTTATTTTTCATATCACAGCTCCTTTAAGCCAAAAGTCACAAGCAGGATTGCCTTGACTGATGTAGTTATGTCGCTGAAAAAAAAAGGATCACAATTCATCCATGAACCTCAATCTTGACCCTCAAGCACTGCGTACTTGCATGAAACTTTGGCGGGATATTTTGGATATGAAAGCACCAATTCACGAAGGCCTGCTTACTCACATCATGAATCGACGGGGCCATAACCTAGTCAACTTCAAGGCGACTTCTGCCGCCTGGCTGACCCTTTTACGTGATTGCACCCCAATAGATCCAGACAACACAGATCTGGCAGGCTTGGTGCGTGAAGTTGAGGAATTCCACAATTGGGTCAACGCTGGATTGGATGAGATGGAGACTTTGGCCATGCAAGAACAATTGCAAGACGGCCTGGATCAGCTCTACAAAGACCCATTCATCAAGAAGAGCCTGCGTCAGTTTCTACGCGGCAAACACAAAGACGAGGGGTAGGGAGGCACGGGCGTAAAAAAAAGGCCACAGAACGAGTCTGCGGCCTTTCGGGGGGATGTGATAGGGTGCTAGAGGCGGCGGTTAACCACTCTCACACCAGCTTTTCGCCATTCGTTCACACGGTGACGCTGACAGGCCTTGTAAACCGGGCTGGGTTTCCAAGGCTCATACACATCAACGACACCAGAGCGACGGTTGATACGATCATCAATGCTGCCTTTTGCAAGATCAGCCAACCACACCAATCGAACTGCTGTGTACCAAACAATACGACCGTCAACAAACTTGTGCCGTGGTGGGGCACGCTTGATGTAGTCGCGGATCTCGTTCACGTCCAAGGATGTAAGTTTCATAGCGGCCTCACAGGTTCCTGGCTTTCCAGGCCGTAAGAGCGGTATCACCATTGCAAGCAGTCACGACACCAAGCACGACCCGGTTGCCCAAATACTTGCGCTGGTATTCACGATTACCTTCCCATGCGAACAGTTGCCCGGTCAGGTTAGAGTAGATGATGCTGAATTCTTTCATGCTGGCACTCCTTCAGACCGCAGAAAGAACGATTCTTCAAGCTGGTCAAGATTCATAAAAGTTACAGCAACTTTTGGTATCTCATCGCCATCACCTTCACTCGCAAGCCTCGTAACCATGGCAGTGCCAAAGGCGTCAATCTCGATTTCCTCATCGTGCAAAATGACCGTGTAATGAACGCCGCAAAACGCACTGCAAGTCAGCATGATTTGACCGGGTTTGCCGATCATGTTGCCGTCGATTTGAGTGTCAATCATAAAACCATCAACCACCACCGTTCCAGCAGATTTCAATGCGGACGACAGCGTTGTTTTAATCGATTTATCAGAATACTCCAACAAATCACCAATAAAACCACCTGATTCTTCAACTTCAGGATCGAATGCAACAGCCCAACCATACCGCCTAAGAAACCGCATACGATCTTGGAAAAAAACGCAAGCGGATTTGTAGGCTGCTTGCAAGAGAGAAAATAGCGATGAAACGCCAATGTCATTTAAAGTCATAAAATTCTCCATCAATGTGACTGCGGGATTGCAGTGTCACTAGATGGAAATGTCATACCAAAAAAAAGCCTGCACAGGGGCAGGCTTTCAGGTGTAGCTACACACGCTAGATCAGATTAAAAAAATAAGCTGGTTACGCCTCCAGAATGACGCTAACGGGGTCATCGCTCTAATCCCGCCCTCTATTCAAATGCTACCTTTATACACGCTTCGGGTTCCGTGTTTATGTAAATTTAACACATACCAATATTGTTTGCAACTGACACATAATGAAAAAGACCATGAAGCAGTGCTTCACGGTCTTTAGGGTTTGACAATAATTATTGAAGATAAGTTTCAACAATCGCTTTAGCGTGAGAACTGCATTGAAGCGGTTCGGCACAAAAAACCTCAATTTCTTGAGACGCCTTGATAAACCAAAGCACAGAAACGCCAGTGTCGCCACGGGCAATGATGGCACCATCGAAGTTAATTCCTTGCGGGCCAATCACATCAGCATTGACGGTTTTCAGTAATTCAAGACCAGATTGCTGGCAAATGAATTGAGCTGGAAAAGCAGAAACAGTAGCAGAAGAAGAAGCAAAAAAGGTAGAGCGCATGGTGTATCTCCAAAAAATCCGGCGAAATTGCTAGGGACTTAGACTGGAGATGTGAGCTTCGTGAAAAGTCTTGGAAACCACTGATTTGACGACCTCAAGGTCATCAGGTTGTCAGATTTCTAAGCTTCAATTTAATTTTCACAAATCAGATTTTTAGCATCGCCCCCTCAGTCAAAGGAGCTGTAACCAAAAACGAAACAACGACTTTCGGTAAGTTTTCACCAACCTCATCAATCTCAATGTCTTGATCAGAAAAAATGACAGTCAATTCGTCATCGCACTCAAGCATCACCTGGTTAGATTTTCCCAACAATGCTCCGTCAATTTGAGTGGTGACTTGATAGCCATCACAGAAGACCGTTCCAGCCGAAGACAAAGCCTGAAACAAGGTCGTTTTGAAGGTCATCGTTGCGGCCTTGGCTGGTGCTGTGGCCTGCTGAATGCGAGCCTCAATCTCGCTATCACAATCTTGTGCCCATCCAAAGCGTGCAATTGAGCGCATCCGGTCTTGAAGGTAGCCGTAAGCCCATTTGAAGGCATCACGTTCAGCCTGAACCAAAGCAACAGACGAAGGTGGTTCGCCAGGGAAATTTGTAGTCATGAAAACTCCATGTGAAGTCTTGCGGGATTGCAAGGTACTTGTGATGGAGATGCCGGGCGCAGTCAAACCTCGTTGTGCCGTCGGCGCACAGAAAGCAGGGCAGGGTAGGGCGCTCTAGCGCGATTTCAGGACCAATTGGTCTTTGGTTATGGTCACGTCGAACTTGGACAAAAAGGACTGCCCCAAAAGAGCGTTGGCACGCATGCTGCTTATTTGTAGGCCGGTGCCAACCGTGACAGGAACGCCAAGGTTGTCCCCAATGGAAACCATCACATTGCGCACCAAGCGACCAGGCACATTGCCATTCGCCGTTTGAAAAGTCACCACGTTGCCGCCAAAGATGCCAGCCTTAGCAGCCAAAGACTCACTCACTCCCACTAGGCTCGCCCCGGTGTCCACCAGAAATACCGTTCTAACCCCATTCACGGCACCCTCGACGTAAAAGTGACTGTCTAAGTCCCTTGGAATTGACCACTGGCCAACAGCTATTTGAGTTGCTGGGCATGGAGCCATGTACGTCTTCATGCCCCAATAGGCCAGACCCATCACACCGAGCCAGAATGCCAGCATTTTCAGCAGGCCTGCCTCTCGCCTTTGGGGTGGTTGGAGCACACCACCGGCACCTTCCCCACTGTACGCGGCATGCATCGTTCTGGCTGATTCAATCTGTTCGCGCTTGCGCTGTGCCTCGTAATACTAATCCCGGTCTTGGACGCCCATGTTTAATACCTAACCAAAGTAGAAGAAATGGAGTAGCTAGTGGATGCACCTGAAAATATTTTTGAAGAACTTCCACTGAAATTTAGCGTCGTTCCAGAGAGGGAAAGGTACCCGCTATAAACACCTTCCAAGTCTTTATCAGCACAGCCGGTCATGTTTCCAGTGTGTTGAAATATGCTTGAAGAAGGGGCAACAATTCCTTCAATCTGACATCCGTTTGCAACCCGAAAAACGAATTTTCCTGTTGAACTAATTTGTCCGTACATCAGTCCTACCCAAAAGGTATTTGCCTTACCTGTGTTGCTTTGAGTTGCTGACATCTTCACATCATTCGTCCACTTCCCCGTAATGGCATCAAAAGGCCCTGGTGCTGCCTGAGCTGCGATGCCGCAAAAAAGAATGGTAGCCGCGAGTAGGGTTTGGTGGTGTTGCTTCATTGGTCAATACCGCGACATCTTCGACGTAACCAACAAAGCATCCGACCCTACCATGAACACTCTGGTTGTGGTCATCGTGAGTGACATGGTGCGCCCATCCATCGTAATTGCGCCTTTGTAAGAGTCATTGAAAACCTTTGAGTCGCAATCACTGACTTTCACCGCAACTGGAAATCGAGACACATTGAAGTTGTCCGGTTGTGACGTGCCGTGGAGCTGGCATCCGTTGGGCAATGAAAACCGAAGCACTCCCTCTCTGTTAACTTGCCCGTAGGTTGTTCCGGACAACACACTGTCTTTGCCGGTCGTGCCTCGATTTGTGGCCGTGAGCTTGATGTCACCATTCCATCGCCCATAGGTGGCATCAAACAGGCCTGCGTGAGCCGTATGCCCCATCACCAGCAGGGTACTAAGCAAAAGAAGTTTGAATCGCGTCTTGAGACTAGGCATTGTAAAGGGTGCGATGTGGATTCGTGTCATAGTCAATCAACGTCTTGCCAGCTTGGGTGAGCACCCAAAATATTTGCCGACTTCCACGCTTCGTCACCTTGTTCACAAGCCCGTTTTTTGCGGCTTCATTGAGAACCTTGAGATGGCCACGATATTGCTGGTAGGGCAGGGCACCGGCTGGCCTCGTATGGCTTTCGATGTACAGGTAGCGCAAGGGCAATTTCAATACGAGAGTTTCCTGATTGACGGCAGGCACCAAAAGCTTTTCAACACTCGCGGCAAAAACATTGGGGTTTGCCAGAATTTCTTCGGTCTGTGGCTCCCGCAAATCGCCTACCCGGAACAGCTTCACGCCGCGAACCTTGCCGATCAAGCGCATCACTTCCTGCCGGGGTGTTTTGTTCCGATCACTGATCTCGCTGATCAAATGAACAACGCGCTTACGTTGCTCCCTCAAATAGCGGTTGGCAAGCGTGCCCATCGGCTTCGCGTCGTCACTGGCGCTGACATAACTGTCACATGCGGGATAGCCTTTGCAAACAAACAAAAAACCATACCCAGCGCGTTTATAAACCCTCTCAGCGGGAAAATATTCAATGTCAGAAAAGCAGTATGGACACTTCAGCTCA
This sequence comes from Rhodoferax antarcticus ANT.BR, assembly GCF_001938565.1. Lineage (GTDB taxonomy): Bacteria > Pseudomonadota > Gammaproteobacteria > Burkholderiales > Burkholderiaceae_C > Rhodoferax > Rhodoferax antarcticus. Next base: position 36,745 of record NZ_MSYM01000020.1, read on the forward strand.
TTCATGTTGCTGACTCCTTTTCATGTTGCAAAGATTGTAACCAAAGGTTGGTTGTCTAACAAGACACAAGAAATTTTGAAATAAAAAAAACTCCAAAGCGCGAGGCGATGGAGTTTTAGGGTGGTTGAATAACGATTTCAGGCGAACAATAACTTGTTCCGTTCAATCGCCGCATCCAATTTGGCAATCAATGCCGGGTCATTGGATCAAGCCAAAAACCAAAGCTATAGCCTTTAAAGTTGCCACAAAAGCGCACTGCATCGGGCGCTGCTTCATAGATCGGTTTGGTAACGTAGTAGATCGTCTTTCCGAGTTTGACGTTGTACCGTCCATACACACTACACCATGCGCGACTGCGGTATGGAGCTATAAACTCATCAGCAGGATCACCACAAGTGTCTTTGCTGTAATCCATACGTGGATCGAGTTGCCACATTTCAAGTGCCTTAAAAAGCCCGCTGAGGTTGTTTTCAGGCCAATTGGGAATTGTGCAAACATCGCCAATTCGGAACGACAAAATCTTGTATTCAGGATCATCCAGGTCAGTTGACGTTGCAACTTTAAATTCATAAAACACATAAAAAGTCATTCATATACGAAAAATATTAAATTTAGCAATCACTTCTGCATGAAGAATACTACTATATAACCCAAAAAAAGCCACCACTATAAAAGTGATGGCTTAGGGGTCAATGGTTGTAATCAATTGCCGTTAGGCAAGTTGCAAAAGATTAACTCAATTTTCTGGTGCCGCAGCAGAAGGTGCAATTGAGTTGTAAACCGAGCGAACATGAATCATAACGCCCGAAACAGTTTCGGCAGCACGATCAGAACCCGAATCACTTAAATGACACTTCCAAGCTTCAAGGAACCCGATAGTTTCCCGTAGTGCGCGTAGTAACGCAATAACCGGATCGACAGGTACACAAGAATCAACCGTAGCACCGTAACTTTCAGCGACACGGGGCGCGACCTCATCAATACTTTGCCCTCGGTAAATTTTGACTTTCAAAGTGTCCGTCTTGAAAGTGGTTTTGCCGCGCATGGTTACTGTGTACTCAACAGGAAAGGGGTCGTCGCCTGGCAGATCAGGTTAAGCACCAAACTTGAACGGAAGAACATCAGGTTTGAACGCATCAATCATCGCCGGGAAAGCCGATTCAATGCGACGGCGATTGTCGAGATCGGCCTTGAACCACAAATCCGCCAACCCTGAAGCAAAGGCGCTGCTGTCTTCATTCATTTTCTTGAATGTTGTGTGCAAATCATCATTGTTCAACCCATGCTGAGGCGTGAGCGCATGACTTTCAAAAACGTGAACCTCATTACCGTTTTCATCCTCGGCGGCTCCAAGAAACCGCTTCCCATGAGATGCGAGGGACTTGTCTTCAACTTCAGAGTTTGAAAAAATTAGATTCATAAAAGCACCTATTAAAAAAATTGATACATCATCAGGCCGCGTATGCGAGCGTAATTACAGATCCGAAGTCTGAAACGGCTTCAAACGTCTTTCCAGACAAAAGAAGCTCATCAGTACAACGAGTTGGTGATTTGCCGGCCATCTCAGTGAAATGGGCCACAGCGAGGTCGCTGGTGGCAAAAGACTGACGACCAGTGCCATCGGTGTCACGGGTGGTCACGATGTAGCCAGTCAAACGATTGGCCTCAAGACTGAACTCACGGGCGACCGCTTCAATCGCGTCCTGCGGTGTTTGACACCCTTCAACCATTTCTGCAATGTCTGAGTCAGCCAGGCACTCCACAACAGTATCCCAGCCTTGGGTGTAATTGGCCAATGCATAAGTCTTCACGGCTTCAATCAAAATAGTAGCGTTCATTTTTCATCCTTGGTTAAGTCTGACCGGAATTGGTACAGCACTGCACTGGTTATGTCGCTCAACAAAAAATGGCTCGACCAAAAGAAAAAACCCACCACAAATTGTGTGATGGGCTTTCTGGGTGGGATGATTACACGGGTGCAAAAAGGTTGGCCCGTTCAGCAAAAACGTGAGCGCCAAGCGTTAATTCATAGCGTTTGGCGCTACCTCTTTTCGTCATGTGCAGTTTGACTGAGCCACTTTCGGAAAAAACCTCACTGATTACAACGGTGCTAAAGATGCCACTGCCGCATGAAAACGCGCCTTTGTGAACAAATCCAACAGCCAGCTTGAACCGGTCAATTGCATCCACACAAAGCGCCTGGAAGTTGCGTGCTTCTACAGCTTTTCGGCACTGATAGATTTCGTAACCGATCATCCGTTCAAGCACCTTTTGGCCAAGTGGATCGCTGTCATGACTATCAAAGGAGCCGCCCGTGGCGAGTCCTTCGCCGCAACCATCAGAGACATAAGCCTTGGTGGAAACGCGACCGCCTTCCAAGATCATGCGAACGAGGGCATAGTGTCCCCGTGGAGAAGCAACAACCTTGGCCGCGAGCTGCTTGGACAAGACACGGTTTGATTGCCAAAGATCCTTTGCTGCGACTTGTTCGTCGAGAGTCAAAGTCACGATCAGAACTGACTCGCAACCGAAGCCGCCCATGTGCTTAAAGACAAATGCCTTGAACTCATCTTCGTAAAACAATTTCGCCGCGATTGCAGCTTCACAGGCGAGAACCATCGCGGCGGGGAAATCAGAAAGAGAAGGGTTTGATTTCAAAATAATCTCCAGTTGTGTTCAGCGAAATGCTGAGACTGTCTGGAGATGTCGGATCAACGTAATAGACGCTCATGTCCGAGCGCGAGAATGTTTCTTGCAGCGTTCACGTCGCGGTCATGAACTGATCCACAGACATTGCAAGTCCACATAGGGCTACCAGGGCTGCGGGCCATGCCTACCCGGCCATGTGTTTGATACCTATGCAGGCATAGGGCTACCGATCACGGCGGATTTCAAGCTCAGTCATCACTCTTGATACCTATGCAGGCATAGGGCTACCAGGGAATTTCCCTGCGCTCATCCAATTTCGTACTTGATACCTATGCAGGCATAGGGCTACCCGGCCATACGCGCGTTATGGAGCTTTGAAACGATTTGATACCTATGCAGGCATAGGGCTACCCGGCCATACGCGCGTTATGGAGTTTTGAAACCATTGATACCTATGCAGGCATAGGGCTACCGCCAACCGTTGTTATTTTGGCTCTTGCGACCATTTGATACCTATGCAGGCATAGGGCTACCTCTCACCGTAAATCATTGATTTGATTGAATAATATCACCATATTTACTTGTGCCAATTTTAGTATTATGATTTAAAGTTTTGCATATTATCAGAGTTTTTCTTCGACAACTCATCCAATACGCGATTCACGTTCGCCGTCAAAATTTCGTCACTTAAATTACCTTCACTGGAAAACACATTCCAGGTCAGGTCGATCAAATCAGCTTCTGATGCTTCAGCGGCCAGCGTCAGGCTGGCTTTGTAGACCTTGGCGAAGACAGTTGAGAAGCGTTTTCTGTTGACCGGGTTGGCCAATGAGTGCTGCACGCCTCGCGGCACGCCAAAGGCAATGTAGGCCGGGTCAATCCCTTTGGCCTCCAGACCATAAAGCTGCTCCGTCGTGGGGCACCAGGCTCCGGCTTCGTATTTCAAAAGAGAGAGTTTGGTCACGCCAAGGCGCTCTGCGAATTGCGTCTGGTTTTCACCGAGCTTCTGTCGCTCCGCCCGCAAACGCTCGCCAAGCCGCTTTCTGAAGACGTGACTGCTTAACTTTTCCATGAGCGACTTTCATTGGGAGATGTATCGCTCACTATACACGCTTTGTGGTGCAATGTATAGTTTGCTATACCATTGATTTCAGAGGGGTGCGACTTCAGGCATTTAATTGACACACATCTTAATCATTGTTAAGATGCGTAGCAAACCCGATGCATAAATTAAAAGGAATCGTTTTCAAGCTATGTTGGTGGATTTGGTGATTGCGACGCTTGCTCTGGCTACAGCCAGCCTGCACGGTGTAGGAAGTTCCCCCTGGGAGTCCCCATCGAGGCGCAATCAAGCAACTCAGTGTTGAGTTGAGCCTAAATCATAAACAAAATTGAAAAAAACAAGACCATGACAGCCGCCGCCTTTTTTGCAAGTTTCCACCGTCGCGTGAGCTGCACGACCAACGTGCTTCGCTCGCGTGAATTTGATCAACACGGTCAGTCGCACAGCGTCGGTAAAAGCTGTATCGATTGCCCTGGCTGTGAAGACCGTTGCGGCGATATGGGTGTGGCTGAGTTGGGTTACGCGCTTGAACGAAGTCACAACACACTCAGATTGTCATGGGCATGCCCTTCTTGTTCAACGACCGTTCACGAAAACACCACTCTGCTGACTTGCTCAACAGACGCAAAGACCATCGCTGCCGACCCAACCTGCCACGCTTGTAGAAAGCACACTCAATCCAATGCCACACATCAAAACTGAAAAGTCGCCCTACCCTTGCCCCTGGAACAGCACCGACGCTGGCCACAGCATAAGCACCAGGCCAAAACAAAAACAAGCACGGTTCGCACTGTCGCATTTGCACTATGCTGACAAAGAGATGGCCAATGGCTAAATGCATTCACTGTGGCGACGATGAATCCGTTGAGATCCACGAGGTTTATGGCTACCGTGACTTTCTGTTGGACACCTGTTGTGAATCCTTCCATAAGGATGTTGTCGATTTTCTCAACAAAGACCCAAAAACGGCTGCTAAATGGTTAATGGGTTTATCCGATGGAATCTTGCTTCAAATGCAGCAACCCAAGTTGCGTCGAGTGATTGATGATGGTCTTGGTTCCCTGATGTTGGATTGGAATTTGACCCTCGTTCCTGTTGAACAAAGAACGGCCAAGGAATTTGTAAAGCGACACCACAGGCACTGTCCACCGCCAGCCGGTTGGCGCTTTGGTGCAGGTGTTTCAAACGGCAATGGGAACTTGATTGGCGTGATCATGGTTGGCCGGCCTGTCGCACGGACACTCAACCAAAATGAAATTCTCGAAGTCAATCGACTTTGTGTGCGTGATGACATCCCGCAAGGACTTGTTTGGAATGCTTGCTCCCTCCTGTATGGATGGGCCTCTAAACAAGCCAGGCAAAGAGGTTTCAAAAAAATCATCACCTACGTTCTTGAATCCGAATCCGGCACCACTCTACGAGCCGCAGGATGGGTGCCCGAACTAAAGACAAGCGGTGGTTCTTGGAACCGCAAGACACGTCAGCGAGTTGACAAGACAACCACCCAGCCAAAAATTCGTTGGACAGCGCCTTGGTGTCAAGATCAATTCACCCTACAGCCAGAAAATCTAGGAGCAACAGCTTGAACACAAAGCACCACCAAGTTGTCGTTTTTGATGACGACCAGGCTGACGAGCCAAATGACTTAGAACCAAAAATTGAGTCCGTCATAAATGAAGTCAAACCAAAACGTGGTCGCGGTCGTCCCAAAAAGTCTCTGGGACAGACTACCAACCCACAGCCGCTGCTCTCATCGGACTTCTATTTCTTTCGAGCGTGCATTGAGGAAATCGGCATCGGTGAGGCCGCAAAAAGGTATCTCGGCCACCTTGGGATCACCGACCCACGAACTGCCGTTGTCTATGAGCGAGAGCTGAGAGGTCGAATTCAACGGGCCATCACCCTCATTGACGAACGCGACAAAGCACAAGCGCAAATGGATTCTCTGATGGCCAAAACTGCGACTGTGACATTTGGACCCACGCTTGACGTATTCAGTCGTCGTTTTCCAGAAGACATGTACACCGAACAAGAATTGATCGAGTTATACCAGGACGAATATGGATCAGTTCCTACAACAGAGTCTTCACAAGCCTCTGTGACGATCAAAATGAAAAGGGATGCCCTTGAATGGCTCATCCTTCGTCTGTCAACATCACCATCGTCAGATCAGCCAATTGGTATGTGGATCGACCAGAAAATTGTAAAAAAACTGCCGATTGGCATTCTGACGCTCGGTGATCTCATCACCTGGATCAATATGACGGGCATACGCTGGTATGAAAAGGTTCCCGGCCTCGGTCATAACAGAGCAAAAAGGATCTTGATCTTCTTCTTGCAAAACGAAGCTCTGTTCACCAAAGGTCTTTCCAATCAAATTCGATTTCGCCTGGAAGAAAAGTACAAGCTGGACGAACAGGCCATCACCGATGCTGAAGTCAAAACACCCACCAGGCAAGAAAAGGGTTTGATAGACATTGCTTCCAGCCAGAATTCGGGCCAGGCCCAAGTGTTTGGCATTGTTCCAATCGAATCTCTCGCGTGGCCACCCGCCTTGCTGGGGCACGACGGCACCTTTCGCAACCACAATCCCAACACTTACGGCGCGGAAAACGACCGCATGGCGATCCACGAATGGTTCAAAACGCTTGGTGAGATGTCACCGGCCACTCAGGATAGTTACCGCCGTTCTATCGAGCGGTTGATATTGTGGGCTGTGGTCGAGCGAGGTTGCAGTTTGTCATCACTTACCACCAATGACTTTGTTGCCTTCCGAAAATTTCTGCGCGACCCACCGGCTCACTGGTGTTCAAAGTTCCCGGCCATGAAGTTTTCGGACGATTGGCGACCTCTGCGCGGCCCCATGGGTGACGCAAGCATCCAGGCCACCATGAGTGCTGTGTCAACAATGTTTATTGCTCTTATGAGATGTGGCTACATCAGCGCCAATGCTGCCGGTGACAGTGGATCACCCAAGCGCACAGTCACAAAGATGGATGTCATGCGAAGTTTTTCAGAAGACGACCTGGCAGTCATCAAGCGCACCTTTTTAGCCATAAGCGCAGAGGGAAATGCAGATATGGAATCAGGCCAGGATCAGACAATCGAACACAAAAAGCGCATGGAAGCCTACAGGCTGAAGCGCAGAATCAGCGCCACACGCCTGCGTGCAATCATTCTGCTCTTTCAAACAACCGGCATGCGCCGAAGTGAAGTCGCAAACCTCACCTGGGGACAGCTTTCTCAATTGCGCCTGGACAACAAAATATCGGATATGTGGGCCGCAACATTCATTGGGAAAGGAAACAAACAACGCATAGTCCCATTGCAAGCAGGCACGATGCAGGCGCTGCAGGATCACTACGATGACCGCATGGCGCTTGTGGCCCAAGGTGTTCTACCGTATCAAAACATGAAAAAAGAGGATGTTCCTGTACTGAGTATTCTGGACTACCGATTGACCGAACGAAAGGCGGGCAGCAGCGACAATCCGACCGACGCACCCCGCGATGGCAATGTCAACGGCGCACTTTCTTCCGCCAGGATCTACATGATCTTGAAATTGTTTTTTAAAGAAGTCCAAAAGAACGTCGAATCTTCTGGCCACGTAGACTTCTTGAAGGCTTCAACCCACTGGCTCAGACACACTTTTGCTCACCAGGCGCTGAAGGGATCAAATCGTGATGTTGCAGCCGTGCAGCAGATTTTGGGGCATGCCGACATTGGGACAACTGGTCTATACACCAAGGCTGACATGACTTCGCGTGTGGCCGCTATCAGTAGCGTTGCTGGTTTTGATGTTTAGATTTGTTGGGATTAAAGATATTTACGCCGGATTCGGATAAATATAGAAATAACTTCAGTTCAATTTGGTACGCATTGCGTTCCAAATTGATACCTATGCTGGCATAGGGCTACAGGCGCACCACTATACTGAAAATCAACTACACTGATACCTATGTTGGCATAGGGCTAACCTAGTTTCATTTATTCACAAAGAAATAGTATATTTACTACCTATGTTGGCATAGGGCTAACTCCGCGATCTCACCAAGTTGCTTTTGATCCCATTTGTTACCTATGTGTGCATAGGGCTAACTCTCAAAATTGGCATATCTGATACCTCATTATCTTGCTACCTATGCTGGCATAGGACTGACCCGTAACCAATCATAGCAACCGCTTAGGGTTAACTAGAACCGCGACTTAAAAACTCCATCTGAACTCTTGCTACCTATGCACGGGCATAGTGCTAACGATTCAGGTTGATGAACGCAAATGGATGATTGCTTACTACCTATGCGGGCATAGAGCTAACGCGATTCCGAGGCATCGTGCTGCCTCTCGCACCTTACTACCTATGCGGGCATAGAGCTAACGCGATTCCGAGGCATCGTGCTGCCTCTCGCACCTTACTACCTATGCGGGCATAGAGCTAACGCGATTCCGAGGCATCGTGCTGCCTCTCGCACCTTACTACCTATGCGGGCATAGAGCTAACAACGCACACCAGCCTCTCCAGTCCAAATTAACAGGCAACCTGATTCAGCACAGGCTTTGATTGCTGCGTGAGTTACGACAGTCCCAGGCTCAATACACAGAACCGTAGTTGAACCAACGGGAAAGTGTGTTTTTGACTCGCCTTGTCTTAAAACAACAGCATGGCCGTCAACCTCTAGAACCCCATGCTCCGCATACAGGATCGATATGCGGTCTGACACCGGAATGGGGTTCGAGAGAAGAGATTTGGCGCTCAAACCATTTCTTTAGCCAGCACCATATCGGTTTTTCGCCAATACGGTGCCCGAATGCAGGCTTGCACAGGCGCGTACTGACAGCCGGACTTTCCTGGGTGATTCAAAGGCAAAACCCTTTGCATCCAGTCGTCTTCGCAGTCATGCGAGCTGACCTCAATGGCGGTGATCCGTCCATACCCATTTCGACCGACCTTGCCAATGAACCGGATGTGCTCGCGCAAATAGTAGTCAACAGCATCCAGGTCGCCAACAGCGTAGGCCGTAACGTCCTTCACCCACCGGCTTGCAGTCAGCCATTGGTAGCCGCGTTGCTGGCCGCTTGCCGTATCGATTTTGAATGTTTCTGGATTGATTTTTCGCGCTGAACCGTCCTTCATGAACCCGGTGACAAACACACCATTTTGATCTTCAGTGTGAATGTCATCGAAGTACATATCAGGATCGGATTTGCGAATTTGGTTCGAAAACATCAGTTCGCTTTTGGCTTTGACAAACAGCTTCGATGCCTTCCACACCCAATCATCGCCGTCGGTCTTTGCCAAAATCGAGGCCATGTGACCATCGATTTTGTTCCAGCAGTCATCCTCGCCCGATTTCTCAAGCTCTTGAGCGCAGGCGTATGCCAGCAGTGCATCCAGGTGGATGGGGTACTCAGAGTCAATAAAAATGGGAGAGGCGAGTTTGAATGTCACCTTCAATGCTTGCATGTCAAACCTCAAGCCGTTGCCGTTGACTTGCCAGCTTTTTTCTCAGCAGCCTTTGCCGCTTTTGCATCGGCCTTGGCTTTCTTTTCATCATCAGACTCACCCACTGGTGGCCGCATGATTTCGTCCATCTTGCTCGCGGTGATGCCTTCAGTCGCAGTTTTCCACGCTGCAATGTAGGCTGCAATCGCTTCATGGTTTGACATCAAATCGTTGTTGTTGAAAATGGGTTCCGATGCATTGTTGTCCCCATTGGTTTTGTCCACAATGATCACATCGTTGAACTTGAACCGGCCCAAGCCATTGCGCGATTGACCCCCCAAATGTGTTTTGCTCAGGCCATTCAATGCCAGCAAAAACAAGCCAATCTGAGCGTCTGTCACATCGACCAGATTGATCGTGAAATCAAAATCAACACCAGGCGCGACAAACTCGAAAGCTGACCAAGCCTTTGTGCTGTAGCGACTGGATTTTTCTTCCAATTCCTTGTTTTTATCGTCTGGCTCAACAGTCTTTGGCTCCTTCTTTGCCGCGTCATCTGCATCCTTTTTAGCCTTGTCTTCCAGGATCAGCTTTTGACGAGCAAAAAATGCATTTTCGAAATCTTCAACGGTGTCGGCCATGCGATCAACATCAAGCAATGACGAAATGTCATCGCCCCTCTTGAATGCAGTTCCGTAGGTTATGTTGCTGGCATTGGTTTCACGGCCCGTGCTATTGGGGTGTGCCACCGAATAACCACCTTCGCGCAAGACTTGCATCACCGGCAATGCATCGAGAACTTGCATCCGACGACGCAACATGCGTGGACCGCCGCCGAGCAAACCGATCAGCGGGTGATTGGAGCTGTCTTTGTATTCCGCAAAAGTCAAATCACGCGAGTCAGGAATACCGGTGATCGCGCCGCAAGTCAGTGCTGCGTAAGTGGCAAGCGTGATGCGTTGGTTTTTTTTGCGCAGGAGATCAAGCACAATTTTAGAGGCCTGGCGGCGAAGACGACCGGCAACGTTGTTCGCGGCAATGACTGGCAGACCAAAAGGAACACCGTCAACACCACTGAAGTGTCGGCGTTGAATACCTGCACAAGCGATACCGCCTTTGGTGCCGTTCTTGACACGCCCGTAGCCCGTCGAATTGTTAATGTCATAGCGGAACGATTCAGGCGATGCAATATGCAAGGGAGACAAGGTAGTGAGGATGGCGTGGATGGAAACAGTTTTTTTCATACGAACTTTCAGTAAAAATAGAGAATAAAAAGGATCAAAGAAAAGAGTCAAAGAGAACCGGCACCCGGCGTAAGCAGAAATCTCAGCGCCCAGGTTTCTCCGAGAGTCAGATCCATCAAGAAATCAATATTGTCTTGGTGCTCTGCCAAAAGCTTTCGATATGCCTCGTCTTCAAGCTCCTTTGGCTTGTAATTGACGATCAAACCAGCGTGACCGATCTCTTTCAGGTCAGAGCTAAGGCGAACAAACGGATGGGCCAACGTTTTTGCCGACGATTCCCGGCCAAAAGCGAGCCCAACCACCTGAGAGACATCAACCGCTTCCATCAGGTACTTGTGACGAATTTTGAGATTCCTCAACCCTACGCGAACATAGAAGAGAGCGCTCGAAAAGTTAACCGGGGCTCTCCACCCCATGTGTTGATTATTTGCAGTCGCATAAGCCATCACAAACGGCTCATTGGGCGGGTTCCTGATGGCGTTGGCGATGTCAACCCACTTTCTGAAGGGCTGTGTGCCACCTTTGGTGAAAACGCCGTAGCCAGACTCGCGCAATGCCGTGGCTGTCATCAAGGGAGCGCAGTGGCCGCACGTCAAACCGCTGCCGCGTGCGGCCAAACTGATGTCGTCCATGAAAGCCGATGAAACAGAAAAAGGACTTGCCAAATCACCCTTGGCGATGTGCAGGCCGCAGAAGCTGCAAACACCCTCCACTTTTGAAGCCACACCTTCCGGCTTGTAACCCAGGCCACTGGACACGATGACAGACGAAGAAATAGATGTGCCGCTCATCATGCAATCCTTTTTCGAATGATCCCGTAGCCCCGCGAACGCAGCTTGCCCGTACACCAAGGCCCACTGAGATCGAGATTGGTGCAGAAAGTGACGTTTTTGAAGCCCGCAGCACGGATGCCGGGTTTGATGTCGATGGGAGTTGCATCGCCTTCCAAGATGTCAAGGATCAAGCTGTCCTCGCTTGGAATATGAGACTCAAAGTGGGATTCGCCCTTTGATTCGTCATCGAGATACCGGGCACATGAAATCAAGCCGGTCAGAATGACTTTTTTGATTTCTTCTTCACGCTCAACTGCCTGGACATGAAAGTAATGACCCGCAGCCTTGGCATTTTTTTCAACCACCAATCGACGGATACCGTACATGATGGGTTCGCTCGCGGCCAAAGTCATATCGCCGTGTTTCATTTCCATGCGAAACGCCCCACCACAATGTTTTCGCATAGCGGCCATCAAAATGTGCGAGTTGTCGTTGAGCAAATCAACGCCGGATTTGCCAAGGCCAAAGATTCGGATAAATCCTGTGCCACCGTCAAAGACGATTTTCGGCGGAACGCCAAAACCTTCTCCGTCATTCTGATGACCGTAATGACTGGTAATCAGTTTACCCGCTTCATCCCGGTTGAATATCCCCGGATGAATTGCCAGTCCATCGCACGCTGCCGCAAGCATTTTGCGGGCCACATCGGGGTAGATCTGCTGACCCCGCAGTGACTCAGGAAAGAACAGTATTTCGTTGTACACAGTCGCCCTTTTGAAGTGAAGTTAAGTCACTGTAGCACAATCTCAATAAAAATTAAGGCAAGTGTAAATTTGTTGAAAATATGCAAATGCACTTGTCATAATTTTGGCTTTAGAATTCAACCTCTTCAACACAAGACGAAAACCATGAACGCCACTGCCCGCAACTACCTGCTCCCCGTGCTCGATGTCGTCAAAGATCATGCGGGAGCAAACATGGCAGACGCATACCGCAGCTTCATTCGCCATGCGATCAATCAAAAGCTGGAGCCCAACACCGAAATCGACTTGTCGGTGCTTACAAAATCCACATTCTTTTTGCCACCGTCACTCTCTGCAATCGTGCAAGAAGAAGCCGACAAGCGTTCTCTGACGTTTTCTGAGACAGCAGCGGGATTGGCCCAAGCTGGCCATGATCGAATCAACCAAAAAAACACACAAAACAGCAATTCCACACCATCAGATGTGCCCTTCAAGTCCCGACCCGACCAGGCCACGTTCTTCAAATCCATCATGGACGGTATGGGAAAGTCGAAAATTGTTGTTGCAGAAGCCTCGACCGGTGTTGGCAAGGGTCGTGCGCTGATGGCTGCAGCCATTCAGAGCGTCTTAGATGGCAAAAAACCAGTGGTAGTCGCCGCCCCCACCGTGTTGATCGTCAATCAACTTTGGGGTGAACTTCAAACACTGCGATCAGACGGCTTTGGCGAGAACATCAACGCCACAATCCTGCCAGGTGCTGCCGATTTTGTTGATGACATCAAACTCATTGACTGGTTTGAAGACGAAAAGCACCAGGTCGCTGATAAAGCGGTCTTTGAATGGGTAAAGGCCGACGCCCCACACACAAAAGACGACGCCATCTATCAAGTGGCATTGGAACAAGGAATCACCCTCGGATGGCTTGTAAGCGACTTAATGAATCTCGCTGAAAACATGCCGGTTCAAGATTTTGTCCTCAAAACCAGCAGTATTGACAAAACAAAAGGGTCGCAAGCTCGATCATTGCTTTCTGCACTGCGACAAGCTGCAAACAAAAAATCTGAAAAGAATGGTGATAAACCCGGCCCACACACCGGAGCTGACATCATTATTTGCACACATGCCATGCTTGCAATCGGGCAAATAACAAAGTGGGCTGCGCTCGCAAAACCAGCAGCACTCATCATTGACGAGGCACATTCGTTTGAGGAAACACTGTCCAGGATAAACAGCCACCAAATGTCACTCTTTGCACTGCGATACAAACTTGCCAAGTTTTGCAAATCCAAAAAAGCCAAAAAGGGATCTGTTCCGCGCAAAACCCTCGAAGCTGCAAGTTTATTTATGAAGGACTGCCAGTCAATGTTTGAAGAGGGAAATAGACAGCAGATCACGCAGAACTCAGACGGCCATCAAAAAATATGCAATCAACTCATTGAAATTGGGAAACTCCTGACAAGCATTGCGTTTGCATCGGATGTATCAATTCAAAAACAGCTTGCGTCAACACTCAATCTCGCCGCCAGCGAAATGCAGAAAAAGCAAAATCGGACATCAACGTACTTGGAGTTTTCGCCAGACAAGCGATACCCATCAATCAGCGTGGGAGCTGACCACATTGGTTTGGAAGCTGGAGCCATCTGGAAAGCCGCTGAAGGTGGTGTGGTAATGGCTTCTGCCACGATGTATCTCACTGACAGCTACGGCAACAGCAAATGCGATTACGTGGTCAAAAACCTGGCCATTCCTTTGAGCCGCTTGGCGACCTTCCCCCCCATTGAATCCAAGCACATCTACAGCATCCCGACCTTGCACATACCTGCAAAAAATATGTTGGAACCACTGTCACGCCCAGCCCACAAAAGCAAAGAAAAGGCTAACGGTGAGGAAATGGCATGGATGAAATCAATTGGTAAGTCTATTGCTCATATCGTGACAAAAGCCAGCGGCGGCACGCTGGTTTTAACAAGCTCATACAACCAGATTCAAGCCATTGAAGCCCTCATCAGCGAGGAACACCCTGATTTGATTCCAAGGCTGATCGTGCAAAAGCGCGATGCCAAATTTGCAAAATCAATTGATGCCTTCAAAGCAGCTCACAGAGAAGGGAAAAACCCAATTCTGTTAAGCCTCGGCCCGGCATGGACGGGATTGGATCTGTCGGATAACGACGCCAAAGCATCAGTGGACAAACTGCTCACCAACCTCGTGATCGCTTGCTGCCCAATCGGGTTAAACCAATCGCCCACCATGCAGAGAAGAATCGAGTTGACCAACACGTCTGCCATCGCTAAAGAAGGTCTGTTGATCTTCAAACAGGGGTTGGGCCGCTTGATCCGACGCGACCAGGTGAAGGATCGCCACATTTGGGTGCTCGATGGCCGCATCTGGTCACAGAATTGGCTTCCACAATTCACCGGGCCGGTGAAACGGCTTCTCAAAAAGTACAAAAAGACTGTCGAATTTGATTGGGTTCTGTGACGATCAAAGGCAAAAGCCGCAAGCAAATTCAGTGGAATGGAGAAGCAATGATTGAGATTGGAAACAACGGCAGCGAGATCACCTATACGAACTATTGGGATTCAGAGCACGCCAGATGTGGGTTTTGTTATCTCAGCGCAAACGCTGGCGTTTGGAGATTGCTGGTGCCGCCCGAGGGCGAAGTGATGTTGGCCGAAATGAAAACGGGTAGATCGGTGAGTATTGAGCCATCACTGCATGAGCCGGGCCGGTGCTGGGACGTTGTTTTTAACGATGGCTCCGACGCGCCTTTTTTTGTTGCGGTCGATAAGCAACAAGTGGATCGAGCCATGCTGCAACGTCTTTGCAGGCTGACCGTCTGGACCCGACGCGGAAAAGAACTTGACCTTTCCTGCGAAGTGAACACCTGAACGAGCTAGTCAAACAGTCTTTTTTCCAGAACCTTCTCACTAGCGGCTAATGACGCATCTATCAATCGTTTGATCCACGCCGCACCACCCAATTGCTGATAGTGGTGGTACTGATCATCTGTCAAGCGAATCGAATACGGTTTGGTAGCTGGTTTTTGTGGCCTACCAGCACCCACCCTACTGCCGCCATGCTTAACAGGCTTCTCATTGGGTAATTCCAAGCGTCCAGGCACAAGGAATCCTTGTTTACGTCTTTTTCCAGGCGATCTGATCTAGTCTCCCGCGCCAGTACCTGTTTGGATCATGGGGTGAACCATCTGGCCGCAGTCTGAAGTCATGATGTGCCACAGGAGCGCCGTCATAGCTGATCACCGCGAACATGTGCGATCCATCCAGGTCAGAACGATTCACCAACTCGTCAAACGCCACAGCAGCGGCATCTCGGTGGTGAGTGGCAGTCTTGTTGTGAACCTGCATTTGTTCGTCGCGCAGATAGATTCTGTACATGGTTAGCCTTCTGAATTTTGGGGTTGGAATACCGGAAAGGGCATCCAAAAGTCAGGCGTTGCCTCACCAAAATCCTGGGAAAGCCAAAGCTGGTTGCCGTAGGTGACTTTCATTGAAGCTGCTCATCCTTCACGGCGCTAATTTTGTACTCAACGAAATCCTCTTGTATCTGCTTTTTGTACTTGCGCATGCCATACAGGCGGCAGCTAAAGGTATGAACGATAGCCATCAGGTCTTCAACCATCTCTTGCTGAGGTGAGTGGGACACCTGGTTCATCACCACAATCTCGCAACCGTTTTCTGTGGCGATGTGGCTGAATAGATCGAAGCCAAATCGCATCAACCTGTCTTTGTGCGCGATGAGTAGCTTTTGCACTTCCCCGCGCTGAATGCGATCAACGAGATGTAAAAAGTGTTTGCGCTTGAAATTCATACCGCCGCCAACTTCTTGCATCCAGACATCAACCGGCACGCCTGCACCTCGGCAATATTCTTCCATCGCACGAACCTGAGAGGCAAGATCATCTTTCTGGCCTGCGTTACTTACGCGGCAATAGACAACGATGTCCTTCTTCTCAGGCGCGACTCCCAACAGCGCTCGTACATCAGACTCATCGAAGTACCGATGACCGGAGGGCAGGCGCTTGGCTGTTAATTTTCCTTCTTTCTCCCAGCGACGCACGGTCTGAACCGAGCGTCCGACACGCTTGGCGAATTCGTTGATGCGGTAATTGCTGTTCATTACGATATAGTATAACTACATTTGAATAGTTAATCAACAACTGTTGTTAGCTCCTTCTGTCCCCTGCCAAATCGTGTCGCTGATTGGGCACCGGGCGTGCAATTGGCATCGTCAAGCGAGGTCTGGATGTTGACAATCACCTGTCGCAGTCGTTCATTTTCTTCGGCCAGTGCGATCTCGCGCTGCACCGACTCTTGGTGCGCTTTCCCTGCGATGTCGTGTTGCTCATTGGCGGTTCCGGCCAGCGTCACCAGATCATCCACAGCCTCGTGAAGTCTGCTTCGCGCATCACTTTTTGCACCCCGAAGCAAACTGACGTTGCAGTATGTGTCGGCCAATTGTTTGATTTTGCTGCCAAGTGTCTCACTCATCAGGTTTCTCCTTAATCACTCCAAACGTGGCAATGCTGTTGCCGAACCACTGTTTGACACGCCACGATGCAATCGAACTTCCATGCCATCCTTCACCCCTCTGTGAGTCATGTAGACGGTAAGCGCATCGACCTCGGCATCCAGCTTCGCTTTGACCGGCGCTTTGGCTATAGCGCCTTTTGTGCGGTTCTGAATGTAGGTGTCAACGTGAGGTGAGACTTCTGGCACAAAGTCTTCAATCTGTTTCATCACAGCCGCACACCACCCTTCGCAATATGCGTCACGGCGCTTTGCGTCGAGCCTCAATGCCTTCTTGTCTAATCCAGCAGACACCAAGATTTCAGAGAAGGTTTCTCGAACGCCCTTGATCAGTTGCCGACGCAGGGTGATGAAGATGTACTTTGCACCCACCACACGGCGGGAGTCACCCACAAAAACTACCTTGCCTTTAGGTCTTTTGTTGCCTTTCACCGGAATGCAACTACTGGCCATCAGTCCAACACCAAACGCTGCACCTACCACTGATGCAAGGCGCTTTTCCATACTGGACAAATTAACGCCTTTTGCGTCAATATCCAATTCGACAACACTGGAAAGCTCAATGTCTTCGGCCTGAATTTCATACTTCGCCATCAGACGCTCGGCTTGACGCAATGCAGTTGCCGCTTCGCCTGGGTTTGATGACTCAGACAAAGCCATAATTTTTTTGAGCCGCCTCAAGATGGCGGTCATATCCGTCGTTTGTTCTGGATCGGAAATCAAATTTTCACCTCGCCAATGACAGTCCGATTAACTTCAAAGCCTCGATAATTTCGTTCCTGGATTTAAGCCCCATGTTTGGCATTTTTTCCAGCTCACGCAAGCTGCGTTGCACCAGGTCAGCGACGGTAACGATTTGCTCTTGGGTCAAGATGTTGACAGCGCGACGGGAAATCTCAAGCGACGAGACAGGGCGAGCCATTTGGCCTGCATCGTCCGGCAACAACGGAACCAATTGCCACTTTGCCATTTCCTGCAAACGGTCCATCGAGGCCAACATTTCCTTTGTTGCATCGATCACCCTCTGAGCGTCATTAGGGCCACCGTGAGCGCCCCACCAGACTTCCTCCGCGACATCAAGCAATGCATTCGCCACATAGGTCGCCCGGAGATTTTTGATGTCACCTTTGGCGAGTTGACCGGCAATTGCACAGCGCAAATTGGCCATCCCGGTTTTAACCTGACTTTGAAGCTCTTTACGCCCTTCCCGCTTCAATCGAGACTCATTTTCAGGCCGCAGATCATCGCCAGATAGCGTATCAAGTTGATTTGCCAGGTAAAGGGTATCTGCAACAGTCAGGCTCACTCGCGCCCTGGGGTCGTACTGACCATCCTCGCCGCGTGCCGCCTGATCGACCTTTTCACGCAAGGATTTTGCTGTAACAGCCATACAAACTCCTAAATTTTGGATGCGAGACTTATTTGCTCGCGGATCTCGAACCACCTGGCCATGTTCACAGGCACTCTCTTGTTTGAGGCATCATTGGCGTACTTGCCGCCTTCGCGCCGGTACGCATAGCCAGCAGCAGAGTTCAGCCCAGCCTCACGGCGCACAAACCCATCAAGAACAGCCTTAACCTCGGCATCAAGGCCGAAGCCCTTGGCAGGCGACGTGGCGCAAGTTGAACCGAAGTGGCGAACTTCGCCCGTTTCTGAGTCGGCAATGAAAACAACCCGCTTCAGTCCGGTCTTACCGCAGCACTGGCAAAAGCTCTTGCTGTCGGACACCTCAACAACTGAATAGCGGGCTGCGCCCATTTAAACCACCGCAGCAGCCGCAATGACCGCAGCAGCGGCAGTGGCAGCGTTGTCGCCCTTGATTGAACCCTTGGTTTTGCGTGGAACGCGATTCCTTGGTGTTTGCATCGGGGCCAGAATCGCAAAAAGAGTTTCAGAATGTTGAAGAACAAACTTCGTGAGTTGATCTGGAATGCTGGCCAAATCTTCTTCGCCTTGCGCTTGAATGTGCTCGACAGCCAACGCCTTAATGGTTGACTCGGCTTTAAGCCGCGCATCGTGCTGCAAGCACTCTGCATTGGTGGCGTGTAATTGACCGTCTGTAGATTTGAACATGGTAACTTTCATTTTTTGCCTTTGTAAATGGTTGGTGTTGCAATCATTATACCGCAACCAGAACAAATAAAGCGGGTAAAGAAGTTTTTTTTAAAAAACTTCAAAAAACAACTTGAGAATATGAATTACAACAGATTAATCCATTGATAAAGTGTTGCTATATTCGTACAGACTCACGAATTTTTTAATAAAACCAAATTTTTAATTAGCGCAAATTCACTTCCTTGATCTGACCATGATAGCGAATATAAAATATTTCCATCTAATTTAAAAAAACAGTGTTATGCAAAAAAACTTATTGAATCTATCGGGAAAGTCTGCAATGCAGTCATCGTTTCTTTAACCATCGTCCTATCCGGGTGCGGTGGTGGCGGATCAGTTGAAATTAAATGCACTGAAGCACCGGCCCGCACATTTACAACCGCACAGATTCAGGCGCTGACTCCCATCGAGATCAAAACCGTCACCGACGTTGAACTGATCAGCTTTGGGACAGATATTCAGTATCTGTCAAACAGCGCTCTTGCTGCACTCAAGACTACCGTTATCAATACAAATCTTTGGTGCGATCCACACAAAGCCCAGATATTTAGCATTACACCGGAACAAATCGCCGTCTTGTCCCCTGTGCAAATTCGTTATCTTGGATCGGATGCAACAGGGGTTGCCCAAATTGCAGCACTCGCCAACCTCACATTCACCAAACTCGTCAGTAACACCGCTCAGGTGTCAGCAATCACTTCGCCGGAGATGGCCACATTGCCCAGCGAAAAATTTGTGTTGATCGGTGACAACTTTCAATACCTCACAGATACCGTCCTGGCTTCACTCAAAGAAACCTTCATCGCATCTGTGATCAATGGGATGTCCCACATTCATGCGATCACACCAAACCAGATTGCCACACTCACCCCGGCCCGTGTGCAGATCATTGGATCAGCCGAAACCGGGTATCCAAAACTCTCGTTTCTTGCCGACAACACTTTTGCCCGTCTGATGAGCGATCCAGCCCAGGTCGCAGCCCTCACCCCGCAGGAAATAGGAACACTGAACTCAGGGAAGTTTGCTTTGATCGGGGGAAACTTCGTCCAGCTCAGTGATGCCATCCTGACTTCACTCCAGTACACCTACAACGCCACACCAAGCAACTCACAGTCACAGATCGCCGGGATAACACCTGGCCAGATCTCCACACTCACTCCTGCCAAGGTGCGGATTTTGGGCTCCTACGACAACGGGATTTCCAAGATCAACTACTTGTCACCAAGCACATTCATGCAACTTGCCAGTGACCCGGCACAGGTCGCCGCAATCACCCCGGCAGAAGTGGGTACGTTCTTCAGCTCCAACATCAAAAATCTAGGCGCAAACATTCACTTCCTGAGTGACGTAGCCTTGGGAAATTTCAACTACCAGTGTGCCATCAGTGTCAGCAGCCCGCAGTGCCAAGTTGGATCAATTGACTACGCTCAAACGCCATTTTTTAGTCAGCCTCAGATCATGATCATTGCCGCACTGAACAGTGGTAAGGGGATCGCCTTTATGAGCACTTTGGGCTTCGGCGGGCTCACTGCGGCACAGGTGCCAGGTTTGTTGCCAGCGCACGTTGTAGGGGTCAATGCAAGCCAGCTTGCGGCCTTGAGCAACGAAACACTGGCGGCATTTTTGCAGGCCACAAAGGAATCATTCACGTCAGCTCAAAAGGCGCTTCTGTCGGCCAGCCAACACACGGCTTGTGGGTGCTAGTGTGGTTAACACCGGGCAGGGAATGGGTTTCTGCTTACCACACCCAGCGTCGTTGTTGTCTGAATCAATTTTCCGCGCAAGTCGTAGGCGTACTGGCGGGTGAAATCGTTGATGACCGAACCGTTTGCATCCGTGATAACAGGTGACGTGGCACCCCGCACAACCCCGCTCAAGCGGTTGCTGGTGGCCGGGTAGGTGGTAGCGTGATCTCTAATGTTTGGGCTGAGTGTCATAAGCTGAATTAGCCAATCGCTTTGATCGCATGCGCCAAATTCGCGCAAGCAAATATCCCAAAAAATACCACCAAAGGGAGCCAAATATTGCAAGCACTAACCAATAACCTTCAAACGAAAGGAATGACTTACAGAATCCCAAGAGAACGATAACTGGCAAATCTGGAATAGCAAAAAATATACCGCCCCAGCTACCCTCATAGTGCTCCATATAAACAAGTAGTACCGCCAAAGCGTGCGCCAACGCCAGTAAAACCGGCAAAGGCAGATGTGAATATCTTTTCATCATCTATGGTGTATCTGAAGTTTTCCAAACCCAAACATCAATCAGACGCCCATCTTTGTCGAACCCCCAATAAGCAGAAACTGACGTTATGGTAAGCGGAGTTGCTTTCTGCTCTTTCAGTACCCCCCAAATTGATTTAACACCCACAACCTCCCCGGAGTCCTGGTCCAAATATCCAGCAGTATCAGAGCGATTGCACTTCAATTTTTCTTGAGAACAAAAAGCGAGTATTTGTTCCATGTTGCTTCCAACAGGAGTCTTTTCTAGCAACTGCTTCTTGATTTGATTTTCATTATTGCAAGCCATCAATGCTGCTCCAATTACAAATGCAAGCAGAAGCAACGATTTTCGTAATTTGATCATTGGCATCACCTTGACTTCCACTTGCGCCACAGCCACGGCAGCAACCTAAACCATTGAAGATAGCCTGCAACGGCGCAAGTGAGCGACACGAGTAGCGCATCAGCCATGCCAGCTACATCAAATCCGATAAAACCCACAATCGCGCCAACCAAAAAACTCGAAATCCACCCACTTGGCAGTGATAACACGAGCATCAAGATTCCATGGCGAAGAAGTATCTCGTACTTTAGTTCTGGTACAACCTCTGCGTTATAGCTGACCATAGACCATACGAATATGGAGGCAACGGCCACCAGCCACAGGATCAAAAAGATAGTTCGTCTTGTCATAATTACCGCCGCACACAGCGCTTCTCGCACGTACGGACAACATCCTCCGTGTACTCTTGGCAATCAGTACCCGACGGGCCAACCCCATATTTCGGTCGAGTTGGGTTTTCCAACTCATTAGCGATACAAGTCTCTATGCATCTGTCGTCACTTTGGCGTTCCTCACATGCCTCGCGTTTGTAGTAATCGGTAACTGATGTCGTTGGCTTACCTTTGCTGCTGCCAAAAATATTACTCATCGCACCACCGCTCGAAGCTGTTGTACTTCCACAGGTTATATTCGCTCCGCTTCCAATGCATACATAGGTGTGATTCAAAAGTGGAGGCGCATACGAACCAGGTGAACCGCCTAGTGGACGCTTACAGATATACGTTGCAAGTCCAAATGGATCGGTTTTCGTCACTGGCGAGCCATCGGCGTATCCATAGGTATTAACACCACCATCCAACCCAATCAGATCACTCTCGTTGTACCGTCCTGTGGCCTTATTCAAATTGCGATTGATGTTGTAAACGATGCCAGTTTCTCTGTCGCTGTACTGACCTGGAAACCCGATGTCAAAGTGATAGACACCCAGCCCACTCGGGTTCTCGTTTGGCACATTGTCGCCATAGGGGTCAGAGTTATCCCACCTCCACACTGCTTGAGCTGCCGCATTCGTGATCACCCGTGGCGTTCCGAGGTGATCCGTATGAACGTAGTTGAACCCACCAGCCGCATCCGTCACTGCCAAAGGCAAATCTCCAAGGTACACATATTCCTTCGAGAATGTCGCTCCACCTGTGGGCACCTCACCGATCAAATGGCCTTGGCCATCGTAGAAAAACATCGTGTCGCTGCCGCCGCTGTACGCAGCTTGTTTTCGCACGCGCAGGCCTTTGGCATCGACCTCGTAATTGACATTGCCCAGCGTGGTTGTCGTCTGAATCAATTTTCCGCGCAAGTCGTAGGCGTACTGGCGATCAAAATCGTTGATGACCGAGCCGTTTGCATCCGTGGTTACTGGTGCCGTGGCACCCCGCACAACCCCGCTCAGGCGGTTGCTGGTGGCTGGGTAGGTGTAGGTCGTTGTGCTGGCACCAATGGTCAGTGAGGTCCGGTTTCCGTCCGCGTCATAGCTGTAGTTGTAGCCGGTGGTGTTCTGTGCGTAGTTGGTGAGCCGGGAAAGGTTGTCATAGCCGTACAGCGCTGGCAGCGTTGGGGACTGCGCGTTGGTGATGATGGTGATTTGGCTTGCTGCGTCAAAACCAACGGTATTGAGAACACCTTTCAGCGTGTAGGTCGCCAAGCGGCCATCCTGGTCGAATGTTCGGGCATAGGACTGAACTGGCGCTGTGGTGCCATCCCCGAAACTGAATCCGCTCACGCCACCGAACGGCGCATACGTGATGTTGCTGGCCAGGGCTTTGGTGACATTGTTGACGGTGCTTGATACTCCACTCACCCGGCCCATTGCATCAAAGGTGTAGCTCACCAAGCGGCCTGACGGGTATCCAATGCTTGCCAGTCGGCCTTGACTGTCGTAGCTGTAGATCGTCGTGTACTGCATGCCGTGGGCGGTGCGAGTCCCGGATGTCAATCGACCATGCTGGTCGTAGCCATAAGCCGTGGTGCCTGTCGGCTCTGTGATGCCGGTCAGGTGCCCAATGCCGTTCACGCCCTGGTCATAGGTGTAGCTGATCGTTATCGGTGTTGTTGGTGCCTTGCTGTAAGTGGCGGTCAGCACGCGATTCAGTGCATCAAAGGTGTACGTCCTGAGCTGGCCCTTGGCATCGGTCATGGTCAGAACATTGCCTGCTGCATCGAGCGTCCTGCCCGTGATGCCGGTGTCCGGGCTGGTCAACTGGCTCTCGTTGCCCAAGCCATCCGTTGTGTACTGTGTGATCAGGTTGCGAGGGTCCGTGACTTTCACCAGTTGGTCGCGGTTGTCGTATCCTAGCGCCGTGATCCCGTTGGCCGGGTCTTTGCTGGAAAGCAGCCGATTCAGAGCGTCATAGGCGCTGGTACTTTGCCGGTTCAACGGGTCTTTGACTGTGGCCAGATTTCCATTGGCATCGTATGAGAAAACGGTAGTCTGGTTGACTGCGCCAATGTCCTGATACAACCTGCTCAGAGCATCAAACGTGCGACTGTGGCCAACAACCTGTGTGCCTGCACTGTCGAACACTTTTTCTTGTGTTCGATTCCCAATCGCGTCCAACGTGTAATTGATGTGATTACCCAATGAATCGGTGATTTGCGTCAGGCGGTGAGCGGCGTCATAGGCGTAAGTGAATTGGGAGCCATCTGGCCGCACCACACCGATCAGATTTCCAATCGCGTCGTATGTGTAGGTCGTAATTTCGCCACCAGAATCGATGCTGGTTAATCTCCCGCGCACGGCATAGGTCAGGAACGTAGATAGCCCGTTGGGATCGGTGACATGCTCTGGACGGCCATCTGCATCGTAGCTACTCAAGGTGGTGGTCTGATTGAGCGCGTTGGTGATGCTGATCAGATCGCCGGTTGTTGTGTCGTAATCGAAGCTGGTGATGTCGGTGACATCTGTGCGCGGCCCATCTACCGTGTGAAGCTGACCGTTGCGAGCATCCGACGTGGAAAAGTAAGTGTTCGTGGTGGTGCGAGCAATCCCGGTGTACGTCGCCGCAGATCCCGCACCCCCTGTGGCGTCCGTGGTCGGTTGCAGGGTTTGGGTTAGCAGATTGCCAGTGCCAGGATCGTAGAACAGTGTGGTGACTCTCAACGGCTCCGCGATCAGAGTTGGTAGCCGGTAGCTGGCGTGCCACTGAGTTGTGATTTTGCGCTCGACCGAATTGCCAATGATGATCGGCTGGTAGGCTGCAAGGTTGCTTGGGCAGGCTTTACCCGGTGCCAATCCCTCAACCCTCACAGTTTCCAGATTGCGCGTCAGATCGTAAGAGTAGCAAGTGGTGTTGCCGACGAAATCCTTTCGGCTGGTTACATTGCCGCTGGCATCATAAGTTTGGGCACTGCTCGCCGCCGCACTGCCAGACCCAGCGGGTTGAGTTTGCCCGGTACTGCGTGGGATTCCGAGAATTGTTTTGTAGCTGTATGTCCGAGCCGTGTTGAGTGCGTCGGTGACGATGGTACGAGGATTGCCACTTGCATCCGAACCAAAACTCAGGGTGTTGCGGTCAATCCCAAGATTCAGGCCTGGGGCGTGTTCTTCTTTGTAAGCCTTACCGTCGGCGTACCAATAACTAGCATACCGACTGCCACTCTCATCAATGATTCCCGTCAACACGTTGGGGTATGTTGCAAAACCCACAGTTGTAATCGAGTAACCGGCTTCGTTGTAAAGATACTGTTTTGTCCGAGCATCGGGATATGTAACCCGGATCAGATTGCCAAAAATATCGTAGTCGTACTGGTATTGGCCACCGTTGGGAACCGTCAAGACATAAATTCGGTTGTTGCTGTCGTAGGTGAAAGTGAGTTTTCGTCCGGCTTGATCGGTGACGTGCCAGATCCGACCCGCACTGTCGTAGTCCATGGTGTGCGCGAGTCCCGCAGCATTACGAATGCTCAACAGTTTGCCGGTCGCGTCATAGGACTCAACCTCATTGGTGTTTGTAATCAAATTCCAACCACCACCAGGCGATTGAGTCAGCTTGTCCTTTATGTCTGCATCGCTTACCCACACCCCATTCGTGAGGCTGTACGTGTAAACCTTTCCATCCTCTCTGAACACACCCACGATGGGATAAGACGCATTGGTCGATACCATTAACTTGCGGCTGTAATGGGTACTCCATTGCGAGCCCAAAATAGTGTTGATCAGCACCCCGCTGTTGTAAAAGCGACTGAACTGCAACGGATATGAGCCGAAACCAACATAATCTTGCTCACGCAACCATTTATTGCCAGTGCCGATGTTGATTGGATTGCATGTAGAAGAGGTTGACACTTTACATCCAGGGCCTTCCGTTTGGCCTGCGGACTTAGCCATGTTTATGCCTGCCAAATCTGCACAGACTAACAGACCCATGCTTGACTTGGAATTCACATAGCCGCTGCTTTTGGGACAGGTTTCCGCTACTGATCCATACAATCCATTTCCAACGCTACCATTAAGCGCCCGACAACTCACATAAATAGTGAGTTGCCCCAAAGCAATGCTGTAGGTTGAAGTGAAATAACCGATTGGGACTGCACCGTTAGTACCACAGGGGTAAGAATTGGCGCTCAAACTAGCGTGGACAGATTCAATGGCATCAGTGAAATTTTGAAAGCCATAGTATTGGTCATAAACACCCCATACGTCTTTTCTTGGGACTTTAATGGCAGCAGTACCAATCAGCGGGGATGCAAAACTTGATTGCCACAAAGCCATCCAGAAACAGAAAAACAAACCTCTGAAAAGTCGCGTCTTCGCAAGCTCTCTATGGATGCCTCGCATGGCACTTTCTGCCTTGCCAATCATCTTGAAATTCGCCCAAAAGCGAAGACCGAGTGGTGTAGTTTTCAATTTACAGTTCATCATTTTTCAGCCCAAAGCCTAGGCACCAGGCTTCCTGGCAGGTAAAGTGGGTGGCCTGGGTGCCCGGCCTTGGTCAATCGCAGGTAGTGCAGGCTCGGGATCACCTTCTTGACCTGATCAGCCCGGCCCATGTGAACACCAGGCGTGCCCCAAGCGGCCACCACGATCCCGGCCTTTGCCGCCATGTCTTGAAGGTGCTGATCGTTGTCCCGGCCAACTGGATCGGACTCGGCCAGCATCACAGAAGGGTCCGTAGAGCGAAAAGCAAACAGGTTGGTCATGCACAGGCCGTCATAGCCCCAACTTTTTGCAAATGCAATACAGCGTCGGATGGTGGAGTCGTCTTCGGTTTCGTCGGCAGTAGAGGGGTTGAGCCCTATGAACATGGCAAAACCTTTGCCACCGGCCACCAGATCGCTCCAATCACGCCACAGCGAGTAGCGGTAGCGGCGGCAAGGACTGAAGGCGGCAGTGCTGATCATTGATTTTGATGTCAAACAGATCAATCATAACACGTTGCAAACAATATACCGAAACCAAATAAGAGACAAAATAAGAGACAAAATAATAATTTAATCGAATATCTGAGAATATGTTGCCTATCAAACACAAAAAAACTTGTCATAAATCAACGCGCTGCACAAGTCTCAGGCCTGCTGCCGGGGGCACGTCGTGGCCATCACTGCAAACCAGCTTGCAGCCTTGAGAAACGAAACACTGGCGGCTTTTTTGCAAGCGACATGGGATTCATCTAAGTTATTTCAAAAGGCGATTCGTCGGCCAGCAACACACCGCGTGTGGGTGCTAAAAAAAGCGAACTATGTCCGCTTTTTCTATGAGAATCAGCTTACAAAAGCCGCGAACCTTTTGGCAGGCGTGCAGCCAAAAACGCATGCACATCAGCCCGGATGTTGCGACCTGACAAGATCAGGTGTTCTGCATGGCTGGGCCGGTATGGAGCAAACAAAAGTGGCATGTTGGCCTCTTCGCAACTCATATCGGCCTTCGCACCATTGCATTTTTTGCAGCAGCAAATGCAGTTTTCCCATTTGGTGAGGCCACCTTTGCTTTGCGGAACAATGTGATCGCAAGTGAGGTCATCGTACTTAAACACTCCACCGCAAAATCCGCAGGTATTGCGATCACGAGCCACCAGAGTTCGTTTTGTGAGTGCTGGACAAGCATCAAACAAATTCACTTTGGCCACACCTCGAACAGCGATGATCGGATGCACTTCAATGCGCGATATTTGTCCCGTCATCGAATTCAAACCACCACGCAATGCCGCAAAGGTATCGCCCAAAGTCCACGCCACGCTGTCAGTTGCGTAGTAGGTTGCGGCCTCATTTTTGGTGATCCATTTTTGAGGCTGGCCATGGCGGTCAAGGCGTAGGATTTCTCGGCTAGGCATGATGATTCTCAGTGGTTACAAGGGTGTGGGTGGGTGAAGGTAAAAGGATTGGTGTGATGGGTACGAAACGACTTGCTGCCATGAAATATGCTCTGGTTTCCGAATCCAGGATCGAACTGGAACGCCAACTTAATGGCATCGGGTTTTAAACCCGGTGTGTCTGCCCATTCCACCATTCGGAATTAAGGATTCAAAACACTCACAAAAGACGCGATCTTTTATGAATGCTCTGGTGGGGGCTATCAGGTTCGAACTGATCCGCTACCGGGTAAAAACCGGTTGCTCTACCAAATGAGCTAAACCCCCGAATGAGACTCACCTTCTCTGCACGCCGGATGGCCTTGGCACTCTTTGCGTGAGCACCCGCTTTGGGCTGCATTCCTTTTGAAGCCAGTACGACGAAGCGATTTCGTACTGGCGGTAGTTTGACGACCACGCTAGTTTTTCGAGACATTGAATTTCTCCAGTTGTTGATTAAAAATGGAACAAAGTATGTGGTGCCGGGTATCTGAATCGAACAGATGACCTATCGATTACAAATCGATTGCTACTACCAACTGAGCTAACCCGGCAGGGAAAGAAAATGGTAGTTCCCGAGAATTTCGAAATCTCGACCTTCGCCGTGTAAAGGCGTTGCTCTGCCTCTGAGCTAGGGAACTGATTTTGTATTTGGCGCGACATTGGGGACTTGAACCCCAGGCCACCGACTAGACAGGCCGGTGCTCTACCGACTGAGCTAATGCCGCGAGAACTTGGTTGGCGATGGTTGCTGTGGACGGGATCGAACCGACGCATCACTGGCTTATGAGGCCAGGGCTTTACCACTTAGCTACACAGCAAAAAGTGAATTTGAAACCCCGTTACTTTCCAAGAAAAAGGTGATCCTTCTACTTGACTTCTTCCTATAGATTCTTCTCTTGACGGATTTCAAAATCTGGTGCCCAAAGTGGGACTCGAACCCACAGACTTCTGCGTTTGAAACAGTTGACTTTACCTATTTGTCCACATGGGCAGTTGATGGTGGTAGAAGATTCTGGATTCGAACCAGAGAACCCATTTCTGAGTCACAACTTAGCAGGTTGTCGGCTTAAACCACTCGCCCAATCTTCCTGAAAAATGTTGATGGTAGTGCCGGGGAATTCCGAGATCCCGACCTCTCGCTTATCGGGCGAGCGCTCTGCCAAACTGAGCTACGGCACATCAAAAATTGGAGTGGTCAACCAGAGTCGAACTGGTCTTTTTTTGGATTTGCAATCCAACGCCTAACCGCTTGGCTATGACCACAGAAAAAAGGTGGCTCCGTGCCCTGGATTTGAACCAGGCTCATTCTCGATTAACAGTCGAGCGCCTACACCTTGTTTGCTTGCACGGAATTGAAAACTCGAAGTATGGTGCGACCGGCAGAACTCGAATCTGCACCAGGGCATTAGGAGTGCCGTATTCTGTCCATTTGAACTACGGTCGCTGATGATTGGTGGATACGGCAACGATTCGAACGTGCGTGCGGTTAAGACAGGGGTTACAGTCCTGCGGGTTCGGCCAACTCCCCCACGTATCCAGGGTAAAGATTTGAATCAAAAAAGGGTACGGAAAGCAGAGGAATCGAACCCCATCCCATTACTGAGAACCCGGTGTTCAAAGCCGGTCGCAGGACCATTCCCGCTGCATTACTTTCCATAAAAACGTGGAGCAGGCCAGGGGAATCAAACCCCTATCCTCAGCTTGGAAGGCTGGTACCTGATCACTCGGTCAGGCCTGCAAAAAAGGTGGTGCCCCATGGCCGACTTGAACGACCGACACGAGGCTTAGAGGGCCACTGTTCTATCCGCTGAACTAATGGGGCGCTGTGAGGTGTTTGAACGATCATTGGTGCCCTGGGTCGGGGTCGAACCGACACGCTTTTCAGCGTCAGAACCTCATTCTGGTGTGTCTGCCAATTCCACCACCAGGGCAATTTGTTTTGAAGGAAAAATTGGCAGAGGGTGTAGGATTTGAACCTACGCATGCTGGAATCAAAATCCAGTGCCGTACCGCTTGGCTAACCCCCTTCAATATGTTTGAGACTCATTGCAGAAGGGACTTGAACCCTCACGGTAGCCTTGTGACTACCCGGCCCTAAAAGGGCCTATGTCTGCCAATTCCATCACTGCGAGTCCTGCGGGTTAATAACTCCCGCAATCAGTGCGCCGGTAATTTGCCGACGCATCCAATTCAAAAAAATATGTTGGAAGTGACAGGAACCTGCGACATGCTGCTTGCAAAGCAACCGCTCTCCCAACTGAGCTACACCCCCCAGAAAACTGTAAAAAATGGCGTCTCTTGTCGGATTCGAACCGACGATCTACTAAGGGAAAGTTAGTTGTCCTGGGCCACTAGACGAAAGAGACAAAAACATTGGCACCCACAGTTGGCCTCGAACCAACAACCTTCGCTTTTGGAGAACGACGCTCTGCCAGATTGAGCTATGTAGATATTGAAAATTTAAAATGGTCCGTGTAAAAGGATTTGAACCTTCGACCCTCTGGTCCCAAACCAGATGCGCTACCAGGCTGCGCTATACACGGGGAATAACCTACCGAATTCCTGCTTGCCATTGTGGTGCAGCGAACCTTGGCGTATTCGGCATGAATGGAAACAGAGGCCGGATTTGAACCAGCGATTTCAAGCGTATGAGGCTTGCGAGATACCAGGCTTCTCTACTCTGCAAATTCTGGTGGGCCTGGGTGGAGCCGAACCACCGACACCCTGATCTTCAATCAGGTGCTCTACCTACTGAGCTACAGACCCTATTAACTTTTCATTTCGAGAGAATTCAGAACGCAATGCGCCTGACGTAGCATGCCCGATCCCTTGAAGACCGACACACTTCCACTGCCATCTTGGGACGCTCGCGCCTTTCGGCTCGATGGCAATGTGTTTCCGAACACTCTCGAAATGACACGGGCAGCTCATGCTTTACCGATCCAGCAAACATCAAAAAAGATGATTGCCACGGATACCCGTAAACAAGTCATTTCGGAAAGAATCGCAGACCGAAAAATGCATAAGCACATCGGCGCGACTCTTTCACATGGCAACAAATTATTAAGGAGCAGCCCTTTTCAGAGCATGCCGCCTGGCGATGCAGGCAACAAAAAACCCGGAGTCCTTTATGCAAGGAGTCCGGGTTTGAGGTTTGGGTAAACCTGGGGCTTAGGTGCTTACCTACCCCCCCCGGACTGAACGAATTTTCAGAAAACACCGGCAACCCGGTTTCTTTTGAAATCTCGCTCTGTTGTAATGAAATTGATGCCGCATAACCAACTGTGCATGAGTCGCCAAGCTGCCAATCTAAATGTGTTGCACGCAAGAACGCATCACAAACCATTGCTGGTCTGTTGAGTGTTATTGGATTGCGTTGCATATTCACGATGATCTCTTTACTTGCTGAAAAAATTGGTATTGACGGTTTGAATCAAAATTCGATAGTGTATTGTAAACGGCGTTTACAAGCAAAAACAACAACTTATGAAAAAATATTTTTTGCTGTCTACAAATGGCAGCTTAGCTCGTCTTGAAGTTCGGAAATCATGGCCTGACGCCGATCTTGATCTGCCGCTTCGTAAGCACGCATGGACAGCTTCAGGAACCTCATCAAATCAGTATCCTTTGGAACAACGGGCTCAAGTCGTGGCTCATCCATCCAGCCGCTTGGCATGTTGAAATTCGCCTCGAACTGGCGTGCAAGCTTCACCCCTATCTGACGCGAACCGCTTTTCATGCTTGAGAGTGAAGACTTGGCGATTTGTAGCCTCACTGCAAAAGCCAGGTCCAGACCAACACCAGAATCTTCAGGGTGTTTTTTGATGTACTTAGCCTTGTGTTGGGCGTACAAAAGCATCAAGTTGTTGCGACGGTTAAGCGATAAGTCCATGCGCCAATTATGGCATTGTTGTGAACGGCGTTTACAAAAAAGTGGGGACTTGTCAGCGCGAGAGCCTTGGAGTTGACAGCCTCCCTGCCCAAGGACAGGGATTCCTACTGCTAGACGCTCATGTCCGAGCGCGAGAATGTTTCTTGCAGCGTTCACGTCGCGGTCATGAACTGATCCACAGATTTGGTTCGGTTCCGTATTTGGCAGCGAATGCAAAGCCCTTTTTGTTCTCTTTCCAAAACCTATCCAACTCATCCAGAGTTGGTAAAGTCAAAAACATAGTGCCATCGTCAAGCAACAAACGCTCAGGGCGCTGAATATTGATGGGAAGAATTAGCTTCGGCGGCTTCGGCGGCTTCGGCGGTTTCAGTGGCGTTCTTCGCGCTATTTCTTTGTGAACTTTCATTTTGAACTCAAAAATCAATTCACGACGGCTCTTTGGCCTGAGTCATCGCCTCATTAATAAGACGTTTAGCCCTTGCTTCATCAACCAGTTCAGAGTCTGCCGGGATCACAGGTAAATCCAGGATGCATCCAAGCGGGTCGCGTGATAGCCAGTCCCCCTGCGGCACCGAAAGCATGACACGACCATCGTTTAATGGCTTGGCCACAACAAAATGCGTTGCATCACCATCAGCCACCATTCCGAAAACACCAAGACATTTTTCGAGGCTCCAGGTTAGCAAAGTCAACAAGTCTGCTACATCATCAAGTTTGTTTTGGGCCACCATACCAGCATTAGTTTTGCGATCCGGTTTGATCATCCAGTGACTGCTATTGATCCTTGTTGGAGGACCAAAACCATTGATACGAGCGGCAAAGCGATAGGCCAATCCGACACCAATACTACCGCTACAAATGACGCCATCACAGCCGTATTCATCTTTCAAATCAGTGGTTGCGGAACTTGCGTCGTCCTTGGCAATATTGAAGCGCACCAACGCATCAACACACACCTTGGCAGGAAGAATATAAAAATCCCTTTTTATTGTTAGCACTTAAAGCCTTTCGATTGATACTTTTTGTGGTCATTGCTTCCATGACGATGTGTGCTTGAGTTTTGCTGCTCATACACACCAGAGCATCCCTCCCTCCGTGGTACCGCCATCGACAAGTCGCCAAATTCTGATTTGAACTCGGTTTTTTTCCCACCTTTAAAATCTTCCTTTTTTTCGGCCACTTCACCGTCTATCGTTGTAATTGATGGCGTTCCGCCTTGCTTGGATGTGGCAGAAAACGAGTCGTCTATAGCTCCGCTTTGCGGGAAGGGTCCTTTGCTCAACGCCTCCGCATAGACCCGCCAATCACTTGGTCTTCGAAGACCAAGTGCTAACTCTTTTGAGACAAAGGCCAGAGCTGCCTTCACACGGGTTAAGCTAATTGTTTGAACAGTCATTTCGATCTTCTGAACTTGGATTGGCCATCGTTTTGCAATGGCCTTGCGTTTGAAAATCAAGCTTTCAGGGCTGATGGAAGCCACCGAGTACCGGCGAGCTTGGCAGCGGCGTACTGAACCGCTTCGTCTTTTTTCATTTTTGCCATTGGCTCTGAAACAGTTGCACTCGTGGCTTCTGTCACAGCATCAATGATCTTGCCTTTCGGCATGTGCTTGAGGTAGGTTTCAGGGGTTGGCGCCCAAAAATCAGCCATATCCAGGCCAACCGCCTTGATCAGTCCGTGCGCGTTGCCTTGGGATGCTCCGTTGGTTGTATGTACCGCCGTGGTAGCCAGGGCCGTCCCCAGCGCGATCATTTCAAGACTTGCCCCTTGGGGCTGGCCAATGAACCAATCAAGCCACAGAGCCTTATCTACGGGCAACATTTGACGCCAGCGATCCAATGCCTTCTCCACCTTTTCATGCCCATTGTTTGCAGCCAGCGAATCAGAATTCTTTTCCAACTCGTACTTCGCGCTGGTCAAATTGATCTTCACCGGGTTGTTAAAAGACCCATGATCCATCAAGGACTCAGCAAAACGGTGAGCCGCCGCTGCCAGTGCGACTTTTTGATTGCCAATCATGGATGCCTGCAAAGCAACAGTCAGGTGCGAAGTCATGTTGAGCATCAGTCGTTCTGAGAAATCAGGCTTAACCTTGCCTTGGGCGCTACCTACGCCTGACTGAGCGTCACCAACCGAACCTTTTAGGCGAAGACCGTAGTGGCAGTCAATGCCACCCCACCCGACAAAGACAATCACGCCTTGAGTGGCCTTGTTGGGGTTGCTGGTGTCAATAAAAGTGGCCGTCAGAGCATCGATCTCTTGATCCAGTTCAGCCGCCTCATCGCTCAATTTTCCGACTTCTTCAGGGTCAGCGCCGTCATCATTTTCACAATCATCAATCTTGCCGTTAAGGTCATTCAAACGATCCTGCATTTCGTCCAGCTTTGCTTGTTCTTCTTGTGTTGGTGCGCGTGGTACAGGCCGTTCTTGTTGATACTTCGATCCAAGGTTGTAACTGTGAACCTGCTCCAAACTGGTTTCAACCCAACCCCACCCTGCACCCAACAGTTCGGCTTTGCGATCTTCCAGATGCTTGGCAACCAACTCATTCAGCAGCAGCGGATTCGCAATAAACACCGCGTCGTCTTTTTCGCTGAATAAGTCAACTCGGACTTCGCCACCAGCGGCCGTGTATTCTTCAATTGACACGACTTTCACCCGCTTGTCGCTGGAAGGCACTTCCTGTTGAAGAATCTGATTTTTGATCTGGTGTGCCGAACGTGAGTAGGGCGGCAAAGAGTTCCAAACCCTCACCTGTGTTTCCTGGTCATCCGTGGCCGCGAGCGCCATCAGTTGATCCAACGTCAGTTCATTGGCACGGTACAGGCTGAACAATTCTGCCGCGATACCGGCCATTTTGAGGCGACGTTGCACATGCAGTTCTGTCACGCCGAATTTATTGGCAATGGCTGCAGCGGTTACACCCTTTTGAAACATCGCGTGGTAGGCATCAAACTCGTCAGCCGGGTGCATGCCTTCCTGGGAAATGTTTTCAGTCAGGCTGACCTCAATGGCCGAGTCAGCGTCAATCAGTTTGCATTCAACGGGGAAGTCGGCAAACAGCGCCCCGGTTGCGGTAAGCATTTGAAGGGCACGAAGCCTGCGCCCACCAGCTTCGACACCGTAACGCGGCAAGCCGTCCTGATCAACTAATCGTGTAACGATCAACGGGTTCAATAGCCCCTGGCTTGCGATCATTTGGGCCAACTCAGAGATACCAGTGGGTTCGACCCGGCGCACATTGGTTGGCGACAAGGTGAGTTGATTCAATGGGACGTGGAGCGAAAATTGTTTTTTAGCCGCAACCGGGGTGCTGGTAGCGACATTGGAAACTTGAAGTGTTGCGGTTGCAGTCATGGGGAAAACTCCGAAATAAATGAAATGGGCGAAATTGCCCGATCAGACGCGCTCAGATTCAGAGACAAAAACAGCCCTGATTTTCAAAAGCAGCTCTTTGTGACTCTCGATACGTTTGTTGGCTTTTGCAGTTGCAATCACCTTCACATCTGTCACACCTACGGCTCTCAAGGCGTTGTCAACCTTGGTGCATTCCTCCTTTAGTTTTGTTGAAAAATCAGCACTGACGGGTATTTCCGTGCCATCTGCGTCCTTGATGCTGGCAGCATGGTTAATGAAAGTGCGTCCAGCACGCTCAATCGGTGAAGGCCATGCAGAAATCTTCACCCACTCACCAGGCAGACAGTTATTCAGCTTGACGATCAATCGTTGGGCGACATCGCTTTTGAGATCAAGGGAGATGGTGTATTGGTCATCGTTTCCAGCCTGAAGACCGATTCGCAGCTTCGGGTAAACATTGCCATTGCCGTCGATGTTTTCGCGGTAGTTGACATAGTTCAACAAGCCCTCCATCGCCATCGGCAGAATGCAAGCGCCATCAAGGTAAGAGCGAAGAACGGCAGTGGCACCACCACGGGCATTGCCAGAAAATCCACGCTTCCAGACATCTTCTCCAACCTCTTCGCGGGATCGCGCCACAGCCGCATCAAGCGCCTCTGATTGTGCGAAAAAGCCACCTGCGATGGTGGAATACAGAATCAAGTGTTTCATAGGTTTTTACAAATAGTTGGTGTTGCAAAGATTATACCGCAACCACAAGAAAAAGGAGGATTTTTAAGGAATCCCCCAAATTATTTTTCTTGCGAAAAACAATTTTAAATCTTTGGTTTTTCGTACATAACACGACGAATATCAAGGGTCGCTACAAGCTGCGCTTTGGCGTAGTTAAGTCGTTGAATGCGCTCATTAAGGCCTGTTGAATTTGAAAGTTGTTTAATCTCAGATTCAATCCAAATCAGACGAGCTTCCAGCTCTTTCTTCTCTTGCAGTAGAGCGTGTGGAATCATTTTTTCAGAGCAATCAGATTGCATTTCAAACCAATTCTTCAAGATGGACCTTGTAACCAGAGTTTGCTAAAACCTTCAATGCGTCAGAGTATTCCTGCTCACAACAGAATTGGTCGCGGATCAATTCACAGTGGCCTATAGACTTCTTTTCTGTATGAGAATCATCAATCCAGGCCGAGTCATCTGGATAGATCAGTTCATGTGCATTGTTGACCACAACCACTTTGCCATCCCCCAGGTAGTTCTCACTAACCAGAGAATAAAACGACGGGTTCCTGCTTGCAAGGAAAAGCCCATTGGCAATCTCGTAAGGGGCATCATCAGGGAAAGTCACAAAAAATGATTGTGCCTGATCAGGGTGCGTCAGGTGTTCATCCCATGGGCGCGAATGAATAAAAACAGAATTCTGTTTGGGATCTAAAACGCAACTAAAACCATCCATTTCGAGAAGTTTCAGCATCGCAGACCACTCCACCATTGGGTTGATTTTGACAGCGCTTCGCATAGATCGCTCCAGCGCAAACAAGGTTTGATTATTCAACTCCGATGTCTGTAAATACACCACATCGACCTCGCTTGGCCGCACGCTCGGTAAACCAATGATGAAACTCATAAATCTTCCTGTTGCAAAGACAATAATTAACAAGCGCCAAAAAAGCCGCTACTCAGCAGCGGCTTCGTTGACAGCATTCTCGATAAGTTCAGTGGCCACCCTGGACCTGGGCATCTTATTTGAGCGATACCACCTGTAGTAAGTTGACTGGTTAATCGGATTCTCCTGACTCGTTTGATACGAGGGGTTAGGAGACACAATTTCCTTGCTGTACTGCACAACATCACCAGGTGCAACTATCGTTTTGTTTGCAATCAACAAATCATCAGCCTTACGATACACGTAACGGTGAACCACCATTTCATCATCAAGGATTGCGTACCAGCCATACTCGTCGTCAAGATCAGTGCCCTTCTGGAATACACCGGCCCGGTCGCACACCACTGCACGCTTACACAAATGCGTGACACGGCGACACAGTTCACGGTGAGGGGAAACAGTCAGATTCGTTGGGTCAATACCAAGCTTTTCAAACCAGGCATCCATGACCGGGCGAATACTCTTTGGCCTCCCGGTGTTGTCTGTTGACATTGTGTGCTTCCAATACGCCTCAAGACGCCTATGGAAAGACTCAATGAAGTTATCTTGCATGACCCATCCCTGCAAGTACGAAGAAAGCAAAATTGCCTTGATTGGCAAATAGGAACTGCTCACAACATGATCAACATCTGAACTTGGACGACCAAATTCCTTCTCGTAACGGTTAACCGCACGAGCCAATTCATTCGTTGTCATACCCAGACTGGACTTTATTTCACGCATTCTGGAAGTCAGAACGTGATCAGCTTGATCGCCAAATTTTGCAAAACGTACCGGACGACTCACCGGAACTCGCATCTTCTTGTGTTTGAATTTACTGGAAAGTTGAATTTCCATCTTATTTTCCTTAATTTTTTCTAGTTAGTTATTCTCTGAACCTGCCAACTATCTGATTACTTAATTATGTCACGACAAAGTTAGATAAAATCTAATTGTTATTCAAATTGCCGTAAATATCGCCACAAAGATCAACAATGAAGTCATCAGGGTTCTTTTTTGATCTCCTGATGGACTTGATGCCTATTGAGCTAAGTGACTCTCCCCCACTACTTTCTTCCAGTTTGATACCCAAATCATTGAAAAATTTGTTGTAGCCAACCACATGAAGAACGCCGCTCGACTCCGTTTGCACCGTGGTCGGAACAATTTTTTTGTTCTTCAGTCCCATTCGAATGAAATTGATCGTCAAAGCAGAGTTGGGCGCTGGTGGGGGCTTGATCAAAGTCGCAATGCTAACAGGCACCTTTTTCTGCCCGGTGGGTTTTATACCAAGGGATTCCAATGCAACATCCTCAAGAATTGTTGTGCCTGTAGATTTGAACTTTTTGGACCCGTAAATCGAGTTGCTGAAACTCGGAACAGCGTGACAGTTGGTGGTTTTCTCAAGAGTCGCAAACCGCTCAACCCCATCAAGGGAAATCACAAACGCCGAGGACAGCACAATCGCGTTCTCTGTCCCGTTGGAATTGGGTGCCGTGAACACGATTTTGTAGAGACAGTCCTTCGCCGGACGTAAGCCAACGTCTTTCGGATCGCGCACCAGAATGCCATTTTCATCAAGCTCGCCCAGGACAATGCCTGTGATCACACTTCGCTTGTCCTCTTTGGCATTCAAATCAGGTTTTTCCAAGTACTTGCTAAAGTCTTCCGAGAATTTTTTTTCGTCAAAGACGATGACATTCATCATCACACCATCGATCATTCCTTTGTAGCGAAAGCCAACACTCTTGATGCCATTCAATGCATTGATGTCGGCTTTGATCGTCGCAAAGTTTAAAAATTCTTCATACACGTTGACGGCGTTGATGTCGTCTAATGTTTGGACCGTTTCAAACACAGGTTCTACGCCAAAATCATAGCCAGCGCCCATTTCAATAGAAGAGGCAAGAACGTCACAAGAACTCAAGAGATCGACCAATGCATATAGGCGATCCGAAGAAGGTCGTGGGCGTGCCATTGTTGATTTCTTGATAGGCAATGCGTTGAGCTGCCAGCTATATGAAATGGCATCTTGCAACAGCAAACGATCTTCACAAGAGATGTCCATATCCCAATATTCTGGAAAGTCAGACGCAATCCGCGCAGACTCAGAACTGTGATCAGCGTGAATCGTCACGGCGTTAGTATTGGAATTCACAATGAACTTGACCAACTTTCCAATGTCATGCAAAAAGCCAAGCGCCGGGATCAGTGGATCTTTGGGATCTAACTTGAAATTTGGGTTGTTCGGTGTGTGGCGCTTTGGATCGTAGGTATAAGCTTTTGCCTGGTGCAGCATCAAGGCTGTCACCAGCAACGTGTGCGTCAACAGAGATCGTCCGCCATGACGATCAACTCCTGCCGGATGTTTGATGTGCTTGCTATAACACAGTGTTCTGACAGTTCTGTCGGCAAGTCGTTCAAGCCCTGTGTTAGGGCCTGACTTTGAAAACACATCGGAAAACAGTCGGTCAAAATGCTCGGGCTTCAATTCAGGGGGTGAATGAACCAACAGGTCGTTTTTTTCAATCTGTTCAACACAAGGCATAGCCTGGCGGAAAAAGGGAACTCCCCCAAGACTGGACACGACGCCACGATCTTGATTTGAAAAAGCCCGACGATCACCGACCGGCAATTTCAATTCATAGTTGTATTTCAAACGTCTTAAAATGAGATCCCTGAACTCATCAGAAGATGACTTCGCCATAAAAATTCCGACAAAAATCGAACCCAACCACATCGGAATGAAGTGGATATTGAATGGTTCATTCCAGAAAAACGCCTGAGCTATGCCCAGCCAAAAAAGCGTGAGCCCTACAACAACATTCGGGATGCGTTTTTCTGAAATCTTCACTTAGAGGTCTTCCGCAGTGGCCACTACACGAGCTGGTGGCAAATCAACCGTTGCCGCCTTCGCTGCGGTGCGTTTGATCGCAGCAGCTTCACGCGACACACGCTCACTTTCACGATACGCGGCCATATCATTTGCCATCTGGACGATCCACTTCGGTGGTGTTGAACCAAAATCCGTGTCAAATTCAGAGGGGTCGCGTGGAACGCCACAACGGATGTAGGTGCTGATACGTTTTTTTGGTACACCATTTTCATCGAGCACTGGAACCGGGCGACGATCTGCATCTAGCTTGACGCGCCCATCGGCATCGAGTTCGTACACAGGCATAGACCGATAGTAGTATTCACCATCGACCGTTGTAAGTTGGCCTGCTTTGATTCGAGTGGCCAATGCCGACGCATTGCGAGCTTCATACACCAAAGGAATGACGTTGTTGATGTTGGAATCCTGGCGCATCATCATGTGAAAGCGGGGAGAATCACCATCTTCAAAGCGGGCACCAACAATCACACCACACAACATGACCTGGTTGTGAACCCGAGCGTTCGACCCCTTGCCAAGCCGGTTTTCGTTTTCCAGCTTCTTTTCCTTGGGATCGAGGTTCACCAAATCCTCCACGGTACGAAGTGGGGAATTGAATGAACTCAGGCGCTCATTATTGCGGACGACCAATACAGCGTCATAACCGCCGTAGTTGTTGCGCATGCCAATGACAGAGGCAACCGTATTTGAAGGGCCTTTATGCGGAACAATTGGTTTTGGCACCATCGCAGGAAAGTGGATCTTTCCACCATCCTTGATGATTTTTGCCTTGGTGTAGGTCGCAGTCGTGTCATTGTTGTAACCCGCGTGGTTGACTGGCATTTCCAGCACACCGATCTGGAATGACACGTTTTTAAACCCAGCGTGGAAGGTTCGAGTTGCCGGCTGACGGCGCTCATTGATTGTGAGTGGACGAATTGCAGTAGTCATGTAAAACCTCTATGTTGCAAAGACTATAACGAAAAAGCTAGTATTGGGTTGTTTAAAGGTTTTTTTTTTGGCCACACCTCCTTTTTAAGTTTTAAAAATGTAAGCTAACGAGAGCAAAATAAGAGATCATCAGATCCAGCCTCAACATATCCTAAAGATGCAAAGCATGAGTACAAACAACATCCCCGATGAAGACGACGAACAGGCAACAGAAGACTCTGGGGACTTCTTTACACTCCAACAAGACCTCATCACGCTCATTGAAGACTTCCGGGCGACTCATCTTGTTGACAACCGAAAAATGTCGTTAAAAAAGTTCGCTGAGTATTCAGGTATATCAGTTCCAATTCTCACAGCCATCACCAACGGGAACCGCTGGGCAGCAAAGACCAGTCGTGAAACGGTTGAAAAACTTGCATCTGCATTGGAAATACCAGTTTTACAGGTGTACATATTGTCTGGGTTTATTAAAAACGATGATGTTGTTTACACTACAAATATTCAAAATACACTTGAACTTATTTATAGACAAATGAGTAAAGACAAAAACATGACATATAAACTTCCAAAAAAATCAGTTTGGAATACATGGCCAGAAAGTGCAAAAATTGCCTTTGCTATGATGTATGAAGACTTAACGAACAACATACTTCTTCGCTATATAACTTTGCCAGAACCGCAATAACAAAATCACTTTCTGGGCCTGCCAATTCTTTTGTGAACTCGCGGAACATCCTCTGGCCAACCTAAAAGACCCAATTTGTTAGTTAAATTGGTTTTTGCGTTACTCAAATCGACGCGCTTAATAATATCTTCGGAGAAGTCAGCCATTGTGATTTCGTAGGAGAGTATTTCAAGCATGGCAGAGTTATCGCCATCGTCCAACGCAGGAGCATCCAAACTGATGTTTTTGCCGTTGACGGTGTTGTAATCTTTTTTCCGGTAACTGGCAACCACCAATTCAGATACTCTGAAGGCAACCGAATAGAATGAAGAAACACTATCAAGAATCTTGAGCATCTTCATCTGCATAATGACATATACCTCTGAGGAAATGTCACTAAAACATTGAATATCAACGCCGCCCTTCATAATATGGTGTCTAATTATTCCGTTCAAACGCCTGCAAAACACCATCTCACGGTAAACAACAGGACTGGTCATCCATTGATCTCGGGGGATGTTGTTTAACGCAGAACTCAAGCTGAGTGTTGTTAAGTCAATAGCTTTCACGCAGCCACCTTCTTTCGCTTGACTGCGGGGCTCTTGCGAGGCTTACGAGCACTCTTTGACGTGGCCTGAACTGGCTGTGGAAGATCACTTGGGCCGGGCATGCTGTTGTAGGCCTGCCCGCTAACAGCGCTCTCTAGAACATGGCTCACAAGTTTTGTCAATACCTCCCGGTAACGGGAATACTCAAGCGATCCGTTTTTAATCGACTCCAACTTGCCCTCAAACCAAGCGGTTAGATCGGGTTTCGTCAATACATTTGGCAAAGACAGGATGTAACCAAATGCCTTTGGCGTTGGTCGATAGCTGATAATTTTGTTGGATTTATCTTCGACTATTAAAGCGGTAGATACCGCTTTACTAATAATCCCTGAGCGGGTCGCTGCAGTGCCAATGCCCTCAACATCCTTTAACT
This sequence comes from Rhodoferax antarcticus ANT.BR, assembly GCF_001938565.1. Lineage (GTDB taxonomy): Bacteria > Pseudomonadota > Gammaproteobacteria > Burkholderiales > Burkholderiaceae_C > Rhodoferax > Rhodoferax antarcticus. The sequence goes on from NZ_MSYM01000020.1 coordinate 78,532, forward strand.
TTGCTCTGACTTTAGGATCAGTCACAAAAAGGTAAGCCTTTTCCATGGCTTCAAGCAGCGTAATTGCAGTAAATCGCTTGGGTGGCTCAGTTTTTGCACACTTCAAATCCATTTTGACAACATCGCCAAAATCATTGACTTGGATATTTGGTAAAACTGCCTGATTTATAACCTTGCCTGTGCTGTCGAACTTCTTTTGCGCGCCCCCAAAAAGAACTCGCCAACCCAATGAAACAGGGGTTCTACCTGTTGCACGAAACCGATGCGAATCAATCTCAACTTCAATTGCAGATTGCATGTATTTGTAAGGTTCAAGAAATTGAGCCAAATACTGTCGGCACACCAAACGGTAAACGTCCAGCTCACACCGGCTTAAATTGCCCACCGGGCAAGAAGAAACAAGGGGGATGATTGCGAAGTGATCGCCAAGCTTTTTGTCGTCCCAGGCGCTCGAACGCTTGCTGGTATCGCATTCCTGGGGGATGACAAATTGCCCACCAAAATTGCTTTTTATCGCATTGATGACTGCATCGGCCACTTTTAGTTCAGATTCCGGCGCGTACTGACATTCTGTTCTTGGGTAGCTGGTCAGCTTGTGTTTTTCATACAAGGCTTGAGCTGCGGCGAGCACTTCGTCTGGTGAATAGCCCATCCTTGCCGCAGCTTTTTGCAGTTCAACTAAGGAAAAAAGCAACGGGGGCGACTCTGAGAGCGGTTTTTTTTCAGCCAGGATCACCCTTGCCTGCTTGCCTGTGCATTTACGTTGAACCTGTTCGGCTTTTGCGCGGTCCAAAAGGAGCTTGCCCCTGGCATCAAAGCGAGGATCACCCTCATGCACGCCTAGCTGCCATTCACCCACAAACGGTTCCTGCTTCCCGAAATCGACGGTGGCGATCAGCGAGTAGTGCTCAATGGGAACGAATGACGTGATGTCGTTTTCCCTTTGTACAACCATGCCCACCAAAGGAGTCACAACCCGGCCAATGTTAAGCAGTCCCTTGTGGCCACGTTTCCACCAGACCGTTGAATAGCCGCGAGTCGCATTGATGCCGATGGCCCAATCAGATTCTCGTCGTGCCACCGCAGCCAAGCCCAGCGTGGCGTAGTTTTGGTTGTCCTTCATCGATTTGAAGGCTTCGATGATTCCATCATTGGTTTGCGCGTGCAGCCAAAGACGCTTCACTGGCCCGGTGAAATTGAATTCACGCAAGATGTCATCAATAATGGCTTGCCCTTCGCGGTCTGGATCGCCTGCATGACAGACTTCATGAGCGTCAGCAATTAAGCTTTTGATGGCAACAAGACGGCGCTTGATGGATTGTGTCAAGCTGCTGTTGACCACTTTTCCGTTGAGCTTTTCATAGGCCGGCTCAAGTAAGAATTGCGCGGGGAGAACCGGCAGTGTGTTGAGCTTCCAGGGAAAAGCAAACTGATCGCCGTAGTGTTCCGCATCAACGAGTCGAAACAAGTGCCCTTGCGCCCCAACGATCGCGTAGTCACCCACCCACTGACACATCCGAGCGGAATCTGCCCTGATAGGTTGGCCCAGCATCCCAGACAGGGCTTGTGCGATGTCGCGTCCCATGGCTGGTTTTTCAGCAATAATTAGTTTCATGTCGCAAAAGTAGACCCGTTGCAAACATTATAATGGATATGCACGGAATTTGAGCAAAGCTTGTCTGAGCGACTTTAATTTTTTCGCACATATCCAGCTTAGTTCGTAGCAATTTCGCTGCAACTAGCGGTTTCGACTGCTTTTTTAACGAAGACATGGGCCGCTCGCCTGTGTACCGTACTTAAAGGAAACTTATCATGAGCAAGCAAAATCTTCTGCGTTTGGCAAATTTCAACGTGTTCCAAAACACGAACGAAAAAATCGAATTCTCACTTTCCAAGGACAACCGTGTCCAGGCGCAGTACAGCGGTTATGACAAAGATAAGGGCTACGATGTTCGTGGCGTTCGTCAAAAGTCGGCTGCTGGCAAAGGCTACATCCGCCTCTCTGTCGCCCTCATTGACGGCGAATCGCGTTCGTACTTCAATGGCGCTCTGTTCAAAAACGACAAGAAAACCGAGCTTAAACAGCCTGATTTCCGTGGTTCTTTGAATTTGGACAACCAACAAGATGGTCCGAAACTGTCATTGGCCGCTTGGATCAAACAAGGTGAAAAGGCGGGTGACTATCTTTCCATTGCCATCAGTGAATTTCAAGATCAAGGTTCTGCTCCTGCCCGTCAACCGGCCCCTGCTCACGGAAATTCGTTTGACATGGATGACGATGCGCCTCCGGCTCGTCAACCTGCTCCGGCTCAACGTTCTGCTCCTGCCCGTCAACCGGCCCCTGCTGCTCGTCAACCGGCTCCTGCTCGTCAAGCTTCTCCGGCTCAACGTTCTGGTGCTGCACAAGCTCCTGCTCCAAGTCGCGCCGCCTCTGGTTTTGACGACATGGATGATGACATTCCCTTCATTCACTATCATTCTGATAGCACGCAATCGAATATTGAAGGCACTTTCTGCCGCAATTCTCGGAAAATGGCGCGTTACAACCGCTAAATGTTGACGACGTATTCACAAAATACGACGATCTAACACCCCTTAAAAGCCAACTCTTCGAGTTGGCTTTTTTCATGTCTGCCGTCGATATTGCGGCCTAAAACAACGACTTTCAACACAAAACAGCAACCCTCCTTCGCTTTTTTCTCCAGGCCGCATTACTAGGGCAGTTCTCACATTCCGTGAAAACATAACTGGAGATTTCAAATGAAAGAAATTCATCTCGAACAGGGTGATCCCGATTGGTTAGCATGGCGTTCAGGTCGTGCGTTCACCGATACGTTTGGTGTCGCACACGTAGCTCTTGATGGCACTCGCATTACGGCGACCGTAGGTAGTATTTGTGGTGGCAAATCACCGTTTTCGACCATGCACAAAACATGGCAAGAAATGACCGGGCGTCGTCAACGCGAAGTTGGAACCTTTGCAATGGCTCGCGGCACTGCCCTGGAGCCAAAAGCTCGTCAAGAGTACATGGCTATCGTCGGTGAAGAGTACGAGGCCTTGTGTGTTGAATCCACGGCAACACCATGGATAGCAGCATCATTGGACGGCGCTAACATCATTCGCTCACGCGGTGTTGAAATCAAATGTCCGATCTCTGAGCGCATTCACGACATGGCTATGCTGGGTCAAGTGCCTGAGTATTACTACGATCAGATCCAGTGGCAAATGCTTGCAACTGACAATCAGATCCAGGAAATAGATTTTTTCTCGTATGCGCCGCAAATTGGAAAAGCTGCACCAATTACGGTCAAGCTTGACGTTGTTCGACAAGGTGAATTGCTACTTGAGGCCATGCGCTTGCGAGTGGCCATCATCACTGACGTTGAACTGTGTGGATCTGAATTTGAACAAGCTGCCAAAAGCTACCTTGTTCTCAATTCTCGGCTCAAGTTACTTCAAACTGATGTTGACACCGCCAAAGACCGCTTGAAAAAATTGGCCGATGGCAAATCGACTCAAGGCTCCGGTGTCATGGTCATCGTGTCTTCAAACGACGGTCGAACGAGCTGGGAAAAAGTGGCAATTGATCTCTCAAAGCAACTTGACATGACTCAAGATGCACTTGATCAAATTGCTCTTATGCACAAAAGTAAGCCTACGACGGTCACAACCGTTAAAGAAGCCTCTGATGCCTCCGCCGTTTTAGAAGAGTTGCGTTCACGTCAATTTGCCCAAGGCATTTCGATGGAAATTCAAGCTGAAAAACTTGAACAGCCGACACCGGTATGGTGATCCAGTAAACCCCAAAAGCCATTGCACTTGTTGCGATGGCTTTTTCTCGTATAAATTTTTTACTTTTCCACGCTACCAACGCAACATTGACTAGCAGTTCTCAAAATCGCGGCTCTTGCGGTGGTGGGTTGCGCCAATCCGATTTGGACTGAAATCTCACGGGCTCGACACCGCCAGGACGAACCACAACAGAGTTGGCCATCTTGTCGTGCCACCCTTGCTTGCGCCTGTCAAATCCCACCCAAAAGAAACCAACACCCAGCGGGATCAGGGATACGAAGTAGCCCAAGTAGCGGATGACAGATTGAGAGGTTGTCAGGGGTGCGCCTGTATCGGCATCAACAATTCGCGCTGACAGCGCCATTTTTCCAGGCGTTGCGCTCTTGTAAACCCAGAACGCAATGACCACTGCGGCAGGTACGAGCATGTTGAGAAAGAAGTCCCCGAAGCCCATGAACATCCGACCAGGCTGAGAAAACCGACCATAAACTGCGTAGGTCAGGGGCAACATGATGGCGAGCTGCAGCAGCATGTCAATGAGTGATGCGCCAACGCGCGGCCAGAAGCCAACATACTCAAGATCGTTTGAATGCACTGCGATTTATTTATTTTGACCGACATAGAACGAATTTTTCAAAACTAAGACTATGGTACTTGTCGAATTCGGTTTGCGCCATCCCCCATTTGGGGGATATTCCGATCTTGACATCCTCCCCGCCCTAATGTGATTTTTCGAATAAGTTGCGACAACGAAAACAATAAATCAACGACTTAGCTAAGGCATTTTTTAAATCATTGCGCCGATTTTTCTAACATTTGATGCGACTGCGTTCTACTTTATGCAAATTCGATGCGACCAATGACCTTGGCCAAATCCTCTCTCTGATTTTTTAGCCTTGTCAGGTCCGTGGTGTTGGCGGCGACCTTGGCTTGTGGCCCATGAATCTTCAGTGAGGCAGGATCGGTATCGATCTGGCTTTGCGCGATGTCGAAAGCCGCCTTGAAAACATCTTCCAGGCCGTCCAGTGTCGCGCCACTCGTGTCGGCAAACAATGGCAAAGGTGACTCCGCCGCCTGACGAGTGTAGCCCTTTCGGTAATGCCCACCGCCAGCCTTGCCAGACGTTGAAAATCCGAAATCGCAAGCAAAATCAATGACTTGTGAATTCATAGACGAATGGGAAATTTTCTTGCGATCTGCGATCTCTCCAATGCGCCTGACCTGTTGTTGGCTCCGGCATCGACCAGCAGAAAGGCCACCCGTGCAATGCAAGGATGGCCTAAATTTTTCAAATTTTAAAGCTATTTCGTCGCATTCATTTCGAATACGTCGCAACGATTTCGAAAGGTCACATCAACTCAGAGAGTGATGCCCTGAATCGGGCGATCTTGAAGGAATTTCTGGCTGACCAAGGATGGGCGATTGGACAGGATGGTGAAATCATTACACCCACCGGACGTACTTTGTTTGAACCCGGCTTCGTGACCGCGATCCGCAAAGTTCTTAAGACTTAGGTCAACTTGACAACGATGGCCGCAACATTCCCATCGGTCGCTTGCATACCTAACCTCAGAAGTTCATCAGGAACTACCACTTTCATCATGTATCTCCGAACATTTGTTGGGCACCTGTCAAGGCTGTAGCCTCGTTTTGCCATCAGGCTGGGCCAGTTGTGGCGGTATGACGTACCGCATGCCGCGTTAATATCACCCAGAATTGAGGTCATTGGTCTTCCGGTCGCCCGCTCAATTTCTAGCCAACGTTCAAATAAGCCCATCGTCATTTTTCGCAAGTTGACTTGATCCGTTTCCCATAAATTAATCCTTGATGTGTGCAGCGCACCGGCTGCGCTCCCGGTGGTAGGGGTAAAGGCTATCTGGCTCAGTTGCAACGTGGTCGCAAAGGGCGCATAGGATGGGCTCCAACTTACGCTCCTTAGCCAGCCAGGCAAACATCAGTTGCGCATTGCCTTTACCGTCTTCCACCCATACCGTTGCATGCGAGTGATGGTCGCGCACCCACTCTGCTGCCAAAGGCAGCCCTGCCGCCAGAGCAATGCGCTCCAAGCGCATCAACTGCTCTTGCAGGGTTTCAGCGTTGTTGTGGTCGTCCTCTACCGGCATAGTAATCCTAGAAATGGTGAGTCCAGGGCATCCCAACCTGCCAGCGACTTCCCGCCGCAAAGAGTGCTCACATAGGGAAACCTTGCGGTTTTGGCGCTTGCCCACCCGAAGGGGTGTCCCCGTGCTCGATGCTCAATGGATCTACTGGGTTCCACAACCGTCAAACCGGCCCGCTGGACTCGTAAACTTTTCATAGCGTCATTCCAAGGCGAATCACCGGTTGCCAAACCTCGCGCGGAACATCATCTGCGTCGCATCCCTGTCCAATGCCGATCGCATGTTTATGGCAGCATCAGTGGATGCGCAGGGACTCCCCCTGCATTGATCTGCAAAGCCATCGGCTTCTTGCCAATACTTTTTAGCAGTGTCAACACCTCTACTGGACGAGCAAGCCCCTTTGCGTTTGATCCCCATGCGCAAATAACAGTCGAAGTCGTCAGTAAACTGGAACGGATGAATTCATCGTTGCGCTCGCCAACCGGGTAGCTCGCTTGCTTGAGGTCTGCTGGTTTAGTTGCTCGAAAAGCGTAGAGGTTGACCACATCAAAGCCGCCGTAACCAAGTCTTTTGCCGAAGCCAGCGCACTTGCGAATGGTTGCATCATCAACATCCGCGTCCGCTGTACTAGGATTTAGCATGATATATACAACACGCGGCATTACCATCCCAGTAATGAACGGTGATGCGATCCGTGAACATACGCTGATACAAACGACTCGGAATTTGCAAGTATCCCAAGGATGGTTTCACTTTATGCGCAAAAAGGTTTCACTTTATGCGTCAAAGATTTCACCTTATGCGTAAACGCACACGAATTAGCCGCAAGCACCCAACATGCCGCAATTGGTGCATTTGTCGCACCCGTCACGACGGACAACCGCGTGCGCCCCACACTCAAAACATTTCTTTCCGGCCATCAAGCCATGGGTGACTGCAGGCTCTGCCTTGGCGACCGGTTTGATGGCGGCTGACGTTTCTTCAGACTCGCCTGAGTTCAAATTGAACAAGATGTGATGCTCGGCAATGATCTGTTGGATCTGGTAAGCGATGGCGGCAACTTCCGAGTCATGGAACATGGGGACACTGCCGCCGTCTTCCTTAACGTATCGACCAAGGCGAACCGGGCCGCGATCCCATGTCACCTTGCGCATGTCATCCAGCGCACGCTCAAGAAAACCACCGCGAGCGGCCAACGACAACAAGCGCATGCTTGAACTGATCCACTGTTGCGACACTGCGCTTTGGCCTACGGGCATGAAGAACTCGATGGCTCTTAAGTGCTTTTCGCCACTCTTCCCCTCAACCGGCAGGAACGACACCAGAAGATAAAGGGTCTTTTTTCCGTCGTGCTGGGTGATGTACTCGATTTTCTCGGCCACCGCTGGCAGACTACCAGCCGGACGACGCTCAATCATTTGTCGCATCGGATCAACAACAACGGCAGGCGCGAGATCAGGCACCTGGTCTTTTTGCTCTGTGGACGCGCTAGGCGCGATCAGGACAGCTCCGAGCGTGCTGTTGGGTCGGTAGGTAGCCACTCCTTTGAGTTTTGCCTTCCAAGCCTTCAGGTACAAGCCTTTGAAATCCTCAAAGTCGTAGTCTTCAGCGACGTTGATGGTTTTACTGATGGCCGAATCCACATGAGGCTGTACAACTTCCATCATGGCAATGTGGTCAGTGGCACTCATGCTCAAAGCCGTCACAAAGTAATCCGGCAACTTCGATACATCGCCTCCCAAGTGCCGGTAAAGGCGGTATGCGTAGTCTTCCACGTCGTAAATCGAATGGCCACCATTTGCAGCTCGTTTTTTGCGCTGGTAAGTCCAACTGAAGGCTGGTTCGATGCCGTTGCTTGCGTTGTCGGCAAACGCCAGGCTCACAGTGCCTGTTGGCGCAATTGAAAGCAAATGAGAGTTTCGAATGCCATGCTCACGGATCTTTGCCTTGAGGCTTTCATCCAGGGTGCTTGCAAAGGTGCCGTCTTCCAGGTACTTGTCGGCATCAAAAAGAGGAAATGCACCACGCTCTTTAGCCAGTTCCACCGACGCAAAGTAAGCGGCATTCTTCATCGAGATCGCCACAGACTCAGCAAACGACCGGCCTTGTGCTGTGTTGTACGGCAAGCACATCATGATCAGCGCATCACCCATGCCCGTGAAGCCCACGCCCACGCGGCGTTTGTTGTTGGCCTCCTGCTCCTGCTCCGGCAGTGGCCACACAGTCACATCCAGAACATTGTCAAGCATGCGGACCTGTGTGGCAACAACGTCTTCAAACGCATCAAAATCAAAATAGGGAGAACCCGTCAGCCCAAAAGGATTCTTGACAAAGCGCGTCAAAATCACCGGCCCAAGATCGCAACAACCATAAGAGGGAAGTGGCTGCTCTCCGCATGGATTACTAGCAGCGATCTGCTCACAGTAACGTAAATTATTGGCAGCATTGATGTTGTCCAGAAACAGAACGCCAGGCTCTGCGTAGTCGTATGTGGACTTCATGATGGTGTTCCACAAGTCAACTGCTGGCATCGAGCGGTAGACCCATTTACCGTCAGAACGAAGAAAAGCACCAGCGGCTTTCAAGGTGTCGTTGGGGGACGCCTTGTGGACCAGATCCCATGATTTGCCACCGAAAACGGCCTGCATAAACTCTTCTGAGATACCCACTGACACGTTGAAATTGTTCCAGCGACCCTGCGTGCGCTTCGCAGTGATGAACTCCAAGACATCAGGGTGGTCAATTCGAAGCACTCCCATCTGAGCACCACGACGGGCTCCTGCGCTCTCCACAGTTTTGCAACTGGCATCGAAAATGTCGATGTAGCTGCATGGGCCGGATGCATTCGAAGCCGTCCCTTTCACATACGAGCCACAGGGCCGGATGCGTGAAAAGTCATAACCAACCCCGCCGCCCCTGCGCATTGTTTCGGCGGCTTGCTTGAGAGCTTCGTAGATGCCTGGGTAGCCGTCGTCATCAAAATGGCTTACAGCATCACCAACAGGCTCGACAAAGCAATTGATGAGAGTGGCCTGTAAGCCAGTTCCAGCCGAACTCATGATGCGCCCTGCCCCGATGCCACCGGCACGCATGTTTTCCAAAAATTCACTCGCCCAATGATCACGTTGGCCATCAGCCTCCTTTGAGGCAAGGAAAGTTGCCACTCGCCGGTAAAGATCCTCTACATTTTTCTCGCCGGGCTTCAAATACTTTTCCGTCAGCGTGTCCACCGAGATCACTTGAGGGTCAAGCCCAAAGTCATCATATTTTGGTGCGCTGCGGACAAGATCCGAGATTGCTTTTTCAGCTTTTGCATCAGTGGCTTTTGCGACAGACTGTCTGGTGATGTGGTTCATTGTGGCGAATAAATGTTGATGTTGCAAAGATTGTAGCCAACATGCAGCCAAAAAAGTAGCTAATTTTGAAATCCATGATCGCAACATTGGCAGACACAACGGTTCGCAAAACTTGACATCCTCCCGCCCCAAAGCCAGGCTGTGCGCTCGCCAGTTAGCCAAATTGCTACCGCCCAACCCATCGCATCAAGACTTTACGAAAAGTCAGCATCTCCAAAACAGTACCTTGCAATCAAGCAGGCACTTTTATGGAGAAATTCAATGGCAGTTATATACAAAAACTTTGGTTATGGTGACGATCTTTTCGGCTTCGCACGCTTTCCTGATGCGGTTCGTGAAAACTCGCGTTTCCCTGTTCTTGAAGGCTTGTCAGAGTACGTCCCCGAGCGTGATCGTGCTTATGTGTTTCGTAAGGAACACTTGAAAACGATTCAGTATTGGACTCACGGCGCTGAAAAGAACATTCTTTTGCAAGGCGAAACCGGTACCGGAAAGACAACATTGATTGAACAAGTTGCGGCACGCCTTAACTGGCCTGTGTTTGCAGTCGGTTGTCATGGCGGCATGGAATTTCAAGAATTCATTGGCCGCGTGACATTGCTACCAGACGGTTCAACTGGATGGGCTGATGGACCACTGATCGCAGCAATGCGTCTTGGCGGAATTTTGTTACTCGACGAGATGAACTTTCTGCCACCTGAAGTTGCAGGCGGTTTGAATACTGCGTTGCAAGCCAAGGTGTACACGATTCCTGAAACCGGCGAGCTTGTAAAAGCTCATCAAAATTTCCGGATTGGTGCCACTGGCAATGCAATCGATGGTGTTGGCAAAGGCAGTTACAAAGGCACTCAAAAGCAAAACATTGCTTTACTGAGCCGCTTTACTTTGGGCATTCGCGTCAAGTACATGAGCGTTAATGATGAAGTTGCCATGATGACCGGCAAGGCTCCTGGCATTCACCCAAAGGTTGCCAACTACCTCGCTGAAATCGCTGACATGGCCAGAAAAGCTGCGTCTGAAGGTGCTTTGACATCGCCGTTATCGCCACGAGAAACCATCTCGTCGGCGCAACGACTGACTTCGTATTCAGGCAATTTGACCGAAGAACCAGCACTTCAAGCTCAATGCAAGGGCATGCTGCCTTGTCTTGAAATGACGTTCCTATTTCGATGGGGGCCTGATGATCGTACCGAGTTCATTCGAGCTGCTAACTCTGTGGCAAACCGCTTAGGTTTACCGATCACTCTTGAGTGATATTCCAACCCGAAATACCCTGCTTTGCGGGGTATTTTTTATTGCCTTTTTGAAGGCTATTCAGCCGCCTTTTTGACAACCGGCTTGGCCTTCTTGAACCACTCGCTTGATTCTTTGGTAAACAGCATGCCACACACGAACAATTCGATGGGCGTCAACAAAACACCGATATGCAAATCAAAACGAGGCGAATTCTGGATGAAATCACTGGTACCAAACATGATCAACGCTGACAAGATCGTGAATCCCGAGTAGATGAAACGGGCCTTGTTGCTCCCACGACCCATCGCGTAAGGCAATGTGGCCACGGCACCCAACAAAAGCATGTTTGCCAGCAACTCGGGAAATTCGACCGGACCAAACAGAAATACGAAAAGGGTTGAGAGCGCTGAAACTCCAAGCGTGCCATAGATGATGCGTTCGGCAATAGAGACAAATTTCGGTTTTTCCTTGATGAAGTCCATGATTACCCTTTAGTTCCTGTTTGACGATCCAAAACAATGCGAGCTTTTGCGTCTTTTGCCAAGACAGACTTGCTTAAAAGTGAAAATTTATCCAGTGCATCCAGTAAAGTGATGTCACCGGCAATCGAGATGAAAGTGTCCGGTCTTGCACATCCGTTTTCCAAGACTGAAACAGCATCAGCAGCGGCAAGAACAATAGTTGGGACTTTGGTGATCTTGAAGTATTTGAACGGCTCAGGGCTGATCTCAAACTCGACGCCAGCCTTATTCAACCTGGATAGCACTTCACGAGTGCGGCTTAACTTGTTATCCACAAATCCACGCATCAGCAATACAGCACCAAACCGTTTTGCCTGAATCGCGTAATTTGTCAACATCTGATCAGGCATGCTCATTGAGACAAAAATCATCAAATCAGATACCTTGCGATTCGGCTGGGCTAGAGCCCGTTGCTGTGCTGCGCCGGATCGGGCCAGGTTCATAAAGTCAACAGGCTTAGCTTGCGCATTCACGGGGGCAGACAACTTGTCGATAGCATCAAAGTTGGGACCGGTGCCCGATCTGGCAGGAGCGGGACCAGGTGCAGTCACATTGGCCGTTGCAGCCATGGCGTCCAACATCTTTTGACGCTGGACAGCCACATCAGCTTCACCCGGCAAGGATTGAGCCTGTGCCACAAGCCAAACCATCATCATGGAAAAGGCAAAAGTTTTGTGTTTCATTTTTTTTGCTGACTATGGGGCCGACGCTGGCGATACAACGCCCGCACAACAGTCCCGTTTTCTAAAAACCTGATAACCAAAGTCTCTGAACCCCTTGGTTGGTGCTTGAGTGCCAATCTCCATCAAAATTGACGATCGACCAATCGGACTACAACACCCGCCTAAAGGCAACTTTGCGGTCTGAGGTACTGGAAAAATGCGTTGGATTTTGTATTGGCTCTTTTGCATGACCAAGGCCTTCGGCATATCGAGCGGACTGCCAGCACACATAGCCCTTTTGGTCACGCTGCTATTGCACCCAACCTCACCCGGTCTGCAGGCAAAGGATCTACCAGAGCCCTTTGCGAACAGCCCCGCCATCTCGCTCATCGCGTGAGCCTCTGCCAGCATGCGAGTGGCCACCAGTCGCCCGACCTGATCGTTTGATGAATAGTTGGAAACGATACCACCCAGCGGGTAGATCGGCCCCCACGAGCCCGCATGCCAAAAGATTGAATCAATTGGGAATCCAACTGCCGCCGACGCCGCATCCGGTGCAGAAGCCAAAATCGCTGGCAGAGTGCCAAATGCGAATGCAATTGGCATCTTAATCATCATAAGCTGGTCATCATCCCACGTTGGATCGAATTCACTTGTCCAGCCCACATCAAACGGTGAGCGATCAGCGCAAGTGTCATCAAGTACAGATTCCAGTAAATACATTATTGGTGCAACGTAATACGCTGAATGACGATAAATATAACCTGCACCCGACTTCTTTGTTATTTCAGTTGATCCCGTCTGACCGTCCTTCCACGGCAAAGGCAATTCAAGTCCTGCAAGTGTTGGTAAACAACCCGGCTCCATGTGGACATCGACGATATAGGCTGGTTCCCAAAATGCGATTGGAACACCGATTTTCAATGAACTAAAGCAATAGCATACTGGGGTTGAATTGGCGTCGGTATCAAAGTCCTCATTGTTGAGCTTCATGATGTTGAGTCCCCAAAGACGAAAGGGGAACATGCAAGACCAACAAATATCACTGATAAAGTTTGGAAATTTATTCGGACATTTATCTGACGCAGCAATGGATTGAAGACACGTTGCCACCAGAAGACAGCCAACAACAAATGATTTGAAAGACTTCACTGTTTGACCTCTTCAACTTTAAGTAACGCACCGTCCTGGGATGCAATTGAAGGTAAAACCCTTATGTCCATGCGTTTATGCAGACCTGGAACATCAAGGTAAACCTTCCGATTTAGTTTTTCACCAGCCACGAATATCGAACCGCCAAGCAAAATAATTTTATCTTCAGGCTTGGATCTACGCCTTACCAGGTCAATCTGCCAGTCCTCTTTGGCGTCGATAAAGAACAGTTTTTTTGACAACCCCCCAAGCGCCAAAGGATTGATCTTTGTCCCTGCTGCAACGATCACAAAGCCGTTGGTGTCCTTGATCGTTTCTTTGACGGTTTCACTCAGATCAACATGTCTGATCTGGTTTGCTTTTGCAGCATGAATCCCGTCAGGTGTTTTGACGTTTGCAAGGGAGTCGAGATAGCGATCTTTGGCTCCTTCGATCATTTGTTCTTTGCCGCCGTTGGCCAGTTTCTTTGCGGCAGCTTCCTTGAACGAATCAATCGCATCACGCTCTTTGATCTCATAGGTGCTGCCGTAAACCCCGAGGTCTTCAGCGTGTACAGTGACCGAAGCGGCCAACAAGACAGCGGCGATTAAATCAAAAGGAATTCGCATGATTTACTTTTTAGCCAGCAGCTCTTCAATCTTGGGGGCATCGATGAAGCCTTTAACCACCGTTCCATTTTTGAAAACGATGCCAGGCGTACCCTGGAAGCCGAGGGTTTGAAACAAAGCCAAATTGCGAGTAACTGGCGAGTTATCGCAGGACTTAGCTGGAATCGTTTTCCCTTCAAGAACCATTGATCTCCACAGCTTTCCCTTGTCGCCGTCAGCGCATGAAATCGCGTTCGCTTTTTTAACCGAATCCTCGCCCAAGATGCCGACCGCAAAGACGTAAACCGTTGTATCTTTGGTGTTGGACAAGACTTGTTCAAGGCGTTTGCAATACGAACAATTTGGGTCAGAAAAGACCACCATTTCGCGGCTACCGTCGCCGTTCACAACTTTGATTGCATCCTTCAGAGGCAGGTCAGAGAAGTTCACTTTGTTCAGCTCTGCCCTGCGATCTTCGCCCAGGTTTTGCTTGGTGATCATGTTGACCATTGTTGGGAAAAAGTACGTGCCACTTGCCTCCACGTACAAGATGTCTTTGCCAAAACCGGCCTCGTAAATACCCGTCACAGGGGTTTCCACAACATGCGAAAACGGAATGTTGGGATAGGTTTTTTTCAACTTGTCCAGCAAATCAGTCGCGGGAGTTGCAAAAGATTTAACAGTCAAAGTCAAACCCAGAACGAGCATCAAAAGTTGTGATTTACGCATATGTTTAAAAAAGATGTGTTGCAAAGATCATATTCTATCAAAATTTTAAGAAAATATTTCAAGAATCAATTCACCCGACTAAGTTGCCGGCCATCTTGATCGCGTTGGTCACGTCCTCAAGCTTGCATAGTTCCATTTTTACCAAATAGTCTTCCAAAGTGACAACGCGCCCAGCATGACGACTTTCGCTAATCTCGCGGTGAGAGTCCTCAAGCGATTCCAAACTCAACAAACCCTGATGAATCAGAATTTGCTCAAACCTGCGACGGGTAGGCACATAGCCCGTAGCGCCAACAGCTTTCATGACCTCCCTCAGCGTGGTCTTTCCTTCTAGTGCCAAACGTACACCGGCCTGTGCCAGTGTCTCAAACTGCTCTTGGTTGACTGCCATTTCCACCAGTTTATTGATCCAATTGGGTTCTGTTTCAGACATGTCCATCAAGTAACGCATGTCCTGAGTCATCTCAATCATTTCGATCATCGCAACACGCCCACCAAACCCGCCCTTAACGATTTTTGGAAACACCTGGGACTCAGAATACATCTGACGTTTTTGCAGCCATTGACGCTCGATGTCGTTAGGTTTGATCCATTCAATTTCGGCATCAGCCCCAATTTTTTTCACCAAACGCTGTGCAATCATGGCTGACATCACAGCAGAGATTGAATTGCTTTTCAACCCCATCGCCATCAACCGTGTCAAAGTCTCAGGAGCACTGTTGGCGTGCACTGTGGAAAGCATCATGTGGCCTGTTGCCCCGGCTTTGACACCAATTGCGGCTGACTCTTCATCGCGCAACTCACCGACCATGATCACGTCCGGGTCAAGACGCAAGGCGGACTTCATTGCCATGGAAAAAGTCATGTTGCCATCCACGTCAATCTGCGTGAATTCCTTGATGGAATACTCCACCGGATTTTCAATAGTGAGAATGTGTCGGGACTCATCATTGAGATACCGCAGCATTGCATATAGCGTTGTTGTCTTACCAGATCCCGTCGGGCCAGAGAGCAACACCATCCCTTCCGGGGATTCGGCTACTCGTTTCATGGCTTCTTTGATCAAGAAAGGCATTTCGAGTTCGTCAATCTGAATATCTGAGTTATTTGAGTCAAGCAACCGGCAAACAATCTTGTAGCCGCCCACGGTCGGGATCAGGGCTACCCGAATGTCAACCCGTCGCCCACCGAAATAAACCATCATTCGGCCATCTTGCGGGATTAAGCGCTCCTGATCGTTGAGCTTTGACTTCGCGCAAATTTTTGTTCGGGCAATACGAGCCAACTCTGTCGGCAGGGAATATTCCAAAAACATCAAATCACCCGCCATTCGACCACGCACAAGCATGCCGTCGATGTCATCAAATTCAAAGTGAATGTCAGAAATCCTGTCAACCACAGCCAATTCAAAAATGTTGTTTAAAGTATCAATAACCTTTCCTTCGGCATGTCCTCCTGTTGACACAAAGCGCCCGGACTGCTCAACAGACCTAGCAACAATTGGGTTAAGCTTAACAACTCCTACTTGGTGCATTTTTCTTTGTCTCCGTAAACAGTTTTTTCAAACACATTTTGCATAGCGACGGCCCCGTTCGCTTTGTACCTAAGCATCTTCAGCTTTGTTCCAGCACTCACCCAATTCTCGCTAAGCGACTCCACAGCGCCCATCCCATAAATAACAGGCCACGCAGATCGATGAACCCGTGTGCATTTATCGGTTGAAAAAATCAACCCCGCAAACCAAATCAAAAGCATGCAGATAAAAATCCACGCGATAAAGTCACCAATTTTTGACATAACAGACCCTAGTTCGATGCCATTTGAAGTTCGTTGAGATTCTTGCGTACCTTATAGACATAGATCTCACGCTTTGATGTCGTTTTGGCGTTGTAGGCTCCAACGGCCTTCCATGTCTGGCCATGACTTGAGATGTTGTTCGCCATAATCCAAGCACCAACATAAATATTTGTACATGCCAAGCGAAGATCCGCATACGAAATCCCATAGCGGTCCAAAGTTGGTAGCCAGCCAGAATTGATCTGCATGAGTCCGATGTCAAAGCTACCGTTTTTATTGGTGGGGCCAATCGCACGCGGATTGAGGTTGGATTCCGTTTTTGCGATAGCCATCAACAAAGATTTGTTGATCGAAAACCGCTGGGCAGCTTCAGAAAAGCATTGATCAAAAGGTACTGCCTGAGCCATCGAAAATACTGGTGTAACCAAACAAAGTACAAAAAAGATTGATTTCACACAAACTCCAGTTGGATGCGATCTTCAGCCTCAATGAATTCAAGAACCCGGACTTTGACATCTTGACCAATGGCGTGTTTGTCAAAAGCAGAGATGTCGGTTATGTGGCTCACATGGCACAGGCCTTCAACCCCAGGTCCGACAGACACAAAGACACCATACTCTTTGACCGATTTGATCTTCCCGGAAAGGACAGCGCCGACCGTCACCGTTTCGTAAACTGCCTTGATGCGCTCCGCACTGTTCGCACGGCGGATTGACAGGAACAGACCCTTCTCCGGCTTGAAAGCAATAACAACCACATCGACCCAATCGCCCTTCTTGAACTTTTTGGGGTAGCCTCTCCAGTACACCTCATCCCGCAAAACAAGGCCGGTTTCAGTGTTTGGTAGCGAAACAACGATGCCACCATCATTGACTTTCAAGACCCACCCACTCAACTCTTGCCCATGTGTGTATTCGCTTACCCGAAGAACCGGAGCTTCTATCTCATTGCCACGATCATCGGAATCGATCTCCACAGGATCAGGTGCAGAGATCTGGTTGCGTTGAGGACTTTCTTTGAAAGAAAGGAACGAAAAAAAGCTTTTAAACATATTTATCCGACGAGTATTTTTGATGCAAGTCCATTGATCAGGGTAAAAAAGTATTCCTGGTTGCCTCCAACATTGTCAGGTGTAACCACATATTTACCGTCAATTGCCACGCTTGGAGTCGCATCGAGCATATAGAGTGCCACTTGTTTTGCCGAGTCACGAATGCTTCCGAGCTGTGAGGATGCACTAATTCCTTTGCCAAATTTACCCAAATCTAAACCAGCAGATTGAACAGCGGTAATCCAACCACTTTGAGAGCTGAACGGAACACCATTGGAGACATTGATATAAACAGCCGACACAAATCGATTGAGTTGATCTGGGGTTGCCAGTTCTTTTGCAGCAAAAAAGCATCGGGCAGCAATAATCTGATCGCGCATGGTCGCGGCATTCCCCGCATTGACAACAGGAACAGAACTGACCCTGATTGACTTCGGAACTGTAGGAGCCCATCTCATAAAAGACGGATGATATTTGGCGCAAAATGGGCACAAAAAATCAAAGAAAAAAATGATGTGACCTTTATCCGCAGGAACACTTACATCACGGTAAGGCTTCGGGACCGGTTTTTCTGCTGTCTCTGTCTGTGCATACGAGCGATGCACCAGGCACGAAGATGCCGCAAAAACCATTGCTTTGGCGATGTGTCTACGAGAAATGTTCATAATTTTCGGTTAAAGTCACGACGTGTTGCAAACATTATAGCTACTGGATTTAAATGCCACAAGAAATGCAAAAAAGAAGGTCAAGCGACAAGATCGACCTTTCACCAAATGCCATCAAAAGGAACAGAATCTACAAGATGGCCGTTACAAGCCTATGCGTCCTAATTATTATTTTGCAGGTACTGGACGCAATCTCGACATTCATGGGAATAAACACAGGTCATCTTGTTGAACGCAATGTTTTACTGAACAAGGCAGCACATGTATTCAATGTGCCAATTCAGATTGTGGTTTTAGCGGCCAAGATGCTGGTGGCCTCAATGTTCGCTTGGCTGATGATAAAAACGAAGCCATCCATGAATGCGGTGGCTTCGTTGTTTTTTGTAGCGGCCTTTTACATTGCCGTCGTTCACCGCAACTTCTACTGGCTGTCAGTGATGACTTCGTTGAAAGGCTGATATTGTTGATTTAAGTACAGCCTAGTTGTACTTAATGTAACCATCATCGCTCATCATGAAAGCAAATTCTGACAAATCATCACCAAGAAATGGCTCTGAGTCTGACAAATCATCACCAAGAGATGGCTCTGAAGTAGCTATGCTTTCACGCGGTGCTCCTGCAAAGGCTTTTCTAAAAAGAAAAGCTAATGACAAAGTAACCCACAGAATTGAAACAACAAAAACACCGAAAGTAAAGTGGCTTCCGATGATAAATAATGGTGCAAATACGATGGCACCACGCAAGACTACCCAAATTAATGAAAAAAGTTCTTTGAACATAAAATCCCCACTATCAAGCGGGGATGTGACGCTCAAGAAATTGTTAACGAAATATATTCGTCATTATCAAATAATTAGCGATGTTCTAATATCGCTAACTTGGGATAATACTCATATCTTGATAAAAAATGTTACGGTGATATGTGTTTTGCAACAAAACCCATGATTTCCAAGTCAAATAAGATTGATTTCCGCTAATTTGTTGCCGTTTTGCAACGCTGTCAGCGCCGTCCGCGTCTAATCACTGTGCCAGAACTACCTGGAGGTGGCTTATTAGTACCGGTCGCAGGAGTGCCACGAGTGCCACGAGTGCCACGAGTGCCACGAGTGCCAGAAGTGCCAGAAGTGCCAGAAGTACCAGGAGTGCCAGAAGTGCCAGAAGTGCCAGAAGTACCAGGAGTGCCAGGAGTGCCAGGAGTGCCAGGAGTGCCAGAAGTGTTGTTACCAGCATTTTTAGCAGCATCTTTAGCAGCATCTTTTGCATTTTTATGCATAACACCCAAGCTCTGGCCAACTGCAGCCACTCCAAAAGCGGCACCTACGGCAACCCATTTCATTGTGCGATCATGCGCGGCTGCAGCCACAAGTGGCTTACCGCTTTTATCGAGTCTTTCTTCAGTTGATTGACTTCCGGCTGCAACACTGGTCAAATTGGCGTTTGCATTATTAACTTGTCCTTCCAGATATTTGAATTGAGGACTGGTGTTACCTCCGGCAATATCGCCGCCAGGGTTTGCTCTGTCCTTCTTCGAAAGTTGTCCAGTCAAATCACTATTCGTAGTTGATGGGTCGGCAAGTGTTATTGTCTCATCAGTCGCAGCACGGCCCTTGGTTCCAGGTACCCAATGATAGCCAGCCTTAGATGCGGCTTCTACGCTTGCCGCGTTCTTCGGATCATCTCCATTAAGCCATTGCCTAACAGTGGTTGGATTCGCAGCTTTGCCAACGGGTTTCCCATCTTTGCCCTTATTCTGCTCATAATGACCTGCGGTAGCCTTCACCGCAGGTTTTGCGGCCTGCGTGTTCGTAGGCAGAGCATCACCAACTGCTGCAGCCCCACCAATAGGTGCCTGAGCCATACCCCCAAGTGAACCATTGACATTACCTGTAAGAGCGTTTTCATAGAACACGTTTTCTTTAAAAGCGTCCAATTCAGCATTACCGGTTTCATATCCTGCAACTGCTTCCTTCGAAAACTTACGTGCCGCAGCCTTTTGATCCTTGTCGTATGGAAGGTTGCTGCCTGGTTGATGAATTTGACCGCTATCTAAATTCGCTCGATTTGTCGCAGTTTGCCTTCTGAGTTCTTGTCCCGTTTTCCCATTAAGGCCATTTGTACCCATCCTGTCTAAAGCCTGATTATTTAAAACAATGGACGTTGTATTTGTCAATCCTTTACCAGAAGAATTTGATTCTGATTCTCGTAAACCAGCATCA
Organism: Rhodoferax antarcticus ANT.BR; assembly: GCF_001938565.1. Lineage (GTDB taxonomy): Bacteria > Pseudomonadota > Gammaproteobacteria > Burkholderiales > Burkholderiaceae_C > Rhodoferax > Rhodoferax antarcticus. The sequence goes on from NZ_MSYM01000020.1 coordinate 98,416, forward strand.
ATGGCATTTGAAAGCATATCTGACTCAGTTGCACCAATATCAATGCCACCTGTAATCGATCTATCACTGCCAATGCCATGGGACTTCTTAATAGTGTCGGAAATCATCGCTTTAGCCATTGCTCCAGTGCCCTCACCAAAACCTTGTGCTACACCGCCAAGAACATCCTTCGCACCAGCCGCCCAATCGGATTGCTTTTTAGCTTTAGCAGACCCGATCTTTTTAGCTCTCTTCTTCATCCCATCTCTCACAGCGCTGCCAACGGCCTTTCTTGTAAGCACTCCCGAGAGCAATGTTGGAGCAGTAGCCAATGAACCTACCCCTGACGCAACTTCAACAGCAGTCAACCCAATAGAAATTGCAGTCACAGCATTTTCCGCAACGATAGCTGTCGATTCAGCCGAGATTTCAGCATCATCGCTAAACATACCCATAATGACGCCGGGCTTTTCCTTATGAATTTGTTGTGCAGACTGATTCAGCGCTTTCCCAACCACCTTTTCAGCATTTGCCATCTGACCAGGCTTATCAAGAGCGCCAAACATACCCCTTGACTGCAATGCTTTTATAGTTGAAGCAATAGCAGTAGCACTGATCTGACCTGTGAATGCACTTCCTGATTCAGCAGTTTCCAAAATTGAAGCAATCTCACTGTCTTTTACCTGAATACCAGTCGAACTACGAATAGCCGCCCCAATATCATGAGCCCTAGACGCTCTTGATCCAGCCGAAACTTCATTCTGCGCCGTTTGGCTTCGATTAGTCATATAGCTTGTCGATACACTTGCACCCGACGCGCCAGCAAATTCCGTTGAAAGCTGAAAACCACCATCATTAGTTCTAATCATGTTAGTTGTAGATATAGCATCACGCTTTGCAATCGCATCATTTGAAAGAGGCTTATCCTGAATAATGCCAGAATCATTATGCCCTGAGCCCCCCCACTTGCCAGCCATCCCGCTTAGCGCATAAACAGAACCTGTTAATAGAGCTAAGGAAAACATTTGAGCATTGGCCATGAGATCAGATGCGACAGCCAACTTCGTAGACAGACCATCATAGATTGAAGACATATTAGCCAAAGTACCCGCGTGATCGGCAGAAAGGGCCTTGGTCATGTCTTCAATTACAGATGTTTGAACATAAGCCTGAATTGGTGCGATAACAATCATCCATGATTGTGACCAAATGCCAATTAAAATATAACCACCAAATACGGCCAACGTTTTACTTGCAACGACAAGACCATATATGGCAACGAATGGGAATAGAGCAAAAAATATCACTTGCAAAAAACCCATAGACGTAAACATGGTTTTTAAAAAACCACCTCCAGCCATAGCAGCTTCCGTCTTCCACCTCTCTTTGCCATCAGCCAACGCGAACGCTGCTGTCGTACAGTTGTCTGCAGAAGTCAGCATGCCGGACTGACTAAGACAGGCAAGAGTGTTTGTAATTGTTGTTGCGGTAAGAGCGTTTTTTGTGAACTCTAATGAAGACTGCTGGATACCAGGAATTAGTCCAAAAAGCGCATCCCAAGAGTTGGGAACACTAGCGTTAGTCCATTTGCCATCAATGTCTTGTGGATTTTTCTTTGTTGTAGCCGCATTCACAAAACCAACAAACGGGCCACTACCAGACGCAAAAACAGTAAACATCGTATTAATAGTTTCCAAGGCTCCGCCTGGACCACCACAAGCAAATATTGTTCCGTCGCCAGACGTATCTCCAACTGCATAAATTTTTGTTAGACCAATTTGATTTCCATTTGTTTCAAGCCATTGCAAAACATCTTTAGAGTTTTCAATAGTCTTAGCAATAATAGGACCACCAGGAGTTTTTGAGCAATCATGAACTACCTGAACCAAAGATTTGTACAAGTTTGGTGCAGCATTCGATGCTTTTGATGATCGAAGGCTCAAAAGAATATCAAGCGGACCAACAAAAGCATTCTGATCAACGGACATATAGCTGCCAGGAACAGCCTGAAAAGCCGTTTCCATAGTTGTGAATATGTTGAAAGCAGCTTTTGAAAACATGCTTGATGGAATCAACGCTAAGGCGGGAACATTCGCAACGAGGGTTACAGCACCGGAATACACATTGGTGACTTGAGCCGTTCCAGTGACACCCATAAATGACATAAATAAGAACCAGCTTCCAAGCGTACCCGCACTGACCGATTTAGAGTGAGTTGCAGCACCCCAAAGCATCATTGAAAGCATAACAAGAGCCCCAAGCCAGGCTGCGCTTTGAACCATGCCGCCGCTTGCATTGAACCACGCGGCTAATCCATTCATGGCCCGCCAAACGGCGGTGTTGTCGCTCATGATGTAGTAATCCCAAGTGCCAATATTGGCCGTCGAAATTGCAGAAGCTGTAAATGGCATAAATTACCTTAATTAATTACTAACGCCAGCCCAATGCATTACCTAATGTACGATTTGACGAATCGATAAGCTGCATATTCTCATTCAGAAGCTTGATGCCATTACCTGCTTTTTCCTCAAAGACGCGCAAATCCGCAAGCATCTCTATTTTTGATGAATCGAACGTTTGAGATGTTGGTGTTTGTGTTGATGCAAACATCCTATGAATGGTTTGAATTAATCCGCGAGCATATAAAACGGTGATTTCATCTATCATTTGATTGATAAGTCCTGGCATGATCATGCCTAAAATTTGTGGATTCTTTTGACCATGCATTATTAATGCAACGACAGGAACGCTGGAAATATTATTGAGAAATTGGAGTTGCCCAGCATTTAGACCACATTTATTAGAATCATTACAAAGAGTGAGTTGATAGAAAATCGAACCAGGTAAAGGGGCTGTCGCACCAGCGGCTCCAAGCATGTGAAGCTCTACAAAACCCTTAATGCCCTTTGAAGGAATTTCACCTGCCGTCGGCGTCATACACATGGTGTACTCATCACAAACATATACAGGTAAACCAGGAGTCCCCGTAGTGTCGCTGTCTGGTCTAGCGAGTTGCGACAGCCTGAGAATATTTGGAAGAGTAGGTGAGGTAGGTTGCTTGGTGAGATCTGAATCAGTTTTACCGCGAATCTCTGTACCAACTAGAGCATGAATAATAAGTTTAGAAATGACTTCTGAATCCGCAAGCCCGAGTAACTGTCCTGCAAACGTAGTTGTATTCAATGCATTCCATGTCAAATTACCAAGTTCGTTAATTGTTTTATGACCATCAGGTTCATGCGCTACGTTAGCTTGGCTGGCACCTGTTCCTGGCGACGTAACCGCCGAATCAATAGCCTCTGAAAAGTTGGAAGCCCATCCCGTGACTTGTGCCCACCCAGCCTCCACATTTGTCACCAGATCAGCCATTGCATTGGCTGGATTTCTTGCTGCGTCAATCAACCCCTGTGACATTTTGCAACTATCAAGATTCTGCTTGCCCATATCCTGAGCTATTTGTTGGAATTTTTTAATACCCTCAGCCAAACCGGGAAAAAGGTTAGTAACTGCCATCTGAAATAACAATGGGCCAGCATTCTGAGCTATATTTCTAAGAAATTGTGTTAATTTTGCTGCTGATATAAAACCAAAACTACCCATGTAGAGGTCAATACCTCCACAGCCTGCCGAGAATCTTGGAGGATCTATTGAAAATAATTGAAGACGGCTTGTCGGCGTTCTGACATACAAAGAGCCACCAGACAATGTACCACGAAATTGGCTACTTGTTACATCAGGCGCGGTCGCATTTAAAAACATGCCATTCAAGACGGAATCAAGTGCAGCATTGGATGTTGACATTTGCAATGATGCAATGATGAAAATAATAATACTTTTCTTATAATTCACTTTTCATCTCCGGTTAATCTGGTTCTAAATTTTGACATAACAACTGCTGGGTCATCAGAATACTCTGCTGAATTTAAGGTTTCTTTTGTTATAAGACCTTTTGAATATGGCTCAATCGACTCAATGGTGGATTTATCCAGAACGCCATTCATGCGAGCTGCAACCAGTATTTTGTCTTGCAATGTTGTCGCAGCCATAAGACCCTGAGAAACAATATAGTAGCTATCAGGTGGAGATACCAACATAGTGGTTGGTGTCAACTTCAAATTGAATCGTTGTGCCGCAATCATCCCGCCAGGACTACTAACGTCAATAACTCTGACATTGAATCCAAATTTAGTTTCTAGCCCTACTACGTTGGACTTAACAATATCGTTAACGTATGTGGCACATGCTCTACACTTATCTGGTTTATCTACGAACACCCATACACCAGTTTTTGTAGATAGGAACTTCATCGCAGCACGTTTGCTTTCTGCGAGTTGAAGGATAAAAGTATTCTGAGCAAAGGCTGCCATGGGAACGCGATTGTTTTCATCGAGGTATCCATCGGATGCAACCACATCTGTCGCCATATCAGAAAAGGCCTGCGACCTATCCAGCACGACACGTTGTGCATACATGTAATTTGAAACATTCTCACGGGTAGGATCTTCGATAGCCTTTTCCAGCAAAATTGGCATGTTGGCCTTGATCCAAGCGACCGACAATGGTTTTAGTTGCGCTGGCTTATTCTCTTTTGCATTTGCTTCTACAGGCTTCGGGGCTGATGCAGGCTTCTTTGGGGCCGCTGCTTCTGCTTCCTTTTTGTACCAGTAATAGCCATCGCCCTGATACCGATTGAACTGACTGTCCGCGTCTTGAGCATGGGCTGACCCTAAGCATGCAAGCAACAGCACACCGGGCAGGAAATAAGTTGGGGTCTTCATCAGATCACCGCCAAAACATATCTCTCAACAAGCCGATCTGGAACCACCCCCCAATAGCGCGAGTCAAACGACCTTGGCAGGGTGCCCATCAGAAAAAGCTCACCTGGTTGTAGCACTCGGTTAATGTTGATGGGGTCGAGTTTGCGTTCTTTGAGTTTTTGCAGGCTGACTGGAGATCGGTCAGCGATAAATTTGCCATTAATGAAAACTCCACGTTCATCACTGACCACCCTGTCGCCACCTTGGGCCATAACGATCTTTGCCAACCGGTGCCCACGGAAAATGCCAAGAGCCTCTCGTTCCGTTGACACAAAACTAACGATGTCACCTATGCGTGGTTCGTGCAGTTTTGGATAGCCGATGTACACGCGCTCAGGCAAGCATCGAAGCTCTGATGTGTCAATGAATACACCGAAGAAGTTCGAAAAACCAATCACTCCAAAGAACGTGACAGCCAGCACCAAAATGGCCCTGTTGCGCTCCTTCTCTTGCACCCGGACCATGAAGCCAAGGTGCTTATCTAAAAAGGCCAATGCTGCGCTCATTTGGACGCTCCAGCTTGACTCAGGCCAAGGCGAGCAAGCACGACATCTGTGACATCCATGTGTTTGCCAGAGGCGACGACAGCGCGTGAGTTAATCACCATGTAGCCTTCATTGGACAAGCGATCTATCTCCCCCTTTAGATCGATTTGGAACTGTGCCGCATCGGCTTGTGCGTCCGCTCCTGTTCCTTTCGCCTCATGTGCTTTAAGCCCCGCTTGCACCAGGCGATCAGGGTTCAGGATGACAACCTTTTGTGCAGAGTCGTTGCCAGAAAAGTTGAAAAATCCTTTCGATGCACCGCCGTAAACCGCTGCAAGTGTGACCACTATGGTGATAGCCACAACAATCAAAAGAGATGTCAGAGTCACGTACTGACCAGAATCGTCTTGCATCGTTGAAAGAGGCGTGGGGGCAACTGGTGAAACAATATCAACGGCTGGTTGGGTGTTTTCGATTGGTGACGAATGTTGAGCTGCAGCACTTGGATTTGGTGTATTTTGTTCCATTTCTTACTCCATCAAATCAACTTCTGTAATTGCCATTTTTAACATTTTCGACACCTCGGATTTGTGTTTGCCTTGTGAAAGCATTTCATTCATCAAATGGCGAATCTCGGTAAATCGTTGAAATGAATCATCTCCAACGATGTAATTTTGGATTGATTCAATAACATCAACACCATCATCAATATCCTGCAAAATTTTTGCCCGCTCCGCACCGGTGGTTGAAAACATAATTTGAGTGAAGCGGTCTACCGTCAATCTGAAAATGCCTGCGGCTCCATTGTTGATGATCATCATTTCTGAATATTGGCCAGGAACCGTTTGCACAGTCTTCAGCATTTCATAAGAATACTGATCAAGCGTCAATTGACCGGCGTTTCTAACAGATTCAATTGCTTCAACCTTTTGTTGGAGAATAATCTGCCAAGAAGAATTTTCAATCATTGTTTGTCCGGCACTAGATTTATACATATCTCCAATACCCTGAGTGACAAGGAAAATGCTGCTGTTAAACTTCCTCGCCACTCGGAACGCGGTTTCCATTGCGCGTCCCATCACAGGATCGTCTATCAGGCTCCATGCCTCGTCAATAATCAATAAACGTTTTCTGGTTTCCCCTGTTTTGTTTGACAGGTACATGTCATTGGTGACTTGCGTAATAAGCTGAAGAAGAACAACCTGCTGCAATGTTTTTTGATTCTTTAGACCGTCCAACTCACAAACGACGAAATCGGATTCCATGTTGACGTTGGCAGCTCCGTTAAAGAACCTGGCGTACTGGCCGAAAGCAAAGCTGTCAAGGCGTAAGGCTAAATCCCGTGCTCTCGGGTCTGACGACTGAGCAGTTAACCATTCAGAAATATTTTGGATGGTTGTGTAACCCTGATGCTCAATAAAAGTTTGGCGAATCGCCTTCTTTAGAGTCTCAATCTCCATGTCATCAAGAGATTCACGCTGCGCCGCCATGCGTTCGAGCAAAGTGCAAATCATTTCCATTTCTTCGTCGATATTTTTGCTTTCGCCGCCTCGTTCTGCTAAATACGAGGTAAATGGATTCAGACAAATATCGCTGGATGGTTGAAAATCGAGAAAAGATCCACCTTGAGCTGCCGCGAGTTTTTTATACGAATAACCGCTATCAATAACCCATACCTTCGCGCCTTCGGCAAGATAGTCAACAATGATGCGTTGGGTAACAAAACTTTTGCCAGCGCCTGATGCACTGATAAGGCAGCAATTGAAATTGTTCGAACTTTTGAACAAATCAAATCCGCCGACCTCACCACGTCGTGTTGACAACAGAACCGTCGGCTGCGGAGAACCCTTCCACTCAGCGATAACAGGTAGAAACTGAGCCGCCTGTGAAGCAGTTAAAGTATGCTTTCTGAATAAACCTTGACCACTCTTGAGAGTTGGGTTTAACGGCATGCAATACGAAAATAGCACATCAAGAATGAACTTATCAGCACGCATCTCAAAACCGAGCGAAGACCAATAGTTTCGGATGTCATCATTTTGAGCCTGCAGATCAGCCTTATCGCGGCCAAACAACCATAAGGCAAAAGTGGCCTCAACCAACACGGCAGAATTGCGTTCGATTTCATCGCTTAGGATGTCGAAGCCTTCCTTTTTGAGCCCCAAATTTGGCATGAACTTGGCAGACCCACCGAAAAGCTGGTGATTGATCCAGCTTGCTTTTTTATTTACTTCGGCTTTCTTTGCTACCTGATCAGGATAATTCAGCGTTATGATCATCAGATATGGGAGTCTGATTTGATTGCTCAACCCTTTCGGATCACCAATAGCATAATTCATCAAACCGAGGCTGAAGTCTTTTGGTAGGAACTTTGGTGAAAGTGCACTAGCAAAGTAATTACTTGTCTTCTCAACACCAGTGTTAAATTCAATGAAATTCTTATTGATGACTATCTCATCACCAGTGTAAAACACCTGCTCGTTGAGAGTCATTGATTCATCGTATCGATCATCAAAAGGATCATACAAATGAGTTATCAGCCGACATATACCGAGATATTCAGACGCATTTGATCGTTTCGCCATCAAACCATTGGCCCGCAAGCTGGATTCAACCTTTGTAGCTTGCTCATTGAAAGCAACGATGTTTCCAATAAGCACTTTTTCAAATTTGCATTTGAGAGTAATTATTACTCGTTTTTTATTTAGCAAAACACCCGAGGCATCAATAACAGGCTTATCCCGCCCACTGGTCATGAGATCGACCTGACGCTTTACCAGCTCAGATATGATTGGATTGCTGCAATGGCGCTTCGTATATTTGTATTCAAAAATGGTATTTTGAAAATCGGGTGAACTCAGAAGCCCGATTTGAATCATTGTCTCTTTTTGAAAAGGACTGGAGAGTACAGATTGAATAGAAAGCAATTGACCTTCATCCAGGCCAACCATTGGTTCGCTTAACCACATGGCTCCTAAGTAAACCTCTTTTTCACCGTCATAATACCCGGCAAAAGTGTTGGTCTTTGTGTCAAACGATTGCATCGAGAAAATAGCATCGAGCGGATCGTATTTTCCTTGGAGATTCATCGAAAATTACTCTCTATTTAATGTGAACTCAAAATTAACTTCACTAAAAAATATGGCGCAACGAGTGCGCCATATTCTCATCAGATAGCCCGGACTTTTTACAGAACGGCAGTGAAAATTGCAGCCAGAACGGTAGGGCCAGTAGAGGCTGCCAAAGCTACTGCAATGCCGATCACCACCGCCATGATCGACTGCTTGACAATCCCTACACCCAGCCCCACAGACAGCGCGCCAATTGCGAACAATTGACCCATAGAACCAGTCATCCAGCCTGTCAAAGTGCCCAAGGGGCCGGTCGTAGCCGTACCGAACGTCGTGTCAGTACCGGCAATGGCAGAAGCAGCCAGAGCAGCAAAAATAACCAGAGCGGTCAAGGTGGAAGATTTGATAGATTTCATTGAGGCCTCATTTCATGCTAAAAGAATGTGTTGCAAAGATCATAATGTTTCGGCAGTTAACCTGGCACTAATGCTCATTGCTGCACGCTTGGTGTTTGTGGTAATGACACTGGCGGCCTTGAACCGTCAGACGAACGCCCCACCGAGCGATCATTCGGATTCTTGCCAGCTTCGACTGGCAAGGGAATATTATTGAATGCAATGTGCGGGATTACATAGGAGCTACCCGACTTAACTTCGTCCATCCCAACAGTCCAGTATCGTGGTGTCACTTCTGTGTATTGAAGTTGAGCCAAATGCAAGTTGTCTTCTTTATCAACCCAGGGAGCTATCCAGATCCGCACAACTTTAGCTGCCTCCCGCACAGGCTTTGGACCATGCCTTGAATTTGATGTCGCTTCAACGGTGACTGGCATGCCAGACATAGCAGCAAACGCCTTTGGCTCAGGGATAGACATCTCACCACCGGCATCACCACTGGCTAGCTTCTTCGCTCCAATTGGCGTGTCAAAGTCGCTGATTGGTAGCTGACCATTTGTCGAGTTGTACACCGCAGCAGGCGTTTTGCAAGTCACACCCAGCGGCATGCCAGGACAACCGAAGTCAGCATTGTCAGCGGTGTTTACAAGGGAAGCACAGCCAGCCACAGTGCCAACCATCACCAGGGATGCAGCGATGGTGCAGATGTTGGAGAACGAACGTTTATGTTTCATAAATGTGCTTGTTGCAATGATTGTATCCAAAATTTCAACGATGTCAAAAAAAACAGCTATGTTGGCTTTTTATCCATTTTTAGATCAAAGCCTTTCAGGACAACGATGGTCATCTTGCGACCTGAATCAAGCTCGACGATTGGGAAAAGTTGTTCTGCAACCTTCAGGTAATACGCTGCGAGCTGTGACCCGGCCTGATTCATACCTTTGCCCACGCCTGAACCAATAATCTGATCGCCAGTAGGATACTGATAGGGCTGCTCAGTGCCACCAGCGATATTGAGTGATTGAACTGGTTGCGGCGTAAAGGCGCTTCCTATGCCGCTGGCAAGGCCCGCCAAAAACGACTTGGCAAGCAGCGTGCCTTGTTTGGAAACTAGCCGACCGCGAGCACCAACCTTGCCATCTTCCCCAACCACATAAGCTTCGATTTTGCCCTCGTAGACCTCGCCACGTTCGTTTATGCAACTCATCGTTTCTGTTCTCATCTCCACACGTTCTGAACTCATATTGCCGTAGCCACCGACTAAAACGAGGCATTCTTTGAGATCGTATTTGTAGAGCGACGGCAGAATAGCATCCGTTTTTATGCGCAAAACTGCTGGTGAAGGAGTCTTGTTTGCGCTCATCGCCGTGGACGCATCCATACCATTCAAAAGTACAGCCTCAAAGCTCGAACCGCCTGGGATATTTGCGATGACCTCAGTACGTTGCTTGGCAGACACTAAGCCTGGCGAAGACGCATCATTTCCGATAACCTGGATTTCTCGTTGTTGAGAGTTTGGACCACTGGAAGCAGGAGGCGCAGTCACTTGTTCTGTTCCAGAATGTCCCATGGGCGGTGGCGGTAGCGGCAAATTAAGACTGCCTGGTGCCGCACCAGTTGCGCCCGTTGCATCGGGTTTGGCCGCTGGCACATTGCCAGAATCAAGCCGCTGCTTCAACTCTTGAACTTGCGCAGTCAACGCCGCAATGTCATTCCACTTACCATCAATACTAGAGCCTTCGATAATTTGTTTGTTTTGTAGCTTTAGTAGCTCGATTTGTTGTTCCAGATCTTTTTGTTTTTTCTCTGCCACACTCAGTCCAGAAGCAATCCCTTCAGTGGCTTGAGTCGATCCGGGATTGGCCACCGAAAATGAATCACGTTGTTCCTTGTTCTTGACCTTAGTTTTCGGCCCCGTGTCATTCATCGTGCCGTAAACAAACATGCCCAAAACAACCAGACCAAGAATGATGCCGTTACGTGTACCCGACGGTAGGGCTTTGAAGTTATCGACAAGCGATGGTTTTTTTATAGCGCTCACTTAGAACCCCCCGTGTGATTAGAAATCACAAAGACATTCGTTGTCTGACCGCGCTGAAGCATGGCATTCGGATAGAACGCAACTGCCCGCACGTTCGGGGTGTAAAAAGTCTCTTCGCTCAGCTCAACAGGTGAGGATGAAATCGAAGTCAACTTGTAACTAAAAATGTCGTAACTTGAACCAACGTATTTGAATTGGGTTTCGAACGCCATTTGCGAATTGTTGGCTATCGCCAATGGCAGTTTGCTCTTTGAAAAACCACTTGGCGTTTTACCCAGGGCCAATTGTTTGATGTGCGACGTAATGCGTCCGACGTAATCGCTTGGTACAAAATCATCCAAAGCCGTTTGCTCTGGTAAGTTTTTCATGGTTCCAGCTTCAGGCTCAATAACAATCGATTGAGCTGGCAAATTAGCGATAGGAACAAGCGTTAAACCGATTGATTGACCTGCACCACCATCACTGAGATAAATGGTGATTGGCTGATCGCTTGACGGCTGTACAAATATGTCTTGACCAACAGCTTTGAGACTCGCACCAGTGACATCAATAGCCTTTGGATTTGCAAATGGTGTGGCAATCTTGTTGAGTTGAGTCAATGAGACATAGATACGTTCATTCCTGTCCGTCCCAACTTTCACTGATTTGATTTTGTTCTCAGTGATTGTTCCCGGCATCATGCCAAGACCAGGTAACAATTGCGCGTCAGCCTTGAGCGGCTTTGGTAGCGGCAAATCCAGAGCCCCAGGAGAAACCGATGCTCTTAATTCAGCGCGGGCTGCAGGAGCTTCCTTTCGTGAAGGAACAACAATGAAACCCTTCTTTGGGATGACAACGAAATTTGACGATTGTGCCGCCGCAACCGGCACAACAGGACCACCATCAGGTGTTTGTAAATCAGACGATTGAGCGAACGCTGACGCACAGGCCAATGAAACAAAGGATATTAAAAATTGTTTTTTCATTGTGAGTCCTTTTTCACAGGTGGGTGTTCCAATATCCATTTAGCTGTCCTTGGCGCTGTACCAACATAGTTGTCAAGGAGCATGACCACAGGGCGACCTTCCAAAATTTCAATATCCATTTCATACACGATTGGCGTGATCTTTACTTCGCCGTAGCCCGACTGAACGCGGCTCTCTCCGATCACAAAAACTTTCTTGCGCTCGGGTTCGTAAACAACTTCACTCGACACAAAATTCACCGAAGACCCACTGTTAACAAACTGAGGGTCAAGCGCCAAAGACAGCAACCGCTTTCTAATCACGGAATAGGAATTAACAGTGGTCATTGACGACAGACGGTCGGCAACGTAGGTTACGTTTTTGGGAGAAATCGTTCCTACCAAAGTTGCGTAAAAAATGCCAAAGGACTTGATGTATTCAGCGCTGGCACCACCCCAATCAACCTCGACAGAACCACTCAAACCAGGCGGCACAATGACAATTCGTTCGTGTTTGGAACTGCTTGAGATTGCCATCATCGCTATCGTCAAAGCCATCACTACGCAAGCGACAGCCAAAAGTGAATTTGATCGCTTGAGCGAAACAATGTTATTACTGTGAGCATTGAGATTCATTTAAATATCCTGCGAACCCCGCCATTTGGGAAGCGGGAGTTGATGTTTATTCCGTTGTGCCAGTGCGCTATGTGATTCAACTGACCTGGCAAGCCACCGTCCTTGTATTTCCTAAAAACATTGACCAGAAAAAAACCAAAACCAAGTCCAACCAACGTCCATAGACCTCCCCCCAAAATACCAAGGGCAAAGCCAGACATCAAAATAACAAACTCATCCAGCTCCCAAAAAAAGAGTTGCGGGGTGCTATCGATATAGCGTGGAATCTTCGTGCTTTTCATTGATCACCATCCACTTTGAAAGAAATTGAAGTACGGCGATTGGATGCGAGGTCTGGATAAGTGCGGGACACGCCTGCTCCAGAGTCATGAATGCGAGATTCATGAATATTGGCCGCAGTCAACAGGTCTTTGACAGAGATGGCACGGTTTTGTGAAAGTGTTTTGTTCTTCGCCTCGATGCCAGTCTCATCGGCATATCCGACTACATAAAAAAAGCCGGTCACACGAGAGGCTTTTTTGATCAATGGAAGAACTTTGTCTTTGTTGAGAATTTCGGTCTTGTCAGTGTCGAAATTGACTTCAACGTAGTTTCCATCACCAACACCATAGCCGCCAACCCCTTCAAGACTGGTCGGACGGCGATCAGCCTTGTTGAACGTCAACCATTTCAATTTATCGGGGTCGATCTCTTGACGAACAACCGGCAGTGGATTCGAAGCCAGTACATCGTGAGCGATAGCATCATCAAGAGTGATTGTCTTGAGCGACCTGGCTGCAGCATCTTTTGAATCGATGTAAACGTGGTCATAGTGCGCTGGCTGAGTGCTGTTGCCGATCAATGTTGGCAATGCTCTTTGTGCAGACTCAATACCATTAGGAACGACCCGTGAAGCAAGCACCGGAGCAGGTACAACAGGCTGAACAAGACTAACACTTGAGCAACCACCAGCCAAGCCAGCCACAGAAATCGCCACGGCAATTAAGGAATGTTTGTAAAGTATGGTCATGTTGCAAACATTATAACAAGTATTTTTTAAAACTATTGAGGCATGCAATTTGCCATGCCAACAGAGCAACCAATCACTTCAACCAAGGGTTGACTTCCATCCTTGCATAGAGTTAACCGAGTCTTTGACACGTAATTTCCCGCGTTAGCGCCAGTGCGGGTCGGCACATTTGGCTGCGTCAAGGTCATGACTAAAACTTGGCAACCACCATCTTTAACTTCACCTTTTTCAACCTGAATCAATGTGAGTTCGTTAGAGCGGGTTTCCCGTTTCAATCGATCTGCTTCAGGCCCAACGAGGACACCCTGAGCCATACCCGTGCGAATCGCCTCCTTGAAAGCTTCACCGCTCGTCATCTCGCGCCCTGCAGGTTTCGAAATCATGGTTTCTTCGGCAGATGCGCGAAAGGCACACCCGGCAAAGATAAACAACAAGACAAACGTGCGTATATTCAAGATCATTCTCCAAAGATTTTCGATTCATCCACCAATGACGCGCTTCTTGTCACCATTTCATCTGCCACCGATTTTTCAATACGCAAACGGCAATAGTTGGAGTAACGCGGCTCATCACCTTGATTGGGAACGTGTGCACCCTTAAACACAAGCTGAATGTTGTCAAACTGCTTGTTGTAACCAAGCATGTATCGCTGACCTGCCTTGTAGTTACCAGGGCGATCCGTCAACGGCAGATTGATCTCTCGATCATCATCAAGACGTATTTTGACGGCTTTAATAATTGTCCAGCCTTCTTTTGGTTCGTTCACAGCCACGGAATCTTTGTTGGCATTCACAACCATATCAGTCGCGCTACCAACTATAGCACCAACTACAGCACCAACAACCGTGCCACCTAATATTTGGACAAAGGTTGATGACGAGTTAATGCTATTAAATTCAGCTTGATACTCGGAATCATTCAGGGGTGCTTGATTCGTTTTACGAACAGAAACCACCGTGCCACATCCAAAAATATCTTCTTTTCCGGCGAATGTACCGGCATAAGAATTATGAATAAATGCGAAGACGAACAACAACTTATAAATGGTTTTCATGGATTCCCCTATGGACAAGTTATTGTAGTGTCAGAAAGTTGTTTTTGCAAACAAAGATCATGAAAATTACTTGTGGCTTTTGTTTGTGTGGCACTTTGAAATGCTCCACCGCTGGTCGTTGGTAAAACATCATTGGTGTAATGATTCATTACACTTTGTCTGAATGGCTCCATTACTGATGTAAATGCTGGGCCTGACAAATCGAGCGCTTGAATTTGCGTGGTAGATAATCCAGAACAATTGGGTGATTTTCCTGAACCCCACGATATGCCAAGTTGTGTATGAGCGCCTTCCATGATGCCTTTTGCAAGTAACCCATTAAAACAGCAATATGATTCAGTTGTTTCAAGGCAGGCTATAGTAGCACCAAAGAACTTCAACTCATGGGAACAGTAAGAACCGACATAGTGACAAAGATTTTGTCCTTTGAGATTTGCTAAATCCATTTCTTCCTGATCGCACGCCAATGCCGCCATAATGACCTGAATAGCTACTGCTGCTGCCAATGCATAAGGGTTAAAGTAAACACCAGAAGTCCCAATTTGAGCTGATGCTGAAGTACCAAAAAAGCCACCGGCTGCTGTTGGTGTCAAACCAAAACCATACATGCCAACGCCATTCAACGGATTAGAACCAAAGCTCTGCAAGCTGTTGGCCATGCTAGCAACGCCGCTTTGCAAAAATTCAGGAGCGACATTAGCCATCATTAAATCGTAAACATACGGCGCTCCGTATTTGGCGGCATACGTTGCGCCTACCTTTAAACCCATGCCTGCCACGTTGCCTAACATACCTGACGCCTTGTAGTTTGTAGTAGGCGTGCCAGAACTACCAACGCAGCAGTTCTTTAGACCAATGTAGCCATCTGCGCACGTCATTGCGGTGCCGTGAAAAAGATTGCTAAGACTCCCACTGGCATCATACCCATAGGTGACGAGTTGCCTTGCAAATTCCTGAGCTGTTGATGCTGCTATAAAATCATCTGCTGCTGACGGTGTTGCGTATGACCAGTCCAAACCATTTAGAGATGATGAAATCGTGCAGCCACTTGCGGTCGATGGTGGTAATGACGGTTGCGATGGGTCAACACATTGATAAGTATGTGTCGTCGATAAACATGGGCCAAGTTTAGGGTATGGCGAAGTCATTGGTAGACCGTTACCGCCCATACTGCAAACCCCTGTTCCTTGCTCGGTGCAATACGAGTTTGAAGAAAAAGGTAAACAGTCAGTCTGATACTGCAAACAAGTGTAGTCTGTCATTGTGTTCCAACACGTTTGAGGAACTGTGAATGATCCAGCCGGATGCATGAATGCGCCGGTTAAACAAATAGTTTGAGAGTTAATCGTTTTGCATGGCGTTGCATCAACACAGTAATCAACTGGATGAGGTACACTGCCGAGCATGCACATGACTGTACCTGGAAGTATGTCTGCAATAACAAGTGGAGAAATTGCAGCCAATGCAATTGTAATTATTGACCTATTCATTGCGCGTAGGCCTTTAGAGCATTGCAACTGGTTGAATCTACAGTAGGCTTGACAATTGTTTCTGCCATAGAAAATAGACCACTTGCAGTTATTCGTGAACCAGCGCCAAAGCTTGTCTCTACAAATGCAGCCGGTCCAGTTGGTCTGGGAGGATAATATGTTTGGGTGCAACCCGCTCTTGATCCACAAATTCCAACTGTATGAAGGCATTGTTTACTACTAATTGTTAAATCACCAGGATCACACGCTTTAGGCGTTTTCATAATACCAATTTGCATTAAATACGAACCGCTGCATTCACCGTTTAGGCAGGTTGTTGTATTTGTATATCTTGCGTAACAACCTCCGTAAACTTGTACAACAGCCGAATTTCCTGTTGGCACAACCGCCCATCTATCACTGTTTCCTTTTGAGTTGGTGGCCATTGCTATGACTGGATAATCACTGGTAGTACAAGTCCATTGAGCAATCAGATGGTCCCCGCCTTGACATCCATCGCTGCCCATGCCAGACGTACTCCACATAGATACCGAATATGCTTGACCAATATTGCAAGTTGCATGGTGATCAACATTCACAACCAGACTACTGCTACATGAAACAACGTAGGGGATATAGCTTTCAGTGCAGGTATGAGCCTGTGATGTATCAATCGGCGTTGTCGTGAAATTTGCGCCACAAACAGGTGCTGATGTACTCGACACAAAAGGTGCAGTTGCGATCGGTAGGGTTGCAATGGTACGCAGCGGGTCACTGATCGGAACTGAAGGGACCAAGATCGGCGTTTGCGTCACAAAATAAGCAGCTTGGTTGCTTTGGTCTAGTCGATTATTTGTATAGCCCGTAAAACCATTGACGGAAGTGGTTTTTGCAGCCCCACCTGTGACAACAAGCGATGGATTGGTGACAAGCCCCGTCAAGGCCGGATCTGCTGATCCTGTGTACTGGCTTCCCATGATGTTGTTCGCACCAGGCGTTGCTCCCATAGGGATCAAGACTGCAGGGGTAGCCGGGCCTGACAATTGTGTGTTGCCAAGGGCTTGTCCATCTGCCTGAGCTGCGGCAGCGGCAGCGGCAGCGTTTGCCGGGGTCATCGTTGACAAGTCTTGAGCTGCTGAGTTAAAGACAGCCGAAGCAACTGCACACACAAACAAGGCTGGCCGTAATCGCTTCGAGATCATTGAGTGTCACCTAAAAACGTGGTTAAACATCTGTGTTGCAAAGAACATATTTTGCAATAATAACCGAATCCACTGCAAAACAAGAAAAAGGCCGTCAATCACAAATGAGTGAGAGACAGCCTTTAGGGTTTGACAACGAAGCACGAGGCTTCACCGGACCATCAGTGAGCGTGGCCAGTCTTTGCAAAGATGGAGTGCGCCAAATCAAGCCGCACCGACATCAACACTTTACCAAGCCGATTTTGGCCTGGCCACTTGGACTTATCCAGAATCCGAGGGTCATCTTCTGACAAGCCAGCACCCCAAATCTTGTCGTATGGACTAGCCTCAACAAGCTCAGTGCCTTGGGTTGCCAACAATGCATCGCACATCGACGGGTTTTGGCTGAACTTTGCCATGCACCCTATACGAACGTACTCATCACATTTTTCGTTCCAAACAGAATCAACAAAACCCTTAACTTGACGCCCTAAAAGTTTGTGTTCTCGCGGAGATGTTGCGGCCAAAATTTTGGATGCTGATTCCTCATCGTCGAAGAGTTTGGCTTTACAAAACATCATAAATTGTTCGCAATTTACAAACCCAATACCCTTAACAACAAACCGGGCCGGATGCCAGTTTGAAAGACAATTGTCAGCACCAAAGAAAAATGTCATACCGGAAAATGCATGAGAATCCAGCGCATCAGAGAGAAGCTGATCTGCATAAATTACAGAAGATTGCTTGTCCGAAAGATCCTCATTGTCTTCCTTCAGATAAGTACCATCTTCGAGGCCTGTAATGATGTCCTGAACATGAGAAGTCGCCATCAAGAGAATAGATTGCATTAAATAAACAGGGACACTTACAAACTGTTTGTTGCTCATTTTTAAAATCTCCAAAATAGTCGCCTGACGAAATTGTCAGTGCATAACTTATATTGGCTATACCAAAAGTAAAAAAAGTCAAAAAAGAAGCTGCACTTTTGGTAAGGGAGCCGCTACGCACAGTGCCTTTGCTTACTGTCTTGCGATAGCCTTTATCAGTGCCGATTTGTTGAATCTTTCAACCTCATCAGGGTCGATGACCTCCCTGGCAATCGACGATTTGAAATTCAATAATTCCCTCAATTGCTCATCAAGCGTGTTTTGAAAGATAGGCACAACGATCTTCACTTGCCGGGTTTGCCCTAGTCGATTTGCCCTATCCTCGGCCTGCGATTGGGTGGCAGGAACATAAGGTTGCAAGGCAAGAAAAACGTGATTTCCACGCCACAAATCAATGCCCTCTGCTCCAGTGGCATAAGTCAGCACAATAGAACGAACGGAATCGTCCGTTTGAAATGATTCAATGGCCTTATCTCTGGCTTGATCGCTGCATTGTCCAGTCACAACAACTGATTTAACAGAGTCGCTAGTCAAGGCTACAGAATACATATTGACGGACTCGACATACTCACAAAAAACTATGAGTTTTTCATCTGTTGGTATCGATTTAAGATATTTCACCGCAAGACTTACTTTGCCTTCTTCAAGGAATCGTCGCGCATGGTGTAGGCGAGTGAGTGAATGTGTTCCTTCATTGAGTTGCAGCAGATATTCTTTATGTTGGCCTTTGACCATCTTGACCAATTGATAGTCGTGGCGTTTGCCTGGAATTTTTCCCCGCAAAACTTTGCTTTGCAGACGGCGCAACATCCAGTCTTCCTTGATACTTTTATTTAGGTTTTTACGAAAATCTGGACTACCCGAAAACTGAGTTTCAAAGTCGCTCAATGTCAAATCCCCGAGTGAGTGTCCAGTCAAGCGTAATAATGAGTGCATTTCGGATTCACGATTCAGAATCGGTGTGGCCGTCAGTAAATACCTATTAGGAACTCGTGAAGCGATTTCAAAAGCAATCCGTGTCCGTAGCGTCATGGATTCTTTGAGCTTGTGTGCTTCGTCTATCAATAACACTGCGGCACTATTCGCCAAATCACCCATGCGCTCTAATTGTTCGTAATTTGTGATGATCCAATTCGTGTTTGGAGCTACAGCTTCGAGTGATTGGCCAGCCTGCAAAACATGCACAGATTCGTTAGGATACACAGCCAGGATCTCTCTGCGCCACTTGAAAATAACAGCTTTCGGAGCCGCAACAATTACCGTATATCGATTTGAATCTTGGATGTTTACGAAGCCTTTGATGATGTAGGAGGCAACGATAGCAGTACGTGTTTTTCCCGTGCCCATCTCATCGGCCAACAATGCGCCTGTGCGTTGAGTTAAAAACAAGACTCCTTCGCGCTGGTGCTTGAGTAACATTCCCTTTTTTGTAGGTAGCAATGACTTAATATCAGCGAATTCAATACCAGTACGTTTTATTGCAGATACCGTTGCCTGAACTTGGGCGTTGATACTATCTTCAATTTCAAAGTCTTTGTTTTTATCGTTGAACTCAGTTTGTTCTCTGAGTAAAATATCAGGCAATCCCAATGTTGGCACGTCGTGGTCAACACTTAAAACTCCATCGTAAAGTGAAAAATTCCCTTCCTTAACGAAAATCTGACTTTCTGTATAACCAGATTGCATCATTAAGTTATTTGTCAACATCGCCAGGGATGTATCAGATACATACCAGCCACGAGCTTGTCGTGCCCACTGTCCATGCATTGATCTAAACAAGGTTAAGGTAGAGCCATGGTACTGCGATCCAAACACCAAGAACTCAGAAGCCTTCAACGGATCGCCACTTTTTGCCAGTGGACAAATGGTCTGAGTTAGTCCATGCGCAAAGGCATTGGGCATATCCTTTGCGCTGCAGAGAATATTGTTAAGTTCAGTCTGCAGCACATCAAAATCATAACCAGACGCTTCAGCTAACCCTCCTATCCACGGGATAAGAATATCATTGGTGTCAAACAGTAATTTGTTAAATCTCCAGTAACTGTAATATGGATGTGTTTTATCGCCAATGAAAAAACCACGAACCACAGGACTTGTCTTAATATAATCAACAAGTCCAGCGTTTACATAACGCATTTTTAGACCATATTCAGTTCCGTCAAATACGGCATCAAAGAAAACGGCGGTCATAGAGTTTTGAGAATTAATTATTGGGACAAAGTAATAGCGGGCAAAAAAGCACTCAATCAATCAATGATGGGCGTTGCTTTTGGCCTTCTCAAGATGTCTGAAGAAACGCTGTACCAGGTACGAATTGCGTTCCGGGCACTTGCGAGCCACAACACTTCGGATGGCGTCAAAATCACCGATCACTGTTAACTTACGTTTCGCCCGGCTAAACCCTGTGAAGGCGATGCCGCGATGAACGAAAGACGAATGCCCGTTAACGTTGATGAAAATAATGTGGTTGTACTCACTGCCCTGGCTCGAATGCACGGTCATGGCATAACAAAAGTCCAGCACATCCATGTGCTCCACTGGCAAGACGATTGAGCGCCCATCATCCAAATTAAGCGCCACATAGGTCACATCGCCTTTTGCCGCAATGTAGTCAGTGATTGATCCGGTATCGCCGTTGACAACCTGCTCTACGGGCGCATCGTCATCGTCGCCCTGTGGAACAACTAAATTTTTGCGAATTATTACCCTGTCCCCCACCCGGTAGCGCGTGCCAAACACCTTCTGACCAACATTGGCGTGAGCCAAGCCCTCGATACCGCGAACCCCTACCCCGCCGACCAACTCGGGGTTGTATCTCTCACGTAAAACCGCATTGAGGTATGTCGAATTCCAACCCGCTGAATTGGGATCACCTTTGCGCCTGGCTATCAACAATCCAACTTTGGAGAAGTCCCCCAGGTTGCTGTCAACAGAGGTGCAATAGAGGTCAAGTACACGCTCAATCGACTCATCACTTGCTGGTGGCAAACCGTCGATAAATTCAACATCCGGGCGCTGCACAAAATCAACTCGACCCAACCCGGCCAGACGTACTACTTCAAGAATACCGCCATCAGATCGGTGTGTGCTGGTGAGTTCGTGGTGATCAAAAGGCATCTCCAGAAAGTTCGCAAGGCAAGCGCCTGGACTCACTGAGGGCAACTGTTTGGGGTCGCCCAAAAAAACAATATGCGCATCATCACGCATCGCTGACACAAGCGAACCCATCAAAGCAACGTCAATCATGCTTGTTTCATCAACAATCAGCAGATCAAGGTCAAGCCGGTTGTTGTGGTTGTGCATGAACATGCCGCTCACCGAATTCCCGTCGTCATCTTGCTCTTTTGATCCCCGCACCCCTAATAGGGTGTGAATCGTCGTTGAGATCGCTCCAAAGCGTTTAATGCGGGCGTTGAGCACCTTCGCTGCCTTGCCTGTTGGGGCGCAAAACCCAACCTTGTAGGGAACAACCTCAATTTCATTGGTTTCTGGGTTGTTGACGTGTTTGGTGCGGCCCTCCAGGATCTGCACCACCAGCTCCATGATGGCTGTCTTGCCGCAGCCCGGTCCAGCCGTGATCGTGTGGACAGGTTCAAAAGAAGTCAAAAGGCCGTAAATGCATTGCCACTGCGAATCATCCAGCACCCAATTTTCATTCTTGGTGTACTCCCGCATCTTCGACTCAGCATCATCGATTGCATTGCGAACATCTTGGTCTGAACCATTGTGGATCTGGCTTCGCAAATGACGCGAGCATCGTTGCGCCAGATTCCAAGCCAGTGAACGCTCTGCCTGAAAAATGGTGTCCACATAAAACCGACCATGATCCTGAATTAGCGGCTCTTCCATCTCGATGGCTGCTTGAATGGCCTCGGACACGTCCACGGTGTTGTCGATCTTGCTGATGATCTTGTTGAAGTCACCCATGGTCAAAAAGCTGTGACCCGTTGAATTACACCCTTCCGTGACCGCAAAAGTGACCAGTGCGCCACGTCGTTCAATCCGGTTCATGTCGAAATTCAATTTTCGAGCGATAATATCCGCTGTTCGGAAGGCATAGCCATCCAAAGTGCGAATCAGTGCGTAGGGGTTCGAAGTCAGAATTGACCAGGCCTTTTCAATCGGATTTGCCGATTTCTTTGCGTCATCTTCCAAATGACCAGCGATCTTGCGTAGCAGCTTGTCGCCCAGCTCGACACCGCCGATTTTTGTGGCGATGTCCATGTAGATCAGACCCTTCAAGTCTTGAGATCCATCCATACTCGTCTTGCGCTTAATCCCAGCCACAGAGAAGTCCATTGAGTACGGGTTGGCCAACAGATCACTTCGAAACTGATCCAAACCCCCTGACTGTTTGGAAAAATAGGTCACGATTTTTTCGGCAGCTTTTTTGCCAATGCCTTTGTAGTTCTGCAGCAAAAATTTCTCAATTCCCTTGCCGTTGCTTGGCACATGCAGGCCAACGGTTTCAACTTTGAGTTGCAGTCCGTAAGTTTTGTGATTTTCGACCAGACCGGAAAATTCGTAGGTCATTTTTTCGGTCAGACCGGCCAGCGCATTGCCATTGACGTTGACATCGCCACGGTCTTCAGTTGAAATTCGGCCAATCGCCCACCCTGAAGCCAGTACCCGCAAGGTCTGGATCTTGCCAACAAGGTTGACGCCAGCGCCAGGCTCAAGCGGCTCAATGTGACGTGCTTGGTATCGATATTGAGCAAATGATCGTCCATCAAATACGGGAGTATTTGTCATGGCTGTGTCAGTCGAAAACATCAGAAAACTCTCTCTAAGTTGAATCTCTATTTTATCATTTATTTATAGCGTTACAATCTTTGCAACACAATTGAATGCGAATCGTAAAAATAAGAAACACACCGTGACAAACGCAAATAAAACGAAATTTACCAAGACACATAGGCCATGGAAAACAAACTTGGTTTGGGCTGGCTACTCGCTCGTCATCTTGGTTGCTGGATGGTTTTTTTGGTACAAAAACGGTAAAACAAATGAGTTTTATGTTCTTGGCGCATCAGCTTCCTTCGTCATCGTGCTGAACCTTCAGTCCTTGTTTGCCCGCATTCATGGCCAACAAGTCGAAAAAAGAGCCATACGGGATCTCGAAAGGATCGACAAAGACAAGGTGATGAAGAACCAGGTCTTGCCCGGTCGCGGCGACATCGATGTGGTGTTCAAAGCCCGCAGGGAGACTTACAACATCGAAATCAAATCCATTCAGGATGCAAGCAAAGTGTCCCGTAAGCACATTGCCCAAGTGCTCGCCGCATCCGATTACCTCAAAACAAGTCCTGTCATATGGCTACCAAAAGCCAAAGAAAAACGTGTCGTTAGTCGCGGTGGAGTGACCGTCTTCTGTGGCACAGCCCGCCAACTGTACTCACATTTCAATTGAGCCACAAATGAATGAAATTTTCCAAGCTCTGCGATCCGAGCCCATTGGGGGCACAAAGGACACTATTTGCTTGTTGGTAATCGCGGCTGGTTTTATCAGCGCCTTTCCGCCAATGTCGGGCTATATTGCAGGCTACTCACATGGACTGACGTTCCCGGTTGTAGGTCAAATCAAAATCCCCGGAACACTGGCCGCAGAACTTAGTCTCATGCTCGCTGCAGCAGTTGCTGCGTATCACCTCACTTATTCGATACTCAAGAAGTCACGCAGCAGATTTGTCATCCCCACATCTTGCAAGGTGGAATCCTCTGACCCAATGGACTACCCGCCAAATGAATCCAATGGACTGATTCTTGGGTACACCACGGATGACGGAACGCCGATCACGATCAGTGACGAAGACATTTGCAGGCACGGACTCATAGAGGGTCAAACCGGTATGGGTAAGTCGGTTTTTGGGAAATCGTTGATGTTTCAGCAAATTCAACGTGGTGGTGGCCTGCTTTTTGTGGACGGTAAGCTCGACAGTGACAACATCCAAGAACTCTACGAATTCGCGGTGTACTGCGGACGCGGAAAAGACTTCCAGGTGATCAACCCAGGCCAACCAGAAAAGTCCAACACCTACAGCCCAATTCTGTATGGTGAACCCGATGAAATAGCTTCGCGGATCATCAGCTTGATCCCATCCACCACAGCATCAGCCGGTGCCGACTACTACAAGCAGACCTCCAATTTAGCGCTGGTTGTCTTTATATCCGCGCTTCAAGAAGAGTCCCCGGCCACGGTCCAACAATGGATAGAAGAAGCAAAAAAGACCAACACCCCACTGGAATACCTCAACAGCAATCGAATCAAGGGACGTGCTTTCAACTTCCTGGATCTGGCACTTCTAACAATGAATGAGGGCGTGCTTAACAATTTGATGAAAACGATCAATCAGTTAGCCCCGAACTCTATGGCAAGAAAGAATCTGTCAATCTTCCTTGAACAATATGCCAAAGATCAAAACCTAGACGGGACAATCACAAAACTTAATGTTGACCTTAAACGACTCAAGGAAATGCTAGGCGGGATCGGTGCCAGAATGCAACAATTTGGCAGCGGTAATTTTGGACAGGTGCTTAATTCATACAACCCAGAAGTAAAAATGTATGAAGCGATAAGGGACAGCAAAATCACTTATGTTGCGCTCCCAACCATGGGTAAAGATGTTGCAGCTCAGAATCTCGGGAAAATGGTTGTTGCAGATTTAAGAACATCAATATCATGGCTTCAAACCAACAAAGAAGATCGACCAAAAATACCTTTCTTGGCCTTCCTAGATGAAATGTCAAGTTACTCAACTGAAGCTCTAAATATTATGTTCGAGCAATCTCGATCTGCTCGGGTGGCACTGCTCCCAGCCATTCAAACAGATTCTGGATTAACTAATATCAGTGAAGACTTTGCTGAACGAATTTTGGCGAATACGGAATTGAAAGTGTTTTTCCGTCTGTCTTCACAAGACACCGCATTGAAAGCCAGCGAACTCATTGGCGAGACAACCCGAGTGCTCAAAAGCACCAGTGCAGGATCTGGCGTATCCGCATCTGCTCAAGCCCTGCAAATTGGCCCAAACAAGGCTTTGTCAGACTCAGCCAACTTCGGAACAGGTGAACGTGAACAGGCCGAACCGTTTGTCCACCAGGACGTTATCAAGTCGCTGCAACCGGGTGAGTGCGTCATTCTGAAGTCACCACGGGTTTGGAACATCAGGGTTCCTATGATTGAACTTTCCCCTGAAATCAGAAGAGCCATTGGCCCACTGAGGATCAATCACGCGAAAGACAACATCGCAAGAATCAAGACCTTTGATGCCATGAAGGACGTGGACGATTACATCCTGCAGGCTCAGAGAGCCCGAGTGCGACCAGCAAAGGGCGAAACAAAGGGCAAGGACAAAGATATACCAAAAGACCAACCCAAGGCCAAGGAAGTCAATGCAGAAGGCTATTCCGAGTTGATGCCGCTTCCAGAAAATGCATTCGAAGGAATTGGAGAATAGACAATGGAGAAAGAATTGAACATTTTGATTGGAGAAAACCCAAATGGACGCACAGACATTGGAGACAGCAATACGGGTGATTTCGGGGATTTCGGTCTTGATTGCAATTCTTTTGATGATTTCAGCCACGAGGACTTTGGCGGTGGGGATACTTTTAGCCCTGGGAGCACCGGTGTTCAATCTGCTGATATGGGCTTTTCGAACCATTTTGGACACACACAGGGATTTGATCATGAGCTTACTGACACCGAAAACTCGATTATTCAGTTCGCTAGAGGCACAACTTCTGGAAAAAGAAGCAGAACAGCGATTAAGAAATCGGAAAAAATATATATAACTCACGAAGACTTTGATGAGGGATCGGAACAAGACGCTTTCTTGCTGATATACGGGTATGCGTCTATTCTGTTCAACACCTTGCAGAAAGGTGAATTCAATGAGAATAATTTGAAGCAAAAACGCGCCATAGACTTTTTCTTTTGTCGCTCAATTGACGGCTTGCATCTCCAGGATGCGGTTGCCTGCATTGACAATGAAATCAGAATTGATGTTCTGCGCCTGCGCTTCATGCTTGAGTTTTGGATGCGCGAATGGATTCTCCCCCCGATGCCATCGACTGCAGACGATCTACCGTCCCGCGTCGAACTCATGGCTGCTCAGTACGAGGGGTTGATTGGGGTGTCTTTGGCGCGAGAGGCGTGGTTTGAACCTGGCTTGTCCGGCAAAGACCTCTTGGAGCGCATTTGTGACGGCGAGAGCGAGGAATTCTCCAAGAAAGCGCATCGTGCGTTTGTGGGCCTGGTTGATGACTACGTTCTGTCAGTCGCATCAAACAAGGAGGCTGGCACCACCAAAGTTTATGTCACTGGCAAAAACCCAATCCTTGAGTTGGAAGACAAGGCCAACGATCCCACCTATACCAGTCGCGGACGATTGGCAAATCTTTATTGGAGTAGAAAATTTTGAAGATTATTTTCAACACACAATTTGTAATTAAAGGATGTTAATACCATGGCAAACGACGAATCAACTAACCTCGTAGATATTAACCAACCATCAGCCGACCAAAAAACATTTGCACTGGCTTGGGTTGGATATTTTGCAGTGTTACCAATAGTTATTTTTTATATTTTGATTATGGTTGGGGCTTTTTACCTTCTAAATGAAAAAGATTTAGGATCTGCTATTTATGGTGTTTATGCATTTGGCACAATTTCAATAATTTACGAGATAGCTCTTATTCGTTCAGTCAAACTCATTATCAACGATAATGGCGTTTGGGCCATTAAAGGTGTTTTGCCTTGGAAAAAATCATGCATTGGATTGCAGTGGAGAAACATAGGTATTGCTGCGTATCAAAATAATTTATATACGTGGATATTCAAGGCCTACAGAATTAACGTGGAAGATCGCTACACAGGTAAAGTAGAAATGTCTGTGCCGAATATCAGTGACGGCAAAACAGCAGTGTCATGTATTAATATGACTCTGGCCGAAAAACACAGCACTTGAACGGGTTTGCCGCGATTGAACTGCCCGGTTAAATACTTCTTTTCTTGTGATCGCATATCCCTCGAAGTGCTGCGCCAATCCTGGCTCAGTCTTTACAAAGGATGACAAACGGATACTAAAACTTTAATCGATGCTGTTAAAGCCCATGCAAACGTTAATTACTCGAACGGATGGGATGTTGTTGTTGAGTGCTTGGCAGATTCAGACATTACCGAAATTATTGAAGGTTGCCAAACGATTGCGTCTGCGGTTGAATCTGTTGCAAATGAGTTTGGTCTGGAAACAAAAAGCTTGACCGGCTACATTGTGACGACCCAGGACACCGATGGTACTGATCGTCAATCTTTTGAAACGTTTGATCTTGCTTTGACTCGCTTTGTTGATATGGCTGGAAAACCACCACTGCGCTGCACCGATGATCGCCTTTTGTCTGGTGAAACTTTTAATGTTGTTTCAGATTATGGAAATGTGGTCACGCTCTCACACGCGAATTGACGTTCTTTTATTAACCCAAGCCATCACATTAATTTGTGATGGCTCTTCTGCATTGTTGTTGCGTGATGTTGATGCATGGGAAGGTGGCAACGATCCCGGCTTGAGCCTGCGCCGTGAACGCGGCAAACTCTTGCCCCGCAAGCGGGGCAATTTCCTCGCTGGTGCGAGTCCGAAGGAACTCAATCAGCGCGGGTCTTGATGGCTTCTTCGAGCTGCGCGGCTTGCTCGCGCCAAAAATCTTCCCGTGTGCGCTTCGCCTGGCGTGGTGTGGTGCGCAATGTGCGCGTAATCCCTTTTTTGTGGTGTCGCTGGCTCATCGCCTGACAGTTCACTCTTTCATGTTTTTGCTCGCAACGCAACCGGAATGCAATCAAGCACACGCGATGGCCCAAAAATCAGTTAGAGTGCCGCGTAATCCCGAGCCCGGAAAAATGTGAATCTGCGATATCCGAATTGACGATTGCCAGGCGTCAAATAACATAGCAGTCAGCAGTCTTAATCAAGCCAAAAAACAAAAAAGCCAAACTCGATCCGGGTTGGCTTTTTTATTTTAAAGTCCCAGCAGCAATGCGTATTTTTTCAAGCGTAGCTCTTGCTCTGGACACTGCTGAACTGGCATTTGAGGGATGCATGTCAACCTCCCTGGCTGCGTCTGCAGTTGATGTCGCATTGACGAAAACATCATAAATTAATGCCCTGGTCGGACCGTCTCTCAAACGAGCGACATTTTCAAATGCAGCAAACTCTGTTTCGGTTAATTCGGCCTTCAGGATTTTGAGCGGTCGTCCTGGGCCTTTTTCGGCTTCAGAAAACAACTGGATACCAGGCCTTGATTCGGCCCCCAAGTGATGGATAAAAACGCTCTAAAACGCCGCTGTCAGTAAAAGCAGCAATGCACGCTATTCCACTTCCGCCGGAATGGACCTCCCTCACTTCTGCGCCAACGGTGGACCCAGCTTCATAAAAGATGTGGATCCGGGCTCCGATTTCTGGAAGAGTTTTCGTCATTTTGAATATCCTTTCTACCGTTAGTGACAAGCTTTATTGCCCGTCCATGTCTTGATTATACATCATTTAAGCGATAACTTCATTTATTTTTCATAAATATTCAAATAAATGTTACCGTTTAATTGGGCTGCGCTGGCCCCGTTTTGGGTGGGCTGTCAAAGCACGCGATCTACTTTGATGACTGCCAGAATTCCATCGATATTTCGGTGATGGTAAGCAAGGTCTTCTACGTACCAATCTATTTTGGCGGAAACCGCTTCTTCGCTTGGCTTGCACAAAAAAGAAACCACATCCTGTCCAGCCTGTTCATGCTCACGTGACATGATTTCGTCGCATTGGTCGCGCGTCCTCGCAACCAGGCAGCGCAAATTGATGCTTAGTACCTCATCCTGGAAACTGCCGCCAAGCGGGTGCGTGTAGCTGAAAACAAGCCGGAGTCGGTTCACAGTCACAAATGTCATTCTCAACCTCCAACCCCTGTATCAGCGAGGCGCCTGCTGCATCAGAATTCCCAGTGCATGTAAGTATTATACATCATTTAAACGATAACTTTATTTATTTTTCATAAATATTCAAATAAATGTTACCGTTCGTCGGTTAGCGTCTTGGCTCGTTTCGGCTCTCCCTTGCGAGCTTTTTTGCCATTTACCCAATATCAATTTCGTACCCGTTGTCCAGGTATTCTGGCAATGCCAAAAAATTCTCAAGTTTTGCTTTCAAAGGCTCTGGGACAAATTTAATTACCCACCTGACTCAAGAAACTGCAACGCTGCAAATTTCCAGCGTCTTTTGAGCTTCGCTCGCATACTCCAAAGCAGTGCCGTCATTTGCTACCGCGACCAGGCAGAGATTTGGCAGCGTCTTTTGAGCTTCGCTAACATATTTCAAAGCACTACCGTTATTAGCTACTGCTACCAGACAGATCAAATCTGACCTAATGTCAACAGGCACGGATTCCAGGGCTAATCCGTATCGCGAAACCGCCAGCTCGCACACGGCCTCGGTTTTAAAGATTTCTGGAGTCCAGTACAAAGCGCTTCCACTTTGGGAAATTGCGCGAAAGCAAAGAGCCTGAGTGCGCATTTTTTCGGGAACATACCTCAACAGAGTTCCTGTGATTTTTCGAATAAGTTGCGACAACGAAAACAATAAATCAACGACTTAGCTAAGGCATTTTTAAATCATTGCGCCGATTTTTCTAACATTTGATGCGACTGCGTTCTACTTTATGCAAATTCGATGCGACCAATGACCTTGGCCAAATCCTCTCTCTGATCTTTTAGCCTTGTCAGGTCCGTGGTGTTGGCGGCGACCTTGGCTTGTGGCCCATGAATCTTCAGTGAGGCAGGATCGGTATCGATCTGGCTTTGCGCGATGTCGAAAGCCGCCTTGAAAACATCTTCCAGGCCGTCCAGTGTCGCGCCACTCGTGCCGGAAAACAGCGGCAAAAGTGACTCGACAGCCTGGCGGGTGTAGCCCTTTCGGTAGTGCCCACCTTTGCTCTGGCTGGACGTGAAATTATCGAAATCGCAAGCAAAATCAATGACTTGTGAATTCAGAGACGAATGGGAAATTTTCTTGCGATCTGCGATCTCTCCAATGCGCCTGACCTGTTGTTAGCTCCGGCATCGACCAGCAGAAAGGCCACCCGTGCAATGCAAGGATGGCCTAAAGTTTTCAAATTTTAGAGCTATTTCGTCGCATTCATTTCGAATACGTCGCAACGATTTCGAAAGGTCACACCCAGACCCTTCTTGCCCGACAACTCGGGGTGTCGCAGGCAGTGGTTGGCAATGTCATTCATGATCGAATCACTGCCTACTCTGTGGCACAGCATATAGCCCAAGTGGTAGGGCTTGAAATCCGGGAGTTGTGGCCGACACGCTACAGCTTCAAACCCAGAGGTCCGTCAGCCAATCGGCGACAGCGACCAGTTCCAACCCAGAAGGAGATACCACCCATGCCATAGATTGACTGAAATCGAGGCCGGGAAAAGCGAAACAGCCCGTAGCGTCAACTGCGGGCTGTTTCATAACGTCATTGAAGTGGGGACTTCGGTGCGTATTGTGCATTTCCCTCGACCCGCCGTCAAGTCGCTTGCGACCAACCGGTGGGCGGCCACCTGCTTGTTCCTCATTGCTGGGGTTGACACGACTAGGTCGTGGTTGCCACAGCCGACGAAGGGTGCCGGTCGGCGGGAACCAAGCTGACCGGTTCAAGTACGATGAATCGGAGAATCACCATGCGAAAAATCAGGCAAGTCCTCAGACTTGTTCACGAAACTGATCTCAGTCAGCGGGCCATCGCCCGCAGCCTGGGATTGTCACGGGAAGCGGTCAGCAACCACATTACCAGAGCCACCGCAGCCGGTTTGGTATGGCCACTGCCGCCAGACACCGACGATGCTGCGCTTGAAGCGCGCTTGTTTCCACCCCAAACGGGCCGCTTCCAGCGCAAGGTCGAGCCCAATTGGGTCGATATCCAGCAAGAGCTGAAAGCCAAAGGGGCAACCCTGATTCAACTGCACGTTGAATACCTCGCCGACCATCCAGATGGTTTGCAACGCAGTCAGTTTTGTGAACGCTACAGGCAGTGGTGCAAAACACTCAAAAGTTATATGCGATTCACCCACGTTGCCGGGGAACGCGTGTTTGTGGATTATGCAGGTCCCACCATGCCGGTCATCGACATGGCCACCGGAGAAATCCGACGGGCTCAGATTTTTGTCGGGGTGATGGGTGCATCAAACTACACCTATGCCGAAGCGCACTGGTCTCAGAAATTGCCCAACTGGATCGCTGCCCATACCAATATGTTCGAGTTTTTTGGTGCGGTACCGAAAGTCATCGTCTGCGACAACCTCAAGTCGGCTGTGATTCATGCCAGCCGAACCGAGCCGGTCATCAACGCCACCTATCAAAGCCTGGCTGACCACTACAGCCTGACGATCATTCCGGCGCGCCCCCGAACCCCGAAAGATAAAGGCAAGGTGGAAAACGGCGTGCTGGTGGTAGAGCGATGGATCTTGTTTCGATTGCGCAAGCGAGTCTTTCATCAGCTACACGACCTCAACCAGGCCATTCAGGAACTGTTGCTGGACCTTAACCAACGCAAGTTTCAGAAACTGCCCGGTTCGCGCCGGAGCACCTTTGAAGCGCTTGACCTGCCCGCCATGCAACCCCTGCCCAACGGCGATTTCGAGTATGCCGAGTTTCGGCGGGTGCGTGTCAGCATGGATGGCTGCGTGTCCGTGGATGATCGGCCATACAGCGTGCCGCAGACCCTGGTCCGCAAGGAGGTGGTTTTGCCCGCGCTGGCTGCTCCAACGACGACCGTGTTTTGTGGCTTGCTCATCATTGACGCTCCTGGGCTTCGATCTGCTTGTAGGCACTCATGGCGGCACCGGTGCCAGCGTTCTTGCCCTTCTGGTAGCTGGTGGCTGCGCAGCGAACCGCGTAATTGATTTTTAGACTCATTGAAAGCAGCCTCAGTCGGGTGTGATTGTCAAAATCGATTCATCGACAACGACCTGGTGATACTCCAGCATCAGCTTGCAAAACTCAACCCAATCTGACTGTGAAGGCTTCTCATGCGTGCAGTGCAAACACTGAGGCTTGTCTTGCATCTGATCAGAAACAGTGTTGTGTACATCCATCCCAAAGCGCTTCGAGAACCGACCGACTGTAGATCCGTCCGGTGCGTGGCACCAAACAGTGTTACCACATTCGCTAACTTGGACGAAATCGTTATCTAAAACCACTACAAATCACCATCTTTAAGAACAAGGTTCACGCCACCTGCATTTTAAATAACAAAAAATGCTAGATTTGATCTGCTTTAAAATCCATTTCATCTGTCTCTTTTTTTAATGCAACAATTACTTGTTCGTGTCTTAAATTATCATCCTTAACCTCATTACTGCTTTCAGTATTAACAGTCGTTAATAGTCGAGCTAATATATTTTGACCGCTAAAATCAAAAACTGTTGTGCTAGTCGTGCGTATACACTTTTCAAATTTGACTTCTAGCTTCACCACTCCAACAGCTTCAGGGTTCACATACACGTTGACGAAAATTTTAATTAGTTTCATGGTTTACCTTTAATGTACGATTCTGACATAGACATAGACATAGACATAGACATAGACATGGAAATGGTGTCTGGCTTTCAAGTTTTCAAAATCAAATTTTTAACTTGGACTGCGGCAAGTGAAGCTGTTGTAGTTGTCCGTTAGGTTTTCTTCAGTGGCATGGTGTGTAGCTGAGTTGGTTGGAAAATGGGTGTTCTACAGAGCAATGACGCGCAAAAACTATTTTTGAAGCGGACCAAAGACCTCTTCTGCTCGGGTCAAAAAAGCGTCTTTGAATTCACGAAACCGTGTTGTTTCAGGATCGCAAAAGTAGCCCTTCCAGGTTGACTCTTTCAGGCCACGGATGCCCAACCCGGCGTTGAAAATTTCAAGGGCGGCAGGCTGATTGAGGCCAGCCCCAGCGACTAGCTCGCGCAATCGTTTGTTGTTTTGAGTTTGAACTGCTTTGCGCATCAAGACCATTTCGATGCCGAAAGTGCTTTTTTTGCCGCATTCTTCTTGGCTTCCTGCTTCGTCGTCGCCTCGCCCGTGTACCGGCCCGGCACCGGCACCTTGACAGCCACCGTAGCACGGAATTTGGGTGGCACCTCACTCAAAACCTCAAAGCTGTACCCAGGCGAACCAATACCCATGCGTTGCGCCATCTCTTGCAAAGTGCCAATGGGGTTCGCGTCAATCGATTGATCGACTGCAGCTCTGACGGGCGCATCTTGCTTCTTAGCCTGCACGGGCTTCAGCTTGGCCAGCAAAAGCGCACTAACCTGGGCCTCAGCATCCTTCTTGTTTGCCGCACCAGAAAAAGTTTCGGTATGCACAACACCATCAATCACGACGCTGACTTTTGACTGAAACACCATGGCATGCGATGGCCCTTTGCCGCTGCTCTCATAACCAGGCATCGGCCACTGCTTTGACTGACACAGTTCCAGCAATGCACCCTTTGGGTTTCCAGACGCTCTCACCATCTGCCCGGTGGGGATCAACTCAGGCAGAGCCGCATCAATAAGCGAGAGAACAGCTTTGACAGCCGCAGACTGCTCCGCATCTCGCTTGCGATTGGCAGATCCAGCAAAGGATACCGGCACCGACCCTGCCCGCTCAATCGTGACTGAACCATCAAACGCAGTGCCCTCGCCTTGCGCAGTGATCACCAAATCGGTCAAAAAATTGGTTTGACGGGCGTGCGTCAACAGGTTGACCGCCTTCGTGGGTGTTTCAACAACCCAAGCTGCGAATGCAACTTTCAGCGAGTCAGGCCAGTTGGTTCCTCCCTCTTGCAAAAGACAGTCTGCAATCTTGTCCGTGATGATGGCCTGCTCGAACCGGCGCACCAACTCATCCACCAGGACATCAGGCAAACTGCCAGAGGCAATACCCATCTTGATGGCTTGCACCATCTCGTGATCGGCAAGTTGCTCCAGCGAGCCTCGTTCCAGGGCGCGAGCTGCACGGGCCTTCACAACCTCCTTAAACCCATTGGTGCGCTTATCTTTGCGATCCTTGGCTTTTTCATTGAGTGTGTCAGCCAAAACCTGCAAATCATCCTTGCCGTATGGGAATGGGAGTTTCTTCAGAAAAGCACGTAACTGGCGCAGGTTCACCATGTCGGCATACCGGCGCAAAGGCGAAGTCAAATGAGCGTAGAACGGTAACGCGAGCGCATAGTGACCTGTCACCGTCGCCCCGTAAGAGGCCTTGCCCAAAAGCACTGCAAAAGTCGATTCGATTTTTTCTGCATCCATCGTCCCACTGTCCAACCACGTCGTGATTGTTGCGAACAACTCATCAGGCGGGGGTGCGGCGGGCTTGGCCTTGTGATTCCTGAAAATGCCGGGGATCTCGTTTTCAACCATGAACCCAGCCACAAGGGAATTTCCAAGAATCATCATCTCCTGCACGATGATGTTGCCGATCACTTCCTCTTGGCGGGCCAACTGGATCAACCGGCCCTCATCGTCCATGTAGATCAGCCGTGCCAGGTCGTACAGGGCCAATGCGCCACGTTTGCGGCGTTTGGTGAGTAACTGGTGCCCCAGCGAGGCCGCAGCCTTCAGAGCACCTTGCAGGGATGAGGGTTCGCCTTGCAGAATCCGGGGGATGTCGTCGTAAGACAGGCGGTTTGTCACGGTCATAAACTGCCTCGCAACCCTAAACGACTGGACTTCCAAAGCCGCATCAAGAGTCGCCTCAAAAACGAAGACCTTGCGACCGGCACCCTCGATCAAACTGCCACTGAATTCCGAGATGGCGGCGGGCAGCATTTTGCGAACAGACTTGTCGCGCACATAGACCGTCTCGCCCAGCAACTTAGCGTTCTCATCTTCGGTGCTCCCAATCTTTACCAACCAGGTCGGGTCCGTGATGGCGATGACCACACGAAAACCAGACTCAAGCTGTTCAACGCCGATGGCGTCGTCGATGTCCCGAGTGCTCTCTGAGTCAATCGTGACAAGGTGCTCAGGGACCGCGATTTGAACCGGGTTTACCTTCTCTGTTGAAGGTGGTGTTTCAAGGGATGTCATTTTTTTGCTTGCCTTGATTGGCGGGCTTCAACTCTTTGACCTGTTTTTCCTTCTTTGCAGCCTGGTGCCTACCCGCAGCTCCGGCCTGAGATACCGACAAAAGCATGGCCAGCGCAAATAAGATCGTGAGAAGTTTTTTCATAAGTTTTTAGAATTTAATTGAGGTAAACACCAAAAGTCACTTAGGCTGCGCTGTTAGGTATGTTGATAATTTCCTCAATACTCAAGCTCTTAATCTTGGCATATACATGCGACCACAAGACATTAAAAATAAGGAACCGATGCTCTGACGCATCCAAGTATTTCAAAAATGTTTTGGTTGTTGGCTTGGCAGAAGTGCATCCGATCTCATTTGCCATTTCAAAAAAAGAATCCTTATTTCGAAGCGAATTAACAAATTCAGGAGTGAGTTCACGACTTGCATTCAATATAACCTCAGAAAACAAGTCGCCCTGCGTTTTTTGGGCCGGGCAATCATCGCTTTTTTTTACAGAAAAACAACGCAGAAACTCTGCAAAAGTAATTGTTAATAAATTGGGCCAAGGTTTGCGAATTATGGTGCGCCTTAAAGTTCCATTTCCTGCGTCCTCAAACCCCATATCGAACTGAGGTTCTGATGTTTCATTTTTAATAAATTCAGCAATACTTTTCCGTATTGATGAATAATCTTCATCAACGTAATCACTAAAAGCAGAAGAAATATATTGTTCTGATTTCTTAGATAGTTTTGGCATCAACGAAACCTGAGTCTTGCCTGTTTTTAGGTTCAATACAAATTTAATTGGACAAATGGGTAGTAAACCTTCAGGTATTGTGTCAATAAACACAGCCTGGTATGCAAGTCTGATTCGCTGCATCAAGTTTTCACCATAATCATTGGTGAATATATTTTCATCCAAGTATCCGGCTTCTTCTGATCCCAAACCAGATGGAATTAAATCTAAAAATTTCCAAAGCATGTAGCCAGGAACATTTAGAACATTGCCATTCATGAATGTGAAATTACATTCTTTTGCAACATGAGGTTCGTATCTATTGTCTATACTCAACTCAGGGAAAATAACCTCCATGATTGCCACATCTGGAAGAGCTTTAATAATATATTCAATATTTGGTGAAAATCTTGTATAAAAAGATGGCATCCATACAGCTCTCATAATTCTTCCTAAGTATATTTATTAAACGATGGCCGCTTCGCGTTCTGTAATCCGCTGATAGAAATCAGCTTGCATATCGCCTCGAAAACACAAACCACGATCAATCAGGATTTGCATGGCAAACGGCTCGACAAAATGGGTCCTAAACGCCTCATCTGCGACTTGTCTGTCAGCCATCGCAACGAACCTAGCCTGTTCGTAAAAAACTATTCAAAGCTATCACGATTTATCGCACTTGGTTGACGTGCTGAACAACTGTCAGCACCCAACTCAACTCCTTTTCGCGCTCAATACGCGACCAATAAGCCGATGAAATACCAATTGCACTCGCTAGTACCTTCAAGTCAATTCCTTTTTTTTCCCTGGATGACCTGATTAATTTACCAAAAGACATATAGATTTGCCATCACCACTCATCGTAGTTCTGGTCGATTGTTCGTTTTACAATCTTTATTGTACGCCAAATAATTAAAAACGCAAACTATTAATTAAGATCCACCAAACTAATTTTTTGCAAGATCAATCAGCCGCTCAATCCAGGCATTACGACTCATCCCAGCAGCCTTTGATAACCGGTCTGCTTTAGCCAGTCTTGCGGGCGTTGTGCGCAGGCTCGCACGCACTTCTTTTGCATCACCTGGGGCCAATGGTGGCCTACCCAACTTAGGTGATTCAACGGCGTTTGGCATTTAGATTCCTTGCTCGCACATCGGATTCATCGAAATACCGATGACCGGAGGGCAGGCGCTTGGCTGTTAACTTTCCTTCTTTCTCCCAGCGACGCACGGTCTGAACCGAGCGCCCGACACGCTTGGCGAATTCGTTGATGCGGTAATTGCTGTTCATTACGATATAGTATAACTACATTTGAATAGTTAATCAACAACTGTTGTTAGCTCCTATTGCCACAAGCTGCGTTCGGGCAGCGTCGGGCCGATTTTTTCAAAAACAAAATTCCGCATGCTCGCCTCACTCAAAGGCTCCTGCGTTGAGATATGGCCGTAATGTTTGCGCAAAACATTCGCTTGCTGTGGATGCCCTTGCAAGTTTGAACGAGCAACCCAATACGCCAAATCGGGTCCACTGAGAGATTCAGTTTGCACCGTGGCTCCAGTTCTATTTAAGGCCAAGCTGAACGGCTCGACGGGCGGAAAGGTAATCCCGAGTCTGGCCAATCAAGTCAAAATTTGAGTCATCCAGACGCGCCATGTCATTCGGGTCTGGATCGCCTAGCAACGACAGCACAGCCTCCAGCACGACAGCCTCATGCGAGCGACCCATTGAGATTCCAGCGGCATCGTATTTGCGCCACAAGTGCGCAAGCAACGTCCTCGCCCTAACCTCTGGTGACACTGGAAGTTGCAATCGCTCCTGGATGCTTGGACTTGTATGGTCAAGTGTTTCCTGAAAACTGGTCATTTCGGTAATTCCTTCGTTCGATCATTGACGGGCACACATTCCACCACCACGAGCGGAATTTTATGTGACTCAATATCTTTATTGTACGCCAAAAAATGAAATGATCGAGTTATTAATTGTCCTTAATATAAACATATTAAAAAACCCATGAATCTTAGAAGAAACATGGGTTTGGGGTTTATGTAACACCTACTGGTGTAGGTAACGGTGCAAGCCTAAGCCACACTGCCGAATCAATAGATGGGATTGCCATCACCATCAAACCAATAACCAACACGCTCTACCACCAGGGGTAGCGTGCGCAGGCCTTGGCTCATCCCATAAGTACGGTTGACCTTTTTACACTTCGAATAATCCACCTTGTAGATCACATTGCCATGCGAATTGTGCGATTTTTTCCGTATATTTACGACTTCTTCGATGGTATTACCCTGCAAAAAGGCTTCACAGAATTGACTATTACCTTGATGATGGATATTACCGATTTCATATTTGATCATTTTGGGTATCCGTAAAACGTTGTTGATTTTGTAAAATTACGTATGTTCAATGAGCGCTACTTTAATTTTCAAAAGTTCAAAAAATGCAGGATGCATTGACCTGTCGCCTGTTTCCCACTGCTGGAATGACCGGCGACTGGTGTGCAATGCTGCAGCGCACCAGTCCTGCGCTGCTGTTATCTTCAGGCCGAGCACGATCTGAATGGCTTCGCGGGTGGCTTTGACTTGTTCAGGGGGTGGAACCATTTTTCCATCGCTCATAGCTTCGCCCATTCCTTCCTTTCGGCCTTTGCCGGGACGCTATGGAACCTTTTGGGGATCAGCGCCATCACTTCAGTCGATCCAACAACATCGCCACCCAAAAGATTTTCGACACAGTGACAAATGATGTAATCCATCGCGATTGCTGCCGCATTGCCAGCATCGCCCCCTGCGCGGATTCCAGAAACTCCCCGTCCATTTGCCATCACAATGCTGACTTCGTACCCTGCGCCCTGCCGTGGGCTGTAGTAAATTGTGACAAGACCTCTCATGCGCTTCTCCCCTTTGCATATTGTTTTGACCAGAACGATCGGGCTTTAACGGTTTGCGGGGTGCTAACTCCAAACCGATCTTTTAGCTTTTCCGTCGCAAATTGTTTAGCAGCAAGATGTTTGACGTAAGCCGGGTTGTCTGCGCGTCCAGCCTCCCAAACTTCAATAAACCCAGGCGTTTCCAGGTTCCAATATCCAGGCGGCGTATCGCATCCGCATCCGTCAGCAAACATCAAATAGCCAATCCTGTATGCGTCTGCAAGATCATCAGTCCCGTATTCTGCAAGGCCTTTGGCAGTGATTACCGCTTGCTTGAGCGTGAGGCGTTCAAAATCATCCGTGTCACCCACCGAGGTCAGTCCTTCGGATTTAAGGAATGCCCAGGCGACAGAGAAAGCGCCGTCGATAGTGCTTTCTCTGGAGGCTAACTCAAGCGCCTTTGCGTGGGTTGCGCCAACATCTGTCCTCTGCTTCACCCACCATTGAAGAGTGTGCATGTAGTCTTGAGCGGTCATATTTTTCTTCTCCTGCACCAGGTGCCGCCGGGGCTTCGGGGACTTGCTTTATTACTTGTCCATGTGCTTTATTATATGCGCATTGCGCACAATTTCAAGAACTATTTGGCTATTTGCAATCTAGGGTTGGAAATCTGATTTTTCAGTCGAATTTCCCATCTTCTGCCAGATCGATTAAGGTTGGAATGTGGGGTCCGTACTCCACTTTGGTTGGAACTTGAGAATCGGCACCTGGCAGAAGGCGAACACCACTGCCAACCTTGCGGGCCTGTTTCGCGTACAGCGTCTTGGCTCGAATGATCTCGTAGCTGTACCCACGGCCAATTCGATTGGCCATCTTGATCAACCCATTCAGGCATTCGGTATAGGCATTTGTGATCTGGCTGGGGGAATCCCAATAGGCAAAGATGTCGTCATAGTGGTTGTGAACCGTCTTCGCAAGAGAATGGAATTTCTCCAGCTCCTTATCTGGCAGCGAATTTTCCCAAGCCTCGAAAGCACGCATTGCTGACTCTTTCACCGGGTCGTCGTAAATCCTGAAGAACATCTCTTTGAAGTCATAAGCAACTCCAAGTTCCGGGATTGTTTGACGCACAACCTCCAATGCCGTCGTCTCCAATGGGGTCAGATTTCCAGGTCTTTTCAGAGTCAACCACCGAATTGACTTCTTGATGTGTACACGTTCGTTTTTGGAAAGCGTTGACTGGTACTTCTTGCGCTCATCATCAAGAGCTTCCGAAGCCATCTTGACGACGTGAAACTTATCGATCACCAGTTTGGCATTTGGCAGGTATGGGCTGAATGAACGTTTGAACGGACGCCACATGTCAGTGCAAACCCACTCCACCTTTTCCCGGTCACGCAGCTTTTCAAAGAACGGCATCATGTGATCCTGGGTGCGAAACTCCAGCATCTCAAAGACATTGTTGGTGGCCAGGTTTGTAATCACACACCTGTAATCACCCGCAAGGTTGACCTCATCAATTCCCATGATGACGGGGGTTTCGTACCGAACTGTTTTCTCCAGTTCAACAATCAGATCCTGGGCGATGTTTTTGATGGTGTTTACTGCCACGCCTGTTTGTTCAGCAAGGGCGTGAAACGTCATTCCCAGACAGCGCTGACGAACAGCATCGACAAGTCGCTTCGTCGCCCGCCTGCGCTCGTCCAGAAACAGCAGGTCCGGGGTGGAAATCTTGGCGCATGTCGCGCACCTGTAACGTGGCCTGGATATTTCCAGACGCACCGGCTGCATTTGCATGGGAGTGTCCGCGAAGACATTGGTTCTGCGTCCATGTCGATGCAGTGGCTTGCCGCACTCCACGCATGACGGAATGGGGCCTTCGATCACTTCGGCAACGACCGTGATAACACGATTGCCATAGTGCAAATCAACCGGCTTCACACCGGGTAGGTTAAGAAGATCGAACACGATGCGCCTTACCCGATGTCTCTCATGTTGCCAATAGTGATGTCCTTGCGGTCACGGATCAACTCATAAATCATGTCGGTCAAAGCTCCCATGGACTGGCGAT
Organism: Rhodoferax antarcticus ANT.BR; assembly: GCF_001938565.1. Classification (GTDB taxonomy): domain Bacteria; phylum Pseudomonadota; class Gammaproteobacteria; order Burkholderiales; family Burkholderiaceae_C; genus Rhodoferax; species Rhodoferax antarcticus. Next base: position 139,127 of record NZ_MSYM01000020.1, read on the forward strand.
CTGATTTCAGTACCAAAGTGGCCAGCTTCTGGTGAGAGGTCAGCGCCCTTACAACACCTTGTTGCACAGCGCCTGGCAAATTACCCTGCAAAGCCTGCTCGCGGGTGTTGTTCTCAACCTGTGCCATCACCACATCGTTTTCTCGGGCAATGGCGACGATGTGGTTCACAAAGGTAGCTTGGTCACGCAATGGAGTGGCCTCGCCAAACAAGCGGTTCAAGCGGTCAATGATCTCGGCAAGGTAGTGCGGGTCTTCGCCTTTACTGCCACCGCTACCCGGCCCAATGGGCTTGAGTACCGTTTGATCATCGTCGCCGCTTGGTTCATCCTCTTTGTGCTTGATGTCAAAGCCGGCAAGGACCAGCCCTCTGAGGTCAACAGACTCAGGCGGTTCGCCATTGAGACGTTTTTCGAGCAACTTCGCAAAAGCGGCGTAATTCTCAAGTTCAGGATCTCCAAAATCCACGAGCTGGGCAATATAGGAATAACTCCGAACAAATCGCCCCAACCCTGACTTGAACGCAATCAAGGTTTTGATCTGGTCTGCATGTTCCTTACGATGGTGGTCAGCGGATTTCATGCCAGCGGTATCACCTACCCCATGCGCCTTTTCATAAGACGCTTCCCACGTCCCAATTGCATCACGAAGCATTTTCAAACGCTGATTGAATATACGGGTTGGACGCTCGGTCGCGGCGTATAGCGCCTTGTGCTGAGGTTCCTGCGCATGCGTAATATCGCGGATGGTCTTGAACCGGGCTTCTTTGAAACCCTCCAGGTCTTCGGACTCATAGAGACCTTGGGCATCCAGAGCCTCCTTGATCTCATAGACCACATTGAAATCCTGCACATCGTCAATCTGGGCACCATCGTCGTACATGCTGAATGCCCTGCGCACGTTGGCGGGGTCATTTACAAAGTCGATGATGAAAACCTCATCCTTGCCCGGTGCGATTCGGTTGAGCCGGGAGAACGTTTGCACAATCTCCACGTCGTTGGCAATCTTCTTGTCCACGTACATCGCCACCAGCTTAGGTTGGTCAAACCCGGTCTGGAATTTGTCGGCCACGAGCATGACCCGGTATTCAGGTCGCTCAAATGCAATGCGCAAATCCTGACCAGCCACATCAGGGTTCATGCTGACCTCGGTGAATTCCTCACCTTCATCCACCATGAAGATTTCAGCCGCATTGCCTACATCATCACCGTGCATGACTTGCTTGCCGGTCATTTTTCCAGAAAAGGCCACCAGGGACCGGATGCCTGAATGCTCCGGGTGCTTGGCGATATAGGCATCAAAACCTTTCTTGTACCGGATGGCTGCGGCACGCGAACTGGTGACAACCATAGCCTTGGCCTTGCCGTCCAGACGGTGTGCCACGTTCTTGCTGAAGTGCTCGATGATGAATTGCACTTTTTGCGTCACGTTGGTAGGGTGCAGTGACATCCACTGCGCCAAAGCTCTTTTGGCGGTCTTGCCGCTGACTCGTTTGGTGTCTTCAATCTGTTTGGACAGATTGAAAGCCGTTTTGTAGGGGATGTAGCCCTTGAGCACATCGAGGATGAACCCTTCTTCAATGGCCTGGCGCATGGGGTAGCGGTGAAAGGCCTGGGGCAGATTGGTTTTCGATGCAGGCTGACTTGGGTCAGCAGGACGCCCAAAGAGCATGAGTGTGGAATGCTTGGGCGTGCCTGTAAATGCGAAATAGCTGATGTTGGTCGGACGTGCGCGTGACTTTTGCAGTTCTTCCAGTAATTCTTCAACCGTGAGTGCGGCCATCTTGCCATTGCCGCTCATGGCCAGTGCTGCCTGAAGTTTGGCGGCGGTCGAGCCCGTTTGGGATGCGTGCGCCTCATCAATGATCACGCCAAAGCTCTTGCCCTTCAATGCCTTGTCTGTGACGATGGCCTCCATCGCATAGGGGAAGGTCTGGATGGTGACGACGATGATGGGCGTGCCAGCTATCAGCGCTTCGGAAAGCTGCTTGCTTTTGGACTTTGAGGATTTTTGGCGATCAATTGCCGCGATGACACCAAACTGGTGGTCGATCTGCTTCACGGCATCTTGCAACTGGCCGTCAAGTACATTGCGGTCGGTGACGATGATGATGCTGCTAAAAATGGCGTCTCCATTGTCCCGGCGCAGTTTGACCAGATCGTGCGCCGTCCAGGAAATCGTACTGGTCTTGCCGGAACCTGCACTGTGATCCGCTAGATAGGACACGCCAGCACCGTTCTTGCGTGCGTCTGCAATCATGTTGTTCACGGCTGACCACTGGTGGTAGCGCGGAAAAATCAAGGTTTCGCGCTTGGACCAATTGCCCTTGATGTCCACAACATCCTTCTTTTCGACATAGACGAAGCTGTTGAAGATGCGCAACCATGCATCAGGCTGGCACACCTGCTCCCAAAAGTATGCCACCGGGTATTCCTTGTCCTGGCGAGGTGGATTGCCAGCATGCCCGTCATTGCCCTGGTTGAACGGCAGGAAGAAAGTGTTTTCACCATCGAGTTTGGTGGCCATTTGAATGTCGGAATCCGACATCGCAAAATGGACCACCGCACCACGCTTGAAGGTCAGTAGATGCTCTTTGCGCTTGGTCTTGGGGTCATATGGCAGGCGATCTGTCTTGTACTGATCCATCGCCGCCTCAGCCGATTGGGTGAAGTCGGTTTTGAGTTCAACCGTGGCCACGGGCAGGCCGTTGATGAACAGCACCAGGTCAATGGCAAGTTTGCGGCTGGGGTGGTACTGAAGCTGGGGCACCACGCGCAGGATGTTGGCGGCGTAGCGTTTGAGCACGCCTTCATTGCGTTTATCTTCAGGCGCGGCCTCGGACAAGTCCAGGTGCCCGCACCCTGCAATGGAGAAGCCGTTGCGAAAGACATGCATGGTGCCGTGCTGCTCAAGGGCCTTGGCCAGCCGATCCATCAGGATTTCACGCGAGCGCTCGCCGTTGTCCTTGCAGAGCTTGGCCCACTTTTCTGGCTGAGTCGCCTCCAGCCAAGCAATCAGGTCATCCGGGTACAAAGCGCGTTCGGCGTCGTACTGGAGGGTGTTGCCGACTTTCCAGCCTTGTGCTTCCAGCTTGGAGACGATGTAAGCCTCGAAGTGCTTTTCCTGGTGTGCGGTATCGCTCATGTGGGCTCCCTTAGATCGATTTGGCCAGTGACAGCGGCTGTGATGAAGGCTGAACGGCGTTCGCGGAGTAGATCGATGCTGCGTTTAACCTTAAAAGCGATGGCGTCAATTTTTGGCAAGTTCAGGTCAAGGTACTGAACCGCACCAGCCTGTTCCACTCTTGGCGGCACATACAAGCTTAGGTCTGATAGTGATTCTCGATTAATTTTTGGCATAGCTACTCTGTCGGATTCAAGAATCGCCCACAAAGTGAATGGCCTGGAAAGCATCAAGTAGAACAACCACTTGTTCTCGGCAAGATTCGTGCATTGCAACGGATACATGTCCGCACTACAGAGAGCGTCGAACGGTGCAATAGAAACCTTAGCCAGAGCAGGACGAATCTTTGAGTAGACAACGGCACCAGCCGGGCAGGTGTATTTGCCACTTTCGGCATTTTGTTCGGCGGATGTTTCCAGCTTCAATATCTTTCCGGTCCCGCTTTCAATATGGTTCGGAGCAATAAGCGTCATCGACCGATATGGTTCGATCAATGGATCAACTAGCCCTTCTGCGACGCTGGCAATACGCCCGAATTTCATTGCAGCCCAATGCTCCGGCACCTCCCCAATCCACTCGACTCCTGAATCCTTCATCTTCGCCTTGGGATCAAGGCCCTTTGTGACCGCATGCGTGATCAGCGCCTGACTCTTTTCCTTTAGGAGTTCGATGAAGCGGGTTTTCTTGGTGATTAGGGAGTCGATGCGGGTGGTTTCGCGGTCCAAAATTGTTGAAATTCGAACCTGCTCACCTAATCCAGGCAACACCGCCTTGAGGTTTGTTAGATCGGGCGCATTGATTGCGGGGTAACTAAGTCCCTCCGAATGAGCCTCAATCGCCTGAATGATCAATTCGTTAAGTGCCAGCCATTTCAGGAATTCCGGCTTGAGTTGTCCGATACGTGCGCGCAGAACGGCAAAGCCCGTAGAGTAAACACAATCAGCATTGCCCTCATCGACAGAGGCCACTGCTTTTAGGTATGTCCTGACGGTAGAGACAACAACATCGCCTACCTTTGCTGTACGCCTTGCACGCGAAGGTGCATCTCCAAAAAGCATTGGCTCAGCATCTGTGATGCCTTTGTCGTGGCTAACCGCCGAAATGTCGACGTATCGAATCGGCGTGTCCGGTGATATTGCTTCCGAAAGGCTATCGTCGTTGCAGGAGGCGACTATCTTGATTGGTTTGACTTCCCAATGCTCCGGCACCAGCCCAATCCACTCCACACCGGATTCTTTGTATGCGGGATACGGTTTGTAGTGGCTCATGCTTCACTGCCAATGGTAAGTTTGCCTTGCTCACGAAGCCAGTCGGAACGACCGTACCGATAGCCTGAGAATTCAGCGCCTAAAGTGGTCTGCCCAAGGATAAGACGACGGGCGAGATTGGCCACCACAGCCAATTCAGCTTCATTGCGCACTTCCAAAGGCGCAACCAGACTGATACCCATAGCCCAATTCAGTCGCTCCCACTTCCAGCTTACAGGCACGTCCAAATCGATACCTTCTGCAGATAGTCGTGCGGAAATGCCTCGCAGCAATTCGTAATATTGACTTTGTTCAGTCGATGGCTTCCTTGACGTGATGCTCACCAGCTTCTTACGTGACCTGCCAACGCGCTTGTAATTCTTGGTGCCTCCTTCGATCAGCCAGTTATCCTTCGGACTTGGGCCAGCTTCTTCCCATGCTTTTTCCTCAATAGCATCGGAATAGACGGACCGTGGGTGCCGCCACCAGACAATGACTCGTCGCCCATTCAGGATGAAGCCTACGTCATCCCAGTACGACAGGCTGTCGGGCAACATGTTCTCGTAAGAATGAGGGATGTACAGTCCACCAGGAGACAAGCGCCACGGATGGGATTTGTGATATTCACGCTGTAGTTGCCGAAGCCGGTCGAGGCGAGCTATTTTCATGACTTTCAATCCACTCTGGATGGTTTTGTGAATCCATGGCAATCACCTTCTGCATTGCCGCCTCTACAAATTCTGCGGGAACAAGATGCCGTGCCGGGCCACTCATGGCAAATGGCCGAAGCGTGTCGGTCGCACCGTACCGGATCACGACAAAATGGTTTTGTTTCTTGGCGCAATCAGTCAACTGGTATGACTTGGTGATGCTGATGTACGCCGTCAGCGCAATTGCAAGCTCGTTTTCTTTGTCTGGATTCAAACCATTGCCCGCTGCGCATTCGTCAATCATGTGTCCACAGAACGCAATCGAATGCGATTGATCGACCGCTTCAGACTGCTTGACCACTGCGTAAAACGCATCCCGTGGGATAGAGCAACACCAAATCCATTTCGTTTGGTAGTCGTACACATAGAAGAAGACTGAATCGACGCTCACGCATTCGGCGTTGACGATGCCCTGCTGCCAACCAGTGGCGTTCATGATCGTGACTGCCGTTTTGGCCCTAGCTGCCAAAAAGTCACTTTGAACTGATGCGGCGTCCATCACTCAGTCACCTCACCCAGCAACACCGCAATCTCAGCCTCCACCTGTTTGAGGTCCGCATCGATGTCAATCAGTTTGCGCGGCGGCTCATACTTGTAGAAAAAGCGGTTGAAATTGATCTCAAAACCGACACGCCCGATGTCTTTATCAGATTCGTCACGGAAAGTCTCATCGATGTAGGCATCTGGCACATGTGGCAGCACCTCGCGGGCGTAGTAATCCCGGATGTCCTCGGTGAGCGGTATGTTTTCGTTGTCCGATAAATCGGGATCTGGAACAATTTGCCCATCTGCATCAAGCACTGGCAATCCATCTGGATCACGCTGGCCCAGGGCCGTTGTGAGGGCTTTGATGAAGGCTTTGCCCACCTTTCCAGCGTCAGGCGCTGACTGAGCCACCGCTAGAGCAAATTCTTGTGCCCATTCGAACGGTTGACTTTCTCCAAGGTGCGAACGTAAATCCTCTTCCCAAATGTCCTGTTGATCGCCTGTGAGCTTCAACCAAACCTTTTCGAGTTTGCATTTGGCGATGGCCTCTTCAGTAATGTGCAGAGACATCCTCAGTGGGCGCAACACCTTGATCCGGCGATAACCGAATACCCTGTAATCGACTATGCGACTGATTTCGCTGTTTTCAGCCGCAGAGTACAAGTCCACGATTTGGCGAATCTGCTCATCACTGATGATGCGCCGCTTGTTGCCTTCATTCTTGATGGAGGTCCACAGATCAGATGCATTGAGCAACTGGACTTTATTGCGACGGTGCGCTGGTTTCTTGTTTGACAGAATCCAGAGGTAGGTCGCAATGCCGGTTCGGAAAAAGATTTCCGTTGGCAGGGCAACTATCGCCTCCACCAGGTCATGCTCAAGCAACCAACGGCGAATTTCAGATTCACCAGAGCCTGCACCACCATTGAACAGAGGCGAGCCAGACAACACGATGGCAGCACGCCCACCGCCGTTTTCAGGCAATTCGAGTTTACTGGCCAGGTTCAGCAGGAACAGCATGGAACCATCATTGATGCGCGGCAGGCCAGGACCAAACCGGCCATCAAATTTCTTTTCGTTGTGCTCGGCTGTTACAGCCTTCTGGTCCTTCTCCCACTTCTTGCCGAAAGGCGGGTTTGATACGCCGTAATGGAAACGCTGGCCTGCGAACTGGTCATTTGAGAGGGTGCTACCCAGCTTGATGTTCTTGGATAGATCACGACTTGGATCAGATTCCAGCGTGCGCAACAGCATGCCAGTTAGGCAGACGGCATGTGTTTCGGGCTCCAATTCCTGCCCGTAGGGGATGATGACTGGCGGCACCTTGAAGCGATTGCCGTAATCAGCCACATGGTTCATGGCATCAGAGATAAAACCCCCGGTACCGCAAGTTTGGTCGTACAGAGTGCGAATGAGGCCGGGATTCGATTCGAACAATGCATCGTCAGGGTCAAGCAGCAATGACGTAGCAAGGTGCACGACATCCCTTGGTGTCATGAAGTCCTCAGCACCCTCATTGACTTCGGCCCCGAAGCGTCGAATCAAGTGCTCATAGAGGTTGCTCATCACCCGGTCGGGCACCACATCCGGGTGAAGATTGATACCCGCGAAGTTTTTGCAAATCTTGAACAAAAGCCCCGCTTTATCCAACCGGATCACCGTATTGGAAAAGTCGAACTGCTCGAAGATGATTCGAGCGTTGTCCGAAAAATGAGCAACGTAGTCTTGAAGGTTCTGCCGTGTCTTGGTGCCACCCAAAGTACCCAATGCGTATTCAGATGTGTTGTAGAAGGAAAACCTGGTGCACTGACGCAAGATCAGGTCAAGGTCAATGCCAGAGTCCTTGTGGAGTGCATTGGCATCGCGGACATCTTGGCGGGTCGGTTCCAGAACACATTCCAGACGGCGCAACAAAGTGAACGGCAAGATGACCTTGCCAAAGTCGGTGTGCTTGAAGTCGCCCCAAAGGTCTTCAGCATTTTTCCAAATGAAATCTGCCAGTGATGCGCCCGAACCCGTCTGATCTGCCATTTTTAAACTCCTACCTGATTTTGCACAAATGAGTGTATCAGTCTTTTCGGAGTTTCAACCATGTTTTGCACAAATCAGATTAAATGCATAATTCAGGCTTCAACCTCAGAATGCACATAGCCCAAAGAAAAAGCCCTGAGTGATCCGTTAGGAATCAGCACAGGGCTTGGGGTGGACTAGACAGCGTAGAACGCTCTACAAAGGCGTCTGCGCTCTGCAGAAGGCCTGCCCTGAGTTACCTCAATCGGGGCCTTGCAAACAAGCTGACGTAGTGCCGCAGACCGCATGGCTGGACTGTAACTGGCACTGTCGCGGGCAACACGGATCAAATGATGTTCTGGAAGCACTTCAGTTGCCCGAAGATGACCAAAAAATCGCTGCCGTTTTTCGCTCATGAGATTGGTGTAATACATCATCACGCGAACCGATCAACCGCAATCACTGACCGTGCATCCTTGTATCCATCGTCAAACGCCTGCTGCACTGCCTGGCGATCAGACTCTTGTTCCAATGCCTTTGCTCGGCTAAACCAACTCTTGTGAAATGAAGCGCGAGCTTCACCGCGCTGGTTGCGAGCCTTGGCGGTAGACCGACCATATTCAACGTAAGTATCAATGCTATTCAACATTTCAATCTCCGATTTTGTTTCAGCAAAAGCGCTTCAACTAGGTTGGAGATGTACCAATGACAAAAAGGAAAGCCCTGCAACCGATCAATGATCAGCGCAGGGCTTGCGGGGGATTTAGAAACCGAGTTCTCTTAACAGATTCGGCTCTTTGACAGCGAATCCCAGCTTGGGCACACCTAAAGCGTACCAACTGCCAGATTTCGTTTTCACATGTCTTGCGACTGGATCGATCTCAACAATCTCAGTCGTTTGCCAATTGGAACCGTGTGTGACACACCGACCAACTGCACCGACCAGATCATGAGTTCTTCCATGCAACTGAGGCATAGCCCAAAGCTGAAGAACCGCTTTGGTTTGCCGCACTTCTGAAGTCTGATTAACCATTGGCATTCACTCCTAAAAAGTTCCACGCCGGAATTGGCACAAGCGACTACTTGGGTATGCCAAGGACTCAAAAAGAAAGCACCGGGCAAGAGAAGACAACGCTTCACGCAAGAAAACCAACGCCATGTCTTATCTTGACATCCTCCCCTCACAAATCGCCTAAGCAACTTGGAAGGGGATTCCTGCATCCAGAGGGCCATATCCGGCCCCGGTTGTGACGCTTACGCCCACAACCTCATTCATCGCAGCTTCATCGGCTCTCGCCTCCACTGCAATGGCAATTTCCATGAGAGCCAGCCCCCTTACCAAGATATTCTTGGCAGCATTCGTGTCCCGGTCATGCTGCGTCCCGCAGACACTGCACGTCCACTGGCGCATCGCCAGATCAGCCAATCCCTTTGGCCCTGTCCGCGCATGGCACACGCAACACTCCTGCGTAGAGTAGCTCTCGTTCACCTCATCGAACCATACAGCCGCGTTATCGCATTTGTACTTCAGCATGGTTCTGAATGCGCTCCAGCCCGCATCCAAGACGCTTTTTTATAAAAACAGTTTTTTTCCAAGCAGCATCTCCAGTGCAGTCACCAGCAATGTCGCTGGCCTAATTTTTGGAGAAATTCATGCAAAATATTGACAGTAATTGCGCATACAAGCCGTTTGAAATCTCTGATGAAGAGGATGTTGTTCACGTCATTCCAGTTTCCGGTGGCGCTGACTCGTCGGCGCTTGCGTTATATATGCACGATACGTTTCCTGATAGAAAGTTTATCCATTTTTTTTCGGACACCGGAGCTGAAGAATCTTCGACCTATGAGTATCTTGATTTGATTGAGCAAAAAATAGGAGCAAAGATTGAAAGAATCAAACCTGAAAAGGACTTGTTTCAGTTAATTGATAGCTTTTCTGGTTACTTGCCTAGCAGTCAAAGTCGCTACTGCACTCGTATATTAAAACTGAACAGTTTTAGAGATTGGATGAAAAAGTACGAGAATCAAAATATGATTATGTATGTTGGCATCAGAGCTGATGAAGCCACACGAGTAGCATTTTCAGTTGAGGGCGTTGAAACTGTGATGCCATTCAAAGAAATGGGATGGGGAAGGGATAAAGTGTTTTCGTTTTTATCTCAACGTGCAGGTATTCCAAGCCAGTATCAAACTCGTACAAGATCAGGCTGTTCAATATGCCCATTCGTTCGTCGCCAAGAAACTGTGGGATTATTACAGAGAAAACCTGACGAGTTTAAACGGGGTATGGCTCTTGAAAAAGTAGAGAAATCTGATCTGGATCGACACACTATACCAGATACACTTTGGAAAGATGCAAAATTGGCTCCAAATTGGGTGAGTTTTCCTATACCCAAGGACGATATTCAAATGGCAGGCAATAGCTCTCACAAATCAGACTTGTTTGAATCGAGAGGCATTTTTGTGGCAGTTGAATTCTTTTACTCTGCATTTCCAGGCACCGATCCGTTTATTTGGCACCAGCGCTTTATTTCCTATTCACCCAAACTGCATTCGATGAAGACACAGGTGGATGATCGGTATCAACATCTCTTGGCTACAGCAGAAGTGTATGAACTGAGCCCAGCAGAGATTCGCACTGACGCTCGGTTTGCTATTTACTACATCGAGGCCCCTGAAAGTAGTTTCGATCCCGATGGACCCAAGGCTAAGAGCTTCACTTGGCACAATGGCGAAAGCTATGCACAGGTGCAGCACATTACTGAATGGGCCATGCGGACCTTGCATTTTGAAGGGCTAAGTCAAGATGCACGCAGGATTGTGAAATCCGAGTTGTCGGTTGAATATGAGTGGACCGAAGCCAGTAAGAAGGCTGTTGAGTTGGTATTGCGCCCAGGCAACATTCCAACCGGCAACGTGGTCGAGGGTATGTGGTATCAGCCCAATGAAGCAGTGAGGGTGCTGGATAAAGACGAAGCTGAAAAGCTGATGCCGTGTCCTATGTGCCACATTTGAATATGCGAGGCTTCGGCCTTTTTGTCAATCCCTAAACCCGCCACTTAAATGTGCGCGGGTTTGTTTTGCGCGTCTTTTTTTGCTCTGCAAAAGAAAAACGACCCTAACATCCATTGGATGAAAGAGCCGTTTAGGGTTTGACATTAGCCTGCGTTGGCAGACTCAATTTTGGTCGCATGGCGATCAAGAAACACACGGCAAGCAATCGCCTTATTCACAGCGGAATCGCGGTCAGGCAAAGTTATGCAGAAATCTCGATTTCGACCGCGCAACTCACCTAAATGGGTCACACCGTCCAAGTCAAAGTAAATGCATTCGCAGTTCTTCTCAACAGCAACATCCAAGGGCGCATCCCGAACATTGGAAATCCGGTCTTTCAATTCATCGACTGAAGCGTGAGCTGCGTCGATCAACATCCCTACCAGCGCAAGTCCGGCATTCGGCTGCGGCCTGTCGTACAGATTTCCAGCGTATGAGTTGGCCACAACACGATCGACATTTACAGCAAACTCATTAGCCAAGTTATGCGCCTGAATGAAACTTGCAAACTTCGGTATGAGAACTCCGTGTGGCTCCAAAATGTTGCGCCCTTCACTTTCGTAAACCGCGAACAAGGTACGGTTGTACCCATCATCAGGCCCCAGGTAAGCAAACGCCGTCTTCTCTCCAATAGCAGTCATAAACGGCCTGGACGCAATGGCAGGCTCAGCAGAACCAACCCAGCCTCGCCGGATCAACGCACGAACAACATGGCGATCAAATGAACTCATAGCGCCTCCAGGATCGTTTTGCCAACATAAACACGACGGATCGCGCTTGGTGGGCAGCGTTCAGCGTCACACACAAGCTGCCGGGCAACCGATTCGCTTCTGGCAACCGTGCGGATCGACACATAGCCAGCATCATGCTTCAACCGTAAAGTGAAGTGTTTCATGATTTACACCTTGATGACGCGATGGCCATCATCGAGAACACCAGCGATGTCTCCTTTGTGATCAAGCGAGTCAATCGAACCAAACTCAAGTGCCGAATAGGATTCTCCAACACCTGAAACATAGATCGTCACATCGTCATCTTGACGTTCTGGTGGCATGTAAGCAATCAACTCGGCCAGACCTTTGTAAGTCAATTTCGAGTCCGAACGGCTGACACCCGCACCGACTTGCTCCGTCGTTGGCGTTGAAAAAAGCTCATCCTGGTCAGGCAAAGAATCCAAGTGACGATGAACGGCGTTCAAATCATCGATTGCATTTGTTACCCGATTGATCGCAACGGCAACACTTTCACAGTCTTCGTGGCTTGAAAGCTCGACCATCAAAAAACGCAAAAGGCCATCACCGCAAGAATCCAACAAACGCTTGAGTTCATCAGCGTTTGTTGCGGCAAGTAAATGCTCGAAATCACCCGCTCCATAAAATTCAAGCAAAGTCGCCTGAGCGCGGTTGATGATTGGTAAAATGCTTTTAGGAGCCGATTCAGTCAAACCGGCCTCAGAACGAATGATCTTGCGGGCATCTTCTGCACTCATTCGCTCACCACTCTTGGCGCTCACGTACTCACCCGTGTCATCATCAACCCACCAAGAATCGGGGGCTTCATTAGAGGGCGAACCGCCCCATTCATTTTGAGAATCACACATTTGCATACTCCTAAGTTAAGGCCAGCGGAATTGCTGAACACTTAACTTTGGAGATGCCGGAGGCGACGAAACGTTTTTATTGGTCAGCAAAACCAATCAGGACCAACCCGAAAAACAGGATAGGCGAATTTGTCGTTAGCTTAGAACGTAGCTTGCGCAAAAATCAAGAGAAACATCACACCCGGCAGAAAGTAAGATTTTGCCGCAGCGTGCTGCTTGACAGTCTGTCGGTTTAAGCCAAAGGCCGCGAATACAGGGGTTCCAAACTTGATCTTGCCGACCGGGACCAACCCAAGTTGCGCCGACACCCCTTCCGTCGCCTCAACCAACGCCTCTATGCGGCTTCAGGCGCGGAAAGCTCACCAATGGTGCGTGCTGGCCGCGTAAAGGGTAAGCCTTGATGGTCCAACACTTCAATAAAGGGGCGACGTGGTTGCATTTTTTTAGTCAGATTCAATTAAATCAGTGTTTTAGAAATTTTGACAAAACCTTTGCAGCATCTTTTAAATGAAACGCTTGACCCGGCCTGAAGGCCGAGGTTTGCGCTCGTTATCTGATCAAACTCTTCTCGATCATCTTCTTCGCCATCATCATCAGAATCGTCAGTTGCATCGGCAAAGTTCAAAATAATAGATTGGGCCTCTTCAATCGCGCTAAAAATTAATCCATAGGCAGACCCACCTCGGCATCCATCCAAAATGTCTGCCGCCCACGGTGCAGATTCACAAGACATCGGTCATACCATTCCCGTCCAACCGCGTTTACATCATTAGCATCTGTCACATAGCCGCGCTTGACAGCATTCGCCAAATGATACGAGTATGAGATTGTTGATCCAAAATATGCCGTCCCATCACCATGCTCAATCAACCCTTTTACGATAGCGGCAGACATGAGGCGTTCAGAAGCATTACCAAACTTTGCATCAATTGATTTGCTATCAAGCCATCTCTGTGCTGATGTCTTGCTATTGTGCGAAGTAGATTTCAAAAAACCGGCTACATCAGTTTCTACAACCCACTTGCGTCCAACTTTTTTGATTTCTGACATGGTTTCCTTTAGTACGTTGAAAATCCGTTGCGATCAAGCAAATCGTGTCGATACTGATCTACATCTACAAATTCGCCAGTTGCACTTCTCAGCACCCATCGGCCACCCACCGGATTCCGGTTTGGGGTCATCAGGCACTTGCACCAAAATCTCTTTACCAAGTTTTGCGATCATGTCTGTTTTTCTTTCAAAATCCCGCAAACTCGGGGATGTTGTCAAATTGGTCGCGCGTCAGGTAAATGTCAGACAGCTTGTAAACCTCGTCACTATCGCTCTGCATTGCCCTGGACTCGGCAGCCTCCATAATTGCGTAGGTTCCGTCAAACTCAACGCGCACGAATCGCTCCTTTTGGCTCAAATTTTGTGCAGCTACATTCTTCGGTTTGCAGGACGCGTAATTTTTGGTTGCCATGATTCAATCACTCCAATTATTTAAATTCTCTACCGCCGCATCTTCCGGCAAATACAACATCCAATCAGCGTCAAAACCTGCGACTGGCGGCACGTCATTTTCCGGCCAAATATCCAATTCAGCACAGGCAATTTCATCGGAGTCTTGAGTGGTTTCAAGCGCCGCCTTGGTGATGATCGCAGCCTTGAAGCGGCGAACCCATTCGTCGCGTGCGATACCGTGTGGTTGCAATTCGGTGATCATGATTTCCTTGGTCAGTTTTTTATATAGCCAAACGTCACCAAGGCACCGCCTTGGATTCTGTGGATACCGCTGCTTGCTACTCGGAGACCGGGCGGGCCAACTACCTGCATCACATCGCAGGTCTTACCGACTCGGGCAAACGGCCCTTGATCAAAGGCCGCATCAAGGCAGGCCAGAGTCTCCGCATCAATCCACTTTGTCTTCGGGTCGTTCACCAGCATCTCAGACATTCCCAATTCCCCGATGGCCAGCTTTGCAACACCGGTAGGCACATCAGTGATGACTACTGGACGAACAAGTGGTTCGACGTAATTTGCATTGCGCGCTTTGGCAAAAGTATTTGTGATGTCCATTAGCATTTCTCCTAGTGGTCTGGTCAACTTGAGCTATACAGTCTTTTGAACTTCAAGCTCCGGCCTTTAGGCCGGGCTAGGTTAGACCTTCAAGGGTTGCCGCCTGCAAGACCTTATATTCTTTCAGTAACGCAACAATTTCGTCTTCAGAAATCACTTCGTTTGCCACTAACTTGGCATAGTAAGAGTCAATATTAAGCATGTTTTTCTTGCTCAGTTAATGAAGGATTGCAGCACTGCGAACATGATGATGCTCATCAGAAATCAACGCCTTCTTAGCACCCTCATCGCAGATAGTCCAGAGTTCATCGGCAACTTGGAATCGACCATGCCGCGTCAACGCCTGAATGTCCTGTACCGAAATGGAACCCTTTGCGGCCAAGCCCGCAACTTGTGCCTTTCGGTCGCTGTAAATCTTTTCAATTTCTGCAGGAGATGGGTGCATGATGTTTTCCTTCTTCGGTTTGTTTATTTACTTGCTCTTAGTATAGTACGCAATGCGTACCAATGCAAGCATTATTCAACCTTCTTTTTTCTTTTCCGCAAGCAACATCTCAAACACCTTTTGCATCGGCCTTGGCATCGTGCGATAGTCCCCTGATCCCTCTGGCATCCGGTATGTTTTAAGCGCACGCGGGGCCACGCCCGCCATCTCTGCCAGCTCGTCCCACGTATTTGCGCCCAGGGCCGTTTTAGTGGCTTGCAAGTAGTCTTTTTGCCGGGTTGTCAAAGCTTCTCCTGGTTGGTCGCTGCCACAGCCGCAATACCGCGCCGCTCGCAATGCGCTGCGACAACATCTTGGATCGCCCGCGAGTAGGCGACAGCATCCAAGGGAGTCACCCAACGTCCGTAGCCGTTGAAACCGATCCAAATCAAATCGTCATGGGGACGTGGTCCCACCGATGTCGCATCGACCACACTAAACCCATCCAGGTCGAACTTTGTGTGCTGGGTATAGCCGTATTGGAGTTCAGTGGTCATGCTGCCGCCAGCATCGCCATGTTTAGTGCGGCGATGGCTGCGGCTTTTGCGGATTCAGACATTTGTTTTCCTTGGTAAATCTTGTTGGCGACAAATAAAGTTCCATCGTAAAACGTCGCTAACTTATTGATTTATATAGACGCTTGCTTTTGATCGAAAATAAAAGGTTCTATCTTGAGTTGCTCAACTACCACCACATGCATCTCAAACGCACAAAATAAAGTCCTAACCTAGAACACTCACCGCAATTTCATTTATGCGAAAACTAGTGGATCACCTAAACTTCAGGATAGAACTTTATTAGTTAGGATGGAACTTTATTTATTGCTAACAAATCTGATGTTGTGACAGGGACCATTTGCTGGTTGTCGCAGCAACGAGGCGCTATGTCGCGGGGTATCGTGTCTACCCAGCCGCAGATGCCGCATTTGAATGCTTTGTACATCGTTTTCCTTCTTCGGTTTGTTTGTTTACTTGCCTTTATTATAGTACGCAAAGCGTACCAATCCAAGAACTATTTCACTTTATTTTTCTTGTGCTCTGCAAGCAACATCTCAAACACCTTTTGCATCGGCCTTGGCATCGTGCGATAGTCCCCTGATCCCTCTGGCATCCGGTATGTTTTAAGCGCACGCGGGGCCACGCCCGCCATCTCTGCCAGCTCGTCCCACGTATTTGCGCCCAGGGCCGTTTTAGTGGCTTGCAAGTAGTCTTTTTGCCGGGTTGTCAAAGCTTCTCCTGGTTGGTCGCTGCCACAGCCGCAATACCGCGCCGCTCGCAATGCGTTTATTTGACCAGTACAAAGACCGCCGCTGGCCGCTATGAGCGACCTCCGGCCTAATCTCACTCTCCAAGCGCACTTCCCCACCTTCTGCCAGGTAATCCCTAATCGTGATTGTTGCCAGCTCTGTTGTAGACATGGCCGCGCCAACCATCACCATCAAGGAAAGTTAAATCCGCTGCAGCACGTAGTCGCTATGTTGACCGGTGGCAAGCAAAAACACCGTCCACATGGCCAACGGCATGGGTCGATGCCCTCGCTCCCAATAGTTCCAGGTCTGGAAACTGTTCGCGCCAACCAAGTTCGCAGCCTCCAGTTGACTCAAGCTAGTCAGTCGGCGCGCGGCCTTGATCTCTTTTCCAGTGGGCGATGGTTGCAGTAGCTCAATCACGCTAGCGCTCTAACCACGTCCAGGCCACACAGCGTTCAAAGTCCCCAATCCACGCGGACGATCCGTGCTGCAGCGCAAATGATGGGCGCAGTGCAACAGCGCACCAAGGCGTGCCAGGCGCAGTCAGCCCAGCGCGTGAGCCATATTGAGCACACATCCACGCCCACAACTCGCCAGATTGCCTTGACCGTTTTGCAACAGCAAAAGAGACTAACGGGCCGCTCTCAAGCTGCCCTACGTGGCACACAAGGCCGCCGTGCATCAAGCTTGCCGACATGACATACCCGTCACGCGCACCAAGGGTGCCGGGTAGCGGGTAGTCGTCTTTATGCGCCAGGGCAGCATCAAGCCACGGGCTCAGGGTCTTGATTGTCTCGTCGGTCACATCGGCGCGGCTGGTGCGTGCCGTGTGACCTGTACTCAGGGTTACGTGGTTGATGTACATAAGTAAATCAGCCGTTGCCATCCTCGCCGCTCAGGTCGAAATCGGCCTCTGCCGCTTTTTTATACGCAGCACGAGTAGCAGACGGGTTGAGCGTATACCAACGTAGTTCCTCCCCGTGCAAAATGTCCACAAGTTTGTGGGCGGCGTCAATAGATCTATCGACTACGGCGTCGTCTGAAATGCCGACGAAAAAACGCATTTTAATCACTGTATCGCCGGTGTAAGACCTTTCTGCCACGCTTGTGAAACAGTGGCACGTTGGTTTTAATCCATAGCCTGCGGCCAAGCGTTCCGCAACTTGCTCATTTGTGAAGTCGGCTACTTCAGACGCATTTTCGCTCCACTCGAATGTGATTGCCGCATACGTTTTAAATTCATTAGCCATTCAGTAATCCGAGGGCTGACCAATGCAGTCGTTTTGCAACCAGTCTTGAGACTGCTGATGCCGTTTTGCAGACAAGATTTTGTCAGCGCGATTTGTTTTTGGCCGTGGGCCATCATCGATTCTTAACCCGTCAAAAACACCGGGTGTGATGCTGTGCTCTTGCAAGTCTGCCTCAGTCAAATCGAGCAAGTAGTTTTTCAAGCGACCAGTATTGCCAACATCGGCCCAGTAGCAATTTAGATGCGGGTCTGCCTTTAGTTGCTCGTCCGACGGCAATCGCAACGTTTTTGACGTTGCGTGGGCGCGGGCCACAGCAACCCCAACTTTTGATTCAAGTGCCGAGTTAAGCCAAAAGGCTCGCCCATCAAGAGTAGCTAGGTCGCCGTTCAGCCGATTCGTGATTTCCATTTGTTTTTCTCCTGCCTGCTACCGGAGGCGTCGGCGAGTTGCTTTTTTACTGCTCGTGCGACATTATATATCACAATTGGGATATGGCCCATCGAGGTCGCGCCACCTGCGGGGCAAAGCCTTTGGCATCGTTTTGACATCTTTAAGGTCAGCCGGGCGCTCGCACCCTGGGCAAATCCCCTTGGCTAAGTGGGCCTGAGCCACGTCGTAATCCATGTCCTGCCGACGCGCTTCCTCTGGCATGGCCTCTGCCAGCTTTTGCCGCTCTAGGTATGCCTGCAAAGCCTTGATTGCGTACCGGCCACCAATCACAGTCAAGACGATTCCCACTACATAGCGCACCACCCCTCCGTAGCTTGGCAGGTATGGCACCAGCTCGACGAAAAAGGCGAACACCGCGAAGAAAATGAACCCCAAACAAAGGGCCAGTACGTGCTCTTGCGTTTCTTGACAAAAAGCCAACCCGCAACCGCCAACAATGGCAAGGTCAGCATCAGCCGGTACAGGAACACCCTGAGTTCTTGACCATGGCGAGCCGAATTGAACTGCTCGTTTGCCCCGTCGCGCAATGCCTGCATTTCGAGCTGGGCACCGCTCATGGCTTGGTTGGCATCAAGCGCAATCTTCTGTTGGGCCTCGACCAGTGCCAATGCTGAACGCTCACTCCCCACAAGCTGATCCAAGGCCGCAGTTCGACTGATGATCTCCGGGTCTTGCTCACTGCGCTGCGTCACTGATCGAGTGGCCAGCCAGTTGGAGTAAGCCTCACGAGAGAACTGGGTGTTTGCCTGAGCCTTTGATAAGACAAGATTTGCCTGTTGCAACTTCTCATTGGCATCCCGAGCCGTCTTCCTGGATGCCTCAATCGTCTTCGAAACTTCATCCAGCCTGGCCGGTAGTATGAAGCTCTCGATAGTGATGTTGTTCTCGACCTTGGGCAAATTCTGCACAATGGTTGAACCCAAACCGATTAAAAAATTGGCAAAAATAACCGCCACCAACCACAGTCCACGGGTGAACCATTTTTCAGAAAAACGCAGTGACTTTCACATAAAACCTACTTTCGTTGTGAATCAATTGAATCGCCAGACAGATTTCGCATTTATTCTTCCAGAGCCTTACTCTAGGAACGTCAATTTAGGCTGAAATTTGGTTCAATTTCCACCAATTTAAACCAAAATTTATGATCGACTAGATACTAGATCTCCCCACGCTTGGACTCTTTTTTGCCGTGTTATTGTTTTTTTCTGAGGCTTTGGGGTTTTTTTCTTTGGAATTAATTTCTCATCAGGTAATTCGTCAAAATTCTCTTTAAATCTTAGAAGTCGAAGAGTACCGTCATCAGAAAAATGACAAACACCAATATCGCAATGAAGTTTGGCAGCGACCAAAAAACTCCGACAAACTGATTGCATGGCAGAATTTTCAGAATCTACAGATAACAATTGAAGAATTCCAATACTTTCATTTTGAAACTCGGAAAGATCATTCAGATAAGTAATGAATTGATGTTGATTATTGGCGATAATTTCGCCAAGTGACGGGAATTTAAAGTTTTTATAATTAATGCCAGCGATAGAAACTACATCTTGCGTTTTATCGTGAATAAAGATGATACATGGGAAATTCTCCAATATTCTGCCGTCATACTTATGAAGTATGTGCGTCTTAAATAGTGTTATTTGATGCCCTTCGTCACTCACTATGTCGTGCGTATTCTTATCTACTTTGACATGAAAATTGAAATTTTGTAATTTATTTATCATATTGTCTTTCGATAATTAATCCACTTACTTTTGACATTGAGATACTGGTGAATAACGGCCTCAAACTCATCAAAGCTGCGGCAAACAGCGCACAGGTAGCCTTCCCCCTTCAATTCACCCAACCACAGTCCTTGAGCCTCCGAAAGCCGTCCCGTGGGCGATTTAAGCTCAATGGCCAGGCCAGTAAACCCACTGCACACTTTTGGCAGGAAAAGGTCAGGGAATCCCGGCTTGGCACCCATCGCCTTGAGCTTTCCAGCTTCGCCGTGCGGTCGTTTGCCGCCATTGGGGACATGGAGCATCCAGGCCAGGATCGGGTGCGCGTGGGCCATCAGCTCAACCCATTGCACACACTGCCGGTGCAAGTCTTCCTCTGGAGTTTTGCGGCGGACCCGATGCACGCTGCCGCTACGCTTGGGGGATGATTTGTCGCCAGCCAGGTACGCACGGTACTGCGTCACAGACATACTTTGGCAGGGACCGGGTTGATGCATGCTGACCATTCCCATACCTAAAGTTCAGAGACTTCTTGTCCGGTTTGTGTGTTTGCAAATACCGGTGTGGCGTAGTCCCCAAAAGGGCCGTGACCGACATCGCAGTACACGCCAAGCGGTAGGGTCGGAATTGTCAAAATCCCGCTCTGACAAACCAAGTTGGCCACATTCAAGCAACCGCGATCACTACCCAACTCCTGAAAAATAGCGCCCGAATCAATGTAGTACACATTGCCCAGCCGACGGGGGCCATTCCACTGGATTGAGTGTCCGACAAACAGCCGGTCGATCCCGATCACACCGGATTCGTCGCCCTTATCAACGCGATCCCGACCCCACAAGGCCTCATTGATGATTTGCTCATTTCCAACTGACAGCAACATCAAAAATTCATTCCACTCCAGGCCATTAGGTACACCGGCATGCACCAATCCAACCGTGCCGCGAACTGTTTCAACCTCGATGGCAATGGGTAGCTTCTTGAATGCCTCTTGGATCTCCAACAGAGTCTCATCGCTTTCACCGGACACCCATCCCATACCATTCCAATTCACCTGTCCAAGCGCCCGGATTTCAGGCACCGAAAGCCATATGAAATTAGCATCGTGGTTGCCAAGGACAGCATGCACATACGGCTTTTTGAGAAATGCAAGGACACGAGCGGACTGTGGCCCACGGTCGATTAAATCTCCAAGCGAGAACAAGCGATCTGTTTTTTTGTTGAATTTAACCTGCTCCATGCGCTCAAGAACAGAGTCATACGCACCGTGAATATCACCGACGACGTAATCCACACCAAGATTATTATTTTTGAATCTTTTGAAATTAATATTACTCACGATTAAAAATCCTGATTTTGAGAAGAATATGCAATCGTCTAGATTTCTCTTTATTTCAATCTATTTCTGATTCTGATTTGCTAATTTTGGACACAGGTGTTCATCTATCCGAACTTGCATCCTTTCATCCTTGTAACCAATTGCTCTGTGGCCCACTGGCGCATCTTCTTCCATCGCTCATAGGGATGATCCGCATTGGGCACGCGCACGTTCTTGACATGGGAGCCATAGTCAGGCCCGTGTGGGCGCACCGGGCCGCAGAATTCAATGTTCACGCACTTCCACTCATCGACAAAGTAGTCATCATTGAGATACATGATCTCTGCTGCCATCGCCGGGGCAATGCCAAAGCGCAGACCAACTTGCGCGGGATCACAGTCATCCTCGTCGCCCAAGTCACTCATCTGCAGGCCACGTTTTGCACCCAGCACACCAAGTGCACAGAACTCACCATCAACCGTCTTGAAGCTGCCAGGCTGAAGGCGTTTCACATCCATCGCATCCAAGGCTTCAATCAGCTCACTCAACAAGGCTTGGCCACGCTTGCCTTGAGTGGCCTTCTTCACAGCCTGCCGCCAACGCCCAAGCGCCAAAGGATCTTCGTTGTCGTCCGTGTAACCGCTTCTGCTCATTGTCACCACCTCTGATTTTTAAAGTCGCCTACTCGACCACCGCCATCTCACCGCCCAGGCTGTCGATCAGATTGGGAATCAGCTTGGACATTTCGCCGGTAAGGATGGTCACATTCGCATCGAACTCGTCTTCATGGGTTTTGGCTGAATCCGCAAACACGACATCGAGAAATTTGAGGCCACTCAGGGTGCCAGCCTCGCTCAAACAGAACGCCACCCGATCTTCATAGGTCAGGCCCAGCTTGGTAGCTGTTTTTCCACTCAAAATATGGCCAATTACATCCGAGCACATCAAATTGTGGTTGCTGTAGCGCACGCGGGCCTTGGACTCGTCCTTGGCCATCAGCTCACACGACGTAGCCACATCAAAGCCGAACCGCTCGCCAGACTCCACCTGATCGCCATCGGCCAGCCAACCCGTCATCACGGTGCCTGGTGACTGAGTTGTGCTGATCGCGGTCACAACAATGCCCTCACCCAACTGCACGAGCCGCGTAACCACCTCGTCCGCTTTGGATGCCGTGGCCGAATCAAGCACCAGAAAGCCCGCCATCCGATCAATCCAAACCAAAACTGCGGTCTTCTTGGGGAATGCCTGCGGGAGAAGAGCCAACTTTGCATCTTCTTTGATGTCGCGCTTTTCCTTCTTGCCGGGTGAACGCCCCGTCTGCTCCAGAATCTTGGCGCATCGCTCATCCACCGCTTCATTGAGCGCTTTACCGGGGACTGAGCGTGATTCGATCATCAGCTTCATCATCCAGTGACCACCAACCGACTCCACCAAAGCGCCATGAGCCTGATCACGCGGGGGAACCCAACCAATGCTTCTCTCCTGAGTCGGACCACAGGGCAGGAATGCAGCCTTCTCTGCCTCATTTGCGAGACTTGCTGCATCAAAATGATTGGGTAAAGCGATCCGAAAGACACTGGCGTTTTTAAACATGAGGGGGCACCTTTTTTGCTGTTGAAATTGCGGAAGAAACACGTTTAAGGAATAACGTTTTCCACCCCTTTTGCTGGGATTTGCCAATGGGGTTGTTTCTGCTGAGATTCTTGAGGACAAGTTTGGCCAGGCGACGTGCTTGCCCGTACTCACCGGCCTTCAATGCAGCCTCTGCTTCGCGCATCAATCGGCCACGCCTCACAGCCCTTTGTTCACCAAAATGCATTGCGGCGGTTTTCAAATGGATACCCCAACCACACTGCCATTGGCGTTGTGGAGAAACATCATCTTGCTGTTGGCTTCGTGCACGTCAATGGCACGGAGAAACTGAGAGGCCCACTGTTGTTGCTCAACTGCCGAATCAATGGGCCTCACCCTCGTATTGATCTGTGCGCAATACAGCTTGACGAATTGCCGGGCTGCTTCAAAGTCATCAGATTCAAGCGCCTTTAAAGCCAGTGATTTGAATTCTTTGCGTTTGGCGGTGCGATGTTTTGGCTGGGGATGCTGCATGTTTAAATCTGTTGTTAGCTACAAAGAGAATGAAAAAATCTTCTTGGCCAGGATGTCAGCATGACAGGGACTCGGTTTACACCAGCATGCCAAGCACAGACGCTCACCACTTTTGACGCGCAGGGCCAAAGCCTTGATTTCCTGGGACATCGGGCCATTTCTGGCCAGGTCGCGCTCCAGATCACGCCGGTACGACTCAATCACGCGCTCGCGTGCCATCAAGTCCGACTTGACGTACAAAATGTGCCGATTACCAAGGATCGGGTTGCTGCGATCCACCATCACCAAAGACTCATCATCTTCGGGCTGGGCATCCGGGGCCATGCTGAAGCGCATGTTGGTCACGCGCACCGAACCTCGTTTCAAGATCGGTGCTGCATCAGACATCGACATCTCCTTTGACCACAACCTCCAGGCCAAGGCAAGTCATCAGCGACACCACAGCAGCGAGAGAACCAACCTCACCGCCAAATAACTGATAGCCAATCAAAACAAGAACATGACCGACACCGGCATCACCAAGTAAGCCATCGGGGATCAGTTGAAAATAAAAGAGTCCAATGACGACCATCAAAAACATGATCAACATAAGATCGGAAACACCTTTGAATATCGTTTGAAGATCGACATGTAAAGCCTTGAGATTTTCGTTTTATGTAGCTAATAGCATGGTGTTGCAAACATTATGCCATTGTAACAAAGCACCATTGATACAGGTAACTTGAGCTGGGTTTCTTTTTTGGCTTCTTCTTGGTGGCTGCGTCGGGATTTAGCCAGTCGGCAACCGCGAAGTTGGTCGATTTTGACATCCAGAATCAGCACTTCTAAAGGTTTTTAAACGCTACCTGATCCAGTAAACCAACAGGCAGAATCCTTTTGAGTAAAGACACCAACTTAGTCGGGATCGTCACCGGGTAGCGAGCCTTGGGATTGGCGCTGGTGAGCGCATCAACCAAAGGAGGCATGCAAGCGCTGGTTTGCAAAGTGAATTGTGATGTGTCACCCGTCTTTTTCAATCGCTTCAAAAACTCAATGTATGCAGCGCAATGCACGCTCTTTTCTACATCCACATGACGCTCGAAAGCAGCCAGTGAATTGCTCCTGAACCTTGTAGAGATCGGGCCAGGCTCAATCAGGCTCACATGGATGCCACTGTTACGCAATTCAAGGCGCAGAGTGTCTGCCATGGCTTCAATAGCAAACTTACTCATCGCGTAAGCGCCACGGTATCGCATGGCCATGAGCCCCAGCACCGATGAATTGAACACGATGCGCCCAGCACCTGACCGGCGCATCAAAGGGATCAGCCTGCGATTGATCTGGTGCACCCCGACCACATTGACATTGAACTGCTCCATCAACGCTTGTGAAGGCAAGTCCTCAAGTGCACCGGATTGGCCATAGCCTGCGTTATGAAAGACCCCGTAAAAGCCACCGTCGCCCACCATCTCAATTGCACTTGAAAGTCCACCATCAATAGAGCGATCATCCGAGGTATCCATGCAGACAGACTTGAATCCAAGGGCGCTCAAAACCTGAACATCAATTGGCTTGCGAACTGAGGCAACCACGTTGAAACCCAGCGTTTCCAAATGCAATGCTGACGCTAGGCCGATGCCACTTGAGCATCCGGTGATCAAAATCGGACGCATGAGTTTGTCGCTCATTTATGCCTCTCACTGATGTACTTCTCCCTGATGCGCAAAGCACCAAAGACGATGATCGCAAAAGTGGGGTAAAGAAAAGCCAACCCAACGGAAAAAACGATAACTGCTCGGTGTCTTTTGGCTCAAGCCCCAACTGCGGAAGAAAGTAGAAAAATACACCAAGGGATAACACCCATCCGATTGAATTGACAAGCAAAATACGAGTAATATCACATCGAAAAAAAAATTTGCTTTTGGATGTGTTTTTGAAGGCCATGGGAGAGTTTCTAATCAATGTCAAAAGCTGAATGGCCGGACGCGATAGGTGCAACATTTGCACGAGGCATGTTAGCGAGCCGACCGGTGCCAGGGGTTTTGGATACCAGAACATCCCCGCCTGAAATCCGTGCCTTCACAGCCAGGTAGACCTCAACTTCGTCGGGCAGCAGCGGGCGCTCAGTGGCGATGGCAAAAATGGGGTGGCCCTTGATCTGGTCAAACTTAGAGTTGCTAGCTGGCTCCGCTTGTGATTGGTTCTTATTCATTAGTTTGTGCGAAAAAAATTTAGACTTCAGGCCGGGGTAGTTGACTGCTTGAAACATCAACTGCGCGGTCTTTTGTCATGAATGGTGGTGGATACATCCAAAAAACGATCAGGACAAAAGCCATCGACAAGGGCCGGGGCGGGTTTGTATATGCTGGGGATGTGTTGGCAGAATATCGCCTTGTGCAACCAAAACACTGCTCATGCAAGCGCACACCGAAGAAAACACCCTCAAAACGCGAGTGGCAAAAGGATGAATCAGCCACCGTGTTGACCCCAAAAAATCAGTATTTACGAGCTAGGGGTGCGGCCCCGTCCCACAAACTCTTCCACTCACGAGAAAAGTCATCAGCAATCGGTTTGGCATTCCACAGCACCAGCACGTTCTCAGCGTTTTTATCAGCGGCGGCGGCTGAGTAGTTGAAGCTACCAAGCTCCAGATTCACACCGTCAGCGACGATAAATTTGTGATGGAAAATGGCATAGTTGCCATTCAGTCGCACCGGCACACCTTGATTGGCAAGGAACGTCGCGGCGGAATACTCTTTTGAATTTGCTTTCTCGTCGGCCACCACATAGACCTTCACTCCACGCTCTTGCGCATCCAGAAGCGCCTTGGCAACTGGCTTGGACGTAAAGGAATAGGCCGCAACCAGGATCTGAGACTTTGCCGAACGGATGACCTTTAGAACGGCGTCAAGGGCTCCAGCATTTGGCGAAAAGCCCACTTCATACGTTGCCCCAGCGGGGATCGCCTGAGCCGCCTGTGTCAGCGCTGAAGCACACCCCAAAACAAGGCTCAAACAAGCCAGAATGAATTTCGATGTCATAGTCAATCAATCCGTCAAGCCAGCTTCGCCATTAGGCTGCTTAGCCCTGGCCTGCCGACGTTTGGCAAGCAACTTGCCATAGCCGGTATAGGCATCCACAGCCACCAGGACACACCCGATAAACAGACCCGCAAACAACATGAACAGGCCAAACTCAGACATCACATTACCCGTGACTGGTTCAGTAGTATTGAAGTTCAGGCCAACGATCATGCAGATCACAGCAATTCTGTAAAAACCGGTGTGATAGCCTGACACAGCGCGATACCCCGACAAAGAGATCACAACCACAATCAGCGCCAAAAGCATGGCGGCAACAACTTCATTGAACATCATCAACTCCTTGAACACCAGCTTCAGAATTACCAAAACAAGCCTGCAAGAGCTAGTTGTCCTTGCGAACTGAATAGACCACCACCGACAGGCTGGAGATCAAAATGGCCATAACGACAAAAACAATTGAGCGATCATTTCCGTGCCTTTTAAAGAACTTTCGCCGGGGCCATAGCCTTGGCAATCACAGCAGGCGCTGAGTCAGTGGCCGTCACTGCACTTGGCTTCTCGCTTTTTTTGCGAGCCGCACCAGGAGCACTAGGAACACGCACCCTTGGAGGCAGGAAGGAATCAACCAAAGGCGCGAGCGTCTGCGCGTGTTCACTCACCCACAAAGACACCTGAGAGACGCTGACCATGCCTGACGCTTCAGTCAAACCACAAAAATCCATCAGGGACTTTTCAATGAGCGGTAAAGACTTCAACGCGGCGTTGCGTTGAGCACAAGCCAAAGCCGTTTCGTGCAAAGCACCATCATCTGATTTATGGAAGATCACTTTCATGTTGAACCTTAGTTAAAGTAGTAGTGTTGCAAAGATTGTAGCCGCATTGACGAGAAAATCAACAAAGATCAAATCAGGCTCCCAGGCACAAGCGGTGTTATGCCCATGACCTGCTTGATGTCGTGCTGCAATTCGTCAAGAAGGCCCTGTTCGTCGGTGTCCTCGCCCTCCAGCGTCGATATGACCGACAGGCAGCGGCCAAGTAGGTCGTGCTGTGGGGTTTGTCGCGGTTGCACAAGGCCCATGCGCTCAAGGTTTGCAATCACGGCGTCTTCACCGGCGTTGCGTTGGGCGAGATAGATTTTATTTAAAAGTGACATGACAATCCTTTGTATTAAGTCCGCGCTCAAGTGCGTACTATTGCAAGTCCTATTGCGCTCAGCCTAAGCGAGGCGCCGCAGGCATCTGCAGCAGCGGCACGCTGGCTTGCTTTTCGATGAGCTGCAGCAAGGCTTCTTGCTCGAAAGTCGCAGCCTGAATTTGCTGGTTCAGCCGCGCCATGCCAAGCAGCAAGTTGTGGAAAAATAGTGCTGTTTTCGGGGTGTACGGAAGCTCCTTCGGGTTTTTACCCAGGTCCATTGCTATCCAACTGTTTAAGAGATTCGCAGGGTTGTCAGATTTCAGGTGAGACCCACCGTCGTAAAAATTTTCGTACTCAACGCGCACGTTCTCGCCGTGTGTGATGATCCGCTTGAGCATGGCGCGAGCGCCCACGGTAATGGAATAGCCGCCTCTTACCTGGTTGGTAGCGTGGTGACTCCCGTACATCGAGCGGTTGGCCCCCTCGTCCCAGCTCGCGCCGGAAAAGCCGGCGTTTGGAAAGATGTTGCCCTCGTCGTCGGTTGCGAACGAGACATGCGACTCGATGTTGTAGCGGACGACCGGAACTTCGCATATCACCGGCGTTAGGTGCAGTTGCAATCCTTGCTGAATGTCTGCCCGCAAGGCCTCAAAAATGTCCGCAACTACGCGAAACCCGCCATCACCCTTGGTCGGCGTGTGGCCGATTTTGTAAGAGTCCAGGCTGGAAAATGAGTCTCGATACAGCCCTGGCAGTAAGGCGTAAAACTGACCTTGCGCGTTGATGTTGATGACCACGGACAGCGATACGCGTGTACCGGCGGTGTTTTCAACGTGAAATGTTTCTGTTTTAAAGCGTGGCATTGGGTTCTACCTGGCTTATTTGTTCGGGGAGTAGCATGGGCTTAGATCGCAGCATCAATTGCAGCCAGAACATTGTCTTTGTCACCTTCTTTGGCGACGTATGCAACGGAGTCAATCAACTTGCGTGCGGCCACCATTGCCAGCACGGCATTGGCAGCACCAGTCGCATTAACTTCTCGCCCCTCCACCGCCTCTTTGGTCGTCATCGGGTCATAACCAAGCGCGGCATCAGCTCTGCAAGCCTCAAGCTCGCGCAGCCAGATAGCCAGTTGACCGTGATCCCTGGCGCACTGTGTATCGCCGACGGCCATCACTTCGGCATGTGTGATAGCCTCTTTAAGCCCCATCGAGGCTACAGGCGTGCAAGAAATGTTGGATGCGCCAGGAATTTCTGCGTTATCCGGCAGTTCCACACAGTTTCCGAATGCATCCGCACCAGGTCTTGGAAAGGTGCTACCGCCTCCCCATTTCCAGCCATGAAGTACACGCGTCCACGCGCCGCCGAGAAACGAATGAGCCCTCGTGCCCAGTGGATACTCGCTCCATTCGCGGTCCTGTAGCTGACGCTCCCGCATAACAGGTAGGTCCATCGGACCCTCTGGTGTTTCAGTTTTCATTCATTGCTTTCGTAGTTGGGCCGCTGACCATTGCGTTAAACATCAATACTCCACGCAGCCAAGTGTGAACTCGTGGGCGCAGTGTTGGCACGTCACCCCCCAGCCTGCCAACTTATCCCAGTCGTTGGAGAAAATGTGGCGGGCAATCGTGTTCTCGGTGTCGTGTACGCCATCTGCTAAGTCGTTTTCATGTTTGCACTTTGGGCACTCGACACGCAGCGACCAATCAAGGGTCGCGGTTGGGGGTGTTGACATTAGGGCGCGTTGTGAGCTTGGTCGCAGCGGAGCAAGGCCCATGCACTCAAGGTCTGCAATCACGGCGTCTTCACCGGCGTTGCGTTGTGCGATGTAAATTTCATCCAAAAGTGTCATGTTTTTTTCCTTTACCCGATGACCGGGCAATCAACCACAGGCTTCTTCAGTGCGTGCGCCCATGCCGCTTGCGCGATCAAGAAATGAATAAGGTAGGCCACTCCTGTGACCATCCATCCATGCCACAGAAGCGCCGACACCATTGCCAAATCAAAGGCCACATCAACCCACGCTGGTACGGAGCGCCCCTTGCTAGCAAGTATTGCTTGCAAGTCTGCTATGAACATCAATGGCGTCGTCAGCAGCAGCATCCAGACACTGATAACCACTATATTTCCCGCGCCTTGCACGCCTTGCACTGTTGCAGCCCACACCAGCGCCGCAAAAGTTCCATTCATCAGTACCCACTTAAAAACTCGCATTATTTGTCTCCCTGTTTATGCGTCATTTGATGTCCCCGAAGTTTGTTTCGGGAACATGGTCCACGCTTTGTCGAGGCTGGATGGGCGCAATGGCTGGCTGCGGTAGCATAAATGTTGTAACGCCAGTGCTAAGCCGGTCTGACAGCGCTTTTGATTGTTTTCCGTAACGTACTAAGCCTGCCGCCGTGAGAACGTCTGATAAAAATTGCCTGAATTCGACGCTAACCACAGGTGGTTTGGCGCGGGTGCCGACTCGCGCTCCTTGAGTGCTGCAATCACAGCCGCTTCAACGGCCCGTGCGGCATCGTGGAATGCGTCACTTGCGTAAAAGCCTTCAGGATCACTCTCCCATAATTCGTAGATTTGTGCGTCTGTAAGCAGTGTCATTTCAATATCCTTTAAGCCCGATTACCGGGCTATCAAACAATCGCGCCCTCGCCCACTTAGACCCGCCCAGCGCCATCACTCGCGCGTGCTCAGCCTTGGTGAGCCTGATCTTGAAGATGACTGAGCGCGGCTCTGTGGCAGGCGGTCGGCCAGCGCCTGGACATGCGCCGCCTTTAGTCATTTGCCCACCCCTGCACAGCTTCGCGTTCTTTGTAATGCTCTCTCTAGCCTTTCGATTGCTGCCATCGGTTCTTTTGCCGTAATTTCAGCAATGTGCTGTGCGAACAATAGCGCCGATGCTGTCGTAACGTATGTTTTCTCAGCAGTGGGGTACTCAATGAACTTGCCCCACTCGGCTTGTATTTGCTCTAGTTTCATGCTATCACCCTATTTTTTGACAAAAAAAAGTCGCTGTTTATGCAGCTAGCGACTCGTTGTTTTACTCTGTAACTGGTGCAGTTGCATACATGCCAACACGTTCGGCGTTCCATTTCATGTGTTCTTGCCAGTTACCGCACTTTTGCACGTAATCAAATTTACCGATCACTGCATCAGCAGAATCAAAAAAAGGGGTTGTACGGATGGTTATGTGACCGTTGCCGATGTAGCCTGCATATTTAGTCATTTCATCTACTCCTGTTGTTGATGCCTCAATTATAGGGCCACAACAATCATTGTGCAAGCACTATTTTCACCTGGCCGGAACGAATCCGACGTGGCGGAAAACTGCCACTTTGCGCACGCTACCATCAGGCTGGTGCTGATCCACGCTGTCGCGCTCTGAAAAGGCGTAGATAGGTTCGATCCCTGCGTCCATCAATGCGCCCTCTAGGGCGCTCATCATCCAGGGTGCGCCGCCGATCATGGCTTGCAAAGCCACTGGCTCATGTAGACTTGCTAATGTGGCAATGTCGGCGCAGCGGTCATCAATCTCTGCCCGCGATGGCAGGCTGTCTACAGTGAGCAAGCGCACAAGGTGGGCCTTGTCTGCGGGTGGTAGGTCGACCACTCCAACCGCCAGTTGCTCAGCACTGGCGGCGTGTTGGGTAAGGTTCAAAATCATGATGCCACCTCGGCTGCATCGTGGGTGTACCCCCGCCCCATCATCTTGGGAACGGATCTGATTTCAAAAACCCGGCCATCCTCGGCCATGGCAATTGTCACGTGTCCATCAGGGTACAGCGCCCGACCGGGGCGGGTGTCAACAACTACCCATCCATGATCAGATGCAAGGGCAGCTTGGGCAGCGACGAACGAAGTGGCCCATTCCGCGTCTGCCGCGGCTTTTTCTGCCGCCTTGGTCGACTGCTCTAACTTGAAGGCCCTGATTTCCTTCGCTGTGGCGGTCTCCCAGTCTGCTGGAGACTGAACGCCGACAGGGGATGACCAGAACCGGTACTTGCCAGCGGTTCCGGTAATTCTGGCCAAGATGATCTGGCCAGCGCTCATTGACGCCAGCGTCTGAACGCTGGTCTTAAACCATGCGGGGGCCTCTTTGGCAACTTGATCGTGCCGGTCGCCTGTCACCGAAGGCATGCCGCAGCCGCCGGCGGAATCTGGCACGAATGCCAGGGCAGGGGTAACAAGCCTTGCGCCATCAGCGCAGGGCACGAAACGGGACTTACCCGATTCGTAATTACCCATCCAACCCATCGTCATCTTCATTCTCCTTGCACCTCAATCCGGGGTGCGCCGGGGACTTGCTTGATTGCCTGTCCATGTGTCTATTATAGGGCCACAACAATCAACTAGCAAGCACTATTTACGCTTTTCTGAAAATATATTTACCCGCGCAGTCGCCTCTTGATGCTCACCCGCGCCGCGCTCAGTGCGTCGTTTATGTAGCTCTCAATCCTCCTGCCCTGCTCGCCCCCTGGCAACCTTTCCTCCCCCGTCCCCTTGCACGCTGGGCATGTGCGCCCGAGCATCGGCGTATTAGGTATCACCTGGCGCTGTACGCCGTAGCACGTCTTACATACTTTGTCCAGCCACCAGTAAAGCACCTCCACCGCGACATCGCCGCTTATCCCGTAGCCCTCCGCTACCCGGCGCAGCTCAGCGCGCACCAAAGTATTCTTCTACGGCAGCGTTGAGATGGCCTTCTCGAATAGCTAGCCAATGCTCATGCGTCATCGGCACAGGCTGGGCAATGGCGACAATTTCGCTGACATCAACAATATAGTTTGGCGCGGGTGCCGACTCGCGCTCCTTGAGTGCTGCAATCACAGCCGCTTCAACGGCCCGTGCGGCATCGTGGAATGCGTCACTTGCGTAAAAGCCTTCAGGATCACTCTCCCATAATTCGTAGATTTGTGCGTCTGTAAGCAGTGTCATTTCAATCTCCTTTAAGCCCGATAACCGGGCTATTTGTCCAGCGGTTTCTT
Source organism: Rhodoferax antarcticus ANT.BR (assembly GCF_001938565.1). Lineage (GTDB taxonomy): Bacteria > Pseudomonadota > Gammaproteobacteria > Burkholderiales > Burkholderiaceae_C > Rhodoferax > Rhodoferax antarcticus. The sequence goes on from NZ_MSYM01000020.1 coordinate 171,193, forward strand.
GATGCGTTATGACGCGTAATGTGTTCACGCACATACTCCGCTGCGCAAGCCTTTGCCGCCGATTCAGCCTGCGGGGTTTCTTTCCACGTGTTTTTATGCGGTATGCCTGGGTGGTCCCATCCTGCAATCCAGTACCAGGCATCTTGGCATTTTCCTAGCTGCATAACTGTTGCCACTCGTATTTGTCCATCAATGCTCAACGTGCTGCTTTTCTGGTTGATACAGCCAGTTGACTCTCGGTCTTTTTTCCATCGTAGCGCCATCATTTTTCTCCTTTAAGCCCGCTTACCAGGCAATCGACCGCACTAAGCAGTATCGCCATCTTGTCGTGTCCAGCGTTATCCGTCAGGTCCATTTTTTCGCTTCTTCGAGCGCTGCACACACGGTCGGATAGTTTCCATAGGATCGCTCGTTTCCGCCGTATTGCGGCACTTCAAAAAGCTCAATTCGTCCGTCTGTAAAGCAGCGCACAATTCCGCCCCCATCTTCGGAAAAATCCCAAAGCTCTACCGTTCCGTCAGGGCAGTATTTTGCGTGTAAAGCCATATTCAATCTCCTTTGAGCCCGATAACCGGGCAATCAACCGCACTGGCGGCGGTCATTTCTGCGTTAGGTGCTTTCATGCGCGCCGCCACAAATGCAAAGCACACACCAACAGTGCAGCTCCAAGCCAGTACCGCCACTGCGGTAAATCGCCCGGTACATCAAGCGCCACGAGCCCAAGCATCCAGAGGCATAAGCCAACAACGACCAAGCCTGCCCACCGGGCTATGCCGCTCGCGCGCCTAATAGGTAGGTTTATTTCCATCTCAAGCTCCTTCAAGCTGGCTATTTGTCCAGCGTTTCGTTTTTGCGTTGTGCCGCATAGTCCCCAAGCCAGTCAGCGATCAAGGCCAGTTGCTGGCGGGCGTTGAATAAGCGTGTCATGGTGATTTCCTCGGTCAGGCCGCAGCCATTGAGTTTTTAACGATGGACGCACTAGATGTGCCAGATCGAACTTCTGCCACGGTGTCAAAGCCCTTGACGCCACAACCTTTATCGTCGGCAAAGTCGTAGCTTTTTTCCAACGTCACAATGATTCCGCTTCCGTCGCCGCGCTCGTCGTCAATATGGCGAACCCAGGGCCGCGTTGCTTTGATTTTGGCAAATGTCTTAGACATGGTTTCCTTTTGGTTATTCAGCGGCGGTCGTTTCTGCGTTATGCCTCAGAGCAGCGCGTATTTGCCGCACGCTCCAAAGGCTGTCACCCATGGGTGGGTTCTCGTCGCAGTGCGCAAGAAGTTCGCAACAGGGGTAGATCAATTCGGCAAGCGCATCGTTCAGTTTTACGCGAGAGGCTGCGACTTCTGACCGCGCCGCAAGGCCATTGCAGTGCAGTCTCGCATCATCTACGTGAGCATCTACAAGCGCCATTAGTCTCTCAAGCGGCATAACAGGTAGGTCCATCGGACCAGCATTGGTTTCGTCCATCATTTTTCTCCTTTAAGCCCGAAAACCGGGCAATCGACGCGGACTGCGGCGGTCATTTCTGCGTTAAATCGCAAAGCCTCGCGCACAGCCTCAACAATCCGCAGCAAGTAAGCCGCTTTCGATTTTGTCCTCTTTCCCAGTTGCGGCTCCATTTTTCCGGCGATGTAATCCGCTTCTCCGCTGCAAACAAAGTCTTCCAATGTTGTACCCATTGCGCCCCAATACCCAGTCCACGAATCGCCATAGCAAGCCACAATCAGACGACCAGCGCCACCGCCGTAATCCATCATCACAACATTGATTGGGTCGAGTTTTGGTGCATCAAAAATAGTGAATACTTTGGCCGTGTTAGTTTCAATTCGCATTGTCTTTCTCCGTTAAGTTACAGCCCGATAACCGGGTAATCGACCGTAGGTTTGTGCTCTGGAAATTTTGAGTAGTACGCCTCTTCCGGCGATTCGTCTTCCGTGCGATCCAACCAGCCTTCGTAATCGCGAACGGCCCCGCTGTTGTTATGTAGCGCAGCAATTCGCTGCACTTCTAAAAACCATGGTTCGGGGCGCTTATGTGTGTGATTCTTCATTTTTCTCCTTTAAGACCGGGAATCTACGGATTGGACAATGTGCCAGTCAGTTGGCGAGGAATCAATATCCGCATTTAATCTGTATTGCGCCGCGACTTTCCAAGCCGCAACTTCGGCTGCGAGGAATACCTGGCGGGCTGCTGATCAGACACCATCCTCACCCATCAGTCGAACTACCACGCGCTCTGGCACCAGTGCTGAAATGGCTTCTGCAGCTTCTATTGCGGTTTTGATTTTCACAGTGGTTTCCTTTTTGTTTACTTGCGTTTATTATAGTACGCCATGCGTACCAATACAAGCGCTATAAAGGATGGCGGCAGAAAAGGCAATATCCTTGAACGCTTTGGTGCGTGCAATCGCCTTATCTATTTTGGCGATCTCATCAGAATCCTCCGTGTCCGAATACACACTGCGCAACGAATCACGGTCATTCAATGCGCCATGCTTGATCACACCCCGCAACTCTTCACGATTCATATAAGACCTATTGAATTATGTGTAATTTGACATCCTCGCCGGCCTAAATGCGCGATGATTCCTGCATCCAGAGGGCCATATCCAGCCCGGCAGTGGTGCTTGCGCCCACCACCTCATTCATTGCAGCTTCACCGGCTTTCGCCTCCCCTGCAACGGAAATTTGGCAAAACGCCAAGTCAGCCATGAGAGCCAGTCCCCTTGCCAAGATGTTTTTGGCTGCATTCGTGTCCCGGTCATGCCCTATCCCACAGACACTGCACGTCCACTGGCGCACCGCCGAATAGCTTTTGCACCTGAGCATGGTTCTGAATGTGCTCCAGCCTGAGTCGTAAACACTTTTTGAGAGTGTCGTTTTCCCAAGGCCGCACGCATTCACGTCACCTACAAATATTGCCCCATTGTTTTGCACAAGCTCGGTGCTGAGTTTGTGCAAAAAGTCTCTACGCCGATTGGCGATCTGCGCATGCAGTGCCTTGATCCGTTTTTTGCTGTTCGCTCGTTGAGCAACCGCGAGTTTCTGTTCTGCGCCACGGTAGATTCTTTGCGCTTCGATCTTGGTGCCATCGGACATGACGGCAAAGTCATTGAGGCCCAGGTCGATACCGATAGAGCCTTTACCCTGCGAACTTGGTGGCTTTTTAACATCCACCGTGACGTTGAGATACCAGCGACCTCGTGCGTCTTCGCAGAAGCTACCAGAACGCAGGTCGTAGTTTGCCAGTCCGTAGCTGTCCCACAAGGAGATTGGCTGGCCTTGGTAGTGGATCTGACCGTTCTTGTAGCGCAGGGCCACTGCCTTGACCGCAATCCAGCCAAGCGAGCGCTTGGCACCCCGGCTGGCACGCCAGCGTAGTTTGCATTTCTTGAATTGGCGGCGGCGGGTGCAGTATTCCTCAGACACCGCGTTCAGTCCAGAGACCCCACACTAGACCAAAAGCTATCCGCACACCTTCTCAGTGGCTGGTTTAAACACCGACTTCAGATCGCCCTTGGACACCGCCGACAGCGACCACTCATAAGCCATGAGCATCCCGTCTTCCTCCCTCACAAAGTACCCATCTTTCAAAATCTTCGAGACACCGCGTTCAGCCAGCACCAAGACTTCATCTCTGCTAGGTGTGACTGAAAGGCCAGCATGTTTTCGTTCGAACGCTAATTCCAAACCGGCTCTAACCTGCGCATTGGCAGAAAGCTCAGACAGGATGGAGATTGCGCGTTGCTTATCAATGAACGTTTGTGCCTCGACACCATCACGAGCCCACATTAAGCAATTGAGCTTCTTTTCAACTCGCCCAAGCTCCACCAGACGGAGATCGTCGATAGTCTTCACCTTGCCGATGAACCTGCTGTTGTTAATCGCAGTGATATGCGACCTTGACGTGTAAGCTTCAACAGCATGTCGCTCCAATGACCAAACGTAACCGAAGTTAACCCATTTGCGAAACGAAACAATGCAGCACGTAGCGCTTCGGCGCTCCAAGACCGTCCACAAGCATTGGTGTATATCAATGCCTGTAAAGCGTTGCGCCGTATTGAAGTCAATGCCCTGGCGGATAAGGACATCAACAGTCTCGGTTAGACGTGAAATCGATATCGGCCATGGCCCATCGTCTTCGATTACTTCGTACCAGGGGTATGACCAAGACAGCGGTGGTGCAATTGGTAACGGGTCTTTACCGGCCATCAAACGTTTGAACAGACAAGACTTTTCCTTTTCCTGTGCATCATCAAAATGATTGACAACCCTAAAGAAAGCGCGGATCTCATCATCGTTTTTTTGGCCTTGATCATGAAATGCGGCCCGGTCTTTGTCAGATAACTCAGAAATCAGTCTTTTTATATTATCTTCAATAACCTTGTCATATAAAACCGATGCATTAAAATATCTGAGACGATCAACTTGACTCACGTAATCAGTAGGTTCAGTAAAATCAAATTTAGAAAAACTCATCGTAAACCCCATTAGAAATTGTCAAGAAGAAAAAACGGTATTTGTTCGCAAATCTTGTTTTGTTTTTAATCTGTTCTTCCGCTTTTCGTAGCGCAACTGATTTTGAACTCTCAGAGCGTCAATAGCCGAATCGGTGTTTTCTTTCCAATCAATTTTAATCTTTCGACTCATTTTGACAGCAAGCTTGGACATTTCTTCAGCGCGAGTAGTTATGGCAACAGAATGCCCAGCAGCCATAACCCGAACCGCTCTCAAGAGATCAACAATGGTTTTTCGTTCGATTAGCATTTCTTCAATACCATCGATCAATTTTTTTACTAACGGATCACTTGGCAAACTCTTTCCAACTCGCAAATCTGACATTTTTTCAAACCTATCAACTGCATCGAGTTGAACAAAGCGCCAGCGTCCAGAAACGAACTTCACCATCTTGCCAGCAACAGGGCAATACTCATAATGAGACTGACCATTGATCAGCCATTCTTCGTGCTTTATGAATTTAAATAGTAAACGGCCATCCAAAAATGGTTGCGAGCGCTCCAAAAGATCGTTCCACAAAAAAATCGACTGATCGATTTGCATTATGTTTTTCACCAAACGCTCAACGGAATCAGTGCAAGCCGAGACAATGATGTCGGAAAAACCAGGTACATAAGGGTTTTTTTTAGCCATTCAACATCACATTTCTAATTTTAAGAACAAACGAAAACGCCCACCCGGTTCCGGGGTGGGCGCTCGTTTACGCAGAAGCGAACTTGGTCGCAAGCCGGGTTGAAATGAAATGTCACTTCCAAGAACCTTCAATCCAGCAGGTAGAACCAACCAAGTGCAGGTCAACATCCCTGTATTCCTGCGGAAAGAATAGTAGCACAACAGCAATGTTTGCAACACAATTTGAAAGGGTGCATGAGTTTGATTTCATTTTCACGCGAAAATAAATGGCGAGTGTTGCTTTAAATCAACATTACGCACCAAAAATTGAACTCTCACTTAGACTCAAGCGATTGTAATTAGAAACCAGTCATGAAAAACCAAACAATCACATACATTGCAGCGGCTTGCCTATCGCTTCTTGCAACAACGCAAGCATCAGCGGGGCTATTTGACAATCTGACGAAATCGTTAGCTGATGCAGTTGATGGTATCAATCAAAAAGTTGAAGAAAAGCGTCTTAAAGAATATGAGGCCGTGCAAGACAAGCAACTTTTAGAAGCTTTTTACCCAGCAAGTGAAGATGGTAAAAAAAGAACCATTGCGCAAGACATTAAGACTGCAATGCCATCGGTCAAGTTTGTCAAATTGACGCCATCATCAATAACACTGTCATTTGGCATGTTTAGGGCCAATACCATGGCAAGCATCTCATCGGAAATGAGTAGATACACCTACCAAACACAAGACGATGCAATTGGAAAAAAATACCTGTCAATTGCAGAAATGCGCGGCAATACTGTCAAGAACTACCGGCCACAGCTAGGCGGCATGATCAACAATTTCTTTGACCAACATTTTATATTTACAACGATTCCACACATCGTCAACTGGATCGATAAAGATAATGTACTCATCGAATATTCATCCTCGGGTTCAATTGTGTCATTTATGACCAGATCGCACCAAGCCAGTACAGGTTACGGTGTTTTGAGCGATCAATACACCAACATCTATTTTGGTGCAGCAAATGCACAGGTGCTTGAGAACAAGATTGGCAACAATGTGTTCGAAAACAATTTCCTTCGTGTGGCCACACTGTCATCGAACCCAGCCGCCACACATTCAAGCAACACAATCCCATTGACCAATACGCAAGAAAGTACACTCGATTCACCTCAAGACAGTTCAAGCAACGTCATCGGCAAACCTTCTGGCACGGCAATTCTCATCAGACCAGGCAAACCCGATATTCTGGTGGCGACTCAGGGCGACGAGATGGCCCCTATCCGACAGCGTGAACCTGCACAGGGGAACCCTGACAAACGCCTGCAAATGCTCATTCAGTTGGGTGAGTTGAAAAAATCGGGTGTACTCACTGACCAAGAATTTATAACGGAAAAGCAAAGAATCCTGGGTAACTGACAGGCTCGCACACACCGGGCAGAGAAGAAGTTGTTTGCAGGCTTCACCAAATCAATAATGCTCTCATGCTGCCGGGCGCATGGTGATGCACATGCCGCGCCGGAGACTGCGAAGCAACACCTCACCGGGTATACCTTTGCCCTCTGGTGGGGCCGTAATGGTTACTGTGTCGCCTTCGGCGGTCACGTTGAGTACGGGTAGCCCTTCGGGCGAATACGTGCCACCTGAGCGCGTTTTGACGGCATGCCGGGTCAGGTGATTGACTGGCTCCGCAAGATGCGCATTGATGCGCTGAATCATGTCGCGGTTCATCGGGTGTGCGGGCAAGCGCGCAATGTAGTCGCGCACTCCGGCAAGGAAGTCGAGCGTCGCGCCGTGGCGCTCGTCGGTTGAAAACTGCATGCTGCCCCTTTATGGTCGGTCACTGTATTCAATTTGGCCCATTGTAGAAAAGATGCCCAAGAACAAATTCACAAATGTAAATTGGCTCTAATCTATTCATTGACTGGCGAAGCTCTGAATTAAATTTATGAATTGGCGCTCGCCAATCGTTTCTTTTTTGCGGTGCATGCGAGATTGGCGAGCGCACAAAAAAACCGGTCGCCGTGGCTTACTGCGGTGGCGGTATGATAATTGCAACAATCGATTAAGGGGCGCAAGTGAACTCTGTGACCAACAGGTTCAATGCGCTGTTGAGTGAAGCTGCGTTAACGGTTGTAAACCCTGCCGAAGCGATAGCTGCATACCATGCGCTCGGGTTGGCGGCTTGACTCGCATTGGTCACAACCAGGTCGGTGATTGGCGTGATGTTTAAAGTCCCCTTGTTCAATGCAACGGAGTGCAGTTGCAAGGTGTTTGTCACGCCATTGACGGTTCCGCCGCTGAGTTGCGCTGCACATGGAAATGTTTGATCGGAAAGAACAACTTGCCAAAGGCCGGAACTACTTGTCGGCTGACTTGTAAGCTTCGCGCCACTGGTGCAAGTCACACTCACGTTGGCACCAACCACAGGCGCACCGACCGCTGCGGTACCAGACAAAATGCCTGGGGATGGGGTAGCAACAGAGGCGCTTCCGCCACCGCCACAAGCCGAAAGGACTGCAGCCGAAAGGCAAGTCAAAGTGAAGTGTTTGAAAGAAAGGTTCATGAAAGCTACATTGATTGTCAGGAAGTATAGTGTTGCAAACATCATTTGCGATTGCGAGTGATAAAAATCCCAGAATCTCAAAAAAAAGCGTTAAAGATGAACAAGATTGCCACTCTTACTGCATTGTTGTTGATGATCTCCACTATCACATCTTTGCTTTTACTCAAGGCATTTAAAGACACTCGACCTGTAGGACAAAAAGGAATTGCAGGCACACACTTGTCCAATAGTAAGAAGCTTGCAGTAATTCAAATCGCTTTGCTGATGACATTAGATATGGCATGTATTGTTGCCATTTTGTTCCTCTGGATCTGATTGATCAAAAAGGAAAAGCTCACCGAAATAAATCAGTGAGCTTAGGGGGTGACAATCAATCAAATCAACAGAACAAAGCTGTGACTGACGAATCGAGCGTTATTAGACGAGAACAAGATCCTGGGCCTTTGTCGGCTCAGAAACAACAACATTGGAATCAGCGTTAACCTGGTCAGGGAAAAAGAACTGAGCGGCAGTGACAAGATGGAAAAGGCGGAAATGTGCCGCTTTAGCCGTCCGTGAATCGATTGCAGATAACTGTTTACACAAGTCAAGAGCAACTTCAATTTGTGCGTCAGTCGCAGTAAACTCATGACGACGGCGCAAAGATAAGCCGACAAACCAACAAACGTGAATCGATTGCAGATAACTGTTTACACAAGTCAAGAGCAACTTCAATTTGTGCGTCAGTCGCAGTAAACTCATGACGACGGCGCAAAGATAAGCCGACAAAGCAACAAACAATACCGACTGTAAAGCCGATGATGTAAGTCGCAAAGGACGGCATCGATTCAATATTCATGCTGACAAGACAGTTAATCAAGAAAAACACAGAGATGGCCAAAGCGATCTTGTAAGAATCAGAGATTGAGCGAAATTTGAACATGGTGAATACCTTTCAGAAATGGCCAACGAAAATGTTGTGCCTGGTTGGTAATGTCTACATCTCGGAAAGTCGCATTCGGGAGCGAAGCCCAAAACAAAACGGCGGGGTGTTGCGCTCGCAACCGTGTCATTGTTGCGGTGAGTGCGAGGTTGCGAGCGCACACTAAGACATTGACCGGAATTTCTTTTGCGGCAGTTGCGCCTTTCGCGGCTGGAGCTGCATCAGCAGCGGATTGCCGTTTGATTGACTGTGCGGGCAAAATCCGGGTGGCGATAGCCAAAAAAAAAGCCCCAAATCAAATCGAATTTGAAATGGGGCTCGGGGGGTGACAGTCAAAATGACGCAAAAAAAGGCCAACGAAAATGTTGTGCCTGGTTGGTAATGTCTACATCTTGACACAAAAAAAGGCCAACGAAAATGTTGTGCCTGGTTGGTAATGTCTACATCTCGGAAAGTCGCATTCGGGAGCGAAGCCCAAAACAAAACGGCGGGGTGTTGCGCTCGCAACCGTGTCATTGTTGCGGTGAGTGCGAGGTTGCGAGCGCACACTAAGACATTGACCGGAATTTCTTTTGCGGCAGTTGCGCCTTTCGCGGCTGGAGCTGCATCAGCAGCGGATTGCCGTTTGATTGACTGTGCGGGCAAAATGTCGGCATGAAATTGATCACGACACCCGCACAGTGGAACCGATGGCTCCAGGATGAAGTCGGGCGATATGGCGACCAGGACTACCTTGCCCCACTACGTTTCCCTTGCTACGGCTAGCTGGGGGCAAGAAACGCTCAAACCGATCTACCTGTACGCGCATGACGTTGACGCAATGGCCATTGAATTGATGGCGGCGGGTCAGCGGACGCTGTAAATGAGGAAAAGGCCCATCCCACTCAGCACGCTCTTCAATGTCGCATTGCATTGATCCATCCTTTCAGGATGAATCAATGCCGGGTGGCGATAGCCCAAATGAGAAAGCCCCTTGATCAACGTAGTTGAAAAAGAGGCTTCAGGGTTGGACAAGTAATCTAGTGGCCAGTAGGTCACAGATTCAACAGGCAAGATGGAACATTCACGTTTTGGCCAAGCTCACTGACAACAAGGCAGCGAAGAGTTGCAAGAGCGATGGTTTCGCCAACGCAAATGCCAATCTTTGCTTCATCTTTGAGAGCGGTAACACTGTAAAGCCCATCAGAAAACAAATTTTCAATTGTCTTCACATACTCGCTCATGATGTTGATCACCAATGGCAAGTCATCCAGTGGATTGAATATTTGTTCATTATGCATGGGAGCAAAGCGGCCATACATATTCAAATCAACATCGAACTGCAGAGCTTTTGCCACAAGCCAATTGAGAACTTCACCTTTTGACTCATTAGCTTTAACACAAATAAGTAACACAAGCGCCGCCTTTTTTTCTGCATCAGCGAGAGCATCTGCTGCAGAGATTGTTTCCATAGTCAAAGAAACGAAATCGATCACGTATCGAAGGCGCTTAACAACACCAGCAGTAGATCCTCCACGTCTATTCGGCGCGTCATCTATTCCGAAGTAAATGCCAGTTAGATGGACATGCCAGCCGTGGAAACCATGATTGGTTCGTCCGATTTGATTATTCAAATGGTCAAGAATATGATAAGTTGAACCAGATCCGATCTGCAAAAGAGAAAAGTGATTTTTCATAAAAGCCTCTATAAAAGCGTCAGCGAAATTGCTTGACTACCTGGTAATGTCGGTGGATAAAAAATGCAGAATTTGTCATGTTGAAGACCAAAGAACAAGTCCAAAACGGTGGATGCGGTTTGGACTTAGTTTTTTAATGATTACAACGAGATTAAATTGGAAATGCCCATAAAACGGAAATATTGAAAAGTGGTGTGCAGACAACATCTTAATGCACACAAAATGTAAAAGACCGCGCCGTAGTGCAACGCACGGCTACGAGTTTGCAGGGGGCTTGCCCCCAGCGCCAGCGGTGCAAATCGTTCGGTCGGTTCTGCGGCAACGGGCAGCAGAACTTTACATTTTGAGGGTAGAGATTTACCCGCAGGGCGAACCCTTTAGGGTGAAGACATAATATTTATCGGATACCAGTGAGGCTTGAATCGCTTGCGATTTATTGGATACCCGAAGGGCTTGAAGCGGCAAGCCGCTTTATCCGATACCTCGCTGGCTTGTATCGCTTGCGATATATCCGATGCAATATTATGTTATTTCTCAACCCGGTGTGCTGTTGGATAACGGATCATCTTGCTGATGAAAGCTGTTTGGGCTGGCTGGTGCGCAGTCACCAGGCGGGCCAGGCTGCGGTGTCGTCTTAGCACATAAGTTTAGGCATGAAAAAACCAGTCGCAAAGGACTGGTTTTAGGGTTTGAACAAGTAATCCAGTGGCCGTGAGGTCACTGATACAAAGTGCTTGACTATTAACAATCACTCGCAAAATTAGGATGTTCAGGCAACGTCATTTCTTCATTGCATGCAAATTCATCTGTATCATTCGTGTGTTCAAAACATTCCAATACACACTCTAAAGTTTGAACAACAGCACTATCCCATTGCGCCGCACGAAGTTTTTCAAGTGAATTTGATTCAATTGCCCGCTTTGCACTATTAGCTGCGCGACTAGCAGCCTTTTCATACGCAATCAAAAATTTCTGAACATTTTCGCCTTTAAAAACAGAATCGTCTTCGAAAAAATGTCTGCTTGCAGATACAGCTCCTGGAAGTTTCATTGTCAATTCGCCGGTTTGGTTATTCATAATAGTTCCTTTGTGTAAGTGTAAGCAAAATTGCTTGACTGTACTGGAGATGTCATCAATGAGAAAACTCCGCACGAATGCGGAGTTAGGGGGGTCAAAAGATCAGCTTTTCATAGCAACGATCAATGAAGCGGTACCGTTAAGGGTAACGCTCAGAAGGATGACAAATCCGAGAAAGTGCCACAAGTCAGCAAAAACGAAATGAAGTAAGTTCATGGTCAGCTCAACCAAGTCGCAAGATAAGATTATTGTCCCGAAGCGTGAAGACCACGAGCCAGTCTCGTAAGAAGCGTTGTAAGACTGAGAATCAGATAAACCATCGTTCTACGTCACAAAAACGCCGTTATTGTTTTGCCGCCATCTGCCCGAGTCGTGGTCATCATCAATGATGGGCGGCTTGATGGCCGGATGGAATACAGGGCTCCCGTGTGGTTTGCCGGATGTTTCCCGTTTTCGTCAGGGACAATCGAAAGTGCTTGCAAGTCTTCATCTGTATCGTTTGGGCAAGCAAAGTTTGCAATCATGGCGATGCCCTTTTTCTTGCAAATCTCAATTACCTGCGCCATCAACGGTGAAATTTCGTTGTCGTAAATATCTTCTTTGGTCATGTCGTTTACTCCGGTTAAATGTGATGTAGAACAGCGTCAAAAATCAGTCATAGATACCTTCGGCTTCTTGACGAGCAAGTATTGCATCTTCGTAGTCAGGCCCTTCATGAATCATGGGGAATGCCTTGACGGGATAAGGCGTCTGGAAAAATTCCGGTTTGGTCGTCGGCAAATGGAGAAGCCCATTTGTGATGACCAGTTTTCCAGATTTAGCCATTGCCATGCCCAGCGCAATGTCACCAGCTCGCATACAGTCAATACGCAGGTAGCCGTTGTTGGCCAGCTTGATGTCAGCGATAAGACAGTCTTCAAACACTTTATCTGCCAACAAACACCCAGCATGCAATGATTTGACATCAATGCAAATTGATCCATCTGCGCGTGAATTTCGAATGGGTTGACCTTCTATCCAGCGAAATTCTTTGAGACTCATGCCGAACTCGCCGCTTTTCAATGACCATTTTTGGTCTTCAGGCCATTTCCAGATTCGACCAATTGCAAGACCGTTACGAATGACAACGAAGTCGCCATGGATATTGAGCTTCAAAACTGTTTGAAGATCAGGCAATAGTCGCATTTCGCACTGTTGAGCCGATTCCATTAACAATGATTTCATATAAATCTCCGGTTGTGTTCTGCGTGATTGCAGAGACTGCTTAGAGATGCCGACTTATCGAAAAGTCATGATTGGACGTGAAAAAGCCCCAGAAACGAGTTCCGAGGCTTTAGGGTTGCAAGTGGCATTAAGCCTGATAAGTGCAGCTTGAGCGATCAAGTGCTTTGTCATGAAAGTTCTGCAACCGGGCTCTAACCATGGCGACAAAGTTTCCTTCATCGCCAATGTAAATCCGGAACTTACGCAGACGACCAAGACACATCATGACGTGATCAGAAAAATCCGCGAAATCAACGTCAGCCATTGACAAGTAGCCTTTGGCATATTCCATCATGGAAAGAGAAACATCAATGGCCAACTCTTCCCTCAGATCATTGTCAGCGATAGGCACTAGCTCAAAACCATAAATGTCCTGATCGCTAAGTTCGTGATCAAAAACAAGCACGCCGTGGCGCGAGAACTTCTGTCCCGATCCGATCAAAGGCCCTTCAAGTTCAAAAGGGCCGCGAGGAACAGCACCAATTCCAGCGGGACGACTGGCCAAACCATAGCGAAATTTCTTCATGATCGCACTCCTTACTTGGTGTTTAAGATCAAAGTGTCCAAGGCGCTGAATTCATAGCAACCTGCACGAATCTTCTTCATGCGGCACAAAGAACGAACGCCAGGGTTGCGCACATGCCAAAGGGCTTTTGCAGCTTCTTTTCGTGAAATCTGGTACGACGATTTGGCGGTGCCATTGAAACCGCATACACCTTCAGGATGACTCACAGTTGGAATCGTTTTCATTTTCAAACTCCTGTTGTGTCCTTACGAAATGTAAAAACTAACTAGGTAATGTCTGAAAATTAAAAACGAACCTTCAAAAAATAATGTGCATTGCTATTCGTCGCTGTCGGTGCTACTTCCGTCATCTACCACTTTCATTTGCTTGTGTTTTGGACAAATGGGTGGACCTGATTCATTGAGCCATTTTTTGGAAGTCCGTACCGTGTAACCGCACACCTCACACTGGCATTTGATGTGACGCCTCGTTTGCCGCTTTGGGCCCGTTGTCATGGGGTAATCAGCTTCGTCTGTGGTCGGCGTAGGCTGTTTGTCCTTTGGACCAACCTTGTTTTCATCCTCGATGTCTTCGGCTGTACCCAACCTTTTTGATTCCAATCGACCATGAGGCAATGCACCCACCGCAATCAAAATCGGTGCAATGGCAACTTCAAAATCTGGACCGGCGACAGTGGCCGTCATTTTTCCTTGCAAACCCAAGCCTTTAGCCACTCGTCGAAAAAGTGGGCCATGGCCAGCGCGAATGCCGATGGCGGCGTGAACAAGTTCATGGGCAAGAATTGCAGCAACCTGCATTGGCATGGCATTTGGTGAGGCCGCGAGATCAGGTCTTATGAAGATTTCAAAGTGATCATCCAGACTGCAACGACTGTCCCAACACTCACCAATCCGACGCCCTCGCATTCCATTGGAAGTGAAGCCTATGGAAATTCTCATTCTGTTTGGAAGTGGTGCTTCCAAGGCATCAAACATCGGCCTCATCAGATAGGCCACATTGTTCAACCAGGCCTCACGGTTTTCGCATTGCATGATGGTCAACCTCAAAAAAAGCAGAACGTGTACACGCTTCTGATTGTAAGTGGAAGTCAAAAAAAACCCACCGCAAAAAGCAGTGGGTTCGGGGTGGCAATGGTGTTGCGAAACGATCTACAGCAAGTAGCTAAGAGCGTCAACGACAGCAGCATTCTGTGCATTGGAAACACAGTCATAGGTTTTGCGAATACGTTGACAAAACTCGTCCGGGGTAATTGACTCACCACGTTCAATGAGAAAACCATAAGACCGAATAGCATACTCAATGGTATGACGACGGCCTTGGGTTGACGCAAATTTGAAGTTGCCGCAAAGGTCGCCAGTTGCGTTTTTACCGATCCATGAAGCGGTCTTAGGTTTAAATTGATCGCATTTTTGAACATAGCCATCGGAGTCAATAAGTCCAGGCCAATTCAATCGGCATGAAGAAAGTTCTCCAGGCCGGTAGGTGCAATTCGAACAGGTTGCACAGAGGTCATCGTCGCTGTTGAGCCGGTCACAGTTTTTAAGTCGGATTTGACTCAAACCTTGAATGATCATGTAAAACTCCTAAAGATACGTGCCAGCGCAATTGCTGGAACTGCTTAGAAATGCCTTCTAGTCGGAAACAAAAAAATGGCTGGATTCAGCATCGGAGCGAAGCTCAAAAATTGACCATGGGCGTTGGCGCTTGCCAACCGGAATCGGGCCTGTGGAGCAATCGAGGTTGGCAAGCGCCCAAGAGAACAAAGAAGGTATTGGATGTTTGGCTGTTCTGCCAGCACGAACATCGCAAAGCGATGCAGTAAGGCCGCACACGGCGAGTTGACGTTTCCTTTGCTTGTGCAATCTGTGCGTGCATCGTGTCAGACCTGTTGCATCAAGTAAGGCCGCACAAAGCGAGTTGACGTTTCCCAAAGCCATCCTACCAAGCCATGCTGCCCGATCATCATTGTTCGACAACGGTTCACCCACTGTTATTTAACGGTGCAAGACGAAGACACCACTGTTCGATGACGGGGCACAGACTGTTCGCATACGGATCTCCAACTGTGAAAGACGGGGCATGCATTGGTGTCGCACAGGTCTTGTTGTGGTGTCGTCATGTGCAAGCCTTCGGTGGGCTTGTTCTCACTTCTGTGGAAACCGACACCGGCCACAGTGCAGGGCTCGCCTTAAAAAGCGGGTGCAGCAAAAGGGCTGTGCCTATGTGCAACCCGGTCCATCCTTTTTAGGCGAATCCGTTGCGAGTCAATCGATGGAACCTGGAACGGCGGCTTGGCGCAAGGAACGCAGCGACATGCCAGAGTGGTGAGGACATACCGAAGCCCAACGAGGGCGAGGGATGTCAGCACCAGGTGAACAGCGATTGATGGACATCTCCTAGCCGACATGCAATCCTTTGCACAGGGAAAAAGGCGTTGTCTGATTGAGTGGAGCTGTGCAGGCTAGGAACGTCGGTGTGGCACGAGGAACGAAGTGACACACCAAAGAGTTGCAAGAGGCCGAAGCCCCGCAGGGGCAAGGCTCGAAGCACCAGGCCCAGCAGCTCCAACGGAGTCATCTCCCAGCCGACATGCAAGCGCCCTGCTCTAGCCGGTCGGTGATGTGGCTGATGAAAATTTAGGCCGTTGTCTGTGAAAACGATTTGGAAAGACCAGGAGTGGCGGCTTGGCGCAAGGTACGCAGCGACATGCCAGAGCGTTCGCCAGCGGGACGCAGGCCCGAGGGCTACCTGGTCGCATCCGAAGAGTGACCCTTGAGAATGGCATCGAATGATGCGATTCTCAAAACACACCAGCCGATGTCTGAGCTTAGCCGTGCAAGCCTTCGTGCTGGCGGTGCTGTAAATGGCGGGTGAAAGCGAGCCGGGCTTCTTTAGATGTGGTGATGAGGCTCGCGTGTCCACTGGTAGACACCATCTCAAACGGGCATACCCCATAGAAAACGTCGCACCCTCTATATATAGAGCGTCGTCTTGGAACGCCGCATGTCTGAGCATCGATTTTTTGGGTGCTGGAACGAGCCGGTACTGAGTCAAGCTGTTGTGCAACTCTACGGACAACAAAGGCGATCGGTTGGCACTGAGGAACGAACTGGTTTTAGGCGTGGATGTGGTGGCATAGATCTAGTGGCCACACTCATCATGGATTCCGCGGTCGCATCGTTGCCATGCAATCCAGCCTTTCCAGATCGAGGCGGCGTGGTGTCGAACTCGACGTAAGGCCCAGGAATTCTGATTGGCGCAAGGTACGCAGCGGCATTCAGGATGGTGACAAAACGGTGGTTTTGTCACCTGGCCGACCAGAGAGTGTCTTGCACTTTTAGCCGTTGCCTGAGCCAGTCACACAAATCAACATGCCACCCGGCTGTTCACAGGGCGAAACCCATTCGAATACCCACCGGGCAAGAAAGAAGTCGGGATTCAGCATCGGAGCGAAGCTCAAAAATTGATCATGGGCGTTGGCGCTTGCCAACCGGAATCGGGCCTGTGGAGCAATCGAGGTTGGCAAGCGCCCAAGAGAACAAAGAAGGTATTGGATGTTTGGCTGTTCTGCCAGCACGAACATCGCAAAGCGATGCAGTAAGGCCGCACAACGCGAGTTGACGTTTCCTTTGCTTGTGCAATCTGTGCGTGCATCGTGTCAGTGGTGTTGCAACCGATAAGGCCGCACACAGCGAGTTGACGTTTCTCAAAGCCAACCATGCAAGCTGCAACATGTTTGTGCTCTCCACAATTGGGCGGACCACTTTTATGCGGTGCGTCATTCTGTCCAAGCCTTCGCGCAACCAGTGTCAGCTTTGTGCAATCTTCAGTTGAGTGATGTTGGCAGGCGGGCTGTTCAAACGGGATATTCCTGTTTGATGATGGTCTCACTGTCGTTGTGCATCGGCGTTGCCATCTCACCGTTCCACAAAATGAGCGCCATGGTCTGCGAACTTTTTGGGACACCAGGAACGGCGGCTTGGCGCGAGGTACGAAGCGACATGCCAGAGTGCTCGGGAATAGACCGGCCACGGACGGGCTATTTCAGGCCTGGTGGAGCAAAGAGTGTTCCAAGCGATGGGAAGCATCGTAGCAAAACGCAGTGGCGCGGAGTTGATGGACAGAGCGCCAAGAAAGCTGTTGTCTGATCTGGTTTGTCTGATGGACAAGGCGACCTGTGCAAGCCAGCGATTTCGGCCCACGCAAGACGAAAGTGGCACGAGGTACGAAGTGACACCGAGTTGGTGGTGGCCGGTGAGGGAATTGAGCAAGTGAGAACGCAGTGAGAACGCAGCGAAGTTTCCGAGAAGGGCAGCATGCGCGGTCCAAAATCGCCTCCAAAGTGAACAGAGTAAGCCGTCTGACCTGAAGCCATGGTTTCAGGTCAGACGGCTGACGATGTGAGCGGTATGTTGTGTCGCCGTTCTCTGAACAAATCCATTGCAATCCGATTTTTTCGTTTGTGCGAGCCTACCTAAACGGATCATCTGCAGGCGTTGTGCAATCGAACTTGGATGAGCACCAGGAGCGAAGGATTGGCGCAAGGCACGCAGCGACAGGCCTTTGCGTTAGCTGGCGGGACACCGCCAGATACCTGGTGAGATTCCAAGTGTTCAACATTTAAGCCGGAAATGTTGAATGTCAATCTTGCATGTGCGCTCATCACATTTGAAAACGGAAAGCACCAAGGCGCAGTGCAATCGAGCAATCGATGGAACCTGGAACGGCGGCTTGGCGCGAGGTACGCAGCGACATGCCAGAGTGGTGAGGACATACCGAAGCCACAACGAGGGCGAGGGATGTCAGCACCAGGTGAACAGCGATTGCGGTGTCAACGTCAAAGCCGCTGTGCAAGCATTGCATTCTGTTGTGCTCTGCGATGCAAACAAGCGAGCCAATGTCGAATTAATTTGTGGTGGCAAGGCTCGCGTTACCAAAACGCTGTGTGCGCTCATCACATTTGAAAACGGAAATCCACAATCAGGGCCTTCCTTTTTAACAGCCAGTGGTTTTCCTAAGCCATTTGTGCGTGCATTAAATTTGAAAACGGTAATTGCGTTGTGCTCGTGTTCTGTTGTGTTTGCGTTTGTGGTTGCGTTTGTGCTGCGGTGCAAGAATCTTTGTGCGCTGCGTTGTGTACAAATTGCAAGCAACATTGTGCAAGCTGACTTTGCAATGGGCGTGACAGTGCATTACTTTGTGCAATCTTCTGGTTAAGAATTGCAATCTTTGCACTGGCGCGAGCGTTGCTGCTGTTGCATTGTGTGTGTGACGCAACCGTCCAGAGCATCTTTTACGCTGCGCAATCTTTGTGTACTGTTGTGTTTGATGAAGCAATCAAGCGAGCCGATGTCTTAATTTGTTGTGCGTGACAGGCTCGCGTTCCATTCATTCGCGGCGAACTTTGCGTTTGTTCTGCGTTGCGTCGCTGTGTTTGTGTTTACTTTTTTGTGGCTGCAATGCGGCCAGTCCGAGTTTACTTACGCGCAAAAACGTTGTGAATGTGCAATCGAGCACTTTTCGTGTCTGAGTTTTGAATAAGTTGTTCGCGAATACAGTGCGGACTTTTATGAAATTCAGTTTTGTTAGTTTGAAATCACATGGCGTCAAAGTTCGCGGCTGGGCATTGTTGTGTGGTAGCGATGCAATCGAGCGAGCACGCCGGACAGATTTGTTGTGGTGGAAAGGCGGGCGAGCGGTGTCCGTGCGTCAAAGTCGGCCTGATCCATCCAAAAAAATCCAACAAAACGCTATGGTTCTGATAGTGGTTTTTGGCACTTTTTCAGCCACTTTTACCCCCCCCTTTTTAGCCAGGGTGTCTGCATAAAGATTCAAGACATTTTTTTCACCGGACGTGTCGGGTCGGTTTCGTTTTCCAGAAACCGGGTCAAAACCACGCCAGAAACGGCAGGAAACAGCCCTCCAAGCCTCCTATTTTCAAATCTGGCACCATCGCCTAGCCTTGGCGGAAAAACGCGCCAGAGGCCCATCTTTCAAGCACCACCTTTTTTTTTGCATTCCCCCTTTTTTTCGCCAGAGTTTTCTTCTTAATTTCTCGGGCGATGGCCGTGACCTTGGTATGGCCCAGGGTCGGCTTGACTTTATTTAATTAGCGCCAATTTTAATTAGCGCTAATTTTATTTAGCGCTAAATCGGGTTCTTTGATTAAACTGGTATAAACTTCGCAACATCATCATTTTAGGAATGCTTCAAATGCAAAAGACTCCCATCTCCATCGGCATCGATCTCGGCCACTCTAGCGTCAAAGTCTCTGTCAAGTCTGCCAACAAGATCGCATTGATAGGAGCTACAACCATTTTCCCAACAGTGGTTCGTTCGTGGACCAAGATTGCAAACGAAGAAACAGCGCGAAAAGCGATGAACGACACCGTTGACGTTAACGGTAAACGGTTTTTCATCGGTGTGACGGCACAACTACAAGGCCAGGCTGAAAACTTTTCAGGTCAAAGTCGCAACTGGATTGAAACAGATCAGCATGACGCACTTCTCGTTGGCGCTTGGAATCGCGCACAGACTATTCTTGAACAAAACAACATGGCGGACACCGACAACATTTCACTTGTTCTTGGTTTGCCTGCAAGCTACTACGCGCAACAACGTGAACCACTTCGTAAACGGGCTTACGCACTTATCAGTCGTTTGATCCCACCGACGCAAAAATTTCGCGTCTTTATCGAATCTCAATCACGCGCTCCATTGTTGTGTGTTGCGTTTGATGCTTATGGATCTGAAACAGGCCGTGCCGGTGAAGATGAATCTTGGGGTGTAATTGAAATCGGCCACTACACAACAGACTTTACTTTTCATGACCGTGGCCAGGAAGTTGATGGAGCTGCAAGCTCTGCAAGTGGCGCACACATGGTTTACGACATTCTCACTGCCGCATTCAAAGCAGCCGGGTATCTTGTAGACACCGACACAATCACCACTGCGATCAAGACACGCAAAGTTAAAAGCTATGGTGTGGAGATTGACGTTGGCCACTTGGTTGACCCTGCGATTCAATCGTTCTCGTCCTACATTCAGGAAGAAGTTGCCAGTCGCTTCGGGGAAAAGGCTCAACGGATGGACGGTTTGATCGTTGCTGGTGGAGGGGCTTACATGGTCGGCCAAGACATTCGCGCCAACTATCCGAATGCTGTGGTGCCGAACAATCCACGCTTCGCGGTCGCTGAGGGTTACTCTCGCTTTGGCTTGCTGACTCTGCAGTAACGACATGAAGACCGATTCAAAAAGAGGGCGACCATTTAAAAGTAAATCATGGGATTTACTCTTGCGTCATACCTTTCGCACCAGTTACCTTGAAGACGCTGGCCTTCATGCGCTTTTGTTTATCAGTGGTGATCACTTTACTGAAATCATTCAGAAAGCGCTTAGAGAGTTCGTCATCAAGAACGAATTACCAACCAGTGATCCAACGTTTCAAAGCGACCTCTATTTGGCTGCTGCCACACTGACAAACACGAACCGCGAAAAGCCAGACGCCAAAGATGTTCTTCAAAGAATGAACAGAATCGATGTCCTGGCCCGCATCAACGAGCTGATCAATTCCCCCTCGGCCCATGCGACTGTTGCTGTTCAACCAACCCAACCGCTTCACGTCCATTTGACGCAATTGCCCTCGCCCGCCACGATGCTGACCCCATTGCAATCAGCGCCCAACGTCGAACCGATCAAAACAAAACCACGTCTACCGCTCCCGAAAATTGATCTTGGCCCTGAGATTGATGAAGAGCCGATGGTGGATAGTGACTCTTCCTCCACTCCTGTTGCACAAAAGCCGTCCCTCAAAGACAAGTGGCTGCAACAGCACAACTACTGATCGATCATGAAGCACTTAAAAAAGCGCGTTTCAATTGCGGTGTGCGTGATGGTTCTCATCACGCCAAGTGCTCATGCACAATTTGAAATGATCAGGGATGCCTCCAAAGCATTCTCTGATTTCGTCAGAGAAGCCATTGAATCTACCAAACTACCGCAAACCAAGCCAGGGACACAACCTCGGCCACAGCCATTTAAACCCATCATTGGGAACTGGTACGACAACCACGCAGTCATTACCAGTGTTGCACAAGACTCCGAATATGAACAGTACAACTATTCATGGACCGGTCAAATCGTTGGGCGCGTCAATGAAATCGGAGAGTACATTTTCCGCGCAGACAACGGATGCCAAATCACGGGAGTTAGCTCACCTTACGCCTCTAGCACCATGTGGTCCATATTCACCCAAACCAAAAACTGCCCATTTGAGCACTTGAATCACAGGATGACTGGACGCATATACAAGGAGGGGAATGTCCTTATTTTGCAACTCAAAGATCCACCCATGGCTATGGGCCGGAACTTGGCTTACACCATGCAAGCGGTGATGCAGTCCTACTGATCCATTGATTCCGGCGACTCCCACCTGGCAGCAGGTTCACAAAAAAAACGGCCCGTAGCGAACTCCAGGGACGTTTGTTGACATCCTCCCTGCCCAAGGACAGGGATTCCTACTGCTAGACGCTCATGTTCGAGCGCGAGAATGTTTCTTGCAGCGTTCACGTCGCGGTCATGAACTGATCCACAGACATTGCAAGTCCACTCTCTTATTCCAAGACCTGTTCTACCTTTCGGACTATTGCTGGGATTGCTCCCGCAGCACGAACAGATTTGGGTTGTATAGGCCTCATGGACCTCTTCAAAGACGATACCGGCCTAATGGCTCTTGTATTCCAACATCGTCTTCAGTGATGACCAGCCTGCATCCAGTGTTGACTTGGCAAATTTTGTTTTGATCAGTTTCGCGCTGGCCACATCGCCTACAAAGATTGCAGAATTGCTTTTGACCATCTCAGTGCTGAACTTGTGCAGCATGTCCTTGCGCTGGTTCGCAATCTTGGCGTGCTTGTCCTTGGTGCGGACTTTGAGCGTTTTGGTGATCACTGGCATAACTGTGATTCTATACAGCTTCTATGATATTTGGTGTCATACATGAAACGCTCGACCCGGCCTGAAGGCCGAGCTTTGCGCTCGTTATCTGATCAACCACCCATGTACAAAGATCCGGGGCAAATACACATTCACGGGGACTTCGGATGCTCGTCTGCGACCACAACATCCCGACCATGACAGCGTACAAACCTGCTTTGACGTGCGATCCGCTCTGACGGTAGGACTACCGTGAGAAATGCCAGATGGCGTTTCACACGCGGATTGTTGTTTACACAGCCCGCACGCCACAGCAGCGGTTGCGCAACCGCATCATCCTTCTTGCCAGGTGTAGCAGGTAAACCCGCTTTGAAACCACCCTCACAAAACAAACGCCCATGAAAAAACCGACGCAAAAAGCATCGGTTTTAGGGTTTGACAATTACGCAGGAAATGCAAGCTCTTGCTCGCGTGTCTCTACTGCACTCAAAATCGTGTCAAGGAATGAACCCTGAAACGTATTGGGGGCATTCGACTTAGCGCGGCCCAACTGATCAATGTCAGCATCTTTAATGATACCGAGCCATTGATCCATTCGTTTTTTGATAGCAACAGGAATCTCGTCATCTGAAGAAGTCACTTTGGAAGGTTTACGACCATTGCTGATCGGAATACCCTCTTTGCGAGCACCTTCACCATCATCGTCATCAGAGCCATAAAGACCCATCATCGACAAGAGAGCATAACGGCGCATGTAACTGATGGCAGAACCGAAACCTTGAGGATCAATCTGCGGCAAGGGAGCCGTTGCAGTATCTTCAAGCCATTCACCACTCGTATGCATTAGCCTGGTCGTTAAATTGACATAGCCGTTGCTAGTTGACGCTGTAGGCGACTGGATCACAACGAGGCCAGAGTCATTCAACGCGGATTTCACAGCGCCAATCACAGCACCTAAGTCAGCATAAGAGCTGGAGAAGGTGTCATTCTGGGCATTTTTCACAACGCCAGCCTGGATGAGCTTTTGTGCGGACACAAGAGCTTTAGACAGGTTGGCAATATTTTCAGACTGCTTCATAAAATTTCCAAGTTAAGCGTCAGCAGAATTGCTTACGCGGTTTATGGTGCAAGCACCGAAAAAAAACCCAGCAAAATGCTAGGCTTTCACAGCAAAACCACTTGAGCGCAAAACCCAAGCGTGAATTGCTTTGACCAAGGCAAACCCAAAACAGACGGTATAAAAACCTGCTGCCAATGGGCTAGGAACGACGGTAAGAGCAATGACCAGGTAGACCAATGACAAAAAAAGAAAAAAACCAAAGAAGAATGCATAGCGAGACTCCAAGTTAAGGCAGGCGAAATTGCCGACAGACCTAGCTTGGTAATGCCGCTGAGGAAAAAAAGGCTCAAAAAAAAGGCTCAACACAGGGTTGAGCCTTTCGGGGTAGAACGTTTAAGCTGCAAGTAGCAACATTTGAGGGTTATCAACATCAGCACTTTCATGCGTCAGCGAAAAATCAACCGAGATGTCATTCTTTTCAAGCACGTCAGTCAGTACAGCATCGACTACCTCATGGGCTTTAGCTGTGCTTTCATCGTTACCATCACGAAAAATGGCACTCATTGGATTGTCGTAATAAGACCGACCCCGAACAGTTTTACTTACGGCTTCTTTGACTTGTTTGTCAAATCTCTCGGACTTTTCATACTGAAGCCAGAAGTTATCAGACACTTTCTCGTTTGCCGGGGGCAACCACTTGCGATGCTGGCCGACCAGCTTATTGAGCCGATCCATAACAGCTTGATTTTTTGGGAAAAAATGCACTGTTGTCGCACGCGGATACCACCTCACTGAAAAATATGACGAATCGAGCCTTTCTCCAGCTTTCAAATCATCAGCACGATCTCTGAATAATTGCACCAGGCCATAATCAGGCTGACTTTTGCCGTCCAATAGTGCGAACACGGTATCAAAATCTTTTAATCGTCTGGTCGCTTCATACGAAATTGAACCGCCATAATAGCCAGAATTACCAGGCAAAATGAATCTGGTCGATTTCAAACGATACCCACAAGATTTGTGCCGGGTGTTACTTTTCCATCCTTTGTAAAAAGAAACGTTATCTTCAGAGTATTTCGTTATCTCATCGAAAACATCGCACATCATTTCAAGTTGAATTTCATTTTGGCTATCTAAAATTCCTTGAAAGAATCCAAAAATATTCGAAGTCGTGAATTCAAGCCGCCTGATGGTACTGAACTCTGATTCAAATCTCTTTTGAGCCTTGCTCGACAACTTCGATTCAAAGTCGGCTGACCTGAGAATTGAAGCCCATGCCCGGTCTTTGAGTTTCAGGTATCGATCACCCATTTCATTGGCCACCCACTTTGCTGATGTGTCTTTTGGGGTTTCATCCTGACGAGACATTCGATTTGCCATCGTTTGACCAATGCGGGCTTCGCAATAAGATGCTTTGGCTTCTGCGATCAATGATGCTTTCATCGCGCTGACTGCCTGATCAAACATTCTGACGGCGTTTTGCACTTCCGTTGCAGGAATTGCTACGTCGTGAACCTCTTTGTAATCCTGCGCCATGGACTTGGCCTTGGCATCCATGTCTTCAGAATCAAGGCTATCGATCAACTCGTTGGCAAAACGTTGATCAAGGTCCGCAGATTTTTTGAGGTAAATCAAAGCAACTTCAACCTGAGTTTCACGCTGCACGCCATCACCCAAAAAAGCATCCTGAATGAATTCGACGCTACCGTGCTTCGCAATCAAATCGCACAAGAATCTGCCTTTTTGACTGCTCGGATTTTTAAGCGAACTTGAGTTCAACAACGCAACTATTTCACAGTCAAATGCGATCTCCCACGCTTTTAGAACATGATCCACACCATTCGAAAACGGAGGATTCATGATGATTGCACCGTAAGCCGCCGCATTCCCAAATGTCAAAAAGTCAAGACCAACAACATCAACACCGGGCAAGGCTTTCAAGACAGGATGAAAACTTACATCCATCTCACAGCAGTCAATTTTCTGGTGGCCATATCCGCGATCTGGCATGGTTTTAATAAGGTTGCCTGAACCTGCGGACGGCTCTAGGACACGATCAAAGTCGCGTTCCTTGAACTTGGCCCACATCTTCTGAGCAAGAGCAAGAGGGGTCGGGTAGAACTCAAAATCTTCAGTGTTAAAAAATTTCATAAGAATCTCCAGTTGTGTGTTCACGAAATGTGAAGACTGGCTAGAGATGCCGCAAAAAAAAAACCGCACTAGGCGGCTTTTTGGGGTGTTATTTTGGGGAAGGCAAGACCATACCTGTCCAGATTTCAGACCAGGCAATTCCCTGGAAATTCGACAAAGCCACGCATGTTGAAGCAGATCAGCCGGTGGGCAAAAGAACCATTACCCCGCGTCTGGCAGGTACTGGATACACAGATCAGCATGACTTTAGACTGCTCAGGATGTCATCTGAGCTTAGATGTAAAAAAACCCAAACACAATGAATGTGAATGGGCTTTAGGGTGACTAAAAATCAGATCGAATGTCTGGCAAAATCAAATCACTTTGAAACAATTCGGACATTCTTATTAGGAATATCCATGCAATATAAATCACCCGACTTGTCATAGGCAACACGGGTATCACAAGTAGCCTTAACCTCATTCTGAACTTCACTTGTCACCAAGTAATCTGCCAGCAAAATTCCACACATAGATGCGATCAAAACCAAAGTCAGAGAGAGTGATTTCATAATGAACTCCATAGAACGTGCCTGCGAAATTGCTGGTCACTACACTGGAGATGCTTGAAGTCTAAAAAGTCAGCGATCTAGATTCAAAACGTCAACCAACCTGATTCAAACCACCGCCACCACTCACTCTCTAGGAACGCTTATGAAATTTCACGCAAGAAAAAACCACCAATCCGTTTAGGAGTGGTGGTTTAGGGGTTACCCGATACGCGCCTCGGTGACGGGCGGTATGTTTTAAGTCATACCTGACTCAACATTGCTTGATCAATCGACGACGATGATCCAATCTAGGCCAATATTTTTAGCCGCCAGGTGTGCACGTATCTTGCGATACACACTCTTACCTAGCCATTGCCGAGCAAACAGCAACGTAGATTGAGATCCATGTCGAATCGCCTCTGACCCACAGCCATTGTGGTCGTTTTGTACGACAACAAGACTGTGAGATCCGTAGGGATTGCGAGCCTGAACAATGGCGTAATCGCCAACGCTCGTAACTACACGTCCACTACAAAGGCGCTCGAATGACCAGAATTTGCATTCAGTCATGGAGGCTCCAAACCGCGAGGCAGCGGTAATGCATTGACCAAAAATCAATCAATCCCTTTGTTGCTCAATTGCTTGAGCGTCAGGGCAATTCATGTAACTTGAAACCATTTTATGATAAATCACCCGACTTGTCATAGGCAACACGGGTATCACAAGTAGCCTTAACCTCATTCTGAACTTCACTTGTCACCAAGTAATCTGCCAGCAAAATTCCACACATAGATGCGATCAAAACCAAAGTCAGAGAGAGTGATTTCATAATGAACTCCATAGAACGTGCCTGCGAAATTGCTGGTCACTACACTGGAGATGCTTGAAGTCTAAAAAGTCAGCGATCTAGATTCAAAACGTCAACCAACCTGATTCAAACCACCGCCACCACTCACTCTCTAGGAACGCTTATGAAATTTCACGCAAGAAAAAACCACCAATCCGTTTAGGAGTGGTGGTTTAGGGGATACCCGATACGCGCCTCGGTGACGGGCGGTATGTTTTAAGTCATACCTGACTCAACATTGCTTGATCAATCGACGACGATGATCCAATCTAGGCCAATATTTTTAGCCGCCAGGTGTGCACGTATCTTGCGATACACACTCTTACCTAGCCATTGCCGAGCAAACAGCAACGTAGATTGAGATCCATGTCGAATCGCCTCTGACCCACAGCCATTGTGGTCGTTTTGTACGACAACAAGACTGTGAGATCCGTAGGGATTGCGAGCCTGAACAATGGCGTAATCGCCAACGCTCGTAACTACACGTCCACTACAAAGGCGCTCGAATGACCAGAATTTGCATTCAGTCATGGAGGCTCCAAACCGCGAGGCAGCGGTAATGCATTGACCAAAAGTCAATCAATCCCTTTGTTGCTCAATTGCTTGAGCGTCAGGGCAATTCATGTAACTTGAAACCATTTTATGATTTCACCTCAGATTTATGATTTAAGGCAAGCTTGCCGCATTCATAAAAGACCTCCCATCGAATATCTTCACCAGCCGCTGTTTTTATA
>NZ_MSYM01000002.1 GCF_001938565.1 Rhodoferax antarcticus ANT.BR
ATATCCGCCACCCGCCGCCGGACTTCGCCCTTTCGCGTCTCCCATAGGCTGTAGCCCAGAAACTTGCGCCCATACACAATAGCCACCGCGCTTTTGGTCTCATTGACCTTGAGCCCGAGTTTTGCATACAGTCGCTGCAACAGGACCATGACCCGCTCGCCCGCCTTGAGACTGCCAACATAGACGTTGCAATCGTCGGCGTAGCGCGCAAAACTGTGGCCTCTGCGCTCCAGTTCCTTGTCTACCTCATCAAGCAAGACGTTGGCCAGAAGCGGACTCAATGGCCCGCCTTGCGGCGTGCCCTGTTGACGCTCCTGCACTACGCCCTCGCTCATGATCCCGCTGTTCAAATACGCACGGATCAGCCGGATGACTCCAGCATCAGGGATGCGTTTTTGTAAGCGATCTATGAGTATGTCGTGGTTGACCCGGTCGAAGAATTTCTCCAAGTCCACATCCACCACGATGGGCTTGCCCGATTGCACATGCCCCGCAGCGGCCAATACCGCTTGGTGGGCGCTGCGCCCGGGACGAAATCCGTAGCTGCTTTCACTGAAGTTGGCATCCAGTAGCGGCTGCAATACTTGTAGCAGTGCTTGCTGGATTAGCCGATCCGTCACCGTCGGAATGCCCAGCTCGCGCTGGCCTCCATCGGGCTTGGGTATCGTCACCCGGCGTACCGCTTCGGGGCGGTACGTGCCTGCAAGTAGCTGCGCTTTGATGCCGGGCCAGGCACTCTTGAGGTGTTCGACGGTCTGTTTGATGTCCATCCCATCTACACCCGCAGCACCTTTGTTGGCCCGCACGCGTTTGAGCGCTCTTTGCAGGTTCTCTTTTGTCAGCGCGTCTTTTAGTAGTGCTGACCCCGTGTCTTGGGTGTCATGTCGCGGGTCGCAGGTTTCGTCGCTGGCAGCATCAAGCGCGGTTTCACCGCGCCCTACGGCTTCCCGCCCCACTTGCGTGGGCATCTGACGCATGACCTTTGGCATCGACATGTCCTTTAACACTCCTTCTCGTTTGGCCCTTCGCCTTCGGTCTTCTCCCGTTGTGGGTTTCGCCTACGACTACTACGGCCTCTGCTGACTTCTCGCTCCAGTTTGCACTGTCGCCCTTTCAGGCATGAGGCGAGATCTCCCCAGGTAAGAACGCATTCCTTCATTGCACAACCGCCGGATTTACGCCACACAGACTTTGGTCATAAGGGCTTTGCAGAAAATTGCCTGCTCGCCCTGCTGTATGTCGCCTTCTATCCGGTTCTTGTCCATCGGCTCACAATTTATGCTCCACGCTTCCTTCCCACACTCGGTCGCCCTTGTGCAGTTGCGCTTCACTTCGTTCGTCATGACCAACTTACGACGGGACTTTCACCCGCAGGAATGCGCCCATGCTGGGCGCACAATAAATAGCTGCTCGCGCATGATACATAAGGGCTAGAGGCTGATTTGACCTATAAAACAGCCTAACGCAGCAGCAGCGTGGGAACCTTGGCTGAGCGCAGCAAATCCGAGGTTTTGCTACCCATCAGCCAGCTGCGCAGCGGCGAGTGGCTGTAGGCGCCCATCACCAGCAGCCCCACGCCTAGGCGCTGCACTGCTTGGTCGATCACGCGCTCGGGCTCACCGGGGAGCAGTTGCGCATGCACCTCAAAACCCGCAGATACCAGGCGGCTTTGCGCCCACGCCAGTTGCTTGGGCGCGACTTTGCTCTGCGGCCCCGACATCAGCAAAACCAAAGGCAGACCGACCAGCAACGGGCTGCTGGCAATCATTTCGACACCCCGCCGAGTGATGGCGCTGCCGTCATACGCAATCAACACACGCTCGGGTGGATTGAAACCCTCGGTCACCGCCAGGATAGGTTTGTGCAGGGTGCGCACCACCCGCTCCACGTTTTGGCCAAGGGCACGTTGCGTGGCCTGGCCCGACTCGCCACATCGGCCCAGCACCAGCAGGCGCACACCCGCCTCTTGCTCGGCCAGGGTGTCGCCCAATTCGCCGTAGCGCTGGCGCACGTCCACACTTGGTGCCCCAGCGACCAGGGCTTGCTGGCGCAGACGGGCGAGCAACAGGCGGCCCTGCTCGCGCGCAGCCAGCGTGCGGGCTCGATCGGCATCTGCCAAAACCTCCAGGAGATGCGCCTGCGCATCCATGCCGATGGCGCCGCTGTGGTCTGTGCCCGAGCCTTGCTCTGGGTGCCGGTCAATCACATGCAGCAGTTCCAGCGGTGCGTCTAGGCGGGCCGCAGCCCAGGCGGCGCAGGCAATCACGTCGTCGGCCATGGGCGACTGGTCAACGCAGGCGAGTACTTTGTTTTCTGTTGTCATGGTGTTTTCCGAAGGGGGCGATCAATGGCCAAGAAGCACGTCGTTGCCGCGGTCTTTGTCATGCACCCCAAATTTATCCACCAAGGTCGCGCTGGCTTCGTTCAGGCCCACCACGTCCACCTCGGTGGCTTCGCGGCGGAACTTGAGCACCACCTTGTCCAACGCGGTAACGGCGGTGATGTCCCAAAAGTGGGCACGACTGACGTCGATGATGACTTTCTCAATCACCTCTTTGTAGTCAAAGGCGTTCACAAAACGCTGCGCCGAGGCAAAAAACACTTGCCCACCGACTATGTAGGTGCGCACCCGGCCATCGTCCTGCGTGCGTGAGCTGACATACAGAATCTGCCCCACCTTGTGCGCGAAAAAAAAGCCCGAGAGCAGCACCCCGGCCAGCACACCCTTGGCCAGGTCGTGCGTGAACACCACCACAATCACGGTGGCCAGCATCACCACGCTGGAGCTTGTCGGGTGCTCGCGCAGGTTGCGAATGGAGGCCCAGTTGAAGGTACCAATCGACACCATGATCATGACCGCTACCAGCGCCGCCATCGGGATGCGCGCCACCCAGTCACCGGCAAACACCACCATCAGCAGCAGCACCACACCCGCCGTCAGCGTCGACAAGCGCCCGCGCCCGCCAGATTTGATGTTGATAACGGATTGGCCAATCATGGCGCAACCGGCCATGCCGCCCAGGCAACCCGACGCCAGATTCGACAAGCCCTGGCCGACACATTCGCGGTTTTTGTTGCTCGGGGTGTCGGTCAGGTCGTCGACGATCGAGGCGGTCATCATCGACTCCAGCAGCCCCACCGTAGCCAGCGTGGCCGAAACCGGCAAGATGATTTGCAAGGTCTCCCACGTCCAAGGCACCTGCGGCAGTAAAAATACCGGCAGGCTGTCTGGCAACTCGCCCATATCGCCCACGGTGCGAATATCCAGGTCTAGCCACAACGCCACCGCGGTGAGCACCACGATGGTGACCAAAGGCGAGGGAATGCTTCGGGTCAGGTACGGAAACAAATAAATGATGCCCAGCCCGGCAGCGGTCATGGCATACACCGGCCAGCCCACGTTGGTCAGCTCCGGCAACTGCGCCATAAAGATCAGAATGGCCAGCGCATTGACAAAACCGGTAATCACCGAGCGCGACACAAACCGCATCAGCGAGCCCAGCTTGACCCAGCCCGCCACAATTTGCAGCGCGCCGGTGAGCAAGGTTGCCGCCAGCAGGTACTGCAAGCCGTGGTCTTTCACCAGCGTCACCATCACCAGCGCCATGGCCCCGGTGGCCGCCGAAATCATGCCTGGGCGGCCGCCGGCAAAAGCGCTGACCGTCGCAATACAAAACGAGGCATACAGCCCCACTTTGGGGTCCACCCCGGCGATGATGGAAAACGCGATGGCCTCAGGAATCAGCGCCAGCGCCACCACCAACCCGGCCAGCAAGTCGTTTTGAACATTCGAGAACCAGTCTTGGCGAAGGGATTTCATAGGCAACTGGCGGTGTTCGGGTTTACAAGGAAAAACAGGCTCTAGCCCTTTTGGATAAAGGGCGAATAGCTATTAAAAAAGGGTTTTTTGATAGCGCAAGACGTGCGTCAAAGGATGCGCTGGGTTGCTCAAGTGGCGACCCCAGAGCGGCCGATTTTTTCCCGGTGAGCTGCAAAAAGACGCCCAAACCGCTGGCAGGCAGCGCCCGGCTCAGTACTTCAAGCGCGCGTAATAGGTTTTTTGCGCCGCTTCACGCGCCTGACGCAAAGTGTGAATGCCCATGGCTTGCAGCAGCGGAATCAGCCGCAGCCAGACCTCAGCGGTGACAAACGCATCACCCAGCGCGGTGTGGCGGCCCAGCACGGTGATGTTGAAACGCCCGGCAATCTCCTCCAGCCGGTGCGACTCTTGCGCCGGGTGCACCACCGCCGAGAGCAGCAACGTGTCGAGCACCGGGTTGTCAAACTTCAGCCCGGTGGCTTTTTCCTGCATTTGCAAGAATTTCATGTCAAAGGCGGCGTTGTGTGCCACCAGCACCGTGTCAGTAACAAAGGTATGAAACGCGGGCAGCACGGCGGTAATGGGCGGCTTGCCGCTGACCATTTCCTGGGTGATGCCGTGAATGGTGATGGTGGCTGCTGGAATGATGCGCCCGGGGTTGACCAGTTGCTCAAAACTCTCTTGGCGCAACAGCCGGCCATTGACGCAGCGGGTGGCACCAATCTGGATGATTTCATCACCTTCAGAGGGGTTCAGGCCGGTGGTTTCGGTGTCAAACACGGTGTAGATCAGCTCACTCAGGGGCCGGTCGTCCAGCGCGCTGGTCTGGTCGGATGTCTGAAACAGATCAAAGTCGTAATATTCGGGGCGGCTGTCGCTGTGCAGCAGGCTGGCGGCGTCTGGCTGGTCCTGGACGCTGACTTGCGGCAGGGCAAACCGGTAAAAAGCCTCATGGCGCACCCGCTCACGGCCAAAACTCAGCTCGCCACTGTGGCGCTCCACCACGTCGCGCACGCTCAAGGGGCTGCTCTCGGCGCCCATCTGCATGCTGTCCATTTCCCAAGTCATCACGGTTTCGGTGCTCATCACCTGGCCGGTCCAGATCAGATCAAGCTTGGCAATACCGTCCTCAGACAACAGCCGCAGGCGCAGGAACTTCACGTCAAACTCATCCACCAGCCGCGCAGCCAGATACACCAGCGCCTGAATCAGGCTGTAGCTGTCCACCCGCAGCCAGATGCTGTCGTCGAGGATTTCCAGCGACACATCACGTTGGCAATATTTTTCAATGCGGTGCTGCGTGACCAGCAGCACATCCGTGCCCAACATGTCCTCCATCGGCCAGCGAGTTTTCAGGCCATGCATGGCCTCTTTGTCCAGATCGGTGATGCGCCGCGACATGCTGGCCATTTCATCGTGCAGCACTTGGCGCTGGCGCGTACGCGGCTCGCCAGTCATCTCTGAGGCCTCCAGGGTGGCCAGTGCGCTGCGCATACCCGCCAGCGAGGCACGGCAACCCTGGGTCAGGCCATGCAGCGTCTGGTCGCGGCGGTTTTCTTCGTCAAACGCGCGGGTGACGTTTTCCAGCATCAGCACAAATCCATTGAGTACGTTATTGGCGTCGTCGGTGTTGCTGGTACGCACTGGCGCCATCTGCACCTTCAGCAGTTGGCCTGCGGCCGTGCTGGTGACAAACTGCGCCGACGGGTTGGCAGCTCCGCGCAACAGGCGCTGCTGGATGCTGTCCAGCGCGTGCGCCACCAGCGCCCGGTCAAACACTGCGTAAATGGAGCGACCGATGCCCACCAGTTCGGCGCCGCCGGCCAGTGACGGTGATTGAGACATGGCTTTGAACTGCAGCCGTGCGCGGTTGTTGTACAGCAGGATACGGCCGTCCAGGTTGCACACCACCACACTTTGCGTCAGCTCGGCCATCAGCGCGGCGAGGCGGTCTTTTTCCTGCTGCACACCCTGACTGGCCAGGGCCACCTGGGTACTGACTTCATCGCGCAACTGGTCTCTCTGGAAAGCCAGCTGGTACACCACATCAGCCAGTTCTTTGGTTTCCTTCGTGCCCTGGTGGTTCATGGGCAAGGCCTTCGGAGACGCCAGTAACGTCCGCGTCTGCTCCAGCAAAAGCGCCGGTGCGGTTGAATAACGCTGAATCAGCCAGCGCAAGGTGGCGGCCATGAGGCCCAGGCCGAAGACCCAGGTCAGCACCACCAGAATCAACCGCGGCATCAACAGCTCACTGACCACCACCCGCTGTTGCGGTGCCAGGGTCAACAGCACCAAGCCGATGGTCATCACGATCCACACCAGGGTCACGCCGCCCAGCAAGGCCAGTGAAACATACAGCTTGCGGTTGATCTTCATGCTTAGACCCTGGGGTTCATAACGGCTAAAAATACGGCTGACATCAGACAAGGCTCCTGACGGGGTGCGTGGTCACGCTGTTTTTTGAACTGGACGAATAGTGCCTAACCCGGCTTACACCAAACCGACCTCCGGCGCGTGGGCCACCAGAGCCCGGTCAAACACTGCGTAGATCGAGCGACCCATGCCCACCAGTTCGGCGCCGCCGGCCAGCGGCGGTGATGCAGACATGGCTTTGAACTGCAGCCGTGCGCGGTTGCTGTACAGCGGGATACGGCCGTTCAGGTTGCACGCCACCACACTTTGCGTCAGCTCGGCCATCAGCGCGGCGAGGCGGTCTTTTTCCTGCTGCACACCTTGGCTGGCCAGGGCCACCTGGGTACTCACTACGTTACGCAACTGGTCGCGTTGGCAGACCAGTTGGTACACCACCTCGGCCAGTTCTTTGGTTTCTTTGGTGCCCTGGTGGTTCATCGGGGCCGCATGGGTGGCCTCCAGCAGCACCCGGGTTTGCGCCACCAGACGCGCGGGGGCGCTGGCATAGCGGCGAAACAGCCAGCGCAGCGTGGCGGCAATCGCCACCAGGCCCATCACCCAGGTCATGCCGATCAGGCCCAGGCACGGTGCCAGCCGGTCAAGCACCAAGGCGCGCTGCGCGGGCTCCAGGGCAGAGGTGATCAGCAAAATCGTCAGCAGCCGCCAGACGAGGGTCGCCGCGCCGATGACGCCAATAGCCGTCAGCAGCCTGCGGTCGATTTTTTTGGTAGCCATGGCAAGCTCAGATCTTGGCCTTGCCCCACTTGGCGTGGGCATGGCGGCTCAGGGCAAAGCTGGCAAAAAACTTGCACCAGATGGTGCTGCCAGCTACCGCGCTCCAGGTGCTGTAGTCCCAGGCGCCCAGCACCACCGCGCCAATCACGCAGGCAATGACCCCGCCAGCCACCAGATTGATGGCCATCTCGTACGGGGCCCAGGTGGCAGCGTCAGGCGGCGGCTCCCCGCGCTTGACGGCCACCTCAGAAAAGTCACGCTGCACCACAATGCGCCAGGCCCGGCGCAGCCAGAAAAAGCTGATGGGCAACAGGGCCAGAAACAAAATCCAGGTCAGCGCAACGCTGATGTCAAAAACCATTGCCAAACTCCAGAACAATACACAGGACTGACCGCAGAACTGACAGCAACCCACTGCAAACGGCCACCCTCTGGTGCCCCAGTGCAGGCTGCTGTCAAGCCTGAAGAAAAGACCCCGCCAGCTTGACTAACAGGGTCCCTCTTGTCAACCCAGCCCGCCTTGACAGCGAGCCGGATTGAGCCGTTTAGTGCGAGCCACCCACCAGCTTGGAGCCCCGCGGAATTCGCACCGCCTCAACCATATGCTGAATGTGCTCTGGCGGCTCGGGGGTCATCTTGAAGACGATGAAAGCCACCGTAAAGTTCACCATCGCGCCCACGGCACCAAAGGCTTCAGGGGTGATGCCAAAGAACGGGTTGGCCCCACCAATCAATGGCAAAAAGTCGGTGCCCTTGATGAAGAAGATGCCCTTGTGCGCAAACACATAGAACAGCGTCACAGCCAAGCCAGACAACATACCGGCCATGGCTCCTTCCTTGTTCATCTTCTTGGAGAAGATGCCCATCATGATGGCCGGGAACAGCGACGATGCCGCAATACCAAAGGCCAGCGCCACCGTACCCGCTGCAAAGCCTGGCGGGTTCAAGCCCAACCAGCCCGCCACCACAATCGCCACCGCCATCGCCACCTTGCCCGCCAGCAATTCTTTCTTTTCAGAGATGCTGGGCACGAAGACGTTCTTGATCAGGTCATGCGAGACCGCCGAAGAAATCGCCATCAGCAAACCAGCAGCCGTCGACAGCGCCGCAGCCAAGCCACCCGCAGCCACCAGGCCAATCACCCAGTTGGGCAGCAAGGCAATCTCCGGGTTGGCCAGCACAATGATGTCGGCGTTGACCGTCAGCTCATTGCCCTTCCAGCCCGCAGCATCAGCCTTGGCTTTGGCAGCGTCGTCTTTGGTCTTGTCGTTGTAATACTGAATGCGGCCATCGCCGTTCTTGTCTTCAAACTTCAACAAGCCGGTCTTTTCCCAGCGCTTCATCCAGTCAGGACGCGTTTCCGCCACGATACTGGCCTCAGGGGCATACAGGTCACCACCCTTGGCAACAGCAGTGTTAACGGTGGAGTGCAGGTTCAGCTTGGCCATGGCTGCCACAGCCGGAGCCGTGGTGTACAAAATGGCAATAAACACCAGCGCCCAACCGGCTGAAGAGCGCGCATCTTTCACCGTGGGAACGGTGAAGAATCGCATGATCACGTGGGGCAGGCCCGCCGTTCCGATCATCAGCGACAGGGTGTACATGAACATGTTGAGCGGGCTGCCAGCCGTGGTGGTGGTGTACTTGCCAAAGCCCAGATCAATGACGACCGAGTCAAGCTTGGCCAGCAACGACATATCGGTGCCGCTGTAAGTACCGCCCAGACCAATTTGTGGCAGGAACGTATCTGTCAGTTGCAACGAAATGAACACTGCCGGAACCGTGTAGGCCAGAATCAGCACCACGTACTGCGCCACCTGGGTGTAGGTGATGCCCTTCATGCCGCCAAACACCGCGTACAAGAACACGATGCCCATACCAACGTAAATACCCACTTCGCTCGACACCCCCAGAAAGCGCGAAAACGCCACGCCCACACCCGTCATCTGACCAATGATGTAGGTTAAAGAAGCAGTCAGTAGGCAGATCACGGCAACGATCGCAGCACCTTTGGAGTAGAAGCGGTCACCAATGAACTGCGGCACGGTAAATTTGCCGAACTTGCGCAGGTAAGGTGCCAGCAGCATGGCCAGCAGCACATAGCCGCCAGTCCAGCCCATCAAAAACAAACCGCCGCCGTAGCCCATGTTGGCAATCAGGCCCGCCATAGAGATAAAGGAGGCTGCCGACATCCAGTCGGCACCGGTCGCCATACCATTCATAACCGG
Source organism: Rhodoferax antarcticus ANT.BR (assembly GCF_001938565.1). Taxonomy (GTDB): domain Bacteria; phylum Pseudomonadota; class Gammaproteobacteria; order Burkholderiales; family Burkholderiaceae_C; genus Rhodoferax; species Rhodoferax antarcticus. The sequence continues at coordinate 9,196 of NZ_MSYM01000002.1, forward strand.
GTGCACCGAGCCGCCCGCAGAATAAAACTCACTGGTGGAGCCAGCACGTGCCCAGATGGCAATACCGATGTAGAGCGAAAAGCTCAAGCCCACCATCAAATAAATTGTCGTTTGAAGATCCATATTTTTGTCCTCAGTCTTCTTGAACGTCAAACTTGATGTCCAGATTGTTCATACGCCAGGCGTAGTAAAAAATCTGAATCACAAAAAAGTAGATGGAGCCCTGCTGCGCAAACCAGAAACCCAGCGGGTAACCACCCAAGTGGAACTGGTTTAAAAATTCAACAAAAATAATACCTGCCGCGAAGGACACCAAAAACCAGAGGATCAGCACATTCCTCAGTAGTTTCAGCGTTTCCTTCCAGTAGGCACCACTGTCGTAGTCGTGCTTCATGAAGTCTCCTCAATTGATTTATTTTGCACGGCAGCGAGTCCGCACACTTACATTGCCCAATGCGCTTTCGAGCTTTTGCGGAACTGAATATCGGGGCTATTGCTGACAGTTTTCTGACGAAAACTCTTTAAAACTCAACAGTCTAGGGTAAACACTGACATGCTTTTTTCAGATTAAGGGCACCGGTCAGCTATCGGTAAGTAGCTGCCCCTAGCCTACCCAGGTCATGTTTATAAGGAGATAACTACATGCAAGACGATTTGATTCAGCGGGTGGTCAGCCACCCCAAATACCAGGAGCTCAAGGCCAAGCGATCAAGCTTTGGCTGGACGCTGACATGGGCCATGATGATTGTTTACTACGGTTTCATTGCCCTGATCGCGTTTGATAAATCATTTCTGGCCCAAAGAATTGGCAGTGGTGTGACCACCATTGGTATTCCGATTGGCTTTGGCGTGATCGTGTTCACCGTCATCATCACCGCCATTTACGTCCGTCGTGCCAACAACGAATACGACGATCTGACCGCAGAAATTACAAAGGCGGTTCTGAAATGAGGCACATGAAAGACACCACCCGACAAATCGTGACGCTGCTGGCGCTGTTTGGCGTATCAGCCTTCGCGTGGGGCGCGGGTGCCGACTTGGGCCAGGCCGAGAAACAACCCACCAACTGGGTGGCCATCGGCATGTTTGGGGCCTTTGTGGTCTTCACACTGTTTGTGACCAAATGGGCTGCCTCCAAAACCAAATCCGCAGCTGACTTCTACACCGCTGGTGGTGGTATCACCGGTTTCCAAAACGGCTTGGCGATTGCTGGCGACTACATGTCGGCCGCGTCCTTCCTGGGTATTTCCGCAGCGGTGATGGCCAGCGGTTTTGACGGCCTGATCTACTCCATCGGCTTCCTGGTGGGTTGGCCAATCATCACCTTCCTGATGGCCGAGCGTCTGCGTAACCTGGGCAAATTCACTTTTGCCGACGTGGCCGCTTTCCGCTTCGAGCAAACGCCGATCCGCATTTTTGCGGCATCTGGCACGCTGGTTGTGGTTGCCTTCTACCTGATCGCCCAAATGGTGGGTGCAGGTCAGCTGATCAAACTGCTGTTTGGTCTGGAGTACTACATCGCCGTGATCATTGTGGGCGCGTTGATGATGGTTTACGTGCTGTTTGGCGGCATGACCGCTACCACCTGGGTGCAAATCATCAAAGCCTGCCTGCTGCTAGGCGGTGCCAGTTTTATGGCGCTGTCAGTGCTATGGAAATTTGGCTTCAGTCCGGAAGCAATGTTCGCCTCTGCGGTGCAGATCAAGACCGACCTGGCCTTAAAAGATGGCAAGATTGCTGAAGTTGCTGCTGCAGCCGGTCAGTCCATCATGGGCCCGGGTAATTTTGTGAAAGACCCGATTTCGGCCATCAGCTTCGGCATGGCGCTGATGTTTGGTACCGCTGGTTTGCCGCACATCCTGATGCGCTTCTTCACCGTGCCAAGCGCCAAAGAAGCGCGTAAATCGGTGATGTGGGCGACCGGCTGGATCGGTTACTTCTACCTGCTGACCTTCATCATCGGCTTTGGTGCCATCACCTATGTGCTGACCAACCCCACCTTCCTGGACCCCAATGGTGGTCTGATTGGTGGCAACAACATGGCGGCGGTTCATTTGGCCAACGCGGTGGGTGGCAACGTTTTCCTGGGCTTCATCTCGGCAGTGGCGTTTGCGACCATTCTGGCGGTGGTGGCTGGGCTGACGCTCTCCGGCGCGTCGGCGGTGTCTCATGACATCTACTCCACGGTGATCAAAAAGGGCAAGGCCAACAGCGCCGACGAACTGCGTATCTCCCGCATCACCACCATCGGCCTGGGCATTTTGGCGGTCACGCTGGGCATTCTGTTCGAGAAGCAAAACATCGCCTTCATGGTGTCGTTGGCCTTCGCGATCGCCGCATCGGCTAACTTCCCGGTGCTGTTCATGAGCGTGCTATGGAAAGACTGCACCACCCGCGGCGCGGTGATTGGTGGCTTTTTGGGCCTGATCTCCTCCGTGGCTTTGACCGTGGTGTCGCCTTCGGTGTGGGAAGCTACGCTGGGTAACCCCAAGGGCTCGGCACTGTTCCCGTACACCTCACCCGCGTTGTTCTCCATGACCATTGGTTTTGTGGGCATCTGGTTGTTCTCGGTGATGGACAAGAGTGCCCGTGCCAAGAAAGACCGTGATGGCTTCCTGGCGCAGCAAGTGCGCTCGGAAACCGGCATTGGCGCCTCTGGCGCATCCGGCCACTAAGCCGTGCTGTCAGCTTCATCAGGGCTTGCCCTGGTGATAATCCAACAGGACTGCAAGCCACCTGGCTTTCAGTCCTTTTTTCTTGCTTGCAGGTGTCACCGTGTCGCAACTATTTCCCTTTCAGACTGCTCCTTTTCACGCCTTGAGTTCGACCGAGCAGGCGCGGCTGCAGGACGCTGCCAAACTCGTCGAACACAGCGCAGGTGAACCACTGGGTGCGGGCGCTGGTGCGGCATCCCAGCTCTGGCTGGTCCACACTGGCCATGTCCAGCGCGAGGAAGAGGGCCATGTGCACGTACTGGAGGCAGGTGAAACCACCGGCTGGCGCGCCGTGTTGACCGGGCGCAACCACGCCAGTTGCACCGCGCTCGACGCAGTGAACGCCTGGGAACTGCCGCGCGATCTGCTGCTGGTCTTTTTGGCCGACAACACCCGGTTTGCCGGCCTGGTGTTCGCGGACATTTCAGGTGATTTGGCCAGCGACACGCAGGCCGACCACGACCGGGAAATGATGTCACTGATGCTGGTGCGGGTGAAAGATGCCTACCTGCAAAAACCCTTGTTTGTGGACGCGGACATGGACGTGGTGTCCGTCTGCCGCTTTCTGGCAGACCACAAGGCCACCCACACGCTGGTGCGCGACACGCAAGCGGTGCCGCAGCGCATCGGCATGTTCACCACCACCGATTTACGCGACGCACTTTTAAATTCGATAGCACCCAGCGCTTTACCGGTAAGGGCTGTAGCCCGATTTGACCTGATATCTTTACCCGCAGACGCAGAACTTTTTGACGCGCTGCTGATCATGCTGCGCCACCGCGTGCACCGCGTGCTGGTGCAGGATGGCGAACAGATCCTGGGCGTTCTGAGCCAGCTGGACCTGATGAGCTTCATGTCCAACCACTCGCACCTGATCACCTTGCAAGTGGAGCAAGCACACACCGTTGAAGACCTGCGCCGCGCCGCGCTGGCGGTGGACGATTCGGTAAAGGCGCTGCAACGCGGTGGCATGCGCGTCGAAGTGATCTCCCGGCTGGTGAGTGAACTCAACGGCCAGATTTTTGCCAAACTGTGGTCGCTGCTGGCGCCGCCCGAACTGGTGCAGCGCAGCTGCCTGCTGGTGATGGGCAGCGAGGGCCGCAGCGAGCAGATTCTGAAAACTGACCAAGATAACGCCCTGCTCATTCAGGATGGCTACCACCACCCCAGCCTGGTGCAGATTACCGAGCAGTTCAGCGCCGCGCTGCTGACCTTTGGCTACCCGCCCTGCCCCGGCAACATCATGGTGACCAACCCGATCTGGCGGCAACATCTGGCGGAGTTTCGCAGCAGCGTGGGGCAATGGCTGTATGGTGGCGACCCCGAGGGCAAGATGAATCTGGCCATCTTCCTGGACGCCCGGGCGCTGGCGGGAGACGCCAGTCTGCTGGAGCAGGCGCGCAGCTACACCGTGCAACTGGTGCGTGGCAGCGACAGCTTTCTGGCCCGCATGGCCAGCGCCGTTGACCAGTTCACCGAACCCGCCACCGGTTTTTGGGGGCGCCTGAGCAGTCTGCAGGTCAAGGACGCTGACACCTTTGATCTGAAAAAGATCGGCACCTTCCCCATCGTCCACGGTGCGCGCGTGATGGCACTGGAACACAAGCTTGATGCCCTGGGCACGGCTGACCGGCTCAAAGCCCTGGCGCAGCTGCAGTTTCTGCCCGCGCCCTTGGCGCGTGATCTGGTGGAAACCCTGCACATGCTCATGGGGCTGAAACTGCGCAACAACCTGCGCCAGCGCTCCCTGGGTGAACCCCTGAGCAACCTAGTGCAACTCAGCAGTCTGGGCACCCTCGACCGCGACCAACTGAAAGACGCGCTGGCCATCATTCGCCAGTTCAAGCTGCACATCAAACTGCGTTACCGCTTACCGTAAGTCTTACGGTTGTAAGAAAAAATAACCTCTAGCCCTTATCTTATAAGGGTTAAGCGCTCTCTTTATTGACAACCGCTTGTTGATCAAACCCCTGCAACACATTCACCGCGTTAACGCCCACATCCGCCACCGCATAGCCGCCTTCAAACACAAACACCGTGGGCAGTCCGGCTCTGGCCAGGTCCGCGCCTACCTGCAGGAAGTCTCGCGTCTGCAGCGTGAAACCGGCAATGGGGTCGCCCACAAAGGTGTCCAACCCCAGCGACACCACCAGCGCTTGCGCATCAAATTCGGCAATGCCCTGCAAGGCTTGCTGCAAGGTGGCGTGCCAGACTTCAAACCCGCTGCCGCGCGGCAGTGGCCAGTTGCGGTTGAAGCCCAGCCCGGCACCCGCACCCAGCTCATCGGCGTAGCCCAGGTAAAACGGAAATTCAGTGCTCGGGTCGCCGTGGATGCTGGTGTAGAACACATCCGCGCGCTCATAAAAGATGGCCTGCGTGCCGTTGCCGTGGTGGTAGTCAATGTCCAGAATAGCCACCCGCTCCAAGCCCTGCTCGCGCAAGGCCTGCGCCGCCAGGGCGGCGTTGTTCAGAAAACAGTAGCCGCCAAAAAAGTCTGCCCCGGCGTGGTGGCCGGGCGGGCGCGTCAGGGCAAATGCCGCGCGCTTGCCACCGGCCACCGCCAGCGCGGCACTCAGCGCACAGTCGGCCCCGGCACGCGCAGCGTCCCAAGTGCCATCGGTCAGCGGCGAGCCCGCGTCCATCGAAAACAACCCCATGCGCGCGGCAAAGTTGTCCGGCAACACGTCTGAGCGCAGGGTGCGCACCGGCCACACCGAAGGTAAGGCATCACGCTTCGCATTGGCCGGGTCCAGCGCCACCCAGTCGTCCCAAGCGCCACGTAAAAAGTCCAGGTAACGCTGGCTGTGCACGCCTAGCAGGGCACTGTCATCAAACGGGTTGGGCGGCAAAACGGTGCCGAGCTTGCGTTTTTTGAGCTCTGCCAGCACCCGGTCTACCCGCGCGGGCACTTCAAAACACGGCACCAGGGCACCGCGAAACATCTCCACTTTGCCCTCGTGATCGCTGTGGAGGTGGTTGTAATAGGTCAACATGGCAAAGCCTTTTGGTTGGTTCGCACCCAGCGCAGGCTGGGGCATGCCCAGCATTTTGCCGGAGTGCGCACTGGCCCGGCCGCCGCCAGAGCCGCCGCTCGTGCAAAATGCTCGGGGCATCCACGGGGTACTGAACGCATGAGACTTTTACTGTTAGAAGACGACCGCAGGATTGGCAGCAGCCTGCGTGCGGTGTTGCAGGCGCAAGGCCACGCGGTGGACTGGGTGCGCGACTTGGCCTCTGCCCGAGCCGTCTTGCGCTTGCGCTTGCGCTTGCGAACACTTTGACCTGATCCTGCTGGACCTGAGCCTGCCCGAGCGCGACGCCGCTCAGGCACGGGTGGACGGGCTGGACAGTGGCGCAGACGACTACCTGGTTAAACCCTTTGAGGTCAGCGAGCTCTCAGCACGCATCCGCGCGGTGATACGCCGCCACAGCGCCCAGGCGCAGCCGGTGCTGCAGCATGGTGGCGTTCAGTTGGGTCCGGCCACGCACCAAGTCACGCAGGCAAGCGAGCCCGTGCTTTTGTGCGCGCGCGAATTTTCGGTGCTGGAGGCGTTGATGCAACGCCCCGCGCGAAACCCGACCCCCAACGCCGACGCCACCGGGTGTGATATTGCCTATGCCACGTCGCCGTTAAGGACGCGCCGAATCAACGTGTGTCACTGAGCCACCCCCCGCGCCAGCACCCCCGCCAGTGCCACACCCGTGTGCGTCCCCAGCTTGACCACACCTTCCGGCGTGGCCGCTGCCACCACCCGCCCACCCGCGTTACCGCCGTCCGGCCCCAGGTCAATCACCCAGTCGGCTTCGGCGATCACATCCAGATCGTGCTCGATCACCACCACACTATGGCCGCCGTCCACCAGGCGGTGCAGCACCTTGATGAGCTTTTCCACGTCCGCCATGTGCAGGCCCACGGTGGGCTCGTCCAGCACATACAGGGTGTGCGGCGGCTTTTGGCCGCGGCGGGTGATGTCATCGCGCACCTTGCTGAGTTCGGTCACCAGTTTGATACGTTGCGCCTCGCCGCCCGATAGTGTGGGCGACGGCTGGCCCAGCGTCAGGTAGCCCAGGCCCACGTCTTTGAGCAGTTGCAACGGGTGCGCGATGACCGGCATGGCGGCGAAGAAGGCAGTAGCCTCGTCCACCTCCATCTGCAGCACGTCGCCAATGTTTTTGCCGCGCCAGGTGACAGCTTGGGTTTCGGGGTTGAAGCGCGCGCCCTTGCAGGTTTCACACAGCACTTTTACGTCGGGCAAAAAACTCATGCCAATGGTGCGGATGCCCTGGCCTTCACAACTGGGGCAGCGGCCCGCGCCACCGCTTGCGGCGGCGCCTCCTGCTCCAGCGGTGTTGAAGCTGAAGCGGGCAGGCCCGTAGCCGCGCGCTTTGGCTTCCAGCGTGTCGGCAAAGAGTTTGCGGATGGTGTCCCAGAAGCCGATGTAAGTGGCCGGGCAGCTGCGCGGCGTTTTGCCAATGGGGGTTTGGTCCACCTCCAGCACGCGGTCCACCGCCTCAAAACCGGTGACGCTGTCGCAACCGGTCCAGGCGATGACCTCGCCTACGGCCAGCGCGTCGCGGCCGGCTTTGGTGCTGCGCTTTTGCACTGCGGTTTGCACATTCGCCAGCATCACATCACGCGCCAGCGTGGATTTGCCCGAGCCGCTGACACCGGTGACGGCGACCAGACGCTTGAGCGGGACTTGAACCGTAACGTTGGCCAGGTTGTGCAGGCGCGCGCCTTGTACCGTGATCCAGCGTTGGGGCTCATGGTCCGCGAAATTGGGGTCAGAGTCCAATTTCTTGGCGACCTTCTTCTTTTTCGGCGCAGGAACGAAAACGAATTTGACATCTGACCCGAATTTCGCTGCGGCGGCGCCACCCGAAGTGCTGTCCGGCTGCACAACAAGCATCGCCCGGCTGATATCGCCAGACATCGCCAGCGCAGCGTGTTCAACGGTTACATCATCAAATTGGCCTCTAGCCCTCGTATCCATTGCGCTAGTAGCTATAAATTCTGTATTAGCCACAACCCGCCGCGCCTGCACCGGATGCCGCATGGCATGAAGCAAATAACGCCCGGTCTGCGACTCGGCTGCGTTTTGAATGTCTGCCACCGAGCCCTCTGCCACCAGCCGCCCACCGCGCTTGCCAGCACTCGGGCCGATGTCGATGATGTGGGAGGCCGCGCGAATGGTGTCTTCGTCGTGCTCCACCACCACCAGGGTGTTGCCCTGGTCGCTCAAGTGGCGCAGTGCGCCCAGCAAAATCTGGTTGTCGCGGGCGTGCAGGCCAATGGTGGGCTCGTCAAGCACATAGCACACGCCCTGTAAATTGCTGCCAAGCTGCGCCGCCAGGCGGATGCGCTGCGCCTCACCACCGCTCAAAGTGGGCGCGCCACGGTCCAGCGTGAGGTAGCCCAGGCCGACCTGCTCCAGGAATTTGAGGCGGCCCAAAATCTCGGGCACCAGGTCGCGCGCAATGTCGGTTTCGCGCTGGCTCATGCGGCCCTGCACTTGCAAGGCTTCAACCCACAGGCGCATGTCGGTCACGCTCAGGCGGGCCAGTTCGGTGATGGTGACATCGCCAAACTTCACCGCCCGCGCAGTCGCGTTCAGGCGGGTGCCGTTGCAATTGGGGCAAACGGCATTGACCAAGTCGTCCACATCAGCCTCGGTAAAGGTCTGCTCGCGGCCTGATGTGTAGTCGTCGCGCACCGAGTCGTCAAACACCTTGCGCTGCTCGCGGGTGAGTTTGACGCCGGTTCCCACGCAGTCTGGGCACCAGCCGTGCTTGCTGTTGTAGCTGAACAGACGCGGGTCCAACTCGGCATAACTGGTGCTGCACACCGGGCAGGCACGCAGGGTGGAAAACACGCTTAGTTTGCCAATGCCTGCCGTGGGCGCGCCGGTTTGCATGGCTTGCGACAAGCCGTCCAGCCCGGACAAAACATGCAGCACCCCCTTGCCGTGTTGCAAGGTGTCGGCCAGCGCCTGGCGCAGAAGCGACTCGTTGGCAGGCGTGATGTCCAGGCTGAACACCGGCAGCTCAATGGTGTGTTCCTTGAAGCGGTCCAGCCGCGGGAAAGCGGTGGTGGGCAAAAAGTTGCCGTCCACGCGCAAGTGTGTGAAGCCACGCGGGCGCGCCCACTCGGCCAGCTCGGTGTAAACGCCCTTGCGGTTCATCACCAGGGGCGCCAGCAGGCCAATGTGCTGGCCGCGAAAAGTTTTCATCAACTGCGCGGCAATGCTCTCGGGCGTTTGCGGCGCCACCGGCGTGCCGTCGTAAATACAGTGCTGGGTGCCGAGCTTGACAAACAGTAGCCGCAAATAGTGCCAGACCTCAGTGGTGGTGCCCACGGTGGACTTGCGCCCGCCCCGGCTCAAGCGCTGCTCGATCGCCACCGTAGGCGGAATGCCGTACACCGCGTCCACCTCAGGCCGCCCTGCCGGCTGCACGATGCTGCGAGCGTAGGCGTTCAGGCTTTCCAGGTAGCGGCGCTGACCTTCGTTGAACAAAATGTCAAATGCGAGCGTGGATTTGCCCGAGCCGCTGACGCCGGTCACCACGGTGAATTCGCCGCGCGGAATGTTGACGCTCAGGCCCTTGAGGTTGTGCTCACGGGCATTGATGATTTGTATGCTGTTATTGGCCTCTAGCCCTTTTGATACATGCGCTGATAGCTCTGACTTCGATAGTGGATTGACAACGAATGCTTCAGCGCTATTAACAACGCAATGGGGGTCAGAGCTCAATTTCTTTACAGAAATCGGGATCCGGCCCCCATTGCTTGGGTTCGTCGGTGTACCCACCCCCGCTGCGGATGGGCTTGCGCCGGGTAACGATTTTGAGGCAGCGAAGCTGACGTATGAGGCGCCCGGCGCAAGCCCATCCGCAGCAGCGCGCCCCATGGACGCATAAGCCAAAGGAGCCTCAGCAACCACATGCACCACACCCATCTGCGCCGCATAGTCGCGCAGCGCCTGCCCAGTGTGTGAGCTGGCATGCAGCATCACCTCCTCAGGCGTGCCAAACGCCACCACCTCGCCCCCCGCGTCCCCGCCCTCAGGCCCCAGGTCAATCAGCCAGTCTGACGCACGAATCACGTCCAGGTTGTGCTCGATCACCAGCAAGCTGTGGCCAGCGTCTTGCAACTTGCGCAGCGCCCGCATCAGCTTGGCAATGTCGTCAAAATGCAGCCCGGTGGTGGGCTCGTCAAACATGAAAAGCACACCTTTGCGTGCCAGCGCCTGGCGGCTGGCGCTACTGCCCTTGGAAGCGTCGGCCAGAAAACCCGCCAGTTTCAGCCGCTGGGCTTCACCACCGCTCAGCGTGGGCACCGGCTGGCCCAGCTTCACGTAGTCCAGTCCTACATCCAAAATCGGCTGCAGCCCGCGTATCACCTCGCGGTCAGAGGCAAAAAGAATAGCAGCCTCGCTGACGGTCAGCTCCAGCACATCGGCCACGTTGAGGTGACGCTCACCGCGCTCGATGGTGATTTCGAGAATTTCCGGGCGGTAGCGTTTACCGTCGCAGTCCGGGCAGCGCAGGTACACGTCGCTTAAAAACTGCATCTCCACATGTTCAAAGCCCGAGCCGCCGCAGGTGGGGCAACGGCCATCGCCGCTGTTGAAGCTGAATTTGCTGGCCGTGTAGCCGCGCTGTTTTGACACAGGTGCGGTGGCAAAAATCTCGCGCACGGCGTCCCACGCGCCCACATAACTCGCCGGGTTGGAGCGAGCTGTTTTGCCGATGGGCGACTGGTCCACAAACACCACGTCGCTCAAGAGCTCGGCGCCCAGCAGCCGCGCAAACGCACCGGGCGCCTCAGACGCTTTGCCAAAGTGGCGCAGCAGCGCAGGTGCCAGCGTGTCCTGTACCAGCGTGGATTTGCCCGAGCCGCTGACGCCGGTGATGCACACCAGACGTTGCAGCGGAATCTCAACGCTGACGTTTTTAAGGTTGTGGTCACAAGCGCCTTCCAGAATCAGGCGCGGTGTGTTGGCCGCCACCAGCCGTTTGAAGCCCATGCCCACCTGCTTGCGCCCACCCAGGTAAGCGCCGGTCAGCGTGTCGGCGTTGCGCAAATCAGCGGTGCTGCCATCAAACACAATTTGCCCGCCCTGCTGGCCAGGGCCGGGACCCATGTCAATCACGCGGTCGGCGGCAAACATCACCGCCGGGTCGTGCTCCACCACCACCAACGTGTTACCCGCATCGCGCAGACGCTGCATGGCGACGATGATGCGGTGCATGTCGCGCGGGTGCAGGCCAATGCTGGGTTCATCCAGCACAAACAACGTGTTCACCAGCGAGGTGCCCAGCGCGGTGGTGAGGTTGATGCGCTGCACCTCGCCGCCACTCAACGTGCGGCTTTGCCGGTCCAGCGTGAGGTAGCCAATGCCCACCTCGCTGAGGTAACGCAGGCGGGTGCAGATTTCTTCGAGCAGCAGCTTGAGCGTTTTGGCATTGGCCTCGGTGGCCTTGCCCGCGCCGACTTGGGCCAGTTGCATGGCGTCAAAAAAACGGCGCAGCTGGTCAATCGGCAACAGCATCAGGTCATGCAGGCACAGGCCGGGCAGCGCCTCCAGCTGCGCGCGCGACCATTTCACGCCACTGGGCAGAAACCGCTTGGCAGGCGCCAGCACGTCGTCTGCCTGCGCTTGGGTGCCAATACGCCACAACAGGCTCTCTGTTTTCAGGCGCGCACCGGCGCAGGTTGGGCATTCGGTGTAGCTGCGGTATTTGGACAGCAGCACCCGGATGTGCATCTTGTACGCCTTGCTTTCCAGGTACTCAAAAAAACGCTTGATGCCAAACCAGTGCAAATTCCACTTGCCCTTCCAGTGCGGGCTGCCGTTGATCACCCAATGCTGCTGCTCGGCGTTGAGCTTGTTCCACGGTGTGTCGCGCGGAATGCCTTCGGCCTCGGCGTGGCGCATCAAATCGTCCTGCGCCTCTTTCCAGGCCGGGGTTTGCATCGGCTTGATGGCACCGGCGCGCAGCGTCAGCTTTTCATTGGGGATGACCAGCCCGTAGTCCACACCGATGACCCGGCCGAAACCCCGGCAGCTGTCACAGGCGCCGACCGCCGAGTTGAAAGAAAACATTGACGCCGTCGGGTCGGTGTAGCGCAAGTTGCTGTCGGGGCAATGCAGGCCGGTGGAAAAGCGCCAGATATCTGGCGGCTCAGTAGCTACTACATCAGTAGCTACCAGCGCTTTATACATAAGGGCTAGAGGCTGATTTAGCACATAAACGCTGAGGCGACCACTGCCGTGCTTGAGGGCCACTTCAATGGCTTCAAGCGCACGTGCGCGCTCCACCGCGCTAAGGCGGAAGCGGTCGGCAATGACGTCGAGCACCTTGCGAGTTGAGCTATTTTCAGCACGCGCTGAATTGGGGTCAGAGCCCGATTTGGAGCTACTTTTTGGCTTGCCGTTGGCTTGATGGCCCAAATCGGGATCCGACCCCAATTCGACAACACGTTCGGCCTGCACTTTGGTAAAGCCGCTGACCGACAGCCACTGTTCGATCTCTTCAGGCGTGGTGCTGGCGGGCAGTTCGACGGGAAAGGTGATAGCGAGGCGTGGATCCGTGGTTGCCACATTCCCCACTGGGCCGGGTTCGCGGCCCTCCCATCGGGCTGCTTCACCTTCGGGCAGCCCGGCGGAGAAAGCTGCCGTGCGGCGCAGCAGCTCGGCGTAAATGGTTTCTGGCGTGTCGTGGCGCACCGGCTGCGCCGTGGCGCTATCAAACAGTTGCCCGGCGCGGGCGAAGAGCAGTTTCAGGTGGTCGTTGAGCTCGGTCATCGTGCCCACGGTGGAGCGGCTGGAGCGCACCGGGTTGGTCTGGTCGATGGCGATGGCAGGCGGCACGCCCTCCACCTTGTCCACCGCGGGCTTGTCCATGCGGTCCAGAAACTGGCGTGCATACGCGCTGAAGGTTTCCACATAACGCCGCTGGCCTTCGGCAAACAGCGTGTCAAACACCAGGCTCGACTTGCCCGAGCCGCTAGGCCCAGTGACCACGGTGAGCTCACCCGTGCGAATGTCCAGGTTCAGGTTTTTGAGGTTGTGCTGGCGAGCGCCGCGAATGCGGATGGTTCCCTGGGTCATGTTGGATGCTTCAGAAGTTAGAGGTAGGCAGGCACTACAGCGCACAGGCTGGTGCAGCGGGCAAACAGTTTAGGCCAGCCAGATGATCTGCCAGTGCACTGGGGCTATCGCTGGTGGGTGGCAGGGGTTATGAGCTAGGTTGCCAGCCCACCCTTTTTAGTTTTTTTTCACTTTTGTCTAACAATTTGGCAAGGAGCTCTTATGAACGCTGTGACATCCCGTGAGGTCATCCACAATTTTTCAGCAGTGGCTGCCCGCGTGGCGGCTGGCGAAGAGCTCACGGTGACGCGATATGGCAAACCTGTGCTTAAACTGGTCCAACTGACCGACACCGCGCTCAGCAAAACAGACCGCGCCGCGCTGGTCAGCAAAGCGCTGTCTTTTCGCATGACCGCGCCTTACGGCAAAGCTTTTGAGCGTAGCGACGCTTATGAAGAGTAATGTCCTTTGGGCCATAGACACCCATATTCTGGTTTACGCGACCGCACCAGATACCCCGGCCAGCAAACAAAAAATCGCTCACGATCTGTTGCAGCAGCTGTTTACCAGCCCGCTGGGATGCTTGCCGGGGCAGGTGCTCAGCGAGTATCTGGCAGTCGTTTTGCGTAAAAAAACCATGCCGCTGGCACTGGCTATGGAAACTGTGGGCACTTGGGCGCAAGCGGCCAAGGTATTGCCGGTGTCTGAAGCGGCTTACCAGCAGGCTTGGGCACTGGCAACCTCACATCAGTACCAAGTATGGGACGCACTGATCGTTGCGGTTTGTGCCGAGCACGGCGTAAAAACGCTTTATTCTGAAGACGCAGGCGCCATGAAAAAGCCACTGGGCGTGCAGGTGTTCAACCCGTTTGCGCCAGCGTGACGATGCACAGCCATACGGAGGCTGAAATCCGTGACAGTCTTGAAACGGCGGCGCAACCTCCAGAGCGGGTCAAGCTCGGTTCCTTGCTTGCATCCATCGCCCATGAAGCCGCAGGGCTGACCGATGCCGAGGCAGCGTATTTCAACCAGCTCCGCGACAAAACCCCGACCGATCCGATGAGGTTTGAATGATCCACATCGACACCAGCGTCATTTCCGAGTTGTGGAGGGCTGCGCCGCACGATCTACCTGGATCGGTTGATGCAAGAGGTTTTGCCGACGTTTGCAGGGCGCGTGCTGCCCTTCGATCTAGACGCTTCTCAAGCCTATGCTGACTTGATGGCGCGGGCGATGACAAGCGCAAGGGCCATCGGAAAGGCAGACGGCTATATCGCCGCCACGGCCACCGCGCACAGCCTCATGGTTGCGACGCGTGACGTCAGTCCTTTTGTGGCGGCGGGACTGAAGGTTGTCAACCCTTGGGACACGGAGAAAACGGTAACGACCCATGGCAACCACACAATTTTGATAGCTGCTCACGCTTATTTCAAAAGGGCTAGAGGCCAAAAACATCCATAAAACAAAACCCCCGCCATGTTGCCAAAGCGGGGGCTTTTATAGAAATCCGTAGAAATCCGTAGAAATCCGAACCTGACCCCTTTTATTCTCATGGTTGCGACGCGTGACGT
>NZ_MSYM01000003.1 GCF_001938565.1 Rhodoferax antarcticus ANT.BR
GCCAAAGCGGGGGCTTTTATAGAAATCCGAACCTGACCCCTTTTATTTGGAGCTAACCGTCAACTGACTTGAACTTGTAAATCGAGCCTGACCCCTTTTATATCCTCTCTACATTCAATAGCTGCTCACGCATATTTCATAAGGGCTAGCGGCCTAAAACATGTATAAAAAAACCCCGCCATGTTGCCACGGCGGGGTTTTTTGGTTTTAACCATCGGCTGGCTTACGCCAGCGTTGGATTAGAACAAGTGGACAACGCCAACGGCAGCAGCGGTGGTCTTGGCTGTTTTGAAGGCAGCGACTGTGTTTCCTGACTCAAGGTCACTTTTGAACATGCCAGCGTACAAGGCAGTGCGCTTGGACAAGCTGTACTGGCCAGCAAGGGTGTAACCCTTAGAGTTCAATTCAGTCAAACCAGCACCGGTGCTGTTTGAATTGACGTAACCAAGCATCACAACCGCAGCAGCGCTGACAGGAATGTTCAGACCTAATTGGTACTCTTTATCGTCACGCGTTGCGTCCGAAGCCTTGTTGTAGCCACCAGTCAACTTGACAACGCCGAAGTCGTAGGTACCAGCGATCAGGGTGTTCTTGGTAGTGGTAGATGCAACGCCAGTCGACAGGTATGGTGCCTTGAATTCTTCATAAGCCACGCCAACCAGGAGCGGGCCCGCAGCGTACTTCACGTGAAAGCTAACATTTGAGCCATTTTTGTTAGTTGCAGGTGTTGCTGCTTCATCAATGCCGTACGTGACAGAAGCGCTCACACCGCCGAAATCAGCAGAGTCAAAACGCACTGCATTGCTGGTGCGTTGGGTGTCTCTGGCGACGCCAGATTTCCAGATGTCATCTGTCTGAGCGATATTGCCATTGGTGATGTTATCGGTTGCAGAAAACAAAGAGAAGTAAGAAGTGTAAACACGACCCAAATTAACCGAACCAAAACCGCCGGACAAACCTACGCTAGCTTCGCGTTCAAACGCTGTCTGAAATGTGCCCGCTGTTGGGCCTGCACCCATCGCACCGGTGTCAATATTGAAATTGCTTTCAAGTTTGAAGTTGGCCTTCAAACCGCCACCCAGGTCTTCAGTACCCTTCAAGCCCCAATAAGTCGTACGCAAAAGGCTCGAGTCAATTTTGGTTTGAGACACCGATGCAACTGCATTCGCAGGCGTGTTAGCAGTCGTTTCGGTCTTGACATTAGCCAAGGCAGCATCCAGACGGCCATACAAAGTCACAGAAGACTGCGCCATAGCGGCACCGGAAACAGCCAGAACGGCCAACGCGATTAGCGATTTTTTCATTTGAGAGTTCTCCAAGGTTTAACGAAGGGCTCCAACAGGCTGTCGATTTAGCCTGCCGGGCCAACCCCCTAATGCAGGAAGTTAAATCCTATTGAAGCAGACATTTATGACACTTGCCCCCTCCCAAACCCCAAACGGGCACGATTCCGGTGCATTCGTTGTGCGTTTGCAACGCCTTGTGTTGGTCAGCGGAATGATCTCAGCGGTAGATACAGGGTGTTGGGGTCGGCGCGCATTCTCACACCGGTACAAACAGCGCCGGGCTGACAGGTCTTCCTGCCTCAGGCTACGCGCTGCCATCACTTTTGGATGCACTATGCAAAAGAACACCGCACCGCTGCCTGATTGGGAGCTTGTGCTCTCATCCGCGGCACGCCTTCAACGCATCTTGCCTGATGCCGTATTGGTTGGCGGCACGGCATCCGCAATTCATGCTGAGCATCGTTTTTCGCGTGATGCGGATCATGTTTTGACTGACCTGCGTAGTCGCTTTGATGATGTGCTCACGCAGCTTGAATCGGTGGCTGGCTGGAAAACCGCCCGAGTGCAACGTCCGGTGCAAATTCTTGGCAGTCTTGACGGCATCGAAACCGGGGTTTGGCAACTGATCCGAGACGATCCGTTGGAAACGACGGTTGTGGACTATCACGGTGTACGGATTACCGTTCCGACTGAGGGTGAAATTCTGCGCATCAAAGGTGTGCTTATTCTCAAGCGCAACGCGACGCGGGATTACCTTGACTTTGTTGCATTAGCTGATCACATGGGCGATGACAGTATTGCGCTTGCGTTGCGATCATTTGATCGCTTGTACTACCAAGCCAACGGTGAATCACCTTTGCAACAATTGCTAGTTCAGCTCGCCAATGCCGTGCCATACGACCTGGAAGAAACCGAGCTGAGTGAGTACAAGAGTCTTGATCCGCGCTGGCATGACTGGGGTGTGGTGAAAGCAGATTGCGCGCACATCGCAACCGTCATTTTTGATCGTGTCTGCGATTGGCAAGCTGACCACTGCGGCGAGGCTTCTTGACTGATGTGGATCATGCTGCCCTCTTGGTAGGCCCGAGCGGTAGATACAGTGTGTTAGGCAAATCCGCGCAGGCTATGCAACCATAGCGCAGGTAAAACAACTTGGCCTTTTCGCGTTTGGCGTCGACCAGCAGCGCATAAGCACCTACCTGCATTTTGGCCGCCATCAGCTTTGCCCCCAAGCCAGCGCCCATGCGGCCGCTGTTGCGCGCCAGCCGCCCCACGCGAAAACATGGCATCGGGTAACGCGGCAACTTCTTGCGTTCCAATTCAGTGAGTTCCCCGGTAGCTGTTCGCGCCGCTTGCAAAGTCGGGTTAGGGGCAACTGCGGTGCCGACTACCGCCTGGCAGCGCGATAAACCCGTGATGCCGGTAGAAGGCTGCTGCTGCCTCGTCTTTGGCTCCAGTGCAGGCGACGGCCGAGGCGGCGACAGCAGCACCTGATGCTGCGCATAGAGCCCCGCATCCATGCATCAGCCCTGCGCCGAGCGGCCCAAGCGGGTCAAAGTCTGAACAAACGGGCGGCTGCCGTTTTGGAGAAAGCGGCCTGCGCCTGAACGGATCAGGCGTCGACTGAGGCGCGACTTGGGTTGAGGTCTTTCTTCTAAAATGCCGCGATGTCCGCCATCGCCCCCGCCCCCACAGCCTTGCCGCGCAAAAAGCTGCCCATTGGCATTCAGACGTTTCGAGAGATTCGCGAGGACAACTGTTACTACGTGGACAAGTCGGGCATGGCGGTTGATTTGATTCAAACCGGCAAGGCGTATTTTTTAAGCCGCCCCAGGCGCTTTGGCAAAAGCTTGTTTCTCGACACGCTCAAAGAGCTGTTTGAGGGCAACCGGGCGCTGTTTACCGGTTTGGCGGCTGAGCCGGTTTGGGACTGGAGCCGCAAGTTTCCGGTGATTCGGGTGAGCTTTTCTGATGGCGTGCTGCAAAGCCGGGCACAGCTTGACCAGCGCATTCGCGAGCTATTGCGTGTTAACCGGGAGCGGCTTGGTCTGAGCTTGCCAGCGGGCTTGCCGGAGACAGACTTGGCTGGCAGTTTTGCCGACCTGATTCGTCAAGCTCACCAAGCCAGCGGCCAGCGCGCCGTGGTGCTGATTGACGAATACGACAAGCCGATTCTGGACAACATCGACCACTCAGGCGTGGCCGCTGAGTTGCGCGATGGGCTTAAAAACCTGTACTCGGTGCTCAAAGGCTCAGACGAACATTTGAAGTTTGTGTTTTTGACCGGTGTCAGCAAATTCAGCAAGGTGAGCCTGTTCTCGGGGCTCAATAACCTGACCGACATCACACTGGAAGAGCGCTACAGCGCGTTGTGTGGCTACACCGATGCGGACGTTGACATGGTGTTTGCGCCAGAGCTGCCAAGCTTGGACCGCAAGCTGATTCGCGATTGGTACAACGGCTATAACTGGCTGGGCACGCCGGTTTACAACCCGTTTGGCTTGCTGCTGTTGTTTCGTACCCGCCAGTTCAAGGCGCACTGGTTTGAGACCGGCACGCCGACATTTCTGATCAAACTGCTGCGCGAGCGCCAGCAGTTCACCCCGGATTTGAGCCGCATCGTTGCCTCGGAAGCGCTGTTGTCCACCTTTGATGTGGACAACATTCCAGTCGAAGCGCTGATGTTCCAGGCCGGATACCTCACCATTGCCGATGTTTGGCAGGTTCCCGGACGCTCGGAATACACGCTGAAATATCCCAACCTTGAAGTCCAGACCAGCCTCAATGACTGTTTGTTACAAAGCCTGACCGATGGCCGGAGCCCGCCCGTGGGCAAGCTGTATCGGCTGCTGCAAGCACAAGACTTTGCCGGCCTGAAAACCCTGTTGCACTCGTTTTACGCCAGCATCGCCAACGACTGGTACCGCAAGAACGAGCTGTCGGGCTTTGAGGGCTACTACGCCAGCATTTTTTACAGCTACTTTGCCGCTTTGGGCGTGGACATCCGTCTGGAAGACCCAACCAACTTTGGCCGCATCGACATGACGGTGCTGTTTGCCGGCCAGGTGTTTTTGTTTGAGTTCAAGGTGGTCGAGCTGAACCCGGCGGGCAGCGCTTTGCAGCAGCTCAAGGACATGGCTTACGCCGACAAGTACCGCGCCCGCGCTGAGCCGATTCACCTGATTGGCGTGGAGTTCAGCAAAACCAGCCGCAACATTGTCGGGTTTGAGGTCGAGACGCTATAACTTCAATAGCTTCTAGCGCAATATGCGCGGGGGCTACAGGCTGTTTTGATTAAAAATTTTAGCAAGCCACTCATCGACTTCTAAAATTCCCCAATGATCGAAACCTCCCAACTCCCCACAGTCTTGCCGCGCAAAAAGCTGCCCATTGGCATTCAGAGCTTCACCAAGATTCGAGAGGATGACTGCTATTACGTGGACAAAACTGCGCTGGCGCTGCGGTTGATTTCCGAAGGCTCATATTATTTTTTAAGCCGCCCCAGGCGTTTTGGCAAAAGCTTGTTTCTCGACACGCTCAAAGAGCTGTTTGAGGGCAACCGGGCGCTGTTTACCGGTTTGGCGGCTGAGCCGGTTTGGGACTGGAGCCGCAAGTTTCCGGTGATTCGGGTGAGCTTTTCTGATGGCGTGCTGCAAAGCCGGGCACAGCTTGACCAGCGCATTCGCGAGCTATTGCGTGTTAACCGGGAGCGGCTTGGTCTGAGCTTGCCAGCGGGCTTGCCGGAGACAGACTTGGCTGGCAGTTTTGCCGACCTGATTCGTCAAGCTCACCAAGCCCTGAGACTGCCAAG
>NZ_MSYM01000004.1 GCF_001938565.1 Rhodoferax antarcticus ANT.BR
AAGCCTTTTACGCCAGCATCGCCAACGACTGGTACCGCAAGAACGAGCTGTCGGGCTTTGAGGGCTACTACGCCAGCATTTTTTACAGCTACTTTGCCGCTTTGGGCGTGGACATTCGTCTGGAAGACCCAACCAACTTTGGCCGCATCGACATGACGGTGCTGTTTGCCGGCCAGGTGTTTTTGTTTGAGTTCAAGGTGGTCGAGCTGAACCCGGCGGGCAGCGCTTTGCAGCAGCTCAAGGACATGGCCTACGCCGACAAGTACCGCGCCCGCGCTGAGCCGATTCACCTGATTGGCGTGGAGTTCAGCAAAACCAGCCGCAACATTGTCGGGTTTGAGGTCGAGACGCTATAACTTCAATAGCTTCTAGCGCAATATACGCGGGGGCTACAGGCTGTTTTAACTCTGAAACTGAAAACTCGCAATGACGCCCTCGAAATAAAGCGAGCCTGACCCTTTTTATTCTCTTTTTATTCTTCCTCTGCAAGTCCGATAGTTTGCGCGTCGTACCATTCTTTTTGATGGATGATTCTGGCAACCAGGTTGGTATCGATTTTTTCATAGCGTTTATGAAAAATCAGGTAACCACTTGCGCCAAAGGCGACGATTAATTTGCGAACATTCGGGCGATCTTCCACCCCTGAGCCGCTATGTGGATGGACTTGCAAATAGTCCAGACTCGCAACGATGGCATCAGTGGCGTTGTCGGCAACCCTTGTATCGAACTGGGCCAGGAATTCGTAAAGACGCTTGAGGTCGTCACGCGCCGTGACTGAAAGTTTTATCCGTGACATTCTGGTAGTTGAACGTTGCGATTGAGTTTGACTTCATTCGACCATGCTTTGACTTCATTGAGTGTGATGTGCAGCCCTGTTGCCTCGAAGTGCGTCACGGAATCGTCCACGCTTTGCATAACGGCCTGTTGCGCCTCCTCAGCTTTGAGGTAGCGTTCAATCGCTTCTTTCATCAAGTAATGGGAAGTCCTATTCTTGGCGACTGCAAGAGACTTTAGGCGATCACGGCATGAGGGATCGAGTTTGAGCGTCACCGTTGACGTGCGTTGCTTTTCAAGTGTACTTGGCATGGTGTCACCTGTTAGGTATGAGGTGTCACCATTCTAGGCAAGTATCGAAGCACACCAACTCTCTGTGCGTGAATTTTTTGCCGCCTGATTTTCGCTTTGCCATTGGAGCCTGGCCCTTTCTACCCCCAAGTTGGTGCAACAGTCCAACTGCGTAACACAGCAGCCAGAGCGTCAGATCTCATCAGTCAAGCAGCGGATTGATGGTTTTCAGGGCTTTGAAACGGCCAAAGTCCCTGTCTGCGCTGTACAGCGCCGATACGCCATACTCAATACACAGAGCGGCGATGCGCGCATCATGAAACTGCCCACCCTGTAGCTTGGCTTTGTGCGTCAGGTCCGACAAAATTTGCCAATGCTGTGAACCACTGTAAAGAATATGCGCCTGTGGCGATGCCAGCTAGGCGTCCACCTGCGCCAGCGCTTGGAAGCTGGACTCAGCACGGTGTGCATAGACCAGTATGTTGGTGTCAACCGCGATCATGGCGTGCTTTGGAGGTTGCGCGACAGAACGTGATCTTCCTCCAGTTGCTGCCAGTCCCGTGCGTTTGGCAGCAGCATTTCTTCACCATGCACGCGGGCATCTTCGAGCTTGAAAGCAGGTTTGACCTGGCTCGTTGCCTCACTCAACACCCGCCGCAATCCCTCTTCGACCAAAGCGCGCAGGCTGGTCTGGCGTTCGCGTGCAAGCTTCTTTGCCATGACAAATAAAGCGCCAGAAAGGTCAATCGTTGTTTTCATATGGGCACCCATACTGGCTGGTATAGGTTGAGTGCAGTTGGCCCACCAAGGCACATCAAGGCACTGCCAAATCCGGCACGCCGAACCCGTTGCATCGTATCTTTGCCGCAAGTTCAACCAAGGGGCGCATCTATTCCGAGCCTGGCCCCTTTTAACCCATGACAATAGTAGCTACTAGCGCAAGTAGGACGGGGGCTAGAGGGTGATTTCATGTATAGACAATGCATGAATACCGCAGATTGCCTGTCCAAAATAAAGCGAGCCTGACCCCTTTTTTCTGCTTTTTTCTGACCCCTTTTTTCTTCTTTTCCACCAAACGCAAAAAAGCCGCCCGAAGGCGGCTTATGAAATTGTTCCGGGTAGTCAGGCGAACTGACTACTGAACCAATTAGAACTTGTGGTTCACACCAAGTGCCAAGATGTTCAGCTTGTCGTCGCCAACGGTAGCATTGTTTGCCTTGTTGGCGGTGTAGCCACCGTACACAAAGGTACGCTTAGACAAGGCGTAAGAAGCCCCAATACCGTAGCCCTTGCGAGTCTGTTCGAACCCTGTATTGCTGTCATCCGACTTGGCGTAGCTGGCAGAAACGGTCAAAGCAGCGCTGACGGGGAAGTCAACACCGACTTGGTATTCTTTCGCGTCGTCACCAGTAGCATTGTCGACGTTAGACACATGACCATAAGTCAACTTGGCAACAGCCATGCCGAAGTCATAAGAACCGCCCAAACGGGTGAACTTCTGGTCAGCCTTACCAAGGGTTTTGTTGCTTTCAACTTGGTAACCCAATTGCACAGCCACAGGGCCTGCGCCGTAGCTCAGGTTCAAGCTGGTGGTGGAAGTAGCGCTGGTTGCAGCGGTCTTGTCTTCACCCAAGCTGTAGCTGATAGCACCACTGAACCCGCTGAAAGTGGGGGTGACATAGTAAATGGTGCTGCCGGGGTTACTCTTGTAGTCGGTGCTGCGGAACACATGGTTCATGGGCGACAAAGCCGAGTCAAACACAGCGTTAGAAGCACCGCTCACGTCGTCATAAGCAGTCCAGACTTTGCCCAGCTTGACTTCACCGAAGCCACCCGAGAAGCCAACATAGGACTGACGAGCGAATGCTTGGTTCTCCCCCTTGGCTTTACCCGTGTCAACTTCAAAACCTTGCTCCAACAGGAAGTTGGCTTTCAAACCACCGCCCAAATCTTCAGAACCCTTCAGGCCCCAACGGGAAGTGTTCACACCACCGCTGTCCAACACGGTCTGACGCAGGCTGCTACCAGCAAGGCCAGATTTATCAAAGAAATTGGTTGCTGGATCAGTTTTTGCTGGACCGACCTCAGACTTGACCGAACCAAACCACACGTCAGCAACGCCATACAAGGTCACAGAAGATTGAGCCATCGAAGCGCCAGAAGCGGCGAGTACTGCCAAAGCAATCAGACTTTTTTTCATGAGTAAAACTCCAAAATGAATAAACAAAACGTTTGAAGGCTGCAAGCCAGGTTTTTCAAACGGGCGGATGAAACATCGCGGGATTGATTTGATCACGCCACACGGAAAAACCTGGCATTCAGGCTGTTTCAAATGGATTTCAAGGCCAAAAACGTCGCTTTTGTCGCATGATTGCAACAAATGGCATCAGGGCCATTCAGCATCTAAATACACAGAATTTTGACTTTGTTGTTGTAAATCATAAGGTTGCATACCTTTTACAGAGCAACAGCCACACCCATCGACAGGGAAAACCCTTGTCTGCAAATGTGTTGAATGCAGGCAACATCCAGCGAACAGCACGACCGTTCTTTTTATTCAACCTTGTTTAAGAAAGCCACCATGACACACTTGACCCAACCACTGTTTTCATCGCGCGCACTGCGCGCCACCGCCCTGGCCTGCGCCCTGTGCTGCGCGGGTCTGGCGCAAGCCCAGGTTCCCGCCCCTGGCGTAACCTTGTACGGCCTAGCGGATGCAGGCATTACCAGCACTTCAGGCCTGAAGGCTGGCAGGGTGACCCAAGTGGCCAGCGGCATCATGGAAGGCTCGCGCTGGGGCATCAAGGGCAATGAGGATTTGGGTGGCGGCTACAAGGCGATCTTTACGCTTGAAGCACGGGTGGAGCTGGATACGGGCGGGAACAGCAGCACGCCGATTTCTGGTGGGCAGTTGTCAGATCGGTATTCGAGGGCTGATTTGCTTGGTTTAAACCCTAACCTGCTTGGTCTCGGCACAACCCAACCCCTTCTG
This sequence comes from Rhodoferax antarcticus ANT.BR, assembly GCF_001938565.1. Lineage (GTDB taxonomy): Bacteria > Pseudomonadota > Gammaproteobacteria > Burkholderiales > Burkholderiaceae_C > Rhodoferax > Rhodoferax antarcticus. The sequence goes on from NZ_MSYM01000004.1 coordinate 4,058, forward strand.
GATCAGTTGGTTCCAGTATTAGCTAGCCAAAAATATGGTGTCAACGTTGGTCCTTACGGGAACCGATTCTTCGACCGTCAGGCTTTTGTGGGTCTGATTACACCGGTGGGTGCGGTATTGGCTGGGCGGATGTACACACCGGCGTTTGAAACCAATGCCACTTTTGACATTATGGCGACCCAGTCGGGCTTGGCTGCGGGTCAGATTGTGACGTTCCCATCCATCCTGGAAATTCGTCAATCCAATTCAATAGCCTACAGACTGGCAAAAGATGGCTTCTCCGGTTCAGTGATGTATTCACTGGGCGACCGCGGTGAAGCCGATTCCAGCAACATGATTGGCTTCAATGCCAGCTATAAAACAGATAGTTTTGCAGTTGGGCTGGGCCACAACGCCACCAAGAATGAGCTTGGCCAAAACTCTTTGAAAACAACGGTACTTGGTGCCTCCATGACCACTGGACCACATAAATTTACAGGCATGGCCATCCAGATTACGGATGACAACCCAGCCAACATGGGTGATATTGGAGGTGCTGTTTATCTGAGTCTGTTGGGTAAAAGTGTTCCTGCGGGTACCGCGTTGACCACGGCTAACGCTGTCAAAGGTGCCTACACCCAAGCCCTCAAGCAGGATGGCCGTCTGTACCACATTGGCTATCGCTACACCACCGGCCCGCACACCGTATCCGTGGCGTACAACACGTTTAACGACAAGCGCCCCTACAACGCTGACGTGGACTCTTACGGTGCCGCTTACACCTACGCCCTGTCCAAACGTACCGACCTGAACGCTGTGCTGGTGCGCTATGACAATGGTGACAAGGGCCAGGTGGCACCCGGTGGCAATGGCTTCATTGGTGGTGTGACAGCGTCCGCCGGCACCGACTCCACCGCCGTTCAGCTCGGCATTCGCCACCGCTTCTAAACTACTAAAGTGCAACCATCGTGCGCATTGATGACAGAACTGCCGCTGCTGGTTGCTCAACTCTATTACCTACACCGGCGAATGCGTGTTTAACCAGTCTTTGAGTGCATCGTTCATGCGCGTTTGCCAGCCGGCGCCTGTGGCGCGGAAGGCGCTCAAAACATCATGGTCAACGCGCAGCGCTATCTGCTCTTTGCCTCCAGAGCCCGCGGGCCTGCCACGCTTCTTGGCCATGGCGACAATGCCTGTCTGCAATTCCACTTTGGTCAATGGTCGGTCATCTTGGTCGATGCCGTCCAACACAAAATTCTGATCAGTAGGTATTGCGCGCACCTCTGCCAGCACTTGTGCGCGAGTGAGGTCAGTCGTTTTCAAGCCAGTCATCGTAAACCTCTCTTTCCTCGCTGCTTGCGCGGCGAAAGCTGATGATCCGCGCAGCCCCATCGCGGTCAGTGTGTACCACCGTCAATACTGACAAAATCTCTAACACGTAGGAAATCGACTGCACCCGCTGCGCGCCACCGCAGCATCAAGCCGATAGCGTGACTTCAGCACCAAGTGCGCTTGAGCAAAGTCCAAACCGTGTTTGACCAGGTTGGCAGCGCGCTTGGCTTCATCCCAGATCAATCGTGTTTCCGTGTATTTTTAGTGTATATGCGTTAATGTTTTAGCGGGTTCCGCAAAAAAATGCGAGGCCTATTACGTTGCGCCTGCGCGCAGATGCCACCACCTAGAAACACACCGAAAAAAAGTTACATCTCAACTACTGCCAACCCGGCTAGCGCTAAATTCCGCTACCCTTAGTCCACTTTTCATCCCACGTTTGAGCCACACCATGCCCATGACCCTGACCCCTTTTGACCGCTTTCTCTCCACCGTGGACGACGCCCTGCGCACGGTGTTTTCTTCGCCCCCGGCATCTCAGCCCTGCCCAACGTTGCCCGCTGAGCCCACTGAGTTATCGGCAACTGAAAAGAAAGAAGCCGGTGCTTTGATGCGCGTCAACCATGTGGGTGAGGTGTGCGCCCAGGCGCTGTACACAGCGCAGGCTTTTACGACTGATAGTGAAACATTGCGCGCCCATTTTCTGGCGGCTCGAGCCGAAGAAACCGACCATTTGGCGTGGACCGCACAGCGTGTGAAAGAGTTGGGCGGGCACACCTCACTGCTGAACCCGCTGTGGTACGCGGGGGCGTTTGGCATCGGCCTGGTGGCTGGCAAAATGGGCGATGCGGTGAGTCTGGGCTTTGTGGTGGAGACTGAAAACCAGGTTGAAGCGCATCTGGAAACCCATATGAATCGCCTGCCAGTTGGCGACCACGCTTCACGCGCGATCGTGGCGCAGATGATGGACGATGAAGCCCGCCACGCTTACAACGCGATGGAGCTGGGTGCGATGGATTTGCCTGCATCTGTCAAAGGGGTGATGAAAGCCGTAGCCCGGGTGATGACCACGGTGGCGCACCGGGTTTAACTTAAACCTCCACCACCTCAAAGCTGGTGGTGATGCTGGCGGTTTTGCCGAGCATGACGCTGGCGGAGCAATATTTTTCGTGGCTCATGGCGATGGCGCGTTCAACTGCGGCCGGTGGCATGGCCTTGCCGGTGACAGTGAAGTGCATATTGATGGTGGTGAACACCTTGGGGTCGGTCTCGGCCCGCTCGGCCGTCAGTTTGACGCTGCAGCCGCGCACATCATGGCGGCCACGCTTCAGGATCAACACCACGTCATAGGCGGTGCAACCACCGGCGCCAGCCAAGAGCAACTCCATCGGGCGGGGCGCCAGGTTCTGGCCGCCGTTTTCAGGTTTGGCGGCGTCGGGCGCGCCGTCCATCAGCAGCGTGTGGCCGCTGCCGGTTTCGGCGATAAAGCCCATATTTGAGCGCGTGTTCAGGGCGCCGGTCCAGTTAACGGTGCATTCCATAAAGACCATCCTTTGCGTGTTGCGACGAATCGCGATTGTGCTGCAGTCGATTTCATGGGTGAATTCATGCTTTAATAGATGCTAATTAGAGTGCTTAATTCAACGTAAGTGAGGTTTTATGGACGCTGTTCTTTCCCACTTTACCGTGAGCGTGACCGAGCTCAAACGTAACTATGCCGATATTTTGAGGCGCGCTGACGATGCGCCGGTGGCGGTGCTCAACCACAACCGGCCTGAGGCCTACCTGCTGCCGGCCAGCCATTACGAGCGACTGATGGCGTATCTGGAGGACCTGGAAGACGCCAAGTTGGTGCGCGAGCGTGCCGATGGCCCGTTTATCGAGGTCAATCTTGACGATCTATAGTTTGCGCTTTCATGAACAGGCGCTCAAGGAGTGGCGCCTACTTGATGCGAGCGTGCGCGAGCCATTCAAAAAAAAACTTGCTGAGCGACTTGCGTCACCGCGGGTGCCTTCTGCAGCGCTGCATGGTATGGCAGACTGCTACAAGATCAAATTGCACAGTGTTGGCTACCGCCTGGTTTACCGGGTTGACGGCAGCGCCATTTTTGTCACCGTACTGGCTGCTGGCCGACGCGACAAAAACAAGGTTTACCGCACTGCCGGGCAGCACCTGGCCTCACCTCTTTAACTTACCTCCACCCCTGACACCATGACCGCGACACTTCGCCCCCAACCGCTGACGCCCCTGGATTACCTGAAGAAAATTCTCAACGCTCGCGTCTATGACGTGGCCATAGAGTCGGCGCTGGAGCCCGCGCAGGCCTTAAGCGCGCGCCTTGGCAACACCGTGCTGCTCAAGCGCGAAGACCAGCAGCCGGTGCACAGTTTCAAGCTGCGCGGCGCGTACAACAAGATGGCGCACCTGAGCGCGGCGCAGTTGAAGAAAGGCGTGATTTGCGCCTCCGCTGGCAACCATGCCCAAGGTGTGGCCTTGAGCGCACAGCGGCTGGGCACGCGCGCGGTGATCGTCATGCCCACCACCACGCCGCAGATGAAGGTGGATGCGGTGCGCAGCTTTGGCGGCGAGGTGGTGCTGTTTGGTGAAAGCTATTCAGATGCCTACAACCACTCTGTGGAGCTGGAGAAAAAGGAAGGCCTGACCTTCGTCCACCCGTTTGACGACCCGGACGTGATTGCCGGCCAGGGCACGGTGGCGATGGAGATGCTGCGCCAGCACCAGGGCCGGCTAGACGCGGTGTTTGTGGCCATTGGTGGCGGCGGGCTGATCAGCGGGGTGGCCAATTACATCAAGGCGGTGCGCCCGGAGGTGAAGGTGATTGGCGTGCAGATGAACGACTCGGATGCCATGGTGCAGTCGGTGGCGGCGCAGCACCGGGTTACTTTGAGCGATGTGGGCCTGTTCTCGGACGGCACGGCGGTGAAACTGGTTGGAGCGGAGACCTTTCGTATTGCCAGCCACCTGGTCGATGACTATGTGCTGGTGAATACCGACGCGGTGTGCGCGGCCATCAAGGACGTGTTTGTGGACACCCGCAGCATCGTCGAGCCCGCCGGAGCCTTGGCGGTGGCGGCGGTGAAGCAATACGTGGCCCAGCACAAAACCAAAGGCGAGACTTACGCCGCGATTTTGTGCGGTGCCAACATGAACTTTGACCGGCTGCGCTTTGTGGCCGAGCGCGCCGAGGTGGGCGAAGAGCGTGAAGCGTTGTTTGCGGTGACCATTCCCGAGGAGCGAGGCAGTTTCAGGCGCTTTTGCGAGTTGCTGAGCAGCCTGCCCGCATTTGGCGGTGCCAAAACCAGCCGCAACGTGACCGAGTTCAACTACCGCATCAGCCATGCCCAAAAGGCACATGTGTTTGTCGGCCTGACCACCACAGCCAAAGGCGAGTCGGCCAAAATAGCCGCGCACCTGAGCAAACACCACTTTGAGACGCTGGACCTGACGCACGATGACCTGGCCAAAGAGCACATCCGTTACATGGTGGGCGGGCACTCTGCGCTGGCGCAAGACGAGCGGCTGCTGCGTTTTGTGATTCCTGAGCGCCCGGGCGCGCTACTGAAGTTTTTGAACCAGATGCCTGCGGGCTGGAACATCAGCCTGTTTCACTACCGCAACCAGGGTGCGGATTACGGGCGCATTTTGGTCGGCTTGCAGGTGCCCGCTAACGACGACACCGCGTTTGCCGAGTTTTTAAGCACATTGGGTTACCCCTGCGTGGAAGAAACGGGCAACCCGGCGTACCAGATGTTTTTGCAGCAATAAGCGCACCGCGCCAGCAACGCCCTTCTTCCCGGAAAACGCAACAGGAGTTTTATGGCGACAACCCTTGACGGCAAACTGGTGGTGGCCATCAGCAGCCGCGCCCTGTTTGATTTTGAAGAAGAAAACCAGGTCTTTGAGCAAGGCGACGACCGCGCATACATGGCGCTGCAGTTGCAGCGGCTCGACATTCCCGCCAAGCCAGGGGTGGCATTTTCGCTGGTCAAAAAGTTGCTGGCGTTCAACCACTCAGCGGCCTCGACGCAGCCGGTGGAGGTGGTGATCCTCTCGCGAAATGACCCGGTCTCAGGCATGCGGGTGTTTCGCTCGGCGCAGCATTACGGCTTGGCCATCGAGCGTGGCAGTTTTACCCGAGGCCAATCGCCCTGGCGCTACCTGAAGCCGCTGCACGCCAACCTGTTTCTGAGCACCCACTTGAGTGACGTGCGGGCCGCGCTGGCGGCCGGCGTGCCGGCAGCGCAGGTGTATCCGCAGTCGGTGCACGCCAGTGACGCGCATCCGCAAGAGGTGCGTATTGCCTTTGACGGCGACGCCGTGCTGTTTTCCGACGAGGCTGAGCGGGTGTACCAGGCGCTGGGTTTGCAGGCCTTTCAGCAACATGAGATGGATAAGGCTGCCTTGCCTTTACCCGACGGGCCCTTTAAGCCATTGCTCTTTGCGCTACAAAACTTGCAGCAGTCAGGCACCCCCCAGATGCGCATCCGCACGGCACTGGTCACCGCCCGCAGCGCCCCGGCGCATGAGCGCGCCATCCGCACGCTGATGAACTGGAACATTGAGGTGGATGAAGCCATGTTTCTGGGCGGCCTGGCCAAGGGCGAGTTTCTGCGTGAGTTTGAGCCCGACTTTTTCTTTGACGACCAGACCGGCCACATTGAATCTGCTGCGCAGCACGTGCCCTCAGGCCATGTGGCCAGCGGTGTGAGCAATTGAACCGCGCACCATGAACTGCGCATGTCGCATTGCCGTGGTCAGGTCTGGGTTTTGTCCGTCTTGTTGATTTTGCTGGGCGAGTAGGTATAGACCTCGCTCGACAACACGCCCGGGGCAAGGTTGGCTGCGGCTTTGGTGGAGTCGATCTGGTTTTTGACCTGCTCTTGCACCTGTACGGCGCTGGCACTGGCCAGCCATAGGGATTTGATGTGGTCCAGCAAGATTTTGGACAGCGGCTCGGGTGGCGGGGTTTCCACCTTTTCTGGCTCTGGGCGCTTGATGGTCCAGTCTTTGGGCGCTGCTTCTTGAGGTGTTTGACGCACCGGGTCGGCCACACTGCGGTAAACACCCTCTCCCGCATTGGGTTTGTCGCCGGTGGTGATCATGTTGATCACGCTGGGAGACACCTCGGCTGGCGCATCGACCCGTTGCGACGGATTGACCGGCACCACCGGCACCACGCGACCGGTTGCCAACGCAGCGGCCTCGGCCGCAACGGGCCGCATGCTCTGGATTCGATCAATGGGTGGTAGGGACATGGTGCTTCAGGCTTCAGAATGGGTCTGGGTCTTTCCTCCGTTCGTAAGTTCTTAACGGCAGAAATGGGGGGTTATTTAGGCCTATTTCTGAAATATTTAAAATTTTCCGATTTTTTCTTCAAACGCGATGTGCCTTAGGTGAGTTAGTGCACAGCCATTGGTAAAAACCCGGGGATAACATCAGCAGGTTTACACACAACAAGGAGGTCACTATGACAACAAATTTGCCCGCCGCTCTGGATGGTGCCGTCCATGAGCTTCCCCGCACCCAAAGGAAGGTGGTGGTTTACACCGCTGGTGAGGGTGCTCCGCTGCTGTTGATTCACAGCGTGAACGCGGTGGCGTCCGCCGCCGAGGTGCGGCCCTTGTTTGACCACTACCGCGGCAGCCGTTGTGTGTATGCGTTGGATTTGCCGGGCTATGGCTTGTCCCACCGCGAAGACCGTGCCTATACCGTGCGCGTGATGACCGATGCGCTGGTGAAGGCTGCCCAATGGATACAGGCCAGGCATGGTGGGGCTCCGGTGGATGCCATCGCCGTGTCGCTCTCCTGCGAGTTTCTGGCGAGGGCTTCAGTAGAAAACCCGACTCTGTTCAAGAGCCTGACATTGGTCAGCCCCACCGGATTTCGTGGCGGGAAGACGCTACGCGAAGACCCGGGCGAAACGCTTTACATGCCGATTCTGGACAAAGTTCTGCGCGGACCAGGCTGGGGTGGCTTTTTGTTCAAACAACTCACGCGCCCGGGGGTTATCCGTTACTTTCTGGAGCGCACTTGGGGCGGCAAGGCGATTGATGAGAAGTTGTGGGCCTACAACATCATCAGCGCACGCCAACCCAATGCCGAGTTTGCGCCGCTGGCTTTCTTGAGCGGCATTTTGTTCAGCGCTGATGTTCAGGATGTTTACCAGCAGGTTGCCCTGCCCACGCTGGTGATTCACGGTACCAAAGGCGACTTCACCAATTACAAGATGCTGAACATCGTCGGTGGCAAGCCCAACTGGCAGGTGCAGGTGCTGGAAACCGGGGCCATGCCTTACTTTGAGGTGCCAAAGGCTTACTTCGCGATTCAGGACGGTTTTCTGCTCGGCGCCGCAGGTTGACGCGGTAACTCTTGCGCAGTGGGCGTCAGGCCATAGGGCTTGACCAGCGCCCAAACATGCGCGGGCACCATCGATTTGAGACGACTGGGCTCTTCGCGGCGCAGATGAATGATGGTCTCGACCGCTTTCATCTCCAGGCGCGCCCGGGCAAACTCCAGCCCGCGCGGCCCCACCTTGGGCATCAACCAACCCACAATCGGGCGCAGCCACTGCGGCATGCGGCGCAATGGCAAGCCACCCGCGGCCCGTTCGGTGTTCGCCAAAAAGCCTTTGACCGGCCCCTGGCGCTTGCCAGCACTGCCTGGCGTGCTCACTTTTATTTCATCCCCCAGCAGTTTCAGCAGGTCTTCGCCCTGCGCATTGCGCACCAGCAACCACTGCGCGCCCTCGCCGCCCATGTAGCCCACGGTGATGTCGGCCAGCGCATTGGTGTAGTCAACACAGGTGCGGCAGGTCAGCGGGAAAAAATCACGCGGCAAGTCGGAGAGCGGCAGCATCAGAAACGGCACCTTGCGTTGGTGGCCATCGGCATAGCGCAGCTCCACGTGGTAGTCAGCCAGGAACTCCAGGTAGGTGATGTCCTCGGGCTTGTCGTTGGTCTGCGCGGCCATCAGTGCCAGAAACTCGTGAAACCGCTCTGTAGTGGTGTTGTCAGAGCAGGGGGTGCCTATCACATACAAGCGCTCTAGCCCGAGCTGTTTTTCCAAGGCGCGCAAGGCATAGATCTGGCACGGAATGCCGATCACCGCCAGGCGCTTGTAACCTTGCTGCATCGCCGGCTCCAGCAGTGCCAGCAGCGGTGCATAGCCCATACGCATGCCACGACACTGCGCCATGCCCTCGGGCTGCGTCACCAGCACCGGCACAGGGCGCCAGCGGTCATTGGGGTCAGGCGCCATGGTCAGCACGGCATCCACCGCTTTGGTTTCCAGCAGCCGCTGGGCGATGCGGGTGGTGATGCCGGTCCACTGCGCGCCGGGCAAGGCGGGCTTCAACGCTGCGCGCAGGGTGCGCTGGTAAACACCAAAAAACAATTCGTCTTGTTGCTCTGGGTTACGGGTACGACCATGCACCTGGGTTTCTAAGGCCGGGTAGTCAGGCTGGATGAACTGGCAGACCTGGCCACAACGCTTGGGGTCACTGGAGCGCGACACACCGCAGTCGGTGCACAGGTCACGGTACGGCGCTGGGCCCAGGACGGGCCGCCAGACGGGTTCAGAGGGAGATGGCTGCATGGATCGGTTACCTTTATGCGTGATCATAGCGGTCGACTTTGTGCCAGATGATGCGCCAGACAGTAGGATGTGCGCAAAAAGGCCCCCATGCAGCACGACACCTTCTACGCCGACGATGGCGAACAACTCCATGTGCACCTGAACGGTGATGGCACACCCCTTTTGTTGTTGCACGGCTGGACTGCCAGCCACACAGCCTGGGCGCCCTTGATTGAGCCGCTATCCCAACAACACCGTCTTCTGCGCCCGGACGCGCGCGGGCACGGTGGCCACCCGCTTATGGCTACCCCTACCCCAGACGTGAAACGATTAGCGCGCGATGTCGTTAACCTGCTGGACCACTACGAACTGGAGCGCGTGGTTGCTGTGGGCCACTCCATGGGCGCGCTGACGCTGTGGCAATGCCTGCGCGACTTTGGAGGCGACCGTTTTTCGCACCTGGTCTTCATCGACCAGTCACCCAAGTTGATGACCGATGCCACCTGGCAAGGGGGTATCTATGGCGACTTTGACCAAGCGCGCGCCCAGCGCCTGGTAGAAGACCTGCAAGCCGACTTTACTGAGGCCGTGCTGCGCTTGGTGGCTTTTGGGCTGAACGACAAGGCGCAAGCCAGCTACTTGCGTAACTCGTCGGGCTGGCGCATGGTGCGCGAGTCGCTGAAAGACATTGACCCAGCCCCAGCGATTGCCATTTGGCAAAGCCTGGTAGCGGCTGACTACCGGAATGCGCTGCCAAGCATCAACGTGCCCACGCTGCTGGCCTACGGCACGGCCAGCAACTTCTACACTGAAGCCACAGCACGCTTTGTGGCCGACAACATGCCGCAGGCGCGCTTGAGTTTTTATGAAGGTGCCGACCACGGCCCACACTTGGCGCAGCCTGAGCGCTTTGTCAGTGAGTTGACTGCACTGATTGACCGCCCGCAGGTGTAACAAGTTGGGCTATTTCTCCAGGACGTAGGTTCCCGGGGCATCCGCAAGCGCCGGGTATTTGCGGCTGGTGGTGGCATAAGCGCTGACCAGCTCGCCGGTGCGCTGGTGAAGCCAGGTGGTCCAGTCGTCCCACCACGTGCCTGGTTTTTTGTCGGCACGCGCCAGCCAGTGTTCGGCGTCTTCGCCGTACGCCGGTTCGGCGACCCAATAAGAGCGTTTTGGCGGTTGTACGGGCGGGTTGATGATGCCGAGGATGTGGCCGGAGGTGGATCGGACAAAGCGCACCGGCGCGTCAGGGTGAATGTTTTGACGCACCTTATAGCAGGCTTCCCAGGGGGCAATATGGTCCTCTTGCGCCGTCACTGCGTAAAGCGACTGCTGGATACGACCCAGGTCGATCGACTCGTCGGCAATGGTCAACGCATCGGGCTTGATGAGGTTGTTGTGCAGGTACATCTGGCGCAGGTAGTAGGAGTGCATGGCCTGCGGCATGCGGGTGGCATCCACATTCCAGAACAGCACATCAAACGCCGGCAGTTTTTCGCCCATCAGGTAGCTACTGACCCAGTAATTCCATATTAGGCTGTTGGAGCGCAGCAGCCTAAAGGATGCCGCCATTTCGGTGCCGTCCAGATAGCCCTTCTTGGCCATCAGGGTATCCAGACCCTCCAGGCAGGCCTCGTCAATGAAGATGTTGATCTCTCCAGGTTCTGAAAAATCGGTCAAGCTGGTAAACAGCGTCCAGTGCGCCACCGGCACTTTGTCTGGACCAAATCGTTTGTTGGCCCAGGCCATGTAGGTGGCTGCCAGTGTGCCGCCAATGCAATAGCCCACCAGATGCAGTTGCGGCACCTTGCAAAACTCGGTGGTCACGCGTACCAGTTCACACACGCCTTGCGTCAGATAGTCGTCAAAACGCACGTCATGCATCTCTTTTGGCGGATTTTTCCAGCTGGAGATAAATACCGAAAACCCCTGGTCGGTCAGGTGCTTGACCAGGCTCTTTTTCTCGGTCAGGTCAAGAATGTAAAACTTGTTGATCCATGGCGTGACGATCAGGATCGGCATCTCGCGCACCTTGTCGGTCGTGGGCGCGTAGTGAATCAGCTCCACCAGACGGTTGCGAAAAATCACCTTACCGGCGGTGGTTGCCAAGTCTTTGCCCACCACAAAGGCATCTGGCTCCACCATTTGGATGTTTTTGGCCTCCACATCGCGGGCGAAGTTTTTAAGCCCCAGGCGGAGACTTTCACCCTGCGTTTTGGCATATCTGTCCATGGCCTTTGGGTTGAGCCAGAAGAAGTTGTCGGGCGACAGCATATTGAGGTAGTTGCGTTGCCAAAAAGCAGCGCGGTGGCGCTCATGCTCAGACATGCCAGGGGCTTCGTATGACAGCTTCTGCAGCCGGCTGCTCATCGTCAGATACCACTCTTTCAAAATATCCCACGGGGCGGATTCGGTCCAGATCGGATCGGCAAAGCGCGCGTCTTTCGGGTTGGGCTCATACACCTCATCAGCGGGCAGGCCCAAGGAGCGTCGCACCGCATGGCCCTGCAGAGCCGCTATGTCGGCAGCAAACTCATCGGCGGCGCGCATCAACTCCTGCGGGTGCCTCAGCCAAGCCAGCTGCGCATCGATCTGCGAGGTGAACATGCTGTAGGGGTCGATGGACTTTCTGAAGGCCTGGGTAGCGGCGTCCAGAGGGGTCAGTTTTTTGGGCATGGTCGTGACGCCACTCGGCTTTGAAGGATCAGACATGATGAGAAAACTCACTTTCTTGAGGTAAGTAGATACCACTAACAATATAAACACCCTGCAGTGGTGAGGGCAGCGGCTGCATGGCGCCCACCAGCTGTGCCAAAGGGCCCCAGGGCTGCGCCAGACCTTCCAGAGAGGTTGTCGAATACATTGCCGACAGCAGCACCAGCCAGTAGGTTGGCCAGTCCCACGGCGAACTCCATTGCAGGCCGGCAGCCACCACCCGTGCGCCGGGCTTGAGCTTCGCTACCCAGATGGCGAATGCCGTCTGGGTAGCGAAGAATGTCGTGGGTGAAAAGAAACAGGGCGGAATCTGCCCGGCAACCGACGGTGGATGACTCAGCCGGTGCATTCTCCAGAGTCACATTGCGCCATTTGTGCCGCGCCACGCGCCGATGTGCCAGTGCAAACATTTCAGGCGACTGCTCTATGCCAACAATGGTGCCTTGCGAGCCGACGCCCTGCTGAAGAGATTCAAGACTCAGGCCGGTGCCACAACCAACATCAAGCACAGTATTGCCGGGCTGGAGTTGCAGGCCTGCAATAGCCTTGCGACGAACCGGCTCAAAAGCAGCCAATTCCGCATCGTAAAAATTGGCGCGCAGTCGGTATTGGTCGAGGGCCATTTGACGGTTGGTTTGGGGGAGCATTGGGGTACCTCCAGTGAATCCTTGCTGTCCGTGTCAATGTCATCAATCTACACCACTTTTTTGGGCTGTCAACGCACCGATAATCCGCTGTTACTCACAACTGGACAAAGAAATGAATAAACGTGCTTTTTGGATCGCCGCGTGTGCGATGGCGGCTCTGGTGGTCACTGGTTGCGGCAAGAAGGACGAACCCGTGGCTGCGGCGGTTGAACCGGTGCCGGTGGTGGCCAAAGCCATCGTGATTGGCCTAGACGACAACTTCCCGCCCATGGGTTTTCGCGACGAGAAAAACGAGCTGGTTGGCTTTGACATCGATCTGGCCAAGGAAGCCGGCAAGCGTCTGGGGGTGGAAGTCACTTTCAAACCGATCGACTGGAGCGCCAAGGAGTCTGAGCTCAATGGCAACCGCATCGATGTTTTGTGGAACGGTCTGACGATCACAGAAGAACGCAAAACCAACATTCTGTTCACCAAGCCTTATCTGGAAAACCGCCAGATTGTGGTTGTGACTGACAAGTCAGCCATCACCAACAAGGCTCAGCTCGCGGGTGCGGTGGTGGGTGTGCAAGATGGCAGCAGCGCGGTGGATGCGGTGCAAAAAGACGAAGCCACAGCCAAATCGATCAAGGAACTCAAAAAATTTGGTGACAACGTGACCGCGCTGATGGACCTGTCGGCCGGCCGACTGGACGCCGTAGTGGTGGACGAGGTTGTGGGCCGCTACTACACCGGCAAGAAACCCGGCGAGTACCGTGTGCTAGAAGAGAACTTTGGCACTGAAGACTACGGTGTGGGCGTGCGCAAGGGCGACACCGAGCTGGCAGCCAAGCTGGACAAGGCACTGGACGACATGAGGGCTGACGGCGCCGCTGCAACCATTTCAACCAAGTGGTTCGGCAAGGACATCATCAAGCCATAAGCTGACGGACACCAGGCTGCCATGGTCGGCTTGACAGCCTGGTTTTTCGTGTCACTACGCCTGCGTTGCCAAGCCGGATTTTGCTGCTGCGGGCTCTGACACCTTTTTATGGACTACATCGTCACCATCTTGCCTGTCCTGCTCCAGGGCAGCGCGGTCACACTGCAGGTTTTTCTGATCACGCTGGTGCTGGCGGTGCCGCTGGGTCTGGCCTTGGCGCTGGTGAGGATTTCGCGCTTCAAGGTTTTGAGCGGCCTGGTGAATGGCTACATCTGGCTGATGCGCGGCACTCCGCTGATGCTGCAGATGCTGTTCATCTACTTTGCCTTGCCGTTCATTCCGATCATCGGCGTGCGGCTGCCCGATTTCCCGTCGGCCATACTGGCCTTTGTCTTGAATTACTCGGCCTATTTTGCCGAGATCTTCCGCGCTGGCATCCAGTCGATTGACCGGGGCCAGTACGAAGGCGCCAAGGTGCTGGGCATGAGCTACCCGCAGACCATGCGCCGCATCGTGCTGCCACAAGTGCTCAAGCGCATTCTGCCGCCCATGAGCAACGAGACCATCACCCTGGTCAAAGACACCTCGCTGATTTATGTGCTGGCGATGAACGACCTGCTGCGCGCCGCGCGTGGCATTGTGCAGCGCGACTTCACCACCTCGCCGTTTTTGGTGGCCGCAGCTTTTTACCTGCTCATGACCCTGGTGCTGACCTATGGCTTTCAGCGTCTGGAAAAGAAATACGCTGTTTATGACGACTAGCCCGATGATTCGCGCGGTGGATGTGCACAAGCGCTTTGGCCCCGTCGAGGTGCTTAAGGGCGTGTCGCTGGACGTTTCCCACGGTGAGGTGGTAGCCGTGATCGGCCCGTCCGGCTCGGGTAAAAGTACCTTTTTGCGCTGCCTGATTCACTTGGAAACCATCCACCGCGGCAACATAGAGATTGAGGGTGAGGCGCTGGTGCGCACCAACGCCCAGGGCCACTGCCAGTATGTGCCGCCTGCCGACATCAGCCGGGTTTGCCGCAAGATGGGCATGGTGTTCCAGCACTTCAACCTGTTCCCGCATCTGACGGTATTGCAAAACCTCATTGAGGCACCGCTGACAGTGAAGGGCGCGCAGCTTAAGGAAATTGTGCCCAAGGCCGAAGCCTTGCTGCAAAAAGTCGGTCTGTTTGACAAGTGTGACAGTTACCCCTCGCGTCTGTCGGGCGGCCAGAAGCAGCGCGTCGCCATCGCCCGCGCGCTGGCGATGGAGCCCGACATCATGCTGTTTGACGAGCCTACCTCCGCACTCGACCCCGAGTTGACTGGCGAGGTGCTGGCCACCATGCGTGAGCTGGCCGAGGACCGCATGACGATGATTGTGGTGACGCATGAAATGGCCTTTGCCCGCGAGGTGGCGGCGCGCGCGGTCTTTATGGACGGCGGCGTGGTGGTGGAAGCGCGCCCGGCGCGCGAGCTGTTTGCAGCCCCAGAACACCCGCGCACCCAGGCGTTTCTGGAAAAGATGCTTTAAGCAGCGGTTATTCCACGCACATGGAGCCAATCAGGTGCGGAACACCAGCAAAAAAAGTTATTGATGAAATTGGCCTCTAGCCCTTGTTTTTAAAGCGCTAGATGCTACTTTTTTAAAAGCAATTCGCTTACCCTCGACACCGATGCCACCCATTAGGGCACCTTTGCACGACGGTTCATCACGGCCGGGGCGATACCGCCCAGAATCGCCACCGAAGCCAGCAGCAGACGCCAGGTGATCGCCTCCTGAAGCAACAGCGCGCCCGAGCCCATCATCAACACGGCACTGCCAAGGGGCGACGCTGTCAGTGCCGGCAGCAGGATCGCGATCAGCCCAGCAAGGCACCGGTTCCGGTGGACAAATTAGGATAGGAATACGACAACGATGCAGCGTAAACAAACAAGGCCAGTGCAGACGGCCAATTGGCGCCCATGCCAGGCACTTTGCCGCCTTTGGCATTGCCCAGGCCTGCTGAGACCGATCGCACCCAAACCAGCACAGACAGCATCAGCGCACCCGACAGCAAACCTACGGTTATGAAGCTGGCGGCATCCATAAATGTTGTGGTCAACGCCATCCGGCAAAGTACTGAGTTACCAGCAAAGGCCAGCAGGGTCAGGGGGGTTGGAAGAATCAAACGCATCAGAAATTTACAAGGTACGGCTGCGCAAAAAAGAGGCTGATCTTGCGCGATATTTCTGACGAGTTTGTACTGGATGACGAAGCGCGCTAGTCGGCCATTTCACCAGCTGGATTGAGAAGCTGCAGTGCGGGCAGACGAGTCAAGGCCGGGCGTTGACTACGGTTGTCGGCAAATGCCGCGATTGCATGCTGAAAAATAGGTACCCGCCAAAATGGGCCGTGATGCTCAGAACGGCGCAAGCAAGTGCTGCTTAAGCGAGCAATTTTTTCAGCTCGCCGCTGTCAAGCAGTTTGGCAAGGTCATCGGCTCCGCCAATGAGGTTACCGTGCACGAAGATCATTGGCAACGTCGGCCAGCCGGTCCAGAGTTTGAGCGCATTGCGTTTGCGCCAATCCTTGAAATAATTTCCGTATTCCAGGTACTGATAAGCGACGCCAGCAGCGTCAAGTGCTCGACGTGCTTTTTTAGGGAACGGATTCGCGCCCATGCCAACGACCACCACGGGATTTTTGGCGATGGCAGCCTGCACCTCAGACACGATGGCGCGCTCATGGTTGGCAACCTTTTCGCGGATCGCAGGGTGAATGTTTAATTCGGCAAGGATTGAGCGTGGCATAGTCGTCCCGTGGATGATTGACACAGGATTATGCTTTTAGCGTCAATTCCCAGTCATACGGTGCCTGAACGCGAGGCACTGAGCGGATGTTTGGCCTGGTGCCGCATAGGCCTGCGGATACCAGGATCACCCGATACACCTACAACGCCCGAAATGCAACCGCAGCCAACAAACACAGCTTTCGTGATGCCTGGCGCAAGGCCCAGCACTGCAACATCCCGGCAGATACCATCTAGCAGTGCGCTCCATCGCGCATTCAAGAACTGGACAGAAACCCTTCCAGGTGAACATCGGTGAAATTTTGAGCTTTAGTCGTTTTAGCCCGGCTGCAAGAGCAGCCGCCAGGTCAATCCCAGCGACACATCGGTTTTGAAGGACACCAGTTGCCAAGACAGCCGCGCCGCCTCAACCCCTTGGCGCAGATTGACACCTGCTTGCCCACCTACCTTGTCGGCGTTAGAGATCAGCCGCTCCAGGGTGCCGTTGATGCGCAATAGACCTGCGGCGGTTTTGGCGCCCACCTTGTCCACCCCCGTAATGCCGTCCGCGGCGTCACCCATCAAAGCCAGCAAGTCACCTATTTGCAATGGTGTGACACCAAATTTCTCCTCCACATAGGCCGGGTCACGCCACTGACCCTTGAAATGGTCGTAAATGCAGACCCGATCGTTCAGCATCTGCAAAAAATCTTTGTCGGTCGACAAGATGATGTCTGGGTCAGCGCTGGCCCGGCACCACTTTTCAACCAGCGTGGCAATGGCATCGTCTGCCTCGATCCCCGCAATGGCGATCCTGTACAGACCCAGGCCCGGCAGCGCTTGTTGAATGGTCTGTACACCACCTTTCAAAATTTCCGGCATGGATTTGCGATGCGCCTGGTAGGGGGGCATAAAGCGCATGCTTGCAGGTTCGGCCACCGTGGTCAAACACCGCCACGGCATGGGTTGGGCGGTGCGTGTTCAGCGCGCGCCGGAAGGAGGCCAGGCAGGAGGTGACGGTGTCAGCCAACCTCTCTTCACTCTCTGGGCCCGGAACCGCTGCGTGAATGCGCCGGATGATGTTCATCGCATCAATGATCAGTAGCTACCGTGCAGGTGCGCGATACCTTGGTCGGCACGACATCTCAGCCATGGAACAGCGATACCGCCACCGATGCAGCGTTGTTCGGGGTTAGCTGGGGTGGCGTGCACCACCGCAGGCAGTTTGTACTAGGCCAAGGTCGAGGTGGCCATGAAGCTAGACAATAGTTGCTTCAACTGCTTTACAAAAGGTGCCCTCGCATGGCTAGTAACCCCACAGTTGCCTCAACACCCACATGGCTCCAATCCGCCCGCGACCAGTGGCAGTGGCGTGGTCAAGCCCGTCCCCCGTTTGCGCACACGCCTTACCCTGGCCAAACCTCAGTATGGGACTTCCCCCGCCCACCGCAGTTGGCGCCTGACACCCGGGAAGTGGTCATCCGCTGGCGTGGTCTTGAGGTTGCCCACACCCGCCGCGCAGTCAAAGTGTTGGAGACATCCCACCCCCCCAGTTTCTATCTACCTTGGGAGGATGTGGCTACACATCTGCTACAGCCGCAGTCTGGTAGCTCCTTTTGCGAGTGGAAGGGTCCCGCGCAGTATTGGTCGCTGGTCAGTGGCAAAGACAGGTTAAATGGCGTCGCTTGGAGCTACCTACGCCCGCTGGCAGGCGCTGAGGCGCTGGCCGGTTGCGTGGCTTTTTATCCGGCTAGTTTGAGCTGCACGGTCGACGACGCGTTGGTTGGACCACAACCCGGTGGCTTTTATGGCGGCTGGATTACGCCGGATTTGGCGGGGCCGTTTAAGGGGGAACCCGAAAGCAGTGGCTGGTAAGAGCTCCAACCGGGCTCGTCCCGGGCGTCCAGATCCATCATGACGTTGCCGGTGACGCAAAGGCCAACGTCGCCATTGGCCCAAGCGTGGTAAAGCCTATTGAGCTCGGGCGTGTTTGCGCCATCGCGGGTGCCCAGCACTTCGGACATGGCCGACCCTACAAGTCAGTTCTTGGCATCACCAACATCGCAGCCCAGTATCCGGTATGAAGTGGTCACGCCTTCTCTGTCAATTGGCTTAAATTTGTCTGGTGGCATCACGTCCGCCGCAGCATCTGCTGTACCAAAGGATGCATCACTTTGCGCTCTATGCTGATGGCGTAGTAATGCTCCTGCACCCCCTCGCATGCGCCAATCAGCTTGACCTGGCTACGTTTGAACAACTCTTCTTGCGCTGCCAGTGCCGCAGGAAAAATTCCCAGACCCGTGCTGCCAAACGTCTCAAGCAGGGCACTGTCCTCAATCTCTCCCACCACCAGGGGGCGAAGTCCCTTCTGGAGCAGCCAACGGTCGAGCTGGCCGCGCACCACAGAATGGGTGGTGGGCAGCAATAGCGGCACATGCTGTAGCGAGGCGGGGAATCCCTCGTGCGCCACATCCCACCAGTGCAGTGAGCCGTACCAGCCAATGTCCGACGTTCCCATTGAGTGGCTGTGGACCTTGAGTTGCGAGTTGGACGGCGCAGGGTGGTCGGTCAGCACCACGTCGAGTTTGTGCAAGACCAACTCGGTCAACAGGTCGGCCATTTCTCCGTCGTCGCAGATCAAGCGCAAATTAGGCACCGCCAGCACTGGTTGCAACAGGCGCCGCACCTCCAGTTTTGGCAGCCCATCGGCAATGCCCACTGCCAGCCGCGCAGAGGGTGCCTGCACGGTGGCAAGCACCCGCTCTGGCAATGCCTCTGACAATTGAAAAATTTGCTCTGCCTGCTGTAGCGCCATCACACCGGCTTCGGTTAACGCCAGCCCCCGCCCCGCAGGCTTGAGCAACTGACAACCCAGGTCTCGCTCGAGTTCGCGCACCTGCGCGCTCACGGTTTGTACCGCCATACCCAGCCGCTCGGCAGCCCGCGACATGCCGCCCTGCTTGGCTACAACCCAGAAGTAATACAGATGGCGGTGGTTGAAGGTCAGACTCATATTCAGTATAGTCAGGAACTATATTCGTGTATTTTCTGCTTTTTTCGAAGTCTTGGAAACCTTAAGATAAGGCTTCAAACACACAAACCTGTGCGTTCTCACTCAAATTTCAGGGCATTACACCTCTATGTGGATTTCCTCTTCTTTTCGCGGCACTGTCGCTGCTGTCATTGCATTGACTGTTGCCTCGCTCGCAGCTCCTTCGCTGGCGCACGCCAAGCGCTTTGGTGGCTCCAAGTTAGCTCCTACCAGCATCAGCAGAACCCCTGCCACGGCACCTGCTGCTGCCGCAAAGCCTGCTGCAGCCCCCACCGCTGCCGCGGGCTCAGGCCTAGGATCAACGCTGGGCGCTGTCGTGGTTGGCGGTGTGGCGGGAACCATGGTCGGCAGTGCGCTGGCCGGCAGCATGTCGCCGGACAAGGACACCACCAAAGCCAAGGAAGCCGAAGCTGCCACAGTAGAAAAAGAGGCGCAAGCTGCCCGCGCATCCGTCGGGTAAACAACCCAAGCAGGCAGGGCCAAGTCCAATGCGCTTGCTCGCTTGATTCATTCAACATCTAAAGGCGACATCATGAATGACAACATTCCAATCTACGGCTCTCCCGCGGGCGCTGCCAATGTATTCCTCCAGTCGGGTGCCCTGATGATCACGATCGCCGTGCTGGCCGTCGGCATCTTCACGGCGTTCATCCTGCATGACCAGAAGCGTGTGCGAGACGGTCTGGAAACCAACTACATCACCGCCACGCTGGGCGTCTATCTAAGCCTGTTCAACGTGTTTCAGGCACTGCTGCTGCTGGGTATTGGCGCAGGGCACGAGGAATGAACCTGCCTTCTGAAGAAACCCGGGCGATCCTCGCGCTGTGCCTGCTGGCGTCGTTTGCCGACGGTGAGAAGCATGAACGGGAGCGGGAGGAAATCAAACGCGTCGCGCAAAACTTCTCGCATGACGACATGGTGCATCTGTCCACGCTTTACCAGGACGTGCTGATGCAGCGAGTCACCCTGCCCGATGTGGTTAGTCGGCTGCAGAGCACCGAAGCAAAACGGCTGGCCTATGAGATGGCGGTCTGCGTGTGCGACGCAGATGGCACGCTGTCGCACGCCGAACAGAACTTTCTGACCAAAGCCAGGGTGGCGCTCGGCCTTGACGCGGGTGCAGCTGCGGCCTTTGTGCAGCAAGCACAGTTCATCGCCGCAGAGCCGGTGTCTGGTGGGCTAGTCGCTGGTGCCGGCATTGGGGCTGCAGCCAGTTCGCGTGTCGCGGCTGACGTAACGGAACTCGACAATGCCATCCTCAAGGCAGCCGTCGTCAACGGTGCACTAGAGCTGCTGCCAGAGACGCTGTCAACCATGGCAATCATCCCGCTACAGATGAAGCTGGTCTGGCGCATTGGTAAGGCCTACGGCTTTGAGTTGGACAGCGGACACGTCAAAGATTTTCTTGCCACCGTTGGCGTCGGGTTAACTTCACAGTACTTGGAGCAGGCCGGCCGCAAGCTGCTGGGCGGGCTGCTGGGCAAAATAGGTGGCGGCATGTTGCGTGGCGTGGGCCAGCAGGCCGTGAGCACAGGCATGAGCTTTGCGACCACCTACGCGCTAGGCCAAGTCGCAAAACGCTATTACGCAGGCGGGCGCACGCTGTCCACGCAGATGCTCAAGGACACCTATGCAAGCACCCTACAGGAGGCACAAGGGCTGCGCACCCGATACATGCCCGACATACAAGCCAAGGCGAAGACGCTGGATGCAAGCAGCGTGCTTTCGATGGTGCGCGGTGCGTGAGATCGCGCAGGGCGGCGAGAAGTGCCTTGGGGCGGCGCACGCTTTGGGTTCTTAAAACGTAAAAGCACACCCGCATGGGCATCGACAACAATAGCGTGCAGTTTCGATTTTTTGCCAGATGGTGGCCTGACTAGAACCAACCACCGTCCAGGTCGCCCGACACTAAGCCTGACAAGGCCAGACAACCCAGGATATTGAAGGTGTCGCTGCCGACGACGTTGCCCACCGCGATATCGCGTTCGCCCTTGATCGCGGCAGTGACGCTCGTGGCCACCTCGGGCATGCTGGTGCCAGCGGCGACGATGGTCAGGCCGTTGACGAGGTCGCTCACGCCCATTGCCTTTGCGAAAGCGCCCGACGCTTACACCAGATCGTCCGAGCCGAATACCAAGACACCCAGGCCAACGGCGATCAGGCCGATCTGAGCCGCTCAATGGCTGTCCTAGGCGCGAGCCCTAGTTGGCTGTATTGCTTCAGAAAATTCGTCCTTGGCGGCCTGCGTTTCGCGGCGCGACTGCACGACCAGAAACATGGTGTAAGCCAGCAGCAGCAGGCTTGCGCCCAGCAGGATCGGCACCTCCTGCCGGATCAACTGGATGTTGACTACTGGCGGCGCTATCAGGGCGCTGATACCCACTATGAACAGCACATTGCAGATGCTGCTACCGACCACGTTGCCGACGGCGATGTCGGTGTTGCCATCGAGCACGGCGCCAACACTTACTGCCACCTCAGGCGCACTGGTGCCCAGGGCAACGATGGCGAGTCCAACAACGAGCGGGCTGATGCCGAACGACATCCAGTATTGACGCGTTGCGCGCCAACGTGCTTGCGTCAATAACCAGCAGGATGAGCCCGCCGCAAAACATGAGCAAATTCATGACCGGGCACCGCAGCTACTACCGTCCACCCATCGCAGGGCGGTCAGTCAGAACAGCATCCCCGTCATGCCGCCGCCGGCCGGGCCGGTTGAGGACCAGAGCCGCCACCGCTGCGGCGCCACATCGCAATGAGCAGGTGCAGCCCTACGCCCAGCACGACAAGCAGTGCGCTGCCAAGCGCCCACAATACCCAGGTCGCCATGGTCAGACCGCCAGCCAGTGCCGGCGCGGCTTGAAGCAGACTCTCGAATGTCGGCGCTAGGCCCGACAGCATCGAGGTCATCGCCCGCGCGATCTCCGGTGGCACCCAGGGGGGGAGCCACTCCGGCAGGCTAATGGCCTCGACGCCCGACGCAGCGCCTGTCAATGTGCCTGCATTCGAGACCGTCCACACGGCAATGGCGTTCACCGCCCAGGCTGCCAGGGACCAAAGTGCAAGAAGGCTAAAGATCAAAAACCAGCTGAGTGCGTAAATCATGATTAGTTCGTCTTGGTTGGTTAGTAGAAGATGACAGTGTTGAACACTTTTAGATTCGAATAAACCAGTGCAAAGGGGAAAGATACTTCTGTTTTCCCGATAGGAGATCAGCATGCTGAACTACCCCGCATGCACTACTTTTGCGTTGTCACCAAGGAAGGCGGCTTGGGCCGCGTCGCCAAGCGGCTGGACAAGGCGGTGCCGACCGGTCGCGCATCATGGCCTTGAGAGGTTTGACAGCTGGACTTTGCCTCCGATACAGACTCAGCAAATGCAGACTTCCTGTGAGTTTCAAGTCGGCAACTAAGAAGCATCCGAATTGACGTCCACGCCGTACTGCACATCACGCGGGCAGGCGGATGATGTGCCACGCCTTGTCGTCGGCACCGCCATGCGATCAGGCGCGCTCTGGCCGTGCGCTTGTGACCGCAGTGCGCACGAACACTTGATCGTGGTGCGCCAAGTCCCACCGCTCGATGAGGCAACACTCTCCTGATTCCGACCCGGTCTGTGCTTGGTCATTACGCGCGTCGGGCGCATCACCCCATCGCAGGACATTTACCGAGTTGGGCACCCCAGAACGTGTGCGCGACGAGACCGCAGTGCCGGCCTGGACCACCCACAGTCGCCGCGCCAACCCGTGCAACGCAAGCGTGTAGGGCAGATGAATGTGGCCACCCATCACCAAGTCAGCCCCGGCTGCCGACCAGACCCGCGTGGCGGCACAGTGTCCGCGTAAAAGGTTGGTTCGATCCCCCGCTTGGGTCACGGCTGCTGGCTGATGCACCACCACGACGCGCAACTGCCGTGGGCGAGCTGCGCTCAGCAGATTTGCCACGCGATCAATCTGTGCTGTGGACACCTCCCCGTTCTTGTGCCGCCATGCGCGTGTGGTGTTGACGCCAACGATCAGCAGATCCTGCGAGGAGTAACCGGGCTCGAGATCGGACCCAAACACCGCTGCGTAGCCAGCGTACGGCCGGGTCAAACGCGCCCACACATCAAACAATGCAATGTCGTGGTTGCCGGGGATGGCTAGCAGCGGCGCACCCAACCGGTCCACGAACGCCTTTGCCGCGCGAAACTGGGCTGGCCGTGCCCGTTGTGTGATGTCACCTGACAACACGATCACATCTGGGCGCTGCTGAGCTGCCAGGGCGACCACAGCCTCAACCACCTGCGGCTGTTCGGTCCCAAAGTGGGTATCGGAAATATGGAGCAGCACACTCATGCTCCAACCCCTGGCGCGTCTGCCGTGCCCGCTGCTCCAGTCGCTTTGAGCAGGTACAAGGGCTTGTCGAGCACACGAATATTGATGGGCGCACGCATCAGTGCTACCTCACCATCGAACGCCACCATGAGCTCTCTGCGCCCAGGTGCCAGCGTGGGCTTCACCACCATATTCTCAAACTCGAAGCCCTCCACGCCGGCAGCCTCCCCCAGACTGCCCATCGCCCCATGCAGCATCAGCCCGATCATGGACAGCGTGCTGATCGGTCGGAGCATGAGCGCGGCCAGGGTGCCGTCGCCGGGTGTGCCGGCCAAGGTGTTGGTCGGCTCTGCACCGAACTGTTGAAGCTGCAGTCGGTTGTTGCCCACGAAGAGCGTCAAAGTCTTTACGTCGCGAAACGTGGCGCCGACGTCGATGCGCAAGCGCAGCCGACGCCGCGTGCGCAGCAGCGTCGCACAGGCTGCCAGCAAGGCTACCCAGCGGCTGCGTCCAAAGCGGGCCTTGAAGGCCTCGCGATCCTGCAAAAGTTCGGGGTAGGCGCCCAGGCTTGCATTGACCAGGAATACCCGGTCGTTAATGGCCGCCACCTGCACCGGCATCGGGCGCCAATCCAGAAGCAGCCGCACCGCTGCCGCTGGCTCCGTCGGTATGCCGTGGGTTCTGGCAAAGTAGTTGAAGGTACCGTAGGGAATCACGCCCATTGCGCATCCGGCTGCGTGCGCAGCCTGGGCCACGGTGTTGAGACTGCCATCGCCGCCTACAGCGATCACCGCCGTACCGCGTGCCGCTGCCGCAATCGCGGCCTGCGCGGCCACCCGCGGCAGCTCGCCAGCTTCGCAGGTCAACAATTCGCACTTGCGCCCACGCGCCGCCAAGGCGGTTTCGATAACGGTACGCTTTGAATTGACGTCAATGGCACCCGCAGATGCGTTGATAACGAACAGCAGCGCAGACTCAGGATCGAGGCGAGGGGCCGAAAGTGCGAAGCGCTGCGAGCTTTCGGCTCCTGAATTGTTGACGCCAGCAACCATCAGCGATCTCTCAGCAGATCGCTAAAGGATGAGTGCTCGG
Source organism: Rhodoferax antarcticus ANT.BR (assembly GCF_001938565.1). Taxonomy (GTDB): domain Bacteria; phylum Pseudomonadota; class Gammaproteobacteria; order Burkholderiales; family Burkholderiaceae_C; genus Rhodoferax; species Rhodoferax antarcticus. The sequence goes on from NZ_MSYM01000004.1 coordinate 28,459, forward strand.
CGTTGCGCCGAGGGCGAGCTCCACATAAATGGCGTTGGCGGTTCGGGTGTTGGGCATGGTATGTAGTTTCGGCAAGATGCAGCGATAGGAATTTAACGGATCGCAGGGAGCGCGAGCCGACGCCGCAAGCGCTCGGCACAAGATTCTGCGCCAAAGCCATGTCGTGTGTTCAGTATTTTCTGATGTTGGCGGTCTGTAAAGGCTGCTATTTCAGAGGCGGTCTCACAGCCCTCACTGCCTCTGTCCCAAAACAGATGGCTATCCGCAATGTGGCAGCATGACACCCCCCCGATGACGCAAGATTTCGACTGCGACGAACCTACGGCAGACTGACATGAACTGCTTTCTTGGGGTGAACTCACCGGTAGGTGCGTGCCACCTGCTAAGTTTCGGATGCATCTGACTGCTTGCGCTCCCACTCAATCTGGGATTCGATCTCCTCTTCTGCTTCAGAGCGCTCATGTTCGATGTTGTAGACCGCGCGCACTGAAACATAAGCGCGGAACTGGAGCCGCATGCAGTGGTTCAGACCTTATGTCATGCGCCAGACCAAAACTTTGTTTTTGAGCCCACGGAACAACATTTTCCCCAAAGTCGAGTCTGCGCTTGGTGGGCAGGCAGTGGGCTTTTCCGTCGTGTTGGAGTTGCAGCCAGTTGATGCATTTGGGGACTGTGAGGATCATCTGGTTTGCACCATTCCGAAGAGTGAATTTCCACCGGGCATCAAGGTGGGCGGTTCACTGCAGGGGCGCGGCAATGACGGTCAGCCACAGATATTCAACGTGGTCAAAATAAAGGGCCCAGAGGTGGATCTTGACGACAACCACGCTCTGGCTGGCAAGGCCATACGCTTTTCATGCAAAGTGACCGGGGTTCGCGCAGCCACTGCCGAGGAGATCACGCACAAGCATGTGCACGGTGAACATGGGCACCAGCACTGAACTGAACTGAATTTTGCCTTTGGTCTGAGTGCACGAAAACGATCACATCAAGTCACGCACGCCCCTTCAATATGGACACCACCAAGCGAGACCGGTACCGTTGCCGTGCGGGGAAAATCCTACATCTGTAAAACTCCATGATGGCTAACCCGCTGATGTATACCTATCGCCGCTGTCCCTACGCTATGCGGGCGCGCATGGCGGTGTTGGTAGCCGGTGTCGCATGTGATGCATGTGAAATCCAATTGCGTGACAAGCCCGCAGAATTATTGGCTCTGTCGCCAAAGGGGACGGTTCCGGTCCTGCATCTACCAGATGGAAGCGTCATCGAGGAAAGCTGGGGCATCATGCGGTGGGCTCTTTCTACGCTAGACCAAGATGGATGCTGGAGCCGGGTGCATATTCCTGGCAATAAAGCCAGCCAATCCGACTCAAAGATGCCACTGATTCCGGTGACGACCGTGCCAGTCATTCCGATTCAAAAAAGGAACCCGTGGGTTCTCACATCACCAGTAGTGTCCCAACGTTGTCTTGTCGGAACGTTGTAAGCTCTTGATTTGGTTGTTAAATTTGGTGTTTGAGTCTGGTCTCGATTTGAACGTCATGGTGCGTCAGACTGTCGGTTTTTTGCGGATTCCCGCCCCAAACCGTCATGCACAAAGGCACGCTCGTATTTGCGCAACTCATGCTGTACCTTCCACTGAGCACGTTTCGTCGCTGTGTGGCCGATCACAACGGCGAACACAAGGTCAAGGACTTCTCGTGCCTGGACCAATTCTTCGCCATGGCATTTGCGCAGTTGACCTACCGCGAGTCCTTGCGCGACATCGAAGTCAACCTTCGCGCTCAGGCTCGGCGGCTGTACCACATGGGCTTTCGTTGTCAGACGATATCGCGCAATACGCTGGCCAATGCGAACGCGACACGCCC
>NZ_MSYM01000005.1 GCF_001938565.1 Rhodoferax antarcticus ANT.BR
TAATCTCATCTTCTCGAAATTGCACTGCTAACTCCCCGGCGTCGTACCGTATGAAATATCGCTCATCGCGTTTAAAAATTTCAATTCCAAAACCTGAAAAAATCATGCTGTTCACTATGGACTCCCGTTAAAGGTCGGCTTCACGATATACGTGCCAGGCTGAGCCGGGTTAATTGTCGCCTCCGGTATGCCACCACCGGTGTAACCGCCCGGCACCCACTGTTTGTTTGCGCCTAGTTCGTTCCCACTTGATATCCGAAGTCCGCTTGGCGAAGGAATATCAATCCGCACAGGATTGGCACCCAACGTACCCGGTTCAAGACTAAGAAGCCGTTCAAGTTTTGCAACATCGCCGCCAGCCTGTTTAATCAAGCTATCCGCTAAAGATTTCGGCATTACAAATGTTCCCCCAGGTGGCCCAATAACTCCTGATGGGGCCGCAGAAGAAAACTTTGTAACTCCGCCATCAAACTGGCCCAGATGCGAATTTAATAAATCTTGCGAAAGATATGTTGCCGGGTCTGGCCTCGCCCCTTTCCCGATTTTCAAAATGCTGTCAATGGTTGCTTGGTCAAGCTTCGCTACACTATTTGCCCCATTAAAGCAATGGCAGTTCTTCTATTTTCCCCCTGGCGATTGGGTCAAACTGACTATCCGCAATAACCGAAAAATCATCTGACCCGTTGTGCAGACCGTGCGATGCAATGAACCGCTCATCGCTGCCAAAATGGAAACATAGCCCTAGTTCACTTGGTAAACCCGCTTCACTTGCATTCATTTCTTTGCTTTTCAAAATAGAAAACCCGGAAAGAGTGCGCTCAGCAAATTTATTCCAAAATGGCTCCGAGTATGTTTCGTCACTGGCGTTGATCGGAAACAGCTCGGCGTCTTCGCTTAGCGTCTGTGATATGTCGGCTTGACCGGCGGCACGATCCAACCAAACAATCACACTATTGATGCCTGGATCACTGGCAACTCCTAATACGCTACCGTCCTCAAATACTACTGCCAATGGCCCTGACGTGAATGAAAACGATTGCTCCCTGGGAATGTTGCATTCTGTAGAAACCTCTTCCTTTTCCCACCAGCTGTATCGCACTATGGCAGTTGCCTTCTTGCCTACAAATTGGCGCAACAAATCCAGTGATGACGAAGGATTGGTTGATTGCGTAGTTTTCGGTTGCATCAGAAGGGTCCATTCTTTTTTGCTGCTTGGATCAGGAGGTCAATCATCCTTAGATTGTTGTTAGATGGCGGGGTATTGATATTGACTTTGAGAGGATCTGCAACTACAACTCTGCCGTCCTTTCCTATTAGGAATTGCAGGTCGTTTATCTGAACATTATTGGTCACCATCGTATTGCGAATATTTTGCAAATCACTAACACTTTGTGCATTCAGCAACGGTGAATCTCCCACAATCCGCACCTTTCCATTTTGGAGCGCAACGATATCCTTTGATCCCTGCGCGAACTGATCCATGATCATGGCGGGCTGGCCATTCACAGTAATACTTCTTGCATTTACTGTTGGAATGCCCAAGTCATTCAACTGATTTAGCATTCCAATCTCGTCTGGAATTGCCTGCAGTGGCTTGCCAGGTTGCAAAACTGCGACTGCCTGTCCGTCGCCGTACGCGTATACATTCTTGTTGCCGCCTTTGCCCAGAAAATTGCCGAGGGAAGTTGAGCTGATATCGAGAGTTCCCCCATTTGCCCCAACAGGTGGAGCCGACACGTTTTCCTGTGCGTTTGAGAGGGAAACCAGACGCGTAAAACCCTGCACGAAGGAATTTTGCCCAGACGCGGTTTTGGCCTCGAATGGCTGCGCGGTCAGACCCGCCCACGCCAGCGCGAAGAGCATCAGCCAATGACACCAATGCAGCCCGTGCGGGCCGTGGCGGCTAAGGAAAGAAGGGGAAGACATGCCCGCGATGATACGGGGCACTATGGGGCATGTGTGTCAGCGCGGCGCTATGCCTTGTTCGGCCAGCGCTGCGCGCAGGCACTCCCCGGCGTGCAGCATGGCGTAGGCCTCTTGCTCACTGGCGGCCAAGGCCCGGTAGTCGCTATAGCCCGCGCGCTTGAGGAACTGCGCCAAGGCGCAGGCCAGCGCCTGGGGCAAGCTGAGTTGCATGCGCACTGCATCACTGGGCTCAGGGTGCATCGCTGGCATCTCCCTCGTCCGGGTCTTCCTGCTCTTCTTGGCCCTCGGCATCCAAAGCGGTTAACAGGGCCGCTGCCGGGTCTTGTGGCTCCGCCTGGGGGTTGGGCTGCCCTGGGTCGTTTGAATCGCTTGCAGCCTTATCCGACGCATTGGCTACCCGCTGCAGCCGCGCCGGATGCGTCAGCGTATGAATCTCCTTGAGCTTCACGATCGAGACTTGCGTGTAAATCTGCGTGGTGGACAGTTCCGCATGCCCCAGCATGGCCTGAATGAAGCGGATGGCAGGGGTGGTAAAGCGACGATTGGTGCGGGAGCGGGGACAGCGGCTAAGGAAGGAGGCTCGGCGGGTGCCGGTGTCGGTGCTGGTGCTGGTGCTGGTGCTGGTGTCGGCACGGATGCTTTTTCTTTAGCTGCGGGTTTTGGTTTTGGTGGCGCTGGCGTTGCTTCGGTGACCACGCTCACAACTTGCGCAGGCTTGCCCTTGCCCAACCACTGGGCCTGCTGCAACACAAGACCCAGGCTCTTGGCGGCGGGCTGCACCTTCTGCGCGTATTCGTTGGCGTCCATGCCCTTGGGGAACAAGACCCGGAAACACTCGATGCCTGCCGCCATCAGCTCAGGCGCCAGCTTGTCGGCGGCGGCATTGCCCGCATCATCCCGGTCATAGGCAATCAGCACCCGGCGCGTGCCGTGGTGCTTGAGGGCTTGCCAGTGGTCGGCGGTGAAGTTACCCGCGCCCAAGGTGGCAATCACGTTGCGATAGCCCGCACACCAAAACGTCATGGCATCAATCAGACCCTCGCACAGAATGATTTCTTTGCTGGCTATGAGCGCCGCTTCATTGAACACGCCCTGCAAAGGCCGTGACAGGTTCAGGTGCGGGGACTGGCCGGGCAAGAGTTTGCTTTTAGCGACGATGCGCCGCCCGTAGAGTTGCAGCACTTGACGATCCAAATCCACCACCGGCACGACCAGACAACCGTTCAGGTGCTCATGCCCGCTCTCACGCAGCACGCCCAAGGCCTGCAACTGGGCGCGAATGGCTTTGCCGCCCTGGGTATGGGTGGGTGGCAGCCGGTAGGTCAGACTCTTATTGGCGTAGCCCAGTTGGAAGTGGTCGATCAGCTCAGGATGGTTCAGGCCGCGCGCGGCCAAATACGCCAGCGCCTCGGGTGAGGCTTTGAGGTTGGCTGCATAGCTCTCCACCACCTGACGCAGCAGGGCTTGCTGGGTGGCGGTATCCGTGGCGGCATCGGCAGCATCCGGGGCAGCAACTAAAGAAGGAAGGTGTCGCACCTGGCTGCGGCCCACGCCGACCCGTTCACCCTCCAGCGGCGCGCCCAGCTTCAAGATTTGCACCGCGTGCGGCAAACTCACGCCTTGCGTCTTCATCACCCAGTCAATCACCGAGCCGGCCGCGTTGCAGCCAAAGCAGTGGTACAGGTTTTTACTCTCGGTCACCACCAGGCTGGCCGTGGCGTCTTCGTGGAACACGCAGCGCATCACCCAGTCTTTGCCGCGCTTTTGCAATGCGTGCCCCTGGCCCTCGATCAGGCGCAACAGGCTGATTTCTGCTTTAAGCCGCTCTAGCTCGGACTCGGGGATGCGGGGCATGCCGCTTTGCTCCTAAAACCTGTCAATACTCTGTTTTGATATTGTTATGCTAACATAAATGTTCTATTTTGAGAATCAACACAAAGAGGACCAAGACAATGCAAGCACTTTCACTTCCTTCAATGCTGCTTGTTATGGAATTTCCTGAGCGTGTTACCGCATTGCGCAAAGAGCGCGGCTTGACCCAACAAGCCTTAGCCGACCGGGTCGGCGTGCATGTGCTACAAATTCGCCGCTATGAGGGCGGCACGTCACAACCCACCCTGGATGTCGTCAGACGGCTCGCGCTTGCACTGTCGGTGAGTGCTGATGTGTTGGTTTTTGAGAAGACCGAACGCGATCCATCCGAGGACTTGCGCTTGCAGTTCGAGGCCATTGACCAACTGCCCCCCGAGGAACAGGCCGTCGTTAAAGAAGTACTGGAGAGCTTGATCATCAAGTACCAGACCCGTCGCTGGGATGTGTCGCGCGCCACGGCCAAGGCCGCTGCGGCAACCACCAAAGCGGCACCTACCAAGACCCCCACGAAGCGCACCGCGCACGCGGACCGATGAGCACGGCGGCAGTTGTGCCCACCGCGCCAGCGGTGGAGAGTATTTCGCTGAGCATTGCCATGCTGCGCAGCCAGCGGGTGATTTTGGATTCCGACCTGGCCGCGCTGTACGGGGTCCAGACCAAGCGGCTCAATGAGCAGATCAAACGCAATGCGGCACGGTTTCCGTCTGACTTCATGTTCCAACTCTCGGACGATGAGGCCACCGCTTTAAGGTCGCAATTTGCGACCTTAAAGACCGGGCGCGGTCAGCATCGCAAGTACCAGCCTTACGTTTTTACCGAGCATGGCGCCATCATGGCGGCGATGGTGCTGAACAGTCCGCGCGCTGTGGAGGTGTCGGTGTATGTGGTGCGGGCGTTTACGCGGCTGCGCCAAGCCGCCGCCATTCATGAGGACTTGGCCAAGCGCTTGACCGAGTTGGAGATGAAGACGGAATCGCTGGATATCCAGCACGACACATTCAGCCGTAATACCCGCAATCAGCTCAAGCAGGTATTCGACGCGCTGCGCGAACTGATGACACCACCCGACCCACCCAAGCGCCCCATCGGGTTTGTCACGCCACAAGACAAGACACCGGACAAGAGCCAAGACAGCAAGGACAGCAAAGGCACCAAGGCCACACGCAGCAAGCGCTAAAGCCAAACCTGCTTTTCCTGTTAGCTGCCAAACGGCACGCAATCAGCTAACCCGCCTCGGCCTGCGGGTTGGGGGCGGCTTTTTAGCAGCTCTATTCAATACCAAAGCAATCACAAACCCACAGGGAACACCCACGGCCCCACGCCAAATACTTATAAGACAAAACGGCCTGTGGCCCTCACAGAACGTGCGCAAGCAGCTACTAAAACAATAGCGTTTCATTACCCATTAGCTACAGGCTTCACACCCCAGCCCGCACGGGCGCCGCCCATGCACGGCGCGCAGCGCCGGGCGTGGGTGCTGATGGACCGCTCAGCGTGGCGCATACCCAGCCTGGCGCAACGCTTCACGGATGGCCTCGCCAGCGGCCAGCATGAGGTAGGCCTCCTCCAGATCGACGGCCAGCGCCTTGTAATCATCCAAGCCCACACGCTTGAAGAACTGGGCATAGGCCCAGGCTAGGCTGGAGGACAGGATCACGGTGATGACGGGAGTGCGTTGCATGGTTTTGCCTTTCGAGAGTTGGTGAGCACAAGAGATGCCAGTGAGGCCCGGCACGCCGCGCGTGCAGGGGTACCCCACCCCTCATGTGCGACATGGGCGGCGGCGGGGACAGGCTGTCAAGGCTGGCCGAGAGGCCACCGCCTCCAGGCGGCGCGCAGCGGCCTTTACTGGCTGGCGCTGCTGCTGCACCCTCGCCCCCAAAGAGGGATGGGGTTGTGCGCCAGAGACGGGCTTGCAAAGGCTTTGCGCCAAGTGCTTACATGCCGAATTGGCCTGTAGCCCTCGTGGAATATGCGCAAGCAGCTACTAAAACAATAGCATTTCAGTTTGACGACAAACACAGGCACGGCGCGCAGCACTATGTGGTGATGGTGGCAGGCGAGCCGTGACGTACTGGCACAGCGACGGCCAAGCCGCACAGCGCCGGGGTGGAGGGAGCCCCTGGGGGCGGACGGGCCACCCCCGGCGTGGCCTGTGCGCGAAGCAGCCAGGCCCACAGGGTGGGCGGGGAGAGCCACACGTGATGCTGCGCGGCACGCGCCTGGCTAAAACCACTCTGCGGTGACGGCACCAGCCGTGACCGCGCTGGCTATGGGTGTTGGGCGTGTGGCTTGTTGCTACACGCAGTGAGCAATGGGCCACGCGCGCAGGGCAAGTGGGCGCAAGACATAACGGGGGTCGCGTGCAGCGGGGCCACCAAGCGGAGCTTTAGCGCAGCGACTGGACACGCTACATGCGATCGACCGTTATGTTTAGTTGCAACGCAACTAACCCCGCAGCACTGCCAAGGCGGGCCGGGCTCGATGCCCGGGCTGGACTGACATTGATGCTCTGCGCGTAGCGCCTGGCTTGGGGCGCTGCACGCTTAAAAGCAATCATGGCCACTAACGCCAGTCGAATGTAAATTTCCACGCAATAGCATCAAGAGCTTTGCTGTCGAGATAGGGGTGTCGATTGTGCATCTCCTCATGCACCGCAATACCTGCGGCATCCAAACTCGTGTTTGCCCAATCAATTGAAATTTGAGAGGCTTCATCCGCTAGCCTCAGGACATCACTCAGCAAGCTTTCCCCCTTTTGTTGGCCGTAAATCTCAAAAAGTTTTGCGCCGTCACAAATGGGAGACAAGGCAACACCATACCCAAGAAACAGAACTACCGCTTGGCTTAAATCATTTTTCGCAAATGTCATTTTCGTAATCCTATCTCTCGGAACGTGTCAATGACTTTGCATCACCGTTGAACATATATTTACTGAGCAGGGTGTAGTGTTTCGGTTGGGATTTCGGCTTCGGTTTCCTTTTTTGGTGGTGGATTGATTCCCAAGCGGCTGTGGGAAGTTGGGCAGGCGTTGGGCGGCGACCTTTGAATCGGTTGGGGTAGGCAGCAAAGGCTACATCCAGGGCTGTCTGACGCGTCACGATGAGCTCGTGGGCGAGGCCATGGTGAACGCTGTGAGGTGTCATGTGGGCAATGCCACTGTGGCGGTGCTCATCGTTGAACCAGGCGAAGAAAGTTTGGCAGTGCGCGCGTGCATCTTCGATTGAGCCAAAGCGCTCGGGAAAGTCAGGGCGGTATTTGAGCGTCTTGAACTGCGCCTCTGAGTATGGGTTGTCGTCGGACGTGTAGGGCCTGCTGTGGCTTTTGGTGATGTCCAAATCGACCAGCAAACTGGCCACCGGTTTGGAGCGCATGCTGGCACCTCGGTCGGCGTGCAGACTGAGCGTACCCGGCGCGATATTTTGACGCTGGGCGGTGTCCTCAATCAACTGCGTGGCAAGCTCGGAACACTCGCGCGGCGCGATAAGCCAGCCGACCACGTAGCGGCTAAAGATGTCCAAAATCACGTAGAGATGAAAGTAGGTCCACTTGGCTGGCCCCTTGAGTTTGGTGATGTCCCAAGACCAAACTTGATTGGGACTGGTGGCCAACAATTCAGGCTTGGCATAGGCGGTGTGGCGGCGCTGATTGCGTCGCTCGGCGCAGCCACTGTGGGTCTTGAGCAAGCGGTACATTGTGCGCACGGAGCCCAGGTAACGGCCCTCATCAAGCAGAGTGGCGTGCACGCTGGCAGGGGCGGTGTCGGCAAAGCGCTCGCTGCCTAAAGTGTCCAGTACCAACTGCCGCTCGGCCTCGCTCAAGGCCAGGGGTGAGGAGCGCGCCTGGCGTGGCGCTGGTGGCCCCATGATGCTTGCGGCCAGGGTGCGTAGCCGTTGGCGACGCAGCTCGCCTCGCGTGGTGCCCAGTGCGGAGCAGGCCCTGGCTTCGCCCGTGGTGGGGATGAGTTCGATGACGCCTTGCATCAGATGCTGCCTTGTGCTGACGTGGCCAGCGTGAGGCCCATGAGCATAGAAACTTTTTTTTGGACATCGATGATGAGCAGAGCCTGATCCAGTTGGCTTTGCAGCTGGGTGTTTCTATGCGTGAGCTGCTCCACGCGGCGCGCCTGGGCGAGTTCAAGATTAGGCTTTGGGCCACGCTTTTTTGCATCCAGGGCCAATGCATCGGCGGCTCGGATTTGCTGACGCCAGTTGCAAAGGTTAGACGAGTAGATGCCCTCACGGCGCATCAGCAAGCCGACCTCGCCGGGTAGCGTGCAGGCGTCAGCCTCGGCGACGATACGCCGCTTCTCGGCGTTGCTCTTGAAGCGTCGCTTGACGCGCGGGACGACCTCAGTGCTGGCATGAGGCGCTGTCACAGAGGGGGCTGCTTCGGTCGCCCTTCGGGCTTCCTGCGCTGCCCCCTCTGTGACCGGGATGGCGTCCGTAAAAGGAATGAATTGCACTGTGGCCTTGGAAGAATGTTGTTTACGCATGGTGACCTTTTAACTCACTAAATTGTGAGATGGAGGTGATGCAAGTCATTCTGGCACGGGGGGCATTGAAGTCGAAGATGCACTTGAAATGGCAGAGCAGACCGACATCTGACTGACCCGTTTTCTTCTTGATTTGTTGCATCACGAAGATGCGACAGCCGTGAACCGTTGGCATTCCAGGTGGCCGTTGGTGAAAAGGATTGCTGATGCGGCGAGTTGTCAGAGTCATTTGGCTGCCGGACAGCGGTCATTCGTGACCGGCAGCAACTGGCCCATTGCGTGAATTCAAGGCTCTGCCGTGTAGGGCAGCAATGCACCGCATAGCGGGCGCTCCCTCGCTCAATTATCAGTTGACGCATCGGCTGGCTTCGTTGGATCGGAACGGCTGGCCTTTTTGAATCGGAACTGGTGGCTTTTTTGCGCCGGATAGAGTGGCTTCTTTGGTCGGAATATGCAGCCGGGCACAGACACCGGAAAATCTTGAATGGGTCGCCCGTAACGATGGCGTATTCAAGCATCACTTGGACCGCTACAAATACCCGTTACGGTATGGCGAAGATGAAGGGTATGAACACAGGGACAAAGCTGTATTCAAGATGTTGGTGCCATTGGAAAGCGCAATTGCTCAACATGGCTACATGGGTGGCATCGACCCCTGCGCCACAGACCTCGCGATTTTTCCGTTTGTTCGGCAATTTGCGGCCGTTGACCCGGCGTGGTTTGCCCACCAACCGCTGCCAGCATTGCAAGCCTGGCTGGCGGGGTGGATGGCCAGCCCGTTGTTCGCGACGTGCATGGTCAAGTTGCCCAGTCAGTCGATAAGGCCTTTTCCAACATTGGGAAAGCCAAGAGCGGATACCACCCGATGACGGCGCGTTTTATATCGGCACGACAGGTGAGGCATTGAAACTGGCCCTGAGCCTGTCGGCCTAAACGCTTGGCTGCTCCTGTCGAAGGCGTTTCTGATGCAGAGTCGTCCGGGACAGCTATCTGCTGGGAGTCGAATCCCCGCAGGGATACTTTCGTGCATTCTTAGCCAGCTTCTGGGCGACCGCATCGTTGAGGTCAACGCCCAGCACTGAGGACAGCCGTACAAGGTAAAGGAGAACGTCCGCGAGTTCGTCCCTGACAGCTGTTGCTGTTTTGGGGTCTTGGGCCGCGCCCATAGACTCGTCTTCAGACAGCCATTGAAAGAGCTCAACCAACTCGCCCACCTCACCCGTCAGCGCCATTGCCAGGTTTTTCGGCGAATGAAATTTCTGCCAGTCACGTTCATCAGCGAATGTCTGCAAAGCCACTTCAAGTGCTGAGACGTCAATCAGGGAGGGAGTTTTCATTGCGGTCTTTCTTTTCGGGTCGTTGCAGGGGCGTAGCGGGTTGATTTGACTTCCAGGAGTTTGCACCAACGCAAAGTCCCGTAATGACATCGAGCCAAACCCGCGTCTTCCCCTCGGCTTGGCGGGTTGGGGGGTTATCTGGCACGTCAAGAGTTTGCGCCAGCACGCCATGTCCCAACGTCAGTCAACCCCTTTCGACTTGTTCACGCCATTGGTCGGCCGGTTAGTTGATGCCTGCGCCGGGCCAATTGGGCCGCCCACCGGTTTTGGCGCGCGGTGCGATGATGGTCCGCCTTAAGGATTGACATACCAAAAAAGCCCTCCTCTTTCGAAATCTCAGCCACGCCAGCGAGCACCCCGGTGGTCGCTCGGGTCAGCGCTGCAATTTTGGCTTTGGTGACGGTCATTCCACGATCCACCGAAGCCAAATCTGCCGCGCCTGACACCCGGGCCCAGGAGCTTGCTGAAGCGGCATGCCGGACCACAGCCAAGATTTCTGGCCTTGCAGCATTGGCTCCCGGCCCGTTGGGCTTGCTCACCGTGCTTGCGGACGTGATTGCATTGTGGAAAATTCAGAGCCAATTGGTCGCAGACATCGCAGCTGTCTACGGCAAGACGGCCACTCTGGGCAAAGAACAAATGCTGTACTGCCTTTTCAAACATTCGGCATCCCAGACCATTCGCGATGTTGTCTACCGTGCTGGTGAGCGATATGTCGTTGGACCGGTTAGTTTGAAGATTCTTCACATAGTTTTCAAAGACGAGGGTGTCGACTAGGTGGCTTTATTTAGGCAGCGTGTCCGCGTAACCCTGTCTGGCTGAGCGTCGACGCAGCCTAGACGATTCGGCCAACGGCTCGCGTTCAGGCGGCCACAGCCTCTGGCAGAACAGGCAACTCCTGTCATGGGAAGATCATGTTGTTATCGTTCCTCAAGCATTCAGGTGGCGTGCCATAACCGGTAGAGCGCACCTGTTGCTCCTGGGAAATCTCCACCTGGAACCACTGGCAGAAGTGGTTTTCATAACGATAGTTCCATACCACACCGCGTGAGCGGCCTAGCCCCTGAGTCTCGCTGGGCCGCCCCAGGCGTTGGCGAACTTCGTCCTGGGTCATGCCGGCGGTGATTTGGTTGAAGTTCAACTCGGTCAACACCTGCTCAATCTCGATGATCTTGCCATTGGGGTCGACATCCACAAACCAGGTGTGATGCCCCATGGGACCACGCGGGAATTCCAGCCGGGTGCCGGTGGCGGTCTGGCGCACCGTGTCGGGTTGGCCCATTTGAGCCACCAGTTGGGCCTCGGTCATGCCGCTTGTCTGGGCGGGTGGCGCATAGCCACTGCACGCCGTCAGAAACGACAACCCCATCAAGCTCCAAGTAGATAAACGCATCACAGTAACTCCCGTTTGACTGGTTGATATTGGAGCCGCCTTTGACGGCATTTGAATCTGCAAGTTCAGGTAGGGACACTTTAGCAACAAACGCCAAGAACGCTGCGCTAGCTGTTCTTGAAGCTGGCGCCGCCGGTGCCCCATTCGGTGACGAGCGGCGGCATCAGGCGCACGCGCGCGAGGAAGGTGCCTGGCGTTTCCTGCGCGATGTTGGAACCCGCCGGCGCCTGTGAATTGGCCTGCAAGTAGGCATGCCACTGCACCAACAGCTCGGGGCGGAAGAAGACGAACACGTTTCTGGCGCGGGGCTCAGGGTCTAGCCCGTTGGTGAAATGGGTTTCTACCCCGGTGGACTCCCACAAGAAGGGCAAGGGCCTGCGCCATGCGGGCAGGCTGCTGGGCAGGCCTTGGGCGTAGCGACCACTTTGTACTTCTACGCCAAGGAGGGTGGCGCCCTCTTTCTTGGCCTCGATCACGCCGCAGGCTTTGCCGTTCACATACAGCAGGTAGTCGGCAAAGCCAAAGCCAAAGCCGGGGTTGAGGGGGAATTCACCGATGGCCACGCCAGTGGCGGCGTGAATGTTGGCACTGGCCACATTGCAGACGTGCCAACCGGCTGCGCTTAGCAGTGTGTCAATGCTGACTCTGGCTTTTTGCTTTGGCGTCACGAACTCCCCTTTCGTCTCGTCCAAGTTTACAAGCAAACTATGCCTGTAGCGCTTATTGGATAAGCGCCAATAGCTTCTTTTTTTATAGCAAAATCCGCTTTACTTCACTCCACCGTGACGCTCTTGGCCAGGTTGCGTGGCTTGTCCACATCTGTCCCCCGCGCACAAGCGGTGTGGTACGCCAGCAGTTGCAGCGGCACCACGTGCAGCATGGGCGACAGTTCGCCGTAGTGCTCGGGCATGCGGATCACATGCAGGCCCTCGGCGCTTTCTATCTTGGAATCGGCATCGGCCAGCACATACAGCACGCCGCCACGGGCGCGCACCTCGTGCATGTTGCTCTTGAGTTTTTCCAGCAGCGCGTCGTGCGGCGCAACGGTCACCACTGGCATCGCGCTGGTCACCAATGCCAGCGGACCATGTTTAAGTTCTCCGGCCGGGTAGGCTTCGGCGTGGATATAGCTGATTTCCTTGAGTTTCAGAGCGCCTTCCAGGGCAATCGGGTAGTGCATGCCCCGCCCTAGAAACAGCGCGTTTTCCTTGGCGGCAAAGTCTTCTGCCCAGGCGATCACCTGGGGCTCGAGCGCCAGCACGGCTTGCAAGGCGGCTGGCAGATGGCGCATGGCCTTGATGTGGCGGGCTTCCTCAGTGTCGGACAACATCCCGCGTGACTGAGCCAGCGCCAAGGTCAGCAAAAACAGCCCGGCCAGCTGCGCGGTAAAGGCTTTGGTAGAGGCTACGCCAATCTCAACCCCGGCGCGGGTGATGTAGGCCAGCTCGCACTCGCGCACCATGGCGCTGGTGGCCACGTTGCAAATGGTTAGGGTGTGCGTCATACCCAGACTTTGGGCGTGGCGCAGGGCGGCCAGGGTATCGGCGGTTTCGCCGCTTTGGGTGATGGTGACCACCAGGGTGCGGGGGTTGGGCACCGAGTCGCGGTAACGGTATTCGCTGGCCACTTCGACCTGGGTGGGGATTTTGGCGATGCTTTCCAGCCAGTATTTGGCGGTGCAGCCGCTGTAATAACTGGTGCCACAAGCCAGGATCAGCACCGAATCGATGTCTTTGAAGACCCTGGCAGCACTGGCATCTGCACCGTCAAACAGCTCGGGCTGGATGCTGGTGACGCCTTCAAGGGTGTCGGCAATGGCACGCGGCTGCTCAAAAATCTCTTTTTGCATGTAGTGGCGGTAGGGGCCCAGCTCGGCTGCGCCACTGTGCGCGTGCACGGTTTTTACCGGGCGCTGCGCTGCGGTGAGCGGCTTAAAGGCCTTGTCCACCAGCCAGTATTTGCCCAGCTGGATGTCGGCCACATCGCCCTCTTCCAGGTAGACGATCTGGTCTGTCACACCAGCCAGCGCCATGGCATCGCTGGCCAGGTAATGCGACTGGCTGTCTGGCCCCACGCCCAGAATTAATGGCGAGCCGACGCGCGCACCTATCAGCCGGTGCGGCTCGTCCTTACAAAACACCGCAATCGCGTAAGCGCCACGCAGCGAACCCAAGGCCGCCTTGACGGCCTCGAACAAATCGCCGTCGTACAGGCTGTCGACCAAGTGGCAGATGACCTCGGTGTCGGTCTGGCTTTGAAACAGATAGCCTTTGGCCTGCAAGCTAGCACGTAGCTCATCGTGGTTTTCAATGATGCCGTTGTGCACTAAGGCAATGCGTCCGGGGCGGCTGGAAGCATCGGCACCCGGGCCGTGGCTGAAATGCGGGTGCGCGTTGTGCACCGCCGGCGCGCCGTGGGTGGCCCAGCGGGTGTGGGCAATGCCGGTGGTGCCTTGCAGGTGTGTGGTGGCGATCTGCGCCATCAGCTCTGAAACGCGCGCGGTGCTGCGGGCACGTTTCAGGCCATTGGCGTACACCGCCACGCCGCAAGAGTCATAACCCCGGTACTCCAGCCGGGCCAGGCCCTGCACCAGAATGGGAACGATGTTTTGGTTGGAAACCGCGCCGACAATGCCACACATAAGCTGCTCCGTTGAGTGAGGCACGCATCGTAGAAGCTAGCGCATGAAATATGTAGTCTATTTTTTATGATTGCTATTCAAATATTTCATGAATTGAACTTTGTGTTTAAATATTTCAAATAGTAAACATTTTTGAATGAATAAATCACTCTCTTGGCGCCACTTCTTGCTGTTTGTGGCGATGAACGGGCACATTTCGCCCGGGCTGGCCTCGTTGGTGATTCAGGTGCAGGTGTTTTTCACCATTGGGCTGGCGCCGGTGATGGCGGGGCTGGCGCTGAACCTGCTGTGGCCGATGCTGCGCCAGCGACTGCTTAGGAGACCCGCGCGATGACCCCTATCGAACTTGACGCCATTGACCTGCACCTGCTGGAGCAGTTGCAAACCGATGCCTCGCTGAACAACCATGCGCTGGCCGAACGGGTGCATGTGTCGCCGCCCACCTGTCTGCGCCGAGTCAAACGGCTCAAAGAGGTGGGATTGATCG
Organism: Rhodoferax antarcticus ANT.BR; assembly: GCF_001938565.1. Lineage (GTDB taxonomy): Bacteria > Pseudomonadota > Gammaproteobacteria > Burkholderiales > Burkholderiaceae_C > Rhodoferax > Rhodoferax antarcticus. Next base: position 14,151 of record NZ_MSYM01000005.1, read on the forward strand.
AGCGCGAGATTGCCGTGTTGAGTGTCGACACCCTGGCCAATGTCATTGGCCACGGGCTCACCGCGGTGGTCGAGATCACGCTAGACCGGCAAGACCAGGAGGCGCTGGAAGCGTTTGAGCAACGCGTGCAGAGCGATGACGCCGTGCAGCAGTGCTACCGCGTCTCGCCCGGGCCAGACTTTTGCCTGATCGTGCACGCTGCCAACATGCCGGACTACCTGGCGTTGAGCCAGCGGCTGTTTACCTTCGATGCCAATGTGCGCAATGTAAAGAGCTTTTTCAGCCTCAAGCGCAGCAAGTTCGGGGCACGGGTGCCGCTGCCGAAGGCACCGTGAGTTTTATAAGCTTTATTGACCTCTAGCCCTTATGTATCAAGCGTCAATAGCTACTACGTAAATAGCAGTCAGGTAAGCGGCAAGGTGATGGTTACGCGGCAACCGACATTAACTTCGGCAGCAATAGCGATGGCACAGCCCATGCGTTCGGCGATCTTGCGGCATTGCACCAGCCCGAGGCCCAGGCCTTCAAACTCACGCGCCGGGTGCAGCCGGCCAAACACCTGAAACAGCGCTTTGGCCTGCTCTGGGGCAAAACCCACGCCGTTGTCGCTGAGGGTGATCTGGCAAGCGGGCGCTCCTGCTCCCGGATCCGCACCCGTACTCGCCGACGCCTGCGCTGGTGCCATTTGCCACGTCAAGCTGATCTGCGCTGGTGCACGGCTGCTGCTGAATTTCAGAGCGTTGTCCAGCACCTGCGCCAGCAGTTGGCGTAGCAGAGCTGCATCGGCCAGCACAGGCGGCACATCGGCGGCCAGCTGCCATAGCACTTGGGAAGGTGTTGGTGTAGGCAGTTGCGCTGGCGAGTGAGTTTGCGCCTGGGTTGGCACCGGCGCGCCCAACGCATCCACCAGCTCGCGCACCATGGCGCTCACATTCACCGACTGCAGATTCACAGGCTGCGTGCCCAGCCGCGAGAGCTGGGTCAGCCCCTCCAACTGGCGCGTCAGCAACTGGGCTGACTGGCGAATGGTGTCCAAGTGCGCGGCCATCTCAGCAGGCATGTCTGGCCAGTCCTCAACCATGATTTGCGCATAGGCGTTGATGTGGCGCAGCGGCGCGCGCAGGTCATGCGAGACGATGTAGGTGAACTGTTGCAACTCGGCCCGCGCGGCGTCTAGTTGGCGCTGGAGCTGCGCCAAAGATATGTCAGAGGGGGAGTTTTCGGCCATGTGAGACTTGAATTCAAACACTCGCGTGTCCAACACATCGCGTGGTCACCGGCAGGGGCGGACACCGATTTTTGGTACCCCAGTATGAGGTGGCCGCCCCTGCCGGTGGCCGCGCGGGGCGCACCAAAAACGCATGCATCGTCATTTTTTGGCGGGCCGCTTCCAATTGGCAATGCTCACTTGCCGTCCGCGCGCCACGGTCAGCGCCAGCGGCGGTGCGTCTTTGGTCACGGTGGAGCCACCGCCGACTGTGCCACCCGCGCCAATGGTCACCGGTGCCACCAGCACACAGTTGCTGCCAATGTGCGCATCGGCCTCGATCACGGTGCGGTGTTTGTTGGCACCGTCGTAATTGGCGGTGATGCTGCCCGCGCCGTAGTTGACGCGCTCACCCACGGTGGCGTCGCCCAGGTAGGCTAGGTGATTCGCCTTGGCGCCCTTGGCCAGGGTGGAGTTTTTCACCTCGACAAAGTTGCCTATATGCACCTCGGCACCGAGCTTGGCCCCCGGGCGCAGGCGGGCAAACGGGCCAATCAGCGCGCCCGCACCCACTTCCACCGCGTTTTTGCTGCCGGGCTCGCCGCCCTCGATGTGGGTAAACGGATGAATCACCGCGCCTGCGCCAATGCTGGCGTTTTTGATCACGCAGTTGGCACCAATGGTCGCGCCCTCACCCAGGCTGACCTGACCTTCAAACACGCAGTTCACATCAATCGACACGTCTTGCTCGCAGGTGAGCGTGCCGCGCACGTCGAGCCGCGCCGGGTCGGCCAGGCGCACGCCTTGCTCCATCAGCTGTAGCGCCACACGCTTTTGGTAAGCGCGCTCCAAGTTGGCCAGCTGCAGCGGACTGTTGATGCCGGCGACCTGCGCCGCGTCATGAATCTTGTGTGCCACCACCGGAAAACCGTCGGCCACGGCAAATTTCACAATATCGGTCAGGTAGAACTCGCCCTGGGCGTTTTTGTTGTCCAGCCGCGCCAACCAGGTTTTGAGCTGTTTGGCAGGCACGGCCATGATGCCACTGTAGACCTCGGTGATCTTCAGCTGCGCGGGCGTGGCGTCTTTTTGCTCGACGATGGCCTGCACCGCATCACCCGCCCGCACGATGCGCCCGTAACCCGTCGGGTTGGCAAAGTCGATGGTCAGCAGCGCCAGATGCGTTCCGGCGCAGGCGCTGATCAGCTGCGTCAGCGTGTCGGCCTGGGTCAGCGGCACATCGCCTGAGAGCACCACCACAATGCCGTCATCACGCAGCACGGGCACCGCCTGTTGCACCGCGTGGCCAGTGCCCAGCTGCGGCTCCTGGCGCACAAAATTTAGGTCAAATTGGCCTGTAGCCCTTATATTACCTGCGATAGCAGCTTCTACTTCTGTAGCACCGTGGCCAATGATCACCGTCACCTGGCGGGCTGACAGTACAGCGGCTGTGTCTATGACATGCTGCACCAAGGCACGCCCGGCCAAAAGGTGCAACACTTTGGGCAGTTTGCTTTTCATGCGTGTGCCCTTGCCCGCTGCCATGATCACCACGTCCAGGGGTGCGTCTGTGAAAAGTGATTGGGTTTCTGCCATGCCATCCTCCGAGTTGAACCGTATGCCGTTGTTTCACATTATCCGCGCGCTGTTGCTGACGCTTTTGACCGTCGCGCTGCTGGGCGGCTGCAGCGTGGCGCGCCTGGGTTATGGCCAGTTACCCAACCTGAGCTACTGGTGGGTGGACAGCTATCTGGACCTGAACGACGCCCAAAGTGTGCCGCTGCGCTCTGATTTGCAAAACCTGCTGGCGTGGCACCGCAGCCAGGAACTACCGCAACTAGCCCGCGCCCTGGCCGATGTGCAGGCCCAGTCCGTGCAAGACACCACGCCCGAGCAGATGTGCCAGATCGCCGACCGCTTCAAATTACGGCTGGACGCGGTGCTGGCTCAGTCTGAGCTCAGTTTTGCCCGTTTGGCCTTAACTATCAAGCCTGAGCAGCTACAACATTTACAGCACCAGCAGGAAAAAAATGCGCAAAAGTGGCGCGAAGATTGGCTCAAAGACAGTCCGGCAGAGCAACAAAAGCGCCGCCTGAAGCGGCTCGTGGAGCGCAGCGAAGGCTTCTACGGTACCTTGAGCGACGCCCAAATCGCCCTGCTGCGCGCCGGAGTGCAAGGCACACCGTACAACACCCAACTGGCAGAGTTTGAGATGCTACGCCGCAACCAGGACCTACTCGCTACCCTGCAAGCGCTGGCAGGCAGCGGAAAAACGCCGCAACAAGCCCAAGACGCTATCCACGCCCTGCTGGCGCGCACCCTGCAGTCGCCCAACACCGTTTACCGCGCGCAGATCGCGCAGCTGGTGCAAAGCAACTGCAACACCTTTGCTCAACTGCACAACAGCGCCAGCCCCGCCCAACGGCAAAAGTTCGCAGCCAAGCTCAAAGGTTATGAAGACGATGCCCGCGCGCTGATGGCGCATTGAGCGGCCAACAGCACCCCCAACACCCCCAACAACACCACTGCCGACATAACCCATATGGCGATCAGCGTTTTTGACCTCTTCAAAGTGGGCATCGGGCCCAGCAGCTCGCACACTGTGGGCCCAATGCGCGCGGCGCGCCTGTTTGCGCTGGCCCTGCAGCGTGAGGGTTTGTTGGCGCGCACCGCTGGCGTGACTTGCGAGCTGTACGGCTCACTGGGTGCCACTGGCAAAGGCCACGGCTCCGATGTAGCGGTGATGCTCGGCCTGATGGGCCACGCCCCCGACACCGTTGATGTGGACGCCGTGCCCAGCCTGATCGCACAGGTGCGCGCCGACCGTCTGCTGAGCGTGCTGGGGCTGCACTTTATTGGTTTCACGGAAAAAGAAAATGTGTTGATGTACCGCCGCGAAGCCATGGCGGAGCATCCCAACGGCATGAAGTTCAGCGCCTTCGATGGCCAGGGACAAGCGCTCAAAACTGCCAAGTACCTGAGCGTGGGTGGCGGCTTTGTGGTGACCGCCGGCGCCACCAACGAGGCGGTGCTGACTGAATACAAAAAAGTGCCTTACCCCTTTACCAGCGGCGCTGAGCTGCTACTGATCTGCAAGCAGACGAACTTGAGCATCAGCCAGGTCATGTGGGCCAACGAGCGCACCTGGCGCAGTGACGCAGACATCACCAGCGGCCTGCAAACCATCTGGCGGGTGATGCGCGAGTGCGTGCAGCGCGGCTTGAGCCACACCGGCACGCTGCCCGGCCCTTACAAGGTGCAGCGCCGCGCGCCTATCCTGGCCGCGCAGCTGCGCGAGCGCGCCGAACGCACCCTGGCCGACCCCTTGAGCGTGCTGGACTGGGTCAATGTCTATGCGTTTGCAGTGAACGAGGAAAACGCCGCCGGTGGCCGGGTGGTCACTGCGCCCACCAACGGTGCGGCCGGGGTGATTCCGGCGGTGCTGCATTACTGCGACCGTTTTGTGCTGCCCGCGCGAGGCCAGGCGCCAGCGCCGGATGGCTCAGGTAGCTCGGACAGCGTGAGCACCTTTTTGATGACCGCCGCCGCCATTGGCATCCTCTACAAACTCAACGCCTCCATCAGCGGCGCCGAGGTCGGCTGCCAGGGCGAGGTCGGCGTGGCCTGCTCAATGGCCGCCGCTGGCTTGGCTGCTGTGATGGGCGGCACCCCGGAGCAAGTGGAAAACGCCGCCGAAATCGGCATGGAACACAACCTGGGCCTAACCTGCGACCCGGTGGGCGGCCTGGTGCAGGTGCCGTGCATCGAGCGCAACGCCATGGGCGCAGTCAAAGCCATCAACGCCGCCCGGATGGCGCTACAGGGCGACGGCCAGCATGTGGTGTCGCTCGACAAGGTCATCAAAACCATGCGCGAAACTGGTGCCGACATGAAGACCAAATACAAAGAGACATCCCGCGGCGGGCTGGCGGTGAATATTGTGGAATGCTGATAACGCCGCCAATCAAGGGGTACGCAAAGCTTGCGGCCAATCTTGCAAGTGTTCAGTGTCTTGCGACCCCACCACATACCTGACCAACAGTTCGTTACCGCGCACATCCACCGCACGGTCCAGAATCGCCTGCGCACTGGCGATCACGCCCCGGCTTTGCAGCCCAAACAAAAACTCGGAGGTGGAAGCGACCACCACAGCATCGGGCAGACGCAGCAAAAAATTGGTTTTACGCACTGCGCTGTCTTCAAACACCAACACCGCGCCAAAGTCTTGCCCTTCAAGCACCGTGGCCAACACCTCGGCGGCCGCCTGCTCGCCCCGGTTTTTGGTTTTGGTCGCCGGGTTGATCGACTTGAGCAACATGAACTCTTCAAACACCTCGGTTGGGGCCACGGTCAGTCGGTGCGAGTTATTGGCCCGAATCCAGTCGGCCACCAACAACGCCCCCGGTTTTGACAAATCCGCAATCACTTCATGTCTGACCATATCCGGCACGATGACCGGCAAACCAGGCATAAAAAGCACATCAAGCGCCTCAGCCACCGCCAGTGTGATCAGCGGTCCGGAGTCTGTGACGATCAAGGACAACTTCATGGCTGCGACTTCAAGCGAGCGGCGGCATCAAACATCTGGTTCAGCAAGGCTGTTTGCTCAGGCCGCTTCTTGGCGGTCACTTTGGGCAAGGAGAGCTTTTGCAACCCCAGCGCCAACAACAGTTCGCCAAAACTTGCACCTGTTTCCTCAGCAATTTGCGGCCACGACATTCGACCCTGGGCGTAGGCTGCTGCCAGCGCCGCCATCCGACCGCTGTCAACGGCCTGCGCCGGCGGCAAGGTCAAAAGCCCCACAGACTTGCCGTTTCGGGTGATTTCAACAGGTCCAGCGCTGTTCAATGACGACAAAACCTCGCCGAAATTCGTCTTGGCATCAGACGATGTCATGGTTCTCATGGCGTGTTGCATTTGATTTGAACTCCTGAATTGGTGCTAATTATTATGATGAAGTTGATTAATTTGATCAACTTGAACATAAAGGCCGCTTTGACGAGGGCTGTCTGGGCGATAAAACGAATCGCACACGGTTTTGCGAAGCCGCAGGTCTGATTCATTCACCAGCAAACGGGCGTCCTGATGCCAGCCTTCGTTGCCGTAATGCAGCAGCCCGTCATCCTCGTGTTGAATCAGCATCACCGGTGCGCCCACCGCACGGGCCTTCTTTGAGACGGTGTTGAGACGGTGTTGATGCGATCGATGACGCGTTCAACATCAAAAGCGGCCTCATCACCACAGCACAGCGCGTGCTGGACATCAATGATCAAGAGTGCAGAAGCTTAGTTGGGGTCTTTCAGAAACACGTCGCCACCGCATCCACCACGTTGTAACTCGCATCCACCAGTGGCAGCCAGCGCCATTTGTCAAACGTGGTGCAGGGGTGCGAGATACCCAAGCAGACCCTGTCGCCCACCTGCAAGTCGGCGTGTTCTGGACCGCTGCCGTGCAAATAAGCATGCTGGTCATTGAGCTGGGTGATGCGCCAGTCGGCTGGCGCGGTTTGCAGCGCACGTGTACCGCGCGGGCAAAGCAGCAGCGGCGTGGGCATGGCCCAGTCGTAAGAGATGTCGCGCTTGCCCACCGCCAGAATCGCCAAGCCTGGCTCGGGACAAGACTGCACCAGCGCCCAGACCTGCAGCGCGGCTTCCAGCCCACCGCCGCAGCCGGTGCGCTCTTGGACAGCGCTCATCATGCGTTGGTAGGTGCCCTAGTCGTGCGTCACGTAGCAACCCGAGCGCAGCAGGCCGGTCACCGGGCGGCTCAGCTGCAGTTTCAAGCCGGGCACCACCAGGTCAAAGATGGCAGATCCACCCGCAGTGAGTAGCACCTCATCCGCATCAAAAAAGTTTTGCGCGTCACAGGCACGGGCCACAGACTGCAGCAGATCCATGAGCTGGCGGGTTTGGGGCTCGTCCTTTTCAGTGTCGCCGGTAGCGCCCAGACCTTCGTAACACTCCACGCCCACCAGACGCACGGCGGCGCTGTCGTGCAGCCATTCAGCCAGGTTCAGGGCCTGCGCGAGGTTGCGGCAGCCGGTGCGCCCACCAGGCATGCCGATTTCCAGCAGCACCTCAAAGGCCAACGCTTCGGAGTGGCGCTGGCGCCAGTCTTCAATCAGCAGCAGCTGCGCCACCGAGTCCACCAAAAAGATCAGCCGCAGGCCGGAGTAACTGCGTCTGAGCGCGTCCAGCTCGGTCAAATCACGGTCGGCAAACACCTGGTTGGCGATCAGGCAGGTGCGGGCACCCGCCGCGATACCGATGCGCGCCTGCGTGACGCTGGCAAAGGTCATGCCCCAGGCCCCGGCATCCAGCTGGCGGCGAAACAGTTGCGGGGACATGCTGGTTTTGCCATGCGGAGCCAGACCCAGGCCCCGACTTTGGGCAAAGTTTTGCATCCAGGCCAGGTTGTGCTGCAAGCGGTCCTGGCGTATCACCGCCAGCGGCAGCGGCAGGTCGCCGTTCAACACATTCCAGCCCTGCTGGCCGATCTGTGTCAGATGCAAGGCCGAACTGCTGTGCGCAAAGCCTTTGAAGGTGTTGTCGATGAGCGGGTCAAGCAGCGTCTGCATGGGCTGATTTGCTCTCATTTAAATAGCTACTAGCGCTTGACTGACAAGGGCTAAAGGCCAATTTAGCTTGTAATTTTGGCAACAACAAGCCTGTGCCTGCTTGCGCTCACACCGGCCAAACCACGCCGTGATCGTTCAGGATCGCGTTCAGCGGAATGTCGTGCGGCTCAGGGCTAAAGTCTGGAAGGAAATCGGTGCCGAAACCCAGGCCGACGGTGAATGGCTTGGGGTCCAGCGCGGCCAACATGCGGTCGTAAAAACCACCCCCGTAGCCGAGCCGGTAGCCACCCGGCGCGTAGCCCACGCAGGCCATGAACAACAGCGTGGGTGTAATCACCTCGGTGTCTTTGGGTTTGGGAATGCCGTAGGCGTCGTCTTCCATCGGGCAGCCGGGATACCAGGCGTGAAAGGTCATGGTTTTGTGGACCTTGTCGACCACCGGCAGACCGATCTTGCGCAGTTGCGGGCGCTCCACCAGCTCACCGTCTTCTTTCCAGCGGTGCAGGGCGGGCAGCGGGTTGAATTCGCCCTTGATCGGCCAGTAGGCCCCAATCACCGTGTCCGGGCGGCCCACCAGCCAGATCCGCATGGCGCGGCACAACAAGTCAACCCGCTGCTCGCGGTCTGGTAGGCGCAGGCGTTGTTCCAGAAGCCGTTGGCGCAGGGCTTTCTTGGCCAGCGCACGTTGTTCATCAGAGTTATCCATAATCTCCAAATGCAGTTCAAGATGATTTTGACATTGATTGGCCTGAGTGGCGCGCTGGCCGCGCCGCTTGTCCACGCCCAAAGCTTTACCGACAGCGTTTTGCTGGAAATGCAGCAAGCCTTCAGAAAAGGTGACGCCGACCGCCTAACCCAGTTGCTACCCCAAACCACAGGCCACATGTTGCAGCCTTGGGCGGCCTACTGGGCACTGAGCGCGCGGCTGGACAGCGCCACCCCTGAGGAAGTGGCCAACTTTTTCAAACAGTACCGGGGCACCTACCAAGAAGACCGCCTGCGCAACGACTGGCTGCTGCTGCTGGGCAAGCGCCGCGACTGGGCCGCCTTTGCGGGCGTGGCCAACGACTTTCGCATGAACGACGACCGCGAGGTGCGCTGTTACACCCTGGCCATGGAAAGCATTCTGGCCAAGGTGGACTCGGCTGACGAGGTCAAAGCCCAGTGGTATGCCCAGAAAGATGCCGCTGACGGCTGCACCCTGGCCGCACAAAGCCACTTGGCCGCCGGGCAGCTGCTCGACACCGACTTGTGGCGCAAAGCGCGTCTGACCACCGAGGCTCGGCAGCTCAGCAGCACCCGGCTGGTGGTGGACCTGATTGCCCCCGAGGCGGCGGCCACGCTGGCCGAGGTTTTGAAACAGCCCGAACGCTTCCTGCTCAAACGCACACCCTCCAGCCAACGCCAAACCCAAGAGCTGGCCGTGCTGGCCTTGATCCGCTGGGCCAATAGCGACCCCGACAGCGCGGCGCAGGCGCTCAGCGAGCGCTGGAGTCGGCAGCTCAGCCGGGAGCAACGCGCCTGGGCCTGGGGGGCGATTGGCAAGCAGGCAGCGCTGAAACTCTCGGACAGCGCGCTGCTCTACTTTCAAAACGCCAGCCCCAAAGGCATGAGTGATGACCACCTGGCCTGGCGCGCCCGCGCTGCGCTGCGCAAGCACCAGTGGCAGGACGCGCTCGACAGCATCAACGCCATGAGTGCGGACGCCGCCAGCGACAGCACCTGGGTCTATTGGCGTGCGCGTGCCTTGTTGCAGCCCGGGCGCACCGACACCGAACGCGTTGAGGCCCGCCAGTCAATGCAAGGCCTGGCCAGCGTGCGCGGCTTCTACCCAATGCTGGCGCAGGAAGAACTGGGCCTGCCCATCACGCCGCCTGCCGCACCAGAGCCTTTGACCGCGCAGGAAAAGCAGCGTGCCAACGCCAACCCCGGCTTGCAGCGCGCGCTGGCCGCAATTACCCTGGGGCTGCGCAGCGAGGGCGTGCGCGAGTGGAACTACAGCACCAATTTGCACCTGCCCGGCGGCATGAACGACCGCGAACTGCTGGCCGCGGCTGACCTGGCGTGCCAAAACGCCGTGTGGGACCGCTGCATCAACACCAGCGAGCGCACCCGCAGCGTGATCGACATCGCCCAGCGTTTTCCGATGCCTTACCGCCAGCAGGTCGTGGCGCAAAGCCAGGCCATTGGCCTGGACCCGGCCTATGTGTATGGGCTGATCCGCCAGGAAAGCCGCTTCATCATGGACGCCCGCTCGGGCGTGGGCGCCTCCGGGTTGATGCAGGTAATGCCCGCCACCGCGCGCTGGACGGCCAAGAAGATCGGCATGACTGACTTCAAGCCTTACCAGATCAATGACCGTGACACCAACATTGCCATTGGCACCGGCTACCTCAAGCTGGTGCTGGACGACTTTGCCGGCTCCATGCCGCTGGCTGCGGCCGCCTACAACGCCGGCCCCGGGCGACCGCGTGTCTGGCGCGGCCAGGCGGGTGACCCGTCGCTGGAAGCCGCCATCTGGGCCGAGAACATCCCGTTCACCGAAACCCGTGACTATGTGAAAAAGGTGCTGGCCAACACCACCGTCTACGCAGCGTTGATTACCGGCAAAACCCAGTCGCTCAAAGGCCGCTTGGGCCAGGTTGGTCCGCTTGGGTTGGACACCCTCACCAACCGCGACTTGCCATGATCAAGCTTTATATTGGTAACAAAAACTACTCTTCCTGGTCCATGCGCCCATGGGTGCTGCTGCAGCAAGCCGGCATCGCTTTTGAGGAAATCATGGTGCGCTTTGACGCCTTCACGCCCGATTCGCAGTTCAAGGCGGCGCTGAAACCCATCTGCCCCACCGGCAAGGTTCCGGTGCTGGTAGACGGTGATCTGGTGGTGTGGGACACGCTGGCCATTGTGGAATATCTGGCCGAATATGCAGCCCAACATGCTCCAGACACCCCCCTGTGGCCCGCTGATAAAGCCGCGCGGGCACACGCTCGCAGCATCTGCGCTGAAATGCACAGCGGGTTTAGCCATTTGCGCACGCATTGCCCAATGAACATCGAAGCGCAGCTGCCCCATGTGGGCGCGCTTATCTGGCGCGACCAGCCCGGGGTGCGCAGCGACGTGGCCCGGCTGGTGAGCATGTGGCAAACCCTGCTGCAAGAAAGCACTGGGCCGATGCTGTTTGGTGACTTTTGTGCTGCCGATGCCTACTACGCCCCTGTTTGCACCCGGCTGCTGACTTACGGCCTGCCGGTGCCCGACGATGTGGCTGCCTATGTGAACCGCGTTTGCGCGCTGCCCGGCGTGAAAGCCTGGATGGACGCGGCTGGCTTGGAGAACGATTTTCGGGACTTCGAAGAGCCTTACCGGCTGCAAAGTACGCGCTGACACGATGCGCAGTCACCCGCCATACGTGTGGATGCCGGGTCGCAACAGCCTTCGCAAGACCTCGCACCTGATTGTGCAAAACGCGCCATAGCGACGAATGGCAAGCTGTTTGTCAGTAAACTGACAGCATGAAAATTCATCTGGTTGGCGGTGCGGTACGCGATGCGCTTTTGGGCTTGCCCGTGACGGACCGCGACTGGGTGGTGGTGGGTGCCACGCCGCAGGCCATGATCGACCAGGGTTTTTTGCCGGTGGGCAAAGACTTCCCGGTGTTTTTGCACCCAACAACGCACGAGGAATACGCGCTGGCGCGCACCGAGCGCAAAACCGCGCCGGGTTACCACGGCTTTGCCGTCCATGCCGCGCCCGATGTAACGCTGGAGGAAGACCTCGCGCGGCGCGACATCACTATCAATGCCATAGCTGCCAACGCAGATTGGACAAGGGCTAGAGGCCTTTTTTGTATAAAAAATGCACCGTCAACAACATCTGCCGTGACTGACGCAGCGGGTGCCTTGATTGACCCCTTTCACGGCCAACGCGATCTGGCCAACAAGGTGTTTCGCCACGTCAGCCCGGCGTTTCGTGAAGATCCGGTGCGCATCCTGCGCGTGGCCCGTTTTGCCGCACGCTTTGCCGATTTCAGTGTGGCACCAGAGACGCTGGCGCTGATGCGCGAGATGGTGGCAAGCGGCGAAGTCGATCACCTGGTGCCCGAGCGCGTCTGGCAAGAGCTCGCCCGCGGGCTGATGGAGGCCACGCCTTCACGCATGTTTTCGGTGCTGCGCGACTGCGGCGCCTTAAAGCGCCTGCTGCCCGAGGTGGATCGCCTGTGGGGCGTGCCGCAGCGGGCCGACTATCACCCCGAAATTGACACTGGCGTGCACCTGATGATGGTGCTGGACATGAGCGCGCGCCTGGGGGCTAGCCTGCCGGTGCGCTTTGCCTGCCTGGGCCACGACCTGGGCAAGGGCAACACCCCGGCAGACGTGCTGCCACGCCACCTGGGCCACGAGGCGCGCAGCGCGAAACTCCTCAAACCCCTGTGCGAGCGTCTGCGTGTACCCACAGACTGCCGCGAGCTCGCCGACGTGATGGCCCGTGAGCACAGCAACATCCACCGCAGCGCCGACTTCAGCGCAGGGGCGCTGGTGCGACTGCTAGAGCGCTGCGACGCCCTGCGAAAACCGCAGCGCATGGCCGACATTCTGCTGGCCTGCGAATGTGATGCACGCGGCCGGCTCGGCTACCCTGAAGCCGCCTATCCACCACGCCAGCGGCTGCTGTCGGTACTGCAATTGATACAGCAGGTTGATACAAAAGAGATAGCTGCTAGCGCAATAGTTACGGGGGCTAGCGGCCAAAAAGTAGGTGAATTTATTCACCAGGCGCGGGTGGCGGCTGTGCAAGTTTCTCTGGCTGGCTGAGTCAGCTGGATTGCCGAACCTTCTTTTCCAACACACGCTTCACCCCCTCTCTCTTACGCCGAGGGGAGGTCAAAAAGAGCTGAACCAGTGGAGGCCGCACCTAGCTTGGAAACTGCTGGGTTATCCTCCCAGCATGTCAAGTTTGCTGATTATTGAAGACGACGAACTGCTGCGTGACGGCTTGAGCGCGCAGCTTGCCCAGGCCGGCCACTTGGTGACGGCGGCAGCCGATGGCGAAGCTGGGCAGCGGATGCTGGAAACGCAACGGTTCGACGGTGTGGTGCTCGACCTGGGGCTGCCAAAAATCAGCGGCATGGAATTGCTGCACTGGCTGCGCCGGCGCCTGCCGGCCCTGCCGGTGCTGATTTTGACCGCCCGTGACGGCGTGGATGACCGGGTGCAGGGCCTCAACGCCGGGGCCGACGACTACCTCACCAAACCTTTTGACATGGCCGAGTTGCAGGCCCGGCTTGGGGCGCTGTTGCGCCGCGCCCGCCTGCCCGCCTTTGGTGGCAGCCTGGAAGTGGCCAGCCACAGCACCCGCCGCCTGCGCGTGGACGCCACCCTGCCACAGGCCTGGTTAGGCGATGAGGCACTGGAACTTACCCAGCGCGAGTGGGCTTTGCTGTCTTTGCTGGTAACGCATGCTGGGCGCGTGGTCAGCCGCGAAGACGTGCTGGAAACCTGGGCCACCGAACCGGCTGATGGCGGCGTGGCCTCCAACGCTCTGGAGGTCTACATCCACCGTCTGCGCCGCAAACTGGTGGACTCGGGCTTGAACATTCGCAACGTGCGCGGCCTGGGCTACATGCTGGAAACCAGCGCACCATGACCGAGCCCGCCAGCCCGGCGCAGGCTGCGCCTGGTGGCACACCGGGCAACCAGGGCCTGTCACTCAAACGCCAGTTGCTGCTGTGGCTGCTACTGCCGCAGCTGGTGCTGCTGCTCGTTGGCGGTGCACTGGCCTACCGGGTGGCGCTGAACTATGCTGAAAAAGCCATCGACCAGTCGCTGACCCAGTCGGTGAAATCACTCTCGCGCCAGGTCAAGCCGATCGGCTCGGGCCTGTTGATTGACTTTCCACGCGCGGCGCAAGACATCATTGAACAAGACCCGACAGATCGCGTCAGCTACATGGTGTCGAGTCCGCCAGGCAGTTTTTTGCTGGGCAACGCCAAAATACCCCCGCCGGTGCCGGCGGTGGACACCAGCCACGCCGAAACCTTGCTGTACAACACCCGGATCGATGGCAAACCCATGCGGGTGGCGCTGCTGGAGCTGGACTATGGCGAGCCCAATTCGCCCCAGCGCCTGCGGGTGCAGGTGGCCAAAAGTCTGGCAGTGCAGCAACGCCTGACCACCGAGTTGATTGCCGACATGCTGCTGCCGCTGCTGCTGCTGGGCGCGGTGCTGAGCATTTTGATGTACGCGGGCATTTTGCGTGGGCTGCAGCCGCTGACCCGCTTGCAGGCCCAGTTGGGCAAGCGGCGCGCGCCAACACTGGCAGCGCTGTCGCCCATCGAACTGACCCAGGCCCCGCAAGAGGTCTATGCCTTGGCCACCGCACTGAATCAGCTGCTGTCGGCGGTACGGCGCAGTCTGGGGCAGGAAAAACGCTTTTTGAACGACGCTGCGCACCAGTTGCGCACACCGTTGGCCGGGCTGATCAGCCAGACCGAGCTGGCCCTGACCGAGACCGACCCGCAGGCGCTGCGCGCAAGGCTGACCAAGGTGCTCTCTGGCGCGCAGCGCAGCGCGCACCTGGTGCACCAGTTGCTGTCGCTGGCACGCAACGAGGTCGAGGTCAAACTGCAGCCGCTGGATGTGGCCGCGCTGGCGCGCGAGGTAGCGCGCGACTGGACGCCGCGTGCCGTCAAACGCAATATCGACCTGGGTTTTGAAGGCGCCGACCACCTGCTGGTGGACGGTGTTGCCCTGCTGCTGCGCGAAGCCCTGAACAACCTGATCGACAACGCCCTCACCTATGCCGGCCCCGGCAGCGAGGTGACCCTGAGCGCCAACACCCTTGAAGACCAAGTGGTGCTGGAGGTGCGTGACAACGGCGCGGGCCTGTCAGCACAAGACTTGCCACATGTGTTTGAGCGCTTTTGGCGCGCCAGTGATGTGCCCGGTGGTTGCGGTTTGGGCTTGGCGATTGTGAAAGAAATTGCCCGCCGCCATGGTGGTAGTGCCGCCGTTTTGCCCGCCACGCCACACGGTCTGCGGGTACAGTTGCAGTTACCACGATTCGACCCTGCTTTGACAAAGTGACCACACCAGCCCTAACACCCACGCCAACGAACCAGTCGGAGGCTGAAACCGATAATCCCTGGCGCCTGGCCCTGGAGGGCACTGGCGCTGGCATCTGGGACTGGAATCTGGTCACCGACGAGCAAACGCACTCACCGCGGTGGGAGCAACTGCTGGGCTACTCTGGCTGGGAACTGCCGCAGTGCCGCGAGTCCTTTGCCTCGCGCCTGCACCCGGACGACTTCGCCACGCACTCAGCGGCCTTGCATGCCCATCTGGATGGACACAGCGCCAACTTTGCTGTCGATCTGCGCTTGCGCTGCAAGGACGGCAGTTGGACATGGCTGATTGCCAGAGGCGTCGTGGTCAGCCGTGATGCCAGCGGACGCGCCCTGCGAATGATCGGCACGCATATCGACATCTCCAGCCGCAAGCAAGCCCAGCAGGACCTGATTGACGTCAACGCCATGTTGCAGGTGAAGTCGGCCCTGCTGCAAACCACGCTCAACCACATCAGCCAGGGCATTTTTTTGCTGGATGCGGGCAAACACATTATTGGTTTTAACCCGCGCGTGTGCGAGCTCCTCAAGGTGCCGGCAGAGTTTCTGGCGACACGCCCGACGCTAGGACAACTCAGCGCCCTGCAGCACAGCAAAGGCGACTTTGGCCCGGGTGCCAGCCGCGTCAGTGAGAGCGCCCGCGACTATGTCAACAGCGACGGCATGGGCGCCCCACCCGCGCACTATCTTCGTGAAACGCAGGATGGGCGCATGCTGGAGGTCAAGAGCCGTCTGCTTGAAGACGGCGGCATGGTGCGAACCTTTGCCGATGTGACCGACTACATTCTTGCAACTCAGGCGCTGCAAACCAACGAAGAGCGTTGGAAACTGGCGCTGGAGAGCACCGGTGACGGCGTTTGGGACTGGCATATTCCCAGCGGCGAGGAGTTTTTTTCCAAGGGTCTGCTGGACATGTACGGCCTGGACGGAGACGACATCCTAAACAACGCCGCCGAGCTGGACCTGCGCACCCACCCGGACGATCTTGCGCAGATGACACAAAGCCGCCTGGACCACTTCGAAGGCCGCAGCCCCACCTACGTCAACGAGCACCGGATGCGCTGCAAAGACGGCAGTTGGAAATGGGTGCTGTCGCGCGGCATGGTGATCAGCCGCGATGCGCACGGGCAGCCCTTGCGCATGATTGGCACCCACACCGACATCAGCGAACGCAAGGTCGCCGAGACCACCATCTGGCAACACGCGCATTTTGATGCGCTCACCGGCCTGCCGAATCGCCGCATGATGCGCGAGCGCCTGGCGCAGGAGTTGAAAAAATGCCGGCGCGACGACCTGCAGCTGGCGCTGCTGTTCATTGATCTGGACCGTTTCAAGGAAGTCAACGACACCCTCGGTCACGACCGCGGCGACCTGCTGCTGACCGAGGCAGCACGGCGCATTACCGGTTGCCTGCGCGAAGTGGACACGGTGGCACGCATGGGCGGCGACGAGTTCATGGTGATCATCACCGAGTTTCAGCAAGCCATCGACTTGGAAGGGGTGCTGCAAAAGCTGCTGACCGCGTTGGGTGCGGTGTTCCAGCTTGGGCTCGATCAGGTGTTTATCTCGGCCAGCATAGGTGTCACCCTGTACCCCGGCGACGCGCTGGAGATCGAAGACCTGCTGAAAAATGCCGATCAGGCGCTGTACGTGGCCAAAGGCGCGGGGCGCAACCGCTACAGTTTTTTCACCCCGGCACTACAGGAGGCGGCGCAGTGGCGCGCCCAGCTCACCCGCGACTTGCGCGTGGCCTTGGCGCAAGACCAGTTCCGGGTGGTGTACCAGCCGATTGTGGAACTGGCCACTGGCGCCATCCATAAGGCCGAGGCGCTGCTGCGCTGGCAACACCCCACGCGCGGGCTGGTCAGCCCGGCTGAGTTCATTCCTATCGCGGAGGCTTGCGGGCTGATCGTGCCGCTGGGCGAATGGGTGTTTCAGCAGGCGGCCGACCAAGTGCAGGCCTGGTGCAAGACACTGTCGCCGCAGTTTCAGATCAGCATCAACAAGTCGCCGGTGCAGTTTGAAAACCCCGACCTGCAGGCCACGCCGTGGATTGAGCAGCTGCGCGCACGTGGCCTGAGCGGGGAAAGCATCGTGGTGGAAATCACCGAAGGCCTGTTGCTGTCCACCAGCGCGGGAGTGGTGGAGCAACTGCTGACCATGAGCGATGACGGTATTGGCGTATCGCTGGACGACTTTGGCACCGGTTACTCGTCGCTGGCGTACCTGCAGAAGTTTGACATTGACTTCATCAAGATCGACCAGTCGTTTGTGCGGCAACTGGTGCCGGGCTCGACCGACCTGGCACTGTGTCAGGCCATCATTGCGATGGCGCACGCGCTGGGCATGAAGGTGATTGCCGAGGGGGTTGAGACCGATCACCAGCGCGCCCTGCTGAGCGCTGCGGGCTGCGATTACGGCCAAGGCTACCTGTTTTCGCGGCCGGTGGCAGCCGCTGAGTTTGAACGGGTGCGCGCGCAACTGACCACCCACACGGCCGCCAACGCCGTGGACTAGCCGATTTAGAAGTCCCCGCTCAACTCAGGCGCAGGCTGCTTAGCGCGTCAAACCAGTTGTTGTGGTTGCCACTGACTGTCATGCCCACGGTGTCACCCACCTTGACCTGAGTGCTGGGCGGCGTGCGCACGGTGATCAGGCCAACCCCGGTTTTCACCACCACATAGGTGTCCGCACCGGTGGGCTCCACCAGCGTGACCACACCGCGCCAGCTGGCGTCATCGCTCAGGTGGATGTGCTCCGGGCGCTGACCCAGCGTGACTTTGCCTTGCACTGGGCTGGGTAGCTGCAAACTGCCACCTTCAAAGGAAAATAGGCTTGTAGCCCCCGTGCCGCTTGCGCTACCTGCTATAAAGTTCATAGTTGGCGAGCCAATGAAACCAGCCACATAGGTGTTGGCCGGCAGGCGGTAAATCTCGTCGGGCGTGCCAATTTGCTGCAGGATGCCGTCTTTCATCACCGCAATGCGGCTGCCCAACGTCATGGCTTCGATCTGGTCATGCGTCACATACACCGTGGTGATGCCGCTGACCAAGTGCAAGCGTTTGATTTCAGCGCGCATCTCGACGCGCAGCTTGGCATCCAGATTACTCAGTGGCTCATCAAACAAAAACAGTTGCGGGTCGCGCGCCAGGGCGCGGCCCATGGCCACCCGCTGGCGTTGCCCGCCCGAGAGCTGCGCTGGGCGGCGGTCCAGCAGGTGCTCAATTTGCAGCATGGCAGCCACTTCATGGATGCGTTTGGTGCGCACGTCCTTGGGCACCTTGCGCATCTCCAGCGCAAAGCCAATGTTGTCGGCCACACTCATGGTCGGGTACAGCGCGTAGCTTTGAAACACCATGGCGATGTCGCGTTGCGCCGGGGCCATGCCAATGACGTTTTTGCCATTGATGCGCAACTCGCCTTCGGTCGGTTCTTCCAGACCGGCAATGATGTTGAGCAACGTGGATTTGCCGCAACCCGAGGGGCCGACCAGAATCAGGAATTCGCCTGGCGCCACGTCGATGTTGATGCGTTTGAGCACCTCGACGGCCTTGTCGCCCTTGCCAAAAACCTTACGAATACCCGCGATGTGGAGAGGAGCGGCCATGCGTTTTATCCTTTCACAGCGCCAGCTGTGAGACCTTTGACGAAATATTGACCCGCCAGCACATAGACCAGCATGGTCGGCAAACCGGCAATGATGGCTGCTGCCATGTCAACGTTGTAATTTTTCACACTGCTGGTGGTGTTGGCCATGTTGTTCAGGCCCACCGTGATGGGCTTGCTGTCGGCACCGCTGAACGCCACGCCAAACAAGAAGTCGTTCCAGATGTTGGTGAACTGCCAGATCAGCGTGACCATCAGGATCGGTGTCGACATCGGGATGACGATGCGGTAGAAGATGCGCCAGAAACCGGCCCCATCCATGCGAGCGGCGTTGACCAGTTCACGCGGAATGGCGGTGTAGTAGTTTCTGAAAAACAGCGTGGTGCCAGCCATGCCGGCCAGCGAATGCACCAGCACCAAGCCGGTGATCGAACTGCTCAGACCCAAAAAGCCGAGCACCTGGCTCATCGGCAGCAGCACCACCTGGTACGGCATGAACACACCAAACAGCATGAAGCCAAACAGCAAATCCGAGCCACGGAACTTCCACATGCTCAGCACGTAGCCATTGACGGCACCAATCGCGGTAGAGATCAGCACCGCTGGCACCGCCATCGACACCGAATTCCAGAAAAAGGGCTTGAGACCGCGGCAGTCCACGCCGGTGCAAGCGCTAGACCAGGCGAGCTGCCAGGCGTCGAAATTCAGGCTGGCAGGCAGGCTCATCAGATTGCCCGCGCGAATCTGCGCGCCGTCTTTGAGCGAGGTCACCAGCATCACATACAGCGGCACCAGAAAGAACAAGGCAGCCAGCAGCAGCAGGCCGTAGACCACGAGTCGGGAAAGTAGTTTGGCGTTCATGGGTAAAGCTCCTGCGGGCCTCAACGCTCGTGCGGCTTGGACCGCAGTTCGCTGTAAAGATACGGCACCACAATGGCCGCCACCATGGCCAGCATCATGGTCGCGCTGGCCGCGCCCAGACCAATCTGGCCACGGGTAAAACTCATGGTGAACATAAAGGTGGCGGGCACATCGGTGGCATAGCCTGGCCCACCGGCGGTGAGTGCCATCACCAGATCAAACGCCTTGATGGACAGGTGCGACAGCACCAGAATAGTTGAGAACACCACCGGGCGCAGGATGGGCAAAATAATGCGCCAGTAAATACGCGGCAGGCTGGCACCGTCAATTTGCGCCGCCTTGATGATGCTGTCGTCAATACCGCGCAGGCCAGCCAGAAACAGCGCCATGGCAAACCCGGCAGATTGCCAAACGCCAGCAATCACGATGCAGTAAATGGCCGTGTCGCTTTGCACCAACCAGTCAAAACTGAAGGACGCCCAACCCAGGTCGTGCATGAGTTTTTCCAGGCCCAGGCTCGGGTTCAGAATCCATTTCCAGGCGGTACCGGTCACGATGAACGACAGCGCCATCGGGTACAAATAAACGGTGCGCAGTACGCCTTCAAAGCGAATTTTCTGATCCAGAAAAATCGCCAGCACCATGCCCAGCAGCATCGACACACCAACATAGAGCACGGTGAAGATGCCTAGATTTTTCAGGGCCACATACCATCGGTCCATATCCCACAGCCGCACATACTGCTCCAGCCCGACGAACTCGCTGTAATTGGGCAGCATGCGCGAGTTGGTGACCGAGAGAATGCCGTTCCAGATCATGAAGCCGTAGATGAAGGCAAAGCCGAGCACAAAGCCCGGCGCGATCACCAGTTTGGGCAATATGTTTTCAAAGGATTTCATCGACATTTCACCTTTGTTTTGTTCAACAAGTGGGTTGCCTTGCTGAAGGGGCAACCCCTGCTTTAACCGACGCGATGGGGCCAGGTATTGCGCTTCGTTCGTGTCCCCCGACCAAAAGCCTTCCGGCTTTCGGCCTCCTCCTTGACCTTAACGAGGCGAAACACCCGCCCCATCGCCTCTTGACAATGTTGGTGCGCCAGCAATGAAAACCCAGGCCATTGAATCGCTCAAAGAAGCCAACACTGTCTAGCAGCAGGGCTGGGGTGTATGCCAGAGCTCAATCAAGGAGGAGCCCGCAGGGCGGGGGACATGAGCGTCGGCATGCACCGCAGCCCGGCTGCGGGTACTTGCCAAACCAGCTTTACTGAATAGCCGCCGCCTTGGCAATGCTCTTCACACCATCGGCTACGCTGATTTTGTCGTCGTTCCAGAACTGGCTCACCGCGTCCTTGATGGCGCCTTCAGCAGCGGGCTTGACAGCCATGCCGTGGGCGATCGAGGGCAGCAACGTACCGGCCTTGGAGCTTGCAACGAAGTCCTTGGAGGACAACTTGGCACAGTCGTCAAACTTGGCCATGTCCATGTTCAGGCGCACCGGGATGGAACCCTTGTTCAGGTTAAAGACTTCCTGGAACTCGGTTCCCATGATGGCCGCTGCCAGATCCGCCTGCGCCTTTTGGGCAGCCGCATCTTTCAGCTTGAACATGGCAAACGAGTCCACATTGAAGGTGTAGGCGTTGGCCGTGCCAGGCGCTGCGGCGCAGATGTAGTCTTTGCCTGGCACCTTGCCTGCAGCGGTGAACTCACCCTTGGCCCAGTCGCCCATGAACTGGAAGGCGGCCTTTTCCTGAATCACCATGGCGGTGGCCAGGTTCCAGTCGCGCCCAGGGGAAGCGGCGTCGGTGTAACCCTTGACCTTGCGGAAAGTTTCCAGCGACTTGGTCATGGTCGGGCTGGTCAACGCCTTTTGATCGAGCTTGATCAGCGCGTCCTGGTAAAACTTGGGCCCACCCACACCCAGCACCACCGACTCAAAGGTGGTGAAGTCTTGCCAGTTCTGGCCGCCGTGTGCGACAGGAATAAAACCGGCTTTCTTGATCTTGTCTGCTGCGGCAAAGAACTCGTCCCAGGTCATGGGCACACCCGTTACGCCTGATTTTTTCAGCACAGCCTCGTTGGCCCACATCCAGTTCACGCGGTGCACGTTCACCGGAGCGGCCACGTAATTGCCTTTGTATTTCATACCGTCGGCCACCACTTTGGGCAGCAGACTGTCCCACTTCTCGGCCTTGGCCACCGGGTCCAGGTTGGCCAGCACGCCTTCAGCGGCCCATTCCTGAATGGCCGGGCCCTTGATCTGGGCCGCAGCGGGCGGGTTGCCGGCCACTACACGGCTTTTCAGCACGGTCATGGCGTTGTCGCCGCCGCCGCCGGCCACGGCAAAATCTTTCCAGGTGTTGCCCTTGGTTTGCATGATCTTTTTCAGTTCACCCACCGACTTGGCCTCGCCGCCAGAGGTCCACCAGTGCAGCACTTCAACCTCACCAGCCATTGCCGCAGAACCAGCCACTGCCAACGCGACAGCTGTCGCTACATGGGAAAGTTTCAACATGTGATCTCCTAAAGTGTCAGCCCCACAGACGAATAACCGGGGGCAAGGTTGGTTCGTGCAGACACCGTGCTGCACGAATTAATTAATTGTTAATTAATTGACGACACAAAGCAATGCGGAATTACCCTGATACACCCTCCAAGCACAAATAAAACGACTTTCTCACATGCAGGCGCGAACCGTTTTGAACATTTGCCAAAAAGCGGTGTCCTGCGTGGTGCAAAAGTTGATGCGCATCAGCGTTCCTGGCGCGCGCGTGGCGTGAAACAGCGAACCCGGTGCCAGCAGGTAACCCTTATCCAGCATGCGCTGCGCCAGCGCGTCGGTGTCCACACCCGTATCGACCCAGCCAAACAGCCCCGCCGGTGGCGCTACAAAGGTGCAACCGGCCGCCAGCGCCAGTGTGACGCTACGCCCGCGGGCCTGGTCCAGCCGCGTGCGGACCTGCTGCGCATGGCGGCGCAACTGGCCTTGGTCAATGCACCAGGCCAGGGCTTTTTCCAGCAGCGCAGGCGTGGTCAGTGTGGCCAGCAGCTTGGTGTCGAGCAACTGTTCGTACAAATGCGTGGGCGCGGCCAAAAAGCCGACGCGCCAGCCGGGCACCAGAATTTTCGAGAAACCGCTGACATAAATGGTGCGCTGCAAGCCGTCCAGCGCGCTCAGGCGGGTGGCGTGCTCGGGCGCCAGGTGGCTATAGGTGTCGTCTTCGACGATGACAAAGTTGTGGGCATTGGCCAGTTGCAGCAGCCGGTGCGCGCTGGCGGGGCTCAAACAGTAGCCGGTGGGGTTGTGCAGCACGCTGACGCTGACAAACAGTTTCGGGCTGTGCAACTCGCAGTATCGCGCCATCACCGCCAGGTCCGGCCCGTCCGGGCCGCGCGGCACCGGCAAAATGCGCATGCCTAAAGCGTCGAGCCGGGCAAATTCGATGGCCCAGCCGGGCTCTTCCACCATCACACAGTCACCGGCGCGCAACAGCGTGCGACTCACAATGTCCAGCGCATGGGTGGCCCCCACGGTGGTGATGATCTGCTCGCTGCTGGCCGCAATGGCCAAGGTGTTGAGCCTGGCAGACAGGGCCTGGCGCAGCCCCGCGTCCCCCGCAGGTTCACCGTATTGCAGCGAAAACGCCTTGAGCTGCGGGCCGCTGGTGACACGGCGAATCGCGCCGGGTAGAAAAGGGGTGTCCAGCCAATCCGGCGGAAAAACGCCCAGGCCCGGCTGCGGCTTGTCACTGCCGCCCTGAAACATGCCACGAATCAGCGCGGTGGCGTTCACCGGCACATGCTGCGCTGCAAAGCCGCTCGCAGGCATCGTATTAGGCGCATTGCCAATGTCACTATTGATAGCTGGTAGCGCTTTATCTATAAGGGCTAGAGCCCGATTTCTTATATAAAACCCCCGGTGGCGATGCGCTTCCACCAGCCCCTGCGCCAGCAGCTGGTCATAGGCCGCCACCACCGTGCTGGGGCTGACACCCTGCTGCTGCGCGCACAAACGGATGGATGGCAGACGCGCACCCGGCGCCAACAGCCCGGTAGCAATGCGCTCGGCAAACCGCGCTGCAAGTTGTGCGGACAGCGACTGGGTGGGGGTTTTGACTAACATCTGTGCCTTTGTTTAACGCGAAATACAGCTGTCGTTGAACGCCAGTGAAGCCATCCATGACTGAGCAACGCATGGATGGCCACGTCGCACCGGTCGCCGCTTCACCAAGCTTGCCTTGTGTTGCGAATACGAGCAATACAGTTTCAAGAAATGTCTTTCAGAGTGTACTGCAGCTGTACTGTTTTTACCGCTACATTTGGTCGTATGCCACCCGCTTCCACGCCCCATGACCGCCGCTGAACTCACCGCCTTGCTGCTGCTGTGCACGGCCGCCAGCTTCACGCCTGGGCCCAACACCACGCTGTCCACCGCACTGGCGGCCAATCTGGGTTTCAAGCGCGCGCTGCGTTTTGTGTTGTCGGTGCCAGTGGGTTGGGGCCTGCTGTTTAGCCTGTGCGCGGCCGGTGTGGGCACGCTGGTGATGGCGGTGCCCGCACTGCGCCTCGGCGTGCAGGTGTTGGGCGTCGGGTATTTGCTGTGGCTGGCGCTCAAGCTCTGGCGCGCCAACACGCTGGCCCAGGCCGATGCTGCGCAGTTGAAGGTGACCTTCTGGCAGGGCGTGATGCTGCAGTTTTTGAACATCAAGGCCTGGATGCTGGCCCTGACCGTGGTGGCGGGCTGGCTGGCTGGGCGTGACGACATGACCCACCGGTTTCTTCTGGTGCTGCCGATTTTGCTGGTGTTTGGCCTGGTCAGTAACCTGACCTATGCACTGGTGGGCACCTTGCTGCGCCGCTGGCTGGCGGATGCTGAGCACGGCGGGCGGCGCTTGCGCTGGTTCAACCGCAGCATGGCGGCCGTGCTGGTGTTGACGGCGGCCTGGATGGCTACGCTGTAAGCCAAATCGCCCTCTAGCCCTTATGAGAAAAGCGCTGGCAGCTATATTTACAGGAGCATTTTAATGAAGACCTTGGGCCTTATCGGCGGCATGAGCTGGGAGTCCACCGTGCCGTATTACCAGCAGATTAATCAGACGGTGAAGGAAAAACTGGGCGGTTTGCACTCGGCCAAAATCATTCTGTACAGCGTCGACTTTGCTGAGGTAGAGCAGTTCCAGGCCAGCGGCCAGTGGCAAGCCGCGGGAGCCATGCTGGCCGACATCGCACGCAAACTGGAGGCGGCCGGGGCCGAGGCGCTGGTGATCTGCACCAACACCATGCACAAGGTAGCTGACGCGGTGCAGGCCGCGGTGAGCATTCCACTGCTGCATATTGCCGACCCGACCGCGCTGGCCATCCAGCAAGCGGGCTTGCACAAAGTCGGCTTGCTGGGCACCCGCTTCACCATGGCGCAAGACTTTTACCGCAGCCGCCTGGAAAACCAGCACGGCCTGACGGTGCTGACACCACCCAAGCCAGACCGAGATTTGGTGCATCAGATCATTTATGGCGAGTTGTGCCTGGGCGAAGTCAAAGCCACTTCGCGCCAAACCTACCAGCGCATCATCCGTGACCTGCAGGCGCAGGGTGCGCAAGCCATCATTTTGGGTTGCACCGAAATCGCCATGCTGATTCAAGCCCAGCACTGCGATCTGCCGCTGTTTGACACCACCGCCCTGCACGCCCGTAGCGCCGCGCTGTGGGCTTTGTCGTGAAAGCCAAACTTTGAAAAACCTGCACCACGAAACCCTGGGCATGTGGCTGGGCGTGCTGGGGGTGGCCATTTTTGCGGTCACGCTGGCGATGACGCGCCTGGCCACTGGCACCTTCGACGCGCCGCAGCTCTCGCCGTGGTTTGTCACGTTTGGCCGGGCGGCGCTGGCGGGTGGGCTGTCGCTGGTGTTTTTGTTCAGCACGCGCTCGGCCTTGCCCACGCCGGCGCAGCGCAAACCGCTGGCCATGGCGCTGCTGGGCAACGCGATCGGTTACCCGCTGCTGCTGGGGTTTGCGCTGCGCCAGGTTACCTCTGGGCATGCGGCGGTGATCACCGCGCTGCTGCCGCTTTCAACCGCTGCCATTGCGGCGTTGGTGCTGCACCAGCGGGCGCGGCTGGGGTTTTGGGTGTTTGCCGCGCTGGGCAGCGCGCTGGTGGTGGTGTTTTCGCTGCTTCGCGCCGCCGGCCAAGGTCACGGTTTTGGCTTTAAGTGGGCCGATGGGCTGCTGCTGGGCGCGGTGCTGGCCGCCTCGGTGGGTTACGTCTATGGCGCCCAAGTGACGCATGCGCTAGGGGCCGAGCGGGTGATCTGCTGGGTGTGTGTGATAGCGCTTCCCCTGAGTGTGCCCGGTGCATTGCTGACTTGGCCGGAGCACAGCGTGGCCACCTCGGCCTGGTTGGGCTTGGTGTACGTGGGCGTGTTTTCCATGTGGGCAGGCTTTTTTGCCTGGTACCGTGGCATGGCCATGGGCGGCGCGCTGCGGGTCAGCCAGACGCAGCTGCTGCAACCTTTTTTGAGTATTCTGGCGGCTGTGCCGCTACTGGGCGAGCCGCTGGAGCTGCTCACGCTGGGCTTTGCCCTGGCGGTGATGACCACTGTTTTTCTGGGCAAACGCTACTTGACACCTGCCCCGGTTGTTCTCCATGTTTCAAAGGAATCTGTATGAACGCTCCCTTGCCCACTGCTTCTGTGAACTCCCCTTGGCAACTCGCCCGGCGCGCCGCGCGCATGAACCCGTCGGTGATTCGTGAGATCCTGAAGGTCACAGAAAAGCCCGGCATCATCAGTTTTGCCGGCGGCCTGCCCTCACCGAAGACCTTTCCGGTGGCCGAATTTGCGGCCGCCTGCGCCAAAGTGCTCAAGGACGACCCTCAAGGCGCGCTGCAATACGCCGCCAGCGAAGGCCACAAACCGTTGCGCGAGATGGTGGCCGAACAATTGCGCGCGCAAGCCGCCGCCGCTGGTGTGACCTGGGCGGTGGATCCAGCGCAGGTGCTCATCACCACCGGCAGCCAGCAGGGGCTGGACCTGGTGGCCAAAGTGCTGGTGGATGCGGGCAGCAAAATTCTGGTCGAGTCACCCACCTATCTGGGCGCGGTGATGGCGTTCACGCCGATGGAGCCCGAGGTGGTGAGTGTGACGAGTGATGAACACGGGGTGGATATTGACGCCTTGCGGCAAGCGGTGCTTGGCGGGCCGCAACACGGGCAGAGCCCGGAGGCTGCGCAGCAGACATCAGCCTCTGACCGACCCCGCTTTTTGTACGTGCTGCCGAACTTCCAGAACCCCACCGGACGCAGCATGAGCGAGGCCCGACGCGCCGCCCTGAGCACCGCCGCTGCCGAGCTGAGCCTGCCGTTGATTGAGGACAACCCCTATGGCGACCTGTGGTTTGACACGCCACCGCCCGCCCCTTTGAGCTCCCGCAACCCCGAAGGCTGCATCTATTTGGGCTCGTTCTCCAAAGTGTTGGCACCGGGCTTGCGGCTGGGTTTTCTGGTCGCCCCAAAAGCGGTTTACCCGAAACTGCTGCAAGCCAAACAAGCGGCAGATCTGCACAGCCCGGGTTTCAACCAGCGCATGATTGCCGAGGTGATGAAGGACGGTTTTCTGGACCGTCATGTGCCCACCATCCGCGCCCTGTACAAAGCCCAGCGCGATGCGATGCTGGAAGCCCTGGCGAATAACTTTGGTGCCATGCCCGTGGATGCCTCTGCCACCGAGTTGGACAACCGCCTGTGCTGGAACAGCCCCGCAGGCGGCATGTTTTTGTGGGCGCGTCTGCCTGCGGGCATGTCTGCTACCGACTTGCTGCCACTGGCCGTCGCACAAGGTGTGGCGTTTGTGCCCGGTGCACCGTTTTACGCTGACCACGGCGACGAACGCACCTTGCGGCTGTCGTTTGTCACGCCCAGTGTGGAAGAGATTCACCGGGGGGTGGCGGCGCTAGCTTTGGCGATGAAGGCTTATGCTGCAGAATGCCGAGCCTGATCTTTGTTTATGCGGTGAGTTTTCTGCGGCAAGCCGGCCAGGCACCGCTGTTGGTACGCCCCGCGCAGCAGCCGGTGGGGCTGACCCCCTCATACTGGGGTACCAGAAAATCGGGGGTCAGCCCCACCGACTGCTACGCGAGTTGAGTGGTGCGCTGAGTTTGCGGGATGGCCGACCGGGAACCGGAAACCGTCAGCCGTCATCCGAAAAACCGCAGTTGGACCACGCGAGCGCCACCGCTTTATTTTTGACTTCACCAGGCGTCTAGCGAGGTAGATCCTCTGGGCGGTTGACGATTTTCTGGTACCCCAGTATGAGGAGACCGCCCAGAGGGTCTGCCTCGCGGGTATAACCAAAACAGCAACCAAAACAGCAACCAAAACAGCAACCAAAACCGCTACCCAAACAGCCACCAAAGCAGCCGCAAAAACCACCCATGCAACAACGCCCCTTCACCCAAGTTGACGTTTTCACCGACACCGCCTACCTTGGCAACCCGCTGGCCGTGGTGCTGGACGGCAGTGGGCTCGACGGCGACGCCATGCAGCACTTTGCCTGCTGGACAAATCTGTCAGAAACCACTTTTGTATTACTCCCCAGCCCAGAAGCCGCAGCCAAAGGTGCCGACTACCAGGTGCGCATCTTCACGCCGGGTGGCGAGCTGCCGTTTGCCGGCCACCCCACGCTGGGCAGTTGCCACGCCTGGCTGCAAGCGGGCGGCGTGACCAAGTCGGCCACACACATCGTGCAAGAGTGCGTAAAAGGCCTCATCACCCTGCGCCGCGAGGGCAGCCGACTCGCCTTTGCCGCACCCCCGTTGCAGCGCAGCGCGCCCGACCCAGCGCTGGTCACCCAGGTGGCTAGCGCGCTGGGGCTGCAGGCGCAGCACATCGTTGCCAGCCAGTTGCTCGACAACGGGCCGGTATGGCTCGGCATGCTGATTGACAGTGCCGATGTCTTGCTGGCGCTGCAGCCGGACCACCAGCGTCTCAAAAGTTTGGGCTTAAAAGTGGGTCTAGCCCATATAGATAAAGCGCGAGTAGATACAAATTTGATAGCGCGCTCCAACCGCGAAGCACGTGCCTTTGGCAAACGCAACGACAGCAGCGGTAGCAGCACTGGCCTGCAAAACGCAACCGAGCTCACTGTGCGCGCTTTCGCTGCAGTTAACGGCGTGAATGAAGATCCGGTCACCGGCAGCCTGAACGCCAGCCTCGCGCAGTGGCTGATGGCCGACAACCTGGTGCCCAGGTGCTACGTCGCCACCCAAGGCACCTGCCTGGGCCGACATGGTCAGGTGTATATTGCACAAGACCCAGACGGCCAGGTCTGGGTGGGTGGCGACTCTGTCACCTGCGTGACTGGGGTTGTTCACCTGTAAACCTGTACTGCTTGGTTGGCTTTATTTGATGCCTG
The DNA here is from genome assembly GCF_001938565.1 of Rhodoferax antarcticus ANT.BR. Taxonomy (GTDB): domain Bacteria; phylum Pseudomonadota; class Gammaproteobacteria; order Burkholderiales; family Burkholderiaceae_C; genus Rhodoferax; species Rhodoferax antarcticus. Next base: position 42,925 of record NZ_MSYM01000005.1, read on the forward strand.
TTAAACCCGGCTGAAGCGATGGCGCTATTCTTGATATCTCAATCGTTCAACAATGGGAGTCTGATAACTGTGGATTACGAAGAAAGATTTTCCGACGCGGAGCTGGAAAAAATTATTGAAGAAGGCCTGATTTACATGTGCGCCTGTCCGGCACAGGTGGCAGAGGCGATTCGCAAAATCCGCGAACTGCACCGTTACCAGGCGGATTGCCTGAATGACCCCGAAAACGATTCCGAGGTCCACCGCACCATTGCCATGAGTGCAGCCCGCGTTCATACCGAAATGCAAGACTGCATGGAGAAGATTCTGATCCTGGAAAAATGGGACCGCACCACCCTGACCATGCCGCCCCACCTACGGGCGAGACAGGCCAAGTTTCTGCAGGATGATTGATTTCCCCAATAAAAAAAGCACCCGAAGGTGCTTTTTTGAGCCCGCCCGACGGGCACGGGCTTTGCAGAAGGCTTAGGCCTTCTTGCTCACTGCGGCAGCAGCGCTCAGGGCTTGCTCGGTCACAGCAGTGACGTTGCTTTCAGCCATGGCCAGCGCTTTTTTGGCGGCGGTTTGAGCTGACTCGATGGCGCTTTGGCTGGAAGCCAGGGCGCTCTTGAGCACAGCCACAGCGGACTCGCTACCAGCGGGTGCATTTTTGACCATGGTGTCAATGACTTGGGTGAAAGCTTTTTGGCTTTCAGCGGCTTTGCCTTCCATTGCCTTGGTGAATTCGGCGCTGGTTTCAATAGCGATGCCATACACATGGCGGCCATAAGCTGCAGACTTTTCAGCCATCGGGGTCACCAGGCCGGATTGCAGGGCCACCACTTGCTGCACGTCTTTGGCAGCCAGCATGGATTGTGTGAATTCAAAAGATTCGGTCATGATCGCCTTGGCAGCGGCCATGTTCAGCTCAACCATCTTTTCAAACCCGGCGAAGGATTTGTGGGACAGGCCCATGGCGGTGTCCAGGTTGGCTTTGGCAGAGGTGGTGAATTGTTCAACGGTGGTCATCATGGTCATTTCCTTCGAGGTTAGTTTTGGGTTTGGCATCTGCTTCACTCATTTATGTTGCAGTGCAGCATGAGCGAATTATAGGGAAGCAAATCTGCGATGCAAGCCTTTTTTGTTGCAGTGCAACAAAAAAACTAGGCTGGCACCTCTAATTGAAATTTACCGCCAAAGGATCAACCCGGTGCCGACCACTGTCAGCATCGCGCCCACCCACGCCCCCGGCGCCGGTGCGCGCTTGAGCTGGAACCACAGCAGCGGCAGCACCAGGATCGGCGACACCGACGACAGGATGGCGACCATGCCCACATCACCTTTTTCCAACGCCAGCAGCACCAGCGTCATGCCCAGGCCCATAGCGACGAAGCCGTTGAGCGCGGTTTGCACCAGCACCCGCAGCGTGGGCGCATTTTGCGAGCGCGCCCGCTGAAAGCCCATCAACAACAGCGCTCCATGCGCGACGGTGGCCACCGTGACCCGTACCGCAGACGCCATCACCGGATCCACCTGCAGCGCCATGACCGGCTTGGCAATCAGCGAGCCCAGCGCCTGACACAGCGCCGCCAGCAGCGCCAGCGCCACGCCGGCCCCCACATGGCCTTGGTCGAGCTCCCAGGCATGGGTTTCATTCTTGTGGCGACCCAGCATGATGGCCATCATCACGCCGGCCAGCGTCAGCACGGCTCCGGCAAAAGCCTGCAGGCTCATGCGCTCACTCAGCAGAATGAAGCCCAGCGCAGCGCTGAAGGCCGCGTGGGTGGCAAACAGCACCCCGGCACGGCGCGGCCCCAGGCGGTTCATGGCGGCAAACAGCGCGGTGTCACCGATAAAGATACCGATCAGCCCGCTGGCAGCCATCACGCCCCAGTAGCTCAGCTCAAAGCCGCGCCAAGTGCCGCTGACCGCCACCACCGACCACAACATCACCGCCACCATGACCATGCGCCAGCGGGTGAAAGCAAAGGCCCCCAAATGGCGCGAAGGCATCACCGCCGTCACACTGCCCACCGCCCAGCAGGCGGCAGCACCCAGGGCAAACAGGTCATAAGGTGCCATCATAGGTTTTAAAAAAAAGTGGTTAAATAGCGCTCTAGCCCTTATAGGCATTGCGCTGAAAGCTATTTATACTATAGCATTACAGATCACGCGCGCCGGATCGGCCAGTGCTCTGGCAGCACTCACGCAAGACGGCCAGCCTGACCCAGCGCGGGCTGCAGCAGCAAGGTGTCAGGCGGCAACCGGTCCACTTCAGCCAATAGCTGCGCCAGCGCGCGGCCAGCGGCATCAACCACCGCGCTGCCCTTTTCAGCGGTGGCCGCAGCCGCGTTGCCCACCGCCCCCGCCGGGTTGTAGTCTTGCATCTGCCAGCCCAGCTTGGCGCTTCTGCCGTTGCCCAAAATTGCAAACTGCTGCGCACGGGTCTGTGAGGTGGATGCGAAGTTTTGCGCCTGAGCCATCTCCACATGGGCCGGGTCCAGCGCCAGCATCATCGAGGTTTCGATATCGCCTGCGTGGATGCCAAAACGGTGCTCATCCGCGCTGAACAGTGCATTCACATCCTGACCACTGGCGTCATGCAGCGGCAGATTGAACCAGCTCACGCTGTACACCAGCATGTCCAGGCGCGCGCGCAGGTCACGCGCCACCAGGTCCATCACACTCACATTGCCGCCGTGGGCGTTGAAGATCAGCAGTTTGCGGATACCAGCGGCGGCGACCGATTCGGCGATGTCGGTCCACAGCCGCAAAATGGTTTCGGTTTTCAGCGTCAGCGTGCCGGGAAAATGGGTGTGCTCAGGGCTTAGGCCCACCGCCTGCGTGGGCAGGACGAGCACCTTCAGGTCAGAGGCCAAGTGCGGCAAGGCGGCTTTTACCATGCCGTCCAACAGCACCGTGTCGACGCTCAGCGGCAAATGCGGGCCATGCTGCTCGGTGGCGGCCACCGGCAGCACAGCAATAGTGCGCGCGGCCTCACCGCTGGCTAGCAGCACGGCAAAGTCACGGGTGCTGAGGTCGGCCCAGAAACGTGAAGAGGTGGTCATGGTGGTGCGGCGTCACTAATAAGAAGCGGCCAACTGACTGCGTCAGGCCTTTTTCATGAATTCGGCCTTGAGCATGAACGCGCCCTGGTCGATTTTGCAGTCCACCTCATGGTCGCCAGCGCCTTCGGGCAGATGGATGCCTTTGATTTTGATGCCTTTCTTCAGCACGATCGACGAGCCCTTGACCTTCAGGTCTTTGATCAGAATCACCGTGTCGCCACTGGCCAGCGGGTTGCCATTGGCATCGAGCACCGGGCTATCCGCCGCGTCGCCTTCGCCAGCGGCAGCCACCAGCGGCCACTCAAACCCGCAATCCGGGCAAACCAAGTTGTCGCCATCCGGGTAGGTGTTTTCAAGAGTGCATTGGGGGCAGGCGGGCAGGTTGGACATGGTTGCGGTGCAAAAAAGTGCGGGGTTTGACCCAAGGGTTGCAAGTGTACGAGGGCTGGTTTGGGCCTCTGGCGTGGCATGCGGTGAAAAGGTGGGCAATTTGACGCACGGCTTCACAGCTCCTGCGCAGCGCCCGCAAGCGCTGCCAGACAACTGCTTTGGGCTTGACCATGGCCAGGTCAATCACATCCCGTTTGAACACGCCGTCTGCCCCAGCGATCTGAATTGGCCAGCAGCTTGGAGGTGGGCTGTCCAGTTCGCTCAAAGTGGCCACGCCGCTAATTTCGTCTTCCGCCGTGGGCGTGGCGAGTTGGATGCGGCCTTCCAGAACAATTTCGAACTTGATCGGCTTACCGTCCACCTGCAGTGTGGTGCGAATGCCATATAGGTCCGCACGCACTTCTTTGATTTGTTCCAGAGGCGCGGCTTGGTCATGAACGATGCCTGCAATATCGCCGGGGTTGGTCAGCAACTGGCGCAAGCTGCGTTAGCTGGGCAGATCCGATACCAAAAAGTCGATATCAACCGACTCGCGGTATTCACCGTAGCGCAACGCGATGGCCGTGCCACCGCCAAACAGACAGTGTTTGTCACGCAGCAACTGGGCGTCGAGTGCGTACAGTACCTGTGCAATGCGCTGGTGATGAGGGCGTTCAAACACGGCGGCTTCTTATGTCAGTGCCAGGCGCAAGGCATCAACCAGTTTTTGTTCATGCGGCTGCAACGCCGCCACGTCAATGTGGCGCCAGTTGCGCTCATACATGCTGAGCGCCTGCGTTGGGGTCAATTCATCCACCCCATTCACCTGCCAGGCCAGTTGCTTGAGCTGCGGGTAATCCGCCAGCCGTACCCTCGCCGGAATCCAGCCAATGTGGTCGGTGTCTGGCACAGTGGCGGCCTGATCAGCGGGCAGACTGACGCCGAAGTCCAGCCCTATGGCAGCCATCACGTTCAAATAGGCCGCCATGGTTACGGCTGGGGCACCTGTTTCAATGCGATGCAAGGTCACGCGAGACAAGCCCGACGCTTCTGCCACCACAGTGGCGCTTAGCCCCAGTATCTTGCGGCGTGCGCGAATCTGCAGCCCCAGCGCGCCCAAGCGGGCGGCAGTGGTAGTGGAGATGGCAAAGGGTGGTGCTGGCATAGTGTTTCTTATTCTATGCATTTTGTTCAAAATGTAAATAATGAGAAACAAATATCGACTATTTATCCCGTCCCATCGATTGCATGGCGACGACAGACCTCGCCGCAAGTACCGGTTGAGCCTGGAACAACGCCGCGGATCTTGTCGTAAGATTTGATGCCAAAATGGTGATTTGATGTTATGCAAGGAAATAGACCATGCGCACCACCCTGTCCCTGGACGACGATGTTTTTGCGGTCGCTCGCCAGCGTGCCCAGCGCGAGCGCACTTCCTTGGGCGAGGCGGTGTCGCGCTACGTGCGCGATGCCTTGCGCGCCAATGCCCAGGCGCCCGCGACCCCGGCTGTTTTGCGCAGCAAGTATTCGGTGCTGCCAGCGCGGGATGAAATCATCACCACGGAACACGTTCGCCGCCTGATGGATCAGGAGGGGATTTGAGCGCCGCACCGCGCCGCGTGCGTTTGCTGCTGGACGTCAACGTCTGGATTGCGCTGCTCGACGATGCACACGTCCACAATGCCGAAGCACTGGCCCTCTTTCAAAAACCCGGTCTCAAAATTGCCACCTGCCCGCTGGTGGAAAACGGTGTGCTGCGCGTGCTGAACCTGCCCGGCTACAGCCAGCATGGCCCGGCAGGGTTTGAAGCCGTGCGCGCCAAGTTGGCCCTGGCCTGTGGGGATGTCGATCACGCTTTTTGGTCCGACGATGTCAGTCTGCGCACCGATGGCCTGGTGAACTGGAGCCGGGTGTTCGGGCACGGCCAGATCACCGACCTGTACCTGCTGACTCTGGCCGTAGCGCACCAAGGCGCACTAGCCACGTTTGATCACCGGATTGCCTTGAATGCCGTGGTTGGAGCCGAGAAGTCGCACTTACTTCTTTTGTGACAACGTGCTTCACCTGGTGCTCGACCATGCCGCACAAGCGCGAAAATGCGCCACATGACCCAAGACCTTTTCCGCCAAGACGCTTATCTCACTGAATGCACCGCCACGGTGACCGCCATCACGGCGCAAGGCATCGTGCTGGACCGCACTGTGTTCTACCCGCTGGGCGGCGGGCAGGCGGGTGATACCGGAGTGCTGGTGCTGGCCGATGGTTCAACAATAGCGATTACGGACACCCGCAAGGGCAAGGCCGAGGATGGCAGTTTTACAAAGGAAATATGCCACCAGCCCTTACCAGAATTGCTTGAGCAGCTATTGACTCAAGAGCAAGGCGCGACGCCTCCACTGCGCGTGGGCGACACTGTGACCGCCCGTATCGACTGGGCGCGGCGGCACCGCATGATGCGTTTTCACACCGCCAGCCACCTGCTGTGCCACATATTGCCCAAGCTGGTGAATGGCTGCTCGATCACCCCCGTCTACGCGCGCATCGACTTCAACATGACTGAGGCGCTGGACAAAGAGGCTTTGAGCGCCGCCATCGCCGAGTTGGTGGCAGCAGCGCATCCGGTCAGCGTCGGCACCCTCCTGGATGCCGAACTCGACGCGAACCCGGCGCTGGTGAAAAGCATGTCGGTGCAGCCGCCGCGCGGCAGCGGGCAGATTCGTACCATCCGCATCGGCACAGCAACCGCGCATGCCGCACCCATTGACCAGGTATCGGCAGAGGTCGATAAGCCCGCCGTTCTGATCGACCTGCAACCCTGCGGCGGCACGCATGTGGCCAACACCGCTGAGATTGGCGCGGTCATCGTGACCAAGATCGAGAAAAAATCTGCCATGACCCGCCGGGTGGTGCTGGGTTTTGCGCCATGAGCCGTGGGCAGGTCCACAACATCACTGGCGACAGTTTTTTTGCCTGGGATGGCGCGGTATTGGTGGTCAACATCCTGGGCAAACCCAGCGCCGCAAAAGATGCCATCGGCAAGCCCCACGGCACGCAACTGAAGATCAGCGTCACCGCCAAGCCCTTGAACGGCAAGGCCACCGACCACATGGTGCGTTTTCTGGCACCGCTGTTTGGGGTGAGCGTGAGCGCCATTGAGGTGGTGTTTGGCAGGGAAAACGTCAACAAACAAGTGCGTATCACCGCCCCCACCAAGCTGCCTGCAGTCTTCACTGAGCAGGGTGAAACCGCGCCGCCTGAAACCTGCTGACTCGCAAAGGCAGAGGAAAACAGCCACCTCTTGGAGGGCGAAAACCGCCCGTGTGACAATCCATCATGCACTTATTATTTGAAGAGACAGGCAAATTCCTCGCTGGCCGAATCCTCTCTGAGGCAGATACCTCGGCCCAGGTGGAGCTCGACAGCGGCAAACGCGTCAAGGTCAAGGCGGCCAACATCCTGCTGAAATTTGACAAGCCCGAACCCGCCCAGCTGATGGCCGCCGCGCAAGGCGTGGCCAGCGGGATTGAGCTGGACATGGCCTGGGAATTCGCCCCGGAAGAAGAATTTGGCTTTGCCGAGCTGGCACGCGACTATTTTTCCGAACAAGCCACCTTGGGCGAGCAGGCGGGCATGTTGCTGGCGCTGTTTGAAGCCCCACATTACTTTCGCCGCGCGGGCAAAGGGCGCTTTCGCAAGGCCTCCAAAGACATTCTGGCGCTAGCCCTGGCCGCCATCGAGAAGAAAAAACAGCTTGCCCTGCAGGTTGAAGCCTGGGTCAAAGAGCTCAGCAGCGGTGTGTGCCCGCAGGCTATTCGCGACCAGTTGTACAAAATTCTGTTCAAGCCCGACAAAAACGCGCCTGAGTACAAGGCCGTGGTGGAAGCCTCGCGGGCCACCCATCTGGGCCCGCTGGACCTGCTGATCAAAGCCGGGGCAATTGACTCGCCCTACCAGTTCCACTGGCGGCGCTTTTTGCTGGAAAACTTCCCCAAAGGGGTTGGGTTCCCGAAACTTGAGGCGCCCCGCATCACCGCCGAGCTGCCGCTGTCCAGCGCGCGGGCCTTTTCGATTGACGACTCAGCCACCACCGAGATCGACGACGCGCTGTCGGTGCAGGGCCTGGGCAGCGGCACGGTGTTGCTGGGCATCCACATCGCCGCACCCGGCCTGGCCATCCAGCCCGGCGGCGCCATTGACCAACTTGGCCGTGCGCGCCTGTCCACGGTCTACATGCCCGGCTACAAGATCACCATGCTGCCCGACGAGGTAGTTCAAGCCTATACGCTGATGCAGGGTCAGGACTGCCCGGCCGTGTCGCTGTATGTCACGCTGGATGAGGCCACGCTGGAGATCAAAAGCAGCGAAACGAAGCTGGAGCGGGTGCACATTGACAGCAACTTGCGCCATGACCAGCTCGACAATATCGTCACCACCGCCTGGCTGGAAGACCCAGACTTTAAGCATGAAATCGACCCGCAGCCCTTATCAGATAAGCGCGAGCAGCTCTCATTTTTATACCGCCTGGCCAAAGACCTGAAAGCCAAGCGCGAAGTGGTACGCGGCAAGCCCGAGAACTTCAACCGGCCCGATTACAACTACCGTCTCATTCGCGGCACCGGGCCGTCCCAAGGCGCGAACGCCCCCGTGGGGGGCAGCGAAGCACATGAAATGGCAAGCGTGGGGGCTAACAAGCTCTGGACTGACGGTGCCGAGCCGCAAGGCAGCGAGCAGGTCGAGATCAGCGTGCGCCAGCGCGGCGCGCCGCTGGACTTGATCGTCTCTGAGGCGATGATTCTGGCCAACAGCACCTGGGGCAACTGGATGGCCGAGCTGGGCGTGCCCGGCATTTACCGCAGCCAGGCCAGTCTGGCCATTGGCGTGAAGGTGCGCATGGGGACCAAAGCCATGCCGCACGCGGGGCTTGGTGTGAAAAGTTATGCCTGGAGCAGCTCACCGCTGCGTCGCTACACCGATCTGGTGAACCAGTGGCAGATCATTGCCTGCGCCCGCCACGGCAAGACCGCGGCGCTGGCGGCACCGTTCAAGCCAAAAGATGCCGAGCTGTTTTCGATCATCTCCAGTTTTGATGCCACTTACGCCGCTTACAACGGCTTCCAGAACGCGATAGAACGCTTCTGGATTCTGAAATACATCCAGCAGCAAGGCATTACCGAGTTCGAGGCCACGCTGTTCAAAGAAAACCTGGTGCGCGCCGATCATCTGCCGCTGGTGCTGCCGGTGGCCGGGGCGCAAAGCTTGCCGCGCGGCGCGCGGGTGCTGGTGCGTCTGGGCGATATTGACGAGGTGTCGCTGGACATCCACGGCACCGTCATCCAGCGGCTTGATGGCGGCGAAGACGACAAGTCTGGCTCAGGCGCTCCCGGCACCACAGAAGACGAGTCAGAAGACGACACCCTGTCTGGTCCGATCGCGATTGCGGTGGACCTCAGCGATGCCGACACAGCTTCTGAGGCGGCCAAGCCCGGCGATAATTGCGCCCCGTGAACCTGCGGTCTTTCACCACCCTCCAACTTGCGCTTGGCATCTCGATTGCCGTGCACGCGGCGCTGCTGACGCTGCGTGTTGTCGACCCCGAGTCCTTCAACCGGGTGTTTGAAGACACCCCGCTGGAGGTGATTCTGGTCAACGCCAAGACCAACGACAAGCCAGACAAGGCGCGTGCCATTGCGCAAGCCAGCATGGCTGGCGGCGGTGATGCGGCAGCAGGCCGCGCCACCAGCCCACTGCCCCACGCCATGGTGTCGATGCAGGGCGAGGTGAGTGAACAGGACCGCCAGCGCCAGATGCGCGAGCTTCAAGAGCAGCAAAAAGTGCTGCTCTCTTCGGTCAAGACGGCGCTGGCCGCCATGCCACCGACTGACCCGCTGCAAAAAAAGCCCAATCCAGAAGACGTTCAACGCGAGCAAAAACGCCGCCAATTGATTGAATTGCTGGCCGAGATTGAGCGGCGCATCCAGATGGAAAACGAGCGACCGAAGAAGCGCTACATCAGCCCGGCCACCCGTGAAGGTGTCTACGCCATTTACTACGACCGGCTGCGCCGCGCGATTGAAGACAAAGGCACCGAAAATTTCCCCGAACAAGGCGGCAACAAGCTGTATGGCGAGCTGACCATGATCGTCACCGTCAACCATGATGGCCGGGTGCTCGCCACCGAGGTGGTGCAAAGCTCGGGCAACCGGCTGCTCGACCGCCGCGCTCAGGCGATTGCCAAGGCGGCGGGGCCTTTTGGTGCCTTCAACCGCGAAATGCGTAGCCAGGCTGACCAGATTGCGGTGGTGTCACGCTTCAAATTCACCCGAGAGGATACGCTGCAAGCTCCCATGTCATCGCCCTGACAGGTCTCGCCGCCATCCAAGAAAGACACCCCCCCCCTAACATGAGCACTGACCTGTATTGCGTCATGGGCCACCCGGTAGCCCACAGCCAGTCGCCCTGGATCCACGCCCGCTTTGCCGAACTCACCGGGCAAGACATGAGCTACAGCAAGCGCGAGATCGCGCTGGACGACTTTCCCGCCAGCGTTCAGCGCTTCATCAACGAGGCAGGCCGTGGCTGCAACATCACCGTGCCGTTCAAGTTTGAAGCCGCCGCGCTGGCCACTCACACCAGCGAGCGCGCCCTGCTGGCCCAAGCCTGCAACACCCTGACGTTTCAGAAGGGTCAAATCCTGGCCGACAACACCGATGGACTCGGGCTGGTGCATGACATTGAACACAATGCCGGGGTCAGCCTGCGGGCCAAGCGCGTGCTGCTGATCGGCGCAGGCGGCGCTGCGGCTGGCGTGCTCGGCCCGCTGATCTGTGCGCAGCCGGCTCACATCACCGTGGCCAACCGCACACAGCACCGCGCTGAAGGCTTGGTACAACGCCACCTACCCTTGGCAACGCTACAAAATGTAGAGCTGCTACCGCATGATTTACAAGGGCTAGAGGGTGATTTTGATGTGATCATCAACGGCACAGCCAGCAGCCTGGGCGGGCATGGCGTGCCGGTGGATGCGCGGGTGTTGAAGCCCGGCGCCCTGGCTTACGACATGATGTACGGCGCGGCTGCCCGGCCCTTCATGGACTGGGCACGCGCCCACGGTGCCGTGCCGCGCAACGGGTTGGGCATGTTGGTCAGTCAGGCCGCTGAGGCCTTCTTTATCTGGCGTGGCGTGCGGCCACCGGCAGGCCAGGTGTTGGCCGAACTGCGCGCCAAGCTGGGCACCTGAAGCATGAAAGCGGCCTGGCGATGGCTGGTGTTGGTCATAGTGGCAGGCGTGCTGCTGCAGCTGTTTTTTGTCGCCCGCATTGCCGCCATGCTGGTGATCGACCCGCAGTCCACCGCATTTCAGCGCTCTGAAGCCTGGGGCCTGGTCACGCGCACCGGCCGCCTGCCCTGGGGCCAGCAGTGGGTGCCGTATGCGCAGATCTCCAACAACCTCAAGCGCGCGGTGATCGCCAGTGAGGACGATGGGTTTGCCAACCACGACGGCGTGGACTGGGATGCCTTGGAAAAAGCCTGGGAGAAAAACGCCCGAGCCGAGGAGCGCGTCGCCAAAGCCCAGGCACTGGCGCAGCAGGCGCAAAACAAAGCGGCAGCCAGAAATCCGGCCAAGGCCGCGCCGCCACCCCCGAAGCCAGTCAAGCCACCCAAGGTCATCGGCGGCTCCACCATCACCCAGCAACTGGCCAAAAACCTGTTTTTGTCGGGCGAGCGCACGCTGTTGCGCAAAGGCCAGGAGTTTGTGCTGACCTTTGCGCTGGAGGCGCTGCTGGACAAGCAGCGCATTCTGGAGATTTACCTCAACAGTGTGGAATGGGGCGAAGGCGTGTTTGGTGCCGAAGCGGCGGCGCAACATTACTTTCGCAAGCCAGCGGCCCAACTCAGCACCTATGAGGCCGCGCGGCTGGCGGTGATGTTGCCGCGGCCCAAATACTTTGAGAAGCTGCCCAATTCCAGCTATGTCGCCGGGCGTGCCCGGGTCATCGCCAACCGTCTGGAAAGCGCCGAACTGCCATGACCGCTTGCCCGATGAGGTTTGCATGTTGCAGCGCTTGAAACCCATCCTGCTGGACTGGGCTGCCACCTTGGTGAGCTACTTCCTGCTCGGGCTGATCCGTATCCTGACCGGCTCCCAAGCGCGCTGGTGGGGCTGCCCGCCGAAAGCGCTGCAACGCATCTACTTTGCCAACCACCAAAGCCACGCCGACCTGGTGATGATCTGGGCCGCCCTGCCCAAGGAGCTGCGCCGCAGCACCCGCGCCGTGGCCGCGCGGGATTACTGGGGCAAAACGCCGTTTCGGCACTGGCTCACCAGTGCAGTGTTCAACGTGATTTATGTCTCGCGCGCGCGCCACGCCGACGAAGACCCGCTGGAGCCACTGCTTGAGGCGCTGCGCGGCGGTGATTCGTTGATTCTGTTCCCCGAGGGCACGCGCGGCTTTGCCGACGAGCCGCAGGCGTTCAAGGCCGGGCTGTTCAACCTGGCGCTTAAATTCCCCGAGGTGGAACTGGTGCCGGCCTGGATCAACAACGTGCAGCGGGTCATGCCCAAGGGCGAGGTGGTGCCGGTGCCGGTGCTGTGCTCGGTGACCTTTGGTGTGCCGATGCAGGTGCTGCCGGGCGAAGACTGCACGGCGTTTTTGCAGCGGGCGCGTGCGGCAGTGATCGCCCTGCGCTATGTGTAAGCGGCGCTGTTGATGTACCAAGCGCTGAAAAACGTCACGCCCACGCAACAGGTCGGCCTGCTGTTCAGCATCGTCTTTGGCCTGCTATTGCTGGCCGGACTGGTGATCTTTTTGCGCTCGTTGCGCGAGTTTGAAGACGCTGATGCATCAGCCCGCCACAGTGACGAGATCGACAACCTGGCCCAGCTGCTGAAAACCAGTTCGCTGTTGGTCCTGGTCTTCTGGGTGGCGTGGATCGCCGGCGACACCTCCCGGCTGGTGCTGTTTGGCGTGGGGTCGTTTTTCGCGTTGCGCGAGTTTTTGACGCTGTCGCCCACCCGTCACGGCGACCACCACAGCCTGATACTGGCGTTTTTTGTCATCCTGCCGGTGCAATACTGGCTGGTGGGAGCGGCGCAGTTCAACCTGTTCACGGTGTTTATCCCGGTGTATGTGTTTCTGGCGCTGCCGGTGGCCAGCGCCCTGGCCAACGACCCGCTGCAGTTTCTGGAGCGCAACGCCAAGCTGCAGTGGGGCATCATGGTCTGCATCTACGGCATGAGCCATGTGCCGGCCTTGCTGCTGCTGAAGTTTCCCGGTTACGACTCGCAAAATGCGTTTCTGATGTTTTTCCTGGTGCTGGTGGTGCAAACCTGCATGCTGGTCCAGCACTTGGTGTCGCGTCGGCTCATTGCGCTGGGCAAGCCGGCGTCCCTGCCCCGCATCAGCCAGAGCTTCACCTGGCGCGCTTGGGCATCAGGCATGGCAGCGGGCAGCGTGCTGGGGGCGCTGCTAACCGGCATCACCCCGTTTGCGGCGGGGCAAGCGTTTTCGATGGCGTTCATTGCCTGCGCCGCCGGGTCCATGGGCCACCTGGTGATGAAGGCGATCAAGCGCGACCGGGGCATTCCGATATGGCACGGCGGTGACAAGAGCGTGACCGGTGCGGGCGGTATGCTTGACCGGGTCGACGCGCTGTGTTTTGCCGCGCCGGGGTTCTTTTACTCGGTTAGATGGTATTTTGGCCTCTAGCCCTTATGGATATTGCGCTGATAGCTATTGATATGAGAGCATTCAAGTTTTGTCGTTCCATGAGCAGCGCCCATCCATGAGAATTTTGGGGATCGATCCTGGCCTGCGCACCACCGGTTTTGGTGTGGTGGATGTGGATGGCTCCCAGCTGATCTATGTGGCCAGCGGCACCATCAGCACCATCCACATCGAAAAAGACCAGTTACCAGCCCGCCTGAAAGTGCTGTTTGACGGCATCCGCGAGGTGGTGGCGCGCTATGAGCCCGATTGCGCCTCGGTGGAGATCGTGTTTGTCAACGTCAACCCGCAGTCCACGCTGCTGCTGGGCCAGGCACGCGGCGCGGTGATCACAGCGCTGGTGTCTGCCGACCTGCCGGTAGCTGAATACACCGCCTTGCAGATGAAGCAGGCGGTAGTGGGCTACGGCCGCGCCGACAAAACCCAGATCCAGGAGATGGTGCGCCGCCTGCTGGCCCTGCCCGGCTTGCCTGGGCCAGATGCGGCGGACGCCCTGGGCCTGGCCATCACTCACGCGCATGCGGCCACCTCAATGGCCCGCTTGGCGCAGGCCAAAGGCCTGGGCCAAGCGCAGCACCAGACGCAAAAGGCAGCCTACAAAGCTGGGCGCAGCCGCTAACTGGCAAGGTCGCTGCAGCCGCAGCATGGCTGCCAACGCTCGCCTGCTAGAACAAGTTCAGGCCTTTGAGCATCACCACCAAAATCAACGCGGGCGATACATAGCGCAACAAGAAAAATACCGCTTGGGCCACCTTTTGATTCTGCAGATGGCCCTTGTTGGTCAATGCGCCCCCGAACTTGTCGAAGCCCCACACCCAGCCGACAAACAGCGCGATGAAAATGCCGCCACCCGGCAGGATGATGTTTGACGAGACGAAGTCAAACAAATCAAACGGCGTCATCCCGAACAGTTTGAAGTCCGCCAGCGTACTGTTGCTCAGCGCGCTGGTCGACCCCAGGATCACCAGCAAGAAAATGGTCAGCAGCGTGGCTTTGGGGCGCGTCAAACCCAGGCGCTCATGCAAGATGACCACTGGCACCTCCATCAGTGACAGCATGGCCCCGGTAGCGGCAATGGCCGCCAGCACAAAGAAGACGACCATCAAGCTTTGCCCCATCGGAATCTGCGAAAACACCGCTGGAATCGTGATAAAGACCAGGGATGGCCCGGCAGTGGGGGCAAAGCCAAAGGTGAACACTGCGGGAAAAATGGCGATGCCTGCCAACATCGAGATGCTCAGGTCTGCCGCCATGACGCGCAAAGTGGTGAGCGGAATGTTTTGATCGTCCCGGAAATAACTGCCATAGGTCATCATCGTGCCCATGCCAATCGACAGCTTGAAAAAAGCCAAACCCATGGCCGTCAGCACCACCGATGCGGTTATTTTGCTGAAGTCAGGATGAAACAAAAAGACCAGACCTTCCCAGGCCTTATCCAACGACAGACTGACCGCGCACAACAGCAACAGCAGCAGAAACAGGATTGGCATGAGCTTTTTGGTGACGGCCTCGATACCCTTGGTCACACCCATCAGCAAGATGCCACCAATAAACAGCAAAACCCCCCATTGCCACAGCAGCGACTGCATCGGGTCGCTGATCAGCGCATTAAACGCGGCCCCGGTCACCTGCGGGTCGCTGCTGAGGATGGACCCGCGCATTGCCTTGACCACATAAGCAAAAACCCAGGCGACCACTTCGGAATAGAACGACAGGATCAAAAAAGCGCCCAGCATGCCCGCCACACCAATCAGCCACCACGGTTGGCCTTTTGGCGCCAAGGCTTGCAGGGTCGAAATGGGGTTGGCCTTACCCACGCGTCCGAGCGAAATCTCGGCCATCATCACCGGCAGTCCGACCAATAGCGTGGCCAGCACGTAAACCAGCAAAAAACTAGCACCGCCGTTGGCGCCGGTGAGGTACGGAAATTTCCAGATATTGCCCAGACCCACCGCCGAGCCGAGCGTGGCCGCCAGCACGCCAAATCCGCTGGTGAAACCGGCGCGCGCAAGCACCGTGTTGGGTCGCGCTAAAGAAGTTTTTTCATTCATTGCATTGAAACCGATGCGATGGCCAAGTGCTGCACACGCACTGGCCTTGGTCTGCGAGGTTGCGGCGTGATGCCGCGCAGACCCCTGTTTTTGGATGGACGCAGACGCTACCCCAGGTATGAAACAGTTACGCCAGCCGCTGAACAATCAACACCGCGAAAAAGGCGAAGGCAGGAAGCAGCGTCCAGGTGAGGATCTTCAGACCCCAGTGCTTGTAGCGAACCTGAGAGGTGGCTATGTAGAACCCGAAGCAGGCTATTGATGACAGCAACAGCAAAAGGATGGCCCAGCGAAAAAACTGCATGGCGAGTGGATCCGGTTGAGTAGATCAGCTCAGGTATAACAGTTTGCCAATGCGCCTACCAGGCGCGGGCCAGTTTGGCAAAGCCTTGCGGTGCTTTTTTCTCGTCTTCAAAGGTGACCACGTCCCACGCATCGGTATGGTTGAGCAACTCGCGCAGCAGCAGGTTATTCAGGGCGTGGCCGCAGCGAAAGGCGCTGTAGGCGGCCAGCAGCGGTTTGCCCAGCAGGTACAAATCGCCCATGGCGTCCAGAATCTTGTGCTTGACGAACTCATCGTCATAACGCAGCCCACCGGCGTTGAGCACCTTGTAGTCGTCCATGACGATGGCGTTGTCCATACCGCCGCCCAGCGCCAGGCCGTTGGCGCGCATCATCTCCACGTCTTTGGTGAAGCCAAAGGTGCGGGCGCGCGCAATGTCTTTGGAATACGAGTCGGTGCTCATATCAAACACCACACGCTGGCCGGTGGAATCCACCGCCGGGTGGCTGAACTCGATCTCGAAACTCAGTTGGTAGCCATGGTACGGCCTCAGGCGTGCCCACTTGACGTTGGCGCCCTCGCCTTGGCGCACCTCCACTGGCTTCAACACGCGGATAAACCGACGCGGTGCGTTTTGCAGCTCAATGCCAGCGCTTTGCAGCAAAAACACAAAGGATGCCGCCGAGCCGTCCAGAATCGGCACCTCTTCGGCGGTGATGTCCACATACAGGTTGTCTACCCCCAGCCCGGCGCAAGCCGACATCAGGTGCTCCACCGTGTGAACCTTGGCCTGCCCGTGCGAGATGGTGGAGGCCATGCGGGTGTCGGTGACTGCCAATGCCGACACCGGAATGTCAACAGGTTGGGGCAAATCGACCCGGCGGAACACGATGCCGGTGTCGGGTTGCGCTGGGCGCAGGGTGATTTCTACCCTCTGGCCACTATGCAAGCCCACGCCCACGGCGCGGGTCAGGGTTTTGAGGGTTCTTTGTTTAAGCACGCCGCGATTTTACTTTTTCCGGCGCAACGAGAAGGCCGGCGGTCAAGCCTGCACTTCTCAGGCAGGCGAGACAGGCTGGAACATCAAAAACAACGCGTCATCTTCTGCGGCCACGTGTTTAGCAAGCTCCACCAAAAAGGCTTGCCAGCCCACTTTCACTGCCGCCGGGGTGGCTTGTTGCGCCTGCGGCACCACCAATGCATTCAATCGGGCGGTCATAGCGGCAGTGTCCACACCGTGGCGAGCATGCTCTTGCATCATGTCGTCAACCAGAAGCTGCATAAGCGCGTTGCCACCTTGCGCCATCATCGGAAACCGGCGCATTTCTTCCTTGAACATATGGCCTTCCAGCTCGTCCATCAGGGCCTGCAACTCTTCGGCGAAGTTTGGGCTAGCCCAGTCCAAACCAGTAAGCCAGCAGGATCAGACTGGTGATCACCATCAACCAGCCCACCAACAGGCGGCGCCGCAGCGCTGGGGCGTGCCACAGATCCATGATCAGCCAGACGGCCAAGTCACCCGCCAGCCGCTGCTCGGCCACATCTTCCACGTTAGTTGTCATGGCGGGGCTTCAACCGTCACGGCCGTCTAGGCGCGTGCGTAACAACCAAGGCGTGAACTTCCAGAGGTAAAGGACAAAAGCCAGGCTCCAGGCTCTGGCGGTCAGCACCAAAACTGTGGCGTGCCACTGAGCGGGCATCAGCGTGCCCAGCACGGGCATCACAGCGGCCAGCAGCACCAGGCCATAAGCCAGCACTTCTCTGCCAGAGGCGGCCACTGGGCGGCCGGTATGGCCTCGGGCGGTGCGCGTCATCATGCCAATGATCAAACCGCCGGTCGCCCCCAGCCCCAGCGCATGGATGCCCACCGATGGCACCACCCAGCCGAGCTGCGCCAAGCCCAAAAAGAACAGGTCCCACGGTATCCAGGCATAGGCTGCGTGCAATATCCACAAAATCGGCCTGCGTCGGGTCATCCAAGAGCGCCAGCGCAACAGCCGCACCGAATGCGCCAGCGCTGCCGCCATCAGCACCAGCGCCCCCAAGACGCCAGTGTGTGGCTGTGGCTGTGGCTGTGGCTTTGGACGCGACTGTGCAAACTTTTGGCAACACGGACGGCCTATGACGCAAATCAGCCCGTGGCGTCATCGACATCGGGCTGCTTCATGAGGAAAATTGATCGCTAACCCTTATGCAGAAAGCGCTGGCAGCTATAAAAATTGATGACTCAAAACATTCTCAGGTTAGTCGACGGCAGCCGTGCGCTGCCCAAATGAACGGCGCAAAGTGCTCGTTGCGCCTGAGCGTTAGAGCGTGAGAATGTAGTCAACCACTGTCTTCAGGTCTTCATCGCTGATCTTGTCAGGACCACTGGGAATCATCGGGACAGGCCCGTAAACGCCCTTGCCGCCTTTTCGTATTTTTTCCATCAACAAGGCAGGGGTGCCACCCTGGCCTTTGTATTTGGCGGCCACCTTATACGCAGGGCCGACAGATTTCTTTTCTTTCTGATGGCACGCCAGACATCCGCTTTTGGTCAGGATCGCGTCTGGGGTTGCGGCCTGGACACTCAGAGTCACCATGCTGGCGGGCGATCCGTAGTTGATAAAGGTTTTCAGGTAATCGGTACCTTTGGCGATGGTGATGTCGGGCGTCAGCGGTTTACCAGTGGCCCCTTTGCGCAAAACACCGTGCCAACCCGCGCAGCGCTGAAAGCAGATGTCGCGGGCCTCATCAAACGCTGCAAGCGTCATTTTGGGCGCCTTGGGGTTGATGTTTTGCACCATGGGCACGTTCGCCAGGGGTGATGGTGCGGCCTGGTAATTCGCCTCACCTGGGGTGACTCCCTTCACGTCCTGGGCAAAAGCAGCCAGGCAAAAGGTGGTCAGCACAACAGCCTCAACTTGCGTCAAGCGGGGGGCGTCATGTCGTCTGCTTCAGTTTATGCGCAGCCAAACGCCAGGAGGTTAACTCTTGACTTGTCTAAGGCTGCGCTACTTTTGGCGAGTAGAGGCATTGTTTCGCTAAGACTTTCACGCGTCCTTATCGCAGATTAAGAGAATGCGAGGGCACGATTGCCCACCCTCGGGACCACTGCAACAATGGGTAAAGAAAGGTTTGCATGCCCCATCTGCTGGTTCTCGCCCCCTGGTTATACGTCTTCATCCTGACGACCCATATCACCGCCGTCACCCTGAGCGTGAGCCTGTTTGCTGCGCGGGGCCTGGGCGTGGCGTTGCGCCAGACTTGGCCAATGCAAAAATTTTGGCGCTGGACCAGCGTGTGGATCGACGTGGTACTGATGGCAGCGGGCTTGTCGCTGTGGGGCATGCTGCAATTCAACCCGGTCCGTGACGACTGGCTGGGGGTGAAGCTGATCCTGCTGCTGGTGTATATCGTGCTGGGGTCTTATGGCCTAAAACGTGCCAAAACCTACCGCGGGCGCGTGCTGTTTTCTATCCTGGCGCTGGGCTGTGCCTTGACCATGGTGTCGATTGCGCTGGCGCACCACCCGCTGGGCTGGCTGCTGGCCTTCTGACGCGACAAGGGTGCCAGCCACTCAAGCGGCTGGCACCCTCGTGTTTGCACCGTCAGTCTGCCTGCTTGCGCAAAAAAGCCGGGATCTCAAAGTCATCCATGCCGCCGCTGGACAGCGCGTCGACCTTGGCAGCGGCCGTGGTGCGGTCACGGGTACGCCAAACGCTGGGAGTGGACATGGCGCCGTAGTCGGGCTGACTGCGGCCCAAAGTGGCATTGCTCATCATGCCGGTGACCTGGTTGGCGTTGAGCGGGGTGTCGAGCGTGGGAATATTGAACGGCACGTCATGGGTCCCGGTGCGCAACTGCACTTGCTGCTGCGGCGGGGCCACCACCAGCTTTGGGCGGGCACCCTGGCGGCTCAACCCGGTAGCCACCACTGTGACCCGAATTTGATCGCCCAAGTTGTCGTCGTAGGCAGTACCGTAAATCACATGCGCATCTGGCGAGGCGTAGGCGCGGATGGTGTTCATAGCCAGTTTGGATTCAGACAGCTTCAAAGAACCCTTGGCGGCAGATATCAACACCAGCACCCCTTTGGCGCCTGACAGGTCAATGCCCTCGAGCAGTGGGCAAGCCACGGCGTGCTCGGCGGCAATGCGGGCGCGATCCGGGCCCGCGGCAAGCGCCGTGCCCATCATGGCCTTGCCGGGTTCACCCATCACGGTGCGCACGTCTTCAAAGTCGACGTTCACATGACCTGGGACATTGATGATTTCGGCAATGCCGCCAACCGCGTTTTTCAGCACATCGTTGGCATGGGCAAAGGCTTCGTCCTGCGTGGCATCGTCGCCCATCACTTCGAGCAGCTTTTCGTTCAACACGACGATCAACGAATCCACATTGGCTTCCAGCTCGGCCATGCCGTTGTCGGCGTTGGCCATGCGGCGTGGGCCCTCAAACTCGAACGGCTTGGTGACCACGCCCACGGTCAGGATACCCATTTCACGCGCTACGCGGGCAATCACCGGGGCTGCGCCCGTACCGGTGCCACCGCCCATACCGGCGGTGATAAACAGCATGTGTGCGCCTTGAATGGCTTCGCGAATGTGCTCAATGGCCAATTCGGCTGCGTCACGTGCCTTGTCGGGCTTGCTGCCGGCGCCCAGGCCAGTGTTGCCGAGTTGGATGACGCGGTGCGCGTCGCTGGTGGACAGTGCCTGCGCGTCGGTATTGGCGCAGATGAATTCCACACCTTGCACGGCGCTGGCAATCATGTGCGCCACAGCGTTGCCGCCGCCGCCGCCCACGCCAATCACTTTGATCTGGGTGCCTTGGTTGAAGGCTTCTTCGTCGATGAGTTCAATGGTCATGGTGTGCTCCTTGGGGATGAATGGGTAAAAAATCTGAAAAAAATGGCGAGGAAAATGTTGGTGGTGTTGGTGGTGGTGGTGGTGGGTCTATGCACCGCCATCGTCCGGGTGGGCCTGCACGGCTGAGCCATCGTTGGTTTGTCATCGTTAAAAGTTCCCCACAAACCAGTCCTTGATGCCGCTGAAGGCGGTTTTCATAGAGCCGTTTTTCTGCGCTACCTTGAAACCGCGCATGCGGGCCAGCCGCGCCTCTTCGAGCAGCCCCATCACCGTGGCGGCACGCGGCTGGGCCACCATGTCAGACAAGACGCCGGTGTATTTGGGGATGCCCCGGCGTACCGGTTTCAGGAAGATGTCTTCGCCCAGTTCGACCATGCCGGGCATGATGCAACTGCCGCCGGTGAGCACGATGCCGGAAGACAGCATTTCTTCAAAACCGGACTCGCGCATGACCTGATGCACCAAGTTGAAAATTTCTTCGACGCGTGGCTCAATCACCCCGGCCAGCGCCTGACGGCTGAGCATGCGCGGGCCCCGGTCACCCAGGCCAGGCACTTCCACCTGCGCCTCGGGGTCGGCCAGCAGTTGTTTAGCCCAGCCGTTTTCGACCTTGATTTCTTCCGCGTCTTTGGTCGGCGTGCGCAACGCCATGGCGATGTCACTAGTGATCAGGTCGCCAGCGATCGGAATCACGGCGGTGTGGCGAATCGCACCCCCAGTAAAAATAGCCAAATCCGTCGTACCCGCGCCAATATCGACCAGGGCCACGCCCAGTTCACGCTCGTCTTCGGTCAGCACCGACTGGCTTGACGCCAGCGGGTTGAGCATGAGTTGCTCCACCTCCAGGCCGCAACGGCGCACACATTTGATGATGTTTTCAGCCGCACTTTGGGCACCGGTGACGATATGCACCTTGGCTTCCAGGCGGATGCCGCTCATGCCGATAGGCTCTCTCACGTCTTGCCCGTCGATGATGAACTCTTGCGGCTCCACCAGCAGCAGGCGCTGGTCGGTGCTGATGTTGATGGCCTTGGCGGTTTCCACCACCCGCGCCACATCGGCGGCGCTCACTTCACGGTCCTTGATGGCCACCATGCCGTGGGAATTGATGCCGCGGATGTGGCTACCGGTGATGCCGGTGTAAACCCGGGTGATCTTGCAATCAGCCATGAACTCGGCTTCTTTCAGCGCCCGCTGGATGCTTTGCACGGTGGCGTCAATGTTGACCACCACGCCGCGCTTCAGGCCGTTGCTGGGCGCCACACCCAGGCCGGCCAGTTTGAGGCTACCCCCGGGCATAACTTCGGCCACCACCACCATCACCTTGGCGGTACCGATGTCCAGCCCGACAACTAAATCCTTGTACTCTTTTGCCATGATGTCACCTGTTGCCTTGCATTACTGTTTTTTGATGTCTGTGCTGTCGAGCGTGGTGACGCCCTCCAGGCGAATCGCATAGCCGTCGGTGTGCCGCAAATCCACCGACGCCAGTTGCTCCGGCGTGCGCTGGTAACGCGCGGTCACCTGGGTGGCGGTCTTGGCGAAGCGATCCAGCCGCGCCAGCAGATCTGTCGCGCTGCCGCTGCCCAGTTCCACCAAGGTGCCGCTGTCGAGTTCGGCGTGCCAACCACCGCGTGGCGACAGTTCCAGCTGCTGTAGCGTCAGGTCCAGCGGGTCAAGTTGGGGCTGCAGGGTCTGGTACATCGCCAGCA
Source organism: Rhodoferax antarcticus ANT.BR (assembly GCF_001938565.1). Classification (GTDB taxonomy): domain Bacteria; phylum Pseudomonadota; class Gammaproteobacteria; order Burkholderiales; family Burkholderiaceae_C; genus Rhodoferax; species Rhodoferax antarcticus. The sequence continues at coordinate 64,962 of NZ_MSYM01000005.1, forward strand.
CCTGGGCAGACTGGTTGTCCGGGCCGTTCAGTCGCGGCAGGTTATCGTCATCGAGTTCGCCCACATTGGCCTCAAACACCTCACCAAAACTGTTGACCAGGTTGGACGACCCCTCAGGGCCCCAGAAAGCCACCGCCTGATGCTCTTGCAGTTGCACCTTCAGGCGGTTCGGGAAGTCGCGCCGCACAATGGCTTGGCGCACCCAGGGCATGGTCTCGAACACCTTGCGCGCGGCGGTGATGTCGAGCGTGAAGAAGGTACCTTGCAGGCGCGGCATCACGTTGGCGCGCAGGGTGATGGCGTTGTAATGCTGGACATCACCGGTCACGCTCACCCCTTGGATGGCAAATGCTGACAAGCGCGCAGCCCAGCCCAGCAACGCACCGAACCCCAGCAACAGCGTCGCTACCAACAGCAGCGAGGCGATGGCGTTCATCAAGCGAATATCCAGCGGCAGGGGCGTTTTTTGGCTCATGCTGCGGCGTAGTCCAGTGTGGCGGCTTGCAGAATTTGCAGGCACAGCGCGGCGTAACTGATGCCTGCGGCCTTGGCCGACATGGGCACCAGCGAATGGCTGGTCATGCCCGGCGAGGTGTTGATCTCCAGCAGGTACGGCTTACGGCTGGCGGCGTCAATCATCACGTCAGCGCGCGCCCAGCCACGGCACTGCAAGCTGTTGTAGGCCTTCAGCGCCAGCGCTTGAATGGCGGCTTCTTCACCCTCGGGCAGCCCGCAGGGCACCAGATACTGGGTGGTGTTGGTGAAGTATTTGTTCTGGTAGTCGTAGTTGCCGTCGGGCGCGACGATACGGATCACCGGCAAGGCCCGCGCCAGCGCACCGCTGCCCAGCACGGGAATAGTCACCTCGTCACCACTGACAAACTGCTCACACAGCACCTCATCGTCCATGCCAACGGCCAGCGCATAGGCACCTGCGCATTGGCCAGCGGCGGTCACTTTGGTCAAGCCCAGGGTGGAGCCCTCACGTGCCGGTTTGACGATCATTGGCTGACCGGGTTGGGCCAGCTCGGCATAGGCCACCAGGGTCGCCTCGGCGCTGGTCACCTTGCGCCAGGCGGGGGTCGGCAAGCCGTCGGCCAGCCACAGGCGCTTGGTCATGATTTTGTCGATGGCCATGCTGGAGGCCATCACACCTGGGCCGGTGTAGGCAATGCCGAGCAGTTCGAGCGCGCCCTGCACTGTGCCATCTTCACCAAATCGGCCATGCAAGGCAATGAAGCAGCGGGTAAAGCCGTCTTTTTTCAGCTCGCTCAAGTCGCGCTGGCTGGGGTCAAACGTATGGGCATTTACCCCCAGCGATTGCAGCGCCTGCAGCACGCCGGCGCCAGACATCAGCGACACCTCACGCTCGCCCGACTGGCCGCCCATGAGCACGGCCACCTTGTCAGAATATATGTCAAATCGGCTCATAACCCTTATGTCTCCTGCGGTAGTAGCTCTTTTTTAGAGAGCAAATCAACCACCTTGGCACTCACCGCACCAATCGAGCCCGCGCCCATACACAGCACCACATCACCACCTTGGGCGATGTCGACGATGCTTTGCGCCATGTCGGAAATCTGATCGACAAACACCGGTTCGATCTTGCCGGCCACGCGTAGCGCACGCGCCAAACTGCGGCCATCTGCCGCCACGATGGGCGTCTCACCAGCGGCATACACCTCGGTTAGCAGCACCGCGTCGGCCTGGGCGATGACTTTCACAAAGTCGTCAAAACAGTCGCGGGTGCGGGTGAAACGGTGCGGCTGAAAGGCCAGCAACAGCCGCCTGCCAGGGAAAGCGCCGCGTGCCGCTGCCAGGGTGGCGGCCATCTCGATGGGGTGGTGGCCATAGTCGTCCACCAGCGTGAAGCTGCCGCCAGTGGCTGCGGGCAGCTCGCCGTAATTCTGAAAGCGCCTCCCGACGCCTTTGAAACCGGCCAGGGCACGCAGCACCGCATCGTCGGACACGCTCAGCTCCAGCGCTACGGCGATGGCTGAGAGCGCGTTAAGAACGTTATGCCGGCCCGGCAGATTCAACACCACGGCCAGATCCGCCAGCACCATGCCGTTGCGCCGTTGCACGGTAAACAGCATCTGACCATCCAGCGCGCGCACGTCCACCGCGCGCACTTCCGCACCTTCTTCAAAGCCGTAACTGGTGATCGGGCAGGTGACTTGCGGCACGATGGAGCGCACCGCCGCATCGTCGGTGCACAGAATGGCGGTGCCGTAAAACGGCATGCGGTGCAGGAAGTCGACAAACGCTTTCTTCAGGTTCTCAAAGTTATGGCCATAGGTTTCCATGTGGTCGGCGTCGATATTCGTCACTACCGCCATCACCGGTAATAGGTTCAGGAACGACGCATCAGACTCGTCAGCCTCCACCACGATGTGGTCACCCTGCCCCAGACGGGCATTAGCACCGGCGCTGGTGAGCCGCCCGCCAATGACAAAAGTCGGGTCCAGCCCGGCCTCGGCCAACACACTGGCGACCAGACTGGTGGTGGTGGTCTTGCCGTGGGTACCGGCAATGGCAATGCCTTTTTTCAGGCGCATCAGCTCGGCCAGCATCAGCGCGCGCGGCACCACTGGAATGCGGCTGTGGCGTGCCGCCAGCACCTCGGGGTTATCCGCCTGCACCGCGGTCGAGGTGACCACCGCATCGGCGCCAGCCACATGGCTGGCCGCGTGACCAATGTGCGTCTGGATGCCCAGGCCCGCCAAGCGCTGCAGCGTGGCGCTGTCAGACAGGTCAGAGCCGGAGATGGTGTAGCCCAGATTGAACAAGATCTCGGCAATGCCGGACATGCCTACACCGCCGATACCGACAAAGTGAATGTGGCGAATGGCGTGTTTCATTGGGTCAACTCCTCACACGCACTGACCATATATTGCGTTGCTTCGATTTTTTGCATCTTTTTGGCCTCTAGCCCTTTATTCATAAGCGCGGAGCGCTCCATTTTTGAAAGCATGTCGGCCAGACTTTGAGCGCTCAGATCGCGCTGGGGCACCAGCCAGCCCGCGCCCTGATCGACCAGAAAACTGGCGTTGGTCGTTTGGTGGTCGTCCACCGCCGAGGGAAGCGGCACAAACAGCGCCGCCGCCCCCACCGCCGCGATTTCCGTCACGGTGCTGGCCCCGGCGCGGCAGATGATCAGATCAGCATCGGCAAAGGCCTGAGCGGTGTTGTCGATGAAGGGCGTCAGCTCGGCCACCACGCCAGCCTGTGCGTAGTTGGCGCGCAAGGCGTCAATCTGTTTGGCACCGCTTTGATGGATCACTGTCGGGCGCTGATCAGCAGGCAGCAAAGCCAGCGCTTGCGGCACGATCTCATTCAAGGCTTTGGCACCCAGGCTGCCACCCACCACCAGCAGCTTGAGCGGCCCGCTGCGCGCAGGAAAACGCTCTGCTGGCGCGGGCTGGCTCAAAAACGCAGCGCGTAACGGGTTTCCCACCCATTGGGCGCTCTTGATCACATTCGGAAACGCAATGAACACCCGATCTGCCACGCCGCAGAGCACCTTGTTCGCTAGGCCTGCCACCGAATTTTGTTCGTGCAGGATCAGCGGCTTGCCTAGCGCCACGGCCATCAAACCTGCGGGGAAGGTGATGTAGCCGCCCAGACCCACCACCACATCGGGTTTGACGCGACGCAGCACCTGAATACTTTGCCAAAACGCCTTGAGAAGACGCAGCGGCAGCAGCGCCACCGTGATAAGACCCTTGCCACGCAAGCCACCAAAGTCGATGGTCTCAAAGGGAAAACCTTGCGGCGGTACCAGCTGACTTTCCATGCTGGGCTGCCCCGGCTGGCCACGGCCACCGAGCCAGTGCACGCGCCAGCCCCGTTCGCGCAGCGCCTGCGCCACCGCCAGCCCCGGAAAGATATGACCGCCGGTGCCACCCGCCATGATCAGTGCGCACTTCGTCATACACGGCCTCCTTGCATGAGCCAGGCCGCACAAGCGCCCTGCCGCGCTGCGCGCTGGGTTCTATTTTGGTGAAACAGAACCCTCATACACGGCCTGCTTGCATGAGCCAGGCCGCACAAGCGCCCTGCCGCGCTGCGCGCTGGGTTCTATTTTGGTGAAACAGAACCCTCATACACGGCCTGCTTGCATGAGGGTTCTGTTTTCCTGATCCACCTTGAGCACCACGGCGATGGCGATGAGGTTGATCAGTATGGCGGAGCCGCCGTAACTCATCAGCGGCAGGGTTAAGCCCTTGGTGGGCAGCGCGCCGAGGTTCACACCCATGTTGATGAAAGCCTGAAAGCCCATCCACACCGCCACACCCTGCGCCACCAGCCCGGCAAACACCCGGTCCAGCGCAATCGCCTGGCGGCCGATATACATCATGCGCCGCACCATCCACAAAAACAGACCAATCACCAACACCACCCCGACCAAGCCAAACTCTTCACCAATCACCGCGAACAAAAAGTCGGTGTGTGCTTCGGGCAGCCAGTTGAGCTTTTCGACACTGCCCCCCAAGCCCACGCCAAAAATCTCGCCACGCCCGATGGCAATCAGCGAATGGGTGAGTTGGTAGCCCTTGGCCAGCGCATTTTCCGCGCTCCAGGGATCGAGGTACGCAAAAATCCGCTCCCGGCGGAACTCGCTGGTGGCGATCATGGTGCCGAAGGCCACCAACAGCACCGCCACGATCAGGAAGAACATGCGGGCATTTACCCCACCCAGGAACAGGATGCCCATGGCAATCACCGCAATCACCAAAAACGCACCCATGTCCGGCTCGGCCAGCAACAGCACGCCCACCACCGCCACCGCCACACTCATGGGCAGCACCGCGCGCAAGAAGCGCTCTTTCACGTCCATCTTGCGCACCATGTAGTTGGCGGCGTACAGCAGCACGGTGAATTTGACCAGTTCGGACGGCTGAAAACTCAGCGGGCCCAGGCTGATCCAGCGGCGTGCGCCATAGACTTTTTTACCCACACCGGGCACCAGCACCAGCGCCAGCAACACCAGAGACGCCACAAACAGCCACGGCGCCAATTTTTCCCAGGTGGCCAGCGGTATCTGGAAAGCCAGCAAGGCGCCGGTGAAGGCAATCATCAGCCACAGGCTGTGACGCAGCAAAAAATAGGTCGGTGTGTATTGGGCAAAACGCGGGTTCTCCGGCAGCGCGATGGAGGCGGAATAAACCATCACCAGACCCCACAGCAGCAGCGCCACCGTGACCCACAACAGCGGCTGGTCAAAGCCTTGCGCGCGCATCGGTGCGGTGCCGGTTGAGGCCAGCCGGGTAGCGCCCAGGCGCACCGGCAACACATCGCCGTCAGGCGTGGCGAACGCGCCGGCGCCCGTCCACTGGCGCAGGCGCTGGCCGAAGGGAATGCGAGCGCTGCTCATGCCTGCCCCTCCAGCATCACACCGGCATCCAGGGCCAGCTCGGTCACCGCCTGCACAAACACGCGGGCGCGGTGTTCGTAGTTGTCGAACATGTCAAAACTGGCGCAAGCGGGTGACATCAGCACCGCGTCGCCTGGCTGAGCCTGTCCGCTGGCTTGGCGCACAGCGTCAGCCATCGAGGTGGCATCCAGCACAGGGATGCCGGTGTCTTGAAGCGCAGCCCGGATCAAGGGTGCGTCACGCCCGATCAGCACCACCGTGCGCACGCACCGGCGCACCGGGTCAGCCAGCGGCGAAAAGTCTTGCCCCTTGCCCTCGCCGCCCAGAATTGCCACCACCTTGCGGTCAGCCCCCAGACCCAGCAGCGCGGCCACCGTGGCGCCCACATTCGTGCCTTTGCTGTCGTCGAAATATTCCACCGCGTTCACCGTACCAATCGGCTGCACGCGGTGCGGCTCGCCGGTGTACTCGCGCAGGCCAAAGAGCATGGGCGCTAGCGCGCAGCCCGCGCTACTTGCCAGCGCCAAGGCCGCCAAGGCATTGGTGGCGTTGTGGCGGCCACGAATGCGCAGCGCGTCGGCAGGCATCAACCGCTGGAAAAACAGTTCTTCAGCGGCTTCGTTGCGCTTGCGTTTGGTCTCGTCAGCGTCCAGGGCGCGCACCAGCCAGGTCATGCCGTTGATGGTCTCGATCCCAAAGTCGCCCGGGCGCTGCGGCATATCGCCACCAAACAAAATGCAAGCGCGCTGCTGGGGCTTTTGGCCCTTGATCTTCACGGGTGATTTCGTGGCCCCCGCACTTGCCATTGCATGTGCTGCGCTGCCCCCCGAGGGGGTCTTCGCGCCTAAGGGCGGCTTGTCGGCGCTCAACATCCGCATGACTTCTTCGTCTTCACGGTTGAGCACCATCAGAGCGGTTTTACCAAAGATGTTGCTCTTGGCTTGGGCGTAGGCGGCCATTGAGCCATGCCAGTCGAGATGGTCCTGGCTGATGTTCAGCGCCGCGGCGGCAGTCGGCTCGAAGCTGGTTTCGCCATCCAACTGGAAGCTCGAAAGCTCCAGCACCCAGACGTCCGGCAGGCTGTTGGCATCCAGATGTTGGGCCAGGGTGTCGAGCAGTGTCGGGCCGATATTGCCGGCCATCGCCACACTTTTGCCAGCGCGCGCCAGCAGTTGCGCGGTCAGCGAGGTTACCGTTGTTTTACCGTTGGTGCCGGTGATGGCCAGCACGGCAGGCGTGTAACCACGCTCTAACTTTAACGCTGCCAAAGCTTGGGAATATAAGCCTAATTCGCCTGCAGCCCATATACCAATTGCCTGAGCAGCTTCAAAAACAGGAGCAACCTCAGCCGGACTCAAGCCGGGACTCTTGAACACCGCGCGCAGGTCGGTGCCCTGCACCATCGCAGCGTCAAAGGCGCCACCAATGAAGCGCGCGGCGGGAAGCTCGGACTGCAACCGGGCCAACTGCGGTGGGGCCAAACGCGTATCAGCCACCGTGACCCGCGCGCCAAAACGCGTGCACCAACGCGCCATCGCCAGGCCGGACGCACCCAGGCCCAGGATCAGCACGTGTTGGTCATGCAGGGTGTTCATGTCGTCGCCGGGCTGCCCCAAGACGGCATGCGCCCCCTCGGGGGGCAGCGCAGCACATGCAATGGCAAGCGTTGGGGTGGCCATCTGCTATCTCAGCTTCAGGGTACTCAAACCCACCAGGCACAACAACATGGTGATGATCCAGAAACGCACCACCACCTGCGTTTCTTTCCAACCGGCTTTCTCAAAGTGGTGGTGCAGCGGCGCCATTTTCAGCAGGCGCTTACCGCTGCCAAAGCGCTTTTTGGTGTATTTGAAATAGGTCACCTGCAGCATCACAGAAATGGCCTCGGCTACAAACACCCCGCCAATAATGGCCAGCACTATTTCTTGCCGCACGATCACCGCAATGGTGCCCAGCGCCGCGCCAAGTGCCAGCGCACCCACATCACCCATGAAAACCTGCGCCGGATGGGTGTTGAACCACAAAAACGCCAAGCCAGCCCCGGCCATCGCCGCACAAAAGATCATCAGTTCCCCGGCGCCGGGAATGTGCGGCAGCAGCAGATAACGTGAAAAAACCGAATTGCCGGTCACATAGGCAAAAATGCCCAGGCAAGAACCCACCATCACCACCGGCATGATGGCCAGGCCGTCCAGCCCGTCGGTCAGGTTCACCGCGTTGCTTGAGCCCACAATCACCAAGTAGGTCAGGATGACAAAACCCAGCACCCCCAGCGGGTAGCTGACTTGCTTAAAAAACGGTACCAACAAATCGGCTTTGGGCGGCAGGCTCAAGTCAAAACCCGACTGCACCCAGCTGAAAAACAGCTCCAGCACCCGGATGTTGGAGCTTTCCGAGATGGAAAACACCAGGTACAGCGCCGCCACCAGACCAATCAGCGACTGCCACAAATACTTTTCGCGTGAGGGCATGCCTTCGGGGTCTTTGTTGACCACCTTGCGCCAGTCGTCCGACCAGCCAATGGCGCCAAAACCCAGCGTGACCAGCAGCACAATCCAGACAAAGCGGTTGCTCCAGTCAAACCACAGCAGGGTCGAGATCGAAATACTCAGCAAAATCAGCACGCCACCCATGGTGGGTGTGCCACTTTTGCTCAGGTGCGACTCCATGCCGTAGCCACGGATCGGCTGGCCGATTTTGAGTGACGCCAGGCGCCGGATGACCCAGGGTCCGGCGGCCAGACCCATCAGCAGCGCGGTCATGGCAGCCATCACCGCGCGAAAGGTCTGGTACTGAAACACGCGCAAGAAGCCCAGTTCGGGCGAGAGCGTTTGCAACCATTGCGCCAGCCAGATCAGCATGCCGCTGCCCTGCTTTCTTGCGTGGCGGCCACGATGGCCTCGACCACCCGCTCCATCTTCATGAAGCGCGAGCCCTTGACCAACACGCTGGACACTCCGGGCAACGCAGCCAATACGGCTGCCTGTAAATCAATCATCTCCACACAAACCCTCACATCATCAAATTTCATAGCTGCTTGCGCTGACTGCACGCCGGTTACAAGCACTTTTTCTATATTTTTTTCCAAAGCGTGGGTCAGCGCCTCGGCGTGGAACAGCGGGCCTTGGTCGCCGACTTCACCCATGTCACCCAGCACCAGCAAACACGGCCCCGGCAACGCCGCCAGCACGTCAATGGCGGCGCGCACTGAATCCGGGTTGGCGTTGTAGGTGTCATCCACCACGGTGATGCTGCGCCCCGACAAGCTGACCTGCAGTGCCCGGCTGCGGCCTTTTACCGGCTCAAAAGCAGACAGTCCGGCGGTGATGGCTTCAGAAGCAACACCAGCCGCCAATGCACAGGCCACGGCAGCCAGCGAATTCTTCACGTTGTGGGCACCGGCAATGTGCAGGCTGTAGCGCAACTCACCCACCGGGGTGGCGGCACACACCTGCCAAGCGGCGTCTTGCCAGTGGGTCTGCAGGGCATACACCTCGGCATCGGCCTTTGCATCGGCTGGCGCCTGCGCTGCAAACCGCAGCACCCGGCGCGCACCGGCCAGTTCAACCCAGACGGCACTGTAGGCGTCGTCGGCCGGGAACACCGCCACACCGTCAGCAGGCAGGGCACTGATCACCGCGCCATTTTCTTCGGCCACGCCCTGCACGGTGTGCATGAATTCAAGATGTTCTCGCTGGGCGTTGTTGACCAGCGCCACCGTGGGCTGGGCAATGGCCGCCAAGGTGGCGATTTCGCCGGGGTGGTTCATGCCGAGCTCGACCACAGCGGTGCGGTGCTCAGATGTGAGGCGCGCCACAGTGAGCGGCACGCCAATGTCATTGTTCAAATTGCCCTGTGTGGCCAAAGCGGCATCACCTTGCGCGGCGTGCAGGATGGCGGCGATCATTTGCGTCACCGTGGTTTTGCCGTTGCTGCCGGTCACCGCGATCAGCGGCAAGCTGAACTGCGCGCGGTAGTGGGTGGCCAGTTGCGCCAGTGCCAGCCGCGCATCGGCCACCACCAGCCCCGGCAAGCCTGCTTGCGCCAGTTGCGCCGCAGCCTTGTCACCCTGGCACAAGGCCGCCACTGCGCCTTTGGCCCGGGCCTCTACCAGAAACGCATTGGCGTCAAAGCGCTCACCGCGCAAGGCCACGAACAAATCACCGGGCTGCAGGGTACGGGTGTCGGTGTGCACGCGCGCTATAGCCACCGGCGCCGCTGCATCCAGCCCAACCGGCTGCGCCTGGCCCAGCCAGGTGGCGACTTGCGCCAAGGTCATGCGGGTTCTCATGCTGCCACCCCGCCGATAGGGCGCTGCTTCAGGGCTTGCCGGACCTGCACCATGTCCGAGAAAGGCAGGCGTTTGCCGGCAATTTCCTGATAGTCCTCATGGCCCTTGCCGGCCACCAGCACCACGTCGGCAGCGGCGGCTTGTGCCAGCACCTCGGCAATGGCACGGGCGCGGTCGGGTTCCACCATCACATGCGGCTCACCGACCAGCCCCAGCAAGATCTGGCTGATGATGGCGTCTGCCGGTTCGCTGCGCGGGTTATCACTGGTGACCATCACACGCTCGGCGTGCCCAGCGGCCATGGCGCCCATCAGTGGGCGCTTGCTGGTGTCGCGGTCACCACCGCAACCAAACACACACCACAGTTGGCCACCGCGCTGCGCAGCCACGGGCTTGAGCGCATCAAGCGCTTTGGCCAGCGCGTCCGGGGTGTGGGCGTAATCCACCGCCACCAACGGCTGGCCCGGCACACTGACACACTCCATGCGCCCCGGCACCGGGGTCAAGGCGGCACACGCTTCTGCGGCGCTCGCAAGTGGCACGCCCAACGTACGCATCGCGGCGATCACGCCCAGCAGATTGGAGACGTTGTAGTCACCCATCAAGGGCGTGGTCAGGGCCACAGACTGCCCGCCTTCCACCAAATCAAAGCCCACGCCACCATGGCTGTAGTCAATGGCCTGCGCCTGCAGCCGTGCCCGGTTGCCCTGCCCGGGCTGCATCGACACCGTCCAGAGATCCAGCGCCCCTTGCTGCGCGCGCGCTGCCAGGCTTTGCGCCAGCTCCACACCGTAGGGGTCGTCCACATTGATGACGCCAGCGCGCAAACCCGGCCAGGCAAACAGCCTCGCCTTGGCTTGCCAATAGGCTTGCATGTTGCCGTGGTAGTCCAGATGGTCTTGCGTCAGGTTGGTCAGCAAGGCGGTATGAATCTGTGTGCCATCCAGCCGGTGCTCTTCGATGCCGATGGACGAGGCCTCCATGGCGCAGGCTTGCAGGCCCTGGGCCACAAAGCCAGCCAACCCTGCTTGCAAGGCCACCGGGTCGGGCGTGGTCAGGCCAGTGCTCACCACATCAGGGGGGATTCCAATACCCAAAGTGCCCACAAACCCACATGGAATATGCGCGGAATGCTTTAATTTTGAGAGCGCCTGAGCCAGCCACCAAGCAGTGGAGGTTTTGCCATTGGTGCCTGTCACTGCCAGCAAACGCAAGGCCTGGCTGGGCTCACCAAAGTAGACACTGGCCAGCGGCCCGCTGGCGGCTTTCAAACCGCGGTAGCAGGCGATGCGTGGGTCATCCAGGCCAAAGCCAGCCACACCGTCTTGCTCCACCAGGCAGGCGCTGGCTCCGGCCGCCAGCGCACCGGCCACATGGGCACGTGCGTCCACCGCAGCGCCTGGCCAGGCCAGAAAGCCATCACCGACCTGCAGTTGGCGGCTGTCAGTGCGCAGCGTCCCGGTGACCTGGGTCTGCAGCCAGCGCGCGCATTGCAGCGGGGTGTGAAATTGCAGCATCAGAACGACTCCTCCACCAGCTCGGTCACCACCTGGGGCACTACCGTCATGTCCGGCGCCACACCCAGGACGCGCAAGGTTTGCTGCACGGTTGTGCTGAACACCGGCGCGGCTGTGTCACCGCCAAAATACTTGCCATTGGTAGGCTCGTCGATCATCACCGCCACAGCGATGCGCGGCGCGTCAATCGGTGCCAGCCCGGCGAACACACCGCGATAACGCTTGCTGGCGTAGCCACGGCCTTCCACCTTGTGCGCGGTACCGGTCTTGCCGCCCACCGAGTAACCCATGGTCTGGGCCTTGGGCGCGGTGCCACCTGGGCCGGTGACCAAGTGCAACATGTTGCGCACGTCGCGCGCCACCTTGCCCTTAAAAACCGGCTGCCCGGCCCTGGGCTGCGACACCTTGAGCATGGACAGCGGTACCAAATCACCCTCGCGACCAAACACGGTATAGGCATGGGCGAGTTGCATCAGACTCACCGACAGGCCATAACCGTAACTCATAGTGGCCTGCTCAATCGGCCGCCAGGCCTTGTAGGGCCGCAGCCGCCCGCTCACCACGCCTGGAAACGGCACCTGCGGCTTCTGTCCAAAGCCGACACGGCTGTACATCTCCCACATCTCCCGCGCGGGCATTTGCATGGCAATCTTCACGGTGCCTACGTTGCTGGACTTCTGGATCACCTCGGCGACGGTGAGCATGCTGTGCGGGTGCGAGTCTGAGATGGTCGCGTTGCCGATGCTCATTCGCCCCGGGGCAGTCTGAATACCGGTCTGCGGCGAGACACGCCCGGTGTCCATGGCCAGCCCGATGATGAACGGCTTCATGGTGGAGCCCGGCTCAAAAGTGTCGGTGAGCGCCCGGTTACGCAACTGCTCACCGCTGAGGTTTTGTCGCTTGTCGGGCACATAGCTGGGGTAATTGGCCAGCGCCAGCACTTCTCCGGTTAACACATCCAGCACCACCACACTGCCGGCCTTGGCCTTGTGCAGCAGCACCGCCTCCTTGAGTGTCTGGTAAGCAAAGAACTGCACCTTGCTGTCAATGCTGAGCTGCAGGTCGCGCCCATCTACCGGCGCAATCTGCTCACCCACCGCTTCCACCACCCGGCCCATGCGGTCCTTGATGACGCGCCGTGAGCCGTTGCGCCCACCCAGATCGGTGTTGAAGGTCAGCTCCATGCCCTCCTGCCCACGGTCCTCGACATTGGTGAAGCCCACCACATGGGCCACGGCTTCACCCTCGGGGTACTGTCGTTTGTATTCCTTGCGCTGGTAAATACCCTTGATTTTCAGGGCTTCAATCTCTTTTCCCACCGACTCATCGATCTGACGTTTGAGCCAAACGAAGGTCTTGTCCTCGTCCTGCAGCTTCTTGTTCAGCGCCACTGGCGACATGCCTAGCAGCTTAGCCAGCTTTTTCAGGTTGACCGGGTCGCGGTCCACATCTTCAGGGATCGCCCAGATGCTTGGCACCGGAATGCTGGACGCCAGGACCACCCCGTTGCGGTCCAGAATGCGCCCGCGATTCGACGGCAGCGCCAGCGTGCGGGCGAAACGCACCTCGCCCTGCCGTTGGAAAAAGTCGTTTTCAATCACCTGGATATAGACCGCGCGCCCAGCCAGGCCGACAAAAGCCAACGCCGTGGCAGCCACAATGAGTTTGCTGCGCCACACCGGTGTCGGGCTGGCCAACAAAGGGCTGGAGTTGTAGGCGATGCTGCGGCTCATTTCACCCGCCCGACGCTCAAGGGGTTGGCTGGCGTCAGTAGTCCAGACGCGTCGGTTGCACTGGGCGTATAGGCCACATACGCGGTGATAGCCGGATTGGCCGCACGCATCTGCAAGCGCGATTTGGCCAAACGCTCAATACGCGCCGAGGTCGCCTGGGCGCGCTTTTCCACTTGCAGGCGTTCGTTTTCCACCTCCAGCTTGTGTGCCAGAGAGCGTGCGCGGTCCAGCTCGGAAAACAGGTGGCGCGACTCATATTGCACATTCACAAGATACAGCGCACTGAGGACCACACCCACCGCCAACACCAGGTTCCTGCGCATCATGGCACGCCCTCTTGCCCGCTAACGGTGCGCTCGGCCACACGCATGATGGCGCTGCGGGCACGCGGGTTAGCCGCCACCTCTGGCGCGCTTGGGCGGATGCGGCCCAAAGCTTTCATTTGCATCACCTTGGGTACAGCAAACGGCGCCCGGCGGTCATACACCTCTTTGGCGTGTTGGGCAATAAACTGCTTGACGATGCGGTCTTCCAGCGAGTGAAAGCTGATCACCACCAGCCGCCCACCCGGTTGCAACACTTTCAGCGCGCCGTCTAGCGCCTGTTGCAGCTCCTCAAGCTCGGCATTGATGAAAATCCGAAAAGCCTGAAATGTGCGCGTTGCAGGGTTCTGGCCCGGCTCGCGGGTTTTGACCGTGTCAGCCACGAGCTGGGCCAATTCAGTGGTGGTGTCAAGGGGGCCCCGCGCCTGTCGGCGCGCAACAATCGCCTTTGCAATGGGGCCAGCAAACCGTTCTTCGCCGTAGTCACGAATCACCTCCGTTATTTGTTGTACCTCGGCATGAGCCAACCACTGCGCCACACTTGTGCCGCGCGTGGTGTCCATGCGCATATCCAGAGGACCTTCGAACCTGAAACTGAAACCCCGCGCCGGGTTGTCCACCTGCGGCGAGCTAATGCCCAAATCCAGCAACACCCCCGCCACGCTGGCAGGCGGCAGTTCACCTAGATCTTTGAAACCTTGATGCCGGATGGCAAAACGCGGGTCGGTGATGCAGGCCGCCTCAAGCAGGGCATCCGGGTCTTTGTCAAACGCGATCAAGCGGCCGTGCGGAGCCAAGCGCGACAAAATCAGGCGGCTGTGGCCGCCGCGCCCAAAGGTGGCATCCACATAGACTGGCGCAGCGACAGAATCAACAGGCGCGTCAGAGGTGCCGAGCAAAGCGTCAACCGCTTCGCCCAACAACACGGTGGTGTGTGTCCATACGTTTTCCACCGCTGGCCTTCAGAACGCAAAGTCTTTGAAAACGTCGGGCATGCCGCCCTGCATGGCCTGCGCTTCTTGGGCGTCGTAGGTGGCCTTGTCCCACAACTCAAAGTAGCTGCCCATGCCCAGCAACACAGACTCTTTGGTGATACCGGCTGCAGCGCGCAGTTCGGGCGACACCAGCACACGGCCAGTGGCATCCATCTCCACATCCATGGCATTGCCCAGGAAAATACGCTTCCACCACTGTGCCGACATGGGCAGGCTGTTGATGCGTTCGCGAAATTTCTCCCACTCCGGACGGGCAAAAATCATCAGGCAACCGTCTGGGTGTTTCGTGATGGTGAGTTGGCCGCTGGCTGTGGCACTCAACACGTCACGATGCCGGGTCGGCACAGATAGCCGACCCTTTGCGTCCAGACTGAGAGAAGAAGCCCCTTGAAACACTTGAAATGACCCTTGTTGGAGTTGCCAGCCTGACGGGCGTCAGTAAAAAAGCACTTTTCACCACTAAATTGCACTTTTTTGCACTGTACCAGCAAAATAACGGCCTGCAAACAGGATTACAGTTATTTGCACAATGAAATCAACAAGTTAGGAGCGACTTTAAAGAATCGATCACGACAAAACTGTTCTAAATGAAGCACTTAGAACACGCACTGAAAGTGATGACTGAGGATGCGCAAACATCCTCAGAACAGGTGAAAAATTACCGGTTGACGGCCGGTTGCCGACTGTTCACTACAGGATGTAACGGCTCAGATCTTCGTTCTTGCTGAGTTCAGCCAGGCGTGAGTCGACGTAGGCCGAGTCGACCTGAACCGTCTGGCCAGCCAGGTTGCTGGCGTTAAAACTCACTTCATCCAGGAGCCGCTCCATCACCGTGGAGAGCCTGCGAGCGCCGATGTTCTCGGTACGCTCGTTCACGTCAAAGGCAATTTGCGCCAGGCGCGTTATGCCCTCGTCGGTGAATTCAACCGCCACCCGCTCGGTTGCCAGCAACGCCTGGTACTGCTTCACCAGGGACGCATGGGTCTGCGTCAGAATGGCCACAAAGTCTTCAACCGACAGCGACTTGAGCTCAACCCGAATCGGAAAACGCCCCTGCAGTTCCGGAATCAGATCGCTGGGCTTGCTCAGGTGAAAGGCACCTGAGGCAATGAACAAAATGTGATCGGTCTTCACCGTGCCGTATTTGGTCGACACGGTGGTGCCCTCCACCAGCGGCAGCAGATCACGCTGTACGCCTTGGCGCGACACCTCGGCGCTGCCGCTGTCGGCACGTGAGGTGACTTTGTCAATTTCATCGAGGAAAACAATGCCGTTTTGCTCCAGCATGTGCAGTGCCTGGGTCTTGATGTCATCGTCATTCACCAGTTTGGCGGCTTCCTCGTCAGCCAGCAGCTTCAACGCCTCGCTGATTTTCAGCCTGCGCGTCTGCTTTTTGTTCTGGTTCATCTGGCCAAACATGCCGCGCAATTGCTCGGTCATTTCTTCCATGCCAGCCGCACCCATGATTTCCAGGCGCGGCGCGGCTTGCGCCAGGTCGAGTTCGATCTCGCGGTCATTGAGCTGGCCTTCCCGCAGTTTTTTGCGAAAATTTTGCCGCGCGGCGCTCTCAGGCTCCTGGGCTTCCATCACGCCAAACTCCTTGCGCGGCATCGGGATCAAAATATCCAGCACCCGGTCTTCGGCGGCATCTTCGGCACGCGCGCGCACCTTGTGCATCTCGGTCTGGCGGGTTTGCTTGACCGCCACATCGGCCAGGTCGCGGATGATGGAGTCCACGTCTTTGCCCACATAACCCACTTCAGTAAATTTGGTCGCCTCCACCTTGATAAAAGGCGCATCGGCCAGACGCGCAAGGCGGCGGGCAATTTCGGTTTTACCCACACCCGTGGGGCCAATCATCAAAATGTTTTTCGGGGTGATCTCGCTGCGCAAGTCACTGTCGACTTGCTGTCGGCGCCAGCGGTTGCGCAACGCAATGGCCACCGCACGCTTGGCCTGTTGCTGACCAACAATGTGTTTGTCGAGTTCGGTAACGATTTCCTGGGGGGTTAAAGATGACATGGTTCAATTAGTTGAAAATTTTGGCTTGCAACGACGAAGTGTTGGAGACAGAGCAAAGCTCACTTCGTGTAGCTCTTGGCCTGTCCCGCAAGGTGGGCAGCCGGACATCCGACGAAGTGTTGAGGACAGAGCAAAGCTCACTTCGTGTAGCTCTTGGTCTGTCCCGCAAGGTGGGCAGCCGGACATCCGACGAAGTGTTGAGGACAGAGCAAAGCTCACTTCGTGTAGCTCTTGGTCTGTCCCGCAAGGTGGGCAGCCGGACATCCGACGAAGTGTTGAGGACAGAGCAAAGCTCACTTCGTGTAGCTCTTGGTCTGTCCCGCAAGGTTTCACAATGTTTCAATCGTGTGGTTCATGTTGGTATAGATACAAATCTCACCCGCAATCTCCAGAGATTTTTTGACCATTTCAGTGGCCGAGAGGGTGGTGTTGTTCAGCAAGGCGATCGCCGCAGCTTGCGCGTAGGCACCACCAGAGCCGATGGCCACAATGCCATTTTCAGGCTCCAGCACATCGCCATTGCCGGTGATGATCAGCGAGGCCTCAAGGTCTGCCACCGCCAGCATCGCTTCCAGGCGGCGCAGCACCCGGTCGGTACGCCAGTCTTTGGTGAGCTCAATGGCGGCGCGCACCAAGTGGCCCTGGTGCTTTTCGAGCTTGGCTTCAAAACGCTCAAAGAGGGTAAAAGCATCTGCCGTGGCCCCGGCAAAACCGGCCAGCACTTTGCCGTGGTAGAGCTTGCGCACCTTGCGCGCCGTGCCTTTGACCACAATGTTGCCGAGTGTCACCTGCCCATCGCCGCCAATCGCCACCTGCACGCCCTCTGGGGTCTGACGGCGCACGCTGATGATGGTGGTTCCGTGAAATTGTTCCATACCGAAGCTGCTGTCCTAGTTGGCACGCGCCGTCACGCGGGCGTGCTCGTTGATGCCGATCAAATTGAAAAAGGCCGCCACCAAATGGGGCAAGCGGCAAAACTCAACTTTTTTATCTGCTGCCTGCGCGCTGGCAACCCAGTTCAAAATGCTGCCTGCCGCCGAAAAATCAACCCGCACCAGACTGTCGCAGCTAACCAGCACATCCCCGCTGGCCTGCAGGGCCGCTTGCAGCGCATCCAGTCCAGCCGCTGCCGACCCCATGACCTCACCTGACAACGCCACCCGGCAGGCACTGGCATCCACAAAAGGCGTGGGTTCGGTCAGAGGCCCGCATGAGGAGGTGTCAGGGTGGCCGTTGATACGAGACGAAGCTCGCTGGACAGGCGCCACAGGCGCGTAGGCGCGATGGCAGCGCGCAGTTTCCCAAGCTGGCGGCGACACCTCGTAGGTCACGCAGTAGTCCATCGACACCAGCTCAAACTCATTTTGAGCGGTCAAAACACGCAGGGTGCTCAGACGCAGCTGCCACCAAAACTGGGGCACCTGCCTGTCTCCTAACGGGGTATGGATGCGCAACAGCGTATCGAGCACTTCCAGATTGTCGAACTGCAGTGCCAGGGGCTGATCACACCACTGTGCCATCAAACTGGCCAGCGCCACGGAACCCTCGGTGGTGATGGCCTTCAGGCCCAGCCAGTCCAGCCGGGCGTGGGAATGCCCGCTGGCCACGCTGGCCTGCAGTTGCAGCACCGCGGCCTTGTCAAGGATGGCCGGCGATTGCCAGCTGGCATAACCCGGCTGGCTTACCGCAGAGGCTGCTACTTGCCGCATGACCCCTGGGTTGCGCGCTTCCCAGTCAGCTCGCTGGGCGTATTCCAGTGCCAGGCGTTCGTAGCTGGCGAGTTGGCCAGTACACCGGTACATGTCCAGCAGTGCGGTGGTCCAGGTGTCTTTCAAATCAGCTGTAGCCTGGTCGCCTTGCAGAGCCAACAACAGGACCGACTCGGCACCCGTGTCATCGCTGTTGGCGAAGCGAATGGCTGCGTCCTCAAGCACCGGATCCAAGGCCTTACCCATATCAATAGACACCACACTGGAGTTGGAAAAGCCGCTTTGGCCAGACATTTCAAAGTTTTGTGGCGACGCAGGAACTGCAGCCACCCTGGTGGGTTTGGGCCTCTCCGACTCGGCCAAATGGGTCGGCATGGTTGGGGCGAAGGTGTTGTAGGTGTCCAGCTGCGAGTGCGCCAGCTCTGCAGACGCAGCATTTGGCGACGCTTGCACGCGGTCAGACCGTTTGGCGGGCAAGTTCGCTTCGGTCGGTTTGCCTTGATGGCCTGTCCACCACTGTTTAGACATCTGCGCTTCGATGTCGTCGATTTTTTTCAAAGTGGATTCGCGCCCGACAGATTCCGCAAACCCAGTGCTGTCTTGGTAAAAAGAGGCGCGGGCAGCCATTTCGGACAAGGCTGCCGGGGACGCTTCGCGCAGCTTGCGAAGCTGGCTGAATTCACGGTGACGCACTGCGTCGTTGTGCGCCTTGCGCTCAATCATGCGCTTGATGGTTTGCTTACCTGCTTCGCCTTCTTGCGGCGAAGTTGCCAGGTGGCGCGCGGACACTTCACTGGCCGGGCTGCGAACAAAATTGGCAACCCGGGCCAACAGCCCGGTGGGTGTATCTTTGCTTGCCATCAAAGTTTGTGTCGCGGGTAGCCCCGAATGGGAGTCGCTTCAGTCTCCAAACATTTTTTGTTTCAGCTCGCGTCGCTGCTGCGCTTCAAGCGACAGGCTGGCGGTGGGCCGAGCCAACAAGCGCCCGACACCAATGGGTTCACCCGTTTCGTCGCAATAGCCGTAGTCACCTGAATCGATGCGGTTGATGGATTGCTCGATCTTCTTGAGCAATTTGCGCTCACGGTCGCGCGTGCGTAGCTCCAGGGCGTGCTCTTCCTCGATGGTGGCGCGGTCGGCCGGGTCAGGGACAACCACCGTGTCTTCACGCAGGTGCTCGGTGGTTTCACCGGCGTTGCTGAGGATGTCGTTTTTAAGCACCACCAGTTTGTGCCGGAAAAACGCCATTTGGGTGTCGTTCATGTAGTGATCGTCCGACATGGCCATGACTTCTGCGTCGGCCAACTCAGACACCGGTTTTTTCTTCCAGTTGTCGGCCAGCTTCGGGTCTTTTTTGATCGCCGAGGCCAGCGGTGACACGATGGGCTGCACCGTGGTCATCTGCGTGAAGCTGGCTTTGGCTGCGGTGGACGCCACCGACTGGGCCATCGAGGGCACGGTGAGTTGCGCCAAGCGTGACGACGGACGGCCCGAGCGCACCGGAATACCCAGCGGCGTCATGGGTGGTGCCACGGGAGCGGGCTTGATGACTTTGGCTGTCTTGGAAGAAGACTCGGTTTTGATGGGATCAACAGTGGTCACAGGCTCAACCTTCTTTTTGGAACGGGGAGGAATCGGCGTTGCCGCTGGCACCGTCTTGGCAGGCGCAGCTTTGGTGGCCGATTCGACCTTTTTGGTTACGGGGGCCTTGGCAACGGGTGCCTTGGCGGCTGGTTGGGCTTTGGCGGATTTGGCCGCAGGGCTGGGTTGGGTGGCTACAGCCGCTTTGGCGGGTACAGCTTTCGATTTAACGGCTGGCGCTTTCACGGGTAGTCTCCTGGCGATTTTGGGGGGATCCTTGGGTGCGAATGCGGCTGTTTCCTGCTCTTTGGCGGATAGCATCTGCATTTTGGCTGCTTTGGGAGGTGCTTTTTCTTCGGCGTGCGAGTGTACTGGCGGTGCCGTTGAAAAACCCATCAGTTGCAAAAGCGAGACAAACATCACTCCTCCGATGCAAGGTTAAAAGACCAACTCACACAAGACTTTGCTCCATGCCTTGCAGAAAAATGTCCTTGGGCAGATCGATGCCGATAAAGACCATTTTGCTACTACGCTTTTCGTCCGCGCCCCAGGCCGGACCCAGATCGCTGCCCATCAACTGGTGCACGCCCTGGAAGATCACCTTGCGGTCGGTACCTTGCATATAGAGCACGCCTTTGTACCGGAGCATGCGCGGGCCATAAATGTTGACGATGGCGCCCAAAAAGTCTTCCAGCTTGGCCGGATCAAACGCCCGGTCCGAGCGGAACACAAAACTTTTCACGTCATCGTCGTGCGCATGGTGATGGCCATGCTGGTGGTTGTGCTCATGCGAAGGGTGATTGCAGGTTTCGCCCGGTGCGTGGTCATGACCTGCATGGTCGTGCTCGTGATCGTCTTCCTTGAGAAAGTCCGGGTCAATATCGAGCTTGGTATTGAGATTGAAGCCGCGTAGGTCAAACACCTCGCTCAGGGCCACCTCACCAAAATGCACCGCTTTTTGCGGTGCGCGCGGGTTCATGTGTTTCAGGCGCTGCTGCAGGTCCGCCACCTCTTGCGCAGACACCAAGTCGGTCTTGCTGATGAAGATCTGGTCGGCAAAACCCACTTGGCGGCGCGCTTCCTGGCGGTCATCGAGTTGCTGGTTGGCGTGCTTCGCATCCACCAGTGTCAGGATCGAGTCCAGCAGATAACTTTCGGCAATCTCGTCGTCCATGAAAAACGTCTGCGCCACCGGACCGGGGTCGGCCAAGCCGGTGGTCTCAATCACCACGCGGTCAAAGTCCAGCAGACCCTGGCGTTTTTTGGCGGCCAGCAGTTGCAGTGCTTCACGCAGGTCTTCACGGATGGTGCAGCAAATGCAGCCGTTGCTCATCTGGATGATCTGCTCTTTGGAGTCGGTCACCAGAATGTCGTTGTCGATGTTTTCCTCGCCAAATTCGTTTTCGATGATGGCAATTTTCTGGCCGTGCGCCTCTGACAGCACGCGCTTGAGCAGCGTGGTTTTTCCGGAACCGAGAAAGCCAGTGAGGATGGTGGCAGGGATCAGGGACATGGTGCGCAGGCTGGTTGAAAGGCAGCGAGTGTAACGACGAAGCTGCGCACAGTTGCTTTCGCATCACCACCAACCCCTAAACGCACTCACCTTATGGAAAGTTGACCCCGGCGCTGGTCAACCGTGCCTGCAATGGGTCGCCATAACGGCTCTCATCAAACCAGGCAGACCGTCGGATTTACCACGCACCAGACGCCGACCGTCGTTTTTTATGCCAAATTAGCTTCTAGCCCTTACAGAGATTGCGTAACCAGCTATAAAAAATGATGCTTCCATGCGTGTCGCATGCGTCAATAATTCAACCCACGCGCGGCTTTTGGTGCCGGGCCTGAACGTCCAGAAACTGGCTTTTACCCAGCGCCACGTGCACGGCTTTGCTCAACCGATGGATTTAAATCAGTAGGTGATGGCCATGGACGGCACGTCCACGCGGATCATCGGTTTACCCAAAGCCGCGCTGACCGCCGCTACATAACCACTGACCCAATTGGCATCCTCGAACAGCCTTGGGCCCGCGGCCTGCGTGACCACCAGCACCTTGTCGGCGGTCAGCACCTTGCCGCTGGCGCGCAGGGGCTCGCAGTCCAGTTCGGTGAACTGCTGGTCCAGCCACGCACGGGCAGCATCGTGCGCAAGGGGTACGCCGTCGGGGACATGAAAGGACAGCTCAACACCTTTGTCGAAGACCACGCTGATTTGCTTTTGCATAAGGCACCTGTTGGTAAAAATGACCGATAAAACACTATTTTGAACCACAACCGTCCGGTCAAAAGTCAAACAAAATCAATTGGTTAGAGATGGACTTGGGTTCGTTTTGTAATTCATCGGTCTGCAAGGCTCATGAAACCTGGGTTTTCTCGAAAACCGAGACCGACAAAATCTGTTGACAAGTGTAGAGCGAGGATTTGAGTTGAAGCTCCTTTTTGACAATGGCGATCAAAACCTAAGTGGCGATGGCGCACCAGATTTGCGTCTTCACTGCGTTCTCGCTGGTGCCCAAAACTTCTTGATACGCAGATGCTGCTTGATCCACTTGAAGAACAATTCGACCTGCCAGCGGTTCTTGTAAAGCTGCGCAATCACCGGTGCTGACAATGCCGTGTTGTTGGTCAAGAAGATCAGCGTCTTGCCCATTGGATCCTTGAAACGAACCCGGCGCAAATGCTCGGGGTCATCTTTGGCCGCCTTGAATCCATTGAGCGCCACAGACTGATCACACACCACGCCGGTGGCCTTATCCACTTTGGCAGAGTACACACGCCGCACGTTGAAATTGGACTTCGCCCGCGTCACAAAAAAGGCACCCGCCTCAGTTGTCGCTCAAGCGGCACGGGCGGGTACTCCAAGGCAAACGTACCCGTTTCCTCGTTGGTTTTTTTCATTCTGTTGCCACGTTTGAATTATCCGGAGATACGTCACCCTTTTTTCAACGTTCCCCATAGGAGAGTCGTTATGGCCAAAAAGGCACTTTGCATCGGCATCAACAACTACCCCGGCACCCACATGGACTTGCAGGGCTGCGTGAACGATGCCAGTGACTGGGCAGCAGCCCTGGTCGGTCGCGGGTTTGCCGCCATTACCCTGCTAAACGACCAGGCCACCAAAGCCGCCATGATGACCGCTATGGGCAACCTGATCAGCAAGGCGGTCAAAAACGACAGCCTGGTCATCACCTTCTCTGGCCACGGCACCTACCAGCCCGACACCGACGGCGATGAGGCAGATGGCCTGGACGAAGCGCTGTGCCCCTACGATTTACAAACCAACGGTGCCGCGCTGACCGACGACGAGATCAAAACCCTGTTTGCCAACCGCAAAGGCGGGGTTCGCATCGTGCTGATTGCCGACAGTTGCCACTCTGGCACCGTCACCCGCGCTGCCGCAGCCGAACCAGACTCTGACACCCGACCGCGTTTCATGCCCATGGGCAACTGGCTGCCTGACAAGCTACTGCCGAAAAACCGCGTTGGCAAGTTGTCGGCTACCGTCGTCGCACCGCTGGGCGGGTCACCGCTGCTGGCTGCGTATTCGCGCCAGCTTGGCGATCCGCTGCTATCAGGCTGCAAAGAAGGCACCAACAACTTCAGCTACGACGCGCGTATCAATGGCCGCTACAACGGGGCTTTCACCTACTACGCGCTCAAAGCGCTCAAAACCTTGAAACCCGAGGCCACCTACGCCGACTGGCACAAGGCCTTCGTCAAGTATCTGCCGTCGGCCAGCTACCCACAATCACCGCAGATTGTGGGCAGCGACACTGCCCGCAAAGGCATCGTTTTCGCCTGATTTCCAACGCCTGCACCGCTGCGGCGCAGGCTGTCACTCGTTAGCCAGGAGGTCCCCATGGCAGAACAGATCTACAAGATTCGCGGCACGCTGGCAGACGCCCGGCCACGCGTTGTGGGTGGCATCAATCCCACCTACCGACTCATACCCGGCGCCGCGCGTGATGGCGCGGGTGACGAGATCAAGGTGGCGGGCAGCAGTGTGGTGCGTGTTGAGCTGGACAACGGCTTTGTGCTCTGGAGCCGGGTCGATGACCTCGCTCATGAATATGGTGCCTTGCCCAGCCGCGATGCGGGTGCCGCCTGGGAGTTTTCGCGGTTGGCGCCGCGCAGCGCCAGCGGTGGTGAGCGCGGCATCCTTGGGCTGGCCATTCGGGTACTGGAGTTCTTTGGCGTTGAGCTGGCCGAAAAATCAGCCGGCAAACTGGGCATCAAGCTCGAAGAAAAGCTGCTTGGCGATCACCCTCCAGGCTTGTATCGGCTCGATTTGGTCGGCAACCTGGCGCTGAGCGCGGTGGCCGATGCGGAGGTTCTGCCCGTCAACCAAGGCCCGACGCTGGTGTTTTTGCATGGCACGGCCAGCAGCACCGAGGGCGGTTTTGGCAAGCTCTGGGAGCCCGGCAACACCGAGGGTTTGCGCCTGCGCCAGGCACTCGCCCCCACTTATGGCAACCGAGTGTTGGCGCTGCAACACCGCACCCTGTCCGAGAGCCCCATCGCCAACGCGCTGGCGCTGGCAAAACGGCTGCCCGCTGGTGCCGAATTGCACCTGGTGAGCCATTCACGCGGCGGCCTGGTGGGTGAGGTGCTGGCGCTGTCAGGCTGCCTGAATCTGGCTGAGGTGTTGACCGCCAACAAGGTGCAAATCCTGTTTGCCGCTGATCGCACCCTGGCGCCCCAACTGGGGCTGGCGCCGCTCGCAGACGATGACGCCAAAGCCCGCGACGCGGCCTACGACGCCGACCGCCAGCGCTTGCTGGAGCTGGTGGCTCTGCTGGCGCAGAAGCAGTTGCGTATCACCCGATTTGTGCGCGTCGCCTGCCCGGCACGCGGCACCACGCTGGCTTCCGGGCGGCTGGACCGCTGGCTGTCGGTGTTGGACTACCTGGTGAATGCCGCCACGGGTTTTGGTCTGTTTGGCGACAGCCTGGACTTTTTGCTGGCGGTAGTGAAAGAGCGCACCGACCCGCGCACCCTGCCCGGCGTCGAGGCGATGATGCCCGGCTCGGCACTCACGCGCTTGCTCAACAGTACCCCAGAGCTGGTGACCTGCGCCGACCTGAGCGTGATCGCCGGGGACATCCAAGCCGGTGACGGCCTGTGGAACACGCTCAAAGTGCTGGCCACCGACTGGTTTTACAAAGACGAACATGACCTGGTGGTGGATACCGGCTCGATGAGCGGTGGCCTGACGCGCGCGCTCGGCGGAGCGCGCCTGCGTCAGGACCAAGGCCCCAAGGTCAACCATTTCCGTTATTTCACCAACGAGGTCAGCGTGCGCTGGCTCGGCGCGGCCTTGAGCCGCGACGTTGCTGATAACGCCGGTTTTCTGCCGCTGTCCGTGCCGCCAGCGGCTGCGCCACGTTGCCAGGCCGCTGCAGCCCGCAGCCGTGAGGGCAACAAGCCACGCCCAATCGTTGTGATGTTGCCCGGCACCATGGGCAGCCAGTTGCGCGCCGATGACGACACCGTCTGGCTGGATTATTGGGCACTGCTCAAAGGCGGGCTCAAGCGCCTGGCCATGGACCACCCGGGCATCTCCCCGGTGGGCCTGGTCGATCAGTTCTATGGCCCGCTGGTGGAGTTTCTGGCGCGTAGCCATCAGGTGGAGCTGTTCCCCTATGACTGGCGTTACTCGGTGCGCCAAGCGGCAGACCGTCTAGCTGTGACGCTGGAGCCCCTGGTGGCACAGGCCGAGCACACTGGGCAGCCGCTGCGCGTGGTGGCGCATTCGATGGGCGCCCTGGTGGTGCGCTCGATGATGGCCGATGGCGGCAAAGGAAGCGCCATGTGGCAGCGCATCACCCGCCTCAATGGTGCACGCTTTCTAATGCTGGGCACACCCAACCTGGGCTCCTATGAAGCTGTGCGTTGGCTCACCGGCTTCAACCCGACACAAACCAAGCTATCGCTGCTGGACATCACCCAAAGCACCGACCAGATCATCGGCCTGGTGGCGCGCTACCCCGGCCTGCTGGAGCTGCTGCCGTTCGCACCGGAAGACCCCGACTTTGCCGACACCAGCCGCTGGGAAAGCTTGCGCCAGGCCGTCTGCGCTCGCTGGGAAACCGCACAGGCGGCCCCGCTGCAAGAAGCGGCTACCACTTGGAAGCTGCTGCGCGCAGCCGCCCCCGACCCCCGTTGCATGGTCTATGTGGCAGGATGCCAGAACGCCACGGTGATCGACTACCAGCTCACCAGCGGCAACGCATGGTGGCGGCCAGACCAGAAGCGCCTGCAGTTCATTGCCACCCGCGAGGGCGACGGCACGGTCAGCTGGCGCTCAGGCCGCCTGCCTGGCGTGCCCACCTGGTATGCCGAAAACACCGCCCACGACGCGCTGTGCGCCCAGACCAAGGCCTTCCCTGGCTACCTGGATTTGCTGGTCAACGGGCAGACGGCGCTGTTGCCCAGCACGCCACCTGCCAGCGCCCGTGCGCTGGGTGGTGAAGAGCGCTTTGTGCTGCCCGACACCCCGCCGGTAGACGGCATTCCGGCGGCGGCTGACATTGGCAGCTTTGGCTTCTCGGGCAGTGGCCCCCTCAGTGAGGAGGCCACCGAGCAGGCCATGCCGCCGATTCAGATCAGCATTCGCCACGGCAACCTGGCTTACGCGCGCCACCCGGTGATGGTGGGCCACTACGAAGGTTTCGCGGTGGTCAGTGCCGAAGCGGTACTGGACCGGCATCTGGGCGGTGCGCTGACCCGGCGGCTGGACCTGGGCGTTTACCCCGGCCCGCTGGGCAGCAACACGGTCATTTTGAACGAAACCGCCAGTGGCAAGCCCGCCGGTGCCGTGGTAGTGGGCCTAGGGCAAATTGGCGCCTTGAGCCCTGGGCTGCTGGAAGAGTCGGTGCGGATCGCCCTGCTGCGCTTCGCCCTGGATGTTTTGCACTGGCCCGACAGCCGCTTCGGCGAAATCGGCCGACCACGCTCGGCGGCGGTGACCTGCCTGCTGGTGGGCACCAGCGGCGGTGGCCTGCCACTGGACGACTCGCTGGAGGCCATGCTGCGCGCGGCGGTGTGTGCCAATCGGCGCTTGGCTGCTCAGGGGCTGGACAGCCGCGTGTTGATTGACCGCATCGAGTTTCTGGAGGTTTTTGAAGACGTTGCCATTGCCGCCGCCGAGGCGCTAGGGCGCATCGTGCAGAGAGACGCGCTGGCCGACACGCTGCGCTGGGATGCCCAGGCCGTCGAGCCGGGTCAGGGTGGGCGTCGGCGGGTGCGTTTTGACCAGCCACAAGAGTGGTACCAGCGCTTGGAGATCATTGAAGAAGGCGGTCACCTGCGTTTTACTTTCCCCACCGACCAGGCACGGGCCGAAGAAACCCTGGCCACCGGACAGCTGGCGCTGGCACAGAGTTTTATGCAGATTGCCAGCCAGAGCACCGGGCAAAACTCCGAAGCCTCCAAAACCCTGTTTGAGATGCTGCTACCGCTGCGCCTGCGCGAGCTCAGCGCCCAGCAGGGCAATATGGTGGTGATGGTGGATGCCAAAACCGCCCCTTACCCCTGGGAACTACTGGAAAACCGCTGGGCCACCGGCGAGCGTCCACCTGCCGTGGCCGCCGGTTTTGTGCGTCAGTTCCGCACAAACGAATTCCGTCAGCGCCCGGTGCACGGCCTGAACACCACCGCGCTGGTGATCGGCAACCCAGATCTGAGCGGCGCAACCGAATTTGCCGACCTGCCGGGTGCCCGCGAAGAAGCGCGCCAGGTGGCCGAGCAGCTGAGCAACAGCGGCTACGAGGTGCTGGACTGCATCGACCAGACCAGCACCCCGATCATGGAAGCCTTGCACAAAAACAGCTGGCGCATCGTGCACCTGGCCGGGCATGGCGTACACCTGTACCAGCGGCCCAAGGCCCTGGACTGCAAACCGATCTCGGGAATGGTGATTGGGGGCGACGCCTTTTTGACACCGGGCGACCTGGCGCAATTGCGTTATGTGCCCGAGTTGGTGTTTGTGAACTGCTGTCACCTGGGCCGGGTGGACGGCGCCCGCCCGCTGGACCGCCTTGGGTTGGCCGCGAATCTGGGTGAAGAACTCATCTGCATGGGCGTGCGTGCGGTGATCGCTGCGGGCTGGGCGGTGGACGACCGCGCCGGCCAAGAGTTTGCCGCCTCGTTCTACCGGGCCATGCTCGCCGGACGAGCTTTCGGTGACGCGGTCCGTCTGGCGCGTGAGGATATCTGGACGCGTTACCCCGATGTCAACACCTGGGGTGCTTACCAGTGTTATGGCGACCCGGACTTCCGCTTCCACCGCGACGGCATTGTGATGCAGCAGCGCTTGCCGGACTTCGGCACACCGTATGAATTGGTGGTGGAGCTGGACAACCTGTGTGCCGACTGGCGCGGCGGGGGCGACACCGAGGACGGTGCCGAGCGTATTAACGGCCTCCTGCGGGAGCGGGTACCCAAGGCGCAGAGCGAACGCTGGCTGGCGCAAGCCGACGTGTGTGCCGCGCTGGGCATGGCGTGGGGCGAGTTGCGGGAGTTCGGCCAGGCGGTGATGTGGCTGAACAAGGCGATCACCGCCGAGCGCGGCGAATGCTCGGTGCGGGCGCTGGAGCAGCACGCCAATTTCCGGGTGCGCCTGGCGCTGGAGGAGTGGCGTGCCACCCACCGCCAGAGCGCGGCCAAGCGTGAGTCGGCGCGGCTACAGGCCAGAGACCTGATTGAAGCCGCCCTGTTGGACCTGGACGTGCTCTGCCGCCGCGCCCCCACCGTGGAGCGCCTGAACCTGCTGGGCAGCGCCTACAAACGCCTGGCGCTGGTGGAGTCCCAAGTAGACAAGCGGCTGGAGGCCCTGACGAATATGGCCGAGCATTACCGCCTGGCCATGCAGCGCCAGCGCGACGCCTATCCCTTTTGCAACTGGCTGGCCGCCACACTGCTGACCGGGCACCAAGGCACTGAGCTCACGCTCGACATGGCCGACCTGCAGCACCAGATGGCCGACATGCAGGTGGCGCTCAACCGCCGCCTGCAAGACGACCCCAACTTCTGGGACACCACCAGCCTGGCCGACCTGAGCCTGAGCCACCTGCTGCTGCAAAGCACGGCCCCACCACGAACGCGTGCCAAAGTCTCGGCCGGTGAGGCCGCCGCCCCGGTGCTGGCCGCCTACCGCGCCGCCATTGGTCGCGCCAGCAGCCCGCGCGAAAAGTCTGCCCTGGTCGACAACCTGGACTTTCTGCGCACACTCTGGGCACCGCGCGACAAGCTCACGATCGGCATTCTTGAGCAACTGCAGGAGAGTCTGTCATGAGCACACGACGCAAGGCCCGGCTATCCGTCGCTGCCCCGGTAGCAGCTGAAGCCACCGCAATAACCCAGACGCCAGAACCAGCCCCGCGAGTGTTTCGTCGCAAACGCGCAGCGCCTGCCGAGCGCGCCTTGGCAGGCCCCGCAACGCTGGCCCGCGGCGAGCCAGACCTGAGCCAGACACCGCTGGAGCAGATTAACTTAGCGCAGCTTGCACCACGCACCCTGATTGCGCCAAATTTCCGCGCCTATGAACTCACCCAGTCTGACTTGGCCTCGCGTCGGGGTATCGCCAACGGATTTGACAGCGAGCAGCACCTGCGCTCAGCGATCCATCTGGCGCGCCACGTTTTGCAGGCGGTGCGTGATGCGTTTAAAGCGTTCACGCCCAACAGTGTCTATCGCAGCCAGGCGCTGGAGCGCGTCCTGAAAAACAAGCCCTCCACCTGGGTCAGCACCAGCCAGCATGCCACGGGTGAGGCATGTGACATTGAGATCGTCGGCATGCCCACGCTGGCGTTGGCCGCCTGGGCGCGTGACCACCTGGACGACTTTGATCAGATCATCTGCGAGTGTTACGACCCGCGCGTCGGGCCTAACTCAGGCTGGGTGCACATCTCTTTGAAGGCGCCAGGACAGGGCAGCAACCGGCGCCAGTGCCTGAGTTATGTGCCCGATGCCAGCGGCAGGCTGGTGTATGTGACCGGCCTGCAGGCCATGGCCTGACAGCTCGCGCGCGCTTTGGCTTCTGGCAAGATTCTCACGCTGCTGATCATCGCCACCTTGCTGGCGGTGATCAGTGCACAGGTGGTGGCTTGGCGTTACCGCGCCAGCATGAAGCGGCTGATGCGCGCAACCCTTACAGCGGCGACGGTCGATGCGTCAAGCGCAGCCAGCAACGCCCCCGAGCGCCCCCAGCCGCGACCTCCCGCGCGGTTGACGCTGGCGGATAACCAGCGGGCCTATCGCCAGCTGTTGATCATTTTTATGGGGTTGACGCTGGTGATTGCGCTCACCCGCACGCTCATCACGCAGTGGATCGCCGATGCACCCATCAGCTTCAAAACCGTTGCCACGCTGGGCGCGGCCTACGCCTGGCCGGTGTTGCCGGTGCTGGCTGTGTTGGGCCGCTGGTCGCGCTGGCGCTTTGTCGGGGCGATGCTGGGTTGGTTTGTGCTGGCGGTGCTGCTGCTGAGCTGGCGCACCAACGAGTCCATCACGCTGCTGATGATCGTGAAGTGGATGGCGTTTGACGTGGGCCTGCCGCTGCTGCTGGTGACTGTGTTGTGCCTGGGGGGCGCTGCCCGCGCAGTGGGGCCGTGGCTGGCACCGCTGTTTGTGCTGCTGAGCGCGTCATCGCAACTGGGTGTGGACTTGCTCGCCGCGCTGATCGAGGCCAACAGCCCGATTGTCCAGTGGCTGGCCCGCTGGATGGGTGCCACTTGGGCCTTTGTGTTGTTTGCCCTGCTGCCGTGGCTGCTGGCCTGGTGGCCCGCGCGCTGGCTCGGCCGGCAGCTTGCACGGGCGTATCGCCGGCAGCAGGTGTCCGAACTGTTTTACCTTTTCACGGCGGTGTGGACCATTGCCCTGATCAGCCCGACGCTCATGGCGATAAGCAGCATGGGCTGGGGAGCCTTGGTGTGCTTTGTGCCACTGCTATGGATTCCGATGGCTGCGGCAGTGATGCAGCGCCAACGCACAACCGCTGCGTCGGCCCGGCCACCCACGCTGCTGGTGCTGCGCGTGTTTCAACAGGATGCCAATGTGCAAGACCTGTTTGACCGGGTGATTGAGCGCTGGCGCCTGACCGGCAACACGGTCTTGATCGCTGGCACCGACCTGCTGGAGCGCACCATTGACGCTGATGACATCTTCACCTTCATCGACCGGCGTCTGGGTGAACGCTTCATCCAGGCCCCGGCAGATGTGCCGCGCCGCCTGGCTGAATTTGAATGGCGCGCCGATGTAGATGGCCGCCACCGTGTCAACGAATGCTATTGCCACGACACCACCTGGCAGCAGGCGCTGATGGCGCTGGTGCGGGTGAGCGACGTGGTTTTGATGGACCTGCGTAACTTTGTCGCGCAGAACAAGGGCTGCCTGCACGAGCTGCAGGTGCTCACCCAGGCGCCCGGGCTGCGCCGCGTGGTGGTGCTGGTCAACGACCAGACCGAGCTACCGCCAGCGCAGGCCGCCACAGTGGGTGCGCCAGAAGGTCGCTTTGTCTGGCTCAGCCAGCAAGCGGCCAAACCGTTGGCTACCGATGCTATGCTGGCGCCGTTGTTTACTATAAGTTAGATAGCTACCAGCGCTTTATGTATAAGGGCTAGAGGCTGATTCCTTATAAATTCATCAACCCGCAGCGACAAGCATCCGCTTGTCGGCGCTGGCTGACTTGGCGCTGTGCAGCGCACCAAACTGAATGTCACCGCCGAGTTGGCCACCCTCTTCAATCACCAGCTTGCCGTAACGAATCTTGCCGCTGACGCAGCCGGTTGAATAAATCACCAGCTTCTCGCGCACCGTCAAATCACCGTCAAACTGCCCGCGAATCTCGGCTAGGTCAACCTCGGCTGACCCTTTAAAAGCGCCAGGCTCGGCAATTTCCATCAGCCGCGCATCCATGGTGGCTTCGACCAGCCCCTCGACAAACAGCGTATCGCAATCGGTGATTTCCACGCCTTTGAGCTTGATGTTGGGGCCAACGGTAAGCTTGCTGCCGCCTTCGCGGTGCGGTGCCTTGGCCTGTGCAGCGGCTGCGTCTGCGTCTTGGGCTGTTGATGCAGCACTGGCGCTGGCCGAACTGTTGCCGTTGGCCGAACTCTAAGCCGATGTGCCGCCTGATGCGGTGTAACCGGGTACCTGCGGCAGCGGCACGACGTGGCGGGCGTGGGTGGCTTCATCGCGTTTGTTGAAAAAGTGAGGTGACATGGCCATGGGTGTGAATTCCTTAAAAGCCCCATGCTAAAAGTCCAACGCCCAAAAGTCGCCACCGGTTTTGCAAGTGTTGTAACAGGAAGGATCCCGGCCTGCGTGGTCCAGCGCACAGTCTGGCGCATGAAACCTGTCTATATTCGTATGACTGTTTTTGGCCGCTGTCTTGCGGCACAGCACACCTGTCATGAACACCCACTTACACACATTCAAGTTTTCTGACCAGCCTCCCGAGCATCTGACTCTGGCCAGCCACCGGTCTGCACCCCGGTGGCAGCGGCTGTGGGTGCTGCTGCGTTCACCGCTGTTGCTGCAGATACTGGCGGTGTGGGCGGTGATCGGTTTGGTGCTGATCTTTCACGCCGTGGTAACGCAGGCGGTACACCAAAGTGGTTTACGGCACCAAGCGCTGGCGGCACAGTCTCAAGCAGCTTGGCGCTGCAAGCTGCTTCCCAGCGCGTCAGCCCGCCAAGTCTGCCTGCGCGAACGGCCCACCGCCAGCGGCCAGTAGCTTGACTCGCCCGGCGCGGCCCAAGCACAGACCCAAACGCCAGCCCAATTCCTTACTCTGCGCCGTTTTTAGGTGTGTCAGTACGATGGCGCAAATACGGAGAACATCATGCACACTACATTTCGCTTTTCTTCCTTACGCGCGGCGACTGCCGTGGTGGCGCTGACCATTGCTTCGCTGGCCGTGCCCTCCCTAGCGCATGCCAAACGGCTTTTTGGGGGTGTCAAGCCGATGCCGCGCACCAGCGTTACCAAAGCCCCGAAGCCGCCAGTCGCGCCGGTTGCACCGGCCGCTGCCAAGGCCCCGGCAGCAGCCGTGGCACCCGCCGCCCGCAGCCCCAGCATGCTGGGTACCGTGGGTGCGGTGGCGGTGGGCGCTGCTGTTGGCACCATGGCCGGGGGTGCGTTGGCAGGCAGTATGTCACCCGACAAAGACACCCAAGCCAAAGAAACCAAGGCCCTGGCCGCCGAGAAAGAAGCCAAGGAACTGCAACGCCAGGCCGATGAGGCCAAACGCCGTGCTGACGCCGCGCGTGCCGCCGTGCAGTGATGCAAAGCCTGGGCGCAGGCCCCGAGGTGCGTGTTGTCAGCCCGGGTAGGCGCTGACCACCCGCTGGGCGATCAGGTCTAGCGCGGGTTTGACATTGCCCTGCTTGTCGGTCCAAGCCTTGGGCGTCAGGCTGCCGGCCAAGGCCACCGAATCGCCATCGCGCAGCGCCAGCAGGGCCTGGCCAACTGCCTCGTCAAAAGCAATCACGTTGACCATCAGGTTCTCGCCATCACTACTGGGCGCACGCACCTTGGCCACCACAAACCGGCTCTCGGCTTTGCCCACGCGTTGCTCCGGGTCACCAATCAGGCGGCCAGCGATCAATCCATCAATCATTCTTTTTTCCTCAAAAATTTGCCCATGACTTTGAACCAACCCTGCGGTAACCCGTACCCGCGTGACGTTCTATCCGTTTAAGTATGCCTCGGCGTGAACCATGGCGAGCCGCAGCGGTGCCCGGTACCTTCTTCCAGGTCATCGCGATAAGGCAATTTGATGACAATCAGCAGGAGCCGTTGCCCTTTTAGCTGAGGGCTATCTCGGTTTCAGCCGCAGCAGCATACCGTCGGCACTGTCGGTCAGCAGATAGATCAGCCCGTCCGGGCCCTGGCGCACCGCCCGTATGCGCTCGTTGAGGTGTTGCAGCAGCTTCTCTTCACGCACCACCTTGCCGCCCTGCAGCTCCAGCCGGGCCAGGTAGCGAAACTTCAACGCGCCCACCAGCAAACTGCCCTGCCAAGCCGGGCCGTAGCGCGCACTGGTGACAAAAGCCATGCCGGACGGTGCCATCGATGGCGTCCACTGGTACACCGGCTGTTCCATGCCTGCACGGGCCTGGAGGCCTTGGCCAATCGGCCCACCGCCGTATTGCTCTGCGTAGGTAATGACTGGCCAGCCGTAGTTTTTGCCAGACTGTGGCCGGTTCAGCTCGTCACCGCCTTGCGGCCCATGCTCTACCGTCCAGAGTGCGCCGTCGGGACTCCAGGCCGCCCCCTGCACATTGCGGTGCCCCCAGCTCCAGATTTCTTTCATTGCGCCTTTCTGCGCGACCAGCGGGTTATCCAAGGGAATGCTGCCGTCTTTGTGAATACGCACCAGCTTGCCGAGGTGGTTGTCCAGCGTCTGGGCGTCCTGCATGCGGTGATACCGATCGCCCAGGGTGAGAAACAGCTTGCCGTCAGGGCTTTCGACGATCCGGCAGCCAAAATGTGCCGTGCCATACACCTTGGGTTTCTGGCTGAACAAAACCTGGACCTTGTCCAGCCGTCTGGCATCTTCAGACAGTTGGGCGCAAGCCAGGGCTGTTGAATAAACATTGCCTTCGGCAGCTGGCTCGGTGTAACAAAAGTAAATCATTCGGTTGCTGGCAAACTGGCTGTCGGCCAGCACATCCAGCAGACCACCCTGGCCTGCGGCGTGGATCGGGGGTAGGCCCGCGATGGCCGGGCCGACCTGACCCTGCAGCGTAACTACCCGCAAGCGCCCGGGTCGCTCGCTGATGAGCAGGCGCTGTGCATCGATGAAGGTCAGGCCCCACGGATGCTCCAGCCCTTTGACGAGGATGTCCGGCTGCGGGTCGGCACCAGACGTGGAGGGCGCCTGCGCAGCGGCCGGAGTCGGGGGCACTTGGGCACTCGCCGGGCGTGCGAAAACGGTAGCGCAAGAGATAGCGCATACAGACCATGCCAAATACTGCTTCATCGTCTTCCTTGCGGATTTGGGGCGTTCAACGATACTCTGTCAAATCGGTTGTGCATGGAGTTGTATGGATATTTCGAGCTTTTTTCAACAGTATTGGCCTTTTCTGGCGCTGGTTCTCTGGTTGGGCTACAAGTGGTGGAACTCCAAAAAAGTTGTGGGCCTGCTGCCCGAGCTCAGGGCCAGTGGCGCCACCTTTGTCGATGTGCGCTCAGCCGCTGAGTTTGCCCAGGCCAATGCACCTGGCAGCATCAATATCCCCCTGCAGGAACTGAGCAGCCGGCTCGGTGAGATTCCCAAGACCAGCCCGGTGGTGTTGTGCTGCGCCAGCGGCTCACGCAGCGGCATGGCCAAACTTGTGCTGAAGAAAAATGGCTACCCAACGGTTTACAACGTCGGTGCCTGGACCAAGCTTTTGAACTGATCTTTGGGCTTGCGCGAGCCATAGGCGTTGGCGTAGACCCAGGTGAATTCGGCGCCAATGAGAAAAATTTGTGCCGAGTAATATACCCAGAGCAACACCACCACCAGCGAGCCCGCTGCGCCAAAGCCCGAGATCACGCCGCTACGCCCGATGTACAGGCCAATCAGAAACTTGCCAAAGGTGAACAGCGTGGCGGTAAACACCGCACCGGTCCAGACATCTCGCCATTGCACCTGCGCCCGCGGCATCACCTTGTAGATCAGCGCAAACATGGCCGCCACCAGCACAAAGCTGCCAATCGCGTTGACCAGCGCCGCCAGCGCCACCCACGCGCCAAACACCGGCTGCAGCCAGCTGCCCATGACCCCCAGCACGGCACTGACCACCAGTGACACGATGAGCAGGAAGCCAATGGCCAGAATCATCCCGAAAGACAGCAGCCGCGCCCGCACCAGCGCCAACCAGCCGTTGCCGGGGTTATGCGCGGCCACGCGCCAGATGCGGTCCAGCGCGTCCTGCAGTTCGGCAAACACGGTGGTGGCACCCACGAAGAGCATTAACAAGCCCAGCACGGTGGCCAGCGAGCCTTCCAGCGGCTTGTCCACGCTGGCCAGCAGGTCTTGCACAGCTTTGGCGCCAGAATTGCCCATCAAGGCGCTTAGCTGGTGCGCAATTTCACCGCGCGCAGCGTCTTCGCCGAAGACCAGGCCGGCCACGGAGATGACGATCAGCAACAAAGGCGCCAGGGAAAACAAGGTGTAGTACGCCAGTGCGGCACCCATGCTGGGCGCATAGTCGGCCAGCCAAGACCGCGCGGTGAGCCGCAGAAGCCGCCAAAAGGCGCGCAAGTCCCAGGGCACGTCAGGCGACCCTGGTTTTTAAGCGGAGCACTTGGACAGCTTGCAGCGCTGACAAATGGAACATGAACACCTCTGGTCAATAGCAAAGCAGCTTAGTGTTGACCGCCAGCACTCATGCTGGCTGTACGCCAGCGCACATGGCGGGCTGAGTTGGCGCGCTGGAGTAAGCATGAAAATGCTCTCTAGCCCCTATTATTTAAGGGCTATGCGCTATTGTTTTTTATTAATGCTGTGTTGAGCTAATCAGGTCTGCGGGAGTGAGCTGGTGTCAAAGCTGCTTGGCCTAGGTGCGCTGGGCACGCTGTGGTGTTTGAACTTGGTTGTCGGGTTCGTGATTGGACCCATAAGAGTCATCGAGCTTTCAGTGCCCGTCGGCAGGTTCCGACCCGTTACAGTCGTTCAACCTGGCTGAATGAATGGCTGCTGCGCAGCGTGACCTGACGGCCATCAATGCCCGCCTCCGGGTGAGCCAGTTTTCAAATTTGAGGTGCCGACCAGCCGCCGTTCGTGGGCATATCCAACTTGCCCAATGGAGTCAATGACCGATTTGCGAGGTATTCCACTTAGTCTGTCCACTCTTTTTGATTTAGGCCAATGTGCCTGATTGCGTTCGTCAAGAACAGTACAAAGATAAGGCAAATCCTCGACCACCGTGAGTTGGGACTGCCCTGCAGCGTTCATTAGCGCAGGTCTCTTTTGCGGGAAAAGCTTAACTAAAACAATGCCATAATCCAATGGGGAAGTAGTCACCAACATGAGATATATCGTGACCAAAACAAACACCAAAAAAAGGTGCGAGCTGACTAAATTGTGGCCACTGGCGTCGGGAACCTGGTCCCCTGATTTACACGGCACGGGTTTCATCCTGAGCCAGACGGCCAATCAGCATGGCCCTTCCAGCGTCTTGCAGCGTGACGACCTCAGCGCGCTTTTGCAGGCAGGCTGCGTCCTTGATGTACCGCAGGCAATGTTCCCCCCTGAATTCAAATTTTGTCCAAGGTCTGGCAAGGCCTTGCAGCTTGCGCCGCAAACTGCGACAGGAATTAGCTGGGTGCCGCCGTTTGGTGCCGCGCCACTTGCGCCACGTGCCAGCCGCGCGGTCCGCGGCTTGCGCCAGGCGGCGATGGCGATCAAACTGACCCGCCAGGACCAGCGTCGTGCCGATACCGACCCCGACGCCTCACTGGGTCTGCCGCCACCGGGCGATTACGAGTACTTTTCGACCCCTGCGGGCAGTCGTGCAGCGGTGCTGCTGGCGCTGGACCCGGCCAAGGGCCTGCTTTACTTGTTGTTGCCGACATCCAAACGCTGGGAACTGCTTGAGCATGACGGCGGTGGCTTGCTGGCCGAGTCGCGCTGCGCGCGCTCCGACTGGCGTTGCGAGCTCGCCGTTGACGGCTTGCGCAGCCTGCTCTTCCTGCCCACCGAATCGGGCCTAGCCTGCCTCAGCCCCGACGCGGCCAGCCTGGGTTTCGAGGTCGACTACATCGGCGACGCGCCGGCCATCGGCGCACCTTTGCAGTTCGGTGAACAGGTCTGGGCGCCGCTGCGGCTCGCCGATGGCGGCATCCGATTCGTCAGCGCAAGCGTCAGCGGCGAGGCCGGCGCACAGGTCGACTTGCCGGCCACCAGCACCGGTGTGTCGGCGCTGGGCGCATTACATGCCCCGCTGGCCGATGGGCGCACCGCCTTGTGGCCCTGCGACAACGGTCAACTCTTGCTGCGCAAGCAGGCCAGCGGCGCGCTGGTCGCGAGTTTTCAGGCCTGGCCCGCCGGTGTGCAACCGTCCTTCGAGTTTGGCAGCCCGTATCTGTCGCGTGACGGCAGCCTCTGGCAGCTTTGTTTTGACACGCAGCACGACAGTTATATCTATCTGCAGCTCGGTGTCGACAAGTCCGAGCGGGCGTCGGCGCTGGCGCCGCGCCTGTGTTCTGGCAGCTTCAACTTCCGTTTTGCCACCAAGTTCAAGAGTGAGCCCTGGCTGGAGCCCGAGCATGGCGATGACGGCGGCTCCGACGAGGTGGTCCTGCCCTTGCTGGAGTCGACCAGCAGTGTCGCGGTGCTGGGCCTGAAGCTGGAAACCACCGCCGGCCTGGCCGATCTGCTGCGCTCGAGCGAGCGTATGCGGGCGGTGCTGGTGCTGGACGACGCGTCAAGCCAGACCGCTTTCCACATGCTCGTTGTGGCCGAGCCCTGGAGGCTACGGGTCTTTATTCACGCCGGCCTGCTCTGGGCCTATCACCCACTGTTGAGTCGTTTGGACGGATGGACCTTGCAACCATGAATATTTTTGCCCGTGCCGCCCGCGCTGCTGTTGTCTTTTGTGCGGGCCTGGTCGCCTTGCCCGCGGTTTCAGCCGGCATACAGCAGGCCTTCCTGGTGCAGAACTCGGGCTGGATGGAGCCGTTTTACAGCGACCCGGCCTCGCAGCTGAAAGCCCTGGTGGCAGCGGT
This sequence comes from Rhodoferax antarcticus ANT.BR, assembly GCF_001938565.1. Taxonomy (GTDB): domain Bacteria; phylum Pseudomonadota; class Gammaproteobacteria; order Burkholderiales; family Burkholderiaceae_C; genus Rhodoferax; species Rhodoferax antarcticus. The sequence goes on from NZ_MSYM01000005.1 coordinate 103,227, forward strand.
GGCCGGCGCGGCGACCAGCGCCGATGACCCGGTGTTCACACTCGCCTTCAGCCAGAGCAAGGGCAGCAATGTGTCGCCGGCGCTGCTGGCCAGCGGTCGGGGAACCGCTGCAATGGGCCGTGACCTGGCGGCGCTGACGGTGGCCCGCAAGGGGCCCGGCGCGGCGCTGGCCGACACCGATTTCAAGGAAGCCATCAGCAAGACCATCACCGGCCCGTTCAAGGCCGCGCCGGGCATCATCTGGATCTTCACCAACAACAAGAACAGCCCCGACAACGACGCCCAGACCGCCGAGCGCAACCGCGATTTCTATCGCCTGCTGCACCTTGAGCCGTCGATCACCAAGACCCTGGTGTTTGCGCTCAAGATGCCGGTGCAGGGCAAGCAATTTGCGGCGCGCGGGCTGATGGTCTACGCGCTGGCCTACGGCAAGCCGGCCGCCGAAGCGCTCGACCGGATCATGGCCGAGGGGCGGCTGACGCGTGTGCTGACCCAGGCGCCGGCGCGGCTCAAGCCGGTCGACCAAGACGCGCTGCGCATCGTGCCAGTGGCGGTCAAAGACGCGCCGAATGTGTCTGCCAGCCTGGGCGCCGACCAGCGCACGCTGGTGCTCGACGTCGAGGCCGCCGGCCTGGTGCCGACGGTGACCTTGCAGGCCAAGCTGGAAAACCTGTTCTACCCCTACGTGATCCAGCGCGCTGGCGTCGAGGCCAGCTTGCTGGGCAGCGCCGAACGCACGCCGGTGCGCGTCGAACCGGCCGTGGTGCAGGGCCTGCAGCCGGGTGCCGCCCAGCCGGTGGAGGTGAGCTTCACGCTGCCGATGGCGCAGGTGCCGTCGGCCTGGTCGGCGCAGGCGCTGGCGGCCATGGGCAAGCAGGTGCTGCTGCCGATGGTGGTCGAGATGGGCCTGACCGGCCAGCAACTGACCCTGTCCGAAAACTTCTCGGCGGAAATGCGCGAACTGTTCCCGGGTGACCCGATCTCCGAGGTGTTCACACCGCCGGACAGCGTGCGGGCCTCGCTGGTGCGGGTTCCGCTGCTGGTGCGGATTCAATACCCGCTGCTGCCGGTACTGGCGCTGATGGGCGGTTTGTTGCTGCTGGTCGGCGGGCTGGTCGCGCTGGGCCTGGCCTCGCGCAGCAGCAAGCGTTATGAGTTGGTGGTTGACGGCAATAAGCGCAACGTTGTGCTCAAGCCCTTCGCCAGCCTCGCCATCAAGGACGGCGAAGGCCGGCTGGTGGGCGAGATCAAGCGTGGCCTGGGTCGCCCGCAAGTGCTCAGTGTCGCCGAGGGCCATACCCTCAACCTGGGCCGCCCCTGAAGGCCGGCGCGCCGGTCCAGCATTCATTCAGTCTTTCATCTACACCAACTCAATCCACAAGGGGCAATCGGCCATGGCACAGACTCAACAACAAAGCAGCGGTTTTTCACTGCCGGCGCCGGCCGACGCGGCCTCGGCTGCTAACGCGCCCACCACCACCACGGCCACCGTCATCCTGCCGCCGGGCGAAAAGTTCGAGGGCACCTACACAGTGGTGTCGGACACCTCTTCGCGCGACCTGCTGGTCGGCGGCGGCATTCTGCTGGTGCTGTTTGTGGCCTTCTTCTTTGCCAAGAATGCCTACGCCAACACCATGGTGGCCAAGCGGGTGCCGCCGAACAAGGCCAACGCGGCCGGCTGGTGGCTGTTCGTCTTCCTGGCCAGCCTAGCGACCGGCGTGGTGCTGGCGGCGGTCAATTCGGCCAAGTTCATGACACCTCTGATCATCGGACCGGTGGCGGCGGTCGGTCTGCTAGCGCTGGTACTGATGTTTGTTTCGGGTCGCAAGTAAATAATCAAGCTTCGGCTACAAGGGGAGACAGGCATGGCAGACAGCATCAACCAGACGGTCGGCGTGGGCGCCGTACCGAAGCCAGAGACCAGCATCGACCTGCGTCCGACGCTCTTCATCGGCGTCGGTGGCACCGGTATGGAGGTGTTGATGCGGGTGCGCCGGCGCATCCTCAACACGCTGTGGGGCGGCTCCGGCGCACGCACCAAGGTGGAGAGCCTGGCCGACTTTCCCGTGGCGCAGTTCATCCAGTTTGACCTTGACAGCGGCGCGGTGATCGACAGCGGCCGGGCCCAGGCCGAGGACCTGCAGTTCGACCTGGTCAAGTTCAGCGACGACGAAAAGATCGTCGAGTCCTTCGACATGGACAAGTACAGCCGCGACGACGACGCGCTGGAGAAGTACCCGCACATCAAGGAATGGCTGTCGTTGACGCCCAAGAAGATCCGCGAACTGGGCATTGACCCGGCCAAGGGGGCAGGCCAGATCCGGGCAGTTTCACGGCTGTACTTCTTCGACAAATACGCCAAGGTGCGCGACAAGATCCGCCTTAAGCTCAAGACCCTGAAGGCCGGCCTGTCGCACGAGCGCCAGCTCAGCCAGTTGGGCCTGAAGATGGAGAACAGCAAGTTCCGCATCGTGGTGATCGGTTCGGTGGCCGGTGGCACCGGTTCGGGGGCCTTTCTCGACATGGGCTTGCTGGCGCGCTGGCTGGCCAAGACCGAGGTCGGCGCGGCCGACGTCGAGCTGATGCTGTTCCTGCCCACTGGCTATAGCGGCGCCAACAAGGACCGCACCGAGGCCAACGGCTACGCCGCGCTGATGGAGCTGGAATCGGCCATGATGGGCAACAAAGGCTACGTTGGGCGCTGGGACGCCTTTGACCAGCCCGAACTGTCGCGCGAACCCTACGGCGAGGTCTACCTGATCGACTCGGGCAACCTCGCGCAGCAGCACACCAAGGACGTCAAGGACGTTTACCAGATGGTGGCCGATGCCTTGTTCGAAGACTTCGCCTCCGGCGACTTCGCGCGGCGCAAACGTTCGGTGGCGGTCAACCAGGCGCAGCACAAGAACTTCCTGCACGACGCCCTGGTACCGAAGAACCGCTTTGCCGACATGCGCCTGTCCTATTCCAAGCGCTTCTCGGCCTTCGGCCAGGCGGTGCTGGACACGCGCCAGGAAGCCCGTCGAAACGAGCGCGCCCACCGCTGGGCCGGCGAGATGCTCAAGGCCTTCTTCGGCGTCGGCGGCTCCGACATCGGCGCCAACCGCGCTACCGACAAACAGCGCGACGACTTCATGGCCACCCACATGGCCCTGCGCGCCTCGACCTTCAGCGATTTCCCCGAGTTCTCCGACAAGACCGTCGAGCTCAAGCGCAGCAGCGGCGAGTTCACCGATTACTTCATCGTCGAGGACCTGCTGCAGGACAAGAACGGCCTGCTGCTGGCCGGTGTCGAGCAGCGCGTCAACCACCGCATCGACGACATCCGCAACGGCTTCGACCGGGGCGAATGGCCGGTGCAGGTGCGCGAGGCCGTCAAGCAGCTCGAGCGTGATGCGGTGCGCGACCAGGACTCGACCGCCGACACCACCGAGGACCGCGTCGCCAAGCGCCGCCGCGAGGTGCTCGATCGCGTCAGGAAAACGGTGCGCGACCAGCTCTACGCCTACCTCGACAACAAGGAATTCGGCGGGCTTGAATACGTGCTCTCGCTGGTCGAGCAGATCAAGGACCGGCTCGAGGTCTCAGGCAGCGGCCTGATCGCCGCGCTGACACTCAACGGCGAGCGTTATCGCGAAATCAAGGAGGCCGTGCGCAGCCGCGAGGTCGAACGCCTACTGACCAATCTGGAGCAGACCAAGGGTGGCTTCTTTGGCGGCGGCGAGAAGCAGGCCGTCACCGTGATGGACCAGTTGCGCATCGAGATCGCCAACGGCATCAAGTTCCACCTGCGCGCCAAGGCCGCCGACGAGGCCGCGCTGTTGATGGGTGAACTGTCGGCCTGGCTGGGCCGCAAGATGGGCGTCGACGCCCAGGGCCAGGCGGTGTGGAACGGCCTGGTCGGCGAACTGCAGGCCGGACGCGAGTCGGTGCTGGCGATGCTCGATCAGCTGCAGCGTGCCAACGCCATCCTGCAGCAGGATCTGAAGAAGGACCATGCGACGCTGATCACCATTCCGGCACCCGACCGCGAGATCCCGATGCCCGGCGCGGCGCAGCTGCGTGAATGGGCTGACGAGGCCTTCAAGGACCTGGGGGGGTCAAAAGCCCTGTTCCCGATGCTCGGCGAGGTCGAACAGCGCGGCAAGATCCTGGCCAAGATCAAGCGTATGGCCGAGCGCCAGCTGGCGCTGGCCGCCAGCGTTGACGGCGACGCGGCGGCCACCGACCCGCTGGTCGAGGCACTCGAGCAGATGAACCCGGCGGCACGTATTGATGCCTTTCGCAAGCTGCTGGCCTGCGCAATGCCCTGGATCGACGCCAACCTGTCGGGCGACTTCACGGTGCGCGCCGACCAGTACAAATGCTTCATCGGTGTGGCCGGTGCCGACGAGTTCAAACGCAAGTTCGGCCCCGAACTCGACACCTGCATACCAACGCAGGCCGGCATCACCGCGGCCCAGTTGAGCATCGTCGAAAACGGCGCCTCCGGCCGGGCGGTCTGTTACAGCGAGCTGTCGGGCGTGCCGATGACGGTGCTGCGCGGGCTCGAAGGCTGGCGCACCAGCTACCGCAAGGAATCGGAAAAAAGCCCCACCCACACCCACATCGATTCAACCCAGTTCAGCCATCCGATTGCACCGACCACGGACGAGATCAACCGCCTGGCTGAGGACTTCAAGCAGTTCCTGCTGGCGGTGATGCTGGGTGTGCTGACGCGCTCGATTCAGCGCGTTGTGCCGCCGGGACAGTACCAGTTTGCGGTGGCGCGCGGCGATGTGCGGCGTATCGGCAACGAGCGGGCGATCCGCCAGAATGGCCTGCCTTTGGCATACCGCGAGGCCATCGTCGCACGGGTGCAGGAGCAGTTGGCCCAGGCCGGCGCGCAGCAGCTGGCGGCGCTGGCCGCGCTGTGTGATTACTACGAAAGTGCCGTCTACACCCCGAAGCTGGTGTCCGATGCAACCGGCGCCGAGCAGGTCCGCAAGGGATTCGCCAGCGCGATCTCGGCCGAGGCCAAGCAGGATTTGCGCGACCGCGCGCGCCGCAAGGGCCTGTCGGAGCGTGAACTCGAGCAGGCGGCCACCAGGCTGCTGGACAAGCTCAAACCCTGGGCGACGCCGATCGGCGATTCCGACGCCGATGCCTACGACTGGGAAGTGCGCGAACCCGGCGAGGACGGCCAGCCCCGGCTGAAGTACCTGATCAACGCTGACATGCTGGAACCCGGCGCACTGGAGGCCTTGTTGCAGCCTGCTGTAGTGGCCGCCATGCCGGTGATGCCTGGTGTCATGCCGCCACCCTTGGGCGGCTTGGCATCGCAACTGGCGCCCCAGTACCACATCGGCGTCAACGGCCAGCAATACGGCCCCTTCGTCACGCAGCAACTCGCGCAGATGCTGGCGGCCGGGCAAATCGCCGCGGCGGGCACCAAGGTCTGGCGCCAGGGCCTGCCGGCTTGGGTCGAGCTGAGCCAGCTGGCCGAGCTGGCGCCCTTGCTGCAAAGCCCGCCGCCCTTGAGCGCTGGCATGCCACCCCCGCTGGCTTGATTTTTTCAGGGGCTGACTTGGAACCGTCTTTCGAACCTTGTCCCGGCTGCAACGCGCCGCTGTACGACGCCGTAGCGCATTGCCCGTTCTGCGGTGTCGCGCAGCCCGTCACTGATGACCAGCCGGTCGGCCAGGCAGCCGGTGCATCGGTGGCCGCCGCCGCAACGGCGGCGCCAATCCGGGCGCCAACACCGGGTCCTGCGGCTGCGGCGCCGGCTCCCGCTGCGGTGCTCAAACCGAAGCCACCGGTGCTGCCGGCAAAAACCAAGGCCACAGAGCCAGCAGCCGAACCGGTCACGCCGCTCGCCCCATCACCGGCCACCCCAATGCGCGATGAGCCACCGCCACCGCAAGCAAAGCCACCGCGCTCCAAGAAGGGCATCGTGGTGACGCTGGGCTTGGCTGCCTTGGTCGGGGCCTACCTGTTCACTCAGCCAAGCCAGAAGGAAACCGCCTGCGACCAAGCCTTGAACCAGGCAGCCGCGATGCTGGCCGGCGGCGACGCCGCAAATGCCCGCGCCCAGACGGTGCTGGCGCAGACCTCCTGCAGTGGCGAGGCCCGCTCCAAGGCCGGCGAGCTGCAGTCGGCGGCTGACAAGCTCCTGGCTGTGCAAGCCAGATGCGAGCGCAGTTTCCGCCGCATCGACAGCCAGATCACCGAGCACCGCCTGCAAAGCGCCCGCAGCACACTCGACGAGATCGACACAAGCTGCGCCGATAGCCCGCAGGGCAAAGGCCTGCGCACCCAGATCGAAACCGCCCAGGTCGCCGCCGCCGCCGCCGAGGCCGAGATGCACAAGCAGCTCGCCGACGGCGACTTGAAGGCCGCGCGCGCCGCCTTCGACCAGATCAGCGCCAACAACCGCGAGCATCCCGATCTGGCGACGCTGCGACGGGAACTGGCGGCGCGTGTCAAGGCCACGGAAAGCGACCAGCCGACCAACGCGGCGGCGGCAGCAGCGGCGGCGGCGGCAGCAACCCCAGCGCGCGAGGCGCCGCAGTCCGAGATGGCACAGTCGTTCCTGCGCGACGCGCAAACCGCGATGAATCAGCTCAAGTTCGATACCGCCAAGACCTATGTTGAGAGCGCGCGTCGCCTCGACCCGAACAACCCGCTGGCGCCCGCGCTGGCCCGCCGGATCAGGGAACGCGAGCTGCAGTACTTGGAGGAAGCGACATCCATCAAGTGATGCCGCCTGGCCACCTTGCCGCACCCGTTGCCAAACATTTTTATCCCCCCCCCCGAAAGCACCCAGGAAAACCCCATGAACCTATTCAAAAATCTTCAACGTACCGTGGTCCACATCACGGCAGCCGCTTTTCTCGTAGCCTGCGCCGCTCCGGGTGGCCCGGGCGTCGGCCAGACCGACGCGGCGGCCGAAGAAGATCCCTGCAGCGTTGGCAAGAGCGCGATGGCCGGCGCACTTGCCGGTGCCTTGCTTGGCGCGCTGCTGAATGGCTCAAGAGGCGCCGGCCAGGGCGCGCTGGCTGGCGGCGCGCTGGGTGCGGTGACTTGTGTGGCGATCAACTACCAGTCGCGCCAGACCAAGAGCGCGGCGCAGTCCGATGCCGACTACCAGAAGGCGCGTGGTGCGCTGCCGAGCGAGCCGACGGTTGTGTCCTACTCGGCACAGCTTGCCAAAAACTCGGTGCAGCGTGGCCAGCCGATGAAGGTCAACTCCACCCTGGAAATGGTCAACGGCACAAGCCAGCAGGTACGTGAGGTGCGTGAAGAGCTGATCATCTACCACCCCGGCGGCACGCAGTTCAAGACCGGCAACAAGCCCTTCAAAGCCAACACGGCCGGGCGCTACGAGAACTCCTTCGAGGTCAAGCTGCCCGAAGGTGTGTCCCAGGGTGTCTATCCCTTGAAGACCAACGTCTACATCAACGGCAAGCTGGCCGCCACGCGTGATCTGCGCACCCAGGTGGTCTGGGATGGCAGCTCTGGCGTGCTCGTAGCATCGCGTTGATGCTTCGGCTGAGCTACCCCCCCCCATCTCTCAGCTGCCGGTTTGGCTGCGGCATTTTGACAAGCTTGCAGGCCGCAATGAGTCTACTGCGGGTACCCAGAGTTGCTAGATTGAACGGCAGGTATGAGGCAGGCAATTCAACAAACTGTAGACCCACTATCAGCCTGCAGCGGTAGTAGGTTCTGATTTCCTGAGCGTCTGTTACTGGCCCGAACCGGGTGCCCCCGATTTCGAGTGGGCTGACCGTTCACGCCGCTGACCCATCAACTGAAGCCCGCTGATGTCGGACTACCCTGTTCACTTGCCGGCGGCGCTGGTCAGCAGGGGAACGCCCAGAACAAAGCGCAATGGCGCTTTCTGCTTCGCATCCGCAGACAACGCTACAAGTTCCAAGTCTTTCTGGCCTCAAGCCCTTATGCATAAAGGGTGAGCAGCTATTATTTTTACTGCATCAAACCTGCGTCTGAGTCACAGAACTGCGAAAGCGCAGCAGCGCTACCACAAAGAACACACTGCCCACCCCCAGCATGCTGAGCATGTCGACCCAGACCACGTCCAGCCCCGCGCCCCGGTACAAAATGGCCTGCGCCAGCCGCACAAAGTAGGTGGTGGGCGCGGCCAACATCAGGTTTTGCACGACTTCAGGCATGCTTTCACGCGGCGTTACGCCGCCAGAGAGCAGTTGCAGCGGGATGATGGTGAGGATGATCAACAGCCCCAATTGCGGCATGGAGCGCGCCAATGTGGCCAGAAAAATACCGATGGACGCTGCCGCAAACAGGTACAGCGCCGCCGCCCCCACAAACAGCGGCACCGACCCGGCTATCGGAACCTTTAGCACCCACTGCAACATCACCGTCATGGCGAAGATGACCCCCACCAGCACCGCCAGTCCATTGGCCCAGATCTTCGCCAGCATGATCTCAAACGGTGCCAGCGGCATCACCAGCAAATGCTCAATGGTGCCGTGCTCACGCTCGCGAATCAGCGCAGCACCGACCAGAATGATGGTCAGCATGGTGACATTGCTGATCACCTCCATCACCCCGCCAAACCATTTGCCATTGAGGTTGGGGTTAAAACGCACCCGGGTGACCAGTTTGATTGGCAGCGCCGCGCTGTCGCGTTTGCCGGTTAAAAACTCGGTGATCTCACCCGCCGCAATCGCCTGGATGTAGCTCGCGCCAATGAACGACTGGCTCATGTTGGTGGCGTCGATGTTGAGCTGCACCTCGGGGTGGCGCCCAGCCACCAGATCGCTCTGGAAGTGGGCCGGAATGATCAGGGCGAAGGAATACAGCCCCTGGTCCATCACCGGGTCAACGTCCCTTAGGGCGATCTGCTGTGGCAGCTTGAAATACGGCGGGTACAGCGCGTCCACCAGGCGGCGCGACAGGGGTGAGTGGTCTTCGTCCACCACCGCCACCGGCGCGTTGTGCAACTCGGTCGAACTGGCGGTGGAGGCCACATAGATGCCGCCGGAAAACGCCCAGATGATCAGCGCCAGCAGCACCTTGTCGGCCACCAGACTGCGCAACTCTTTCAGGCCCAGCCGGTAGATGTTGAACAGGCTGGCGACAAAGGGATTCTGAAACATGCTCACTTCTCCTGCTTGCGCAACAGCACCAGGCTCAGCAGCGTCAGCACCGGAATAAACGCCGCCAGCGCCAGAAATTGGCCGGTCAAGTCGCCAAACGACAACGCCTTGGTAAACACCCCGCGGCAAATCACCAGGAAATAGGTGGCCGGGAAAAACTGCCCGATCCAGTAGCCTGCTCCTTCGAGCGAGCTCACTGGTGTAGTCAAGCCCGCAAACTGCACGGTGGGCAGCATGGTCAAAATGGCTGTGCCAAACAGCGCCGCAATTTGTGTTTTTGTAAAGGTGGAAATCAGCAGCCCAATGCCGGTGGTAGCGGTCACATACAGCAGCGCGCCAAAGGTCAGCGCCACCACACTGCCCTTGACCGGCACGCCAAAGATCAGCACCGCCTGCAACAACAGCAGGAAAAAGCTGACCATCGACATGGCAATGTAGGGCAGCTGCTTGCCCACCAGAAACTCCAGCCGGGTGACCGGCGTGACATACAGATTGGTGATGGAGCCCAGCTCTTTCTCACGCACCACACCCAGCGCCATCAGAATCGCCGGAATAAAGATCAGCAGCAGCGGAATCACCGCTGGCACCATGGCAAAGATGCTCTTGAAGTCCTGGTTGTAGCGGTAACGCGCCTCCAGCGTGGCGGGCTGCACCGCCAGGCTGCCGGTCGCATCCAGCACAAGCTCGGTCACATACTGGTAGTGCAGGCCTTGCACATAACCGCGAATGGTCTCGCCGCGAAACGGCATGGCGCCGTCGACCCAGACGCCTACCTCGGGCTGGCGCCCAAGCCGCAGATCACGCCCGAAACCCGCAGGGAGCTCCACCGCCAGCGACAACTCGCCCTGGCGCATACGCTGGTCAATGTCGGCACTGCTGGTGAGCGCGGGTTGCGCGATGAAGTAGCGCGACCCGGCAATGTTCTGCACATAGGCCCGGCTCTCGGGCGTCTTGTCGCGGTCGAGCACCGCAAAACGCAGGCCCTCCACATCCATCGAGATGCCATACCCCAGCACAAACATCAGCAGGACGGAGCCCAGCAGTGCAAAGGTCAGGCGGATCGGGTCGCGACGCAGCTCCAGAAACTCGCGGTAGGCGTAACCGAGCAGGCGGCGCAGGCTGAAGGCGGCGTGGGGCGGCGTGACCCGTGGCTCTGAAGATGCTATGTTGTTTGTATCACCTTGCGCAATGACGGCAAGGGCTGGAGCGGGTTTTGATGTAATTTGTGTCGGCTGTATTTGGACTGTTGCGGCGTGGGCAACTTCCGGCAGTGCGGTATCTGTGGCAGGCGGCGTGCCACTGGCCTCTTCCAGGTAACTGATGAAAGCGTCTTCCAGCGTAGCCGAGCCACGCGCCAGCCGCAGCGCTTCGGGCGTGTCGCTGGCCAGCACCCGCCCGGCATGCATCAGCGAGATGCGGTCGCAACGCAGGGCCTCGTTCATGAAGTGGGTCGAGATAAAGATCGTCACACCTTGGTCACGCGACAACTCGGCCAGCAGCTCCCAGAATTGGTCGCGTGCGATCGGGTCGACGCCCGAGGTGGGCTCGTCCAGAATCAGCAGTTTGGGCGCGTGCACCACCGCCACTGCCAGTGACAGGCGCTGGCGGATGCCCAGCGGCAGCTCTGCTGCCGGCTCGTCCAGATAAGCACCCAGCGAAAAACGCGTCACCAGCTCGTCCAGCCGGGGGCCGATGGATTCGGGTGGCAGGTGGAACAGGTGCGCGTGCAAGTCCAGGTTTTGCCGCACTGTCAACTCACCATAGAGCGAGAACGACTGCGACATGTAGCCCACCTGCTTGCGGGTTTCCAGGTCGCGTGGGTCCACCGGCTTGCCAAACAGCGTGGCCTGGCCCTCGGTGGGTGGCAGCAGGCCGGTAAGCATCTTCATGGTGGTGGTTTTGCCACAGCCGTTGGAGCCCAAAAAGCCAAAAATCTCGCCACGTTCGATGCGAAAACTCACGTCATCCACCGCAGTGAAATCGCCAAACCGCTGCGTCAGGTGGCTGGCCTTAATCGCCGGTGGGCCGCTGCTTGGCTGGCGCGGCGGCATCACCAGCGTGCGGTGGGCATTGCGCTGTTGCGCGGGCAGCAGGGCAATGAAAGCCTCTTCGAGCGTGGTTTTGCCAGTGTCGGCCAGCAGCTCGGCGGTGCTGCCGGTGCCCAGCACCCGCCCGGCATCCATCGCCACCAGCCAGTCAAACCCTGCAGCTTCTTCCATGTAGGCGGTAGCCACCACCACGCTCATGCCAGGGCGGCGCGCGCGGATGCTGTCAATCAGCTGCCAGAACTGGCGCCGCGACAGCGGGTCAACGCCGGTGGTGGGTTCGTCCAGAATCAGCAGATCGGGGTCGTGGATCAAGGCGCAGCACAGGCCCAGCTTTTGCTTCATGCCGCCCGAGAGTTTGGCCGCAGGGCGGTCGCGAAACGGCTCCAGCCCGGTGCTGGCCAGCAGTTCGTCGATGCGTGTATTGCGCTCACGCGCGTTTTGTCCGAACAGGCGGCCAAAAAAGTCGACGTTCTCAAAAACCGACAAGGTGGGGTAGAGGTTTTTTCCCAAGCCCTGCGGCATGTAGGCAATGCGTGGCTGGGTAGCGTTGCGCTGCTTGCGGTTGCCCATGTCGGCCCCCAGGGCAGTCACCTGACCGGTCTGGATTTCCCGGGCACCGGCGAGCAGCGCCAGCAGGGTCGATTTGCCCACGCCATCCGGCCCGATCAGGCCGACCATGCAGCCTGCGGGTAGCGCCAGAGTGATCTCCTCCAGCGCCAGCACTTTGCCGTAGCGCTGGGTCACGCCACGCAGGCTGGCGACGCTGGCGCTGGGTGCGGGGGTGTTCACGGCGGTTTAGCGCAATTGCAGGTTTTGCGGCCAAGGTGCTTGCGCGTCGGTATGCACATACGCCATGCCGGGCATGCCGCCTTTGGTGATCTGCTCATGCTGCGCCAGCCAGGCAGCGTCGACTTTGACCTTGACGCGAAACATCAGCTTCTCGCGCTCGCTGCGGGTTTCCACCTCTTTGGGGGTGAACTGGGCGCGCGGTGCGACAAAGGTCACGGTAGCGGGCAGCACCTGGTCAGGCAGGGCATCCAGCACAATGCGCGCCGGGCTGCCTATGGCCACTTTGCCCGCTTCGCTCGTCGGCAGGAAGATGGTCATGTGAACGTCGGTCAGGTCCAGCAGCGTCAGCAGCTTGGACCCTGGTGCCAGCACCTCGCCCGGCTCGGCCAGACGGTAGAGCACGCGGGCGGTGATCGGTGCCTTCAGCGCGGTGTCGTTCACGGTGGCGCTCAGGCTCTCGCCACGGGCAGTTGCCGCTTCTACCGCCGCCTGGGCCTGCATCACCCGCAGGCGGGCAGCGGCCAAGCCCGCATCGGCACCCTGCTGGGTGTTGCGGTCGCGGTCAAGTTTTTCACCGCTGATAAAGCCTTTTTGCACCAGCTGTTGCGAGCGTTTCAGCGTCATCCGTGCCAAATTCACGTCCGACTGCGCTTTTGTGACGCCCGCTTGGGCCTCGCGGGTGAGCTCCTGCGCCTGGCGCACCTGAGCCTCAGCACCGCGCAGCTGGGCGGCAATATCTTGCGCATCCAGCGAGGCCACAACCTCGTCTTTGACCACTCTGTCGCCTTCGTGCGGTGTCAGACTGGCCAACCGCCCGCCCACTTTGATGGCCAAATCAACCTCAGTGGCTTCCAGCCGCCCGTTGCCAAAAGCCACGCCCTGCGGCAACTCAGGCGCACGCATCTGCCATGCGGCAAACCCGACGCCCAACGCCGCCACCAGCCCCAAGCTAATGAAAATCTTGGTGCGGGTGGACAGGGTGCTTTTCATAAGGGCCTCGAGGGTTAAGGGTCAAAAAATCGATGGGCGCAGACCGTGCGGCTTGACCCATGGATTTGATGCTACACACCGCAACCCGTTTGAACTGTGCGCCAGGCCCTATTGGGGTGCCGGGCGTGAACGAATGCCGTATCAGCTTGCTGGGCCGGGTTTTGCCGCTGGTTTAAGCGCTAAATCGTGCTCTAGCCCTTATCCTATATGCGCTGATAGCTATCTTTTTTAAACAGAAGCTGTGCCCTCATCCTGCCCCATTGGCACCTCAGGCGTCAGCACCGGGCCTTGGCCGCTGAAGCGCTCCAGCGTGAGGTAGATCACCGGGGTAATGAACAGGGTAATGGCTTGTGAAAACACCAGCCCGCCCACGACTGCCAGGCCCAGCGGCTGGCGCAACTCGGCACCGGCGCCAATACCCAGCGCAATCGGCAGCGCACCCATCAGCGCCGCCAAGGTGGTCATCATGATCGGTCGAAAACGCAGGATGCAGGCCTCGCGGATGGCCTGCTGCGGCGTCATGCCGTGGTGGCGCTGTGCGTCCAGCGCAAAGTCGATCATCATGATGGCGTTTTTCTTCACGATACCAATCAGCAGCACGATGCCGATGGTCGCGATCAACGTCAGATCCTGACCAAACAGCATCAGCGTGGCCAGCGCCCCCACCGCGGCTGAAGGCAAGCCCATGAGGATGGTGATGGGGTGGATGTAGCTCTCATACAGCACGCCCAGCAGCACGTAAATTACCAGCAACGCAGCCAAAATCAGCACCAGTTGGCTGCCTTGCGAGCTTTTAAACACTGCCGCGTCACCGCCGTAGGTGCTGATGATGGAGGCGGGCATGGCGATGGCTTCACGCGCTGCGTCGATCTTGGCAGTAGCATCCCCCAGCGCCACACCGGGCGCCAGGTTGAACGATACGGTGACCGCCTGCAACTGCCCGACGTGGTTGATTGAGGTCGGCCCCACCGTACGCTGCACCGTGACAAAGCTCGACAGCGGCACCAGCGCACCCATAGAAGACCGCACGTAGATAGCGCCCACCGCGCTTTCGTCCTGCTTGTCTTCTGGCGCCACTTCCATGATCACCTGATAACTGTCGGTGGGCAGGTAAATGGTGGACACCTGGCGCTCGCCAAAGGCGCTGTAGAGCGCGCTGCGGATGCTGTCAATCGACACGCCCAGCGCGTTGGCCCGGTCACGGTCGATGTTGATCTGCGCCTGCAGACCGCGCAGTTGGGCGTCGCTGGTGACGTCGCGAAACAGGGCGTCGCTGCGCAAGCGCTCCAGCAGCTTGTCGGCCCAGTCGTTGAGCTCATCAGCGCGCACGCTTTGCAAAATGTATTGAAACTGCGCTTTGCTGGGTCGCCCGCCCAATTGCAGGTTTTGCGTTGGCCGGATAAACAGTTTGATGCCCGGCACCGCATTGGTTTTTTTGCGCAGACCGTCCACGACCTGTTTCATGGGTGGGCGCTCGTTGCGCGGCTTCAGGGTAATGAACATCCGCCCGGTGTTTTGCGCGCCACTGCCGCCGTTGAACGAGTTCAGCGCCGCCACCGCCGGGTCAGCGCGGATGATGGCGGCGGCACGTTCTTGTAGGCGCACCATTTCCTCAAACGAGGTGTCTTCGCCGGCTTCGGTGGAGACAAACATTTGGCCCAGGTCTTCTTCGGGGAAAAACCCCTTGGGGATGATCATGGTCAGCCAGACGGTGGCCACAATGGTGGCGGTAGCCACGCCCAAAATGAATATGCGGTGCACCAGCGCCCTGTCCAGCCAGCGGGTGTAGCCGGCCAGCATGGCGTTGAAGCCGCGCTCAAACAGCCGCACGATGTACCCAGACTTCTTCTTCGTCGCCTCGTCGGTCAAAAAGCGGCTGGCCAGCATCGGCACAAGTGTCAGCGACACAAAGGCCGAGACGAAGATGGCCAGCGCCACCACCACCGCAAACTCATGAAACAGCAGACCGATCACACCCGGCATGAAAAAGATCGGGATGAGCACCGCAATCAACGAGGTAGAAATCGAGATGATGGTGAAACCCACTTCTCGCGAGCCACGCAGCGCGGCTTGAAACGGTTTTTCGCCCTTCTCTATATGGCGGATGATGTTCTCCAGCACCACAATCGCGTCGTCAACCACCAGGCCCACTGCCAGCGTCAGGCCCAGCAGCGAGATGTTGTCCAGGCTGTAATTCAGCCCCCAGAGCAGCGCCACCGCGCCAATCAATGACACCGGCAAGGAGAGCGCCGGGATCACCGTGGCCACAAAGCGCCGCAAGAACAAAAAGATCACCAACACCACCAGCACCACTGTGCCCAGCAGGGTCAGCGTCACGTCGCGCAGGGCCTCGCGCACCGACAGCGACCGGTCGTTGATCGGCGTGAGCGTGACCGACTTGGGCATCTGCGCCTGCAGACCCGGCAGCGCGGCACGCACTGCGTCCACCACCTGCACGGTGTTGGCGCCAGGCTGGCGCAGGATGGCCAGCGTGGTGGTGGGCTCGCCGTTGAAGGTGGCCCAGCTCTTGGTGGTTTCCAGGCTGTCCTCCACCTGGGCCACGTCGCGCAGGCGCACCGGGTTGCCGCCCTTGATACTGATGATCAGGTCAGCAAACTCGGCGGCGTTTTTCAGCTGCTTGTTGGCCTGCAGCACCAGCGTCTGCTTGGGGCCTTCGAGTGTGCCCACCGGGGTGTTGACATTCGCGGCGCGCAAGGCAGCGGCCACCTCGTCCAGCCCCAGATTGCGCGCTGCCAGGGCGTCAGGCTTGACGCGCACCCGCACGGCGTAACGCTTGGCACCGAAAATGTTGACCTGCGCCACCCCGTTGATGGTGGACAGCATGGGCGAGATCAGGTGCTCGGCGTAATCTTGCAGGTCAGACGGCGCCAGCGAAGGTGAGCGCAGCGAGATCAGCAGCACCGGCGCGTCGGCCGGGTTCACCTTGCGGTACGACGGCGGGTTGGTCATCTCAATGGGCAGGGCGCGCTGGGCGCGCAGCAAGGCGGCCTGCACATCCACGGCGGCCGCGTCGATCCTGCGGCCCTCTTCAAATTCCAGGGTCAGGGAAGTGTTGCCCAGCGTGCTGGTGGAGCTGATGGTTTTCAGGCCGGGCACGGTCTGAAACTGCTTCTCCAGCGGCAGCGCCACCGAGGTTGCCATAGTCTCGGGGCTGGCCCCGGGCAGGCTGGCGCTGACGCTGATCACCGGCGTGTCGTAGCTGGGCAAAGCGGCAATCGGGATGCTTCTGAAACCAATCACCCCGGCCAGCACAATGGCCAGGTTCAGCAGCACCGTCATCACCGGACGGCGGATGAAAAGCTCCGACAGGTTCATGGCTGGCCCGCTTTTTTGCCGCCCGATGCCGCACCCTGTGGTGCGCGCACCACCACGCTGGCATTGGGTCGCAGATTTTGTCGGCCGTCCAGCGCCACCTCTTCGCCTGGCTTGACGCCTTCAATGGCGGCATCAGCGCCCTCAGCGTAAAGCAGTTTGACCGGGCGCATGCTGGCCACGCCGTCTGCAATCACATACACAAAGGTGCCGCGCGGCCCTTGGATCACGCTGACTTGTGGCACCACCACCACATCGCTCAGGGTGGCGACAGTTTGCGACACCTCGACAAAAGCGCCAGGCCACAGTTTGCTGCCAGGATTGGCAAAGTTGGCCTTGGCCATGACCGTGCCGGAGCTGGCGTCCACCAGGTTGTCCATAAATTGCAATCGCCCCTGAAAGCTGCCGCCTTTGTCGGCCAGCACGGCGGTGACCACCGCGCCACCGTCTTTCAGGGCGGCCAGCGCGCTGGACAGGTCACGCTGCGCAATGCTAAAGGCCACGCCAATCGGGTCCAACTGGGTGATGGTGACCAGCGGCGTCTGGTTGGCCAGCACCGCGCTGCCAGCAAACACATTCACCGCACCAGCGCGACCGGCTTGCGGCGCGGTGATGCGTGCGTAAGACAGCGCCACCTGGCTGGCGGTGATCGCCGCCTGGTCAGACGCCAAGGTGGCCTGCCAGGCATCTACCTCTGCCAACGCGGTGTCTAGCGCACCTTGTGAGACGAACTTTTGCGCGAGTAACTGCTTGGCACGCTGCCACTGGCGCCGCGCGTCGTTCAGACTGACCGTGTCTTTAGCCAATTGCGCGCGCGTCTTGGCCAAGTTGGCCTCTTCGGTGCGGGCGTCCAGGGTGAACAGCAATTGCCCGGCTTTGACGAACTGGCCTTCCCTGAAATGCACTTGGCGCAAGGTGCTAGTGATCTGCGACTTGACATCGACGCTGCTGAGCGACACCACTGTGCCGGTGGTCTTGAGGTTGACCGCCATATCGCGCTGTAGTGCGCGCACAGTGGTGACTGAGACAGGGGGTTGCGCACCTGGCCCGCCTTTGGCCGGTGTGCTGGCTGCTTGGGGAGCTGGCGCAGCAGCGGTATCGGCAGGCGCAGCGGCTTGGTCAGAGCAGCCAGCCAGCAGCAGGCCAGCCAATGCTGTCAGGGTGCAAAGTGTGCTCAGAAAGGGGCGTGAGAGGGTCATGGCTCATAATAATTCACGCTTATCCCGGCGGTGTGAGCCGGCCTTTGTGCCCTGGCAAATCTCTTGTAAAGTTGCCCGAATTGGGTCGCCAGCTGCCCGACTCAGACCTGCTTTTGGCGCTTAGGGCTCGTTACGTGTTTGGCTTTGCCTTTGGGCGTCGGCTTTGGCATGCAGCGCTTGGCGCAAAGCGTGGTGTTTAGCTCCGCTAAACCAATGATTTGGAATAGTGCAATGCACCCAAAGCTGACATGACAGATGTGCATGTTATTGCGTGACGAGCCCTTACTGCGCCAGTAGACATCGCCTGCGGTGCCGCCGTTGCTGCGGTAGCGCCTAAACACCCTAGCCAGCGGCCCGTCAAGCCAAGGTCTGTGCGCCGGTTCAGGTGGCTTGGAAGAATTAGCGGACGATTGCAGATAATCAAGCTTCACTCAATAGACGCCATGCACACACCTCTGACCAGCGACCACCTGTTGCCCGAAATTCATCCCCGAGCCGTGCCACCCGCCCTGCTGAAAGCGCTTAAAACACGCTTTGGTGGCCAGTTTTCAACCGCGCAAGCGCTGCGCGAGCAGCATGGCCGCGACGAATCAGCCTTTAGCGTGCCGCCACCCGATGCGGTGGTGTTTGCTGAAAGCACCCTGGATGTGAGCGACGCGGTGAAGCTGGCCGCGCAATACAAGGCCCCAGTGATTGCATTTGGCGTGGGCTCGTCGCTTGAAGGGCATCTGCTGGCGGTGCAGGGCGGCATCAGCATCGACATGAGCCGCATGTCCCAAGTGCTGAGCATCCATGCCGAAGACTTGACGGTAACGGTGCAACCCGGCGTGACGCGCAAAGCACTGAACGAGGCGGTCAAATCCACCGGCCTGTTTTTCCCGATTGACCCCGGCGCTGACGCCACGATTGGCGGCATGGCGGCCACCCGCGCCAGCGGCACCAACGCGGTGCGCTACGGCACCATGCGCGAAAACGTGCTGGCGCTTGAAGTGGTGACCGCCAGTGGCGAGGTCATCCGCACCGGCACCCGTGCCAAAAAGAGCAGCGCTGGCTACGACCTGACGCGGTTGATGGTGGGCAGCGAGGGCACGCTGGGCATCATGACCGAGATCACTACTCGGCTCTACCCGCTGCCCGAAGCGGTGATGGCTGCCATCGTCAGCTTTGACAGTCTGCTTGACGCGGTGAACACCACCATCCAGATCATCCAGCTCGGCGTGCCGATTGCCCGCTGCGAATTGCTGGACGCCAACACGGTGCGCATCGTCAACGCCTACGCCAAGCTGAACCTGCGCGAGGGCGCCATGCTGCTGATGGAGTTCCACGGCTCACCCGCTGGTGTGCAGGAACAGGTCGCTCTGGTGCAAGCAATTGCCGACGAGCACCACGGCCACGCTTTTGAGTGGGCCAAAACGCCCGAAGAACGCACCCGGCTGTGGACGGCTCGGCATAACGCCTACTTTGCCGGCGTGCAGTCGGTGCCCGGCTGTAGGGCCATCACCACCGACGCCTGCGTACCGATTTCGCGCCTGGCCGACGCGCTGCTGGACTCGGTGGCGCAAGCGCAGGCCAGTGGCATTGCGTATTTCATGGTCGGCCATGTGGGCGACGGCAACTTCCACATGGGCTACCTGATTGATCCGACCAAGCCTGAAGAGCGTGACACCGCCGAGCGCCTGAACACCCAACTGGTGCAGCGTGCACTGAAGCTGGGCGGCACCTGCACCGGCGAGCACGGCGTGGGCCTGCACAAGATGGGTTTTCTGACAGACGAAACCGGCGCTGGCGCGGTGGCCATGATGCGCGCCATCAAACAGGCGCTGGATCCGGACAACATCCTGAATCCGGGAAAAATATTTCACTACAACTAATATAGCTGCTCGCGCTTATTGCATAAGGGCTAGAGGCCTATTTGGCTTATAAACCCAGGGTTTGCCAGATCTGATCCACCCGGGCGGTGACTTCCGGGCTCATGGTCAGTGGCTGGCCCCATTCGCGCTGGGTTTCGCCGGGCCATTTGTTGGTGGCATCGATCCCCATCTTGCTGCCCAGGCCGCTCACTGGCGAGGCAAAGTCCAGGTAATCGATAGGTGTGTTGTCCACCAGCAGGGTGTCGCGCGTCGGGTCGACCCGGGTGGTGATGGCCCAGATCACATCGGTCCAGGCGCGCGGGTTCACGTCTTCGTCCACCACCACGATGAACTTGGTGTACATGAACTGGCGCAAAAAGCTCCAGATGCCAAACATCACGCGCCGTGCGTGGCCGGGGTAAGCCTTCTTGATTTGCACCACCGCCATGCGGTAGCTGCAGCCTTCGGGTGGCAGGTAAAAGTCGGTGATCTCTGGGTACTGGCGCTGCAGCAGCGGCACAAACACCTCGTTCAGGGCCAGCGCCAACATGGCGGGTTCATCGGGCGGTTTGCCGGTGTAGGTGGAGTGGTAAATCGGGTCGCGGCGCAGGGTGATGCGGTCAATGGTGAACACCGGGAACCAGTCCTGCTCGTTGTAATAACCGGTGTGGTCGCCAAACGGGCCTTCCAGCGCATGTTCAAAGCCGCTTTTGTGATTGGGGTCGGGGTAGATGTGGCCCTCCAGCACGATCTCCGCCGAGGCGGGCACGCGCAAGTCACTGCCGAGTGCCTTGACCAGTTCGGTGCGGCTACCGCGCAACAGCCCGGCAAACTGGTATTCGCTTAAGGAGTCGGGCACCGGTGTGACCGCGCCGAGGATGGTGGCCGGGTCGGCGCCCAGCGCCACACACATTGGGTAAGGCTTGCCAGGGTTCTGTTTAGAGTGGTCGCGAAAATCCAGCGCACCGCCACGGTGCGCCAGCCAGCGCATGATGACTTTGTTGCGGGCCAGCACCTGCTGGCGGTAGATGCCCAGATTTTGCCGCGTCTTGAGCGGGCCACGGGTAATGACCAGGCCCCAGGTGATGAGCGGCGCCACATCACCCGGCCAGCAATGCTGGATGGGAAGTTTGGCCAAGTCCACATCCTTGCCTTCCCACACCACATCTTGACACGGGGCACTGCGCTGCTCCTTGGGCGCCATGCTCCAAAGCGTTTTCACCAGGCTGCCCATGCCGATCAGCTCTTTAAAGCCTTTGGGCGCTTCGGGTTCTTTCAGGGTGGCGAGCACATGGCCAAACTGGCGCAGCTCGCTCATATCATTCACACCCATGCCCAGTGCCACGCGCCGTGTGGTGCCAAACAGGTTGCCCAGCACCGGCATGCTGTGACCGGTGGGGTGTTCGAACAACAAGGCCGGGCCAGCCGCCTGCAGCGTGCGGTCACACACATCGGTCATTTCCAGATGCGGCGACACCGCCACCGCGATGCGTTTGAGCTCGCCCAGTTGTTCGAGTTGGGTGATGAAGTCTCTTAAATCTCTGTAAGCCACAGCTCTATTCTCTAAAAATTGGAATGAAATAACAGTACGCAGTGCCCATGCATTCAGCTTTTATCCGCAGCGCACGCTGCTTGCCGCTGTCTGGGCATTCATGGGGGTGTTAAGCCCGCCCAGCGTTGGCTGTTGGACTGCGCCAGACCGAGCAAATCGACCACGCGGCTTACCGTGTGGTCAACCATCTCGGCGATGCTCTGGGGCTTTTGGTAGAACGCCGGTACTGGCGGGAAAATGATGCCACCCATCTCCGTCACGCTGGTCATGTTGCGCAGGTGCGCCAGGTTCAAGGGCGTTTCACGCACCATCAGGATCAGGCGGCGACGTTCTTTGAGCATCACGTCGGCGGCACGGGTGATCAGGTTGTCAGACAGGCCATGGGCCACTGCCGCCAACGTGCGCATGGAACACGGCGCGATGACCATGCCGTCGCACTGGAACGAGCCGCTGGCCAGCGCGGCACCCACGTCGCGCACCGGGTACAGCACATCCGCCAACGCCTCGATTTGCGCGCGTGGCATGTCGAGCTCTTGCTGCAGATTGAGCCAACCCGCGTCGGACACCGTCAAATGGGTTTGTACGCCTTGCATGTCGCGAAGCATCTGTAACAGGCGCACGCCGTAAAAGGCACCGCTGGCACCCGAGATAGCCACCACGATGCGCTTGGGCGCCACATTCACGGCAGCCTCAGACATGCGTTGATCAACGTGGCCGCAGAGCCGCCAGACGTGCCATCAAATGCTCACGCGCCTGCGCCATGACATGACGCGGGTGCAATTGGGCAGCGTTGAACACCGGCAGTTCGATCGCGTCGATGGTGTTTTTGACCAGCAGGCCCAGTTCGGTGTCACCCTCCATGGCCAGGCGGCGGCTGAAAAACAGGGTGTCAGGGTCTTCCTGGCGGCGTGCCAGCAGCACAAAGTCATGCGCACTGGCGCTGATGGTCAGATCGGCTGCGCCGGTATTTTTACCAGCCACAAAGCGGCCGTGCTTCCACTCGAAGTCGAAAGCCCATTGCGCATCAGTCACGCGCAAGCGCAGCTTTTTGCCCAGCAGCATCTGGGTAACGTCCGGTGCCAACTGCTTGGCCAGCGCCAAATTCAGCGCGGTCACAAACAGCATGGAGCCCGGCAGCGGCGGCAGGCGGCCCAGCATCTGGCCAACAGGCTTGGGCAATACAAAAGGCTTGGCTGGCATGGTGAGGTCCTTTGAAGGTCGCAAAAATGAATCAGGCGGGAGCCAGTTCGGCGGACACGGTTTCCAGCCCGGGCTTGCCGTACCAGTAGCCGTTGCAGGCTTTCGCGGGCATCAGCGTCTGCAATTCGGCATTGGCTACATCGGCGCTGAGTTGGCCGCTGATGACCGCCTGGAACAGCGCAATGATGCGCTCAGTATGCTGAGCCTGCGGGCTGATGCGCAACACATCCACACCCAGCGCTTGCATATCGGCAATTTCCGGCAACAGGTTATAGACACGTGCCGACTGGGTCTGGATGCCGTTGAGCACCAGAAATTCTTCATTCTCGCGGGTGCGCATGAGCAAGCCGTCAGGGTAGTCGATGCATTTGAACTGGCAGTCGTCCTTGGGCAGGTTGGCGTGGCGCGCGGTAAAACAACGTGCCGAGAACGCCAGCGGCATGCGGCCATAGGCAAACACCTCGGTCTGCAGGCCTGCCGGTCGACCCTGGTGAATCAGCGCCAGATCAGCCCGCCCCAACTCCAGCGGCAGCACCCAGCGGTGCATGCCCAGCGGGGCCATCCAAGCCAGCGTGGGCAGGTTGTAGATATTGAGGTGCGGCCCACCGACAAACGGCACCTTGTTTTCAACGCAACGCACAGCGCCCATGTCGTTGGCTTCGACCATGAACTCACCGTTGTCGGCAATCTTGTGCAGCACGGTCACATCGGCACCGGACTCAATCAGCACCTGGGTGGACAGCACCACCTCTTTGCCGCCATCACGCAGTTTTCTGGCAATGTCGATCCAGTCTGACAAGCGCAGTTCGTGGCGGCGTGAGCACACGGCCTCGCCCAGATAAACGATATCGACCGGGCTGCTGGCCACTGCCTCATAAAAAGCCAGCACCTGCTCGCGTGGCCAGTAGTAAAGAAGGGGGCCTAGAGAGAGTTTCATCGGGATCACTTCCACGGGCGGTGATAAGCGCCCAAGGTATGTTGCTGGCCTTCGGCCACCTTGTCCAGATCACTGACCCAAGACGGTTTGGCGGTGTAGCGGTGCGGGTTGTCGCGGCAGCTGTCAATGGCTTGCCGCCACACCTTGGTGACCTGCGCCACGTAAGCCGGGCTGCGCTGGCGGCCCTCAATTTTGATGGCGCGCACGCCCATATTCATCAATTGCGGCAGCAAACTCAGGGTGTTGAGGCTGGTAGGCTCTTCGATGGCGTAATAGTTGTGGTCGTCTTCCACATCAAAGCGGCCTTTGCACAGCGTGGGGTAACCGGCGTTTTCGCCGGGAGCGTAACGGTCGATCAGCACGCCGTTCAGGCGCGACTCGCGGCCTTGCGGCGTTTCAACCCAGCGCACCGCCTTCGGGGGTGAACACACGCCATTGCTGTTGGGGGCCTCGCCGGTGACGTAGCTGGACAAGGCACAGCGCCCTTCCACCATCACACACAGGCTGCCAAAGCCAAACACTTCGATCTCGATCGGCGTCTTGGCCATGAGCTGCTCAACCTGCGTCATGGACAGCACGCGCGGCAGCACCGCCCTGGAGATGCCAAAGTGCTGGTAATAGAAGTCCAGCGCCTCAAAATTGGTGGCCGAGCCCTGCACCGACAAGTGCAGGCGCAGCTGCGGCTGGTGTTTGACGGCGTAAGCCATCAGGCCCGGGTCCGCCAGAATCACCGCATCCACGCCGCTGTCAGCCGCCCGGTCCAGCGCGCCACACCAGACATCGGTCTTGGCGGCCTGCGGGTAGGTATTGAGTGCCACAAACACCTTGCGCCCACGCTCATGGGCGTAGCGGATGCCGGTAGCAATGGCCGCGGCGTCAAAGTTCAGGCCGGCAAAGTTGCGCGCATTGGTGGCATCGCGAAAGCCCAGGTACACACAGTCGGCACCGTTGTCCACGGCCGCCTTGAGCGCGGGCAGGCTGCCAGCGGGGCAGACCAGTTCCATGGGTACATTGGCAACTACCCCAGCCGGGGTGGGCGGTGAAGAATCAGCAACAGTAGGCATAAAGTCGTGGCTGGGCGTCCGGCAAGGCAGTACCCATAGAGTCAAGGCAGCGAGGGTAACCATGCGGGTGCACCAAGTAAATGATGTAGGTCAACCCAAAGCGAAAAAACGCTGCCTTTTGCCGATGGCCCGCCAAAGGCATCTATCAGGTGAGCGAAAAAACGCTATTATTTATATAGCTTTTAACGCTTGCTGTATAGGGGTTAGATGCCAAATTTACCAGAATTATGTGTGCACCAGCCAGATGCGATTCAGGGCGCGTATTTGGCCAAAAAGCTGCGCAGGTCACGAAAATCGGGCAGGCGCTCGGTCAGCATGTCGTGATCCCAGTCCCACCAGGCGGTGGCTTCCAGCGCCTGGGCAATGGCGCGGGGAAAGCGCTGGCGTAACACTTTGGCCGCGACGCCACCGACGATGGTGTAGGGTGCCACGTCCTTGGTAACCACCGCATTGCTGCCTACCACCGCACCGTTGCCAATGCGCACCCCGGGCATGATGACCGCGCCGTGGCCGATCCAGGTGTCGTGCCCAATCATCACGCGCTGGCGGGCACGCCAGGCAAAGAAGTCGGCATCGTCTTGGTCATCCATGCCGTAATAGGTGCGCCGGTAGGTAAAGTGGTGCAGCGTGGGCCACTCCACCGGGTGAAAGCCGGGGTTGATGCGCACCATGGATGCAATGTTGGCGAACTTGCCGATGTCAGTCGACATCAGGTCGCAGTTCGAACCCAAGTACGCGTAGTCATCCAGCAGGCAGTTTTCCAGGCGCGAATGCTCGCCCACTTGGGTGTAGCGGCCAAAACGACAGTCGCGCACCACCGCGCTGTCAGCCAGCGTGGGTGCCAGGCCCAGCTGCACGGCGGGGCCAACGTTAAAGGCGTCGATGTGGGTGTAGCTCACGGCAAACGCTCCAAAATAACTTGATCAAAAAGTGCGCTTGCCGGCCACCCAGGTTTCCAGCACCGAGGGCATGCCGACGCGGTTCATGCGCACGCGCAGCAAGTCAGCGCGCTGGCCCACAGCCACGTCACCGCGGTCGGTCAGCCCGATGGCGCGCGCCGGGTTGCAGGTGACCGTGCGCACCGCCTTGGGCAGCGTCCAGCCCTGCAGCGGTGCCAGCATGAAGGTGGCCATCAGCAGGCTGCTGGGCACGTAGTCGGACGAAAAAATGTCCAGCAAATCAAGCTGCGCCAGCTCGGCCGCCGATACATTGCCTGAGTGCGAGCCGCCCTTGACCATGTTGGGCCCGCCCATGATGATGGCCATATTGGCATCGCGCGCGGCCTGCGCAGCCGCCACCGTGGTCGGAAATTCCGACATGCCCACGCCTTCTTCAACCGCCTGGGCAATATCAGACAACAGCGTGTCATCGTGGCTGGCCAGCGGCAGGCTGCGCGCCTGGCATTCGCGCACGATCTCAATGCGGTGCGGTGGCGAGTAGGCTTGCTGATCGGCCTTGCGCTGGGCGATCATGGCATCAAATTCGGCGTCGCTGTAGCGCCCATTGCGCTCGGTGTAACGGCGGTAGCTTTTGAGGTCACGCCACTGGCGCTGACCGGGCGTGTGGTCCATCATGCTGACGAGTTTGAGTAAGGAGTCATCGGCATATTGGTGAAACACCTCCAGCATGTCGGGGGCCGACAACTCGCAGCGCAGGTGCAACAGGTGCTCGACGCGCAACAGACCTTCTTCACGGCACTGGTGCAGCGCGGCAATCGAGGTGTGCTGGGTCTGGCAGCGTGGGCCGCCCTCATCCAGGTCGCCAATCACCACCGAATCCAGCACCGTGGTGATGCCCGCCGCCGCGCATTGCGCATCGTGCACGGTCATGGCCGAGTGCGCGTTCCACAGCACGCCGGGGCGTGGCGACAGGTGTTTTTCAAGGTTGTCGGTATGCAACTCAACCAGGCCCGGCATCAGCCAGTCGCCGGCCCAGTCCTGTGCCTCGGGCAGCGCGGTGTTGCTGCGGTCAATGGCGCTGATCAGGCCGTCTTTAACGACCAAAGTGCCGGTGAATTCATCGTCCGTGGTGATGATGCGGGCGTTGCAGATGATGTGCTGTGTCATGGGGTGTGTCCTGGTCAGTCAGATGGGTTTTCGGTATTGCTCGACATCAAACCGGCGCGTGGCGACGGCCTCGCGCACTTCATCATCATGAAAAATGCCCACGATGGCGCTGCCCTGGGCGCGTGCGGCGCGAATCAGCTCGACCACCACGCGGCGGTTGTCTGCATCAAGCGAGGCGGTCGGTTCATCAAGCAATAAAACCGGTGGCGCGGTGATCATGCCGTGCGCAATGTTGACGCGCTGCTGCTCGCCACCTGAAAACGTGGCGGGTGGCAGGCTCCACAAGTGCGGCTGCAGGTTCAGCCGGGTGAGCCACTGCGCGGCCTGCTCGCGGGCGCTTTCCGCGGCCACGCCCATGCGGCGCAGCGGGTCGGCCACGATGTCGATCGTGGACACCCGTGGAATCACGCGCAAAAACTGCGACACATAGCCCAGCGTGCGACGGCGCACCTCAAACACCTCACGCGGGGCGGCACTGGTCATGTTGACCCAGCGGCCCTCGTGGCGCACCCGCACGTCGCCGCTACTGGCCCCGTAGTTGCCGTACAGGCAGCGCAGCAATGAGCTTTTGCCGCTGCCCGAGTGCCCGGTCAGCGCCAGGCACTCACCGGGCTGCACGCTCAGATCGATATTGGCAAACACCGGCAGTTGCTGGCCACCCCGGCCATGCAGGGTGAAGGTTTTGGATAAGGCCAGGGTTTCAAGTAAAGCGGTCATGGTGTCAGTACCGAGGAAACAAGCAGTTGGGTATACGGGTGTTGCGGGTCGTCCAGCACGCGGTCGGTCAGGCCTTGCTCGACCACCAGGCCATCTTTCATCACCAGCATGCGCTGCGCCAGCAGCCGCGCCACTGCCAGATCATGGGTGACCACAACGGCGGCCAGTTGCAGGTCGTCCACCAGTTCGCGCAGCAAGTCCAGCAGCCGAGCCTGCACCGACACATCCAGCCCGGTGGTCGGCTCGTCCATGAACACCAGACGCGGGTGCGTCACCAGATTGCGGGCAATTTGCAGGCGCTGCTGCATGCCGCCCGAGTAAGTAGCGGGCAGGTCATCGATACGGCCGGTGTCGAGCTCGACGCGCTGCATCCAAGACAGCGCCTCGCCGCGCAGCTTGCCGTAGTGGCGCGCGCCCAGTGCCATCAGGCGCTCACCGACATTGGCCCCGCCGGAGACCGCCATGCGCAGGCCGTCGCGGGCATGTTGCTCGACAAAACCCCAGTCGGTACGCGCCAGCCAGCGCAGGCGCGCCTCGGACAGCATCGCCAGATCGGTCAAGCCAGCAGCGTCGCGTTCAGACTCGGCACGCAGGTCGTAATGCACCGAGCCCTGGTCACAGGCCAGCCGTGCCGCCAGCAAACGCAACAAAGTGCTTTTGCCCGAGCCCGACTCGCCCACCACCGCCAGCACTTCGCCTGGGTACAAATCAAAACTGACACCACGGCAGGCCCAGCGCGGCTGGCCCTGGTGCATAAAGGCCTTGCCCGCGTCACGGGCGCTGAGCAACACATCGGCTGTCATGCGGCCTCCTGATTGGGGGGTTGGGCGCTGGCGGGCTCGCTGGCCAGCACATTGCGCAGCGTTACCGCCTGCTGGCTGCCGACATGGCCGGCCTCGCGGCGCTCCTGACAATAGTCGCTGTCGGAGCAGACGAACAAGCGGCTGCCGGCATCGTCCACGATCATTTCGTCCAGGTAGCTTTGGTCGGCACCGCACAGCGCGCAGGCGTGTTCCCAGTGCTGCACTTCAAATGGATGGTCTTCAAAGTCAAGGCTACGCACTGCGGTGTAGGGCGGCACGGCATACAAGCGCTTTTCACGGCCCGCGCCAAACAATTGCAGCGCCGGGTTCATGTGCATCTTGGGGTTGTCGAATTTTGGAATCGGTGAGGGCGACATCAGGTAGCGCTCGTTGACCATGACCGGGTAGTCATAGGCGTGCGAGATCGCGCCCATCTGGGCAATGTCTTCATA
Organism: Rhodoferax antarcticus ANT.BR; assembly: GCF_001938565.1. GTDB lineage: Bacteria > Pseudomonadota > Gammaproteobacteria > Burkholderiales > Burkholderiaceae_C > Rhodoferax > Rhodoferax antarcticus. The sequence continues at coordinate 131,346 of NZ_MSYM01000005.1, forward strand.
CAAGCGCACATGCATCAGGCCGTAATCGGTCAGCGCGTGCATCTTGATAGCCTCAGCGCGGCTCGGTTCTAGGCGGAACAGCGGCTCGGGCATGGGCACCTGGTAGACCAGGATTTGTGCCTCGGTCAGCGGCTGCTCAGGAATGCGGTGGCGCGTCTGAATCAATGTCGCCTCAAGCGTTTTCTCGGTCGTTTTCACGCCGGTGGTGCGGGCAAAAAAGCGCCGTATATTGACCGCGTTGGTGGTGTCGTCCGAGCCTTGGTCGATCACCTTGAGTACATCGCTTTGGCCGATGATGCTGGCCGTGATCTGCACGCCGCCGGTGCCCCAACCGTAAGCAAATGGCATTTCGCGCGAGCCAAACGGCACTTGGTAGCCGGGCACGGCGACGGCCTTGAGCAGCGCACGGCGAATGTGCTTCTTGGTGCGCTCGTCCAGAAAGGCAAAGTTGTAATGGGTGTCCATCATGCGGCCTCCGGCTGATCGGGTGTGGAAGGGTTGACCGGGTTGACCGAATTGACCTGGGCATGGCTGGCGCGCAGCTTGCGCACCAATTCAAGCTCGGCCTGAAAGTCGACGTAGTGCGGCAGTTTCAGGTGCTGAACAAAGCCCGATGCCTCGACGTTGTCGGCGTGCGAGAGCACAAATTCTGCGTCTTGCACCACGGCAATGCGGGGCTCGCCTAACTCGTCGGCGCGCAAGGCCCGGTCCACCAGCGCCATCGCCATGGTTTTGCGCTCGGCACCGCCAAAGGCCAAGCCATAGCCTTGGGTGAACTGCGGTAGCACATCGCGACTGCCGCTGAACTGGTTGACCATCTGGCATTCGGTGATTTCCAGGTCGCCAATGTCGATGGCAAAGCCCAGTTCGTCGGGCTCCAGTTCGACGCTGACACAACCCCGGCGGATTTCGCCGGCAAACGGGTGTGAGTTGGCGTAACCGCGCTGGCTGGCGTAGCCCATGCCGAGCAGCCAGCCTTCGTCAGCACGGGCCAGGGCTTGCAGGCGCAGGGCACGGTCAGCGGGAAACATCAGCGGGTTACGCGTCAAGTCGGCTGGCGTGTTCTGGGCATCGGGCTGCGGGGTTTCCAACAGGCCTTCTCGTGCCAAAAGCTCGTTGATGCGCGGCACGCTTGCGCTAGTAGCTTCAATATTTGTGGCAAAGGTGACCGCGCCGACTGGCGTTTGCGGGGCGGTCATGGCTTCACCGCAGCCCTCAGCCAGCAGTGCAAAGTCCAGCAGGCGCTGGGTATAGTCATAGGTGGCACCGAGTAACTGGCCGCCCGGAACTTCTTTGAAGGTGGCCGAGATGCGCCGCGTCAAGGCCATGCGCGCCGTGTCGAGCGGCAGCGCATAACCCAGACGCGGCAAGGTGGTGCGGAAGGCGCGCAGCAAAAAAATGGCTTCCACCAGGTCGCCGCTGGCCTGCTTGATGGCCAGTGCGGCCAGTTCGGGGTCATACAGTGAGCCTTCACTCATCACCCGATCCACGGCCAGCGACAGTTGCGCGCGGATTTGCGCCACCGACAGTTCGGCAATGCCGGTGTCACCGCGGCGTTGCGCGTCGAGCAAGCGCCATGAACTCTCAATCGCGGCAGCGCCGCCCTTGACAGCAACATACATATCAAACCCTTTCCAGTCGCTGCACGCGGGTGGTGCGTGGCAAACCCAGGCACCTGTCACCGCAGGTAAAAATGATGTCCACACCCTGTGGAAAAGCCGCATGGTTGGCTTGCCACTGCGCCCAAAAACCGACGGGCAGTCCGGCCAGGTCAAGCTGACAACTGTGCTTGATGCCGGGTCCGCGCCCTTGCGTTGGCGCGCCACCGTGCAAAGCAGGCAACTCAATCAGCACGGTGGTGGAAAACTCGGGCGAGGTCGCCGTACCAGCGGCGAAGGCGTTCAGGTTCAGGCCATCCTGACTGGCACGCACCACGGCAAAGCTGGCCAGCTCAGGCAGCGTCGTCACTGGCGCGCCGGTGTGAAAACGCAGCCAGTACTGCGAAGGTGCATCATCTTGTTGCCACCAGACCGGCGTTTCATCGTCGGTCAGGCTCAGCAGCAGGCGCGCCATGGCCCCACCTAGCGCCACACCGGGCAAGGCCGGGCCAACGTTGCAAACCTGGCCGGGCCGGGACAGCGCGTTGAGCACTTCCCGAAAGGCCTGTTGCGACTGGTGCACGGCATCGGGCATGGCAGCCGCCAAAGTGGATGTTGCGTTCATGCTTCGCCCCGTACAAAAGTAAAAAATTCGACCTTGGAGTCGGCCACGTCCTGCTGCCTGCGCGCCCGCGCCGCAGCCTGGCTTTGTGCCAAGGGCGCGATCAGCGTGCGTTGCAGCGCGTCATGCTGCAGCGGGTCTTGCAGCAGGGCATCAAACAATGCCGCCAGTTCCGCTTGACGCTTGTTGCGTCCCAGCGTGTAGGCCACCCCCAAAGGGCCGTGCCCCAGGCGCACTGCGCAGCGCACCACCGTGGCTTCGCCCAGATTGAACGCATTGCCGGTGCCGCCCACGCGGCCACGCAGCATGAGCATGCCGACTTCAGGCGGGCGTACCTGCTGCAGCGGCTGTCCGGCTAGCAGGTCGGTATGCGCTGCGTAAGCGGCTTCGAGTTGAGGCTGTGTGGCGCGTGTCAGCACCGCCAGCCAGGCCGGGCGCTGTAAAAATGTGTGTGATGTTGAGTCGCTTGTCATACAGATGTCTAAATCAGTTGGTAGAGTAGATTATTCAGTTCAATGCAGGCGATCTGACTTGTCCACGTCCTGTAGTTCACCCCGCCAACATGAAAGATTTATGACATTCGAAAGAATTACGCCAAGTGCACCTGGGCGTCGCAGCGGGGTGACCGTGTGGCGCCAGATCGCCGATACGCTAACCACCGAAATCCGCGACCGCGCCTATGCCACCACAGGTCGCCTGCCCGGTGAGGTCGAGCTATCGGCCCGCTTCGGTGTCAATCGCCACACCCTGCGTCAAGCCGTGGCGGCACTGCAAACCGAAGGGCTGGTGCGCATCGAGCCCGGGCGCGGCATGTTTGTGCAGCATGAGTTGCTGGACTACGCCTTGTCGCGCCGAACCCGTTTCAGCGAAAACTTGTTGCGCCAGGGCTTGCTGCCGAGCAAGCAACTGCTCACCGCCCGTGAGTTACCTGCGCCAGCGCGTGTTGCCAGTGAGCTTCAGCTTGACCCCGGCACCCTGGTGCTGATGGTGGAAACCCTCGATGAAGCCAATGACCAGCCGGTCGGCTTGGCCACCGCCTACTACCCGGCAAAGCGCTTTGCAGGTCTGCTGGAACGCCTGGGGGATGGTTCAAGCATCAGTGACATCCTGCGCCATTTCGGCGTGCAAGACTACCTGCGGGCGCGAAGCCGTGTCACCACGCAGATGCCCTCCGACGAAACCGCACGCTTGCTCAAGCAGCCGGTGACCCGGCCGCTGCTGTGCGTGGAATGCCTGGACGTGGACATGAACAAGCGACCCATCAAATACGGCGAAACCGTCTTTTGCGGTGACCGCGTGCAACTGGTGGTGAACACGGGAGACGAACAATGAACCGGCGCTATGCCATTTATTTCGCGCCTCAGAAACACGCACCCTGGTGGCATTTCGGCAGCCACTGGCTCGGGCGCGACGAGTTTGACGATGTGCTCCTGGCGCAGCCCACACTGCCAGACATCGCACCAGACGAGCAGGCGCTGGTAACCGCTGAGCCCCGGCGCTATGGCTTTCACGCAACGCTGAAGGCGCCGTTTCGCTTGATTGGCGGTCATACGGAGCAAGATTTGCTGGCACGCCTGCACACATTGGCGACAGTGCTCAAGCCAGTCACGCTGAGCCCCTTGCAAGCGAGTGCGCTGGGCAATTTTGTTGCACTGACCCCGGCCGCCGAGTCCGCGCAATTGCAGATATTTGCCGCTGCTTGCGTGACCGAAGTCGATGACTTGCGCGCACCGCCAAACGCTGCCGACCTTAAGCGCCGGCGCATTGACGCGCCTGATGCGCGTGGGCTTGAACTATTGCAGCACTACGGCTACCCGCATGTGCTGGAGCGCTTTCGCTTTCATTTCACGCTCAGTGGCGCGGTAACGGCCCAGACGCAGCAGCGCCTCATTTACGCGGTCAGCCCCGAGATTGACCGACTCAACGCCCTGGCGCCGTTGGTGCTGGATCAGCTTTGCCTGTTTGTCGAGTCTGCGCCGGGTGCTGCATTTCTGCGTGTGGCCGACGTGCCGGTGGGCGCATGAACGGCGCCTGGGTGTTTGTCTGCGGTCCGTCGGGGGCCGGCAAGGACAGCGTGATGGCCGCTGCGCGCGCGTTGCTGGCAGATCGGGCCGACATCGTCTTTGCCCGGCGCATGGTGACGCGACCGCCCCATGCAGGCTCGGATCATGACCCGGTATCTGGGGGGGAATTTCAGACGCTACTCGGTTCTGGTAGCCTATGCTGGCATTGGTGGGCACATGGCTTTGTGTATGGCATTGACAGCAGGTATGCGCAGGACGTGCTGTCCGGATGCTTGGTGGTGGTGAACGGCTCGCGCGCACATGTGAGCAACTTGCCAGTCTCGCCACAGTTGCGGGTGGTGCAAATCAGCGCAAGCCCACAGCAATTGGCCCAGCGCATGACACAGCGTGCCAGGGACTCTGCCGATGCCGTCACCCGTCGGCTGGCGCGCAATGCAGACTTTGCCGACATAGCGGCAGATTGCCACATCGTCAACGACACAACACTGGCTGTCGCTGCCCGGCAATTGGCCGACTACATGACGACTCTGGCCGTCACGCCGTGATGGCGACGACGAATTCACTATTTATTTAATAGCTGCTTGCGCCTATGAAATAAGGGCTAGAGGCCCATTTATCTTAAATTATGTAACTACTTAGCTGTTTCCGGCATCGTCATTGCGAGGAGCGCAGCAACGCGGCAATCCAGGAAGTCAGGTGGTCTGAATTCATGGATTGCCACGCTACGCTCGCAATGACGGTAGCTGAGTAGTTACCAAATTATTAAATCACCGCCTCGCGGATGCGAGCTGAGATGATGTCCAGCAAGGTCACGGTGATGACGATGATGATCATCACGGCGCAGGTTTCAGCATACTGAAAAGCGCGGATGATTTCCCACAGCACCGCGCCAATGCCGCCTGCGCCCACCATGCCCACGACTGATGCCGAGCGCACGTTGGACTCAAACCGGTACAGCGAATACGAAATCCACAGCGGCAGCACCTGCGGAATGACGCCATAAACAATTTCTTCCAGCGCGTTGGCACCGGTGGCGCGAATGCCCTCGATCGGCTGCGCATCAATCGACTCGACGGCTTCTGAAAACAACTTGGCCAGCACGCCGGTCGTATGCACAAACAGAGCCAGCACCCCGGCAAACGGCCCTAAACCCACGGCCACAATGAACAACATGGCGAACACCATCTCGTTGATGGCGCGCGCCGCGTCCATCAGGCGACGAATCGGCATGCGAACCCAGACAGGTGCGATGTTGGTGGCCGACAGCAGCCCCAGCGGAATGGCAAATATCACCGCCAGCACCGTGCCCCACAAGGCAATCGCCAGCGTGACACCCATTTCTTCAAGATAGAAACGCCATTGACTAAAGTTGGGCGGAAAGAAATCCGCGGCGTAAGTGACCATGTTGCCCGAATCGCGCACCAGATCCAGCGGTCGCATGTCGGCACTGCGCCAGGATGCTGCCAACAACGCCAGGGCTACGCCCCACAGCAACATGGTCAGCAAGCTGGTCTTTGGCGCGGCCAGGTGCGGTGATGGCGCTGGGCGCATGGGGACAGGGACAGTCATGGCAACTTCAATCAACGGGTGTCAATCAGGCAAACGTTGGCTTATTGGCTAAGCGCAGCGAGTTGCTTGTCCACTTCAGCGATCTTGGTCTGTTTTTCGCTGGCCGCCAGAGTGGCATCCATTTCAAGCTTGTTCTTCAGCTTGAACAGCTCAAGCTGGCGAATCGGGGTCAGTTGGGCATTGGTGGAAGCCTTGAAGCCCGACAGCTTGGACAACTTCATCAAGACATCCTTTTCCTGTTGGCTGCCGGTGCCGTAGCTGTAGAAGAAGTCTTTGACGCTCTTCTTGGTGACTTCGGGCAGGTCCTTGCGCATCACCAGCGGGTCCAGCGGAATCAGCGGCGAAGTCCAGATGACGCGGATCTGGTTGAACTTCTCGGGCATGCGCTCTTTGAGCTTATCCAGGTTTTCGCTGTTGTTGGTCGCCACGTCAACCTGCTTGTTGGCCACTGCCAAGGCGTTGCTTTCGTGGTTGGCGCTGCGCGCGACCTTGAAAAAGGTCTTGGCATCGATGTGGTTTTGGGCGAAGACATAAAAGCTCGGCACCAGGAAACCGGAAGTCGAATTAGGGTCGCCATTGCCGAAAGCCAGGTCTTTGCCATGCTTGAGCATGTCGTCCAAGGACATCAGCTTGCTGTCCTTGTTGACGATGAGGTGCGAGTAGTAGCCCTGCGTGCCATCCGCATTGACCATTTGGGCAAAAACTTCACCGTTGGCGCGGTCCACCGCTTCCATGGCCGATTTGTTGCCAAACCAGGCGGCATGCACCTTGTTGAAGCGCATGCCTTCAATGATGCCGGCGTAATCGGATGCGAAAAAGGCATTGATCTTCATGCCGGTTTTCTTGGCCATAGCATCCAGGATCGGCTGCCAATCGGTTTTCAGATTTTGCGATGACTCGGTCGAGATGATGCCGAAATTGAATTCCTTCATTTCCTGCGCGTGGGCCGGTGTCAGGGCAAACAGTGCCGTAGCAGCCAAGCCAGTGAGTAGTTTCTTGATCATGAAATTTCCTAGAGGGTTAAAAAATGCGGGGGAGAGTTCAACTCAGGCGGCTTGCGCCAAAGGCACCGGCCAAGCCCGATGGGGAACGGGTTTTGCCTTGTCTTCAAGGCTCGAAATATGGTCGCCAAGCGACAAAATATCATCGGCATCGGCGCCATACAACTCGCGTAAAACAGCAGGCGTGAGTCCGACCGAGGGGCCGTCGTACACCACCCGACCCTGATGCAGGGCAATGGTGCGCGGGCAATATTTGATGGCAACGTTGACCTGATGCAGCGACACCACCACGGTGCACCGGTCTTCGCGGTTGATGCGCGCCAGAATGTCCATCACCTTGCGGCTTGATTCGGGGTCAAGCGAGGCGATGGGCTCGTCGGCCAGCACCACTTTGGCACCCTGCACCATGGCGCGGGCAATGGCGGCGCGCTGCTGCTGGCCACCCGACAAGGTCGAGGCCCGCTGGGCCCAGCACTCGTCAATGCCAACGCGGCGCAAGGCCTCGATGCCGCGCGCCTTTTCCGCCTGGGTGAACCAGCGCAACAGGCTGCGCCACATCGGCACCTTGTGCAAGGTGCCGGCCAGCACATTGATGATGACCGGCAAGCGCCCAACCAGATTGAACTGCTGGAACACAAAGCCGATGCCCTCCCGAATCTGGCGAATGTCGCGGGCAATCTGGCCACCTTTCTGGACAGTTTTGCCATGTATCTGGATCAGACCCTGGGCTGAGCCGTCACCCGCCATCAGCCCGGCCATGTGCCGCAACAAGGTGGACTTGCCGGAACCCGACGCGCCGATCAAAGCCACCATCTCACCGGTGTTGATGGTCAGATTGACATCCTGCAGCGCCTTGCGGCCGCCCCGAAAGGTCTTGTTCAGCGCACTGATATGAATAGCTGTTGGCATGGTTTTTCCTGAAACGATGGTCGAACCATAACGACGCAATATGTCAAAAACGTGTCAAAAAAGTGGCACGCAGGCAAGCCTGAGGCAATACCAGATCCCTTTGCTCTGCTGCCCACCCCATGAACCGACACCTCTGGCTACTGGCCATTTGCCAGGGTCTGTTTTTGACCAACAACGTGACCTTTATTGCCATTAACGGGCTGGTCGGTTTCAGTCTGGCGCCGCTGGGCTGGATGGCCCATGCTGCCGGTGATGGGTTACGTCGTGGGTGGTGCGTTTTCTACCGGACTGGTGGTGGCGCTGGGCAGCGCGCTGCTGTGTGCCTATGCCGCTTTTAACCACAACTTCTGGCTGCTGTGCGCCGCCACGCTGGTCGCTGGCTATTGCAACGCTAATGGCAATCTGTAACGCTTTGCTGCGGCCGAACTGGCTGGCAGCGCCTTTCGTGAAAAGGCGGTGTCGCCGGTCATGGCCGGCGGCCTGATCGGCGCGGTGCTCGGCCCGAACCTGGCCGCGCAGACGCGCGGTTTGACACAAGCACCCTTTGTTGGCGCCTATCTGGCGCTGGCCGGGGTGGCACTGTTGTCGATGGGGGTGCTGAGCCTGATCACTTTTACACCAGCACCGGCTAAAGTGGCTGGCGATGGGGGGCGGCCCCTGAAAGAGATCATGCGCCAGCCCACACCTGGTTCGCGTCTAGAGTGGTCGAGGGTGGCATTTTTTCGCTGGTAGGCTGCACGGTGGCACCGGGTTTTGATTTTGCTGACTTTTGCCTGGCTGACCGGGCTGCGCTGGTGGCGGCTTTCCCACAGCATCAGCAGATCATCCAGGCGCTGACACGTTGAACGCTGCCAAAGCGCAGCCTTAACTATCCTTCAGCCAACCAGAAAAACCCGAGCGCTGGCACAGTGATGGTGCGCCCCTCCAACTCAAGCAGGGTTCCCGCGACCAGGTCTTTGGCAACTTGGCGAAAAAACGGGATGGATGCGCTGATCTCGTCAAGTTGCAGGGTTTGCGGTTCAGCATTGAAGTTGGCCACCACCAGCACCTGGCTTTTGCTCGTTTTGTGATCTGTCTGCAGGTACACCAGCAAATTCGGATTGCTGACCGACAGCAGCTCGCGGTTTTGAATGTCGGCAAAGGCAACGATCTCCTTACGCAAGGCAATCAACTTTTTGAGTGCGCTGAAGATCCGGTATTCGAGCGTGCCGGACTGCTTTCGCTTGGCCGCTTTTTCCCAGTCAAAGTAGTACCTATGCATCCAACGGTTGTCGTCTGCTTTGTTGGGGTCGGACAGGTAGATCTGATCATTGACCATGCCAATCGCGTCGCCGTAATACAGCAGTGGAATGCCGCCAAACGACAGAATCACCGCGTGCAAGGTGATGATGGTTTGAATCGACATATCGATGCCGTAGGCATCATTGGCCTCGATGGCCGCCTCCAGCCCCACCAAAGAGGCCAATGAGCCGCTGAAACGGGCATCGCCCGTCTTCGCGTTGACGCTAAACGGCAGGCCCCGAGCGGTGGAACCAGGAAAGTGGCCGGTAAAGTAGTTCAACAAAAATTGCCGATGTGCATGCGGGTCATAGTCGACGTGCCGAATGTCCTGATCATCAAATCCCAGACCGATGTCATCATGGCAGCGCACGTAGTTGAGCCAGGTTGCGCGATCGAGCTTGACCGGCAGGCTGCGCACGCCCTGGTTCAGCAGACGTGCGTTTTTGGTCGCCACAGCATCCCACAGCAACGCCATCAGGGTGGCGTTATAGGCAATCTCGCATTCCTTGGCGTTGATGGCATCCTCGCCGAAATACTTGGCAATCTCACTCGGGGCCACGATGGCCTCAGCGATAAACAGCACGCCTGGCGCCGTGACTTGGCAGCAGTCTTTCATGAGTTGCAGCAGCAGGTGCGCCTCACGCTCGTTCTGGCAGGTGCTGCCCATTTTTTTCCACAGGAAAGCCACCGCGTCCAGCCGAAGGATGTCTACCCCTTTGTTGGCCCAGAACAGCATGATGCCGATCATGTCGATCAGCACCTCGGGGTTACGGTAGTTCAGGTCCCATTGGTAGTGGTTGAATACCGTCATGACCCACTTCCCCATGGCGGCGTCCCAGGTGAAATTGCCTGGCGCGTTCACCGGAAAAATTTCGGGCATGGTTTGCTCGAACGCGTCGGGCATGCTCCGGTCGTCGAAGGCGTAGTAGTAGTCTTGGTATTTCGTGACGCCCTTGCGCGCGCTTTGCGCCCAGGCGTGCTGGTCCGAGGTGTGGTTAACCACCACATCAAGCACCAGCAACATGTCGCGTTGCGCCATCGTCTCGGCCAGGGCTTTGACGTCGTCGTTGCTGCCATAGCGCGGATCGACCTTGTAATAGTCGCTGACGGCGTAGCCACCGTCGCTGGCCGAGGGCGGGCAGGCCAAAATTGGCATGATGTGCAGCAGGTTGACACCCAAATCCTGCAGGTAGGGCAGCTTGTCGCGCATGTCTTCCAAGTTATCGGCAAAGCGATCGCAATACACCGCCATGCCGACCCATTTTTGACTTAGAAACCAGTCGTAGTGCTGCTCTCGGCCCATATCGCTGTCGCGTAAGCGTGTTGGTCGCTCAACGTAGCGTCGGGCCAGTGTTTCGACAAGTTTCAGCATTTGCGCGGGAAAATCTTCGCGTTCGCCGTACAGCAGGTGAAATAGTGAGTGGATGGCGTAAAAGTTGGCCCCCAGCCGGGTGTAAAAGTGGCGCATGTTCGGATGCTCCAACTCCGGCTTGAGCTTGGTCAAGATGTCGTTCAGCAAGGCGTGCGAGGTTTGTTCGTACATAGGTTATCCAACGACGTGTTGTTGTCTGAGCCAGTCACAGATATCTGGGCGAAAGTGTGAGATGCCTTCCAGAATCCCGGCGCTGTAGTTGCCGTTCATCCCCAGAAAATCGCCCTTGGCAATATAGAGGTTGATGTGGGGCTGAATGACCGATCGCGCCTTGACCTCGGGGTGCGCATTGGCCACCAAAACGGCAGGAATATCGCTCAGCATCACGTCCAGATCGTTGCCGCTGTCCCCGGCAAACACGGTTTGCTCGCGTGAGAACCCACGCGCCTGCATCAAAAATTCAACCGCCTGGCGTTTGCCCGCCCGCGCCGGCAAGATGTCGATCAGACCGAGCTGAGTTTCCTCGTCAACGCTCCAGATGACATTCGCCTGTACCCCATGCTGCGCCAGCCGTTGCTCGATGACCTGCTTCAGGTTCGTGGCGGATGCCGACAGCGGCGCGTAAAAACTCAGCTTATGCCTGGCCTGCTTTTCTGGCTCCTGCAAGCGCAGTTCACCCACATCTGCCAGCAGGCTGCTGATGTGCTCGGCGCTGGCCCCGGCCCAGTCCCAGTCCAGCCCGATGCGCACATCCCAGGCGCGCCAACTTTGCCAGCCACTGAACTTGCGCTGGTAGATGCTGGAGCCAACATCGGTGATGGCAAAGTTTGGCGTCGGCAATTGGTAGGTCTTGATCGCCTCTTCAATCTGCGCGAGGTTTCTGCCACTGACATAGGCCAGGGTGACATGCGGCTGGCGCACCAGATTGGCAAAGTGCGCCCGGGCATAAGGCGATTCGGTGGCCGCACCATTAGGAATCAAGGTGCGGTCCAGATCGGTGCAGAGCAAAAATGGCCTCATCTGGCAACCCCGGTACGCCGATTTCTAAAAGCCATAGTGCGCCATCGATTCAAGAATGCCATCAGCGAACTGGCTATGTGAATAGTAGATGTTGTCTGCGCCAGACATGCCTGCCAGTTCATCCGGATGCTGGCTGGTAATGACGGCACCCAGGGTGTTGCCGCGCAGCATGTCTGCATCCGCTGCGGTGACACCCGCCACCAGCGTGCGATCGAGCTGAAAACCCAGCCGACCCGCGCACCAGCGCACCGCCAAACCCTTGGAGGCGCGGGTCGGAATCACATCCAGAAATTGACCAAAGGAAAACACCACATTCACATCTTGCTCACCACGCAACAGCGTTTGGCGGATGGCGGCAACATCGGCCACGGTGGGGTCCACGATGTAGCTGATTTTCAAACGGCTTTGCTGCTCTCTGGACTGCGGCGTCAAGCCCGGGTAGCCGGCCAGCAGGCGCCGGACTTCGGCTGGGTTCCAGTGGTGTTCAATGTGTTGCTCCCAGGCGGTGTCGCGGTTCAGACCGGGCGCGTAGTGGATTTGCGTGCCCTGGTGGGTGATCAGCACATCTGGCTCTGGAATGCCATGCCGGCGCAACTCGCCCAGCGCATCGTCCAGATGCCGACCCGTGGCCACGCCAAACAGCAAAGACTTGCGCTCTGACTGGATGCGCTGAATCAGCACCGCCAGCGACGCTGCGTCGCCGGTCAGGTTCAGGTCCAGGCTGGTGAACAGCGCACGTTGCCTGAAGCGCGAGGGTTTTCGGCCTTTGGTAAACGTCGCCATCGGCTCGGTTTTTTCGGCCAGCGGGCGAATCACCTCCAGGTAGCGCGCCACGTGGGCTTCCCAGGAGTAGTGCTTGCGGACGCCCTCAATGCCCTTTTTGCTCATGCGCTGCCAGTTCAGCCGGTCTTCGAGGACGTGCAACAGCTTGGTCGTCATGTCTTGACTGTCCAGCGGATCAATCAGATAGCCATTGCAACAGTTGGCCAAAATCTCCACCGGGCCACCATCTTGCGTGGCCACCGTGGGCAATCCGCAGGCGGCGGCCTCAATCAGCGTCAAACCAAACGGCTCGGTCAAGGCCGGGTTGACAAAGACGCCGCCGGTGGCAGCGCCCAGGCGGTACAAGTCGGCCACATCAGCGGGGAGGTGGTGCTTGGGGTAGGCCACTTTGCCATACAGATCGTATTTGTCGATCGCCAGCAGCAGTTCGCCGTGAACCTGCCCAGACACCGCCTTGTCGTCGGCAACATCTTCCCGGTTACCGGCAATCAGCACCAGGTTGGCAGCAGCTTGCAGCGCTTCTGATTCGCCGTAGGCTTGAACCAGTCTGATCAAATTTTTCTTCGGATCTGGTCGCGCCAAGGCCAGGATGATGGGCTTGCTCGGGTCGCGCAAGAACCGCTCGAGCTCCTTGGCGATGGCGGGTGGGCGCCGCTGCGCTTTCGGCACAGGCGGGTGAAACGCCTGCAAGTCAGTTCCTGGCGGCACTACCCGCATGCGCTCTGGCTGATAGAAGTCGTACATGGCGTACTGCTGTTCAACCTCTTGCCGGGTGCTGGTAATCACCCGCACGGCCACGCTCAGGGTGTCCTCTTCGACATCAATGCGCCGACTGATCTGGTAGGTTTGCTCAAGCTCTGCTGGGTCCACCCCCGAAGCCAGCAACTGTTTGCGCTTGCCGCGCCCTAATGAATGCCCAGTGTGAACGAGGGGCACGCCGGTTTGGCGCGACAACCGTGCGCCGACATAACCGGCATCCGCGTAATGGCTGTGCAGGATGTCCGGCAGCCCGGTCGTTTTCTGGAAGTACGCCAGCGTGTTGTCACAGAACGCATCCAGCGAATCCCAGAGCAACTCCTTGCGCAGATAGCCCGGCTCGCCGCAGGCGATGCGAACGATTTGAACCTTGTCCGACAACACTTCAATGTCTTCGGCGTAATCGGGGCTGACCCGTGGATCGACCACTTTGCGTGTTAACAAGACCACTTGGCGCACGTCCTCGCGCTCGCCCAGCGCCTTGGCCAACTCCACCACGTACTTGGTTTGCCCTCCGGTGTCGGCATCACGCCCGAGTTCAAGTTCATGACCCCGAATCAGGCCGTGCAAGCTCAAGAGCGCGATGAAAAACCCGCTTTTTTCTACGGGCTGCGGGGAATTGTCGACGGGTAGTTGTGTTCTGGGCAAGGGTGCGCACTCCGGTGTGGTTAGGGCTGACCGAGCCTAGTGTGGGTTTGAATGGCGATTCAAACTAATATATTTGTGCAAATGTATTATAAAGAGTTTGACTTTCAGACGAAAAAAAGCAAAGGAGTCGTCATTTGATTCGAGAATTTATGACCGCAAACACATGGGAGCACTGGTCGAGTGCCCTGCTTGCCATCGCCATCTTTTTGGCGCTGTTCTACATCTTACGCCGGGTGGTGCTGGGCCGACTGAAGAAACTGTCGACCCGCACAGACACTTTGATTGACGATTTCTTCTACGAAGTGTTGTCAGCCACGCGGGTGTTGCTGGCCGGGGCCGTTAGCCTGTACCTCGCCCAGTTGTTTCTGATCATGCCCGCGTCGCTGGAGAAGGCCACGGGCCGGATCTTCGTTGCCTTGCTGCTGTTGCAAACCGGCTTCTGGGTCGCCCGGGGCCTGGATTTCTGGTTGCGCCACCGGCTCTCGCATGGCGAGCCCGGCGAGCAGGGTGCGCGCGAGATGACGCGTTCGCTGCTGTCGTTCCTGGGTCGCGTTGTGATGTGGTCGCTGGTGTTTTTGCTGATTCTGGACAACCTGGGGCTCAACGTCAGCGCCTTGATTGCCAGCCTGGGCATTGGCGGCATCGCCGTTGCGCTGGCAGTGCAGAACATTCTGGGTGATTTGTTCGCCTCGCTGTCGATTGCCATCGACAAGCCGTTTGTGATTGGCGACTTCATCGTCGTTGACGACTTGGTGGGCACGGTGGAGCACGTCGGGCTGAAGACCAGCCGCCTGCGCAGCCTGAGCGGGGAGCAAATCGTCGTCTCCAACAACGACTTGCTGAAAAGCCGCATCCGCAACTTCAAGCGCATGCAGCAGCGCCGCGTGGTCTTTGCCATCGGCGTCACCTACGACACGCCCAGAGCGAAGCTTGAGGCCATCCCGCTGCTGGTTCGCTCAGCCGTTGAGGCACAGGACAACACGCGCTTTGACCGCGCACACCTGAAGGGCTTTGGCGCGTTTTCGCTGGATTTTGAAATCGTTTACTACGTCAACAGTGCCGACTTCAACCTGTACATGGACATTCAGCAAGGCATCAATTTGCAACTGATTGACGACTTCAAAGGCCTGGCAATCGAATTCGCGTTCCCAACCCAGACCCTGCACGTGGCGTCGATCCCGCCAGTATCAGGCAGCTTGAGCTCCGCAGTGGATCGCAGGCAGCTTCAGGCCAGTGCTGTGCCAGGTAGTCACAGAGAACCTGTTTAGCTATACTAAATATAGCTGCTCGCGCTTATTCCACAAGGGCTAATCGCTGATTTGACCATTAAACCCAAGCCGCTGCCGCCAGCACCTGGGCCACGGCGGCGGTGAGCTTTTTGGCATAAGGCACGTGCAAAAACTCATTCGGCCCGTGGGCGTTGCTCTTCGGGCCAAGCACGCCGCAAACCATCATCTGCGCCTTGGGAAAACCTGTGGACAACATGTTCATAAGCGGAATGGTGCCACCCTGGCCGATGTAGCCACAAGGCGCACCAAAGCAGTTTTGTGATGCCGCGTTGGCCGCCTGCTCGAACCACGGCGCGCTGCTCGGTGCGTTCCAGCCTGTGGCGCCCGCAGCACGGTCAAACGTGACCTTGGCCTGGTAAGGCGCGTTGTCTTCCAGCAGCGTTTTCAGGCCGGCCACGGCCTGCGCAGCGTCCACCAGCGGCGGCAGGCGCAGGCTGAGTTTGAAGGCGGTGTAGGGGCGCAGCACGTTGCCGGCGTTTTGCAGCTCGGGTACGCCCTCCACGCCGGTCACGCTCAGCGTGGGAGACCAGGTGCGGTTGATCAGGGCCTGCAGCGGGTCGGTGGTGGTGGGCAGCATGCTTTGCACCTCACCACCACAGTCGGTATGCGCCCACGGAAAGCGCTTGTAGACCTCGTTACCCAGGATGGCTGCGGTAGCTTTGGCCTGCGCCCAGCGGTCGGCGGGAATCTCGCAGTGAAAGTTGGCGGGCAGCAAGCGCCCGGTGGCGCTGTCTTCGAGCCGATCCAGCAGATGGCGCAGGATGCGAAAGCTCGACGGCACCAGCCCACTGGCGTCCCCCGAGTGCACGCCTTCGGTCAGCACCTCAACTTTGAGCACACCGCTGGCCATGCCGCGCAGGCTGTTGGTGAGCCAGAGCTGGTCGTAGTTGCCCGCGCCAGAGTCCAGACACATCACCAGACCCACATCGCCCAGCCGGGGTTTGAGCAGGTCGATGTAGGCGCCCAGGTCGTAAGAGCCGCTTTCCTCACAGGTCTCAATCAGGCCCACGATGCGCGGGTGCGCCGCCTGCTGGGCTGTGAGTGCTTGAATGGCGGCGATGGCGGCATAAAGGGCGTAGCCGTCGTCCGCACCGCCACGGCCATAGAGTTTGCCTTCGGTGTAGACCGGCTTCCAGGGGCCCAGATCAGAGCGCCAGCCAGCGAACTCGGGTTGCTTGTCCAGATGCCCATAAGTCAGCACCGTTTGGCCGCTAGCCCTTACTGTATCTGCGCGAGCCGCTATTGTTTCGGTATTGCCTTGGGAGGCGGCCATTTCAAAAAACAGCACGGGGGTACGCCCTTCCAGGCGGATGATTTCCACGGAAAGCCCTGGCACCTGTTGCGCCTGAACCCACTCAAAAGCGTTGCGCACCACGGTCTCAATAAAGCCATGCTGTGCCCAGTCGGCATCGAACATGGGCGATTTGGCGGGGATGGCGATGTAGTCACTGAGCTGGCCGACGATGTCGTCGTCCCATTGCGCGCTGACCTGGCGCAACACCTCGGTGGTGTCCAGGGTGGCGGTGGAAGCGGCGGTGGGGGTGCGTGCGTTCATGTCAAAACTCCTGTGCAATGTTTGCATTGCCTATGATGATGCCACGAACCAAGCCGGACCCGGCACGGCGACTGGGTCATGCGCATGCGGCCTCTAGGTGAAAACACACACGCGAAATGGCGGGATTGGTACGCCCGCGACTGTTGGCGCGCGCCTTTCACCCCGAAGCCCGGTCGCATCACCCAGTCACCGCGCCTAGCTCACTGTGGGTCAGAATCTCTGCTGTCAACAATTCACATCCATTCGCGCCGTATCCAAAGCAGGCAACTTTTGACTTCCCTGCCAGCATACCAAAACGCTCGGAAAATCAGTCGGGTGATGCGCTTTGCGTAGGTCAAGGAGGAGACCGCGCAGCGGGCGGGGGACACGAAGCAAAGCGTATCGCCCGGCTGATTGGCCAAACAGCGACAAATCACGACGAAGCCAACATCTCCCCTATTGAGATGGCATATCACTTTGAATCACACCTTACCCACGCCGCAAAGCCGTCCACAACGCCGCCAACACAATCAGCGCACCACCCACCCAGCCCAACACGCTCAAACTTTCACCCAACCACAACACCGCAAACAACGCGCCAAAGGCCGGTTCGCTGCTGGTCAGCAACGCCACCCGGCTCGGTGAACTGTGCCTCAAAGCCCAGTTTTGCGCAAAAAAGGCAAACACCGTGCAACCCAACACCAGGTACAGCGTGGCCTGCCAGAAGGCTGCATCCTTGGGCAGCGCGGGCAGACCGGCGGGGGTCGATAGCGCTAGCAGCACGCTGCCCAGTGCGATCACCCCAGCCTGCACCGCCGTGAGCTGCAAAGCGGTGGCGCTGCTGTGGCGCGTGAGCTGACTGGTTTTGCAGACGGTGATGGCGCGCAGCGCGGCAGCAACCAGCATCAGGCCGTCGCCCCAGCCCAGTCCACCTGATAGCCCGCCGCTGAGCAGCGCAGCACCCAGCAGCGAGATGCCAGCAAACACAAACATCGCCGGTGCCGGGCGCTGGCCCAGCAGCCACCATTGGGCAAACGGTGTCATCACCACACAAAGGCTGATCAGCAGCGCCGCGTTGCTGGCTTGGGTGTGCGCCACGCCAAAGGTCTCACACAGAAAGATGGCCAGCAGCAAGCCACCCAGCGGCAGGCCAGTGCGTAACGCGTCGCGCTGCTGACGACGCGCAGCGCGCAGCAACGTGGGTAGCAGCAACGCAAAGGTCAGGCCAAAACGCACCGCCAGAAAGCCCAGCACCGGGTAAAACACCAGCGCGCCTTTGGCCACGCCGTAGCTGGTGCCCCAGACCATGGCCACGGCCAGTAGGGTCAGGTCTGACAGGCGCAGCAGTTGGGCGCTTTGGGGCAGGGTGGTGGTAGTCATGGCAAAACGGGCGCTTGGGTTTGGGGTATTCATGCTAGATTCATTCATTCAAAAAGATAATCACCTCTTTCAGAACATTACCTTTGCGCCATGAGCATCAATCAGCCGCTGGACAACCTCTCTGACATGGCCGTGTTTGCCCGTGTGGCCGAAGTGGGCAGCTTTTCTGGTGCGGCGCGCCAGCTTGGTCTGACGCCGTCGGCGGTCAGCCGGCAGGTAGCGCGCCTGGAAGATGTTCTGCGTGTGCGCCTGCTGGAGCGCACCACGCGCAAGCTGCGGTTGACACAGGCGGGTAGCGCCGCGCTGACCCGCTGCCAGGCCATGGTGGCCGCCGCGCGTGAGGTGATGGCGCTGAGCGACACCCAAAGCGCCACGCCGCGCGGTCTGTTGCGCATCACCATTCCCGAGGCGTTTGCCCAGCAGGTGGTGCACCCGCTGATGCCTGCGTTTCTGGCGCGCTACCCAGAGGTAGACGTGCAACTCATCATCACCGACCGTACGGTGGATTTGTATGAAGAAGCGGTGGACCTGGCCATCCGTATCACCGATGCACCGCCACCTGGCTTGGCGGGTCGTCCGTTGATGCCATCGCCTCATCTGGTTTGCGCCAGCCCGCACTACTTGGCAACCCGTGGCACACCCGCGCATCCGCACGATCTGGCGCAGCACAGCTGCCTGTACCTGGGTGCCGATGACCGTGACCGCAACTGGCGGTTCCAGAAAAATGGCGGCGTGGTCACTGTGCGTGTCAGTGGCCGTTACGTGGCTGACCACAGCGACGTCCGGCTCGACGGCGCCTTGCAGCATCTGGGCATCGCCAGCCTGCCGGGGTTTACCGCCACCCGGGCGCTGCAAAGCGGCCAATTGGTGCGGGTGCTGCCAGATTGGCTGCACCTGACCGACTACGCCGGAACCGCCTGGCTGCTGTACCCGCCCAACCGTTACCTGGCCGCCAAACTGCGGGCATGGATTGATTTTGTGGTGGCTGGCCTGACGCCGCCTCTTGTATAAGAAATACGCCTGTAGCCCTTACAGGTAAAGCGCGAAGAGCTATCAAAAATAGCAATCCAGTCACAACCCATAGCCCACCGTAGAATCAAAATTCACCCGCCCAGCAACCCACACCGCGCAAACACCGATTGAACACTTTCGCCCCTGACCTGGAGCCTTTAAGCGGGCTGGACGGTGCTTTTTTAAGCCTGGAAACGCCTGCCACGCCGATGCACGTGGGCTCGCTCAACGTGTTTGAGCTGCCTGCCGGGTACACCGGTGACTGGCAGGCCGATGTCACCGCCTGGCTGGCCCAGCGCTTGCCACCGGTACTGCGCCGCCAGCTGGTCACCCTGCCACTGCAGCTGGCCTACCCGGTCTGGCAGATGGGCGAGATCGATCTGCGCCAGCATGTGCAGCACGCCCACATTCCCGCGCCGGGTGGGCAGGCGCAGCTGGAAGATCTGGTGGCGCAATTGCACGCGCAGCCGTTGGACCGCTCCCGCCCGCTTTGGCAGGTAACGGTGTTGGACGGTCTGGCTAGTGGCCACAAAGCGCTGTACTTCAAGATTCACCATGCCATGCTCGACGGCCAGGCCGCGGCCGTGCTGGCTGCCAGCCTGTTTAATACCGCGCCCAGCGACTGGCCAGCGGCGCCAGCCACCGCACCATTGCCACCTGTGCCGCCTGGCTCAACTGAGTCAGCGGCCAACCAAGCAACTCAACCTAACAGCCCTCGCCGCCCGAACTGGCTGGGTCTGCTAAAAGTCGCTGGCCGTCACGATGCCAGCCAGTTGGCCCGGCTGGCGCGTGGTCTACCGTTGGCGCTGGGTACCTTGCGCGGCTTGGTGCGCGGCGTCGCCAGCGGTGCGCTGCAACCTGTGAAGCTGAGCTTTGCACCGCGCACCGCGCTAAACGGCCCGATCACGGCTGAGCGCGGTTTTGCCACCCTCAGCTTGCCTCTGGCCGAGGTCAAAGTCATTGCCCGCACCTGCCATGTCAGCGCCAACGACGTGGTGCTCACCGCCTGTGGCGGCGCGTTACGCCGTTATCTGGCGCGCCTTGGGCCGCTGCCCGAGGCGTCGCTGATCGCCCTGATGGCGCTGTCATTGCGCCAGCGCGGCAACACCGATTTTCACAACCACGCCACGCTGAGCCTGGTCAGCCTAGCCAGCCACATCGCGCACCCGCTGCAGCGCATCCAGGCGGTGCATGGCCACACCCGCGCCACCAAAGTACTGGCCCAGCAGGCCAAGCCGCTGATGCCGACCGACTTTCCGTCCATCGGCCAGCCGTGGCTGATGGGCGCGCTGGCGGCAGGGGTCGAGCGGGCCGGTGCGCTCAAGCGCCTGCCGCCGCTGGCCAATGTGCTGATCTCCAGCGTGACCGGGCCACCGAAAACGCTGTACCTGGGCCCCGTGCGCATGACCGGTTACTGGCCGATTTCCATCGTTGAACACGGTATGGGCCTGAACATGACCCTGGTGCGCTACACCGACCAACTGTTTATCGGCTTGACGGTGGCACGTACCGCCGTGCCCGACGCCCGCCTGCTGGCCGACGACCTGGCACAGGCTTATAGCGAGCTGAAAGCCGCCGCATTCGCTACGTCAGTCACGGCAGTCACGTCAGCCGCGCCAGCCAGCACCACCCATGCATAGCGACTCACCCACACCCACCATCCTGACAGCGAGCCACACTTCGCAGGCCCTGACAAGCACCACCGAGCTGACCGCCCAGCGCGTCACCGGCAGCACCACCGGCGCCTGGCCAATTGCATATCAGAGCGCCAGCCGGTGAACTCGGGCTGCTTGTCAAGGTGCCCGTAAACCAGTACGGTTTGGCTGCTAACCCTTATTGCGTTTGCGTGAGCTGCTATTGTTTCAGCGTTGCCATGGGATGCGGCCAGTTCAAAAAACAGCACGGGCGTGCGTCCTTCCATGCGGATGATTTCCACAGAAAGCCCCGGCACCTGTTGCGCCTGCATCCACTCGAAGGCGTTGCGAACGACAGTGTCAATGTAGCCATGCTGCGCCCAGTCGGGGTCAAACATGGGCGATTTGGCGGGGATGGCGATGTCGTCACTGAGCTGGCCGAAGATGTCGTCGTCCGATTGCGCGCTGACCTGGCGTAAGGCCTCGATGGTATTCAGGCGAGCGGTAGAAGCGGCGGTGGGGGTGCGTGCGTTCATGTCCAAACCCCTCAAATGTGTCATTGCGTTTCCATATCAATAGGATCTGTTGTTGCTTCGCCTTGCCGTGCGTCTGCACTGTCTGCGGCTTCGCGCCTAAGCTCCTATCGATCTGAAAATGGAATCAGCCGCGACTATGACTCAGGGCTTGAAATGCTTCCTGGCCAACACGGGGTGCGGGCACCTGCGCTGCCAAAATGGGTTGGCTGAACGTTGCCCCGTGGGCCAGTTTGAAGACCGACACGGCGTGCTCCAGCCGTTGCGCCTGGTCACGCAGGCTCTCGGCTGCGGCCGCCGACTGCTCAACCAGAGCGGCATTTTGTTGCGTCATCTGGTCGAGCTCACCCACCGCGGCATTCACACTGCCAATGCCTTGTGACTGCTCCGCAGCTGCGGCGCTGATCTCGCCAATGATGTCACTCACCCGCTGCACCGAGCTGACGATCTCGTTCATGGTGTCACCGGCGTTTTGCACCAGCCGCGAGCCCGACTCGACTTTGTCGACCGAGACATTGATCAGCGCCTTGATCTCGCGTGCTGCTGACGCGCTGCGCCCGGCTAGGCTGCGCACTTCAGTCGCCACCACGGCAAACCCA
Organism: Rhodoferax antarcticus ANT.BR; assembly: GCF_001938565.1. Lineage (GTDB taxonomy): Bacteria > Pseudomonadota > Gammaproteobacteria > Burkholderiales > Burkholderiaceae_C > Rhodoferax > Rhodoferax antarcticus. The sequence goes on from NZ_MSYM01000005.1 coordinate 152,909, forward strand.
CGCCCCTGTTCACCCGCGCGGGCAGCTTCCACCGCAGCGTTCAACGCCAGGATGTTGGTCTGGAACGCAATGCCGTCGATGACGCTGATGATGTCGGCAATCCGGCGTGAACTTTGGTTGATGTCGTTCATGGTGCTGACCACCTCGCCCACCACCACACCACCGCGTGCGGCGACAGACGCTGCGCAGGCAGCCAGCTGGTTGGCCTGGTGCGCGGCATCGGCCGACTGCTGCACCGCCCCGGTCAACTGCATCATGCTGGAGGCCGTGCGCTGCAAGTTGCTGGCGGTCTGTTCCGTGCGCTGGCTCAGGTCCTGGTTGCCATTGGCGATTTCGGCGCTCGCAGTGCCAATGCTTGCCGCCGCCTGGCGCACCTGTTGCAAGGCCTGCAGATATCGCAGCCGCATGCCTTCGGTCTCGGTCACCAGTTCACCAATTTCGTCGCGCCGGGTGGTCTCGAAAGTGCGGGTCAAATCACCTTGGGCTACCGCCAGTACCGCTGTGGCCAATTCGCGCAAGGGCCGGCTCACCGTGCGTCTGACCAGCAGATACAGCCCCAGGCCCAGCAGTACGGCTGTGCCGGCCAGCAGCGCCCAGATCAAGGTCATGTTGATCCAGTATTGCGCCATGGCCTCGGACGCACTCACCTCGGCCACCAGCCACTGATTGCCCAGGTCAAGCTTGCGTACTACCGCCCAGCGCTTGTCAGTGGCGCCGTTGAGCAAGGGCAGGGCTTGCGGCAGATAACCGTCCTGGGACGTCATTAGCGCCGTCACAAATGCCTCAGACTGCGCTGAAACTTCGGCCACTTTTTTGCCAGTGGCCGTCGGATGCACCAGAAACCGCGCCCCAGCGGCCGGGCCATTGGCCTCGATGAGGTAGGTACCTCCGGTGTCAAAAAACCGCGTCCCGTTGATCTGTTTCTCCAGCGCCGCCTGTTGCAAGCTGATGTCTTGGCCGATGAAGAAGATGCCGATCACCTGCCCGGTTGAATCGGTAACGGGTTCGTAATATGTCATGTAGGGTTTGCCAAACAACAGCGCCTGGCCGGTGTAGGTTTTACCTTCCAGTACCAGTTTGTAGGCAGGGTGCTTTTGGTCCAGCAAGGTGCCCATAGCTCGCTCGCCGTCCTGTTTTTTCAGCGAGGTGGTGACACGCTCGAAGTCTTCGCCTTTGCGGACAAAGACCGTGGCAACGCCGTCGGTGTCTTTGTTGAACCGGTCCACGGAACTGAAGTCACCGTTCACCGGCACACCCAAACTCGATAACTCGCTGGTGTCTGGTTTGTAGGTAAGCTCCGGGGCAAAATCGTTGCGGAACTTCTTGAAGTTGCGCATTGCCATCTCGCGGTTGGTCAACTCGGAGGCATTGGCCACCGCCACAATGCCCTGCAGCTTTTCGGTGACCGACTGGCGCATCAGGCCATTTACATTGCGCCATTCAATGACACCGATGGCAATGGCAACCAACATCAGAACCAGCGTCAGCCCGGTCAAGGACAGCAACGCTAGGTTGCGCGCGACAGACTGTTTTTTTTGCACTGTCAAACTCATAGTTGCTCCAGAAATACTTCACCAAGTGTGTAGCCTATACCAGCATCAGACACGCGACAAATTACTTGCCGGACGAAATTTGCCAGCCTGTCGCCGGGCCGGGCAACCCTCTATTTTTCTGTGCTGGAAAGGCCTGTAAAGCATATATTAAAAGGCTGATCGCTACGTCGTCAATAGCGTCACCAGTCGTTCTTCAATCGTCTGGTGGTACGCCGTAAACTCCGCCACGATGTTTCGCAACCGCATTCACCCCGCCCTGAACCCACCCTGTCGCCGTTGACAGAGGTGCCACCCGAAGAGTCTGAACCTTTTTTTAGGTCTAAAACTGCCATGCATGTCTTGTTGTCTCCATGAACTCCGTTGAGCACCTCCAAGGCCGCACCACTGGCGCCTGGCCCATCGCGTATGAGGCGCTGGGCGACCCGGCGCATCCGGCCATCGTGCTGATCATGGGCCTGGGGCTGCAACTCGTCGCCTGGCCCGACAGCTTTTGTCAGGCGCTGGTGGACGGCGGCTACCGCGTGGTGCGCTTTGACAACCGCGACTGCGGCCTGTCAGCCCGCGCACCGGCGTATGGCCGTTTTGGTCTGTTTCGCACCATTGCGGCGTCAGTACTCAAGCTACCGGTGCCCTCGCCCTACACCTTGGACGATATGGCGCAAGACACGCTGGCGGTAATAGATGCATTGCAGATCCAGCGCGCCCACATCGTCGGCGTGTCCATGGGCGGCATGATCGGCCAAGTGCTGGCGGCCAAACACCCGCAGCGCGTGCAAAGCTTGGTCTCCATCATGTCCACCAGTGGCCACCCGCGGCTGCAACAGCCTGCCTTGAGCGTTCGCCGCGTGGTGGTGGGCCGCCCGGCCAACCCGGCTGACCTTGAGTCGGTGATTGACCACCAGGTACGTATCGTGCGCGCCATTGGCAGCCGGGTGCACCTTGAGTCCGAGCCGGGCTTACGTGAGCGCGTGGGCCGGGGCATTCGCCGCGCCTACGAGCCTGCGGGCCTGACGCGCCAGGTGATGGCCATCATCGCCAGTGGCGATCGGCGCCCGCTGCTCAAGCGCATCACTGCGCCCACGCTGGTCATCCATGGCCGCGACGACCCGCTGGTGCCGTTGCCCGGCGGTCAGGACACGGCGGACCATATCCCCGGCGCCAAACTGCTGGTGGTCGACGGCATGGGGCACGACCTGTCACCCGCGCTGCTGCCCACGCTGAGCCAGGCCATTCTCAATCATTGCAATGCCTTTTAGGCCTCCAGCCCTTATATGTCAAGCGCTGACAGCTATTTTTTAAATAGCATTTCATCCCGCCAGTTTCAGTAACCTGCGCGACTTCTCGCACAGGCGCAGGCCAAGGCCGCGCCGTAGAATCAAATTTAGCCTTGCACACCCATACATAGAGGGACAGCTTGAACACGTTCACACCTGGCATGGAATCTTTAAGCGGGCTGGACGGCGCTTTTTTGAACCTTGAGACCCTGGCCACGCCCATGCATGTGGGCTCGTTGCACACCTTTGAGGTGCCTCCGGGCTACCAGGGCGACTTTCTGACCGATGCCAAAACCATGCTGGCCCAGCGCATGGTGCCTCTGCTGCGCCGGCATCTGACCAACATGCCGCTGCAACTGGCCAACCCGATGTGGGTGCAGGGCGAGGTGGATCTGGATTGGCACATTGAACGCATCATGATTGCGGCACCGGGTGAGCGCGCACAGCTGGAGGCCGTGGTGGCTGGTCTGCACGCTGACCTGCTGGAGCGCGCCCGCCCGCTGTGGAAGATGTATGTGCTGGACGGCCTGTCCAGCGGCGAAAAAGCCTATTATTTCAAGATCCACCACGCCATGCTCGACGGACACGCTGCCGCCGCGCTGGCCGCCGCGCTGTTTGACACCGCACCCGTGGTGTTCAAAACCAGCGCTCGCAAAAAGACAGTACCTGCGCGGCCCTACCCCAAGCCACCCGGCGCCCTGCGACTGGTGGCGGCGGCTTTGCGCCGTGATGCTCGCCAATATGTCAAGCTGGTGCGCGTGCTGCCGGGTGTGGCGCGCACTCTCGCCGGGCTGGCGCGCAGCTCGGGCGGCGCGCCTGATCACGGCACGGTGAAGCCTGGCAGCGGCAAAGCAGCTAAGGCCGTGACGGGCATGGCGTTTGCCCCGCGCACACCGCTGAATGTGGCCATCACCCGCGAGCGTGGTTTTGCCGCAGAGGCCGTGCCGCTGGCCGAGGTCAAAGCCATCGCTGGCGCCTGTGATGCCACGGTCAACGATGTGGTGTTGACGGTGTGCGGCGGCGCGCTCAGGCGTTATCTGGCGCGGCTCGGGCCTTTGCCCCAGAAGTCGCTGATTGCCACGATGGCGATCTCGCTGCGTGACAAGGGCAACACCGACTTTCACACCCAGGCCACGCTGAGCCTGGTGAGCCTGGCCACCCGCATCAAAGACCCACTCAAACGCCTTCAGGCGGTGCATGGCCACACCACAGCCACCAAGGCGGTGGCGCGGCACGCCAAATCGGCGTTGCCCACGGACTTTCCTTGCATTGGTGCGCCGTGGCTGATCAGCACCCTGGCCAACCTGTATGGCCGCGCGGGGGTCTCCGAGGTGTTGCCGCTGCTGGCCTACCTGGTGATCTCCAATGTGCCCGGCCCACCTGTGCCGCTGTATGTGGGCCAGGCGCGCATGACCGGTTACTGGCCGGTGTCCATCGTGGAGCACGGTGTGGGGCTAAACATCACCCTGATGAGTTATGCCGGGCAACTGTGTGTGGGCCTCACCGCAGCGCGCTGCGCCGTGCCCGTTGTGCGCCAGTTGGCCGTTGACTTTGTGCTGGCCTATGTCGAGCTGAAACACGCAGCGCTGGCCAATTGCAGCATCACCCATCTGCCCGGCCCCGCCGTGGCGCTGTACCTGCTGGGTGCGCAGCTGACCTACCTGTCGGCGATCATGCCGACTGCTGACGGCATGGGGCTGGTGTTTTCGGTGACCAGCTACAACGACATGCTGGTGATCTCGTTGACCGGCTGTGACGAGCAACTGCCTGACCCCGAAGTGTTTGCCCAGTGCCTGCGCGACAGCTTTCAGGAGTACCGAGCGCTGCTGCCAGCGCCAGCCACCGCAGCGCGCGCCACCCGCAAGACAGCGCAACCCACGCAAACAACCTGACCCATGCGAACCACTGGAACTGTGCCGATCGAATTCGAGTCGCTGGGTGACCCGGCTCACCCGGCCATTGTGCTGATCATGGGGCTGGGCATGCAGCTGGTGGCCTGGCCTGATGCGTTTTGCCAGGCGCTGGTGGCGGGCGGCTACCGGGTGGTGCGGTTCGATAACCGCGACAGTGGCTTGTCTGCCCGCGCCACTGGTGGTGGCGGGTTGGGTCTGTTCAAAGCGGTGGCGGCATCGGTCTTGAAGCTGCCGGTGCACACGCCCTACACGCTGCATGACATGGCGCAAGACACCTTGGCGGTGATGGATGCCCTACAGATTGAGCGCGCGCACATCGTCGGCGTGTCGATGGGCGGCATGATCGCGCAGGTGCTGGCCGCAGCCCATGCGCAGCGGGTGCTGAGCCTGACCTCCATCATGTCCACCAGCGGCCACCAGCGCCTGCCCCAACCCAGCCTCAAGGTGCGCCGGATGTTGATGAGCCGCCCGGCCAAGCCGAAGGATCTGGCGTCGGTCACTGACCACCTGGTGCACATACTGCAAGTGATTGGCAGCCCGGACTACCCAGAACCCGTGCAGGCGCTGCACGAGCGTGTTAGCCAAGGCGTCAAACGGGCCTACAACCCGGCTGGCACCAACCGCCAGCTGATGGCGGTCATCGCCAGTGGTGACCGGCGGCCCTTGCTGCGCCAGATCCAAGCGCCTACCCTGGTCATCCATGGCCGTGACGACCCGCTGGTGCCGCTGTCGGGCGGCCAGGACACAGCAGACCACACTCCCGGTGCCAGACTGATGGTGATCGACGGCATGGGCCATGACCTGCCGTCTGCGCTGCTGCCCCTGCTTAGCCAAGCCATTCTCGACCATTGCAATGCTTTTTCGGGCTCTAGCCCTTATCCGTGAAGCGTTAACAGCTATTATTTAAGTAGCGTCACGAATCACGCATCACACGCAAGCGCTTTTTCCCCAACCTTTCACCGAGTAGCACCCCATGCCCACCCCTCTGGACACCCTGAACGCCTCTTTTGGCTTGCCCGGCACACTGCACTTTGACGAGGCAGCACCCGGCCTGCCGGTGGCCCATATCACCACGCCGCTGGCCAGCGCCAGCATCGCGCTGCAGGGCGCCCAGGTGCTGACCTGGCAGCCGACCGGGCAACAGCCGGTGCTGTGGGTGTCCAAGGCCGCCATTTTTGAGGAAGGCAAGCCTGTACGCGGCGGCGTGCCAGTGTGCTGGCCGTGGTTTGGTGCGGTGCCCGGGAAACCCATGCATGGGTTTGTGCGCACCCGACTTTGGCAGCTACGAGGCGCAGAACTGGATGCGCCCGGCCAGGTCGTGCTGCGTCTGGGGATCGGTGACGACGTCGCCACCCACAGCCTTTGGGACCATGCGTTTGACTTGGAATTGACCGTGACCGTGGGAAGCACGCTGACCCTGGCGCTCACCACCCGCAACACTGGCACGCAAGCTTTTGAGATCACTCAGGCGCTGCACACCTACTTGTGCACCACAGAGATCACGCAAACCACGGTGCAGGGGCTCGACGCCTGCCACTATCTCGACAAGGTACAAGACTTTGCGCCATACCAGCAAAGCGGCGCAGTCACCTTCCAAAGCGAAACCGACCGGATCTACACCGACACCACGGCAGACAGCCTGATCGTGGACGCAGCCGGTGGCCGAAACCTGCGCATCGCCAAACAGGGCAGCGCCAGCACCGTGGTCTGGAACCCCTGGACAGACAAAGAAAAAACCATGGCCGACATGGCCAGCGGCGAATTCCACCAGATGCTTTGCGTGGAAACCTGCAACGCCGGGCCGGATGCGGTGAGCATCCCGGCCGGCGGCGCGCACACGCTGGTGGCGATTATTTCGGTGGAGTAAGCGACCCATTGCCGCTGGGGCGATCTGGCGAGGGTGAGCGCCAGTCTTGAACCGTCCGGTGACGGGCTTGGCGCCGCCGCCGCTCTGAGGTAGTATTTACCCTTACAAAACAAGTCCGCTGGAAGGGCAACACCTCATGACTACAGAAGCAACTCACAAGAGAGTGCCGTTCGTGATCGAATGGCGCGACGGGTTCAAGATCGGCATTGACCAGGTGGATCAGGAGCATCGGCACCTGTTTACCTTGGTGCGCGCGCTCAACCTGGCGTCGGTGGACCACACTGTCGACGAACTGCTGGACTATGTGGTCACACATTTTTCCAACGAACAGGCGATGATGGAAAAAAGCGGCTACCCGGCGTTTGAGCAACATTTGAAGTTGCATGAAGAATTTGCCGCCCAGGTTGCCGAGTTTCTGGGCAGTGACCAGGGCTGGACCGAAGACCGGGTGCAGGAGATGCGCAAATTCCTGAACAAATGGCTGATCGGACACATCATGACCCACGACCTGCGCTTCGGAAAATGGCTCACCAGCCGGCCGGTACCGAGCGCCCCGCTGGTACAGCAGGTGGCGCCCAAGTCAGGCGGTTTTTTTGCCCGATTGTTTGGCCGGAAATGATCTCTGCGCAGCTGCCTATCCCGTGCTCTGGGTGTCCAAGGCGGCCGTTTATGAAAGCGGCAAAGGCGTGCGCGCTGGCGTGCCGGTGTGCTGGCCGTGGTTTGGCGCGGTGCCCGGCAAGCCCGCCCACGGCCTTGTGCGCACGCGCCTGTGGCAGCTGCGCGGCGCCGCGCTGGACGCGTCGGGCCAGGTGGTGCTGCGTCTGGGTATCTGTGACGACGACGTCACCCGCAGCTTCTGGGAGCATGCGTTTGAACTGGAACTGCTGGTGACCGTGGGCCGCACGCTGACCCTGGCGCTGACCACCCACAACACCGGTGCAGAGGCTTTCGAGATCACCCAGGCGTTGCCCAGCTACTTTTGTACTGGCGACAGTGCGCAAACCACGGTGCAGGGGTTGGACGGCTGCCACTATCTTGATAAGGTGCAAGACTTTGCGCTATGCCAGCAAAGCGGCGCGGTCACCTTCCAAAGCGAAACCGACCGGATCTACACCGACACCACGGCAAACAGCCTGATCGTGGACGCAGCCACCGGCCGCACTCTGCGCATCACCAAGCAGGGCAGCGCCAGCACCGTGGTCTGGAACCCCTGGTCAGACAAGGAAAAAACCATGGCCGACATGGCCTGTAGCGAATACCGCCAGATGCTGTGCGTGGAAACCTGAAACGCCGGGCCGGACCGGGTGACGCTGGCGCCTGGCGCCAGCCCTACCTTGGTGGCGGAAGTGTCTGTGGTTTCACAACCGTCCGGTCAAAAGTCAAACAAAATCAATTGGTTAGAGATGGACTTGGGTTCGTTTTGTAATTCATCGGTCTGCAAGGCGCATGAAACCTGGGTTTTCTCGAAAACCGAGACCGACAAAATCTGTTGACAAGTGTAGAGCGAGGATTTGAGTTGAAGCTCCTTTTTGACAATGGCGATCAAAACCTAAGTGGCGATGGCGCACCAGATTTGCGTCTTCACTGCGTTCTCGCTGGTGTCCAAAACTTCTTGATACGCAGATGCTGCTTGATCCACTTGAAGAACAATTCGACCTGCCAGCGGTTCTTGTAAAGCTGCGCAATCACCGGCGCTGACAATGCCGTGTTGTTGGTCAAGAAGATCAGCGTCTTGCCCATTGGATCCTTGAAACGAACCCGGCGCAAATGCTCGGGGTCATCTTTGGCCGCCTTGAATCCATTGAGCGCCACAGACTGATCACCTGCGCAAAAAGCGTCTTTCCAAGATTCACGGTAAGTTCCCCGAGTTGTCGGGCTAGGGAAATTACCAGTAAAAAGCATCATGAAATTCAAATCGACACCAAACTTTTTCGCTCGCAAACCCGCATGCCTATTGGGTTTTCGTCAAAGCGGAACAACCTCTACCGGACAGTAGTGACTTTGAACCTAAAAACGGCAGCTTTTAGGTTGAACCACCCGGCTTCAGGCGCGCGCGTGGGTGCGCTGCATCGTAGGCTTTAGTCAGGTGACCAAAGTCCAGCCGGGTATAAATTTGGGTGGTGCTGATGTTGGCGTGGCCCAGCAACTCCTGCACACCGCGCAGGTCGCTGCTGGACTGCAGCAGATGGCTGGCAAACGAGTGGCGCAGCATGTGCGGGTGCACCGGGTGCGCCAGCCCGGCCTGCAAACTGCGCGCGCGCAGGCGCTTCCAGACCGACTGCGCCGCCAAACGGGTGCCGTTGCGACCAATAAACAAGGCAGGTTGTGGCACGAACGCAGCACCAGCGGTGGCTTGGCCGGGTGACGCGGGTTCTGCCGCTTGTGCCGCTTGTGCCGCTTGTGCCGTTTGAACCGCTTGATCCAAGCCCTGATCACGCACCGCCAGCCAAGCCTGCACGGCCAGCACCGCCTGGGAGCCCACCGGCACGATACGCCGCTTGTTGCCCTTGCCCAGCACATGCGCCTCACCAGCCTGCAAATCGACCCAACCGCGCGCGCTGTTGCTGGCCAGCACATCCAACCCGGTCACCTCGGCCAGCCGCAGGCCGCCGCCATAGAGCAGTTCGACCAGAGCCGCATCACGCGCTTCCAGCCACGGGTCAGTGCTCTCGTTTTTAAAGCTGGCAAGTTGCACGGCCTCGTCCACCGCCAAGGCTTTGGGCAAGGGTTTACCGGCTTTGGGGGTGCGCACGTCCACCACCGGGTTGCTGGCGACCAGGCCTTCACGCCCGAGCCAGGCATAAAACCCGCGCCAGCCCGACAGAATCAGCGCCATGCCACGCGCGCTACGCCCACCCGAATGCATCTGCGCCACCCAGCGGCGGATGTGGCTGGGCTGCACCTGCTGCACGTCCACGCCAGCCAGCGTCGCGTTGCGGGCCAACTTTTCCAGATCCAGGGTGTAGAGCGTTACGGTGCGCTCGGCCAGACGTTTCTCAAACCGCACATGGTCCAGATAACGCTGCACCAGCGGGTCGGTCATGGTCGGTCAGGCATGAGGGCTTCAGCGCAGCCGTGTCAGCGCGGCGCTGGCCAGTTCGGCAATGCGAGCCAGAAAATCGGTGCCCATGGTGCTGTTAAAGCGCTGCGCGTCGGGCGAGGCCAGCACCAGCAGGCCAAACGCCGGGGCCAGACCACCACGTGTGCCGCCGGCCACGGGCAAGCCGCGCAGCGGCAGAATCGCCAGCGACACCGCGGCTTGCGGTTCGGGCAGCCAGTTGATGGCCTCCAGCCCGGTGTTGACGCCGCAGAAAGGTTCGGTCAGCGAGGTGGCAAACGACTTGGCATCCTCACTGACTCCCAAGGCGAAATTGCAGGACTGAAACTGCGGCGTTACGCCCCACACCTTGATGCCGACTTGCGGCACCGAAAATTGGTTGGCCAGTTCATCGGCAATCAACTGCGGCAAGACTTGCGAGTCAGCGTTCAAAAACAGCGTCTGCGCCCACTGCAATAGCTTGTCAGACAGCACCATGTTTTCATTGACGTTGCGGATCATGTCCATGATGCGCTGCTCCAGCATGCGGATTTTTTCGCGCAGCAGCGTGGCCTGGCGCTCTTGCAGGCTCACCGCGCGCTGGCTGTGCGGGCTGGACAGTTGCACCGCGGCCAGCAGTTCGGCGTGGCGCTCAAAAAAATCAGGGGTGTTGGCCAGATAGTTGGCAATGTCGTCTTCGGTGATCGGGCTGCCCATCGCGTTGGGAAACTGGTTGGAAATCGTCATGTTTGCCTTCAATTGAGAAGTTCTATGTCACCGTCAAAAACCACCGTGGCCGGGCCGGTCAACAGCACCGGGGTGCGTTCGCCCTGCCAGCCAATCGTCAGGGTGCCTCCGTGCGTTTGCACGTCCACAGTGGCGTCAAGCAGGCCCGTTCGGATACCGGCCACCACCGCTGCGCAGGCCCCGGTGCCGCAAGCCAGCGTTTCACCCGCGCCGCGCTCGTAAACGCGCAGGCGAATATGACTGCGATCCACCACCTGCATAAAACCAACGTTCACACCACTTGGAAACGCACTCAGGCTCTGGATCAGTGGGCCGTAGCTGAGCACCGGCGCAGTATCGACATCGTCCACCAACGTGACCGCGTGCGGATTGCCCATCGACACCAGTGCTACTTTAACAATAGCTTCTTGCGCTTGTATATCAAGGGCTAGAGGCCAATAAAGCCATGAACCTATTAATTCGCAGTGCTGCCCTTTGTTGTTAAACGGCAGGCGGCTCAGATCGAAGTCTGGCGCTTGCATGTCCACCGTGACGCGGCCATCGGGCTGCATCTGGAGCTGCAGCACACGGTTCATGGTTTGCACGGTGACCTGATCTTTGGTCGTCAGCCCCTGGCGGCGCACAAAGGCCAGGAAACAGCGCGCGCCGTTGCCACAGTGCTCCACCTCACCGCCGTCAGCGTTGTGAATAAGGTAAGAAAAGTCGACGCCCGGGGTGCTGCTGGCGCGCACCGTCAAAATCTGATCGGCGCCCACGCCAAAGTGCCGATCCGCCAGAAAACGGTACTGCGCCGCGCTCAGGCCGTAGTGGGTTTGGGTCTCGTCAAGCACCACAAAGTCGTTGCCGGCGCCTTGCATTTTGGTAAAGGGGATTCGCATGGCGCCATTATCTCTATTGAATCGGTTGACCTCACGCCTGGATGAAGGCACCGCATTGAGCAGCGACTTTTCCGTAGAGCTGCTATCTGTGCCGCACACCGTGTCGGTATCATTTACCCATGCCACGCACCACCCAACTCCTGCACCCCAACCGTTCACCCGCCCCTGCCCGCGTGGCCGCCACGGTGCTGCTGCTGCGCGACGGCCCGCTAGGGCTGGAGGTGCTGATGACGCGGCGCTCCGCCCGCGCCAGCTTTGCCCCGGGCGCCTATGTGTTTCCGGGCGGTGGTGTGGATGCGGCCGACACACAAAACCACACGCTGGCCACGCGTCGTATCGGCCAGCAGGCGCAGCACCTCACCGAAGCCATTGCCGCCATTCGTGAGAGCCTTGAAGAACTCGGCGTGCTGCTGGCGCGCCACGCCGACGGCAGTTGGGCGACCCAGGCCGACATTGAGGCGCTGGACCGCCAGGGCGATTTCTTCGCGCAATGCGCCGCGCGCAGCCTGACGCTGGCGGCTGACGAGGTGTTTGTGCTGGCCCGCTGGATCGCCGACCGCGACTTGGCCCGTCGCTTTGAGGTGCCCTTTTTGGTGGCGCGCATGCCTGACGGCCAGCACCCGGTGGCCGATGAATCGGAGCAGTTCGAGCCGGTCTGGGTGCGCCCGGCTGACGCGCTGGCACGCCACCACGCGGGCCTTTTTTTCATGATTTACCCGACCATTCGCACGCTGGAGCGCTTGGACGCCTTTGCAGACGTGTCAGCACTGCTGGACGCCTGCGCCGTCAGCGAAGAGCCGCTGTGGACCAGTTGCCCACGCGCTGGCCTGCTGAGTGGGCGCGAAGCCCGCTATATGGAACACGAACTGCCGTTTGGCGAGCTCGCCCTGGTCTGCCCGGATGGCCAGATCGTGCACCCGCTGGACTGGCAAACCGAGCGCGTCGTGCCGCTGTTAAAAAACCTGCAGCGCCTGACCGCCCCCAACCCTGGCGCCATGACCGGCCCTGGCACCAACAGCTACCTGGTAGGCGACCCCGATACCGGCTACATCGTGATCGACCCTGGCCCGGCGGATGCCCAGCACCTGGAAAAGCTCTGGCGCGCCGCTGGCGGTGACATCCGCATGATCGTCTGCACCCACTCGCACCCGGACCACGCGCCGGGCGCCCGGCCACTGCAGGCCATGTGCGCGCCCACACCACCGATTCTGGGCCTGCCCAGCGCCCCGACAGCGCGCGCCGCCAGCACTTTTACGCCGGACAGAGCGCTCTTAAATCATGAGCTACTCACGCTTATTCCAAAAGGGCTAGAGGGAGATTTGGCATATAACTCTGGCCATACGCTGGAAGTGATCTATACCCCCGGGCACGCGGCCAACCACGTGTGTCTGGTGCTGTTGCAAGACGGCCTGCTGTTTTCCGGCGACCACATCTTGAACGGCAGCACCACCGTGGTGGACCCGCCTGACGGCGACATGAATGACTACCTGACGTCGCTGGACCTGCTGCGAACCACCTGCGTGCAGCTGGGTGTGGGCTTCATCTTGCCCGCACACGGTTACGCCATGGGCGGCCCCGGCGACGAAGCACTGGCGGCGATCGACCGGCTGAAGGCGCACCGTTTGCAGCGTGAGGCCAAAGTGATGGCCGCCATGCAGGCGCTGCCCGACGGCACGCCAGACGACTGGCTGGCAAGCGCCTACGCCGACGTGCCCGAGCGCATGTGGCCGGTGGCCAAACGCTCGCTGTTGGCGCATCTGGCGCGGATTGCCTCGAACGTTGGCTACTGAGCCTTACGCCATGCTGCCGGGGGCTTGGCGCCAGCTCAGCCGTGTCGCCCTTTTTGGGAATCGTTGATGCTACATTGGCCTATGAGTCTCCCACCGCTTGATGAGGGTCAGCAGAACAGTGCCCTGCGCCGCCAGGCCGAGCAGCGTCTGCAAAACCAGTTCCCCGATGACCCTGCGTTTGTTTCCCCGCAGGCGGTGCAGCGCCAGTTGCACGAGTTACAGGTGCACCAGATCGAGCTTGAATTGCAAAACGAAGCGCTGCGCGAAGCGCGCGTGCAGGTGGAAGAAGCCGCCGAGCGCTATGCCGATTTCTATGACTTTGCGCCGGTGGGCTATGTCACGCTGGACCGCAGTGGCAACATCTGCCAATGCAATCTGGCGCTGGCCAGCCTGCTGGGCCGCAATCGCGCTCGATTGGTCGGCGCGCGCTTTGGCTTCTCTGTCGCCATGGCTGAGCGCAAGCTATTTGCAGAATTCCTCTGGCAGGTGTTTGACCAAGGGTCTGAACACAGCTGCGAGTTGACATTGATCCGTTCAGATGACGCCAAGCCTGGAATACGGGTGGTGGTTAATGCCATGCGGTCCAACGACGCCCTGCAGTGCCGCGCGGTGCTGACCAACATTTCCGAACGCAAAAAACTCGAATCCGGTTTGCAGGCCAGCCATGATCTGCTGGAGAAGCTGTCGCGCAATGTGCCAGGGGTGGTTTACCAGTACCGCCGCTGGCCCGATGGACGTCGCTGCTTCCCCTATGCCAGCGCTGGCATGGCAGACATCTATGAAGTCACGCCCGAGCAGGTGCGCGAGGATGCCAGCCCGGCGACCGCCAGACTGCACCCGGATGACCGCGATGTGGTGCAAGCCGCGCTCATCGAATCGGCCCGCACCCTGCAGACCTGGACGCAGGAGTTCCGTGTCAATTTGCCTCGGCAGGGTTTGCGTTGGCTGTCGGGTCTGGCCCGACCGGAGCGATTGGCGGACGGTAGCACCCTGTGGCACGGCTTCATCACCGACATCACCGAGCGCATGCGTGCCGAGGCCGACATGCAGCAGGTGATGCAGGCTGCGGGTGACGTGGTCTGGATCAGCGACCTGACAGAGCGCCATATTTTTGCCAACCGGGCGGCCTGCAGCCTTTTGGGCTACACCATCGACGAATACCTGACCATGCGCATTGCCGACCTGCTGGCCGAGCCGGAACTGGCTGGGCTCCCCGCTCACATGGAGCGGCTGAAAACCGAGCCGTTTGTGCGCCGCGAATGGTCACTCAAAGGCAAGAACGGCAGCACCATCGTGACCGAGTTGGTCACCCAGCGCCTGGGAGAAGATCGCTATCTGGCCATCGGCCACGATGTCAGCGACCGCAAACGGTTGGAAGCGCAAAAGGATGCCCTGCAAGCGACTTTGCGCAGTGCGCTGGTGCGCGAGGTGCATCACCGCATCAAGAATAACCTGCAGGGCGTGGCTGGCATCCTGAGCGAATTTGGCCGCACGCATCCGCAAACGCAGGAGGCCATAGAACAGTTGGTGGCTCAAGTGCAAAGTGTGGCCGTGATTCACGGCCTGCAGGGCCAGACCGAGCGCAACCAAGTGAAGTTGTGCGAGCTGACGTCAGCAGTGGCGCGCGGCGTGGGTACGCTGTGGAAAAGGCAGATTGACGTTGCTGTGCCCACACCTTGGTCGGAGCGTGTGATTGGGCCAGCGGACGCCGTACCCGTGGCACTGGTGCTCAATGAACTGTTGCAAAACGCCGTCAAGCACAGCCACCCGGCCACCGGCGTCGTGCAGATTGCAATTCAAAAGGTCGATGACACCTGCGCGGTGCTCTGGAGTATCGTCAATGCAGGTGACTGGCCGGGCAAGGGCTCAACCCCAACAAAACCCTTGGGCAATGGCCTGCAATTGGTGCACACCTTGCTGCCCCGCGAGGGCGCACAACTGACGCACCACACAGAAGGCGGGTATGTGCACACGGTGCTGGTGCTGGGGCCACCCGTGCTGAGTTTTATGGATGATTTTGGCTTTAAGCCCTTTCATCTATTGAGTTAAATACTATTTTTTTAATAGCAGTACAGGAATTTTGAACGCCCATGAACACCACCATTGCGGCTTCTTGCAAGGCTCACTTGCTGCTGGTCGATGATGACCGGTTGATTCTGTCCACCTTGGCCAGTGGTTTGCGCCACGCGGGCTACCGGGTCAGCACGGCCGAGTCGGCACAGGATGCCGAGGCGTTGCTGGCCAATGGGGATCGCCCCGATCTGGCCATTCTGGATTTACAGATGCCACAGGTCGACGGACTGGCGCTGGCTGACCGACTGCGAGATTTTGAGCATGTAGCGTTTGTCATGTTCAGCGCTTACAGCGATGCGGCCAGCGTGGACAAAGCCGTCAGCCTGGGCGCCCTGAGCTACCTGGTCAAGCCCATGGGCGTGGCGCAGATGGTGCCCGCCTTGGAGGCCGCGCTGCTGCGTGCCCGCGAACTGCACAGCCTGCACGGCATGACAGCGCAGTTGCAAAACGCCTTGGTGGTGGAGCGCGGGGTGAGCCTGGCGGTGGGCATCACCATGGTGCAATACCGCCTGAGTCGCCAGGCAGCGTTTGACGTGCTGCGCACCGCCGCGCGCACCCAGCGCCGCAAGCTGGCTGATGTGGCGCACGCCGTACTGCAGGCGCATGAGGCGTTGACCAGCGGCTAACTTGCGAGGCGGCGCGGCTATCCCCCTCGAAAGGGGAAGGTCATTTTTTGTTGATATAGTGCTCGCAAGTCTGTATCCTTGCCTCTGATACCTGACCTTTCCTGAGACCTTACTCCCCGTCTCGTTCACCCGCCAGGTTGCGCCAGTCCGCGCAGCACTTTCGCGTTTACGAACCACCCCGCCGGATGGAATGAGGGAGTTACGGTTATGAATCAATTCAAAATCTCCACGCGCCTGATTTTTTTGATTGGCTTTGCGTCACTGCTGCTGGTTCTGATTGGCGGTCTGGGTTTGTACGGCATCAGCAAAACCAACGATGCGCTGAAATCGGTCTATGAGGACCGAACGGTGCCGATGGCGCAAATTGCTGACATTGACAAGCTGAATTTGCGCATCCGGCTGGCCATTGCGGGCGCCCTGATCAACCCAGTGCCAGAAGAAGTTGCCAACGGTACCGCAGTTGCTGAAGCCAACATGCTGGCCATTGGCAAAATCTGGGCAACCTATATGGCGACCACGCTGACACCCAAAGAGGCTGAAATCGCCAAGCAGCTGGCGCTGGATCGGGGCCGGTTTGTCACTGAAGCCCTGAAACCCGCCGTCGCGGCGCTGGATGCCCAAGACTTCGAAGCTGCCAAGCGCATTACCCTGGAGCGCACGCGCACGTTGTATGGGCCGGTAGACGCCGGGCTGGATGCGCTCATGAAACTGCAAATTGATATAGCCCGGGAAGAATTTGATGCGGCAACCGCGCGCTACAGCACCATCCGCATGGTGTCCATCACTGCCATCGGGGCGTGTGTGCTGTTTGCAGTGCTGTTTGGTGCGGCGCTGATTCGTGGCATGTCCCGCGCCTTGCGGCTGGCCTCCAAGGCAGCAGACGCAGCCGCATCAGGTGACCTGAGCCACATCGTGACCGTGGAAGGCAAGGATGAAATCAGCCACGTGTTGTCATCGTTTGCCACCATGCAGGTCAATCTGATCGGAGTGGTGAGCAAGGTGCGACACGGGGCCGACGGTGTGGCCACGGCCAGCGCCCAGATCGCCGCGGGCAACCACGACCTGAGCGCCCGCACTGAAACCCAGGCCAGCGCCCTGGAGCAAACCGCCGCTTCCATGGAGCAGCTCAGCGCCACCGTCAAGCAAAACGCTGACAACGCGCGCCAGGCCAACCAGTTTGCGCAAGAGGCCAGCACGGTGGCGGTGCAGGGTGGCGAGGTGGTGACCGAGGTGGTAGCCACCATGCGGGGTATCAACGACGCCTCGCGCAAGATTGCCGACATCATCAGCGTGATTGACGGTATTGCCTTTCAGACCAATATTTTGGCGCTCAACGCGGCGGTCGAGGCAGCGCGCGCCGGTGAGCAGGGCCGGGGCTTTGCCGTGGTGGCCACTGAAGTGAGAGCGCTGGCTGGGCGCAGCGCCTCTGCCGCCAAAGAGATCAAGGCATTGATTGACACCAGTGTGGCCCGGGTAGATCAAGGCAGCGCTTTGGTGGACAAGGCTGGTGTCACCATGACCGAGGTAGTCACAGCCATTAAGCGCGTGACCGACCTGATGGGTGAGATCAGCGCGGCCAGCCATGAGCAAAGCCTGGGCGTGTCGCAAGTGGGCGAAGCGGTGATGCACATGGACCAGGTCACCCAGCAAAACGCCGCACTGGTAGAAGAAATGGCGGCTGCAGCATCGAGCCTGACCGAGCAGGCGCAGGACTTGGTGGCGTCCATGGAGGTGTTCAAGCTGGAGGACGACAAGACCCCAGCAGGAACCCCAACAACTGCCACGCGGCTCAAAGCGGACACCAATTGGCACCTGTACGAGGCATCAGCTGCCGCCAAGAGCGCCATCCTGAGGCCGATGATTGACACTTCAAGAGCCGTTGCCATGCGGATGCAACACCCGTCAAGGGCCCTTCAGGCGCGCGCGGTAGCGCCTCAGTTGGCTGAAACCAACTGGTCCAGCTTTTAACTTCACGCCTTAAGGCTTTTCCCTGCTGACTGCCATGCAATGCCATCGCGCCCATACGTTGCAAAAAGCGATAGCTTTGACGCTGCTGGCCCTGGCCGTGCCCGCCTGGTGGTGGGTCTATCACCCGGTGCAGCCCATGGTGCTCGACCCGGCCTTGTTTCTGTTTTTTCACAATGCGGTCGAAATTTTTGCAGTGGTCGTGGCGGCACTGGTTTTTCTGACGGGCTACCGGGCGGTGCTGTCGGCACGCAATGGCGCCGTGGTGCTAATGGGGGTCGGTTTCTTGGGCGTGGCCCTGTTGGATGCGCTGCACACCATGAGCTATGCCGGCATGCCCGACGCGATTTCGGCCAATTCGCCCCAGAAAGCCGCGTTCTTCTGGCTGTGTGCGCGCATGCTGGCGGCCGTTTCCATTTTGGTGTATGCGTCTTTGCCACGCGCACCCGAGCTCAGCACCTTGCACAAACGCCTGGCTGCGTTGGTGATGCTGAGCATTGTGGCTGCGCTGGCGTTTTTCGGACTGCTTTGGCCGGACCGTTTGCCACAGTTGTTTGTCGCCGGGCAAGGTCTGACGCCGCTGAAGATCAGGCTGGAGTGGGCGATCATTGCCGTGCACTTGCTGACCTTGCTGGTGCTTTGGCTGCGCCGCGTCGAACTGGTCGACGAATGTGCGATGGCCCTGGGCTTTGCCGTGGCACTGTCGATAGCGTCAGAATCGTTTTTTACCATTCTGGGCGTAAACGGCATCGATGTGGCCAACATGCTAGGGCACCTGTACAAGGTAGCGGCCTACCTGTATTTGTTTCATGCCACGTTCAATGAGGCCATCAACCGGCCACTACAGCGCTTAAGCGCTCAGCACCTGCGCGAGCAACAGGTGTTGAATGCGGCACCCGATGGCATTCTTTGGGTAAACCAGTCTGGCTTGATATTGATGACCAACCCCGCAGTCGAAAGGCTGACTGGATATGCCAAGGATCAGCTGCTTGGTCAGAATGTGGACATCTTCCTACCCGAGCACCAGCGCGAGCGCCACGGTGCCGACATGCGTGGATATTTTATCGATCCGCACGGTCGAACTATGGGCTGCATGGACGTGCAGCTGCAGCGGCAAGATGGCAGCATGTTGCCGGTGGATATTTCCCTGGGCCACTGGGAGGACAAGGGACAAAGTTACGCCATTGCCTATATCCGCGACCTGACCGAGCGCAAGGGGTTTGAGGAGTCGCTGCGTCACCGTGCGACCCACGACGAGCTGACCGGCTTGCCCAACCGCTGGATGTTCAATCTGCAATTGAGCCAAGCCTTGACCCAAGCCAAAAGAACGGGTCGGCATGTGGCCGTGCTGATGCTTGACCTGGACGATTTCAAGACGGTCAATGACAGCTTTGGCCATGCGGTAGGCGACGAGTTGCTGGTGTTGGTATCACAGCGCCTTGGTGCCTCGCTGCGCCAAAGCGACACGCTGGCGCGCCTTGGCGGCGACGAGTTTGCCATTTTGCTTGCCGATATGCAAAGCACCGACGAAGCCATGGCGGTGGCTGCAAAACTGATTGCCACCATGGGAAAAACCTACACGCTCATCGGCCAGGAGATTCATTCCAGTGGCAGCATCGGGATTGCTTTTTACCCTGGCGACGGGCAAAACGCAGACGCTTTGCTGCGCTTTGCCGACATGGCGATGTACCAGGCCAAACGCTCGGTACACGGAAGCTACGCCTGTTACTCGCCCCAGTTTGAATTGCGGGCCCAAGAAAACATGCGGGTTCAAGTGCGCCTGAAAGAAGCTCTGGACAATGGGCGCCTGAGGCTGTTTTACCAACCCAAGATGGCTGCCAACGGCGAAACCATGCTGGGCGCAGAAGCTTTATTGCGCTGGCACGATGACGAGTTGGGGGATGTCTCGCCAGCGCGGTTCATTCCGGTGGCGGAGTCCACCGGGCTGATCCTGCCCATATCAGCCTGGGTGCTGGAGACGGCGTGCCAGCAGATTGCCGCCTGGCACCGTGCTGGCACGCCCTTGCAAGTGGCCGTGAATTTTTCGGCACAGCAGTTTCGCCAAGGCAATGTGGCCGATCAGGTGCGCGCCGTGCTACAGCGCACCGGCGCCCCGGCGCACTTGCTTGAAATTGAAATCACCGAATCCATCGCCATGGAGCAACCTGAAGCAGCCCACGCAGAACTCAGTGCGCTGGTGGCCTTGGGCTGCACGGTGGCGCTCGATGACTTTGGCACCGGTTATTCGTCGCTGGCGTATCTGAAGTCGTTGCCGGTTTCGGTGCTGAAGATTGACCGCACCTTCGTCAAGGACATTGCAGCAGATCAGGGGGATGCCAAGATTTGCCGAGCCATCATTGCGCTGGCCCACAGCTTGGACATGACGCTCGTAGCCGAAGGCGTCGAAACGCCTTCGCAACTGGCGTTTTTGCGCAACCTGGGGTGTGAGGTGTATCAGGGCTGGCTGTTTGCCAAGGCGATGCCTGTCAGTGAGTTGACCGCACGCCTGCTCGAGTCCCGCGACAGACATGAATTTGATTTTGAGGCTATTGCGCAATAAGCTTGGCTTCAAGCCTTCTGTAGCATCCTCAGCGGTGCCTTGCGCCCACCGGCCTAACCCAGCGCGCTATTGAAAACCCTGCAAAAGCACCCAGCTACCCTGCCCATGAACTTCCTCGGTTGAATTGCTATCGAAACGCCCGCCCTGTCGACCACCCTCCTCGCATTGATGGGCCTGCTGCCGGTGCTGTGGGTCGTCGGCCAGCCGTGGTGGATTGAACGTCGGCGCAAGGCCTTGCGGGCAAAACCTTTTCCGACCCGCTGGCGTGAGATTTTGAAGCGACGCGTGCCTTATGTGCGCTTGCTGCCCGCTGATTTGCAACTGCGGCTAAAGCAGCATATTCAGGTGTTTACGGCCGAGAAAGCGTTTATTGGGTGCAATGGACTGCAGGTCAACGACGACATTCGGGTCACGATTGCGGCTCAGGCTTGCCTGCTGATTCTGAACCGCTCCAGCGCTTACTACCCGAAATTACGCCAGATTCTGGTCTACCCGGACAGTTTTGTGGTGGAGCGCGACCACACCGATGGGGTGGGTGTGGCGCACCGCGCACGCCAGGTGCTGGCGGGCGAATCCTGGTCAGAAGGCCAGGTCATTCTGTCGTGGCAGGACACACTGCACGGCGCGGCCACGGTGGACGACGGGCAAAACGTTGCCATCCACGAATTTGCCCACCAGCTCGATCAGGAAACCGGCAGCGCCAACGGTGCGCCGCTGCTGGCGCGGCGCGCGCACTACCAGCGCTGGTCGCGTGTGCTGGGTGACGAGTTTGCCGCGCTGCAGGCCCGCGCGGCGCGCGGCGAGCCGTCGCTGTTCAGTGACTATGGCGCTACCGACCCCGCTGAGTTTTTTGCGGTGATCTCGGAGGTGTTTTTTGAACAGCCCGCGCGCATGGCCGAGGCCCACCCCGACCTGTACGGTGAATTGAGCCAGTTTTACCAACTTGACCCGCTGAGCTGGCGCTGAGGGAAACGCCGCGCAGGCAGGCGGTTACCATGGCCGCTCCATGATCAAGCCACACAAACCTGTTCCCCCGAAGAAAGTGCCGCCCCCGCTCGACCAGAGCGGTGAACGCCTGTCCAAACGCGTTGCCGCGCTGGCGCAGTGCTCGCGCCGCGAAGCCGAGCAACTCATCGAGGGCGGCTGGGTGCAGGTCAACGGCCAGCGGGTCGAAGAGCCCATGGCCCGCGTCACCGATCAAACTGTGCTGATTGACACCACCGCCAACCTGATGGCGTTGAGCGAAGTCACCCTGCTGCTGCACAAACCACCCGGCTTCGAGGCGATGGCCCCGCTGGGCACGGCCAACAAGCGCGTCAAACCCGCACAAACACTGCTACAGCTTGCCACGCATTGGCCGCAAGATGAATCGCCAGAGCGGGTCCTCAAGCGGCACTTTGCCAAGCTGACTGCTGGCGTGCCACTGGAGAGTGCCGCCAGCGGACTGGTGGTTTTCACCCAAGACTGGCGGGTGCTGCGCAAGCTGACCGAGGACGCTGGGCTCATCGAACACGAATACGTGGTGGAAGTGCAAGGCGAGGTCTCTCCTGAGGCGCTGCATCGCATGAACACCCCGCCGGCGAGCGAGCGCGACACGCTGCCACCAGTGAAAGTCAGTATCAACAGCACCGGTGAGGCATCAACGCGGCTGCGCTTTGCCGTCAAGGGCGCGCACCCCGGGCTGGCGGCTTACCTGTGCGAGCGCGCCGGGCTGCAGATCATGAGCATGAAGCGCCAGCGCATCGGCCGGGTGACCTTGGCGCATCTGCCAGAAGGACAATGGCGCTTTCTGGCGGCACACGAGCGGTTTTGAACCTGCACCGGGTTGATATCACCCGCCGAATGCTTTGTATTTTGTAGCGCTTTCGGCATATAGGATAAGGGCTAGAGCAGCATTTAACCCCTAAACACTGAACAGTTGTCCGCGCGCGGCGTCGGTGATTGCTAGCACGCACGGGTGGCTGATGCGCCGCTCCACAGACACCGCATAAAACTCTTCTACCAGTTCGTCGGTGCGGCCAATGACCGAGACGTCAAACTGGGTGCAGGTTTCCTCTTCGAGCACGGTTGGTGCCATGAACACGCCCTGACCTTCACGGCCAAACGCTTTCATCAGCGCCGCGTCGTCAAGCTCACCCACCACCACCGGTGCCAACTGGTGCCGGGCAAACCAGCCTTCGAGTTGCCGACGCACCGCCGACGACGCCCCGGGCACCAACATCGGCAAGCCATCCAGACAGCCGGGAAATGGCCCCTTGACCCGGGATTTCAGCCCCGGGGCGCAGAAAAAGCTCATCGCACTGCGGCCCAGCGCGTGGCTAAAGGCTTTGACGCTGACGCGCCGGGGCATTGGCTCGTCGGCAATCACCAAATCCAGCCGGTGCAACGCCAGCGCCGCCAGCAAATCGTCAAAGCTGCCCTCACTGGCAATGAGTTTGACGGGTTGGTCCATGGACAGAGCCGGCTCCAGCAGGCGGTAGGCAAGTGATTTGGACACCGAGTCGGTCACCCCAACCCGGAAGTCCAGCCGTTTTTGCGCCCCCCGCGACTGGCGTAGGGCGGTCTCCAGCTCTTGCCCCAGGCTGAAGATCTGGTCGGCATAACCCAGCGCGAGGCGGCCATGCTCGGTGAGCTCCAGCTGGCGGCCATTTTTGCGAAACAGCTTGCGCCCGAGCCAGTCTTCGAGCAGCTTGATCTGGCCCGAGAGCGTTTGCGGCGTGGTGTGCAACTGCTCGCCGGCGCGCATGATGCCGCCGGCGCGCGCGGTGACCCAAAAATAATAAAGGTGCTTGAAATTCATGCGATTGGCCTCAATTGGCGGGTTGATTATTCGTTTTTATCGAAGTTTAAATGTCTTAAATTCGAATTTACGCGAAGTGAGTTGAACTTTATAGTTGTGTTCGTGTCACCTTTACAGACATTGAAGGAGTAATAAAAATGCGTTTAAGTACCAAAGGTCGTTTTGCCGTCACCGCCATGATTGATGTGGCCCTGCGCGAAAAGCTCGGGCCAGTGCCGTTGTCGGACATTTCAGCGCGCCAGCAGATTTCGCTGTCGTACCTGGAGCAAATGTTCAGTCGGCTGCGTCAACAAGGCTTGGTGCACAGCACCCGCGGACCCGGTGGCGGTTACACCTTGGGGCACCGTACCGATGCCATCACGGTCGCTGACATTATTGGCGCGGTGGAAGATCCGGCACCCAAGCAAGAGACCGAGCAAAGCGCTTCCAAAGACATGGCGCAAGACTTGTGGGACTCGATGAATGCCAAGGTAGCCGAGTTCATGCAGTCGGTCACCTTGCGCAGCTTGGTGCTGGAGCAGTTGGCCAAGGGTGTGAAGATTGAGCAAAAGCCTGCACCGAATCGCGGCGTGTTCAAAAAACCATCAGCACACACCGTGCGCACGACGGCACCGAACTCGGTATTTGCGCTGGGTCAGTCGCTGTTGGCACGCGGTTAATACGAGGCTAATTGGCCTCCAGCCCTCATAGCGCCTGCGTTAGGCGCTATAAATTTAAAAGTGTGAAGCCCACCGATAAGCCGGATTCTGTGCGTCTGGGTTGCCCCAAACGTGACTGCCATTAATCTGGGCTGTTGGTCACCCAACAGCTCGGTGCTACCTACCCGCCAGCTCTGGGGGCCCCATCAACGCTGGCCTACTTGGTATTGCTGCGCGTAGAGATTGCCCGTTTCACCCGCATCAGGTTGCCCCGCTGCGACTCGTCTCTGTTGCTCTGATCCTCACCTTATAGTCTTGCGACCTTTCAGTGGACAGCCGTTAGCTGCTACGCTGCCCTATGCAGTCCGGACGTTCCTCCAGTGCCTTGTTTCCAAGATTGCACCAGCGGCAGTCTGGCGGGCTTCACAGCGTGATTATCGGTGCAATCAACAGGCTGCGCCCCCATCGACCCGCCGGCCCGCACCAAAGCTGGAATCCGGCATAAGCTTATAGCCAGATCAACAGAACAACTGGTTCAAAATAGATTCGCGCACCATCCCCACTGAACATTTTCTGGAGTCCAGATGAAAGTTGATAACGTCCTTCAAACCATTGGCAACACGCCGCACATCCGCATCAACCGCCTGTTTGGTCCGACGCACCAGGTGTACATCAAATCCGAGCGCGGTAATCCGGGCGGCTCGATCAAAGACCGCATTGCGTTGGCCATGGTAGAAGCTGCCGAGGCATCGGGTGAACTGCAACCTGGCGGCACCATCATTGAGCCGACCTCTGGCAACACCGGTGTGGGCTTGGCCATGGTGGCTGCGGTCAAGGGTTACCCCCTGATTCTGGTGATGCCCGAGAGCATGAGCATCGAGCGCCGGCGCCTGATGCTGGCTTACGGCGCCAGCTTTGATTTGACACCGCGTGCGCTTGGCATGACCGGTGCAATCACCCGTGCGCAAGAGCTCTCACTCAGCCTGCCTGGCTCCTGGATGCCGCAGCAGTTTGACAACCCGGTCAACCCCGAAGTGCACGCCCGCACCACCGCCCAGGAAATCCTGGCGGATTTCCCCAACGGCATTGACGTGCTGATCACCGGCGTCGGCACCGGCGGCCACCTAAGCGGGGTGGCGCGGGTGCTCAAAGCCAAATGGCCAAAACTCCAGGTGTATGCGGTAGAGCCCGCCGCCTCACCGGTCATTTCTGGCGGCAGCCCCGCACCCCACCCGATTCAGGGCATTGGCGCGGGGTTTATTCCGAAGAACCTTGACACCGAGTTACTCGACGGCGTGATTCAGGTTGACGGCGATGTGGCCCGCGATTTCGCCCGCCGCAGTGCCACTGAAGAAGGCCTGCTGGTGGGCATCTCTAGCGGCGCAACGCTGGCGGCCATTGCACAAAAGTTGCCTGAGCTGCCTGATGGCGCCACGGTGCTGGGCTTCAACTACGACACCGGTGAGCGTTATTTATCGGTAGAAGGCTTCTTGCCAAGTTGAGGGGCAGGCCGAAAACTGGCTGCGAGGAAATCTGGGCGGGCACTGAGGCTTTTGCCCGCTGATGTGTTCTCAGGCCGTGGTGTTAGCTGCCTTTCTGTCAAGCTCGCGCTCCGGATTTACCCTCGACCAAGGTATGATCAATGCACCTTAATGGAGCATTTTGATATGAAGTTTTCCTCAGTCCGCACCTTTTTAGAGCACCTCGATCAACGCAGCCCCGGTCAACCCGAATTTTTGCAAGCAGTCACCGAGGTCATAGACAGTCTGTGGCCTTTCATCGAGGCCAATCCAAAGTACGCGGAGGAAGGCTTGCTGGCGCGGCTGGTAGAGCCAGAGCGGACCATCATCTTTCGGGTCTGCTGGACTGATGATCAAGGCCGGGTCCAGGTCAATCGCGGCTACCGCATTCAGCACAGCATGGCTCTGGGGCCGTTCAAGGGGGGCTTGCGCTTTCACCCCTCGGTGAATTTGTCGATTCTGAAGTTTCTGGCCTTTGAGCAAACCTTGAAAAACGCCTTGACCACCTTGCCTATGGGCGGTGCCAAAGGTGGCGCCAACTTTGATCCCAAAGGCAAAAGCCGTGGCGAGGTGATGCGCTTTTGTCAGGCGTTTGCCACCGAATTGTTCCGCCATGTGGGCTCCGACACCGATGTGCCGGCTGGCGACATTGGCGTGGGCGGGCGCGAAGTGGGTTTCATCGCTGGCATGGTGAAGAAGCTCAGCAACCGCTCTGACTGCGTCTTTACCGGCAAGGGGCTGTCCTTTGGCGGCTCGCTGATCCGGCCAGAAGCTACCGGCTACGGCACGGTGTACTTTGCCGAAGAAATGCTCAAACTAAAAGGCATGAGTTTTGACGGCCTGCGGGTGAGCGTGTCGGGCTCGGGCAATGTGGCTCAGTACGCTGTGGAGAAAGCCACGGCACTGGGTGCCAAAGTGGTCACCGTGTCGGATTCCAACGGCACCGTCATCGACGAGGACGGTTTCACCCCGGAAAAACTGGCGCTGTTGATGGAGATCAAAAACGAGCAGTACGGCCGCGTTAGCGACTATGCGAATCGCGCAGGTGTGCGCTATGAGGCAGGTCTGAGTCCCTGGCAGGTGCCAGTGGATGTGGCCCTGCCTTGTGCCACGCAAAACGAACTTGACAGCGACGATGCCGTGCTGCTGGTGAAGCACGGTGTCAAGTGTGTGGCCGAAGGCGCCAATATGCCGTGCACCCTGGAAGCGGTCAAAGTCTTCGACGCGGCCAAGGTGCTCTACGCACCGGGCAAAGCCAGCAACGCGGGCGGGGTGGCCACATCCGGCCTGGAAATGAGCCAAAACGCCATGCGCTTGGCATGGTCGCGGGACGAGGTCGATGCCCGCCTGCACCGCATCATGCGCGACATCCACCAGGCCTGCGTGCAGCATGGCCGACGCGCTGACGGCTCCATCAGCTACGTGGACGGCGCCAATATTGCCGGGTTCGTCAAAGTGGCCGACGCCATGCACGCCCAAGGCGTGGTCTGAGCCGCTGCCAAATACCCTGAGCTAAACCAGCTCCAAGCCCTGCCGTGCGCTGCCCGGCAGGGCTTTATCATTGGCGTTTGCTTGATGACCACAAGCCACCATGATCCGACTCTCAGAACTCAAACTCCCCCTGTCTGCCCTGCCCGTGGTGCCGCTGCGCGAAACGCAAGCGGCTGAAACCGACGATGACCGGGCACCGCTGCCGCATCCGCTGGCAGCGTTGCGGGTGCTGGCGCGGCAGGCGCTGGGCATAGCTGACGCTGACCTGATCGATTTAAAAGTTTTCAAGCGCAGTTTCGATGCCCGCCAGGCCGAATTACGGGCGGTGTACATCGTCGACGTCAGCCTGCGCGACCCAACGCTGGCGCAAACCCTGCTGCAGCAGCATGCAGGCAACCCGCACATCGTCCCCACCCCGGATATGGCTTACCAGTTGGTGGCCACAGCGCCCGCTGATCTACCCCTGCGCCCGGTGGTGGTGGGGTTTGGGCCGTGCGGCATGTTTGCGGCGCTAACGCTGGCGCAAATGGGTTTCAAGCCCATCGTGCTGGAACGTGGCCGCAAGGTGCGTGAGCGCACCAAAGACACCTGGGGCCTGTGGCGCAAACAGGTGCTCAACCCCGAGAGCAATGTGCAGTTTGGCGAAGGCGGCGCGGGCACGTTTTCAGACGGCAAACTGTGGAGCCAGATCAAAGACCCGCGCCACTTGGGGCGCCGGGTGATGAGCGAATTCGTCAATTTTGGTGCGCCACCCGAGATTTTGGTAGAGGCGCACCCACACATTGGCACCTTCAAGCTGGTGAAAGTGGTGGAAAACCTGCGCGAACGCATCATCGCGCTGGGCGGCGAGATCCGCTTCGAGCAACGGGTGATGGATGTTGATCTGACAACCGCAAGGCAGGTGCGCGGCCTGACCGTACTGGAGCAGGCCACCGGCCTGACCTACGAGCTGCGCGCCGACCAGGTCATTTTGGCGCTGGGCCACAGCGCGCGCGACACCTTTGCCATGCTGCACCAACGTGGGGTCACGCTGCTGGCCAAACCGTTTTCGGTGGGTTTTCGGGTGGAGCACCCGCAAAGTGTGATCGACCGCGCCCTGTGGGGCCGCCACGCTGGCAACTCGGTGCTGGGGGCAGCGGCCTACAAGCTGGTGCACCACGCCAGCAATGGCCGCGCGGTGTACAGCTTTTGCATGTGCCCAGGTGGCATGGTGGTAGCGGCCACGTCCGAGCCGGGCCGGGTGGTGACCAATGGTATGAGCCAGTATTCACGCAACGAACGCAACGCCAACGCCGGGCTGGTGGTCGGCATTGAGCCCGTTGACTATCCGCAGGATGCGGCTACTTTTATAGAGGCTTTTGGGCCTCTAGCCGGTATGCAGTATGCGCAGGAAGCTCTTTATTTAAGAGCAGCTGATGCGCTCGCCGTGCACCCCTTGGCGGGCATCAACCTGCAGCGCCAGCTTGAAGCAAACGCCTTTGTTTTGGGCGGCAGCAACTATGAGGCCCCCGCACAGCTGGTGGAAGAATTCGTCCACGGCATCCCGTCCGCCAGCCTGGGCAGCGTGGTTCCGTCGTACCAGCCAGGCGTGAAACTCGGTGACCTGCACAGCGCCCTGCCCGACTACGCGATAACCGCGCTGCGCGAAGCGTTGCCCGCTTTTGGCAAGAAGATCAAAGGCTTTGACATGCCTGATGCGGTGTTGACCGGGGTGGAAACCCGCACCTCGTCACCGTTACGCATGCCGCGCGGCGATGATTTCCAAAGCACCAATACCGCGGGTCTGTACCCTGGGGGTGAAGGTGCGGGTTATGCCGGCGGCATTCTGTCGGCGGCGGTGGATGGCATCAAGCTGGCTGAGGCACTGGCGCGGCAGGTGGTCGACTTTTAGACATGAAAATAGCCTCAATCCCTTATAGAACAAGCGCTTGGCGCTATGCTAAATGTATCAAATGGAAGCCTTCGTGCGTCCTCAAGCCGAGCGTTTGAACAGCGCCAGCAGCGAACCGGCAATCACAAACAGGCTGCCAAAGGTGCGGTTCATGGCGCGGATGTGGGCGGGCTTTTTGAGCGCCCCAAGCACCCGCGAGGCCAGTGCGGTGTAGCCCGACATCACCACCATATCGGTGAAAGCCAGTGTGGCGCCAATGATCAGGTACTGCGGCAGCAGCGGCTCACCTGTGCTGATGAACTGCGGCACCACCGCCAGCAAAAACACCGTGCCCTTGGGGTTGACCACATTGATCATCCAGGCTTTCAAAATCAGCGTGCGCTGCGTCACCACCTCGCCCGAGTCCGACGCCGCAACCATCGGCCGCGCTGGCGCACGCCACTGCTGGATGCCCAGCCAGACCAGATAAGCCACACCTACCCACTTGACCACGACAAACGCGGTGGCGGAGGTGGCCATCAGCGCCCCCAGACCGACGCCGACGATTGCCAACTGTGTCCAGATGCCCAGCACCAAGCCAAAAATGGTGACGTAGCCGTGTTTGAAACCGTGATTGAGCCCGGCGCTCATAGAAGCTATTGCCCCTGGGCCAGGTGAAATACTGATGGCCCAGGAGGCGGCAAAAAAGGTGAGCCAGGTTGAAAGTTCCATGGGATGAGTCTAGCGGTTCTGGCTGGACTTGAGCCGTTCAGGTAGTCGAGCTAAGGGCGGCATGGCATTCGGCGCAGCGGCATCAAGGGGGAACCCACAGGGCGGGCGGCAGCCGCGCAGCTGAGTGCGGCGCCGTCCTGCGTCCAAAAAAAGGCCCCCAGCGCGGACTAACCGCTGCTGGGGGTGAAATACCCGGAAACTCGAAATCGGTGGTGCTTTAAACCTGTTCGTTTTGCAGCGCGGCAATGCGATCTTCCAGCGGCGGGTGGGTCGAAAACAGCTTGCCCATACCCCCAGCAATACCAAATGCTGCCACGCTTTTCGGCAGTTCACTGTGCGCCAGACCACCGAGTCGGGCCAGCGCATTGATCATGGGTTGCTTGCGGCCCATCAACTTGGCGGCACCCGCGTCGGCGCGGAACTCACGGTGGCGGCTAAACCAAGCCACCACGATGGCAGCGGCAAAACCCAGCACGATGTCCAGCACGATGGTGGTGACGTAATAGCCAATGCCGGGGCCGGAGTTCGACTGGTCGCCCTTGCGCAGGAAACTGTCCACCAAGGAGCCGATCACCCGGCTCAAGAACACCACAAAGGTGTTCATCACACCCTGAATCAGTGTCATGGTGACCATGTCGCCGTTGGCCACGTGAGCAATCTCGTGGGCAAGCACGGCCTCGATCTCTTCATGTGTCATACCCTGCAGCAAACCGGTGCTGACCGCCACCAGCGCCGAATTCTTGAACGCGCCGGTGGCAAAGGCGTTAGGTGCGCCTTCAAAAATACCCACCTCAGGCATGCCGATACCGGCTATGTCAGACAGTTTGCGCACGGTTTCGACAATCCAGGCCTCGTCGGCGTTTGACGGCTCGTTGATCACCCGCACACCCGAACTCCACTTCGCCACCGGCTTGCTGATCAGCAAGGAGATGATGGCGCCGCCAAAACCAATTAGCAGCGCAAACCCAAGGAGTGCGCCCAGATCTAGGCCGTTGGGCGTCAGAAAACGGTTCAATCCCAGCACGCTGGCAACAATGCCCAGCACCGCCACCACAAGGACGTTGGTGAGAACAAAAAGAACAATGCGCTTCATGGAGTCCTCTAAAAGATTAAGCGGCTTAACAACAGATGCACCGCCAAGAAGTGCAAATGGTAAGGGTTACCACCTTGCAGCCAAACCAAACCGGCGCCAATTCCACACGCCGTCTGGCTATTTGGACGCTGCCACCGCCGTCACCCGAGCCGCCCTGAAAACACCCAGATCGTCGTAAAAGCCGGGCACCTCGTTGGCTGGCCACCAGTGCGGCACACCCAGCACCGGCAGATGGGCAAAGGGTTTGGCGGCAAACTTTTCTGCCGTCAGGTCGGCGGCGAGCCAGGCGTCCAGGTCCGCTATGCTGTCTGTAGCTGGAAACGCACGATAGACGTGGGCTGTGACCGCTTTTCTTGGGTAAACCAGTTTCTCCAGCAGCGCATGGCCAAACAGCACCAAAGACGACTCTGCCCAAAGCGGGCGCAGCGGGCCAAACACCTGGGGCCAGTCTTTGGCGGCCAAGGCTTCCCACAGTGCATCTGGCGCTCGTAGCAGGGCGACGTTTTCGTCAAACACGGTGAGCGCATCGCGCGCCGGGCCGCGCACCGGGGCGATACCGCTGTGGGCGATTTGCGCCACATGCAAGTGGTTAAGACGGCGCTTGGTGTGCGGGAAGTTCAGCCACGCCAGTGCATTAAAAAAGTCATGCAAGCCCTCACGAGTAGGGCACCGAGCGCTATCAAAAATGTATTGCTCATAAGCCATGCCCGGCGGCAGGTCAGACTGCGGCACAAAGCGCACTGGCGGCTGGGCGGGCGCTGGCCAGAGCGTCTGGGCGACCTGGTTGAGTGCGTCTGGCTGCAACACGCCTGCCAGCACCTCATGCGCAGCAGGCTCGCCCACGGCGCGCCAAGATGCGAGCCAGGGCGCGTGCCAGTTGATGGCTGCGATCAAGACGGCTGCGGCGCAGCGATGTATTGCACCGTTCTGGGTTTCTCAGGCGGGGCCAACACAAACTGGCTGGGGAACTTCTTCAGCAACTTGGTAGAGGTCATGTTTTTGCCACGCAGTTTGGCATCCAGCAGCGCCTTGGCAACGGCGGCCAGCGGCTGCGGTTGCCCGCTTTGCAGCGCTGGCACGGCGGCCAGAATCGTCGCCACATCCAGCAGCGCCATTTGGTGGCTCACCGCCTCAACCGCCACTGGCGTCGGTACCGGGTTGCCTGCTGGCGGGCTGACAACTGGCTTTTTCTGCGGTGCGGTAGTTTTGGCGACGACCTTTTTCGCAGGCGTTTTGGCGGGCGCTGGCGTGGCTGCGGCAGCTTTGTCGGCAGATGCTCCGCTGCTGGCGGTTTTTCGGGGTGTCGTTTTGCGCGGTGTCTTGCGTGCGGGGGCGGCCAGGCTGGGCAGCGGCGCAGCATCTGATGCCGCCAGGTCTGGCCCGACCAAAATCACCCGGTCATAGGCGGGAATGGCTTCGCGGCCCATTTTGCTGCGCTCAGACACGCACACCACGCGAATGCCGCGCTCGCGCAGGCGCACCACCAGCGGGGTGAAGTCGGCATCACCCGAGCCGATGACGATCAGCTTGGGTGCGGGCACCTGGCAGGCAAGCTCCATGGCGTCCACCGCCAGCGCCATGTCGGTGGTGTTTTTGGTCAGTGCCAGGTTGACGAACGGGCGCACCGCCCAGGCGCGCAGGGTGTCGGCCAGGGCTTTGAGGTTTTCCGCGCTGCCGTAGGCGCGGCGCACTGGCAGGCGACCTTCGGTTTCTTCCAGCACCCGAAAAGCCTCATCCACCCAGGCACCTGAATTCAGGTTGTCCGCATCAATCAGAAAAATGTTCATGGCGTTTCCTTGTGTTGCTCGCGGGGCTGGAGCCACTGGGCGAAGCTCAGCCCACCAGCCGCCAGGCCAGGGCCTCACCGCTGGCCAGCGGCTTGAGCTCAGCCTGGCCGAAGATGTAGCTGGCAGGCGGCGTCCAGCTTTCGCGCTTGAGCGTGATGCTGCCGGTATTGCGTGGCAAGCCGTAGAAGTCAGCGCCAAAGAAGCTGGCAAAGGCTTCCAGCTTGTCCAATGCGTCCACCGAGTCAAAGGCCTGCGCATACAACTCCATGGCGGCGTGGGCGGTGTAACAGCCGGCGCAACCCGAGGCGTGCTCTTTCAGGTGCACCGCGTGCGGCGCGCTGTCGGTGCCGAGGAAAAACTTCGCATCACCACTGGTCGCCGCAGCCAGCAGGGCTTGGCGATGGGTTTCGCGTTTGAGCACCGGCAGGCAGTAGTAATGCGGGCGGATGCCGCCGGTAAAGATCGCGTTGCGGTTGTACAGCAGGTGGTGCGCAGTAAGCGTGGCCGCCTGAAAACGGGCATCAGCCGCCTGCACGTACTGCGCTGCCTCAAGCGTGGTGATGTGCTCCATGACGATTTTGAGCTCGGGAAAGTCGCGGCGCAGGGGAATGAGCTGGGTGTCGATGAACATCGCTTCGCGGTCAAACAGGTCGATATCGGGCGAGGTCACCTCGCCATGCACCAGCAGCGGCAAGCCCACGCGCTGCATGGCTTCCAGCGTGGGGTAGGTTTTGCGCATGTCGGTCACGCCGGCGTCGCTGTTGGTGGTGGCGCCCGCCGGATACAGCTTGAGAGCAACCACACCTGCCTCTTTGGCGCGGACGATCTCATCGGCAGGCAGGTTGTCGGTGAGGTACAGCGTCATCAGCGGCTCAAAATGCAGGCCAGCGGGCACTGCGGCCATGATGCGTTCGCGGTAAGCCAGTGCCTGCGCGGCGGTGGTCACCGGTGGGCGCAAATTGGGCATGATGATGGCGCGGGCAAACTGGGCTGCAGTGTGCGGCACCACGGTGGCCAGCGCGTTACCGTCGCGCACATGCAGGTGCCAGTCGTCCGGGCGGGTGAGGGTGAGGCTTTGAAGGGGGGTGGGCGTGGAGGTCATGCGCCGTATTGTCCCAAATGCCAGGTGGCTTGAGCAGACCGGCCTGCCCTGGCTGCAAGGTCCGGTTGCCCAGGCTGCCAGTGCACCGAGCTCTGGCACTGGGTGTCGATAGGTTAACCGGGTGGCGCCTGGCGCTGCAGGGCCACGCGAATGCGGGCAATGGTGTCCTCGACCGGGGCTGTGACTGGCACATCGAGGCCCAGCTTACGGGCAATGTCGTTCACCCGGACGGCGTTGAGCGGGATGCCGCCTGCGTCAATGGCGGCGATCAGCGCTTGCGCGCGCTGGTAGTCGGTGGGCGGCAGTTTGCTGCCAGACAAGACCGCTTTGAGCCGATGCAACAACTTGGCGCCTGGCATTCAGACCCCCACCAGCGCGCCGTAGGCCTTGCGCGTTTGCGCTGCCACCGAGCGCAGCACCTGGGCGTAAGGGCTTTTATGCCGCGCCATCAGCCGGGCGGACGCGACCATCCTGGAGCGGCAAAACCAGTGGCAGGTGTGCTGCATCAAAAAAAGCTCCGCCATCATGGTGAAAGCCTTCTCTTTGGAGGGGGCGTCATCGCCCGCGCGAGCCGCTTGGGCGATGGCATGAGCATGCACATTGAACACTTTGCGCGCATCAAAGGTGTAACCCGGCAACCATTTGGTTATCTGGGGCAAGGCAAAGGGTACCTTGCTGATGCGTGCCTGCGGCTCGGGCACTTTGGAAAACGCCAGCGCAAAAGCATTGAACTGCTGCACCAGATCCGTTTCAGTGGTTTTCAGGGCGCTCCAGATGGCGTCCTGGCGCTCTTTGTCCGTCTCACCCAGGGCGCGCAGATAACCCTGAATCAAGCTTTCCATCAGCTTTTCGATCGGGTACCTGGCCAGAAACGTGCCCAGCAGTGCAATGCGCACGTTCTGGTCGCGCTGGGTGAAGGAATGCAAACCCCAACCAATGATGAAAACAGAAATAAAAATATCCATAAATAAGTCTTCTAGCCCTTTTCCTGCATGCGCTTGTTGCTATTTAATCAATAGTTTATGAAAGACCCTATTCGCCCGTGGATGCCCATGCCAAAATAAACCATGACCGAACCCGATGCACCCGTTACACCCTTCGAAGCTGCCGTCTCGCTGGACAATTCTCCAGGGTTGGCCATGCCTGCGCTGCACCGTGCGGTGATTGGCCCGATGGGGGAGGATTATTACCTTCCCATCTTCAGCCGGTTTGAAGCCGCCGGAGAAGCCACTTTGTCGTGGAACTGGTCGGCCTGTCTGTTCAGCCTGAACTGGATTCTCTTGCGGGGTCTGTGGGGGGTGGCGGTGGTGTTTGCTGCTGTGCTGCTGGGCATGGTGGTGCTACTGCTCGGCTTGCGCCAGTTGGTGTTTGACTGGCCGCCCGAGGTGCTTTATGGCTTGATCGGCGCTTGCCTGAGTCTTGGTGTGCTGGTGCCCGGTGCTTGGGGCAATGCGCTGTTTTTCAATCACAGCCGCAAGGCGATGGTGGCAGCCATTGAGGCCAACCCAACTCTGGAACTGGCGTGCACACAGTTGCGTCAGCGCGCCGCTTCGCGGGGGCGGCTCATCCGCATCCTGATCGTCAATGGGTTGCTGCTGCTGGCTGCGGCGGCGCTGGCCTATTGGCTGCTGCCCGAGTCTGGGGCGTCAATTGGCACCCCGGCCGCTGAAACGACGACCATGGTTGTGGCTGCGCCTGCAATACCCGCCAGCCAGACGGCCAACGCGGTGGCTGAGATTGCCCCGGCGGCCAGTGAAGCCAGCGCTGGCGCCTTTGGGAGCGCTCCAGCCGCAGTAGCGTCCGATTCAGCCGTAGCTGAGCCCGCTGCTGCAACTTCATCAGCCACAGCGGTAGCTGCGCCTGAATCTGCGCCAGCACCTGAACCTGCAGCTTCGACGGCATCAGCGGCAGCGGTAGCACTACCGTCACCGGCTCCATCGGCGGTCTTAGCAGCACGGGCATCAAAAGCAGCACATGCAGCATTAAAGGCAGTTTCGGCAGCCTCCGCCGCTACAGCAGCCTCAGTGCCCGTAGCTGCAGAACTTTCCGCCCGAGTCGGGCTAGCGCCAACGCCAGCACAGGCCAGCTCTGCGCCAGCCAACGGGCCATCCGTTGCCAAACTCAAGCCCCCAGCAATCGCTGCAACTGAGCGCTTCTTGGTCAACGCCGGCCTGTTCGCACAACCTGACAACGCGCGCAAGACACTGGCCCGGCTGAAAGCGGCGGGCTTGCCGGCTTTTTCCCAGGAACTGCAGACCCCCCAGGGGCCGCGCACCCGCGTGCGTGTGGGGCCGTTTGCCCAACGCGCGCAGGCTCAAGCCGCTGTCAAAAAAATTCATGCCCTGAAACTGGACGCAGCGCTTGTCAAACCCTGAGCCAGGGGGTTAAATCGAGTTTTCCCCATAGCACCGGAGCATTTGTTCATGACTTCACTTTCAGCCATCGCCCTCTCAGGCATGAACGCCGCCCAGACGCAGCTGCAAGCGACTGCCCACAATGTGGCCAACCTCAATACCGAAGGCTTTACTCGCCAAGAGGTCACGCTCAAAGCGCAATCACAGGGCGGCGTATCGGCATCGGTCACCGCAGCCAGCACCCCCGGCAGCGCGCTGGAAACCGATGTGGTGGCCCAACTTCAGGCAAAAAACGCTTTTCTCGCCAACTTGGCGGTGTTCAAGACCAGCGACAAAATGGCCGGCGCGCTGCTTGATCTGAAGGCTTGAAAACCGCGCAGACAAGACTCGGACACCAACGGATTCGCTGAAGGCTCCGGGCGATACCCATTCGGATTGAGGTTCAACTCTGGTGCGTAGCCATGCAGACCTTGACGATTGACAAGCCATGGGGTGAATCAGCCAAAGACTCAGGTGAGTGCGCTGTCATGGGTGGCGCAGCGGCATCAAGGAGGAGGCCCGCAGGGCCGGGGGACAGCCGCGTAGCTACCCATGGCAGTGCGCTCGCTCGCGCAAACCCAAAAACCTGACCTCTGAAACTCGGGCTTTCAAACGCTGACCAAGTCACCCAAATATTCAATTTCGATAGCTGTCAGCCCTTTACCTATATGGGCTAGAGGCCTGGACTCGGGGTTTTGCCAAAAAAGCTTGTAACTATTCCACACTCTGTTGCAGCGCCCACATTTGCGCATAACGTCCGTTGGCCGCCAGCAGCGCGGCGTGGGTGCCGCGCTCCAGGATGTGCCCGGCCTCCATCACCAGAATCTCATGCGCATCCACCACCGTCGATAAACGATGGGCGATGACCAGGGTGGTTTTGTTTTGCGCCACGCTTTGCAGCTCGGCCTGAATGGCGCGCTCATTGGCGCTGTCCAGCGCGCTGGTGGCTTCGTCAAAGATCAGAATCGGCGGGTTTTTCAGCAGCGTGCGGGCAATCGCCACGCGCTGCTTTTCACCGCCCGAGAGTTTCAGGCCGCGCTCGCCCACCATGGTGTCGTAACCCTTGGGCGTGGCAGCAATAAAGCTGTGAATGTGCGCAGCTTTGGCGGCGCCCTCGACCTCAGCGCGGTCAGCGCCGGGGCGGCCGTAGGCAATGTTGTATTCCACCGTGTCGTTGAACAGCACCGTGTCTTGCGGCACGATGCCGATGGCGGCGCGCACGCTGGCCTGCGTGACCTGTTTGATGTCCTGCCCGGCAATCAGTATCTGGCCGCTTTGCACGTCGTAAAACCTGAACAGCAGCCGCGCCAGCGTCGATTTGCCCGAGCCCGACGGCCCCACCACGGCCACGGTTTTGCCGGCCGGAATGTCAAAGCTGATGTCATGCAGGATCGGGCGCGCCGGTTCATAGGCAAACTGGACGTGCCTGAACGACACACTGGCGTTGCCCGCATTGGCCTTGAGCGCCGTGGCGCTGGCGTCCTCCAGCGCCAAGGGCAGCGCGCCGGGCTGATCGGCAATCTCGCGTTCGCGCTCCATCAGGCCGAACATCTTTTCCAGGTCGGTCAGGCCCTGCTTGATCTCGCGGTACAGCACCCCCAGAAAACCCAGCGGAATATAAAGCTGGATCATGAAGGCGTTAACCATCACCAGGTCGCCCAGCGTCATGCGGCCATCGACCACGCCCTGGGTGGCACGCCACAACATGGCCACCAGCCCGGCCGCAATGATGAGCTGCTGACCGGTGTTGAGCAGGCTCAGCGTGCTCTGGCTTTTCAGCGCAACCTTGCGGTAGCGCTCCAGGTTGTCGTCATAGCGCTTGGCCTCGAATTCTTCGTTGTTGAAGTATTTGACCGTCTCGTAGTTCAGCAGCGAGTCGATGGCGCGGCTGTGCGCGGTACTGTCCAGCTCGTTCATCTGCTTTCTGAACTGGGTGCGCCACTCGGTGACCACAATGGTGAAGGTGATGTAGACCACCAGCGCGATGATGGTGATGCCGGCAAACCACACATCAAACTTGACGGCCAGGTAGCCCAGCACCAGCGCAACTTCGAACAGCGTCGGGAAAACGCTATACAAAGAATAGCTGATGAGCGAATGCACAGCGCGGGTGCCGCGCTCTATGTCACGCGTCATGCCGCCGGTCTGGCGTTCCAGGTGAAAGCGCAGGCTTAACGCGTGCAGGTGGCGGAACACCTGCAAACTGATGCTGCGCGACGCACCCTCGGTGGCTTTGGCAAAGATCAGCTCGCGCAACTCGGCAAACAGCGTGGTCGACAGCCGCAGCAACCCATAAGCCACCAGCAGCCCCAGCGGCACCACCAGCAGCGCGGTCGCATCAAGGCCCGCCTTGGGGTTCATGGTGTCGATGAGTTCCTTGAGCAACACCGGCACGCCGACGTTGGCCACCTTGGCACCCACCATGAAGGCCAGCGCGGCCATCACCCGCCATTTGTACTGCCACAGGTAGGGAAACAGGCGCTGCAGGGTCGACCAGTCAGAGCGCTCAGGCGCGGGGGCAGGTTTGGATGAGTCCGGGGGGAAAGTTTCGCTGGGCAAGGTGGAACGGGGGCGGCGCATAAATGGAAATCTCAGGGGACAATCCATGGCAATTGATCAACCCAGGATTGTGCCCATGTCTGACCACCCCAGCACCCGCTCGCCCACAAAGCCATTGCCAGAAGAAACATCGCCCAAGTTGCAACTGCCGCTTGACGAAAAATTGGTGCTCAAAGTGATTCCGATGCCGCGCGACGTGAACGCCAACGGCGACATTTTTGGCGGCTGGGTGATGGCGCAGGTGGACTTGGCCGGCGCAGTGATTGCCGCACCTTATGCGGATGGGCGCATGGCCACGGTGGCGGTGAATGAGTTCATCTTCAAACAGCCGGTGCGCGTGGGCGACATTTTGAGTTTTTACGGCAAGCTGCTGCGCATTGGCCGCACTTCGATCACCGTCAAGGTCGAGGTCTATGCAGAGCACTTTCGCGCCCAGGGCAGCTACACCAAAGTGACCGAGGCACTGCTCACCTATGTGGCGCTGGACGAGCACGGCAAACCGCGCGAGGTGCCCAAGCCGGCACCAGCCACCCCTTAGGACACAATGTAAGCAGCCGCCGCAGTGGACAGTAGCTTGCCGTCTGCTCCCAAAAACTCCATACGGGTGGAGGCCACGCGGGAGCCCAGGCGCATCACCTCGGCGCGCAGCTCAAACCACTCGCCAATGCCCGGGCGCAGGTAATCCACCCGCAGGTCGATGGTGCCGAGCTTGGCAAAGCGCTGCAGGCGATGCTGCACCGGCTCGTCCATGTGGCGCGCGCCAATCGCCGCCATCACCGCCAGCCCGCCCATAGCGTCCAACCCGGCGCTGATGACGCCGCCATGGATGCGGTTGCAGGCGAAATGGCCCACCAGGTCGTTGCGCATGTCGATGCGAGCGGTGACGCGCTCGGGCAGCAAGCTGGTGATTTTCAGACCCAGTAACTGGTTGAAGACGATCAACTCTTCAAACACCTTTTTGATGCCTGCGATAAATTCGGGCTCAAAACTGACCGGTGTGCTGATTAGGTCACTGGTCATGTCACTGCTTTTGGAATGGGTCATATCGATACAAAAGAATAGCTGCCTGCGCTTTGTTTATAAGGGCTAGAGGCATATTTAGCGTATAAAACGCACAGGGTAAGACCCGTTGAAATGCTGGCTCAGAGCTGACTGAAATCTGGCCGACGTTTGCCCAGAAAGGCGCCGAACGCCTCTTTAGCAGCTGGCTCGCCCAGCATGCGGGCAAAGATCACACCCTCTTGCGTCATGCGTTCGTCCACCGCGCTGGCGTAGCTGAGTTTCATCAGACGTTTGGTTTCCAACACAGATTTGCTGGGTTTGGCGGCCAAGCGTTGCGCCTGGCGCTGCGCCAGCGCATTGGCCTCGGCGGGCGGCACGATGCGGCAAATCAGGCCCATCTCCAGCGCCGCCTCGGCGCTAAACGGGTCGCCCAGCATCAGCGCCTCTGCCGCGCGGCCATAGCCCATGCGCTGCGGTGCCAGCAGGCTAGACGCCGCTTCAGGGCACACGCCCAGGTTCACAAAAGGCATGGAAAACGCCGCGTTGTCACCCGCGTAGACCAGATCACAATGAAACAGCAGCGTGGTGCCAATGCCCACCGCCGGGCCACACACCGAGGCCACAATGGGCTTGGGAAAGCTGGCCAGGTTGCGCAGGAAGCGAAACACCGGCGCGTCCAGCGCGGTGGGCGGCGCTTTCAAAAAGTCGGCAATGTCGTTGCCCGCGCTGAACACCGTTTCATGCCCCTGAAACACGACCACGCGGATGGCGTCTTCGAGCGAGGCATCCGCCAGCGCATCGGCCATGTCGGCGTACATGGCGGCGGTGAATGAGTTTTTCTTGTCGACCCGGTTGAGGGTGATGGTCATGACCCGCTCGGCGGTGTCTATCAGAAGATCTGTCATGCTGGATTTCTCGCTAAATGAATTTTGATTCTGTCATACGGGCTTTGCTGGCTTGCTGCCTGGGTACTTGGCTACTTGGCTACTTGGCTGCCAGGTTCTTGTGCGGCATCGGCCTTTGTCATTAGGCAGAGCGTTTATTTAACCGCTGTTGGCGGTCACCCGCGAGAGAGGTCCTTGGGGCAGCTTTCTCATACTGGGGTACCAGAAATCGTCAGCCGCCCCAAGGACCTCTCTCGCTGGCAGCGTTGGCATCGATGACAAAAGACTGGGGTTGCGCCCGACGTACCGCCTGAACGCCAACCACTGGCCTTGAAGTCTTCAAACCCAGCGCCCGCCCAACACCTCAGCGCGGTAGCCGGTTGGGGCGGCCCCCGATTTTTCTGGTACTCCAGCATGAGGGGGGCGCCCCAACCGGCTACCGCGCGGCGATGCGCCAAAACTTCACGAGTTGAATGCACTCGGACACCTGCTCCGGACTCAATCTGCAAGGGACGCAACGCCAACACAATCGCACTGTGCGGCGTACCCCACCCTGAACTCATCGAAAAATCAAACCCGCTCAAAAATCCCCGCCGCGCCTTGGCCCATGCCGATGCACATGCTGACCATGCCGTACTTGAGCTGCTGGCGCTGCAAGGCATGGATGACGGTGGCGGCGCGAATCGCCCCGGTGGCGCCCAACGGGTGGCCCAGCGCAATGGCGCCGCCCATCGGGTTGACCTTGGCCACGTCCAACCCCAGCGTATTGATGACCGCCAAAGACTGCGCGGCAAACGCTTCGTTGAGCTCGATCCAGTCGATGTCCGACAGGCTCAGACCCGCATTGCGCAAGGCCACCGGAATCGCTTCGATCGGGCCAATGCCCATGAACTGCGGCGGCACGCCTTTGGCGGCAAAGCTGACAAAACGCGCCAGCGGTGTCAGCCCGTATTGCTTGAGCGCTTTTTCACTGACCAGGATCAGCGCACCCGCGCCGTCCGAGGTTTGCGAACTATTGCCTGCGGTGACCGAGCCTCGTGCGGCAAATACTGTGCGCAGTTTGGCCAAACCTTCCAGCGAGGTGTCGGCGCGCGCGCCCTCGTCTAAGCTCACGATGCGCTTTTTCTCGATGACTTCACCCGTTTGCAGATTCGGCGAGCGGTCAATCACCTCAATCGGCGTGATCTCAGCAGCAAAGTAACCGGCGGCTTGGGCGGCCAAGGCGCGGCGGTGCGACTCGACCGCAAACGCGTCCTGCGCTTCGCGGCTGACTTTCCACTGGTTCGCCACTTTCTCGGCAGTCAGGCCCATGCCGTAGGCGATGCCGATGTTTTCGTCGTTGTCAAACATGGCCGGCGACATGGAGGGCGAGTTGCCCATCATCGGCACCATGCTCATGCTCTCGACCCCGGCGGCAATCATCACGTCGGCCTCGCCCACGCGAATCCGGTCGGCGGCCATTTGGATCGCGCTCAGGCCTGATGCACAAAAGCGGTTCACGGTAATCCCGCCCACGCTCACCGGCAAGCCAGCCAGCACCGCACCGATGCGGGCAATGTTCAGGCCCTGCTGGCCTTCGGGAATGGCGCAGCCGCAAACCACATCTTCAATGGCGCCCGGGTCCAGGCCTGGCACTTGCGCCAGTGCCGACTGCAGCACCTTGACCAGCAAATCATCCGGCCGGGTGTTGCGGAAAAACCCGCGATGCGACTTACCAATAGGTGAGCGCGTGGCGGCAACGATGTAGGCGTCTTGAACTTGTTTCATGGTGATCCTCAATTGATCAGAAAAATGGGGTGGTCGTGCTAGTTCAGCTGTTTGTCGCTGTGAGGCAGTTGTTTGTGGTTGAGCAAGCGTCGCGAGCAGCCGTCAGGCTAGGCGCGGGTGCCCGAAAACAACCGGAACGTACCTTTGTACGTGAGGCTTGTTTTGGGGCTGCAACGACGCATGGCGGCTCCGCAGTAGCTTGATCAATCACGAACTCAATTGCGAACTGGTTTGCCGGTTGACATCATGCCCATCACGCGCTCTTGCGTTTTGGGATGGTTCAGCAGCGAGCAGAACGCTTGGCGCTCCAGCGTCATCAAATACTCCTCGGTCACCAGGCTACCGGCGTCCACATCGCCGCCGCAGACCACGTTGGCGATCAGGCTGGCGATGTGATAGTCATGCTGGCTGATGAAACCGCCGTCGCGCATGTTGACCAGCGAACCCTTGATGGTGGCCACGCCGCTGCGGCCAATCACCGCAAAGGGGCGCTTGTGCGGCGCGCGGTAACCAGCGTTGGCCATGGCTTTGGCTTCGCTCAGGGCGACAAACAGCAGTTCGTCCTTGTGCGCCACGATCACGTCGCTCATCTGCAGGTAGCCGAGTTTGCGCGACTCGATGGCGCTGGTGCCGACCTTGGCCATGGCGGCGGCGGTGAAGCCCTCTGAGAGGAACGGCAGCAGGTCTTTGCCAGTTGACTTTGCTGCGTTTTCTGCAGCACGCCTGGCAATGTAGGTCAGGCCGCCAGCCCCAGGGACCAGGCCTACGCCAACTTCAACCAGGCCGATATAGCTCTCCATGGCCACCACGCGCTTGGCGGAATACATAGCCAGCTCGCAGCCGCCGCCCAGCGCCAAGCCGCGCAC
The DNA here is from genome assembly GCF_001938565.1 of Rhodoferax antarcticus ANT.BR. Taxonomy (GTDB): domain Bacteria; phylum Pseudomonadota; class Gammaproteobacteria; order Burkholderiales; family Burkholderiaceae_C; genus Rhodoferax; species Rhodoferax antarcticus. The sequence goes on from NZ_MSYM01000005.1 coordinate 195,696, forward strand.
GGCAGACACCACCGGCACGTTGGCGTAGCGGATTCTCAGCATGGCGCGCTGCATCTCAGCCTCGGCCGCGTCGATGGCTTTGACGCCACCCATCATGAAGGCGGGCAGCATGGCTTGCAGGTCAGCACCGGCCGAAAACATCTCGTCGTTCGACCAGATCACCACGCCCTTGTAAGACGCTTCGGCCAGGTCCACAGCTTGCACCAAGCCTTCAACCACGTCGGGGCTGATGGCGTGCATCTTGGTCTTGATGCTGGCGATAACAATCTCATCGTCCAGTGTCCACAGGCGAATGGCGTCGTCTTCAAACAGCGTCTTGCCAGCGTTCGAGGCGGACGGTGCCCTCGCGCCCAGCACGCTTTCAGGGAAATGCTGGCGCGCGTACACCGGCAAGCTGCGCACAGGCACAAATTGGCCAGTGGTCGGGTTCCAGGAGCCTTGCGGGGTGTGCACACCACCGGCATCTGCCACCGGGCCGCTGAACACCCAGTCGGGCAGCGGCGCATTGCACAGGGCTTTGCCTGCGTCGATGTCTTCCCTGACCATGTTGGCAACCGTCAGCCAACCGGCTTCCTGCCAGAGCTCAAACGGGCCCTGCTTCATGCCAAAGCCCCAGCGCATGCAGAAGTCCACATCGCGGGCGTTATCGGCCACTTCGGCCAAGTGCACCGCGGCGTAGTGGAAGGCGTTGCGCAGGATGGCCCAGAGGAACTGGCCTTGTGCGCCTTCGGCGTTGCGCAGCAATTGCAGGCGCTCGGCAGCTGGTTTTTTCAGCATGCGGGCGTAAACCTCGTCGGCCTTTTCACCGGCGGGCACATAGGTTTTGCTGGCCAGATCGAAGCGCTGGATGTCGCGGCCAACCTTCTTGAAAAAGCCCGCCTTGGTTTTCTGGCCCAGGTTGCCCATCTCCAGCAGGGTTTTCAGGACGGCTGGTGTGGCGAAGCTGGCGTAAAACGGATCAAACTTGCCAGCCCCTGCGGTAGCGTCCCCACTCAGCGTGTCCTGCAACGTCTTGATGACATGCGCCATGGTGTCTAGGCCCACCACGTCGGCGGTGCGGAAGGTGCCGGAGCTGGCGCGGCCCAGCTTTTTGCCGGTCAGGTCGTCCACCACGTCATAGCTCAGGCCAAAGTTTTCCACCTCTTTCATGGTGGCCAGCATGCCCGCCACGCCGACGCGGTTGGCGATGAAGTTGGGCGTGTCTTTGGCGCGTACCACGCCTTTGCCCAGGCTGCTGGTGACAAAGGCTTCCAGGTCGTCGAGGATGTGCGGCTGGGTGGTGGGCGTGTTGATCAGCTCCACCAGCAGCATGTAGCGCGGCGGGTTGAAGAAGTGGATGCCGCAAAAGCGCGGTTTGATTTCCTCAGGCAGCACTTCGCTGAGCTTGGTGATCGACAAGCCCGAGGTGTTGGACGCCACGATGGCATGCGGGGCAATGAACGGCGCGATCTTTTTGTACAGATCGAGCTTCCAGTCCATGCGCTCGGCAATGGCTTCAATGATCAGGTCACAGTCACGCAGTTGCTCCAGATGCTCTTCGTAATTGGCCTGGCCAATCAATGCGGCATCTTCGGGCATGCCCAAAGGTGACGGCTTGAGCTTCTTGAGGCCATCGACCGCACGGGTGACGATGCCGTTTTTCGAGCCTGATTTGCTGTCGGGCAGGTCAAACAGGATGACCGGCACTTTGACATTGACCAGATGCGCAGCAATCTGCGCACCCATGACACCCGCGCCAAGGACGGCGACTTTTTTCACATTGAATCGAGACATGTTGGTTTTCCTGTAATTACTGAACGCGTTGCCAGGTTTGTGTGCGGCTGATGAACAGCACCGAGCCGCGCACTTCGAGCTTTTTGCCGTCTTCAATCGGCGTCAGGCGCAGCGTGTAGCTCTTGCCGTTTTCGGGGTCGAGGATCTTGCCGTCTTCCCACATGTCTTTGCCCTCAGCCTTTTTGGCGCCGCGGATGATTTCCATGCCCAGCACCGGCTTGTCCTTGCGGTCGTCAGTGCATTCGGTGCAGAGCTTTTTGGGGTCAGCGTTTTTGCGCAGCAGTTGTTCGATGTGGCCGGTGAGCACGCCGCCAGTTTCACTGATGACCACCAGGCTTTTGAGCTCGCCGGTCTTCTCATCAAAGCTGTGCCAGCTGCCCACCGGCGTCATTTGGGCTGCAGCCAGCGTGCTGAATGCTACTGTAACAATAGCTGCCAGCGCTTTATTCATAAGGGCTAGAGGGTGATTTTTCATATAAAGTCTCCGGTGAGGTGGATTCAAGGCGCTGTCGGTATACCCATGCATTGCCGCGTCGCTGCGCGGATCGCCATGACGCTGATCTTCATGCTCAGGGGTGGCTGAACTGCGCATAAAGGTTAGTGTCAGGCCAGGGCGGCGTCGGTGTCCATCAGCACTTTGGAGCCGGTGCGTGCGGTGCGCATCAGGGTTGCTGTTTCGGGGAACAGTTTGGCAAAGTAGAAACGCGCGGTTTGCAGTTTGGCGGTGTAAAACGGGTCGGTGCTGCCGCCAGCAATCTGGCGCAGCGCCACTTGCGCCATGCGCGCCCAGAAGTAGCCAAACACCAGGTGCCCGGCCACGCGCAGGTAGTCCACCGCAGCGGCGCCCACTTCGTCGGGGTTCTGAAAGCCTTTGAAACCGATTTCGGTGGTGAACTTGGTCATCTGCTCGCCCAGAATCGCCACCGGGGTGATGAACTCGGCCATCTTCTCGTTGACGCCTTCCTCGGCCACCAGCGCGCCGATGAGCTTGCCAAATTTCTTCAGCGTAGCGCCCTGGTTGCCCAGCACCTTGCGGCCCAGCAAATCCAGACTCTGGATAGTGTTGGTGCCCTCATAAAGCATGTTGATGCGGTTGTCGCGTGCAAACTGCTCCATGCCGTTGTCACGGATGTAGCCATGACCGCCAAACACCTGCATGCAGGCGTTGGTGGCGATGTGGCCGTTGTCGGTGGTGAAGGCCTTGACGATAGGGGTGAGCAGGGCCAGCAGTTCGCCGGACTCTTTGCGCACCTTCTCGTCAGGGTGGTTGTGCTCTTTTTCCAGGAGCATAGAGCTAAAGCACATCAAGGCCCGACCACCTTCGGCGTAGGCCTTGGCGGTGAGCAGCATCTTGCGCACATCGGGGTGCACGATGATCGGGTCAGCGGGCTGGTTTTTGGCCTTGGTGCCGGACAGACTGCGCATTTGGGTGCGCTCTTTGGCATAAGCCAGCGCGTTCTGGAAAGCCACTTCGGTCAAGCCCAGCGACTGGTTGCCTACGCCAAGGCGGGCCGCGTTCATCATCACAAACATGCCGTGCATGCCCTTGTTGGGCTCGCCCACCAGGGTGCCAACGGCGCCTTCGAGCTCGATCTGGGCGGTGGCGCTGGCCTTGATGCCCATCTTGTGTTCCAGCCGCGAGGCAAAAATGGTGTTACGCGCGCCGCGCGTACCGTCCGCATTCACCAAATACTTGGGCACGATGAACAGGCTCACCCCCTTGATGCCGGGCGGCGCATCGGGCAGGCGGGCCAACACCAGATGAATGATGTTGTCGCTTAGATCATGCTCACCCGCGCTGATGAAAATTTTGGTGCCGGTGAGCCGGTGGGTGCCGTCGGCCTGTGGCTCGGACTTGGTGCGCATCAGCCCCAGGTCGGTGCCGCAATGTGGCTCGGTCATGCACATGGTGCCAGTCCACTCGCCACTGGTCATCTTGTGCAGGTAGGTTTCTTTTTGCTGCTCGGTGCCGTTGGTGTAAAGCGCGGCATAGGCGCCGTGGGTTAGGCCGGGGTACATCGCCCAGGCCTGGTTGGCCGAGTTCATCATCTCGTAAAAACACTGGTTCACCACCAGCGGCAGACCCTGGCCGCCATAAGCCGGATCACACGCCAGCGCCGCCCAGCCAGCCTCCACATATTGCTTGTACGCAGCTTTGAAGCCGGTCGGCGTGGTGACCTCATGGGTGCTGATGTCCAACACACAGTGTTCCTCATCACCACCGCGGTTGAGGGGCAGCAGCACGTCTGCGGCAAACTTGCCGCCCTCTTCCAGCACCGCGTTGATGGTGTCGGCGTCCATGTCGGCATGCATGGGAATCTGCTGCAGATCAGCGCTGACGTTGAGCACTTCGTGCATGACGAATTGCATGTCGCGCAGCGGTGGGGTGTAGGTGGTCATGGTGGGTCTCCTTGAAAATCAGAGTGGTTGGGTGGCGTGCGTGCCGTAGCGCAGCAATATGTTTTCAAACCCGATATGGGCACGCTCAATGGCACCTGGGTTCTTTAAAAAGCGAGCTTCATAGTGCAGCGAGAGGATCAGGCCATGGATCTCGAACGCGATTTGCGGCGCATCGGCATCGGGCACCAGGTGGCCTGCCTCGCGCGCCTGCACCACGGCACGCTTGAGTGCGTCGAGCCAGGTTTGCACCGATGTGGCCAAGGCGTCGCGCACCGGGCCGGGGCGGTCATCAAACGCGACCGCGCCACTGATAAAAATGCAGCCGGACTGCAACTCGATGGCCACGCGCTTCATCCAGTTGGCAAACAGCGCCCGCACCCTGGGCAAGCCGCGGGGAGCCTTCATGGCAGGATCAAACACTTCGTCGGCGAAGCGCTGGTAATACTCACGCACCACCAAAAGCTGTAACTCTTCACGCGAGCCAAAGTGGGCAAACACGCCCGACTTGCTCATGTGGGTGACTTCGGCCAGCACGCCAATGCTCAGACCCTCCAGGCCAATCTGCCCAGCCAGCCCCAAAGCCGCATCAATGATGAGCTGCTTGGTGAGCTGGCCTTTTTGCAGCGCGCGCTCGCTGCGTAACTTACCGGCGGGCGGGCTGCTGGCGAGTTTATGACTGGCAGGAAGGTGGCGGGGGACTGGAGGGGTCATGGTGCAGAAAAAGAACGATCGTTCTATTTTGCAGCATTTCGACCAGATTGGTGTTGGTGGGCCAGTATCCGGGCCGCTTCTAGGGAACAGGGTCTAAGTCAACCACGGGTTTACCCGTGAAGTTCGCCAACATTTATATCAAAATAGCCTGTAGCCCTTATAGGTAAAGCGTGAGTAGCTATGATTTTTATAACATCAATGTGAACGAATCATCGTGCCAAAGGCCTGATCGGTGAGGATTTCAAGCAGCAGCACATGCGGCACACGGCCATCCACAATGTGCACCGCGTTGACGCCACTCTTGGCAGCGTCCAGCGCACCGGCAATCTTGGGCAACATGCCGCCTTGAATAGTGCCGTCCGCAAACAGCTCGTCAATGCGCCGCGCGGTCAGGTCAGTGAGCAAAACACCTTCCTTGTTGAGCACGCCGCTGATGTTGGTGAGCATGAGCAGCTTTTCCGCTTTGAGCACGGTGGCGAGTTTGGCGGCGACCACGTCGGCATTGATGTTGTAGCTCTCGTTGGCTTCACCAAACCCGATCGGGCTGATGACGGGGATGAAGGCGTCGTCTTGCAGCGCTTTGACCACACTGGGGTCGATGCTGACGATGTCGCCCACCTGGCCCACGTCATGCTCCTTGCTTGGGTCCGCACTGTCGAGCATCTTGAGTTTTTGCGCCCGGATCATGGCGCCGTCACGCCCGGTCAGGCCGACCGCCTTGCCACCGGCTTGGTTGATCAGGCCAACGATGTCTTGCTGCACCTGGCCCGCCAAGACCCACTCGACCACTTCCATGGTTTCGGCGTCGGTGACCCGCATGCCCTGGATGAACTCGCCCTGTTTGCCCAAGCGCTTGAGCAAACCTTCAATCTGCGGGCCACCGCCATGCACCACCACCGGGTTGATGCCAACCAATTTCAGCAGCACCACGTCTTCGGCAAAGGCTTGCTGCAAGGCCGGGTCGGTCATAGCGTTACCGCCGTATTTGATGACCATGGTCTTACCATGGAACTTGCGGATGTAGGGCAGTGCCTGGGCCAGGGTCTGCGCCTGATCATGGGAATGAATGGTGGTAGGTTCGGTCATGGTGGGCTCAATGTCGGTAAGTCAGGATGGAGGTGCGGGAAGCTTGAACGGTAAAACTTCTTGTGCCAGCTTTAGGGGATTGAACTCGGGGTGTTTGTGCAGCAAAACGGCACCCGTCTCTGCGGCGCAAGCGGCTATCCACGCATCTGCCAGAGACAACGGATGTTGCGCCTTAATTTCTGCCGCTCTGATCAAGAGCGCTTCACTTTCGTGCACCCACTCGATGGGCAGTGACAGACATTGCTGGTAAGCCAGGCGGCCGGCAGACTCGCTCTCATCGCGCCAAACGCGCTCCAGCACTTCCATCAAAGACACAAAACAACCGTAACAACGCACCGCGCCAGTCGTCGCTAGTGCAAGAATCTCAGCGACCCGATCCGCGCCCGGCTCATCATCACGCAGGGCCAGCAAAGCAGACGTATCCAGCAAATAACGTTGCACGACGTGTCAGATTCGTTGCCGGATCAGTCATTCAACCGGTCTTGCGCGCGGTCGGCCAGCAAGCGCAACGTGGCACCGCCCTTACCCTGCCCACGAAATGCTGCAATAGGGTCACTGCGGACCGGCACCACATGAATCACACCGCCCTCAACCAGCCACTCCAGTTTGTCGGTTGGCCCCAAGTGGAACTGCCGCCGAATCAACATGGGCACGACGGTTTGTCCGCGTTGCGTGATGGTGCTCTGCATCGTCCGCTCCTTTGAATTACCTAAATAACTAAAGTGTAATTCGACCAGCCCGATGTGCCATGCCCAACTTAAACCTCCGCTAGCGGTTGCGTGGTGTAGCCATGGACACAGCTTGTCAGCACCGCCTTGATGGCGGTCGTATTCCCAGCTTCTGCTGCTTGTTCAAGGGCCTGCAGATGAGGTGCCAGCACTGGCCAAGGCAAATGGACTTCATGCGCTTTCATGATGCGCGGGTGCTCGGTGGGCGCCGGGTTGTCGCCAATCAGCAGCTCTTCATACAGCTTTTCGCCGGGGCGCAGGCCGGTGACAGCGATCTCGATATCACCCTCGGTATGCTCTGCGTCACGCACTTTCAAGCCTGAGAGTTGCACCATGTTGCGCGCCAGGTCGATGATCTTGACTGGCTCGCCCATGTCCAGCACAAACACATCTCCGCCCTGCCCCATGGCACCCGCCTGCAGCACCAGCTGGGCCGCCTCCGGGATGGTCATGAAATAGCGGGTGACCTCGGTATGCGTCACCGTGACCGGGCCACCTGCAGCTATCTGTTTGCGAAACAGTGGCACCACGCTGCCGCTGGAGCCCAGCACATTGCCAAACCGCACCATGCAAAACGTTGTGTCCGAACTTTTGTCGGCCAGCGCCTGCAGCACCAGCTCCGCCATACGCTTGGTGGCACCCATGACATTGGTGGGGCGCACCGCCTTGTCGGTGCTGATCAGCACAAAGCGCTTGGCGCCGCTATTGGCTGCGGCCTGCGCCAGGTTCAAGGTGCCAAAGACATTGTTGCGCACGCCCTCGCCCGGGTTATCTTCCACCATGGGCACGTGCTTGTAGGCCGCCGCGTGGTAGACCGTGGCAGGGCGATACCTGTCACACACCGCCTGCAGGCGCTGCGGATTGATCACACTGCCCAGCAACGGCACCAGTTCAACGCTCAGGCCAGCCGCCTTGCAGATGGCCTGCAAATCCTGGTGAATGGCGTAAAGGCCAAACTCGTTGTGGTCCAGCAGCAGCAACTGGTTTGGCCGCTGCAACACAATTTGGCGCGTCAATTCACCGCCAATGCTGCCGCCTGCACCGCTGACCAGTACCACCTGGCCGGCCAGATCGCGCGCGAGCAAATCACCAAGCGGCGGCACCGGCTCACGGCCCAGCAGGTCTTCAATGTCGAGTTCACGAAAGTCTTGCACGGTGACGCGACCGCTGGCCAAGTCTGAGAGCCCTGGCAATGAGCGCACATGCACCGGCAGCGGGCGCAGCTTTTGCACGATGGCATTGCGACAATCCCGGGTGGCACTAGGCAGCGCCAGCAAAATGTCGGTCACGTTGTGTTCAGCCACCAGTTCCGGCACCATGGCAGAAGCGTACACCCGCGTGCCATTGATACTGCGCCCCACCTTGTTGGCATCGTCGTCGACAAAACCGACCAGAGAATATTGCTGCGACAGGCGCAAGGCCGCAGACGTTTGCACCCCTGAGGTGCCCGCGCCGTAGATCAGCAAACGCCCTACAACACCCGTTTGTGCACGCGCCAAATCTGCCAGCCAGAAACGCGCCACTGCCCGACTGGAGCCGACCAGGAACAGAAAAACCAGCGGCTGCAAAATACCCAGGCTACGTGGTACGCCAGGCAAACGCATCCACCACAAGATGGCCGTCAAAAGAACCGCATAAACCAACACCGCCATGCCGGTGGCATGCAAGGCTGCCTGCCCTGAATAGCGAAAGATCGCACGGTATAGCCCGAAGCGGACAAAGACCGGCACCGACAATACCGGCGCCATCAAAAAAACAGCCCACTGTGCGCCAGTGGGCCAATAAAAACCATCCAACCGCAGCGCGAACGCCACCCAAGTGGCCAGCAGCGCCAGAACCACGTCCAGCGCCACCACCACCAGCCGCTTCACATAAAGCGGCCACGCCAACACTCTGCTTTGCATCACGCCACCCCAAGACGACCCAAAGCGCCTGTCACGGCGCTTATTGCATCCACCCTAAACCGCAAAAGATTCTCTGGATTGCCCCTGTGCCACCAGTGCCGACAACCAGCGCGGCATCAGGCCGCGACCAGACCAGGTTTCGCCGTTGGGGCCACGGTATTTAACCGGCGCCGGATTCCCCGACTTACCAGCCGCCGCTGCTGGCTTGCGCCCGCGGCCCTTGGCGCGCTCCAGATCCTCCAGCGTGATACCAAAGGCGTCCATCTTGCCCAAAATATCTGCCACGGTGGCAGCCAATTCAGCGGCCCTGATTTCTTCAGCCTGCTTTTGCAGTAAGGCGATCTGGTTTTGAATTTCAATCAAAGAAGACATTCTTGTTCTTTCTAAATACGAAGTTGTGAGACCCTGATTGCATGTTTCCCATGCTTTTAATGGCTCACATTATCTCTTGTCAAAACCTTTAATGCCGTCATGAAAATAATTTTTACATCAAAAAAAAGGGATTGGCAGTGCAAATACTCAATATCAAGCGCCACTTTGTCAGGTATGGGCAGTTCATCGCGTCCATTGACCTGCGCCCAGCCGGTAAGCCCAGGCTTGAGGCGGTGCACGCCAGCACGGGTGCGCAGGTCCATCAGGTCATGCTGGTTAAACAGCGCAGGCCGGGGGCCGACAAAACTCAAATCGCCTTTGATAATGCTCCAGAGTTGCGGCAACTTATCCAGACTACTCTTGCGCAAGAAACTGCCCACAGGCGTTAAATAGGCATCCGGATTGGACAGCAAACGCGTGTCCACCGCGGGCGTGCCCACCAGCATGCTTCTGAACTTGGGCATTTTGAATATCTTGTTGTCTTTGCCAACCCGGTCTGACCAATATAAGACCAGCCCCGGTGAGGCGAGACACACCAATATCGCCACGCCTAGCAACGCCAGCGCCAGAAAAATGTCGGCCACTAGGCGCAGAAATAAATCAAATAGTCGCTTCATTCCTTCTGTAGAGAATGTAAGGCGTGGATGTCGGCCAACTGCGCACCAGCCGACCGAGTTCAGCCCTGGCGCGACCCATCAAGGGTTGCTTAAGCAAAAGGTCAGACTAACCACTGTCGGTAACTGTCAATGTTGACATCAGCCTTGGCCGCGAGCTTGATGATTCGGTCTTGCCGATATTGCTCATGTCACTCCCTCTGCTGTGTGGTTTCTTGCTCTGCTTTTGGTAGCTTTCTGGAAGTGTGGACGATATCAACCACTTCCCAAACTGCGCCGTCAAGCTGGCGGATGAAAGCGACATAAGGCAGTTTTGAGATGACAAGCTTGCGGCTTGCGGGGAACAGGTCGCTGGCAGGAATGCTCATGGCGAAGCCCTCTATTTTTTCAACTTGCTGCCATATCCGATTTTGGCCTGACCTTCGCTGGCAAATTCATTTTGCTGCGCCGGGCTTCAAGACGCGCATGAAGAACGGCTTTTGCTGTTTCGTTCGAATAGCTCTTCATTTCTCCGCTGTCCAGGGCATTGATGTTTTTTTGCAGACGCGTGCGAAGCCATTCGGTGTAACTCGCCTCGGCAGGTTGACCGGAATCTTCCGGGCCGTCGGCAGCAATGACCAGGGGGAGCGTGCGGGTCTTGTAAACCTGGGTCATGAAAACCCGCACGGCCTCAGACGGGCTAATGCCCATCTCGCGCAAGACGGCAAAGGCACCGTCCTTGATGGTCGAGTTCATGCGCAATTGAATGGTTGCGTCCACATCTGACGGCCCGTTCGCCCAATTTTCCAAGCGCACTCCCGGCACCCGCTCGAATTCGGGGGTGTTGTTGGTCACCAGAATGGCATTGCATGCCAACGCGTGGGCGGCGCATCAATGCAACACCTCATCGCGGCAACCCTCGCGGCGGCCGCCGCGAATACTTCGGTGGCCTTGAGGCGGCGTATGGTCAGGGTGCAGCGCTGGTCGATCAGCGTGGCAATCTGGCCCAGGGTGGGGTGGCCATTGCCTTGCGCTTCTAAAGCAGCTTGCGTGGATCGAGCCAGATCGGGCAGGCGTTTGGCGATGTCGAGAAGGCGCTTTTTAGCCTGCGCCGGGGACAGCTGAGCATCGTTTGCAAACTGCACCCAGTGCCTTGCCTGCACTTCAGAAAACTTGTATTTGCTGCCGATCTTCATGGCCATCTTGTCGGTCAGCCGCGGGCAAACGGCGTTAAGTGGGGTTAAGTGGGGGGTTAAGTGGGGTCTGACCCCAATTAACCCCTTGGGGTCGGCCAGCAAAAGATCAAACACCTGCTTCACGATGAGTACAACTCCACCTTCAGACCCGCAAATATCTTGAAATCCGCCACGTTGCGTGTGAGTAGCGCATAACCGTGGTGCACCGCAGTGGCGGCAATCAGCGCATCGTGCGCTCCTGCAGTTACGCCTTTTGAGAGCGCCGCCAGCATGCGTGCGTGAGTACGGCCAACTGACAAAGAAAAATCCAGCACAGGAATGTTGACCAGCAGGTTTTCCACAAACGCCGCGCGTTGCGCCTTGCGCTCGGCCGTGTTGGCGCGCTCCACCCCCACAAGAAGTTCGCTAGCTGTCACGGCGCTCATGTAGGCCCCGCCGTAAGATGCCCAGCGAGCCAGGTCTAGCTTGCCGCCAGACTTTTCCGCCAACACCCATACGTCGGTATCAATCATGAGGCCCATGGATCGTCTCGCGTCAACAGGTTTGAGCGCAACGCGCCCACATCTTTGGCCATGGACTGACGCTCAGACCCACTGATCTGCGGCCCCTTCAGCAGCAGGTCATCCAGCCGGTCCAACGGGAAGCCGCTGGGTGCTGCGGCGGGCAATACTCGCGCCACAACCCGCTTGCCACGCTGAATATCCAGCGTTTGCCCTTGGTACTGCACCTGGTTTAAAAAATCCGATAAACCGCGTGAAAACTCGGTCACTGTCAATACGATAGTGCTCATAAGGCATTCTCCATAAATTGGATAATCAGCTTATCATATTTCATGACAAAACCTGTCTTTCTCGACCTGTAGCCGCTTTCTTCAAGCCTTCATCCAGAGATAGCGGCGGCGTCCAGCCCAACAGTTGCCGGGTTTTGGAGATATCCACCTGCAAAGACCCGCACAGCCACGATCAAATCGACCAAGCTATCCAGTGCAATACCAGACACGGCATAGGCATACCAGCGGCGCGCTCAAATTCATGTCGGTTTGAATCACAGCAGCCTCGCCGCGAACAATTGAGTTACTCAAGACCGGTTGCAACACCTGCAAGCACGTTGGCCCCGGCGAACCCAGCCGCACCGCCGCCAGCAATGCCGGCATCGCCATCAACTTGCGGTCACTCTCTATTTGATAGCTGCTTGCGCATATATTACGGGGGTTACAGGCCAATTAACCATAATTAATTAGAATCTGACCCCAATTAATTAGGAGCGTGATCCAGGCGGCGCAATTGTGGTCGCATCAGTGCGACACCCCATCGCGTCGCAGCACTTTGACGAAGGTCAGCCACAAAATGCGGCTATCAAACGCCAGCGACTGGCGCTGCAGGTACGCTGCATCCAGCTTGACCTTGTCAGGGATCGGCAACTCATCGCGCCCATTCACCTGCGCCCAACCGGTGAGCCCGGGCACCAGCTCATGCACGCCGTGCTGGGTGCGCAGCGCAATCAGATCATGCTGGTTAAACAGCGCTGGGCGCGGCCCGACAAAGCTCATGTTGCCAGCCAGAATGCTCAACAGCTGCGGCAACTCGTCCAATATGAATCGACAAAAGCTCTTAATTAAATAGCTGTATGTGCAAGTACCACGCGGGCTACAGCCCAATTAACCATAATAAATTGATATCTGACCCCAATTAACGCCAATTAACGTTACCTAATTACCCTCACCGACCCGAGTGGCAATTCTGTTCATCAGTCCCTCATGAAAGAAAATGCCTTGCTCGCGCATACCGTGGGTCGCTTTCAAAAAAGATGGGATTAACCCCTGCACACGAGCCTTGGCTAAAACACCCAAGGTGCCGGTAACCCGAAGTCCCATGTATTCGGCCATATTTCGACCCAATTTTTCATCAACGATCACCAGTGATTCAGGCACCATTGCCGCAAGCAACAAGGTGTCACGCTCGCCTCTGTCAAGTTCGAAAAGAGCTGGCAGTCGCCTATCGGTTTGCACTGGCTGCACGCTTACCCACGACAATTTTTTCAGATCTGGCACCAAAATTCTGCCGCCTTCGCTGCATTCATCCGCCACCGACGGTGCCACCACAATTTCACCAAAGATTGACGGCAAAACGTGCAGCAGGTCTACGCTACATAGAGCGATGAAAGGCGTTGTGTTTGAAAAAACCTTCACAGCAAAGCCGTTTCGCGAGCCAAGTCGTCTTCGTTGTCCGCCAGCAAGGTCGCCCCAGCTTGCATGGCTTGCAGCAAGAAATGCACACGTGGCAGGCCTAACCAACGCGCAGCCATACCAGATGACAGCTTGCCATCTTTGAACAAGGCAATGGCTGACTGCAGTTTGACAAGCTCAGCAAACCCGTCTGCATCCAAGTGCAAGCCCATCAGAATTTCTGGTGGACAGTCAATTTCAATGATGTGCTTCATCCAATTCCCCGGTTGAATTTAGTGCGATATTGGCTCAAGTCGCTTCCCACTTGATAGCACCGTATGTTAGTAAGATGGGGCTTCCCAATGCCAACTACAGGTCAATTACCATAATTAATTAGAATCTGACCCCAATTAATTTCAGGCGGCGCAATTGTGGTCGCATCAGTGCGACACCCCATCGCGTCGCAGCACTTTGACGAAGGTCAGCCACAAAATGCGGCTATCAAACGCCAGCGACTGGCGCTGCAGGTACGCTGCATCCAGCTTGACCTTGTCTGGTATCGGCAACTCATCGCGCCCATTCACCTGCGCCCAACCGGTGAGCCCGGGCACCAGCTCATGCACGCCGTGCTGGGTGCGCAGCGCAATCAGATCATGCTGGTTAAACAGCGCTGGGCGCGGCCCGACAAAGCTCATGTCGCCCGCCAGAATGCTCCACAGCTGCGGCAGCTCGTCCAGGCTGCTTTTGCGCAAAAAGCTGCCAATCGGCGTGAGATGCGATTTGGCGTCTGCCAGCAAATGCGTGGCCACCGCAGGCGTGCCCACGCGCATGCTGCGGAACTTGGGCATCTTGAACAGCTTGTTGTGCCGCCCCACGCGGTCTGACCAATACAGGGCCGGCCCGGCAGAGGTCAGCCGCACCGCCAGCGCCACCAGCAACACCGGGATGGCCAAAACCACAGCGGCCACCAGGGCCAGCAAAAGATCAAAAAACCGCTTCAAACTCATATCCCTTCTGCCGCTTCTTTTACCTGGTTAAGCCAGCACCTTCAAACCATGCTTTTCAACAACGGAAAGCAGCTTAAGCGCCATGCCGCTGGGTTGCTTAACGCCGGCCTCCCACTTTTGAACAGTCGATTCACTCGTATTGAGGTAGCGGGCAAATACGGGCTGGCTCACATGCGCTCGCTCACGAATGCGCTTGATTTGCGCTGGCTCAATCGCAGTGAGTACGGTAATACACGATGCATCGAATTCGCGCATAGTCGCTTTGTCGATCACGCCAACCTTGTGCAGAGCAGTAGCCGACGCATGGATGGCCTTGAATGCGTCACTTTTAAATTTGGGTTTTGTCGTCATGGCATATTTCCACAAAATGTTGGTCGTTTACCAAGTGCTTGACCTGTAACTCTGTCAAACCTGCGTAACTCTTCGCCAGCAAACGAAAGGCAATGAGCTCATCCGCCTGGCCAGCCATTACTTGGCGAATAGCTTCGCAAAGCTCGGCATCGCTTATGTTGGCTTTTTTCGCATCTTTGCTGAACTTGGCAGCCTTAAATGCGCGTTGAGGAAGTTTCGCTGGCATGAGGAAGTCTAGCACCTGGTGTCACCATTTGTCAACTCAAGAGACCCCGCCGCCGCCCGCTTCAAGCCTTCATCCAGCGACAGCGGCGGTGTCCAGCCCAGCAGCTGGCGGGTTTTGGTGATATCCACCTGCAAAGACCCGCACAGGCGCTGCGCTACATCTGGCTTGCCCACCATGGCCGCCGCATATCGAAGCCAGCTTTGCGGCACAGGAAGCAGGCGCGCCGGTCTATCAAGCGCTTGCCCCATGCGGCGCAGCAGCTCTGACGTGGAAACATCTTCGCCATCGGAGACCAAAAAAGTCTGATTGGCTGCAGCGGGATGCGTCAGGCAAAGCACAATCAAATCGACCAAGTTGTCGAGCGCCACCAGACTGCGCTGGTTATGAATGGAACCTAAAGGCAAAGGCACGCCACGCTGCAACCAGCGCATCATGGCGGCAAAGTTGGCCTTGACCCCAGGGCCATACACCAAGGGCGGGCGAATGATGACCACCTCCATGCCTGTCTGCGCTGCCAGCTCGCGCAAACCCTGCTCAGCCTCCATCTTGGACACGCCATAGGCATCCAGCGGGGCGGGCGCATCGTCCGCCTTAAACAGTGACCCCAACTGCGTCGCCTCGCCGTTGACCTTGACAGAGCTGACAAACACAAAGCGCCGCACGCCAGCTGCAGCCGCTTGCCGAGCCAGGTTCAAGGTGCCTTGCACGTTGACCCGGCGAAACTCTTCAAGTGGGTCAGCGGCTGTATCAGTCATCACATGCACGCGTGCAGCACAGTGAATGACAACTGATACGCCCTCAAGCGCAACCGTCCAGTCGGCAGAAGGTGTCAACTCACCCGTCACGCGGGGTAGCACCCTCTCTGGCCACTGCTGTCCAACTCTGCGCGCAGCCACTGCAACCCGTCGCGACTCATCGTCCGCAAGCAAGCGCTGCACGATTGCTTTGCCGACAAAGCCTGTTGCCCCAGTAACCAAAATCACGACTTCACCTTTTCTTGCCTGTACAGGAAGACCGCTTCAAGCATCAGGGTCTCTAGTCGATCCATCAGTAAGGTGCGGCCAAACTCCTTCTGGGCAAAAACACGGCCATTCACGCCAAGCTGATGCCTTTGAGCAACGCTCATGGCCGCCAACTCAAGTACCGCTGCTGCAAGACCGCCTGAGTCGCCCGCAGCGCAAACCAGGCCCGCATTCGCCTCTGTAATAACTTTTGCGCCCTCACCGTCGAGCATGCCAACAAGCGGTATACCCGCCATCAGGTAAGACTGCACCTTTCCCGGGATCGTCATGCTGAATGTCGGATCTTTTTTCAACGACACCATCAGTACGTCAGCATGCGCATAAAAAGACGGCATGCGCTCCACTGGAAACCGGCCCAACAACATCACGCTGCTCTGCAAGCCACGGCGCGACACTTCATCTTCAAGCCAATTTGACATTCGTCCGTCACCCACAATTAGCCAACGGATGCCGGCGTTGTGCTTTAGCACCTCTGCGGCGTCAAGCACGGCAGGCAGGTCTTGCGCTTCACCAATATTTCCGGCGAACAACACATTGAATACCCCCGCCTGCACGGGCACTTCCGGTGCCGGCGCCAAATTTGGCTCACTAAAAACCTCTTCAGCCCAACTCGGAAAGTAGCGGATCTTGTTGGCATCAGAACAATACTTGGCAATGCTTCCCAGAAAGCCGCGCGATTGACCCAATACCAACGTACAGCGCTCATAAATGAACTTAACCATTTGTCCGACCCAACCCAACACCCTGGGTGAACGCACCACGCCTATTGCAGCGAGCGTTTCCGGCCACAAGTCCAACGCCCAAAAAACAACTGGCGCATGCTTGATTCCGCCAAGCAAGACCGCAGGAAGGCCCACAGTAACGGGCGATGGCTCAAAGACAAAGATGACATCAGCTTGCTGGCCCCGCACCCGCCACGGCCCGCAAAGACAAGCTCCGATCACAAAGCTCAGATAATTCAAAAACAAACGCGCGGCACCATGGCCACGCGCCAGCATGGGAACCCGCCATACCTTGGCACCGCCATAGTGCCCAAATGCCTTGGGGTTTTGCCTGTACGCATCAAATACACGGCCGGCTGGGTAATTGGGGATTCCCGTCAATACCGTCACGCTGTGCCCGCGCTGCACCAGCTCTTGCGTGAGGTCATTAATTCTGAAATTTTCGGGCCAAAAATATTGACTGACGATCAGGATTTTCACGCGCCAGTCGCCTCAATATTTCTTCCACACCACACGGTTCACGTAGTCGGTGTAGCTGTGGATGATGCGCAGCACCTTGTCAGACACATTGGGCATGCTGTAGTCTTCCACCTGGCGCAGGCCACGCACAGCGCCGCGTGGCTGGGTCGCCAAAATCGCCAAACCCTGGCGCACCCGGTCTACCTCCAGTCCCACCATCATCACCGCAGCCTCTTCCATACCTTCGGGGCGCTCATGTGCTTCACGCAGGTTGAGCGCCGGGAAGTTCAAGATGGATGACTCTTCATTAATGGTGCCGCTGTCGGACAACGATGCCCGGCTTGATAGTTGAAGCTTCACATAGTCATGAAAACCCAGTGGCTTAAGCAAACGTACGAGCGGGTGAAACGTAGCGCCCGTGGCGTCGATGCGTTTTTGCGTGCGCGGGTGGGTCGACACGATCACCGGCATGCCATGATCTTCAGCCACGGCATTCAACACCGCGACAAGCTTGGTGAAAGATTGCGGCGATTCGATGTTTTCTTCGCGGTGAGCACTCACCACAAAGTAGCCGCCCTCAGTCAACCCTAGCCGCACCATCACGTCAGATGCATCAATGCGCGGTCGGTAATGCGTCAGCACCTCAAACATCGGGCTGCCGGTCTTTATGACCAAGTCAGGTGGCAAGCCCTCGCGCAGCAGGTAGTCGCGCGCTATTGCGCTGTAGGTCAGGTTGACATCGGCCGTGTGGTCCACGATGCGGCGGTTGGTTTCTTCGGGCACACGCTGATCAAAGCAACGGTTACCCGCTTCCATGTGAAAAATGGGAATCTTGCGCCGTTTGGCCGGAATGACCGACAGGCAACTGTTGGTATCGCCCAGCACCAGCATGGCCTCGGGCTGCACGTCGGCCAGCAATTGGTCCACCCTAATGATGAGGTTGCCAATGGTGTGCGCGGCGCTGGTGGCGTTGGCCGCACTGTTCAAAAAGTGGTCGGGTTTGCGCACGCCCAGGTCATCAAAAAAGACTTGATTTAGCTCATAGTCGTAGTTTTGCCCGGTATGCACCAAGATGTGATCGCAATGCTCATCCAGCCGCGCCAACACTCGGGATAGGCGAATAATCTCGGGCCGGGTTCCCACCACGGTCATGACTTTTAGTTTTTTCATAGATTCATTTACACATAAAAAAACCGCACACTGTTCAAAAACACGGTGCGGCTACGAGGCTTCATCATCAGCCCCGGACACGGGGGATGTCAAGCCTTGATCAGCATGTGCTCCAAGTGACGCTGTTTGAGACGCCCGGGCAATTCCTTTTGAACGTAATCGGCGATCGATTTCTTGCTCTGCCGTAGCAAGTCGATTTCTGAGGGCGTCAACAGATCTGAAGCCCGCGAGATATTGGGCTTCGTTGGCAGTGAGCGCACCGGGCTCAACGCCGAAAATTTCGGTGAATTCATCATCAAACCGCTCCTTTATCAATTGAACAAACTTTTTTTTTCGGCACCAACGCCGGAGTGCGACCCGCATTTACCAGAACCACGACAGCCTTGACGACACCGCCGAAAACCTGAATGTAATTGGCCAATTCTGCCAGAGTGCCTCCCAAGCTGGTCACATCATCAACAAGAACATACTCAGCCCCAGAGGTTACTCGCCCCACAAACTGTGCCCTCGCAGCCAATCGCTCCATCGGGTCTGCGCCTGTGTGATAAACCCGATCCGACTGAACTATTTCAGTATCTGGCTTCCCCTGATAAATTGCAGCACAAACCGAGGCGAGCGTTTGAGGTATGGCGTTATCTCCTGTGGCCTCTTGGGCATGGGGTGCGACAAAAAGCAATCCAGGCGGAAAACGCTCACGTTGCGCATAAAGCCAACTCACGGCCACCTCAATCACTAACTCCAGCGCCGCGTCTTTATCCCCCGCCTTAGCTTGCCTGTACGCTGGGTGCGCTTTCAGCGGCGCATCCTGCGCAAACAAGGATACGACCACAGTATCAACAGGAAAGCCCTTCGACCGGATCATAAAAACTACACCGGGCAAGCAAACGTATCCGGCCGCTCGCGGTCAAACACCTCATTGGCCCACAGCATGACCACCATCTCATCCGTGCCAATATTGGTGATGTCATGCGTCCAACCAGGCACAGTTTCCACTATCTCGCTTTTGTCACCCGAGGTGACCAACTCATGCGTCTGGCCTGATTGCATGTGCCGGAACTTGAAACGGGCTTGGCCCTTGATTACCAAAAATTTCTCCGTCTTGGTGTGGTGATAGTGCCCGCCCCGGGTGATGCCGGGGTGCGCCGTGAAAAATGAGAATTGCCCGCAATCCGGCGTTTTGAGCATTTCTGCAAACACCCCGCGCGGGTCACCATATTGCGGCACGGTGTAGGTGAACGACTCCAAGGGCAAGTAGCTCACATAAGTGGCATACAGCGCGCGCACCAGCCCGGTGCCCACGCGCTCTGTCATCAGCGTGCTGCGGCTGTCTTTAAAGGCCTGAATCAGCCGAGCCAACTCGCCCACCGTAGTGGTGTATTGGGGAGCAACCGTGGCAAAACCGTCTGACCCTATAGCCGCGTCGGCACCGTACATCAGCTGCACAAAGCGTTGAATCACATCGTCCACATAAACCAGCGTGACGGGGGCAGCGGGGTCATTCACCTGAATGGGCAGGCCACGCGCAATGTTGTGGCAAAACGTAGCCACCGCCGAGTTGTAGTTGGGCTTGCACCATTTGCCGAAGACATTGGGCAACCGGAAGATGTGAACCGGAATGCCGTGGCTAAGGGCAGCAGCCTGAAGTGCGGCCTCGGCCGCTAGCTTGCTCTGACCGTAAAGGTTGTCCCGTCCCGCCTGCGCGGAAGACGTGCAAATAATCGGCACCTTTTTACCGGTGGCGTCGGCCACATTGCAAACAGCCTTGCACAACGCCTGCGTCAAATCCGCATTGCCCGTGGTGAACTCAAACGGGTCTTGCGGGCGGTTAACGCCCGCAAGATGAAACACAAAGTCCAACCCTTGCAGCAAGTGTGGCAATTGCGCCACCTCATGGCTGCGAGTGAAGCAAACCACCTCCACATCTTTGCGCTCAGCCAAGTGCAGTTGCAGGTTTTTTCCCACAAAACCGTCGGCACCAGTAATCAACACCTTCATGGCGTCAGTCCTCGGCCATGGCATGTTCACCACGCGCGATACGCTGCATAAAGTCGAGCTTGAGCAGCAGCGCCTTCATACCCGCTATATCCAGCCGGGTGGTGTTGTGCGAGTGATATTCCTCGGCGTGGGAGCTTTGGGTCAGCCGTTGCTCACCCTGCTCCACAAACTTGGCATAGTTCAAATCACGGCCATCGGGCGGTACACGAAAGTAATCACCCAGATCCTGCGCACAGGCCATTTCCTCACGGCTCAGCAAAGCCTCAAACAGCTTTTCGCCATGACGGGTTCCAATGCAACGCACCTCATGATCGGGCTTACCCATCAAAGCCAAAATGGCTTTTGTAAGCACCTCCACTGATGCTGCAGGCGCCTTTTGCACAAAGATGTCGCCATTGTTGCCATGCTCAAACGCGTACAGCACCAAGTCCACCGCGTCGTCCAGCGTCATCATGAAGCGCGTCATGGCTGGGTCAGTCACGGTAATGGGCTTGCCTGCTAGCACCTGCTCAACAAACAGCGGAATCACTGATCCGCGCGAGGCCATCACGTTGCCATAGCGCGTGCCGCAAATAACGGTGTTGGTGCCTTCCAGGTTGCGGCTGGCGGCCACCATCACTTTTTCCATCATTGCCTTGCTGATGCCCATGGCATTGATGGGGTACACCGCCTTGTCGGTGCTCAAGCACACCACGCGCTGCACGCCAGCGGCAATGGCCGCCTCCAACATGTTCTCTGTGCCTAATACGTTGGTGCGAACTGCCTGCATCGGGTGAAACTCGCATGAGGGCACCTGCTTGAGCGCGGCCGCGTGAAAAACGTAATCGACACCGCGCATTGCAGTAGCAACGCTGCGCGCATCACGCACATCGCCGATGTAGAACTTGAGCTTGGGATGGTTGTAGCGCTTGCGCATGTCATCCTGTTTTTTCTCATCGCGGCTGAAGATGCGGATTTCAGAAATATCCGTATCAAGAAAGCGCTTGAGGACAGCGTTACCGAAGGAGCCGGTGCCCCCCGTAATCAGAAGAGTTTTATTGGTAAACATGTAATTTAATAAGTGACTTCAATACGGGAAATTGATTTTTTAGCAGAAACCAATGGATATCGCGAACTACTCGTCCCACCCGGTTCATTGTCGTGCCACCTGTGCAATAAATTCAAAGGTGTCCCGTGCGCAGCGCTCCCATGAATATGCTTGTGCCTTGCGCCATGCCATTTCTGCCAAATTCGCTCTTAGCGGCGCATCAAGCGCGAGCTTACGCAGTGCTTCGGCAATCGAGGCTGGCATTTCGGGGTCAAAATAGACACCAGCATCCCCCAACACCTCAGGCATAGGTCCACGGTCGGAGCTCGCGATAGGTAATCCCGCAGCCATCGCCTCAATCAAAATATTGGGCAAATTTTCACAGCTCGACGCGAACACAAAAGCGTCTGCGTTTTGATAAAAATTATGCAATGCGTCAAAAGGCTCAGCCCCTGACCACAGCAAGAACTCGCGCTTTGGATCAAGCTCGTCCAGCAAAGCCCTGAACTGTTGGCCGTACCTACCCCAAGGAGGGCCAATGAATCTCATCTCGATCGGCACACCCGCGGAACGAAGCTGGTTTGCTGCATGCGCCACCTGTACCTGGTGCTTATAGGGCATCAGAATTGACACATAAAGTACGCGGAAAGGGTTCTGAGCCGAACAGTCTGCAAGCCGCCGCTGAGGACGCGGAGCCTGAATGAAGCGCGGTTCAACTCCATGAGGAATCAATGCCAAGTTACTCGGCACGCCGCCCAGTGCTTTTGAAACCGCAGTCGCGGCATATTGCGTCAAAAAAATAATGCCATCTGCCCTCCGAAACGAACGCCCTTGTGTAGATCGCAACAGCCGCATCTTGAGACGCATCGGGCTAAAACGACCGAAGAGTGCCGCCTCCAAAGGCTCGAACGGCAGCATGTTCTGCGACATCGTGACTGCAGGCACAGGACACCAAGCGGGCAAGGTACCGCCTGGAGAAAACAACACGTCACAGGCGGCAGCGTCCAGTTCTTTTGGCAGCCGAAACTGTTGTCCAGCCATGCGCAGTGGCAAAGCAGCCTCCATCCATGGCGCACTGCGTTTGACCAGCCAAGGCCTATCGGGTAGCGACGCAGCAGTGGCCTTGCAAGTCCACACCGTCACCCTGTTAAACCCAGCAGCTATCGGATCGGCGGCATGCAACAACTGAGAAAGGTGCGTGACACCACCGCCTTGCCGGATGTTGCAGGCATCAATGTCTAAATTCATTTTATATTGTGAATAATCAATTAACTGCCAATTATTCTAGATTTATTGAAGCCGATTATTTCCTTTGGAAAGAGTCGAGGAGTACCATTCTTAACTTCGTAAATCGCTTTGCAATGTTTGCAAGAAATATTGGACGAGAATACTAATTCTTCAGAGTGACAGCTTGGGCATCGGTACAATGAGTTAATGTTTATTTTTTTATTTCTCCTGTTTTGCGAAAAAATAAAACGGCGAATATTTAAATATCGCTCTCTGAAATATATTATAAAGCCACTACCTGTCTTGACACCCCCTCTGTTAACCAGCTCCGTCGGATATTCCCAACTTGCATCAGTTTCAGGATTCATGATTTTATAACTAATAGAATCCTTCCAATAATATCTCATATGATAGAATTCGGGATTAACTCTTAAAAATTTCATGAAATTTCGATTGGATCTAATTTTGTCCCAAAAATACGCAATAGATTCAGGTTTGTAACTACTCTTTTTTTGAATCAACAGAGTTCCATTATCGTTACTAACTTCGAGACGATGATATGTAAACGCACAAATCTTTTCAAACCATCCGTCGGGCGTTTCAATATACCCAGCTTTAGCGACACGCATAAGCTCATTCAAAAATGCCTCAGGATTGTCTGTGTGCTCCAAAACGTGTGAGGCAATAACAAAATCGAATGCTTTATCTTTGAATGGCAATTCCTCAACTAAACCAAGAACTAACGGGCGGTCTCTGATTAATGTTTGTTCATTACGCTCCACAGTTTCCTCAAGAGCATCTAACATCACATTAGCCCTAGGATACGGATTGCCACCCGCACCAACCTCTAATACAAGTGCTTCATGATTGACTGGAACATGTAATCTGCGAAGACTCCAGTAGAGTTTATGCAAGCCAAGATACCTAGATAACTGCATGCCAACTGATTCGTGATTTATATAAATATTCATTTATTTCTTTCTTTCTGAAACCATAGGTAATGCCAAAAATGACTTAAATCTCGAATCAATATCATGTCCAGCACGCTGCACTTTAATGTGGCCCGCCACAGCTAGCTTCTGAGCCACATTCGGATGCAATAGATAAAACTTAATTTTATCGATCATTTCATCACAATTTCTAAAGTAATCTGCTTCTACCCCCTCTATGTATAAACTGGCTAAATCATCAGAATACTCCGACAGCATTAGTGTGCGAGTGGCTGGTATTTCAAAACACCGGCGCGTGTAAGTATCACGGTTCAGTTTGGAAAAGAAACACAAGGCAACCTTAGCGCCACAAAGCGCGCGATTGTAGTCTGTCCCCCAGACCATTCGAGTAGGAGCCAAATGCCGTAAAAGTTGGGATTGAGCGAGTGGTTTTGCCCAATACTTGGTAGGACCAAACAATCGAAGGCTGTATCCCTGTCGAACGATCTCTTCGAGATAGTCCAATCGTTGATCAGGCTCATAGTGACCCACAAACACAACGTCAGTGGAAAACTTGGCTCTCTCCTCGTCAGATAGTTCAACCGGATAGTTGCGATCCGCCACGTACCAAGAGCGCATCAACTCGACACGCTTTGCCCCCGCAACACGAAATGCTTCCACGTTCGCATGGCGATAAGCCAGCATCAAATCGTAGTGGGGAATCGCTGCCATGAAGTGCCGCCACAAGTACTTGGGCTGGGCGGGTGCAAACGGATCATCGTTGTTGTAGCCAACCAGCACGCAGCCCGGCACAGCAGCACGCACCGCCTGCAATGCACTTGCTTCGATGTGGGTGCCGCGATAGACAAACACAATGTCGGGGCGAAATTCACATGCTTTCGCCACAAAGTCGCGGTTAATCTGAGTGAGCACAGGACCTGTCACAAACTTGTTTTGCACACGTTTGACCAAAGCCCCCAAACGCGCATGCGGTTCAAACGAAAAATAAGGATGCCATTTGAACTCGCCAACCTCATGTCCCAACCTGGTCAGGGCGCGCAAAACTTCTTGTTCATGCAAATCTGAGTGCCAGTCACCAACAACGAGCACCTTCATTTGTGACTTTCACGGGCTGCGCCAAAACGCGGCGTGTGACCCAACCGACGTTTGATCATTTTGATGATACTGTCCGAGCGATCGGGGCCAATCAATAGCAATGTGACGAAATACAAATGGAACAAGGGATAGCGCCAAAGTCCAAGTCTGGCAAGCGCCACCCCATATTTTACAAAGACAGGTAGCGGACGCTTGGCCTGGATAGACAAAATGGGATATGCATAGTTACCAATATCCGACCGTATTGGCGAAAAAACGTTCTCTAGAGTCGCATCCCCGACGAACTTTGCAATCGCAAGCATGCCCTGCATGAAGTGAATCGATGACTCGGGAGTTTGATCATGAGGAACAAACTTGCCCCGCTCTGACGCGCTGTTGCCAAAGTCTGGTGGCGTGCCATCGCGCCGAAGAGCAATGATCTGCGGCACAAAAATTACACTGCGTTTGGCTAGGATCATGCCAACCAGGTAAAGCTGGTAAAGCAAGGTGCCATCAAAGCGCGTGGTGGCAACTGCAAGTGCAGATTCACGATGAATCACCATGCCGGGTATAACCACGGAGCGCCTGTAAGCAGTGAACATGGCTTGTTCGCCAGCAGGTATTACATGCTCTTGCGGAAAATACCGAAAAACCTGCTTTAACTCATCGGGACTTTTCTCAAACGTTGCATAGGTGCGCACTACGACACCGCAATCTGGTGTGCGTTGAATGGCTGATGCAATCGCCGCCAGCGCCCCTGAGCACATCAAATCATCATTCCCCATGAAAACACAATATTGACCGTTGGCGCACTCCACAAGTTGGCGGATATTGCCGTCGTAGCCCAGATTAACGGCATTCTCTTCATAGTGAATACGGCCAGGATACGTTTGCTGGTACTGAAGCACCACACCAGCAATCGCAGCGCGATCAGGTGATCCATCCTCACAGATCAAAACGTCAAAGTCATCGAAATCCTGGCAGAGGATGGATTCAAGCAGGGGGGATAGCAAACTGGCACGGTTATAGGCCGGGATACAAACCGTTAGCAAAGGGCGACAGAGAGATTTATTTTTCATGGATGAATATTTCGCATGGCAATGGCTAACATCAATAAGGCAAAAAGGCGCCCGCCATTTGCACGGCCCGCAATATGGCCACGCACCAGGCGGCGCACCTCATCCAGGTTGATCATTGAAGGCAGGCCCTCCATCCGCGCCATGAGGCCTCGTTCGCCCTCGCTGCGAAGCCACTCATTGATAGGAATGGAAAACCCCTGCTTGCGGTTAATGTCCAAATCCGGTGGCAACCAGCGCTTTGCCAGCATGCGCTCAAGACGCCGCGATTCGCCGCCATGCACCTTCCAATTCGACGGTACACGCCCAAACGCGAACTCAATGAGCCGATGATCCAGGAATGGTGCACGCACCTCAAGACTGTGCGCCATGCTGGCGCGGTCCACCTTAACTAAAAAATCATCGGGAAGAATACTGCCGAAATGGGTGCGCGTCATGTTGTCCAGTGGATCGGTGCCTTGATGAAAAAGGTCAAGAAGAAAGCGTTCAGGCGCTTCGAGACCGGCGCCCAACTCAGCCAGCGCGCCGGACTTCAAAACACGGCGCCTTAGCTGGCTGTCAAAATAGGGACGCCCCCAGATAAGCTGTTGGTAAGCCCCCCCCCGCAAGGATGCCACGCGATTTCGCCCCCGGACCCCGGCTGGCAAAAGTGAGGCCGCACCCGCTAGGGAGCGCAAGACAGGCGGCGGCACCCAACCCCAACGGCGCGCATCAGCCATACTCGTTGTGTAGTCAGAGTAGCCGCCGAACAATTCGTCTCCCCCATCGCCCCCCAGCGCCACCGTTACCTGCTTGCGCGCCAACCCAAACACCAGCCAGGCCGGAAGAATGGAGGAATCTGCTATTGGCTCATCAACGAAAGGGGCCAAACCGTCCAGCAGGTTGAGGCTGGGTTTGTCCAGCGGCAAAACATGGTGCCGGGTACCGAAATAACTGGCGACCTTTTCAGCATGATGCGCCTCATCGAGCGATGACCCAGGCAAGGCAATCGTAAACGTCTCCACTGGAGTTGAACTCACGCGTGCCGCCGCGGCAACGACCAGACTGGAATCCAGGCCACCTGACAGCAACACGCCCACCGGTACATCGGCCACCAACCGCAAGCGCACAGAATCTTCAAGTAAGGCACCCGCCTCGTCTGCCAGCGCCTCTCCATTTGCCGTCACCAAAGGCTGGTTCGCTGGCAAAGCCCAATACCGGCGAGTTATTAATTCACCGGTCATCAAATCTAGCCGCCCCCAATGCGCCGGAGGTAGTTTGTGAACGCCTTCAAACAAGCAAAGGTCGGCCGGCACATAACCAAGCGACAAATAGTGATTTAATGCCTGCAAATTGATATTGCCACTATGTGCCAATGCCTTCACTTCAGACGCAAAACGAAACTCATTGGGTGAGTGCGAAAAGTAGAAGGGTTTTTCTCCAGCGCGGTCTCTGGCGAAAAAGAGCGAGGCTGGCACTGTTGAGGTGCCCTTGTCATGGATTGCAAAGGCAAACATGCCATTAAGGCGAGATAAACACGCCTCGCCCCAAACCGTGTAAGCCGCAATCAAGACTTCCGTATCGCCAGTTGACACAAATCGATGACCAAGTGATTGCAATTCACGTCGAATTTCAGCGAAGTTGTACAACTCGCCGTTGAAAACGATGGTGTATCGGCCGTCTGGACTGCGCATGGGTTGTCGTGACGTTTCGGAAAGATCAATGACGGACAGCCGACGATGACCCAACCCGACCCTCCCACACCCAGAAATCCAAGTGCCGGATGCATCAGGTCCTCGATGAATCAATGCAGTATCGCCATGCCGCCACCATGATTTCTTCAGAGAGCCAATTATTGATACTTCGCCATAAATTCCGCACATTATTTAACAACCTTCTATCTGATACGTCCTGCAACTTATTCACATATTTAATATTCTGAACTAATTGCAAAATAATATGGTAAACAAGGAATAATATTAAACCAGTAAGAAGGCTCTTATAAAATGC
>NZ_MSYM01000006.1 GCF_001938565.1 Rhodoferax antarcticus ANT.BR
GATAGATCAGGTGGTCTATTAGGGTAAATAAACTCCGGTGGAGAACGCAATAAGTAATCAAAATATGTTTCACCAAAACTAAAGCCAACAACATGTGTATCAACCATGTGCAACAGGTTAGCAAATGTTGAAGCGATAGCGCTTATTGTGCCGGCAAAATAAACACCAGACTCCGCCAAACGGACATAACCTTCAATAATAGTTTCTGTCGCGCCAGTAAAAAGTGTAGATCGTAACGATCCCCACACCTCCATAAATATGGCCAGCAATAAAATTATGAAAAAATGTTTCGCGCTTAACTTGACAACTTTTCCCTGCGTAGCTGGGACCACAACAAAGAGTGCGAGTAGACCTGATAACACTTCAAGACGTCCTCCCCGAAGCAATATTCCCCAACCTAAAAAATAGAATGCGATGAATAAAACACCTATAAAGTAATTAATTTTCTTAACTCTAATTGCAGAAACAAAAGATAAAACAAGACAGACGACACCAATGGATTGGAGGTTGCCAAGTAATTGCCCTTGTCCCTCACCCGTGCCATAAACTCCCTCAAAGACTGTTGGGCCATAACTGATGGCGGAAAGATAGCCCGTGATCAATACACCCAGCGAGGACACCCAATAAACAGTTTTCCAATAGGCTGGCTTGATTGATTGAGCGGCGATCATTAAATTAGTATTATTTTTCTTCTTCCACGCAAAAAAGAAACCTGCACTGGCACCAAATAGCGCAATAGATGTTAACGCAAACATTTTTGCACCGATCACTGCAGTTTGAGAATCAATTGCAACAGGAGAAAAGGCGAGATCAGGATTAATTGCCTTAACAATTCCTGCGAAATAACCGATAGTCACAAGTAAGAACAAGCGCGCCTGAAAAAGAACAGAATAGCTAAATTTAACAAGCGAGACAACCAGCGTCAAAATACCAACAGCGACAAACCACCAGCCATAATTTTTAAATAAAATTGGATCTAAATATATCAAGAAACCAAGGCCTGCATTTAATAGATGTGCCAAGTAAAATAGGCCATCCATATAAACACTATTTTTCTGGCTATTCACATTGCCGCCGGAGTTAACGATAATGAAACTTTGGTAGAGTTAGGAATAATCCGAGTACCAAATATATTGGCTTGCATATCGAAGCCACAACTCACTTCTATTTTCTTATACGGTGAAGCAGGGCTAAAGAGTGTTTTTATGTAGTACCTAAAACCCGCATGTGAAAGCCCAGCTAATATTTTTTCCAAGTCTTGGCTATTATTTGGCTCACTGTGATATTCGCAAAATATATTTTGCACACTAACAAGCTGATCCTTGATCGTTTCAAAAACAAGACGCTCTCCTCCTTCGATATCGATCTTCAGGAAATCAATATGATTATGCGAGGACAACATATTTGAAAGTGAAACTGCCCGAACAGCTACACCGCTAGCGGAAACACGCCCACCGTCCCCCCCTTCCTGCATAAAAAATATCTCCGTATCGTGTGTCCATGCAGCCACATTCAGGACAGTTACATTATCAAAACCAAAGCTCTCTATATTTTTCTTCAATACTGCGTAAATTTTTGGATCAGCTTCAATTGCAATAATTTTTGCATTGGGGTATTTCAGTTTGAAGAAGATAGTCGCCAAACCAATATTTGCACCAACATCAAAAATCACAGGTGATTCTGTTGATGATTCAAAATCATAAATTCCATTGGCAAATATTTCGTAATACGCGCCCAGAAAAGACCCAAAGTCGTGAAAGAATAATGTTTTACCTAAAAATTTTAGAGCCCCACCTTCACCCCGTTTTGCATTCAAATGCAATAACCGATATAGATAGAACTGCCGCCACTCTTTTTTACCTATTAGCCGACGAAAAATCAATACGAAGTTCATAGAGTCACACCTGTTACGCGGGAAAGTCTTTGCCAAAATTATTGTATTTACCGAGTCCGCCCAAGAAATATTTCTGCGCAAAATGCAGCGACTTCATGACGGTTATAACCAATAGCCGCCTGATCCAGGACGGAATAGTTGTGAGCAATCCAAAGTTGTCTCTAACTTCTTTGGCCGCAGCAGAGGCTTGTTCAAAATACCCAGCTCTCGATCTAGAAATAAAAATCCTAAGTACACGCAGGCCATATGCATTTTTCCATTTTCTGAATTGCCGATCAAGCAAAGAAAAATTATTTATTCCTAATGCTAATTTCCTGCGCTGTATTTCTATGTACGCATTTTTAATGGCTGCGTTGAACTCTCTGTGCATATTTACACTACCCACTCTGTTGCTCCAGTTACCTGAATGTCGGCGATTAATTACTCCATAATATGGTGCATAAATTAGTTTATGTTTAAATCCCGTTCTGATAAAGAAATCCGTATCAGACAACTCGTAACTGGAATCAAAGGGGCCACAACTCATCCAAACTTTCCTCTTAAATATCCATGTTGATGGATGAAATGGCCAGTTGAAATACTTCGCCATGTATTCGATTATCGAGTTATCAGAAATAACGATTGGCTCATTACTTTTTAAGGGTGATTTCTCTATCACCGCGGTTCCATCATCACGGCAATTGGAGTTAATAAATCCAGCATGGAGAAAGTCAACAGTCTTGTCAGACACAAATACTTTTAAAGCATTCTCCAAATGATCTGGAGTGAACATGTCATCATCTGAGCACCACGCAATTAGATCACCCGTCGATGCCTCTATAACCCTATTCCAGTTAGGCACACCTCCACTATTTTTTGCATTTTCAACAATTTTCAGAATTGGAATTTCTTTCTGTAGTTCGCGTAACACTTCAAGTGTATTATCAGGAGAGCAGTCGTCGCTAACTACAATTTCATCTGGCTTTAACGTCTGCCCCCAAGCCGCCAGTACAGCCTCACGCACCATTTTTGCGCGGTTGTATGTGGCAATTACCACAGATATTGTTGGTCGCATTTGAGTCATGTTGTTATCCATTTATTTTCCTCTTAATGCAAATCATCAGTGAAACAGTCGGTTGACTGCAATCGCTTAATCACTCTTGCAGGTACCCCTGCAATTACGCAGTTACACGGCATTGTTTGTGTCACAACGGCTCCGCTTGCAATAACGCAATTATCACCAATTTTCACACCTTTAAGTACAGTTACGCGGGAGCCTATAAACACATTTTCACCAATTTCAACAGCGGATGTTTGATGCTGACCACTAAATCGTTTGGTAGGATGTGTCTCATGAAAGTCGGAGTCGTAGACAGTAAAATCTGTTCCAATAATAGTATTTTTTCCAATCTTCACTCTTGTACGCTCAGCAATAATACAAGCATTATTACTTATCCAAACACCATCTTCGATCACTACTTCTGATTCAATATCACGCGCCTCTATGTGTATGTAGCCACTTAAATAATACGGGGAAGGCCAAACTCCCAAGTTACATTTACCAAGGCTAATTTTTCCAAGGCCTGTCATCAGCACTGGTTGATGACAGTGTGCTAAGCTATTGAAACTTTGTGAATCCGAAAGAATTCTGTATTTTAATACACGAATTTTTTGATAAATAACAAGCATAAATAATTTAAATCTGCGTACTATCCGAGAATAAAAGCTTCGCTTATTATTACGCATGTTGTTTCATTTTTTTTATTTCAAATATCGCCAAGTACGCCATCGCACCCCAGTGCAGCAAGTAATTAATCGCGTATGCCATAGTCACACCAACGAGGCCAAATTGATTAATTAACAACCAACTAAAGCCTAAAAAGAAAGTAGAAAATATTATTTCCGAAATAACAAAAGCTTTAACCATTGCCCTGCCAACCAAAATATATCCAAGTATCCATGATCCGATTTTTAATACATCTCCTAGCAATTGCCAGGCAAAAAGCTCGCGCATCGGGTTGAAATCTTCAGTAAATAAAGTGCGAATAATGAAATCCCTGAGCAGATAAATAGTCAATGCGCCAATAGTTACGACAGGCATAACAAAACGATAAACCTTGAAGATTTCCGCTTTCAGTTCTGTTGCGGTACGAATTGCGGCAAGTCTAGGCAAGTAATAAACAGACAAGGTTGAGGTTGCCATCATGACGAATATGCCACTGATATTCCAAGTTGCTTGCCAATAACCTGCTTCTGTCAAGCTGAGATGACTTGCCAGGTAGTCGCGGATCAACATATAGCTAATCGGCACAACCATCGCGGATGTGATTCCCATGATGGCAAAGCCAGATAGCTCGCGTACTGCGGGCTGATCAATCTTCCCCATAAGAAAACGCACTTTAAACCAATGACACCGGGTGACCATCACTGCGGTTGACATTAACACGATTGCTGGATTGATGGTAAAAGCCAGCAGGGCACCATACAATCCAAAACTATAGGTAAGCAAGCCAGTTACGAACAGGCTGAAAAGACTTCCCGTTATATTGGCAATAACATAAATGCCAACTTCTTTTTTGCCATTTACGATGGCTAGCAACAAGTTATTCGCAGCCATTGCAGGTAAAAATAGAGCTATCCAGACAAATAAGCTGGACATATCTGGCCGATGCAACAGCCATTCGGATATCCAATCGCGCGTCAACAACAAAGCAAAGCCAGCAAATAGTGCAGCAACTAGAGAGAACAACATTGCGGTTTGCCATACCTTGTGCTGCTTAGCTTCATCATCGAAATGCTGAGCTGTAATCTTGGTGACACCCTGGGCTAGAAGTCCACCAGCAAGACTCGCCAAGATAGAAACCGCATTCTGAAATTGACCAATAATTGCATAGCCGGTGGGGCCAACATACACTGCTAGTATTTTGTTCAGTACTATGCCGCTTGCAATTTTTATCGCTACGGAGATCCCGTTAAGCAGGCTTGTTTTGACTAAGCTCATTGATTCTCTATTTTCGATAGTGCTGTTCGTACAGACTGCATCACGTGCGTGATATCCGGACCAAACATTGCTGGCCCCATGGGCAGGCTGAGCACATCATCAGCCATGCGCTCGGCCAATGGAAAAGACCCCTGCGCCCTGTTGGCGTGCGCATATGCACGTTGCAGATGTGGGGGAATAGGGTAATGAATCAGCGTGCCCACTCCAGCATCGGTCAATGCCTGCTGCAAGGCATCGCGTTGGGGGTGTTGCACCACATACAGGTGCCAGACAGGCTCGGCCCAGTCGAGCACATAAGGTAAGGTCAGACCGCAGTTGGCCAAGCCTTGCTGGTAGCGCTGTGCAACATCAGTGCGGCGGGCATTCCATGCGTCAAGGTGGGCGAGTTTGACGCGCAAAATTGCCGCTTGCAGTGGGTCAAGGCGGCTGTTGTAGCCCTGCATCTCGTTAACGTACTTCACCCGCGAACCATAGTTACGCAG
The DNA here is from genome assembly GCF_001938565.1 of Rhodoferax antarcticus ANT.BR. Lineage (GTDB taxonomy): Bacteria > Pseudomonadota > Gammaproteobacteria > Burkholderiales > Burkholderiaceae_C > Rhodoferax > Rhodoferax antarcticus. The sequence continues at coordinate 5,357 of NZ_MSYM01000006.1, forward strand.
CACACGGATTCGGTCGGCTATTTGCGGATCATTGGTCGTCACTGCACCACCGTCACCCATGGCGCCCAGATTTTTGCCGGGATAAAAGCTCCACGTGACAGCATCGCCATGTGCGCCCAGGCGTTGGCCTTTGTAGCGTGCGCCGTGTGCTTGTGCGCCGTCTTCAAGCACGCGCAGTCCGTGCTTGCGCGCAATGGACAAGATCGGGTCCATGTCGGCAGGCTGGCCGTACAGGTGCACGGGCAGGATGACTTTGGTGCGCGGGGTGATGGCCGCTTCAATCAACGCTGGGTTGATATTGAAGGTGCGCGCATCGGGCTCAACCGGTACCGGCATGGCTCCGCATTGGCTGACGGCCAGCCAAGTGGCGATATAGGTATTGCTGGGGACGATGACTTCGTCGCCCGGTCCCACGGCCATGGCGCGCAGGGCCAGGTGCAGGGCATCCAAGCCGTTGGCTACGCCTACCGCGTGGGCCGCACCGCAGTACGTGGCGTATTCAGCCTCAAACTGATCGACCTCACCCCCGCCAATGAACCAACCGGAGCTGACGACACGGGCAATGGCCTCGTCCAGTTCTTGTTTGAGTTCTAAATACGGGGCTTTTAAGTCAAGAAAGGGGATCAAGTTGTCGCTCCTGCAATTTGACAGAATTCTGAATAATCGCGAATGTAGTCCGCACCGTCGTAGTAGTGCGATGCAAACACCAATAGCACGGCATTTGCCGAGTACTTGTATTGAATGCCCCACACCATGGGTGGCAGATGAATGCCTACATCAGGCCGGTCGAGCAGGAACTCCTGGCGGTTTACTCCGTCATCGGCCACCACCGCGCAACTGCCACGCACACAAATCAAGAATTGATGGCATTCGCGGTGCGCGTGCTCGCCACGTGTTTCCACACTAGGCACGTCGAACACCATGAAATAGCGTTTGGCCGGAAACGGAATGCTGCGGTCAAACTCGCCAACTGTGAGGCTGCCGCGAATGTCGGCTACACGAGTCATTTGATGGAGGTTAACGCCCTCGACACGAGTAGATGTAACACCCACCACAAGCTTGGTCGACGCAGTGTCGACAACAGTGCCCCGTGCAGCATCCACATAGCCTACGATCTTTGCTGGGTTACCTACTACCACCGCATTAGGCGGCACGGATCGCGTGACCACGGCCCCAGCTGCCACCATGGCTTTGCGGCCAATAACTACACCCGGTAAGATCACAGCACCCGCACCGATGGATGCGCCATCGTGGATGGTGGTTACGAGAAATTCCTCTGGCTTTTGCCGACTGCGTGGAAACCTGTCGTTAGTAAACGATGCGTTGGGGCCTATGAATACATCGTTACCTACGCGCAAACCGTCCCAAAGCTGGACACCACTCTTGATGGTGACGCGGTCGCCTACCACCACGTCGTTCTCGATCAGGCAGTGTGAGCAGATGTTGGTATCCCGCCCGATCTTGGCACCAGGCAGCATAACAACATACTGCCAAACACGTGTGCCCGTGCCGATGACGGTGGACTGGACGTCCGACATTGGGTGAATAAACGGCTGGTTCATTGGTGATTGATTCATCTTTATTGGAGTTGCCAGGAACTTAATCACTATTGTTTTTATCTCTGCTTGCATCGGTAACACAAAACCTACAACATATATAAGGCAATACTTTTTGCTGGGTAGATGGCTTGGTTTGGGTAATGCCGTCGGCCAAAGCGCTACAGGGACGTAACCCAGCAGGCGCGCCGCTTGGGCTCATGCTGCAACATCCAACGCTGGCACGCCTGATAAGGCCACTCGCCCGACAGAAAGATAGTGCCACCCATCCGACAGCAGCTTTTGTGGTTGATACAAGTTGCGGCCGTCCACGATGACTTTGCCGCACATGCGCGTTTCCATTTCAGCGAAGTCGGGGGCTCGAAACTGCTGCCACTCTGTGCAAATGACCAGCGCGGCTGCATTCTGCAAGGCCGCATATTTGTCGGGGAACAGGGTCAAACCAGGGTTGTTGCCATAGATGCGCTGCGCTTCTGGCATGGCCACAGGGTCAAAGGCTTGCACTTTGGCACCGGCTTGCCACAAGGCATCCATTAGCGTGCGACTGGGTGCCGCGCGCATGTCGTCGGTGTTGGGTTTAAAGGCCAGACCCCACACGGCGATGGTTTTTCCACGCAAGGAAGCTTCGCCATCAAAGTGTGCAGCCAGTTTGGTAAATAGGGTGGTTTTTTGGCGGTTGTTGACGGCCTCAACCGCCTGCAACAGCTCCGCTTTGTAGCCAATTTTCTCTGCCGTACGGGCCAGGGCTTGCACGTCTTTGGGAAAGCAACTGCCACCGTAGCCACAGCCGGGGTAGATAAAGTGGTAGCCGATGCGCGGGTCGGCACCTATGCCTTTGCGCACTTCCTCAATGTCAGCGCCCAGCAACTCAGCCATATTGGCTACTTCGTTCATGAAACTAATTTTGGTGGCGAGCATGGCATTAGCCGCGTATTTGGTGAGTTCTGCGCTGCGCACATCCATAAACAAGGTGCGGTCATGGTTGCGGTTAAAGGGCTCATACAGCTCGCGCATCAGGGCGCAGGCGCGTTCGTTGGCCGCGGGACCGGTGCCAGTATCTATGCCGATGATGATGCGGTCGGGCTTTAAAAAGTCACCTACCGCTGCGCCTTCTTTCAAAAATTCGGGATTGGAGACAACGTCAAAGTCAATTGTTTGACCGCGCTCTGACAGCACCTGTGCCATTTGCGCTTTAACTTTATCAGCAGTGCCCACCGGCACGGTGGATTTGTTGACGATGACGCGGTAGTCAGTCATGTGGGTGGCAATGCTCTGTGCCACGGCCAATACATATTGCAGGTCTGCGCTGCCATCTTCATCGGGCGGGGTGCCTACGGCGTTGAACTGTACCAAGCCGTGCTGCACAGTCTGCGCTGCGTCAGTGGTGAAGTGCAGTCGACCCTCTTGCACGTTGCGGGCGACTATTGCGTCAAGGCCCGGCTCCCAGATGGGGATGACGCCAGCTTGTAGCTTGTCGATCTTGGCCTGATCTACGTCCATGCACAAGACGTCGTGGCCTACCTCAGCCAAGCATGCGCCGGTGACCAAACCTACATAGCCGGTGCCAAAAATGGAGATTTTCATTGGAGTGAGCGTGTTGCGGTTAGTTCAAAGTTTGAAATGGCTGCGATACCAACGCACAAAGTTGGCCACGCCCTGCACTACCGGGGTGTTGGGTTTAAAGCCAATCCACGCATGCAGTTCGTCAGTATTGGCGGCCGTGGCTGGCACATCGCCACTTTGCATGGGCAGGTAGTTCTTTTGGGCGGTGATGCCCAGCGCACTTTCCAGGGCGTGGATGTATTCCATCAGCGGGGTCGGTTGGTTGTTGCCGATATTGAACACGCGGTAGGGGACGCTGCTGGTGGCAGGGTCTGGGTTGGCAGAGTCAAAGGCCGGGTTGGGGGTGGCGGGCTTGTCGGCCACGCGGATCACGCCCTCAACAATGTCATCTATGTAAGTAAAGTCGCGCACCATGTTGCCGTTGTTGAAGATATCAATTGGCTGGCCAGCGAGCATGGCTTTGGTAAACAAAAAAAGCGCCATGTCGGGCCGGCCCCAGGGACCGTACACGGTAAAGAAGCGCAGCCCAGTGGTGGGCAGACCAAACAGGTGGCTGTAGGTGTGGGCCATAAGCTCGTTGGCCTTTTTTGTGGCCGCATACAGGCTTACCGGATGGTCGACGTTGTGATGCTCGCTAAACGGCAGCGCCGTATTGCCGCCATACACGCTGGAGCTGCTGGCATACACCAGGTGCTCTACCCCGCTGTTGCGGCAGCCTTCCAGTATGTTGATGAAGCCCTGTAGGTTGGAGTCAATGTAGGCGTGGGGGTTGGTGATGGAATAGCGCACGCCGGCCTGGGCCGCCAGATGGATAACACGCTGGGGTTTTTGCTGTCCAAACAGCAGGGCTATGCCTTGGCGGTCAGCTACATCAAGTTGGTGAAAGTTGAAGTTGGCGTGTGCCTGCAGCTGCGCCAGACGGGCCTTCTTGAGGGACACGTCGTAGTAGTCGTTCAGATTGTCCAGCCCAATAACGCGGTCGCCCCGCGCCAGCAGGCGCTGGGTAGTGTGCATGCCGATGAAACCTGCGGCACCGGTGACCAGCCAAGTGCGGGGCTGACTGGCGGCAATATTTTGGTCGGTTGGGTCAATGTGCATATCGAAAAAATCTAGGTGTCAAAATGGCGCCGCATCGCGCAGCGCGAGGCCCTGCTGGTCTTTGGTTGACAAGTTAGGATGTGTTGACAAAGGCCATTTAATGCCGATGGCTGGATCGTCCCAGGCAATACATCGCTCATGTTCGGGTGCGTAGTAATCAGTGGTTTTGTATAAAAAGTCCGCCGACTCAGTCAGCACCACAAACCCATGCGCAAACCCAGGCGGCACCCACAACTGCTTGTGGTTGTCTTCGGTCAACTTAATGCCCTCCCACTTGCCAAATGTGGGTGACCCCTTGCGGATGTCCACCGCCACATCAAACACCGCGCCGCGCACCACGCGCACGAGCTTTCCTTGTGGCTGCTGCACTTGGTAGTGCAGGCCGCGCAGCACGCCCTTGGCGCTGCGGCTATGGTTGTCTTGCACAAAGTTCACGTTCAGGCCGGTAGCCTCGTTGAAGGCTTTTTGGTTGAAGCTTTCAAAGAAAAAGCCACGAGCATCGCCGAACACTTTGGGTTCGATGACGAGGACGTCGGGGATGGCGGTGGCAATGACGTTCATGTTTAAAACACTTTGTTTGAGAGGATCTGCAGCAGGTAGCGCCCGTAGCCGTTCTTTTTGAGCGGCTGCGCAAGCAAATCGAGTTGGGCGGCATCGATGTAGCCTTTGCGGTAGGCAATCTCTTCTGGGCAGGCTACTTTTAAGCCCTGGCGGTTTTCGATGGTGGCAATAAATTGCCCGGCTTCCAGCAATGATTCGTGCGTGCCGGTGTCTAGCCAGGCCATGCCGCGGCCCATGAGTTCGACGTTGAGCTGGCCCTGCTGCAGGTAGACACGGTTGACGTCGGTAATCTCAAGCTCGCCACGGTTTGAGGGTTTGATGTTGGCGGCAATGTCGCAGACCTGGTTGTCGTAAAAATACAGGCCGGTGACGGCGTAGTTTGACTTCGGTGCCGTGGGCCTTTCTTCGATGCTGACGGCGCGGCGCTGGGCATCAAATTCGACCACGCCATAACGATCAGGATCGTGAACGTAAACGTGGTGGGCAAACACGGTGGAGCCTTCTTGGCGTTCAGTCGTGGCGCGCAGTTGGGCTTCAAAGTCGTGGCCGAAATAGATGTTGTCGCCCAGAATCAGTGCCGATGGCGAGCTGCCAACAAAGTTGCGGCCAATGATGAAGGCTTGCGCCAGGCCGTCCGGGCTGGGCTGCACGGCCTGGCTGAGGTTGATGCCCCACTGGCTGCCGGCGCCCAGCAACTCCTGAAACCGCGGCGTGTCTTGCGGGGTGGAGATGATCAGGATGTCTTTGATCCCGGCCAGCATCAGCGTGGTGAGAGGGTAATAGATCATCGGCTTGTCGTACACCGGCAGCAGTTGCTTGGAGACTGCCATGGTGACAGGGTATAGCCGGGTGCCGGAGCCGCCGTCTAGGATGATGCCTTTGCGTTGGGTGGAGGTGACTGTCATGGTGTTATTTGAGTCGCTTGGCATTTTTGGCACTGATAACAGGTTTCCCTGTTTTCAATTCGATTTCTTTACGGGTGTTAGCCGCCATCCGTACTTGGGTTTCGATCAGAATATGAACGCCGTTCAAGGCTTGTAGCAGCGCATCCAGAAGGTCGTCTGCCGACGCCATGTGTTCGTGCACCAGTCGATTCCTTAACTCCCGAAGCTCAATCCAGGCCTGGGTCGATTCGATCCAGCCTAGTTTCTCGGCGCGCAGCAGGTTGTCAAGCTGCGAACCAGTTTTTTCTAGATTGGCGCTCAACAATGCACGCAGGAGTTTGTCGCCCAAGGAGTCTTGCAGGCGGCTGTAGCGAGAAACAAATGCGTCCAGCATTTCGCTGTGCTCATCGCTGTCTTCAAGTGACTTGACCCAAGCAAGATCAAGGTTCTGGCTTTGGAGCCGTGTCGTCGTTCGTTCAAGGTAGTGCGCTTCTTTTTCTGTGATCTGCAGCAACTGCGCCACCATAAATTGGCTGTCTTGTGGCGTCGTCATAAGATGATTCCGTGGCGTAGTGCTTGTTCATAAATGGCCTGTGTCGGCTTGAGTGGATCTTTGATCAGCACGTCAACCTTGCGCCCGCCAAGCCTGATAAACAGACGTGCCGCCAAGCGGCATTCAGCCTGGATACGGCTCACAAGCGCTTGATGGGGCTTAATCAGCAGATCAATGTCGCCTCCACGCTGCGCATCGTCCACGCGGCTACCAAACAGGCGAACAACGGCTTGGGCACCAAGCTGGCTGGCAACCTCGTTTTTGATGATGTCACGGGTTTTATCGTCTAGTCGCATGTTGGCGCCTTGGTTGCTGACTTGGCACTTGTCGTTTACTTCGTTTTAAATAGCTGCTTGCACAGTGTTAGCAAGGGCTAGAGCCCTATTCGACACTCACATTCACCACATACCCATTCGCCTTGAGCAGCGCGTGTTGCTTGGCCTGCGCCAGGTCATTGGCGTGGCCCCAGTCGCGCAGGGCGTCGATGTTGCCCATGTACAGGCAGCTCTCCAGGCCTTGGCTGATGTTGGCCATACCCCGGGTGATTTTGCGGGTGACAAAGGTTTCGCCCCGGCGCGGGCTTTCGTGGTTAAACAAAATGCCGTTGCAGGCATACATGCCATAGGCCTCGCGGTAGTTGACGCATATCCAGTAGGCGTAAAGCTTGGCCACGGCGTAGGGGCTGCGGGGGTAAAACGGTGTGGTTTCGCGTTGCGGGGTTTCTTGCACCAGGCCATAAAGCTCGCTGGTACTGGCTTGGTAAAAGCGGGTTTTTTTCTCCAGCCCCAGTATGCGAATGGCTTCCAGCATGCGCAGGGTACCCATGCCGTCCACGTCGGCGGTGTATTCAGGGCTCTCAAAGCTCACGGCCACGTGGCTTTGGGCACCCAGGTTATAGATTTCATCCGGCTGGGTTTCTTGGATGATGCGCGTGAGGTTGCTGCTGTCGCTCAAGTCGCCGTAATGCAGCTTGAAGCGGGCGTTGTCCACATGCGGGTCTTGGTAGATGTGGTCCACGCGGGCGGTGTTAAAGCTGGAAGCCCGGCGCTTGATGCCGTGCACGGTGTAGCCTTTTTCCAGCAGAAATTCGGCCAGGTAGGAGCCGTCTTGGCCGGTGATGCCGGTGATTAAAGCTACTTTGGGGGTGGTTTGGGGGTTCATTTTATTCTGAGGACTTAAGACGGTATTGTTGCAAGCGGCTACCGGGTTTATGCGGCAGGGTACCTGCGATCAGGCCAGCGACCTGCAGTGCGCGTATGACTTTGTTCAGTTGACCCGACACTTCCTTTTGGCCCAGCGCCGCGGAGATTTCGCGCTTACCCATGGGGCCGCGGATGAGCAACGCCAAGACGCGGGCTTCGAGTGAGGAAGCGGACTCTGGCTGTGACTCTGGCTGTGACTCTGGCTGTGACTCTGGCTGTGACCGAGTTTGAGTGAAGGTTGCTACGACACCACCAAATTTTTCTTCAACGGTAAATTCAACTTCAGGGTATTCGAGCAAGGCTTTGCGTATGCGGATGAAGCCGCTGCCGTATTTTTCGATAGCATGGGTTAGATAAAAACCTTCGGCAATCAGTTTGTTACGCAGGCTAGACCGGTAGTTATCGGCTTGAACGTCTGCCACGGTCAGCTTGCCGTAGAAGGTGCCGGGGCTGAAGATGGTAATTTGCTTGTCGAATATTTTGATTTGGATGTCCGAGCCATCGGTGTAGTCGCGATGCACCACGGCATTGAGCAGTGCCTCGCGCAGGGCGGGCAGGGGGTAGGCAAAGCGCTCTTTACGCTGGATGCTGCCATCAAATTCAAAGGCAACGGCGATGTATGAAATGATGAACTTCATCGCCTGGTCAACCGCCTCAAACAAGGTGTCGGTGATCTGACGGTCGTCAATGATTATGTCGGGCGTTTTGAAGCGGCCAATGTGAATGTGGTGCCGCAATGGCTCCTGGGCAAATAGCAGCATGGCCGCCCAGGTGGGCTGCCCCTGCTGGACGTAGTTGAGCTTTTCAAGCGCCTGCATGGGGGTTGCGGCATCAAGCGCAAAGCGGCCACCGGCGTTAACTTGGCTCACAAACCGTTCGATTTTGATAGGCGAAAGATCATCAACTCTGGCGTGATGCGCCGGGTAGGCGTCCCACGAGAGTTGCAGCGACTGCATGTAAAGGTCGCTAATTTGGTTGGCGTTGAGCGCCTGGTTCGAACTGGCCACACGTTTGTAGTACCGACCTTTGGTGCTAACGGGCTTAACCGGAAATTCAGCAATGTCTATCGCAACGATCGTTTTGCCGTCGAGTTGGTGCACCTGCAGGTCGGGGATGATGGATGGGCTGGTGGATGATTTGATTTGTACCAGCCATTCATTGAGGCTTTCTTTGCCCAAGGTGATGCCTTGCACGCGGCCAGAATCGGTCACACCAACCAGCACTGTGCCACCTTGCGCGTTGGCAAAGGCCACCAACGATTCAACCGTCGCTTTATCAAAGCTGGCTTTAAACTCCAGCGTTTGCGACTCACCGGCAAGAAGCAGCCGATCAAAGGCCAGCCGTGTAGAGGCTACAGCGGTGTCTTGGATGATCGACTTGGAGGTGGTCATTTCACTTCGTTTTTGATAGCTTGTTGCGCATATTCAACGGGGGCTAGCAGCCTGTTTGATGCAGGAAATCTTGGTAGGCCAGTCCCAAACCGTCATGCAAATTTACTTTTGCCTGCCAACCCAGCGCATTGATGCGATTGCTGTCCATGAGCTTGCGCGGGGTGCCATCTGGCTTGGTGCTGTCAAAGTCGATGTCGCCCTGGTAGCCGATCACCTGGCCTACCGATCTGGCCAGTTCAGCAATCGTGATGTCGCTGCCAAAACCCACATTGATGTGGCTTTGCATGGGGCTGGTGTGCTGCTCATAGGTGGCTTTGGGCAGGTTCATGACAAACACACTGGCAGCGGCCATGTCGTCCACATACAGAAATTCGCGCTTGGGTGTACCACTGCCCCAAATGGCGACCGATGGCGCATCAGACACCTTGGCCTCATGAAAGCGGCGAATCAATGCGGGGATGACGTGGCTGTTTTGTGGGTGGTAGTTGTCGCCAGGGCCATAGAGGTTGGTGGGCATGACGCTGCGGTAGTTCACGCCGTGGCTAGCGCCGTACTGGCGGTTGTAGCTTTCGCAGAGCTTGATGCCGGCAATTTTGGCAATGGCATAGGGCTCGTTGGTGGGCTCAAGCGGGCCGGTGAGCAATGCATTCTCTGCCATGGGCTGTGGGGCTTGGCGTGGGTAGATACAGCTTGAGCCTAAAAACAGCAACTTTTGCACGCCGTTTTGAAAGGCTGCGTCAATCACGTTGGCCTGCATCATCAGGTTTTGATAAATGAAGTCCGCCGGGTAGGTGTTGTTGGCGTGAATGCCGCCTACCTTGGCGGCGGCTAGGTAAACCTGGCTGGGCTTTTCAGCAGCAAAGAAATTGCGCACTGCGGCCTGGTTGGTGAGGTCTAGCTCGGCATGGGTGCGGGTGATGATGGACTCAGGCGCATAACCAGCGCCCAGCAGTTGGCGCACGATGGCTGAGCCAACCATGCCTCGGTGGCCAGCAACGTAAATGGTGGCTGACTTGTTCATGGTTTTTCGCTGGCTGGTTCGCCACTCACTTCAAGCTGCAGCACCGCAATTTCAGCTTGCAGGTGCTCATACTCCACCATTTTGCGTTTCAGAAAGCGCGCAGTAAGGGCGCTTTTTTCAGCGATGCCGACGGGGGTAAGCAGGTAGGCGTAGGCCAGCTTGTTTTGGCTCTTGCGAAAGCTTTGCACTTTGATCAAGCCCTTGTCGACCAGGGCTTTAAAGCAAAAGTTGGTTTTGCCCAGACTCACCCCTAGCGCCTCACTCACCTCGCGTTGGCTCAAACGCGGGTTGCCCTCCAGCAGGCGCAAGACCTTGAGGTGGGTTTCTTCGTGGAGGGGTGAGAGTTGTGGCTGGTTCATTTGATGAACGCGGATGCTAGCACGGGTGCCGGAGCCGCCGGCGAGGATGATGCCTTTGTGTTGGGCCATTTCAGCTTTTGCCAAGTTCGCTGGCAGGCCAGTGCGACGCCATTCGGTGTAGTTGAGTTCAGCAAGGTAGGAGCCGTCTTGGCCGGTGATGCCGGTAATGAGGGCGACTTTGGGATTGATTTCGCGGCACAGGGTGCTTTGAGCGTCGTACAAAGCGTTGACAGCATCACCAAATGTAGGGTCACCAATGATCAACAAATCAATGTCGCTACGGTCGTTTTCTGCCCCGCTGGGTGCTGAGCAGGCCAACCGGGGTGCGTGCCAGGTCGGCAATGGTGATGGTCGCTGCCAAAACCTACGTTGATGTGGCTTTGCATGGGGCTGGTGTGCTGCTCGTACACGGTCTTTGGCAGTTTCATGACGAACACACTAGCTGCCGCCATGTCGTCCACATACAGAAATTCGCGCTTGGGTGTGCCGCTGCCCCAAATGGCGACCGATGGCGCACCAGACACCTTGGCCTCATGAAAGCGGCGAATCAATGCGGGAATGACGTGGCTGTTTTGTGGGTGGTAGTTGTCGCCAGGACCATACAAATGGGTGGGCATGACGCTGCGGTAGTCCACGCCGTGGCTAGCGCCGTACTGGCGGTTATAGGACTCGCAGAGTTTGATGCCGGCAATTTTGGCAATGGCATAGGGCTCGTTGGTGGGCTCCAACTGGCCGGTCAGAAGCGCGTCTTCCCGCGTGGGCTGCGGCACGTCACGCGGGTAGATGCAGCTTGACCCCAAATAACAGCAGCTTTTGCACGCCATTTTGGAAGGCAGCATCAATCACGTTGGCCTGCATCATCAGGTTTTGGTAGATGAAATCAGCTGGGTAGGTGCTGTTGGCATGAATGCCACCTACCTTGGCGGCGGCCAGGTAGACCTGGTTGGGCTTTTCAGCGGCGAAGAACGCGCGCACGGCCGCGTAGTTAGTCAGGTCCAGCTCAGTATGGGTGCGGCTGATGATCGACTCAGGCGTATGGCCAGCCGCCAAGAGTTGGCGCCCGATGGCTGAGCCCACCATGCCCCGATGGCCGGCGATGTAGATGGTGGGATCAATGGTCATGTCGAACAGTTTATTGATGAAATCAGGCTCTAGCCCAATAAATATAAGCGCCAGCAGCTACTATTTTGGAAGTATGTTGACAACCAATGACGCCACCTCCGTCTACAGCAAAAGCGATGTTTATCGGGCAAGAAAAATACCAACACGGCAAGGTTAGGGGCTGCCAGGGGCTGTCACTTGCGCCAGCCAAACGCTGCTGCCAAACGCTGTTGCTTTTCGGCCAGCACCGGGTCTTGCGCGGCGTTGCGCCAAGCGTTGCGCATGAACGCCCACAGCAGCAGCACAAAACCGCCCGCCAGAGCCGCCAAGATGGCAATCAGGGCTTTTTTGTTGGATGCTGGCTCGGTGGGCAGGGTGGGCGGCTGCTTGACCACATCGCGGCTCAAGCCTTCAAGCTCACGCGGAATGCTCAGCACTTCGTTCAAATAGCGCGCCTGCAATTCACCCAAGGCCACCAGCGTGGTGCCGGCGTCGCCACGGGTTTGTGACTGGCTGGGGTAGCTGCCGCCGCCGACATCTAGGCGCGTGGTGATCAGTCGCGTGACGGCCTCCAGGGAGGCGTTAGCGTAGCTCAAGCGCTTTTCAAGGTCTGCACGGTATTTTTCACCGGGTACCGTGCTCTTGAGCCAAGTGTCAATCACCGCATTGGCCAGTGCCTGAGCATTCTGCGAAGTTGGTGCCGTGACATCTAGACGCAGCAAATTGTCTTTGCCCACTGCGGCTTTGATTTGGCCGGCCACCCGCAGGCGCGCCACCTGCAATGATTCACCCTCAGTTAATTGCAAAGACGCAATCACTGGGTCAAGCACCAAGGGCGACACCAGCAATGCCGCCGCTTGCTGCGGCGTTGGCGTTTGCGTTGGCGTTGGCGTTGGCGTTGGCGTTGGCGTTGGCGTTGGCGTTGGCAATGCCAGTATGGCTTGACTGGTGTACTTCTGCGGCAGCAAATAGGCTCCACCCAGCGCCAACACCCCAATCAGCAGTGGCCCCAAAATCAGCAGCTTGAGGTTGTCCGCCACCACCAACAACAAGTCCAGCAGACTGATTTCATCAGCGGCTTCATCGACAACTTCATTCATTCGTGAGGCTCCCATAACAGAGCCGCGAGTCTAACTGCTGTTAAAAATGAATTCCCTGCATCATCTGCTGCAGCGCCACCGCCTCGGCAGACAGTTTTTGCTTGGGTGGCTTGTCCCCAGGTTTGGCCCCCTTTGCAGCGGTCGAATCCGCAAACATTCTGAACGTGGTGTTCATGGTGATCTGCGCCACGCGGGGCACCAGGGCGTGCAGCAGCTGGCCAAAAATGCCCAGCCGGGTGGCGATACGCACCGGCTTGAAGATGCAGGCCTGCGCAATCATGTCGGCGGCTTCTTTGGGGCTGAGCGTGGGCACGTTGTTGTAAAGCCCGGTGGGCGCAATCATGGGGGTGCGCACCAGCGGCATGTTGATGGTGGTGAAGCTGATGCCCTGGTCGGCAAATTCGCTGCTGGCACAGCGCGTCCAGGCGTCCAGCGCGGCTTTGCTGGCCACATAGGCACTGAAACGTGGTGCGTTGGTCAGCACACCGATTGAGCTGATGTTGACCACATGGCCCTTGTGCTTGGCGACCATACCGGGCAAAAAGCCCATGGTGACGCGCAGGCTGCCAAAGTAGTTGAGCTGCATGGTGCGCTCGTAGTCGTGAAAGCGGTCGTAGCTGGACTCGATGGCGCGGCGTATGGAGCGCCCGGCGTTGTTGACAAGGAAGTCTGCGCCGCCATGTTCTTGCGTCACCCGCTGCACAAAGGCTTCACAGGCTTGCTGGTCGGCAATGTCCACCGCGTAGGCGATGAAGCAGTAACCCTTTGCATTGGCTTCGGCGCAGGCGGCGTCGAGCTTGTCTTGATCTCGACCGCAGATCAAAGTAATAGCACCCGCCTCAGCAAACTTGTGGGCTGCAGCCAATCCAATACCTGAACTACCACCAGTGATCAGCACCACCTTGCCAGCCACCGTGCCCTTCAGGGTGTGGTCAATGTGCAACGCGGGGTCGAGGTGGCGCTCCCAGTAGTCCCACAGCCGCCAGGCATAGTCTTTGAGGTTGGGGCAGTGCACACCGCTGCCTTTGAGCGCTGCCAGCGTTTCGCGGCAGTCAAATCGCGTGGGGTAGTTGACAAAGGTGAGCATGTCTTGCGGCAGGCCCAGGTCGGTCAGGATGGCGTTGCGCACCCGGCGCACTGGTGCCAGCGCCATCAGGCCTTTGGTTACGCTGCGCGGAATAAAGCCGAGCAGGGCCGCATTGACAAACAGGTTCATCTTGGGCGCGTGCGCCGCTTTGCTGAAAATGTCCAGCACATCACCTACGCGGTAGCCCACCGGGTCCACCAGGTGGTAGCACTTGCTGGTGATGTCTTTCTGGTGGCTGATAACGGCGAGCGCATCCACCACAAAGTCCACCGGCACGATGTTGATGCGCCCGCCTTCCAGGCCAATGGAGGGCATCCACGGGGGCAGCAGCTGGCGCATGCGCTGAATCAGCTTGAAGAAGTAATACGGCCCGTCAATCTTGTCCATCTCGCCGGTTTGGCTGTCGCCCACCACCATTGCCGGGCGGTAGACCGACCAGGGCAGTTTGCATTCCTGGCGAACAATTTTTTCGCTTTCATGCTTGGTCATGAAATACGGGTGTTGGTAGTTTTCAGCCTCATCGAACATGTCTTCGCGGAACACGCCTTCATACAAACCCGCCGCCGCAATCGAGGACACATGGTGAAAGTGCCCGGCCTGCAACGCCTGGGCCAGTTGCACCGTGTTGCGTGTGCCATCAATGTTCACTGCGATTTGTTGCTCAGCTTCGGCACCCAGGTCGTAGATGGCGGCCAGATGGTAAAAATGGTCAATCTGGCCGTTGAGATGCTTCAAGTCGCTGCTGGAGACGCCCAGTTTGGGGGTCGTCAAATCGCCGACCACCGGTACCAGCCGGGCGGCGCTGGCGTTGCAAAACTCACGCAGCGCTTTCACCTTGTCGCTGCTGCCGGGGCGAACCAGGCAGTACACCACCGCACCCTTGCGCTGCAGCAGCTTCTTCACCAACCGCTTGCCGATAAACCCGGTGGCCCCTGTCACAAAATAGCGCATAACTGTCTCCCAAAGTAGCCCATATTTTTGTCTGAAAAACGGGCCTGGGGCTTCAGCATAAACCCGCGTGCCCGGCGCTATTGCCGCCCTCTATTTAGTCAGCGGCACCTACACCTTGCACCGTTTGAGCCCTAAAGTGTCACCCCATGCACCGCGAACCCCTTCCGTGCAGCCTGTCCAGTGTTTCTTTTCCTTCCTCTTTACCGGAGTACATCATGGTCACCAAACTCACCAAATCTACCAAAGCCACCCCCGTCAAAAAACCTGCCGCCAGCAAAAAGGCTGCCCCTGGCAAAAAAGCCACGGCCAAAAAAGCGGGCAATCCGCTTAGCAGTTCGGTGAAAGACTCCGCCCAACAAATCTGGCAAGCCGGCCTGGGTGCCTTTACCAAAGCCCAGACCGAGGGCACCAAGGCATTTGAGGCCTTGGTAAAAGAAGGCGTGAGCTTCCAGCGCAAAACTCAATCGGCTGCGGAAGACAGAATCAACGAAGCCACACAAAAGATGACCAACATGGCCACTGATATTTCCAGCAAGGCTTCGGGCCAGTGGGACAAGCTGGAGAGTATTTTTGAAGACCGCGTGGCCAAAGTGCTCAACAAGATGGGCGTGCCGTCTGCCAAAGACATCAATGCGCTGATCGCCCGCATTGACGCCCTCAACGCCAGCGTGCAAAAGCTCAGCCCGGCCAAACCCTCAGCCAAGAGCACGGCTAAGGCCGCTGCCAAGCCAGCAACTGCGGCAAAGGCACCTGCCGCACCAGCTGCCAAGCCGGCTGCCAAGCCAGCGGTCAAGCCAGCGGTCAAGCCCGCTGTCAAAGCAGCAGCAAAAAAGGCCGCCCCGCGCAAAACAGCCGCCCCGTTGGTCTCAGACGTGCCCGCCGCTCAGGCAAACCCTGACGCGGCATAGCACGACCGGTCGTAAACTGGCGACCCATGAAACGCGCCCAGCCCCACACGCCCCGAATCGCCTTGGCGCTGGCGGGTGGTGGCCCGCTGGGGGCCATTTACGAGATTGGCGCCCTGTGTGCACTGCAAGAGTCTCTGACCGGTATTGACTTCAACCGCCTGCAACACTATGTGGGCGTGTCGGCGGGTGGCTTTATCGCTGCCGGCCTGGCCAACGGCATCACGCCCATTCAGTTGTTCGGGTTGTTCATTGAAGACCGCAAGCGCCAAACCGAGGCTTTTGATCCGGCCTGGCTGCTCAAACCGGCGTTTTCTGAATTTTTCTCGCGCTCGCTGTTGTTGCCTGAATTGCTGCTCAAAGGCGCCTGGCACAGCACGCTGGGGCGCAAGTCGCTCATGCGCGCGCTGGAGCGCTTGAGCCCGAGCTTGCCCACCGGCATTTTTTCCAACGCACAGATTGATGTGCAACTGAGCAAGCTGTTCTCACGCCCCGGGCGCAGCAATGACTTTCGCCAGCTCAAAAGTCGCTTGACACTGGTGGCCACGCATTTGGACAGCAGCACTGCTGTGGCCTTTGGCCGCACCGGCTGGGACCATATTCCCATCTCCAAGGCGGTGCAGGCCAGTGCCGCGCTGCCAGGCCTGTTTCCGCCGGTGGAGATTGAAGGCCAGCATTTTGTGGACGGGGCCTTGAACAAGACCATGCACGCCTCGATTGCGCTGGACGAGGGGGTGGAGCTGATGTTGTGCCTGAACCCGCTGGTGCCGTTCGATGCCTCAGCGCCAGCGCTGGCGACCGGGTCCAGCACACCGTGGGCAGCGCCTGTGCCGATTCCGCGCATTGCCGACGGGGGTTTGCCTGCCGTCTTGAGCCAGACGTTTCGCTCGCTCATCCACTCCAGGTTGCTGCTGGGCCTGAAAAGTTACGAGCAGGCCTACCCCAACACCGACATCGTGCTCTTTGAGCCCAACCACCGTGACCCTGAGCTGTACCTGGCCAACACCTTCAGCTACAGCCAACGCCGCCACCTGGCCGAGCACGCCTACCAGCAAACACGCCAGTTGTTACGCTCGCGCCAGACCAACCTGGCGGCCAAGCTGAGCTACCACGGCATCAACTTGAACCAGGCGGTGCTGAACGACGAAACCCGCCACCTGTGCGCACCCCCGCGCCCAGCCGCCCGCACGGGCCGTGCGCTGACCAAGCTGCACAACCTGTTGGACAATCTGCAGCAAGTGGTGACCAGCACCGAACAACAAGGCAAGGTCACATGGTAAAAAAGGCGCCCCGGCGCACCGCTGAGCGCATTCTGGAAGTGACCTTGGTGCTGTTTAACCGCTTTGGCGAGCCCAATGTGTCGACCACGCTGATCTCTGCCGAACTCAACATCAGCCCCGGCAACCTGTACTACCACTACCCCGCCAAAGACGAGCTGATCAACGCGCTGTTTGACCGCTTTGAGCACGCCCTGACTGACCTGCTCAACGCTGGCGACGATGTGCGCAACGTGGAAGACGCCTGGTTTTTCATGCACACATTGTTCGAACTGATCTGGGAGTACCGCTTTTTGTACCGCGACCTCAACGACCTGCTGAGCAAAAACCGCCGCCTGGAAACCCACTTTCAAAGCATCCTGAAGAACAAAACCCGCGCCACCCGCGCCCTGCTGGACGGCATGCGCCGCAGCGGCTCGCTACAAATTGACTCGCGCGAGACGGATGTCACCGCCACCAGCATGGTGGTGGTGCTGACCTACTGGCTGAGCTTTGAATACGTGCGCGACCCGCGCAACGCGCTCGAACCCGCCAACGCCCAGGCCGCCCTGCTGCGCGGCGCGCAACACGTGTTGAACCTGATGGCGCCTTATCTGGAAAGCGGCCAGAGAGCGCATTTGCTGAAACTGTCGGATGCCTACAATAAGCAATAGCAACAAAGATAAGGTTCGAGGAGACCGACATGGCCGCATGGACCGTTTTTCCCTACACAGGTGACTACCGTTTTGACGCCGCCAGCGTCACAAAAAAATGGGCCAGACTACACGCTGGCGACCTGGAGCCACTTCCCCAAGACCCAGCTGTGCTGCAGGCCTGGGTGCATTTTCACAACGGCGAATTTCAAAAAGCTGCCACTGCGGGTCAAAACCTGGGCTTTGCAGGCACCTGTGTGGCCAGCAAAGCCACCTGCGTGTATGCCACCTACCTTGAAAAGCACGAAACACGCCGTCTGGACCTGTTTCTGGCGGTAGCCGACCACGCCAGCCACCTGACCGCCAACAACCCCGACAACCTGAATGGCCGCTACTGGCGCGCCTACGCACTGGGCCGTTACAGCCAGGGCATCAGTGTGGCCAAGGCGCTGGCGCAGGGCTTGGGCACCAAGATCAAAACCGACCTGGAATACGTGATTCGCCACGCACCGCAGCACGCGGATGCCCATGTGGCGCTGGGCAGCTTTCACGCCGAAGTCATTGACAAAGTGGGCTCGCTGATCGGAGCCATGGCCTATGGCGCCAAAAAGGACGTTGGTCTGACCCTGTTTGAGCAGGCGCTCAAACTCCATCAGGAGTCGTCTTGCTGCTTGCTGGAATACGCGCACGCGATGCTGATGCTGGGCGGCAATGACATGATGGACGAAGCCAACCAGCTCTACCAACGTGCCGCACAAACCAAGCCGATAGACGCCGCCGAACGGCTGGACGTCGAAATGGCCAAAGCCCAGCTTAATGACTGAAATTGGCCTCTAGCCCTTATAGATAAAGCGCGTATAGCTATTTTTAATATAGCTTATCTTCACCCCAGGGCAACATCAGCGTCAGCAGTTTGAGCTTCTCAAACTCGGGTTCAAACTGGTCAATGATGGCCTGCGGATCCGGGCACAGGGTGCTGTCGCTGATGATGCCAAACTGCACACCCCCGCCATAACTCAGGATCGACACGCCCAAGCCCACCGAGCCCGACTGCGGCACCCAGAACAGCGCCTGCTCCAGCGTCGCACCGCAAAAGCGCAGCTTCTCTCGCGGGCCGGGTACATTGGTCATGACCGCGGTGGTCTTTTTGGAAAACAGGCTGAGCATGGCGTCCTGCACCGGCTTGACCAGAACGCCCGCTACCGCCAGCAGCCCAAACGCCAGCAGCGGCTGCAGGCTACCCTTGAGATCAGTCATGCGCCGACGCACCTCAAACACCCGCTCAATCGGGTTGTCCAGCCCGATCGGCAGCACCACCGGCGCCAGGCCAAATTTGTTGCCCAGCTTGTAGGCCTCGGTCATGGGGCGCAGGTTCACCGGCACCATGGCGCGAATCTCCTGGCCAGTCACATCGTCGCCATGATTTTTCAGATACTGGCCCATGGCACCGGCAACGCACGACAGCAGCACATCGTTGATGGAGCAACGCAGCGCCTTGCTCACCGCGCGCACCTCGTCCAGCGCAATCGGCTGGCACCAGGCCACGCGCTTGGAATGCCCGGGCACACCTTTGAGACGGGTCGGCGAGTCGTCTGCCATCAACACCAGCGCAGCACCGTCACGCACCACCTGACAGGCCAGGCGCGCCGCCTCTGACGAGCCCTCGATGCTCTTGGTCAGCCCCAACGCCAGCCATTTTTCCAACACATGACGCGGGTCAGCCACGGCCTTGAAGGCTTGCGCCGCGCCGCCGCCAGCGGCTTCCAACGCCTTCACGGCAGCCACCGCCAACGGTTCAATCAGCGCGTGGCTCATCCATTCTTCAGCCGCTTCCAGCCCATGCAGGGGTTCTGGCTGGGGCGCGCGTTGGGGCGGGTCCATGCCACCGTCCACCATCGACTGGATCACCGAGAGCAGCGCTAGGCCATCGGCAATGCAGTGGTGAATGCGCACGATCAGCACCGAGCCGCCGTCAAAGTGCTCAACCAGCAGGTATTCCCACAGCGGGTAGCGCCGGTCCAGCGGCTCCATGGCCAACTCCGCCAGGCGCGCCTGCAGGGCTTGCGTCGGGTGCTTTTTGCTGGACGGCGGGAGTTTTTCAAGGCGCACATGACGGTTGATGTCAAAGTGGGGGTCGGTCACCCAACTAGCACCGGTCGCGTCCACTTGCACACGCTGCGAAAAACGCGGGTATTTCAGCAAACGCTCGGCCAGACGCTCGCGCACATCAGCGTAGTGCACCGCGGGCTTGATGATCCACACCCCCATGATCATCATCAGGTTGCTCGGGCTGTCCATGCGCAGCCAAGCGGTGTCAACCTTGCTCATGCGTTCAACAATGCGGGGAAGGGAGGGAGTTGTCAGCATGGCGGCAGAGTATTGGAGGGCGACCCCTATTCTGGCGGCAAATCGCCCCTTAGACTAGTCTGGCTTTACCGCGATTTGCCTCTTTTAACCCCCATCGGAAGCTTGCCTCATGCCTAATCTGCAAACGAAATTTGACGCCGCCGTGGCGCACTCCAAAAACCTGAGTGAGCGCCCCGACAACATGACCCTGCTGAAGCTCTATGCGCTGTACAAGCAGGGTAGCGTGGGCGACAACACCGAGAAAAAACCCGGCTTCACCGACATGGTCGCCCGTGCCAAGTGGGACGCCTGGACCCTGCTTAAAGGCACCAGCAGCGAAGACGCCATGCAGCAGTACATTGACCGGGTGGACTCACTCAGCTGATTTGACTTTTTTGCGGCTGGCGCGCTTCGGGTTCGGCGCGGCCAGCAGCGTGTCGAGGTTGCTCACAATCTCGGCTTCAATGCGGTGTTTGAAGGCCCCCAGCAAAAAACCCAGCTGCATGCGCAGCTCAAAGCGCGAGGCATCCACGTCCAGCTTGCCTTTGACGCCAGAGCGTGAGAAGTTCACTTCGTCTACGCCGTCGCCCTCGATATAGCTGCAAGCCAGCCCGAAGTCGGTCTGAGCCTGCTCGGCCCATTTGAAAGCAATCTTGCGGGCCTGGGCCAGACCCAGAGTGTGTTCGCGAACAATGTGTAATTCAGCCATGGTGTCTCAAAGTGGGTTGAAAGGAGTGCCCAACGTGGCGAACGGGTGGGCGCCAGCGGTGTTGTTGGTGGCATCGACTGGGGTGGAAGCTGGCGTGTCGCCGCGCCAAGCCTGAACCTGTTGCATGCGCTCGGCTCTGTCGTCTCGCAGTACATTGTTTTTCATAGCTACTCGCGCTTGATTATCAAGGGCTAGAGGGCTATTTTGCATATAAATATCCGTTGGGTGCTGGCGCGTATTATGGGTCAGTGTGCGGCACGGCTGCGTACCCAGATGAGCGCCCCAACCCATCAAGCCACCCTGCGGCAAGGCCACGCGGCCACAGAAAAGGCTAACATGGCCATCAACCAAATCAGTTAACACTCTAGGAAGCACCATGCTCTATATTTTCAAATCCAAGGTAACCGGGGACGTGATCATGCTGCAGCCCAACGGGGAGCGCCTGCTGGAGATCATTGGCAAGCGCACGGCCAAAGAACCCAGCGTGAAGGGTATTTTGCTGGTTGAGCAGATGCCCCAGGCGTTGGAGGCGCTCACCGCAGCCATCGCACAAGAAGATGCCGCCCGCGCGGTAGCCAATGATCAGACCCATGCTGAAGACGCGCCCGTGTCGCCCGCTGAAGCCGTCGGCCTGCGCCAGCGCGCTGCACCCTTCATGGACATGATCCGCGAATGCTTGAAGGCCAAAGAGGCCATCCTCTGGGGCGTTTGATTTTTGGCGCGGGCGCCAGCGGCTACTTGTAGCTACGGGCGTCTTCGATCACCTTGCCGTCATTGGGCAAGGCGCCCAGCGCCAGCACTTCGACCTGGCCGCGCAGCTTGGTCACATCGCGAATCGCCTCCATGAGTTTGGCACTCAGGCCATCCGGGGCGCTGCAGGCCGTCTCGACCTTGAGGGTCATGACATCGTTGGCCATCTCGCCGCTGACCACCAGGCGAGCGCGCATCACCTCGGGGAAGCGTTTGGCAATCTGGTCTACCTGAGCGGGGTGCACGAACATGCCGCGGATTTTGGTGGTCTGGTCGGCGCGGCCCATCCAGCCCTTGATGCGGGTGTTGCTTCGCCCGGTGGGGCAGGCGCCCGGCAACACGGCTGACAAATCGCCGGTGCCAAAGCGGATCAAGGGGTAGGTTGGGTTCAGGGTGGTCACCACCACTTCACCCACTTCGCCCTGAGCCACCGGGTCACCGGTGCCGGGGCGCACGATTTCCAGCAGCACGCCTTCGTCCAGCACCAGACCTTCGCGAGCGGCGGTCTCAAAGGCGATAGAGCCCACATCGGCGGTGGCATAACACTGGTAGCCCACAACGCCATGCGCGCTGAACCAGTCACGCAGGCTGGGTGGGTAGGCTTCGCCGCCAAACATGGCCTTGGTCACGCTGGGCAAAGCTACGCCCATCTCAAGCGCTTTTTCCAGGATGATTTTCAGAAAACTCGGGGTGCCAATGTAGCCTGCTGGCTGCAACTCAGCCATGGTCTGCACCTGTTGCTCGGTCTGGCCGGTGCCACCGGGGAACACCGTGCAGCCCAGCGCATGGGCGCCGGTTTCCATCATCGACCCGGCAGGCACAAAGTGGTAGCTGAAGCTGTTGTGAATCAGGTCGCCTGGGCGAAAACCTGCCGCAAAAATGGCGCGCGCCATGCGCCAGTAGTCGCGCGCCGTGCCTTCTGGCTCATAGATTGGGCCAGGGCTGGCAAACACGCGGGGCATATGGCTACCAAAGGCCGCTGCGCTGAATCCGCCAAAAACGCTGCCACCGCGCTGGCGGCTGGCCAATTGCAGCTCCAGCAACGCCTGTTTGCGCGTTACCGGCAGTTTGGCCAGCGCTGCACGGCTGGTTACCGCTGCCGGATTTACGTCTTTGAAGATCTCTGCCAACGCGGGCGAGACCAGCTTGGCGTGCGCCAGCTGCAGCGCCAGGGCCGCGAGCAATTGGGCTTCACGCGCTTCGGGGCTGCGGGTTTCCAGTTCGTCGTAAAAAGCTGTCATTATTGGCCTTTTGGGCTTGAGCCCTTATATCTATTGCGTGGGTAGCTTCTTTTAATATAGCGGCTAAAGCGCTGCAATCAGGCCAGCCAGCGTTTACGGCGCTTGTAGCTTTTTGCGTCTTTGAAGCTCTTGCGCTCGCCGCCACCCATACCAAGGTAAAACTCCTTGACGTCCTCGTTATTGGCCAAGCTGGCCGCAGCGCCGTCCATCACCACCCGACCCGACTCCATGATGTAGCCGTAGTCGGAGTATTTAAGGGCCATGTTGGTGTTCTGCTCGGCAAGCAAAAAGGTCACCTTTTCGCGTGTGTTCAGGTCTTTAACGATGTTGAACACTTCTTCCACAATCTGTGGTGCCAGGCCCATGGAGGGCTCGTCGAGCAGCACCATGCTGGGGTTGGTCATGAGCGCCCGGCCAATGGCGCACATCTGCTGCTCGCCACCCGAGGTGTAGGCCGCCTGGCTGGTGCGCCGCGTTTTCAGGCGCGGGAAATAGGTGTAGACCTTCTCCAGGTTGGCCGCAATCTCGGGCTTGCTGGTGCGCGTGTAGGCACCCGTCAGCAAATTTTCTTCAATGGTGAGGTGGGCGAAACAGTGGCGCCCCTCCATGACCTGCACCACACCACGCTTGACTAGGTCAGCGGGCGTGAGGTTTTCGATGCGCTCGCCGCGTAGCTCAATGCTGCCCTTGGTGACCTCGCCGCGCTCGCCTTGCAGCAGGTTCGAGACGGCGCGCAGCGTGGTGGTCTTGCCCGCGCCGTTACCACCCAAAATGGCGACGATGCTGCCTTCAGGCACCTGCAAGGACACGCCCTTGAGCACCAAAATCACGTGGTTGTAAATGACCTCGATGCCATTGACATTGAGCAGCGTGGCGGGCGCTGGGGGGGCGGTGGTGTCCATAGAGCGTTCCGAAAAAATTCGAGGGAATCAAGAGCCCCGCCTTTATGCAAGGCGGGGCCCGCGAAGCACATCAGTTGCAGGTGCGCGGCGTGATGTTTTTCTCTTTGGCGTACTTGGCAGCGTATTCCTTCACCAGCGGATTGATGTGGGTCTTGTCGGACTGATACCAGTCAGAGGTGATGTTCCACTTGCCGCCGTCCCACTGCACGATGCGCGCCCAGTCGTCGCCCATGTGGTTGCTGCACGATGTTTTGACCGGGCGCATGATGGTGCCAAAACCCAGCGCTTTCAGGCGCTCGGCGGTGAGGTTCAGGTTTTCGAAGCCCCAACGCACTTGTTCTGACGTCAGTGACTTGCCTTTGCCATACTTTTCTTGCGCAGCGCGGATCGCCTCGACCTGGAGCATCGAGATCATCATGCCGCGCGTGTGTGCCAAGGTGCCGACGCTGGTGGCGGGGCCGGTGCCCTGGCCCTTGTCGTACACCATTGTCTTGAGCGCGTCGTGCACAGCATCTTTCGCGGCACTGTTGTGAATGGTCACGGCGTTGTAGCCCTTGGCGCTGATGCCAAGGTCTTTGACGTCGTGGTCCGAACCCGCCCACCACACGGCGTACATCTTCTCGCGGGGGAAGGCGGTGGCTTGCGCCTCACGGATGCCAGCGGGGGTCATGACGCCTGCAGACCAGAACAGCACATAGTCAGGCTTTTGCTGGCGAATCTTCAGCCAAGTCGATTTTTGCTCGACACCGGGGGGGGTGACTGGGAACAATACCACCTCAAAACCATCGGCCGCGGCGCGCTTTTCCAGCAACGGGATCGGCTCTTTGCCATACGGCGAGTCGTGGTAAACGAGCCCGATTTTCTTGCCCTTGAGGCTGCCCTTTTCTTTCTTGGCAATGTCTTGCAAGATCACGTCGGCGGCGGTCCAGTAGGTGCCCAGCAACGGAAAGTTCCACTCAAACACGGTGCCATCCACCGATTGCGACAGGCCGTAGCCCGGGGTTTCAATCGACACCTTGTCGGCAAAGGCCTTGTCGGTTACCGCGAAAGTGATGCCGGTGGACTGCGGGTCAAACCCCGATGCGCCCGAGCCCTTGGACTTGAGGCGCTCATAGCATTCCACCCCTTTGGCTGCGTCGTAGGCAGTTTCGCATTCCTCGTACGTCAGCTTTACGCCATTGACGCCGCCATCACGCGCGTTGACCAACTTAAGGTAGTCCTGCTTGCCATCGGCCCATGGAATGCCCAGCGGTGCAAACTGACCGGTGCGGTACACCAGCAGCGCAATGAACTGTTCGGCCGCTTGGGCTTGCGCCAGCGTGGGTGCGACCAGGCTGGAAAGTCCGGTCACCGCGATGGCGCCGGCGAGTGCGATTTTTTTAATAGGCATGGTTTGTCTCCTGGTGGTTGCAAAAGTTTGCGGGGGGTGAAAAGGTGTGCAGCGCGTTGGCGCTCAGTGTGGGAAAGGCCAAAGGCGAAGTTTCTGTCGCGCGGTAGACCACAGACGCGCCAGCCCGTGGGGTTCAACGATGAGGAAAAACACGATCAACGCACCAAAAATCATGTGCTCTAGGTGCGCGGCCGTGGCCGTGGAAAACGCAATGCCCAGCCAATGCGGCACGTAGTTGAGAAATAGCGGGAGCATCACGATGAAGGCGGCGCCAAAAAAGCTCCCGGCAATGGAGCCGAGCCCGCCAATGATGATCATGAACAGCAGCTGCAGCGACTTGTCCAGGCCAAACGCCGCTGGCTCCCACGCGCCTAGGTGCACAAAACCCCATAACGCACCGGCCACGCCAACAATAAAGCTGCTCACCGCAAAGGCGGTGAGCTTGGCGTTCACCGGGCGAATACCGATGACGCTGGCAGCCACGTCCATATCGCGCATGGCCATCCATTCGCGGCCAATGGCGCCGCGTACCAAATTCTTGGCCAGCAGGGCGAACACCACGACAAAGCTCAGGCACAGCAGGTATCTTTGTGCCGGTGTGTCAATGGCGAAGCCAGCCACCTCCAGTGAACCGACGCTGACCGACCCGGAGGACGAATCGTTCGTCACCCACGGCACGCGGTTGGTGAACCAGTCCACGAAGAACTGCGCCGCCAGTGTGGCCACAGCCAGGTAGAGCCCCCTAATACGCAGGCTGGGAATGCCAAACAGGACGCCTGCCACCATGGCGCACAGGCCGCCACCCAGCACGGCCAACAGCAGCGGCATGCCTTCGATGCGAACTTGCAGGTTGTAAGCCGCATAAGCGCCAACCGCCATGAAGGCGCCGGTGCCCAAGGAAATCTGGCCGCAGTAACCCACCAGAATGTTCAGCCCGATGGCTGCCAGCGAAAGAATCAGAAACGGAATGATGACGGCGCGAAAGGCGTAGTCGCTGGCCACGATGGGCACGACAAAAAACGCGACGCCGGCCAGCGCCAACAAAACCCAACGGTCTTGCGCCACAGGGAACAGTGCCGTGTCGGCACGGTAGCTGCTTTTGAACTGGCCATTTTCTCGGTAAAACATAGATGCCTCTGGGTGTTCTCAGTGGGGAACGCGCAAATTTGCTGCGGATATTCGGGGTCAGACCCGGTCGATGATCTTGTCGCCGAACAAGCCCTGAGGCCGGAACAGCAAAATAGCCAACGCCAGCACATAGGCGAACCAGGTCTCGATGCCACCGCCTACAAACGGGCCCAGATAGATCTCTGAGAGCTTTTCACCCACGCCAATCAACAGCCCGCCCAGAATAGCGCCGGGTACCGAGGTGAGGCCACCGAGGATGACCACCGGGAACGCCTTGAGCGCCACCAGAGAAATCGAATATTGCACACCCAGCTTGGAACCCCAGATCATCCCGGCCACCAGCGCCACAATGCCGCCAATCGCCCAGACCACTACCCAGATACGGTTCAACGGGATGCCAATAGATTGGGCTGCCTGGTGGTCGTCTGCCACCGCGCGCAGCGCGCGCCCGGTGCGGGTTTTCTGAAAGAAGATGGTCAGCAGCACCACCAGCACCGCAGAGATCAGCGCGGCGATCAGGTCTTCCAGGTTCAGCAGCAGGCCGCCCTCGAACATGTTCTCCAGCACGATCAGCGGCTCCTTGGGCATGCCGATGTCGATCTTGTAGGTGCCGCTGCCAAACAGCAATTGGCCAGATCCGTCTAAAAAGTAGCCAATGCCCAGTGTGGCCATCAACAGCGTGATGCCTTCTTGGTTGACGAGGCCACGCAGTGCGAGCCGCTCAATCAACCAGGCCACGATCACCATCGCCAGCATGGCCACCATGAACGCCAAAAGGTTAGCCAGGAACAGGCTGTCAAAGCCGAGCCATTGCGGAATCCATTCGGCAAACCGCGCCATGACGAGGGCCGCGAAGAGCACCATGGAGCCTTGGGCAAAATTGAATACGCCCGATGCTTTGTAGATGAGCACGAAGCCCAGCGCAATGAGCGAATAAAGCATGCCCGCCATCAGGCCGCCAAAAAGAGTTTCGAGAAAAAAGCCCATGCTGGTGTCCTTAGTGTGACGTGCCCAAATAGGCGGTGATGACGTCTTCGTTGTCTCGGACCTCGTCTGGCGTGCCGTCGCCAATTTTTTTGCCGTAATCCAGCACCACCACGCGGTCGGAGATGTCCATCACCACGCCCATGTCGTGCTCAATCAAAACGATGGTGGTGCCAAACTCTTCATTCACATCCAGAATGAAGCGGCACATGTCCTGCTTTTCCTCGACGTTCATACCGGCCATGGGCTCATCAAGCAGCAGCACCTGCGGCTCCATGGCCAGCGCGCGTCCCAGGTCCACACGTTTTTGCAAGCCATAGGGCAACTGGCCCACAGGCGTTTTGCGAAAGGCCTGGATTTCGAGAAAGTCGATGATGTGCTCGACCTTTTCCCGGTTGGCAAACTCTTCACGCTGGGCCGGGCCGATGCGCAGTGCCTGCAGCAGGATGTTGCTTTTGATCTTCAGATTGCGCCCGGTCATGATGTTGTCGATCACGCTCATGCCCTTGAACAGCGCCAGGTTCTGAAAGGTCCGGCCAATGCCCATCTCGGCGACTTGCCGCGAGTTCATATGCGAAAAGGTTTGACCGCGAAAGGTGATGGCGCCCTCGGACGGCGTGTATACGCCGTTGATGCAATTGAGCATGGAGCTTTTGCCCGCGCCGTTGGGGCCGATGATGGCGCGCACCTCGTGCTCACGCACATCAAAGCTGATGTCGGTCAGCGCCTTGACGCCACCGAAGCGCAGGGAAATGCTTTTGACGTCCAGAATGACGTCACCGATGTTTTTGCTTGCCATGGGGTTAACTTCTTTCAGGCCGCGGCCTTGACCGGCGCAAAGGTCTTGGTGTCGTCAATGCGCAGCGTGGCGCTGACACTGCCGGTGCGGCCGTCTTCAAACTTGACCTGGGTTTCGATGAACTGCGTGGTTTTGCCACCATAGAGGGCGTCAATCAGCGCGTCGTATTTCTCGGCGATGAAGCCGCGGCGCACTTTGTTAGTGCGCGTCAACTCCCCGTCATCGGCATCCAACTCTTTGTGCAGCACCAGGAATCGGCTGACCTGGCTGCCGGCCAGCAGGGTGTCGACGCTCAGGTCGGCATTGACCTTTTCCACGCACTCGCCGATGAGCTCGTAGACCTCGGACTTTTGCGCCAGATCGGTGTAGCCGGCGTAGGGCAGGTTGCGTCGCTCGGCCCAGTTGCCCACCGCTTCAAAGTCGATATTGATCATCACGCAGACCTTTTCGCGGCCGTCGCCATAGGCCACCACTTCTTTGATGTACGGGAAGAACTTGAGTTTGTTCTCCACATACTTGGGCGCAAACATGGCGGCATCAAAGACACCGCCCTTGATGCGGCCCACGTCCTTGACGCGGTCGATGATTTTCAGGTGACCGTGCGCGTCCAGAAACCCCGCGTCACTGGTGTGGTACCAGCCGTCGGCGGTGAGCACTTCGGCGGTGGCTTCGGGGTCTTTGAAGTAACCCTTGAGCAGCCCCGGCGACTTGACCAGAATCTCGCCGTTGTCGGCCACCTTGATCTCGACGCCAGCACACGGCACACCGACCGTATCGGCGCGGGCTTCATGGTCGGGCTGCAAGCAGACAAACACCGCGGTCTCGGTGGAACCGTAGAGCTGCTTCAAGTTGACGCCAATGGAGCGGTAAAAGCTGAACAAATCCGGCCCAATGGCCTCGCCCGCGGTGTAGGCCACGCGCACCCGGCTCAAGCCCAGGTTGTTGCGCAGCGGGCCATAGACCATCAAGTCGCCGATGGCATACAACAGCCGGTCCAGCGTGCCTACCGGTTTGGCATCCATCAGCGTCGGGCCCACACGTTTGGCCAGTTCCATAAAGGAGTGAAACATCTTGCGCTTGATCGCGCCCGCGTCTTCCATGCGGATCATCACGCTGGTGAGCAAGCCCTCAAACACGCGCGGTGGCGCAAAGTAATAGGTGGGCCCGATTTCTTTCAGGTCGATCGTCACCGTTGCCGCCGATTCGGGGCAGTTCACCACGTAGCCACAAGACAGCCACTGCGCGTAACTGAAGATGTTTTGCCCGATCCAGGCCGGTGGCAGGTAGGCCAGCACGTCTTCCTTGTGAGTCAGCTTGTCAAAGTCAGCGCCGGCGCGGGCACGGTTAAGCAGCGAGTCATGGGTGTGCACCACGCCTTTGGGGTTGCCGGTGGTGCCGCTGGTGAAAAACATGGCGGCCACGTCATCGGGTTTGACCTTGGCCACTTCCTGCTTGAAGAAATCGGGATGCATCGCGGCGAAGGCTTTACCGGCAGCCATCAGCTCATCCATTGCGGTCAGGCCAGGCTCGTCGTATTTGCGCAGGCCACGCGGGTCATCAAAGTAGATGTGGCCCAGCTGCGGACACTGCTCGCGGATTTCCAGCAGTTTGTCTACCTGCTCCTGGTCTTCGGCAAAGGCAAAGGCAACATCGGCGTTGTTGATGGGAAACACACACTCGGGCGCAGCCGCATCCTGGTACAGCGCAATCGGCACCGCACCCAGCGCCTGCACCGCCAGCATGGTGGCGTACAGGCGCGGGCGGTTGGCACCGATCACCACCATGTGATCATGCTGGCGCAGCCCGGCTTGGTGCAGGCCGCAGGCCAAATGCTCCACCAGCGCGGCCATGTCAGCCCAGCTGATGGCTTGCCAGATACCGTACTCTTTTTCGCGCATGGCCGTATCTGCCGGCCTAGCGCTGGCATGGTTCAGCAGAAGCTGCGGGAAAGTCGTTTGCATTGCTTGCCTTGTCTGGATTGCTTTCAAGCCCCAACACAGTCGATGGGCCGCTTGACGTGCCGCAATCGTAGGGGTTAGTTTGACGCTCGGTTGTCGTTTGGATGACAATTCAAACTTTTCCCAGTAAGTGTTTTCCCTGGTTTGTGGGTAATCCTTACCCTCTTTCCCCGCCTCTGGAGCCCGCCATGACCCACGACGCCACCCTCTACCAGCGCAGCCGTCCGTTGACGGCCGCCGAGCTGAGTGTGATTCCGTGGCTCAAAGTGTTGCTGCCCGACGAGCGCGAGCGTGCCTTGGAGGATCTCAAGATCACCGACGCAAACAGTGGCGATTTCATCTGCCGCACCGGCCGCCCGGTGACCTACTGGTTTGGCCTGGTTGATGGACTCCTAAAGATGAGCGCCGACAACATCGACGGCCAAACCATGACATTCACCGGCGTGCCGCCCGGCGGCTGGTTTGGCGAGGGCACCGCACTCAAACGTGAGGTCTATCGCTACAACATCCAGGCGCTGCGCAAAAGCCTGGTCGCGGGCCTGCACGTGGACACCTTTCATTGGCTGCTGGACCACTCGATTGGCTTTAACCGCTTTGTCATGCGCCAACTCAATGAGCGCCTGGGCCAGTTTATTGCCGCGCGCGAAATCGACCGCATGACCAACCCGAACATTCGCGTGGCGCGCAGCTTGGCCGCGCTGTTTAACCCGGTACTCTACCCCGGCCTGGGCACGGTGCTGCGCATCACCCAGCAAGAGCTGGCGTATCTGGTGGGCCTGTCGCGCCAGCGCGTTAACGAAGCGCTGACGACACTGGCCGCAGAAGGGGCGATTGCAGTGGACTACGGGGGCTTGCGGGTGCTGAATTTGCAGGCACTGCGCACGGGGATGTTTTGAGGTACGCACCCCATAGCTGCCCAGTGTCCGAACCTGAGCCAAACGTCGACCCCCGCTCGTAGTGTGGTTTTCGGCAGCTCAAGTAGCATCTGACGGCGCCTTGCTGGTTAGCTGGCTTTGGCGGCTTCACCAATAACTTCGACCTATTTATTCAAGGACGGCATCCCATGACACAGACTCTCTCACAGGCATCCAAGTTGGGCACAGCGATCGTGCTGGGCGCATGGCTCTCAGGCGCAGCTTTCGCCCAGGCGGCTGATCCGCATGCTGGCCACACCATGGCGATGCCCACCAGCACGGGGCAGTCAGCCTCCAATGCCGCCTACGAGCAGGCCAACGCCAAAATGCACAAGGACATGGCGGTACCACTCAGCGGCAATGCCGATACTGACTTTTTGGCCGGCATGATTCCGCACCACCAAGGCGCGGTAGATATGGCTGAAGTCGTGCTCAAGTACGGCAAAGACCCGAAGGTGAAGAAACTCGCGCAAGAGATCATCGCGGCGCAAAAGCAGGAAATTGCCATGATGCGAGCTTGGCTGAAGCAAAAGCAGGCCACCAAGTAGGCTGACGCTGCGTTAACCACACCGCTGGGTTGTATGTAAAATCATGCTCTAGCCCTCTATTTATAAGGGCTAAAAGCTATAGTTTTCATACCATGACTACAACCCCACCCCCCTGCGGTTTTCGCCGCGCTGCGCCACCACCCGCCAAAGCACCCATCCCTGCGGGGCAAAGCAACACCGCCGCACATGGCGCGGGCGGCACGCTGCGGCTGAACAAACGCATGGCCGAGCTGGGGCTGGCGTCGCGCCGCGAAGCTGACGAATGGATTGGCAAAGGCTGGGTCAAGGTCAACGGCCGTGTTGCAGAGATGGGCATGCAGGTCGCGCCAGATGTGAAAATCGTGATCGACAGATTGGCCACAGGTGCGCAGGCCAAGCAGGTGACGGTGCTGATCAACAAGCCGCTGGGTTTGGTCAGCGGCCAGGCCGAAGACGGCCACCAGCCCGCCATCACCCTGGTGCAGCCGCAAAACCGCTGGGTTGACGACAACGCACGTTTCTTTTTTCACCCGAGCCAGCTCAAAAGCCTGGTGCCTGCCGGTCGGCTGGACATTGATTCCACCGGCTTGCTGGTGCTGACGCAAGACGGCCGCATCGCCCGCCAGCTGATTGGCGAAGACGCGACGATAGACAAGGAATACCTGGTGCGGGTGATGTACACCGGCGTCATCAACACCGCCGCTGCCACCTCCGCCGCCGCCACTCACGCAGCGCGCCCGCAGGCCCGCGGCCAGATCAGCGCCACAACGGCCACGGCGCACGCACCGGCCCGCCCTGCCCCACCCACCCAGCTCAGCCGCATCGACGATGACGACCCGATAAGTCAGGATGTGCAATCTGTTTTTCCTGCTGACAAGCTGGCGCTGCTGCGCCATGGCCTGAAGCTTGACGGCAAGGCGCTGCTGCCAGCGAAAGTGGAATGGCAAAACCCCGAACAATTACGTTTTGTGCTGGCCGAGGGCAAAAAGCGCCAGATCCGGCGCATGTGCGAGCTGGTCGGCCTGAAGGTGGTGGGCCTGAAGCGGGTGCGCGTTGGCCGGGTGATGCTGGGTAATTTGCCGGTGGGCCAGTGGCGCTACTTGGCGCCGCATGAGCAGTTTTGATCCCCGCGGGCGCCGATGCTGTAGCGGCCACCCTGATTTGCCCATAGAACCCAGACTGCGCACACACCATGCCTTTACCCAACGAACCCACCCCTCTGCCGGTTGAGGTGCTCGACCCTAACGCGCCAGAAGAAAAGACACTGGTGCCGCTGAAGATTGAAGACTGGCTCACGGTGACCGTGATGGCGCTGCTGGCGCTGATCACCTTCAGCAATGTACTGGTGCGCTATTTCACCAATGAGTCATTTGCCTGGACCGAAGAGTTTTCGGTGTTTCTGATGATTGTGCTGGCGCTGGTGGCGGGCTCGGCTTCGGTGGCGCGTAACCGGCAAATCCGCATCGAGTTTTTCTCCGACAGTGGCTCACCCACACGCCAGCGCGCCCTGGCCCGCTTTGGCGCGCTGATGGTGGCTGTGCTGTTCACGCTGATCGCCGTATTGAGCGTGCGCACCGTCTATGACGACTTCCGCTACGGTGAGACTTCACCCGGCATTGGTGTGCCGCAGTGGTGGTACACCATCTGGCTGCCAGTGCTCTCGGTGGCCATCGCGCTGCGTGCGCTGGGGCTGTTCATCCGCCGGGGACGACAGCCATGATCGCCACGCTGCTGTTTGTGGTGTTTGTGCTGATGATGCTCGCCGGGGTGCCGATTGGTGCGTCGCTGGGGCTGGCGGGGGCGGCGGCGATTGCGCTGGCCAATGCGGATTCGCAATGGTTTGGCCTGCTGGCCGTGCCGCAGAACTTTTACGCGGGCTTGGGCAAATACCCGCTGCTGGCGATTCCAATGTTTGTTTTGGTGGGCTCGATTTTTGACCGCTCGGGCGTGGCGCTGCGGCTGGTGAACTTTGCCACCGCCATCGTTGGCCGTGGCCCAGGCATGCTGCCGGTGGTGGTGATTGGGGTGGCGATGTTCATGGGTGGCATCTCCGGCTCGGGGCCAGCCACGGCTGCGGCAGTGGGCGGGGTGATGATTGCCGCCATGACCCGCGCCGGTTATGTGCCGGCATTTTCGGCCAGCGTGGTGGGGGCAGCGGCCTCCATCGACATTTTGATTCCGCCGTCGATTGCTTTCATCGTTTATTCAGTGCTGGTGCCGGGGGTGTCGGTACCGGCGATTTTTGCCGCTGGCATGCTGCCCGGCCTGCTGGTCGGGCTGGCGCTGATGGTGCCCGCCGTCTGGCTGTCACGCAAGCACAGCATGGGCCTGCACGAAGCGCTGCTGCCGCGCCCGCCGTTTTGGGCCAGCCTGCGCGAGGCCTCCTGGGGACTGATGGCACCAGTGGTGATTCTGGGCGGCATGCGCGCGGGCTGGTTCACGCCCACCGAGGCGGCGGTAGTGGCGGTGTTTTACGGCCTGTTTGTCGGCATGGTGATCTACCGCACGATCCGGGTCCGCGACCTGTTTGTCATCCTGCGCGAATCGGGTGAGTTGTCGGCGATCATTTTGTTGGTGGTGGCGCTGGCGGGTATTTTTGCCTATTCGCTGTCGACGCTGGGCATCATCGACCCGGTGACCGAGGCGATTGTGAATTCTGGGCTGGGTGAGTACGGTGTACTGGCACTGCTGATGTTGCTGCTGGTGGCGGTAGGTATGTTTCTGGACGGGATCTCGATCTTCTTGATCTTTGTGCCGCTGCTGCTGCCCATCGCCAACCATTTCCACTGGGACCCGGTGTGGTTTGGCGTGCTGTTGACGATGATGGTGGCGCTGGGCCAGTTCACCCCGCCGATTGCGGTGAACCTGATGGTATCGTGCCGTATTGCTGGCGTGCGCATGGAGCAAACGGTGCCGTGGGTGATGTGGCTATTGGTGGCACTGCTGAGCGTTTTAGTGCTGGTCATTGCTTTTCCGCAAGTGGCCCTGTGGCTGCCCACACGCCTGGGCTATTGAACCCGTGTCACGGCTTGGGGCTTATTTTTTAAAACTTAGGAGGCTGAAGATGATGAAATTGCGTAGAACACTGGTGGGGTTGCTGGCTGCCGTGGCAGCGCTGGGCGCTGTGCCAACAGCGGCGGTGGCAGACACGCCGTACAAGTCCGAGTACCGCATGTCGCTGGTGCTGGGCACCGCCTTCCCCTGGGGCAAGGGCGGCGAAATCTGG
The DNA here is from genome assembly GCF_001938565.1 of Rhodoferax antarcticus ANT.BR. Lineage (GTDB taxonomy): Bacteria > Pseudomonadota > Gammaproteobacteria > Burkholderiales > Burkholderiaceae_C > Rhodoferax > Rhodoferax antarcticus. The sequence continues at coordinate 39,472 of NZ_MSYM01000006.1, forward strand.
GCCAATTTGGTCAAGGAGCGCACCAAAGGCCGCATCAACATCAAGCTGTACCCCGGTGTGTCGCTGATCCAGGGTGACCAGACGCGCGAGTTTTCCGCGCTGCGCCAGGGCGTGATTGACATGGCGGTGGGCTCCACCATCAACTGGTCGCCGCAAGTGCGCCAGTTGAACCTGTTCTCGCTGCCGTTTCTGATGCCCGACTACGCCGCCATGGACGCGCTCACCCAAGGCGACGTCGGCCGACAGCTGTTTGCCACCCTGGACAAAGCCGGCGTGGTGCCATTGGCCTGGGGTGAAAACGGCTACCGCGAGCTGAGCAACTCCAAACGTGCGGTGCGCACACCAACTGACCTGAAAGGCATGAAGATCCGTGTGGTCGGCTCGCCGCTGTTTCTGGACACCTTCACCGCGCTGGGCGCCAACCCCACGCAAATGAGCTGGGCTGATGCGCAACCCGCCTTTGCCAGCGGCGCTGTTGACGGCCAGGAAAACCCGCTGTCGATCTTTACCGCCGCCAAGCTGCACAACGTGGCGCAGAAAAACATCACCCTGTGGGGCTACGTGGCTGACCCGCTGATTTTTGTGGTCAACAAAGAAATCTGGGCCTCCTGGACGCCAGCCGACCAGGCCATCGTGCGCCAGGCCGCCATGGATGCGGGCAAGCAAGAGATCGCCATTGCCCGCAAAGGCTTGGTCGAGCCCGGCCAGCCGCTGCTTAAAGAGATTGCCGCCCTGGGTGTAACGGTGACGCAACTCACCCCGGCCGAGCGCGAGGCCTTTGTCAAAGCCACCCGCCCGGTGTATGAGAAATGGAAAAAGGCCATTGGCGTGGATCTGGTGACCACCGCCGAGCAGGCGATTGCTGCACGCAAACAGTAAGCAACAGAGCGCCAGCCCTGTCGACATAAGGGCTGGCTTGAACTATGCAGCGCCTATGCCAGCGCTTGATCCAGCGCCTGCGCAATGTCGCCCAGGATGTCTTGCGGGTCTTCCAGGCCCACTGACAAGCGCACCAGCCCCTCGCTGATGCCGTGCGCGGCGCGCTCCTCGGAGGTGTAGGTGGTGTGCGTCATGCTGGCCGGGTGTTGTGCCAGGGTTTCGGCATCGCCCAGGCTCACCGCACGGGTCACGAGCTGCAACGCGTCCATGAAGCGGATGCCCGCTGCCATGCCGCCGCGCAGCTCAAAGGCCACCATGCCGCCAAACTGGCTCATCTGGCGTTTCGCCAATTCATACTGTGGAAAATCTGGCAGGCCAGGGAAATAGACGTGCTTGGTCGCCGGGTGGCGGTGCAGCAGCTCGGCCACTTTTTGTGCGCTCTGGCAATGGCGGTCCATGCGCAGGGTGAGCGTTTTCAGGCCGCGCATCACCAGATGCGCGTCTTGCGATGACATCACCGCGCCAGTCATGTCTTTCAGGCCGAACACGCGCACGCGCAGGGCCAACTCAGGGTCGGCAAAGATGGCGGCACCAGCCATCAGGTCGCCATGGCCGCCCAGGTATTTGGTGACTGAATGCAGACTCACATCCGCACCCAGGGTGAGCGGGCGCTGCAGGTACGGCGTGCAATAGGTGTTGTCCACCACCACCCGCACACCCGCCTGGTGGGCGATGGCAGATACCGCCGCAATGTCAATCAGGCGCATGTTGGGGTTGGCGGGTGTCTCACAGTAGACAACACGGGTGTTTGGGCCAATGGCCTGCGCCACGGCTTGCGGGTCAGTCATGTCCACATGCCGCACGCTCACCCCAAAGTGCGTCAGCCCGTGGTTCAGCAGGGAAAAGGTGCAGCCGTAGAGCGTCAGGTCAGCCAGCACTTCGTCGCCCTGTTGCAGCATCGACCACAGGGTGGCGCTGATGGCGCCCATGCCCGAGCCAAACACGACCGCGCCTGCGCCCTCTTCCAGGCTGGCCAGGCGTGCCTCCAGCAGCGCCAGCGTGGGGTTGCCAACGCGGCTGTAAAAGTAGCCTGATTCGGTACCGGCAAAGCAACGCCCGCCATAGGCTGCGTCCGGGAACACGTAGGTGGCTGAGGTGTAGATCGGCGGCACCAGCGCGCCATGGTGGTCAGCCGGGTTGTAGCCGTGGTGAATGGCGCGGGTACTGAAACCGCTGCACTTGGGGGTGTGGTTCATGCTCGGCTTTCAAAAATTGAACTGAGGAACAACGCAGTGCCTGGGTACAGGCAGATGCTGGTGCTGCAGAATTTTGAATCTATTGAGTGGGAGAAGTTTTCTCAAATTTCATATTGAATGCGGTAAATTTGGAAAACTATTGCACTCTTCATTATTTTTGAGGTGAATCATGCCTAACCAGGACAAGCGCTTTGATGCCATAGACCGCCAGCTGCTCAGCGCCCTGCAGCAAGACGGCCGCGCCACCGTGGGTGAACTCGCCCAACAGGTGTCGCTGTCGGCATCGCCGTGCTGGCGGCGCATCAAAAACCTGGAAGATGCCGGCGTGATCGAGGGCTACCACGCGCGCCTGAGCCGCCAGAAACTCGGCTACGGCGTCACCGGCTTTGCCGGTGCAATAAGCCACAATCAACCATGACTGCCGCAGCCAAACTCAGAACCTCTGAGCATGTGCGCGCCTCTGACCTGCGCGCTGCCGCCTTGCTGGCCACCGAGGCGACCCACGCCATTGCCAGCATGGCCGAGGGCGTGCATCAGGCGGTGTGGCGCACGCTGGGCGCGCCCAGTGGCGCCACCCCCGAGCAGGCGCGTGGCCTCACCGGACGGGTGTACCAAGGCATTCAAGGCATCACCGGCCTCATCGGGCGCAGCCTGAACAGCGCACTGATCCGGCTGGAGCCGCTGCTGCAGCGCCTGGAAGGGCAAGGTGACGAGTCGCCTGAGCGCGCCGCCATCATCGCCGCGCTCAACGGTGTGATGGGCGACCGCCTGAAGGTCAGCGGCAACCCGTTGGCACTCCCCATGACGCTCTCATATCAAGAGCATGTTGCGCAATCAGCACAAGGGCTAGAGGCCAATTTGGCATCAAATAAGCTGCTGATCGTCATGCACGGCCTGTGCATGAATGACGCGCAGTGGACCACCGAGCACGCCGACGGCCCGATCAACCCTGCCGAAACATTGGCCCAAACCCTGGGCTACACCCCCATCTACCTGCGCTACAACAGTGGCCTGCATGTCTCGCAAAACGGGCGGCTGCTGGCCCAGCGCCTGGAAGACCTCGTCACCCAGTGGCCCAGCGCCGTGCAAGAGGTAAGCGCGCTGACGCACAGCATGGGCGGCCTGGTGATGCGCAGCGCGCTGTTTTACGCCCAGCAAGACGGCCTGCGCTGGCCTGCCTTGTTGAAAAACATGGTGTTTTTAGGCACACCACACCACGGCGCGCCGCTGGAGCGTGCCGGTAATTGGGTCGATGAAGTGTTGGGCAGCACGCCCTACAGCCGCCCGTTTGCCAAGCTCGGCCAGCTGCGCAGCGCCGGCGTGACCGACCTGCGCTACGGCCACCTGCTGGATGTGGACTGGCAGGGCCATGACCGCTTTCGCCGCAAGCCCGACAGCCGCCAGCCGGTGCCGCTGCCCGCAGGCGTGCGCTGCTTTGCGGTGGCCGCCACCAACGCCGCCAAACGCGGCAGCCTGGCAGACCGCTTGCTGGGCGACGGCCTGGTACCGTTGCCAAGCGCCCTGGGCCAGCACGCAGACCCGGCGCGCTGCCTTAGTTTTGCGCCAGAGCACCAGCACATTCTGTACCGCACGCACCACCTGCAGCTGCTCAGCAGCCCGGAGGTGACCCGGCAGCTGCTGCAGTGGCTGGCCTAATTCAAGCTGAGCGCTCCGGGCCCTCTGCCCTGCTTGTGCCCGGGCTTTGGCGATTCGTTGAGAATCAACCCCTATTCACCTGACCCACCATGCACCCCAACGCCCAAACCCTGACCCGCTTTTACACCGCCTTTGCAGAGCTGGACGCCGACGCCATGGGCAGCTGCTACAGCCTAGACGCCACCTTTGACGACCCGGCCTTCTCCCTCAAAGGGCAGCACGAGATCGCCGGTATGTGGCACATGCTGTGCAATGCCGCACGCGGCAATGGCAAGCAAGACTGGCGGCTCGATTTCAATAACCTACAGGCCAACGACAGCAGCGGCCACGTCCACTGGGAGGCGCGTTACCGCTTCACTGCCACCCGGCGCCAGGTGCACAACATCGTCGAGGCGGATTTCACCTTCTGCCCCGAAGGGCTGATTGCCAGCCACCGCGACCAGTTCGACTTCTGGCGCTGGTCCCGCCAGGCGCTGGGCATGGGCGGCTGGGTGCTGGGTTGGGCGCCCTTCTTCAACACACAGATGCGCCGCCAAACCCGAGCCGCGCTGGACAGCCATCTCGCCAAAAATGTCTGATAAAAATCGCTGATCAAAACATGCAGAACACCGACTTAAAGCCATTTTGTTTGGTCATCGGGGCCAGCGGCGGTCTCGGTGCGGCATTGCTGGCGCGGCTGCAGGCAGACCCGCGCTACGCAGTGACGCTGGGTCTGTCACGCCGCAGCACGCCAGCGCTGGATTTGCTCGACGAGGCGAGCATTGCCGCGGCGGCACAGCATCTGTCGACGCTGCTGGCCGAGCAGGCCGGGGTGTTGCGCCTGATCGTGGACGCCACCGGCATGCTGCACACGCCAACACAGCAGCCGGAAAAAAGCTGGGCGCAGCTAGATGCAGCGCAAATGGCGCAGGCCTTTGCCATCAACGCCATCGGCCCGGCGCTGCTGATGAAACATTTTTTACCGCTGCTACCGCGCCAAGGCACGGCGGTGTTTGCCACGCTGTCGGCCAAGGTTGGCAGCATTGGCGACAACCGGCTGGGCGGCTGGTACAGCTACCGCGCCAGCAAAGCCGCGCTGAACCAGTTGGTGCACACCGCGGCGATTGAGCTGCGCCGACGCGCACCGCAGGCGATTTGCGTGGCACTGCATCCGGGTACGGTGCACAGTGCCTTGTCACAGCCGTTTGCCAAAACCGGCCTCGACGTGCGCCAGCCCGAAGTTGCGGCGGCGCAGTTGCTGGCGGTCATGGCTGATTTGAAGCCGGAAGACTCTGGCGGGTTTTTCAGTTTTGAGGGCGAGTCACTGCCCTGGTAGGCACCTAGCCCATATGAATAAAGGGCTAGTAGCTACCAAATTAGGAACGTTTTAGTTCGCCCCGCAGCACTTTTTGTACTTTTTACCGCTGCCACACGAGCACAGGTCGTTGCGGCCGGGGGTCTCCACGCGGTAGACGGTTTCCACGCGCGGGCCGATATGCAGCCAGACATCACGCAGGTCATACACCGCCCACAGCGCGTCGGCAAAGTCGTTCAGGCGTTGCTTGCTCAGGGTCGGTTCGCCGTCTTCCTCAAAAGCGCCGATGGTCGGCTCTTCGGTGTCGTCTTCGGTCAAGGCCACGATGCATTCCAGCGCACCGTTGACCATCTTGGAGGCCTCTGGGTCCTTCGGCGGCTCCCACTCCTCGGCCCAGTTTTCCACCGCGTACATGAAGCCAATGGCCCAGATCTGGCCAAAAGAGGGAATAGGCGCGTCACCCATCTCGGCGCGTTGCTCGGGCGGCAAGGCGGCTATGGCAGCGCGCAGGTCCATCACTTCAGGCTGGTAGGCGCCGTCATCGTTGAGCGACTCGATGTTCAGATCGAGCGCGGTGGAGATTTCCTTCCAGCGCTGTGTCCAGAGTTCCATGAAGCGCTCAAATTGGTCGGTGTCGGCAAACACCGCAGCGCCGCAGGCACCCGCCGGATCGAACCCCAGCAGCACCGGCAGGAATTCAGCGGGCACCAGCGGACGGCGGCAGCAAACCAGTGCGGCCATGAAACCTTCGCAAAACTCCCACTGCGGGATTTCGTCGTCGCGGGTGCGCAGGTCGTCCAGAATGGTGTCGAGCTCGTCGAATTGTTCGAGGCCAAGGGCGCCGTCTGGCGCGTTTTGGGTGGGTTCAGTGGTCATGGTTAGAAAAGAATTGATGAAGCAGCCCGCATTGTCTGTCGAGCCGCCACGGGAGTCAAACTACTATGCTATCAATAGCTACTGACGCTTTCACGTCAAGGGCTAGAAGCCTTTTCTTCATACAAAGTACGGCTTTGTCCTTGCTCAGTAATGTGGCTTGATGGGTCACGGCCAGGTCAATGAACTTCTGGTCATCCGGGTCTTGGCAGGTGACGCTGGCCTTGGGTGCCACGGCAACGATCTGCGCCTGGGCGTCAAACGCGGCCAGCACCTGCTCGGCGACGACGGCTTGCTGGGTCAGGCATTTGCCGATGGCGCCGTAACCCAGCACCCGCGCCAGCTCTTCGCGCATCGGCGCGGTTGCCACCCATTGCAGTTGACCTTGTTCCATGGCGCACTGCAGGGCTCGCGTTGCCGGGTCGTGGAAGAGGAACAGGTCGAGGACGATGTTGGTGTCAAGGACGAGGCGGGGGAAAGCGGGGTCAGGGAAAGTGGGGTCAGAGCACACGGTTGCTTGGCGCCCGGTGATCTGACCCCTTTTCCCCGCGATCTAACGCCATTTTCCCCGCCACCATGTCAAAGCGGAACAAGCGGCATTCGATCGGGCCATTCCACATGGGGACGCGGCGCGATTCTTTCAGGCGCATCTTGCCCGGTAGTTTCAGGTCGGGGGTGAGCATCCAGGCGGTCCAGCCGGGATAGTTTTTCTTCCAGTGGGTGGCGAGTTGGCTGAAGAACTCGCCGCCATTTTCCGTTTGTGGCAGCTCGCGGGCACCAAAGCGGCCCTGCTGCGGTGCGCCTTGGGCCACAAGTTCGCTATCGTCTTCATAGCTTGTATCCGAATTAGCATAGGGGCTAGAGGCCGTTTTCCCCTGTAACGATGGGCGTGTAGCCCGGCCCGCGCGCGCCGCCCCCGCCACACCTGCCACGTCAATACGCTCGCCATACGGCGGGTTCAGCAACATCACGCCGCCACCGGTTTGGCTCACGTCAATGGGGGGCATGCGCTGCAGCGCGTCACCACCACGGAACTCGATGACGCCGGCCACCCCCGCACGCTCGGCGTTGCGTTGGGCGAAATCAACCATGCGGTGCGCCACGTCGCTGCCAAAAATAATGGGTTTTTGGCCTGCATCCGGCATAGATACTGCGTCAGCAGCTTCCTGTTTGATAGCGTCCCAATCAGTTTTGCGAAACGGTACATATTTCTCAAAGGCAAAACGGCGTTGGCCACCGGCAGGCAAGTTGCAGGCCATTTGCGCGGCTTCAATCAGAATCGTGCCGCTGCCGCAACACGGGTCGTACAGCGGCTGCAGGTCGCCCTCACCGTCGAGCCAGCCGCTGGCCGCTAGCATCGCGGCGGCCAGGGTTTCTTTCAGCGGTGCGTCGCCGGTACCGACGCGCCAACCGCGTTTGAACAGGGGTTCGCCCGAGGTGTCGATGTAGAGCGAGCAGCTGTCGGTGGTCAGGTGGGCGTAGATACGGGCGTCCGGCCACTGGGTGTTGACGTCGGGGCGCACGCCATTGGCCACCGCCCGGAAGCGATCACACACCGCGTCTTTGACTTTGAGCGCGGCAAAGTTAAGGCTGTTGAGCGGGCTGTGTTGGGCAGTGATCTCGACCTTGATCGATTCACGCGGGGTGAACCAGCGCTCCCAGGCCACCTCGCTGGCGGCGCGGTACAGGTCTTGCTCGCTGCGGTACTCGGTGTAGCTCAACAGCACCAGCACGCGCTGCGCCAGGCGGCTGTAGAGGTTGAGCAGCATGGCGTGCGCTAGCCCAGTGCGCACCGCAACCCCGCCGCGCTGCTTGGTGATGCAGCCCGGCGGCAGGCCGGTGATGCGCAGCACCTCGGGCGCCAGATAGTCTTCTACGCCAGCGGCGCAGGGTAGGAACAGTTGCAGTTGGTTCATGAATTCACCTGGTCAGTTGACATTTTCGTCATGGCGGGGAGCGCATCTCTTGGCAGCGCACGATGTCATCGTGCTGGGTCTGCCGCCACTGCGCTCGCAGTGGCGGCCGGGGTTGCCGACCTTCACAATTCCTTTCTCAGATACGCCGGGGCGATGCGCAGCCCTTCACGGTATTTCGCCACGGTGCGCCGCGCGCATTCAATGCCCTGCTCTTTGAGCATGTCGGAGATCTGGTTGTCAGACAGCGGTTTCTTCGGGCTCTCGGCGGCGACAAACTGCTTGATGAGGGCGCGCACCGCGGTGCTGGAGGCGTTGCCGCCCGACTCGGTGCCCAGCCCGGAGCCAAAAAAGTACTTCAGCTCAAAGGTGCCGTAGGGTGTGGCTATGTATTTAGCGGTGGTGACGCGGCTGATGGTGGACTCGTGCAGGCCCAGCTCGTCAGCAATCTCGCGCAGCACCAGCGGGCGCATGGCCAGTTCACCGTGGATGAAGAAGCTTTTTTGACGCTCGACAATCGCAGTGCTGACACGCAGGATGGTGTCAAAACGCTGTTGAATGTTTTTAATAAACCAGCGCGCTTCTTGCAGCCGTTGCTGCAGCGCCAAGGCGCTTGCGGCTTCGCTGCCACCGGCTTTATGGCCTTTGAGCGCGTTGGCATAAATGTCATGGACACGCAGGCGCGGCATCACTTCGGGGTTCAGCCGCACGATGAATTTGACCGCCGCACCGCTGCCGACCTTGATCACCAGCACGTCTGGCACCACCACGTTGCGCTCCACGTCGACAAAACGCCGCCCGGGTTTGGGCTCCAGGTGGCCAATCATGGTGATGGCGGCGCGCACTTCGGCGTCACTGGCGCGGCACAGCGGCATCAGGTGCTTGATGTCACGCCGCGCCAGCAATTCCATCGGCTGGCGGCAAATTGCCAAGGCCACTTCGATGGTGTCAGGGTCCAGGTCAAGCTGGGTGTCGGAGAGTTTCAGCAACGCCTGCAGCTGCAGCGTGAGGCATTCGGCCAGGCCACGCGCACCCACACCGATGGGCTCCAGACTCTGCAGCAGGCGTAGCGCCACGGTGAAGTGGTGCACCAATTGGCCGAGTTGCTCCTCATCGTCACCCCCGGCAAGGCCGCCCGCCAGCTCTTCCAGCGGGTCTTCCAGGTAGCCGTCGTCATTGAGCGACTCGATCAGGAAGCGCAGCGCAGCGTTGTCCTCCAAGCTTAGGCGTAAGCCCAACGCCTGCCGGTGCAAAAAGCTTTGCAGCGACTCCTGGTTGCGCGCCAGCTCGGTGGCGTCCATCGCGTCGTCACCGCTGAGGTTGTTGCCTTTGGCCTGTGCTTCGCTGCCCCATTCGCTGTCATCGGGGCCCATGCTGACGCTGCCATCGCCTTCCCAGCTGGGGCCGTCGTCGCTGGACAAGCCTGAATTTTCTACGTCATTTTCGGTCTTAGCCGTTGTTGTGCTTGCGTAGTCAGCTGCCGAATAAGTAGCAGACTCCGCCTCACGGTCGGAGGCGCTGACAGGCGTGTCCAATTGCTCCAAGCCAAACGACTCGCGCTCAGCTTCTTCCACTTTGCGCTCTAAAAACGGGTTGTCGTCCAGCATCTGATCGACTTCGGAAGACAACTCCAGCGTCGACAACTGCAGCAGCCGGATGGATTGCTGCAACTGGGGCGTGAGCGCCAGATGCTGCGAAACGCGTAGCGACAGGCCTTGCTTCATGGCGTTGCCGGGCCGCCCCAAGGCGCCATAGCCTCCGCGGGGGGAAGCGCAATACACGGCGTGATAAGCATGGGGGTCATGCTCACATTCTGAAGTGTTCGCCCAGATACACCCGGCGCACCTCGGCATCGTTGACGATCTCGGCGGGTGTGCCCTGCGCCAGCACCGCGCCGTCGTTGATGATGTAGGCGTGGTCGCAAATACCCAGGGTTTCGCGCACGTTGTGGTCGGTGATCAGCACACCAATCCCCCGGCTTTTCAGGAAGCTGATGATGCGCTGGATCTCAATCACCGCAATTGGGTCGATGCCGGCAAACGGTTCGTCCAGCAGGATGAAGCTGGGCCGCGTGGCCAGCGCTCGGGCGATCTCCACCCGCCTGCGCTCACCACCCGACAAAGACAGCGCGCTGGACTGACGCAAATGCTCCACCCGCAGGTCTTGCAGCAAATAGGTCAGGCGTTTTTCAATTTCGGGCTCAGCCAAAGGCTTGCCTTGCTCGTCGAATTGCAGTTCCAGCACTGCGCGCACGTTGTCTTGCACATTGAGCTTGCGAAAAATCGACGACTCCTGCGGCAGGTAACCCAAACCCAGGCGCGCCCGGCGGTGAATCGGCATGTGGTCGATGGCCTGGCCGTCAATGGTGATGGTGCCCGCACTGGCGCGCACCAGCCCGACGATCATATAAAACGAGGTCGTCTTGCCAGCGCCATTGGGGCCCAACAACCCGACCACCTCGCCCTTGCGCACCTCCAGAGACACATCTTTCACCACCTTGCGCGCGCCATACGACTTTTGCAGGTGTAGCGCCTGCAAGCAGTTCTCGACTTCACCCGGCGCCCGCCGACCGCGCCGATCACTGACGTCAAGTTGCGGCGCTGGAACGATCGGGCTGTCTAGGGTCATGGCTTGCCAGCCCCTAGCGTGCGGGTTTCGCGCAATGCGGCAGACGCTGCGCCCGCGGGCGCCTTGGCGGGTGCGCTGCTGACGTTTGGCGTCAGCATCGCCCTGACCCGCCCAGCCGGAGCGCCAGGGCGCCCGGTGCTGCCACTTTTGCCCACCGCTGGCGCGCCGTCCAGCGTGAAAACGTCGGTGAGGTTGTTGTAGACGATCAGGCCAGCGTTGAATTCGTCGCTCAGGGTGGCACCCCGGTAGCGCCGCAACTGGGCACTGTCGATGAATTTGACGGTATCGCCACGGCCATCGTACTCAATGGTTTCGCCTTCACCTTCAATGAATTCGTCCAAGCCTTCGCGCTTTTGGCGGAAAAACGCCAGCTTGCCTGGCGCAGCGGTCGCCACGCCAAACTGGTTGCCATCAGCGTCCTGGCGCACCTCAAGCTTGCCACCCCGGATCAGGACCGTGCCCTTGGTCAACACCACACGGCCGGTGAAGACGCTGACTTGGCGCGCATCGTCGTAACGCAAGGCGTCTGACTCAATGTTCATGGGTTTGTCGCGGTCCGCTTTTTCCGCCCAGGCAGCAGGCGCCAGCGCCACCAGAAGCACAACCAGTAGCCGGGAGAGAAAAGTGTTATTCATAAAGGCACGGATCTTGCATGATTTATGCCTGGCATTGTAGCGGGCTAGCGCTCGGCGCGCACTTGGCAAGACCCGCTTGCTGCTGCCAAAACCGTCGCTCTTCAACGCCCGGCGCGAACCTCTGCCACCAGAAAATCAGCCACTTGCAGCACTCTATCCATCGTCTTGGTCATCGCACCATCGGTGTAAAAACGCCCGGCAACCCCCAGCGCAGGGACACCCTCCACCTGGTAAGCGGTCATCAACTGGTTGGCTCGGCGCGCCTTGGATAGAGTAGTAAAGGAGTTGAAATGGCTGGCAAATAGTGCTTTGTCGACCCCTTGTTTGCCTATCCAGGCAGTGATGGCCTGCTCGCTGACCAGGTTTTGCCGATCGACGTGGATGGTGGCAAACACCCGGCTGTGCAGTTGCCCAACCAAACCCATGGCCTCCAGCGCGTAAAAAAGCCGCTGCTGGGACAAATAACTATCCTGAAATGCCACCGGAACGCGCTTGAACGCCACATCTGACGGCAGCTTCTGCGCCCACGCCGCCAGCAGCGGCTCAAACGCGTTGCAGTGCGAGCAGTTGTACCAAAAGAACTCCAGCACTTCGATCTTGCCCGCGGGTGCGTCGACCGGGGCCAATTTGTTCAATTGGGTGAAATCGGTTCCCGCTTGCGGCGCTCTGGCCTGCGCTAAAACACCGCCAGAGGCCAAGCCAGCCGCAACCAGGGTGGTGGCAGTACAAAAGGTGCGACGTTTCATGGACATGCTTGTTTTCCTAGATAGTGCAGACATTGGACTAGCCTTTAAAGCCAGCGATGGGCACAGAAGCTCAACGTGTCACGCGTACTATGGCAGCTTCCTGGTCGGCGGCTTCAAGCCGGGCTTTGGCTATTTCAGCGTCATCGCGCTGATCAAAAGGCCCCATGCGTACCCGATAGACCGTGCGCCCCGCCTGCTCGCGTTCGCTCATTTTGGTCTCGATGCCCGCCAGGGAGAGCTTGGCGCGCTGGCTCTCGGCGTCTTCAGGCGTGCGATACGCACCCACCTGCACAAAGTAAGTAAAAAGCTCAGCAGCAGCATCAGGGGCCGCGTTTTTGGCACCGGCCATTTTGGACTTGACAAGATCACCCAGCGGGTCACTTGTCACCGCGGGTTTGAGTTCGGGCGCCGAGGCGGATAGCTTGGGGGCTGCGCTCTCGATCTGTTCAGCGGTGGCGGCTGGCCGCGCCGGGTTTTTACCGTACAAGGGCGCGTTGGGGTCCCAGTTTTTGTTTTTCTGCAGCTCGGCGGCGTCCTGATCGGCTGGGCGGCTGGCGCCTTTGTCCAGAAACGGCACCGGTACTTTGGTCACGTACACCGCCACCGCCAGCGCAATACCCAGCCCAATCACCAGCCCCAGAACCAATCCCAAAATAGTCCCGCCACGTTGTTGTTTCATGGTTCGCATTTGCTACCTGTCTGTTCGCGTTATTTACATTTTTTGCGGGGCACTCACGCCCAGCACCGCCAAACCATTTTGCAATACCTGCGCGGTAGCCGCGACCAGCGCCAGCCGCGCCAGCTTGACCGCTTGATCATCCACCAGAATGCGCTCGGCATCGTAGTAACTGTGATAGCAGGCAGCAAGTTCACGCAGATAAAAGGTCACATCATGCGGTGCAAAACCCTCGGCGGCTGCACTCAGCATGGCGGGGTATTTTGCCAGCAGCAGCATCAGCGCCTGGGCTTGCGGACTGGTCAGCGGGGTCAAATCGACTTGGGCCAGAGAGGCCACGTCGCCCGCCCACGCGGCCAGCACCGAGCAGATCCGCGCATGGGCGTACTGCACGTAGTACACCGGGTTGTCGTTGTTTTTGGCCACCGCCAGATCGACATCAAAGGTGTATTCGGTATCGGGCTTGCGACTCAATAGAAAGAACCGCACCGCGTCTTTGCTGGTCCACTCGATCAGGTCGCGCAGCGTCACATAACTACCAGCGCGTTTGCCGATCTTGACTTCTTCCCCGCCTTTGACCACCCGCACCATGGTGTGCAGCACATAGTCGGGAAAGCCCTGCGGAATACCCACGTTGGCGCCCTGCAGGCCAGCGCGCACCCGGGCGATGGTGCCGTGGTGATCGGTGCCCTGGATGTTGATCACCTTGCTGAAACCACGCTCCCACTTGGCAATGTGGTAAGCCACATCGGGCACAAAGTAGGTGTAGCTGCCGTCGCGCTTGCGCATGACGCGGTCTTTGTCGTCGCCGTAGTCGGTAGATTTGAGCCACAGCGCGCCGTCCAGCGCGTAGGTTTTACCGGCTTCGATCAAACGCGCAACCGTCGCCTCAACCCGGCCAGAGGTGTACAGGCTGCTCTCAAGATAGTAGTTATCAAACTTGACCGCAAAGGCCGACAAGTCCAGATCCTGCTCGTGGCGCAGGTAAGCCACAGCAAACTGGCGGATGCTGTCGAGATCAGCCGGGTCCCCTGAAGCGGTGAACGCACGGTCATCAGACTTGACGGTTTTGCTGGTCAAAAAATCAGCGGCAATGTCGGCGATGTAGTCACCGTTGTAAAAATTCTTGGCTAGGGGGTTGTCTGGGTCGATCGGCCAGCAGGCGTCGCCCGGCTTGAAACCCTGCACCCGCAACTGGGTGCTGGTGGCCAGGGTACCAATCTGCACACCCGCATCGTTGTAATAAAACTCGCGGTAAACGTCCCAGCCCTGTGTGGCAAACAGGTTACAGATGGCGTCCCCCAGCGCTGCCTGGCGGCCGTGGCCCACATGCAGCGGACCCGTGGGGTTGGCAGAGACAAACTCGACCAGCATGCGTTTGCCGTTGGCGGCCTGCTGGCCATAACAGGACTGCTGCACCAGCACTTCAAGCACGACCTGCTGTTTGGCAGCGGGCTTGAGTTTGATGTTGATGAAGCCCGGACCAGCAATGTCGAGTGCCTCTACCCAGGTCTGGTAGGGCAAAGTCGCTTGCAGGGCGGCGCAAAGCTTCTCGGCCAGTTGGCGCGGGTTCATTTTGAGCGGCTTGGCCAGTTGCATCGCGGCAGTGGTGGCGAGGTCACCGTGCGCAGCGACTTTGGGCGACTCAAAAGCCGCTTTTTCGCCAGCACCCGGCAGTAAATCTTCCAGCGCTGCGCGCAGGGCTTCTAACAATTCGGTTTTTACGGTGAGCATCGGCTGATTTTAGGGGGGCAGCTTTGGCACCAGAAATCTGCCCTCCAATGCGGCGCGTAACCTGGACTCGCCTAGCGCTGCGGCAGCGCCTTAACGAGGCTCATGCCAGAAACCCATCTCGGCAAACTGCTGCTTGAGGTAGTCAATCCATAAGCGCAGGCGCAGCGGCAGGTGCTTGCGCTGGGGAAACACCGCGTAGATACCGTTGGCAGGCGCAGCGAATGGCTCCAGCACCGGCACCAGCAAACCGGCCGCCACTTCGGCCTGCACCTCCCAGGTGCTGCGCCAGGCAATGCCGTAGCCTGCCAGGCACCAGTCAAACAACACCTCGCCGTCGGAGCAGCTCAAGGGGCCACCGGGCTTGAGGTGCACCAGCTCTATGCCCGCAGGCTGGTGCAGCGAAAACGCCCAACCGCGCGTTTGCGAGGCATCGCTGGACAGCGTCAGGCAGTCAAAGCGCACCAAGTCTTGCGGGGTTTTTGGTGCGCCGTGGCGCTTCAGGTAGCTGGGTGCCGCCACGCACAGGCGCCGGTTGTCAGCCAGGCGCACACTTACCAGACTGGAATCGGGCATCTCGCCTACCCGTACTGCGCAATCAAAGCCTTCAGCAGCCAGGTCGACGACACGGTCACTCAGGCTAAGCGAGATGGTCACGTCCGGGTGTAATTCGCGAAACCGGGGCACCAGTGGCGCCACATGCCGCCGCCCAAATCCCGCCGGTGCCGTTAAAGCCAGATGCCCGGTGGCCTTGACACCGCCGACAGACACGCTGGCCTCTGCGCTGGCCAACTCAGCCAGCAGGCGTTGGCAGTCTTCCAGAAACGCACTGCCTTCCTGGGTAAGCGTGACATGCCGGGTGGTGCGCACCAGCAGTTTGACGCCTAGACGTTCTTCCAGCGCATTTAGCCTGCGCCCGATGATGGCGGGGGCCAGCCCTTCGGCCTTGGCCGCCGCTGTCAGGCCGCCACGGTGGGCCACAGCGACAAAGGTTTCGAGTTGCTTGAGTTTGCTCATGGTGCGCTATCAGCCGATCGCACCCGCCGCGCGCAGCGACTGCACCCGCTTGGCGTCCAGACCGAGCCCAAGCAGCAGTTCCTGGGTGTGCGCACCGAGCGTGGGCGGGCTCAGGCGCACACCCAGCCGCTGGCCGCCCATAGTGAAGGGAAACAGGGCGGCCTGGGTGGTTTGCCCGGCGCGCTCACCATCGGGCAAGGTAATGTCGGCCAGGCCACCGGTCGCCAACAAGTGTTCGTCGTCAAACAGCTCTTCGGGTTTACGGATCGGGGCGTAGGGCAACTTGTTCGCGGCCATTAGCTGGACGATTTGCGCGGCGGTGTAGCGCGCCAGCCGCTCACGCAGGATCGGCAGCAGCGTGGGGCGCTCGCGCACCCGGTCATTGTTGGAGGCGTACTTACCATCCGCTTTCAGGTCAGCCAGCTCAAACACGGCGCAAAACGTGGCCCACTGTGCATCGCTCACCGCCGAGATAAAAATCTGCTCGCCATCGCCTGCGGTAAACACGTCGTACACGCCCCAGGGCGAAATTCGCGCGGGCATGGGGGCTGCTGCCTGGCCGGTCATGGCGTACTGCAACATGTGCTGGCCGACCAGAAACACATTGTTTTCAAATAACGCGCTTTGCACCTCTTGGCCACGCCCGGTGATACCACGCTGGATCAGCGCCCCCAGCGCACCAATGGCACCAAACATACCGCCCATGATGTCGTTGACGCTGCTGCCCGCGCGCAGTGGGTCGCCAGGGCGCCCGGTCATGTAGGCCAGGCCACCCATCATTTGCACCACCTCGTCCAGCGCGGTGCGGTGTTCATACGGGCCGGGCAGAAAACCCTTGTGACTGACGTAAATGATTTTGGGGTTGGCCTGCGACAGCGCCGCGTAGTCCAGCCCGTACTTGGCCATGGTGCCGGGCTTGAAGTTCTCCAGCACCACATCGGCACTCAAGGCCAACTGGCGCGCCACGGCGGCACCCTCGGGATGGTGCAGATTGATGGCGATGCTTTTCTTGTTGCGGTTGAACATCGGAAAGAAACCCGCACCCGCACCCAGCAAATGCCGCGTGCGGTCACCCTCGATGGGTTCGACCTTGATCACCTCGGCCCCCATGTCGGCCAGCACCATGCCACAGGTGGGGCCCATCACCATGTGGGTGAACTCCACCACACGCAAACCTTGCAGGGGTAAAGGTGGCGTTGCCGGGGTGGGTGGCAGGCTGCTGGGTAATGGGTCGGGTGAAGGACTAGAGACAGAGCTGTGGGTCATGGTGCGTCCGGCAAATCAGCGGCAACTTGCCGTACTGCCCATTATTTCGCAGTGCGTCGCCCTTGTGCTGGATTACCGTTATTTTTGTCACAACTGCGTACCGACGTTTCGTTTGAATGCGGGCAGCGCCTCACTCTAAAATCGGCTGCTGCACTGCAACATATGCAAGGCAACCTGCACCGTGCGGCCCACCCCCTGAACCTTCAACGCCCAAGGACTGACCATGACCGAACGCATCACCAAAAACCGCCTGCAAGTGGCCGCCAACTTGTGCCTTTTTCTCGAGACCCAAGTGCTGCCCGGCACCGGCGTTACCCCGGAAAACTTCTGGAAAGGCTTTGACGCCATCGTGGCTGATCTGGCACCGAAAAACATTGCCTTGCTGGGCGAGCGCGACCGCCTGCAAACCGAGTTGGATACTTGGCACAAAACCAACCCCGGCCCCATCGCCGACATGAAAGCCTACCGCGCCTTTCTCACAAAGATTGGCTACTTGGTGCCCTCGCCCGCCAACGTGACGATCACCACCTCCAACGTCGACGATGAGCTGGCGCTGCAGGCGGGCCCGCAACTGGTGGTGCCCATTTTGAATGCACGCTACGCGCTCAATGCCGCTAACGCCCGCTGGGGTTCGCTGTATGACGCGCTCTACGGCACCGACGTGATTGCGGAGACCGAAGGCATCGAAAAGGGCAAGGGCTACAACCCAGCGCGTGGCGCCAAGGTCATTGCCTACGCACGCAATGTGCTGGACCAGGCCGCTCCCCTGGCTACGGGCTCGCACAGAGACGCGACGCTGTACAGCGTGGCGGACGGCCAGTTGGTGGTGAAGCTCAAAAACGGCTCAGTCACCGGGCTGAAGGATCCTGCGCGGTTTGTCGGCTACCAGGGCGCTCTGGATGCGCCTTCGTCCATCTTGCTGCGCCACAACGGCATCCACATCGACATCCGTATCGACCGCACCACCGTCATTGGCAAAGACGATGCGCCCGGCATCAGCGACCTGGTGGTTGAAGCCGCACTTTCCACCATTCTCGACCTTGAAGATTCCGTGGCGGTGGTGGACGCAGAAGACAAGGTTGCAGC
This sequence comes from Rhodoferax antarcticus ANT.BR, assembly GCF_001938565.1. Taxonomy (GTDB): domain Bacteria; phylum Pseudomonadota; class Gammaproteobacteria; order Burkholderiales; family Burkholderiaceae_C; genus Rhodoferax; species Rhodoferax antarcticus. The sequence continues at coordinate 57,128 of NZ_MSYM01000006.1, forward strand.
GTACGCAAACTGGCTGGGTATCCTGCAAGGCACCCTGACAGAAGAGATGCAAAAAGGTGGCAAAACCTTTACTCGCGGCCTGAACCCCGACCGCGAGTACACCAGCCCCGGCGGCGGCAAGCTCACGCTGCATGGCCGCTCACTCATGTTTCTGCGCAATGTGGGGCATCTGATGACCAACCCCGCCATCCTGTACAGCGCCGAAGACGGAACGCTCAAGGAAATCCCGGAAGGCATTCTGGACGCGGTGGTCACCACGACCATTGCCATGCATGATCTCAAGCGCAAGGATGCGCCCGGCATCAAAAACTCACGCAAGGGCTCGGTCTATATCGTCAAGCCCAAAATGCATGGTCCGGCTGAAGTGGCGTTTGCTGCCGAGCTGTTCAGCCGGGTTGAGGTAATGCTGGCCCTGCCGGAGAACACCGTCAAGCTGGGCATCATGGACGAGGAGCGCCGCACCAGCGTCAACCTCAAGGCCTGCATCGCCGGCGCGGCCTCACGTGTGGCCTTCATCAACACCGGCTTCCTCGACCGCACCGGCGACGAAATGCATACCGCCATGCAGTCGGGCGCCATGATGCGCAAGCCGCGGATGAAGAATTCGCAATGGCTGCGCGCCTATGAAATGAGCAACGTGCAGATCGGCCTGGCGTGCGGGCTGCGTGGCCGTGCCCAGATCGGCAAGGGCATGTGGGCCATGCCCGATCTGATGGCGGACATGATGAAGCAAAAAATCGAACACCCACAGGCGGGCGCCAACACCGCCTGGGTGCCCTCGCCGACCGCAGCTACCCTGCACGCGTTGCACTATCACCAGGTGGATGTGACGGCTTTGCAAAAGAGCATGGAGACCTTCGTCAACGAGCGGAAATCACTGGCGATGGAAGAAAACCTGCTGGATGCCATCCTGCAGATCCCGACTGCGCTCATGCCGTTCTGGACCGAAGCCGAAATTCAGGCGGAACTCGACAACAACGCCCAAGGCATTTTGGGCTACGTGGTGCGATGGGTCGACCAGGGCGTGGGCTGCTCCAAGGTGCCCGATATTCACAATGTGGGCCTGATGGAAGACCGCGCCACCCTGCGCATCAGCAGCCAGCACATGGCCAACTGGTTGCTGCACGGCGTGGTGACCAAAGCCCAAATCACAGAAACCTTTGAGCGCATGGCCGGCGTCGTCGATGGCCAGAACGCCGGTGACCCGCTGTACAAACCGATGGCGGGCCACTTCGATACATCGATGGCGTACCAGGCGGCCTGCGATCTGGTCTTCAAAGGCCTGGTGCAACCCAGCGGCTACACCGAGCCGCTGTTACACGCCTGGCGGCTGAAGGTGAAGGCGGCGTGATGCTGCACCGGTTAAATACTATCTAATCAATAGCTACTAGCACTTGTATTTAAAGGGCTAAGGTCTGATTTGGCATACAAACTTTGTAACAAACGGCACCCATGGGTGCCGTTTGTTTTGGCGGCGTGGCACAGGTGGGGATTGGGTACCGGGTCCCCGGTGTACGTTGCCAAACGCTCAGATGCCAGGTTTTCTTGCAGGCCGATACACTCGCCAATCCTCCACTTTGATAGACCACACGCCATGTCACAAACCACCACACCCCAAACGCCCCCAGCGAGCCTGTGCCCGATTTGCGGCGGTCCCAATCTGTGTGCCATGGAAATTGGGCGCGTCACCGGCGTCATGCAGGAGCCCTGCTGGTGCACCAAGGTGAAGTTCAGCAAAAACGTGCTTGACCGTATTCCAGCGGAAGCTACCAATGCGGCCTGCGTGTGTGCGGCCTGCAGGGCGGCCACCCCTGCGTGAGGTGGCTCGACCGCCTTCCACTGGGTATTTTGGTGGCGCTGGTGTTGCTGGGTGTGCGTCTGTGGCGGCAGTTCGGCTCGCGCTAAGGTTGGACGTACCTACACACTGCGGCTGGACTCAATCGCTTGGTAACGCCGTCATCCCTGATTTCCCCGCCTTCTACCCAGAAGCTAAAGAGCTAAGCCTCGGGCTTGCCACGCGGATCCATCGCCATACCGGCCCAATCGGCGGGCCCGGTGGTGATGTCCCCCAGGCCGTCAAGATTGGTCATTTTCCAGGGAGACTCAGAGGTGACGTTTTCAGCCACCGCGTGAAGCATTAGCAGGTCGCGAAAGGCGGGCAAGTCGAAAGACAGCTGCATTGGTGCCGCATCGTTGCGGAAAATACAGGCTTCCAGAAACGCAATAGCTTCAATATTGGGCCAGAAGCGCACCAGCACGGCCAAGGGTTCGGGGTAATCCAGCAGTTCGCTGCCCGCCAGATTGAAGGTTGAAAAGTCTGGTACCACCCCATTGAAAAAACGGCTAAAAGCAGCGCGCAGTTCAAGAAAATCGGTTCTCATACCTTGCGCTTGGTACAGGCCCAGCAAATCAAGATACACCAGCGGGTTGGGCTGCGGACCCTCCATGACCTGCTTGCGCAAGACATTGATGGCTCGCTCGCTTTGCCCCAGTGAGACAAAAAACTCGGCCTGCTGTCGAATATCCGAGACACCTTCCCCATTCAGTGGGTGGGTGGCGGCAGAGCGGTCTGCAGGCAACAGGTCCAAAGGTTGGGAGGCGGTGGGCGCTTCGTCAGCAGGCGCTAAGCTGCCCAGGTCGATGTCCAGATTGGTGTCAAGATCCGTGTGCAGATCGGTGTCGGCCTGCAACTCAGCTGGCATGCTGGACTCGGTAGCCTCCAGCGCTATCGGTTCTACAGGCTCAAAGGCTTCGCCAAAATCAGACAGCCGCTGCTCGGACTGACGCGATGCTGGTGGCGCGACCACCAGGGTTTCAGATGCAGCGTCCCTGCCCTGTTGCCACCAGACATCATCGCCTTTATTGGCCACCTGTTGCCTTCGTAGCACCCAAGTCAGGGCCCCCAGCGTAGCGATCAGCAGCCCACCCAAAAGGTAAAGCCAAGTCATGGGAACACGCTCGGCTTCAGCTTGGCGCAACTTTGCCTGAAGGTCTACCAGCGTTACCTCGTTTTTTATGGCCAGATCTTTGAGCGCCTTGATGTCAGCTTGCAAAGCTTCCATACGTGCCGCCTGTAGCGCCACTTCGTCGCTGGGCGCGGAGGCCGCAGCCAAGGCCGGTAGCGCCGCCGAAGCAGGCACCTGCGCCTGGTCAGGCAAAGCTGGCGTCGGATCGAGCTTCAAGACCGGCTTCGCCAATTCAGGCTCTGGTGGGGCAGGCGGTGGCACCGGAATAACTGCCGGGCGCGGCTTGGGTCGCTTCTTGACTGGCGCAGCAGGCTTTGGTGCCACGTCAGCCACGTCAGCCACGTCAGCCACGTCAGCCACGTCAGCCTCATCAGTTCGGCCGGCATCGCGCACTGGAGGTTTGGCCGCTGCCACCGCCGCGGTGGCCACTTGGGGCAGATCAGGTGCCGGGAAATCGGAAAGAAGAACGTACTGGCGTGTGGTCAGCCCTGCACAAGTGGAACGCAACATCACGGTCACCACCGGCTCATCCACGGCCGCAGCCGAGCGGATGCGGACCATGCTGACGGAAACCGCGCTGGAAGTCTCCGGTGACACCGTCACTGAAGCCCTCATACGCTGCGCATCCCCCTGTAAAACTTCAGCCGACAAGCACGACGCATTCACCTCTTCACCAGAGCCGGGCGATACCGGCACAGACACATCAAGCGAGCGGCCGATCACCGCATTGCCACGCAAGTCCCCAAGCGTCATGGCTTGACCAGTTGAAACAGCACCGGTTAACACGGCCATCAAGGCAACCCAATAACTGACTTTGTTCTTCACTACAGCTCTTCCATGGTGTGATGATTGACGCATAGGACATGACCCTCTGTCCAGAGCTTTGCGGCCCAACGATCTGTCAAAAAAACGCACAAATGCAGAAACCACAGCATAACTGTGTGGCCGTCATGTTTCGAGACATTTTGCCCACCCGGTGCGCAACAAAGCAGCAAATCGCTCAGCTTTGCGCCCCGAGGCAACACTTCGTGGCGGCCGACGGCCTCCCATGAAACATTCAATTAATGCCAGAGGGGCCCGCCCCTGAGTGCACTTCAGCCTGTGCGGCTTCAAGCGCCTGCACAAACATGGCGGCCACGTCAAATCCGGTTTGATCAAAAATTTCCTGAAAACAAGTTGGGCTGGTGACATTGATCTCGGTGAGGTGCTCACCAATCACGTCCAGCCCCATCAGCAGCAAGCCCCGCTCGGCCAGCACTGGGCCAATGGCTTGGGCAATCTCGCGGTCTCGCACGGTTAACGGCTGGGCCACGCCCTTGCCACCGGCAGCCAGGTTGCCACGCACTTCACCCCCCTGCGGAATGCGCGCCAGGCTGTAAGGCACCGGCTGGCCGCCAATCACCAGCACCCGCTTGTCGCCCTGGGCGATGGCCGGCAAAAAGGCCTGCACCATCACGGTCTCGGCACCGTTCTTGTTAAGCGTTTCAATGATGGCGCCCAGATTTAGCCCATCTTCTTTCACACGAAAGATCCCGGTGCCGCCCATGCCATCCAGCGGCTTGAGGATGATGTCTTGGTGCTCGGCGTGAAAACGCCGAATATCCTGTGCATCACGCGTAACCAGCGTCGGGCCGATGAATTGGGGCCACTCCAGAATCGCCAGCTTCTCCGGATGGTCACGCAGGGCGCGCGGCTTGTTGAAGACGCGTGCGCCCTCGCGCTCAGCCTGCTCCAGCAGGTGTGTGGCGTAGAAAAACTCGCTGTTAAACGGCGGGTCTTTGCGCATCACCACCGCATCAAATTCTTTCAACGCAGCGGGGCGCTCATTGGGGGCTTGCTGCTCGGCACTAAACCAGTCTGGGCTTTGGCCGGTGAGCCGGATGTCGCGCACAAAGGCGGTCACTACACCGCCGCGCTGCCACATGATGTCTTTGGGCGCGCAAGCACTCAAGGTATGACCGCGCTTTTGTGCCTCGCGCATCATGGAGAAGGTGGTGTCCTTGTAAATCTGGAACGATTCGAGCGGGTCGGCAACAAACAATATTTTCATGGAGTAAATCACTTTATGGGCGGGCCGGATCGGCCGAGTACACAAGACAAGACGACACCGCAGCGCGTTGAAAACGTCAGCGCGGCGGCAGGTCAAAGTGCGATTTTCCAACCCTTTGCACTAAAAGCGCCAGCCCCCCGGCAATCACCCCCCAAAAGGCCGAACCCACACCCGCAATCACCACGCCGCTCAGGGTCACCAAAAAGGTGATCAGAGCCGCCTCGCGGTGAAAGTCGTCACGCAAGGCCATGCTCAGCGCTGAGCCAATCGTGCCCAGCAGCGCCAGCCCGGCGATGGCGGCGATCAGTTCCTTGGGAAACGCAGTGAGCGCGCCGGTAATCGCTGTGCCAAAAATGCCGATCAGGATGTACAGCACGCCGCACGACACCGCCGCGGTGTAGCGCTTGTCACGGTCCGGGTGGGCTTCTTCGCCCATGCAGATGGCAGCAGTGATGGCGCTGAAGTTCAGGGCAAAGGCGCCAAACGGCGCCAGCACCAGCGTGGCCAGCCCGGTGAGTGTGATCATGCCGGAGACCGCAATACCCGGCTTGTCCCGGCTGTGGCTGTAGCCCGCCGCACGGATGGCCGCCACCCCTGGCAGGTTTTGCGAGGCCATGGTCACCACAAACAGCGGCAATGCCAGACTGATAGCGGCCGCCAACGTGAACTGCGGCATGGTGAACACCGGCATAGCCAAGCCAAATCGCACGCTAGCCCCCGTAAAACCTGCGTCGACAGCTACTTGAACAATAGCAACCAGCAGGGTCAGCGGCACCGCATAGCGCGGCAACCAGCGCCTGCCGATCAGATAGCTGGCCAGCATGACCAGCACCAGCGTCAGGTTGGTCTGCGCGGCCGTAAACGCTTGCATGCCAAAACGCGCCAGCACACCCGCCAGCAGCCCGGAGGCGATGGCCATGGGCAGGTGGTTCATGACACGCTCAAACCAGCCGGTGACCCCCACTAGCGTGATCAGCGCAGCACACACCATAAAAGCCCCCACCGCCTCAGCCATGTTGAAGCCACCAGCCACGCCTGCCGTGGCCAGCACTGCGGCCCCAGGCGTGCTCCACGCCACCATCACCGGTTTTTTCAGGATCAGCGACGGCACCGCCGTGCACAGCCCCATGCCCCAGCCCAGCGCCCACACCCAAGAGGTGATCTGCTCCGGCGTAGCCCCAAACGCCAAGGCCGCTTGAAACACGATGGCCACCGAGCTGGTGAACCCGACCAGGACAGCCACAAAACCGGCGGTGAACGCGGCCGGGGAAAGGTCTTTGAAGAACTGCATGTTGGATATGTTGTTTCAACCTGATTTTTACATTGCAGGCGCCCCGGACTGTTTTCCCCAGATTGTCTGGTTCGGCCCAGGGTGCGAAACGCAGAAGATGGGGGGTCAGCGCCTGCGTCAGCAATCAATACAGCAAAAACAAACCCCAAAAACCTCAAATCTCAATCTTCGACCCCAACTCCACCACCGCGTTACTCGGCAAGTTAAGGAACCCCGCCGCACCGCTGGCGTTCAGGTGCATCTGCGCAAAGAGCTTTTCGCGCCACAGCGCCATGCCCCGGCCAATGGTCGGCGACACCGTGTCGCGGCTCAGGAAATAGCTGGTGGTCATGGGGTCGAGTTCAAAGCCGCGGCCTTTGATGCTGTGCAGCGCCTTGGGCAGATCGGGGTCGTTCTTGAAGCCGTAGTTCACCATCACCTGCCAGCAGTCGTGACCCAGCGCCTCAATGCTCAGGCGCTTGTCCATGCCGATCCACGGCACCTCGTGACTGACCACGGTAACAAACAGGTTCATCTCGTGCAGCACCTTGTTGTGCTTGAGGTTGTGCAGCATGGCATTGGGCACGGTGCCGCTCTCTGCGGTCAAAAACACGGCGGTGCCGGGCACCCGGATCGGTGAGCTGACAAACACCGCCTCCAGAAAACTGCTAAGGTCAATGGCATCGGCCCTGAGCTTTTGTTTCAGCAGTCGGCGGCCGTCTTTCCAGGTCAGCATGAGGGTGTAGATGCCCCCAGCAATCAGCAACGGGAACCAACCACCGGCCAAGAGCTTGAGCATGTTGGAACTGAAAAACGCCAGGTCCACCACAAAGAAAAACCCGGTGGCCCCCGCGCACAGCAGCAACGGGTAATGCCAGGCATAGCGAATGACAAAAAATGTCAGCACGGTGGTGATCAGCATGTCCAGCGTGACCGCAATCCCGTAGGCAGCAGCCAGATGACTTGATGACTTGAACAGCACGACTGCCAGCACAATCAGCACGAAAAGGCCCCAGTTCACAAAAGGCATGTAAATCTGGCCGGTCTCCTTGACGCTGGTGTGCCACACCTGCAAACGTGGCAGGTAGCCGAGCTGAATGACCTGCTTGGTGACTGAAAACGCACCGGTGATCAGCGCCTGTGAGGCGATCACCGTGGCCATCGTGGCCAAGCCCACCAGTGGCAAAAGCGCCCAGTCAGGGGCCATGTTGAAAAACGGGTTTTTGACTGCTGAGGGATCACTCAGCAGAAGTGCCCCCTGGCCAAAATAATTCAGCGTCAGGCAGGGCATGACGATGCTGAACCAGGCGAGGCGAATCGGCCTCTTGCCAAAGTGTCCCATGTCGGCGTACAGCGCCTCACCACCGGTCACGCACAGCACCACCGCGCCAAGGATCAAAAAGGTGATCAGGGGGTTGTTCCAGGTGAAGCCCAGCGCGTAGTGCGGGCTCATGGCCCACAAAATTTCCGGGTTGTGCCAGATATGGGACACACCCAGCACCGCAATCGCGATGAACCAGGTGAGTGTGATCGGGCCAAAAAACTTGCCAATGTCTGCGGTGCCGCGCTTTTGCACAAAAAACAGGCCAAACAAAACGATCAGCGTCAGCGGAATCACCGCTTTGGTGAAGGTGGGCGATACGACCTCCAAACCCTCCACCGCCGACAGCACCGAGATGGCCGGCGTGATCACGCCGTCGCCGTAAAACAGGCAGGTGCCGAAAATGCCCACGTATAGCAGTGCGCGGCGCAATTTAGGTTTGTCTTTCACCGACTGTGAGGCCAGCGCCAACATGGCCACCAGGCCGCCTTCACCGTTGTTGTCGGCACGCAGCACCAGCGTCACATACTTCAGCGAGATGATGACGGTGAGCGTCCAGAAGATGATGGATAGCACGCCCATCACGTTGTCGGTGGTAAAGGGCACATGTCCCGCCCCAAACACCTCTTTGACAGCGTACAGCACGCTGGTGCCGATGTCGCCATAGACAACACCGAGAGCGCCCAAAGTGAGCGCGCGCTGAGACGTTTGAGAACTTGTCAAACAGCCACCCGGCCTTTTAGTAGGCCAGGCTCCATGTTATGAAAGGCAGCCATTGTGCGCCTGCGACCCGTTGTGATTCTTTCGGCTGCGGCGATTTGGCTTGACTCGCGGCAAAGGCTACTGGCGCATGCCGCTCACCTCTGCCGGCCAATGTCAGTCGTAAACCTCGGCATCCGGGTCCGTGGCTTCCAGCTCGTAACTTGCTGCCAGCATGGCCAGGCGACCCACCACGCCATACATGTAAAAGCGATTCGGCGCACTGGCACCGGGTTTGACACCGGGCTGGGGCAACTGGGTGCTGTGCTCAAACGCCAGCGGCACATAGCCTGAGCCAGGGGCCTCCAGCGTTTCGTCGACACCACGGCCTTCAAGCACCCGGTAGTAGCCGCCCACCACATAGCGGTCCATGGTGTAGATGACCGGCTCGGCCACGGCGTCGTTGACCCGTTCTTGCGTCAACACACCCTCTTGCACCATGAAGCCATGCGGCGACAACGGCTTTTTCCGGCCGTCGGTCAGGGTTTTGACACGGTCGGTCAGGGCCTGCAGGTCTTTGGCATCGCGCACCGTGACAATGCCAAGTTCATGCGTGCCGTGGTCGGCCTTGATGACGACAAACGGTTTTTCCTTAATGCCGTATTCCTTGTACTTGCGCCGTACCTTCGACAGCACCACGTCCACTTGGTTGCGCAGGCAATCCATGCCCGTGTCCTGAGCCAAATCGACTTCTTCGCACTTGTCAGACAGCGGATTGATCAGCCAGGGGTCAACGCCCATGAGTTTGCCCAGGCGTTTGGCCGCTTCTTCATAGGCCTTGAAGTGGTTGCTTTTGCGCCGGGTCGGCCAGCCAGCGTGCAACGGCGGCAGCAGATATTGCTCAAAAAGATCTTCCAGAATACCCGGCACGCCAGCATCCAAATCGTTGTTGAGCAAAATCGTGCAGGGGTCAAAGTCTTTCAGGCCCAGGCGGCGCTTGCTGCGAATCACCGGCTCCAGCGTCACGCTGTCACCGCTGGCCAGTTGGATGGTGGTGCTTTGTTTCACCGCTGGGTCAATCGAGCCGAGCCGCACATTCAGGCCCGCCATGTTGAAAATGCGGGTGAGTTGCGCCAGATTCGCCAGGTAGCGCGCGCTGTGGTCACCGTTTTCGGGAATCACCAGCAGGTTGCGCGCTTCAGGGCAGATTTTCTCAATGGCTGCCATGGCGGCTTGCACCGCCAGCGGCATCATCTCGGGGGTGAGGTAGTTCCAGCCGGAGGGAAACAGCCGGGTGCTGACCGGCGACAGCTTGAAACCGGCGTTGCGAATATCCACCGAGGTGTAAAACGGCGGCGTGTGCTCCATCCACTCCAGGCGGAACCAGCGTTCGATGGCGGACATAGAGTCCAGCACGCGCTGCTCCAATTCGTTGATGGGGCCCGTCAAAGCGGTAATGAGGTGAGGAACCATGAGTAACCTTGAGAAATATGAATTTTGATTCTAGGGCGTGCGATGCCGCTTAAAACCCTGTTGGCTGCCAAATTCGGCAGCCGGGGTTCAGAGCCCGAACCGGCGCAATAGTTCCAGTTCAGGCCACGCTCTGTCGGTGGGTTGGCGCACCAAGCGCCAGACAATAGCCTTCAAGCCCGCAGTTCACCTTGGCCCAGCACCACGTATTTCAGCGAGGTGAGCCCTTCAATACCGACGGGCCCGCGTGCGTGAAACTTGTCCGTGGAAATGCCAATCTCGGCCCCCAAGCCATATTCGAACCCATCCGCAAAACGCGTGCTGGTGTTGACCATGACGCTGGCCGAGTCCACCTCGCGCAAAAACTGCTGCGCATGCACATGGTCGCGGGTCAGGATGGCGTCGGTGTGGTGGCTGCTGTACTGGTTGATGTGGGCAATGGCGGCTGCCACGCCGTCGACAATTTTGATGCTGATGATGGGCGCCAGATACTCTTCGTACCAATCGGCCTCCACCGCAGGCAGCAGGTTAAATGCTATTCTATTAGTAGCGTCTTGCGCTTTATCCATAAGGGCTGGAGCCTGATTTTCCTTATAAGACTGCAACACAACCAGCGCCTCAGGGCAGCAGCGCATCTCAACCCCTTTGGCGGCGTAGATGCTGGCGATCTGCGGCAAAAACTCGGCTGCCACACCGCGCGCTACCAACAGGCTCTCGGTGGCGTTGCAGGGGCTGTACTTGTTGGTTTTGGCGTTGTCGGCCACTTTCACAGCCTGGGCGATGTCGCAGGGGTCGTCCACATAGGTGTGGCAATTGCCGTCCAGGTGTTTGATGACTGGCACCTTGGCGTCGCGGCTGATGCGCTCAATCAGCCCCTTGCCGCCGCGCGGAATGATCACATCCACAAACTGCGGCATGGTGATCAGCTGGCCCACCACCTCACGGTCGGTGGTTTGCACCAGTTGCACCGCGTTCTCTGGCAAGCCACTGGTCAGCAGCGCCTGCTGCACCAGCTTAGCCAGCGCCTTGTTGGAGTCAATGGCTTCGGAGCCGCCACGCAAAATACACGCGTTGGCGCTCTTGATGCTCAGCGAAGCGGCTTCAATCGTCACATTCGGGCGGCTCTCGAAAATCATGCCAAACACACCAATCGGCACGCGCATCTGCCCCACGCGAATGCCGCTGGGCTGCTCTTTCATGCCAATGACCTCGCCAATCACATCGGCCATGGCGGCCAGCTGCTCGCAGCCTTGCGCGCAGGTCTCGATCACCTTCGGGGTGAGTTTGAGCCGGTCGACCATCGGTGCCGCCAACCCCGCTGCCAGCGCACGCTGAATGTCTTTGGCGTTGTCGATTTGCAGCACATCCACATTGGCACGCAGCAGCTCGGCAAGCTTCCGGAGTGCTTTATTTTTAATAGCTGCTGGCGCTTTAGCCATAAGGGCTGAGGCCTGTTTTGCCTGCAAACCAAGGGTGTTGGTGTAGTCGGTAATGTTGAGGTCAGTCATGGGCTTATTTTGGCATGATCGCGCGGGGCAGAAGCGCAGGCAGAAGCTACTGGGTGCGCTTCAAAGTGATGTTGACCTCAGGTGCGTCTATTGGGTCGAGGCTGATATCACCGTGGTGGATGAATCAGCCGGGCGATACGCTTTGCTACGTGTCCACCGCCCGCTGCGCGGTCTCCTCCTTTACCTACGCAAAGCGCATCACCCGACTGATTTTTCGAGCGTTTTGGCACCCTGGCAGGGGGCGAGTCAAAAGTTACCTGCATTGGATATGGCGTGAATTGATGTGACCCAGACAGAGCGAGGCACGGTGATTGGGTTAGGCGACCGGGCTTCGGGGTGTAAGGCGCGCGCCGACAGTTGTGGGCGTTCTTATCCTGCAGTTTCGCGCGTGTTTTCACCTCGGAACCGCATGCGCATGACCCAGTCGCCGTGCCGGGTTTGATGCGCTGCGCCGGGGTTGACGTGAAATCTTGATGTCTTCAGGATGTCACATCAGTTTGAATCGCACCCGAAGCTACTCACATTCGCTGGCGGGCACTGGACAGTGGGCAGCGTAGCGGGTGCAACGCGTCAACGCGGCCTGGGCACGCCCGGTGCACACAGCCCGCACAGCATCATCGCCAGCCGCGCCAGCGCCTGCCACGCAGCGGTGGGCCAGTCGGGCTGCTTCAGGCCTTTGACGATGCCGTCCACCTGGTGCGCACTCTGCAGCAGTTGTGCCAGCGCGGCGTCGGTCAGGCGCGGCAGCACGCGCTCGAATAATCGTTCTTTGTTGCCCCAGACACGCTGTTCACGCAGGGCCATCGGCAGCGGGCTGCCCCGGTTGATGGCGTCTTTCACGCGTTTCAGGGCGCGAATGTCCTCGGACAGCGTGTAATGCACCAGCACCTCGGCCTCACCTTCGGCCTGCAGGCCGTCGAGCATGCGCTGCACCCGCGCGGCCTGGCCAGCCAGCACCGCCTCAGAGAGCTTGAACACGTCGTAACGCGCCACGTTGAGCACGGCGGATTCGATCTGCTCAAAACCCAGCTCGCCCGCTGGGTGCAACAGCGCCAGTTTTTGAATCTCCTGGTGCGCGGCCAGCAGGTTGCCTTCGACCCGGTCGGCAAAAAACTGCAGCGTTCGCTGACCCTCTTCACCGGCGGCCACCCGCTGACCCTGGTTGGCCAGGCGCTGGGCAATCCACTGCGGCAAGGCGGCGCGCTCCACCGGGCTGACCTCCAGGGTGATGCCACCCTCCAGCGCGGCAAACCAGGCGGTGGCCTTGGTCATTTTGTCCAGCCGGGGCAAGATCACCAATGTCAGCGTGGCATCGTTGCCGCGCGACTGCTCTACCAGTTGCTGCAACGCGGTGCTGCCTTCTTTGCCGGGTTTGCCGCTGGGGATGCGAACTTCGACGATTTGTTTGTCAGCAAACAGGCTCAAAGACCCACAGGCGGCCAGCACCTCGCTCCAGTCAAAGTTGGCGCCGCTCACAGTGTGGGAGGTGCGCTCAGAAAAACCTTGCGCGCGGGCGGCGGCGCGAATGGCATCCAGCGCCTCTTGAATCAGCAGCGGCTCATCGCCGTGCAGGGTGTAGAGGCTCTTGAGGCCTTTTTGCAGGTGGGTACTGAGTTGGTTCGGGCTGATTTGCATAGGCGGCTAGTTTAGTGATGCACCCGGCTACGACAGGCGATAGGTTTCCAGGTGAATACTGGTCTCAGTGTTGCTGATGCCTTTGAGCAGGCGAATGCGCTCCAGCACCTTGGCCAGCGCCTGCAGGCTCTCGGCGCGCAACTCGGCGAGCAAGTCCCAGCGGCCATTGGTGTCATGCAAGGTGGCCACGCCGGGCTCGCCCAGCAGCGCGGCGATCACCGCGCGGGTCTGGTTGCCCTCCACGGCGATGCTCATCCAGGCGGTGATTTGGTCGTGTTGCACATCCGGGCGCAGGCGCACGGCGTAACCAACGATCACGCCAACGTCTTCGAGCTTGCGTATGCGGTTGGTCACCGTGCCGCGCGACACTTTCAATTTCAGCGCCAGCGCCGCGACCGACAGACGGGCATCTGTGCGCAAAAGCGAGAGCAGTTGTTGATCGGTTTCATCCATAGTGCTAACTCAAGCTGTCAAAACGGCAATTATGTGACTATTTTTATACAAAGTTGACGATTGTTATTGTTGCCGTGCGCAGGCAAACTCATTACCAACTATTTTCAGAAAATGACCAGCCCGAAGAGACCCAACATGAACCCCGCAAACACAGTATCAGCCAGCCGCACCAACACCCTGTTTCTCAGCCCGCAAGACGTGGCGGCCCTAATTGGCCGCCTGGGTCTGCCCGCCGCGCTGCAAGGCATGGCGGCGTATATTCGCCAGGACTTTTTGCGCTGGAAGAGTTTTGACAAAGCCCCGCGTGTCGCCAGCCACTCGGCCAACGGCGTGATCGAGCTGATGCCGATTGCTGACGCCAGCACCTACACCTTCAAATACGTCAACGGCCACCCGAAAAACACCGCACTCGGGTTGTCCACGGTGATGGCATTTGGCGTGCTGGCCGATGTGGCCACAGGCGTGCCGTTGTTGCTCAGCGAGCTGACCCTGACCACCGCGCTGCGTACCGCTGCTACATCTGCTGTAGCAGCTCGCGCTTTGGCCAGGCCCAACAGCCGGGTGATGGCCTTGATAGGCAACGGTGCGCAAAGCGAGTTCCAGGCGCTGGCTTTTCACCATTTGGTCGACATTGAAGAGATTCGCCTGTTTGACATTGACCCGCAAGCTACCGCCAAGCTGATGCGCAACCTGCAAGCCAACCCGGATGCCGCTGGCCTGCGCCTGACTGCCTGCAGCAGTGTTCGCGAGGCGGTGCAAGGGGCCGACATCGTGACCACCATCACCGCCGACAAAACCAACGCAGCCATCATCACCGCCGACATGCTCGAACCCGGCATGCACATCAACGGGGTCGGTGGCGACTGCCCCGGCAAGACCGAGATTCACGCTGACGTGTTGCGCGCCGCCAAGGTGTTTGTCGAATTTGAGCCGCAAACCCGCATGGAAGGCGACTTGCAGCATCTGCCCGCTGACTTCGGTGTGACCGAGCTGTGGCAGGTGCTCGCCAGAAAATCGTCGGGGCGCGACAACGCAGAGCAGGTCACTATGTTTGACTCGGTGGGTTTCGCCATGGAAGACTTTTCTGCCCTGCGCTACCTGTATGACCACGCACTGCAGCTGGGCTTAGGCGCACCCATTGCCTTGATGGCGCAATTGAGTGACCCGAAAGACCTGTACCAGTTAATCCGACCAGCAAGCGCCAAGCTGGCCCAACCCAGCGCACAAGCGCAGACTACCGAATCTGTTTGACAGCCGCCAGACGGCGCTGAATCTGCTGGGCAATATCGCTCTGCATGTCGCGAAACAGCAAGGCTTCTTCGGTTTCCTTGGCCAGCGCGGCGGTTTCGCTGTAGCTGATGTCGCGCTGCTGCATGATCTCGGTGTCTTCAATCAACTCACGGCCTTGCGGCGTGTCCAGCCTGAAGCGCACCCGCAAGCGCAGCTGAAACTCACGCACCTGGCCGGAAGAGTTCATTCCCACAACGATCTTTTCACGCTGCTCGCCGAGCACCTTGAGCACCACTTGCGCCTGCGTTTGCGGCACATCGGCATCCATAACTTGTACTGCACCACCAAACGAGCGACGCAGCTCCTGCACCACCGCGCCCCCCGGATTCGGTCCGATGGCGATGCTGGTAAAGGCAAAGTTCTGGCTGCCACGCAGCTTGAAGCCGCAGCCCGCCAGCACACCGCTGGCGAGCAGGGACAGCGCCCAACTACGCCGCGATAAATCTGGCACTGCCGAAGGCGCAGGCAAGCGGGCAGACACCTCGGGCGATACCGTCACAGGGAACAAATCAAACTTCATGCGACCTCCTTAAACCACCAGATTGACCAGACGCCCAGGCACCACAATCACTTTTTTCGGCACTGCACCCTGGCTGAACTTTTGAAACATCTCATGGGCGATGGCCGCTTGTTCAATGGCCGCCTTGTCGGCGCTGGCGCTCACCACAATCGAGCCGCGCAGCTTGCCATTGATTTGCAACATCAGTTCGATCACGTCTGTGACCAGGGCGGCCGGGTCCACCTGCGGCCACGGGGCATCCAGCAGATCGCCCAGCGCACCCGCGTAGCCCAGCTCAGACCACAGCGTGTGCGCGATATGCGGCGTAGCCGGGTACAGGCAGCGCAGCAGAATGCCAAAACCTTCGATAAGCGCTACCTGCGCGCCGACTGAGTCGGTGGCCTTGAAGTCCTCTAGGGCGTTGATCATCTTCATGGTGCCCGAGACCACGGTGTTGTACTGCATGCGCTGGTAGTCGTAATCCACCTGCTTGAGCACGCTGTGAATCTCCAGCCGCAAAGCTTTGGCTTGCTTGCCAAAATTTACATCTTTTAGGCTTCTAGCCCTTGTAGCGATTGCGCTAGCAGCTTCCATATCCATAGCAGACAACTTGACGCCAAAGTTCCACACCCGGCGCAGGAAACGGTAGCTGCCTTCAACGGCGGCGTCGTTCCACTCCAGCGTGGCCTCAGGCGGCGCGGTGAACATGGTGTACAGGCGCGCGGTATCGGCACCGTATTTTTCGATCAGGTCTTGCGGGTCCACGCCATTGTTTTTGGACTTGGACATGGTGCCCACGCCTTCGTAGTCAATGGCGGTGCCCACTGGCAAGGTCACGCCACCGCTGTCCACCGCCTTGACCAGCCGCGCGCCAATCACCTTGCCGGCATCGTCATGGATGTGCTCCACGTCAGCCGGCCAGAAATAGTCCTTGCCACCCTTGTCGGTGCGTCGGCTGTAGATGTGGTTCAGCACCATGCCTTGCGTCAGCAATTTGGTGAAGGGCTCATCGACCTTGACCAGCCCCAAGGCCTCGGAATCTCCGGGGCCCTTCACCCGGATATCACGCATCACCTTGGTCCAGAAGCGTGCGTACAAAAGGTGCAGGATGGCGTGTTCAATGCCTCCAATGTACTGATCCATCGGCATCCAGTAGTCGGCGCCCTCGGCCACCATCTTGTCAGCGTTGGTCGGGTCGCAGTAGCGCATGAAATACCACGAGCTATCCACAAACGTGTCCATGGTGTCGGTCTCGCGCCGCGCCGCTTTGCCACAGATCGGGCACGCGACACGCTTGTCGCTTCCAGGGCTCGCCGCGTGAAAGGCTTCGCACTTGACCAGCGGGTTGCCCGAGCCATCGGGTACCAAGTCCGTCGGAAGCACCACTGGCAGGTCTTTTTCTGGCACTGGCACTGCGCCATGCTCGTCGCAATGGATGATCGGAATCGGCGTGCCCCAGTAGCGCTGGCGCGACACGCCCCAGTCGCGCAGGCGCCAGGTGATTTTTTTATCGCCCAGGCCGAGGGCAGCCAGATCAGTGGCGACAGCGGCCACGCAGTCCTTGAACACCAGCCCATCGTATTTGCCCGAGTTGATGGCGATACCCGCGCCTTTTTCGGCATACCAGTCCTGCCAAACGGTGGTGTCAAACACCCGGTAGGCAGGGGTATCGGTTGCGCCGGGTGACGATGTTGAGCTTGCGTCTAAGGAGCCCAGCGTACCGGATGCGCCAGCCGTAGCCGCCACGCCAACGACAGGTCTAATCAGCAAGCTGTACTTCAGCGCAAACGAAAAGTCCCGCTCGTCATGCGCTGGCACGCCCATCACCGCGCCATCGCCGTAGCTCATCAGCACATAGTTGCCTACCCACACCGCCACCTGCTCGCCGCTCAGAGGATGGGTGACAAACAGCCCGGTGGGCATACCGACCTTGTCCTTCAGAGCCATCTCGGCCTCGGTGGTGCCGCCTTTTTGGCATTCCTCAATGAAGGCCGCCAGAACCGGGTTGGACGCTGCAGCATGGGTTGCCAACGGATGCTCCGGTGCCACCGCGCAAAAGGTCACCCCCATGATGGTGTCGGGCCGGGTGGTGAAGACGTACATGCGCCCCGACTCGCCCACTGGCGAGTCTGCCAATGACCCAATCAGCCTGCCCGATGCGTCCGCAATGGTGTGCGGGAAGGCAAAACGCACACCTTCGCTCTTGCCAATCCAGTTTTCCTGCATCAGCTTGACGCGCTCGGGCCAGCCCGGCATCTTGTCGCCGGTGACATTGGCCAGCAATTCCTCAGCGTATTGGGTGATGGCCAGGTAATAGCCCGGAATTTCGCGCTTCTCCACCACCGCGCCGGTGCGCCAGCCCTTGCCGTCGATGACCTGCTCGTTGGCCAGCACCGTCATATCGACCGGGTCCCAGTTGACGACCTGGGTCTTGCGGTAGGCAATACCTTTTTCCAGCATCTTCAAAAACAGCCACTGGTTCCACTTGTAGTACTCGGGCGTACAGGTGGCCACCTCGCGGCTCCAGTCGATGGCCAGGCCCATGGCCTGCATCTGCTGCTTCATATAAGCGATGTTCTCAAACGTCCACTTGGCAGGAGGCACGCCGTTTTTCAGCGCGGCGTTCTCGGCGGGCAGGCCAAAAGCGTCCCAGCCCATCGGCATCAGCACGTTGTAGCCCTGCATGCGCAGTTGGCGCGTCAGCATGTCGTTGATGGTGTAGTTGCGCACGTGGCCCATGTGCAGCTTGCCACTCGGGTAAGGCAGCATCGAGCAGGCGTAAAACTTTTTCTTGGCCTGGCCCTGGGCGTCCACGGCGTTTTCTGTCACGCGATACGCGTCGGTGGACTGCCAATGCGCCTGCGCCGCGGGCTCAACGTCGAGGTGGGTGTATTTGTCTTGCATAACGATCTGTCGTGGCGGCTTGAAGTCCGCTGTAGCGTGAAGTCACGGGGATAAAGCTGCGGGGTACCTTGTGGCGCAAACCGGGCGCAGCAGGCAGGCTTGGCTCGATTTTAGGGTTTGCGAGCGTCCACGGCGGCGGGGGCTGGCGTCTGTGTGGCCCGCTGAGGCGATGCGGCCGCTGCCGGGTTATCCGCGACGAAGCCGATGCGGTTCAGGCCGGCCTTTTGCGCGGCACCCATCACCTCGACAATGCGGCCATAGGGCACCGCCGTGTCGGCACGCAATTGCACTTCGGTGTCGGGGTTAGCCTGCTGCGCGGTCACAAACTGGCGGGCCAACTCGTCTGGCGACACCGGCTGGTCGTTGAGAAAAGCCTGCCCGGCAGCGTCCACCACCACCATCACGGCTTTGGGCACATCACTGGCCTTGGCGGCATCGGTTTTGGGCAGATCCAGCTTGATCGAGCTGGCCAGCAATGGCGCGGTGATGATGAAGATCACCAGCAACACCAACATCACGTCGATCAGCGGCGTCATGTTGATGTCGCTCATAGGCTGCGCGCCGGAGCTGCGGTCAAGGCGGCCAAAAGACATGGGGGTCAGCCTGGCTTTAAATTGGCGCGCTGGCGCTGCCCACCAGCTCGCGCAGGTCACGGGCGAAACCTTCCAGCTCGGCCTCGATACGCGCGACGGATCGGCCAAGCACGTTGTAGGCCAGCACCGCCGGAATGGCCACCACCAAGCCCGCAGCCGTCATGATCAGCGACTCACCGACCGGGCCGGAAATCTTGTCAATGGTGACCTGCCCCGCGGTTGCGATACCAATCAGCGCGTGGTAAATGCCCCAGACCGTCCCCAGCAGGCCGACAAAAGGGGCGGTCGCACCCACCGTGGCCAGCAGCACCTGGCCATGCTGCAACTTGGTCAGCGACAGGTGCAAGGCATTGCGCAGCACACGGGTGAGCTGGGTTTCGCGCCCACCGGCGCCGGCCAGCGTGTTACCTGCTTCCAATTTTGTAGCTTCAACCATAGGCAAAACAAGGGATTCACGGTCAAAAGCCTTGATTTTTTCGGTGGCATCCTGCACGTTACCCGATTGCCAAAAAACGGCAATACAACGCTCCACATCGCGGCTGGCACGGTGCAGCAACCAGGCCTTCCACAAAATCACCACCCAGCTGCTGACCGACATGGCCAACAGCAGCAGGGCCACGCCTCGTGCCAGCACGTCACCTTGCAAGAAAAACTGGGCCAGGTTCATTTGAGGTTGAGCACGTCAGCCATGTCATACAGACCGGCCTTGCGCCCATGCAGGAAGCGCGCCGCACGCAGACTGCCTCTGGCGTAGCTGATGCGGCTGGATGACTTGTGAGAAATCTCGATGCGCTCGCCGGTACCGGCAAACAACACCGTGTGGTCACCCACAATGTCACCGCCGCGAATGGTGGCAAAACCGATGCTGGACGGGTCACGTTCGCCGATGATGCCTTCACGCGCGTACACCGCACAGTCTTTCAGGTCACGCCCGAGGGCGTCAGCGACAACTTCACCCATCTTCAGCGCGGTGCCAGAAGGTGCATCCACCTTCTGGCGGTGGTGCGCTTCGATAATTTCGATGTCATAACCGGTGGACAACGCCTTGGCAGCGAGCTCCAGCAATTTCAAGGTCACGTTCACGCCGACACTCATATTGGGAGCCATCACGATGGCAATGTCTTCGGCAGCAGCGGCAATCTCGGCCTTTTGCGCATCGGTAAACCCGGTGGTACCAATGACCAGATTGACACCCAGCTGGCGGCACACCTGCAGGTGTGCCAGCGTGCCCTCAGGCCGGGTGAAATCGATCAGCACATCGGTGTTGCGTAAGGCCGTGAGCAGATCCGAGGTGATGGCAATGCCACTGCTCAAGCCAATAGACGCCGCCGGATCCAGGCCAATGGCTGGGCTGCCAGGCACATCCAGCGCCCCGCTGAGTTGGCAATCGGTAGCCTGCGAGACAGCTTCAACCAGCATGTGTCCCATGCGGCCGCTGGCACCGGCCACACAAATACGGTGGAGGATGGCGTCGCTCATGCGGACCTTTAACGGGCAGGGGGTTCGAGTGGCGGGTAGCTGGCAGGCGGCATGGCCTCCAGCGGTGCGGGGCTTGACGCTGCCTGCGCAGGTTTGGTGGCAGCTTTCAGACTTTCAGGGGACATTTCCAGCGCCGGCACCGGGCCAGACTTGCGACCCGAATCCAGCGAGGCCACAAACTCAGCCTCAGTGGGCAGCGGATCTGCTTGGATACGTGTCAGGGTGTCATCCTCAAAGAAAACCGTGACCTTGCGGGCCTGGGGCTCCACCCCTTGACGCTTGAAGGTAAACACGTAGTCCCAACGGTCGGCATGAAACACATCGGTCAGCAAAGGTGTACCAAGAATGTTCTTGACTTGCCCACGGCTCATGCCTACTTTGAGCGCCTCAACCTGTTCGCGGGAAACAAAATTACCCTGCACAATATCAATTTTGTAAGGTGTAATCATGTTCACCAGCCGGTTGCTAGCCCCATCCACCGAACCACAGGCAGACAGCGCAACCACGGCGGCGCTAAGCGCCATCCGGCAGACACAACGAACGATGGAATCAGACATAGAACAAGCCGCGACGATATGATGAGAACATTGTACTGGCAGCATCCCGAACCACCACGCGCCGCCCAACAACGAAAAAAGGTAACCGAAAACTAGGTATGAGCAAGATTGATGAACTCAAAAGCACCGGCCTCAAAGTCACCCTGCCCCGGTTGAAAATTCTAGAGATTTTTCAGAAAGGTGGGCAGCGACACATGACGGCTGAAGATGTCTTTCGGGTGCTGATCGAAGAGCGCTCCGACGTGGGTCTGGCCACCGTTTACCGGGTACTGGCGCAGTTTGAGCAGGCCGAACTTCTGTCGCGCAGCCATTTTGAGAGCGGAAAAGCCGTGTACGAACTCAACGAAGGCCAGCACCACGACCATTTGGTGTGCCTGGATTGCGGCCGGGTTGAAGAGTTTTTTGATGCCGAAATCGAAAAGCGGCAAAACGCTGTGGCCAAGGACAAGGGCTTTACCATCGCCGACCACGCCTTGAGCCTGTACGCTCACTGCAACCGCGACAACTGCGCGCACCGACCCAAATAACTTTATTGCGGATCTTCCATCGCTTTGCGATGGCGCTCGACAAATTCCTTGTAGGTATCCACGCCGCGAATCTGCAAAATGGTGTTGCGCACCGCCGCCTCCACCAACACGGCAATATTGCGTCCCGCCACCACCTGAATCACCACCTTGCGCACTGGCACGTCGAGCACATCCTGGGTTAGTGGCTCAAAGGGGATGCGTTCGTAGTCGCGCTCCAGGGTTTCCCGGCGCACCAGGTGCACGATTAACTGCAGACGTTTTTTGCGCCGCACGGCGGTCTCGCCAAAAATGCCGCGAATATCGAGCAAGCCGATGCCGCGCACCTCCAGCAAATTCAGCAGCAATTCGGGGCAGCGCCCTTCAATGGTGTCCTGATTGATGCGAAACAGGTCAACCGCATCGTCAGCCACCAGACCATTGCCGCGTGAGATGAGTTCCAGACCCAGCTCGCTTTTGCCCAGGCCGGATTCACCGGTGATCATCACCCCCAGGCCCAAAATGTCCATGAACACGCCGTGCATGGTGCAGCGGTCGGCAAAATGCTTCGACAAATAGGCGCGAAGCACATCAATCACAAAGGCAGATGAGTCGGCAGTGGCAAACATCGGGATCTGGGCACGCTCGCACATGGACAGCAGGGCATCAGGCGCCGTCTGCCCGTCGGCCAGCACCAGAACCGGCGGCTCCAGCGTGACGATGCGAGCAATGCGCCGTGTGCCGTCCTCAGGCGTAGCGTCGGTCAGGTACGCCACTTCGCGCTCGCCCAGAATCTGCACCCGGTACGGATGAATGTAGTTGAGATAGCCGACCAAATCAGCACCAGAGCGCGCAGCGCGCACTGCCAATTCGTCAAAGCGTCGCTCGGAGGCGCCCAGACCAGCCACCCACTCCCAACGTAAATTGCCCCGAAACGCCTCAAAGAGAACGTCGGCGCTGATGACAGTGGGCTTCAAGACGCGGGCCTAATTTGGCTGCACCGACTGCCAGCTGGTGATCAGCCCATGCAGGTCGGCCACCGTGGGGCTGTCCATGAGCTTGTCCCGCAAAGGCGCGTCGCTGAGCATTTCAGCAATCTCGGAAAGAATTTCAAGGTGTTTTTGCGTGGCAGCTTCCGGCACCAGCAGGAAAATCAACAAACCCACGGCCTGTTCATCAGGCGCCTCGAAGCCGATAGGGTGCGCCAGCTGAAATACTGCTGCCATCGGCGACTTCAGGCCCTTGATGCGTCCGTGCGGAATGGCCACCCCGTGGCCCAGGCCGGTCGAACCCAGGCGCTCACGGGAAAACAGGCTATCGGTCACCAGCGCACGACTCAAACCATGTAGATTTTCAAACAACAGGCCCGCTTCTTCAAAGGCCCTTTTCTTGCTGGAAAGGTCCACTTGGACGAGCACATGGTTGGCAGTAAGGATAGATGCAAGTCGGTTCATGATGGACCCAAATTATGCGTCCTGAAAAGTTGGACGCAAAAAAAAGCCGCACGCACCAGCGGGCGGCTTGGCAGAGTTTAGATTACATCAGGCACTTGGCAGCATTGCGATGGTGCGATTGCAGGCGATCCTTGTGGCGAACCACCTGGCGGTCCATCTTATCCACCAACTCATCAACTGCAGCATACAGATCCGAGTGGGCACTTTCTGCAAACAATTCAATGCCTTTGATATGAATATTGCATTCAGCTTTCTGGCGACGCTCCTTTTCTTTCTGGTTTTCGAGGGTGAGCAGAACTTTGACATCCACAACCTGGTCGAAATGGCGTTTGATACGGTCAAGTTTGTTGGTGACATAAGACCGCAACGCCGGTGTGACTTCCAGGTGGTGACCACTGATTGTCAAATTCATAAAGAGCCTCCTACAGCTTGGGTTGAAAGAGTTACCTACGACATGTCGGCAACCGGAAGATTGAATGGAAGGGTTGATCAGACTATGCCTGCGAGCTCAGCCGATTGCAAGTTTTTCAATGCTGCACTGCAGCAGTATCCGGACTTAAGCCTTGAAAACTTGTCCGAAACCACCCTGCGGTGCCATAATCCGGCAGTTTTAAACAACAGGATTTTCCACCTTGGAACCCTACCCTAGTCGGTAGCTTTCGACCCCAAAACAAGCATCTGGGGTTGGAAGCTAACCTCCCCACCCCTGTCTTTGATGCCTTGTTTATTTTGGGAGTGAGCTTATGCTCAACATCTTCACGCTGGCCAACGGCCGCCTGTTCCAGGAAGAAATTGAATCACTGGAAGAGCTTTCGCAATTTCAGCCCATCTGGGTTGACCTCGAATCCCCGACGCCGGAAGAGAAACGCTGGATCAAACAGTACTTTGGCCTGTCCATTCCAGAAGACGCAATGGACGAGGACATCGAAGAGTCAGCACGCTTTTACAAGGAAGATAACGGCGAGTTGCATATCCGAAGCGACTTTTTGGTCGCAGATGTTGAGGACCCACACGCCGTACGCGTGGCCTTTATCCTCAACATGGAAAATGATGCGCTGAAAAGTCGGGGTGTCCTTTTTTCCATCCACGACGAAGACGTGCCGGTGTTCCGACTGTTGCGCATGCGCGCCCGGCGTGCCCCGGGGCTGATTGACGATGCCAAGGATGTGCTGCTCAAGCTGTTTGACGCCGATGCCGAATACTCCGCCGACACGCTGGAAGAAATTTACGACGAGCTGGAAAAAGTCAGCCAGAAGGTGTTGTCAGGCGACCTGACCGATGCGTTGGCCGGAGAAGTGCTGGGGGCCATCGCCCGCCACGAAGACATGAGCGGCCGTATTCGCCGCAATGTTATGGACACCCGCCGCGCGCTCAGCTTCATGGTGCGCAGCAAAATGCTCAGCGGCGAGCAGTTCGAGGAGGCGCGGCAGATTTTGCGGGACATGGAATCGCTGGACTCCCACACCGCGTTTCTTTTCGACAAGATCAACTTTTTGATGGACGCTACGGTGGGTTTCATCAACATCAATCAGAACAAAATCATCAAGATGTTCTCGGTGGCCAGCGTGGCGCTGTTGCCACCCACCTTGATCGCCAGCGTGTATGGCATGAACTTCAGGTTCATGCCCGAGCTGAATTGGGCGCTGGGCTACCCGTATGCACTGGCGCTGATGGTGACCAGTGCCTTGGGGCCGATGTGGTACTTCAGAAGGCGTGGCTGGCTCAAGTAACAAATAGGCCTCTAGCCCTTATGACATAAGCGCTAGCAGCTATTGTTTTGGTAGTATTTTCATGAACTGCGAAACAATCGCCAAGGCGTAAGGGCTGGCAACCTGTTGCACAAACGCGGAGAAATCCATGTGCGCTTGCGCGTCAGCACGGTCTGAAATGGTGCGCACCGCTGCAAATGGGACGCCATAGTCAAAACAGACTTGCGCCACAGCCGCCCCTTCCATTTCCACCGCCAGCGGCAGATGGCCCGCTGTGTGCAAATCGGCGCGCATGCAGGCCACGTCGTTGGGGTCGCAGACAAATTGGTCGCCGCTGGCAATCAGACCACGGTGCACGCTCGGCGCCTCCAGCAGATTAGTACGATGAAAATGGTCACCAACCCCGGCCAGGCCTGTGTTGACAGCTTCAAATAAAATAGCAGACAAGACGGCGTCGCAGTCCAGCGTGGCGCGCCCGTACAGCGGAATCTCGTAACGCGGAAACAGCGGGCCGGAGTCCATATCGTGCTGAATGAAGGCGTCTGCCACCACCACGTCGCCTACCTTGACACCATCGCCGATGCCACCGGCCACCCCGGTAAACAGCACCCGCTCTGCACCAAAGGCCTCTATCAGCGTGGCCGTGGTGCTGGCTGCGGCCACTTTGCCCACCTTGGACAACACCAGCACCACGTCGTGGCCGGACCACTGGCCACACCAGAAAGTGCGCCCGGCACGCATGCGTTTAGTGGGCTGTTGCAGTTGATCCAAAAGTCCTTTTTGTTCATCCAGCAGGGCACTGACGATGGCAAGTGTTGTCAACGGAAATCCTTGATTAGCCGCGCAATTCGCGCCGAAGGATTTTACCCACCGGGGTTTTCGGCAACTCGGTACGAAATTCCACCGTCTTCGGGTGTTTGTAGCCTGTCATGTATTCTTTGCAGTAAGCGCGCACCTGCGCCTCGGTGAGATTCGGGTCTTTTTTGACGATGACCAGCTTGACCGCTTCGCCCGATTTGTCGTCAGGCACGCCCACGCAGGCGCATTCCATCACCCCCGGCATGTGCGACACCACATCTTCGACCTCGTTGGGATACACATTGAAGCCGCTCACCAGAATCATGTCCTTCTTGCGATCGATGATTTTGAAGAAGCCGCGTGCATCCATCACGCCGATGTCACCGGATTTAAAGTAGCCGTCGGGCGTCATCACCTTGGCCGTCTCGTCTGGCCGTTGCCAGTAGCCAGCCATCACCTGCGGGCCCTTGATGGCGATTTCGCCCGGCTCGCCAGGTGCCGAGTCGTTGCCCTCGTCATCAATCAATTTGAGCCAGGTGCTGGGCACTGGCACACCAATAGCGCCGGAATACTCGGTCACGTTGACCGGGTTGCAGGTGGCAATGGGCGAGGTTTCACTTAGCCCGTAGCCCTCACAAATAGCGCAACCGGTTTTCTCGAACCAGAGCTTGGCTACCGCGCTCTGCACGGCGGTACCGCCGCCGGCTGACACCATCAGGTTCTTCCAGTCGACTTTACCGAAGTCCGGGTGATTGGCCAAGCCGTTAAACAGGGTATTGACCGCCGGAAACACATGCACCTTGTGCTTGGCCAACTCGCCCAGCACAGCAGGAAAATCGCGCGGATTAGGGATCAGGATCAGCTTGCCACCCAGGCGCAGCGTCAGCATCATGTTCACGGTGAAGGCGAAGATGTGGTACAGCGGCAGGGCGCAGACTGAATTGATCTGCTCACCCTTGGGTATTTTGACCAGCGCGGGTTGGAAGCAGGCATCTGCCTGCAGCACATTGGCCACTAGGTTGCGGTGCAGCAGCACCGCCCCTTTGGAGACACCGGTGGTGCCGCCGGTGTACTGCAGCGCGGCAACATCGTCGGGCTTGATAGTGACTTTTTTCAGGCTGCCGCTGCTGGCCTGGGCCATGGCGGCGTTGAAACGAACTGCCTCGGGCAAATTGAAGTCCGGCACCATTTTCTTGACGTTGCGCACCACATAGTTCACCAGCGAACCTTTAAGTAGGCCAAGCTGGTCGCCCATGGCGCACAGCACCACGTGTTTGACCGGGGTCGCGGCCACACATTTTTCCAGCGTGGCGGCAAAGTTCTCCAGAATGACAATGGCTTTGGCGCCGGAGTCCTTGAGCTGGTGCTCCAACTCACGCGGGGTGTACAGCGGGTTGATGTTGACCAGCGTGAACCCGGCACGCAGGATGGCCGCCACCGCAATCGGGTACTGCAATACGTTGGGCATCATCACCGCCACCCGGTCGCCACGTGCCAGCCCCAAGCCTTGCAGATAGGCGCCAAAGGTCTGGCTCATTTCATCCACTTGGGCGTAGGTCAACTCCCTACCCATGAAGCTGTAAGCGCTCAGACTCGCATTTTTCTTAAAACTCTCCTCCATCAGCTCGACCAAGGACGCGTAGCGGCTTTCGTCAATATCTGCGGGAACACCTTCTGGATAGGTCGACAGCCAGATGCGATCAGTCATGATGAAGTCTCCGAGTTTTAACAAGACTATGATTTTGACTGCCTCCAAGGCGCACGATGCCTGTGTTTTCCCTAATTAGGGAAAAGCCCCCAAACCTAAACTGCAGGGCAGGCCGATGTGGGGGCTTGAGGTTGCACCAAAAGTCCGACATGCGGGATGGCGCAGCGGCGTTGGGTCAGGCTCGGAGCGCAGTTAGCACCTCGTCGAGCATTTTTTTCGCATCGCCAAACAACATACGGTTGTTTTCTTTGTAAAACAACGGGTTGTCTACGCCCGCGTAGCCCGAAGCCATGCTGCGCTTCATGACGATGGAGGTCTTGGCCTTCCAGACCTCAAGCACCGGCATACCGGCAATCGGGCTGGTGGGGTCGTCCTGCGCGCTGGGGTTAACGATGTCATTGGCGCCGATGATCATGGTGACATCGGTGGCCGGGAAGTCGTCGTTGAGCTCATCCATCTCAAACACGATGTCGTAAGGCACCTTGGCCTCAGCCAGCAGCACATTCATGTGGCCTGGCATGCGACCCGCCACAGGGTGAATGCCAAAGCGCACGTTGACACCCTTTGAACGCAGAAGCTTGGTGATCTCGAACACCGTGTGCTGGGCCTGCGCCACCGCCATGCCGTAGCCCGGCACAATGATCACCGACTTGGCGTCACGCAGCAACTCGGCCGTTTCCAGCGCCGTCACCGGTGTGACTTCACCTGCAGGCTGCGCTGCACCACCCGCCGCCGCTTTGGGTGTACTGGTGGTACCAAAACCGCCAGCAATCACGCTGATAAAGCTGCGGTTCATGGCGTTACACATGATGTAAGACAAGATGGCGCCACTGGAACCCACCAGCGCACCAACCACAATCAACAAGTCGTTGGACAGCATAAAACCGGTGGCCGCTGCGGCCCAGCCAGAGTAGCTGTTGAGCATGGACACCACCACTGGCATGTCGGCGCCGCCAATCGCCATGACCATGTGAACGCCAAACAGCAGCGCGACGATGGTCATCACGATCACTGGCAACATGCCAGACTGAACATCGTGCGCCTGCATGAACGCGCCACCAAAATAAATCACGACCAGCAAACCCGCCAGATTGAGCCAGTGCCGCCCCGGCAGCAAGACCGGGTTGCCGCTGATGCGCCCGGACAACTTGCCAAACGCAATCACCGAGCCAGCAAAGGTAACCGCACCGATGAAGATGCCAATGTAGATTTCCAACTCGTGGATGGATTTGGCAGCGCCTTCAAACCCAGCACTGGCCGTCGGATCAACAAAGGTGGCAAAACCCACCAGCATCGCCGCCAGACCCACCATGCTGTGCATCAGCGCCACCAGCTCAGGCATTTGCGTCATTTGCACCGTGCGCGCCGCGTACAAACCAATGCCGCCACCAATCACCATCGCGCCGACGATCCACGGCAAGCCCGCTCCCGTGACTTGCGGGCCAAACACGGTGGCCAGCACCGCCAGCGTCATGCCGACCATGCCGTAGAGGTTGCCGCGCAGTGCAGTGGTCTGATTGGACAGACCGCCCAGGCTCAGAATAAAAAGAATGGTTGCGCCAATGTACGCAACCGTAACCAAACTGGAAGACATGGGTTGACCCTTCTTATTTTCGGAACATGGCCAGCATGCGCTGCGTCACAGCGAAGCCGCCAAACATATTGATCGCCGTCAGCACAATGCCTGCCGCCGCAACCCAAGTGATCAGGCTGTTGGGCCGGTCCATCGCATTGGCAATAGGCGAAATCTGCACCAGCGCACCAATGGCAATGATGCTGGAAATGGCGTTGGTCACGCTCATCAGCGGCGTGTGCAGGGCTGGTTTGACGTTCCACACCACCATATAGCCGACAAAACACGCCAGCACAAACACCGTGAAGTGCGACATGAACTCTTTGGGTGCATTGGCACCAATCAGCCAGAACAACCCAGCCGCCACACCAAACACAATGGCCAGCTTGCTGCCCGCCATGGGGGCACTGGCTTCGCCGTGCCCGTGGCCTTTTTTCGCCACAGCAGCTGCAGGTTTAGCTGCAGTCGGTGGCGCAGCAGCCACTTTGGGCGCAGGCGCTGGCCAGGTGATGGTGCCACCCTTGGTGACCGTCAAGCCACGGATGGCATCGTCTTCCATGTTGACGTCGATGATGCCGTCTTTGGTCTTGCACAACTCCTCAGCCAAGCGAAACAGGTTGGTGGCATACAACGTGGACGACTGCATGGCCAAACGCGAGACCAGGTCGGTGTAGCCGACGATGGTCACCCCATGCTTTACCACCGACTGACCGGGCTCGGTCAGCTCGCAGTTGCCGCCCTGCTCGGCAGCCATATCCACAATCACGCTGCCGGGCTTCATGCTCCTGACCATCTCGGCGGTGATCAGCTTGGGCGCTGGTTTGCCAGGAATCAGCGCGGTGGTGATGATGATGTCGACCTCTTTGGCCTGCTTGGCGTACATGTCACGCTGGGCTTTTTGAAAACCCTCGCTCATCACCTTGGCGTAACCGCCGCCGCCGGAGCCTTCTTCCTCGTAATCCACCTTGACAAATTCACCGCCCAGTGACACCACTTGGTCAGCCACTTCAGCGCGGGTGTCATTAGCGCGCACGATGGCGCCCAGGCTAGCGGCGGTGCCGATGGCAGCCAGACCCGCCACCCCAGCCCCAGCGATGAACACCTTGGCTGGCGGCACCTTGCCTGCAGCCGTGATCTGGCCACTGAAAAAGCGGCCAAACGCGTTGGCGGCCTCGACCACGGCACGGTAGCCAGCGACGCCGGCCTGGGAGGTCAGGGCGTCCATCTTTTGCGCGCGGCTCAGGGTTCGCGGCAGCGCGTCAATGGCCAGCACGGTTGCGTTTTTAGCGGTGAGCAACTGCATCAGTTCAGGGTTTTGCGCCGGCCAGATAAAACTGATCAGCGTGCCGCCCGCGCGCAGCAGACCCACTTCGCCGACGGTCGGGGCGCGCACCTTGAACACGATGTCAGAGGTGGCCCACAACTCGGCAGCGTCAGGGATGATGCTGGCCCCAACGGCCTGGTAGTCAGCGTTACTGATATTGGCGGCATCACCGGCACCGCATTCGACGGCCACAGAAAAGCCCAGCTTGATGAGCTTGGTCACCACCTCGGGCACGGTCGCGACACGTTTTTCACCCGGAAAAACTTCGCGCGGCACGCCAATGCGCTGCGCCAACATCACCGGCCCAGACGCACCCGCAGGCTGTCCTGCCGGGTCAGCGGTGGTTATTTCACCTTGCATGAAGCGTCTCCTCGAATAATTAAGCAGTAAAGAGCGCGAACGCCGCTCTGAAACGAACGTGCGACTTTACAACAGATTACCGCGTCCCACCTTGGGTAATCCGTACTCGCCAAGGTGGGTTCCATACGGCCGGTTCGACCGCAGCCGCACGGGCTTGCGGGATAATTCGGGCATGACTGAAAGATGGAAACCCAGCGCCACCGTGGCCGCAATCATTGAACACCAGGGCAAGTTTTTACTGGTGGAAGAACACACCCCGGAAGGTTTGCGGCTAAACAACCCTGCCGGGCATCTGGACGAGGGCGAAAGCCTGCTGCACGGATGCGCCCGAGAAGCCCTCGAAGAAACCATGCACCTATTCAACCCAGAATATTTGGTGGGTGTGTATATGTCACGCTTTCATCGCCCGGCAATCGCCGATCAGGCGGCGCAGGACGTGACCTATCTGCGCTTTGCCTTTGGCGGCACGCTGGGCGCCTTGCAACCCGCACGCAGCCTGGACGCTGGCATTGTGCGCACGCTATGGTTGTCGCCCGATGAGATTCGGGCCAGCGCCGCCCTGCACCGCAGCCCGTTGGTAGGGCGCTGCATGGAAGACTGTTTGCGTGGGCAGCGTTTCCCATTGGCGCTGCTCCACACCGACCCCAGCGTGACCGGCTTGCCCAGTGGACCTATCGCGCCATGAGCAGCACTGCGCCATATCAACGGGTGGTTGTGGGCTTAAGCGGCGGCGTTGACTCTGCCGTGACCGCCTGGCTGCTCAAGCAGCAAGGCCATGAGGTGCTGGGCATCTTCATGAAAAATTGGGAGGATGACGACGACTCGGAGTACTGCTCCTCCAACGAGGACTTTGTTGACGCCGCCGCAGTTGCAGACGTGATTGGCATCGAGATTGAGCACGTCAATTTCGCCGCCGACTACAAGGACCGGGTGTTTGCCGACTTCTTGCGCGAATACAGCGCGGGCCGCACGCCGAACCCCGATATTTTGTGCAACGCAGAGATCAAGTTCAAAGCCTTTCTCGACCACGCCATGCGCTTGGGTGCCGACAAGATCGCTACCGGCCACTACGCCCGGGTGCGCTTGAACCCGCAAACCCAACAGCACGAGCTGCTCAAAGGGCTGGACCCGGCCAAAGACCAAAGCTATTTTTTGCACCGCCTCAACCAGGCGCAACTGTGCAACACCTGGTTTCCGGTGGGCGAGCTGCTGAAAACCGAGGTACGCCGCATTGCGCAAGAGATTTGCCTGCCCAACGCGAAGAAAAAAGACTCCACCGGCATCTGTTTCATTGGCGAGCGGCCTTTCAGAGAATTTTTGAACCGCTACATTGCCCGCGAGCCAGGCCCGATCAAGAACGACAAGGGCCAAATAATTGGGGAGCATGTGGGACTGAGCTTCTACACCCTGGGGCAGCGCCAGGGGCTGGGTATTGGTGGCCTCAAAGCCAAAGGCGTGCAGCGCGGCGGGGGCGAGCATACGCCCTGGTTTGTGGCCCGCAAAGACTTGAACCACAACACGCTGTGGGTGGTGCAAGGGCACGGCCACCCTTGGCTGCTATCGCACACGCTGCAAGCCGGTCAGAGCAGTTGGGTCGCCACCGAGGCGCCGTCGCCTGGCGACTTCGCCGCCAAAGCGCGTTACCGGCAAATGGATGCGCCGTGTGTCCTGCATAGCCTCACAGCAGACGGCTTTGCACTGACCTTTCAACAAGCGCAGTGGGCGGTCACGCCAGGGCAATCTGCGGTGCTTTACGACGGCGATGTCTGCTTGGGGGGTGGCATCATTACCAGCGGCAGAACGACTCAATTACTCTGATTTATATAGCTGCTAGCGCTTATCCTATAAGGGCTAGAGGCCAATTTCATATAAAAATCTAACCGATGCGGGCGAGCAGACTTTCCATGTCTTTCAACATGGCTGCCATGCCTTCGGGCTGCAGCTGGTCGGGCGTGATGCATTGCTGCAGTTCCTGCTCCATGAAACACATGGTCATACGCAGGTAGGTGCTGTCTAGCGCCTTGCGCACCGCAGAAAACTGCTGGCTGATTTTTAGGCAGCTTTCACCCTCTTCAATCATGCGCTGCACGCCGCGAATCTGTCCTTCCGCTCGGCGCAACCGGTTGATCACGTCGTTGCGTGCTGCTTCATTGGTCAATGCCGTGGTCATGACAGGAATCCTTTAGATCGGTGTCAGGTGGCTGCGAATGACGCTCAAGCGTTCACTCGCAACACACAGGGAACTTAACGCGTGCGGCTAGCGCCCTCTTCAGGCACACCGAACTTCCTCAAAATGACGGCCAGCGGGCAAAAGTTGGTAAAGCCTGACTGAAACAGGTTGAGGCCAACAAAGGCGGTAAAGGCCAAGGCCCACCTACTGACAAATAGCGGACTTCCCTCCACCCCCAAAGCTAATGACAGCACGATAAAAAACCCGGCAAAAACAAAAATATAGCGCTGAACCGTCATCTCGAAACTCCTTTAAAAATCACTTATCTAACCGATTGATGCCCAACAGGCCCATGATGTACTTTTCATAGATAGGCTCGGACGTGCCTTTCTTGAGCTTGCGCATGAAATATTTCTCGTAGGCAATTTTGGCCAGATGCACCCATTTGCCCTTCTTGAACCAGTTCACATTGCGCGGCGGAATTTGCGGCAGTGCCACAAAGGCAGCGCCCGTGTCGCCCATGTCCGCCAGGCAAACCGCGTTCCAAGTGCCCTTGCCGGTGACTGGCTTGCCAGCGAGCTCGTTGGCAATGTTGTGGCAGATGGCGGTCATCATGCTTTCGATCATGTAGCCGGTCTTGGGGCAGCCGGTAGGCACTGGCGTGACCTCCACTGGTGGAATCGCCACACACACACCCGCTGAGAAGATGTTTTTGTACGCCTTGGTGCGCTGAAACTCGTCAATGATGACCATGCCCCGTGGGTTGCACAGATTAGGCACCGCCGCAACCGCGTCCACGCCTTTGAACGCTGGCAGCATCATCGACATCTTGAAGCTGATTTCATGTTCTTTCAGGACGTTGCCCTGGTCATCGATCTGAGTGCTAAACATCTTGCCTTCTTCCACCTTGGTGGTTTTAGCGTTGGTCACCCACTTGATGTCACGGTTGCGAAACTCCGACTCCAGCATCGACTTGCTGTCACCCACGCCACCCAGACCCAGATGCCCGATGTAGGGCTCGCTGGTCACGTAGGTCATATGCACCTTGTTGCGAATCTTGCGCCGACGCAAATCGGTGTCTAGCACCATGGCAAACTCATAGGCCGGGCCGAAACAGCTGGCACCCGGCATGGCACCCACTACGATCGGGCCCGGGTTTTTCACAAACTGCTCGTACTCCGCAAAAAATGCCTGCGCATGATCCACATGGCAGATCGAATGGGTGAAACCACCCCCGCCCGAGGCAACCGGTCCGGCACCCGGCACATCGTCAAAAGCCAGTTGCGGGCCAGTGGCAATCACCAGATAGTCGTAGTCCAGGGTTTGGCCATCCACCAAGGTCAGCTTGTTGGCTGCGGCGTCAATCGTCTCCACGGCTTTGGGAATGAAACCAATTTTTTTGCGCGTCAGATAGGGCGCAATCGGCAGCGTCACCTCTTCGCGCTTGCGCCAACCCACCCCAACCCAGGGGTTGCTGGGCACGAACTGAAAATAATCAGTGGTGTTGATGACGGTAATGCGATGCTCCTCAGGAAGCATTTCACGCATTTCGTAGGCTGCGGGCATGCCGCCGATGCCGGCGCCGATGATGACGATATGGGCCATGTTGTCTCCTCGTTATAAATAGTTAAATTACTTTCGGGATCACACCCGCCGCGTCTGTGCGCAGTTGGTGACGGCGCCAATATAGCGCGTAATAAAGAACCGGTATCACTAACAGCGTGAGAACCGTTGACACCAAAATTCCGAAGATCAGCGAGATCGCAAGGCCGTTGAAGATCGGGTCATCCAGAATAAAAAATGCGCCGATCATGGCTGCCAAACCGGTCAACGCAATGGGCTGCGCGCGCACCGCGGCCGACTGCACCACCGCGTCTTTGAAGGCCAATCCGCTTGCCACCTGCAGGTCGATAAAGTCCACCAACAAGATGGAATTACGTACGATGATGCCGGCCAGCGCAATCATGCCGATCATCGAGGTGGCGGTGAATTGTGCGTTCAGCAGCGCGTGGCCCGGCATCACCCCAATGATGGTCAGCGGAATCGGCGCCATGATCACCAGCGGAGTCAGGTAGCTCTTGAACTGCGCCACCACCAACAGGTAAATCAGGATCAAACCGACGCCATAAGCCGTGCCCATGTCACGGAAGGTCTCGTAGGTGATCTGCCACTCGCCGTCCCACTTGATGGCGTATTGCCGGTAGGGGTCGGGCGGCTGGTTGATCCAGTATTCACCCACCTCGCCGGTGCCCGGTAGGGCAGCATCTTTGAGCTTGTCGCGGATGGCAAACAGGCCATACAAGGGCGAGTCCAGCTTGCCTGCCATGTCGCCAAACACGTAGCTTACCGGTTGCAGGTCTTTGGTGAACAGCGGTTTGTCGATGATGCCCCGCTCCACCTGCACCAGTTCGGACAGGGGCACCATCTGGCCATTGGCGGCTCGCAGCGGCATGGCCAGAATCGCGTCCAGGTCCACCTGGTCTGCCAGCGGCAATTGCAGGCGTACCGGCACCGGGTATTTGGTGTGCCCGTCATGCAGGTAGGCGGCGTCGGCCCCGCTCAGGGCCATAGCTGCGGTTTGCGCCACCGCAGCGACCGAAATGCCCAGCGATTCGGCGCGCTGGCGACGCACCCGCAGGTAAGCGCGCGGTGCGTTTTCTTCCAGCGAAGTGTCCACCCCGACGATGTCGGGCGTGGCTTCAAAGGCGGTTGCAATGCGCGCAGCCAGGGCCTGGCGCCCGGCTTCATCCGGGCCATACACCTCGGCGACCAGCGGCGACATCACTGGCGGGCCGGGCGGCACTTCAACCACTTTGATGCGGGCGTGGTGGCGCTGGCCGATTTTTTCCAGCTCCGGACGCAGGCGTTGCGCAATCACATGGCTTTGATCGTCGCGTCTATGTTTGTCCACCAGATTAACCTGCAAATCGCCCTGCTCGGCATCGGCACGCAGGTAATACTGGCGCACCAGACCATTGAAAGTGATCGGCGAGGCGGTACCAGCGTAGGCCTGCAGGTTCAGCACCTCGGGCTGTTGCGCCAGAAATGCGCCCAAATCATGCAAGGTGGCGGCGGTTTCTTCCAGCGGTGTGCCAGCGGGCATTTCGACCACCACCTGAAACTCGCTCTTGTTGTCAAACGGCAGCATCTTCAGCACCACCCATTGCACCATTGCCAGCCCCACCGACAACGCCAGCGCCGCCAAAATGCCGGCCAAGAGCAGCCAGCGCTTGCGCGAGCTGTCCAGAAACGGGGTGAGCACGCGGGCAAAAAAGGCCTGCAGTTTGGCGCTTTTTCCTGACGCGGGGGGATGGCCCGCGCCGTGGCCATGAGAACGCATCAGCGTCAGCGCCAGCCATGGCGTGATGGTGAAGGCAATCGCCAGAGAGATCGCCATACCCAAGCTGGCATTGATTGGGATCGGGCTCATGTACGGCCCCATCAGGCCTCCGACAAACGCCATCGGCAACAGTGCCGCAATGACGGTGAAGGTGGCCAGAATCGTCGGGCCACCGACCTCATCCACCGCACCTGGAATGATCTGGCCCAAGGTGGCGTCCGGGTACAGCTTCTGGTGCCGGTGGATGTTTTCCACCACCACAATCGCGTCGTCTACCAGAATACCGATGGAAAAAATAAGTGCGAACAAGGACACGCGGTTCAGCGTGAAGCCCCAAGCCCAAGAGGCAAACAGCGTGGCCGCCAGCGTCAAGATCACCGCTGCGCCGACGATGACCGCCTCGCGCTTGCCCAGCGCAAAGCCCACCAGCAAAATCACCGAGCCAGTAGCAAACGCCAGCTTTTGAATCAGCTTGTTGGCTTTTTCTGCGGCCGTTTCGCCATAGTCGCGGGTCACCGTGGTTTCGATGTTGGCCGGGATCACCGTGTTTTGCAGCGCGTCAACACGCGCGCGCACTGCCTGAGAGACATCTACTGCGTTGGTGCCCGGCTTTTTGGTGACGGTCATGGTCAGCGCTGGGTAGACACCACCGGCAGCGAGCTCAGTACCGGCGTCAGCTGAATCGACGCCTGTGGCTGCGCCGGGAGTGAACCACACATAACGCTGGGGCAACTGAGCACCGGTTTCAATCTGCGCCACTTCGCGCAGGTAAATCGGTGTGCCCTTGCTGGTGCCGACGATCACCTCACCCACATCTTCTGCAGTACGCAAAAACTCACCGGTTTCAACCTGGAGCATTTGCCCGTTGACACTGGCACTGTTGATCACCGCGCCAGACGGCATGCTGACGTTAGCAGCAGCCAGAATGGACTTCAGCGACAACACGTCAACACCGCGCTCGCGCAGGCGCACCGGGTCCAGCCAGACATGCACCGCACGCGAAGGGCCACCAATCGTTTTGACCTCGCGGGTGCCGGGCACACGCTTGATTTCGGCCTCCACCACGTGGGCAACGCGCTCCAGGTCAGCCGCCGCCATGACGTCTTTGCTCCATAGTGTCACGGCCAGGACGGGCACGTCGTCAATTCCCATGGGTTTCACGATGGGGGTCAGCGTGCCCAGATCACGTGGCAACCAGTCCTGGTTGGCGTTGAGTACGTCGTACAGGCGCACCAGCGCCTCAGTGCGGGGTACGCCGACCTCGAACTGCACCGTCATCACCGCCATGCCGGGGCGCGCCACCGAAAAGGTGTGCTCAATACCGGCAATCTGGCTCAGCACCTGCTCGGCCGGGCGCGCTACCATGTTTTGCACGTCTTCGCTGCTGGCGCCGGGGAACGGGATCAGCACATTGGCCATGGTCACGTTGATCTGTGGCTCTTCCTCGCGCGGCGTGACCAGCACGGCGAAGACGCCGAGCAGCAGCGCGACGATCGCCATCAGCGGCGTCATGGCATTGCGCTTGAAGGTGCGCGCCAAGCGGCCCGAAATGCCTAATTGAGTTTCACCTTGCATGGTCATCTCACTTCGCCACTGCACCAGCTGCCAGCGGCTGCGCGCCGCTCAAGCCGGCCTTGACCGGGTCCAGCGCCACCTGGTCTTTTTCCTGCAAGCCCGCCAAAACCTCAAAGCCTTGCTCACCATGGTCTGCCCCCAGGCGCACCGCCTTGAGCACAAAACCGCTCGCACCAGCGACATACACCGCCGTCAGTTCGCCGCGGCGCAGCACCGCCGCTGCCGGAATCACCAGCCGCTGCTTTTCCCCAGCGGCAAAACGCACCCGAATCTGCTGGCCTGGCACCAATGTGTTAGCGGCTGTTGCGGGCAACTCCAGACGCCACTCTATGGTTTGCGACACCGGGTCAGCACCCGGCATGCGGCTGGTAAGCGTCGGGCGAATCCACAATTGGGCGCCGTCAGCCGCAGGCACTTGAACCTCAATCTCGCTCTTTGGTGTGATGGCGTTGGAGCGCGATACCGGCATTTGCACCACCGCGCGCAACGGTGTGGGCGCGTACAGCGTCAGCAAAGGCGTGCCGGGCATGGCCAGATCACCCACCTCGGCCTGGGTTTGCAGCACCCAACCCTCAAAAGGCGCAGTGACACGAGTAAAGCCTTGCGATAAACCCGCTTGACGGGCGCCAGCGCTGGCTTGGTCACGCCCCGCCTGGGCTGACTTGAGTTGGGCATCAGCGCTGTCCATGGCGGCCGAGCTGATGAAACCTTTGGCCAGCAAATCGCGCGTGCGGTCGAAATTGGCCTGCGCGTTGCGCAACTGGGCCTGCGCCTGGGCCACCTGGGCCTGGCTGCTTTGCACGCCCGCCTGGGTTTCGCTGTCATTGATGGTGGCCAGCAGTTGACCCGCTTTGACCCGGTCACCGGGCTTTACGGCCATCGACACCAGTCGACCCGCCGTCTGCGCCGAAATGGTGCTTTGCTGAACGGGTTGCACCACGCCGTCCATCTCAAACCCCGCCCCCACCGCATGCCGCTCAACAGCCGCCACAGGCACCTGAACCGGTGCTTGCGCCCAAGCTAAGTTCACAGACCAAGCAGCAGCCACAGCCAACCAGGTCAGGCGATGGCGAAGCAGAAGCAGCGGGCGGCGAGAGAAAACGTCAGACATGAAACTTCCTTCAGAAATACGGTAGGGAGTATATGAGAAATCGACGACTGAGCGCTGGCGACTTGATGTGAATCATGCCGCGTACGTTAACGGACAGCCACTTTCTCGCGTCACGTCTTGCCAAGAAAAATGGCCCGCTGCATTACTGAAGCGGGCCGTTCATTTACCAATCCTTGCTGACTAGGTGCTAAAACGGAATATCGTCGTCCATGTCGTCAAAGCCGCTGGCCGGGCG
>NZ_MSYM01000007.1 GCF_001938565.1 Rhodoferax antarcticus ANT.BR
AGCCGCGGGGGCTGGCGGACGCGATGCCGGCGCCGGGCGCGGCGCGTAGTTACCGCCTGCATCGCCGCCATAACCGTCATCGTCACCGGACGGGGCACCCCGGCCTTCGCGGCCACCGAGCAACTGCATTTCGCTGGCCACAATCTCGGTCGAATACTTCTCAATGCCGTCTTTGTCGGTGTATTTGTTGGTCCGTATGCGGCCTTCAACATAGACCGGGTTGCCTTTTTTCAGGTACTGGCTGGCGATTTCGGCTAGGCGGCCAAAAAATGAAACGCGGTGCCACTCGGTTTCTTCAGTCATTTCACCCGCCTTGTTTTTGTAGCGTCGGCTAGTGGCAATGGTGATGTTGGCGATCGGGTCCCCGCTGGGCATGTAGCGCACTTCCGGGTCACGGCCCAGATTGCCTAACAGAATCACTTTGTTTACCGAAGCCATAACTTTCTTTCAATGTTGGAGGTCAGCCGATGTCAACAAACCCGACTCGACCTGACTGGATTGCAAAAGAACACTTTATCAGGCTTTCGCCAGCGTCTGCAAAGGCGTGTCTGCGGGAATTTTCATCGGCCAGGCCAGCAGCAGCCAGATCAGCATCAAAGCGCCGCAACCGGCAAAAAGCGTCTGCGCGCCTCCCCACTGCATGGCCCAGCCGCCCAGCGAGCCACCGGCAAAAAAACCCAGCGACTGCAGCGTGTTGTAGATGCCCAGCGCCGCACCCCGGTTGGGCAGCGGGGCCAGCCGTGAGACCATGCTGGGCAGACTGGCCTCCAGCACGTTGAAGCCATAAAAAAATAAAAACAATAGCGCACTCAGCATATAAATAGAGGGTTGGCGGCCAATTTGCCACCAAAAACCCAGTTGCACAAAAGTCATCAAGGCAACACTTACCAGCACCGCGGCACGTACATAGCCACGCTTTTCCAGCTGAAACAAGCTGCCGCCCATCACTACAAACGAGCCCACCAACACCGGTAGGTACACCTGCCAATGCTGCGCCTGCGGCCAACCGGCCTGCACCAGCAGGGTTGGCACCGCCAGCCACATGGCCAGTTGCACGCCGTGCAAGACAAAAGCGCCGTAGTTGAGCCGCAGCAGGTCTGGCCTGCGCAACACGACCAACACCCGACCGTCTTGTCGGCTGATCTGCTGGGCAGGCTCGGCGGGCACCCACCAGATCACCGCGGCAATACCCAGCAACGCTAACGCGCTGGTGATGGCAAAGATGCCCACCAGCCCGGCCCAAGCCGCCAGCAGCGGGGCCACCACCAAGGACAGGGCAAAGGTCAGCCCCATGCTCACCCCCAGCAGCGCCATGGACTTGGTGCGCACCCCATCACGCGTCTGGTCTGCCAGCAAAGCCGTGACGGCCGCTGACACCGCGCCCGCGCCCTGCAGCGCCCGCCCCACCGTGACCCATAGCAACGACGGTGCCACAGCTGCCACCATACTGCCGGCGGCAAACACCAGCAAACCCGCCACGATCACCGGCTTGCGGCCCCAGCGGTCTGACGCCATGCCATAAACAAACTGCAGCGCGGCTTGGGTCAGCCCGTAGATGCCCAGCGCCAAGCCGATCAGGCTGGTGTTGTCGCCACCCGGATAACGCACCGCCTCTTGGGCAAATACCGGCACGACCATGAACAGGCCCAGCATGCGCAGGCCAAAGATCGACGCCAGGGAAAAAGTCGCGCGCAGCTCCGAGCGCGTCATGCTGGCAGAGGCGGCAGAGGTGGAGGATGTAGTTGCTGCGGCAGATGCGGCGGTCACAGGCGGGTGCGGTGCGGGTACCAAGAAATTTCTCCAATTTCGGGGGTGTATTTTCACCTGGCCAGAACCACTGGCGGCGGCCACGCGCTCACGTTCACGCCTCCAATGACTATCATGGTGGGTTTTCCCGGTGCATTTTCACCACCCCTTTTTAAGCAGTCATCGCCTTGAACAAACCTGAAGACGGCAAGTACCTCGAATCCACGACTGATGGCAAGTACCTTGCCCGTGCCCTACAGCACCAGACCATCAGTATCCGTGGCGCACGCACCCACAACCTGAAAAACATCGACCTCGACATCCCGCGCAACCAACTGGTGGTGATCACCGGCTTGAGTGGCTCTGGCAAGTCCAGTCTGGCGTTTGACACGCTCTACGCCGAAGGTCAGCGCCGCTATGTGGAGAGCTTGTCCACCTACGCGCGGCAGTTTTTACAGCTGATGGACAAGCCCGATGTGGATGTGATTGAAGGCCTGTCGCCGGCCATCTCCATTGAGCAAAAAGCCACCAGTCACAACCCGCGCTCCACCGTGGGTACCGTGACAGAGATTCACGATTACCTGCGCCTGCTGTTTGCCCGCGCGGGCACGCCGTATTGCCCGGAGCATCATGTGCCGCTGCAGTCGCAAACCGTCAGCCAGATGGTCGATACCACCCTGGCCCTGCCCGAGGGCACCCGCCTGATGCTTTTGGCACCACTGGCGCGCGAAAAAAAAGGCGAGTTTTTGGACGTGTTTGCCGACATGCAGGCGCAGGGTTATGTGCGCTTTCGCATCAACGGTGTGGCCTATGAGTTTGATGAGTTGCCGGCGCTTAAAAAAACTGAGAAGCACGACATTGATGTGGTCATCGACCGCATCAAGGTACGCCACGCGCCACCTGCCCGCGCCACGACTGCTGCTGCCGCGACGGATGCGGATAAGGATGGGGCCGAAGAATCGACGGTTGACGCAGACTCCGTGGCCGCCCACGCCGAGTTTTCCGCGCTCAAACAGCGTCTGGCTGAGAGCTTCGAGGCCGCGCTGCGGCTCGCCAATGGCCGCGCCATTGTTATGGAAATGCATAGCAGCTTACCCAATCAGAACGAGGGCTACAGGCCAAAAGAGCACTTATTCAACGCCAAGTTTGCTTGCCCGGTGTGCAGCTACTCGATTGCCGAACTGGAGCCGCGCCTGTTCTCGTTCAACTCGCCGATGGGTGCCTGCCCGAGTTGTGACGGCCTGGGCCAGCAAGACTTTTTTGATCCGGCGCGGGTCGTCGCCTTCCCAACCTTGAGCCTGGCCAGCGGTGCCATCAAAGGCTGGGACAGGCGCAACGCCTACTACTTTGCCATGCTGGAAAGCCTCGCCGCGCATTACAAATTTGACATTGACCACGCGTTTGAGACGCTGCCCGAGGCCGTTCAGCAGGCAGTGTTGTATGGCTCGGGCGAGGAAGAAATCAAGTTCGCCTACGCCATGGATGCCAGCGCCGAGGGCAAGAAGGTCAGCAAAAAGCACCCGTTCGAGGGCATCATCCCGAACATGCAACGCCGCTACCGCGAGACCGACTCGTCGGTGGTCCGCGAAGACCTGGCGCGTTACCGCAGCACCCAGCCGTGCCCGGATTGCGGTGGTAGCCGCCTGCGCCTTGAGGCACGGCATGTGAAGATTGGCGAGGGCGACCAAGCTCGCGCCATCTTCGAACTCAGCCACCAAACGCTGGCGGAGTGTTTCAGCTACTTCAGCAGCCTGACCATGCACGGCGCCAAAGGCGACATTGCCGCCAAAATTGTGCGTGAAATCAGCCTGCGCCTGAAATTCCTCAACGACGTGGGCTTGACCTACCTGAGCCTAGACCGCAGCGCCGAGACGCTCAGCGGCGGTGAGTCCCAGCGCATCCGTCTGGCCAGCCAGATTGGCTCGGGCCTGACCGGCGTGATGTATGTGCTGGACGAACCGAGCATTGGCCTGCACCAGCGCGACAACGACCGCCTGATCGACACCCTGAAACACCTGCGCGACATTGGCAACAGTGTCTTGGTGGTGGAGCACGACGAAGACATGATGCGCGCCGCCGACCAGATCATTGACCTAGGGCCAGGCGCCGGTGTGCACGGCGGGCGCGTCATGGCGCAAGGCACGTTTGACGAGGTCAAGGCCAACCCGGCATCGCTCACCGGCCAGTATCTGGCTCATACTTTGAAGATTGAGGTGCCGCCGCATCGAAACGCCTGGCTACCCACCCAAGCACCTAAAGCCTTCAACGTCGGCAAAACCAGCCGGTTTGCGCCCAGCCCGGCCGCGCAGCGGCGCGCCGAGCGCGAGGCTTTGCACAACGCTACCCTGGGTGACATGCAGGCGCTGAAGGTCATCGGCGCCAGCGGCCACAACCTGAAGAATGTCGATGTGGCCTTTCCGGTAGGGCTGTTCACCTGTGTGACTGGCGTGTCGGGCTCGGGCAAGTCCACGCTGGTCAACGACACCCTTTACAAAGCCGTGGCGCGCACCATTTACCGCGCGCATGATGAGCCAGCTGAACACACCGCCATTGAAGGCATCGAGTACTTTGACAAGGTCATCAACGTCGACCAGTCACCGATTGGCCGCACACCGCGCTCCAACCCGGCCACTTACACCGGCTTGTTTACGCCGATTCGTGAGCTGCTGGCCGAGGTACCCACCGCGCGTGAGCGCGGCTACGGGCCGGGGCGCTTCAGCTTCAACGTGAGCCAGGCCAGCGGCGGCGGGCGCTGCGAAGCCTGCGAGGGCGACGGCATGGTCAAGGTCGAGATGCACTTTCTGCCCGACGTGTATGTGCCTTGCGACGTGTGCGCGGGCAAGCGCTACAACCGCGAAACCCTGGAAGTGCTCTACAAGGGCAAAAACATCGCGCAGATTCTGGAGCTGACCGTGGAAGCCGCGCACGCGTTTTTCAAAGCCGTGCCGACCATCGAGCGCAAGTTGCACACCCTGCTCGACGTGGGCCTCTCGTACATCCGCCTCGGGCAAGCGGCCACAACGCTGTCGGGCGGGGAGGCGCAGCGCGTGAAACTTGCACTGGAGCTTTCCAAACGTGACACCGGGCGCACGCTCTATATCTTGGACGAACCCACCACCGGCCTGCACTTTGCCGACATCAAACTGCTGCTGCAGGTGCTGCACCAGTTGCGCGACGCGGGCAACACGATTGTGGTGATTGAACACAATCTGGACGTGATTAAAACTGCTGACTGGCTGATCGACATGGGCCCCGAGGGCGGCAGCGGCGGCGGCACGGTGGTGGGTGTGGGCACGCCGGAAACCCTGGCGGCAAATCCCGCCAGCCACACCGGGCGCTACCTAGCGCGGCTGGTATCGGACAGATAATCTCGCCCACACAAGGATCATTGATGAACACTGATTTTCTGGATGCGCACCGTAGACACTTATGCGATGCTGACGCCCTATTTAGTGCCTCGCGCTTAGCGAATGCGGACCACCTGTATGGCATGGCGGCAGAATGTGGACTCAAACGACTTATGGTCGCATTCGGAATGCAAACGGACCCGATTGGTTCGCCAGCAGATCGGAAAACAGATTGGATTCATGCTGACAAAGTTTGGGTGCGTTATGAGACTTATCGTTCAGGTCATTTAGATGGGACGCAATATGCATTGTCTGCATCCAATCCTTTCATTGATTGGAAAGTCGAACAACGTTACGCGCAAGAGCAGAATTTCAACCTTGGCCGTGTGGAGCCACACCGTACTGCTGCGCAGCATGTTCATGCGCTTATCAAAAATGCAGAAAAGGCAGGCCTGATATGACCACATTTGATCAAATACTTCCCGAGTTGGTAGCGATTTTGAAAGGCCA
Source organism: Rhodoferax antarcticus ANT.BR (assembly GCF_001938565.1). GTDB lineage: Bacteria > Pseudomonadota > Gammaproteobacteria > Burkholderiales > Burkholderiaceae_C > Rhodoferax > Rhodoferax antarcticus. Next base: position 5,604 of record NZ_MSYM01000007.1, read on the forward strand.
TCAGCCCACCATTTGCAAAATGGCACCAATTTACGTTAATCGTGACCTCAATGGACGAGTTAGGCTGATCATTGCCGACAAGTGGCAGGATGACGCAGATGCGCTGCAAACACTGGGCCTCATCACACTAGCGATGTTTGAACGACTCGGTACACACGCCTTCGCCCCCAGTCAATCCATTTTTTTTGAAGAAAGTATCGACACGGTGCAGCACGGATGTTTTTCAGCGCCGCTTACTGATATTGATGGCGTGTGGGTGATTGATCGCCTAGCCACTGAGGGCAATTGGTCAACCATATCTCCTATCGCAACCGGTGTACCCCGCGTCGTTTTCTTCTCCATCAAAGGCGGCGTAGGGCGATCTACAGCCATGGCTGCTACAGCTTGGTCATTGGCTCAAAGTGGTAAGCGGGTGTTGGTGCTCGACCTCGATTTGGAGTCGCCAGGGTTGTCATCGTCCCTGCTTCCAAACGAACGCCGCCCGACCTTTGGGATCACCGATTGGCTGGTTGAAGACTTGGTGGATAACGGTGACGCGGTATTGCGCGACATGATCGCCACCAGCGCGTTGTCCCACGATGGTGATATTTACGTGGTTCCTGCACACGGGGTAAATCCTGGGGAATACGTCTCCAAACTCGGACGTGCCTGGATGCCCAAGGTGTCAACCAATGGGCAGCGTGAGTCTTGGTCGCAGCGCCTGCAACGTCTGCTCAATACCTTGGAGAAAAAGCTAAAACCTGACGTGATTTTGATAGATTCCCGTGCGGGCATTGATGAGGTTGCCTCTGCCTGTGTGACTGACCTAGGCGCCGCATTGGTGCTCTTGTTTGCTATAGAAGGAGAGCAAACTTGGTCTGGTTATCGCATCCTATTTCAGCACTGGCGCACGACGGGTGTTGTGCGCGAAATTCGTGAAAGACTGCAATTGGTGGGTGCACTGATACCAGAAGTTGGCGGTACCGAGTATTTCTCTGATCTAAGAGAGTCTGCATGGGATTTATTTGTGGACGATTTGTATGACCCGGTCAAGGCCGGGAAAACAGTCTCTGAGGAAATATGGAGTTTTGATGAATCCGAAGTGGGTGCTCCGCACAATCCATGGCCTATTCACTGGAATCGGGGTTTTGCAGCAGTGCGATCTCTTCACGCGCGACTTGACGACATTGAACCTGATCAAGTTAAAGGTGTGTTTGGTGACTTGATTACTGGCGTAAAACGTGCAACAACACAAGAGGAGCAAATGCCTCATGACTGATACGCAAAAAATCCGTGAGGCCATTGCGCAGGCTTTACCTCTCACAACATCCAATCACGGTGAAACGCCAGATGCGCGGGAGGTGTATCTCCCCCCCGCCCATGTCAAGGCATTGCGGCTGGAATGCAATTTGGTGATTGGGGCACGAGGGGTTGGTAAATCGTTTTGGACTGCAGCACTTGGTTCTACCTCACTGCGGGCACTTCTAAAAAACTCTGTGAGTGAATTGGAGTACACCGATGTGACCACTGGATTTGCGAAAACCGAGAATCCGTCCGAATACCCTGATAAGGAAACCTTTGCGCAGCTCATGGAAGGCGGTTACACACCCTATGAGATTTGGCGAAGTGTGGTTGTGCGCTGGCTTGCTGTCACCACCAAATCAACCTTTCCAAAAGAGGAGTGGCGTCAATCAGTAGCATGGGTTAAACAAAATCCAGAGCCTGTAGCCAAATTACTGCAAAACGCCAACAATTTTTTTTTACAACAACAGCGCTTTGGGTTGATTGTTTTTGATGCCCTGGATTTAACCAGCGACAACTGGGAAACGATGGATGTCATCGTCCGTGATCTGCTGCGTGTCACGCTGTGGCTCAAGTCATTTACACGCTTACATGCCAAGGTCTTCCTGCGCGAGGATCAAGCAGAACGAACGGTTACCAATTTCCCTGATGCCTCTAAGTTACTAGCCACCAAAGCCGAGCTCACATGGGCACCGCATGATTTACATGGTTTGCTTTGGCATATGTTTTGCAACTCGGTTGGCGCAGATGGTGAATACCTGCGCGGGGTTTACGAAAAAGCCCTAGGGGTTGCCCCGCGATCAGAGTCAGGCGTTTTCTTGATTTCAGACGAAGTGCAGCGCGACACTGCCTCGCAGCGTGGTTTGTTTGAAGTGCTTGCGGGCGCATGGATGGGAAAAGACCGTCGCAGGGGCGTGCCTTACGTGTGGTCTGTAAGTCACTTGGCGGATGCACGGGGGCGTACATCACCCCGGTCTTTTCTGGCGGCTATGCGTCAGGCCGCAGAAGATTCGCTTGAAAAGTATCCAGCGCATCCTTATGCCTTGCATTACGAAAGCATCAAGCGGGGCGTGCAAAAAGCATCAGAAATTCGTGTTCAGGAAATGGCGGAGGATTACCCATGGGTCACCCGCGTCATGGAGCCGCTCAAAGGGTTTACCGTTCCCTGTGAGTTCGCGACCATCGAAGCAGCATGGATTGTTGCCTTTGGTCCTGTCTTGGATGCGAGCACTCTCAATAAATTGCCTCCGCAGCATATAGGCCGCGGGTGGGAAGGTGTTCACAAGGATCTCGAACGCCTAGGTATTTTTGAGACGAAAAAAGACGGTCGCATCAATTTGCCCGACCTCTACCGTGTCGGTTTCGGCCTTGGTCGTCGTGGAGGGGTCAAGCCCGTAAAGTAAAACTCGCAGAGTTATTGGTCAAAATGCACTTTCTGCCCGACGTGTATGTGCCTTGCGACGTGTGCGCGGGCAAGCGCTACAACCGCGAAACCCTGGAAGTGCTCTACAAGGGCAAAAACATCGCGCAGATTCTGGAGCTGACGGTGGAAGCCGCGCACGCGTTTTTCAAAGCCGTGCCGACCATCGAGCGCAAGTTGCACACCCTGCTCGACGTGAGCCTCTCGTACATCCGCCTCGGGCAAGCGGCCACAACGCTGTCGGGCGGGGAGGCGCAGCGCGTGAAACTTGCACTGGAGCTTTCCAAACGTGACACCGGGCGCACGCTCTATATCTTGGACGAACCCACCACCGGCCTGCACTTTGCCGACATCAAACTGCTGCTGCAGGTGCTGCACCAGTTGCGCGACGCGGGCAACACGATTGTGGTGATTGAACACAATCTGGACGTGATTAAAACTGCTGACTGGCTGATCGACATGGGCCCCGAGGGCGGCAGCGGCGGCGGCACGGTGGTGGGTGTGGGCACGCCGGAAACCCTGGCGGCAAATCCCGCCAGCCACACCGGGCGCTACCTGGCGCGGCTGATGTAATACATTTTTTCTAGGAGACACTTGTGCACACCCGAATTGATGACCTGCACAGCCCCGGCGCCCGGCGCAACAAGGTGGTCAGCGCGTTTGACGCGGTGCGCCTGATCCACGACGGCGACACGGTGGCCACCGGCGGCTTTGTCGGCATCGGTTTTGCCGAAGAAATCGCCGTGGCCCTGGAGCAGCGCTTTGTGCAAACCGAAGCGCAGACCGGCCTGGGCGCCCCGCGCGACCTGACCTTGATCTACGCCGCCGGTCAGGGCGATGGCAAAACCCGCGGCCTGAATCACTTGGGCCATCTGGGCCTGGTGGCGCGGGTGATTGGCGGGCACTGGGGGTTGGTGCCTGCACTGCAGCAGTTGGCCATCGACAACCAGATTGAGGCCTATAACCTGCCGCAGGGCGTGATCACCCACCTGTTTCGCGACATTGCCGCTGGCAAGCCCGGCACCCTCACCCATGTGGGGCTGGACACTTTTGTGGACCCGATCCACGGTGGCGGCAAGATCAACGCGCGCACCACCGCGGATCTGGTGCAGCGCATGACCATCGATGGGCGCGACTACCTGTTTTACAAGGCGCTGCCCATTAACGTGGGCATCATCCGCGCCACCACCGCTGACCCGGACGGCAACCTGAGCATGGAGCGCGAAGCCCTGACGCTCGAAGCGCTGGCGATTGCCATGGCAGCGCGCAACAGCGGCGGCATCGTCATCGCCCAGGTAGAGCGGCTGGCCGAACGCAACACCCTGCACCCGCGCAGCGTCAAGGTGCCGGGTGTTCTGGTCGATGCGGTGGTGGTGGCCAGTGACCCGGCCCACCACATGCAAACCTTCGTTGAGGCCTACAACCCCGCTTACTCGGGCGAAATCCGTGTGCCGGTGGACATGATGGAGCCCATGGAACTCAGCGCGCGCAAGGTGATTGCCCGGCGCGCAGCGCTTGAATTGCGCCCCAACAGCGTGGTGAACCTGGGCATCGGCATGCCCGAGGGCGTGGCGACGGTAGCCACCGAAGAAAAAGTGTTTGACCTGCTGACTCTCACCGCCGAGCCGGGCGTGATTGGCGGCATCCCCGCCGGTGGCCTGAGCTTTGGCGCCGCCATCAACGCTCAGGCCGTGATCGACCAGCCAAGCCAGTTTGATTTTTACGACGGCGGCGGGCTCGACGTGGCGTTTCTCGGGCTGGCGCAGGCCGACGCGCAGGGCAACCTGAATGTGAGCAAGTTTGGCGGGCGCCTGGCTGGCGCGGGCGGCTTCATCAACATCAGCCAGAACGCCAAGACGGTGGTGTTTGTTGGCACCTTCACCGCCGGTGAGCTGCTGACCCGCGTGGTGGAAGGCCGCTTGCAGATTGACAACGAAGGCACCCAGCGCAAGTTTGTGCAGCAGGTGGAGCACCGCACCTTTAGCGCGCGTGAAGCCATCCGGCGCGGCCAGCAGGTGCTGTATGTCACCGAGCGCTGCGTGCTGCGCCTGATTGGCAGCGTGGAGGCACCGTCGCTGGAACTCATCGAAATCGCGCCAGGCGCGGACCTGCAGCGCGACGTGCTGGCGCTGATGGACTTCGCCCCGGCGATCAGCCCGCACCTGAAGCTGATGGATGCCGCTCTCTTCAAACCCGGGCCGCTGGGCCTGCGCCAGCGCATGCTCAGCACGCCGCTGGCACAGCGCCTGGAGCTCGACGGCGGGCAACACCTGTTGTTCATCAATTTTGAGGGCCTGTCCATCAACAGCCTGGAGGACATCAGCAACATCCAGACGCAGGTGACCGATCTACTGCAACCGCTGGGCCACCGGGTGGCGGTGGTGGTGAATTACGACAGCTTCACCATCCTGGCGCCGCTGTTTGACGCCTACTCGACCATGGTGCAGGGCCTGAAACGCCGCTTTTACAGCCGCGTCACACGCTACGGCACGGGCGGCTTTTTGAAGGCCCGCCTCGAGGTGGGCAACGGCAACGCGCCGATACCCTGAGTCTGTAGCGCAAGGCTAGTGGCTGAACGATTGGTCAATAAATTTCCCCGCCCCAAGGGGAGAGGAATAGACTCATCTTGATTAAATTGATAGCTACCAGCGCTTTATCTATAAGGTCTGGAGGCCAAAACGACTAATATTTCTGCTCGCCGCTGGGTGCATCACCGAGTGACCCAGCGGCGCTCACGCCAGCAGCGCTGCCCGCAACACCTCACGCGTCTTGAGCGCCTCGCGCCGCGCGGCAGCCGCAAAGTCTTCGCCGCTGGAGGCGTACAAAATCGCTCGTGACGAGTTGACGATGATGGCACCGGTGGTCTCAGGCAGGCCATCGGCATCCATCTGGCCGCGCCAGCCCGCCTTGACTGTGGCCAGTGCATCACCGCCCTGCGCTCCCACACCGGGGATCAGCAGCGGCAAGGTCGGCGCCAACGCACGCACCCGCTCAATCTCGCCGGGGTAGGTGGCGCCCACCACCAGGCCGAGCTGGCCGTTCAGGTTCCAGTGGCCTTGCGCCAGCTGCGCGATGTGCTCGTACAGCAGCGGCTCGCCAGCCACGCTGGCCAGGCGCTGGTTCTGAAAGTCGTCGCCACCGGGGTTGGAGGTTCTGCACAGCAAAAACGCGCCTTTGCCGTGGTGTTTGAGGTACGGCTGCACTGAGTCAAAACCCATGAACGGCGACAGCGTCACTGCATCTGCGCCATAGCGCTCAAAGGCCTCAATGGCGTATTGCTCGGCGGTGCTGCCAATGTCGCCGCGTTTGGCGTCCAGAATCACCGGCACCTGGGGCGCTGCGCGGCGAATGTGGTTGATGAGCCGCTCCAACTGTTCCTCAGCGCGGTGCGCGGCAAAGTAAGCAATCTGCGGCTTGAAGGCGATCGTCAGTTCGGCCGTGGCATCGACAATGGCCGCGCAAAAGTCGAAGATTTTGCTGGCGTCACCCTTGAAGCGCTGGGGAAAGCGGGTGGGATCAGGGTCCAGGCCAACGCACAACAGGGACTGGTTTTGGCGCTCGGCGCGCTGGAGCATACTGGTGAAGTTCATACCCGGATTGTAAGAATCAACCCAGGACCGCCACACACCCGCAAGCACCTAAGACGCCCGACAAATACCCCCGTCAGTACACTTGATGCAACCTTGATCCAACGACCCGTCACACAAAACACCTAAACTGCCCGCTTTTGCGGTGCTCACCACCTTCTTTGGCCCGCCAGCTTTGTTTTTTGGCGTTTCTTTGTCACCCATGCAGCACGATCCCATCTCCGAACACCAAGACCACCCGCAGTACACCGCCGCTGAGCGCGCGCAAGCGGCTTCGCGCAGCACCTGGGTCAGCGTCGGGGTGAACCTGGTGTTGACGGTGCTGCAGATCGTGGTTGGTGTGCTGAGCAAGTCGCAAGGCCTGATTGCCGACGGCATTCACACGCTGTCGGACCTGGTGGCGGATTTTGTGGTGCTGTTTGCCAACCACCACAGCCAGAAAGATGCGGACGCCCAACACCCCTACGGCCATCAGCGCTTTGAGACAGCCGCCTCACTGATCCTTGGCATGCTGCTGTTTGCGGTGGGCGCGGGCATGTTGTGGTCGGCGGTGAGCAAACTGCAGGCACCCGACACGATTGCCACGGTGCATATTTCTGCCTTGTGGGTGGCGGCAGGGGCGCTAACCGCCAAGGAACTGCTGTTTCGCTACATGCTCAGGGTGGCCAAAAGGGTCAAGAGCAGCATGCTGGTGGCCAACGCCTGGCACGCCCGCTCTGACGCGGCCTCGTCGCTGGTGGTGGGGGTAGGCATCATCGGCAACCTGGCAGGCTACCCGATCCTGGACCCGATTGCGGCCGCCATCGTGGGTTTCATGGTGCTGCGCATGGGCTGGAGCTTTGGCTGGAACGCCATGCACGACCTGACCGACCGGGCGGTGGACGACACCGAGGTGCAAGCCATCCGTCAGACCCTGCTCGATACCCCGGGGGTGAGCGGCGTGCACGATGTGCGCACCCGCAAAATGGGCGACATGATTGTGGTGGACGCACATCTGGAGGTGCTGGCCACCCTCACCGTGGAGCAGGCGCATGACATTACCGTGGCGGCGCAACGGCGGGTCACGCAGCACCACCGGGTGCTGCACCTGTTGACCCACGTCGACCCGTACCACCGGCCGGATCTCGACCACACCCAGGCCATCCTGCCCTGAGCAAGCTGGCTTGACTCAAAGCTGCGCTGCCGGGCCGCGCGCCACGTCAAGGGCCAGGCACAAGTCTTCCCAGGCGCGGGCTTTGTCGGGGGCATTGCGCAGCAGGTAGGTGGGCGGATAAGTCACCACCACCGGCACGCCCTGGTAGTGCCAAACCTGGCCGCGCAGCTTGCCCAGCGGCAGTTTCAGACCCTGCGGATGGTCAACACTCAGCAGCACCTGCATCGCCAGACGGCCCATGGCCAGAATCACTTTGGGCTGCACCAGCGCAATTTCGCGGCACAGGTAGTGCGCGCAGGCCGCCAGCGCCTGTGCATCGGGCGCGGTAGGCACAGCCGGGCGGCATTTCAGCACCAGACTCAGGTAGGCGGTGTGGGCTGGGTCGTGTGGCTCGCCGGGCGGCGTATCAGGTAGATGGCGTCTGACGCCGACTGCCTTGAGCATGTTGTCCAGCAGCAGCCCAGCGTCCTGCACAAACGGCGCACCGGCTCGCTCCTGCGCGTCGTCGGGCGGCTCGCCGAGCACCAGCCAGTGGGCACGCAGCTGCTCTGGTGGGGCCGCCAGCACCGGCGTTTGCCGCCCCAAGCACATGCTGCAGGCCTGACAGGTGGCAACACTCTCGGCCAAGGCCGGCCACTCCATTTGCGCGATGCCAGCGGCCAACGGCATCACGATGGCAGGCGCGGGCCCGCGCGCTGTCGGTGGCTGGCGTGGCGGCGATGGCGATGCCTGCGTCGATGTAGATGCCGATGTGGATGGCGCCTGTTGTTGCTCGGCGGACCGGGACTGGGTTGCGGCTGAACGGCTGGTCAACGCCTCAGCCTTGAGTAGGCTGGGTGCCGAGGCGGATGAAGCGGATGAGGAATTTGCAAGTTTTTGGCCTGCAGCCCTTATGGAATGAGCGGTAGCAGCTACATCCTCAATAGCGTTCTGGCGGTCGCTATCCGCCTGCAGATTGGCGGCGGCAACTGCGTCCAACGCAGCATCCGGTGCGGCGCTGGCAGGCCACCAGACGTGCACGCCCATCTCGGCCAGCATGGCACGTTGACGGGTGTCCAGATCAAGACGCATGGGCTGATTTTCACCGACTCGGTGCAAGCGGGCGGGCTGGGCACGCCAGGGCACCCATTAATTGAGCTTCAGGCTCATCACCAGCGCATCTTCGCGCTGGCCGTTACTGGCCGGGTAATAGTGCTTGCGCACGCCCACTTGGCGAAAACCGTGCGCCTGGTAGACCTGCACCGCACGGCTGTTGCTGGCGCGGGACTCCAGCCAGACCCATTGCAGCCCCTTGCCGCGCGCCCACAGCACCAGCGCATCCAGCAGCACCAGCGCCCAGCCCTGGCGCTGGTGGCTGGGGGCCACCGCAAGATTGAGCAGATGTGCCTCTTCAAAGCCCGGCATGGCGACAAAGTAGCCCAGCAGGGTGTCGTCCGCCATCAGCAGTTGCGCCTGGTAGCCCCCGGCCAGGCAGTCGGAAAAGTGCTTGCGCTGCCACGGGTGCGGGTAAGCCTGCAGCTCCAGCGCCAGCACCGCATCCAGATCAGACTCGCGCATCGGCTCCAGGCGGGCCTCGATGGGTTTGAGCAATGCGTTCATACGGCAGCCTTGGCGGCAGCGCGTTCCAGCGTGGTTTGCGCCACCTTGTCGCGAAGGTAGGTGGGCAAGGCCTGATCTGCCCGCACCGCGCCACCAGCGGCCAGCAGCTTGGGTGCCAGCCGCAGCATGGCGGTGGCGGTGGGCAGCGCCAGCAGGCGCAGCCCCGGGCCGTCTGGCAGGCGCGCGCCATAGGCGGCAAACACGTTGCCAGCCAGCATGCCGCTGCCATCCCACCCCAAGTTTTCAGGCTTAATCAGGCTGTAGCCCTCGTGCTGCTTCCACAGTCCGCTCTCAAATAAATAGCTCGCGGCGTACATCTCGTCCATGCGTGCATCCAGCAGGGCGGTGACGGCACACGGGTCGGCCTCGCCGCTTTGAAAGCGCGCCTCTTCGGCCACCGCCAGCAAGGTGTCCACCGGCAGCACCGGCACGCCCGCGCCAAAAGCCAGCCCCTGCGCTACCGAGCAGGCGGTGCGCAAGCCGGTGAATGAGCCCGGCCCGGCGCCAAACACAATCGCGTCAAGCTCGCCAAACTGCAATTGCGCCTGCGCCATCAGTCGTTGAATGTCGGGAATCAGGTGGGTGGAGCTGCGTGCGCCACCCGGCGCTGTGTGCTGCCACGGCGCACCCACACCGCGGCGCTGCACGGCGATTGACATCTGTTCGGTGCTGGTGTCCAAGGCGAGCAAGTTCATAGCCAACGCCTTGCCATCAGCCTACTTGTCTCATGTTGACATTTATAAGCCAAATCAGCCTCCAGCCCTTACAGTAGCTGCGCTAACAGCTATTCTTTGCGGAGCAACTGGGAACGTCGCCCGCACACCAAACAAAATACCGCCGGTGACCAGCAGCAGCCCCACCGCCAGATTCCAGTGCAGCGGCTCGCCCAGCAGCAGCACAGCACCCAATGCCGAGAGGCCCGGCACCAGGGCGGTGATCATGGTCGAGCGCACCGGGCCAAAGTGGCGGATCATCTGGGTGAAGGTCACCCCGGAGATCACCACCGAGCCCCAGCCCTGAAACATGGCCTGGAACGCCAGATCTGCCAGGGGCGCATGAAAGAGGTTGGATTTGACGATGCCAGTCAGCGCCAGCGCGGTGTAGGTGGGCAGGTAGGTGATGCAGGCCAGGGTGGTGATGGCGATGGTGGCGCGCACCGCGTCAAGCTTGTAGTGCCGCGCCAGCACGCTGTAGACCGCCCAGCACATGGCGGCCGTCATGAACAACACGTCACCCAACCAGACCGAACCACCATCAAACGCCCGCAGCAGGCTTGCGCCCCCCACCAGCACATCGCCCAACACAATCAGCGCCAGACCCAGCGCCCGCGCGGGCGTGATGCGCTCGCGCAGCAGCCACATCGCCAGCAGTGCGGTCCACAATGGCAAGCTGCCCGGCATCAGCACCGAGGCGTGCAGCGCGGGCGCATGCACAAAACCGCTGTAAGCCAGCAAGGCGTACAGCAGCCCGCCAAACAAACCCAGCTTGAAGGTGATGTGGGCAGGCAAAGGCGACAAACGCAGCCAGGAGGCACCGATGATGCCGCGCGCACGGTCCTGGCGCACCAGCCAGGCGCCCCAAGGCAGCAGGATCAGGCTGGCGCCCAGAATGCGGCAATAGGCAATGTCAAACGGGGTGAGCAAGCCGCCGCGCGCCGGGTCGTTGGAGGCGCGGGCCACCAAAATGAACGAGGTCCAGACCAGCACCGTGACAAAAGCGGCAGCCATGCCCACCGCGCGGGGGGAAAACCGCGCAAGAAGAGGGTGGTGGGAATCAGGCATAGCCGAGATTATCGGGGGCCGGGCTGCGGTTTTGATGCCCAGAGGGGCAGAGGGTCAGCAGGGCACCTCGTCGAGCTGCTCGGCATTCAAAAACTGCTCCCCGTAGCGGCGGTACACCTGTTGCTGGACAAACACATCGTGCAAATCCGGGTCAATGTGCCCGTCGTCGCGAAACTCTTTCAGGATACGCATGGCCTGCGACAGCTTCATGCCCGACTTGTAGGGCCGATCGCGCGCGGTGAGCGCTTCAAAAATATCGGCAATGCCCATGATGCGCGCCTGCACCGACATCTGCTGGCGCGTCAGGCCCTTGGGGTAGCCCCGGCCGTCCATGCGTTCGTGGTGGCCTGCGGCGAATTCGGGCACATTTTTCAGGTGCTGCGGCCAAGGCAGCTTTTCCAGCATCTTGATGGTGGCGACGATGTGGTGGTTGACAATTTCGCGCTCGGCGGCGGTCAACGTGCCCTTGTGGATGCACAGGTTTTCCATCTCGTCGGCCGACAAAAAATTGGCCTGCACGCTGTCAGGGTTGCGCCACTGGTTGCTGGTACCTATGGCATTGACGCGCGCCACATCGGCGTCCGACATGCCCTCGCTGCCCATGTTGGCGCGGTGCAAAAAATCGCGGTCGTCATCCACAGCCGCTTGGCGGGCGCGGCAACGCGCCATCAGGTCGGTCTCGGCATGCACATCCAGCGGCGCGCGGAGGTCGAGTTGCTGGCGCAGCGCGGCGATTTCTTCGTCGCGCTTGAGCACTTCAAAGCGGGTGTCGATGACACCCATGCGGTCATACAAAGTGTGCAGCTTGGTGGCTTTGTCCACCACATGCACTGGCGTGGTGACCTTGCCACAATCGTGCAGCAGCCCGGCGATTTTCAGCTCATAGCGATCCTTGTCGCTCAGATGGAAGTCCGCCAGCGGGCCGGTGGTGGTGCGATCAACGGCTTCGGCAAGCATCATGGTCAGGACCGGCACGCGCTGACAGTGCTTGCCGGTATAGGGCGATTTTTCGTCGATGGCCAGGTTGATCAGCCCGATAAAAGATTCAAACAACGCTTCGAGCTGGGTTACGAGCATCCGGTTGCTCAGCGCAATGGCCGCCTGCGAGGCAAGCGACTCCACCAGGCGCTGATCAGCATCTGAAAACGCCTGCACCGCATGGCTATCGGGCGCCTGCGCGTTGATCAGCTGCAAGACACCAATGGTTTTGCCGTCATGGTCGCGCATCGGCACGGTCAAAAACGATTTGGAGCGGTAGCCAATACGCGCGTCAAACACATGTGTGCCAGAGAAGTCAAACGCATCGGTTTGGCTGTAGACATCTTCGACATTGACCGTGACACCATGAATGGCCGCATAGGCCGCTACCAGATGGTCATTGGGCTGACCCGCCTCGGTCACCAGTTTGACATCGGGAAAATCCATCGGTTGGCCCGAAGTGCCGCCCATGACGATCTGCAGCGAATCGGTGCGCAAGATCTCAAAACGCAGCGTCTGGCCATCTTCCAGCATGCGGTAAAGAGTGCCACCGTCGGCATGGGTGATGGTTTTGGCAGCCAGCAGAATTTGCTCCAGCAGCCGGGTGATGTCGCGCTCGCCCGACAGCGAGGCGCCAATGGCATTGAGCTGCTCCAGCCGCCTGAGCAGCCCCTGGACGGTGTTGAACGCGTTGTTCTGCATGGTGTCCCTGAGTCGGTTGCTGCTGCGGTGGTGTCAGAGGTTTCATTCTGGCATGCCACCCTGCAGGTGGCAACCGCGCTGGGCAGCGCTGCGAGTAGGCACGCGCTGTGGCCCCGGATAATCCCGCCATGACCACTTTGCTCGCACCCCTTCGTCGGCCGTTGCTTTGCCGCAGTTGGTTGGCCGCTATGGCCCTGACCACCCTGACCGCCCTGACCGCCTTGGCCCAGCCGCTGCCCGAGGCCATCAGCAGCGCCCTGCTGCGCGCCCAGGTGCCCGCAGATTCGGTCAGCCTAATACTGGTGGACGCCGACGGCCTGAGCCAGCCGCGCCTGAGCCACCGCGCCGAGGTGCTGGCCAACCCAGCGTCGGTGATGAAGCTACTGACGACCACCGCCGCGCTGGACTTGCTGGGCCCGGCCTACACCTGGCGTACCCCCGTGTGGGTAGATGGCAAGGTGCAAAACGGCACCTTGTACGGCAACCTGGTGATTGCCGGGCGCGGCGACCCGGCGCTAACGGTCGAAAAACTCTGGCTGCTGCTGCGCCGTGTGCAGGGCCTGGGTATCGTGCGGATTCATGGCGACATCGTGCTGGACGGCAGCGCCTTTGCCCAGGCGCCAACCCAGCCCGGCGACTTTGATGGCGAGCCGCTGCGCCCCTACAACGCCACGCCCGAGGCGCTGTTGATCAACTTCAAGGCGGTAACGCTGACTCTGGTGCCTGATCTGGCCAATAAAGTGGCACGAATTCACATCGAGCCGCCGCTACATGGCGTGCGCCTGCCCACGCAAGCACCGCTGGCGACCAACCTGCAAGCGCCCTGCAACGACTACCGCGCCGCCCTGCAGGCAGACTTTTCTGACCCCGCGCGGATCCTGCTGAAAGGCCGCTATCCGGCCAGCTGTGGCGAAAAGTCCTGGCCAATGGCCTACGCTGACCCAGCCAGCTACACGGCGCGCGCGCTGCAAGGCATGTGGCTCGCTCTGGGCGGCCAGCTCACTGGGGCGGTGCGCTTGGGGCACGCACCGGCGACACCGCCGACGCTGCAAGCCATCTCCCCGACCCTGGCCGAAGTGCTGCGCGATATCAACAAATTCAGCAACAACGTCATGACGCAGCAGCTGTTTCTGACCCTGGCGCGTGAGGCGGCACCGACAGAACCGGCCAGCTTTGAAGCCGCGCGCGCGGTGCTGCAACAGTGGTGGGCGCGGCGCATCGGCACGGGCGCGGCGCCCGTGCTGGACAACGGTGCCGGTCTGTCGCGCCAAGAGCGCATCAGCGCGCAAGGGTTGGCACGTCTGCTGCAGCTGGCGTATGCGTCACCGTTCATGCCGGAACTGATGGCTTCGCTGCCGGTGGTGGGGCTGGATGGCACGCTCAAGCGCAGCCGCGCCCCGCTGGCCAGCGCGCATCTGAAAACCGGCAGCTTGCGCGATGTGCTGGCGCTGGCTGGGTATGTGCATGGCAACAATGGCCGCCAACTGGTGCTGGTGGCCGTCATTAACCACCCCAATGCCAACGCAGCCCGCCCGGCCATGGACGCGGTGGTGGACTGGGCTGGGACCGAGGCTAACCGCCTAGCAGCGGCGCTACCCACGCGTTGAGCTCAGGGGCACGAGGTGCTTGCGGTCAGGCGCTGCCCCGAAATAGGGCGGCTTGATCGACAATCGCGCACCACCCAGCGCAGCACCCTCCATGAACTTGATTGACACCGTCGGTACCTTGGCCGCCATCCTGACCACCGCCAGCTTTCTGCCCCAGGCCTGGCACACCTTCCAAACCAAGGATGTGAGCGGCATTTCTCTGGGCATGTACAGCGTGTTCACCACAGGCGTGGCCTGCTGGCTGATCTACGGCTTGCTGCTGGGTGCCTGGCCCATCGTGATTGCCAACGCGATTACTTTGGCGCTGGCCAGCGCCATTCTGGTGATGAAGCTGCGCTACCGCTGACTTGGCCAGCGCCGCCCGCGCAAACAAGCGGTCAGCGGTCAGCGGTCGACATGACGCCTTTCGACGTTTTTAAAAGGCGGCCCGCTGCAGCCGGTCGCGCACGCCAAGCCAGTCCGGGGTGTCTGGCGGGGTGTGTACCCAGATGTCTGCCACGCCCAGTGCGTCGAGTTCACGCAAGATGGCAAACAGCTGTTGCGCTGCTATCTCAGCGCTGGCGGGCATGCGGCGATACCTGGCTGACCGCTCCGGCAAAGGCACCCCATCACGCGCCCAGACCGCCACACTGGCAGGTGCGCTGGGCAATGCAGCGCGTAAGGCGGCAGCATCCATCAACCGCACCCGGGCTTGCGGGGCATAGTGTGATTCAAGGGTTCCAGAGGCCTTGGGGCCTTGATCAGAAAGGGCTGGAAGCTCGTTATTTCGTAGCACTTTCAGGCCGCATGCCGCCTGCATTTGCTCGGGCGTGATGGCCCCCGGGCGCAACAGCACGGGCTGGCCACGGGTGCAGTCGATGATGCTGGACTCAATGCCGACGCTGCACGGCCCGCCGTCCAGAATCAGCAGGTCATCGCCAAACTCGCCTTGCACATGCGCCGCGGTGGTCGGGCTGACGCGGCCAAACTGATTCGCGCTGGGCGCGGCCAAGCCCCAGACACCTCGCGCCGCACAAGCCTGCAGCAGCGCCTGCGCCACCGGGTGCGCAGGGCAGCGCAGCCCCACGGTGGGGTTTCCGCCCGCTGCTGCATCGGCCACACCTGGGCGGCGCGGCAGGATCAATGTGAGTGGGCCGGGCCAGAAGGCAGCCATCAGCGCGCGGGCAAAGTCCGGCACAGCGCCCGCGTAATGGCCTACGGCGGTGGCATCGGCCAGATGCACGATCAGCGGGTGGTCTGCCGGGCGGCCCTTGGCGGCAAAGATCTGCGCCACGGCGGCATCGTTGTCGGCATCTGCGGCCAGGCCATAAACTGTTTCGGTTGGCAAGCCTAAAAGGCCTCCGACCCTTATGCAGTCTGCGCTAATAGCTATCGAATTTGAATCTTCTGCAGACAGAATCACAGGCGTACCCGATGCGACAAAAGCGGATTCAAAACGCCTCAACACCCAACAAGCTTGCCGCCTGCAGTGCGGTGGCGTTGGCCTGCGCTGCGCTGGCGGCAGTCACCGTCAGGTGGCCCATCTTGCGGCCCTTGTTGGCCTGCAGCTTGCCGTACAGGTGCAAATGCACGCCCGGCAGCGCCAGCACCGCATTCCAACGCGGCGTCACACCATTGACCCACAAGTCGCCCAGCAGGTTGAGCATGACCGCCGCGCTGTGCTGGCGCGGCTGCACCAGCGGCAAGCCAGCCAGAGTGCGCACCTGCAGGTCAAACTGCGACAAGTCACAGGCGTCCAGCGTGTAGTGGCCGCTGTTGTGCGGGCGCGGCGCCATCTCATTGACCACCAGCGCGCCCAGCGACGCGCGTTCCGGCGAACCCTCGGTCAGGACAAAAAATTCGACGCACAGCACGCCCACATAATGCAACTCGTTTGCTATATTTTTAGCAGCTTCTACCGCTTGCTGTGAAAGGGCTAGAGGCATATTTTCCTCATAAGCCTGGGTCACCGCCAGAATGCCTTGGCGGTGCAGATTGCGCTGCGGCGCGAAGTGCACGCATTCCCCGTTCCAGCCACGCGCCACGATCACTGAGCACTCTGCCGCGAGTGGCAGCATTTTTTCCAGCACGCAGGGCACGCCCTTCAAGGCCTTCCAGGCAGCGGCCAACTCGGCGCGGGTGCCCACGCGCACCTGGCCTTTGCCGTCATAACCCAGGCGGGCGGTTTTCAGAATGCCGGGCAACAGGTCGTCGGCCACCGCTGCCAGATCCGCCGCACTTTCAATCACCGCGTAAGGTGCCACCGGCACGCCACTGCGTGCCAGGTGCGCCTTTTCCTGGATGCGGTCTTGCGCGATGGCGACCGCGTCGGCGCTGGGGGCGGTGGGCCGGGCGGCACCCAGCGTCACCAGCGCACCCGCGGGCACGTTTTCAAACTCGGTGGTGATGGCGGCGCAGCGCTGCATCAGTTGCACCAGGCCTTGCGGGTCGAGGTAGTCGGTCTGGATGTGGTGGTGGCTCACCAGCCCGGCCGGGCTGATCACATCGGGGTCCAGCACCACGGTGAAATAGCCCATGATTTGCGCTGCCTGCACAAACATGCGCCCGAGTTGGCCGCCACCCATCACCCCCAGCGTGGTGGGCTGGCCGTCACCGTTCAGCCCGATAGCACCGGGCAGCAAAACCGAGCCGCTCATAACACCGGGGGCAGCGTCATCTCGCGTGCCATCTGGGTCTGTTCGGCGCGGAAATCTTCCAGGCGGGCGCGCAGCACGATGTCGTTGCCCGCCAACATAGCCACCGCAAACAGCGCGGCGTTGGCTGCGCCCGAAGCGCCAATGGCGAAGGTTGCCACCGGAATGCCCTTGGGCATCTGCACAATGCTGTGCAGCGAATCGACCCCGCATAAATGTTTGCTGGCCACCGGCACACCCAGCACCGGCACGGTGGTTTTGGCCGCCAGCATGCCTGGCAAATGCGCCGCGCCACCCGCCCCGGCGATGATGGCTTTGAGGCCACGGCCCACCGCGCTCTCGGCGTAGGCAAACATGTCATCAGGCATTCTGTGGGCGGACACCACCCGAAACTCGTGGCTGACACCGAACTGTTGGAGAATGTGGACTGCGTGTTGCATGGTGTCCCAGTCCGAACTGGAGCCCATGAGCACACCGATTTGGATGTGTTTCATCCTTGAATTTTACGTTTGACCTCGCCGAACCCCAAGACGCCCTACTGCCATGATTGAAATTACCCTGCAAAACTTCGAAACCGAGGTGGTTGCCGCCTCGATGACCCAGCCGATCCTGATCGATTTCTGGGCCCCCTGGTGCGGCCCGTGCAAGTCGCTGGGGCCATTGCTGGAACAACTCGAAGAAGACTACCAGGGCCGTTTCACCCTGGCCAAGATCAATTCTGATGATGAGCAACAGCTCGCTGGCGCCTTTGGCGTGCGCAGTATTCCCACCTGCATCCTGATGGTCGGTGGCAAGCCGGTTGACGGCTTTACCGGTGCACAAAGCGCCGGTGAAATCAAGGCGTTTCTAGACAAAAATCTGCCAAGCGTTGAGGGGCTGATGGCCGAGGCCGAAACCGACGAGGCGCTGGAACTTCTAGACGCAGGTGACCCCCAAGCCGCGCTGGCCAAACTGGCCGACGCACTGGCCAAAGACCCCGGCAATGATGACGCCCGCTATGACTACATCCGCCTGCTGATCGACCTGGGCGGCTTTGAAGAAGCCGAGGCAGCGCTGGCCCCCAAACTCACAGAGATCCCCAAACAACTGCGCTTTGAAGCTTTGTCGCAGTGGTTGAATGCCATGCTATACATAGCTTCTAGCCCCTATGCCAAATGGTCTGTAGCGCAATTTGATGAGGCTATTGCGGCCAACAAACGCGACTTTGAGGCGCGTTTTGCCAAAGCCAGGATGCTGATGGCGCTGCGCGAATGGACCGCGGCCATGGACGAGTTGCTGGAAATCATCATGCGCGACAAAAAGTGGGCTGATGAAGCGCCGCGCAAAGCCATGGTGGCGATTCTGGCGCTCCTCACCCCGCCCAAGCAGAAAAACGCCCTACCGATCCCCGGTAAAACCGCCTCTGGCATTGAGGTGCTGGGCAAGGCTGCCGTGCAAGAAGACCCGCAGGCCGCCCTGGTGTCCACATACCGAAGGCGGTTGAGCATGATGCTCAATTGACACGCACAGAAGCCAAGTTCACAATGGTAAGTCCCGCCAATACAGGGCTCATTCGTGAACACCAAGGCACCCCCGACAGCTGGCCCGCCGCACCGCGACAGCCCCCAGAGTGCCCAAGCCTTACTCCGCGAGGCGTTGGATGCAACGCCAGACAACGTGGCCGTGCTGGACGCACACGGCATGATTGTGATGACCAACATTGCCTGGCGTCAGTACGCCATGGCCTACAGCCCTGAACCCGGCCAGATCACGCCCTTCTGTGACATAGGTGTCAACTACCTGGAAGTGGCCGCACGTGGCGACACCCCGCAAGACAACTCACACCAGGCCTTGCAAGGCATTCGCGATGTGCTGTCCGGCAAGATCGAAGCGTTCAGCCTGGTCTACCCCTGCCACACGCCCGAGGAACAGTTCTGGTTCACCATGACGGTCACGCCGCTGGACTGGAAAGGCGAGCTCGGCGCGCTGGTCATGCACACCGACACCACCCCGCGCCACCACCTCAGTCGGCGTTGACAATTCGCCTGCTTCTGCGGGGTATCAATCTCATTAGGCAGCGGCCAGCACCTGTTGCCTGGCCGCTTGCCCGGGCCGGTTTGCCATTGGCCAGTGCTCGGTCGCCAGCACGCGCCGGGCATTCAGGCTGGCAATCGGGATGGACGCATCCTGCGGGATGCCGCCCGAGAGCTGCAGCGCCAGGTAGCGCCCACTGCAGACCCGCAAAAACGACGCAAAGTTCTCCACCTCTGCGCGCGCTTCGATCAACTCGTCGTAAAGCTTGGTGCACAACTGCGGCACGCTCATGCCGTCACGCCGGGCAATGGCATCGAGCACGTTCCAGAACAGGTTTTCCAGCCGGATACTGGTAGCCATACCATGCAGCCGTACCGAGCGGGTCCGGCTTTCATACAGATGCGGGTCAGCGCTGATAAAAACCTGGCACATGGGCGGCTCCGGTGGTTGGCATGGGTTGCCAGCATGTGGCCCAGCACAGAGCGCGTCAATTCGGGCAAACCATGAAGCAGCTTGGGCGAGTGATCGCCCTATGGCGTGATTTTGGTTCCCAGCAAGGCCAGAAACTGCGCCATCCAAGCCGGATGCGCGGGCCACGCCGGAGCACTGACCAGATTGCCTTCGGTGAACGCGCTGTCGATGGCGATGTCGGCATAAGTGCCGCCTGCGCGCTCCACTTCATAACGGCAGGCCGGGTAAGCCGAGCAGGAGCGCCCTTCAAGCACGCCCGCACCGGCCAGCAACTGCGCGCCATGGCAGACGGCAGCCACCGGCTTGTTGGTGGTGAAGAAGTGCTGCACCATGGCCACCACAGCCGGGTAGGTGCGCAGGTATTCGGGGCCACGGCCACCGGGCAGCACCAGCGCGTCGTAGTCTTGCACATGGATGTCGGCAAAACTGGCGTTCAAGGTGAAGTTATGACCGGGCTTTTCGCTGTAGGTCTGCGCGCCTTCAAAGTCGTGAATGGCGGTTTTGATCTGCTCACCCGCCTTTTTGTCTGGGCACACCGCATGTACCGCATGGCCCACGGTCAGCAGCACCTGAAACGGCACCATGGTTTCGTAGTCTTCACAGTAATCACCGCAAATCATCAAGATCTTTTTCGCCGCCATATTTATCTCCTGTAGGTTGAAAGGCATATGCATTGTTGGACGCGCTCAGGCCTGTGTGGTGGTAGCGGGTTGTGACAACCGGTGCTAGGCGCTGTGCGGCGCGCGCCCAAACCTTGACGCCTAAAATGCATCGTCCGAACGCACACTCACCCATGACCTCACCCGACCTTTGCGACCAATACGAACTGGGGGAGATGCTGCTGGAAATTGGCGCGCTGCTGATGATCTCTGGCGCCAACACCGAGCGAATCAAGATCACCATCGACCGGATCGCCAGCGCTTTTGATTGTTTTGCTGATTTGCTGGTCACCAACCACGCACTGATGTTGACCCTGACCTACCCAGACAACCATAAAGCGTTCACTAGCGTGAAATGGATGCCCGGCATGCACCTGAATTTCAACCTGATTGCCGACATCAGCACCCTGAGTTGGCAAATCGTGCTGGAGAAGTGGCCGCTTGAGCGTATCAACCAGGAACTCAAAACCCTTCACCGCAAGCCGCTTTATGCCAGATTTGTGGTCTTGCTGATGGTGGCCCTGGCAGGCGCCTCCTTCTGCAGGCTGTTTGGCGGTGGCATGACGGAAATGCTGGCTGTTTTTGTGGCGTCTTTCTGCGGGCTGTATGTGCGACAAGAGGCGATCAAGCTGAGGTTCAACTTTTATGTCTCGATCATCTTCGCGTCGGCAACCGCTGCGCTGGTGGCTGGCGCCTATTTTCATTTCCACCCCACCGAGGTCTACAGCCACGCGTTTTCGACCTCGGTGCTGTTCCTGATTCCCGGTGTCCCGATGATTCACGCCATCACGGATCTGATGGACGGCCACACCCTGAACGGCATTGTGCGCGGCGTCAGCGTGCTGGCGATGGCGTTCGCGATTGCGTTGGGGCTGATGGTCGCCCTGTTGATTTACAAGTTCTGAACCATGAGCCTGCTAATGTTTCTGGAAAATGGCATCTGGCTGGGGTTGGCCGCTATGGGTTTTGCCGTGTTGTTCAATGTGCCGCGCCGCGCGCTGGGCATCATTTTTCTGATCGCCGCGCTGGGTGGTCTGGCCAAACTGGCTATGGTGCAGCAAGGCATCGTTGGTGCCTTGGCCGCTTTTGTTGGGGCATCACTGATCGGGCTGCTGAGTGTGCTGGCCGCGCACAAGCGCAAGGCGCCGCCCATGATCTTCGCCATTCCTGCGGTGATCCCGATGATTCCCGGCTTTTTTGCTTACCAGGCCATGGTCGGCATGATGGAACTGATGATTCAAAAGGACCCATTGCTCTACAGCAAGATATTTTTCGAGACGGTCAACAATGGCCTGTCCGCCTTGTTTGTGATGCTGGCCCTGTCAACCGGCGTCGCCATCCCGATGCTGCTTTCGCGCAAACAGACCGTCAAGCGCCTGCAGCCTGATGACGACCTGGAAGTTGAAATGGAATAAGGGCTTGGCCATGACCGGCCTGGCACGCCAGAGTCGCCACTTCGACAAGCCACAACAGATCTTAGAGAGTGCTTAACTGGCTGACACTGAACGCTACATATTAAATAGCATCTAGCGCAATCAGAATAAGGGCTAGCGGCCTACTTTCTATAAATTCAGGTAGTCAGCCGGGTGAGTGCTTCGTGGTACTTGGCGGCCGTTTTTTCGATCACCTCGCGCGGCAGATGCGGCGCGGGCGGGGTTTTGCTCCACGGCTTGCCCGACACCTGGGCGGTTTCCAGCCAATCGCGCAGAAACTGCTTGTCGTAGCTGGGCGGGTTCACGCCCGCCACATAACTCTCGGCGGGCCAGTAGCGCGATGATCGGGGGTCAGCACCTCGTCCATCAACACCAGCGTGCCGTCTCTGTCCAGACCAAATTCAAACTTGGTGTCAGCAATGATGATGCCTTTGGCAGCAGCGATCTCGCTGGCGGCCTTGTAGATAGCGATGCTGATGTCACGAATGCGCCCGGCCAGGTCGGCACCGATCATCTCCACGGTTTTCTCGAAGGTGATGTTTTCGTCATGCTCGCCCATCTCGGCTTTGGCGGCCGGGGTGTAAATCGGCTCGGGCAGCTTACTGGCATTTTTGAGCCCGGTCGGCAGTGGCACGCCGCACACCGACTGGCTGTCCTGGTATTCCTTCCAGCCGCTGCCAGCCAGATAGCCGCGCACCACCGCTTCGACCGGAATCGGTTTCAGCCGCTTGACCAACATTGAGCGGCCCACCACCTGCGGCACCTCGGTTGGCGTGACGACGCTCTCAGGCGCATCGCCGGTGAGGTGAATCGGACACAGGTTCAGGCCGTTGGGGCCGAGTTTGTCAAACCAGAAGAGTGCCATTTTGGTCAGGAGAACACCCTTGCCGGGAATCGGCTGGCCCATGATCACGTCAAACGCGCTGATGCGGTCACTGGCCACCATCAGGATACGGTCATCGCCCACCGCGTAGTTGTCGCGCACCTTGCCGCGTGCCAGCAGCGTCAGCGAGGTCAGGGAGGAGGTGTGAACGGTGGGTTCTGTGGAGGTGGTCATTCGGTCTGTGCCAGTCAAAAAATTCAGTCAAGCTGGGGGGCGAGTTTAGGTTCAATGCACCGATTTTTCACGCGGGTGATGGGTTTTCATGAGCAACATCGCAGATTAGCCGGTGCGCCCCGGTGCCAACGCGCTGGCGCTATGTTGGCATGCGCACAGACGTCCGGTCGGTGGTGCTGCAGCATGCGGCCATGAAGTCGTATTCCAATGGGGGTTGCCATGATGATTGAGATTCGCAAGGGCCAGGCGAGCGAGAAGCTGTCGCGGCAGGCCTTCGGCGAGCGCTACCGTGGAAGCTTCGTCGACCCGGCGTTCGCCACTGAAGAGGCGGCGATTGCGCGTCTGGAAGTGATTGCCTGGCTGGCCTACGACGAAGGCCGCAAGGCGCCGCTGACGCGCCCGGCTGGAGCGGGCTACTTTGATCCGACTGACGCGCTGTCAGTGCAGTGGCTGGCGACCCGGCAGGCGATTGACCAGGCGCAGCTGGCCTGTGGCAACCCCGCAACAAAGTCGCGCGTGCTGCTGGTGTGCGGCAGCGCCCGCAACGACGGCACCTGCCCCGGCGAGGTATCGAAGACCTGGCGTCTGACCGAGATCGCGCAGCAGGTGGTGCAGCAGGCCGGTGTCGAAGCTGACGTGCTGGACTTGAGCCTCGTCACCTCGGAGTACGGCCGCAACATCCACCCTTGCAAGGGTTGCGTATCGAGCGCCATGCCGTTGTGCCATTGGCCGTGCAGCTGTTATCCGAACCACTCACTTGCTCAGACCCATGACTGGATGGCGCAGATCTATGAGCGCTGGGTTGCCGCGCATGCGGTGATCCTGCTGGCGCCGACCTACTGGTACCAGTCGCCCAGCCCACTGAAGCTCATGATCGACCGCCTAGTGTGTGCCGACGGCGGCAATCCCGACCCCACCACCACCCACGGCAAGCGGGTGCTTGAAGCCAAGCGCCTGGAAGAGCAGGGGTGGGACTACCCCAAACACCTGGCTGGCCGCGTGTTCGGCGTGGTGGTTCATGGCGAAGTGGCCGGCGTCGAAGACCACCGCCGCAACCTCTGCGACTGGCTGGAGTGGATGGGCTTGACCGACGCTGGCGCGGTCGCCAAGCTCGACCGTTACATCGGTTACTACGAGCCCTACTACAACAGCCACGAGGCGCTGGACAAAGACAGCGCCGTACAGGAAGAGGTGCGCAACGTGACCCAGGCGGTGTTGAACGCCGTCCACGCCTTGCGCGCCGGCCGCTTGAGCCAGCCTGACAAGCAAATCAAGTCTTTGCGGCAGAAGTGACACGGGTGCAAACCGTCGTTCACCACGGCGGCTCGCCCCGTTTTTTTTGCCTTAACCCTGCAGATCATCAACTGAGAGGTTCGATCGTGAACGAAAAAACAGCTAGCGTGCATTGGGAAGGCCAGGGCAAAAAGGGCCAGGGCCAGATCAGCACCGAAACCGAGGCGCTCAAGGCCTACCCGTACGGCTTTGCCAGTCGATTCGAGGACGACCGCCGTGGCACCAACCCAGAGGAGATTCTGGGCGCCGCTCACGCCGCGTGTTTCACGATGGCTTTCTCCTTTGCGTGCGACGCGGCGGGGTTCACCACCGCTTTGGTCGACACCGAGGCTCGCGTGCGCCTGATCCCAGAAGGCGACGGGTTCGTCATCGACCGGATTGCGCTGACCTTGAAAGCCAGCGTTCCCGGCATTGACGAAACGCGATTCCAGGAGATCGCCCTGGACGCCAAAAACGGCTGCCCACTGTCAAAGGCGCTAGCCAGTGTCGCCGAGATCAGTTTGCAGGCCACGCTCGTTCAGAGCGCGACGTGAAAGACGAGCGAAGCGACACGGTGCCCTAAGGGGCACTGAGCGGCGCCGACCACGCGCTGAGCGACGCCCGCGCCAGCCTGACCCTGCTCGACTATGGCGACTACGAAAACCCTGCCTGCATCAAGGCCGAGCCAATGAAGCAACAACTCGATGTAGTCTTTGGTGAGCACCTGCGCTTCGTCTTTCGGCACTTCCCGCTGGTGGAGGTGCGCCCAAATGCCGAGATGGCTGACCGGATCTACAAGCAAAGGGTCCAAGAGCACCGCAGCGCGGGACAGCTCAGCGGCGTTCGGAGCGCGCCCAGCTTCTTTCTAAACGGCACGCCCGTGGATGTCTCGTTCGGCTTCGAGAAGCTCGATGAGGCGATTCGCGTCGCCCTTGATACCACCCCGCATGTCGACACGGCCAGCCCATGAGCATCTCTCAATAACTGCACCGAGAGGAGTCGTCATGCCTAAGAAAGCCTGGAGCGCCAAGCGCGAGCGTCAATACGACCACATCAAGGATCAGCTTGATCGACCGAAGCAAACCGCCGCCTCTGGCCGAAGAAATTGCGGCGCGAGTGGTCAACAAGGAGCGGGTCCAACAGGGAGAGTCGGTGCAAGCGAGCCCATCCTCGATCAACGACATGTCCGCCGGTCGACGCGGCGGCTTGCGTTCGCATCAGGGCGCAGGTGGGCGCACCTTGCGCCAGCTGCGCAACCAAGCGCGACAGCGTGGCTTGAAGGGGCAGTCATCTATGAATAAGGAGCAGCTCGAACAGGCGCTGACACGATGAGGGCGCGCACACTGGGCGCTGAGGTCGTCTAGATGCCATCTGTGGCTGCTGCAGAGGCACGCGCCGGCGCAACTTCGTAGGTCAGTGCCCTGCAGGCGATGGCTTGGTCGAGGCTGCTGAGCGTGGCTGTGGATGTCCGATGGCGAAAAAAACACTTCGACGCTGCGATCGTCGTCAGGATTCTCGAATTTCCGGTGCAGATGCTGGAATCGCCTTGTCTACCGGTCGATCGACTGACTGTCACCCGCGCTGTCTGCGACAGGTCTGACTGGCAAAGGGTCAATGGGTGAAGGATTGATAGGGGAAGGGTCGATGGAAGACGTGCCCATGGGCGCAGCGTCTTCAATGGCACACTCGTCTGCCGGGCTCATGATGGTGCCCGCGGCGGCGGCGCCCAACGTGCCGACAACGGCGCCCACAGTGCCGCCTACCAACACTCCCACTGGACCTGCAATCACCACGCCGACGGCGGCACCGGTCGCCGCACCGGCCACCAATCCGCCACCCATCAATACCGACTTGTTTTCGCGTCCGGCATCGTCGCACGCCAAGGGAAACTGTGCTGCAGCGGTCGGGTCCTGCGAGGGGATGCCATGGCCTACGTGGGCCTGCTTGGCAAGGTCTTTGTCGTCTGGCGACGCGGGCAGCGGCGTAGTGGAAGTTTGATTCATGAAAATCTCCTTGAGTGTTTTGATGCTATGGGCAGAAAGGCGCTGAGGACGGTACTGTCCCAAACCAACAGCCACAGATTGCATGCAGATCTGTGGCGTGTCAGTGCGTTGGCGCACATTGCTCGCTCCTTGCCCCGGCGGAAGGACCGGCAGCAAAGGAGCCAACACCCACAGGCTTTCCTAGCCACCGCAGGCGCCGCAGCAGTGGCCTGCGCCGTGTTTGGTTTTCAGCTTGGTCACTGCAACGCGCCAGACTTCTGGACCGCTTTCCAGTGTTTCCCATGAGAAGAGGTTGGGCTTCTCCAGCTCGAACTGGCTGCGCAGCGTCACCGGGTCTTGGTCGTTGATCAGCTCCATGGTCGCATTGACACCAAGTTGGTCGAACTTCCCAAAAACTAAAGAGCGGCGCTCTTTCGGCGCCATGGAGCGGGTATTTACCTGGATCGCTTGGCCGGTCTGTGTCATGGGGGCATCTCGGTAATTAACTTGAACAGTTATTTTAAGATCCATTTAAAATAAATCTTATAGATTTTTCACGAAACGCACTGTGTCCACTCCTTCCGTTCGTACAACCGCTAGCATTCACCAGCTGGAAGAGCCAGCGTCCAAAGCCCCGGTTGCTCCGAGCATGAAGGCCTTTCTGGAATTGGCCTTTAGGCCTTTGTACCTGGCGGGGGTGGGCTGGGCGCTGGTGTCCATCGCCTTATGGATTTACGCACCCTTTTCGCTCACCGCACCGCTGGGCGGCAGCGTCTGGCATGCGCACGAGATGCTGTGGGGCTTCATTGCCACCATCGCTTTGGGCTTTTTGATGACCGCAGGCACCAACTGGACCGGCATCACGCCGATGACCGGCAAGGTCGTAGCGCTGGCGTGCGTACTGTGGGCCGTCGCGCGTGTTGGATTCCTGGTGCCACTAGAGAGCGCCTTCTGGGTGGCCATGGTGTCTGAAATGGCCTTCTTTGCGCTGGGGGCTGGCGCCATGTTGCGCGCGGTGGTGATCTCCAAGAGCACGCGTAACTACGCCATACCCGGCCTGCTGGCAGGTCTGGGCGCCACCGATGCGCTCTTCCTGCTGAGCGCACGAGACGGCGACTACCTGCAGCTAATGCAGAACTTCAACGCCGCACTGCTGGTTATGGCCCTGCTTGCCTTGCTGATTGGTCGGCGCGTGATTGCCTTCTTTGCGATGACCGCGGTGCACAGCCTGAGTATTCCCAAACACATGGAGACCGGATGGGTGCAGTTGGGCGCGTGCGCGGTGGGCTTGGTGAGCCTGCTGGCAGGGTTTCCCGTGCTCACTGCTGCGGCGCTTGGGCTAGCCGGCGTGTTGGCCCTGGTGCAACTTATCAGTTGGAAGCCGCTGGCCGTGCGGGCCAACGCCTTGCTGTGGATTTTGTACGTGGGTTACGCTGGCATTGGCATCGGCCTGCTCTTTGCAGCCTTGCAGTACGCCGGGGTAGACCTGCCGCGCGTGTTGCCGGTGCACACCATTGCCATGGCGGGTTTCTCTGTGCTGATCCTTGGCATGGTCACCCGCACCGCGCTGGGCCACACCGGTCGGCCCTTGGCCACAGATCGCAGCATTCGCAGCAGTTACTGGCTCATGCTTCTCGCCGTGGCGCTGCGCTTGGCCGCCATTGCCGACACACCGGCCAGCGCGACACTGCTGCTGATGGCGGGCGCGGCGTGGGTGGCTTCACTGGCGCTGTACCTGTGGCAGTTCACCCCGATGTTGATTCGCCCACGCAACTGAAACCGGACATGCCCCGCCACCCCCAAGAGGTCCTACCATGCGCCTGACCACCATGACCGATTACGCCATGCGATTGCTGATGTACGTGGCGCAGCAGCAAGACCGCCTGTGCACCATTGCCGAGATCGCCAAGGTTTACGACATTTCGGAAGCGCACCTGATGAAGGTCACCCACCAATTGGGGCTGAACGGCTGGCTGGAAACGGTACGCGGCAAGGGTGGCGGTATGCGCCTGGCCGCGGCACCCGCCGACATCAACCTCGGCGCCGTGGTGCGCAGCATTGAACCCGACTTCTACCTTGTAGACTGCCTGAACCCCGACACTGTCTGCAGCCTCACCGGTTACTGCAAGCTCACCGGCATCATGAGCGGTGCGCTGCAAAACATGATGCAGTACCTGGACGGCTACACCCTGGCCGACCTGCTGCCGCCCAAGTCTCCGGCACGCGCTGCCCATACGCCACTGCTGCCTTTGAGTGGCTCGTTGCTGGGAACTCCTCTGGTCAACCGCCAAGGTCTGCACTCTCTCACCTCTAAATTACCACATAAACGCCTGCCATGACCCAATCCTCCATCGACCTACCCCAGCAAAAGGCCACGCTTAAAGCGGTACTGCTCGAAGGCATCCACCCGTCCGCCGCCGAGGTGCTGAAACAGGGCGGCTACACCAACATCGTGACGCATGCCAAAGCCTTGACCGGCGCAGAATTGCAAGCTGCACTGAACGGTGCACACTTTGCTGGCATCCGCTCCTGCACCCAGTTGACAGCTGAGGTACTGGCGCAGGCTCCGCAGCTTGCGGCCATCGGCTGCTTCTGCATTGGTACCAACCAGGTCGACCTGAAAGCCGCCATGCGCTTGGGCATCGCCGTATTTAATGCGCCGTTTTCCAACACGCGCAGTGTGGCTGAGTTGGTGTTGGCCGAAATCATCATGCTAATGCGCGGCATTCCCGAGAAGAATGCTGTCCTGCACCGCGGTGGCTGGATCAAGAGCGCCGCCCATTCGTACGAGGTGCGCGGCAAGACCCTGGGCATCATCGGCTACGGCCACATCGGAACGCAGGTCGGCGTGCTGGCCGAGCAACTGGGCATGCGCGTCGTGTTTAACGACATTGAGGCCAAACTATCCCTGGGAAACGCGCGTGAAGCCGCCAGCCTGAACGAACTGCTGGCCGCCTCGGATGTGGTGAGCCTGCATGTGCCAGAAACACCGCAAACTTATCAACTGATCGGTGCCAAGGCGTTGGCGACCATGAAACCAGGTAGCCACCTCATCAACGCCTCACGCGGAACTGTGGTCGATATTGACGCCCTGACCGCCGCGCTAGAAAGCCACCACCTGCACGGCGCCGCTATCGACGTCTTTCCGCTAGAGCCGCAGGGTAATGATGCGGTGTTTACCTCGCCGCTCATGCGCTTTGACAACGTCATCCTCACACCTCACATCGGCGGCTCCACCTCAGAAGCGCAAGTCAACATTGGCACTGAAGTAGCCGCCAAACTGGTGCGCTACGGCAACAACGGCTCCACCACCTCGGCGGTCAACTTCCCCGAAGTGGCCCTGCCGGCGCACACCAGCCGAAGCCGCCTGCTGCACATCCACCACAACGTGCCCGGCGTGCTGGCGCAAGTCAACGAGCGGCTTTCGGCTGCCGGCATCAACATCGCGGCGCAGTATCTGAGCACCTTCGAGGAGCTGGGCTACGTGGTGATTGATGTGGACAGCGCCGCCAGCCAGTCGGCACTGGACGAGTTGTGCAACGTGCCTGGCACCATCCGCTGCCGAATTTTGTACTGAGCGCGGCCATACAGCGCGCTGTAACGCTCAAAGGGCTCTCTCTTGAGCACCATGAAGCACTGGTGCTGGCGCGGCGCGCCCGCGCCACGGCCACAAACCCACACAGCGACACGGCGCGAGCCCAACGCCATCACCTGCTTGAACGTTGGGCGCAGCAATTTGCACCGCACTTTGCGCTGGAAGAGCAAACCCTCTTTCCCGCACTGGCGCGCGCCGGACACACCGAGGTTGCCGCTGAAGCGCTGATGCAGCACGTTGCCCTGCGCGAACTGGTGGCGCGTTTGCGTCAAGACGACGCATTGGCGCTGGCGGCGTGGGGCGACGCCTTGGACATCCATGTGCGCTTTGAGGAATGCACCGTTTTTCCTCTGGCACAAGCCGTCCTCGATCCCGCCTGACCGACGTGATGAAGCTGTCAGTCTCACACCTATCCTCATCAACCTGAAAGGTAAACACCATGACCCACGCCGCCGCGTAGTGCTCAATGGCACCAATTTAAACCGTCATCAACCTGAAAGGTAAACACCATGACCCACGCCTGCAATCACCCCTCTGCCGAAGCCATTTACCCGTTTGACGCACGCGGTGTGACCAAGGGCTTTCGCCATGCGGCCATTTTTGGCGCGTTTGACTCGCTCACCGCCGGTGAGACCACGCAGTTTGTGAATGACCATGATCCGATTCCGCTCTTGCACCAACTCGAGGCGCGTTATGGCGATGCGATCAGTTCCACCATGACTTCTACGCTGTACAAGACGCAACAACTGGAAGTTTTCCGCTTGGTTTTGCTCGCTGGCAAGGAGATGCCCGAACACCAGGTTGTTGGTGAACTGACGGTGCAATGCTTGGAAGGCAGCATCGAATTCTCCATTGGGACGACACACGAAGTCATGCGGGCAGGTGACCTCAAGTGCCTTGCGGGGGGAGTCTCGCATTCGCTTAGAGCCATCGAAGATTCGGCGGTCCTCGTCACCTTGCTGCTAAATGGGGCGTAAGGTCAGTGCAAATAGCCAGACCAGCGTCGATACCTGACACCTTGGTCTGCACCCTCGGGCACTCGAATCGGACGATTGTGGGCTTCACCCGTCTGCTTTTGACCAACGAAGCGGCCAAGGTGATTGACGTCAGGGCCATCCCGCGTTCTTGCCACAACCCGCAGTTCAATCTCGACGCGCTTGCAGACTCGCTTGCAGTGGCGGCAATCGACTATTTGCACATGCCGGGCTTGGGTGGCCTACGCCACGCACACGCCGCCTCACAGAACACCGGGTGGCACAACGCGCGTCGTTCAGAGGTTACGCCGACTACATGCAGTCTGCAGATTTTGCCGAGAACGTCGACGTGCTGCTGGCCCTTGCGCGCTCCCAGCGCTGCGCACTGATGTGTGCAGAAGTTGTACTCTGGCGCTGTCACCGCTCGCTGATCGCCGACGCGCTGTCATTGAGGGGCGTGCGCGTGGAGAACATCACCGGGCCGCGCGGACGCAAACCACACGTGCTCACCTCGTTTGCGTATGTTGAGGGCCTAAAGGTGACGTATCCGGCGATCGACCTCCCGCAGGGTCAGGTACCTACATGAAAGCGGTGGCGCAACCGCGCCAGACCGTAGCGATCACACCGTACCAAGACCTCGACACTCTGCTTGCCGATGCGCGCAGTTGCCGCGTTTGCAAGGCACACCTTCCGCTGGGCCCGCGTCCGGTGTTACAAGCCGCGCCCTCCGCACGCATCCTCGTGGTGGGCCAGGCGCCAGGCGTTCGCGTGCACACCTCGGGTATTCCTTGGGACGATGCCAGCGGCGAGCGCCTACACGCTTGGACCGGCCTGAGCAACGCACATTTCTACGACGCTTCGAAAGCCGAGATCATTCCGATGGGTTTTTGCTACTTCGGGCGCGGGCGCGGGCGCGACGGGGACTTGCCCCCGGGACGTGAATGCGCGCCCGACTATCTTGCGTTGCCGCACCCCTGCGCTCGCAATTCACCCTGGTTCCAGCGCAATCCATGGTTCGAACAGGAGGTGCTGCCAGCGCTTAGGCAACGGGTAGCGTCGTTGTAGTCAGGTGGAGCGTCCTCATGAACTGGCGCTGTCCAACTCGACCAGCGGTTTTCACGCTGACACGGGTTAACGTGTCGTTATGCGCACTCCCGTCGACCACGCGTTCCCCGCAGGAAAATCAAAGCCTTGAAGGTGTCCTTTCGCATCGGGGGAGCAACGAGGGTACTTCGGCCAATGTGACAGATCGGACCCCCACCACGTTTCATCCTGAGCAAGGACTGGCAGGCTCGACTTCTGACTCGCTAAAAAAAATCACCCCAGGTGTAGATAAAATCAATTTGCTTTATTTAATAACCATTTGCCACAGGATGTGCGACGCTGGTCCCTCCTTTGGCGCATCATCGCGACGGGCGTCGGTAGCCACCGAGCGAGGCTGACCTTTGACGTGTTCAGCGCAAACATGCCAGGGTGGCTATAAGAAGGATCCGATAGATGAGTGACGTTGCCATATCCACAAGTCTGCTGGCATTAGTGGCGGTGCTGGGCCTTTGGCTGGGCAATTTCGAATTCAAGGGCATCGGCCTGGGCATTGGCGGCGTGCTGTTTGGCGGGCTGTTTGTCGGTCACTTCGTTCAGAGTAACGGTATGGTGCTGGACCTGCACACGCTGCACTTTGTGCAGGAGTTCGGCCTGATCTTGTTTGTTTACAGCATTGGCATCCAGGTTGGGCCGGGGTTTTTCTCATCGTTGCGCAGCACCGGGCTTAAACTCAACGGCTTTGCTGCACTGCTGGTTTTGCTGGGCTGCGCGGTGGCCGCGGCGCTGCACAAACTTTTTGACGTGCCGCTGCCGGTGATTCTGGGCATTTTTTCGGGTGCTGTCACCAACACGCCATCGCTGGGCGCAGGCCAGCAGATCTTGACCGACCTGGGCTCGTCGGCCGAGAGTATCTCTAGCATGGGCATGGCTTACGCCATGGCCTACCCGTTTGGCATTTGCGGCATCTTGCTGTCAATGTGGCTGGTCCGGCTGTTTTTCCGCATCAATGTCGACCAGGAAGCACACGCCTTTGACGAGGAGTCCGGCCGGTCGCGCAGTGGCTTATTCACCATGAATGTGGCCTTGCGAAACGTGAACCTGGATGGCCTGGCGCTGAAAAAAGTGCCAGGCCTGACCGACGGTCAAGTGATCTGCTCGCGTATGAAACGCGGCGACGACTTGTCTGTGCCGCGCCCGCTCACCACGCTGCAGGTAGGAGACCTGCTGCACTTGGTAGGTTCCCCGGACGCCTTGCGCAGCGCACAACTGGTGATTGGTGAGGAGGTCGAGACGTCGCTGTCCACCCACGGCACAGACATGCGGGTCGAGCGTATCGTGGTGACCAACGTGAAGGTGATTGGCAAACGCATCTCTGACCTGGCGTTAGCGCAAACCTATGACGTGGTGATTTCTCGCTTGAACCGCGCTGGCGTGGAACTGGTGCCCAATGCACAAACGACGCTTCAGTTTGGCGACATTTTGAACATTGTCGGCACCCCCGATGCCATTGATGTCGTGGCCGGGATGATGGGCAACTCCAAACACAAGTTGCAGCAGGTGCAGATGCTGCCGGTGTTTTTGGGCATCGGTTTGGGGGTGCTGCTGGGCTCGCTGCCCTTTTACCTGCCGGGCATACCGGCCGCGCTGAAGCTGGGTCTGGCGGGCGGGCCGCTGGTGGTAGCACTGATCGTGTCGCGCATTGGCAGCATTGGCAGGCTGCACTGGTTCATGCCACCCAGCGCCAACCTGGCGCTGCGTGAGTTGGGCATTGTTCTGTTTCTGGCGGTGGTGGGGCTCAAATCAGGCGGCCAGTTTCTGGAAACCTTGCTGCAAGGCCCCGGCGCCACTTGGCTGATGTACGGCGCGCTCATCACGCTGATACCGCTGATGATTGTCGGAGTGCTGGCACGAGTTGTTGGAAAAATCAACTACCTGACCCTGTGCGGACTGCTGGCCGGCTCGATGACCGACCCACCGGCACTGGCTTTTGCCAATGCCATGCACCCCACCAATGGGGCCGCTGCGCTGTCTTACGTTACCGTTTACCCGCTGGTGATGTTCATGCGCATTGTGGCGCCGCAGCTGATGGCACTGATGCTTTGGGTGCCCAGCTAGCCAGCTAGTATGCGCCGGTGCTGATGTCCGTTCATGAAAAAAGGCCGAAGGAGACATCGGCCTTTTTAACGCGCTCTGCCTGAGTTAAAGGCTGTTGACGGCGTTAAGTTCCTCGAAGGCCTGCTCCAAACGGGCGATCATGCCGAGCTGACCGGCACGTTGCCAGGCGCGGGGGTCGTAATACTTTTTATTGGGCTTGTCGTCGCCATCGGGGTTGCCGATCTGACCTTGCAGATAAGCTTCGTTCTTTTTGTGATAAGCCATCACACCCGCCCATGTGGCCCATTGGGTGTCGGTGTCAATGTTCATCTTCACCACGCCGTAGCTGATGGATTCCTTGATTTCATCAGCACTGGAGCCCGAGCCGCCGTGGAACACAAAGTCCAGCGTGTTGGCCGCTACCTTGTATTTTTCCGAGACAAACTTTTGTGAGTTGTCCAGAATCTTCGGTGTGAGTTTGACATTGCCCGGCTTGTACACCCCATGCACATTGCCAAACGAAGCGGCAATGGTGAAACGGTGGCTGATTTTGATCAGTTCTTCATAGGCATAGGCCACATCTTCGGGCTGGGTGTACAGCAGGGATGCGTCCCGATCGCTGTTATCCACACCGTCTTCTTCACCGCCGGTGACGCCGAGTTCGATTTCCAGCGTCATGCCCATCTTGGCCATGCGGGCCAGGTATTTGCCGCAAATGGCGATGTTTTCCTTCAGGGGTTCTTCCGACAGGTCGAGCATGTGGGAGCTGAACAGGGGTTTGCCGGTTTCCGCAAAGTATTTTTCACCGGCGTCGAGCAAGCCGTCAATCCACGGCAAAAGTTTTTTGGCGGCATGGTCGGTATGCACAATCACCGGCACACCATACGACTCGGCCACCAGGTGAATGTGCCTGGCACCAGAAATGCCCCCCAGAATAGCCGCTTGCTGGCCGTCAAGTTTCAAACCCTTGCCCGCCACAAAACCCGCGCCGCCGTTGGAGAACTGAATCACCACCGGCGCCTTCACCTTGGCGGCAGCTTCCAAAACAGCGTTGATGGAATCGGTGCTGATAACGTTCACCGCAGGCAACGCAAATTGGTTGGCTTTACAAATGGCAAAGATTTTTTGCACATCATCACCAGACACCACACCGGGCTGAACCACATCCAGAATTTTCTGAGTCATTGACGAATCCTTTGCACTTAGTTGAGTTGAAAAAATCTAATCCACCGTAACACGATTAATCCGGCCAACACGTTCTTCAGAAAATAGAGCGTCTGGTTTGGACTCAGAAACCAATTTTAGGGACCTGTCAGCCAAGGCTCATTCATCATCAACTGCCAGCGTCATCGTTGACATGAATAGCTTTTCGTCTTGGCCGACCCAAAAAAAAGCCACCTTACGGTGGCCATTTTCTTGGGGTTGGCCCGCGGACCTCCAACCGGGGTCAGGCGGCGATATCAGCCTTGATTCGTGCCTTCTTATCAATCAGCTCTTGAGGCATGTGATACGCCAGTTTTTCGAACAGTTCGTCGTGCAGCACCATTTCTTCCCGCCAAGCGGCTTTGTCGATGCTGATCACGGTGTTGAACTGCTCAGCAGTGAACGCCAGCCCTTCCCAGTTCAGGTCCTGGTACTGCGGGCTAACGCCAAAGAAGTGCTCCACACCTTCCGGCGCCGAGCCGTCCAGACGGTCAAGGATCCACTTCAGAACGCGCATGTTTTCGCCGTAACCCGGCCAGACAAACTTGCCGTCTGCGCCCTTGCGGAACCAGTTGGTGGTGTAAATTTTGGGCAAGGTAGCACCGGTTGCCTCCAGTTTGGCACCCAGGGTCAGCCAGTGCTGGAAGTAATCGCTCATGTTGTAACCGGTGAACGGCAACATGGCAAACGGATCCCGACGCACCACACCAGACTTGCCCACGGCTGCAGCGGTGGTCTCCGACCCCATGGTGGCGGCCATGTAGACGCCCTCCACCCAGGAGCGGGCTTCCGTCACCAGTGGCACAGTGGTGGCGCGGCGGCCACCAAACATGAACGCATCAATCGGCACGCCCGCGGGGTTGTCCCACTCGGGATCCAGCGCCGGGTTGTTGAGAGCGGATACGGTAAAGCGCGAGTTGGGGTGCGCTGCCTTGGCACCGGTGGCCTTGGCAATCTCAGGCGTCCAATCGTTGCCTTTCCAGTCGATCAGGTGCGCGGGCAGTGCCTTGCCGGGCACGTCGTATTCCATCCCCTCCCACCAGACGTCGCCGTCGTCGGTCAGGGCGACGTTGGTGTAAATCACGTCTTTGTCCAAGCAAAGCATGCAGTTGGGATTGGTCAACATGTTGGTACCCGGCGCCACACCGAAGTACCCCGCTTCAGGATTGATAGCGTACAGCTTGCCGTCTGCACCTGGCTTGATCCAAGCAATGTCGTCACCCACGGTGGTGATGCTCCAGCCCTCAAACCCTGCCGGGGGCACCAGCATGGCAAAGTTGGTCTTGCCGCAAGCGCTAGGGAAAGCCGCCGCCACATAGTGTTTTTTGCCTTGCGGATTGGTAGCACCCAAAATCATCATGTGCTCTGCCAGCCAACCTTCGTCGCGCGCCATGTTGGAAGCGATACGCAACGCGAAACATTTTTTACCCAGCAGCGCATTGCCGCCGTAGCCTGAGCCAAAGCTCCAGATTTCACGCGTTTCGGGGTAGTGAACAATGTATTTTTCTGGGTTGCATGGCCAAGTCACGTCTTTTTGACCCGCCTCCAGAGGCGCGCCAACGGTGTGCACACAAGGCACGAATGCACCGTCTGCACCCAGCACGTCGTAGACGGCCTTGCCCATGCGCGTCATGATCTTCATGTTGGCGGCCACATAGGCGCTGTCTGAGAGCTCAATGCCGATGTGTGCAATGGGGCTGCCCAGCGGACCCATGCTGAACGGGATCACATACATAGTGCGACCCTTCATGCATCCCTCAAACAGCGCTTTCTTGCCGTCAGTGCCGGTCTGCAGCAGGGCGCGCATCTCGGCGGGGCCCATCCAGTTGTTAGTGGGACCCGCGTTTTCTTTCTTTTCACTGCAAATAAAGGTGCGGTCTTCGACCCGGGCGACGTCGCTGGGATCGCTACATGCCAGAAAGCTGTTGGGGCGCTTAACCGGGTTCAGCTTTGTAAAGGTACCGCAGTCGACAAGTTGCTGACAAAGGCGGGCGTATTCCTCTTCGGAGCCATCACACCAGTAGACGGTGTCGGGCTTGGTCAGGGCGGCAATCTCTGCCACCCAGGCAATTAAGCGTTGATTGGTGACATAAGCCGGGGCTTGTCCGGTCGCGTCATGTTGCGTTTCAGTGTTCATTGAACCTCCTGGTAAATCCGATTAGATTGCATCAAGCAACTTACATTGTGACAACGCCACCTTACCGCAACCTGTTCGCGGGCAAACAAACTCGTTCAATTTCACACAACGCGGCAGATTTTGAGCATATTGGCACCATCGGGTGCGCCCATGGGCTCGCCGCAGGTGATCACGTAGACATCTCCCGACTCGACGAAATTAAGCGCCTTGAGGTCTCTTTCTGCCTGCGCCAGTGCCGTGTCCCGGTCCATGCTGGCGTCAATCAGCAGCGGGCGAACGTTTCGGTAAAGCGTCATGCGCCGCTGCGTGGCAATGTGCGACGTCATGGCGTAAATCGGTACGCGCGTCAGGTGGCGGCTCATCCAGCGGGCGGAAGACCCGCTTTCAGTCAGGGCAACAATCGCTTTGGCACCCAAATGGTGCGCCGTGAACAGCGCGCCCATGGACACCGCGTAGGGGATTCTGGTGAACGTCTTGCCGGTGAAATCGGCTTCAAGGGTGAAATCCTCACCGCCTTCGGCGACGTGACAGATCTTGGCCATCTCAATTACCGTCTCCAGCGGGTACCTGCCTGCGGCGGTTTCAGCAGACAGCATCACCGCGTCGGTGCCATCCAGCACCGCATTGGCCACATCGCTCACCTCGGCGCGGGTCGGCACTGGGTTGGTGATCATCGATTCCATCATTTGGGTGGCGGTGATCACCACACGGTCAAGCTCACGCGCGAGCTTAATCATGCGTTTTTGCAGCGCTGGCACCATTGCGTTGCCCACTTCCACCGCCAGATCACCCCGCGCCACCATGATGCCGTCACTGGCCAGCAGGATTTCTTCCAGGTGCGGAATGGCCTCGGCCCGTTCAATCTTCGCAATCAGCGCAGGCTGATGCCCGCCATCGGAGGCCACGTTGCACAACTGGCGCGCCATTTCCATGTCGGCGGCGTTTTTCGGAAAGCTCACCGCCACGTAGTCGGCCTTGAACCCCATAGCGGTGCGAATGTCATCCATGTCTTTGGCCGTCAGCGCGGGTGCGCTCAGGCCACCGCCCTGTTTGTTGATGCCCTTGTTGTTGGACAACTCACCACCGAGTTTGACCGTGGTGAAAATGGCCGACCCACGACAGGCGTCAACGGTGATCACGATCAGACCGTCATTGAGCAGCAACACATCCCCGGCCTTGACTTCTTTGGGCAGGGTCTTGTAGTCCAGGCCAACGCCATTGACATCACCTAATTCGACGCGCGCCGCGTCCAACACAAACTGCTGGCCCTGCGCCAGAAACACCCGACCTTCGGCAAATTTGCCCACCCGAATCTTCGGGCCCTGCAGATCGGCCATGATGCCGACCTCGCTTCCGGCACGCTTGGCGGCTTCGCGCACGAGTTGCGCCAGGTTGATGTGGTCTTGCGCCTTGCCATGGCTGAAATTGAGCCGCACCACATTGACACCAGCGCGAATCATCTGCTCCAGAAGGTGCGGATCACTGGAAGCTGGGCCAAGAGTTGCAACGATTTTGGTGGCGCGACGCGACATGAAAGTATCTCCGTGTAATTTTGTTTCAGAATTTTCCCATGATACGGTTACCAACGCGCAACAAGCCGCGCAACATCACCCCGGCCCACAATGATTGGACGGCTTGTGTGGCGGGCCAATGGCTGAATATCGGATCGCATTTGCAGGCATGACTTGCCACAAGACCAAAACACCCTGAGCACCCTGATGGACGCTGCCGCCATCAGGGAGCGCTCGCTGGTGGTGGACGACCAACCGGTCAACATCCAGGTAATGCACCAAATTTTCGCGGACCAACACCAGGTGGTCATGGCCACTGGCGGCCAGCAGGCGCGTGATTTCTGCCACCGCTCACCGCCAGAACGGGTTTTGCTGGATATTGTCTGAGATGGCGCGCGCCGTGCGTGCGCATACCCCGTTGTCGCTGATCACCCTGAATGTGGATTTTTTTAAGCGGTTCAATATCCACTACGACCACGAGGC
Organism: Rhodoferax antarcticus ANT.BR; assembly: GCF_001938565.1. Taxonomy (GTDB): domain Bacteria; phylum Pseudomonadota; class Gammaproteobacteria; order Burkholderiales; family Burkholderiaceae_C; genus Rhodoferax; species Rhodoferax antarcticus. Next base: position 44,273 of record NZ_MSYM01000007.1, read on the forward strand.
GGGTGCCGACTGGTTGCGACAGGTCGCACAGACGCAGAAAGACGCCAGCCTCTCATCTGAGCTGCACACCGCCTTGGCCAACAACCGAACAGTCATTGAGCGTGGTGCAGCAGCCTATGAGCAGCAAGGCCCCGACCAGACAACTGCACCCGCGACGCGCGCTAACCAGAGTGACAACGCTGGCAACGCCGATAGCGCTTTGCTGCGTGAGTGACTGGGCTTGCTGAAGACGTCTGACATGCGGGCGGTGGCAGTGTCTAAGCAGTTGCTGGCCAAAGCGCTCTGCCCAGATGCCCTGGAATAAAAAAAATGCGCGGGGCCATGGACATTTTTAACGTTGAACGCGCAGCCGATCTGGCCAGCGCACTGCTGGAAAAAGAGCAGAACCCGGTCTCTGGCTAAACGCCGTTCTGCCCTTCGGCCAAACTTAAATCGACTGCGTCAGCGCTGCGGAATTGACGCATTTGCTGGCCAACTGCAAACCGCCATAGTGCGCCCACGGGCGGGGTAGGTTAGCTTGCCTAGAATTTATAGGAAATTGACCTCTAGCCCTTATAAATAAAGCGGGAGCTGCTACTTTAAATATAGCAATTCACCGTCGTCGTGCAAGGCACTTATCACCTGGCTGATGCGCCCACCTGCTGGCTGGGCATCTGGGTTGCGAGGGTCATGCGTTGAGCCATTGTGAATTGAGATAGCAACCGCAGCCGAGCAAATGCTGGCCATCCAGGGGCACCACATAGGAGGTTTTGGCCTGGGTCTCACGCGTGACCGGGTTGGTAATCACGTAATTGACCCAACCGCCCTGCTCCTGATCACACACCTCCCAGGCATCGGCCACCAGCTTGTCGGCATCCAGGCCGGGAATCACGCGCAGATCGGTGTTGTCTTTTTCGGGCAGTGCACCATGCACCTGGTAAATGCCCCGCCGGTCGAAGATGAAGATGTACATGTCGCGGTCAATGAAGGGGCCGGACTTGTCGTGAAAGTCACGCACCGCCTGCTGGTAGCCGACGCGGCCCAAGTGCACCATGGCATCAAACACCAGTTGGCGCGCTTGGTCAGCGGTGCCTTGTCGCAGGCGAATGTCACCCACCGAAATTTCCAGCGTGGAGGCCTGGTTGATCAGGCGATCAGAATTACCCGCCGCACGGCTGACCAGCGCCGTGTTTTCGTGCGTCAGCACATCCAGGTCACCGACTGCGTGCACCACTTCTTCCAGTGCTGCGCTTTGCGAGGCACTGCCCTCGGCCATGACATTGACGTTCATGGCGATCTCACCAATGCCGGAGATCAGGCTCTCCATGGTTTCGTTAACCTGTTTGATGCCGTTTACCGTAACACCCACGCGGCTTGAAGACTCTGCAATCAGGCCACGGATTTCAGCGGCAGCACCTTGACTGCGCTTGGCCAGGTTGCGCACTTCGGCCGCCACCACCGCAAAACCCCGGCCCTGTTCGCCAGCACGTGCGGCTTCCACCGCCGCGTTCAAGGCCAGCAGGTTGGTCTGAAACGCAATGCCGTCAATCACCCCGATGATTTCAGACATGCGCTTGGAGGTGACTTCCAGCGGGCCCATGCTCTGCATGGCCTCGTTCATCATCATGCCGGCGTTGTCGGCCTCTTTGTGCAGGCTGGCAGTCATCATGCTCACCTCTTGCGCCGCCTGCGCGTTGCGCGACACGGTCTCACTCACGTGCTTGACGTGCACCGAGGTCTGCTGCAGATGCTGGCCCTGTGCCCTAGCGCGCTCGGCCAAGCTGCGGGTGTCGTCCACCAGTTTCTTGCCAGTGTCACCCAGCAGCACTGCTGCGGTGCGGATATTGGCCACCATGCTCGACATATTGGTGATCATCAGCTCGAGATGCCGCCCAAAGTTGCCCAGTGTTTGGACATTGCTGGACACCTGCTGCGCCAGATTGCCGTGCGACACCTCGGTCATGGCGCGGTCCATGCGGTCGCGCTCGGTGCGGGTGATGCTGAAATAGGCGAACTGGAAATACAGCCAAAGCGCCAGGCCCGCCAGTGCCACCAGCGCGAAAATCGCTCCCTCCCGATCTGGCGCCACAGTTTGCATCCATGACATAACGACCATGGTCAACAGCACAAGAATCATCGGTATCGGCAACACCCAAAAACGCACGCGGCCCGACAGCGGCCGAAGCAACGCGATAGCAGGCAAAAGCAGGTTCATGGCATCGTCTTTTCGGTACGGCACGGAGCAGGTAACTGCGTTTATTTCAGGGCTAACTTAAGTTTGGCTTGCAGTATTTCCGGGCTTGGCGGCTTGACGATGTAGCCAAAGGTCCCCAGGGGTAAAGCTTGCTCCAGCGTCTCGGTGCTGGCATCGGCGCTCATGAAAATCACCTTCATTTTTTTTATCAAGGGGTTGGCGTGCTTGCGCAGTTGCTGGACAAATTCAATCCCGTTCATGGGCTGCATGTGGATGTCGGTGAGCACCAGATCGGGCTTGAAGCTGACCATCGCGCGCAGGGCACTGCCGCCGTCCTGCGCCGTCTCAATTGCGTGAATACCCAAACGGCGCAAGCTGTTGACCACAAAGGTGCGCATCACCTGATCGTCATCAACAACCAGAACTCGGGCAAGTGTGAATTTCATTGTGATGCGCTCTTTATGAAAAAAAACAGATCAGGACGAGGGTGTTTGGCGCCATCCGTACCAGATTGATACTAGCAGCACGCTCACGGGGAAACTTGGCAAAGAAGGGCGTCGCTTAACCGGAATTAATCCGCATTAACCCACATCTAAAAAATATTGAATCTCGGCCAACAAACCGTGCAACTCAGGTCCGAGTTGTGCATATGCCACCTGCACCACCGTCGCAGACTCGGTTTTGCTGAGCTTTTCAACCGAAACCACCTGCTCAATCAGGGCGTCGCTACCAAAGATGGGCACGTAGCCTTTGAGGGCATGCAACATGCGGTTGGCGCTCGCCACATCACCGGCTTGCAGCGCTGCATCCATGGAAGGCACATCGGCTGACAAACTGACCAGCACGGTGGCCAGAATGTTGCGCAGTGCTGCCTCGGAACCCATCATGTCAGCACCGCGCGCGACATCTAGGCGCGTGGCAACCGGGTTGCTGATGAATGGACTGTTCATGACTCAAACCCTTTTTATTTCCTGATGCGCGTAACCGCCGCGGCTACAACCGCATTGACACAACAACAGACACGGCCAAGCCATTCTAAAACCCTGGCCAAGCACCGCCCAGTGAGGTTTCCACCAGCCCAAAGCCAGATGCAGCGGCAAATACACCGCCATGCCCATCACAATCGTGCCCAGTACCGCCTGGCGCTGGGCTCTGTGGGTCAAAAACCAGGCGGCACCTGCCAGCGCCGCAAACAGCCGGGCGTCTTGCCAGCCGGGCATGAGCTGCCCGTGCGTCATGACCAGTTCTGGCACGATCACCGTGGCCAGTGCCGTATTTGGTGCGTATTGCAAACCGCGCTGCGCCCAGTGTGGCAACTGCCACGGCTTGCTGGAGATGAAAAACAGCGAGCGCGTGACCACCGTGATCACCGCCAGCCCGAGAATCACCAGCACCGTCCAGACATCCGTCACGGACCTCATGCAGAACCGCCCGAAGTGGTGTCACGAGCCCGGCGCGCCGACTCCAGCAGCAGGCTCATGGCCACCGCCGCAGCAATGGCCAACAAAATATTCAGCTTGAACGGCAACGCAAAAGCGGCCACGGCTGCAGCCCCAGCCACCCCGGCACTGACCCAGCGCAATCGGCTGGACGCCAAAGACATCAAGATGCCCAGCAGCGCCAGGATGCCGGCAAAACCCAGGCCCCAGGCGGCAGGAATCAGGCCCGCCAGGAAGATGCCCAATAGGCCATGCCCACTCACGACACCCAGGTCACGCCACAGTTGCCCGCAAGAAACGCTTGCTGCGCCAGCTGCGGTTCAGGCGTTGTGGTCACACCCATCAACAGCGCTTCAAAGGTACTCAGGCCCGAGTTCATCATCGCCACGCCGGTCATCAGCCCCCAGGCCGCCAAGCCTGGCGCCGCACCCAGCGCGTCCAGCGCACCTGCGCGAAATTCAGAATGCCGAAGCCAGGCAGCGTTGAACAACTCGGCGCCCCTGGTTGGCAGCTTAGCCCAGCACGGTGCCGGGCTGCAGATCAAAGCCGCGCAAGAAATCCGCCACGCCCAGCCGCTTGCCACCCGGGCGCTGCAGTTCGTTTAACAATACTATTGAATCCATAGCTGCTACCGCAATACCCGTATGGGCTACAGCCAGTATTAGCCCATAAGACTGGGATGTGGGCGGTGTACCCGTGCCGACGCTGGCCGCCCACACTTTGAGGGGCTCACCGCGCAACAAGGTACTGGCCCCGGGAAACGGGTTGAAGGCACGCACCCGCCGGGTAATGGTGGCCGCAGGCTGTGCCCAGTCAATGACCGCTTCGGCTTTACCCACCTTGGCGGCGTAGGTCACGCCCGCGGTGGGCTGTGCGACCGGGCGCAGCGAACCCTGCTGCAGTAGCGCCAGGGCCTGCACCATCAGTTGCGCGCCCAGGTCAGCCAACTGGTCGTGCAGGCTGCCAGTGGTGGCGGTGTCTTGAATCGGTACCGCCTGACTCAGCAGCATGTCGCCGGTATCCAGCCCGGCATCCATCTGCATGATGGTGACACCGGTCTGCGTGTCGCCCGCCTCAATGGCCCGGTGAATCGGCGCGGCACCACGCCAGCGCGGCAACAAGGAGCCATGAATATTGAAACAGCCCTGCTTTGGCAGCGCCAGCACCCATTGCGGCAGGATGAGTCCGTAAGCCGCAACCACCATGGCATCGGCACCGAGCGCTTGCAGCAGCTGTTGTGCCGCATGCGCGTCGTCAGCGTACTTGCCATCGAGACGCAGGCTGCGCGGCTGTGCAATGGGAATGCCATGTTGCTGGGCCAGTTGCTTGACCGGCGAGGCGTGCAATTTAAGGCCGCGCCCTGCCGGGCGGTCGGGCTGGGTCAGCACCAGCGCGACCTCATGGCCAGCGGCCAACAGGCTGGCCAGTGCAACCGCTGCAAATTCAGGGGTTCCCGCAAAGACCAGCTTCAAACCAGCTTGGCAACGCGGCCTTCGCGCTGCGCTTTCAGCAGTTTGGTCTTGATGCGGTTGCGTTTGAGCGGCGACAGGTATTCAACAAACACTTTACCTAGCAAGTGGTCCATTTCGTGTTGGATGCACACCGACAGCATGCCCTCGGCTTCGATCAGGCACAGCTTGGCGTCGCGGTCTTGCGCCTCGATCTTGATGCTGTCATGACGCTGGACGCTGTCAAAAATGCCGGGCACCGACAGGCAGCCTTCTTCATTGAGGTGCATTCCTGAGCTGTTCCAGAGCATCTTCGGGTTGATCAGCACCAGCGGGGTGTCGCGGCCATCGGACAGGTCCATGACCACAACCCGCTCGTGAACATCCACTTGGGTGGCGGCAAGACCGACACCGTTGGCTTCGTACATGGTCTCCAGCATGTCGGCGATCAGGGTCTGAATGCGGTCATCGACCGCTGCGACGGGCTTGGCGACGGTGTGTAGTCTTTCGTCTGGGTAGCAAATAATTGTGAGTAATGCCATAGTATGTGTCCTGAGATGTCATTATTTTCGCTACTTTTTTGCCCGCCTGCGCATTCGTCAGGCGAGAATCGTTGCTCAATCAAGGGCTTGAGCGCAAAATCTCGCGCGACACAACAGGGTACCAAACACCATGTCTACTATTTTTCTTAGAGCGGCCCGCACCCGGCTGAGCTGCACCTTGCTGGCCTGTGGCGCCCTAGTCAGCGGCGCGGTTCAGGCACAAAACTTCCCCGTCACGGCGCAACAGCGTGCAACGGCCAACCAGGTGGCACAAAGTGGCGTGGCGTTGAGCGAACTCCGCGCCGACGCGCCGTCGCGCTACACCATTAAATCAGGCGACACGTTGTGGGCTATCTCGGGCCTGTTCCTGAAGTCACCCTGGCGCTGGCCCGAGTTGTGGGGCATGAATCTGGCCGATATCAAAAACCCGCACCTGATCTACCCCGGCCAAACGCTTTATTTGGACACCTCCAATGGGCGTGCCCGGCTAACCACCCGCGCAAACGACGGCGCCATCCCCACGGTCAAACTATCGCCCCGCACGCGCATTGAGGGCCTGGCTGACAGCGCCTTGCCGACCCTGCAAAACCATCTTATCGAGCCGTTTTTGTCGGACGGCATCATCGTCGACGACCAGACCATGAGCAGCGCACCGCGCATAGTGGCGGCGCAGGATGGCCGGGTGTTTCTGACCCACGGCGACCGCGCTTACGTGCGCAGCACCTCCTCGAACGAGCTGATTGACGACCCGCAGCACAAGCAACAAGTGTTCCGGGTGTTCCGTAACGCGATCCCCCTGAAAGACCCGGTCACTGGCGAAGTGCTGGGATTTGAGGCGGGCTATCTGGGCAAAGCCCTGCTGGCGCGCAGCGAAGGCACCCAAGAATCCACTGGCAAAGACGGCACCACCCAGGTTGATATCGTGCCTGCCACCATCGATATCGTCGACGTCAAGGAGGAAATGCGCGTGGGTGACCGCCTGTTGCCCGATCCGCCACGGCAATTGCAAAGCTATGTACCCCACGCGCCTCAGGCGCCAGTGGATGCGCGCATCGTCTCGATCTACGGTAGCGCCGTGGTGAATGCGGCGCAGAACCAAGTGGTGATCATCAACAAGGGCACCCAGGATGGCATGGAAAACGGCCATGTGCTGGCCATTTTGAACGCTGGCGCCCGGCTGGTCGACAAGACTGACGAGCAACGTGCCACTATCCGCCTGCCAGATGAGCGCAACGGCCTGCTGATGGTGTTTCGCACCTTTGACAAGCTCTCCTACGGGCTGGTGCTAGACATCACCAGCGGCGTTAAGGTGGGTGACCGACTGATTAACCCACGTTAAAAGCGCGTTCCCAACGCCTTGCAGCGCCACCCAAGACCTTCTGACGACGTGCAACGCGACGAACTTGCAGCCTGGTTGCGCCTGACCCTCACCCCAGGTGTTGGCAACATCAGCGCCCGCAAACTGTTAGCGACGTTTGGCCTACCGCAGGCTATTTTTGACCAACCCACTGCCGCCTTGAAACAGGTGGTCAATAGCACTCAAGTGCAGGCGCTGTGCACTGAGCCGCAAGAACTGGCCGCCCTGGTTGACCTGACGTGGGTCTGGCTACAACAAAGCCCGGCCAACGGTCCGCGGCGCCAAATAGCCACGCTGGGCGACCCGCTGTACCCGCAAGCACTGTTGAACCTGGATGATCCACCGCTGTTGCTGTACCTGCTGGGCAATGCCAGTTATAAGCCAAATAAGCCTCCAGCCCTTATAGATAAAGCGCTGACAGCTACTTTTAATATAGCAAACAGGCAGACGATCGACACCCAATCAAGCCTGGCCATCGTCGGCAGCCGCAACCCAACACCCCAAGGCGCTGCCAATGCCCGGCTGTTTGCCAAGTCGTTCGCGCAAGCGGGGTTGACCGTGGTGAGCGGCCTGGCGCTGGGCATTGATGGCGCCGCACACCAAGGCGCACTCGATGGTGTCAGCGACAGCCACGCCGCCGTGACCGTGGCCGTGGTCGGCACCGGGCTGGACCGCGTCTACCCCAAGGCACACCACGGATCGTGGCTCACCGCATCGCTGAGCACGGGCTGCTGATCAGCGAGTATGCGCTGGGGACACCGCCATTGACGGCCAACTTCCCCAAGCGCAACCGCTTGATTGCCGGGCTGGCGCAAGGCACGCTGGTGGTGGAGGCCGCCATCAAATCGGGCTCGCTGATCACCGCCCGGCTGACCTGCGAGCAGGGCCACGAGGTGTTTGCCATACCGGGCTCGATCCATGCCGCGCAATCGCGCGGCTGCCATGCGCTGATCAAACAAGGTGCCAAGCTGGTGGAGTCGGCACAGGATGTGCTGGGAGAACTGACCTGGCCCACCAAGCTGTCCAAAACTACCGAATCCATAGCTGCTAGCGCTTATGCAGAAAGGGCTGAAGGCATTTTTGGCAATGATGATCAGCTGCTAAAGGCTCTGGGGTTTGACCCGGTCGGGCTGGAGGCGATGCAGGCCCGCACCGGCCTGGAGACGGCGCAACTGCAAGCACAGCTAATGGGGCTGGAGCTCGATGGCCTGGTGGCGCGCCTGCCAGGTGGCCTGTTTCAGCGCCTAAGCGCCTGATAGCGTTTCCAAATCATTCAGTTTGTGCCAGACCCCGCAGGCAGTGCAGCAGCACGATGAGGCGAGGCAACTACGACACGGATGATTTTGCAATGCAATGAAGTCTGATTTTCCGGCCAGTTTCGCTCTTAGCGGCATCGACCCAGCGGTATATTGAGGCCATGTTTGAAGTCCTCGCCTTTGTTTACGACAACTACTGCGACCGCTATACCTGCCCGGAACTGCCCGCCTTGCACCGAACCCTGAACACCCTTGGTTTCGTACCGCATCAGGTGGAGCGGGCACTGCTCTGGCTGGAAGACCTCAAAAATGCAGCGGCGCACTTGCCTAGCCGGGCGCCTTGTGGCGAGCCGCCAGCACCCGGTGCAGCTGCCATGCGGGTGCTGACCCGCACCGAGCAAACTAAGCTGGGAATGAGTGGCTGGGGGTTGCTGGTTTTTCTGACAGCCGCTGGCGCCCTGCCCAGAGAAGAACTAGAACTGGTGCTGGAACGCGCCTTGGCCGCCCCCGCCAACACGATCAGCCTGGATGAGCTGAAACTGCTGGTGCTGATGGTGTTTTGGGGGCTGGCCCGCGAGCCCGATGCCCTGGTGCGCGATGAGCTGTGCGACAAGCCGTGTAACCGGCTGGCGCATTGAACCGTCAGGCCAGCAGACGCGACGGATTGGCCTGAATTTCACCCAGCGCCGAGCGTGTGGCGCGCGCGGTCAACGGCTCGTCTTCCTGCGGATCGAGCAGCGCCACTTGCAGGTACGCCGCCAGACGCGGCGTCTGAAACAGGTAACTGTGGCCCAGGTTATTGGCAAACAAGTGCAGATGCCCCAGCGGGCTGCGCCAGACAAACTGCACCTGCGCTATGTTGGTCTTGTAATTCAACGCAAACCATGAGCCCAGCGCCAGATCGCGCGCCCACTCCAGCATGACCGCACTGGCCTGTCCACCGCCCTCATTGATGACGTCCAGATCGGTCGTCTCAACACCCAGCAGTTCCTCAATGTTCTCGGTATCAAGCGGCAGCTCTTCACCGCCGTCATCGCTGATGTAGTCGTCCAGTTCAGCGAGCCGCAACGCCATTGCCTGGATCTGCTCGTCAGCGATCGCCTCGGTCTTGGCCATAAAGGCGTCAGCCAGGGTGTCACTGATGACTTTGATGTGCGCCTCCTGCGCCGAGCGTACGATGCCCAAACGGTTCATGCCGTCGCGCAAGTTAAGCAACAAGCCCGAGAGGCCAGCGATCACCTTGGACCGATCAGCACGGTTGGGTTTGGCACTGGCAGCCCAGATGAGGTCGGTGGCGGTCTTTTTCAGCATCAGGGTTTCCTCATGCTGTTTGCCCTGGCGCACGGTGGACACCGCCAACACCTCGGCCCAGACCTTGAACAGGAAGGAGCGAATTTCTTCGCGCACCGGCATGTCCTTGAGCTGGTCGCGCAATTCAATGGTGTATTGAATGGCCAGGGTTTCCTTCTGCTCCAGCTGCTCGGCAACGCCCATCACCTTTTGCGCCGACGGCTTCTTGGCCAAATGTTTTTTCAGAAACTGCTGAAACTCTTCGTAGACCCGCTTGTAAACCCGATCACCGGTTTCGGGGTATTGCTCCACCACCTGCACGACGCGCTTGATTTCTGCCTCCAGCGCCTCGGTGCTGATGCCACTGGAGTCGAAACCCAGCACACAGGAACCCATGTGGTCGATCAGCTGGCGCGCCGGGTGATCAAGCTTGTTGAAAAAATCCGGGTCGGCCAGGGCAATGCGCAGCACCGGCATTTGCAGGCGCGCAAACCAGACCCGGGCACCGGCTGGAATACGGTCTTCCTGCAGAATCGACTGAAACATCAGCGCCACCAGTTCGATGATGGCTTTTTCGTTGTCGGTCTGGGCCTTGCCTTTAAGGTCAGTGGAGAGTTGCCGCAGCTCTGTGGCCATCTGCGCCACCGCTACCGGGTAGACGATCTGTCCGCCGCCGTCCGAGGTAAAAAACTGGACGTCCTGCAGCCGTGGCTGCTGGGCCATGGCCATCATCAGCGGCGCCGACGGCCCAGCGTAGGCGATTTGCCCGTTAGCGCCACCCATGGCAGACGCCATGCCGAGGACACCGCCACCCAATTGCCCGGGGTAAACACCACCGCCTTGGTAGCCGGCTTCAGCGCCACCCGGTCCCGCCGGAACAAAACCACCGCCAGATCCGCCGGGTGCAAACCCTGCTGATGCACCAGCACCAGGGGGGGCACTTTCCAGAAACGCCCCGCTGAGCAAACGCCCGACCTGTTCCATCAGGCCTTGCGCACGACCATAAATGCCACCCGCTCGACCCACTGGCGAGCCAATACGCACACCACCAGAGCGACTCTGCGCAGCAGCTTGCTGCCCTCTGGCCGCCTGGTCTGAGGCCCGGCGCTGCTGGCCTGTTACAGGGGCCTGAGGCGCTGGCGGTGGCTGGGGGAACGGCTCGTTCACATTCTCAAAAGACGAGGCACTGGTGGGCGAGCCAAATTCGATGACCGGCAGAACACCCAGTTTGATCAGTTCCGCGTTGCAGCGGGTGTAGGCTTTGCCAAAATGTTCGTTCAGATGTTGCTGAACCACCGGCGTCACCAGTGGCCAGGCCTCGCGTGACATGCCGGCGGCCTCCCATTGCTCGACGACATGCAGGAGCATCACTTCCGGGTGAACAATGTCACGCGCGGACAAGGCCTGGTTGTTGTTGAGGTATTTGAGCCGTTTGCACAGGTCGTGAACCGGCTCGGACCCCTTTTCCATCAGGTTCAATGCCATCCGTGAGGCGATGATTTTGTGCTCGACAGCGTCGGTTCCCAACAGTTCAAGCTCAAAGCCTGTGCCCAAGCGCGACTGTGGACCGGTGGGTTTCGGCTCGGCAACCAGCGCCGTCTGCCAGGCTTGGAGGGTGCCGTCCATCCAGCGCGTCTTGTAGCGCTGATAAGACATCCAGGTGTCGCGCCTCAACTGCGCCTCACGCGATGGCGCGGCTTCGTCCATCAGGTTTCTGAGACGCTCCTGAACCTTGTCCAGCAGCTCATGCAACGATGCACCCACCTGAGTGACCAGGCGCTGGCGCATCTGCAGCGCCAGTCTGGCTTGCGATGGGCTCAGCGGAAGGGTCGCCACGACGCAATCAGCGGCTTACACCGTTGCTCCGGCGTTCGGGTCGTTCGGGTCGGTGTCTTTTTTGGCACCCGAGCTCTTGACCAGGTCTTCACGCTCAATGCCCAGCCACATGACGATGGAAGCGGCAACAAAGACCGATGAATAGATGCCAAACAAAATGCCGATAGTCAGTGCCAGCGCAAAGTAATGCAGCGTGGCACCGCCAAAAAGCAGCATGGACAGCACCATCATTTGCGTGGAGCCATGCGTGATGATGGTGCGACTGATGGTAGAGGTGATGGCGTTATTGATGATTTCCACCGTGCTCATCTTGCGGTAGCGGCGAAAGTTCTCACGAATCCGGTCAAAGATAACCACCGACTCGTTCACCGAGTAGCCTAGCACCGCCAGCACCGCCGCCAATACGGGCAGCGAGAACTCCCACTGGAAAAATGCAAAAAAGCCCAGAATAATGATCACATCGTGCAGGTTGGCGATGATGGCCGCGACGGCAAATTTCCACTCAAAGCGTATCGCGAGGTAGATCATGATGCCGACCACCACAAACGCCAGCGCCTTCAACCCGTCTGCCGCCAATTCGTCGCCCACCTGCGGGCCGACGTACTCGGCGCGTCGCATGGTGGCACCCGCATCCACTGCCTGCAATGCGGCCATGACCTGATTGCTTTGCTGTGCAGAGGTGACGCCCTTGCGCACAGGCAGACGGATCAGCACATCACGGGCGCTACCAAAGTTTTGCACCTGAGCATCTTCAAACCCAAGCTTGGCCACGGTGTCGCGCACCGCACCTACATCGGCAGGCTGGCTGTAGGTCACCTCCAGCAGGGTGCCGCCAGTGAACTCGACTGACAGATGCAATCCGCGCGAGAAAAGGAAAAAAACGGCTGCCAGGAACGTGACCAGCGAGACCACGTTGAACGCCAACGCATGGCGCATGAACGGGATGTCACGCTTGATTCTAAAAAATTCCATGGTTGCTTTCCTTACTTAGCCTTGATGGCAGTTCCGGAGTCAGGCCGCCAGATCGTACCGATTGACACCGTTTTAAGCCGATTTTTGCGCCCGTACCAGAAATTGACCACACCACGTGAGAAAAACACGCCGGAAAACATGCTGGTCATGATACCCAAACAATGCACCACTGCAAAGCCACGCACTGGCCCGGAACCAAAGGCCAGCAAGGCCAGACCGGCGATCAGGGTGGTGATGTTGGAGTCGAAAATGGTGGCCCAGGCGCGCTCGTACCCGGTGTGAATGGCTGCCTGCGCCGAGGCCCCACCGCGCAGTTCTTCACGGATGCGCTCGTTGATCAGCACGTTGGCGTCAATCGCCATACCCAGCACCAGCGCCATGGCCGCCATACCTGGCAAAGTCAGGGTGGCTTGCAGCATGGACAACACCGCCACCAGAAGCAACAGGTTGAACGCCAGCGCCACGCTGGAGAACACGCCAAACAGCATGTAATACAAACACATGAACACCGCTACCGCCAGAAAGCCCCAGGTGACGCTGTTAAAACCCTTGGCGATGTTTTCCGCACCGAGACTCGGGCCAATGGTGGTTTCCTCAATGATCTCCATCGGGGCTGCCAGCGAGCCCGACCGCAGCAGCAAGGAGGTGTCATTGGCTTCCATGGTGGTCATGCGGCCCGAGATCTGTACGCGCCCGCCACCGATCTCGTCACGAATCACCGGCGCTGTCACCACCTCACCCTTGCCTTTTTCAAACAGCAAAATGGCCATGCGCTTGCCGACGTTCTCACGCGTCACATCGCGAAAGATGCGGGTGCCCTTGGCATCCAGATTCAGGTTGACGGTAGGCTCTTGCGTCTGGCCATCAAAGCCAGGCTGGGCGTCGGTCAAGTTCTCGCCGGTCAGGATGACCTGTTTCTTCACAATCACCGGCTGGCCATCGCGCTCCAGATAACGCTCAGAGCCCAGTGGCACCATGCCGGTACCCGCCTCGGCAGCCCGTGCCTCGGCACTTTCATCGACCATGCGCACTTCCAGCGTAGCGGTACGGCCCAGAATGTCCTTGGCCTTGGCGGTATCCTGCACGCCCGGCAACTGCACCACGATGCGGTCCAGCCCTTGCTGCTGGATCACCGGCTCGGCCACACCCAGCTCGTTGATCCGGTTGTGCAGGGTGGTGATGTTTTGCTTGAGGGCCTGATCCTGAATGCGCCGTGCCGCGTCAGACTTGATGGACGCGGTCAGCTTAAAGTCGGTCCCGTCCGCGGTCTCGACGGTTTGCAGATCGGTAAATTGGTCCTGAAAAACCGCTTGCGCAGCGGCCATCGTGGCGGTATCGCGAAACTTGACCTCAATCGTCTGACCTTCTCGGCTGATACCGCTGTGGCGGATATTTTTCTCGCGCAGGGTGGTGCGCACATCACCCGCCAAAGACTCAGCGCGTTTGGTCAGCGCCGCCTGCATGTCCACCTGCAACATGAAGTGCACCCCACCGCGCAAATCCAGGCCGAGGTACATCGGAGACGCATGCAGCGCGGTCAGCCAGGCGGGGGAGCGTGAGACCAGATTGAGCGCCACCACGAAGTTTGGATTGGTAGGGTCGGGCACCAAGGCCTTTTGAATCGCGTCCTTCGCCTTGAGCTGGGCGTCGGTGGTGCTCAGGCGTATCTTGATCGACGCACCCTCCAGCACCACCTGATCAGGCTCGATAGCGGCTGATGTCAGTGCGGCCTCTACCTGCGCCAAGGTACTGGCATCCACTTTGACCAGCGTCTTGATTGAGGACACCTGCACGGCTGGCGATTCGCCAAAAAAATTGGGCAGCGCATACAAGCCAGCCACCACCATTGCGATCAAGATGACCACATACTTCCAAACCGGGTAACGATTCATGACCGCCCTTCAGAGAACAAACTGCCAGCCAGCGCCAACGTCAAGCCAAATTATTTGATGGAGCCTTTGGGCAGCACCTGAACGACTGCGCTGCGCTGCAGCTGCACTTCAACACCATTAGCGATCTCGACGCTGAGAAAGCCGTCAGTGAGCTTGGTCACCTTGCCGAGCAAACCACCAGAGGTGACCACTTCATCCCCTTTGCCAAGGGCTTCGACCATGTTTTTGTGCTCCTTGGCCTTTTTCATTTGCGGGCGAATCATCACAAAATACAGCACCACAAACATCAAAACCAAGGGCAGCATGCCCATCAGGGAAGATTGCATGTCGCCGCCAGCGGCAGGCGCGACTTGCGCAAAAGCAGAGGAAATAAACACAAGTAACTCCAGATTTTTGATCGGTTGAAAAACAAAGCGCCCAACCAAAACGCCTGAAAAAGCGTCGGCAAGCTAACTTCTGATTGTATGCGGCACCCGTTGAGAGGCCAACTCCCCTAGATGTTTTCCGCAATACCTGCCAGTACTAGAGCCATTTCGACCCCAAGCGGCACCACGTGCGTTCAAGTCGTCCATGCTTCTGGGTTGGCTTAGGGCACAAAAGCAGGCAACCCGCACGTTCAACACACCGCGCAAACACGCGCCGCCAGGCACAATATGAATATATAAGAAAAATGGCTCTAGCCCTTGTGCATAAAGCGCCGAAAGCTATATTTACTATAGCGTTCTAGATAGCTTCCAATCAGCGGCTCAAGACTTTTCGAATCGCCTGCGCCAGCTCTTCGGCAACAAACTTGGCCACATAACCATCGGCACCTACCTTGCGCACATGGTCTTCGTTGGTGGCACCCGTAAGTGATGAGTGGATCACCACCGGCAAGCCGCTGAAACGCGGGTCTTGTTTGATATTGCGCGTCAGGGTGAAGCCGTCCATCTCGGGCATTTCCAGGTCGGTCAGCACCAGGGCGACCTTGTCGCGAATGGTTTTGCCTTGCGACTCGGCATCAGATGCCATCGCCTTGAGGCGGTTCCAGGCTTCCAGGCCGGTTTTGGTCATGATGAAGGGCGCATCCATGGATTTGAGCCCCTGCTCGATCATCATGCGCGCCACCGCAGAGTCATCAGCGGCCAGAATCACGGTGCCTGGGGGCAGATGCAGCTTGTCACTCACCTCGACATTGTCGGCATGCTGCTCAGGGAACACGTCGCGCAGAATCTGCTCCACGTCCAACACCTGCGCCAGGCGGGTGTTTTCGGCATTGCCGTCCAGGCGGGCAATGCTGGTCACCAAACCGCCGCCCCGGCCTTCGGCGGAGAGCACATGCTTCCACTCCAGCCGCACGATTTCATTGACCTCTTCCACCGCAAACGCCTGCGTGGTGCGGGCAAACTCGGTCACCAGCAAAATGCCCAGACCCTTGGTGGGGTTGGTGCCGACAATTTGCGGCAGATTGATCACGGTGATCATCTGGCCACGGATATTGGCCACCCCCATCACCGCCGGTGGCGAGTTCACCATCGCGGTGATCTCGGGCATGACCAAAATCTCGCGCACTTTAAAGACGTTGATGCCAAACAGTTCGCGCCGATCGGTGCCAGGGGCCTCGCCCAGACGAAACAGCAGCAACTCAAACATGCTGTTGCCTGCCAAGTTGGTCCGCTCGTCAATGTCGCGCATGCTCGATTTGTTCATGATGTGTCGTGTTGGAGATGGTTCGGTGAATCCGCGACCTGCATTCAATGGTAACGCCATTGCCGCTACTTTGGCCACAACACCCAGAGCCTGAGCGGCTGTTTGAGTCGACCTGCCAAGTCGCCCGCCTGAGCGCCCCAGCCTACAAAATAATCGGCTCGCACGGCGCCAACAATGGCGCTGCCAGTGTCTTGTGCCATCACCAACCGTTGCAAAGACAGATTAGGCCCCTCGGAGGCCAGCCAGACCGGCGTGCCATAGGGAATGCTGTTGGGGTCCACGGCAATCGAGCGCCCGGGCGTCAATGGCACACCTTGCGCGCCGCGCGGCCCAAAGCCCGCATCAAACTCACCCAAAGCTTCTTCCTTGAAAAACACCAAGCGCGGGTTTTGCCACAGCAACTCATTCACCCGCTGCGGGTTTCGATTGATCCATGCGCGAATGCCGGGCCAAGTGGCGTCACGCACTTCACCACGATCGAGTAGCCAGCGGCCAATACTCTGATACGGCTGGCCGTTGTGCCCGGCATAGGCTAGGCGCACCAGACGCTGTTGGCCATCAGGCTCGGTCACACGCATCCGCCCGGAGCCCTGGATTTGCAGCAGCATGGCATCCACCGGGTCCGCCAAATAGACCAATTCCCGCCCCTGCAACGCCGCCTGCGCCTGGGGCAGGGTTTCGGCATCGCGGCGGTTGAACCAGGGTTTGCCAGGACTCAGGCCTGCTGGAAGCTGGTACAAAGGTGTGTTGGAACCATCGCCCGGCTGGCGCCGCGCAGCGAATTCAGGCTCAAAATAGGCGGTTAGCAAGCCCAACGCCTGACCGCCCTGCAGCGGCTCGACCCGGTACGGCTGCAAGCGCGACTGCAGCCAGGCACGTTGCATCGCGTTATCCCCAATGCTCAAGCGCCGTACCTCGGGGCACAGCGACGCAAAAACCGCACCCGGGCGCTCGCAGCTTTTCAGCCAGGCGTTCCACGCTTCAAACAGCGCATCACTGTCAAAGCCCGGCAGCTCAGTCCAAGGCACCGGCACCCAGCGGCTGTTGCGCTGCAAGATGACCGGGCCCGTACTACCCGCATAGTCAGGCGCCACGCCAGTGCCGGGCGCTGGGCTCGCAGGCGTTGGCCATGCCTGTGGCGTGCTCGTGCCGGGGACTGATTCCGGCACACTGGCGCAGGCACCCAACAAGGCCAGCGCCAGTGCCGCAGCTGGGCGCGCCAAGAAAAGCTGCAGGCAGCGCAGCACGCCTTGATGTCTCATAAAACCCGATGCTCCAGCGCGGGCAGACGGCTGCGCCAGGCGTTCAGCAGCGCAAAGTCCAGATCCGCCATGACCACCCCAGCCTGCTGCGCGCGCTGCGCCAGCACCTTACCCCAGGGGTCAATCAGCATGGACTGGCCCCAAGTCTGGCGACCATTTTCATGCTCGCCACCTTGCGCGGCGGCGACTACAAAGGCCAGGTTTTCGATGGCTCGGGCGCGCAGCAATACCTCCCAATGCGTCTGACCGGTGGTGTAGGTGAAGGCACTGGGCACCAGCAGCAGGTGCGCTCCGGCGCTGGCGTAAGCCCGGTAGAGCTCGGCAAAACGCAGGTCATAACACACACTCAAACCGATGCGCCAGCGCTGGCCATCGCGTGCATCCAAGTCAAACGTGGTGGGCTGGGTACCCGCCAGCAGCACGCTTGACTCGTCATAGTGCTCCACACCGTTGTCAAAGCGAAACAGATGCATCTTGTCGTAGCGCGCCACGCAGTCGCCGTCGGGCGAAAACACCAGGCTGCTGTTGCAAACGCGCTGGGGTGGGGCGCTGGCATCGGGCGCGTCAGGCGCGCAAGCCCCATCAGCCCCATCGGGCACCAGCGGCAGGGTGCCGCCCACCAACCACAGGCCCTCTTCACGGGCTGCATGCGCCAAAAACTGCTGGATTGGCCCGTGACCATAGGTCTCGGCAATGGCCAGCTTGTCGGCATCCTGCTTGCCCATCAGGCAAAAGTACTCGGGCAGTACCGCCAACTCGGCGCCCGCTTGCGCTGCCTCACGCAACAACGCACGCGCTTGTTGCAGGTTGGCCTGCAGCTGGGTGCCAGACACCATCTGGATGGCAGCGACTTTCATGGGGTGGGCTCCTTGTTCGGCTCGGTAATAGTTGCGCCACTGGCCGAGGGTTTGCGTTTGATCTTGGTCACCTGGGGATCAGCCCAGGAGCCGTCAACATGAAACTCCTGGGTGGCGGACTCGGTCAGTGGTCGGCGCAGGAACATCTGCGCCAGAAACGTGCCCAGACCAACCGCCGGGTTGATCACCGTGGCGATCAGTGAGGCGGTGCCGGCATTGATTTCGGGCACCACCACCACCTTCAGGTCTTGCGTTTCACGGGCGATATCGGCAGAGCCTTCCATCAGCACCGCCGCGTTGACACCTTTCATCTGCAGGTTGTTGGTGCGGGCAATGCCTTTGTCCAGCGTGACATCACCGCGCACAAAGTCAAAGGCAAAACCGTGGCTGAAGACATCGCGAAAATCCAGCACGAGGCGCCTTGGCAAGGCTTGCAGGCTGAGCACACCCAGCAGCTTGGCCAAGCCGGGGTCGGCCTTGAGAAACTGACCCGACGCCACATCCACCGTAAACGCGCCGCCCAGGCTTGGATAGTCCGGCTTGAAGGGCGAACCAATCCACGCAACCTGGCCTTGCATCTTGCCACTAGCGCGGCGGATCACCTCGTTCATGCCAAAGCGGCTGAGCAGCTTGCCACCGTCGGTCATACTGAGCGTGAAATTGAGTACCGTGCGCCGCCGCTCGGCACCGCCTGGCGCTGCGCTCGCCGCCTGGGCGTTGATGCGGGTCCAGTTGCCCTGCGTGGTCAGGGTCGCCTCAGGGGTGATCAGGTTGAGTTTATTCAGCCGCCACTCGCGCGCGGCACCTGCGCCTGAAGCCGCTGCGGCGCGGTTGACCGCGTCCACCTCGAGGCGCCCCAGACGCTTGCCGCGCAGCTCAAAGTCGTCCACCACAATATCCAGCGCCGGAATGCTGGCAGGCTGGGCATCCAGCAAGTCCTCAAACTCGTTGGCTGCGCTGGCTGCCAGCGTCAGACGTGACAGTCGGGCGAAGACGCGACCGCCACTGCCGGCCACCGTGCCTTCACTGGGTTGGCGGTATTCCACATAACCACTGAGCTCGCTGGCTTCTACTTCACCGCGCCAAACCTGACCCTCGCGGCGCACACCCAGCACCACCCGGCTAAATGCTTGCCCGCCCAGCGTCAGGCTGTCGGTGCGCACCGCCAGGAAGGTGGGCAAATAAGCCAACTCTGGCGCATTACCATTCGCTAGCACCGAACCGAGCTGCAGCTGGCCGTTGAGCTGCGGCAGCGCCTCGCTCCAGGCGTCAGCATCGAACTGCCGCAATTTGACCCGGGCGCTGACCCCTTGCGCGGGTAAGGTAACGGCGTCCAGTTCGCTGGCGCCCAGCATCAGCACACCCCGCAGCACCCGCGGTGTCGCGCGGGACACATCACGCTCGTAAACCACGCGCGCCAGACCGTCCAAACTGAAGCTTAATTGGTCGCGCAACGCCGGTTTCTGGGCGCTGCCAGCGCTCAGCACGGCGGTCTGGTAGCGCAACGCCAGGCGACTTGCGGCATCCTTTTGGAGCGGCGAAGGCAACGTCGATGCCAAACCCTGCAGGTCACTGGTGACCAACGTTTCCATCTGACCACGTTGCCAACCCAAGACAACACTGTAAGCCGCCGTGCCGCTGGCAAAAGTCGCCAACCGCGACACCGCGCCCAACTCTTTGGCCTGGCGCAAACCCTCTGCCGTGGCGGCGCCCGTGACCCGGATCACCCTCGGCGCAGCGCGGGGTGCCCCTGCGTTACCAGCGTTTTCTGCCAAAACCAAACCACCGTCGAGCCGGGCGTCTCCCCCCAGCACTCGCGCCTGCACACCCGCCAGGCTGAAACCAGTCTCGGTGTAATGAATCACGCCGCGCGCGCGGCCAAGCTTGGGCGTGTCCGGCGTGATTTGCAGGTCATTGCCGGCGAGCGCCACGCTCCCCTTGACGGTCGACGACGCAATGCGGGCAATCGGCAACGCCAGTTGCAGCTTGAAATCGGCATTGCCGGCCGCCTCGGCACTATCGAGCGCCTGGTTGGTTAGCTCTGCCAACGCCGAGGTTTTGACCACACGCAACGCATCTTTCAAGGGGCCGGTCATCTCAACACTCACCAGCACCGTGGTCTGCGTGAAGTCCGGTATGTTGACATCTGCCTTGGAAATGTGTAGCGCAGTTCCCTCACCCAGCTTGGCCTGAGCGCCTTGAACCTGCAGTTGCTGACCAGTGATCACCAGTTTGCCACTGAGGTCACTCAGGATGGGCCAAGGCAACTCCTTCGCCTTTTGCAAACTTCTGGGCAGGTAGGCAAACCGGGCTTGGCTGACATCGGCCGTTATCCTGAACTCACCTTGCTCTGGGCGTGTGGCGGGCATCTGGTCGATCTCGCCGCGCACCGAAAACTGGACATTTTTAGCGCTACCCACCAAAACGGCGTCACGCACATAGTCACGGGCTTGGGCGTCAATCACCAGCGGCAAATACCTATAAACCCGCTGCCCCTCAGCGCGGCTCAGGCTGGCCTGAACATCCAGCACACCGGGGAAACGGCTGCGCGTAGCTGGCACGCCCACCTCACTGGTATGCCATTTAATATGGGCCTGACCTTCGGCGTCGGCGTTGCTAAAGCGCAGGTTGGCCACGTCCACGGCAATGTGGTCCTTCACCAGCTTCCAGGTGACATCGGCAGAAAGCTTATGAAGCGGAATCAGCGGCTCCTGAAAAATCTGGGGGGCTGCCACACTGCCCTGAGACATCGACAACCGGGCCATGCCAGCCCCCTGATCCAGCTCAAACTCTGCATTCAACCCCTGGACACCGGGCACCTCGCCTACCGGCGCCAGCGTCAGCTGCCGCAACCGTCCCTTCATCTGGTACTGCTCAAGGTTCGCAAGTGGCCCCTGCCAACTGGCGACCAGCGACTCAACCTGTCCTTGCGGTGCAAAGCGCTGCAGCCTTTCGCGCAGTTGTGGCTGAAGTGGCAAGTGGTCAGCAATCTGCGCCAGCGTGGCCAGGTCCAGCCGTTGCGCCTGTATCTCGCCACGCGCAGCACTGGGCCCCTGCAGCCCCTGGGACATCACCCGCAGATTGCCACCCGACCAGCGCACCCCTTCTGCGGTTTCAAAGGCCAGCGACGGCGTAGACACCTCGAAACCATCAGCCAGTAAACGCCCGGCCACCCGACCCAGAATTCCTTGCAGGGCCAACGGTTGCAGCCCTGGGCCGAGCGTCAGCGCGACCTCCGCCAGGGCCAGGTCAGCGGTCACCCCGGTTACTTGCCCCTGGCGCACATCTGCCCAGGCTCGCAAGGCACCGCGCCCTTGATGCAATTCGAATCCCAAATTGGCAAAGCGGCGCAATTCAGACAGGTCAACCCGCTTGAAGTCGACAAACGCCTGCCCTTCCCAGCGCTGCCATTGGCCTGCCTGGCGAGCCAGCAGGGGTTGCAAAAATTGCGCTTGCACGCTAAACCGCTCGCCCCAGGACTCCGGCGGTGTCGCGTCAACCCGCAGGTCATGATGGCGACCCCGATTGCGCGCCACAGCATTCACCTGCTGCAGTGCCAGCGGTGGTGCGTTTCGCAGTTCATCGGTCCACTGCACAGTGGCACCCTGGATGACGAGCTCCGTTTGCGAGAAAAACCAGTCCAGGGCGTCCTGGTTGCCAGCACTGGGGCCAGACAGATCCTGGCCTGCGACAAAGATGTGACCAGCAGCGTCGCGCCGAATGTCCAGTTTGGGCTGGTGAATATAAATTTGCTCAAAGCCCAGCCGAACCACAGAACGTGGCGACAAAGTCACCAGCACCTGCGGCAGGCTCAAGGCAACCCGCCCGGCCGCATCGAGCATTTCCACACCGCCCAGCTCAAACGATGGCATCAAGCCTGCAGAGTGTGCGACCAAGCTGGTCACCCGCACCGGAACGCCCACCGCCTTGCTGGCCAGAGCTTGCAGTTGCGGGCGGAAATCACCGATTCGCGGCACAATCCACCAGTGGAGTGCGCCCCAACCTGCCCCCAGAAGCAGCCAAGCCGACACCGCAACGATCAGCAAAACGCGCGTCGCAGCGGCCCAGGCTCTCAGCACAGTGACGGACAGCGGGAACAAATTTTTTGGAAATGAAGTTGCACAGCAGAATTATGACCCGCACCCTATTGGCCCTGCACTCCCGTTTTGCGCAGCGCGTGCGCCGCCGATACGCGTCACAACTGCACCTGCTGGCACCCGGCCTGCCGACCCCGGCGCACCTGAGAACCACTTTTGACGCCTTCCAGGCCGCCGGGCAAGACACCGCCAGCGCGTTGCGCATGACCCGCGCTCTGGTGCTGGAGCGCCTACTTTGCCTGGATTGCGAAGGTCAGGCTGACTTGGGCGAGGTCACCCAGGCCATGACCGAACTGGCCGAGTTTGCCCTGAACCAGGCGCTGTCAGAGGTATTGGCAACACTGGACGAGGCGCATGGCGCGCCCCTGACTGACAGCGGCCAGCGGGCCGATTTGTGGATTGTCGGCATGGGCAAGTTGGGTGCCCGGGAGCTCAATGTCTCCAGCGATATCGATCTGATTTACATCTACGACGAAGACGGCGACACCGCTGGCAACGCCCTGGGGCGTGGTCGCATTAGCAACCACGAGTATTTTGGCAAGGCGGTACGCGCGGTTTACGCGTTGGTGGGGGAAACCACCGAGCATGGGTTTGTGTTTCGGGTGGACCTGGCGCTGCGCCCGAACGGTAACTCCGGGCCAGCAGCCGTATCGTTAGACGCGCTGGAACACTACCTGCACGTCCAGGGCCGTGAGTGGGAGCGCTTTGCCTGGCTAAAAAGCCGCGTCGTGGCACCCTGGGCCAGTGTGCACAGCGGCGCGGTGCTGGCGCTGCGTCAGGTGGTGATGCCCTTCGTTTTTCGGCGCTATCTGGACTACAACGTGTTTGACGCGCTGCGGCTGCTGCACCAACAAATTCGCGACCACGCCAACAAGCGCAGCGCGGGCCGCCCGGAGCGCGCCAACGACGTCAAGCTCTCGCGCGGCGGTATTCGCGAGATCGAATTCATCGTGCAACTGCTGCAAGTGGTGCGCGGCGGTCAATACCCCGAACTCCGCACCCGCCCAACTCTTAGCGCGCTGCCACGCCTTGTCAAAGCCAACTTGATGGACAGTGACACCGCCCAAGCGCTGGCACAGGCCTACACCTTTTTACGCCAGGTAGAGCACCGCATTCAATACCTGGACGACCAGCAAACCCATATCCTGCCCACCCAGGACACCGATCTGGCGTGGATCGCCAGCACCCTGGGTTTTGCCTCACCCCAGCATCTGCTGGCACAACTTGACAGCCACCGTGAGTTGGTGGCGCAGGAGTTTGACAAACTGCTCGGCGGCGGCGCACCGGTATGCAAAGGCTGCCAGAACGGCAAATCTGCCGAGTCGGCGGACACCATGAGCGAGCTGTTGCCGCAACTCGGAGACGCTTTTCGCCAACGACTGACCTCCTGGGTGGAACACCCGCGCGTGCTGGCGCTGCGCGAAGAAGCCCGGGCGCGGCTAATGCGCCTGCTGTCACGCACCGCCCAGTGGGTGCGGGAAAACCGGGTCTCGGAAGCTGCCGCTGTGGGGCTGGTGGACTGGATGGAGCCGCTGTTGCGCCGTGAAAGCTACCTGGCGATGTTGCTCGAACGCCCCAATGTGCATGAGCGCCTGTTGCACCTGCTGGGGGCAGCACGCTGGCCTGCGCGCTATCTGCTGCTGCACCCGGGGGTGATTGACGAACTGGCTGGCGCCACCATGCTGGACGAACGCTTTGATGCCAGCGGCTTTGAAGCCGAACTGGAACACCGCCACCGGGCGCTGCAGTCTGCTGGCGAAGATGATGAAGAGACCTTGCTGAACCTGCTGCGCCGCGCACACCATGCCGAGGTGTTTCGCACCTTGGCTCGCGACATTGAAGGCAAACTAACGGTGGAGCAGGTGGCTGATGATTTGAGCGCGCTGGCCGATGTGCTGCTGCGCGTGAGCACCCGCTGGTGCTGGAGCCGCCTGAAAACAGCCCACTGCCAGCAGCCGCAGTTCGGCATCATCGCTTACGGCAAACTCGGCGGCAAGGAACTGGGCTACGGCAGCGACTTGGACCTGGTGTTTGTCTTTGACGACGACGATGACCGCGCCCCCGAGGCCTACGCCAATCTGGTGCGCAAGCTCATCAACTGGCTCACCGTCAAAACCGGCGAGGGCGATCTGTACGAGATCGACACCGCGCTACGACCCAATGGCAATGCCGGCCTGCTGATCACCAGCTTTTCGTCCTACGCCAATTACCAGCAGCAACGCGGCTCCAACACCGCCTGGACCTGGGAGCATCAGGCCATGACCCGGGCACGCTGCGTGCTAGGTGATGCTGAGCTGCGCCAGAGATTTGATGCGGTGCGCACCGCAGTCATCACCGCTGAGCGCGATGTTGAAGCGCTGCGCCTTGAGATCAGTGCCATGCGCGCGCGCGTTGACAGCGCTCACCCGGTCAAGCCCGGTGTGTTTGACCTGAAGTTCAGCCAGGGCGGCATGATGGATGCCGAGTTTGTGATGCAATTTCTGGTGCTGTCGCAGTCGCGCCAGCAGCCTGAGCTGATGGTCAACGCCGGCAACATTGCCTTGCTGGAGCGCGCCGAAGTGCTGGGGCTACTGCCGCCGGGCATCGGCCATGCGGCAGCCAGCGCTTACCGCACGCTGCGCCAGGTACAACACCGTGCCCGCCTGAATGAGGCGTCGGGCCAGGTGGGGCCTGATCAGATGCAGACCGAGCGCCAGGCGATTCTGGCCTTGTGGCATGTGGTGTTTGCCTGAAGCACCGACCTCTTTCTTTGTCCAGTACTTGTTCCCTTTCCAAACTTTTATCCATGTTTAAACCCGCGCCCCTCGTCCTGTCTTTGCTTGCCTGCAGTGTTTTGCTGGGCGGCTGCAGTGACAACGTCAAAGACACGCACCCGCAACAGCTGGTCAGCCAACGCCAGGCCATCTTCAAAAAAATGACCAAAGCGCTGGAGCCGCTGGGGATGGTGGCGCGTGGCCACAAGGATTACGTCAGGGGCGAATTCGTTGTTGGCGCGCAGGAACTCAAAGACCTCTCCAGCCAACCCTGGGTGTTTTTCACTGCCGACGGCAACTACCCGCCGACCAAGGCCAAACCAGAGGTCTGGAGTCAGCCAGCCGAGTTCAAACAGGCCACTAACAATTACTTGGCGACGGTTGACACCTTGGTAGAGGTCTCAGGCAGTGCAGACATGCCAGCCATCAGCGCTGCGGTGGACGCGGTGCAAAAAAGCTGCAAGAGTTGCCACGACCAGTTCCGCAACGAGCGTTGATCAAGGCGCGGGCGCGCAGGGCAGCCAGCGGACCGCAAACTCCTGCGCGCTGACCGGGTAACCAAACAGGTAACCTTGGCCTACCTCGGCACCCAGCGCTGCCAAGCGCTCGCGTTGCGGTAGTGTCTCAATGCCTTCGGCCACCAAACTATGACCCAGATCGTGCGCCATGTCGATGATGGTGCGCACCAGCACCGCGTCGTTGTCGTCGGTCAGCATGCTCGCGACAAAGCTCCGGTCAATCTTGATCACCGACACCGGCAACAGTCGCAGGTAAGACAGGCTGGAGTAGCCGGTGCCAAAGTCGTCAATCGCCACCGACACGCCCATATCCCGCAGGGCCTGCAGGCGCGCCAGCTGCTCGGGCGTATGCTCCAGCAGTGCGTCCTCGGTGATTTCCAGCTCCAGCAGATCGGCCTGCAACGCATTTTTGTGCAGCAGGCCGCTAATCTGCGCCAGCAAATCAGGCTTTTGCAGGTCTGCCACGTTCTGGTTGATGGATAGACGCATCGGGGCCGTCCACAGACCGGCCTGGCACCACTCACCCAGCTGGCGCAGGGCATCCTGCATCACCCAATGGTCTAACTCGGTCAGCAGACCGCATTTTTCTGCCAGGCCAATAAACAGACCGGGCAAAGTCAGTCCATGCCCGGGGCGCTCCCAGCGCACCAGCGCCTCGGCACCCACCAACTCACCCGTCAGCAGGCTGCATTTGGGCTGGAAATAAACCCTGAATTGCTGCTCGACCAGGCCGTGCGCCAGCTCGGTCTGGATGTTGAACGCCAGATCCGTACTGGTGCCCATGTCAGCGGTGTAGCTCAGCATGCGGTTACGCCCGCTTAGCTTGGCGCGGTACATGGCCATGTCGGCACTGCGCAGCAAGGCATCAGGGGTACGGCCGTCTTGCGGGTAAACCGCTGAACCCATGCTGGCCATGGGCCGGTAAGAACTGGCACCGGCCAGCATGACCGGCTCACGCAGACGGTTCAGCAGGGTATGCGCCAGCGACTTTGCGCCCTCGCCGCTGGTGCCCGGCAGCAGCACCACAAACTCATCGCCACCGATGCGTGCCACCGTGTCTTCGTTGCGCACGCCTTGCTGCAGACGCTCAGACACGGTGCGCAGCAAGATGTCTCCCACCAGGTGCCCCAGCGTGTCGTTGACCTCCTTGAAATGGTCCAGGTCAATGAACAGCAGCGAAAAAACGCTTTGCTGTCGCACGGCATGTGCCACCAGTTGAGCGATGCGATCATTGAACAGATGCCGGTTGGGCAGGCCGGTGAGCGAGTCATAAGAGGCCTGGCGCTGCAGCGCCAGTTGGGCCTCGTGCAGTTCAGTCACATCGCTTTGCAGGCCGATGTAATGCAACACCTGGCCATGCTCATCACACACCGCGTTGATGTTGCACCAGACGGTAAACAATGAGCCGTCGGCGCGGCGGTTGTTGATTTCGCCGGACCAATGGTGTTTTTGCTGGAGTGATTTCCAGAGCCCCTCATAAAAAGAAACACTGTGCCGCCCAGATTTCAAGATGCGGGTGTTCTGACCCAGCACCGTCTCGAGGCTGAAACCTGTCATGCGGGAAAAAGCCGGGTTAACACGAATGATCCTGGCCTGGGGGTCGGTGATGATGATGCCTTCATCAGAGCTCATAAACACCGATTCACTGAGCAAAATTTGCCGCTGGTGATTTTTCAGCGCGCTCACATTGGTGGAAATCCCGCCCACCCCATAGGCTTGCCCCGAGGCGTCAAGCAACGGGAAGCGATGCGTCAGAAAGTCTGCCGGGGTGTTGCCGGGCTGCATGTGAATCACCTGCTCGGCAATCATCGGCTGGCGCGTTTGCAGCACTTTTTGGTCCGCCTCGTTGTGCACAATGGCATCGTGCAGCGACATGAAATCCTCACGCCGCTGCCCCACCACCTGCGCTCGCGCGCGCTGCATAAAACTCAGCACGGCCTGGTTGGCCAGCAGCATGCGGCCGTCGGTTCCGGTAGCGAAAATGAAATTGTCTGTTGCATCCAGCAGCGCGTTAAAAAGCCGCTGTTCTTTGTCACGCGCTTGCTCCACACTGCGGTCCACCAGCAGCAGCAAGATACGTCTGTCGAGCTTGTAGTCGATCGACAAACCAATCAAATGGGCATCAAATACCTGGGTGGGTGGGTCCTTGGTCAGCAGCTGCACCCGCTCCAGCACCTGCGTCTGGCCCGGCATGACATCACGCAGCGCCACATACACCCGCGCGCGGTCCGGCTTGCTCAGGCGGCGCCAAAAGCGCCCATCAACGCCGGCAAAACCGTCGCTGACACCCAGCAGGGCAGAGGCCAGCTCGTTAGACTCATCCACCATGCCTTTGGTATCAAGCACCAAGGCGGGCAGGGGCATTTGGTCAAACAGGGTGCTGTAGCTGCGCTGCGCCTGCTCGGCGGTCATCTGTGCGGCGCGCAACTCGTCGTTTTGCAGTTCCAGCTCGACTTGGTAAATGCGCAGGTCTTCCAACAGTCTGGTGACCTCTACAGCCTCGGCGCGGTTGAGTGTGTCACTCTCCTGGTACTGTCCAAGCACCTTTCGGGCACGCTCTTTCAGCGCTTGCAGGCGCTCGGTTTTCTTCTGGGTTGACTCTTGCTGCGGCGAACTCACGTCTTACCCTACTTGTTTAGTTTGCGCCATTCGGTGATGTTGACATGGCTGACCACCGCACCAGGTTGCTCGCCAGACACCGGTGAGACATGCATCACAAACCAGCGATCTTCAGTGGGCGAGTGACACGGATACTCCATCGAAAAGTTGGCGCGCGTGCCTTCAATCACCTCGCGCACGCCGCGCTGTGCCTGGTTGACAGATTTGTCGGTGGCGTTGAAGGCGCCACTACAGACGTCCAGGTAATTGACCCCCGGACCAGAGCGCACCATGTCGGCGTCGCCGTTGTCCATGGCAAAGTTGCGCCAGGCGCTGTTGACCAGGGTGATCACGCCCTGGCTGTTGAGCACGGCAATGTTTTCCGACAGCGAATCAATGATGTGCTGCAGGCGCGACACCTCATGCAGCGCAGTCACATCCATGAAGGTGATGACCGCACCCTTGGACGGTGACGACGGCACGCTGTAGGGCAGCATGCGTACAAAGTAATGCAGACCATTGATGCCACGAATTTCTTTCTCTACCCGCACCCCTTCCTTCAGGGTGTGTGACAGGTCGGCGATCAGGTCCGGGTAAATCAACGTGTGCGCCAGATCGTCCAGCGGACGACCGAGGTCGCTGTCACGCAGCTTGAAGATATGCGTGGCATCTGGCGAGAAGCGCGTCAGATGCATCTTTTCATCAACAAACACGGTACCCGCAGCCACCGCTTGGGCCATGTTGTCCAGATCGGCGTTGAGGCGGTTCAGGATGTCGATTTTTTCCTGGTACTCGGCATTCACCGTGTTCAGCTCTTCGTTGACCGACTGCAGTTCTTCGTTGGAGCTTTGCAGTTCTTCGTTGGAGCTCATCAGCTCCTCGTTGGTCGACTGCAACTCTTCGTTGGAGGTTTCCAGCTCTTCCACCGTGGCTTGCAGGCTCTCGCGGGTGGCGCTGAGTTCGCGCTCCAGCACCTCCATGCGCTCGGCAGTTTCCGAGTCGATATCGACAGTGGCTGCGGATTCCGTGGGCGTGTTCGCCTGCAGACGCTCAAAGGCCAGCAGCGTGAGCCGCTCACCCTCAAACTCTTCGACCGGCCAGGCGCTCATACGCAAGTGCTCAACCTCTGCATCTGGCGTCGTGACCTTGAGCCGGTCCGAACTCACGCTGATGCCTTCTCGCCCGGACTTAAACAGCAGCGCCACCGCCACCGGAACCAACGCGTCCGGCAGGATGCGATGGATGTCCAGGCTGGCATGGCCTTCACGCAGTTGCAAAAACTTGCGCACATCACCATAAGAGTGCACCAACTCATGCCGGCTGTTAACCAGAATGGCGGCCGGTGGCCCGAAAGCCTTAAGCAGCGCGGCAAAACCCTGGTCCACCGCCGTCGATTTGAGCCGGGTGCCACGGTTGAGCTGGCTGGTGAGCAAGGGTACGCTGGTTGTATAGCCGTAGCCTGAGCCCTTGACCACATCCAGCGGCATGCTCAGTGGTTTGATCATTTGCCAGATCTTGTGCTTGGCACTGACCGGCGTGAAATCTTTTTGCAGTTCCGCCAGCGATTCGCTTGAACCCAGAAACAAATGGGCACCCGGCAGCAGCGCGTACTGCAGGCGTTTGAGGGCGCGCTCCTGCGCCTGCGCGCGAAAGTAAATCAGCACATTGCGGCAAACCACCAGGTCCATGCGGGTGAAGGGCGGGTCGGTCAGCAGGTTGTGCCGGGCAAAAACAATGCTTTGGCGTAACTCATTTTTAACGACAAAATTGCTGCCCTTCTTGACAAAAAAGCGCTCGAGCTGCTGCGGCGAGACCTCGGCGGCAATCGATTCGGGATAGGTTCCCGCGCCAGCGGTCTCAATGTTTTGCTGCTCCACGTCGGTGGCAAAAATCTTCAGCGACGGCCAATGCTTAAGCTGATCGAACGCCTCCAGAAACATCATGGCAATTGAGTAAGCCTCTTCGCCAGTAGAGACCGCAGCCGCCCAGACACGAATGGAATCGCCCGCCTGCTTGCGCGCCACCATCGGGTCAATGATCTGGCGCCCCAAAATATCGAACGCTTCGGTATCGCGGAAAAAACTAGTCACCGGGATCAGCATTTCGCGCCGCAGCGTGAGCACCTCGTTGCGCTCCTCGTTGAGCAAATCCAGATACCCCTCCAGCGAGGTGACCTGGCGCACATTCATGCGCCGCTCGATACGTCGCATCACCGTGCCGGCCTTGTACTCCTGAAAATCAATGCCGCCCACCTGCAGTAACAGCCGCAAAATGCCGTTCATGGCGGCCTCAGGGCTGAGCGCTGCGGCACGCTGGACCGGCTCGTCCAGCGACACCGCCGCTTCGACAATCGCCTGGTTGGTGATGTGCGCAATCAGCCGGGCACCAATTTTTTCCACCGGCAAAATCGCATCCACCAGCCCGGTGGCAATCACGCTGCGCGGCATGCCATCGAATTTGGCGTTTTCGGGCTCCTGGGCAATCAAAAAACCGCCGGCATCATTGATGGCGGCGGCACCCCGCGTGCCATCTGAGCCGGTGCCCGAGAGCACCACGCCAACGCAGCGCGAGCCGTAATGCGCCGCCATTGACTTGAAAAACACATCAATCGGCAGGGTCAGGGTGCGCGGGTTTTTGGGCGTCAGGCTCAGCACGCCGTCACCCATGTGCATGATGGAGCCTGGCGGAATCAGGTAAATGCGGTCGGGCTCGATGGGCATGTCTTGCTCGACCATCACCACCGGCATCTGGGTGTGGCGCGACAGCAGGTTGGCCATCATGCTTTTGTGATCGGGCGACAAATGCTGAATGACCACAAACGTGGCACCCGAGTCGCAGGACAGGCCATCAAAGAGCTTCTCCAGCGCCTCCAGCCCACCGGCGGAGGCGCCGATGGCCACAATATGAGGACCAGTGTCTGGCGCACTCAGCGCGTCACCAGAGTCCGAACTATTTATGTTCGTCATATGCTACTTTCTAAAACCAGCCAACGACATCCATATGTCACGGCGAACTGACACATGTGAGGGCTAAATTATCCCCTTGCTGGACGACTTCTCCAAGCCCTTTTGTCGGCCATGACGCAGGTCAATAAATCCACGCAGCAAACGCTGGAGGGCGCGAAAGAAATGCTCTACTAAAGAGAGCTACTACCGCTTGATTGATAAGGGCTAGAGGCCTATTTAACTTAAATTTTTGATCTTGTTGACCAAGGCCGTGGTGGAGTAACCCTGCACAAACGGCAAGGCCCGGGCGTGCCCGCCCCAGGACTGAACCAGGGTTGTTTCTGACAGCTTGGTCATGTCGTAATCGCCCCCTTTGACCAGTAGGTCCGGGCGCACCAAGCCGATCAGTTCCAGCGGGGTGTCTTCGTCAAACCAGGTGACCAGCGAACTGCTGGCCAGCGCGGCAATTACACAGGCGCGGTCCACCTCGTTGTTCAGCGGGCGGTCTGGCCCCTTGCCCAGACGTTTGGCCGACGCATCTGTGTTGAGCGCCACAACCAAACTGGCACCCAGCGCACGCGCTTGCTCTAGGTACATCACATGGCCGCGGTGCAGCACGTCAAACACACCGTTGGTAAACACCAGCGGGCGTGGCAGCGCGCCCAGCCGCAGAGTCAGCTGCTCGGGCGTGCAGAGTTTGTCGGTCAGGGCAACGAGCTTTGCAGCAGCGCCAGTGGCTGCAAAAGCAGAAACAGCATGGGGTTGTGGCATGTATTGCATGCTATCAGGCGCTGGCCTGGGTTTATCCTAGCGGGCCACGGTGTCGCGTTTGACGCTGTAACTCATTTGAGCCTCTATGAACCTGGTTCCTGTCAGCGTCGATTCCATCCTAGTGGGCCTGCCCTTGCCCTGTGCCTTGCGCGACCAAAGTGGCGTGTTGCTGGCCAACCAAGGCTTCATGGTGTCGAGCCGCCAAGACCTGCAGAACATGGTGGGCCGACGCGACCAGATTTACATTGACGCGGACCAGTCCGACAGTTTTCGCCGTGGTTATGTGAACCGGCTGAACAATCTGGTGATGGCAGACAAATCGCTGGGCCAGATTGCCGAGGTGCAGATATCCGCGTACGACGCAAAACGTCCCAAAGAAGTCGAGGCCAACAACGACTTGCCTGACTGGCTCGACCTGCAAACGCAAGCCCACGCGATGCTGCGCGACACCCACGGCGAAACATTTTTGCCACGACTGGAGCGCCTGCAAGCCGAGCTGGAGCGCCACACCCGACGCAACCCGGACGGCACGCTGTTCGCCCTGATCCATCTGGCGGGCAGCGAGATGCGCCAATACAGCGCCACCCACGCCATGCTGGTCAACGTGATCTGCAGCCTAGCAGCTCGCGATGTACTGAAGTGGCCCCAGGCGCAGTTAAAAGCCCTGAGCAGTGCCGTATTGACCATGAACATCAGCATGACCGAGCTGCAAGACCGCCTGGTCATGCAAAAAGAGCCGCCCACACCGGCGCAATTGCAGCGCATCCAGACCCATTCCCCGCGCTCGGTGGACCTGCTGCAGCAGATGGGTGTGTCCGATAGGTTGTGGCTCGAAGCGGTGCTGAACCACGGCGCCAAAACCCCTGGCCCGTTGGTTGGGCGCAGCATCGGGCAGCGCCTAGCGCGACTCATTCAGCGCGCCGACCTGTTTGCTGCACGGCTGTCGCCCCGCATCTCGCGTGCGCCGGAGCCCCCCGGTGCCGCCATGCAATCGTGTTATTTTGATGAGAACAAACAAATTGACGAGGCAGGTGCTGCGTTGATCAAGGCGGTGGGCATTTATTCACCCGGCACCTATGTCAAGCTGGCCTCGCAGGAAATTGCGGTGGTCATCAAGCGCGGCCTCAACACCACCACGCCCAAGGTGGCGGTGCTGGTCAACCGCCAAGGCATGCCCACCGGCGAGCCGAGCGTGCGCGACACCAGCTTGGCCGACTACCGCATCATCGCCAGCGTGCCTTGTCGCGATGTCAAGGTCACCCACACGCTAGACAAGCTGATGGGCTTGACCCGCCAGGCGGCCACCGAGCCCTGGTGACGCGTAGCGCACATCCCACTGCGGCATCTGCGCCACGTTGTGCCTGCTGCCACCGATTCGGCTGGCCACTTATCAATGCACCCCATCGGTACTTTGAAAATCTTATTTGATGGGCCAAACACTACCGAAAAGCTGCCCAAGCGCGACCCAAACGTTGGGCAGACAGCAATTGCGCAGCACAAAGAGCCCCCGAAGCGGTGGCGCAAACTGTCTATGTGTTAAATTACCATCCAGTCACAAAACTACGTTAACGTTTACCCCTCTATTTCCCCATGAAAATCGCCATCGTAGGCTCCGGCATATCCGGCCTGGCCGCAGCAAACAAGCTCAGAGGCCGCGCCGACCTCACCCTTTTTGAAGCCGGTAGTTACTTCGGCGGCCATACCCACACGGTGGACCTCACCCTGCCCACGCCGCAAGGCCCGCTGACCTATGGTGTGGACACCGGTTTTCTGGTGTTCAACGAGCGCACCTACCCGAACCTGATCGCGCTGTTTGCCGAGCTGCAGGTAGAAACCGCCAAGTCTGACATGTCGTTTTCTGTGCAAGTGCCAGGCCAGCCGGGCCGTGCGCCACTGGAGTGGAGCGGCACCTCGCTCAACAGCGTGTTTGCGCAACGTGCCAATCTGGTCAACCCGCGCTTTTGGGGCATGCTGCGCGATCTGTTGCGCTTTAACAGGCTGGCCACCGAGCTGGCCGTGCAGGGGGCTGATGAAGAACTGATGCAGCCGCTGGAAGATTTTTTGCGCCAGGAACAGTTCACACCAGAGTTTCGCGACTGGTATTTGCTACCCATGCTGGGCTGCATCTGGAGTTGCCCGACCGACCAGATGTTGAAGTTTCCGGTGGCGACGATGATCCGTTTTTGCCACAACCACGGGCTGATCCAGGTGAGCAACCGCCCGCAGTGGTGGACAGTGAAAGGCGGCGCGCGGCATTACGTCGACAAAATCGTCGCGCAGGTGGCCGACAAGCGCCTGAACGCACCGGTGCAGCGTATTGAGCGCGATGCCGACGGTGTGAGCATCACCTCCAACGGCCAGACCGAGCGTTTTGACAAAGTGGTGCTAGCCTGCCACTCAGACCAGGCGCTGGCCATGCTGGCCCAGCCAAGTCGGGCCGAGCAGGCCACACTGGGTGCCATTCGCTACCAGCCGAATCGCGCGGTGTTGCATACCGACACCTCGGTGCTGCCGCAGCGCAAGCTCGCCTGGGCGGCCTGGAATTTTGAACGTGCCGCCGCGCAAAACACCACCCAGCGCGCCATCAAGACCGATGCACGCGTCTGCCTGCACTACCTGCTGAACCAGTTGCAGCCGCTGCCGTTTACCCAGCCGGTGGTGGTGTCGCTGAATCCGCTGCACGAGATTGAGCCAAGCACCATTCACGGCGAGTTTGCGTACGCGCACCCGGTGTTCGACCTGGCCGCCATCCGCGCGCAAGCCGACATACCAGCGCTGCAGGGCCAGCAAAACACTTATTTCTGCGGCGCGTGGATGGGTTACGGCTTTCATGAAGACGGGCTGAAGGCCGGGCTGGCTGTGGCGCAGCGCCTGGAACCCCTCTTAAATATATGAAAAATTGGCCTCTAGCCCCTATGTATAAAGCGCAAGCAGCTATTATTTTTGATAGCCGGCCGAGGTGTCCGGCATGAATGCAGCCGCAGCCGCCTCCCCCGCTGCCGCGCCCTTGATCGGTTTTGGCGAGGTGCGCCACACGCGCTTGAAGCCGGTGCGCCACGACTTTCATTACCCCACCTATTTTTTGATGCTGCCCATGCGTAGCCTGCAGGCCAACGGCCCGGGGCTGCTGGCGCGCAACCGCTGGGCACCGCTGAGCTTTTATGACGCCGACCATGGCGACGGCCGTGGCGCGGAACAAGGCGGCGCACTGGCCTGGTTAGACGAGTTGCTGGCCGGCGAAGGCATTCGGGATGCCACTGGCGAAGTCTGGTTACACGCCTACCCGCGCGTGCTGGGCTTTACCTTCAAGCCGGTGAGCTTTTGGTACTGCCACCGCCCGGACGGCTATCTGCGCGCCATCGTCGCCGAGGTCAACAACACCTTTGGCGAGCGGCATTGCTACCTGCTGGACGCGCCGAAGCTCGGACAAGAGCTGAGCGCTGCCAAGGTGTTTCACGTCTCGCCGTTTTGCCCGGTGGAAGGCAGCTACCGTTTTCGCTTCATGATCACGCCGGATTTCAAACGCACCGTGGCACGCATCGACTTTGACGATGCTACTGGCCCGCTGATTGAGACCAGCGTGGGCGGCGCCATGGAGCCGCTCACCGCCCAATCTGCCCGACGCGCCTTGCTGGGCTACCCGATGATGACCTTTGGCGTGGCCTTTCGCATCCACTGGCACGCGCTCAAGCTGTTTTTCAAAAAAGTACCGTTCTTTCGCAAGCCCCCACCGCCTGTCACCTTCACCACCCGCTGAGGACCTCCGCCATGAACACCACCCGAACCAGCACCGCCAACACCGCCGACGCCTTCAGCCTGCCGCAAATCTGCCCCAGGTCGGCACGCACCGTACTCAAGCTGCTGCAAAAACTCAAGCACGGCAGCCTCACCGTGCAGCTGCCAGACGGCAGCATGCAGCGCTTAGGCCAGCAGAACCTGCCGCACGCCACGCTGGTACTGCACAACTGGACGCCGTTCAGCGCTGCGCTCAAATCGGGTGACATCGGTTTTGCGGAGAGCTTTATCGCCGGTGACTGGAGCACCCCGAATCTGACAGAGCTGCTGCGCGTGCTGGTGAAAAACCGCACCGAGGTAGAAGGCGTGATCTACGGCACTTGGGCGGGTCGGTTGCTGTACCGCGTCAAGCACCTGCTGCACCGCAACTCACGCGCCAACAGCAAGAAAAACATCCACGCCCATTACGACTTGGGCAATGCGTTTTACAAGCTCTGGCTGGACGAGACCATGAACTACTCGGCCGCCATTTTTAACGGCGACCTGACCCAGCCCATGGTGCAAGCCCAACACGCCAAAGTGCGCCGCGCCCTGAGCATGGCGGGCGTCAAGGCTGGTGACCGGGTGCTGGAAATTGGCTGTGGCTGGGGCGCGTTGGCCGAAAAAGCCACCACCGAGTTTGGCGCCCACATCACTGGTGTGACGCTGAGCACCGAGCAGCTGGTGTTTGCCAAGGAGCGTATGGCGCGTCTTGGCATTCTGCCGGCCAGCGGCGTGACCGCACCCCAGAACGCGCTGGCTCGGCAGGCGGGTGCCAGCGCCTGGCCCACCTATGACCTGCGCCTGCAGGACTACCGCGACATCAAAGACGAGCCGTTTGACGCCATCTGCTCTATCGAGATGGTCGAAGCGGTAGGCCGTGAATACTGGCCCACCTACTTTGCCAGCGTGGCCAAACTGCTCAAGCCCGGCGCTCGCGCCTGCGTGCAAAGCATTGTGATAAACGACGCGCTGTTTGACCGCTATGTGAACTCCACCGACTTCATCCAGCAGTACATCTTTCCCGGCGGCTGCCTGCCATGCCCGCGCGAGTTCCGTGCGCAAGCCGCAGCGGCTGGCCTGGAGGTGGTGGACGAATACGCCTTTGGCCACGACTACGGCGAAACCCTGAAACGCTGGCGTGATGCCTTTTTGACCCACCGGGAGCAAGTGCTGGCTGGCGGGTTCGATGCGCGCTTCATGCACATCTGGGAGTTTTACCTGGCCTACTGCGAGGCCGCGTTCATGGAAAACAACATCGACGTGGTGCAGTACACGCTGCAAAAACGCGGTTAAGACCATGCACACCGCCTGCCAGACCACTGACGGCACCACGCTTAGCTCCTCGTCCAGAATCACCCGCCGCAGCGTGCTGGCTGCGCCGCTGTTGCTGCTGAGCGGCGTGCCAGCCCAGGCTTCCAACCTGGCCACACCTTTTAAAGCGCCTGCGCTCTGGCCGGAAGTTGCAGCCAATTTGCCGCAAGCCAGTTGGTCGGGCAGCGCACAGCTGCGGTTTTTTGGCATGGCCATCTACCAGGCGCAACTCTGGGTGGGTGCCGGTTTTCGCGCGCGGGACTATGGCCAGTTCCCCCTGGCTTTGAGCCTGACCTACCAGCGCCGCGTCTCTGGGCAGACCCTGGCCGAGCGCTCGCTGGATGAAATGCAGCGCCAGACAACCCTAAACGCCGCGCAGCAAGCCGACTGGCTGTCTGCCATGCAAACGCTGTTTGTGGACGTGGCAGCCAACGACCGCCTGACCGGTGTGCACCTTCCCGAGCAGGGCGCGCGTTTCTTTCTCAATGGCCGCAGCCTAGGCGAGGTGGCTGACCCGGTGTTCAGCCACCGGTTTTTTGGCATCTGGTTAGATACCACCACCAGCCACCCCGACCTGCGTGTGGCCCTGCTGGCCGCAGCGCCCGCTTAAACCAGCATGAACCCGGCTTTGACTTGGCAGCAGGGCTGGCGTTACGGCCTGATGGGCTTGCCGCTGGCATTTGTGGCGCTGCCGCTGTATGTGCTCCTGCCGAATCACTATGCGCGCAGTTTTGGGTTGTCGCTGGCCACGCTGGGTGCGGTGCTGGTCGCAGCACGGCTGTTTGACGCGGTGATTGACCCGCTGCTTGGCCGCTGGGCGGACAACTTGCACCAGCGCAGCCGCACCACAGAGCAGGCGCCAGCCACGGTGCTGCGCTGGGCCGCTCTGGCTGCGCTGCTGCTGTGCATCGGCTTTGGCCTGCTGTTTTTCCCACCACTGGCGCTGCAGGCCGACACAACGCAAGTGATGCTCTGGCTGGCGGCCACGCTACTGCTAACCACCACCGCGTTCAGCGCGTTGACCATCCTGCACCAGGCCTGGGGGGCGCGGCTGGGTGGTGATGCGCTGTACCGCAGCCGGGTGGTGGCATGGCGTGAGGGGTTGGGGCTGGTGGGCGTGATCATTGCATCCATTACGCCTGTAGCCCTTGGGCTGCCTGCGACAGTAGCTCTACTTGTCATAGCAAGTGTGGCTGGCTGGCTGGCTTGGCGCAGCGGGCCTGTGCCGGTGGGGGTGAAGGGGGAGCGGGGGGTTGGTCCTGGTCCTGGCTCTTCCCCGCGCCCTCACCCTAGCCCTCTCCCGGAGGGAGAGGGAAGAATCACCGGGACGGCAGTGGCGGGCTCGTCTGCGCAGTCTCTGGACGCTGGCTACGGCGCGGCCTCGGTGTGGCTGCCCTGGCAGCGCACCCGGTTTCGGCAGCTGATGGCCGTTTTCATGGTCAACGGCATTGCCAGCGCCATCCCGGCCACGCTGCTGCTGTTTTTTGTGCAAGACCGGCTAAAAGCCCCGCCGAGTGCCGAGCCGCTGTTTCTGGGCGCCTACTTTGTCTGCGCGGCACTGAGCATCCCGCTGTGGCTCAAGCTGGTGGCGCGCTTCGGGCTGGCGCGCACTTGGCTGCTGGGCATGGTGCTCTCGGTGTTGGTGTTTGCCTTTGCGGCGCGGCTGGGCGCGGGGGATGTGACCGAGTTTGTCATCGTCTGCGCGCTGTCTGGCGCCGCGCTTGGCACCGATCTGGCGCTGCCCGCGGCCCTGTTGGCCGGTGTGATTCAGCATCACGGTGACCAGCAGCAGTCTGAGGGCGCCTACTTTGGCTGGTGGGCATTTGCCACCAAGCTCAATCTGGCACTGGCCGCCGGTGTGGCCCTGCCGGCCCTGGGCCTGCTGGGCTACACCCCCGGCACGACTGACCCGCAGGCCTTGCAAACCCTCACCTTCGCTTATTGCCTGCTGCCCTGTGCGCTAAAAACGCTGGCAGCCGCGCTGCTTTACTTCCTCATCATCCGAAAGAAACCATGAAAAGACGACTTCTCTTGTCCGCAAGCGCTGCCGCAGGCCTGGCTTTGACCGGCTGCGCCTCGCAAGACATCGACAGCTACGCCAACCAGAAACCCACGCTGGATTTGCGCACCTATTTCAACGGCACACTCGATGCTTATGGCATCTTCACCGACCGCTCTGGCGCGGTGGTCAAGCGCTTTACCGTGCTGATGGTCTGCACCTGGAACGGCAACGAAGGTGTGCTGGACGAATCCTTTACTTACTCCGACGGCACCACGCAAAAGCGCATCTGGCGCCTGACCCAGTTGCCCGATGGCCGCTACACCGGCCGCGCCGATGACGTGGTGGGCGAGGCCACCGGCCAGACGCGGGGCAACGCTTTTCACTGGACCTACACGATGTCGTTGCCGGTGGACGGCAAGGTCTACGAGGTGCAGTTTGACGACTGGATGTACCTGATGACCGACACGGTGATGCTCAACAAAGCCGGCATGAGCAAGTTTGGCTTCAAGCTCGGTGAGGTGACACTGTCCTTCACCAAGCGAATCTAGCCCTTTTTTATATAAGAAAATAGCCTCTAGCCCTTATGGATAAAGCGCTAACAGCTATTAAATTAAAAGTCTTTCATGTCATTTTTCAGCCCCTTAAACCCGCCGCTTAAACACTGGCACGGCAAAACCGTGTGGATTGTGGGCGCCTCCAGCGGCATTGGTGCCGCCACCGCACGCGCCCTGCTGGCGCAAGGCGCACGCGTGGTGGTATCGGCCCGCAACGCCACCGCGCTACAAACCCTGGCAGAAAACAACCCGCTGTGCCAAGCGTTGCCGCTGGACGCCACCGACAGCGCAGCGGTGCATCAGGCCGCCAAAATTTTGCTCACCCAAGGCCCGTTGGACATGGTGATGTACTGCGCTGGTCACTACGAACCCATGCGCGCCGATGCGCTGGATGTGGCGCAGATGAAGCGCCATTGCGAGGTTAATTACCTGGGCGCACTGTACCTGCTGGACGCGGTGCTG
This sequence comes from Rhodoferax antarcticus ANT.BR, assembly GCF_001938565.1. GTDB lineage: Bacteria > Pseudomonadota > Gammaproteobacteria > Burkholderiales > Burkholderiaceae_C > Rhodoferax > Rhodoferax antarcticus. The sequence goes on from NZ_MSYM01000007.1 coordinate 84,074, forward strand.
CCCGCCTTGCGCGCCCGAGGCGAAGGCCACTTAAGCCTGGTCGGCAGCGTCGCGGGCTTTCGCGGCCTGCCCAACAGCCTGGCTTACGGCCCCACCAAAGCCGCGCTGATCAACCTGGCCGAGGCGCTGTACCTTGACCTGCACAGCGAAGGACTGGGCGTGTCGATCATCAACCCCGGCTTTGTCGAAACCCCGCTGACTGCGCAAAACGACTTCAAAATGCCCGCGTTGCTCACCCCCGACCAGGCAGCGCAAGCCATTGTGCAAGGCTGGGCCAAAGGCCGGTTTGAAATCCATTTCCCAAAACGCTTCACGGGCTGGCTGAAAATCATGCGTCTATTGCCCTACCGCGTCTATTTCAAACTGGTTCAAAAGGCCACCCAATGACCGCTGAAACGCCTCAAAGCCCCGACCAAGCCCCCGACCACAGCGCGCAAATAGCCCGCATGGTGCAGCTTTTTGAAACCATCACGCCACAAAACATCAGCCGTCTGGGCGAGTTTTATGACCCAAAGGCGCGCTTTAAAGACCCGTTTAACGAGGTGGTGGGCATTCCCGCCATTGGGCACATCTTTGCCCACATGTTTGTGCAGTTAACGCAGCCGCATTTTGTGGTGACGCAGCAGGTGCTGCAAGGCCAGCAGTGTTTTCTGACCTGGGAACTCAGATTTGGCTTCAAAGGCTTCAAAACCAGCCAGACCCAAACCATTTTGGGTGCCACGCACCTGTTTCTGAATGAGGCCGGGCTGATCACCCTGCACCGCGACTATTGGGATGCTGCCGAAGAACTCTACGAAAAGTTACCGGTGGTGGGCGGCCTGATGCGTTGGCTGAAACGCCGAGCCAGCCAGTGAACTGCATTTGGTCGCCATTTGCCCGGTACCTGATCGGCATCGGTCATCCGAAAGGTTGGGTATCAGCAAAGCTGGGCCGCAGCATCAACTTGTCATACAGCCGGTGCAGATTCGGGTGCGTTTCGCGCCAATTGATGTCGGCAAAGCGGAAATCCAGGTAACCCAGCGCCACGCCCACCGCAATGTCGGCCAGCCCCAGATACGTGCCCATGTAATACGGCTTGTCCCCCAGGCCGCTGCTCATGGCCTGCAAGGCAGCATGCACTTTCACCAGTTGCCGGTCAATCCAGGACTGGCTGCGCTGGGACTCTTCGCGGCCGCTCCAGGTGGCTTCCATGCGCGCCGCAATGGCCGCATCCAGCAGGCCATCGGCCAGCGCCTCCCAGTTTTTCACCTCGGCGCGCTCGCGCCCGACGGCGGGCAGCAGTTTGCCCACCGGCGACAGCGTGTCAAAGTACTCCACGATCACCCGCGAGTCTGAAATGGCATCGCCGTTTTCCATGATCAGACAAGGCACCATGCCCAGCGGGTTGTACTGTGCAATCGTAGTGGTGGCAGACCACACGTCTTCCAGCACATACTCGTGCTCGAGCTTTTTCTCGGCCATAACCACCCGCACCTTGCGAACGTAGGGGCTGGTGTTCGATCCGATAAGTTTCATGGGCATGTTGAGGCGCAGTCCAGTCTGTAGTTTCGTGGCATTCTAGCCACCGACATTGCCCTGGGCTGACAGCCCAGCAAACGTCTGACCCACCCTACAATCTTGCGCATGAGTACTTCTGCCATCTCCGCTCTCTCGCCGCTGGACGGCCGCTACGCCGCCAAACTTGCCAAACTGCGCCCCGCCATGAGTGAGTTGGGCTACATGCACCGCCGGGTGCAGGTTGAAGTCGCCTGGTTTATCGCCCTGAGCGACTGTGGCTTTGCCGAATTCAAACCGCTGTCGCCCGGTGCCCGCACCTATCTGCTGGGCCTGGTCAAAAACTTCTCGCTGGCCGATGGCCTGGCCATCAAGGAGATCGAAAAAACCACCAACCATGACGTGAAAGCGGTCGAATACTGGCTCAAGGGCCGGTTTGAAGCGCGCCCGGAACTGCTGGCCGCACAAGAGTTTGTGCACTTTGGCTGCACCAGCGAAGACATCAACAACACCAGCCATGCCTTGCAGCTCAAAACCGGCCGCGACGCGGTGCTGCTGCCCGCGCTCGACATCATCATCAGCAAATTGCGCGACATGGCGCACACCTTTGCCGCTGTGCCCATGCTCAGCCGCACCCACGGCCAAACCGCCAGCCCCACCACCGTGGGCAAGGAAGTGGCCAACGTAGTGGTGCGCTTAAGTGCAGCGCGCGAGAAGATTGCCAGCATCCCACTGATGGCCAAAATGAACGGCGCCGTGGGCAACTACAACGCGCACCTGTCCGCCTGGCCCGAGCATGACTGGGAAGCCTTCAGCAAAAAAGTGATTGAAACCCCTGAGCCGCTGGGCCTGGGCCTGACGTTTCAGCCCTACAGCATCCAGATCGAGCCGCACGACTACATGGCTGAGCTGTTTGACGCGGTGGCGCGCACCAACACCATCCTCATCGACTGGTCGCGCGATGTGTGGGGCTATGTGAGCCTGGGCTACTTCAAGCAAAAGCTCAAAAAAGGCGAAGTCGGCTCCAGCACCATGCCGCACAAGGTGAATCCGATCGATTTTGAAAACGCCGAAGGCAACTTGGGCCTGGCCAACGCGGTGTTGCGCCATCTTTCCGAGAAATTACCCATCTCGCGCTTTCAGCGCGACCTGACCGACAGCACTGTGCTGCGCAATATGGGTGTGGCGCTGGGTTATGCCGTGCTGGCCTACCAATCGCTGGCCACCGGCCTGGGCAAGCTCGAAATCAACGAAACCGCCATTGCCAAAGACCTGGACACCTCATGGGAAGTGCTGGCCGAGCCGATTCAAACGGTGATGCGCCGCTTTGGCCTGCCTGAGCCGTATGAGCAACTCAAGGAATTCACCCGTGGCGCGCCAATGACACGCGAGCTGATGCAAGGCTTTATCGCCCGCCTGGCGATTCCCGACGCTGAAAAAACCCGCCTGCTGGCCATGACGCCGGGCAGCTACACCGGCTTGGCTGCGGAGCTGGCGCGCCGGGTTTGAGTATCTTGCTGAAAATCCATACAATCTGAAAAACGCTTCTTCAGATTGTATGAATTCGTATCCAAGAGATCTAACTTCGACCTTGCACCGCCTGGCTGGGCAGTTCCCGGTCATCGGGCTGACCGGGCCGCGCCAGTCCGGCAAAACAACGCTAGCCAAACAACTGTTTGCCGACAAGCCTTATGTTTCCTTGGAAGACCCTGGAGAACTGGGCTTTGCACAGACCGATGCGCGCGGCTTTTTGCGGCGCTTTGAAGGTGGCGCGGTGTTCGACGAGGCCCAGCGCTGGCCGCAGCTGTTCTCGTATTTGCAAGGTATGGTCGATGCGCTGCGCACCCCCGGACGCTTTGTGCTCACCGGTTCACAGCAGTTTGACCTGATGGCAGGCATCAGCCAGTCGCTGGCTGGGCGCATTGGGCTGGCCCGGCTGCTGCCGCTGGCAGCCTCCGAGCTGGGCACAGCGCATATGCAAGACCTGCCGCAACACCTTTGGCGTGGCGGCTACCCGGCGCTATGGCAGCAGCCCACAACCCCTGCGCAAGCCAACGACTGGTTTGCCAGCTATATCGTGACCTATATTGAGCGTGACGTGCGCCAACTGCTCAAGGTACAAGACCTGTCCGCTTTTCAGCGTTTTGTGCGCCTGTGCGCAGGTCACACAGGCTGCCTGCTGAATCTGGCCAGCCTGGCAGCAGACGCTGGCATCAGCCACCCCACCGCGCGGCAATGGCTATCGGTTTTGGAGAGCAGCGAGCTGGTTTATTTGCTGCCGCCCTACCATCGCAATTTTGGTAAACGCTTGGTCAAGACCCCCAAGCTGTATTTCACCGACAGCGGTCTGGCAAGCTGGCTGCTGGGCGTTCGCGAACCCGAACAACTTTGGCTGCACCCGCTGCGCGGCGCGCTGTTCGAGTCCTGGGTCATGGGTGAATTTCGCAAATACCGCCTTAACCAGGGGCAGCCTGCCGAGATGTATTTCTGGCGTGACAACAATGGCCTCGAAGCTGATCTGGTGTTTGAAACCCCTGTAGGCCTGCAATGTGTTGAGATCAAATCGGGCCAGACACTTACCCCCGACCTGGTGCGCGCGGGCAAACAAGCCAACCGATTTGTCACCGAGCCCTCGCCCGAGCCCTGGTTGATTCATGGTGGCACCGACAACTACACCCGTGAGGGTGTGCGATGCATCAGCTGGCAGCGTCTGGGGCACCCACAAGTGCACGAATCCATTCCCTTTTGATCCGCCCTGCGCAACCCCTCATGGCCATCAAATCCACCATCTTCAAAGCCAGCCTGCAAATTGCAGACATTGACCACAGCTACTACGCCGACCACGCGCTGACGCTGGCGCGCCACCCCAGCGAAACCGACGAGCGCATGATGGTGCGGCTGTGTGCACTGGCGTTGCAGGCGCACCAATTGCAAAGCGTCTGCGGCGGTGACGGCACACTGGCCTTTGGTGCGGGCCTGTCCAACCCTGACGAGCCCGACGTGTGGCTGCGCGATTTCACTGGCCTTACAAGGCTGTGGATCGAAGTCGGCCAACCCGAAGACAAACCGCTCGCCAAAGCCTGCAACAAGGCCGACGCCGTGGTGCTGTACGCCTTTGGTCAGGCAGCAGATGTGTGGTGGCGCGGCATCCAGACCAAACTCACCCGGCTGGACCGGCTGCAGGTGTGGCGTATTCCCAGTGCCACCGCGCAGGCGCTGATTCCCATGGCGCAGCGCAACATGGCTCTGCAAGCCACCGTGCAAGAAGATGTGCTGATGCTCGGCGACGGCAAGCACAACGTCGACATTGAGCCGCTGCGCTGGAAATAAAGCGCCACTTGCCGCTTTTTGGTACAAAGGCCGTCTTTTCACCAGACTGACACACCATGACTCCTGCTGCAGACCCTCTCGTCCTCACCACCCGTGACGGCCGCGGCCTGGTCACCTTGACGCTGAATCGGCCTGATGCCTTCAACGCCTTGTCTGAGGCGCTGATGACTGCGCTGCAACATGAACTAGACACGCTGGCCACAGACGAGAGCACACGCTGCGTCGTCATCGCCGCAGCAGGCAAAGCCTTTTGCGCCGGCCACGACCTGCGCGAAATGCGCGCCAGCCCCTCGCACGACTATTACCAAACTCTTTTCAAGCAATGCGCCAAGCTGATGATGAGCATCCAAAAGCTGCCCGTGCCGGTGATTGCCCGGGTGCACGGCGTGGCCACCGCTGCGGGCTGCCAGCTGGTGGCCATGTGCGACCTGGCGGTGGCCGCCAGCAATGCCCGCTTTGCGGTCAGTGGCGTCAACCTGGGCCTGTTTTGCAGCACCCCCGGCGTGGCCCTGTCGCGCAATCTGGGCCGCAAAGCCGCCTTTGAAATGCTGGTCACCGGAGAATTCATCAGCGCCCAGAAAGCGCTGGCTGAAGGCTTGGTCAACCGGGTGGCCGAGCCAGACCAGCTGGACGCGGAGCTGGGCGAGTTGGCCAACAGCATTCTGGCCAAGCCACGCGCCGCCGTCACGCTGGGCAAAACGCTGTTTTACCGCCAGCTGGAAAACGGCATCGAAGCCGCCTACATCGACGCCGCCCAGACCATGGCCTGCAACATGATGATTGACAGCGCGCTCGAAGGCGTGCAAGCGTTCATTGAGAAGCGGCCACCGGCTTGGCAGCAGGCCTGACCAGTTGCCAGACCCATTTGTGTCAAAACTGAAAAAATGGGCTGTATGCAGTCCAGGGCTTGAAGTCTGACTATTCAGTCAAGTGCGCCTGGTCGATAACGGCTGGAGTATGTGGCTCACTCTCTTAGTACCGTTTTGGGACTATACTGAACTCATGCGAATAGTCGCATTGCGTCATCTCGAATCCTACTGGAAACAACCAAACCGCAGTGATGCAGAAGGTGCGCTTAAGGCTTGGCTCGCTGAGGCCAAACAGGCGCAATGGACATCACCCCAGGACGTGAAGAATCATTATGCGAACGCCAGCATCATTGCAAACAACCGCGCGGTGTTCAACATCAAGGGGAACGACTACCGGTTGATCGTCGCGATTGCGTGCAAGATGCAATACGTCTACTTGAAGTTCATTGGCACCCATGCCGAATATGACAAAGTTGATACCACCACAGTAGACCAATTCAAAGGAATCTGATCATGGAAATCAAAGCCATCCGTACCGAAGTTGATTACCTTGCTGCATTGCAAGAGGTGTCCGCTCTGATAGATATTGACCCAGCCGCCGACTCGCCCGAAGGCGAGCGACTTGATGTGCTGGGCACGCTCGTGCAGGCCTATGAAGCGAAGCACTATCCCATTGGCCCTCCTAACCCCATTGAGGCGATCAAATTTCGCATGGATCAATCCGGCATGACGGTGAAAGATCTGGTGCCATACATTGGCCCGCTCAATCGCGTTTACGAAGTTCTGTCCCACAAACGCTCGCTATCGCTCAGCATGATTCGTCGGTTGAGCGACGGCCTACATATTCCTGCTGAGGTATTGATCCGCGAATCGCAAGCCGTCGCAGCCTGAGTGCGCTGGCAGAACCAACCAACTTTTGCACAAAGTTAAGTTCATCCAAGAAGCTTGGTTCCAGCATCTGAATGTAAATAGCCATGCACACCGATGGCAGGTCCTGAAACAAATATCAGCCTTAAGCGACAGTTTTGGCCCGCCGTGCCGATGAGCCAATCTTCACCTGCGCCTGCCCGTCAATCACCACCGTATCTTTCACGCGGCAGGTGGTTTGCAGGGTCACGCGGCCCTTGTCACCGATCTCCAGCACGGTGACCGTGGCGTGCACCGTGTCGCCGGGGCGCACCGGGGCCAGAAACTTAAGACTTTGCTCCAAGTAAATCGTGCCCGGACCCGGCAAGCGGTTGGCTAGCACCGCAGAAATCAAGCTAGCTGACAACATGCCGTGCGCAATGCGCCCCTTGAACGGCGTGCTGGCCGCGTACTCTTCATTGATATGGATGGCGTTCACATCGGTGGACACGGCGGAGAACAGCAAAATGTCTGCCTCGCTGATGGTTTTGGCCACCGTGGCGGTCATGCCCAGGTGCAGGTCTTCAATGTCGTAGCCGTTTTGGTCATTCATGGCAAAGTTTCCTTTGGGTTGGCTGGACAAGCGCAGATTGTCATGCCTGGGCCGCAGGCGCATCCACATCCACATCCTCAAAAACTGCCGCCATACCCAGCGCCAGTTTCACCGACTCGAAATGGCAGTCTGGCTCACCGGCGTAATCGTGCAGTAACCACTCGTTACCCGGCTGGCGGCGAAAAACCTCCACCCGCCGGGCATCAATGTCGATCAGCACAAACTCCTGCAGTTCAGTAATTTGCCGGTAGCTGGCAAATTTGGCACCCCGGTCATAGGCGGCGGTTGAATCAGACAGAATTTCAACAATCAGATGCGGGTGCTCCACATACAGGTCGGCGCGGCGGTCACGCGGGTCACAGGTCACCATCACATCCGGGTAAAAAAACGCATCAGCCGCTGCCACACGCAGCTTCATGTCAGAGATGAAAGACAGGCAGGGCGAGCCACGCAGATGCTCGCGCAGCTTTGCAAAAACATTCCCAGCCACGGTGGCATGCACGCGTCGCACACCCACCATTGCAAAAACCTCGCCCGCCACATACTCCGACTTGTCGGGCTGGTCAGCCTCCCAGGCCAAGTAGGCATTGGCATCAAAATTTGTCTTGGTCAGCGGTAGTCCCATCTCGTACTCCTCAGGCGGCGGTGGTGGTTTGGCGTTAGCACACAAGTGTGCCATCAACTGCGCGCCATCAACGCCTTGACAGTACCCGCAAGGCTCGGTGACGATCCAAAAAACGACGACATCTTCAACGTCTTATCTGCCCCAAGAGCCGGCGGGTGTCTGCCAACACGCCCTGGCAACGCGCCTTGGCGCAGGTTCCTCAGGACAACGTGAACAGTCAGACGGCGCACTGGATATAAGCAAATTCCGCGGGTCAATCTGCCCGCAGCCCATCCGCCAAACTGCCAAACGCCTGCAACGGCAGTGCGCTGATGCCTTCTGCCAAAGGCCAGGGCTTGTCCACGCCTTCTGCGTGGCACACCACATAAAGATGTTCCAACGCCAAAGCATCCTGCGCTGAACGCATCGACGGTGTCACTTTGGGTGAGCGGGTCAGTTTGACTTCAAACCCCAGTCGATGCCCGTTGTGCGTGGTCATCAAATCCAGTTCTGCGCCCGAATGAAGTCCCCAAAAATACACCTCGTCCCGGCCTGCGCCGGTTTGGCGAATGATTTCGCGCAACGCAAACCCCTCCCAGGAGGCACCACATTTCGGATGCGCCAATAAATCGTGGTACTCGGCAATACCAAGCAAACTGTGCAACAAACCCGTATCGGACAGGTAAACCTTGGGGGCCTTGACCTCGCGTTTGCCCTGATTGGTGTGCCATGGCCGCAGCCGCCATGTCATAAAGGTGCCCTCCAGAATATCGAGGTAGCGTGACACGGTTTTGTCGCTGACGCCCAGGGCGCGTGCCAGCTCGCTGCCGTTCCACGTTTGGGCATGGTAATGACCCAGCATGGTCCAAAACCGGCGCAATGTCAGGGCTGGCAAGTTGATGCCCAGTTGGGGCAAGTCCCGCTCCAGATAGGTGCGAATGAAAGACTCCCGCCAGGCGCGGCTGGCGGCCAGGTTGTCTGCCAGAAAGGCGCGCGGGAAACCACCCCGCAACCAACGCTGGTCCATTTGATTGGGTGCCAGTTCATCCAGACTCAGACCATCGAGCTCATGAAACATCACCCGCCCAGCCAGGCTCTCGGACGTGTTGCGCAAGAGTTCGGGGGCGGCACTACCCAGAACGAGAAAGCGCGCTGGCGCATCGGCCCTGTCGGCCAGCACACGCAGAAGCGGAAAAAGACTTGGTTTAATCTGAATCTCATCCAGCACCACCAACCCGGTTAACGGACGCAATACAAACGAAGGGTCACTTAGCCGCGCTTGGTCGTCTGGATCTTCCAGATCAAAGAGATGCGTTGGCCCAACCCACTGAGCAGCCAACTGGCGCGCCAAAGTGGTTTTTCCGACCTGGCGTGGCCCCAACAACGCCACCACCGGAAACTGCTGCAAACCGAGCACTATTTGATTGAGATGCTTGTCTCGACGAATCATTTCTGCATATTACATCGAAATATCGGATGGGTACTCCGAGATTTCGCTGCTGCCGCAGTTTGCGACCGTTGACAAACCGACATCAAACTAGGCCGAGCCGACCGGTAAAGCAACGCCAGCGCGCAACCTCAGCGCGCAGCGCCTGGCCGTCTGAGTGGACTGACCGCTTAGCCAAAAATTGAATCGGGTTCAGCACTTTTATTCATTATTAATAGCAGCTTACGCACTGTTTATAAGGGCTACAGGCCAATTTGGCAATAAACCGAGCCTGGCGCCTTTTTTCCCTCATATTTACCTGCAAAACGACCTTTACGACAACCTCAAGGTACACGCGCGTACCGTTGGCATCAGTATTTCAGAGCTCATTCGGCGCACTCTGGAAAGAGATATTCAGAAAGACCCCACGGCTGACGCTACCGCCTTTTTCAAGCGACTTAAGCCACTAAAGAGTTTTAACAACATCGACGCGCAGGACCATGTTCAAGCGATCCGCAGCAAGAGCCGTGTCCTGAAGAAAGGCGACGCGCAATGACACCACCGCAGCTGGTACTTGACGCAGACGTTGTCATTAATCTGCTAAAAAAAAGTGCCGTCTGTGGTGGCCTGCTTTCTTGAATTGGTACCGAAGGACCCCCTTCGATTTTTGATCAGCCCTATCGTCTTGCTCAGGTTTTCCCTCAGCCAATAAACTGGCAGCAGTTTTAAGCGCCTGGTCTTTGGGCAAACGGGTTCACGATGCTGACACCCGCCATGGTCTCACCCGCATTCAAGTTTTCGCTGAAAAGCTGGTTACAACCTGCAATTTGGGCACTGGCAATGATCAGCGCGTCATAAAAAGCCACGCTGCGCGTCTGATGCAGATCCAGACCGGCGCGGATCACAGCAGGCGTCACCTGAACCACTTCAAACTGCTCGTACAGATCGAGCTGGGCGCGAACATGCTGCGCAGGCAGTTTCAGTTTTTTGAGCGCCACATTGCAATACTCCTGAAGCACTTGTGTTGACAAAACACCCTCGTTGTTTTCATACAGACCTTTAAGTAGCGTTAATGCCGCACGCTGCTTGGCAGGCGCATCACAAGCCTCGGCATAAATCAACACCTTGGTGTCGATAAAACTCCTGGTCGCCATCTGGTCAGCGCGCGTTGGCTTCATCACGGTCAAAGCGCCAGTCTCCCAGCTGGGCATTCGACTGCAAGCAGCGCTGCTCAAACTGCGCCCATTGCTGGCCACGCTGGGCCGTGCCCGCCAATTGCTCCAGGTAGTCACGCACCACCTGATTGAGACTCTTGCCGAGCTTCTGCGCAGCCTCACGCGCCCGCGCTGCAACTTGCCCGTCAACCGACAATGTGATGTTCATTTTGCTCTCCTGTGAATGTGTGCACATATTATGTGTAACTTTTGCGCTTGTTAAACCGGATCCATTTGAAGGTGAATGGCAGGGTCGATCATCCATGCCGCGTGGTGACAAAAATTGTCAACGCAAAGTGCGTGACTGACAAAAATGGGCGGCACTGAACAGACGCTTGGCGTCACATTGGCCAGAATTTGCCGAGAAATTGGCAAAACAGGCCGCAAATCAACTTGGCACGCGAACTGCTGTTATGACCCGGTCAGTCAAGTTGTTTTCTTTCTTAACCTCAAGGAGTCTCACATGAAGCGTTCCATGCAAAAGGGTTTTACCCTGATCGAGCTGATGATCGTGGTTGCGATCATTGGTATTTTGGCTGCGGTGGCGTTGCCGGCTTATCAGGATTACACGGTCAAGGCGAAGATGTCTGAAGTTATCTTGGCAGCGTCAGCCTGTCGCACTAGCATGACGGAGACGATCCAGACAGCCAATACTGCTATTGCTATAAATGGTTGGGGTTGTGAAGTAGCTGCAGGTTCTGGAACAAAATATGTTAATTCTGTGGCAACAGCTGCTGGCACGGTAGCTGGCGCTGTTGGTGGTGGATTGATTACAGTGACTACACGTGGTTTTAATGATGCCGCAATTGATGCCAAAACCATACAAATGGCGCCATGCAGTACTTCAGTCACTACGTTTTCTGCTTGTTCGCAGCCGCCTTTGGGTACTTCTGTTAATACATGGGTTTGCGGTCCTGGCGCGACAAATCCCGTTCCTTCAAAATATCTGCCAGGTTCATGCAAAGCAACTTGAGCTTGACTTGATGTGAAAAGCGGCTTCGGCCGCTTTTTTTATGCGCATTTCACGCACGTACGCTTTAGGGCTGTTTTTTTTCACACTGTCGTGGCTCGGCTACGACCACTATCGGCCGTGGATCAATTTCCATTCTGAGTGGTTTGCATTTCTGGGTCTGTTCGGCCTGCTCCTTAGCATCCTGTTGCACCAGCCGCATTCAGTTGTGATGCCAAAGGCCAGTGCCTGGATCGCTTTGGCAATCGGACTGCCTTGGTTGCAATATGCCGTTGGCATCAATTGGTTTGCGGGTGATGCTCTCTTGTCCTCGCTGTATCTGTCCGGCCTGCTGGCGGCAGTTTTCGTCGGCTACTCCTTGGCTCGCAACGACGATGCACAACTTTCGTACTGTTTGACCGGATTGATGCACAGCCTATGGATTGCCGCCATCGTTTCCGCCGCCATTGGCTTGGCACAATGGCTGAATGTAGATGGCCACTTGGGGATGTACGTGGTCCAGTCCGACCCGGGCGACCGCGCCATGGGCAACCTCGGCCAACCCAATCAGTTGGCCACGCTGTTGCTCATGGGCATGGCGGCTTTTTTGTATGTGTACGAGCGCGGCGTGATCGGCCGATTCACCTTCTTCCTTGGCATCGGTTTTCTGACCGGTGTGTTGATTCTGGCGCAGTCACGGGCGGGCATGCTCAGTGTTGTCGTCGTCGCTGGCTTCCTGATCTGGAAGAAAAGGACGGTCCAGTCGCGCCTGTCTGCCAAGGCGGTCGGCGGGTGGGTCATCTGCTTTTTGATTGGCGTGTGGCTCCTGCCCTTCCTGAGCGAGGCCTTGCTGCTGAGCGATGTGCGCAGCATCAGGGATGCCAGTCCCATCAGCCAGCGCTTGCGCATGTGGCAACAGGTCGCCTACGCCGTGGCTCAGTCGCCCTGGGTGGGTTATGGCTGGAACCAGACGCCAGTTGCCCATGCAGCCGGTGCGATTGCCTTTCCCGGCTCCATCCCCTACAACTACGCGCATAACTTTGTCATGGATATGTTGGCGTGGAACGGGCTGCCCTTGGGGTTATTGCTGTGCGGCGCCATCGCATGGTGGTTTGTAACCCGCATTCGGACCAGCGTGCGCCTGGATGCCGTTCACGCCATGGCGTGTTTGCTGCCCTTGGCCGTCCACAGCATGCTGGAATATCCGTTTGCTTATGCTTACTTTCTGATGGCTGCCGGTTTCATGGTCGGCGTCGTGGAAGCAGCCAGGGTGCCCACTCGGACGATCATGCTGAATGTGCGCTGGGCTTGGGGTTTTCTGGCGTTATCGGTGCCGGTGGGCAGCTATCTGACGTATGAGTATTTCCTGATTGAAGAGGATTTTCGGACGGTGCGGTTTGAGAGCTTGCGAATTGGTAAAACACCCGCGGAATATGAAATTCCGCACGTCTGGATGATCTCGCATCTGGCGGCCATGCTCAAGGCGTCACGACTGGTCGTTGAGCCTGGTATGTCGACTGCTGATCTGGAAAACCTACGACAAGTCTCGCAGCGGTTTGCCTATGGCCAAATGAATTGTCGCTATGCGATTGCCCTCGGTTTGAATGGTCAGCCCGTGGGTGCAAGGCATCAGTTGGCGATTGTTCGGGGCATGTACGGCGACAAGTACCAAGCGGCCTGCAAATTAGAGATACGCCGCCTTGAGCAGGAGAAGTACCCTCAGCTTGCGGCCGTGCTGGTTCCTTGATGCCCATGTGGTGGAATTCGGTACAGTTGAAAGAAAAGTAGCCCCTGTCAAATTGACAGAACATTCAGATTGCTCCAGCACCTTACGATCATGCCAATACCTACCGACTTCTTCTGGAAAGACCGCCTCAAGGCCAGCGGCATACATTTTGGGATCAGCCTCGTCATCGCACTGTTGGCGGCCGCACTGGTGTTCGGACTTTGGTACCCCTACCCTTACCGCGAGATTTCTGGCGGGCGCGAGTTGTTTTTTATTGTGGTGATGGTGGACGTCATTCTGGGGCCGCTGATTACATTTACGATCTTTAACCGCACCAAGCCCTGGCGGGAGTTGCGGCGCGATCTGGCCATAGTGGTCTTGATTCAGCTTGGCGCGCTGGGCTTCGGCCTGTGGACGGTGTTCGTGGCGCGGCCGGTGCACCTGGTGTTTGAATATGACCGTTTTCGGGTGGTGCATGCGGTTGATGTGCCCGCTGAGTTGCTCAGCAGAGCGCCGCCTGATGTGGCCGCTTTGCCACTGACCGGGCCAACACTGTTGTCTTTGCGGCCGTTCAAGGATGCCAATGAAAAAATGGACGCCACAATGGCCGCCCTGGGAGGCTTGTCACTGAGCGCCCGGCCTGACCTCTGGCAACCGTACTCAGTAGCTAAAAATGACATCTGGCAAGCTGCCAAACCAATCGCTGACCTGAAAACCCGATTTGCCGCGCAGGCCACAGAGATTGACGCCGTCATCGCAAAAACCGGACGCAAGCCGGAAACGCTGGCTTACCTGCCTATGGTGGGGCGCAAATCGTTCTGGACCGTGCTGCTTGACCCGGTAACGTCAGAGGTGTTGGGGTTCATTCCATTAGATTCATTTGGTAATTAGGGTCAGATTCCAATTAAATTCCCTGATCGCGCCCATATCGAATCTACCGGAAATAGGGGGTCAGGCTCGAATTAACGAGCTAACAGCGCGCCATGCCCCTTGGTAATCAGGGTCAGATTCCAATTAAATTCCCTGATCGAAACCACCTCGCATCCACTCGCTGAAATTCATCCGAAATCAGCCTGTTGCTGCCGTATTCCTTGGACAAGTCGCTATGAAATATAAAGCGGATTCCAGTGTGAAACAGGTCAGAATTTGAGTAAACATAACGCCTGCAACCGCAGCGCCTTGGCGGCACCCGTTGGGCAGCGCTTGTCTTGCTCCCAGTTGCGGAGGTGTCCGGCACGTCTTCATCGATCTGGGTGCTTTACCGACTAAGCAGCCGTTTTTCCAAAAGCGTTGGGAAATCTTGTCTGTGCCCAGCGAATAGGTACACGTAGATGTCACGGCCAACTCGCCGGTAAACTAACTTGTGATGCGAGGTAATCACGTTCAGGTAGTCAAGGATTCCCACTGATGCCAATTCCTGAACAGGTGTTCCGTTAAAGATGCCGGTATCAACCTTCTCCAGCTTCTCAAAAATCTCGTCCTCGGCTTTCAGCCACGCGGCTTGGCCCCATTTGTCGAGCATGTACGCCTGGAGCGAAAGCAAGTCTTCCTGCGCATCGGGAAGAATGACGACAGCCATTAATTGCGGCTTTGGCGGACGGCCAGCAACTGTGCACGCGACTGCGCAGCGGAAATGCCTTTCCCTTTCAAACGGTCGTTCTCGCCTAAGGCGAAAACTTTCAAAGCGGCAATGAGGGCTTGCTTTTCTTGAAACTCCTTGACGCCCTCAATCACCATGCTGGCCTCACCATTCTGGGTGATCACGAACGGCATACCGTTCATGGCGAGGTCTTCAGAAATCTGGGCGGCATGACTTTTCAGATAAGAAATGGACTTTATGTTGGCGACGGACTGCATAGTGCTCCCTTTGCTTGAGTGGGTCTGAATTTAATCCTGAATTTGGTTGGGGTCAATAGTTCAGCGAGAGAAACTGCGTAATAAGGGGTCAGGCTCGAATTAAAGAGCTAAGAGCAAACTCGCGCCATGCCCCGTCACCCCCGTATTCACCTTGATGACGTGCCCCTGCACATTGTGCAGCGCGGCCACAACCGCCAGCCTTGCTTTTTTACCACGGCCGACTATCTGGCCTCCCAAGTTCGACACTTCCTGCACGCAAGTGATTGATTTCATTAGAAACGGACTTCAAAGTGAATCTAATTCGAGCCTGACCCCTTTCTTCCCGTGGCATCAGCTACATCAAGCATCATAGTGGTGGCGACATGAAACGATGTGCAAGTTGTCATCAGTGGCACGGTACACCAGCCGGTGCGTATCATCTATCCGGCGGGACCAGTAGCCGGATAAGTTGCCCAGCAGTGGTTCAGGTTTGCCTATGCCCTCGAACGGTGTACGCCGTGCTGATTCGATGAGTAGATTGATACGCTTCAAAGTCTTTTTATCCTGCCCCTGCCAGTCAACGTCATCGGCCCACACCGCACCAACGAAAAGAACGCCCCTCATACCTCGATCAGCGTTTGCGGTTTGGACTCCCCGGCCTTGTCCTGCGCTATCGCCATGGCCAAGTGCGCTGCATTGGCTGGGTTGGATAGCAGGTACATGGTTTCAACCATGCTCGAATAGGCATCCTCTGACACGATGACAACATTGCCGCCGCGTCGGTGAATGAGGGTGGGTGCGTGGTCGTTAACAACACGGTCAAGCACTGCTTTGAGTGAGCTTCGAGCTTCGGAGTAGGTCACGACATTCATTTGACATCCTTTGATAGTTGTACAATTTATTGTACTTTTAATAAGGGGGCCTAATCAACGGGGCCGGGCTCGGATCAACACGCTACGTCGGCGCGGATGGCGCGGTTTAAAAACTTCAAGCCGCCTGCAATTCCTTAACTGTCTCCCAGCCTAGGCAGGCCAGCCAGACGGTTTTTGGAATCGGCTTGGCACCACACAGATAGTAATTAAGCATTCGGCGCGAAACACCGATGGCCTGCGCGGCTCGTTCTTGCGTCAGGTTGTGGCGGGCCATCCAGTTCAGCACCCGCTCAGGTCCAATGCCACCGGCCTGCTCGGTGGCCATATTGCGCAGATTGTCAGCAGCCATTTCCAGATCATCGTCAATCCAGACCACATAGCCGCCCAACGCATCAACACGGGCGAGGGCAAACACGGCAGCATCGCCCAGTGCGTCCAGTGCTGGGTGGGTTTTGATGGCGCTGGCCAAATCAACGTTCAAGGTGGCACCGTCGGCAAAGGTCAACGTTAACCCGGCGGGGGCTCGCACCGCCAGCGCCTTGATGGTGTGTTGCGGGTCGTGAATCATGGGTTGCACTCCTTGAAAACTTGCACGCATTGCGCGCGGTTGGCCTCGATCCAGATCAGCGCTGCCGCAATGTCAGATGCGCGTAGCGTGCGGCTAGTGACTGCCAGTGTGGCCAAGTCCACCAGCGCATCACGCCGATCTGCCATCACCACATGCACATGGGGCGGGCGGTGGTCTGGCACATTCACCCGAATGGTCATGTTCGGCAGGCGGTGGATTGTTAGCACGGATCAATTGTTGTGCAATGATTGCACAATGTCAAGCGGCTAATGGAAAAGCAAATAAGGCAAATAAGGGGTCAGGCTCGAATTAAAGAGCTAACATCGCGCCAAAAAAATAAAGGGGTCAAAAAAATAAAGGGGTCAGGTCTTGCATTCACACATTTGCCCGCGCTGCCAAGTCCTCAAGCCCAACATCGCGAGAGTGCAAGGTGGTTTGCATGGACATAATCTAATTCGAGCCTGACCCCTTTCTTCCCGGGGCCAACACTGTTGTCGCTGCGTGAGTTTGGAGATGGCGATCCAGCAATCTGAACAGCTTGACCAAGGCCCGTGGCGGCTTGGCAAGGTGGCATCAGTTCGTCGGGCCGAAGGATGTCCAAGAGGTGTGTGTTATGCCAGTTCGGGCATAATTAATTGATGACGCTACAAGAAAGACCTCTGGTCTGGATTGGGGGCAGTAAAAAAGACCTGATGCTTCTTCCAACGCAAGTGAGGAAGTTTTTTGGTCACGCCTTGGATTTTGCGCAGCGTGGCGATCAACATGGTGCGGCAAAGGTGCTCAAGGGCTTTGGCGGTGCTGGTGTGCTTGAGGTTGTCGAAAACGACATAGGCGGGACGTACCGCGCTGTTTACACCGTGAAATTCGAGGATGCTGTGTTCGTCCTGCACTGCTTTCAGAAGAAGAGCAAGAGCGGCATCGCCACACCGAAGGAGGACATGGAAATCATCCGCGCTAGGCTGAAGGTGGCTGAGGCGCTCGCAAAGGAGCTACGAAATGGAAAAACGCATCATTGACGGCATCGAGATCGAAACCGGCTCAGGCAACGTCTTCGCCGATCTTGACCTGCCCGACGCCGACAAGCTCAAGATTAAATCCGGCTTGGTGATCGAGATCACCAAGGCCGTGCGCAAGCTCGGCCTGACCCAGGACGAAGCAGCGCGACGCATGGGTATCACACAGCCAAAGGTGTCGGGCATGCTGCGCGGCGGCTTCGCGAACCTGTCCGAGCGCAAGCTGATGGACTGCTTGAATCGGCTTGGCTACGACATCGAGATCAAGGTGAAGCCCGCCGCCACACCTCTCGGGCATTTGATGCTTGCCATTGCTTGAGGCGGCAATAGGGTAATGTTAGGAATAAGGGGTCAGGCTCGAATTAAAGAGCTAACATCGCGCCATGCCCCGTCACCCCCGTATTCACCTTGATGGCGTGCCCCTGCACATTGTGCAGCGCGGCCACAACCGCCAGCCTTGCTTTTTTACCACGGCCGACTATCTGGCCTATCTGGAATGGCTCGGTGATGCTGCCCGGCGCAACGGTTGCCAGATTCACGCCTACGTTCTCATGACCAACCACGTGCACCTGCTGCTCACGCCGGGCGATGCGCAGGCTGTGTCACGCATGATGATGGCACTAGGCAGGCGCTACGTGCCCTACGTCAACGCTACCTACCAGCGTTCGGGCACCCTGTGGGAAGGGCGCTACAAGTCATCGCTCATTGATTCCGAGGCTTACCTGATGGCCTGCATGCGCTACATCGAGCTCAATCCAGTGCGTGCCGGGATATGCACCGATCCGGCGCACTACCGCTGGAGCAGCTACCGCAGCAATGCCTTGGGCGAAGCCGTTGACACGATCACTGCGCACCCGCTGTTGGCAGGGTTGGGTCAAGACGATGCCACTCGACAAGCGGCTTACCGCGAACTATTCAACCAAGTGCTGCCAGACACAACCATTGGCGATATTCGACTGGCGCTAAACCAGACGCAACCCTTGGGCAGTAGCCGGTTTTTTGATGCGATCGAACTGGCGACGGGCCAGCGACGAGAAGCCAAACCACGCGGCAGACCCAGGCGAACAGAGCTTTAAATCGAGCCTGACCCCTTTTTTGGGCGACGGGCCAGCGACGAGAAGCCAAACCACGCGGCAGACCCAGGCGGGCAGAGCTTTAAATCGAGCCTGACCCCTTTTTCGTTTTTCGTTGCGGTGGCTTCGCGAACCTGTCCGAGCGCAAGCTGATGGACTGCTTGAATCGGCTACGTAATAAGGGGTCAGGCTCGAATTAAAGTGCTGCCAGACACAACCATTGGCGATATTCGACTGGCGCTAAACCAGACGCAACCCTTGGGCAGTAGCCGGTTTTTTGATGTAACTTTAAATCGAGCCTGACCCCTTTTTGGCGATAGCTCCTGTCTGATTTCAATGTAGTTACGTTACTACAAAGTAGTTTCAGACGCCCGATCTTGGAGCCGAGTGGGCGCTTGTGGCGAAAATACAGGTCTTTTCCGCCTTCTTTGCCGTTCGCCAAAGCCCCATGCCCGCCCTCGCCGTCTTCCTTTTTGTCACCCTGCCCTGGCTGAACCCGTTTACACCGGGGCCGGTGGCGCAGGTGGGGCCCCTGCTGTTTGCCTGGGTGTGCGCGGCCGGGGTGTTGCTGGCTTTCGCGTTTGACCGGCAGCGCGGTGAAAACCCGCAAATAGTCAGCGCTCTGACTGCGGCTTGGGCAGTGGCGGCGTGTTTGAGTGCCTTGGTGGGGTTGGCGCAATACTTTGGCGCCGCCAGTGCATTCGGTGTGTGGGTGAATCACACCGGGGTGGGCGAGGCGTTTGGCAACCTGCGCCAGCGTAATCAGTTTGCCACGCTGCAAAACATCGGTCTGTTCGCGTTGGTCTGGCTGGCGGCCCCGGCCTTAGCCGTCGGGGCGCGGCACTCGGCGGCGGGTGAACGCGCTTTTCCTTGGCAGTCGCTGCGCTCGCCCGCGCTGCTGCTTGGCGCGGCGCTGCTGGGCGCGGGCAATGCGGCGTCCTCATCTCGCACTGGCTTGTTGCAACTGTTTTTGGTGTGGCTACTGGTGTGGGGCTGGCAACGCACGGCTGGGCGCAATGCGGCGCAGCCGCGCTGGAGGCTGACGGTGAGACTGGCGGTGGTTCTGACGACGCTGTTGGCTTTTGCCCTGGCCACGTTCGCGCTGCCTTGGCTGGCCGGGCTGGACCCGTTGGGCAGCGGCGCCTGGGCCCGCCTGCGCGCGGGTGATTCGGCGTGTGCCAGCCGACTGACGCTGTGGGGCAATGTGCTGCATTTGATCGAGCTCAAGCCATGGCTGGGCTGGGGTTGGGGTGAGTTGGACTATGCCCACTTCGTCACCCTGTATCCGGGCGAGCGGTTTTGCGCCATTCTGGACAACGCGCACAACCTGCCTTTGCACCTGGCGGTGGAACTGGGTTTGCCTGCGGCGCTGGCCCTGTGCGGCGGAGCACTGTGGCTGGTCTGGCGCGGCCAGCCCTGGCGTGAGCAGCACCCCACACGCCAGTTGGCGTGGGGCGTGCTGGCGGTGATTGGGCTGCACAGCCTGCTGGAATACCCGCTTTGGTACGGCCCGTTTCAGATGGCTGCCGTGTTGAGCGTTTGGCTGCTGTGGTGGGTTCCCCGCCATTCGGCAAGCGCTGGTTCTTATAAGAGTTTTAGGCCTCTAGCCCTTTATTCATATGCGCTGATTGCTTTGATTATCGTAGCGTATTGCAGCTTTGCCGCCTGGAACTACTACCTGGTCAGCCAGCTCTACTTGCCCGCCAATCAACGTGCCAATGCCTACCGCGAGAACACTTTGCAAAAGGTCAGGTCAGCCTGGCTGTACCAGGACACAGTGCGTTTTGCCGAGCTGACCACCACGGCCCTGACGGCGGACAACGCGGCCTACCAAAACGCACTGGCCAAAAACATGCTGCACTTTTCGCCCGAGGCCAAGGTGGTTGAGGTGCTGCTAAACAGTGCCGTGCTGCTGGGCCGCACCGATGTGGTGACGTTTTATGCGGCGCGGTATCGGGCGGCTTTCCCGAAGGATGACGATGGCTGGATGCGCCCGAGTTCAGCGCCAGAGGCTGCTGCTGAGGCACCGCCTTGAGCGCACGCATCATCGATCAAGCACCGCCGGTGCAGCCGGTGCCGCCACAAAACTCCCCGACTTACCGCCATGCTTTTGCAGCAGCTTGCAGTCGGTAAGCGTCATGCCGCGGTCGACCGCCTTGCACATGTCGTAAATGGTCAGCAGCGCTACTTGCACCGCGGTCAGGGCTTCCATCTCGACACCGGTGGAGCCAACCGTTTCCACCGTTGCAGTGCAATAAACGGCGCTAGCCCTTATGGCGTCTGCGTGAAGCACTTCGAACTCAATAGCAACCCGGGTGAGCGCCAGTGGGTGGCACAGCGGGATCAGCTCACTGGTTTTTTTGGCCGCCATGATGCCGGCCACGCGGGCAATGCCCAGCACATCGCCCTTTTTGGCGCTGCCGGATTCGATCAGCGCCAGCGTAGCGGGCAGCATCTCGATGCGCCCACCGGCCACGCCGATGCGGTGGGTGGCGGCCTTGGCGGCCACGTCAACCATGTGGGCTTGGCCCTGGTCGTCAAAATGGGTAAGCGTGCTCATGACAAATCGTTTCAAAAAAGGCTGTGCTCTGGCAGGTTCAACCAACCCTCGGGTAAGGCTGGCATCATACGGGCTTGAGTGTGACACCGCCGCGGCTGCGGCGCTCACCGATGCGCTGGACACCTGAATCAAAACTTATGAAAAATCGGCCTCTGGCCCATATCTTTAAAGGGTTCACTGCTATTACCTGTGTAGTGGCTGGTGGCCTGCTGCCGGGTGCTTTAACAGCGCAAACGCCGTCCGCCAACAGCAGCACCCCTGGTTACCGCAACGCTGGCAACAGCTTGCCCCTGCTGGGCGACAGCAGTGCGGTGGCCAGTGCAGAAGAACGCCGCCTGGGCGACCGCATTGCCCGCGAGTTGTTTCGCGACCCCGATTACCTAGACGACCCGGTGCTGGCCGACTATGTGCAAGGCGTCTGGCAGCCGCTGCTGGTGGCAGCCCGCCAGCGCGGCGAGCTCACGCCCGAACTCGACGAGCGTTTTGCCTGGCAGATACTGCTAGGGCGCGACCGTACCGTGAACGCGTTTGCACTACCCGGCGGCTACCTGGGCATCAACCTCGGGCTGCTGGGCGTGGTGAGCAGCCGCGATGAACTGGCCTCGGTGCTGGGTCATGAGCTGAGCCACGTCACCCAGCGGCATATCTCACGCCTTATCGCCAAAGACAGCGCGCAAACGCCGTGGATGATCGGCGCGATGATTTTGGGCGCGCTGGCGGCCAGCAAAAACCCCGATGCCGGCAACGCCCTGCTGGTGGGTGGGCAAGCGCTGGCGGCGCAAAGTCAGCTGAATTTTTCACGCGACATGGAGCGCGAGGCCGACCGCGTTGGCTTTGGCGTGATGACGCAGGCGGGTTTTGAGGCGCAAGGCTTTGTCACCATGTTTGACAAGCTGCAGCAAGCCGCGCGGCTGAACGACAGCGGCGGCTACGCCTATTTGCGCAGCCACCCGCTGACCACCGAGCGCATCGCCGACATGCAGTCGCGCCTGCCGCTGGGCGCGCCGCACCCGGTGGCGCGCGCGCCGCTGATGCACCACGCCATGATGGCGACCCGCGCCAAGGTGCTCTCCAACCCTGGTGTGGACGCTTTGCGCGTCTGGCAGACCCAGGCAGACGATGCCAGTTTGGGCAACGCACCTGCTGCACAACAGGCAGGTATCTTGTATGGCGCAGCGCTGGCCGCCCTGCAGTTGCGCGACGTGGCGCTGGCGCGGCACAACCTGGCGCGCTTGCAGACGCTGGCAGCAACCGATGCCAAAAGCGCCGAGCCGCTGCGCTGGCTCGATGCCGAGATCAACCTGGCAGCGCGCGACCTGACGCCTGCGCAGCGCTTTGACCTGGCCACCCGGCTGGGCCTGACAGCCGCCCCAACACCCCCACTGGCCAGCCTGCGCCGCCCGCAACTGATGCTGCAAACCCAGTTGGCGCTACAGCTCAACCAGCCTGCCCTGTTGAATGCACAAACACAAACGCTGCAAACCTGGCTGACTGTGCAACCGCAAGACGCGCTAACCTGGCAAGCGCTGGCGCGCCTCTACGCAGCCCAAAACCAAACCTTGCGCGCCCTGCGCGCCGACGCCGAGGCGCAAGCCGCCCGGCTGGATTACACCGGCGCGCTGGACCGCCTGCGCGCCGCGCAAGACATGATGCGTGCGAGTGAAGTAGGGGGGAGTGTGGCCGACCATATTGACGCGTCGATCATCGACACGCGCCAGCGCCAGATCGAGGCGCTGGTCAAGCAGCAGGTACTCAGTCCTTGAGGGCGGTGTCAATCACCAACCCCAGGCCCGAATAAATCAGCGAGCCCAGCAGCGCCGCGCCAAAGCCTTGCACATAAAAGCCGCTCAGCACACCGGAGGCGGCCCAGAACATCAGTGCGTTGATGACAAACAAAAATAGCCCCAGCGTGATCACTGTCACTGGCAGCGTCAGCAGCACCAGCAGCGGGCGCAGCACCATGTTGAAAAGCCCGATGACAAGGGCGGCCAGCAGGGCTGAGCCAAAGCTGCCCACCACGACGCCAGGGTAGATGTAGGCAACAGCCAGCAGGGCAACTGCACTGAGCAGCCATTTGAGGATAAGTTTCATGCGTCTAGCTTAACCCCCCAGTTGATGGCTGGCCTGCGCCCCGCTCTTTTTCCACCAGCCAGCGATCAGCACGCCGCCAATCACCACAAAATGCACCACCCAGCGCGCTACCGCCTGCAGCGGCTCTGACGTCACATCGCCATGAAAAGCGCCGAAGATGCCTTTCAGCAACGGGTCACTGACGATCATCTTGGCGGCCGTCAAGGCCAGCACAGCGCCGCCAATCTGCAAGACAAGGGGAAAGCGTTTGACCAATTTCAGCACCAAGGCACTGCCAAACACCACAATCGGCACGCTCAACAACAGTCCAATGATGAGCAGGCTAAGCGAGCCATGTGCTGCCCCGGCAATGCCCAGCACGTTACCCATGCCCATTAGTGCATTGGCCACAATGATGGTGTTCATGGCACCCCGAAAGGTATGCGCCACCGGGTCGCCGGACGCTTCGGTGGCATCGTCGGCCAGCAGTTGGTAAGCCACCCAGACTAGGCCCACGCCGCCCATCAGCATCAAACCCGGAATTTCCAGCAGCCAGACCACGCCCAGCGCCATCGCCAGGCGCACCGCAATCGCGCCCACCGTGCCCCAGACAATGGTCCGGGTTTTCAGGTGGCTGGGCATATTACGCGCGGCCAGCGCAATCACGATGGCGTTGTCACCGGCGAGCACCAGGTTAATCACCACAATGACCAGCAAGGCCGACCACCACTGCGAAGTAAATAGTTCCATAAGCGTTATTGAGTCAATCCAGTGAAGCTGCGTTACACAGTTGCGAACCAATCGCATTGAACCACGTCAACGCCGCGCCTGGGCAAGGCCAAAAAAAACGCCACCCGGGGAGCACCAGGCTGCCCGCAGTGGCGTCAGACGCAAGTCCTGCCAATTACAGCGAGATACCGCCCGAGACTTCGATGCATTCGCCGTTGATGTAGCTGGCTTCGTCGCTGGCCAGGAAGGCGTAGATGTTGGCGATTTCTTCAGGCTTGCCAAGGCGGCGCATGTGCACTTTGGCGCTCAAGTCAGCCAGCACTTTCTCAGGCATGGCGGCCACCATCGGCGTGGAGATAAAGCCCGGTGCCACGGCGTTGATACGCACACCCTTGGGGCCCATCTCGCGCGCCCAGGTTTTGGTGAAGCCAATCACGCCAAACTTGGTGGCGGCGTAGTTGGTTTGGCCAAAGTTGCCATACAAACCCACGATCGAGCTGGCGTTCAAAATCACGCCGCTGCCTTGGGCAACCATACCGTCTGCCACCGCCTGTGTGCAATGAAACACGCCGCGCAGGTTCACGTCAATAACCTTGTCAAACTGATCAATGGTCATTTTCTTCAGGCTGGAATCCATGGTGATACCGGCGTTGTTGACCAGCACGTCAATGCGGCCAAATTTTTCCTTGACCTTGGCCACCACATCGTCAACCACCGCGCGGTCGGTCACGTCCATCACAAAACCTTCAGCGGTAGCGCCCGCCGCGCGGCATTGCGCCACAGCCTCGTCCACACTTTCTTGCTTGACATCGCAAACAATCACGGTAGCGCCCTCTTGCGCAAACTTCAGCGCGGTGGCCAGGCCAATGCCTTGGGCTGCGCCGGTGATGATGGAAACTTTGTTGGTAAGACGTGCCGTCATGATGATCCCAATATGTTCGTTGATAAAAGCCTTCACCATTTTAGGACAGTGACATTGCGCGAACTTGACGACGACTTACCTTGGCAGCTTGGGCACCCGATTTATACACAAATTAGCCTCCAACCCTTATGGATAAAGCGCAAGCAGCTATATTTTAAAGAGCGTATTCCACACTAACCGGCGCGTGGTCAGAAAATTTTTCGCCCTTGTAGATGGCCACCGACTGCGCCTTGGCCGCCCAGGCGGGCGTAGCCAGGTGGTAGTCCAGCCGCCAGCCGACGTTTTTGGCGTAGGCCTGGCCGCGGTTGCTCCACCAGGTGTAGGCCTCATCCGTGGTGTTGGGGTGCAACTGCCGATACACATCCACCATGCCGCCATCGCCGAGCAGTTTGGTCATCCAGGCGCGTTCTTCTGGCAGGAAGCCCGAGTTTTTCTGGTTGCTCCGCCAGTTTTTCAGGTCAATAGCCTGGTGGGCGATGTTGACATCGCTGCATACGATGAACTCACGCTGGCTTTTGAGCTGCTGCAGGTGCGGGTACATCAGGTCTAGAAACCTGTATTTGGCCAACTGCCGTTCTTCGCCCGAGGAGCCGCTTGGAAAGTAGCAACTGATGATGGAGCGCTTGACCGCGGGCGTGTCAAAACGCAGCTCCAGGTAGCGGCCCTCGGCATCAAACTCAGCGCTATCAAAGCCAGCAACGACATCACTGGGCTCAAGGCGGCTGTAAACACCCACTCCCGAATAGCCCTTTTTGTCAGCGAGGTGAAAATACCCTCGCAAACCCGCCAGGTGCTCAAAGCGGTCGGCCAGGTCGGGGGTCTGCGCTTTGATCTCCTGTACACAAATACAATCTGGCTCAATTTGCCCAAGCCAGGCCTGCAGACCTTTGCTGGTGGCAGAACGAATACCATTGAGGTTCAAGCTGGTTAATTTAAACAAGGACTTCCCCATGTCAGAGGGTGTTGAGATGACAACTCGCCAAGACCCGGCGCAAGACAATCTGGCGCAGGATTTTGTGCAGTTTGCGGTGGCGGGCGGCGTGCTGCGCTTTGGCGAGTTCAAGACCAAAGCGGGGCGGCTCAGCCCGTATTTTTTCAACGCTGGGCTGTTCGATGACGGCGCCAAGCTGGGCGAACTGGCGCAATTCTATGCGCAGCGTTTGCTCGCCAGCGGCATCGAATTCGACATGATTTTTGGCCCCGCCTACAAAGGCATTCCCCTGGGCGCGGTGCTGGCAGTGGCGCTGGCCCGCTCTGGCAAGAACGTGCCGTTTGCCTATAACCGCAAGGAAGCCAAAGACCACGGCGAGGGCGGCACACTGGTGGGCGCCCCCCTGCAAGGTCGGGTATTGATCGTCGACGATGTGATGTCAGCCGGCACCGCAGTGCGCGAATCAATTGCGCTGATTCAGCGCGCCGGCGCCACCGCCCATGCGGTGGTGATTGCGCTGGACCGCCAAGAAATGGCCACCGAAAACGGCCAGGACGTGAACCACAGCGCGGTGCAATATGTGCAGCAGCAACTGGGCTTGCAGGTGTGCGCGATTGCCAAATTAAACGATTTGCTGCAATACCTTCAGCACCACAGCGTACCCGGCTTGGCCGACGCGCACGAGCGGGTCGCAGCCTACCGCACGCGCTACGGGGTGGACGCGGCATGACACACTATGCCACCTCACAGGGTTTGATGCGCCAGACTGCGATGACGGCCGCTGTGCTGTCGCTGGGCCTATTGATGCCACCGGCCCACCGCAGCGCCCAAGCGCAAGCCCAAGCACAGCTGCCCACCCCGGAGATTTACACCTGCACTGACGCCCGGGGGCGCAGGCTGACCTCGGACCGGCCCATTCCCGAATGCCGCGACCGTGAGCAAAAAATACTCAACCCCAGCGGCACCGTGAAAACCC
The DNA here is from genome assembly GCF_001938565.1 of Rhodoferax antarcticus ANT.BR. Classification (GTDB taxonomy): domain Bacteria; phylum Pseudomonadota; class Gammaproteobacteria; order Burkholderiales; family Burkholderiaceae_C; genus Rhodoferax; species Rhodoferax antarcticus. Next base: position 110,635 of record NZ_MSYM01000007.1, read on the forward strand.
ACGTCGGGCCCACGCTGACCAGCATGGAGCGCCGCGATATCGAGGCCAAAGCCAAGGCGGAGCAGGCGCAGCAAGCCATACTAGAAGAAGAAAAGCGCCGTGACCGCGCCCTGCTGATGCGCTACCCCGCCCCTGCAGTGCACCAACAAGAGAGGAGCGCCGCGCTAAGCCATGTCAGCCGGGTCAAGCAGACCGCACTTACCCAGGTTACCGACCTGTTGACGCAAAAAACCAAGCTGCTGGCTGAGTTGGATTTTTACGAGAAAGACCCCAGCAAAGCACCGCGAAAGCTCAAGCGCCAGATTGATGAGGTTAACCAGACGCTGGCTGCGCAAGGACGCTTCATGGCAGACAAAGACGCTGAGGCCACCCGCGTGAACGCCCGCTTTGATGCCGAGCAGGCGCGCCTCGAACCGCTTTGGCGCATGGCTTTACCCGCCGCAGCCAGCTCAGCCGCTGCGCCAGCCAAGCCGAACTAACCCGGCTTGACTCGGCCAGCGGCGATTAACCCGCCAATTTTTGTTTCAACAAGTCGTTGACCTGTTGCGGGTTGGCCTTGCCCTGGCTGCCCTTCATGATCTGACCGACCAGCGCGTTGAGTGCCTTGGCATTGCCCGCACGGAACTCGGCCACGTTTTTCGGGTTGGCAGCGAGCACGGCGTCGACGATCTTTTCCAGCGCGCCGGTGTCGTTCATCTGCTTGAGGCCTTTGGCTTCGATGATGGCGTCCACCTGTGCTTGCGGGTCGGCCCAGAGTGCATCCATGACTTGTTTAGCCGCGTTGTTGGAAATGGTGCCGTCTTGAATACGGGTGACCAGTTCGCCGAGTTGCACCGCGCTGACCGGGCAGGCGCTAATGTCCGCTTCTGAGGCGTTCAAACGGCGTGACACCTCACCCATGATCCAGTTGCCCACCAACTTCGGCTGGCCGCAAGCCTTAACAGTCGCTTCAAAATAGCTAGCAACCTCACGGCTCTGGGTAAGGGTTGTGGCGTCATAGTCTGATAAACCGTAATCGGCACAGAAACGCGCCGCCATCACACGCGGCAGCTCGGTCATGCCAGCGCGCACACGCTCCACCCACTCGGAGGCAATCATCAGCGGCGGCAGATCGGGGTCGGGAAAGTAGCGGTAGTCGGCCGCATCTTCCTTGCTGCGCATGGCGCGCGTCTCGCCGGTGTCGGGGTTGAACAGCACGGTGGCCTGCTGGATGGTGCGGCCGTCTTCGATTTCCTCAATCTGCCAGCGGATCTCAAAGTCAATCGCCTGCTGCATAAACTTGAAGCTGTTGAGGTTCTTGATCTCACGGCGCGTGCCCAACGCCGCACCCGGCTTGCGCACCGACACATTGGCGTCACATCGGAAGCTGCCTTCTTGCATGTTGCCGTCGCAGATGCCGATCCAGGTGACAATTTTGTGCAACTCCTTGGCGTAAGCCACCGCCTCAGCGGTTGAGCGCATGTCGGGCTCGGTGACGATTTCCAGCAGCGGCGTGCCAGCGCGATTCAGGTCAATGCCGGTTTGGCCAATGAAATCTTCATGCAGCGACTTGCCAGCGTCCTCCTCCAGATGGGCGCGCACCAGCCGTACCGACTTTTTCTCCAGCACCGCTTCGGCTCCTTTCCCCGTTTCCAGGTAAAACTCGACCGAGCCGCCTTGCACCACCGGAATCTCGAACTGGCTGATCTGGTAACCCTTGGGCAGGTCGGGGTAGAAGTAATTCTTGCGGGCAAAAATACTGCGCGGTGCAATGTGTGAGCCCAGCGCCAGGCCCAACTCAATGGCCCGCTCAACCGCGCCCTTGTTCATCACCGGCAAGGTACCTGGCAAGGCTAAATCCACCGCGCAGGCTTGTGTGTTGGGCTCGGCCCCAAAAGCGGTAGGTGCCCGGCTAAAGATTTTGGACTGGGTGGAAAGCTGGGCGTGGGTCTCAAAGCCAATCACCACCTCGTAGCCCCGCACCAGCAAAGAGGTGCTGGCGGCTGGTTGCTTGTCGGTCGTCGTGTTCATCGTGTCGTTCCTTGCGCTCAGACGGGCGGGCGGGCCGTGTGCCAGTCGGTGGCTTGCTGGAAGCGGTGCGCCACATTGAGCATGCGCGCCTCGGTCAGGTGGTTGCCAATGAGTTGCATGCCCACTGGCATGTGGCCTGCGCCAAAACCTACCGGCAGGCTCATACCTGGCAGGCCAGCCAGCGAGGCGGGCAGGGTGAAAATGTCGGCCAGGTAGTCAGCCAACGGGTCGTTGCCATGGCCGCCGAGTTCCCAGGCCACGGTGGGCGCCACCGGCCCGGCAATCACATCACACACCTTGAAGGCCTGCTGAAAATCGTCGGCAATCATGCGGCGGATTTTTTGCGCTTGCAGGTAGTAGGCGTCGTAGTAGCCGTGGCTCAGCACATAGGTGCCAATCATGATGCGGCGCTTGACCTCGTCACCAAAACCTTCGGCACGGGTTTGCTCGTACATCTCGGTCAGGTCCTTGAAGTCTTTGGCGCGATGGCCAAACTTCACGCCATCAAAACGGCTCAGGTTGCTCGATGCCTCGGCGGGCGCAATGATGTAGTAAACCGGGATGGACAATTCTGTGCGCGGCAGCGAGATGGGCACCAGTTGGGCGCCCAGCGCCTCATATTGCTTGAGCGCTGCATCAACCGCTGCGCGCACATCGTCGTTGAGGCCTTCGCCAAAAAACTCGGCAGGAACGCCAATGCGCAGGCCATCGATCGGCTCGTTGAGCTGGCGCGTGAAGTCTTCTGCTGGCACATCCAGCGAGGTCGAATCGCGATCCGGGTCGGGTCCGCACATGCTTGACAGCAGCGTGGCGCAATCTTCAGCGCTTCGCGCCAAGGGTCCGGCCTGGTCCAGACTGGAGGCGAATGCCACCATGCCATAGCGCGATGCCCGCCCGTAGGTTGGCTTGATGCCAGTCACGCCGCAAAAAGACGCGGGCTGGCGGATGGACCCTCCGGTGTCGGTGCCGGTGGCCGCCGGAGTTAATCGAGCCGCCACCGCTGCTGCACTGCCGCCGGAGGAACCGCCCGGCGTGCGGGTGGTATCCCACGGGTTCTTCACCGGACCAAAAGCGGAGTTTTCATTGGCTGAACCCATGGCGAACTCGTCGCAATTGAGTTTTCCCAAGGTCACCGCACCAGCGGCTGCCAGACGTGACACCACGGTGGCATCAAATGGCGAGCGATAGCCCTCCAGCATCTTCGATCCTGCAGTGGTGGTGAAGTCTTTCGTGACGAAGATGTCTTTGTGGGCGATGGGCACGCCCTCCAGCGGCCCGGCGGTATCTGCGGCCAGTCGGGCGTCGGCGGCGCGAGCTTGGCGCAGCGTGACCTCTTCGTTTACATCAAGAAAAGCGCCCAGGTCAGCGTGGGTTTTGGCGCGGTGCAGAAAGTGCTGTGCGGTTTCAACGCTGGAAACGTGGCCCTGGCGCAAGGCAGCGGCTAGCTCGGTGACCGTCAGGTCATGCAGTTCGGTAGAAAGTGACATGTTGAAAATAGTTTGGGCTTACTCAATGACCTTGGGCACCAGAAACAGGCCAGACTCGACCGCCGGTGCGCTGCGCTGGTTGGCTTCGCGCTGGTTGGGCTCGCTGGCCACGTCGTCACGTAGGCGCAGCGCCATCGTGTCCATCAGGTCCATCGGGTGCGCCAGTGGCACGATGCCTGCGGTGTCCACTACTCGCATTTTTTCCACAATACCGAAGAAATCGTTGAGTTGCGAGCACAGGCGGCTGCGCTCATCGGGGTGCAGACCAAGCCGCGCCAAATGCGCCAGTCGGTCGATGTCAACAGGGGTCAGGGACATAAATTTTCCGCTTGCAACAAGGTGTAATTCAAAGATCGGCCCGCACTACGGCACAGGTTATGCACAGGTGTTGAGGTATTATCTCGCCTTTGGGCTGCAGCCCGAAACGGCATGGTTTATTGCCGAAAACCCACTATTTTGAACACATACAGGGTGATACGCGAGCCGAAGTGCCGCCTGTGCCCGAGAGGATTTTTTCATGTTTGGCTCTTTCCGTCAGTACTTTTCCACTGACCTAGCAATTGATCTTGGTACCGCCAACACCCTGATTTACGTACGCGACAAGGGCATTGTGCTTGATGAACCCTCGGTGGTAGCCATCCGCCACGAAGGCGGCCCGCAAGGCAAAAAAACCATCCAGGCGGTGGGCAAGGAAGCCAAAGCGATGCTCGGCAAAGTGCCCGGAAACATTGAGGCTATCCGCCCGATGAAAGACGGCGTGATTGCTGATTTCACCGTCACCGAGCAGATGCTCAAGCAGTTCATCAAGATGGTGCATCCGCGTTCGATCTTCAGGCCCAGCCCGCGCATCATCATCCTGTGTGCCTTGCGGCTCGACCCAGGTGGAGCGCCGCGCCATCCGCGAAAGTGCCTTGGGTGCTGGTGCCCGCGATGTCTTCCTGATCGAAGAGCCCATGGCCGCCGCCATTGGCGCTGGTTTGCCGGTCTCAGAAGCGCAGGGCTCGATGGTGGTGGACATCGGCGGTGGCACCACTGAAGTGGGTGTCATCTCTCTGGGTGGCATGGTTTACAAAGGCAGCGTTCGGGTTGGCGGCGACCGGTTTGACGACGCCATCATCAACTACATCCGCCGCAACTACGGCATGCTGATTGGCGAGCCCACCGCTGAATCGATCAAGAAAAACATTGGTTCTGCCTTTCCGGGCAGTGAAGTGCGCGAGATGGAAGTGCGCGGGCGCAACCTGTCCGAAGGCGTGCCCCGCAGTTTCACCATTTCATCCAACGAAATCCTTGAAGCGCTGACCGACCCGATCAACAACATCGTGTCAGCCGTCAAAAACGCGCTGGAGCAAACCCCGCCTGAACTCGGTGCCGACATTGCCGACCGCGGCATGATGCTCACTGGCGGCGGCGCGCTGTTGCGCGACCTGGACCGCCTGCTGGCCGAGGAAACCGGCCTGCCGGTGCTGGTGGCCGAAGACCCGCTGACCTGCGTGGTGCGCGGTTGCGGCATTGCGCTGGACCAGATGGACCGTCTGGGCTCCATCTTCACCACCGAGTAAGCGCCAGGAGTCGGCGATGCCTTTGGGTACGCTGGACAGATCGCCGCCACCGTTTTTCCGGCAAGGGCCTTCGGCCTTGTCCAAGCTGGTTCTTTTTGGCGTGCTGGCGGTGCTGCTGATGGTGGCCGACAACCGTTTCGGCATGATCAAACCGGTGCGCGCGGCGATTGCGACCGTGCTCTACCCTTTGCAATGGACGATGCTGCAGCCAGTGATCTGGTCGCGCGATGGCAGCAAATATTTTGAATCCCTGAACAGCTCGCAGACCAGCGAAGCTGCTGCCCAATACCGACTGGGCTTGCAGTCGCAGCGCGCCCAGCAAGTGGAGCAACTGAATCAGGAAAACGCCCAGCTGCGTGGGCTATTGGGCTTGCGCGAACGGGTCAATGCGCCCGCACTGGCGGCGCAGATTCTGTATGACGCGGCCGACCCCTTCACCCGCAAAGTCATTATTGACAAGGGCGCTCTGGCCGCAGTGCAGCCTGGCTCACCCGTACTTGACGAGTTGGGTGTGCTGGGGCAAGTCACCCGGGTGTATCCGCTGGTCAGTGAGGTGACGCTGATCACCGACCGCAACCAGGCGGTGCCTGTGCTCAACGCACGCACCGGGCTGCGGGCATTGGCTTTTGGCGACGCTGCCTCGCGTTCCGGCGCGCTGGAGCTGCGTTTTCTCGACGCCAATGTGGACCTGCAAGCGGGGGATCTGCTCACCACCAGCGGTGTCGACGGCGTGTACCCGCCTGGCCTGCAGGTGGCGCGTATCAGCTCGGTGGAGCACGGTGCCGACTCCGCCTTTGCGCGGGTGCGCTGCGAACCGGTGGCGGCGGTGAACAGTGGCCTGCATGTGCTGGTGCTCCAGCCGCTGGCCGGACTGGTGCCGACGCTGCCGCCGACCGCGCCTGACAAGGCAACCAACGGGAGCAAACCATGATCATGCCGCGTGGCCAGCAGCTGCTGCTGCCGGCCAACCCCTGGTTCATCTGGGGCAGCCTGATCACCGCCCTGGCGCTGAACATGCTGCAAAACATGGGGCTGTGGGGGCGCGCCGCCTGGGCGCCTGATCTGGTGGCGGTGGTGCTGGTGTTCTGGGCCATTCACCAACCGCAGCGGGTCGGGGTGGGAACGGCTTTTTTGCTCGGCCTGGCGATGGACGTGCACCAGAGCGCCCTGCTCGGCCAGCATGCACTGGCCTACAGCGCCCTGAGTTTTCTGGCCATTGGCATCCACCGGCGCATCTTGTGGTTTTCTGTACCCAGCCAGGCCGCACAGGTGCTGCCCCTGTTTGTGTCAGCACATCTGCTGGTCGTGGCATTGCGCCTGCTGGGCGGTGATATTTTCCCGGGCTGGACGGTGCTGCTGGCGCCAGCCATAGAGGCTCTTTTGTGGCCAGTGGTTACGCTGCTGCTGCTGCTGCCGCAGCGCCAGGCACCTGACCGCGACGCGAATCGACCCTTGTAAACCTTATGACGGTGATCCGTAACGTTCAGGCTGACCTGTCGCGCTTTCGCCTGCGGGTGCTGGTGGCCAGCTTGGTGGTGGTGGTGTGTTTTGGCCTGGTGGCTGCGCGGCTGATGTACCTGCAGGTCACCCGCCATGACGATCTGCTGGCCCAGGCCGAAAACAACCGCACCGCGATTGTGCCGATCGTCCCTAACCGCGGCCTGATCCTGGACCGCAACGGGGTGGTGCTAGCCACCAATTATTCGGCCTACACGCTGGAGGTGACGCCGTCCAAGGTGGCCGATCTGGAGCAGACCATCGACGCGCTGGCGCTGTTGGTCGACATCACCCCGCGTGACCGCAAACGCTTCAAGAAACTGCGCGATGAGAGCAAGAGCTTCGAGTCGGTGCCACTGCGCAGCCGCCTAACCGACGAGGAAGTGGCGCGTTTTGGCGCACAGCGTTACCGGTTTCCGGGGGTGGACATCAAGGCACGGCTGTTTCGCACGTACCCGTTTGGCGAGCTGGCCAGCCATGTGGTGGGCTATATCGGGCGCATCAATCCGGCTGAGAAAGAGGCCATTGAAGAATCGGACGACCCGTCCAACTACCGTGGCACGGACTACATCGGCAAGCTCGGCGTGGAGCAGAGTTTTGAGCCGCAACTGCACGGCATCACCGGTGTGGATGCGATGGAAACCTCTGCTGGCGGACGCGCCACTCGGCGCCTGACCAGCCAGGGCGCGACACCGGGCGACACGGTACGGCTGTCGATTGACATCAAGCTGCAAAAGCTGGTTGAAGACATGTATGGCGAGCGCCGTGGCGCGCTGGTGGCCATTGACCCCAAAACCGGTGAGGTGCTGGCCTTTGTCAGCAAGCCCACCTTCGATCCCAACCTGTTCGTTGAGGGTATCGATCATGAAAACTGGCAACTGCTCAACGAGTCACCCGACCGGCCCCTGCTCAACCGGGCCCTGCGCGGCACCTACCCGCCCGGCTCCACCTACAAGCCCTTTATGGCGCTGGCGGCGCTGAAGTTGGGCAAGCGCACCCCGCAAACCATCATCAATGACCCAGGCTTTTACATGTTCGGCGGGCACCGCTTTGGTAGCCCGGAGAACGAACGCGGCGGGCAGATGGACATGCGCCGCGCCATCGTTGAATCCAGCAACGTGTATTTTTATTCGCTGGCCAACGAGCTCGGCGTGGATGCCATGCACGACTTCATGGCACCGCTGGGCTTTGGCCAGATCACCGGTATCGACATCCACGGCGAAGTGCGTGGCGTGCTGCCGAGTCAGGCCTGGAAGCGCCAGTATTACAAGCGCGCCGACCAGAAAAAGTGGTATGCCGGGGAAACCATTTCACTCGGCATCGGCCAGGGTTACAACAGCTTCACCATGCTGCAGCTGGCGCAGGCCACCGCCATTCTGGCCAACGGCGGCGTCAAGCACCAGCCCAAGTTGGTACTAGCCACACAGGATGCGCGCAGCCGCGCCATCACGCCGCGCCATGTCGAGCCTGGCGTCGACCTGGGTTTCAAGCCCGAACACATCAAGGTCATTCGCCAAGCCATGTTGGGTGTGACCCAGACTGGAACCTCACGCTACGTGTTTGCCGGCGCGAGCTACCTGAGTGGTGGCAAAACCGGTACTGCGCAGGCGGTGTCACTGGGTAAAAACGAGCGCTATAGCGCCACCCGCATGGCGGAGCGCAAGCGCGACCATTCGCTGTACATCGCCTTCGCGCCTGCGGATGACCCCAAAATTGCGCTGGCCCTGATTGTTGAAAACGCAGGTTTTGGCTCGACGTCAGCCGCGCCCATTGCCCGGCGCGCCTTTGACTACTGGCTAATGGGCCAATACCCCAGCGAGGAAGACATGACTGCGGTGCGTGTGGGTCAAGCCACCGCGCCGATTGGCACGCCGCGCGTGGCGGTTGATGTACCTGTGCCTGATGAACCCTGGGCGCTGGCAGCACCCCCTGCGCTCGCAACGCCCTCAATACCCGCAGCTTCCGCGGATGCCAGCCAACTCAAACGCAGGTGATGTGGTCGCGCCCGACCTGCTTGGAGCGGTACAGCGCCGCATCAGCGCGGACAGTCAAGCTGTGCGCATCTTCGCCGGCCTGATGCAAAGCCATCCCACCAGAGATGGTCACCGTAAGCACCACCGCCTGGGTACGCCGGTCACGAACCTTCAGCGCCTTGGTGCGGGTGCGCACCAGTTCGGCCAGCTTGTGGCATTCGTCCGGGGTGGTGGCCGGCACCAGCATGGCAAATTCTTCACCCCCGTAGCGCGCCACACTGGCAGACGAATGGGGCGGTATGCAGCTTTTCAGCACTTCGCCCAACGCCTGTAATACCCGGTCGCCCATGACATGGCCATGGGTGTCGTTGACCTTTTTGAAGTAATCAATGTCGAACATGATCAGCCCGTGCAAGCGTCCCTCGGGTGCAGGCCGCGCCAGCATGCTGGCCAGCTTTTCGTCAAAGCCCTTGCGGTTGAGCACCTGGGTCAGCGCGTCGATCCGCGATTCGTCGCGCACCCGGGTGAGCTCACTTTGCAGCCGCCCGATCTCGGACTGGCTGAATTTGATCTCGGACTCCAGCGCCTGGGCTGAGTCGCGCATCAGCGCCGTGCTCTCAAGCGCCTGCAAAATCATCGGGGCGGTCAGCTTGTTGTTGAGAACCTGCAAGCCAACTGCCAGCGTGCCCAACTGGACGCCAAACTGATCGGCGTTGCTGCCGGTGCTGCCTGCTGCGCCGGCCAACGTGGCCATGACCTGCTGCAACTCGGTACCAATGCGGTGCATGGCCTGCGGGTCAACATCAGCAATGTGCGCCTGGTAAAGATCACGCAGGTCAGCATCGGTTAACCGGATGTGGGCTTGCACCAACTGGTCCAACGCTTGGTTCAGCTGCGCGTTCATGCCAGCTGCGTACTCAAACCAGACGGTGTAGGTCAGTGGGTTGAACGCCGCGTCGTGCTGGCCCATGCGTGCCAGAACGACCCGCAGCAGCTCCGCGGTTTGTTCTTTGGACTGTGGGTAACGCAAGATCATTTTTTTGGGACGCAAAGGCAACGAAAACTGGGATCATACCGAGCTAGCGCAGAAAAGCGTCGTAGCCTGTCTTCAAAATGAGCGCGCTAACGACCAAAAGAAACACCACCCGCACAAAGCCGGTGCCGTGTTTGAGCGCCAGGCGCGTGCCCAGCAAGCTACCCGCGACATTGGCTACCGCCATCACCAACACAAAATGCCACCAGATATGGCCCTTGGAGATAAACAGCGCCAGCGCCGAGAGGTTGGTGGCGGTGTTGACCAGTTTGGCCGCCGCCGAGGCGCTCAAAAAGTCATAGCCCAGCAGCCGCACAAATAAAAACACCAGGAAACTGCCGGTGCCGGGGCCAAAAAAACCGTCGTAAAAGCCGATCAACAAACCGATGCCCGCCGCCACCAGCTGCTCATGCCGGCCTGCAAAACGCGGCTTGTGCGTGCGCCCCAGCTCCTTTTTAGCCAGCGTGTACAGCATTACCGCCAACAGCACAAACGGCAGCGCTTTGCGCAAAAAATCCGGCGAGATCACGCTCACCAGCCAGGCACCCGCAAACGAGGCGACCAGCCCAGCCAGCGCTGCTGGCCACAGCGCGGCCCAACGCATTTCCACCCGGCGGCTGTACTGCCAGGTGGCGATGCCGGTGCCCCAGATAGAGGCACCTTTGTTGGTGCCAAACAGCGTGGCTGGGTGGGCGGTGGGGAAAGTGGCGAACAGTGCAGGCACCAAAATTAACCCGCCACCGCCCACAATGGCGTCAACGAACCCTGCAAACAGGCTGGCAAGCGAGACGATGACATAGTCCATAGGCACCATTGTCGCATTGAGCAACGCTATAAATGCTTCAGTATTAATAGCTGCTCGCGCACTATCAATAAGGGCTAGAGGCTTATTTGGCTTATAAATTAAAAAAGGCACCGGGGTTGCCGGTGCCTTGTCTTTTTTTATGTCTGACCCGGTTGGGTCTGTCTCCTGGGGCCTCTCACCGTGCATGGGCGTAGCGCCCGGGTGATGGGTGCAACTGTAAGCGCCCAAGCCCGCCTGAACCATCCGGACATACCCTTGTCGGGTTGACCCTTGGTGGCCGGTTGGTGTCACGACCCCGTCATGGACGCGGCGCTGGCATCGGCCAAAATCCAGCGCGCCGCTTTTTCGGCCAGCATCAGTGTGGGTGAATTGGTGTTGCCGCTGGTGATGAGTGGCATGGCACCCGCGTCCACCACGCGCAGCCCGACGATCAGACCGCCGGGGCCGCGCACGCGCAAGCGCGTATCGAGCACCGCCAGTGGGTCACCGTCAGGCCCCATGCGGGTGGTGCCGACCGGGTGAAAAATGGTGGTGGCAATGTCGCCCGCCAGCCGGGCCAGCTCGGCGTCGCTCTGGTATTGCACGCCGGGTTTGAACTCTTGCGGCTGGTATTTGGCAAGCGCCGGCTGGCTGACGATGGCGCGGGTCAGGCGCAGCGAGTCGGCCGCCACCTGGCGGTCAACAGCCGTGCTGAGGTAGTTGGGGGCAATCGCTGGCGCTTGTTTAAAGTCTGGTGAGGTGATGGCCACGCTGCCGCGGCTGCTCGGATTCAGGTTACAGACGCTGGCGGTGAAAGCGGCAAACGCGTGCAGTGGCTCGCCGAACGCGTCCAGGCTCAGGGGCTGCACGTGGTATTCGATGTTCGGGTAAGGCTGACCGGGGTCGCTGCGGGTGAATGCACCGAGCTGGCTGGGCGCCATGCTCATCGGGCCGCTGCGCTTGAGGGCGTACTCCAGGCCAATCAGCGACTTGCCCCAAAGTGAATTGGCCAGCGTGTTGAGGGTTTTGACGCCCTGTACCGTGAACACGGTGCGGATCTGCAAGTGGTCTTGCAAATTCGCGCCCACGCCGGGCGCGTCGTGCTGCACGACGATGCCGTGGCGCTGTAGCAGGTCGCCCGGGCCGATGCCTGAGATCTGCAGAATCTGCGGCGAGCCAATGCTGCCTGCCGACAAAATCACTTCAGCGCCAGCGCAAGCGACTACCCGTTGGCCGTCTTTGATGACCTCAACCCCACTGCAGCGCAGGTGGCCATCCGGCAGTTTGTCGATCACCAGTTTGGCTACCTGCGCCTGCGTCCAGAGCGTGAAGTTGGGCCGGGTCATGCATACCGGACGCAAAAACGCCTTGGCGGTGCTCCAGCGCCAGCCACTTTTCTGGTTCACCTCGAAGTAGCCCACACCTTCGTTGCTGCCCTGGTTGAAGTCGTCGGTGGCGGGAATGCCAGCCTGCTGTGCGGCTTGCGCAAAGGCATCCAGAATGTCCCAGCGTAGGCGTTGCTTCTCCACCCGCCACTCGCCATCTGCCCCATGGAAACGCGCTAAATCCTCAAGCTTTTTAGAGCTCTGGCCCTTTTCCTGATTGCGTGAGTAACTATCTAATTTGTAGTGACTCTCATGCTGCTTGAAGTCTGGCAGGCAGTTCGCCCAAGACCAGGCATCGTCGCCGGCGAGTTGCGCCCAGGCGTCGTAGTCGCGCGCCTGGCCACGCATGTAGATCATGCCGTTGATGCTGCTGCAGCCGCCCAGCGTTTTGCCGCGTGGGTAGCGCAGGGTGCGACCGTTCAGGCCAGCATCGGGCTCGGTCTTGTAGAGCCAGTCGGTACGCTCATTGCCGATGCAATACAGGTAGCCGACCGGGATGTGGATCCACGGGTAGTTGTCTTTGCCGCCAGCCTCGATCAGCAGCACGCGTTTGGAGGGGTCAGCACTTAGGCGGTTGGCCAGCAGGCAGCCAGCGGTGCCTGCGCCTGCGATGATGAAGTCAAAGTCTGTTTGCATGGGCCCCCTGGCTTGTCCTGTTTAACTTTGAACGGGTGTCAAGCATAAAGGTTGGTTGCTGGGTGTTGGTTTGGCCCATGGCTTGGGAGCACGGGTCGGCCAGCGGTTCGGTTTGAACTCGGGGCTCGGGCGGTGCAAAGGCTGGGGCATCCAAGCCAGTGCCGCCGGGCGGGAGCTGTGGGCAGTGTCCCACCCAAAAGCCGACCAACCAGCCAACCAGCGTTGACTAACTGAGGCTAGATGCGAACCTGAACCTCAGCACTCAAATATCAAACCTCACCCCCTGCGCCAGCGGCAGCGCGCTGGAGTAGTTGATGGTGTTGGTGGCGCGGCGCATGTAGGCCCTCCAGGCGTCCGACCCTGACTCACGGCCGCCACCGGTTTCCTTCTCGCCACCAAAAGCGCCGCCAATCTCGGCGCCCGAGGTGCCGATGTTGACGTTGCTGATGCCGCAGTCAGACCCGGCAGCGGACATAAACGCCTCGGCCTCGCGCAGATCGGTGGTGAAGATGGCAGACGACAAGCCCTGCGGCACCTCATTGTTCAGCGCAATGGCTTGTTCCAGCGTCTGGTACTTCAGCACATACAGGATGGGTGCAAAGGTTTCATGGCGTACCACGTCAGTCTGCGCGGGCATCTCCACCAACGCAGCAGAGACATAAAACGCGTCTGCGTAGCGGTCTTGCAGCACGCGCGCACCGCCGGTGACCACGCCACCTCCGCCTGCTGCCTGGGTCAGCGCGAGCTGCATGGCCTCAAACGCGGCCAGGTCGATCAGCGGGCCGAGCAAGGTCGCGGGCTCGGTGGGTGGGCCAATGGTGAAGCTTGCGTAGGCTTTTTTGAGCCGCCCGACCAACTCGTCGTAAACACTGTCATGCACGATCAGCCGCCGCGCGCTGGTGCAGCGCTGGCCAGCGGTGCCGGCAGCGGCAAAGGCGACCGCGCGCACCGCCATGTCCAGATCAGCACTGGGGGCGACGATGATGGCGTTGTTGCCGCCCAGCTCCAGCAGGCTGCGGCCAAAGCGCGCCGCCACACTTTGGCCCACGGCGCGGCCCATGCGGGTGCTGCCGGTGGCAGAAATCAGCGCCACTTTGGGGTTGTCGACCAGCGCCTGGCCAACGTCGGCATGGCCGTTGAGCACTTGGCACAGGTCTTGGGTGAGTTCAGGCTGGCCAAAGCGCTGGCAGGCGCGCTCAAACAGGGCTTGCACGGCCAGCGCACACAGCGGCGCTTTCTCAGAGGGTTTCCAGATCACCGCGTCACCACACACCAGCGCCAGGGCTGCATTCCAGGCCCACACGGCCACGGGGAAGTTGAAGGCGGTGATCACGCCCACGACACCCAGCGGGTGCCAGGTTTCCATCATGCGGTGGCCGGGGCGCTCACTGGCAATCGTCAGGCCGTAGAGCTGGCGTGACAGGCCTACTGCAAAGTCGCAGATGTCGATCATTTCCTGCACTTCGCCCAAACCCTCGGACGACACTTTGCCAACTTCCAACGTCACCAGTTCACCCAGGGCTTGCTTGTTGGCGCGCAGCTCGTCGCCCAGCAGGCGCACCAGTTCGCCGCGCTGCGGCGCAGGCACCAGCCGCCAGCGCAAGTAGGCGGCGTGGGCGCGCTCGACGGCGCTGGCCACATCGGGCAGCGCAGCGGCGTGAACCTGCGCCAGCGCCTGCCCGTCAATCGGAGACAGGCTGAGCAGATCGCCGGCTCGCAAGGCTTGCGGCGCGACACCCAGCGAGGCCATCAATTTAGTGACAGGTATGTGCATAAATGCTCCCAAATAAGGTGCTGCTTGCGCTTATAGGATAAGGGCTAGAGCCTGTTTTAACCAAAAATATCGACTTACCGCCGCAGGCAGTGAGCGAGTGTCATCCCTATCCGATCGACTCCACCTGGCGCGACTGCTGGTAGGCGCTGCCAAAGCGGTTGGCCAGCAAATCGGGCAGGGCCACCTGCTCTTGTTTGATGAAGCCTTTCTGCGGCAATGTTCCTTCGCGGAACAAATCCACCGCCGCGCAGATGGCCGCAGCGGTGGTGATCTGGATGGCGCTCAAGGGGTTGGTCTCACTGCGGTCGGCAAAAATCTTGCGGGCAAACACCTCCTGCATGAACTTGCCCTCGCATTCGCCACTGACGGTGACAAACACCAGTACCACGTCTTGCATCGTCATGGGAATGGACTTGCGCAAAATCGTTTTCAGGTTCTCTTGGTCGTGCTGCATGCCCAACTCTTGCAGCAGCATTTTCATGATGGCGCCGTGACCGGGGTAGCGCACGGTTTTGTAGTCCAGCGTCTGCACCCGGCCTTTGAGCGTGTCACATAAGGTGCCCAGCCCACCGGAAGTGTTGAAGGCTTCGTACTCGGTGCCGTCCAGGGAAAAGTGCTCCATGCCTTCCAGCGGCAGCACCTCGGTCACCTGCCCGTCGCGGATGGCTTCGCAGGGGTGGCAATACTCGTTGATCAGCCCGTCCACGCTCCAGGTCAGGTTGTATTTGAGCGAGTTGGTGGGAAAGGCGGGCAGCGCACCGACGCGCATCTTCACCTCGTGCAGATCGGTAAATTTCTGGCTCAGGTTATGCGCCACGATGCTGATGAAACCCGGCGCCAGCCCACACTGCGGCATGAAGACGGTGGCGGCGCCCTCGGCCAGCGCCATGATGCTGCGGGTGGCAGCGATGTCTTCGGTCAAATCAAAGTAGTGACAGCCTGCGGCTTTGGCCTGGGTGGCAACCGTGAGCGCCAAGTGGTAAGGCAAGGCATTGACCACAGCGTCGAACCCCGCCATGCAGGCGCGCAATTCGCCCACGTGCGAGGTGTCGACGAGCGAAGTTTTGACCGGCAGATGAGCCAGTGCCTTCAGCGCGACCACGCTGCAATCGACCACCTTCACTTCATAGTCGCCGCTTTGCGACAACAGAGCGGCAATGGTTTGACCA
Organism: Rhodoferax antarcticus ANT.BR; assembly: GCF_001938565.1. Lineage (GTDB taxonomy): Bacteria > Pseudomonadota > Gammaproteobacteria > Burkholderiales > Burkholderiaceae_C > Rhodoferax > Rhodoferax antarcticus. Next base: position 125,945 of record NZ_MSYM01000007.1, read on the forward strand.
ATGTGCCCGGCACCCATTAATACGACACGCATGTTTTTTCTCCTGGTTGAGTTGACACTAGTCTAGAGGCGAGTCGTGTCAGAAATGGAGATCTGATTTGACTAAAGCATGGTTTGAAATGTCACTATGATGCTTTATTCGTCATAACGTCAATCAAGCTCATCCATGACCACCCCCGCTATGTCTACACCCCCGGCCTTGCGCGACGCGCTGGACCGTGAACTGCTGGCCCTGTTGCAAATCAACGCGCGTGAATCGGCGGCCAACCTGGCGCGCAAGCTGGGCACCGCGCGCACCACCGTCCTGTCGCGCTTGAGCCGCCTGGAGCGCGACGGCATCATTGCCGGCTACACCGTGCGCCTGGCGCAGGACATGCTCAACCAGGGCCTGCAAGCCTTTGTTGGCCTGACCATTAGCCCCAAGTCCGGGCGCAGCATCGAAGAGCGCTTGCAGCGCATGCCCGAGGTGCGCCAGTTGTGCGCGGTGAGCGGCGAGTTTGACTATGTGCTGCTGCTGCGCTGCGAATCTGCGGTGCGGCTCAATGGCTTGCTTGACGAAATTCGCAACCTGGAAGGCGTGGTCAAAACCACCACCTCGGTGGCCTTGGCCTGGAAGATTGAGCGCCTCTGAGCCATCGGCCACAAGCCTGAAAATGTTGTCGGTTTCGTGCAAATCTCTTTTATTGAATACCCGGAAGGCACGACACATTTAGCTACACTGAACGGGTGATTTTTTGTGCGTCGTTGGAACAGGCGCCCGCCTGAAAAATAGAGAAACAGAGCATCAAACCATGCGTATCAACCTCCCGGTAACCCAGCAGGAATACCAGTTTCCCGCCTATGAGACCCTGCTCTCCACCACCGATGTTGACAGCCACATCACCTACGCCAATGCCGCCTTTGTTCGCACCAGCGGTTACGTTGCGCAGGCGCTCATTGGCCAGCCGCACAACCTGATACGCCACCCCGACATGCCGAGCGAGGCCTTTGAGGACATGTGGCGTACCCTCAAAGATGGCGAGTCATGGCGCGCCTTAGTAAAAAACCGTCGCCAGAATGGCGACCATTACTGGGTATGTGCGAACGCCGCTCCGATGCTGCGCAGTGGGCAGCACACCGGCTATGTGTCGGTGCGCACCCACGCCAAGCCAGACGACATCGAGGCGGCCGCGCAACTTTATGCGCGCTTCAAGGCAGGCAAGGCCAACGGGCTGGCTTTTCATCGCGGGCTGATCGTGCGCACCGGGCTAATGGGCTGGGCCAGTGCCCTGCAACTGCTGCCCAGCGCCTGGCGCGTGCGTTTGCCGCTGCTGGGCGTTGGGCTGGTCACCGGCGCAGCGTTGGCGATCGGCGGCCTGAGCTTAAGCGCGCTGCTGATAGCGTGCGTTGCCTTGGCGGGCAGTCTGCTGCTGGCCGATGCGTTCATTGAGGCGCAAATCACCACGCCGCTGAAACACATCAAGGCAGTTGCCCAGCAGGTGGCCACGGGTGAGCCGGCCACCGACCTGAACCTTAACCGCTGCGACGATGTGGGCCTGATCGCCCGCGCCATCAACCAGTCGGGGCTGAACCTGCAAGCGTTGGTGGCCGATGTGCAGGAGCAAGCCTGCGGCGTGCAGGTGGCTAGCCAGGAGATTGCAGCGGCCGCTAACGACTTGTCCAACCGCACCGAGCAAGCCGCCTCCAGCCTGGAGGAAACCGCTGCCGCCATGGAGCAGCAAACCGCCTCAGTCAAGCAAAACTCTGATACCGCCCATCAGGCCAGCGAGCTGGCACAAAAAGCCACCGAGGTGGCAGCCAAGGGCGGCTCGGACATGGCCAATGTGCAAGCCACCATGGCGCAGATCACCGCCTCAAGCCGAAAGATCGCCGACATCATCAGCGTGATTGACGGCATTGCCTTCCAGACCAACATCCTGGCGCTCAATGCCGCGGTGGAAGCCGCGCGCGCTGGTGAGCAAGGGCGCGGTTTTGCGGTGGTGGCCTCCGAAGTGCGCAGCCTAGCGGGTCGCTCTGCCACAGCCGCCAAGGAGATCAAGACGCTGATTGACAACTCTGTGGCCAAGGTGGAGAGCGGCTCCCGGCTGGTGGCAGATGCAGGCCAGACAATGAATGACGTGGTCGTCCAGGTGAACCGTGTCAACGACCTGATGCGCGAGATCACCGTGGCCTCCAAAGAGCAGTCGCTGGGCATTTCGCAGGTGGCGCAGGCGGTGGCCCAACTCGACCAGATGACACAGCAAAACGCTGCCATGGTGGAAGAAAGTAGCGCCGCCGCCATCGGTCTGGGCGACCAGGCCACCCACCTGGTGGAAGCCGTCAACGTGTTTTCAGCGTAGAGTGGCGCCTTTTGCCGGGCGGCTGCTCGGCTGTTCACAGGTGGAGGAGGCCTTATGCAAAACCCCATTTCCCTCATCGGTGCGCCCACCGACATTGGCGCAGGCAGCCGCGGTGCCAGCATGGGCCCCGAGGCCCTGCGCGTGGCCAATATCATCCCGGTGCTGCAAAGCCAGGGCCTTGATGTGATCGACCGGGGCAACCTCAGCGGCCCCCCCAACCCATGGCTGGCGCCGGTGGACGGTTACCGGCATCTGGACGAGGTGGCCACCTGGAACCAGTCGGTGCACGACGCGGTGTACGCTGAATTGCAGCTCGATCGCTTGCCGATTTTGCTGGGTGGCGACCACTGCCTGGGTCTGGGCTCGATCAGCGCAGTGGCGCGGCATTGCCGCGACACAGGCAAAAAGCTGCGCATTTTGTGGCTTGATGCCCATGCTGACTTCAACACCAGCCACCTCACCCCCAGCGGCAACATCCACGGCATGCCGGTGGCCTGCCTGTGCGGCTATGGGCCTGAGGTGTTGACCAGCCTTAGCGGCCAGGTGCCCGCCATCAATCCGAAATGGGTCCGCCAGATTGGCATTCGCAGCGTCGATGAAGGCGAAAAGCGCCTGGTGCATGAAGCCGGTCTGGACGTGTTTGACATGCGTTTCATTGACGAGATGGGCATGCGCGCCGCCATGGAGCTGGCGCTAGCGCTGGTGGATGCCAACACGCATCTGCATGTGAGTTTTGACGTGGATTTTCTTGACCCCGACATTGCCCCAGGCGTGGGCACCACGGTGCGCGGCGGGCCCACCTACCGTGAGGCGCAGCTGTGCATGGAGATGATTGCCGACACCGGGCGGCTGGCGTCGCTGGACGTGATGGAACTCAACCCGGCTTTTGATGTGCGCAACCGCACCGCTGAGGTGGCGGTGGATTTGATCGAATCACTGTTTGGCAAAAGCACGCTGATGCGCAAGCGTGCCAGGTAAGGCGGGAACGGCGGGGAACGGCGGGGAATGCGGGTTTGCCAGCCGGGCTGGCGTGGCTGATGTGCTGCCCGGCCTACATCGCAGCAGCAACTCCGTGATGCGCCCGCTGCCGCGCACCAGCGGCAGCGCAAAAACCGCAGAGCGCCCTGCTTAAGCCATCAACTGCACATTGCCCCCGGCTGCCGTGGTGTTGATGGTGACGGTTTTCTCGGCGCAGAAGCGCAACAGGTAGTGCGGGCCGCCGGCTTTGGGGCCGGTGCCGCTCAGGCCTTCACCACCAAACGGCTGCACGCCCACCACCGCGCCGATCTGGTTGCGATTGATGTAAACGTTGCCAATGTGTGCGGCGTGGGCCAGCTGCTGCGCGCGGCTGTCGATGCGGGTCTGGATGCCCAGGGTCAGGCCATAACCCGGCGTGGCACCACCCGGCAATGCCGAACTTCCAAGGGCGTTGATCTGCTCAATCACCTTGAGCGGGTCGCCGCCCCAGCGCACGATGTGCAGCACCGGGCCGAAGATTTCTTCCTTGAGGTCGCTGATGTGTTTCACCTCAAAGGCTTGCGGGCCAATCAGGTTTGCCATTGAATTCATAGCTACTGGCGCTTGTTCTGTAAGGGCTAGAGGCCGATTTTTCATATAATCGACAAGAACATCACGGGTCTCGCTGCGCAAGCGGGTCAGATGACGCTGAATGCCCGAATAGGCCTCCAGGTCGATCACCGGGCCGACATCGGTGGCCAAGTCTGCCGGGTCGCCTACCACCAGTTCGCACGCGGCGCCGCAGATCATCTCAATCACATGGTCGGCAATGTCTTCGTGCACACACAGCAGACGCAAGGCCGAGCAGCGCTGCCCGGCACTGCGAAACGCCGACTGCATCACCGCGTCACACACTTGCTCGGGCAGCGCGGTGCTGTCGACCAGCATGGCGTTGATGCCGCCGGTCTCGGCAATCAGCGGAACAATCGGGCCGTCTTTGGCGGCCAGCGCACGGTTGATGATCTTGGCCACCTGGGTGCTGCCGGTAAACACCACACCCGCCACACCAGGCGCGGCCACCAGCGCGGCACCCACGGTTTCACCCGGGCCGTGCAGCAGTTGCAGCACGCCTTCGGGCACACCAGCGGCGTGCAAGAGTTTCACGGCTTCCAGCGCCACGCCAGGCGTTTGCTCGGCGGGTTTGGCCAGCACGGTGTTGCCAGTGGCCAGTGCAGCGGCGACTTGACCGGTGAAGATGGCCAGTGGAAAGTTCCACGGGCTGATGCACACCCACGGGCCGCGCCCGGTGAGTGTCAGCTCGTTGGTCTCACCGGTGATGCCCAGCAGGGTGTCCCCCTCCAGCCCCGGCAGCATCTGCGGCTGCATGAGGCGCTCGGCTTGCGCGGCGTAGTAGCGCAGGAAGTCGATGGCTTCGCGCACCTCGCTGATGGCGTCGTTCCAGGTTTTGAAGGCCTCTTTGACCAGCAGCGCGCAAAAGCGCGGCAGCTGCGCCTGCAGTGCGTCGGCCGCTTTGCGCAGCACATCGGCGCGCTGGGCCACTGGCGCGGCGCTCCATGTTTTATAGCAGCTTGCGCTTATAGCTATTGGGCCAGAGACCAATTTGGCATCAAACTCTGGCACCACAGGCAGCTGCACCCCCGCGTAAGCGGCCAGCAGCGGCTCGCGCATGGCGGGCACGCTCAGGTCCAGCCCGCTGCTGTTGGCGCGTTGAAATCCAAACACATCTGGCGGCAGCGGCAGTGCGCCACGCGGCTCCTGGCGCAGGGGCGACACCAGCAGCTCGCTGATGGGCACCGATTCGTCGGCCAGCTGGTGCACAAACGACGAGTTGGCGCCGTTTTCCAGCAAGCGGCGCACCAGGTAGGCCAGTAAATCTTTGTGCGCGCCCACCGGGGCGTAAATGCGGCAGGCGATCTGCGGGTTTTTCAGCACTTGGCCGTAAACGCCCTCACCCATACCGTGCAGGCGTTGCAGCTCAAAGCGGGCGGCACCCGCGCTGTGCTGGGCGCTGGCTGATCCAGCGTCGGGCCGCCCCAAGCCGGGTTGCGCCCCCTCGGGGGGCAGCGACCCGTGCAATGGTGGAGCGTGGGGGCCGACCTTCTCCGCCATCTGCAAAATGGCTGAGACCGTGCTGGCGTTGTGCGTGGCGAACTGCGGGTAGATGGCATCGGGCGCGTCCAGCAGCGCTTTGGCGCAAGCCAGGTAGCTCACGTCGGTGTGGTGCTTGTGGGTGAACACCGGGTAGTGCGGCAGGCCCAGTTCCTGCGCGCGTTTGATTTCAGCATCCCAATACGCGCCCTTGACCAGGCGGCACATGAAGCGCAGCTTGTATTGGCGCGCCAGCGCAATCACATGCGCCACCAGCTCCTGCGCATTCGTCTGGTACGACTGCATGGCCAAGCCAAAACCGCGCCACTGCGGCGTGTGTTGCGCCACCAGCGCAGACAGCGCTTCAAACACCTCCAGCGAGAGCTCCAGGCGGTCTACCTCTTCGGCGTCGATGGTCAGGTTGATATTGGCCAGTGCTGCCTGCTCGCACAGACCCCAAACGCGTGGCACCAGCTCCGCCATGACGCGCGCCACCTGGGCAAATTCGTAGCGCGGGTGCAGTGCGCTGAGTTTGATGGATATACCATCATTTTGCTCGCAAGCCCTCGTCCTGTCTGCGTCGACAGCTATTGCCTTAATAGCATTCTGGTAGCTTGCCAGGTGCGCCAACGCATCGACGTCGGTGCGTGCGCCTTCGCCCAGCATGTCGTAGCTGTAGCGCAGGTTGGGCATCTTTTTCTTGGCAGACGTAGCCTCTGCCATGCCCTCGGCCATGGTCTGGCCCAGCACAAACTGGCGGCCCAGCAATTGCACGGCGCGCAGCGTGGCGGCCACCACGGTGCGCGCGCCCAGCTTGGCCAGCAGGCCCGGCTCGGACGTCGGTGCGGCTTTGGCGGCAGTAGGTAAGAAGTGTTTGCTCAGCGCAATGGCGGTGCTTGACAGGCGCGACAGCACCTTGTCGCTGCTGCCTTCAAAGTCCGCCCGGCCGAGCTGGTCGGCGGTGAGCGCGATGGCGGTTTCGGCATCCGGCACGCGCAACAGCGCTTCGGCCAGGCGCATCAGGGCCAGGCCTTCGGCGCTGCTGATCGGGTATTCCTTGAGCAGGCTTTCCATGGCCCAAAAAGGCGGCGGGTTGTTGCGCACCGCCTGCACCCAGGGGGTGGCCAGGCGAGCCACCTCGGCCCAGTCCAGCGCGCGCTCTAGCGCCTGCAGCCGCTGGGTCACGATATCAACCTCGGGGCGATACGGGGTGGGTAAACGTTGGGTGCGCAGCATGACAGTCTCCGGTAGCAAACAAAAACGCTATGTTGTCGGTTTTGGAACTGATTATTTAACTTTTTTTTGCCACATCAATAGTGACTTAAACGTCAAAAATGCTGTTTAGCCGGTCTGGACAGATCACCCCCTTGCCGCTCACAATCCATCCATGCAGCTACTGTTATCCCTACCCAACCGGTGAAACACCCGGCCCTTGTGGCTGCGTCTGGCGGCAGGCGTGTCGCTGGTGGCGAATCTGCCCCGGCTGGCCAGCACTGGGCCCGGCCGACTGACTGACTGACCAACTAACTGGCTAACGTGGCATGGAACTTGACCGCATTGACCGCATTGACCGCAAAATTCTGCAAGCGCTGCAGCAAGACGGGCGCATCAGCAACCTGAAACTGGCCGAAACCGTGGCCCTGTCACCCACCGCGGTGCTGGCACGGGTGCAGCGCCTCACCAAGGAGGGTGTCATTCAGGGCTTTGAGGCGCGGCTGGACCCGGTGAAGCTCGGCGTTGGGCTGATGGTGTTTGTGCAAGTGCTGCTGGACAAAACCACCCCCAACGTGTTCGAGGCCTTCAAGGCCGCCGTTCAGGCGCGTTCTGAGATCATGGAATGTCACATGGTGGCAGGCGGCTTTGACTACCTGCTGAAAACCCGCATGGCCGACATGAATGCCTACCGCGAGTTTGCCGGCACGGTGTTGTGGCAACTGCCCGGTGTGCGCGAGACACGCACTTATGCGGTGATGGAAGAGGTGAAGAGCACCACGCAGCTGCCCCTGTAGCGCCAAGCTTCACCGCTATTGCGAACCCCTTGAATCCAGCCCGATGCCGCACACGGACCATGTTTCAATCCACGCCCCTTACGGGGCGAATTTGGAAGAGGTTACCCCTCTCCCAAATGAATTCTATCCCCCTGAAGGGGGAGGTTTCAAACCAGGATCAGTTTTTGATGAACAAAGTCCCCGTCACAGCCAACGCAGCGCGGCAGTCCAGACTGTTGGAAGTCATGGTTTGCTTCACAGCGTTCGCAATGACAGCTGCATTCAATTCGAGCCTGGCCCCTTCCATGCTCGTCACAGAACATCCACCGGGCGCGTGCAATACTCTACTCATGTCTGCGACATCACTTTCTGCCAGCCCGAGGCCCCAGCATTTTTTTATTGCCGCCACTTTGTCGCTGGTGTCGGTTTACCTGACGTTTTCAGGCCACGGCTACATCATTCTGCCCACGTCGGGCAGTTGGATCACCATCATTCATTTGCCGACCATTCTGGCTGGCATATTGGGAGGCTGGTGGGTGGGTGCGGTGGTGGGGGGTGTTTTTGGCTTGTCAGCCATGGTGTATGCAGCGCAGTCTGATGTGGCGGTGTTTGCTGACGTTTGGGTGTCGCTGCCACCGCGGATCGTGGTCGGACTGGTGGCCGGCGCTGTGTTCAGCCGGAGCGTGCGCTGGGGTGAGCATGTGGCGGTGTTGGCTGCCGCCGTGGCCGGTACCCTGACCAACACCGTTTTGGTGCTGTCGGCAGCGGTGTGGCGGGGTTATTTCAGTGCCGATGTGGCCATCAACGTGGCGACAAAACATTTCGTTCTGGAGGTGAGCGTCGCTGCCATCGGCACCCTGTTGCTGACCCTGGTTTGGCGGGCACTGCAGGTGGCATTGGGTAAAGTCAGGCAAGCCGACACATGAAGCTCAGTGACCTACGGGTACGCATCAACAGCTATATCGTGCTGGGGTTTTTGACGCTGGTGACCGTGTTTGGGGTGACCTTGGTGACCCATCAAAACGCGCTCTATCACAGCACCGTTGACAAGCTAAAAAAATCCGTTGGCATCTTCCACCAGCTCAATCAGGCCAGGTTTTTGGCCCTAGCGCAGACTGCTGATGCTGATGCTGATGCTGATGCTGATGCTGATGCTGATGCTGTCCCGATGTCGGGCTTGGGTGATGTGCTGAAGTTGGAAGAATTTTTGTTTATTCGGCTCTACGACGCGCAAGGAAAGCCGCTGCTGCACCTGTTCAATGACAGCAGTTTTACGTCGGAATCGGTCGATGCCAAGTTCCCCGCGCCCCGGGTCACGCGTGAGCAACAAAGCTGGTCAGAAGAAAACATCTACCTGACCGATCCGCCCCGGGTTTACGCCTTGGTGGTTTACTCCACCCCCGTGCAGGTTACGGGCCAGCGGGTGGCTTACATCGACTACATGTACGACGTATCGGCCTATAAAAACCAGTTTTTTTACTTAACCAGCATGATCATCGTTTTTTTGCTGCTCACCCTGCTGATGCTGGCCCTGATCGTGAATCTGCTGTTTTCTCGGTTTTACGAGGACAACATTCAGGGATATTTCCAAATTAGCCCAGACGGCCGCTTGCTTAATGTGAATTCGGTTTTAGCCAGCACACTGGGGTATGCGTCGAAGAAAGCGTTGCTGGGCGAGGCCGAGGTGTTTGTGCGCAGCAACGACCTGCTGACGCACATCCAGCACATCGCAGCGCGTGCGGTGGCTGGGCCGGGCATGGAGCTGCTCTTGCGCTGCCGGCTGGGTGAAGTTCGCTGGTGCGAGGTATCGGTGGAGCCGGTGCGCAGCATCCGTGGCGAGGTGCTTTACCATGAATGCTTGGTGTCTGACATCAGTGACAAAAAGGCCAAGGAAGCGGCCGAGCTGAAGTATTTGCAGGCCACCCGGGAGATCAACCGCCAGTTGGAGCAAAAAGTCGCTGAGCGAACCCAAGCCCTAGAGACCCTGCAAAAGCAAACCGACCTGCTCGCACGCACCGACACCCTGACCGGCTTGAGCAACCGGCGGGATTTTTACGACAAAACCCAGCACGAGCTGAGCCGGCGCAAACGGTTAGGGTGTGAAGCCGCTTTGGTGATGATTGACATTGATTTTTTTAAGCGGGTCAATGACACCTACGGCCATTTGTCCGGTGACGAGGTCTTGAAAGCCATGAGCCACGTGGCGCAATCGGCCAACCGGGCAACCGACATTCTGGCGCGCATCGGGGGAGAAGAGTTTGCGATCTTCATGCCCGACACCGCGCTGACCGATGCACTGCAGGTGGCCGAGCGCCTGCGGCTGGCGTTGGCCAACACAACCGTCACTTTGCCCGAGGGCCAGCACATTCAGATCACCGTCTCAATGGGGGTAACCAGCACCCAGCCCAACGACACCCACATCGACGACCTGCTCAAGCGCGTCGACACCGCCCTCTACCAAGCCAAAAACACCGGCCGCAACCGGGTTTGCCAAGCCTACCCCCCGCCACTCGCCAATTAACCACCACACCCATACCGGTTTGCTTAACTTTCAAGACCTTGATGCCACCCCAGAACATGAAAACCCAGCCGTCACTGCCAGCGCAACGCGGCACTCCAAGCTGTTGGAAGTCATGGATTGCTTCACTGCGTTCGCAATGACGGCGTGCGTTCATGGAAAGTTTGGGCCGTTGTGTGGATCAGGCTGACGGGCTGCGATGCGCCGGAACTGCCAAAGACTCAGCGCGCTCGCCCGCGCACACCTAAAAAGCCACCCTGACCAGCCTGCAAAAGCTGACTACAAAAACAAACTGAATCAAGCCGGATAGTGACGCGCCCCAAAAATTGCCGAGCCAACACGCACCATGGTGCTGCCCGAGGCAATCGCCGCTTCCAGATCCGCACTCATGCCCATCGACAAGGTATCCAGCGTCAATCCTTCCGCGTTTAATGCATCAAATAGGTCTCTAGCCCTTTTAAATAAAGCGCAAGCAGCTACACAATCAGTAGCAAGCTCAGGAATGCACATCAGCCCGCGCACCTGCAGGCGCGGCAACGCTTTCACCGCCTGAACCAATGCCAGCGCGTCTTCAGGGGTCACGCCAGACTTGGTGGGGCCGCCATCGACATTCACCTGAATACACACCTGCAGCGCCGACAAATGCGCTGGGCGCTGCTCGCTCAGGCGCTGGGCAATTTTCAGGCGGTCCACGGTGTGCACCCAGTCAAAATGCTCGGCCACCAAGCGCGTCTTGTTGCTCTGAATCGGGCCGATGCAGTGCCACACCAGCGGCAGATTACGCAGCGCGGTGATTTTCTGCACCGCTTCCTGAATGTAGTTTTCACCAAACGCCGTCTGTCCGGCCTCAAAGGCGGCCAGCACCGCGTCGGCGTCAAAGGTTTTGGAGACCGCCAAAAGTGTGACGGAATCGTCAGCCCGCCCTGCTGCTTGGCAGGCGGCGTGAATGCGGGCCTGCACGGCCTTCAACTGCTTAGGAATCATGGTCATAATTGCTTTAGCGTAACAAACAATCTCGGGGGTTTTGTGGATATCACCCAGTTGCTGGCTTTCAGCGTCAAAAACAAGGCATCCGACTTGCATCTGTCGGCCGGTCTACCGCCCATGATCCGTGTGCATGGCGACGTGCGCCGCCTCAATGTGGAGCCGCTGGACCACAAGCAGGTGCACGGCATGGTGTACGACATCATGAACGACGCGCAGCGCAAACACTACGAAGCCTTTCTGGAGATCGACTTCTCGTTCGAGATTGAGGGCTTGGCACGCTTTCGGGTCAACGCTTTTAACCAGCAGCGCGGCTGCGGTGCCGTGTTCCGGACCATTCCGAGCAAGATTTTGACCCTGGAGCAGCTCAATTGCCCGAAGATCTTTGCCGACCTGGCCATGAAGCCGCGCGGCTTGGTGCTGGTGACCGGCCCCACCGGCTCAGGCAAATCGACCACCCTGGCAGCCATGGTGAACTACCTCAACGAAAACGAGTTTGGCCACATCCTGACGGTAGAAGACCCGATTGAATTCGTGCATGAGTCGAAAAAGTGCCTGATCAACCAGCGCGAGGTCGGGCCACACACGCAAAGTTTTGCCGCCGCCCTGCGCTCGGCTCTGCGCGAAGACCCTGACGCGATTCTGGTGGGTGAAATGCGCGATCTGGAAACCATTCGCCTGGCCATGACCGCCGCTGAAACCGGCCACCTGGTGTTTGGCACGCTGCACACCAGCAGTGCTGCCAAGACCATTGACCGGATCATTGACGTGTTTCCGGCGGAAGAAAAAGAAATGGTGCGCGCCATGTTGAGCGAGTCGCTGCAGGCGGTGATCTCGCAAACCCTGTGCAAAACCAAGGACGGCCAAGGCCGGGTGGCCGCGCACGAGATCATGCTTGGCACCAGCGCGATTCGCAACCTGATCCGCGAAGCCAAGGTGGCGCAGATGTATTCAAGCATCCAGACCGGCAACAGCGTGGGCATGCAAACGCTGGACCAGAACCTGACCGACCTGGTGCGCCGCAGCATCATCACCCCGGCGGAGGCCCGCACCAAGGCCAAGATTCCCGAAAACTTCCCCGGCTAGAGCAATGGCCCCCACGCTTGTCATTTAGAGAGGTTTTTCATGGAACGCGATCAGGCCACCTCATTCATCACCGACCTGCTCAAGCTCATGGTGGGCCGCGGCGGCAGTGATTTGTTTCTCACCGCTGAACTACCGCCCGCCATCAAGGTGGACGGCAAGGTTACCAAGGTGTCGCCGCAGCCGCTGAACGGCACGCACACCATTGCGCTGGCACGCGCCATCATGAACGACCGCCAGATAGCCGAGTTTGAGCGCACCAAAGAGTGCAACTTTGCCATCTCACCGCCCACGCTGGGGCGCTTTCGGGTCAACGCCTTCATGCAGCAGGGCAAGGTAGGGATGGTGTTGCGGACGATCCCCAGCAAGCTGCCCACTATTGACGGCCTGAAAATGCCGCAAATCCTGAAAGACATCGTTAACACCAAACGCGGTCTGTGCATTCTGGTGGGCTCCACTGGTTCAGGCAAAACCACCACGCTGGCGGCGATGGTCGACTGGCGCAACGAGACCACTTTCGGCCACATCATCACCGTGGAAGACCCAATCGAGTTCGTCCACGCGCACAAAAACTGCGTCGTGACCCAACGCGAGGTCGGCATCGACACCGACAGCTGGGAAGCGGCGCTGAAAAACACCTTGCGCCAGGCCCCAGATGTGATTTTGATGGGCGAAATTCGCGACCGTGAAACCATGGAACTGGCCATCGCCTTTGCCGAAACCGGCCACCTGTGCCTGGCCACGCTGCACGCCAACAGCACCAACCAGGCCATCGACCGGGTCATCAACTTCTTCCCCGAAGAGCGCAGGCAGCAGGTGCTAATGGACTTGTCGCTCAACCTGAAAGCCATGGTTTCGCAGCGTTTGATCGTCAAACCCGACGGCAAGGGCCGCACAGCGGTGGTGGAGATCATGATCAACTCGCCGCTGATTTCCGACCTGATCTTCAAGGGCCAGGTCCTCGAGATCAAGGAGGTCATGAAAAAGAGCACCAACATCGGTATGCAGACCTTTGACCAGTCACTGTTCACGGCTTATGAAGAAAGCACCATCACTTATGAAGACGCGCTGCGTAACGCCGATTCGGTCAACGATTTGCGGCTGCAAATCAAGCTCAACAGCAAGCGCGGGCGCAGCAGCAATCTAGCTGCCGGCACCGAGAGCATCACGATCATTTAACGCGATCACCTTTGACATGACTGCCCAGGACGCCAACGCATGACCCGCACCAGCTACGACCCCACGCCCGCGCAACACGTCGCCTTTTTGGGCCTGGGTGTGATGGGTTACCCGATGGCCGGCCACCTGGCGCGCGCCGGGCACCAAGTCACCGTGTACAACCGAACAACCTCTAAATCAATAGCATGGTGCGCAGAATGCACGGGGGCTAGAGGCCAATTTGATGCCTTAACTTACGCCGAGACACCACGCCAGGCAATGCAAGGCGCCACGCTGGTCTTTTGCTGCGTAGGCAATGACGATGACCTGCGCAGTGTGGTGCTGGGCCCGGATGGTGCGTTTGCCGGTATGCAAGCGGGCGCGGTGCTGGTAGACCACACCACCGCGTCAGCCAACGTGGCCCGCGAGCTTTACGCCGCCGCGCAAGCACTCGGCCTGCATTTTGTCGATGCGCCGGTATCAGGCGGTCAGGCGGGCGCGCAAAACGGCGCTTTGACAGTCATGTGTGGTGGCGACAAGGCGGCGTTTGAAGCCGCCCGGCCGGTGGCCATGGCCTACTCCAGGGCGTTCACGCTGCTGGGCGACAGCGGCGCCGGGCAGCTGGCCAAAATGGTCAACCAGATCTGCATCGCTGGCCTGGTGCAAGGCTTGTCAGAAGCGATTGCTTTTGGCGAGCGCGCCGGGCTGGACATGGCCCAGGTGCTTGACGTGATCGGCAAGGGCGCTGCGCAAAGCTGGCAGATGGACAACCGTGGCAAGACCATGGTGGCGGGAAAATTTGACTTTGGCTTTGCGGTGGACTGGATGCGCAAGGACCTCGGCCTGGTGCTGGACGAAGCCCGGCGCAATGGCGCCAAACTTCCCGTGACCGCGCTGGTGGACCAGTTTTACGCCGATGTGCAGCAGATGGGCGGCAATCGCTGGGACACCTCTAGCCTGATTAAACGGCTGAAGTAGGGCGCCAGCAACGGCGGGTCAAGCGCGCTCTGCCATCAGCACCCGCTTGCGGGCCTGCATCTGGCGACCCAGCTCGCGCAGGTCCAGCGCACTTTTCTTCGCCTTGGGAAACATCTGCGTTTGCTCTTCCTTGACGTGGTGCTTGACGAACTCGCCCATCACTTTCAACTTGGCGTCAAACATCTCGCCGTCGGGCTCGACGCCTTCCACTTGGGCAATCAGCGCTTTCACAGAATCGTGCTCCACGTGCGCTTCGGGCACCAGTTCGTGGTCTTTCAGCGCCTCTTTGAACGCGGGGTAGAAGATCTCTTCTTCAAGTTGGGTGTGCACCTTTAACTCGGTGCAGATCTTTGCCACGATGGCCTTCTTTTTCTCGGGTGAGCGCGCCTTCTCAAAATCTTCAAACAAACCGCTGACCAGTTTGTGGTCGGCACGCAGCATGGTCGTAGCGTCCTGGGCTTTGGAGGCGGTCTTGCGGGCGGCAGTTTTCTTGGTCACGGTTCTGGGCATGGTCGTCATGGGTTACTCCTTAAAGAATGTGAATGCTGCGCCGACAATCGGCCAGTACATCGTCGCTCCAGCAGCCTTTGGGTTTTGTCAGACGCGATCTCAAGAGGTTGTAGGGAAACAGCGCTGTTCTCAAAAACAGGGAGGATGGGGCTAAAACACATTCGGTGCGCCAAGCCATCGTCCTCAGGTCGCTGCGGGCGCTCACAACACGGGTGGATCCGTCTCGCGCTCGGGGTGCCGGTGGGCCGCCAGCGCTTTGACGAACGTCTGCGTCGCCGTGCCCGTGCCGTCGTCGACCACGATGCCCGGATCGGCTTGTCCGTTGGGCAGATCGACGGAAATATCCGCCTGATCAAGCAGCATGGCCGAGGCGCCCATCACCATGATGGGCTTGGCGTGTCGGTATTGATCGGTCACGAAATCCATCGCTTGGCCCAAGGACGCGAGTTCGTCGACGCCGTCAGCACCATCGGGCAGCACCAGACCATCGAATAAAAAGCCCGGCTCGTTTTCAAACGACGCGTCGGCCTCCAATGCCACGCCGTCAGCAGTTTCTATCGCTCCGATGTGGGGGCCCACAAAACGTGGGACGGCGCCTTCTGCGAACAGGGCGGCGTGCACGTCGAGGGCGGTCTGGCCGACGATGCCGGGAGCGACAAGGATAGCGACCTTGCGGGCCGTGATCGAGCCGTCGCCCGGCCGGGCTTTGAGCGACAGCGTGGGTGACTTCGTGACCTCCGGTGTGGGCGGCTGCTCCAGAGCCTTGGGCATGGCATCAGGCAGCGTTTTGATGCCCAGCCCGGCGGCCACGCGCTTCGCCAGTGGTTCGCAGACGTTGCGCAACGAAGACACCATGCGCTCGCGGATCGCAGGCACCTGCACCTTAGACAGCTCAAAGCGAAACGCTGCCGCAATGTGCGCCTGCTCCACCGGGGTCTGGCTGTCAAAAAACAGCGTGGCCTGGGTGTAGTGGTCAGCAAACTTTTCGGGTTTCGCCCGTACCTTGGCCTGCTCCTCTTTGGCCTGGAGTTTCTCGGGGACGGTCACAAAGCCGTGGGCGGCACCCGCCTGGAACGGACAGCCGCCGCCCAACGAGTTCGGCTCGTAGGACACGCGCCCACGCGCAATCGACTGGCGGTGCATGCCGTCACGCTGGTTGTTGTGCACCGGCGCGAGCGGTGCGTTGATGGGAATCTCGTGGAAATTGGGGCCACCTAGGCGCGAGATCTGCGTATCTGCATAGGAGTGGATGCGCCCCGCCAGCAAGGGATCGTTGGAGAAGTCGATGCCAGGCACCACATGGGCGACGCAAAAGGCCACTTGCTCAGTCTCGGCAAAAAAGTTGTCGGGGTTGCGGTTGAGCACCATGCGCCCGACCTTCTGCACCGGCACCAGCTCTTCTGGGACGATCTTGGTGGCATCCAGGATGTCGAAGCTGAAGGCCGCGCCCTCCTCTTCAGAGAACACCTGAAAGCCCAGCTCCCATTCGGGGAAGGCGCCGGCCTCAATGCGCTCCCACAGGTCGCGCCGGTGGTAGTCGGGATCGGCGCCAGAGATTTTTACCGCTTCATCCCACACCAGGGAATGGGTGCCGAATTTCGGCTCCCAGTGGAACTTCACGAACGACACCTCGCCCGCGTCATTGACCAGCTTGTAGGTATGCACGCCAAAGCCTTGCATAGTGGCGAAACTGCGCGGGATGGCGCGGTCTGACATCAGCCACATCAGCGTGTGGGTGGACTCAGGCATGAGGCTCACGAAGTCCCAGAAGGTATCGTGAGCAGATGCGGCCTGCGGCATGGCGTGGTGCGGCTCGGGCTTGACGGCATGCACCAGGTCGGGGAATTTCATGGCATCCTGGATGAAGAACACCGGCATGTTGTTGCCCACAAGATCCCAGATGCCTTCGTCGGTGTAGAACTTCACCGCGAAGCCGCGCACATCGCGTGCCGTGTCTTTGGAGCCACGCTCGCCAGCCACGGTGGAGAAGCGCGCGAACACCGGTGTAATCTTCCCCCCCTCCTTGAACGGTGCAGCTTTGGTGAGGTGGCTAAGCGGCCCGTAACTCTCGAAATAGCCGTGCGCTCCTGAGCCCCGTGCGTGGACGATGCGCTCAGGGATGCGCTCGTGGTCAAAGTGGGTGATCTTCTCGCGCAAGATGAAATCTTCCAGCAGTGCCGGCCCGCGCACGCCCAACTTCAACGAGTTCTGGTTGTCGGCGATGCGCACGCCCTGGTTGGTGGTGAGCATCTGGCCGGTGGCATCAGACCGCACGCACTCCAGGCTGCGGGTACCCGCGTTGACCCCTGGCGGCGGTGGCTCGCCAGTTTTGTTCGAGGCGTTTTTTTCAGTCAGCGTGCTGCCGCCGGGCAGATTCGATTCTGGCGTGGCGCTGCTGCCGGGCGGCGGGTTCAGACCTTGGTCAAAACCGTGCTCGGACGCCTTGGTGGCGTTGAACGGCATGGCGGCGGCGAGCGCTTGGGTGTGCGCCATCTTCATGGACGCCGGGTCGTCGTTCGCACCAACAGCGTTCGATGGGCCGCTGTCGGTGTTGCGGGCGCCTGCCTTGGCGGGGGCTTTGCTCTTGGAGGTGGGATCAAGCTTGGGCATGGTTGTCGCTCATGGGTTGTGTCGGCAGGATTGCCAGGGAGCAAGGTTAGGCCGCACACTGCCACGCAGGCGTAGGACGCCACCTCGAAACGAGGTTCCAACGGCGCTGGGACTATGTGACACAAACGCACTGCATAGCGTCGGGGCCACGTCCTACATCCTTCTTCGGGTACTCGCTGCAAACTGAAGTCCTTGACAACGCGGCTGGCTTCATTCGAATCAAGCGTCGTTCAACCACTTCAAGGAGAAAGAGTATGGGCAAGTATTTCATTGCATGGCTGCTGGGCGTGCCGGCGTTTGCGCTGTTGATTTTTTGGCTCATCTAATGGCAAAGATTCCTGCGGCTGGCGCCGAAGGCCGACGCGGCGACGCAGATAAGGGTCTGACCCTGCCGAGTCGGCACGGCCAACCCGTGCCGCGTCTGCCACACGAGCGCGACGAATCCAGCGACAGCCATCCGGGCACCGCGGATGATCGGATCAAGCAAGCTGCGCGCGATATTGCGCACGGCCAGCAGGACACCGGGCGCACACCCGTTGTCACCGAGCTTGCCCGCCAAGAATTTCCCTCCCACAAGCAGGAAAAAACCAAGCCTTGACGCCAAGCGCGCCACCTGCACGCCCCAAGTTGCGCTGAGCGAGCGGCAGCTCAGCAGAAAGAGCCAGAACCCGACGTGGCGCCGGGTGCGCGAAGACGACGCGACAAACCAGGAGGCGGACACGGTAACCAGCATGGCCGGCCACTGCAGAGCAGAAATCCATTGATCCAAATTGTTCTCCCTTCGGGGTGGACGCTGCATCGAGCAGGTTGGTGGGTCTTCACTCAATATGCGCAGAGCGGCGCACGGCATGTGTCGGACCGTTTCGCCACTCCAGGTAGGACGTATCTGATGACCCGCGCCCTACCCGGGTAACAGCATCTAAGCATGCGGCTGCGTCGCGCACCGTCAGACAACTGTAGGCGCCGTCTTACACCACTGTCAGACAGACTGCGCTACAGTCGCCGCGAAGGTTTCAGATACCGGCACAGCACCGGCCCATACACCACACAGACAACGAGGGGGTCACATGATTCGAGTTGGCATCGTCGACGACCACGCCATGGTCCGCACCGGACTCAAGCAATTTTTGTCCGAGCATGTGGATGTGCGCGTCACCGGGGAAGGCAGCAATGGCGCTGACGCGCTGGCGCTGGCGCGCAAGGGAGAGGTCGATGTTTTGCTGATGGACATCTCCATGCCCGATCAAAGCGGTGTGGATGCGCTCAAGGCGATCAAGGCCCGCTTCCCCGCGCTGTCGGTGCTAATCCTCAGCGGCTTTCCAGAAGCGCATTACGCCGCCACGCTGCTGCGCCAAGGTGCCAGCGGCTACCTCAACAAGGAATGCGATCCGGAGGAAATCATCCGAGCCATCCGCACCGTGTCGATGGGGCGCAAATACATTAGCCAAGCGGTGGCCACGCTTCTGGCCGAGGGCATGGCCGGCGGCCTGGAGCGCCTACCTCATGAGTTGCTGTCCGAGCGCGAATTGCAAGTGTTCCTGCGGCTGGCCAAGGGGGAGACGGTGGGCCACATGGCAGAAGCCATCTTCCTGAGCGTCAAAACGGTGAGCACTTACCGGACCCGGGTGCTGGAGAAGCTCAAGCTAACCAGCAACAGCGACCTCACCTACTACGCGATGACCCACGGGTTGATCCAGTAAATCAGCGCCACCATCGTCTGGCAGGCATGGCGCGGGCACACACCGTCGGCTTCCAGAGAATGTGCTCCCGTCCTACAAGCAGCCACGGGGTCTGCTGACGCCATCAATAGAGATGGGAGGCGAGCATGAAAGCTAACCCACTTAACGCGGGCAACCTCCGCCAAGTTGCCCAATCAGACCATGACGTTCATCTCTCGTTCATTGCCGCGTTCTAAGCCACTGCGAATTTTCAGCATCACCGCCGCAGTGCTGCTGGGCTTGGTTGCCCTAGGGGAGCTGGCAGGCTGGCCATTTTTGCGCGCTCCGTTGGCGCAGCAGCTTTCGAAACTCACCGACTCCAGCGTGTCACTGCAGGGTGATTTTCGCGCGCAACTGCTGATTCAACCCGGCATCGCGGTGGACAGCGTCACCATGGGCAGCGCATCGGCGGTGAAGGTGCCGCATCTGTTGCAGGCTGAAGGCTTTGTGGTGCGATGGCGCTGGAGCGATCTGTGGCGCAGTCGCCAGGGTGCCCCAGTGCGGCTAAAGCGTGTGGAGGCCGACCAGATTGACGCTCACTTGGTGCGGCTCGCCAATGGCAACGCCAGTTGGGCGCGTGCACGCTCAGAGTCAGATGTAGAAGACAGCGCCACCGTACTGCCGCAAATCGAGACCTTGGTGCTCAACGCCGGCACCATCGTCTATCGCGACGAGCCGCTGAACATTGACCTCCAGGTGCGCATTACACAAAGCAGCGAGCCCGACACGCCCCTGCCCTGGCGCGCCACTGCCAGTGGCCGCTACCAGGGAGCGGCAGTGAAACTGGAGGCGCAGGCAGGCCCCAATCTGCCGCTGCTGATGCAGACCGAAGACAACTCAGCGTTGACGCCGCTGCGCTTGAGCGGAGGCGTTGGCAGCACCCAGCTTGATTTTGACGGTGCCACCGGCGCGCTCTGGGCCGGTCAAGTCATGCGCGGAACACTCACCTTGCGCGGGGCTTCGCTGGGCACCAGCGGCAAACCGTTGGGCCTCGCCCTGCCCGATACCCCGGCGTATCGCATGCGCGGGCGCATCGCCCGCGAAGGCAAGGTGTGGTCGCTGGTGACAGATGACGCCACGGTGGGTAGCAGTTCGCTCACCGCGGCGATGCAATACAACACGGCCACCATCCCACCGACGCTGGCGGGCCGTGTGGGAGGGCGACGCCTGGCCATCGCCGATTTGGCCCCGGCGATCGGCGCTGACCAGCCGCCGCGCGATGCCAGCCGTGTGCTGCCCGACAAAACCTTCGACCTGCCCAGCTTGGCGCAAATGAATGCCAATGTGCGGGTGGATTTGGCACAGCTCGATTTCGGCACGCCCAGCATTGCCCCAATGACCGATCTCAAGGTCCACCTCACGCTGGTAAACAGCCGACTCGATCTATCTGGCCTCAGCGCGCGAGTGGCCGGCGGTCTCCTAACGGGATCGACCCGCCTGCAGGCCAACCAGCGCCCGCCCCAATGGGAGGCGGCGCTGCGGCTTGCCGAGGTCGATCTGCAGCGCTGGATACGCGCGCTAAACAAAGGCGCTGCGTCGTTGCCAGACGACTCCCCCGCCTACCTGAGCGGCACGCTGAACGCCAAGCTGTCACTCACTGGTCAGGGCAACAGCGTGGCTGACATTTTGGGCAGTGGCAATGGTCGGCTGACGCTGGATCTGGTCAACGGCGAGATTTCGCAATTGGTCACCGAAGCCATTGGGCTGGATGCCGCACAGGCGCTCGGTATGCTGATTGCGGGCGACGCGCCGCTGCGCTTGAACTGCGCCCGGGCGGAGGCGGTAATTCAAGACGGCGTGGTCAAGACGCGCCACGCGGTGCTCGACAACAAAGATAGCACGCTGTACATCCAGGGCGGCGCCAGCCTCAAGACCGAGACGCTGCAGTTGCGCGTGGTCGCCGACCCCAAGGACTTCTCGCCCTTTTCGCTGCGCACACCGCTCAACGTCACCGGCACCCTCAAACAGCTGCAGGTGAGGCCTGAGGCCAGCGGTCTGCTCGCGCGTGCCGCCGGGGCGCTGGTGCTGGGCGCGCTGGCTCCACCGGCCGCCCTGCTGGCGTTCATCGACACCGGAGCAAAGCCCAACAGCGAACCCTGTGCCCCTGTCAAGGCACAGAAGGCCAAAACACCATGACACCCGGGCGCCTCGCACCGGGCCAACGCGAAACGCACGCTGTTGATGCGCCGCCCGCCCGGGGAACGGTGTTTCAGGTCATGCCTGGGGTGCAGCGCTTCGTGCTGGGCCCTTTGGTGACGTGGCTGCGCCGCTGGTCGGTGCCATGCGCGCTGGCGATGACCGTGGTGATGGTCGCTGTGATGGTCGTGGCGTTGTCGCTGCTGCTGGGCGCGGGCATGCTGATGGCGCAGCAAGTCATCGCCCTGGCCAAAGAGCTGCCCACCCACCGCCACAACATTCGGCAAAAGCTGCGCGATCTGCGGCCTGCGCTTGTGCCTTCGGGCACCACCCTTGAGCTGGCGCGGGTGTTTGGCATGGTGGAGGGCGAAATCGCCGCAGCGCAAAAACAGCTGCGCCTCGACACGCAGAGTGAGCCAGAACTGACGCGGGTGGCGGTCGATACCGATGCCGTCAGTTCGCTGCCACTGCAAGTTCTCAACACGGTAGCGTACAGGTGGCCAGCGCCGGCTTGATGGTGATTTTGCTGTTTCTGATGCTGCAACCTTGGCGCGAGCTGCGCGACCGACTGCTGCGCTTGATGGGGGGCGACCCCACCAAACTGGTGAGCAACAACGTTGTGGAGCCGATGTTGTATGGCGACCGCACCGGTGTCTCCTCGTTGGCGGTGCTGCTTTCTGCGGTGTTTTGGGCCGCGTTGTGGGGTTGGCACAGCCGCTGCAGCGCATTCACCTCTGCACCCGAAGTGCCACGCCACAGACTTAGGCGCGCATCATGAGTCGGCGTCTGCGTCGGCGCTGGCCAAACACAGAAATCGTGTTGGTGACTTGGTGTGCTGCAGAGTCGCTGGCCACCGTCCAGGACTTGGCCACCTTGGGGGTGGACCAAATCGCTTTCCTTTTAGATTCGGTGGTAAAGCCATCGCAACCAAGTCAGCCGTCAAGCCTGGAAGTGGACCGTGAGAAGGCACTTCGGCAACCGTCGAAGGCCGAAACAGCGACCGCCTGAGCTACGGCAGCGGGCACGATGTTATTGGCTGCCCTGTGAGGGTGACGGCGGCCCAAGGAAAGCTACCGGCCGTCGGTAGGCTCCGCGCCACCTCAGTTACCGCACGACCCATCCTCCGATCCCTGCAGCAGGCAACTGCGGGCAAAAAAAGACAGGCCTCAAAAATAGAGGCCTGTCCTGAAGCGAAAGGCTTTCCCGCGGGATGGGAAAGCCTCTTAAAAAATGGTTACTTCTTCGTCTCTTTGGCCCGATCGGTAGCTCGGTCGGTGGGGTCAGCTTCCCACAGGTTGCTGGTGACATCGATCTTTTTGGCCTTCCCGGTGCCGCTATTCAGATCAATCTGCACCTCGTAGCTGTTTTCGCCCTTGGCAATCTCGTACTCGACGTAGTCGGTCTCACGGTCGTTAACGGCGGTCACCTTGTAGCCCAAGCCTTCCAGCTTAGAGCGGTAGTCTGTCGCCTTCAGGTTCATCGGCAGGGCTTTTTCCAGGCGGTCTTTCTCGTCGGTCCAGCTCTTCATGTAGCGGCGGTCGCTGTAGCGGCCCTTGGGGTCGACAACCAACGCATTCGCGTGTTGGTATTTGTCGTCTTTCATCATGCGCTCGGTCGCATCGGCACGCCACATGTTGTTTTCAACTTCTACCTTGGAGGCCTGGGTGGCGCCATTTTCGAAGTCGATTTGCACTTCATAACTGCCGCCCCCTTTCACCACCTCATATTCAAGATAGTCCTTCTTGTCTTCGTTGATGGCAGAGATGCGGTAGCCGTTGTCTTTGAGGATCTTTGCATAATCAGCGCGATTTTTACCCGCGCGCAATTTCTGCTGAAGTTGCTCGCGGTCGTCTTTCATGTTGCCGGACCTCGCCATTTGGCGGTCTGTCATCCGAGCGGCGGTGGCATCCGCAGCAGCCTTGGCATTTGCGACTGCAGCAGACGCCTTAGCCGAGGCAGACATGGCCGCGGTGGTGTCAGCGGCGTGCGCTACGCCAGTGACGAGCAGTGTGGAACTGGCGATCGCAATGAGGGTGTGCTTGAGTTTCATCGTGTTTTCCTTTTGGTGATTAAAAGTCTTTGGCGAGGCCGATTGATCCGCAATCAATAGCCGTAGAAGTTGTTGACGCGCTCGCCGTAGCCTGCATCAGTCGTAAAGGGTGACCGGTCGGTGAGCGGGTAGCGCGGTGCGTCATTCAGGCGGCTCTTGTCGAGTGGCACCACATAGCCATCGCGGTCGGTGTCGTACTTCAGCATTGACCAGGGCAGCGGGTAACGGTCGGTGCCAAGACCGAGGAAGCCACCGAATTCGAGCACCGCATGGCGTACTTGACCAGAGCGCTTGTCGATCATCAGACTGTCGATAGTCCCCAGCTTGTTACCGGTGTCGTTGTAGACGGCGGTGCCTTCCACTTTGTCTGAGCAAATGGTGTCGCTCGACGTCGTTGTTGTGTCCATGAATCTCTCCTTAGATAGTGAGGGTGAGTCGGTTGAAATGAGTTGTTTGCCCCTGTCCATTAATGTACAAAGGACTTTGCTCGCAGCGCGTCAGACGGATGGCGCGATGGCTGTAGGACGGGTCTTACCTGGCATCGGCGCTGGCATAAGCCGTCATTTGTCGAGAGGGCAAAAAAACCGACATGAAGTCGGGAAAATACGCGCAGCCGGCGCACCCAGTCACAGGGTTCGGCTGCCACCTGTTGATTGCTTCGCCACCTAAGGGGCCCCGCTCATTTGCGCTCCAACTCCTCGACCAGCGCTTTCATCTCGTCGATCTCCTCTCGCTGGGCCTTGATGATGCCTTTGGCGAGCGCACTCACGCGCAAGTCGGTGAGGTTGGCCGCCTGCTCGGGGTACATGGACCACATGAACACCAGCATCACCACGGCCATGGCTGCACCCATGTAGAGCGCCATATAGGCCCGCGTTTCGCTGAAATAGATGTGGCCCATGGCGTAGGTGTTCAGGTACATGAGGCCGAACATCACCACCGTGGAGGTGGCAATCATGGCAAAGAATTTCAGGTATTTTTGCAACACTGGCCTGCGTGTGTGTACATGAAGAATTGGTGAATGTTATCGGCAGGCATCCATAGCGCTGTGTAAGAAAAGGCCGCGCCCCGCGCAAAGACCCGATCACATCATCCAGCACTGGCCCCAGGGCAATAATGCATAAAAACACCCTCTAGCCCCTATTAGATATGCGCTAGTAGCTATATATAACATAGCAATGCGACAGTGATTGCAAAGGGGCTTGCGGCCTGGTTTTGGGCTTTTGGCTAATGCATTCGGGTCAGCGCAAGCAAGGACCAGAGCCTTTCTTATGCGCACTGAATCGGCGTGCTGTCCGACACCATTTGGTTGCAGGTCCGTTAGATTGGGTGGGTCGATCTGTGGACCGACGCCAATTCACGCAACAGAAAGGTCCAGCATGAAAGTTGAAGAACAAAATTCGCCTGAATTGAGATCGCTTGCAGAGCGCATTGAGGGGTCGCGTACCGCAATGATGACGGTGTGCGATGCACACGGACAGCTGTCGAGCCAGCCTATGACCGTCATTGAGATGGATGGAAAAGGTTGCTTGTGGATGCTGATCAGCAAAAGTGGACACACTGCTCGCATGGCACCCGAGGGCAAAGCAATGGACACCGTCAATCTAGCATTCAGCGACGATTCGCGTTCGACCTTTACCTCGGTCACTGCTCGCGCGACGCTTAGTGACGACCGCCAGCGAAAGGAAGATCTTTGGAGCATCATGGCGCGACCGTGGTTTTCCCAGGGCGTGGAGGATCCCGATCTTGCGGTGCTGAGGCTGGAGCCGGTCAAAGCTGAAATCTGGGATGGACCCGACAGCTCTGTGCTGCGCATGATCGCCGCGGCGGCCTCGGTGGTGGCGCGCATGCCGCTGGGTCTGGGCGAGCATGGGACCCATGCGCTGGAGCCCAAATTATGAGCATCGCCACCTACGCCTGGGGCTATGGCGGCGCACTTATCACCGTCGGTTTGCTTGATGGGCTCTGGCTCGGTGTGATCGCTCGCGAGTTTTACCGCTCACAGATGGTCGCGGTCGCAGCGGAGAATTTCAATATGGTGCCAGCCTTGCTCTTTTATTTTCTGTATCCGCTTGGCGTGTTGTTTGTGGCACTGACACCTCCCGCCCAAGGCTGGGCGCAAGCACTGGGACGTTCTGCCCTGCTGGGTCTGGTGGCTTACGGGGTGTACGACCTGACAAATATGGCGACATTGAAAGCCTGGCCCGCGAAACTGGCGCTGGTAGACGCTTCATGGGGCACGTTTATCACCGCAATGGCGGGGTTGGCAGCGTACGGCGCCATGACGTGGGCGGCAGCGCCGCCAGCCAGTCGATGAGACTGAGCCGCCACTGCTCTGAGCGGACTCGGGCCGTCCACCTTCACGTCATGGGCTCGTCGAGCTCACCCGCGCACAACGGCCGCTTGCGCTAACGTGGCTACGTCATCAGACCGTCTTCTGGCTGGGGTCTGCTGACTGGTCGGGCTTTCGACGCAATCCTGCGGGTGGAGCGGGAGCGGAAGGGTTGCCGTTACGGAAGTTCCATTGCCGGGAGACGACTGGATGTCAAGATCGCCGCCGCATGCCTTCACACGAAATCGCATCCCCTGGAGTCCATGACCGCCGATGGACGCCCCACTCTGTGGGGCGAAGCCCCTGCCATCATCCACCACACGGATCTCCAAGTGGTCGTCGGTTGGGACCATGCTGACACGCACCTCGGTTGCGGCGGCATATTTGGCCACATTGGTGAGTGCCTCCTGAACGATTCTGTACACAGCCAGCGCGTGGTCCTCAGGTAATGAGACGTCGGCAATGTCGGTGGACACTTTGATTTCAGCGCGTTGGGCGAACTCTCTGCAATAGATCATCAAGGTGGCCTGGAGACCCAAATTCGCCAGTGAAGATGGGCGCAGGTCTTCAATGATGCGTCGCTTCAGGGCAATGCCTGCATTGAGTGATTGGTTAAGGTGCAGCAGAAGATCGTTTCCCGATGCAGTCTCTGGCATACGCTTGCGAATACGCGCCACATCCATCTTTGCTGCGCTCAGGAGCCCGCCGAGCTCGTCGTGCAGTTCCCGTGCAAGATGACCACGTTCGTCCTCCCGCACGCGCTCCATGTGCAAAGCAAGTGCGACGGTCTCAGCGGTTCGGCGAGTCACCTCCTCGTCCAGAAGATCGCGCTCTGCGTGCATTTGCGACATA
This sequence comes from Rhodoferax antarcticus ANT.BR, assembly GCF_001938565.1. Classification (GTDB taxonomy): domain Bacteria; phylum Pseudomonadota; class Gammaproteobacteria; order Burkholderiales; family Burkholderiaceae_C; genus Rhodoferax; species Rhodoferax antarcticus. The sequence continues at coordinate 152,266 of NZ_MSYM01000007.1, forward strand.
TGAACAAGGCGATCCCGCTCACGCGCTTTGCCCAGGCGCATCAACAACATTGCCCCCACCAAGGACGCCGCCACCAGCACCCAAATTAGCCTTCGGCTCACAGATGCAGAGCTTTCGCGAACCTCACCCGCAACAGAAAACTTCGCGCCTTCCTGACGGATGACCTGGTCTATCAAGTCGCTGATCCCCAGCATCGCATCCTGCGGTGCGTCGGTCTCCAGCAACATCAATGCCCCGAGTCGATCGCCGGACTGAAAAAGACGAATCATCTCTTGCATATCGGACTGTTTTCGCCTCGACATATCGACTAGTTGGGCCAAGACTGGCTTGGACTGCAACTCTTGCAGAGACAGCGCTTGTGCCGTCTTCAAGGTGGCCTCAAGAATCGGTGCTTGCTGAAAGTAGGGCTCCAGGTAATTCGCCCGCCCGGTCAACAAATAACCCCGAGTGGCGCTTTCCATGAACAACAGGCTTCGCCGCAAGCGACCGACCGTAAGCTGAGCCTCCACGCTCGCATCACGCTCCTGACTGAGCGACTTAAGTTCCCGATGACCTGTCTCGCTGACAACCAATACCAGCAAGGCCAATACGATTGCAAAGGGGCCGGAGAGCCGGCTCGCCAATTTCTCCAAACGACGTGATGCCATGAGCCTCTTTCTCACTCTTGTCAAGTGTTGAACCAACGGACCAGACTCACCGGCTTGATGCGGGAGCCGGTACCTACGTGGAACTCCGGGAGTCCCCTGGGGTTGCGAATATTACACGCATCCAAACGCTCAACTGCGCACTGCGGCAGCTGGACCGAGTAAGAAATCACTCGACTTCAGCGGCAAATAGAGTCGGTTTGCCACCACATTTAAAGGATATCCGCGAGCGCCAGGGCCAACCTGCGCAAGAACGTGTGTTGCAGGCTCGGCGGGATAACCGATGCGCCACCGCTGGCTTTTCTGACCGCTCAAAAAAATTGCTTCGTGTGAAGCGCGATCTGCTGTGTGGTTTGACAGCGTGCTCTTTCGAGGGGTCGAATAATGGCACGTTCAAACCAATTGACGATCAGATTTTGCCCGCCCAACCAGCCACACCTTGCTGCGGATGGAGCGTCAGCTTCGTGCCAGCGCAAGCGGGGCGCCGCAATGGAACGTTGGCGCGCTGGCGTGTAGAAACCGCTCACTCCTAGAGGTTGCGCCTCTCACTGCGAGAGGCTTTTGCGCCCTTGTCCTACGGCAGCAGGGCGGGGGTTCCTAGCCCGGCGGATCGACGCATGCAAGACCATATGTCTGCGGTGAGGTCTGCACTGCGCCGCCCGCCGAGGCCCATGCAACGTCAGCCAGCCCCAGTTCAGCGCGACTGTCAAAGGCATGGCATCACGCAGGCTCAACACTTGAATGATGCCGAGCCTCGAGCCAGTTTTCGTTCCGCCGACCGCATTGGCTTTTTGAAGCGAGCGTCGGGTTCTATATCAGGAGCACTTCCGCGATCGGGCGAAACAAATTACCTGTTTGTCCGCACGTGGTTCACAGCGCTGGCGGTTCTGGTTCTAAGCCTTCATCTTGCGCGAGCAGATTGACGGCAGATAGCAGATCGTCCGAGTTAACTTCAATTTCGCCATCAGGTCCAATCACTTTGTCCGGCGCAATATCGGCACCATCGGGTCCGTCTCGACCGGTAGCGCTGGCTCGCTCACCGGTGCCTGACGCGTCGCTGTCGCTGCTGGTATCAACGATGAGCGAGCCAAGCTGATCCGCATGCTCACCTTCGCCTTGCAGGTTGCGCTCACCTTGGACGTCGCTGCCGCTGTCGCTGCTGTCGCTCGGCCCGAGGGCATCTACATCGTTACCAAGTGGGGATGTCGCGGCCCGTTTGCCACCCAAGAAGCTACTGTTTGTCATGTTTTTCGCTGCCTAAATGAAGCCCTGACGGCGTTTGCCGCTCCGGGCTGAACAAAAATCGGTTGGCGGGAACGAAGCTTCAAGCCAACTCGAACTGAAGCTTGGGCGAAGAGTCGGTAGCCGTCTGTTCGTCATCGCACGAAGTGCCTAGGCGTCAATGCGCGCATTGTTGGCTTCGCAGAGTCGGTAGCCGTCTGTTCGTCATCGCACGAAGTGCCTGCCCGATTTGGCCAAAACGCCACAATGCCGTTGTCAGTGCGCCCTCGGCAGCGGCGAACATCAGGGACTGCTGCGGCAGATTTGAAACAACGGCGATCAAGTGCCGACCAGATGTGGATGTTGGTGTTGTCGATACCATCTTGCGCAAATCGACCATGGCAGCAGCGCGAAAGCACTAGACGCTACACCGACACCTGCGATAGCCCGGTTGACTTCGGCCACGCTGGCAAACGCCATACGGCGCAGTCTGGCCATGATCCAGCGCTCCACCACTTGCACTGCCGACTTAAGCTTTGGCCTTGTCTTGTGGGCAAATCGGGCGCGCTGGCAGGACAGAGAGGCCGTAGTGCCTGGCAAAGTCGAGCACGCTGTCATTCACTCGTGGTTCGTAGCGATCGGGTACCGCAATGACAGCACGCGGGTTATCGGGCACGATCAACGCGCAGACACAGCCCATATGGTGCAGTGCGCCTGTCATGCCCTCAATCCAGTCTGCGGTCTTCTCGGCATCACATGCCAAGGCGAAGGTGTAGCCTGATGCGCCCATGCTTGAGACGAAGATGTGGGCTCGACTGCCATCGGTCAAGCCAATGGTGGGGCCGGCAAAGTCGACGAACAGTTTCTCGCCGGCTTTGTGGATTTGGCGCATGGAGCGTTTGAGGGTTTTGGCCCAACGCCGGTAGTTCTCGCAGTATTGGGAATACTGGTGGGTGCGCTCATGCAGGTGATTGGCCTGGCGCTATTGCCATAGCAAGCATCAAGGTCATGCCTTTGCGACTGAGCTCGCGGTGCATTTGGGCGTAGTCGGGTTGTACAAAGGGGCCGCTGGTGGGGATTGGCCCCTCACACCGTGCGGCATCGCGGGCGTTACTGCCGTTACTGCCGTTACAGACCTGCGCGGTGGCAAGTTGAACTGCGCTTTGGCGCGCTTTGGGTTTGACCTGCTGAAGTCGAGCTTGCAGATCGACCTCTGTCATGGCGGCAATCTGCGCCCAATCAAGGGCTGCTGCTTTGGCCAAAGCGACGTATTTGGCGACAACGCCTTTGGAGATGTTGAGGGCTCGGGCACAGCGTTCAAGCGAGTGGCCGAGTTCGAGGTTGTAGCGTAGTGCTTCTTTGATCATGCGCATCTTCATGGGTTGGGTCGGCATCGGGGTTCCTGGTTAGAGCCCGCGAGACTAGCCCGGGTGGATGAGGTTTGCGCTGTGATCTGCCGTGCAGTCAACGATCGGTCACGATCGCCGCAATGGCCGGTCGCGATGCCGGAATCATCGGTTCCGCTCGACCGCAATACCCACCTGGCGAGCGGCACATCCCGGCTACAGCCGCGCCAAACCCACCAAGGCGGCCACGGCGCCGGCGATACAAGATTCATTTATCGCGCAAGTGATTGATTCCATTGAAGAAACACCCGTTCGTACCGAGAAACCTGAACCCAGCGGTGTGGGCGCGTTACAAGATATCTTGAATGCCCCAGCGCCAGTGTTGGCGGGGCTTATCGCCTAATTGTTCGATGTCACGTTACAAGAGGACATAGCCACAAAACCAAAGAAGTGCACAGTTCGTTGTGGAGACGGCGAAATTCGACATCAAGTTCGATGCTTATGCTTTTGCGTGCCAGCGCAATATCCTTGCCGGTCGCTTGAATCGAGCGATGGGCGGCGTGCAGGGCGATGGCATTCATCGGGTTGAGCCACTGCCTGAGTCGCTCTGCGGTGTCCGCAGACCTGGCTCCCTTGTCCTCAAAGGCCCAATCGCGCTGGAGAGAGACAAAGCAGAATGGGCTGACGTTTTGCGCGTGGCTGTACAAAAACTAGTCCTGAAAAGGTGTGCACCGCACCCAATGGACAGCATTTGGGCACGAACTTTATGGTCACCTCGGCGTTTTGTCGAGAAATGCTGGGCACAGGATGGGCACGGAATGGGCGCAAAGTGGGCACAAAAGCAAAACGCCCACTGTTAGTGGGCGTTTTTCAAGCCAAGTGTTTGACTTTATTGGTTGCGCGAGAAGGATTTGAACCTCCGAGGTTATGAGCATACCACTACACCATGTTGTCTCATGTTTTCAACAGGCTAAAAATGTTGTAAATCGTTGTTTATAAAGTGTTTTTTAGTAAATCGTGCAATCTAAAGTTCAACGATTAACAACATATTAACCATAAAAATGTACATTTTTTGAGAATACAAAAAAAGCAATTCCCGAGAAAAAAGCGACCTTTGGGTGAATATTTTACCTCCCGCCGCGCCAGCGCTAGTGCCTGGCGCGGCTACTCTGGCCCAAGAAGGACTTGCCGCAGCGATTCCGCACTTGGTGGCGAAATGCGTATCTGCGACTTATCTTGATTTGCCAAAAACAAAACAGCTGCCCGATCTTGGATCACTGTCCTCAGGCGTCGGTTAACTCCCCCAACTAGACTTCTTTTGAGTTCGACCAAATCCCGATATTCCAAATCAGGCCCAACGAGGTCAGAAATCGAAACCCACTTCCCAGACACAAAACGTCCAAGCACTCTTTTGCTCCTCGGGCTGATATTTTTGATGAGCTGGAACGCTTGATCTAGATCAATTGTTACAATTTTTTTCTCGGATTTTCGAGCAGTTTTGCGCGACCCATCTGCCCGAGGAGCACCCTGAATTGCACCGCGAGATTCAAGCAATCCATCAGCGCACTCATCATGGGCTCCGTCAAAATAGCCGACCTCTTCAGTCAAACTCATATCATCATATGGTGATAATGCTTCATATGATGTAAAAAATTCGAGCAACTCCTGCCTGCAGGTTAAACTTAGTTTAGCAAAATCCTCTGGCGTGATCAACATCATCATGTCAAACCCTCCACAAAAATACATATCATAATGAAAATAATCACGAAATCATTATGATGACAGATCATATTTAATCATGATATTTAATTTTCTAAAAAATACTCATGATATTTACATCACCTTGGGTCATGTGGAAAATATGTTCATCATGTCACCCTGCCTGACAAAATTGACTCGAACAGATGTCACTTGAGTGAGCTGGCATTCATCAGTGGTACCAAAAGTTGGACGAAGCCGCTACCTGTAGACGCAACCATACATTGTTCACGAAACATCTCTGCGCACACGGCGCGACTGAAGTTCACGGCGTTGATGCCATGGACAACATTGGGGCCGATCAGTCGTCAGTCATGCCCAGAATTGCAAAATTTACCAACTTGGTTAAAATGAAGCATGGAAAAAGGCACGCCTCATTGCAAGCTCACGACGGTTAAGGCCTTGGTTGATGCTGGTCAAGTGCGCACCACACACGCAGCGCGAGTCGGCGCCAATGAGATGGGTCTTGATTTCATCAGCATGCTGGGGGTGGTGACAGCACTCATGCCTGCTGATTTCTACAAGAGCATGACCACGCATGTCGATCACACGGTCTGGCAAGACGTGTACCGCCCAAGCACGCAAATGGGCGACGTGTATTTGAAGCTGACGGTCATTAATGACCTGCTGATCGTGTCTTTCAAGGAGCTATGAGCATGAAATGTCCTGTATGCGGCGCAGCCGAACTGATCCATGACACCCGCGACCTGCCCTATACCTACAAGGGCGAAACCATTCTCATTGCGGCAGTGACGGGCGACTTCTGCCCGGCCTGTGCAGAATCGATCCTGGATGCAGCGCAATCTGATCGCGTCATGCGCGAAATGCGCGATTTCTCCAAGCAGGTCAATGCGGCAATCGTCGATCCTGGCTTTATCACCAGCGTGCGCAAGAAACTCTCTCTCGACCAGCGTGAAGCCGCCGAAATCTTCGGTGGCGGAGTCAATGCCTTCTCACGGTACGAAAACGGCAAGACCAAACCACCGCTAGCTTTGGTGAAATTGCTCAAGGTACTGGAGCGTCACCCCGATCTGCTCGATGAGGTTAGAGCCGCCTGACACAACAATGAAACCCTTGGCATCTGCAACCCCGGCCGCCAGATGTGTCGTGCCAGAAAGCGCCCGTGCTGGCGCGAGCACCGCACCCAACAGAAACAGAAGAATCAACCACCAAGTGGACGGGCACAATTGAATGGACATGGCTTGACGGGGATTTGATCGTCTAAGTGACGGATGTGAAATTCAAACACATCGGGCCAAGAATCCTGCTGCGGCGCGTCATTGAAACCTTCGTCGGTCGGAATGTGCGGGGCTTGGTGCCCCTTCGTTGACCCGAGCGGCATGATTTATTCGCATAAAAGTAAAGACCCCGAAGGGTCATTTCAGCGAATCAAATCTGGCGCCCAGAGAATGCTATTTCTTCGCGGCAGGCTTGACGGCCTTCGCAGTCACCTTCGTGGCCGCATTCTTGGCAGGTGTCGCTTTCACCGCAGCCTTTGCTTTCGGCGCTGCCGGTGCAGGAGCGGCCGGAGCCGCCTTGAGCGCAGCACGCTGCTCGCGCAGGGCCTAGATCTCCGCACTGATCTTGTCCTTGCGCTCGGTGAGCTTCGCGATGCTCGCGCCGAGCCTGGCCAACGAGCGGGCGGTCTTCGAGACGGGCGCTTTCTTGACGGCTGCCTTGGCCGCTACCTTTACCGTAGGCTTGAGCGCTTTGGTCGGTGCCGTGATTTTCTTTGCAGAAACTGCGGCGTGGTTCAAAAGCGGGTAACACTTTTTCAGTGAAATCCAAACCGCCAACCAATAAAGCCGTTGGCTGCGGCCACCAACCCATCGGGGACACTGCTCCTTTTCCCGTGAAGCGAGTGCCAGATGAATAACCCACAGTGCGTTGCCACCAACATGCCAGCCCACGAGCGCAAGGGTCTTGCCATATTGGCACTTACAAAAGAAGCCCAGGTCACGCGACTGTCCGAGCGGCAGGGCATCAGTCGGCAATTCATCTACCGGCAAAAGCACATGGCAGAGCAGGCCATTGATCAGGCATTCGCCACCAACCACACGCAGGTCATGTTCTATCTGCCGGTAACGCCAGAATGGATCGATCAGCTCATACTGTCACTGACCTTGATTTGCCGGAGTTCCTGCCGGGGCGTCAAGGAGTTGATGCAGGTTATGTTGGGCGTGTCGGTGAGCGAGGGCACAGTCCACAATCGCCTCCAGTGTGCTGCTGCACAGGCGTCTGCGATCAATCGTGCCCAGGACCTGTCGGCAATTGGGGTCGGCCTGCACGACGAAATCTTCCAGCGATCCGTGGCGGTACTCGCCGGCGTGGATGCGGCCTCGACCTACTGCTATTTGCTGGCTGCGGCTGAGCAAAGGGACAGTGACACTTGGGCTATCCATTTGCTTGATGCCTGCAAGCAGGGATTCAATCCGGATCACACCATTGCTGACGCCGGCCAAGGACTGCGCGCTGGTCAAAAAGTAGCGCTGCCCGGCACGCCTTGCCATGGTGATGTTTTTCACATCCAGCAGCAATGCGAGAGCCTGGCCAATGTGCTGGCTCGCCGGGCAAAGGGCGCGGTGTCAAGATGCCGAGCGCTGGAGGCTCAGATGCTCCAGGCCAAAGAGGTCGGTTGCGGCAATACGTTATCGCGGGAGTTGACGCTTGCGCGCCAGGCTCACAAGAAACAAAACTTTTGAGGCTGCATTTTAGACTCCCGCTGGCACAGGGGTGACTTCAAAACCCAGTGTCCTGGCGCGGCGTTTGAGGGCAGCAACGCTGCGTGCGAGCTGCTGCTCTTCGTAGCGTTGCTGTCCCTGGTCAACGAACTCCTCACCCCGCGTCAGCATGAAGTACACCATGCGTGCAAGTTTATGTGCCACTGCCGTGTTGGCGCTAGGCTTGTCCATGCGCGCGCACAGGCGGCGATAGAAAGCCCCCAAGGCAGAGTCGCTACGTGACAAGCTCATCGCGGCCATCTTGAGGACTTGGCGGATCCGGTTGAGCGAGCGCTTCGTTTTGGACGACAACACCTTGCCCCCACTGATTTTGGTACCCGGACTCAAGCCTAACCAGGAGCAAAAGTGCTTGACCGTGGGGAAGCGACCCAAGTCTGGCCCCACCTCAGTCAGGATTTTCTTCACCGCAGTCAAACCCAGCCCGTTGATGCGGGTGAGGTCTACACCAGCCCAGTTGGCCAGTATCTGGCGTTCATCGAAATGCTCGCGCTGTTTGCTACCAAGGCGCGGGGGCTTGCCCAGATCAACCTTTTTCTGGCCCAAATTCGCCAGCTCCGCTTGTAGCTTGGTGTCGCACTCGGCCAAGTGGCGCGCAATATCGTCATACATGCCCAACGATTGGCGCAGCACGAACAGGTGCTCCTCACGCCAGTTGCCAGTCAATGCTTTGATGATCTCTTCAGGACTGGCCTTGACACGACTGTGGCGGTGCTTGGCTAGTGCCTTGGGATCCCGCTCTCCAGCCACAATGTCACGAATCATCAACGAGCCGCTCAAGCCCATGACATCGCTCAGTACCTCCGTGAGTTGGATGTTCATCTGTACCAGCGCCTTTTGCATGCGCTGCACCCAACTGGCCTGCTCTGTGAGCAGGGTCTCGCGCTGCCGCGCAACGGCACGCAATTGGCAGACGTCACCATCGGGGCGAAATGCCGCGCGCAAGAAACCCAGGCTCATGAGCTTTTGCAGCCACTGGCAATCTTGTACGTCACTTTTACGCCCAGGTACGTACTTCATCTGACGCGCATCGACCAGCCAGACCTTGAGTCCGCGCTGCTCCAGCACTTCAAATACCGGTATCCAGTACACGCCGGTGGACTCGTTGTCGAGCCGGGAAAGCGGCACACCAGGTACAGGCGCGGGCCTCCTTGCTGGGCCAGTCCCAGAGGCATGACCTCGGTCTGGATGCGTTTGCCACCGGCGTTTTTGTAGTCCACCTCCAGCCAGCGGTTCGCGAACAGCGCGTTGCTGACCCGCTTGTTGACTCAAGTTTGATGCTGTCAGCTCCGATCACGACGGATTTGAGAGCCACTTGTCTGCAGACGACCTGCACGGATCAATTTGCGGATCAGGCTTGCTCCAACATCCGCAATGACTGGCCCCGTGCGCGCAAATCCCATCCATCGTGCAAACGCGCGGACAGCCTCTTCTCGCTCAATAAAGCCTGACGTTTGACGACTGATCGCTGCGAGAAACTGATTCTTTAGATGTTCGTGCTCATAGTCTGCAATTGAGTGCGCTTTCAGTTGAACCAGATTGCCATTTCTCATCGTTACCCCGCGTCGTGCCGCGGCGAGCAGTGCACCTTCCAAAGCTGTACTGATACCAAGGACCGCGCGTTGATACCCAAGACCGTAAGCAGTTTGACGAATCAGTTCATCTGATGTCAAAGGCCCCTTTGAAAGAACTTCTCGAATAATGCACATGACATCGTTATCGACGGCCCACACCCTCAAGCTATTGACAGTCTTCGATACCACCGTTGCTTCATCACCAGGGGCGTCATCATCCTCATCAACCGAAAACAGAATTTGCCTCAGTCGATCGGCCTCAACAGCAACCATTGATGACGCGAACTCAAGCTCTTCCCTGTCGAGATGTGTCAGAGGATGAATAGCGCGCACGGCCAATGCGAGGTCACTGTCAATATGGAAATCGACCATATCAAATACGGCATTGCGATACAAAGTGTGTTGTACCAGAAGCTCCTTGTGAGATGCCAATACCGCCGTCTGATCCGCGTTCAATACCCGAGCGGTCAGAACTACGTAGCCACCCAAACCACTCCACTTCACATGCTGCTTGCGGTCTTCAACGTCAAAGATATAGATGAGCTCTCCTGAACCACCTTGCTTGACTTGGTACGATCCGTGTTGTCCACAAAGGCTTCTCACCAGCTCAGGCAAACTGTCTGGTAGAGATTCTGAGGAATCCGCATGCCAGACTTCACCGGATACGCGATGATACAAATCCATTGTTTCTCCGTCCGACAAGATGCCTTTGGTTCCTGCAAATATTTCGGCATTACGTCTTACGTTGCGGCTAAGGGAGTCTTCACTTGTCGATATCCGCTGCAACCGGATTAGCGGGTTCTCCTGCAACTGGCTCAAATATTCGGCCGCGCCAGGAGCTTGCGCCACACTTTCGTCAAACGCCCCAAGGAACGGTGCAGTTATCGACAAAATGAGCTGATCACGCCCGTGCGCTCCCTTGAGTGTTACCAACATTCCATTGACGCCTTCCCACTGAAGTCTTCCACCCATTGGGCGAAGTGAAACTTGCGCACCCGTCAACATTCCCAAGCAGTTTTCGACAGTACACTGCACATGTGCTGTCCTTGCGTTCAAAATGCTTTGCGCCTCCTTCAACTCGGTGGTTCTATTACAGCCATCCAATGCGGGGGGCAAAATTTCAAATGGACTTTTTAATTCATCCATCAATGGTGGCTCGATTGGCCGGGAATCCAACAGTTGTTCCGATAGCTCAACTTCAGTTGAAGGTCGTGGTCCAGTATCTCCAATCTTGTTCATCGACAGCAGAAACTGATTCAGGTTGCGTGCCGCCATGCGAACTTGAAGGAACTCCAGACTCTCACGAATATGTGGAAAGCCAACCTGAATATAGTGATCTTCATGCCCTGTCGTGACTGACTTCATGGCTCGGTGAGACATGGAGGCTATCCTGTCGACCCGACCAACTTTTTGCTCTAATGAAATGGGGCTTGCTGAAATCCCGTAGTGAACAACACTATCGCAAAACGTATGCAGATCTTCACCTTCTTGAAAGACGTTCGTCGATACCAAAACACGCGGATACCCCGGCATGCGAAACTTTCGGGCTATCGCCGAACGGCTCGCCGAATTCAGACCAGTGGCGCCCAGGACTGGCGACAACGGTTGTAGCTGACGCGTGAGATAAGTTGTCAACTCCGCTATCGCTTTGTCAGCAGCATCTTCGAAGTTTTGCTTGAGAAGCAAATCAAGGTTAGCAAACAGGTCGCGCAAGACTGTGAAGGAACTGAACACATCCGGATACTTGCTCTGGGCACTTAGCAAAGTTGAAAAGGCCCTGATCAAGTTCTCGTCTGCAGATCCATCTTCACTTTTTCCACGACTTCCCCTCAAGGCATAAAGGTCAATGAAAGGGTGATCCAAACGACAAATGGCCGCTGCAAGTCGATGATGAATGAGAATTTTGCGAATTGATGACTCAGCATCTGTTTCATTGGCTCCGGCCAGAAAATCAAAGGTTTCAATTGTCCATTTAAGTCCGAGGGCTTCCAGATCTGGCTGCACTTGTATAGCCTCCCAGAATGTTGTCTGATTCAGTGCTTGAACAAGACCGGAAGCGTCGACCACAGCGTGCTCCGTCTTGACGTCGAAATATGCAATCGAAAAAATTCTCCGTGCAACACGTACGCAGCTTGAATCCGGACGGTTCATGACTGCACGGAGGTATGCATATTGCGCACGTTCGAACTGTTGCGCGCGGCTGGGGCTCGATGGCAGTGACGGCAGTTCCGTAAGCGAGCCAAAATCCAACTGGTCAGTGCGGGGCATGCCTGGCAATGTGGACCAATTAGTTGCGAACATCATACTCGCCGAGCCCAAGAGATTGCGGTAATTGAATGGTGTTATTTGCAGTTGTTCGCTTGCCCTGGACAGGAGCTCATTGTTACCCCGGTAAAACCACGCGAAGAAACTCGACAGATTTGTCTTGTCTTCGTCCAACTCATCATCGAGCTGTGCAAGTTGCCGCTCACCTATTCGCTTCTGATACTCACCGAACCATTCCGTTATCTCAGGATCGCTTGCAACGTATTGTGAAATCCAGCGGTTGTAGGTATCTTCAATCTTTGCTTTAAGTTCACCGACGCTGCCAACGCGTCGCACAAAAATGAGCTGCTTCTTGTTGGCATCGAAGGCTGATACCTTGGCCCTGCGTGCAACCTCGTCCATTTTCGGGTGCGGTGGAAACGCGCGAAATCGGTTTTGGAAGTCGTTAACCAAATACTCCACCACTGTCCTGTCGGGTGCATCGCGCTCGCGACCCTCGACAGCATTCACTTGATCATCTACCCCGTCGAACTGCACGGGCTTGCCCTTGTTTGAAGGCAGATAGCTTTCGAATGAAGCGAGCATCCCGAGCTCGAATTTTCCACTGTTGTTTTCGTTTAAGGATTCACTGACCTTCTTTTGCAGCAACGCAGCAAAGAGTTGCTGCTCAAGACCAAGCTTGACCTCAGCACGATCTCCGCACCGGTGCTCCGTGCGGTACATATTTCGCGTGTGTGCCTTCTTGCCAAGCAGAATGCTGTTAAGGCGGCGCACCATAAATGGCTTTAACGCCGTATGAATGTGGTCCCATGATGCTTTGGGAGAAACCTCCAGCAGTTCACCTTTTGCAAACAGTTCGAGTTGTCTCTTCAATTGACCAATCTCCCGGTCAAAAGGTGTCGCTGAAAGCAGAAGTACCCGATTGACGCGCTTGATTGATGTCGAACTGGAACCCTTGTCTGTCCCCAAAACAGTGGCAAGCAATTGATTGCGGTCAGCGCTTTGCAAACCTCTACGATAGTTGTGTGCTTCATCCACTACAACCAAATCGAATTGCGGCAGAATTCCGTTCAAAGCCGCTGCCCAGGATTGCTTGACCCTCAGCTTGAACGCCGCCATGTCAACGTCCGTTGAATTGACGTTCCTTAAGGCTTCAATGAGCGTATCAACTCTTGCGGCATTCTGTGGCAACGCTGTACGGAACCGGTCCAACGTTACCCTTAGCTCTGCGGAAGTACCACCCATAGGCAGACTAAATGCCGAAGTGCAAATGAAATAGTCGCGGGCACTTTCAGTCGCCACCGCCTGCACGAGATCGGACAGCGAGCTACATAGTCGATTCGGTGCAGCCGGAGCGTTACCAAATCCTTTGACAATTCCATCCTGTGACCGATAGTTCTTGTCAATAAAACTACGATAGTCTTTAAGCCACTTGTCACGAACGTTATTTTTTGGAAGCAGATACAGAACGCGCAAATCGGGCTTAAAACGGCGCATCAAGGCAACCACTCCAAGCGCGACGTAGGTTTTCCCCATGCCAACTTCGTCCGCAAGGTATGCCAACCCCTTGTCTGAAAGTATGTTGTGCAGCGCCACCGCGCCCTCTAGCTGCAATTGCGAGAGGTCATTCGAAACTGCACCTTTTCCCGAGAAGTCGATGAGCGCATCGGCAGTTGCCAAATCAAGCTTGTTCATCGCTGCTCACCTGTTGTGTTGGACTGGTTGCAACCTGTATAACTGGCATCGTGAACTTGTCCTTGATCCAGGCAAGGAATTCGAACTTGTTGGGCAGGGCATCGAATTCCTCATTTTGTTCGGTTTGCCCAATGAGCTCCAGCACTTCACGCTTGAGGTTATTGCTTTTCGGGGGGTATAGGGTCAGTATCTCATCCATGCTCAACAGAGTGAGGTATCGAACAATCAGAGAAATTTGAGAGCCATCATCGGTGGCACCGAGGGAGTTCGCAAGTCCACGCAAAGAATCAGGCTGCTGCCCATCAAGGTAGTAAGCAAGTTCATTGGTTCTGCCAGCGGACTGGGCTTGTCCGAGCTTCTTTCGCAGGTTCCAGAATGCGCCATTGACTTCAGAAAATTCCGAAAAAAAGTTGGATCTGTCTTCTGTACTGGGGAGTGGTGACAGAAACTCATTTGATGTCAGACCTTCCTTGGATCGTCGAGCTTGCTTTTCAACCAACGACGTGATCATGGCCATCCGAACTGCAGAATTCATGTTTTGAAAAATTCGCAGCAAATCCTGAACATCAAGTTCTGGTAGTGAGTTCGGACGGCAATAGATTTGTCGTTGAGAAACTAAAAGGTTTCTCTTGTCGCTGGAAGCGCCGTCCGGCGAATTCCATGTTGCAGCAACCAACGCCGAGTGCTTGAGTTGCGCTGACAGGCTAGCGACCGTGAACTTGCTGGTCGCTTGAGCCGTCAGCGGATATTGACCAATTTTCTGACCTTGCGCATCGTAAAGCGTCAGTCGTCCCGTCTCAGGGCTCAGCATTTCCAACTCGTGGGTGAGCCAGTCGTACGTCAACTGAATGGGAGGCATAGCAACTTCAGAGTTGTGCTTTGCAGCTTCCACTGGATCCTTGGCGGAAAACTTTTGTGCTTCTTCCTTTAGGGGCGTCAGCAACTTGAGTTCCGACCTACCTGTCAACAAGAATCCTGCCTCGACATTGCGATACATCGCCATGTAGCTAAGATTTACTGAGCCAATGAAGAGCCAATTCTTCCCTGAGTAGATCTTGGCGTGAAGCTTGCGCTCCAGTTCTTCGTTCTTTCGCAGTGAAAATCTTTGGGCTAGGTCGGCATTCCAGTCACACCACTGCACAAGCTTGGAAAGATCCTGATACACCGGATGAGTCATGGTCGCGGCACCGGTGTCGTCAGTCGGCAGAAAGAGTGAAACCTTTTTGAATGATATGAGGAATTTCACCATCTCCGTGTTATCGCCCTCTTCTGCAAAGAACGGACTGACAATTTCGACAGGGCCACGGTCTACCGCATTCAGGAAGTCGGGAAACGAATTCCGGACTTTCCCTGCACCAGAGAAGTAGAAGCTGCAAACTTCACTACGGGGGCCAGTTTTCCACTCCGATAGTCGGGCTTGCAAGGCTTCAATTGCCGGTACTGGTTGCGTTGTCTGAAAATAGTCCAGTGCTGCTCGCAGAGGTATCAGAACATTCAATGGAGCGTTCTCTTTACTGAGTTCAATCCAGTGACCCACTTCGATGTTTGTCCACCAACCTGCTTTTGTCAAATTGAAAGACCCGGCAGCCAGAATGATCGCAACATTGTCTTGTTCGTCTAGCACTTCCAAAACTGCAATCTTTGCATGCTGGCAGGCGGCAGGGACTCGCACCGGCAGATAGTCAATTTCCAGCTTTGCGGCAAAAGTTGGATTAAATACGTCAACATCGTATGCGACAGCAAAGCGCCCTCGACCAAAACTCATGAGCGACTGCAATTGGTGATATCGAATCGTTTCATCAGTCGAAAGGGCTGGCCCCCCCAATAGAAGCGGAACGACATCGAGCTCAAAAAAGTCCGGCTCAAAACAGTAGGTGGAAAAAAAGGCGCTTTTGACGGTACGCGCACCAATTGCCTCTTTGAAACTTTCGCTAATAGTCAATGATTTCATGCCATCCCCTGTTGCGCGATATCCAGAAAGGCACGGATGAAATAGGTATAGCGCCAATTCGAAGTCTGCGCACTTAACTTGCTGATGTCCTGAGGTTTGTCGTTTTTAACCCTCACCGCCAGATTTTTCCCATCCCAATCGATCCACGCAGCGCCACCGCGCGCGTTCATCAGTGTCTTGTTCTGCACCATCAACAACCGAATCATGGCTGTGGCATCTCCAACCGACGCCGCTGCCTGAAATGCCTTGAGAAAGGTACGATGGGGCAATTCCAGTTCCTTCTGCCAGTCATCACCAAATTGGAGCTCTTGAACATGAGATTTCAAGGTCTGCGCTACCGCGTCCATTTGCTCTCCGTTCTTGCCCAACAACCATGACATGACCGCGTCGGCAAGGTTCAGCAATGGATCTATGGAGCTAATTCTCAACATGGTAGTTTTGAGTTCAGAGGTCACTTCTGAGTGACTCAGAATCCAATTGCAAAAATCCGAGATCGTCCAGTCAGACTTTTTCTTCAGATAGGACGTTGCCAGTCGAAACAGCTCGGACTGGAGTTCGCAATCGCGCTGAGTGGCAATGAGTGCCTCGACAACTGTCTGACGCAGACTGGAGCTTCCAATGACGGAAATAAACACCGACGCCAAATTTTTCGTGGCGTCTTTGTCTAAATTGACTGCGCTGGCAATATTGCAAAATTTGTTCCAATTAGGAAGTTCGAATTCGGCAACAATTTCTTGAACCAAGACCTCCCCTGCTTTCGTGAGCCGTCTGTTTGCGCCTGAAATCAGACCTGCTCCTTCCAGCGCACTCGAATAGAGACCCCATAGTCCATAGCCCGCCTGGCTGGCAAGGAGTTGGGCCTCGGCAGCAGTTCCTAGAACGATTCGGTCCCGCTCAAAATTCTTGCTCGCCCGTGTGATACCCAGAAATCCAGGCTCCCTGGCGCCTGCAGCGAGTTTTAAGTAAGCAGCAACCTGCTCTGCGCGTAAGTAGCGCTCCTGTATCAGCTCCTGCTCAGACTGATTTTGATTTGCGAATTGGCAGCACAATAGTGCCACTATAAAGTTATCCAGGTTCGCGGTTACGGTTGTAAGGTTTCCAACGATTCGCCGCCCCAGATAGCTCCAGGTTGCTTCAGCTCCCAGCGGATCACGTGATCCTTTAGGTCGAGCACGGTCATCGTACGAAGAAAATACTGTAACCATTGGGGTTCCCACGTCTAAGGTCATATACTGGATGCTTTAAGTTGGATGCTTCCTGACACCTGTGAACCGAATCAATTGATTTTCCTGCCGGGTTCGCATACCGATTTCTTAAGCTCTTTTTGTTGACTTTTGAAGGGTCTGTTAGTCAAGCCTATAGGCCAGAGGCTTGGATTTCGAGTACGTGCGCATCTCCCTATTGAGTACTTATTTAGGCGCTACACATACTTCGCCGCCGCCGCCAGAAAGCCCCGCTGCACCTTGGTGCGCAAGGCAGGCGGCGCGAGGACCTGAACGTCAGCGCCAAAGCGCATGATGTCGCCGACGAGTTCACGGTCATCGGAATACGGGAAGGACAGCAGGTAGCTGCCATCGGCCTCAAACGAGCTCTCCTGCATCGGATGCCAGGTCTCGCCGGCCACCCAGCGCGCCCGCTCAGGCGTGAACTTGAGCTTGGCCCAAGCTTGCGGCGCGCCATTGAAAATGCCATAACCCGTGCCCACGGCCTGGTCAATGCTTTTGGCTGACACCTCTTTTGCTGCTGTATCGAGGACCTCGAGCCGGCTGATGGCATCAATGCTGAAGCTGCGCACATCGTCGCGCAGGTGGCACCAGGCGTCGAGGTAAAAATTGTCCCGGTAATGCACGAGGCGCTGCGGCGAGACCTCGCGCTCGGTGGTTATGCCGTTCTGGCGGTTGAAATGCCAGATCCTGAGTCGCTTGCGAGCCATCGTGGCCGCAGCAACGGCCTCGAACGACCTCGCCGCCACTTTGCGCTTGCCCGCGTGCACGATGCGGATCCTGCGCGCCATGTCCTGGCTGGCCAGCCCGTTCTTGTCCATGAGCTGGGTCAGGCGGTCCTTCAAGGGGCGCAGCTTGGCGCCCAGAAGCCCGGGCTGGAGTTGCTCGAGCAGCTGCTGGATCGTCACGAGCGCCAGAATCTCTTCCTGGCTGAACCACAGGCCGGGCAGTTCGCTGTCGGTGTGCCCGGCCTCCATCTGGTAGCCCCCGAGATCACGGTTGAACGTGATGGGCACATGGAGCTGGTCGCGCAGTTTGGCGATGTCGCGCTTGAGCGTGGCGCGCGAGACTTCGAGCGAGGCCATGAGTTCTTCGGCCGAGACAGCGCGGCGCGCACTCAGCAGACTCTTGTAGCGATAAAGCCGCACGACTTCACTCATGCTTTCCCTGTACTTTCTGTTTTATTTTGTTATATCATAGGCGATCAAAGGGGGCCCTTACGGCTGACAGCCGGAGAGAGCATCGATATTTACCCGTTGCACAACCGCAGGCCTCTTGCATCGCCCACTGCGCAGACGCAAGGACAGCAAAAACAGGGGCCGCAGCACGCTGCCTTCCGAGCCCAATGCCGGGCCTAAAGCCCAGGCACTGGCGCTCACGTGATGGGCTTGTCGCTGCGGTTGCGCCCCCTGCCCTCCTCGACCTTCTTGCGAAGGAAAGCGGGCATTGCAGATTCGGTTTCGTCCTGGCTATACGGGGTCTCGCTCTTTGTCGACAGACGGCTCGACATGCGCATGGCTGAAAACCGCACCTCCTTGGACATCATTTGCGGGTCCTGCTCGGCCAGGGTGCGCAGGCGCTGGAGTTTGTCGCGCAACCAGGGGTGTTGGGCAAAGCGTTTTTCGAGCTCGCTCATCATGGCGCGCGCGGCCCCGATGTCACCGCGCTGCACGAGTTCACGCAGCGCCTGGCTGGCCTGGGCAAACTCGACTTCCTGCAGCCGGTTTTGCACGGCATCGTCCGCTGACAATGCAGCATGGTCGGCCTGTGCCACCGCGGGCAGGCGCAGCATGGCGGCATGCGCGGTGACGGATTGGCCGTCCATGGCGGTCGCCTGCAGGGTCGCCGCCAACAAGTCTCGCGTGTCACCGAGCGCGCTTGGGCTGATGTGCAGCCGCAGCATCAGCCAAGATTCGGCGCCCCAAGCCAGGTCACTGAGGCGGTAGGCGCCGTTCGGGGTTTGCTGCACCATCCCGACAGGCTCGATGATCACCCCGGGTGCCGGCATGAGCTTGATCTCAAGCTTCTGCAGGCACAGCGCCTGCAGAAGCTGCAATTCCTCATCAAAGCTGTCAAAGAGGTCGTCGGCGGTCTGCCCGTAATACTGCTGGCCGCCACCGGCTCGGGCCATGGCGATCATCAGGTCTTCATTGAAACCCCGACCCAGGCCAACGGTGGTGGTGCTCACGCCGCGCGCGAGTAGTTCACGGCAATGCCGCTCGATCTCCGTCACCTCGCACAAGCCATGATTGGCCTGGCCGTCGGAGAGCAGAATCACGCGCGAGATCGTCGTGTCAACGCCGCCTTCGAGCTGCCGGGCACCGGCCTGCCATCCAGCAAAAAGATCCGTTGAGCCGCCACTCTCAATATGGGCGAGCGCCTGGCGAACCGCATCGACGGACTTCACCGGGCTCAGGGGCACGAGAACGTTGACCTTGTCGTCGTACACCACGACCGACATCTGATCGGCTGGCGTCATGCAGTTCGCAATGTGCGTCACACAGCGCAGCGCTTCGGCAAGGGGTTGACCGCCCATGCTGCCGGAGCGATCAACCACGAGCGCGAGTCGTTTTGAGCTCACCTGAGCCTGGGTGCCGGCGGGCTGATCGGGCGCCTGGACGCGAACGAGGACTTCAAGGATGCCGCCCTGGGCGGAGACGGCTGGTTTGCGCGGGGACAACAGAATGGTGGGCTCGGTCATGGCTTTTCCTTGTGGCGGGTTGAAGATTCGGTGACTTGCGGCCAGCGCAAATTACCTTGATGGCAGTAGTCTGGGCTCAGCGAGGTCCATGGCGTGGCCCCCTGGAACTGTTCAGAAACCCAGCGAATTTGCGGTCTTTCGGAGTTTTCCAGGGTCATGGGGTGAGCCTGGGCATTCGTAAAATATGAACCCAACTCCAGGAGGCTCCCACGTGGATCCAGACACGGTCACAGACGTCACAGACGGGTCAGAGATGCCGCCGAGCCCCGTGAGTCCACCCAACGGACGCCTGCTTGTCAGGCGGGGCGGGCACAGCATCACGCGCCAGATTCCAAAGCCCATCGTTCTGGTTGATTCACGCGAACAGATGCCATTCGATTTCACGCGTTTTTCCAACTGGATCGGCGGCGAAAGATGCCAGGCCTTGAAGGTCGGGGACTACAGCGTTGAGGGCATGGAAGAGATCCTCATACTCGAGCGCAAGTCCTTGACCGACTTGATCACGACGCTGATGCAGTACCGGCCGCGGTTTTTTCAGGCGTGCGAGAAAATGACCCAATACCGCTGGCGAGCCCTGTTGGTGGAGGCGAGTTACGAGGACATTAAGTCAGTCTATGGGGAGGAACTCAATACCAAGGCGCACCCCAATGCGGTTTCCGGCACCCTCGACGCGCTGGAGGCCAGGTTCGGCATTCCAGTGATCTATACCTCCCGGCATCGCTCCCTGGCCGCGGAGAAGGCCGCGAGCTGGCTCTCCAAGCACTTCACCTACTGGCATCTGGAGCAAGCCGGCCTGGGGCGCGTATTGATAGAGGGTGATTTATGATGTGGCATCAGCTCTGGCGCCGGGCATCAACCTAACTTTGAAAATGAAATTATGAGACTTGTGACCTGGAATTGCTGCCGCGGGTCGTTTGAAACGAAGGCCCCTTTGCTCGATCACCTTCAAGCAGACATTGCGGTGTTTCAGGAGATTGCAAAACCAGTGGCAGAGGCCCCCAATGTGCTCTGGTTTGGTGAGAATCCAAAGATAGGTATGGCGGTTCAAGCAAGGCCGCCCTACCAGGTCAAGCCATTTGCCAAAATCGAGAACGTTCCCAATTACGTGATCCCCGTTGCTGTGACTGGCCCCGTCAGCTTTCTCTTGTTCGCGGTTTGGACGACCAACGATAAGGATTTTCCGTACGTGAGGGCGCTTTCCAAGGCTATCGACACATACTCAGCGGTTTTGGATTGCGCTGAGTCGGTTGTTTTCATGGGGGACTTCAATTCCAACGCTCTCTGGGATCATCTTCACCCGGCAGATTTGAATCACACTTCGATGGTCGAGCGCCTGGCCAGTCGCTCACTCGTCAGTGCCTATCATCACGTGAGACAAGTCGAGCATGGCCGGGAAGTTGAGAGGACGTTCTATCTGCATCGGAACAAGGACAAATCGCACCATATTGACTACTGCTTTGTCCCGGAATCCTGGGCTGACGAAATTAAGGAAGTCCAAGTTGGCAGCTATGAAGAATTGAGCAATGCCAGCGACCATCGACCACTGCTCGTTGAGCTGAACCTCCCAAAGGCCATGCTTTGAAAGGTGGCTCGTGACTTTACATTTTCCCGATAGTTGTCTCATCGATTTTCAGCGTCGCATGAATTCTTCCAACAAGAGTTTATTCAACTGAAACCTTCGCTGGCGATGGGCCATGAGTCACCATGGAGTGACCATCGTCAAACAGCAAAGTACGCTCCGGCCAGCGCAGGGCTGCCAGCTTGAAATCAACTCCCAGGGGTTTGCCGGCTTTGCGTTCAGTTTTGCCGCTCATGACGGAGCTGAAATCGGAGCCGGGGCTGATGAGCTCATGGGTTTCGGTCAGGACCCAAATGTCGGCGTTGACGGCTTTGAGCTGCTGGCGAATGGGTTCAGCACGACGCTCTGACGGCCCGATGCGCTTCAGATTCCAGTTGGCGATTTTCATTGACTCTCCCAAAATATTTTATTTACAGAATTGCCCGAGCCCAGTGAGCGCTCGTACATCCTCTTCTATTTTCACGCAGGATACCGTCTTGACCAGGACACGCGAAACGGCAGTTCATGAGACTGCGCCATCGGCAACGCAGGTTCTGGCGCCCTCTGCAATCTTGATGCACGCGAGCATCGTGTTGCGGTGCAGTGCCAAAACCGGATCAATGCCGCCCTTGGCATCGCGCTGGTATCCCCCTGCGAGGTTCCACACCAGGGGCACGCCGTGTTTTGCACAGCCCGCAAAAACCAGTTCATCACGCATGATCATCTGCTGCGTCGTCAGCAGGCCGCCGAGCGGGTCGTTGACATGGATGTCGGCTCCTGCCTGATACAGCACGAGGTCGTAACGCTTGTCCCGCAACTCGGCGTTACTCGAGAGATCGGCACACTGCAGAGCCTGGGCCGCCGTGCGATAGGGTTTGCCGGCCGTGATGTGGTCCACATAGTCGATGCCGAGCCTCTCGATGATGTCGTCAGTGCCGTCGCCATAGTGCTGATCCATGTCCACGATCAGAATTCTCCTGGCCAGGCCCAGGGTGTGCACATGGATGCTTGTGGCCATCAATCCATTGAAGGTGCAAAAGCCGTGGGCATCGGCGTGCCCCGCATGGTGGAACCCGCTCGTGGGCGATACGGCCACATTGAAGCCGGCCGCCTTGTTCGAGAGCACATGCAGGGCAGCGGCCATCATCGAGCCCGTGGTGTAGCGAAGCGAGGCCGCGATCCCCGGGCTCCTGGTGCCGAAACCATTGGCCCGCTCGCACGACAAGACGCCGTCGACATAGGCTTGGCCATGGGCCGCATAGAGCATCTCGTTCGTGGCCGGCTCGAAAGACCTGAGGTCGAGATGAGGCGAGATCGCGGCGCTGGAGGTCCAGTCCGACATCACCAGCGCGGGCTTGCCCGCGGACGGGCTGACCCGGACGGCGTCATCGCACGATTGCTCGGGGCGGTAGAAGACTGGAATCATGGGTGGTGTCCTCTCGATGCGTTATGGGGGTCGTGTGTTTCTCGGGGTCTTGATCTGTCAATGCCGCAATGAACTTGCAGCGGGCATGACAAACGTCGTCTCTCCTCCGAATTCAGCTTGCAGCAGGCGGTCCATGCCGTCGACGATGGAGCAAAAATGCACCAGCGCGTGGGCCACATGGGCGGCCACAAACGGAGCGGCGCAGGTGTCGGCCAGGGCGAAGATGGCGTCGCCTCGAAAGACAAAATGAACCATGGGCTGCCGGGCATTGATGTCATTGAGCCGGGACACGATCGCGCCGTTGTCCTCGACGTCATGCAGGATGCGCGAGTAAAAGCGCACGAACGGGGAATCGCCGAGCAGGCGCACCCACGTCAGCGCGCTGCCGTGACGGATCCCGATGTCACGATCTTCGTCGTAGTCTAGATCGCTCACACCGGTGCATTCTTTGAGCGTGGCAAGCAGATGCTGCGCAAGATCTTCCTGACTGTCCGGATTTGGTGCGCGCTGTGCGAGCTTCAGGCCGAGTTCAGGCAGCGCAAGCGAGCGCCCTTCGCTCTCGAACGCTTCGTACTGCAGGGAGTTGGGGTACGGCACCCGCAGGATCTGCGCGAAGGTGCGCACCGTGAGTTGCGCGACTGCTCCGAACGCCACGGGGCTAGCGAACTCCACAAAGAAGTTCGGCGATCCATCGGGGTCGTTCTCGGGCGTGGACTCTTCGGGGTCGCCCGTCGGGTCCTGCCAGCCCGCATCAATGAGCGTTGCCACCTGGCGCTTGTTGAGCTGCTCGGGCTTGGGCAGGTAGCTGTTGCTCGTCGTCTCAACGCGCATTCCAAATGAGCCTTGAGCGGCGAACTGCACGAACCGGTTGGAGCCCTTGACCGACACGATGAGGTACTGGTCCTCCTCAAGTCTGGCCAGTACGCCCGTGAGCTTGTCGGCAAAGGGCGGCCAGGCCACAGAGAGACGGTTTGCAGCGTTGGGTTTGTCGATCGAAAGTTTCTTTGTCATCACACCTCCTTTTGTATCGTTCAGGCCCTTGATATCGGCGGCGGCTCAAGGTGAGAGCTACTTTTATAAGTGCGCTGGAACCAGGCGCCGCTGCAACTCTGGGGCCGAAGAGTCCCTCTATATGATCATTTAGATGATGTTAATGTACTTGATCTATTTGATGATGTCAATAGCGCATAATGGATTACTTCGTATAATTTTGAAAAGCAAAGGAATGCCCCATGGAAATACGCTCAATTGAAGACATGAACCAGGCCCAGCGCGAGCGGCTGGCGTTTATCGAATTCCGGCTGTGGTTTCTCGGGGACGTGGGTCGCCCCGACCTCATGGACCGCTTCGGCATTGCGCCGGCCGTGGCCACGCGCGATCTGGCAGCCTATCGAGAGGTCGCCCCCCAGAACATAGACTTTGACGGCAGCCGCAAGGTCTATGTGCCAGCGGCTGGCTTCAAGGCCATTTTTGAGCACGAAACGGACCGCGTGTTGTCAGCCCTGTCGCGCGGCTTTGGCGAAGGCCTTGGCAAGTCCTCCTCGGGGTTCTTGCCTTGCGAGTTCCCGCTGCGCCTTAATCAGCCGCCCCTGGCGGCGCTGGCCACGATTACGCGGGCCATCCACCAGCGCCGTGCGGTGCGCCTGGTCTACCACTCCCTCAACACAGGAGTCTCCAAGCGCGAAGTGGTGCCGTTTGCGCTCGTCGACAGCGGCCTGCGCTGGCATGTGCGCGTCTTTGACCGCAAGTCGCAGGAATTCCGTGACATGGTGATCACGCGCATGGAGAGGCCCGTCATGCTAGACGACGGCGACATCGCAGCGCACGAGCAACTTGATCAGGATATCCAGTGGACACGCATCGTCGAGCTCGAACTCGTCCCTCATCCGGCGCAGCCGCGCCCGGAGATCGTGGCGCGCGACTTCGGCATGAAAGGTGGGCGTCTCGTGCTCAACGTGCGTGCAGCCATTGCAGGCTATGTGCTGCAACAGTGGAGTGTGGACTGCAGCCCGGACCACAGCCTGGAGCCGACGCGGTATCGCTTGAGGCTCAAGGATTCCCTGGTGCTCTATGGCGTGGAGAATTCGGTCCTGGCGCCTGGCTACCAGGCACCTTCAAAGATCAAGTCGTGATTCATCCAAAGTCCTTCGCCATTTGCACAATCTCGCGCGATGGAGTGCCGTAGCTCACGAGTTTCACATCGAGGTCATACCCCCGAGCCATTTCGAGTGCTCGGCGCATTGCCGCATGAATCCAGTCATCATTGTTGCCAAAGGCGCCCCCGCCCAGGCGCGTGAGCAGCACGACGTTGGAGGCGCCTCGCTCGGAGTTGAGCACTGCCGCCCAGAGCGTGGCTTCATACGCCGCCAGCAGAATCAGCGTGGCAAACGATTTCCAGTGCTCTGCAGCAGCGACAGTGCGCCCATAGGCAACGGGCAGCGCCGAGCAGAAGACCTGCGAAACCAGTTGTCCGGGCGCTCCAGGGGCATCGGTGACCTCCACATCGCTGTGCACACCGATGCGCAACAGGCCACAGAGCGCATCACGCTTCTCCTGCCTGAGCGAGCCCAGATGCGCTGTGATCGCGTCGAGCCCGGCGCGGGTGCACATCGCGTAGCCGTTCTCCATGCGCCACAGATTTTCAAGCGGCTGCCCCAGGGCCTCACCGAGCGCGTGGCCGATATCCGCGAGTCCATCGAGCTGACGGTCCTGGGTCTGGCCCAAGGCATTGCCCACGGGCGCAAAGTAGTTGCGGTAGATCGTCGCGGCTCCTGCGGCAATCGCGCAGGCCGGACCCTGAGTGGCATCGTGCTCATAACGCGTGACGCCGTGCTCCGGCGTCACGGAGGGTCCGACCATCTCGAGCAGGTTGAACTGTGAAGCGACCTGAAACAGCGCACCGGCGTTTTCGGGCAGGCTGTGCATCGCGCGCACGTCACCGCTGACCACACTGACCCTGAGCCGCCCCGGCGAGTTCTCTGCGGATTTCACGCGCTCGCGCAGGCTGTCAAGCGAGACGAGTTCGAGTTCTCCAATGCCGTAGCTGCTGGCGTTGACCAGCGAATGGAGCTCGCGGCCCTCGACCTTAAGCTTGCTGCGGGTGTCGTCGTAGCCGGTTTCGCGAAATCCTGTGAGGCGTTCAAACCAATTCATCTCTTTCCTCCTGCTTTTTTTCAGACTTCGCCGCGCGGCAGGTTCAGGACATAGGCCCGCTGCTGTGCGGTCTCGATCGCCCCGGGGCGCGCCCGGCGCACGCGCTCAATGGCCTGGGTTGGCGGTACGCCGAGTTCGACGAGCAGGCGCGCCGCCACGGTGCCCGCGCGCCCGAGCCCGCCGCGACAGTGCACGAGCACCCGGGCGCCCGCGCGAAGAATTTCGAGCAATTGCGGCCCGCTCGTGAGCCAGGCCGCCTCAAACCTCGCGTCGGGCGGGCGCACATCGACGATCGGCATGTGATACCACGCGATGGCGCGTGCCTGGACCTGACTCCCGAGTTCAGTCACCCGGAGCATCTCGAATTCATGGTCTTCGATGAGCGTGACCACGGCGGCGGGGCGCCACTGCGCGATGACATCAAGATCGGCGCCAAGATCGCGCTGCCAGCGCGCCCCGCCCAGACTCTCGCCGCACTTTCCCGGGCAGAACGTGATTCCGATGAGGCCCCCGGCCTGGCCCGCAGGCACCTCGTTGATGCGCAGCGGGTCACTGGCACTGGTTCTGACGCGTGGGCTCACCCGATGACCGCTGGCGGTCGGGGGCTGCATGTCGGCTTGCTTATTTTCAGGCTCAAGAGACTTCATCGCGTTCAGGCTCCAATCCAGTGAAACTTGCGCTGCTCGAGCAGCGGCTCTCCATCCCAGCGGTAGGCGACGAGCTTGCCGCCCTTGCCAATGCTGTAGTCCACGCAGGCGACCTTGTCCGAAAGCAGCGCCGGCGTGCCACTGCCCCAGTAATGCCCCACGATGACCGGTGTTCCCCCATCGTGGCCGATGCGGTTGTGCTCGGGAATGGGGTCATGGGGCAACTCAGTGCGCGCCTCGTCATTGATCATGGCGGCCTTGCGATAAGTCACTGCGTGCGGGTCCCACCAGCGCGTGCGCACACGCTTGCGTGTATGCCCGTCCTTGTCCACGAAGAAATGGGAGCCGGGCAGCGGGACTTCGACGCCCTTCGTGAGGGCTTCGACCGCCTTGAAGATCGATGGCGTGGGCGTGTCTTTCTCTGCCTCATCGGCGGGTTCGCGGCTCGCTTCGATCATGAGCTCGGCAGTGAGACGTCTGTCCTGAAGTCCCTGGGTTTCGAGGTAAGCCATGAAGCCGGCATGCCAGCAGGCATGGACCACGCGAATGCCGTCGAGTTCAAGCCAGAGCGGCAGCGTCAGGAACCAGTCGATGATTTCCTTGTGCGCGGGCGTGCCGTTGACCTCCTCGAGGAACGCCTTGTGCTGGGCGTAGTTCTTGGCGCCGTACTCCTTGGAGTGGTGCGGCCTCAAGTATTCACCGCTTTGGTCGGGGTCGGGCAGGAACCAGGCGATTGCGTTGAATTCGTGGTTGCCCATGACGGCCTGCGCACTGCCCTCTTGCACCATGCGCCGCACGATGTCCACGGTTTCGATCTGCCTGGGGCCCCTGTCGATGAAGTCGCCCACGAACACGGCCTGGCGCTGCGGATGGCGCCAGGCGCGACCCTTACCCTCTGTGTAACCCATGCTCAGAAGCAGCGCCTTGAGCGCATCGGCATGGCCGTGAATGTCGCCAATAATGTCGTATCTCATGCGGCTCTCCCTTCAGATTGTGTTTTTGCTGTTGATCGGTAGTTGACGGTTGGGTCCTTGCTCCCCTGGAAGGACGACCACAAGCGAACTTGCAGAACCCGCGTTCAGTCTCGCCTGCGCAGGTCTTTCAAAACCTGCGCCGCGAGCGCACCCGCCAGACACGGTCGGCAGAATCGGGACGATGCGCTCGACCTGTCGAATGTGAACTGGATTGCGGCCTCGCCTTAAGGTGAAATCACAATCCCTTGATTCATCCCTGACCCAGGCGCGCGCGCCGGCAAGTCCGGCCCCTTTGCGCCATTGGTCGGACTGCGCAACGCTGGGTGTGCCGGCAAAAAGAAGGACTCTTGTTGATGTTTTATTGACCATGGGTCTCCCTGAATTGACATCAGAACATAATCATTGTGATGATGCAATTATACATCATCACAATGATGATATTAGAAGGTTTTTCGTTGTAATTTCAACCGGAATTCCTCTCTTTGCAGAGGTCTCCTCGTTGTGAGCAACGCTTGGGCAAGCGCACCCCGAAGTGCGGCTGAGCCTGGTGCGGGTTGGCAAAACATGAACGCCAATATCACCGCGTCACCAGCCAAGTTCAACAGCGCACAGGCTGGCCTCTATCTCCGGCCTGCATCGGAACGTCCAACTCAATTCCGGTCTGGCTTGGGACACTGAGCAGGTTGCGCCTGATCAGTTCTCAGTTGAAGTGATCGCTACCGATTCCGCCCGCTTCAAGTTTGCTGCAAACCGTGCCTGCCGACCTTACAGGCCCTGTGGCGGACATCGCTGGGGGATGTAGATGGAAAGAAGAGTGTCAAAATTGTGTGAATTGATTGCAGCGTTAGGGAAATTTTTGCATCAGCAGATATGCCCGACGATGCCAAACGTCTGTTTCCGAACAAGCCAACTTCATGATTTTGGGACAAGGGAACCTGTTAAGAGCGTGCCATCAGCCTCTTTGCGTCGTCGAATTTGCTAACCCATTCGGTGCGCTTGATTTCAAGAACCTGGGCGTGGTTCAAAAGCGGGTAACACTTTTTCAGTGAAATCCAAACCGCCAACCAATAAAGCCGTTAGCTGCGGCCACCAACCCATCGGGGACACTGCTCCTTTTCCCGTGAAGCGAGTGCCAAATGAATAACCCACAGTGCGTTGCCACCAACATGCCAGCCCACGAGCGCAAGGGTTCTGTCGCAATAGCGTTGGTTGGTCGAGAAAAGGTGCCGTGTTCATCGAAGTTCAAAACGCCAAGCTGTAGAACTGATCCGCTGCAGACATGGGTTGGCCACCGGGGCAGCGCAACTGCCCCTTCTTCACCATGTGCATGGTCTCAATTCCGGCGATCAGTTTCTGGGCGCTCCAAAATGACTTGAATCCAAGCATCGGATATGTGACTCTCTTCACCGCCCGGTGGTCTTGCTCCACGATATTGTTCAGATACTTCGATTGGCGCAGTTCAATATCCAAGCAGGCGTCTGCATTGACGCTGTGGATGGCCGCCGTATTCGCACCGCTTTTGTCGATAGTGATCTTTTCTGGCAAGCCGTGCAGGTTGATGGCGCGCTCCAGATAACGCCGTGCTGCGGCCTTGTCTCGCTTGGCAGTGAGGAGGAAGTCCACAGTGTCACCGGCTTTGTCGACTGCACGGTACAGGTATTTCCACTGTCCGGCGACTTTGATATAGGTCTCATCCATCCTCCAGCTCGTGCCAACCAGGCGCTTGCGTCGGCGAAATATGAGCGCCAAGACCGGCAGTATTTTCAATGACCAGCGGTGCACGGTCGAGTGGTCGACAAAGACGCCGCGCTCCTGCATCATTTCTTCCAGATGTCGAAAGCTCAGCGGGTAGGCCGCGTACCAACGCGCGCAAACCAGCATGACTTCCAGTGGATAGTGCAGCCGTTTGAGAACCTTGCGTAGCTCACTTATCATCGCCGTTGGAGTTGTCTTGGTCATGCTGTCATTGTCAGGCACGGCTTAATGCGACAGAACCAACCCGGCCATCCCCCTGCCTCGTGCAGCGAGCACAGTGGCCCCATTCTTCGTGCCCGGCAACGGCTTTGAGCACTTCCTCAAGCGAACTGCGGTGCGTGGTGCGACTTAGGTCGAAGATGGCCAAGCGGTCCATGGGCGTGCCGCTGAGCAAGAACGCGTCCTGGATGTGCTTGCGCAAAGGGTGCTCGCGTTTTTCGCGAATGCCGAGATTGCCCAGGCGTTTGAGAATCTGCCCATGGTTGGCTGCCGCGACGACGATCGAGTTGTCCACCCCCCAAAATACGGTTTGCTCCATCAACGCCAAAGCCTGATCGCCCTGGTCGTCGCTGAGCTCGCTCAAATCCTTGACGAAGACTGCCCGGCGCCCATCGGCAAGGGTGAGCATCTTCACGGTGGAGTCATTGGACCACTCCTTGTCCGCACCGCCAAGAAAGCTCCATAGGCTGCGGCAATGGTAAGTCTTGCCGTCTCCGGCCGTGCCGGCGATCAGGATGGAACCAGGCTTGCCCGAAGCGACTCGCTCTTTGATCTTCTCGAGCAAGGGGCTCGAGAGCGTGATGGGTTTAACCTTCGCCCGGCCAAGCGCGCCCGCGACATGCTCGTCATACAGGTTCAGATTGCTTGGCGTCGGACCATAAGAGCGCAGGAATCGGACCCACGCGCTCGCAGGCGGAGCCGCCGATTCCGGAATAGCCGGGACTGGTGAATTCATAAATAGCCTTCGTTTTTTCTTTTCCAGCGTTAGCCAATCCGGCCTCTCGCCCCCCTCTGGTCAACGCGTGTCCGCGTTGGCGCGAATATGTCCTCTCCGCAATGGACTTGTGAGTTGTCGCATGGTCCATAAATCTGGAGATGACATCGTGGAGTCATTTTGATCTATCTTGATGACGTGTTTGGCTTTTCAGAGATACTTTTGCCAGCTTTCTCTGCGGATTTTTGGGAGTTCACCAAGGCATAGGTCCAAAGCAGTGCTCTCCGCGCCATGCACCGTGGGCGAATTGGCAAACCAAAACGGGTGGTTACTCAAGTTCGACACTGTTTTTCCGAATTCCTGGTTTTCCCGCCCTGGCTTACCAATGAATTCAACCACTTACGTTGATTTTCTGGTTGAAAGCAAAAAGTGCATGTAGTGGCACGTTTCATTTGGTGGGTAGTTTTCGTTTTTTCTGACTTGCGCTACACTCAGCGCCATGTTCATCAAAGTCACCCAGTCTGGCGGTCGCCGCTACGCCCAGTTGGTGGAGTCCTTTCGCAATGATGAAGGCAAACCCCGCCAGCGCACCGTCTGCACCCTGGGTCGTCTGGAGTCCGGCGGCGACGTTGACACCCTGATTGCCTCCTTGCAACGCGCCCGAGGTATTGCCCCTGCTGCGTCTGCACTTGATGACCTGCGCTTTACTGACAGTCGCCATGCTGGTGACATCTGGGCCTTGTCTGAACTCTGGCGAACCTTGGGCTTTGATGATTTGGCGACTTCTTGGCGGCGCTCCAAAACAGAGATTGATGTTCTGACCTGTTTGCGCCTGATGGTCTTCAACCGCCTGTGTGACCCTGGCAGCAAACTCGGTGTGCTGCGCTGGCTGCAAACCGTGGCTTTGCCCGCAGGCTCTGGCATCGTCACTGAGCATCAGCACCTGCTGCGCGCCATGGACGTGCTCGATGAGCACAGCGACAAACTCAAGCTCCGACTGGCCACGCTCATGCGTCCGCTGATTGACCAAGACCTCTCGGTGGTGTTTTATGACCTCACCACGGTTGCGGTCACCGGACAGACGGATTTGCAAGACGATGTGCGCGCTTACGGCTTGGCCAAGTCGGGCCTGATTGAGCGCCAGTTCATGTTGTCCTTGGTGCAAACCTGCGAGGGCCTGCCCATCGCGCATGAAGTACATCCCGGTAACACGGCAGAGGCCAAAACCCTGCTGCCCATGATTCGGGGGTTGTTGGTGCGTTACCCGCTCAAGCGTGTGGTGCTGATTGCCGATCGGGGGCTGCTCAGCACGGCCAACATTGAAGAGTTGGACAAGTTGCAGGCCCAGTTGAAAAAGGATGGCCGTGATGTCGCCGTTGAGTACATCCTGGCGGTGCCGGCGGCGCGTTATGGTGACTTTGCAGATGATCTGCAAAAACTGCATAAGGGCCAGGATGCCACCCAAGAATGGTGCGGTGAAACAAAATGGAGCGATAGCCGTCTGGTGGTCGCACACGACCCGGTGGCTGCCAACCGGCGCACCACGGCGCGTGACAACACGATGGCAGAGTTGCTCAAATTGGGCCAGCAGTGCAGTGTCAAACTCGATGCGCAAGACGAGAGTCAACGCGCGGGTCAAAAGAACAAAAGCAAAGGCCGCCCGATGTCGGATTCGGGGACCAA
Source organism: Rhodoferax antarcticus ANT.BR (assembly GCF_001938565.1). Classification (GTDB taxonomy): domain Bacteria; phylum Pseudomonadota; class Gammaproteobacteria; order Burkholderiales; family Burkholderiaceae_C; genus Rhodoferax; species Rhodoferax antarcticus. The sequence continues at coordinate 183,512 of NZ_MSYM01000007.1, forward strand.
AGCACGCTTCTACCATGCAGTCAAAGACGCGCATATGGCGCATTTGATCAAGGTGGATTTGAAGGCCGACCTGTTCAGCTATTCAATTGATGAGGATAAGAAGCGCTACCTGGAACTACTCGATGGCAAGTTGCTGCTGGTGACCAACACCAATGCACCAGCGGCTGAGGTGGTGCAGCGTTACAAGAGTCTGGCCGATATTGAACGGGGATTTCGGGTGCTCAAATCTGACATCGAGATTGGCCCGGTGTACCACCGGCTGCCTCAGCGCATTCGCGCGCATGCACTGATTTGCTTCATGGCGCTAGTGCTGTACCGGGTGATGCGCATGCGCCTGAAAGCTGCGAAGCGATCCGAGTCGCCCAGCACGCTGCTGGAGAGCCTCAAGCGCATTCATCAGCAGACCGTGCAGAGCGGCGATGGCAAAACGCTGGCGGGTTTAACTGAGATCACACCGGCTCAGAAGTCGCTGTTTACCGCACTGGATTTGACACCGCCAACCCCGTCTGACTTGGCTAAGCCTGTTTTGTAGTCTACGCTTTGAAGTCCGTTTCTAATGAAATCAATCACTTGCGTGCAGGAAGTGTCGAACTTGGGTGGTTAGCTCGGCACAAGCCGTAATCAGGGGTTGCCGACGACGCAGCCTTTACTCCTAGTTCCCGATCAATTCAGGTTGGCGAGTTTTGAATGACCTTATCCGGTGGAACTTGGGTGGCCATTGGGGCCTGTGTGCGCGCGCGAAGAGCCAATTGAAAGGTTGGGGTCGCACCTTGACCAGCCAGTGATCGCACCAGATGCCTCTGCAGATAGCGGGCATTGGGAAGACATTTTGAAATTACGAAGGTCGACCTTGGGTCACCAAGTTGACACCAATGAATGCCTGCATTGATGCAATGGAAAATCGTACTAAGCTGAAAGGGACCAAGGGCACAACATTTGAGCGGCACCCAATGCCCGCCACAAACCCAATGGTCAAACTTGAAGCCGACGAATTCTGTGACGACACAGACCTCGTCACAAACCTCGTCACAAAACAAAAAGCCCGCTTAGAGCGGGCCTATTGAATCAAGCTAAGTGCTTGATTTTATTGGTTGCGCGAGAAGGATTTGAACCTCCGACCTTTGGGTTATGAGCCCAACGAGCTACCAGACTGCTCCATCGCGCGGAAATACAGATTATAACCTATTAAGCGGCAGAGTCCGCGGCGACGGCGGCAGGCGCGCGATCCACCAACTCGACCAAAGCCATCGGCGCGTTATCTCCGACGCGATAACCCATCTTCAGGATTCGGGTGTAGCCACCTGGGCGAGATTTGAAACGCGGGCCAAGTTCGTTAAACAATTTGACAACACTGTCCCGATCGCGCAGACGGTCAAACGCCAGACGGCGATTGGCAACGGTCGCCTCTTTCGCCAAAGTAATCATCGGCTCAACCACACGGCGAAGTTCCTTGGCTTTAGGGACCGTCGTCTTGATCACCTCATGTTCAATCAAAGAGTTCATCATGTTGCGCAACATGGCCAAGCGATGTGATGATGTGCGATTTAGTTTTCGTAGTCCGAGTCCGTGACGCATAGTAATTTCCTTTTTTTAACAGGCAGCCGTATCAGGCACTGCGTGGAGCGCGTATCAACGCTTTTCGAGGGAAGCTGGGGGCCAGCTTTCCAACTTCATACCCAGCGTAAGCCCGCGAGAGGCCAACACTTCCTTGATCTCGTTCAATGATTTACGACCCAAATTCGGCGTCTTCAACAGTTCGTTTTCAGTACGTTGAATCAAATCGCCAATGTAATAAATGTTTTCCGCTTTGAGGCAATTAGCAGAGCGAACAGTCAATTCCAGCTCATCTACCGGACGCAAAAGAACCGGGTCAAATTGGGCGCTACCCCTAGATGAAGGTGAGACGATCGCGACTATGTCACCACCCTCAAGCTGCGCAAACACAGCCAGTTGCTCAACGAGAATCTTTGCCGAGGCACGAACTGCGTCTTCTGCAGAAATCGCCCCGTTAGTCTCAATATCCAGAATCAACTTATCCAGGTCAGTACGCTGCTCGACCCGAGCGCTCTCAACGGTGTAGCTGACTCGCCGAACGGGTGAAAAAGAGGCGTCCAGCACAATTCGTCCGATAGACTTAGACGACTCATCGCCATGGCGTCGCACTGTTCCAGGAACGTAACCGCGACCCTTTTCGACCTTGATCTGCATGTCGAGCTTTCCGCCAGCAGCCAAGTTAGCAATAACGTGATCCGGATTGACGATTTCCACGTCGTGAGGGGTTTGAATGTCGGCTGCAGAAACGACACCCTCAGCATCTTTGCGCAAACTCAGCGTCACCTCATCGCGGTTGTGCAACTTAAAAACAACACCCTTTAGGTTAAGCAAGATATTGACAACGTCCTCATGGACGCCGTCAATAGATGAGTATTCGTGGAGCACACCAGCGATCGTTACCTCTGTCGGCGCGTAACCAGGCATGGAAGACAAAAGCACACGCCGTAACGCATTGCCCAGAGTGTGACCATAACCACGCTCGAATGGCTCAAGCACGACCTTCGCGCGATGGGCAGAGAGTTGCTCTACCTGAACTGCTTTGGGCTTTAACAGATTACTTTGCATGAAATTTCCTCTCAATACCCCCGATTCGTTACATCGGTAAGGCTGACTAGATAAACCGAGGCCCCAAGGGGGGGCCTCATTGTCGGCAGAGCAGTGTCAGATTAACGTGAGTACAGCTCAACGATCAACGACTCGTTGATGTCCGCCGCAAACTGGTCGCGATCCGGAATAGCTTTGAGAACGCCTTGAACCTTCTCAGGGTTCACATCCACCCAGGCGGGCATACCAACCTGTTGTGCCAACTGCAAAGCCTCGAGAATCCGGTTTTGCTTCGCTGACTTCTCGCGAACTGCCAGCACATCACCAACCTTGACCATGTAGGAAGCAATGTTGACCGACTTGCCGTTCACCAAAATAGCCTTGTGCGACACCAACTGGCGGGCCTCAGCACGTGTGGAGCCGAACCCCATACGGTATACAACGTTGTCGAGACGGGCCTCCAGTAAAAACAGTAAGTTAGAACCTGTATTACCCTTGCGCCGCTCAGCTTCTTCAAAATAAAGACGAAACTGCTTCTCGAGCACGCCGTACATGCGCTTCACTTTTTGTTTTTCGCGCAACTGTAAACCGAAGTCAGAAGTGCGCGCACCAGAAGTGCGACCATGTTGACCAGGCTTGGAATCGAACTTTGCTTTATCTCCAATAGAGCGACGAGCGCTCTTCAAAAACAAATCAGTGCCTTCACGGCGGGAGAGTTTGGCCTTGGGGCCTAAGTAACGTGCCACTTGAATATCCTTTTAATCAGCTGCCGCAAAAGCGGGAGCCGCGGTGGTACCGCGGCGGTGGGCTTGGTAGAAATTTAGATACGACGACGCTTTTGAGGGCGACAACCGTTATGGGGAACAGGCGTGACATCCGCAATCATGTTGATCCGGATTCCCAAAGCAGCCAACGCCCGAACCGAAGACTCGCGCCCTGGTCCCGGTCCTTTGATCTCAACGTCCAGGTTTTTGATACCCTGTTCGATGGCAGCACGGCCTGCCACCTCTGATGCCACCTGCGCCGCAAAAGGAGTCGACTTGCGCGAGCCCTTGAAGCCCTGGCCACCAGAAGATGCCCAAGACAACGAATTACCCTGACGGTCAGTGATCGTGATGATGGTGTTATTAAACGAGGCATGAACGTGCGCGACACCATCCGCAACATTTTTGCGAATTTTCTTGCGTACACGCTGCGCAGCGTTATTGGCGGGAGCTTTTGCCATGGTTGTCCTTCAAACAGTTTATTTCTTCAGCGAAGCTGCAGCCTTACGCGGTCCCTTGCGGGTACGCGCATTGGTACGTGTGCGCTGGCCACGAAGCGGCAAGCCACGACGATGGCGGAAACCACGATAGCAACCAATGTCCATCAAACGCTTGATGTTCATTGTCGTTTCGCGGCGCAGGTCACCCTCAATGGTGAACTTGCCTACCTCATCGCGTAACTTTTCCAGTTCAGCGTCAGTCAGATCTTTGATCTTTTTTGAGTAATCGATCCCACAGGCTTCACAGATCTTGCGGGCGCGGCTGCGACCCACACCGAAAATGGCGGTCAGGCCAATCTCAGAGTGCTTTTGTGGCGGAATATTGATACCAGCGATACGTGCCATATTTTTCCTCTATAACTCTTGCAATTAACCCTGGCGCTGTTTGTGACGCGGATCCGTACAAATCACGCGAACCACACCCTTGCGACGAATAATCTTGCAGTTACGGCAAATTTTCTTAACCGACGCCGAAACCTTCATTTCAATCTCCTAAACAGTTCATAAAAAACTTAATTATTTCGCTCGAAAGACGATTCGAGCTCTTGTCAAGTCGTAAGGTGTCAGCTCCACCGTAACTTTGTCACCCGGCAAGATACGAATATAGTGCATCCGCATCTTCCCAGAGATGTGCCCAAGAACGACATGCCCATTCTCGAGCCTGACTCGAAATGTTGCATTGGGAAGATTTTCGACAATCTCCCCTTGCATCTGAATAACATCATCTTTTGCCATAAATCGAAATCTCAAGAAGCCTTGAAATTAGCTTTCTTTAATAAAGATTCATATTGTTGAGACATCAAATAGTTCTGGACTTGAGACATAAAGTCCATGGTCACAACCACAATAATCAACAAGGAAGTGCCGCCAAAATAGAACGGGACGTTATATTTCAAGATCAAGAATTCTGGCAACAAACAAACCAACGTGATGTAAATAGCACCGATAAAAGTTAACCGAAGCAATATTTTGTCAATGTACTTGGCCGTGTTCTCACCTGGCCGTATACCCGGCACGAAAGCACCACTCTTCTTCAAGTTGTCCGCGGTGTCCTTGCTGTTAAACACCAGAGCCGTATAAAAGAAGCAGAAGAAAATGATTGCTGCAGCGTAAAACATCACATACAGAGGCTGCCCTGGCGACAGAGAACCAGCGATATCCTTGAGCCAACGCATCGACTCACCTGCACTGAACCAACCCACGACCGTGGCAGGCAGCAAGATGATGGACGAAGCGAAGATAGGAGGAATAACGCCAGCCATATTCAACTTCAAAGGCAGATGTGAGGACTGTCCGCCATATACCTTGTTTCCCACCTGTCTGCGAGCGTAATTGACCAATATCTTTCGCTGACCACGCTCCACGAACACCACAAAATAAGTAACCAAGCCTACCAGAAGAACAATAAGCAAAGAAACAATGATGCTCATTGCGCCAGTTCTCACCAGCTCCAACAGTCCGCCGACCGCACTGGGTAGGCCGGCAGCGATGCCAGCAAAAATAATGATCGAGATACCGTTACCTAGACCCCGCTCGGTAATTTGCTCACCAAGCCACATGAGAAAAAGAGTGCCCGCCGTTAGGGAAACAACTGCGGTAACCCTGAAACCAAAGCCTGGTGAAATTACTAGGCCAGCCGAGCTTTCCAGTGCGATAGCGATACCAAGGGACTGGAAGGTTGCGAGACCGAGTGTACCGTAACGGGTATATTGGGTAATCTTTCGGCGACCAGCTTCGCCCTCTTTCTTCAACTGCTCAACGGCTGGCAGCACATACCCCATTAACTGCATGATAATTGATGCAGAGATATACGGCATGATACCAAGAGCGAACACGGTAAAACGCGACAAAGCGCCGCCGGAGAACATGTTGAACATGCCCAAAATACCGCCCTGCTGGCCCTTGAAGAACTGTTGCAACTGGGTGGCGTCAATACCTGGCACGGGGATGTGCGCACCGACACGGTAAACCACCAGCGCCAACAGCAGAAAAGTAAGGCGGCGACGCAGGTCACCGTACTTGCCCGCCTTCGCTAAAGATGCTGAACTGGTTGCCACTTGCAGTCTTCTCGTGTGCTGAATTAAACGAACGAGCCGCCGGCGGCTTCAATCGCCAGCTTTGCAGCGGCAGTCGCGCCAATACCCGACAGTTTCACCGCCTTGGTAATCTCACCGGTCTTGATAATCTTCACGATCTTGGCTAATTCGCCAACCAACCCGGCCTGCTTGAGCACAACCAAATTGACCTCAGCGACATCGAGCAAGTTCAGCGAAGTCAAAGTGACCTCAGCGTTAAACTTCAACAAGGCCGACTTGAAACCTCGCTTGGGCAAACGACGCTGCATGGGCATTTGACCGCCTTCGAAGCCGACTTTGTGGTAGCCGCCAGCACGAGATTTTTGACCCTTGTGCCCACGACCAGCAGTTTTACCGATACCCGAACCAATACCACGACCAACACGACGCTTGTAATGTTTAGCGCCATCAGCGGGCTTAATACCATTCAATTCCATCATGAACCTCTTAGAGCACCTTGACCAGGTAACTGATCTTGTTAATCATGCCACGCACTTCAGGCGTATCGACCAGAACACTGGTACTGCGCATCTTGCGCAATCCCAAGCCACGAACCGTAGCACGGTGCGAAGCTGCGCACCCGATAGGGCTGCGAACCAGTTGAACGGTTACTTTTTTCTCGGTTGTCATTTAGGAGCTCCGATCAGACGAACAGTTCTTCAATGGTCTTGCCGCGTTTGGCAGCAACCACTGAGGGCGTCGTGATATGTGACAACGCATCAAGCGTGGCACGAACCATGTTGTAGGGATTGCTGGAGCCGTGACTCTTGGCAACGATGTCAGTTATACCCACGACCTCGAACACAGCGCGCATCGGCCCGCCGGCAATGATGCCGGTCCCCTTAGGGGCAGGCGCCATCATGACAGAAGCCGCACCGTGTTGGCCCATGACTTTATGATGAATGGTGCCGTTTTTCAGCGCAACCTTCGCCATGTTGCGGCGTGCTTCTTCCATGGCCTTTTGCACCGCTGCAGGCACTTCTTTAGATTTACCCTTGCCCATGCCCACTGTGCCATCACCATCACCAACAACGGTGAGTGCCGCAAAGCCAAGGATCCGACCCCCCTTGACGACCTTGGTCACACGATTGATCGCGATCATCTTTTCGCGCAAACCGTCCTCGGGACCCTCAGCCTTACCCTGCATCTTCGCTTGTACTTTAGCCATCTTAATTTCCGATCTGCTTAAAACTGCAAGCCAGCTTCGCGTGCCGCATCAGCCAACGCTTTTACGCGGCCATGGTACGCAAACCCTGCCCGATCAAAGGCAACTTTCTCGACACCGACAGCCTTGGCTTTTTCAGCCAAACGCTTGCCAATCATCTGAGCAGCTGCCAAATTGCCACCCTTACCGGACCCACCCAACGACTGCCGGACTTCGGCTTCTGCGGTGGATGCGGTGGCGAGAACCGTGGCGCCGTCGCCCGATATCACGCTTGCGTAAATGTGCAGATTGGTGCGATTCACGGTCAAGCGAGCAACGCCCTGGTTGGCAATCCGTATTCGAGTCTGCCGAGCTCTGCGAAGACGCTGTTCTTTTTTGGTCAACATAGTGCTGCTCCTTATTTCTTCTTGGTTTCTTTGATCGCGACTTTTTCATCCGCATATCGGATGCCCTTGCCTTTGTAAGGCTCCGGAGGACGAATAGCACGAATCTCAGCAGCGACCTGACCAACACGCTGACGGTCAGCGCCTTTGATGACGATCTCGGTCGGTGTTGGCGTTGCCACGGTGATACCGTCAGGCATATCCTTGTTCACCGGATGAGAGTACCCCACCACCAAGTTGAGCTTAGCGCCTTGGGCCTGAGCCTTGTAACCCACGCCAATCAAGGTGAGCTTCTTTTCAAAACCCTTGCTGACGCCGACCACCATGTTGTTAATCAACTGACGGAAGGTGCCAGACATAGCATCGGCCTCCCTAGAATCATTGGCGGCTTCGAAACTGACTTTGCCACCTTCGCTGGTGACCTTGACCAGGCTGTTTTGCGTCAAAGACAACAAACCGCCAGCGCCCTTGACGCTGACTTGTTGCTCAGACAAAACCACTTCCACCCCAGCAGGAATGGCAACGGGCATTTTTCCAATACGAGACATGTTCTGTTACTCCTAAATGTCACGCATCAGGCGACGTAGCAAAGAACTTCACCACCGACACCGGTAGCGCGCGCCTTGCGATCGGTCATGACGCCCTTAGGCGTTGTGACAATCGCCACACCTAGGCCGTTTTGCACTTGGGGAATGGCGCCACTGCCGCGATAGACACGCAAACCCGGGCGACTTACGCGCTCGATACGTTCAATGACTGGGCGGCCAGCGTAGTACTTCAATGCGATTTCCAGCTCAGACTTGCCATCCACCGAAGTTACTTTGAAATCATCGATGTAACCCTCGTCCTTCAGGACTTGGGCAATAGCAACCTTGACTTTGGAAGAAGGCACCCGAACGGATGTTTTGGCCACCATCTGCGCATTGCGAATGCGCGTCAACAGGTCAGCAATAGGATCACTCATACTCATATCTATGTCTCCTGCCGCTTACCAGCTTGCCTTGACCATGCCGGGGATTTCACCAGCAAAAGCCATTTCACGAATTTTTGCCCGAGCCAAACCGAACTGTGCAAAGGTGCCGCGAGGACGACCTGTGATAGCACAACGGTTGCGCTGACGCGTTGGGTTTGCATTACGGGGCAACATTTGCAAGCCGAGGCGAGCTGCTGCACGCTCTTCGTCCGTGCGCTTGGCATCGGTCGATATAGCTTTCAACTCAGCATGCTTCTTTGCATACTTGGCAACCAGTTTGTCGCGCTTTTTTTCACGCTCGATTAAAGCCATCTTAGCCACAGGTCACCTCAGTTCTTGAAGGGGAAACGGAAACCTGCGAGCAGTGCTTTGCACTCGTCATCGGTTTTGGCCGTTGTTGTGATGCTGATGTTGAGGCCGCGCAAGGCATCAACCTTGTCATACTCAATCTCAGGGAAAATGATTTGCTCTTTAACGCCGATGTTGTAGTTACCACGACCATCGAAAGAGCGACCAGAGATACCACGGAAGTCGCGAACACGAGGCAAAGCCACAGTGACAAAGCGATCCAGGAACTCATACATTAGCGCACCGCGCAAAGTCACCATGCAGCCAATAGCCTGATTTTCACGAATCTTAAAGCCAGCGATCGCCTTCTTCGACATCGTCACCACAGGTTTTTGCCCCGCGATTTTGGTCAGGTCAGCCACAGCATGATCCATCACCTTCTTGTCAGCAACCGCTTCACTGACACCCATATTCAAGGTGATCTTGGTGAGGCGAGGCACTTCCATGGGTGACTTGTAACCAAACTTTTCGATTAGTTCAGGCGCCAATTTTTCGCGGTAGATTTGTTGCAAACGAGCCATGTTCATGCCACCTTGATTTCTTCGCCGCTTGACTTGTAAACGCGAACGCGCTTGCCGTCAGCCTGCAACTTAATGCCCACACGATCAGCCTTGCCTGTTGCTGCATTGAAGATAGCAACATTGGACTGGTGGATGGGCATGGTTTTTTCAACGATGCCACCGGCCTCACCCTTCATCGGGTTTGGCTTGGCATGCTTCTTCACCGTGTTGACGCCCTCAACCACGATATGAGAGTCATCACTGCGCAGCGACACTTTGCCGCGCTTACCTTTATCGCGCCCAGTGAGCACAATGACATCGTCGCCTTTGCGAATTTTTTTCATGGGAAGTCCTTACAAAACTTCAGGTGCCAGCGACACAATCTTCATGAACTTTTCAGTGCGCAATTCACGCGTCACTGGTCCAAAGATACGGGTGCCAATCGGCTCCAGCTTGGCATTCAGCAACACCGCGGCATTGCCATCAAATTTAACCAGCGAGCCATCGCTACGACGAATGCCCTTGGCAGTGCGAACAACCACAGCACTGTAAACATCGCCTTTTTTGACTCGGCCACGCGGTGCAGCTTCTTTAATGCTAACTTTAATGATGTCGCCAACACTGGCGTAGCGCCGCTTGGATCCGCCCAGCACCTTAATGCACAGAACGGACTTCGCGCCAGTGTTGTCGGCGACTTCGAGTCGAGATTCAGTTTGGATCATTTATTTATTCCCAACTTGCACCAGATGTTCACTTGCACAACGCAAATGCTTTTCCAGTCAGTCTTGGGCCCGTTGCACTCGGTATGAACCACTCACACCGCAAGCTTTGGGCAGACACTTCATGCTTTTTCAAGCGAAGCCCTGGATTATGCACTGAAAAACACGCTCGATCAAACGTTTTTATTCAGTTACAACAAATATTGCTGTAACAACGCTTGAAAGCCGGCCACATTGACATTGGTCCCGGTCCCTTGCTACAGGATTTCACTGACGCGGGATGCCAGATCATCGACCACGTGCTTATTCAGGAGCAGCAGTCGCGGTCGTCGGGTCAAGACGGCTTCAAGCGTCGAGACGTACATACAGTGCGCCGCAAAGGATGGTGGCGCCTGCGGGAGGGATCTGCTCACGCAATTTCGCGCCGACTTGCTTGGCATTCACGTCATTCACGTCATTCGCCCGGTTCTCACCAAAACCACCGCGCTGGGGCGGCCTCTCTGACGGGCTTAGTCACCGTCATTCTCAAACACCGACGCGCTCGCCGCCCATCGGGATGCAAAGCGGCGCTTTGCGCCCCGCATCACACACCGGGAACATGCGGTGCGCCAGACCGTGGTGTAAGGCAACGTTGACAGGTTGTCAGCGTTATTGATTAGACTAGGCGATTCCCACAATACAACAGCGGTCTGGAACCGCATACCCTTATGAGCGAACGCATTGCATTTATCGGCGGCGGCAACATGGCCAGCGCCATCATCGGCGGACTGATCAAACAAGGCGTTTTGCCGCAGAACATCGACGTGGTCGAGCCTTCAGAAGAAGCGCGCAACCAGCTCCATAGCAGTTTTGGCATCACAGCGCAGGCCCAGGCCAGTGCAGCACTGGCCGGTGCGGGCTTGGTGGTATGGGCAGTCAAACCGCAAGCCTTCAAGGAAGCCGCGTTGGCGGCAGCGCCTTTTACCGCCAACGCCTTGCACCTGAGCGTGGCCGCGGGCATCAATACTGACAGCATTGCCGCCTGGCTTGGCAGCGAGCGTTTGGTGCGCGCCATGCCCAACACACCGGCACTGGTAGGCAAAGGCATCAGCGGGCTGTTTGCCCGAGCGGGCGTTTCTGCCGAGGATCAAAAACGCGTGGAACAAGTGATCTGCACTACGGGTGAGTTCCTGTGGCTCGATACCGAAGACAAGCTCGATGTGGTCACCGCCTTGTCAGGTTCTGGCCCAGCCTATGTGTTTTATTTCATGGAAGCCATGACCACGGCCGGTACCGAGATGGGCCTGGAACGCGAGCAGGCGCACAAATTGGCCGTGGCAACTTTTGCCGGCGCCAGCGACTTGGCCCAAACCTCTGCCGAGTCACCCCAACAGTTGCGCCAGCGCGTCACCTCCAAAGGCGGCACCACCGCAGCGGCCATTGCCAGCATGGAAGACAACGATGTGCGAGCTTTGCTGATTGATGCCATGTACGCCGCCCGCGAGCGCGCCAAAAAACTGGGTGCTGAATTCGGCGCTGCCTGAGTTTGCGCTAGCCAACAGTGTGTTGGCTAGCAACATCAGTGACTGACGTCCGCATTGGATCACGTAGTTTGGTTTCTACTTTCTCAAACGCCTTGTTGCGCGGTCTGGGGCGAGCCTGGGTATTGATCGTGTCGCTGGTGATTGCTTTGTCCCTCGTACGACTGGGGCAGCTGGTCTATTTTTGGCCATCCGGCTATCAGGCGCCTTACACCGATGTCGCCATGGTGGCGCTGCAGGGGTTGCGGTTCGACTTGAAAGTGAGTGCCATTGCAGGGTTTTTGTTGCTCCTGATCTTGCCTTGGGTATCCGGTCGGATCGCCAGATACATCGCTGCGGCGGTCGCGTTCGGCTACATCATGACGTCTTTGATCAACCTGCACTACTTCGGGTTTTACAAGACACCAATTGATCCCATGGTGTTTGGTTTGGTGGAGGACGACACTGCGGCGGTATTGACAACCATTTGGCACGACTTCCCGGTTGTTCTGACCCTGGTTCTGGGGATCGTTCTCACGGTAGGTACGGTGGCTGGGCACCGATGGCTGATACGCCGGATGAAGCCTGACACGGTGCTGCGCACCAAACCATTGGCACTGAAACTCACCGTGATTGTGGTGGCCTTGTTTGCGCTCCTGCTCGCGGGAAAAGGGACGCTGCGTGCCATGGCTTTGCAGCGCCAGCATCTGACCGTTACCACCTCCCAGTTCCTCAATGACATGGTGCCTAACGGTGTGATTGCGCTGAAATACGCCTGGGACAGCCGGGGTTTGTCGCAAGACCTGCAAAATCCACTTGCAGGACTGAAGTCTATGGGTTTCGACTCGCCACGGGTTGCGGCAGCTGCCTTAGGTTTGCCGCATGACAGCGAAGCTGCCGTCAAAGCCGCCTTGACGGCCCATGAGCTATTAACTAGCAGCACCAAGAAAAACCTGATTTTTTTCTTGATGGAGTCCTGGAGTGCCGAACCACTGCTGTACCAAAGTCCCCGCTTTGATGTGATGGGGCGCATGGCCAGCACCATGGACAAAGCCTGTCATTTCAGCAACTTTGACTCTGCCCAGGGCGGCACACACCCGGCTCTGGAAGCCATCCTGTTTTCGACGCCGATTACCCCGCTCACGTTGGGCAACGTGGGACGCAAACCGATCCCCTGGTCTGTGCCGTTGGTGATTCGTCAAGCGGGTTACCAAACTTTGTTTGTCACATCGGGCCGCGCTGGCTGGCGGGACATCAACCGCGTTTTCAAGGTCCAAGGGTTTGACGAGATCGTTGATGCCAACACCCTCAAAGAGACTTATCCGGAGGCTCAACTGGGCATTTGGGGCGTTTGGGACGGGTATTTGTTCAAATATCTGAAGCAGCGCCTGGCTGCCCAGCCAGCCAACAAACCGCTGTTTGTGTTTGTGCTGTCGTCCACCAACCACCCGCCCTATGACTTGCCACCAGATTACCAGCGAGTGCCGCGGGACATGGCCCTGTGGGGCGGCGAGACCAGCTCAGACACACTCCTGCTGAATCTTGACACCTACCATTACGCCACCGATCTGCTTGGCGGCTTTGTGCAGGACATCCAGAAGGGGCCGCAGTACGACCACACCATCGTGGCGGCCACCGGTGACCACAACGTCCGAAGCTTTGGGGTCTACGCCGACAGCCGACGTCGTTACCTGATGCACCAGGTGCCATTTGTCATTTGGGGCAAAAACCTGTCCTGTGGCAATCAGCAGAGTTTGCCCGCCAGCCATCGGGACATGTTCAGTACCTTACTGCCATTGGTTGGGGTCACCGGCCCCTATGTCAACACCGGGCGCAACCTGCTACACACCCTGCCCGACACACCCGACCCAATCAACGCGCCACGCGCACTCTTTTTTCCAGGTGAGGCACGTAACGCCCAAGGCGTCTGGCAGTTGGGCAACAAAGATTCTTTTTCCTGCAGTTCAGCCCACCCATCGGCTGGTGATTGCCACTTCAGCGCACAAGACGACCTCCAGGAGCGTGCGCGATATGGCCTGCTTGACTGGAACGTGCGCAGCGCCCTCAAAAACTAGCAAGCGGTGGCACAGCCGGGACGACTTGGCTGTCTTGGCATCATGGCATCATGGCATCATGGCATCATGGCAAGCTGTAGCTGGCCGCAATGCCTACAAACACAGTGAACCCCAACCAGTGGTTGAGTCGGAAAGCTTTGAAACAGCCCTCTCGGGTGCGCTGACGAATCAGCGTGTAGTGCCAGGCCACTTGCACCAAAGCTACACCGATAGCTACAAAATAAATAGCTCCTAGCGCATATGGCATAAGGGCTAGAGCCCAAAACCCTATATATATCAGATAAAACAACAGGACGGCTGATACGTCCCATCGGCCCAGGGTGATGGCCGAGGTTTTCATGCCAATCTTCAGATCATCGTCACGGTCCACCATGGCGTATTCGGTGTCGTAGGCCAGCACCCAGCAGAGGTTGCCCAGGAACAGCAGCCAGGCCAGTGGCGGCACCGCCCCCTGCACTGCGGCAAAAGCCATCGGGATGCCCATGCCAAACGCCAGTCCCAGCACCGCCTGCGGCATCGACACCCAGCGTTTGGCATAGGGGTAAATCAAGGTCACCGCCAGCGCCGCAAATGACAACGCCACGGTGAGTCTGTTGGTGGTGAGCACCAGCGCAAATGACAGCAGCGCCAGCACTGCACCCACACCCAGGGCCTCTTTTACCGATACCGCGCCGCTGGTGACCGGGCGCTGCGCGGTGCGCTTGACGTGTTTATCAAACTCGCGGTCGGCCACGTCGTTGATACAGCAGCCCGCGCTGCGCATCAGGATCGTGCCCAGAACAAAAACGCTCAGCAAATGCCAGCCCGGAAACCCGCCTGCGGCCACCCACAACGCACCCAGCGTGGGCCACAACAGCAGCAGCCAACCAGCAGGGCGGCTCCAGCGGATCAAATCCAGGTACAGGCCCAGCTTCTTCTGCAGAAAACTCACTCGCACACCCTCTTTGGCTGGTTCAGGAAAGCCGCGTCACACCGGGCAATTCGCAGGCGTAAATCGCGTTACGCAGCGCGGCAATCGCCTCGTAACGGGTGAAACTGCGCCGCCAGGCCAGCACCACTCGGCGTGTGGGTGGGTCACCTTCAAACGGCAGGTATTTGATGTAGGCCTCGTCTTGCCGCTGACGCTTGGGTTTCAACTGCAGCGCCTCTTTGGGCACGCTTAGCCGTGGCACCAGCGTGACGCCCATGCCAGCGGCGACCATGTGCTTGATGGTTTCCAGCGACGAGCCCTCGAAACTTTTGCGAATCCCTTCAGCGTTGCTTGAAAAGCGCGCGAACTCCGGGCAAACCTCCAGCACATGGTCCCGAAAGCAATGCCCACTGCCCAGCAGCAGCATGGTCTCGTTCTTCAGCTGCTCGCTGGTCACACTGGTTTGGCTGGCAAACGGGTGCTTCATCGGCACGGCTGCATAAAAAGGCTCGTCGTACAGCGGGGCTACCGCCAGCCCGGCATCAGGAAAAGGCTCGGCCAAAATCGTGCAGTCGATCTCTCCGGTGCGCAGCATGTCAAGGAGCTTGACGGTGAAGTTTTCCTGCAACATCAGCGGCATCTCGGGCGTGTGTTCAATCATCTGACGCACCAGCGACGGCAGCAGGTAGGGGCTGATGGTGTAAATCACGCCCAGCGTCAACGCGCCTGCCAACGGGTTTTTGCCGCGCTTGGCCATCTCTTTGATGGCAGCAGCCTGCTCCAGCACGCTTTGCGCCTGGCGGACGATTTCCTGGCCCAGCGCGGTGACAGCCACCTCATTGGCGCTGCGCTCAAAGAGCTTCACATCAAGCTCTTCTTCGAGCTTTTTCACCGCCACCGATAACGTCGGCTGCGACACGTAGCAGGCTTCAGCCGCCTTGCCAAAGTGCCGCTCGCGCGCCACCGCCACGATGTATTTGAGTTCAGTCAGGGTCATGGGCCTATTGTCTTATCAGAACAGCTGATTTGCCGGGTGAAATATCAAGTCGCACCGCCAGACCGGGTGCGATTCAACCTGATGCGACATCCTGAAGACATCAAGATTTCACGTCAACCCCGGCGCAGCGCATCAAACCCGGCACGGCGATTGGGTTATGCGCATGCGGTTCCGAGGTGAAAACACACGCGAAACTGCAGGGTAAGAACGCCCACAACTGTCGGCGCGCGCCTTTCACCCCGAAGCCCGGTCGCCTAACCCAATCACCGTGCCTAGCTCTGTCTGGGTCAGAATTTCTGCTGTCAACAATTCACATCCATTCGGGCCATATCCAGCGTAGGCAACTTTTGACTCGCCCCCTGCCAGCGTACCAAAACGCTCGCAAAATCAGTCGGGTGTGCGCTTTGCGTAGGTTAAGGAGGAGACCGCGCAGCGGGCGGGGGACACGTAGCCAAGCGCATCGCCCGGCTGATTCAACAACCACCGTGATATCAGCCTTCGACCCAGTAGACGCATCTGAGGTCAACATCACTTTGAATCGCACTCCGCCAGACCACCGGGCACTGGACCAGCGGCTGCTCATGCTTTCAAATACTCGGCCTTGGCGCCCAGCCAGCGCAGCACGTGCTTCTCAGCCAGAGACGGGTACCTGTCCAGCATCACCGGCGCCAACTCGCGCGCCCAGGCCAACAGATTTGCGTCGAGCACCACATCGGCAAAACGCAATAACGCGGCCCCCGACTGGCGCGCGCCCATGAACTCGCCGGGGCCGCGAATCTCCAGGTCGCGCCGGGCGATCTCGAAGCCGTCGTTGCTCTCGGCCATGGCACGCAAGCGCTCACGCGCGGTCTCGCTTAGGCGCGGCGCGTCACCTGTGCTGTAGAGCAACACGCAGGCCGAGGCCGCCGCACCCCGCCCGACCCGGCCGCGCAACTGGTGCAACTGCGACAGGCCAAAACGCTCGGCATGCTCAATCACCATCAGGCTGGCGTTGGGCACGTCTACCCCCACTTCAATGACGGTAGTGCTAACCAGCACCGCCATCTGCCCGCCGGTAAACAAGCTCATCACTGCGCGCTTTTCAGCCACAGGCATGCGCGAATGCAGCAGGCCCACCCTCACACCGGGCAGTGCAGCGCTAAGCTGGGCGTGAGTCTCGGTGGCGTTGGTCAGGTCCAGCGCCTCACTTTCCTCGATCAGCGGGCACACCCAATAGATTTGCCGCCCGTCTTCAATCTGGACGCGAATGCGCTCTACCACCTCGCCACGGCGTGCGTCGTTGACCACCTTGGTGATGATCGGCGTGCGCCCGGGCGGCAGCTCGTCGATGGTGGACACGTCCAGATCAGCGTAATAACTCATGGCCAGCGTGCGTGGAATCGGCGTGGCTGTCATCATCAAAAGATGTGGCTCCAGCGCGTCCACCAGTTTGCCGCGCAGGGCCAGGCGCTGCGCCACGCCAAAGCGGTGTTGCTCGTCGATGATGGCCAACGCCAGGCGGCTGAACTGCACCTTGTCCTGGATGATGGCGTGGGTGCCGATGACCAACTGCGCTTGGCCGCTGGCGATCAGCGCCAGCATCTCGCGGCGCTCTTTAGCCTTCTGGCTGCCGGTGAGCCAAGCCACGGTGATGCCCAGTGGCGCCAGCCAGCTCACCAGCTTGGCAAAGTGCTGGGTGGCCAGAATTTCGGTGGGGGCCATCAGCGCGCACTGCCAGCCCGCGTCGATGCACACCGTCGCAGCCAGCGCCGCCACCACGGTTTTGCCAGAGCCTACATCGCCTTGCAGCAGGCGGTGCATGGGCACGTTTTGAAGCAGGTCATGGGTGATTTCTTCGCAGACGCGGCGCTGGGCGGCGGTCAACTGGAAAGGCAGCGTAGCCAGCAGGCGCTCATGCAGGGTTGGCGTTGCGGCGTCTGCCGACACGGCGAAACCACTTGACGCTGCATGATCAGCGGGGCCGCTGAGTTCCCAGGGCTGGGCGCTTATCGCCACCGCATCGCCCAACGTTACCCGACCCAACACCGGTGCCCGTAGCGCTGCGCGCTCGCGTTTGGCCTGCAGTTGCGAGAGTTGCTGCGCGAGCAGTTCCTCGGCTTTGAGTCGCTGCCATGCCGGGTGGCTGTGGTCTTCCATCGCGGACAAGGTCGCATCGGGCGTTGGGTAGTGCAAAAACAAGAGCGCCTCACGCATATTCCATAAGGGCTGCAGGCCGATTTGACTTAAATAATCGGGCGGAATGGTGTCACTGAGGTCAGCCCGCGCCAAGCCGGCATCCACCGCCCGGCGCAGGTAGGCTTGCGGCAAACCCGCCATAGTGGGGTAGACCGGTGTCAACGCGGTCGCCAGCGCACCGCCTGCGGCTTTGAAGGCCGGGTGCATCATTGTCAGCCCGGCAAAACCACCACGAATTTCACCACGCACCCGCAATGGGTTGCCCACGGCCAGCGCCTTTTGCTGCGACGGGTAAAAGGTGAAAAAGCGCAGCAGGCAGGTGCCGGTGCCATCGTCCAGCGTCACCAGCAGCTGCCGGGTGCCGCCGAGCTTGACCTCACTGTGGCGCACGGTGCCTTCAATTTGTGCCACCTCACCCTCACGCACGTCGCGCAGCTTGACCAGCCGGGTTTCGTCCTCGTAGCGCAGCGGCAGGTGCAGCGCCAGATCAATGGCGCGGTTCAGGCCCAACTTACGCAGGGCTTTTTGCGGCCCGCTCAGGGGTTTGGGCGGTGACGCAACAGCGGGTTTGACGGGCAGCGTGAGCATGTGGCGATTTTGCACGTGCGGCAAGGCTAGCGGTGACTCGGCGTCCAGCAAAACCGTCGTGGGATCTCCGCTTGGCAAAACGGCCACGCCAGAGCGAGGTCAGGCAACCAACACGCTTCAGGCTGGCACAGTTTGCGACGCTCTGGGCCGCCCCAGTCGACTGAGTTTGCACTCGACCAGATGGTAAAAAGCCGCGCCGGCCAAGTTACACGCCAGCCAAGCCACCAGTACCCCAGCCGTTTGCACCCACACATCCGCTGCGGCATAACGCGTGAACCAGGCGTTGACCACCAAGGCCACCGGGAAATTCAGTAAGAACACCGAATAGGAAATTTTGCCCAGGTACGCCAGCACCGGGCTTCGCGGCCAGGTGTAGAGCCAACCTTTGCGCAGCGACCATGCCAGAACCAACGCCACCGTAAGCGCCAGCGCAATGCGCGTGCGAAAGTCAAATGCCAGCGCCAGCAGTGTCAGCAACACCAGTCCCCACATGCGCCAGCGTCGCGCGTGCAGCGAAGGCACCTGGCTGAACCAGTAGGCCAGGGCACCCAGGCCATAGGCGCCAAAAAAATACACCGCCCAGTCATCCCAATCGGCATCGCGGTTGAAATAGAACAAAGATGCCAGCCCCACCGCCCACACCAAGGCATGCGTCAACCGGCGCCTGCCAAGTGATGATGCCTCTGGCCAGCGCCTGGCTAACCAAAGCAGCAACAGCATTAAGGCGAACAGCTGGAAATCGATCGCCACATACCAGACCCCAGCCGACAGCGAATCCACGTCCAGCAGACTCTGCAACAACAAGACGTGGCTGACAAACTGCCAGACGGTAGGGGAATCGGGCAAGGAGTCATGCTGCATCCAGTGGTCGGCCAGCTTGGTACAGACCATGGCCACCAGCAGCGCTGCAACATAGGGCAGGGCCACCCGCACATAACGCTGCCACAACTGTGCCATCGGATTCGCGGTCATCAAGATCGCCTGGGGCGCCAGGCTGCGGGCCGCCAGAAAACCAGCGACCACCAAAAAAACCTGCACCGCCATACGCGCGTCCTGGCTAAACCAGGCCACCAGATCGGGTGCAAGCAGATAGGTGCCATCAGACAGTGGCCCGTAAAAGGCAAGGTGATGCAAGACGATCAGCTGGGACGCCACCGCTTTGAACGCATCCACCAACGGCAGACACTGCCGCGGCGCAGGACTGGCAGGCATGTGAAATGACGACATGTGAATTAAACAGTGCGATTTTCGGCTGACGATCAGGCCTATGCACGGATCAAACCGGGGACGGCTCCAAACACACGACCAAACCGAACAGCACTCTCGAAAAAGAGCGTACTTTACCCAATCCGCAAGCCACAAACCGAGAAAAGACGGTCGGCTCAGCTGAAAAGTGCGCCTGAAACGTCTGGAAAAACCTACCGCGCAACGGTGCCGGGTGACGGGTGGCGTGCCACCTCAGCGGTGCTAGGCCTGGCCACACGATTGGCCCACGCGTGAGATACTTTTTGCTCCACTAAAAACACATAGGAGACATTTATGCCTTTTCGATCAATGATGGCCGCGGCCATTCTCATGGCTGGCATGACGCTGGCGCAAGCGCAAGACAAGGTGGTTTATCACGTGAACGACACGGCCAGCCAGGCACTGGCTGCGCTGCGCAATATCCGCAACCACCTCGACACTGACCCCAGCGCCCAAATCACGCTGGTGGCGCATGCCTTTGGGATTGATTTTTTGATGGAGGGTATGAAAGACCGGGGCGAGTCGGCGTTTGAGCCACTGGTGGCCGCTCTGAAGAACCGTGGTGTCAAGTTTGAGGTGTGCGAAATTACCCTGATAAACCGCAACCTGAAAAAGGAGCAGTTCATCCAGGAGGTCGATTTCACACCCTCAGGCGTGGTGCGGTTGACCAAGCTGCAACTGGCAGGCTACGCTTACATCAAACCCTGACGCATTTGCCCGCCATGCGTGCGTGCTGGAGAATTTAGCCACCAGATGAGGGCATCATGCCGCAAGCTCTTGCGACACCTCAGTGGCAGTTTCCAGGCGCAGCGGCAAAATGGCCTTGATGCTGGTGCCATGTCCGACCACCGATTTAAGTTCCAGCCGACCTTTCAGTGTAAGCATGCGCTGGCGCATGCCCGACAAACCGTAACTTGCGTTTTTAATTTGTCCAGCGTCAAGACCCGCACCATCGTCACTCACCACCACCTCAATATAGTTCCCGTACTCTGTGACCAACACTTGAGCCCGTGTGGCGCGCGCGTGTTTGGCGATATTGGTGAGAGCCTCTTGCACCAAACGATGCACCGCCAGCTGTTGTGCGTCATTGAGCACCAACTCATCCACGCTCAGTTCCACCTGTAGCTGCGTTTGCGCTCTGAACTCCTGCGTCAAAATATCCAGCGCGGCGGGCAAGCCCAGGTTGGAGAGTGACGAGGGGCGCAAATCCTCGATGATTCTTCGCTTGAGGGCGATTCCGGCATTGAGTGTTGTCGCTAGGTGACTCAGGCGTTCGTGCAGTTCGGGTGGGTCGGCTGGCAACTTTGATTTGACACGTGCCACATCGAACTTGGCTGCAGTGAGCAAGGAGCCCAACTCGTCGTGTAACTCCCGCGCCAAATGCTCGCGCTCGCGCTCTTGTACATTGATCAAATGGTTGGCCAGTCGCTCCAGGTCAGCAGTGCGCAATGTCACCAAACCTTCGAGTTTGACCTTTTCCAGCTGCAGGTCTTGGGCACGCTTTTGCGAGGCATCATGCAGCTTGCTCGAGCCGCGCAAATACAGGCCAAACGTCAGCAAGGCAAAAAGCGCCCAGACCATAACACTCAGGCGCGATGCCAACAAACTTTGCTGGACCTTACTGGTTTGCAGTGCCATATCTCTGGCGGCCGATGCGAGCAACACATTCGATGCCGCTCGCACCGCGTCCATATATTTGCGCCCCAGACCGGTGCTTAACACTTCCTGCCAAACTGCAGTTTCCGCGCCGGATTGACGCAGCTGGATCGACAGCTCCAACTCTGCCAATTTTCGCGAAATCGCGCGCGACAACGCAGCGAATTCAGCCATCAACCGAACATCGGTCACTACCAGCGAGCGCAAGTTGTTGAGCGAGCCCTCAACCTTTGCCACGGCTTGGGTATATAACCCCGCTGCCCGGTCTCAGCATCGAGCAGCAGCCGCTGCAAATCATAAATGCTGGCTTGGCGCTGGGCAGCAACGGTACTGTGGCGCGAGGCTTCGCTGGCGGCATGAAAATTGAGTTCATTCGCCAAAATCAACAGCGCCGTCACCACCACGGCCAAGCCCAAAATCACCGACTGCTTGAAAAGCCATTTGCGGGCAGCCCTCACCCAAACATGTCCGCCGACGCTGTCGCTCAAACGGAGCCATTTACTGAACATGCGCATCATTCTTCTCGCTGCCAGCCCTGATGCAATTTGCGCTTGACCGCAGGGCGTCACGGACTTGAGCGGTGGCGCCCTGACAGACGGCCACCCGCCACATCCGCCACATCCGCCGTCAACGTCGCCATCGTCGCCATCGTCGTTGCAGTGTGAGGGGCCGCAGGATGAGCGCCTGTTTCAGGGCTGACTCACATCCAGACGCACTTCGGTACAGTGATCAATCAGCGCATCCACGTCTTGCGACTTGTCAAAAACGCGCTCAGCACCCGAGTGTTACGCGCGTGTGCGTATTTCGGGCGTGGCGTAATTGGACAAGACCAGCACCCGCTGCTTGGGCGAGCGCCTAGCGCAGGCAGTCAGCACCGGCAACCCGGATCCACGCTTGAGGAAAATGTCCACGATGGCCACGTCCCATTCGTCTGAATGCTCGTTTAACCACTGAACCGCATCGGCTTGTTGCTCCGCAATGCCAACCATACGCGCGTCCACCAAGTCGGTCAGCATGTCCATCAAGCTGATTCGGATCGTCAGATTGTCTTCAACGAGAGAAACACGCAAGTTCACAACAAAAGGCCTTTCGGTTTCCAACGCGCTGGTTGAGAACACCAAGGCTACCGAGAAGTCATTGACACGTTCCGCAGCCTGAACGCCGTAGGTCAATGCCGCCCTTTGCACGATTTGCCAAGTTGATGCAAAAACCTGGGTAAAACGCTGTGTAGGACAAAACCCACGACGCTTGAGGGTGGCCGCCGATAGGCCTGACCAATGTCAATCGGCATCATCTGTACGCAAACCAACCATAAGGAGCGCACCATGCACATTCACTCAGGCCCTACCGGCGATCCACGCCAAAATCACTTTTTAGCAGCGCTGCCCGAGTCGGTGTGGACGCGTTGGCGCGGTCAGCTCGAGATCGTCGACCTCCCGGTCGACAAACAGCTGTATACATCCACTGCAAGCCCTGCTTATGTGTACTTCCCGACCACCGCCATCGTTTCCCTGCTGTACTTCACACGAGAAGGCGTATCCACGGAGATTTGTGCGGTGGGCAACGACGGTGTCATCGGCATGGATTCGGTGATGGGTTCGAGCACCACAGCCACCGAGGCGGTAGTGCAAAGTGCTGGTATTGGCTACCGATTGAGCGCGCAGACGGTGCGCAAGGAGCTGTCACAGGGCGGCCCCGCCTTACCCATGCTGCTGCGCTACGCGCACTCGCAGGTCGCGCAAATTTCCCAAATGGCCGTATGCAACCACTTTCATTCAGTCGAACAAAAGTTCTGTCGTCGTCTGCTGATCGGCCTAGACCGCTCGACCCATAGCGAGCTGTCAGTGACACACGAACAGTTCTCAAACCTGCTGGGCGTGCGGCGCGAAAGCATCACCGCAGCGGCGCACAAATTGCAGCTAGGCGGCGTGATCCGATATAGCCGCGGTCGGGTCACGGTGCTGGATCGTCATCGCCTGGAACGCGGCGCCTGTGAGTGTTATGCCGCGGCCAAGAACCAGTACGAACGCACCATGCCTATGCCGTTGCCGCTGGCGGCTTGAAAAACCCGGGCAGGCCGCAACGGCCCGCGCGGACAACAACCTTAGTTAGCGCGCACGCTCTGCCAAGAACATTTCGATACGGCGGTTCTGCGCCCGACCCGATTCAGTATTGTTGTTGGCAATGGGTTCGCGCGAGCCACGACCGTCGATCTGAATGCGCCGTGAATCCACTCCACGCGCGGCCAAGTAGTCACGCGCGCTGGCTGCGCGGTTGATGGACAGCGGGTTGTTGATGGCGTCCGAGCCGGTGCTGTCGGTGTGGCCAATGATGCGTATCTCGGTGTTGGGCTGGCTGGAAAGACCTTGCGCAAACTGATCCAGAATCGGTCGCAGATTGGGCTTGATGTTGGAGCGCCCAGTGTCAAACGAGATGTCGCTCGGAATGTTGAGCTTGAGTTGGTTGTCGGCGGTTTGCGTCACTGCGACGCCGGTACCCGCGGTAGCCTGCTCCATGGCGGCTTTTTTCTGCGCCATCTGATTCGACCAGATGTAGCCACCCAGCGCGCCCAGGCCAGCGCCAATCGCCGTCGACTTGGTGCTGTCGCCAATAGCCACACCCGCCAACGCACCCACGCCAGCGCCGATAGCTGAGCTGCGCTGCGCATCCGACATATTGGCGCAGCCGCCAATCAACAAGGCGATGGCGGTCAGCCCCGTGGTGGTCAAGCGGGCAGAAGTTGTCGAGAGGTTCATGGTGATTCCTTGAAAATTAAAAAAAGATTAAATTTATACCATTCGCATGCTCGGCACAGCGTGCGCCACCGAACATACCGTCTGCCAACCACGACTAGTTGGCATAAACGCCGACTTCCTGCTGTTGACTGCGACAATAAGCCCCCCCTTTTGACTTGGCACGGGGCCTGTCAACCCCTCAAGCAGCATGAACATCAACACCCCACTCCATCCACGCCCCTACACGCTCAGCGACTTCGATTTTGAGCTGCCACCCGAGCTAATTGCGCAGCACCCAGCGCCCGAGCGCAGCGGCTCGCGCCTGCTGGACGGCAGCGCCAGCACGCCGGTTGACCGGATTTTCCGTGGTCTGCCCGCGCTGTTGCAGCCCGGTGACCTGATGGTGTTCAACGATACCCAGGTCATGAACGCGCGCCTGTTTGGCGAAAAACCCACGGGCGGCAAGGTCGAATTGCTGGTGGAGCGTGTACTGGGCGCCAACCAGGTGGCGGCGCACATGCGGGTCAGCAAAAAGCCCGAGGTCGGCACCAGCTTGGCGCTCATCGGAGCACCTGGCACCCGCGAGCACCTGAGCGCCACACTGCTGGGCCGCTGGCCAGACGAGCAGGGTACGCTGTTCAGGTTTGTGCTGAGCAACGACGCGGGCGACGACCCCTACACCCTGATGGCGCGCCACGGCCATGTACCGCTGCCGCCCTACATCACCCACACCGACTCGCCAGAAGATGCCAAGCGCTACCAGACGGTTTTTGCTAAAAACCCCGGCGCGGTGGCTGCCCCCACCGCTGCACTGCACTTTGACGAAGCGCTGCTGGCGCAGATTGACGCCATGGGCGTGCAGCGCGCCCACGTCACACTGCATGTGGGCGCGGGCACGTTCCAGCCGGTCAAAACCGAAAACCTGGCCGAGCACCAAATGCACAGCGAGTGGTTTGAGGTGCCAGTGGCTACCCAACAAGCTCTTGCCGACTGCCATGCACGCGGCGGGCGAGTGGTGGCGGTGGGCACGACCACGGTGCGCACGCTGGAGTCATGGGCGCTGGAAAACGGAATCGGATCACCAATGGCGCAGCAGCCGCGCGCTCTGACCCCATTTTCCAGAGACACCCGCATCTTCATCACCCCCGGCTTTGACTTCAAGGTGGTGGACGCTTTGATCACCAACTTTCACCTGCCCAAATCAAGCCTGATGATGCTGGTGAGCGCCTTTGCGGGGTTCGAGCACATCCGCGCGCTGTATGCCCATGCCATCCGGGAAAAATACCGCTTCTTTAGTTATGGCGACGCCATGCTGCTGGCGCGCCGGGCCTGACGCGATTCACGTCAATCGATTTGCCGCACTGCTTTGACGTGGTACTGCACGCCGGGTAGCCCTTGGTAGTCGACATCCTGCGTCCAAAACGTGGCACCAAACTCTTGCGCCATGCTGTACATGGCTGCATCGGCCATGGCCAACTTGTGCTGCGCCGCCACCTGGGACGCGGCAATGGCACGGCGGTCGGTGAAATCCAGCACCTTACCCAACCGCATGACATCCAGACAACGCTTCACCAGGTCTTGCGGTAGAGCGCGGCTAAACACTTTGTGCACCTCGAACAGCGCAATGGTGGGCACCAACAGGCGGTGCCGGTCTTCGATCACCGGCTTGAAGATCGGCCCATTGGCACCGGCTTTGAAAAACTCGATCCAGCCGGAAGAATCCACAAGGTTCATTCAAACTCCCGATCCGGTTCTTTTTCCGGCTCAATGTCACCCAGGTCGTAGCCCTTGAGCATGCCATAGTACGCGCCCATCGGCACTTCTGGCTTGATCACCAGTTCTTGCCCGCGCAACTCAAAATGGATGTGTGAACCAGGGCCAATGCCCAACCTGGCGCGCATGGCAGCAGGCAGCGTGACCTGGCCTTTGGTTGAGACCACGGCTTCAACCCGCAGCAATTCGGTGGCTTCAGAGGTTTTCAAAATAGCAGACATCGACAATCTCCTTACCAATTGCAAAAGTAAAGAATATCATGACGTAAAGCGTCGCGCTCAGTAAATAGGTTGTTCAGTGCGTCGTTGTATGGCCCGACGCCCAGCCCTGTTAAACGATCATCCGTCGCCAACCGCCGCCGCCGGTGGCATACATGCACGCGGCACTGGCATGTGCCATACGGCGACACAGCAGGCAAAATGCGCACATGGCCTACCGTTGCGCCCTTGGCACCCAAACCCATGTGTTCGCTGATCTGCGCGCGGTCATGGCACGCGCCAGCCCGGCGCGCTCAGGCGACGCACTTGCGGGGCTGGCCGCAAGCAGCGCGCAGGAGCGCATGGCCGCACGCCTGGTGCTGGCCGACTTGCCGCTCAAAACCTTTTTGAAAGAGGCTCTGATCCCGTATGAAACGGACGAAGTCACCCGCCTGATCATCGACCGGCACGACGCCACCGCCTTCGCCCCCATCAGCCACCTGACCGTGGGTGATTTCCGCAACTGGCTGCTGCTTGACAGCACTAACAGCACCACGCTGGCCGAGCTGGCACCCGGCATCACCCCCGAGATGGCGGCAGCAGTGAGCAAGCTGATGCGCAACCAAGATTTGATTGCGGTGGCACGCAAGTGCCATGTGGTCACCCGCTTTCGCAACACCGTCGGCCTGCCAGGCCACTTGAGCGTGCGCTTGCAGCCCAACCACCCCACCGACGACCTGCGCGGCATTGCTGCCAGCTTGCTGGACGGGCTGATGTACGGCGCGGGCGATGCAGTGGTGGGCATCAACCCGGCGAGTGACTCTCTCCAGGTTATGACC
Source organism: Rhodoferax antarcticus ANT.BR (assembly GCF_001938565.1). GTDB lineage: Bacteria > Pseudomonadota > Gammaproteobacteria > Burkholderiales > Burkholderiaceae_C > Rhodoferax > Rhodoferax antarcticus. Next base: position 210,226 of record NZ_MSYM01000007.1, read on the forward strand.
GGCCTGTGGCAAATGCTTGACGACGTGCGCTGCCGTTTTGACATTCCCATGCAAAGTTGTGTGCTAACCCACGTCACCACTCAGATTAAAGCTATAGAACGAGGAGCGCCGGTGGATTTGGTGTTCCAGTCGATTGCCGGAACCGAGGCCACCAACACCAGTTTTGGCGTGAATTTGGCGCTGCTGCGAGAGGCGCGTGAGGCGGCGCTCTCGCTGCGCCGTGGCACGGTCGGCGACAACCTGATGTATTTCGAAACCGGCCAAGGCAGCGCCCTCTCAAGCAACGGCCATCACGGTGTGGACCAGCAAACCTGCGAGGCGCGCGCCTACGCAGTGGCGCGCGAGTTCAAGCCACTGCTGACCAACACGGTGGTCGGCTTCATCGGCCCCGAGTATTTGTATGACGGTAAACAGATCATCCGCGCCGGGCTCGAAGACCATTTTTGCGGCAAGCTGCTGGGCGTGCCCATGGGCTGCGACGTGTGCTACACCAACCACGCCGAAGCCGACGCCGACGACATGGACACGCTGATGACGCTGCTGGCCAATGCGGGCCTGAGCTTCATCATGGGCGTGCCGGGCGGCGACGACATCATGCTCAATTACCAAAGCACCTCGTTCCATGACGCGCTGTACCTGCGCAGCCTGCTGGGCCTGAAGCGCGCGCCCGAGTTTGATGCCTGGCTGCTGCGCATGGGTCTGACCAATGCGCAGGGGCAGCTTTTGGAAGCACCCGCTAACCATCGGCTGATGCAGCAGTTGCCACACATGGGCACCGTGTGATTGATCAGCAGCCCTCGGCCACCGCCTTGATAGCAGCGCCGCCAGATCAGATGCAGCGGCACGTGGTGCGCCCTGACCCCTGGGAAAGCTTGCGCCAGCACACCTCGGCCCGCATTGCCTTGGGCCGAGTGGGTGCCAGCTTGCCCACTGCCGAGGTGCTGCGCCTGGGCCTGGCGCATGCGCAAGCGCGCGACGCAGTGCACACGCCGCTGGACTTGGCGGCGCTGGCCGCGCAGTTGCAGGCAGACGGCTGGCCAAGCCTGCAAGTGCGCAGCCAGGCGGCCCATCGACAAAGCTATTTGCTGCGCCCGGACCTGGGCCGGCGGCTGCATGTGGACGACGCCGCGCTGCTATCAGCCCAGCCCAGAGCCACCGAGCTGGTCATTGTGGTGGCAGACGGCTTGTCGTCCGAGGCGGTGCGCCGGCACGCCCAGCCACTGCTGGCGCAGTTTCGCGCCTGCTGGGCAACAGATCTGCAGTCAAACCCGGTGATTCTGGCCGCCCAAGGCCGGGTGGCCATTGGTGACGAGGTTGGCAGCTTGCTCGGCGCGCGCCTGGTGGTGCTATTGATTGGAGAGCGGCCAGGGCTTAGCTCACCTGCGAGTCTCGGTATTTACATCACTTATGCGCCGCAGATTGGCCGCATGGACAGCGAGCGCAACTGCATCTCCAACGTGCGCCCGGAAGGCCTACCGTATGACCAGGCGGCGCACAAACTGGCCTGGCTGTGCCGCGCGGCCTTGCAGGGCGGTGTCACCGGCGTGGGGCTGAAAGACGACAGCCCGGCGCTTGAGCACACGTCGCCTGAGCGCCTTCATCTGGATTGACTTGCGCCGTCTTGGCTGAGTGGCTGGCATCACGCCGCCAAGCCTGCCTGACAATAGCGCCATGCTGAATTTCGACCTTCTCCAAACCGACCCCGCGCAAGGCGACTACGCTGGCAGCCACGCCCGCCGCGCCGCGCTCACCCTGAGCCACGGCGTGGTGCAAACGCCCATCTTCATGCCGGTCGGCACCTATGGCACCGTCAAAGGCGTGATGCCGGCCAGCCTGGAAGACATGGGCGCAAAAATCATTCTGGGCAACACTTTTCACCTATGGATGCGCCCCGGCCAAGACGTGATGCGCAGTTTTGGCGGCCTGCACGGTTTTGAGCGCTGGGACAAACCCATCCTGACCGACTCGGGCGGCTTCCAGGTCTGGAGCCTGGGCGCCATGCGCAAGATCACCGAGCAGGGCGTGCATTTTTCTTCTCCCGTCAATGGCGACAAACTGTTCATGTCGCCCGAGGTCAGCATGCAAATCCAGACCACGCTCAACAGCGACATCGCCATGCAGCTCGACGAATGCACGCCGTATTTGTCGGTCGAGCCCAAAACCAAGGGCCAGATCACCACCGAGCGCGAAGCCCGTACCAGCATGGAAATGAGCCTGCGCTGGGCCAAACGCAGCCAGGACGAGTTCGCCCGGCTGGAAAACCCCAACGCGCTGTTTGGCATCGTGCAAGGCGGCATGTTCGAGCACCTGCGCCAGGAGTCGCTGGACGCGCTGGTCGCCATGAACTTCCCCGGCTACGCGGTGGGCGGTGTCAGCGTGGGCGAACCCAAGGACGAAATGTTGCGCGTCATGGCGCACAGCCCACACCGCCTGCCCGCGCACAAACCGCGCTACCTGATGGGTGTCGGCACCCCCGAGGATTTGGTGGAAGGCGTGGTGCAAGGGGTGGACATGTTCGACTGCGTCATGCCCACCCGCAACGCCCGCAACGGCACGCTGTTCACCCGTTTTGGTGATCTGAAAATCCGCAACGCGCGCCACAAAACCGACCACGGCCCGCTGGACACCAGCTGCACCTGCTACGCCTGCAAGGGCCAAACCCGGCCTGACGGCACGGTCAGCGGCGGCTTCAGCCGCGCCTATTTGCACCACCTGGACCGCTGCGCCGAGATGCTCAGCCCGATGCTCTCCAGCATCCACAACCTGCACTATTACTTGAACCTGATGACCGAAATTCGGACGTCACTCGACACCAGCAGCTTTGGCGCCTTCCGGGCACAGTTCAAGGCAGATCGGGCGCGCGGGGTCTGAACCATGCGCTGTGGCCGTAGCGCCTGCCCCTGTTTTTGCCTCGTCTTGCCACATCCGCAGTTCGCGCAGAAACGTTTGAAAAATCCTATTTTTATAGCTAAAGGCGCAATCTAAACAAGGGCTAGAGGCCGATTTCTTATATACGTTTTGATCTCCGTGGACAACCCCCAAGAACACCCCACCACCCTCTGGCAGCGCCTGTTGCGCTGGCCGATGCGCTTGGTGCGCGGCTTGTTTGGCGTCCTGCTGGCACTCATCATCCTGTTTGAGGAATGGGGTTGGGTCCCGCTGCAGCGGGCGCTGGCCTGGGTGGGGCGCTTGCCGGGGCTGCGCTGGCTGGAGGGCCGCATTCAGACGCTACCACCCTACGCGGCGCTGGTGCTGTTTCTGGCGCCTACCTTGCTGCTGCTGCCGGTGAAACTGCTGGCGCTGTGGGCGATTGGCCAGGGTCAGGTGGTGCTGGGCACGTTGATCATTTTGGGTGCCAAGGTGGTGGGCACGGCGATTGTGGCGCGGCTGTTCACCCTGACACGCCCGGCCTTGCTGCAACTGGCCTGGTTTGCACATTGGCATGCGCGCTGGATCAGTTGGAAAGAGGCGTTACTAGCGCAGGTCCGCGTCAGCTGGCCGTGGCGCTTTGGCCGGATGATGAAAACGCGACTGCGCCGCGCCTGGCAGCGCACCCGTGCCCGCTGGAAGCTGGACTAGTGCGCCCAGCCTTTACATACAATTTCGCCTGTTCGCCAGCCTTTTGAACGCACACCATGACCCAACACAGCCTCCCGTTTCCGGATGATGCATCCAGCGCACCCAACACAGCCAAGCGGGGTAAGCTGACCGCCCTCAAGTTTGAAGCGGCGAAGACGTCACCGGCGCAAAGGCGCTTCAACCAGTTGATTGACCAGACCGAGTCCTTGGTGGCCAAAATTAAGGCCGCACAGGCATTGGCTGACAGCCACCGTGTGAAGTTTTCCACCACGCTGACGCCCTTGAAAACCGAGTTCGACACGCTGGTGCGCAAGATGGCCTGGTGGCTGGATGAGCGGCTCAAGCAAAAGGGGTTGAGCGCCAAACTCAAAGCCATCGCAGCCGAAATGATTTGCAGTCTTTCGGGCAGCCTGGCCATGGAGGGCGATGAAACCATGCAGGCACTGCACGATGCCCACGCAGCCGAGTCTCTTGAAGAGCAGGGCAAGACCGCGGCGAGCGACATGCAGTCTTTCATAGAAGGCATTCTGGGCGAAAAGCTGGGCGAAGATGACCAGGAATTTGAGAATCTGGACGACCTGATGCGCGCCAGCATAGCCAAAATGCAGGCCCAAGCAGAGGCCGCCAACCAGGCCCGTGCAAGCGGTGGGGCTGCCAAGCGCAAAAAAACCGCCACGCAAAAGAAGGCTGACCAACAAGCGCTTGACGCTGACGGCGCGCTGCGCACCATTTATCGCCAGTTGGCCAGTGCCCTGCACCCGGATCGCGAGACCGACCCGGTCGAACAACTACGCAAAACAGCGCTGATGAAAGAAGCCAATGCCGCTTACGAGCGGCGCGACCTGCTGGCGCTGCTGCAGTTGCAGCTGCAGGCCGACCTGGTGGATGAGCGCATGATCAGCAGCATGGCCCATGAGAAACTGGCCGCGTTGACCGCCTTGCTCAAGGAGCGGGTCAAGGTGCTGACCAGTGAGCTGTACAAAGTAGAGCGGCAAACCGTTACCGAATTCGGCTTGCCGATGTACGCGCCCCTGAGCCCGGCCAGCCTCAAACGGCAACTTTCAGAGCAGAAGAAAGAACTTGAAGCTGACATTGCCAGCATGCAGTACGACTTGGCCCAAGTACCTGACGACCGCTACTTCAAGCGCTGGCTGCGCGAGCAGCACGAACTGCGGTATGACGAATTTAACCCGCTCGACTTTGGCGGCCTGTAGAGAAACAAGACCCTTTGCACATACACTTGCTACGTTATAAGTAGCTGCTTGCGCTTATTCCATAAGGGTCAGAGGCCGTTTTCTTATGTAAAAACCGTGAGCACACCGGTGTAGCCATACAGGTGGTTGCGAGCGATTTCACCACCGGCAAAAAAGCCCACCAGCGGCACATCGCCCAACGCGCGGCGGATGATCTGCATCTCGGCACTGGGGCCACCAAAATGCTCGCCACCGCGCCCGGCGCAGCTCACATAAATTGCCCCGGCAATGCCGCGTGCCGGGTGCGGCGCTGACTCGGCCTCGCTGGCGGCCAGCGCGGTAGCAAACTCCAGTGCCAGTTCTTGCGGCTCCAGTTCTTCACGGATTTCGGCGCAGATGCGCATCAGGTCGGCGCGTGCCGCCTGCACATTGCGCTGGCAAAAAGCCAGCTCCATGCCCTCTTTCACCGGGGACGCCAGGGCAATGCCGTAGCGCGCCGGGTCCAGTCCGATGATGTGGCGCACCAACACGTCACTGCCAAAGTTACCGGTGCGGGTGATGGCAGGCAGGTCGCCCGTGGCACCTGAGAGGCCGCGGCGCTCGGTCAACCCCGCCAGCGTGGCGCGCACCGCTAGCAGCGCTTCACGCGGCTGCTCCAGGGTCACGTCAAGCTCGCGCAGCAACACATCCAGCGCGGGTTCGCCGTCCAGCGCCAGCACCACGTTGTGCTCAGCAGCGGTCACTTGGTGCGAGCGCGCCACCGGCAGGCAACCTTGCGTGACGCGTGACACCATGCGAATACCCGGACCAAAGGCCACACCACTCAAACCGCCGCTGAACACCCCGCTGGCAGCGCCCTGGCCTTTGACATTACCGTCGCCCGCCACCGCAAACTGCACCGATTTGCCCCGGCTGGAAGAGAGCCCGCCAAACAGGTAACCCGAGTCGGTGCGCTCGGCCAGCTCGGCAATCAGCTCAGGCAGGTCTGGTGTCTGCGGATCCGCATGCACCAGCGCAGAGTGCGCCTCAAAGGCCAGCCCGAGCGGTGCCACGCCGGAGAACACGCGGTATTGGTTGGTGGGTAGCTCGCACAGCATGACGGCCAGCGCGGGTTCGTCGACATATTCCACATTGTTGGCGGCAATGCCCACGCCCACGGTGCCAGCCCAGTCGGTGATCTCGGGCAACTCGCCGCTGAGGTGCTCCAGAATCTCTTGCGCATGAGGCACGTAGCGGTCGGTGATGTAGAGCAGCGCCAGCGTGGGCGCACTGGCATAGCCAAGCAATGCCATCTGCGCACGCAACTGCGCCAGCACCAGGCCAGCGGCCATGGGCCACTGCGGGTGGGTGGCGTGTGCGTAAGGAAACAGCTTCATGGCGGCACTGCGGCGGGGCTCGCGGGCGTGTGGTGTTAGCGGTTGCGGCGAATGGCTTTGGGTGCGTCTGCATCGCTTTTGGCAGCCGCTTTTTTACCCGGTGTTTTGGCCGCAACCGGTTTCGCAGCGGTTTTTTTGGCCACTGCGGTGTCTTTCTTGGCCGCTACTTTGGCCGCGCCTTGTGTGACGCTTTTGAGCATGTTCTCACCCATGTCCACGGCGCTGGCCTGGCTTGCTTCAGCCATGGCACCCACCTTGCCTGCCTCGGCCATGGCGCTGGCGGCAATCGACTGGAATTGCTGGGTGAGCGCACTCCACATATGCATCGGGTCTACCAAACCCGCCAGGGAAGCAGCAGGCGCGGCTGGCTTGGCGGTTTCGGGCGCTTGCTCAGCCGCCTCGGCCACCGGCTGTGCCGGGGTTGCTGCCTTTTCGGGCCACTGGTAGCCGGCAGACGTTGCGGCGGGTGTTGGGGCGGCTGCCTTGGGCATGAAATGGTTGGCCATCTCGGAGAGATTCAGGTTCATGCCTTTGAGCGTGGCCAGAGTCATTTTTTGCACCTCGAGGGCCTGCACGGTGGCGGCTAGCGCCTTGGCGTTTTGGTCCAGCCAGAATTGCACGGTTTTCAGCTCGTTGATGCGTTTGTCAAGCTCCTCCACGCTCAGGGTGGGGGCGATCCAGCTAGGCATGTGCGGCACGGAACCCGCCGTACTTTTGGCCAGGTTTTGCAAAAAATCAAAGCCGGGGATGAAATTGGAAAACCCAGTGTTGTTTGAATCACTCATGACGCGCTCCTTTGGTTGGCAAATGCTGTGCAAGTCGCAGCTTAACCCAATGCACCGGAAAAAAGTGCAGCCACAGCGGTCTGTTGACTGGGTGACGGGGCATTGCGCCAGCGGCTCAGACATAAAACCGATGCACACCAGCCAGAGCGTTTTGCAGGCCATGAACGAACGACCCCAGGCGTGATGTTTGCGGTGAGCCGTTTGCGTCGAGAATGGCGCGCTATTGACTTCCCGCCCAGACTGCGCCCACAGATGACTTTTTTACCGGAATGGCCTCTCGCGTCCAACACGATCTTCTTTTTCGGCATCCTGCTGTTTTGCGGTGCCATCGGAGGTTTCGTCACCCATCGCAGGCCCTGGCTGCCCAGCATCACCGGTTTCATGCTGGTGGGTTTGCTGGTGGGGCCCAATGTGCTCAATATCGTCAGCTACGAAGCGCTCGCCGAGTCCCGCATCATCATTGATGTGTCTCTGGCGCTGATTCTTTACCGGCTTGGCCTGTCGCTCGACGCCAAGTTGCTACTGCGCGACCGTCGGCTGGTGGTGGTCTCATTGGTGGAGAGCACGCTGACTTTTGTTACTGTCTGGTTTGCCATGCGCTTGTTCGGCCTGGACGATTTGCCGGCCGCAGTGATTGCTGCATTGGCGGTGTCATCGTCGCCCGCGGTGCTGATCCACGTGACCAATGAGGTGGGCGCCAAGGGCCCGGTGTCTGACAGTGCAAAAACCTTGGTGGCGCTCAACAACGTGCTGGCTTTCCTGATCTTTTCTGCAATTTTGCCGTTGCTGTACAACCGGGCGCAAGCTCCTCTAAGCACCATTTTGGGCGGGCCGCTTTACGTCGTTCTGGGTTCGGCCGTGCTCGGGATTGTTGCCGGCTACATCCTGCACCGTGCCACGCGCTTTGCCAAAGCGGCCCAACAATACCACCTGGCACTGGTTGTGGGTGCTGTGACACTGACACTGGGCGCGACCATCTCACTGAAGCTGTCACCGCTATTTGCCCTGTTGGTACTGGGTGTAGCAGTGCGCAGCTTTGAGCAAGAGGATCTGATTGCTGAACTGGAATTTGGCCCGGCATTTGAGCTGTTCTTCATCGCCCTGTTCGTTTATGCCGGTGCCAACCTGCATCTGGCCGAAATGCTGGAGTACGCCCCGGCCGCCGCTGCGTTTGTGCTGGTGCGGGGCCTGGCGAAGTTGGCGGGTGTCGGGGTGACTTCCAGGCTACAGGGCTTGCCAATGCGGCAGTCGGCCACCACCGGCTTGCTGCTGCTCCCGATGGCTGGGCTGGCGATTGGGCTGGTCAACACCACGGTGCTCTTGTTCCCGGAACAAGGCGTTGTAGTGAGCTCTGTGGTATTGGCCGCTGTGGCCGTGTTGGAAACCATTGGGCCGCCGATTTCGGTCAAGGCGCTGCGCCTGTCTGGCGATACGCTCAAACCCAATGGCGCGCCTGACGAGGTGTCTGCCAACGCGCCCGTCGAGGCCTCTAAAGACGCCGCTGAAGAGCAGTCTGTGGCCAAAACCTGAGCGGTAGCTGCCACCGCTGTCAGCGCGTTGGCGCGGCGTGGTAACGGGCAAAAAACTGTTGCGTGGCGCTGTGTTGCGGGTTGTCAATGATGTCTTTGGCCGGACCGCTTTCCAGCACCATGCCTTCGCGCATGAACACCACCTGATCAGCGACCTCGCGCGCGAAGGCCATTTCGTGGGTGACCAGGATCATCGTCATGCCGTCTTTGGCCAGATCGCGGATGACCCCCAGCACCTCTCCCACCAGCTCGGGGTCCAGGGCAGAAGTAACCTCGTCAAACAGCATCACCTGCGGTTGCATGGCCAGCGCCCGGGCAATCGCCACGCGCTGTTTTTGCCCGCCCGAGAGTTGGCTGGGGTGCTGGTTGGCCTTGCCGCTCAGGCCCACTTTGGCCAGCAAGGCTTGCGCCTGCTCACGGGCCACTGCCTTGGACGTGCGCAGCACGGTGACCGGGCCTTCCATGACGTTTTGCAGCACCGTCATGTGCGCAAACAGGTTGAAATGCTGAAACACCATGCCGGTATTGGCCCGAAAACGCGCCAGCGCACGGTCACCGGGCAGGCGCGTCGCAGCACCCGAATAGGTCATCTGATGGGTACCGACCCGAACAGAACCCAGATCCGGAATGGTCAACAGGTTGACGCAGCGCAGCAGGGTGGATTTGCCGGACCCCGAGGGCCCAAGCAACGCCACCACCGAGCCTTTGCTGATGCGCATGGAAATGTCTTTGAGGACGATGTTGTCGCCAAAACTTTTGCGCAATCCGGTGATTTCAATCATGGCAGTCCTTGCGGCGTGGAGCAGTGCGGTGATAGCGCTTATTCAACACGCTTGGCCTCCAACCGGCGTACCAGCATGCTGGCGGGCAGCAAAATGGCGATGTACATCAACGCAATCAGCGTGTAGGCCTCCAGCGGGCGATAGGTTTCATGCGCCACCGCCTGACCCTGGTAGAGCAAATCGGGCAGCGCCAGCACCGACAGCAGCGAGGTATTTTTGAGCTGCATGATGGACTGGTTCATCAGCGGCGGTGTCATGCGGCGCAAGGCTTGCGGCATCACCACACGGCGCATCACCTGAAAGCGCGTCATGCCCAAGGCGCGCGCCGCATCACTCTGGCCCCCATCAATCGAGATGATGCCCCCGCGAATGATCTCGGAATAAAACGCCCCGCCGTACAGCGACAGCGCCAGCACCGCGGCCACCTGCGCCGTCATGGCCACGCCAACGAGCACTGGCAACGCGTAGTAAAACCAGATGATCAGCACCAGCACCGGCGTCGCCCGAAACAACTCCACATACCATTTCAGTGGCAGGTAGACAAGCCGGTTTTTGGCCAGCCCGCCCATGCCGCAGACCAAGCCTACCGCCAGCCCGAACACGATACACAGCAGGCTGTAGCCCAGCGTGACCATCAGGCCATTGACAAACAGTTGGCGGTATTGCCACAGGTAACCAAAGTTCCATTCGTACACGCGTGCTCCGAAAAACGGTGGTTGCTGCTACTGCAATGTCTTGCCTTAGAAACTGACGATCGCCGGAATGTCGCTGCGCTTGATGTCCATGAGCTTGTCCAGATTGGACATAACGATGGTGTTCATGGCGTCGGTGCTGCGCAGCTCAGTAATCCAGGCATTCACGTAGTTTTGCCAGCGCGGGTCCGCTTCCTGGCGCATACCGGCGTTGGTTGATGTGGCCATGATCGGCTCTGGCACCACCATGTGGCCAATGCTCGGGTTCTTTTTAATAATGCCGGGCGCCAGCGTGACCACCAGTGGCTGCACATCGGCACGGCCGGTTTGCACCGCCAGTGTGGCATCGGCGGATTTCTCAAACCGCAAAATCTTCGCCTTGGTGTACATCGTCGTCACCAGGTTGTCATACGACGAGCCAACATCCACCGCAATGGTGACTTCTGGCTTGTCGAGTTCGTCCCAGGTCGTCGGGTTGAAGTCTTTCTTGGCAATCAGACTGAAGGCGTTGTTGTACAGGGGTAGTGAGAAGGTGATGACCTTCTGCCGCTGTGGGGTCGGGTTAAGGCCAAAAAAAATGTCGATCTTGTTGGTCTGCAGGTCCAAAACTGCGTTGCCCCAGGTGGTCTGTTTGATTTCCAGCTTGGCGCCGAGCTGGGTCGCAAGGTTGTTGGCCAGGTCAATCATGATGCCACTCCAGGCGCCGGTGGCCAGGTCTTTATGATAGTTTGGCGCACCACCGGCTACAGCGGCTATGCGCAGAGTCTTGGTGCTGGCGATCCGGTCCCAGGTGGTCAGGGTGCTGTCCTGAGCCCAGCTTGGGGCGGAAAACAGTGCAGCGGTCAGAAGGGTGGCACTGCCCATCATTAAGGTACGGCGGTGGGTGGTTGTCATGGCTTTTCTCCTTTTGGGTGGCAATTAATTTGCCGTTGGTAAAAATAGGGCATCCAAGTCGGTGTAATTGGCCAGTGCGGCCAGCGACACCGGGCGCATCGGCCAACGCAAGACGTCGCCGTTGAGCTCGGCGGCGTTAAATTCAAGGCCATTGGCGTGCGCCAGTTCACTGACGGCCTGGGCACAAAAACGGCCCTGACAAGCACCCATGCCAAAACGACCCACCAGACGCAGCTCATGTGCGGACCCGGCCACCTGTAACTGCTCAAAATCAGCGCGACGCAGCCCCTCACAGCGGCAGATCACGGTATCGGGTGTGGGCACGATGGGTGGGGCCTCAAAGAGCTGGGCCACCGCCTGCTGGGTGCGCCGCAGCCTGGCGATAGCCAGGTCCAACTGCGTCTCTGGCTGCACTGACCGGCCCAAATGGCGTGCCAGCGCCTGCGCGCCGCGCCGCCCGTCCAGCACAGCGGCTTGTGCGCCCAGCACTTCACGACAATCGCCAATACGCACGATGCCAGGGCCATCCGCCGTCGGCAAGCCAGTGGTGTTGGGCTGCAGGCCATCGTGCAGCGCCACATGACGCACCAGGTATTCCCGGTACAAGCCGCCGACGTGGCGGCTGCTGACCACCAAGCCCTTGTCAACGGCGCGAATCGACTCCACAGCCCAGCCAGTGCGGTAGGGAATGCGCGCACGCAGCAAGCGATTGCCATAGCTCAGGGCTTCGGCAACATTGGGCCAGCTGCGCAGCGCGTTGGCGGCAACACCTGCATGGCGCAAGGCAGCCACCACTGGCTGCCCGCGTTCAAGCACGGCCACCGGTGGATTGCCGGCGCTGGCCAACTGGGCCGCCAGTGCCATCAGCAAAGGCCCGTTGCCAGCCAGCAAAATCGGGCCTTGCGGTACCTCACCGGTTTCCTTGAGCTGCACCTGCATGCCGCCAACGGTGACCACACCCGGCAGTTCCCAGCCTTCGCGCGGCAATACCTGTTCGACCGTACCCAGGGCCAGCATCACCGCCTTGGGCCGCACCCCAACGACGCGGCCCAGCGGTCGGCTGTCAATCAAAAAACGCCCCTCGCCGTCAACACCAATCAGCACGGACTGCAGCATCGGCAACACCCGTGCAGCGGCTTGTGCAATACCTTGCGCCAACGCGTCGCGGTGCTTGCGGTGATGACTTGGCAAATTCACCGGGGTGTCACCCGCACCGGCAAAGCGACGGTAAATGGCGCCCCCCAGTTGGTCGCGCTGCTCCACCAGCAACGCTGACAGGCCGAGTCGCGCCAGTTCAGCGGCAGCGGCCATGCCGGCCGGCCCACCACCCACGATCAGCACATCAGCGCTTTGCATCAACCGTTTGCATCGGATAAATCGCTGGATGACAGCGCTGCACTTAAGTGCATGCCCTGGCTGGCCGGTGTCAGGCAGGATTCGACCGGGCAAGCACCATCCACCGACACCAGGCAAGACTGGCAGGTGCCAATGCCGCAAAAGTAACGCCCCTGTTGGCCACCAAACGCCGCGCCCAGATCGTTAACCCCACTGCGTCGCAATGCGGCGGCAAGGGTCTCACCGGGGCGAAACGCAACGGCGGTCTGATTCCAATACAGGATGTTGGGCATGGTGAGCAGATTTGAATTTGTGCAAATTTAATTTAACCACAGCACGGAAGGTCTTCTGCGCCACCCGGCAATAACCTGGGCGGATCAGCCCAATTGAAGGGGCAACGCACCCAGTCGCGCCGGGTTGAGCGCCGAAAGGTCAAATCGCGCCGGCGCATCCAGCACCATATCGGCCACTGCGCTGCCCAGCAACGGCGCCAGGCAAATGCCATCACCCTCCATGCCGGTCGCCATGTATAACCCCGACAAGGTGGGGTGTGGCCCGACGATGGGCAAGCCATCTTGGGATCCGATGCGGATGCCGGCAAACGTGCGAATAACCCGCAGGCGCGCCAGCAACGGATACACCGCCAGCGCCTCGCGCAGCAGGGTGGAGACCGTTTGCACATCGGTTTGCCGGTCACTGAAGCCGGTTTCGCGGCTGCTGCCAATCAAAAATTGGCCTGTCGTCAACGGATCAATGACCAGGCTAACGCTGCTTTGCCCCAACACGATTCTGCGTTTGGCAGCCAGGTAACCCGCTGACATCAGCGGCCCCGGCAGCGCGGCACCCGACTGGGAAGCGCGGTCGGTGACGATCAACTGGCCCTTGCGCGGAATCAGGAAATCCCGCAAACCCACCAACGGTGCGGCACCCAGCCCGGCTGCCACCACCACGCAGTCGGCGGTGATCACCCCTTGATCGGTCAGCACTCCCACCACCCGATCGTTTGAGAGCACCAATTGGCGCACCGGCGTGTGCCGCTGTGGCACCACATTGGCGGCCTGCAGCAGTCGGTCTACCACCCGGTACCCCAGCGCGTGACCGTCGTCAGGTACTTTGATACCGGCCAGCACATGGGTGCCCAGGCCTGGCACACGCTGCATCAGTTCGGCATGCGTCAGCGACAAAATGCGCTCCTGCTGATCCAGCATCTCAGCGCCTTGGCGAGCAATCAGCGCGACCTCTTCATCGGTGCGGGCAAATAGATAGGTTGGGCGCGGGTGGTAAATACCCTGCAGCAGGCCGTCTGCAGCCAACTGGCCATACATGGCGCGGGACTCACGTGCCAATCGCATCATCGGACCGGGTCGCTTGCTGGCCACCGACACCGCACCATCAGAGGCGCCGGAGGCGCCAGATGCCGGTGTTTTGGCTTCCAGTAGGGAAACTCTGGCACCTGCTTGCGTTAAAAAATAGGCAATGGCAGCACCAATAATGCCCGCCCCAACCACGACAACGTGGCGCGCAGGGCGAAGTGGGTAGACCGATGAAGCAGGCAAAACGGGCGTGAAATGTTCTGAATCTGCAAGCTTAACTGCTTGCCGGTCAGGGCGCGCGCTTTTAGATACATTTGGACGCTCCGTTTGGCAGATATGCTTGATGCCGACTGATTCTGCCGACACTGCCCCCATGCAATACACCTTTGTCTCCGCCAGCTTTTTGCCGATCCTGATCAGCAAACCGATTCGCAACGCTCCAAATTTTGCCACCGCATTGCAGCCTGTTGCCACCGAACGGCGCGCAGGGGTGCTTCTACGCGAGGGGTTGATTGCCTTTGCGCTGTTACTGACCTTCAACGCCCAGGTGACCAGCGCTTGAGGCTGCTCACTCCCTGTGCATTGGCAACCATGTCCCGCTGGCCCTCTGTTAAAAGCTGGTTTGTCCTGAGCCTGGCCGTGCTGTTGGCACATCTGGTGCTGTTGCGCGCCTTGCCTAACGCGCTCGACCAAACCCAGCCAGCCGACATGCCAGCCGTGATGTTCTCGACCCGCACGCTGTCAGAACCAGACGCCCAGGCGCCGCTTGCCCCAAGCTCAGTTGTCACAGCAACGCCTAAGACAGCCACCCGGCTCAAAGGCGAGGCTGAAGCGTCGGCACGCCAGAGTGCCGCCATCGCCCCAGCCACGCCCGACACACAGCAGCCCGAGACCACTGCCAATGCGGGGGGCACCGAGTCCGCGCCAGTCGCCGCGCCAACAGTGCCAGCGGCATCTGCACCTGACCTAGCGCAGGCAGATTCGCCATCGGCGGCTGTGCCGTCTTCGCAGCCACCTGACGAGCCACAGGCATCACCCCAGGCACTGCCGCTGGCGTTCAGCGCCGACAAACTAAGTGCATCAGTCAGGCTCAGCTACGTCGTCAAGACCAGCAAGTTCCCGTTCCCCCTGAGCGGCGAACTTCTGTGGCGCAACCAGGGAGCTGACTACAGCGCGCGCCTGCGCTACAGCATTCTGGGCCAGACCCGGATGCAAACCAGCCAGGGACGCATCACACCCACCGGCCTGGCACCCGAACGCTTTGCCGACAAGTACCGTAGCGAAGTGGCTGCGCACTTCAACTATGTCCAAGGCAAAGTGAGCTTCAGCGCCAACACGCCAGACGCTGAGCTGTTGCCCGGCGCCCAAGACCGCCTGAGTGTGCTGGTGCAACTAGGCGCACTGGTGGCCAGTGCGCCCGAGCGCTATCTGCCCGGCACCACCGTGAGCCTGCAAACCGTGGGACCGCGTTTTGCCGATGTCTGGTTGTTCACCGTCATCCAGTCTGAGGTGCTGAACTTGCCCGGTGGCAGCGTGGACGGCCTGAGGCTGGAGCGCAACCCACGCCAGCCGTATGACCAGAAGGTTGAAGTCTGGTTGTCGCCGCAGCTGGGCTATCTGCCCGCGCGCGTGCGCATCACCGAGACCAATGGCGACAGCATTGACCAGCAATGGGAATCCACCAGTTCTGCCGACGGATCTGACTGACCTCATCCGAGCCTGACCCAGTTGTCAACCCGGCACTTGAATTGCGGCCTTTGGCGTCCACCTGCACTGGCAACTGCAATCAAGCATAATTTGTTCATGCACACCCTCTACGACTCTGATACCTACTCTGTCACGCACATGTTGGCCAACGCCGTGGCGGCAGAGGTGCCAGCAGACACGCTGAAAGAAGGCGAGCAACTGCTGATCGTGCCGCGGCTGGCGCGTCACGGCTTTGAGATCGTGGACAAACGCAATGGCAAAGAGGTTTACCTTGACGGCTCCTGGGCCGAGTTGTTTCAGCAGCAGATTTCTGCCTGGCAGCTCAACACGCCCACCCAAGAAGAAGTGGAAGACAAGCTGGAGCAGTACGCCGAACTGGCGCAAAACCCGGTTGTGCTGCACTGATCACCAAACCTGCATAGCGCCTGAATTAAGCCTTTCCTTCTGTCGCCTTGGCAAATCTGCGGCAACGCATTCCCGGTTAACCCATCCACCATCCTTTTGCCCACCCGGGGCCGCCGTGCGGATGCCGGTGCGTTGCGCCTCCTGCACCACACACTGAGCCATTCATTTTGCCAACGCTGGCACCAGCGGGGAATCAGCAACAGGCTTAAACACCCCGCGTCAAACAGTGCACAACCGCGAGGCACTGGTCAAATTCAGCTTCTGACTGTTACTTATTTGATAGCTGTCCGCGCAAGTAGGACAAGGGCTAGAGCCTCAAAAAGCTTATAAAAACACAAGCCCAGCAAGCCGTATCCGTACGGAACAGACACACGACTCAGTGCTTGACTTGCAAGGCGGTGCAGCGCCTGAAAAACAGCCTGTCCGGCCGCCAAAAACCACCAAAAGTGCCTGCGACAATACTGCCCCTATGAACCCTGTTTACATCCTGACCCTTTCCTGCCCCGACCGTCTGGGCCTGGTGCATGCCGTCTCCGGTTTTTTGATGGAGCGCGGCGGCAACATCGAAGAAGCGGCCCAATACAACGACCAGAGCACCGGCCTGTTTTTCATGCGGGTGCAGTTTGCCTGCGTCAAACACAGCTTTAACAACCTCAAAACCCAGATGTCGGAGTTTGGCCACCCCTATGAGATGCTGTGGAAATTGCACGCCCAAGCGCAGCCGATGCGCACCGTCATTCTGGTTAGCAAAGAAGGCCATTGCCTCAACGACCTGCTGTTTCGCTGGAAAACCGGGTTGTTGCCGCTGGACATCCGTGCCATCATCAGCAACCACCGCGAGTTTTACCAACTGGCCGCCAGCTACAACGTGCCGTTTCATCACCTGCCAGTCACCGCCGCGACCAAGACAGCGGTTGAGGCCAAACAACTGGAGATCATTCAGAACGAAGAAGCCGAGCTGGTGGTACTGGCGCGCTACATGCAGATTTTGAGCAATGACCTGTGCAAAAGCCTGTCAGGCCGCGCCATCAACATTCACCACTCGTTCCTGCCCAGCTTCAAGGGCGCCAAGCCCTACTACCAAGCGCATGACCGAGGTGTGAAACTGATCGGCGCCACCGCGCACTATGTCACCGCGGATCTGGATGAAGGCCCGATCATCGAGCAGGACGTGGCCCGCGTGGACCACAGCAAAACGGTGGAAGACTTGACCGCCTTAGGCCGCGACACCGAGAGCCAGGTGCTGGCCCGTGCGGTGAAATGGCATAGCGAGCACCGCGTGCTGATTAATGGTCACAAGACGGTGATTTTCAGGTAAAGATCAAGCCAGCGCCACGCCAGTTTGCAGCATGGCGCTGCGCAAATCGCCATCCAGCGTGGCCAGTGGCAAGCCGTCACGCAAACCGAGCTCTAGGTAGGACGCATCGCAAGAAGACAGTTTGAAGCGCCGTGCCAGTTGCAATGTGTCACCCACCGCGTAGGTAGCCGTCAACGGATCTGTGGCGATGTCCATGTCTTGCAACAAACCAGCAAAAGCAGCACAGCGCGCCTCGGTCACCAGGGTTTTCCCCTGAGCCTTGAGCATCACATTGGCAGCTTCAAGTGTCCAAATGCTCGGCACCAGTGCCTCACTGTTTTCCTGTGCCAATATAGCCAACACTTTCTCGGCATAGGCCAATCACTCATCACTGCCATCTTGCAGCAGCCAGCGCATGACCACCGAGCTGTCAAGCACAAACCGCTTCAGTCGCGCCCTTCTTCGATCAGCGCCTTGATGTCACAAGGTGCGCGGGTTTGGACATCGGCCATGAACCGTCGCATTTTCAGCGCCGCAGCCCGCCCTGCCTGACGCACACCGCTACCGGCGGGCAACAGGTCTGCCACAGGTTCACCACGCTGGGTAATAGTGAATTCTTGGCCGCTGCGCACCTGGGGCATCAAGTCGGCCAAGTGGGTCTTGGCTTCACAGGCACCAATGGTCAAAAGTTGTGGCATGACATCCTCCTTCAAGGCAACTAGACCAGATTCCAGACCAGCTGCAGCGATATGACCGCTGATCTGGACGAAGGTCCGATCATCGCGCAGGATGTGGCCCGCGTGGACCACAGCAAAACGGTGGAAGACCTGACCGCCTTAGGCCGCAATACCGAGAGCCAAGTGCTGGCACCCGCGGTGAAATGGCATGGCGAGCACCGCGTGCTGATTAATGGTCACAAGACGGTGATTTTCAGGTCACTGTCGCGGTATCCACCGCCATCACCTGCCCCAATTGCACCGCCCCGCCCGGCACCCACGCCGGGTTGAACTGCAGCGGCCCTTTGGGGAATAGCATCACCACCGTGGATCCCAACAAAAAGCGCCCCATCTCTCCGCCCTGCCTCAAAACAATGCTCTGATCGTCATAGCGCCAGTCGCATACTTTACCGGCCCGAGGGTTGTTGACGGCACCCTGCCACACGGTGGCCATGCTGCCCACAATCGTGGCGCCCACCAGCACCATGACGAACGGCCCGCTGCTGCCCTCAAACACACACACCACCCGCTCGTTGCGGGCAAACAGCCCGGGCACACCCCGAGCGGTGGCGGGGTTGACGGAAAACAGGTCACCCGGCACGTAAATCATGCGTGTCAAGCGACCATCGCATGGCATGTGGATGCGGTGATAGTCGCGCGGGCTCAGGTACAGCGTGGCAAAAAAACCATTGTCAAACTGCGCGGCTAGTGCGGCATCGCCGCCCACCAGCGCGGTGCTGCTGAAATGGTGGCCCTTGGCCTGAAACATTTGCTGGCCCTGGATCTGGCCACACTGGCTGATGGCGCCGTCCACCGGGCAAATCAGTGCCGCGCGGGCCAGCGGGCGCACACCGGCTTTGAGCTCACGGGTAAAAAAGGCATTGAAGGTGGGGTAGCTGGCAATGTCGGGGTTGGCGGCCTCCGCCATGTTGACGTGGTAACGCTTCACAAACCAGGCAATCAGCCGCGTGGTGAGCGCCCCACCATGCGAGCGGGCAATGCTGCCAGCCCACCAAGTGAGCGCCTGCTTGGGCAAAAGATATTGCAAGTAAAGGGCAAAGCGGTCAGACATAGTGACACCAGTTGGAGATAAAGGGGGTGAAAACAAGCTCGCGCGGCGCTGCTCTGGAAAAGAAGACGTCAAGTGTCAGCTAAGGGGCGGTGGCTTGACTTGGCGAAAACAGCGATTTTACTGAAGTGCCCCCGGCCAGTGCCACAATCACTTGATGCCTGTCCGCATCCCCCCAATCCAATGCCTGCTGACCTTCGAAGCGCTGGCACGCCTGCGCAGCGTGACACAGACTGCCGAAGAGCTGTGTGTGACACCTAGCGCGGTCAGCCACCGCGTGAAACAGCTGGAGCAGATCATCGGCACCAAGCTGTTTGGCCGCGCCGATTTTTCACTGACCGTGGAAGGCGTGGAATACCTGGCGCATGTGCGCGAAGGCCTGGACATGTTGCAGCGCTTTCCCAGCTCCGCCGCCAGTTCGGGCAAACGCAAGCTGCGCCTGGCCGTCACGCCCACCTTTGCCCGCTCCATCCTGATCCCGCGGCTGCGCCAGTTCACCGAGGCCTACCCCGAGATTGACATCACATTGCAGGTGTCCATCCCACTGCTGGACGTGGTGGCGGAAGACGCGGATCTGATCATTCGTTTTGGCACCGGCCGCTATGCGGATATGGAACACGTTTGCCTGACCAAAGACGAGGTCACCCCACTGGCTTCGCCCGCCTTTGTACGTGAACACGGGCCGTTTGAGCTGGCGCAAGACCTGGAAGGCGAGCCCTTGCTGCGCAGCCCGCTGGAGCCCTGGCGCACCTGGTTTGCCGCGCAGGGGCTGGACTGGCCCGAACCGCTGGAAGGCTCGCAGTTCAACGACATTGGCCTGATGTGCGATTGCGCCGCTGCTGGCATGGGCGTGGCGCTGGCGCGGCTCAAGCTGGCGCAGCCCTGGCTGGAGCACGGTGCGCTGGTGCGTCTGGGCCACAGCGACGCCTTCACCCGCAACATCCCCAGCCCGCACGCCCATTACCTGTGCTGGCGCACCGGCATGATGGAACGCTGGGAGTGCGTCGCCTTTGCCGACTGGTTGAAGGCCAGTCTGGCATGAGTTTTATAAAGACAATTGGCCTCTAACCTTTGTGGATAAAGCGTCAATAGCTATGTTTATCAGAGCATTCCAATATTTCAACATAGCTGTCAAAAATACTCACGCAGCGCGGGTCAGGCTCGCAGTAGAGTCGCAGCCTGGCCACAACTCGCCCATTTGAGGATCTGACATGAACGCAATCGGCTCCCCCCAGGAAGTCACGCCACTCCAAAGATCAGAGCAACAAGCGCTGATTGTGAAAGAGCTGCAAGCCCATTTGCCAGCCCACGCCCTGCTGTGGAATGCGGAAGACACCACGCCTTACGAGTGTGACGGCTTGACTGCTTACCGCCAGCGCCCGCTGGTGGTGGCCCTGCCGGAAAACGAAGGGCAGGTGCAGGCGTTGCTGCGCACTTGCCACCGTCTGGGGGTGCCAGTGGTGGCGCGCGGTGCGGGCACTGGCCTGTCTGGCGGCGCGCTGCCGCACGCCATGGGTGTGACGCTGTCGCTGGCCAAATTCAACAAGATCCTCAAAATTGACAAAAAAGCCCGCATCGCCACCGTGCAGTGCGGCGTGCGCAACCTGGCCATCAGCGAGGCGGTGGCTGGGCTGGGCCTGTATTACGCGCCTGACCCGAGCAGCCAGATTGCCTGCACCATTGGTGGCAACGTGGCCGAAAATTCAGGTGGTGTGCACTGTCTGAAATACGGCTTGACGATGCACAACATCGTCAAGGTCAAAGGCTTCACCATGGATGGTCAAGAGCTCACCCTGGGCAGCAACGCCCTCGACACACCTGGCTTGGACCTGCTGGGCGTGGTGATTGGCAGCGAGGGCATGCTGGCGATAACCACCGAGGTGACCGTCAAACTCATCCCCAAGCCGATCCTGGCGCGTTGCATCATGGCCAGTTTTGACGACATGCGCAAAGCCGGTGACGCGGTGGCCAGCCTGATTGGTGCCGGCATCATTGCGGCCGGGCTGGAAATGATGGACAAACCCATGACCGCCGCGGTGGAGGACTTTGTGCACGCTGGCTACGACCTGAATGCCGAGGCGATTTTGCTGTGCGAAAGCGACGGCACCCCCGAAGAAGTGGCCGAAGACATTGGCCGCATGAGTGATGTGCTGCGCGCCTGCGGTGCCACCGCCATCACGGTGAGCCGTGACGAGGCCGAGCGTCTGCGCTTCTGGAGCGGGCGCAAAAACGCTTTCCCGGCCACCGGGCGCATCAGCCCCGACTACATGTGTATGGACAGCACCATCCCGCGCAAGCGTTTGGCCGATTTGTTGATTGCGATCCAAGGCATGGAGAAAAAATACAACTTACGCTGCGCGAATGTGTTTCACGCCGGCGACGGCAATCTGCACCCGTTGATTTTGTTTGATGCCAATGACCCCGATCAGCTGCACCGCTGCGAGCTGTTTGGCGCCGAGATTCTGGAAACCAGTGTCGCCATGGGGGGCACCGTGACCGGCGAACACGGCGTGGGTGTGGAAAAGCTCAACAGCATGTGTGTGCAATTCAGCGCGGAAGAAAACGAACAGATGCTTGGCATCAAACGCGCGTTTGATCCCTTAAGCCTGCTGAACCCGGGCAAGGTCATTCCCACGCTCCAGCGCTGCGCCGAGTACGGCAAGATGTTGGTGCGCGGCGGGCAGCTTAAGTTTGCCGATATCCCGCGTTTTTAATAGCACACTATGCAAGGATTACAAGGGCTGGCATGGCTTTTGGCTATGCAGTCGCTGGGTGAGCTCCTGTCGCGTGGGCTGCATCTGCCCTTTCCTGGCCCGGTGATTGGCATATTGCTGATGGTGCTGGCCTTGCGCTGGCCGGTGGTGCGTGCGCCGGTGGCGGCGTGCGCTGGCTTTTTGCTCTCGCACCTGTCTTTGCTGTTCGTGCCGGTGGGCGTTGGCGTGATGACGCACCTGGGCTTGCTGGACCAGTATGGCGTGCGTATGCTGGCGGTCATCGTGCTGTCGACCTGGGTTGGTTTGGCTGTGACGGCGCTGGTGGTGCGCGCCATGAGTGGATCACACGATGCCTAATTTTGTCGAGCTGTGGGTCTACCTGTCGGCCACACCACTGTTCGGCCTGACCGCCACTTTGGTGGTGTATGTGCTGGCACAAGCCTTCTATAACCGCCTGGACCAGGCTGCCTGGGCGAATCCGGTGCTGTGGTCGGTGGTGGTGCTGGCCAGCCTGCTGACGCTGACCGGGGTCGACTACCCGACCTATTTTTCGGGTGCGCAATTCATCCACTTTCTGCTGGGGCCCGCTGTGGTGGCGTTGGCCTGGCCGCTGTGGGAGCGCCGCCATGAGCTGCAGCAGCGCTGGCGGGCGCTGCTGGTGGCGGCGGTGGTGGGTGGCGTGGCCGCCAGTGGCTCAGCCCTGGCGCTGGGCTGGGCGGTTGGGCTGCCCTCCGATGTGCTGCTGTCGCTGGCACCCAAATCCGTGACAGCACCTGTGGCCATGGGCATTGCCGACAAAATTGGCGGCATCCCGGCGTTGGCTGCCGTGTTTGCGGTAGTCACCGGCATGGTCGGCGCCCTGAGCAGCGAGGTGTTGCTGGGCTGGCTGAAGATACCCACCACCCCGCTGGGCTGGATGGCGCGCGGTTTTGCCCTGGGCACCGCAGCGCACGGGATAGGTGCTGCGCGTGCGCTGCAAGTCAACAGCGATGCCGGCGCCTATGCAGGGCTGGCGCTGGGGCTGCAGGTGGTGCTGGCATCGCTACTGATGCCGCTGCTGTTCTGGCTGTTTTAACCGCGCGTCGGGGCGCAGCCTGCGGTCAAGGGCGCACGAGGATGCGCCGGTTGGGCTCGTCGTCTGCCAAAACAGCTTGCGCCCAGGGTTTTAGCTTGCTGGTGTCTGAGCGCAATATTTCCTGCTTGACCGCCAGAATCTGCGCCGGATGCATCGAGAAACTGCGCAAACCCATGCCCAGCAGGAGCTTGGTCATACTGATATCACCCGCCATTTCGCCGCAGACACTCACCAGCTTGCCCTGAGCCTGTCCCTCGGCAATGGTGCTGGCCACCAGACGCAGCACGGCGGGGTGCAACGGGTCGTAGAGGTGGGCGACCGATTCGTCAGCACGGTCAATTGCCAGCGTGTACTGAATCAGGTCATTGGTGCCAATGGACAAAAAGTCGAAGTATTTCAAAAACACCTGTAGCGTCAACGCCGCTGCAGGAATCTCGATCATGGCGCCGATCTTCACCGGGCCATAAGCCAAACCGCGGTTGTCGAGCTGCACCCTAGCATGGTCAATCAGCGCCATGGTCTGGCGGATTTCACTGGCGTGCACCAGCATCGGAATCAGCAGATGAACTTGGCCATGCGCTGCAGCCCGCAAAATCGCACGCAATTGGGTCAGAAACATGGCCGGCTCTGACAGGCTCCAGCGAATCGCACGCAAACCCAGCGCCGGATTCAGGTAGCCGACATTGCGAGCGGTGTCGTCCAGCGGCTTGTCTGCGCCAATATCCACGGTACGTATGGTCACAGGCAAGCCCTGCATGCCTTCCACAGCACGCCGGTAGGCCTGGTACTGTTCATCTTCGTTGGGCAGCTTGCCGTGGCGGCCCATGAACAAAAATTCGCTGCGAAATAGCCCAACGCCTACCGCCCCAGCCCGGATGGCGCTGGCAGCGTCGTCAGGCATTTCGATATTTGCCAGAAGCTCCACTTTCTGCCCGTCCAGCGTGACCGCTGGTGTGTGTAACAGGCGCGCCAGCTTGCCACGTGCCAGCTCGTTTTGTCGCTGCTTGAAGCCGTATTCGGCCAAAATTATCGGCGATGGATCAACCACCGCCACACCAGCCTCACCGTCCACAATGACCCAATCGTCCTGACGGATCAACTGGCTCGCCAGCCGCGCACCCACCACCGCGGGAATGTCCAGGCTGCGCGCAACGATGGCAGTATGCGAAGTTTTGCCACCGACACCAGTGATGAAGCCAGCAAATACGCTCTGCTTGAACTGCAACATGTCGGCTGGCGACAGGTCGTGCGCTACCAGAATCAGCGGCACGTCAATGGTGTCGTCGAGCAGCAGGTCCTGTTGGGAAGGCTTGCGCATGCCGCGCCCCAAGGGCTGGATCAGCGGCGAAGAAATACCCCGCATGGCACGTAGAACGCGCTCAGTAATCTGCTCGAGGTCAGACTTGCGCTCGCGCAGGTACTCGTCTTCCATCTCGTCAAACTGTCGACCCACTACTTCTAGTTGGCTGGTCAAGGCCCATTCGGCGTTGTAGAGGCGGTCTTTGATCCAGTGCTTGACGCCATGCGTCAACTGCTCGTCCTGCAATAGCATCAGGTGCACTTCCAGCAAGGCTGCGAGCTCATGCGGTGTGTCTTTGGGCCCCATTTGGACGATGCTGGTCTGCAGCCGCTGGATTTCCGCAATGACTGCGTCACGCCCATCCCGTACCCGGTTGATCTCGGCCGACACTTGTGACGCCTCGATAAAGTAGTGCGCCACATCCAGCCGACTCGAAGCCACCAATACTGCGCGCCCAATGGCTATGCCCCGGGAAACCGGCAGGCCGTGAATGGAAAAAGTCATGGCTGTAAAACCCAGATCATTTACTCGCCTTCGCCGAATTTGTCGTTGATCAGGACCAGCAGCGCGTCCATGGCCTCCTGCTCGCGCTCACCACTGGTTTCTACCTGCACCTGAGCCCCCATTCCGGCGGCCAGCATCATCACACCCATGATACTTTTGGCGTTGACGCGCCGCCCACCGCGCGCCATCCACACCTCACACGGAAAACTACCAGCGAGCTTGGTCAGTCTGGCGGAAGCGCGGGCGTGCAGGCCCAACTTATTATTGATGGTTGTGGTCGCTTGGATCATGAGGTTCACTTTTTTGATTCTGGGGTGCGGTGACCGCGACTAGCATCACTCCCTGCGTGCCACCCGCCAGCGCCCGCGCCACCAGCGCATCCATTGATTCATGCCGATAAGTCACAGCGCGCATCAACATGGGCACATTCACTCCAGCGATCAATCGGGTGCTGACGTCGTCAGCCAGTTTCTGCGCAATGTTGCAGGGCGTCGCGCCGAACACATCAGCGAGGATGAGGGTGCACGGGGTGCTGAGCATCGACATCGTCCACCGAGCTGCCTCCAGCGATTCCTCAGTGGGCATGTTTGGCTGAACGTCATACACCGTCAAGCCATTCGCTGAGTCAGGGAACACATGCAACACGCACTCGCGCAAAGCGCTCGCCAAAGGGGCATGCGCGATGATAAAAATGCCGTTATTCATGCAGTCGCACTGTTACCCGTCGGGTCAAATGTGTCATGGAGTCGTGCCTTCAGGAAACCGTTGTGTCCCGATTATCACTTTGGACGGCTTGCCGCCGGTCTATTTCAAGGCGCCAAATACTTTTTGCAATAAAGCGCTGCCGGTACCCACCGGGTCGTGCCGGATTTTTTTCTCTTCCTCGCCAATCATGAAGTACAAGCCATCAAGAGCTTTACTTGTGACATAACTCTCAATGCTCACCGCTTCGCCCTTGATAAGCCCCATCCCTGCAGCCTTGCCGACGATCTGATTGTACTTTTCCGCTAGGTTGACTTTGGCGGTCGTCTTTGTGATCACTGGCAAAAATTTGACACCGAGAAGCGTGCGGGTCTTGTCGGAAAAAAACTGCGTGACCGAGATTTCCCCACCGCGCAAAATATTTTTTGCATCCTGCACATTCATGGATTTAACAGCATTGACCAACATGTCTTTGGACAGCGGCACCGCGGCCTCTGCCGCCAGGTTGTCCAAGGGAGGCAACCGCAGCGCGCGCGCCCTTCTCCGGCGCTGCCCTCAGGCCTTGAGCAGCCTGCGTATTGGTCAGATCGTCGATTGACAAGGCATAGCCGGACCGATGCAATACCAAGCCCGAGCTGGCCAGTGCGGTAATCGACCAATACGTGAAAGACCTACGATCCATAACCGAGCCCCGTAAAAGAATAGAGGCTGAGTGGTAACTGCCGGGGTGCAATGCCAGTTCTGATTGCAGCCCAGCGTTACGATAAGGCGTTACTTATTTGGATTTGAAATCATCGTGGCACGACTTGCAGGTGCCACCGGCAGCATTCACCGCAACCTTAATTGCATCCAGATTACCCGTGTTCGCAGCGGCTGTGAGCTTGGTCATCTCAACCTGCATGTTGGATGCGTAATCATCAAACTTTGCTTTGTTGGTCCAGATGCTGGCCTTGGCTTTCGTATCACCTTTATTGGTGCCTGGTCCAAAAGCGGCGAAAGGAAGTTTGCCCACGTACTCGGCTACAACTGCGCTCTCGGCGGCGACTTTCGCATCAAAAGGAATCTTGCCAGCAGCCATGCCAGCCACCTGACCAAAATGGTGTTGCATCACGGTGAATGCGCCTTGGCGATATTCCACGGCGTCGGCAGGCTTGGCAAACTGCGCAGAGGCGGGAGCGACAAATGTCGCCGCGAGAGCACCTATGGCAAGGGCACGGGCGGTGATTTTTTTCATGAAATTCCTTTGAAAGTTAAACTGTATGACACTGTTGGCAACGTGACTTTTCCAAGTCGATGCGCCAACAACAGTTCGAGGAGTTTACTATGCTGCGCAAAATTCGCGTCTGGGACGCCCCCACACGCTTGTTTCATTGGTCGTTGACTGTTGCTGTGATCGCGCTGGTGATTACTGCGAACCTTGGAGGTACTGCTATGGAGTGGCACTTCTGGCTAGGTTATGCGGTTTTAGCCCTGCTGTTGTTCAGACTGGTCTGGGGGGTATTGGGCGGTCATTGGTCGCGCTTCAGTGCCTTTGTGTATTCGCCAAAGGAGGTTGTTAACTATCTGCGTGGCAAGAGCATCCCGAAAGACCGGATCGGTCACAACCCGGTAGGCGCACTGTCGGTCTATGCCTTTTTGGTCATGCTGACGTTGCAAGGCTTTTCAGGCTTGTTTAGCGACGATGAAATCTTTACCACCGGTCCCTTCGCCCACCTCGTCTCGGGAGAATGGGTCTCAAACGCCACTTGGTACCATAAAGACATTGGACAATATATTCTGATGGCGCTTATCGCCCTGCACGTCACTGCGATCATGTTTTATTTGTTCAAGAAAAAGCAGAATCTAATCAAACCTATGCTTACCGGTGACAAGCTGCTTGATTTTCCAGCCCCTTCTTCTTCAGACAAGACATCTGACCGAATCAAAGCCTTGGTTATCCTTGCAATCAGCGCTGGGATCATTGTCGGCGCGCTGCAATGGTTTGGCTAAACGCGAAGTGGGAAACGTACACCTGTAAATAGGCATGAGTTCCACTCAGCTTCAGAAATGACTAAAGGCCCAACTAGTGGGCCTTTTTTTGTATCAACCAAGTCCAGCGACGAATCGCCCAACCCCGCAAGCTGGCGCTTAAACCAGCGCTGCTTTTTGCACCAGGCGTGTTGCCACCCAGTTTTTTGTCTTAGAAATTGGACGACTTTCAGTGATTTCGATCATGTCGCCCAACTTGAACTCGCACTTTTCGTCATGTGCGTGGTACTTGCTGGACTTGCCAACAATCTTGCCATACAACTCATGTTTTACCCGACGCTCAATCAGCACGGTTACCGTCTTGGCACGTTTGTCACTGACCACCTTGCCGATCAAAGTGCGCTTGAGGGATTTTTTAGCTTCCGTCATTTATCGCTCCTTATTTGGCGGATGAGTCAGCCGCGAGCTTTTCAACCAAGATGGTTTTAGCTCGGGCGATGTCACGACGCGCAGTGCGGATCGTGGCCGTGTTGGTGAGTTGTTGCGTCGCCTTCTGCATGCGAAGACCAAAGTGCGCTCTTTGCAGCTCTTTGACTTCAGCTTTCAAACCCGCAACGTCTTTTTGCCGTAATTCAGTCGTTTTCATATCATTTTCTCCTGATCACTGACCAATCATGCGGGTCACAAAAGTGGTGCGCAAAGGCAGCTTGGCAGCCGCCAAACGAAACGCTTCACGGGCCAACTCTTCAGTCACACCGACGATTTCAAAGACAATCTTTCCAGGCTGAATTTCAGCCACGTAGTACTCTGGGTTGCCTTTGCCGTTACCCATTCGCACTTCAGCAGGCTTTTGAGAGATCGGCTTGTCGGGAAAGACCCGAATCCAGATACGACCACCGCGCTTGACGTGCCGGGAAATGGCGCGACGTGCGGCTTCGATTTGGCGCGCAGTCAAGCGACCACGATCAGTACATTTCAGACCGAAATCACCAAATGCTACCGAACTGCCTCGGGTCGCGATACCGGTGTTACGGCCTTTTTGCTCTTTGCGGTACTTGCGACGAGCGGGTTGCAACATAGTTATTCTCCTTTACCGTCGGCTGCTGCAGCGGCTGGCGCGGCTACCTTGCGGACGCGCTGAACGGTGGGTTTGTTGGCGTCAGCACCTATGGCTTCTGCGGGTTTGTCACTGCCATCTGCCGGCGCCGCGTTTGCACCCATCGGGCGACGGACGCCACGTGGTGCAGGACGGTCACTGCTTGGACGGCGGTCATCACGACGCGGACCACGTGGACGGCGCTCATCATCGGAACGCGGGCTCTCGACAGCGGGGAGGTCATTGCGACCCAAGGTATCACCCTTATAAACCCAGACTTTCACGCCGATCACGCCATAGGTCGTTTTGGCTTCAGAAGTACCGTAGTCAATGTCTGCGCGCAGAGTGTGAAGCGGCACGCGACCTTCGCGGTACCATTCACAACGAGCGATCTCGATGCCGTTCAGGCGGCCAGACGACATGATTTTGATGCCCAACGCACCCAAGCGCATGGCATTTTGCATGGCACGCTTCATGGCACGACGGAACATGATCCGTTTTTCGAGCTGTTGGGTGATTGAGTCGGCAATCAACTTGGCGTCGGTTTCCGGCTTACGCACTTCCTCGATGTTGACTGCCACGGGCACGCCCAGTTGGCGGCCAAGTTCACGTTTCAGATTCTCAATGTCTTCGCCTTTTTTGCCGATCACCACACCCGGACGTGCCGAGTAAATGGTGATGCGTGCGTTCTTGGCAGGACGCTCGATCAGAACGCGCGAAACGGAAGCGTTCTTCAGTTTGGCTTTCAGGTACTCGCGTACCTTGATGTCTTCAGCCAGCATACCCGCGAAATCGCGGTCATTAGCGTACCAGCGCGAAGACCAATTGCGGCTAACCGACAGCCGAAAGCCTGTTGGATGGATTTTTTGTCCCATAACTTTCTGGCCTCTTTCAGTTTCCAACCGTCACGTACACATGGCACGTGGGTTTTCTGATTTGGTTGCCGCGGCCTTTTGCGCGGGCCGTAAATCGCCTCAGCGAAGCACCTTGCTCGACGTAGATGGTTTTCACCTTCAACTCGTCGATATCAGCGCCGTCATTATGCTCAGCGTTTGCAATCGCAGACTCCAGAACCTTCTTGATGATCACAGCAGCTTTTTTCTGCGTGAACTGCAAGATGTTCAGAGCTTGATCCACTTTTTTGCCTCGAATCAAATCCGCGACTAAACGGCCTTTGTCAACTGACAAACGAACGCCACGAAGGGTTGCACGTGTTTCCATGGTCACCTCCTTATTTTCTCTGGACTTTTTTGTCCGCAGGGTGGCCCTTGAAAGTACGGGTCAGAGCGAACTCACCCAACTTATGGCCGACCATTTGGTCAGTGATATACACAGGCACATGCTGTTTGCCATTGTGCACAGCAATGGTCAGGCCGATGAAATCCGGCAAAACCATAGAGCGACGCGACCAAGTCTTGATCGGCTTTTTGTCTTTGGTTGCCACTACCTTTTCGGCTTTGGCTACCAAGTGATGGTCAACAAATGGACCTTTTTTGAGAGAACGAGTCATTGCCTACCCCTTACTTCTTGCGACGCGACACGATCATGACCTGCGTGCGCTTGTTGTTTCGGGTACGGTAACCCTTGGTCAGATTACCCCAAGGGTCGACTGGATGACGGCCTTCTCCGGTCTTGCCTTCTCCGCCACCGTGCGGGTGATCCACCGGATTCATCACCACACCGCGAACGGTCGGACGAATACCCATCCAGCGTTTGACACCAGCTTTACCAAGTTGGCGCAAACTGTGCTCTTCGTTAGCGACTTGACCCAGAGTTGCACGGCATTCGATGTGGATCTTACGAACCTCACCAGAACGCAAGCGAATCTGAGCGTAAGTACCTTCGCGTGCCAGCAAGGTAGCCGATGCACCCGCCGACCGAACCACTTGAGCACCTTTGCCAACCTGCAATTCGATGCAATGCACCACTGAACCCACAGGAATATTGCGAATCGGCAAGGTATTGCCAACACGAATCGGCGCTTCAGCACCGCTCATGATGGAGCCGCCGACTTCGAGACCGCGAGGCGCAATGATGTAGCGACGCTCACCGTCTGCATAGCAAACCAACGCAAGGTGCGCAGACCTGTTGGGGTCGTACTCGATGCGCTCAACCTTGGCAGCGATGCCATCCTTGTTGCGCAAAAAATCGACAACGCGGTAATGATGCTTGTGACCACCGCCTTTATGGCGAGTGGTGATGTGGCCGTTGTTATTACGACCAGCGTGCTGGAACTGAGGCTCCAACAAAGCAGCGTGCGGCGCACCTTTGTGCAGGTGATTACGCGAGATCTTCACCGCGCCACGGCGGCCGGGTGAAGTGGGTTTCATTTTGATAACAGCCATGATTACGCAGCCTCCCCACCAAGGTTCAGTTCTTGACCAGGCTTGAGCATCACATAGGCTTTGCGAACGTTGTCACGCCGACCCACGGATTTGCCAAAACGCTTGGTCTTGCCCTTGGTGTTCACCACAGAAACGCCCCTGACTTCAACCTTGAACATCAATTCCACTGCGGCCTTGATCTCATACTTGGTTGCGTCTTGAAGCACCTTGAAGGTCACTGCGTTGCTCTTTTCAGCAACCATCGTGGCCTTTTCAGACACGATAGGAGCGACTAGAACCTGCATCAAACGGCCCTCATCGAATTTTTGATTGGGTTTATTAGCATGGCTCATGCGAACATCTCCTGCAGTTTACCCATAGCCGCCTTGGTGACCAAAACCTTGCGGTAGTGAACAAGAGATACCGGGTCAGCATAGCGAGGCTCAACCACCAGCACATTCACCAGATTACGCGACGCCAGGTAAAGGTTTTCATCCACTTCGTCAGCAATCACCAGCACCGAGGCAAGGTTCATCGCTTTAAACTTTGCTGCCAGCGCTTTGGTCTTGGGTGACTCAACCGTCAGAGAATCAACCACCGCGAGACGGCCTTCACGGGCCAACTGCGAGAGTATGGCCGCCATACCAGCGCGGTACATCTTTTTATTGATTTTTTGAGTGAAATTTTCGTCAGGCATGTTCGGGAAAATTCGACCACCGCCACGCCACAACGGAGAAGACGTCATACCGGCGCGGGCACGACCGGTTCCCTTTTGCTTAAAAGGCTTCTTGGTCGAGTGGTGAACCTGCTCACGGTCTTTCTGAGCACGCGTACCTTGCCGGGCATTTGCCTGGAAGGCAACCACAACTTGGTGAACCAGATCTTCGTTGTAGGCACGACCAAACACTGCGTCAGGCACGTCCATCGTAGAAGCCACTTGCCCTTGATCATTCAGGAGTTCGAGCTGCATCAGTTCGCTCCTTTCACATCAGCGGATTTTGCCTTGACGGCCGGACGTACGGTCACAAACCCACCCGCAGAGCCAGGGACAGCACCCTTGATCATCAGCAATTGGCGCGCTTCGTCGATGCGGACGATATCGAGGTTTTGCGTTGTGACCAGATCATCACCCAGATGACCTGTCATGCGCTTACCAGGAAAAACACGACCCGGATCTTGCGCCATACCGATAGAGCCGGGCACATTGTGCGAACGGCTGTTACCGTGCGAGGCACGTTGCGAACTCATGTGGTGACGCTTGATGGTACCGGCGAAGCCTTTACCGATCGTGGTACCTTGAATGTCGACTTTTTGACCTGCAGCAAATACCGACGAGGCGGGCACAACAGCGCCCGCCTGATAGGACGCCGCAGTTTGTGGCGCCACGCGGAATTCGCGGATCAATTCACCGGCTTCAACACCTGCTTTGGCGAGGTGCCCAGCGGTTGGCTTATTGACACGAGACGCTTTTCTCGCACCAAATGTCACTTGCAAAGCAACATAGCCATCGTTCTCTTGGGTTTTGACTTGAGTCACTCGGTTGTTAGATACATCGATCACAGTGACAGGAATCGCGCTCCCGTCGTCTGTAAACAGACGCATCATGCCAACCTTGCGACCAAGCAATCCAAAGTGATTGCTCAGACTCATTGTTTTCTCCATTACCTTCACCAGCATCACTTCAATTGGCGAGGCTGTTTGGATGTGAAAGAGGGTTAATAAAACTCTGCAAGAAAAACTCTTTACAGAGCCAGCTTGCAGAACCGACGATTATATGCTCCGATTGCTTCTTATCACAAGCGAAACTTAGGCATCGGCCTGCCAAATGCTTACTGCAATTTAATTTCGACGTCCACGCCTGCTGGCAGATCAAGCTTCATCAGCGCATCAACGGTCTTGTCTGTCGGATCGACGATGTCCATCAAACGCTGGTGTGTGCGGATCTCAAACTGGTCACGACTGGTTTTGTTGACGTGTGGTGAACGCAGAATATCAAAACGCTTCATGCGTGTCGGCAAAGGCACAGGGCCTTTGACGATGGCGCCGGTGCGTTTAGCAGTGTCTACGATCTCTGCCGCAGACTGGTCGATCAGCTTGTAATCGAACGCCTTCAGGCGAATACGGATTTTTTGTTTAGTTGCCATGATGTTCCCTGTTTACGCAATGATTTTGGCAACCACACCGGCACCAACCGTCTTGCCACCTTCACGGATAGCAAAGCGCAGGCCTTCTTCCATGGCGATTGGGGCAATCAGCTTCACAGTGATCGACACGTTGTCACCAGGCATCACCATCTCTTTGCCTTCTGGCAACTCGATGGCACCAGTCACGTCCGTGGTACGGAAGTAGAACTGGGGGCGATAGTTGTTGAAGAACGGGGTGTGACGACCACCTTCATCTTTGGACAAGACGTAGATCTCGCCGGTGAAGTGGGTATGGGGTTTGATCGATCCCGGCTTGCACAGCACTTGGCCACGCTGCACGTCTTCACGCTTGGTGCCGCGCAGCAGGATGCCGACGTTGTCGCCAGCTTGACCTTGGTCCAGCAGTTTTCTGAACATTTCCACACCGGTGCAGGTGGTCTTGACGGTGTCGTGGATGCCGACAATTTCGATTTCTTCGCCGACTTTGACGATGCCGCGCTCAATACGGCCGGTCACCACGGTGCCGCGACCGGAGATGGAGAACACGTCTTCAACGGGCATTAGGAAGGCACCATCCACCGCACGCTCTGGCAGGGGGATGTAGTTGTCCAAGGCGTCAGCCAGCTTCATGATGGCTTCTTCACCCAGTGGGCCCTTGTCACCTTCCATGGCAAGCTTGGCGCTGCCATGGATGATGGGGGTGTCGTCACCTGGGAAGTCGTATTTGTCGAGGAGCTCGCGAACTTCCATTTCAACGAGTTCGAGCAGTTCGGCGTCGTCGACCATGTCGCACTTGTTCAGGAACACGATGATGTAGGGCACGCCAACCTGGCGCGCCAGCAGGATGTGTTCGCGGGTTTGCGGCATGGGACCGTCGGCTGCGGAGCAAACCAAAATAGCGCCGTCCATCTGAGCAGCACCGGTGATCATGTTTTTCACATAGTCAGCGTGTCCTGGGCAGTCCACGTGGGCATAGTGGCGGTTGGCTGTTTCGTATTCGACGTGAGCGGTGTTGATGGTAATGCCACGCGCTTTTTCTTCAGGTGCGGCATCAATTTGGTCGTAGCCTTTGGCGGTGCCGCCGAACTTGGCTGCCAGCACGGTGGTGATGGCTGCTGTCAGGGTGGTTTTGCCATGGTCAACGTGACCAATGGTGCCCACGTTGACGTGGGGCTTGGTGCGTGCGAATTTTTCTTTTGCCATTTTCAATTCTCCAAAGAGCTGGTTCCCGTGTGTTGGTTTAATGTTTGCACGGTGTTGCTGATTCGCCCCGCACGGGAACAGGGCGGCACACCGTCGCAGACAAGGTTAATTTATTTGGCGCGAGAAGCCATGATGGCTTCAGAGACGTTACGCGGCGCTTCTGTGTAGTGCTTGAATTCCATCGTGTAGGTGGCACGACCTTGTGACATCGACCGCAGGGTCGTGGAATAGCCAAACATTTCAGACAGCGGCACTTCAGCCTTGATGACCTTACCGCCGCCGAGCATGTCCTCCATGCCCTGAACCATACCGCGGCGTGACGCCAAATCCCCCATCACATTGCCGGCGTAGTCTTCCGGCGTTTCGACTTCCACCGCCATCATGGGCTCAAGAATCACCGGGCTGGCTTTACGGCAGCCTTCCTTGAAACCAAAGATCGCAGCCATTTTGAAAGCCAACTCGTTCGAGTCAACATCGTGGTACGAACCAAAGTGCAAAGTCACCTTGACGTCCACCACAGGGTAACCGGCCAACACGCCCTGCGTCACCGCTTCATTGATCCCTTTTTCAACCGCAGGAATGTACTCGCGCGGCACGGTACCGCCCTTGATGGCGTCCACGAACTCAATGCCCTTGCCTGGCTCGTTGGGTTCGATCTTCAAAACCACGTGGCCATACTGGCCTTTACCACCGGACTGGCGCACGAATTTGCCTTCAGCGTCCTCAATGGTTTTGCGGATGGTTTCGCGGTAGGCCACTTGCGGCTTGCCGACATTGGCTTCCACGCCAAATTCGCGCTTCATGCGGTCAACAATAATTTCCAAGTGCAACTCACCCATACCGGCGATCAGTGTCTGTCCGGACTCCTCATCGGTTTTCACGCGGAAAGACGGATCTTCCTGCGCCAGACGCTGCAATGCAATCCCCATTTTTTCCTGGTCAACCTTGGTTTTCGGCTCAACCGCTTGGGTAATCACCGGCTCAGGGAAAATCATGCGTTCCAGCATGATGATGGCCGTTGGGTCGCACAGGGTTTCACCAGTGGTCACATCTTTCAAGCCAATACACGCTGCGATGTCACCTGCAACAATTTCGCTGACCTCTTCGCGCTTGTTGGCGTGCATTTGCACAATACGACCAATACGCTCTTTCTTGCCGCGGATCGGGTTGTAGACCGTGTCGCCCTTGGTTAGCACGCCAGAATACACGCGCACAAAGGTCAGTTGGCCAACGAACGGGTCGGTCATCAGCTTGAAGGCCAAAGCAGAGAACTTTTCCTTGTCGTCAGCTTGCCGAACCACCGGGTTTTCGTTTTCATTCATGCCCTTGACCGGAGGAATGTCCACGGGTGACGGCATGAATTCAATCACTGCGTCCAGCATGCGCTGCACGCCTTTGTTCTTGAACGCCGAGCCGCAATACATCGGCTGGATTTCGCTCGCAATGGTGCGGGTGCGAATGCCGAGCTTGATTTCCTCCTCAGTCAAGTCACCTTCTTCAAGGTACTTGTTCATGAACTCTTCGGAGGCTTCAGCAGCAGCTTCGACCATCTTTTCGCGCCATTCTTTGGCCAGAGCCAGCAATTCGGCAGGGATTTCGCGGTAGTCGAACAACATACCTTGCGAGGCTTCGTCCCAGATGATGGCTTTCATCTTGATCAAATCAACGACACCAGTGAAGTGCTCCTCGGCACCAATCGGGATCACCATCGGTACAGGGTTGGCCTTCAGGCGCAGTTTCATCTGATCCACGACCTTGAAGAAGTTGGCACCGGTGCGATCCATCTTGTTCACAAAGGCCAAGCGAGGCACTTTGTATTTGTTGGCTTGACGCCAGACGGTTTCAGACTGGGGCTGCACGCCACCCACGGCGCAGTACACCATGCAGGCGCCGTCAAGCACACGCATTGAGCGCTCGACTTCAATGGTGAAGTCCACGTGTCCAGGGGTGTCGATGATGTTGATACGGTGCTCGGGCAAGGACTTGTCCATCCCCTTCCAGAAGCAGGTGGTCGCAGCAGACGTGATGGTGATGCCACGCTCTTGCTCTTGCTCCATCCAGTCCATGGTGGCCGCACCATCGTGCACTTCACCAATCTTGTGGTTCACACCGGTGTAAAAAAGCACGCGCTCGGTGGTGGTGGTTTTACCAGCGTCGATGTGAGCCGAAATGCCGATATTGCGATAGCGCTCAATGGGGGTATGGCGAGCCATGATGGATCCTTGGTTGATCTATATTTTTAACCTACGACGCCGCTCAAGGCTTTTGACCTCAGCGGCGCAGCGAGCGGCAATCAAACCGGGCCGCCAACCAGGCTGTGCTATGCACTACCCGGGACGGCAACAACCATTGAAAGCCGCGCAGTAGCCGCTACTTAGAAGCGAAAGTGAGAGAACGCCTTGTTGGCTTCAGCCATGCGGTGAACTTCGTCACGCTTTTTCATGGCACCGCCACGGCCTTCGGTGGCTTCCAACAATTCATTGGCCAAACGCAGCGCCATGGATTTTTCGCCACGCTTGCGGGCGGCTTCCTTGATCCAGCGCATGGAGAGTGCTAGGCGACGAACCGGGCGCACTTCAACAGGTACCTGGTAGTTGGCACCACCCACACGGCGGGACTTCACTTCAACCAGCGGCTTGACGTTGTTGATGGCCACGGTGAACGCTTCGAGAGCGTCTTTATCGGGGTGCTTCTTGGCGATTTGCTCCAGCGCACCATAAATGATGCGCTCAGCAACCGCTTTTTTGCCGCCTTCCATGATCACGTTCATGAATTTGGACAGCTCGACATTGCCGAATTTAGGATCCGGCAGGATTTCACGTTTGGGGACTTCGCGACGACGTGGCATTTTTTCACCTCTATTGCTTCAGTTGGCGCCATCTCTGACACCGCGAGAGTTAAAAATAAGACTCTCACTTACTCGACCCGAATCTTGGGTCACTACGTTTGCTGGCTGCGCCACGCAGCAACAAACACCTTTCAAACAATCAAACCGAAAGCTTATTTAACCTTGGGACGTTTTGCACCATATTTGGAACGCGACTGCTTGCGGTCTTTCACGCCTTGCAAGTCAAGCGAGCCACGCACGATGTGGTAACGCACACCGGGCAAGTCCTT
Source organism: Rhodoferax antarcticus ANT.BR (assembly GCF_001938565.1). GTDB lineage: Bacteria > Pseudomonadota > Gammaproteobacteria > Burkholderiales > Burkholderiaceae_C > Rhodoferax > Rhodoferax antarcticus. The sequence continues at coordinate 247,045 of NZ_MSYM01000007.1, forward strand.
GACACGACCGCCACGAACCAGCACCACGCTGTGTTCCTGCAGGTTGTGGCCTTCGCCGCCGATGTAAGAAATCACCTCGAAACCGTTGGTCAAGCGCACTTTGGCAACTTTACGCAAAGCCGAGTTAGGCTTTTTCGGGGTGGTGGTGTACACGCGAGTGCAAACACCACGGCGTTGTGGAGAATTTTCCATCGCCGGGCTCTTCGACTTGATCACTTCGACCGAGCGCCCTTGACGGATCAACTGATTGATGGTTGGCATTGCGCCTCCTAAAAACTAAACGTCCCTAAACGCTTAAAACTTGAAAATAACAAAAACGTGAATCCCTTCGGAAATTCCGAAAAGCCCTCAACTATATCAGGCCAACTGGGCTGCTGCAAGCAGAATCACTTGATCCACAGACGAAGTGAGTCCCAGGCACGTCCGAGGACGCCAGCCTCATCAACCCCTTGCAAGGCTAGCAAGGGCACTTCGGCCACCAGACGGCCTTCGCTGCTGACCTTGAGCGTTCCAATCGGCTGCCACTTGGTCAAAGGCGCCACAAGTGGCTCGGGCCGAGCGACCTCGGTGGTCAGTTTCGCGCGCGTGCCTGCGGGCACCGCCACCACGATTGGCTGGGGCTGCCCCAATGCCACCGTGGCGGACGTGCCCTTCCAGACGGCGGGCGTCACCACCGGCTGGTTGCCGTCAAACAATTTGACAGCCTCAAAAGCGGTATAACCCCAGTTCAGCAACTTTTGCGACTCATTGGCGCGGGCATTCTCGCTAGCGGTGCCCAGCATGACCGACAGTAGACGGCGGTTACCGACACCGGACACATCGCGGTGCGCGGTGGCAACCAGACAATACCCGGCCGCATCGGTGTACCCGGTTTTCAGGCCATCCACAGTCGGGTCGCGAAAGAGCAATGCATTGCGGTTGTTGTCGTTGGCCGCCGGCGTGCCGGGGTATCGGTACTTTTTGATGGCGTAGTAAGCCACGTAGTCGGGAAAGTCGCGCATCAGTCGGGTGGCCAGCACGCTCAGGTCGCGCGCAGAGGTGGTGTGACCCGCTGCAGTCAGGCCTTCGGGGTTTTTATAGCCGGTGGATGTCATACCCAACACCTTGGCCTGCGCGTTCATCATTTCGACGAAGCGCTCGACACTGCCGCCGACACCTTCTGCCAGCGCTATGGTGGCGTCGTTGCCACTTTGCACAATCATGCCTTTGATCAAGTCTTCCACTGGCACCTGCATCTTGGGGTCAATGAACATGCGCGAGCCGGGCATTTTCCAGGCGCGCTCGCTCACGGGTAGGGTTTGCTTGAGGTCGATTTTTTTGTTGCGCAGGGCGTCAAATACCAAATAGGCGGTCATCAGCTTGGTCAGCGACGCGGGCTCTATGGCCATGTCGATGTCTTTTTGCGCCAGTATCTGGTTCGCCGTGACATCCAACAACAGGTAAGAACGCGCTGCAATTTCAGGCGTTTGCGGGGTTTGGGCGGCTACCGACAAGGCGACCCAAGCAACCAAAGTGACGAGAATTTTTTTCATGAAGATGAGGTTAAAAGCGGCAATCAAGCCAGCTTTGAATTGAATACACTATGATTTAAATAGCTACTAACCCTTTAAGTATAAGGGCTAGACGCCAATAATGGCAACAGTGCCAATGAATACCGTCTAACGCCCCAGATAGGCCGGTGTCAGCAAACGCTCAACCACTTGGCCATTTTTCAGGTGTGACTCGACGATTTCATCGATGTCGCTGGCATCGACATAGCTGTACCAAACGGCCTCGGGGTAGACCACTGCCACCGGACCGGCAGTACAGCGGTCCAGGCAACCTGCCTTGCTGACACGCACCTGCCCGGGGCCGGACAGCGCGGCAGCCTTGATTTGCAATTTGCAGCGCTCAAAAGCCGCCAGCGCGTCACGCTGGGCGCAACAAGCTTCGCCGTTTTGACGCTCGTTGGTACAGAAAAAAATATGCCTCTGAAAATAACTCGCAGTCGGCGCGCTTTCTGCCGGAACCGCTTCGGGAGATGTGGAATGGGTCATATCAAGATTTTAGGCCGCTGACTCTTTTCCCCACAGCCGGGCGAGTACATACCAAAGTGCTGCGAACGGCCACAACCAGCCTAGCCACTGCGCCAGCCCATGGAAGCGGATAAAGCGCCCCTGCTCCCAGAGGAAAAGGGTTTGCTCAAAGTACGGATCCATCGCACCCTGGTTGATCAGGCTCAGGTCAACGCCCAACGCCAGCACAGCCAGCGCCGCGGCCGCGCGCCCAGGCAACCACAGCAGTAACACCAGCAGCACCAGTGCGCTCACCAATGCGCCGCGCACCCAAACATCAAACCAGCTCCAAGCGTGTTCTGGGCCGAAGCTCAGAGTGGCGCTCAGGGCGGTGACGCCTACGCCAAAAGCCGCAAGCCACAGCAGAAACCACAGCCGTTTAGCGCCACGGCGAATGATGCAGTACCCCAGCAAGCCCGGAATCACCAGCCCCAGCAAGGCACACAGCCACTGTGTCACCGGCAAAAGTGACTGCAGTTCAATCTCGCGCACGGGCAACCATTCCAAAAAAGGGCTGCCTGCCAGCACATCTGCCAACGCCGCCTCCAGGCGCTCCAGCACCTGACCCAGGCCCCACGGAACGGTCGTCGGAAACAACAAAGCCACTGGCCACAACGCCAGCAACACCAGTGCACCGCGCGCATCCGGCACAAACCAGCTGGCGCGAAAACGACTCCAACGCTGTAACACCCCGAGTTTTTCCAGGCCCCAAGCTGACATCGCCCCCAGCGCTGCACCCAGAATGTTCAGCACTAGGTCCAAATTAGACGGAACTCGATCCGGCAGGTAAATTTGCAAGGCTTCCATGGCCAGCGACAGCACGAACGCAGCCGGTACGGCCAGCCAAATCATCCAGCGCAGGTGACGCGTGCGCAGCGCGCCCAGCGTCAGAAAAAAACCGATCGGCCCATAACCCAACACGTTCGAGACAACATCAAAACCTGTCCAGTACTTGGGCCACGGTGCGCTCAGGAAAAGCCAGGCCGAGACGCCTTGGTCGCGCCAATAGGCAAACGGATACAGGCTGGCATAGACGATCAGGCCTGCATACACCAGCGCCAGCGGCCATGCCGAAGTCTTGTGCATCGGCACGTCGGGTTCACCGGGTAGAGGTTGCAGGCATTTGGTCAGTTTAGGATAGAAAACCTAAGCGCAAAAAAAACCCCAGTCCGAAGACTGGGGCGATAAGCCTATTTGCTGTCACACATCAAGGCCCCGCTCAGGGAGGAAAAGCGGGGAGCAGTAAACTGCCCGGTTCGTAATTTAACAAAAATTTTTCCTTGTTTCAAGTCAAGCAAAAAATAATGTCTTTACCACCCCAAAATTAAGCCAAGGAATTTGAGCATGACCCCTTACGCACCCTACCCCCTGGGCCGCCCGCGCCGCCTGCGCCGCGACAGTTTCACCCGCAATCTGGTCCGTGAGAACCTGGTCACCGCCAGCGATCTGATCTACCCGGTGTTTGTCGTGGACGGCCAGCAACAGCGCCAGCCGGTGCTGTCCATGCCCGGCGTGGAGCGCCTCAGCCTGGACCTGCTGCTACCGGTGGCCGAAGACTGTGTGAAGCTGGGCATTCCGGTGATGGCACTCTTTCCGGTGATTGAGCAGTCTTTAAAAACCCCCGATGGCCGCGAAGCCATGAACCCCGAAGGCCTGGTGCCACGCGTGGTGCAGGCGCTGAAAAAGGAGTTCCCAGAACTCGGCATCATGTGCGACGTGGCTTTGGACCCGTTCACCAGCCACGGCCAAGACGGCCTGATTGATCCGGACCCTGCCGAAGACGGCTACATCATGAACGACGCCACGGTGGAGATTCTGGTCAAACAGGCGCTAACGCAGGCGGGCGCTGGTGCCGATATCGTCGCCCCCAGCGACATGATGGACGGCCGCATTGGCGCGATTCGCCAAGCCCTGGAGGCCAACCATTTCATTCACACCCGCATCATGGCCTACAGCGCCAAATACGCCAGCGCCTTTTATGGCCCGTTCCGCGACGCAGTGGGTTCGTCAGGCAATCTGGGCAAGAGCAACAAAAAGGTCTACCAGATGGATCCTGGCAACAGCAATGAGGCGTTGCGCGAGGTGGCGCTGGACATTGCCGAGGGCGCCGACATGGTGATGGTCAAGCCCGGCATGCCTTACCTGGACATCGTGCGCCGCGTCAAGGACGAATTTCGGGTGCCGACCTTCGCCTACCAGGTGTCAGGCGAGTACGCCATGCTGAAAGCCGCCGCGCAAAACGGCTGGCTCGACCACGACGCGGTGATGATGGAAAGCCTGCTCGCCTTCAAGCGCGCCGGGGCCGATGGCGTGCTCACCTATTTTGCCCGTGATGCTGCCCGTTTGATACAAAGTTAATAGCTGCTAGCGCTTTATCCATAAGGGCTAGAGGCCATTTTCTTATATATTTGAACTGACATGCAGGTCTTTCTCATTCACGGCACCAGTGTTCGCCTAGACCAGGCGCCACAGTTGGAGACCTTGCGTCTGCCGGAGCACGGGTTTCTGTGGCTGTCTTGCTCACTGGAGGAGTTGAAGCACGGGCACAGTGCGCTGCAAGCCACGTTGCAGCGCCTGTGCGGCGTGCAACTGGTGGACTTGCATGTGTCGGATTTGCTCAACGAGCAGTTGCCTTCCAGCTACGACTTCACCTCTGACTATGACCTGCTGGTGTTTCGTCGTCTGGCAGAAGCCAGCACCGCAGAAGAGGCGTCCACGGCCCAGCCGCAACCCCCGCCCAAGCGTGGTGGGCCACCAATTTTGCGGCGCATTGACACCAGCGCAGTGGGTTTTGTGGTGTTTGACCGGGTGCTGCTTTCGGTTCACCCCGAAGACGGTGCCTTGCGCGACAGCTATGTGCAGCGCCTGCTCAGCGCGGGCAGCGCCCAGGTGAGCGCCCAGATCAGCGATGCTGGCATGGTGCCCGATGGCCATTCTGCTGGCGCGCGCGGCGTGCCTGGCAGCCCGGCCGACCTGATGCTGCGCATCGTCAGCCACATGGTGGACGGTTTTCTGGCCTTGCGTCGCGAGCTCAGCCGCCAGCTTGAGCGCTGGCAAACCGAGCTCATCAACCCCAGGGCACGCTTTGCCAACTGGAGCACCCTGCTCGACGCGCGCAAAGCGCTGCACCAGTTGGACGACATTTGTGACGACCAGCGTGATGCCATGCAGGACTGGACCGAGGCCCTAAAAACTTGGTCCGACGCCGACAGCACGCTCACCCCGAAAGAGCGCGACATGCTGCAAGTGCGCAGCCGCGACGTGCTGGAACACATTGACCGCGTCGTACAACATGTGCGCCAGCTGGAGCAAAACGCCGAAACGGCGGTGCAAATTCACTTCAACGCACAAAGTCATCGCGCCAATGAGATCATGCGCACGCTCACCGTGCTGACCGCCATTTTTCTACCCCTGAACCTGATTGCTGGTATTTTTGGCATGAACTTTGACTCCATTCCCCTGTTGAACCGCGCCAACGGCTTCTGGTTGACCCTGGGCGCCATGGGGCTGATTGCCGGCGGTCTGGCGTTATTTTTCTGGCGCAAGCGCTACCTTGAGCGCTCAGCGCGATAACCTGATGAAGATGCTTATGGCTGCTCTGCTCTTGGCTCTGGCCGCTTGGCTTTTATGGACACCCGACATGGATCGCGCCACGCTGGAGCGCCGCTATCTGGCCGACCCTGCCGACATGATGATGATGCAGGGCATCAATTTGCACGTGCGCGACACCGGCCCGCGCAACGCACCGGCGGTGCTGATGGTGCATGGCATGGGTGGCAGCCTGCACAGTTGGGAGCCGTGGGCGCAGGCGATGGCGCCAGAGCTGCGGGTGATTCGCCTGGACTTGCCCGGCAGCGGCCTGAGCAGCCCGGACCCGACTGGCGACTACTCCGATCAACGCTCGATTGACGTCATTTTGGCGCTGATGGACCATCTGCAGCTTGAGAAAGCCAGCGTCGTCGGCCATTCGATCGGCGGGCGCATGGCCTGGAGGCTGGCCGCCACCCACCCCGAGCGGGTGAACAAACTGGTGCTGGTCGCCCCAGACGGCTTTGCCAGCCCGGGGTTTGAATACGCCAAGCCAGTCGACGTACCAAGCGTCCTGCAGCTCATGCGCTACGCGCTGCCGAAATGGTTACTGCGGATGAACCTGAAACCCGCTTATGCCAATGACAGCGCCATGACCGACGAGCGCATCACGCGCTACTACGAACTGATGCTGGCCCCCGGCGCGCGGGAAGCGCTGATCAAACGCATGCAACAAACCATGCTGACCGACCCGCTGCCCTTGCTTATACGCATCACGGCGCCGACCCTGCTGGTCTGGGGCAAGCAAGACGCGATGATCCCGTTTAGTAACGCGGCCAACTACACCAGCGCCATTGCAGGCAGCCAACTGGTGGCGCTTGACGGCGTGGGGCACCTGCCGCAGGAAGAGGCCGCCGAGGCGTCACTGCCAGCCGTCAAGGCTTTTTTGCTTCAATAAAAATAGCTATCAGCGCTTTGTTGATAAGGGCTAGAGCCTAATTTTCTCTAAAGGTTTTAGTCTGCGCTGTCGCGATGGTAGCGACGCCTCACGACTCCTGATTTTGTCGTTTAGCACCTGATTGGCCATGGCTGCGTGTGCGCCAAGGCGGCTGATTCTGACTGCGCTAGCGGGGGCGTGATGCCAGACGGATTGATGAAACCGTGTCCCATATTAGGAAACCGGCGGGCGTGCCGAGCGCCAAGCGCCCACAACGTTAAATGCGCGTTTCCACATAAGTTATCTCTTAAATCAATATAAATCAATGACTTATAGCGATTACAGCCCTATGTAACGCAAGGTTCAAACCGGCCCGGGGAAACCCGTAGTGAACTTAAAATGTTCACAAATGTTCGCAACTGCGCACAATTGTTTACAGGGGATTCGGATGCGTCGCCGTTCTTTGCTTTCTGCTTCACTTGGCCTGGGTACCTTGGCAGGGTTGGGCTATGTCGGTGTCAACCGCATCGCGCCGTCTGGGCTTGCACTGCATGCAGGCTCGGCGCAGGCTTTTGGCACCACCGTGACGATTCAGGTGCTGCACCCGGACCCGGCGAGCGCTCAGGCCGCCATTACCGCCGCTTTGCAGCAGGTCAGCCTGGTGGATGCCCTGATGAGTGTGCACCAGCCGCGCAGCCAGGTCTACCAACTCAACGCCCAGGGCCAACTGAACCATCCCGACCCGCACCTCTTGGCGGTGCTGACGTATGCCAGGCAGCTCTCTAACCAGACCGGCGGCGCGTTTGACATCACCGTTCAGCCCCTGTGGCAAGCTTTCAGCCAAGCGCAGGCCAACGGGCAACTGCCTGAACCACTGGCCCTGGCACGGGTCCGGGCGCTGGTCAACTGGCAGGGTGTCACGACGCAACCCGATCAGATTGAACTGGCAGCGCCGGGCATGGCCATCACCCTGAATGGACTGGCCCAAGGCTACGCAGTTGATCTGGCGCTGGCGGCATTGCGCGCCAAGGGCGTGGCACACGCCCTGCTGGATACCGGCGAGTTTGGCGTCATTGGCACCAAGGGCAGCGATCAGCCCTGGGTTCTGGGCATCAAGAACCCGCGGCAAACGGATGCATTGACAGCCCGGGTGCCGATGGACGGTCGCGCCCTCTGCACCTCAGGCGACTACGAAACCTTCTTCAGCGCTGACTTCAGCCACCACCATATTTTTGACCCCGCAACCGGCTACTCACCCACCCCGCTGGCCAGTGTCAGCGTGTTGGCCCCCACCGGCATGATGGCCGACGGCCTGTCCACCGCCTTCATGGTGCTTGGCGCTGACAAGGCGCTGGCACTGGCGGCCCGCCTGCCGCGAGTTGATGCGCTGCTGATTCACAAGAACGGCAGCCAGCAGAGAACTGCCGATTTCCCTGAGCTGTCAGCCTGAACACGGCTTTGACTGAACTTGATACTTTAGGAGCGCATACGTTAGCACTAGCTGGAACCATTGGCAGCGCAGGCCTATTTATGGCCGCGCTAGGCCTGCTGCTGGCCGGTGTGCTGGCGTTTGCCAATCGCCGCCTGTTTGTTTTTGAAGACCCGCGCATTGATGCGGTCGAAGACCTGCTGCCCAAGTCCAACTGCGGCGCCTGCGGCTTGGCGGGCTGCCGTAATTTCGCCGAAAAAGTCATTTCCGGCGACATCACACCCGCGCAATGCACCGTGTGCAGTGCCGCCCAGGTGAGCGAGATTGCACATTTGCTGGGCGTGGACGAGGGCGATGTCGAGCGCCGGGTGGCGCGGCTGGCCTGTGCTGGCGGCAAACACGTGGCCTACACCCGGGCACGCTACGCTGGTTTGTCTACCTGCCGTGCAGCGGCGGTGGTCAGCGGCGGCGGCAAAGAATGTGTCTGGGGCTGCCTCGGGCTGGGTGACTGCGTCACCGTCTGCAAACAAGGCGCTATTCACCTGGACCGCCACGGCCTGCCCGTGGTTGATCCGTCGAAGTGCACTGCCTGCAATGATTGTGTGGAGGTCTGCCCCAAAGGTTTGTTCTCCCTTCAGCCGGTCACCCGCAAACTGTGGATTGCCTGCCGCAACCGCGCCGATGGCGATGCCGCCGAAGCCGCCTGCGAGGTCGCCTGCACCGCCTGCGGCAAGTGCGTCGCCGATGCACCCCCTGGCCTGTTGACCGTGCGCAACAACCTGGTCGAAATCGACTACGACTGGCATGACAAGGCCAGCCAAAGCCTGACAGATCGCTGCCCCACCGGTGCCATCGTCTGGTTTACCGACCCGGAATTGGGCGTGCGCGGACATTCCGCCAAAAAAATTCTGCGCAACGACCCGTTGCCCTTCAAAAACTAGCGCGGTGCGCCGACAGCCACCCCACCGATTCAACTATTTGCCCCAGGAATACCACCATGCTTAAAAAAGTTTTCGATTATTTGGTTCGCGAAACCAGCGGCGCTGGCAAAGACGCAGCCGCCGTGAAATACCCTGGCATCCGCGATGCGGTAGACGGCAATACCGCGGTCATCCACGTCGAGCGCGAGGCGTCTGATGCTGCTGGCTCCTACCCCATCACGCCATCAACCCAGATGGGTGAATATTGGGCCGAAGAGGTCGCTGCTGGGCACCTGAATATTTCTGACCGGCCACTGATTTTTGTTGAGCCTGAATCAGAGCACGCCGCCGCTGGCGTGACTGCAGGTATGTCAATGACCGGGCTGCGCGCCACCAACTTCTCGTCGGGCCAAGGCATTGCTTTCATGCACGAGTCCTTGTACGCCACGGTCGGCAAACGCTTGCCCTATGTGCTCAATATTGGCTGCCGGGCCATCACCAAAGCCAGCCTAAACGTACACGCCGGGCACGATGACTACCACTGCATTGACGACACCGGCTTCATTCAGGTGCTGGCAAAAAACGCTACCGAAGCCGCCGACTTGAACCTGATCGCCCGCAAAGTGGCCGAGCTTTCGCTCACCCCCGCCATCGTCGGCCAAGACGGCTTTCTGACCACTCATCTGATCGAATCTGCCTTGCTGCCTGAGCGCGCGCTGGTAGCCGAGTTTTTGGGCCGCCCAGACGACCTGATTGACACCCCGACACCCGCCCAAGCCATGCTGTATGGCCCCAAGCGCCGCCGCATCCCGGCGATCTGGGATGTGGACGTGCCGATGGTGTCCGGCACGGTGCAAAACCAGGACGCCTACATGCAGTCGGTGGCTGGACAGCGCCCCTATTTCTTTGACCACATCGGCCCGCTGACTGATCAATGCATGGCCGAATACGCCCAGCTGACCGGGCGTAGCTACCAACGGGTGAGCACCTGGACGGCCGAAGACGCCGACTACCTGATTCTTGGCATGGGCAGCATGGTAGTGCAAGCCGAAGCGGTGGCTGACTACCTGCGCGTGACGCGAAAGCTCAAGGTCGGCGTGGTCAACCTAACCATGTTCCGGCCGTTCCCAGGCGACCTGCTGGGCCATGTGTTGCGCGGCAAAAAGGGCGTGGCGGTGCTGGAACGCACCGACCAGCCGCTGGCCGAAGACCTGCCGCTGATGCGTGAAATCCGCGCGACCCTGTCCAAATGCCAGGAAAACGCTCAGGCAGCGGCGGACCGTAGCAGCACCAAAGATCCGCAACCGCCCTACCCAGGCTACGCCACCATTGCCGCCGGCGAGATGCCGCGCCTGTACTCGGGCTGTTACGGCCTAGGCTCACGCGACCTGCAGCCCGAAGGCTTGATTGGTGCCTTTGAGAACATGCTGCCGCAAGGCCCGCGCCGCCCGTTCTTTTATCTGTCGGTGGACTTTGCCCGTGACCCGCTCAATCCAAAAGACGAACTTCATCAAGAGGCGTTTCAAGCTGCCTATCCGCGACTGCGCGAACTCTCGGTGCGCGGCAGCGAAAACCCGAACCTGATGCCCGCTGGCGCCATCACGGTGCGCATGCATTCGATTGGCGGCTGGGGTGCCATCACCACCGGCAAAAACCTGGCCATGACCCTGTTCGACCTGTTGGGCTATGACATCAAGGCCAACCCGAAGTACGGCTCTGAGAAAAAAGGCCAGCCCACCACCTATTACCTGTCGGCAGCGCCGCAGCCCATCCGCGTGAACAGCGAATACGTGCACCTGGATGTAGTTCTATCGCCCGACCCAGCCGTGTTTGGCCACTCCAACCCGCTCGCCGGGCTGAGAAAAGGCGGCGTCTTCATCATCCAAAGCAACTTGGGAAAGACGACCTGGGGCGCGTTTCCGGCTTGGGCGCAAAAACACATCGTTGAACAGGATATTCGCGTCTTTTATCTGGATGCTTTCCAGATTGCCCGCGAAGAAGCCGGTAGCGCTGAACTCATGCTGCGCATGCAGGGCAACGCGTTCCAGGGTGCCTTTTTCGCCGCTTCACCGGTATGCGCCAATGCTGGCCTGAACGAAGAAACCCTGTTTGGCGCGATTGAAAAACAGCTGCAAGCCAAGTTTGGCGGCAAAGGTGGCCGGGTCGTGCAAAACAATCTGACGGTGGTCAAGCGCGGTTATGTTGAAACCCATGAGATCACCGACAAGCCGCTGGGCACCCACCAAAAGGCCCTGACGAAGACCAGCGCCGCACTGCCCACCATGCTGCTGCGCACGCCGGTGGCCGATGCCAAGCACATGCCGCCAGTGTCTGACTTTCACAGGTTTTGGGAGCAAACCGGCCACTTTTATGCCACAGGAAAAGGCAATGACAACCTGGTCGACCCGTTCATTGGCGCCTCGCTGATGCCAGCTTCCACCGGCGTTTACCGCGACATGACCGGCATCCGCTTTGAGCATCCGGTCTGGGTGGCGGAAAACTGCACGGCTTGCGGCGAGTGCTACACCGTCTGCCCAGACAGCGCCATTCCTGGCCTGGTCAACAGCGTGGCCGAAGTCTTCAACACCGCGTTGCAGCGCATTGAAACCGGCGGCAAACCGACACGTTTCCTGCGCCGCGCAGTGCGCGTGGCGGAGAAAAAACTGCGGGCACTGACGGTGGGTGACGGTGTGGCCATGCGTGCGCTGATCGACCAAGCGATCGAAGCGACCATCGCTGATGCGCCCGAAGAAGAGCGCGTCAAGCTGGGCACCGAGTTCGCGCTGTTGCAGGCGGAGCTGGGAGACTTCCAGTTCGCTGCCACCAAGCCGTATTGGTCACAAAAAGAGAAAAAGTTCCCCGGCAGCGGTGGTCTGTTCTCGATCACCGTCAATCCGCTCACCTGCAAAGCCTGCGCCCTGTGTGTCACCGTGTGTAATGACAACGCGCTGAAGATGGTGACGCAGACCGAAACTTCGGTGAACACGCTGCGCAAGGACTGGGACTTCTGGCTGGACCTTCCCACCACACCCAAGGAATATGGCCGTATCGACAGTCTGGACGAGAAGATCGGTGCGCTAGAAACCTTGCTGCTGGACAAGTCCAACTACAACTCAATGAACTGCGGCGACGGTGCCTGCCTGGGCTGCGGCGAAAAGACCGCCATCCATTTGTTCACGGCGGCGGCGGCGGCCTTGATGCAGCCCCGGGTGCGCACACTTGTGACGCAGCTCGACCAGCTCATCATCGACCTTGAGCAACACATTCGCAATCGGCTGGCCAATGCCATCGACCTGTCTGACACCAACGCGGTGGTGTCAGCGGTGAATGCCAGCAGCAGCGACTTGACGCTGTCCAACTTGGCTGCCAGCCTCTCAGCCAACAAACCGTCACAGCCGCTCGACCCGGACTGGATCAAGCGCACGGCACAACTGCTGGAAAAACTCAAGGATCTGCGCTGGCGTTACCTGGAGGGACCGACCAAGCGGGGCCGCGCCGACATGGGCATCGTCAACTCTACCGGCTGCACCTCGGTCTGGGGCTCCACTTTTCCCTACCACCCGTACCCGTTCCCGTGGACATCGCACCTGTTTCAGGATTCGCCCTCGGTGGCGATGGGCCTGTTTGAAGGTCACATGGCGAAGATGGCGGAAGGCTTCAAGGCCGTGCGCATGGCTGAAATGGAACTCAAGGGCGAGTACAACCATGAGCGCGATGCCGATTTCTTCAAACGCTTTGACTGGCCTCAGTTCAGCGACGAAGAGTGGCATCTGTGCCCACCGGTGGTCAGCCTGGGCGGTGACGGTGCCATGTATGACATTGGCTTCCAGAACCTCTCACGCGCCATGATGTCGGGCAAGCCGATCAAGGTGTTGGTGGTGGACACGCAGGTGTATTCCAACACGGGCGGCCAGGCCTGCACCTCAGGCTTCATCAGCCAGGTGTCGGATATGGCGCCCTACGGCAAAGCCATGCATGGCAAGACCGAGATCCGCAAGGAAATGAGCGTCATCGCCATGGCGCACCGCACCTCGTTTGTGCTGCAAAGCACCATCGCGCATGTGAACCATTTGCTGGAGGGATATATCGACGGCCTGAACTCGCGCCGCCCTGCGCTGTTCAACATTTACGCGGTCTGCCCGCCAGAGCATGGTGTGGGTGACGACAAGAGCGTCGACCAGAGCAAGCTGGCTGTAGAAAGCCGGGCCTATCCGCTGTTGCGCTACGACCCGGACGCGGGTACCACCTTCTCTGAATGCGTCAGCCTGGAGGGCAACCCGTCCGTTGACACCGATTGGCCGGTGTATTCGCTGGCGTATCTGGACGAAGCGGGCGAAACGCAGCGCATGGAATTGCCGGTCACTTTTGCCGACTTTGCCGCCACCGAAGGGCGCTTTGGCAAACAGTTCAGGAAAGCACCGCCAGAGACCTGGAACGACGCCATGCTGCCGCTGGCAGAGTTGCTGACCCTGCCGCAAGACGAGCGAGAAGACCGTTACCCCTATATCTGGGCCACCGACACCAAGAACCGCCTGATGCGCCTGCTGGTCTCCAAAGAACTGGTGCTGGCCTGTGAAGAACGCCAGGCCTTCTGGCAGCAGCTCAAAGATATCGCCAAACTGCCTGATGTGCGGGTCGAGGTTGACCCAAGCGCGATTGCTAATCAGGTCCGCGCCGAACTGATGCAACGCATTACCGCCAGCCTGGGCGTGTCCATTGCGGATATAACCCCTGCGCCTGCCGCTGTCGCCAAAGCAACGCCTGTGCCGGCCTTGCCTGCGCCGACGTCTGCTGCGCCAAGCGGTGGTTATGAAGCCTGCTGGGTCGAAACGCCAGAATGCACCGCCTGCGACGAATGCATCACCCTCGCACCCAAGGTGTTTGCCTATAACGACCAGAAACAGGTGGTGGTGGTTAATGGCAAAGCCGCTAAGTTCAAGGACCTGGTGAAGGCCGCTGAGAAGTGCACGGCGGGTTGCCTGCATCCGGGTACCCCCTGGGACCAGACCGAACCCGGTCTGGTCAAGCTGCTGGCACGCGCGGCCAAGTACAACTGATGGCCAAGGCAGAACCGACTCTATGAAGTTTCTCAACTTCCTGCGTGGTGAGACCTTTGCGCGCGGCATCCATCCGCCGCAGAACAAGCACACTGCGCGCACGCCGATTCGTCGCTTGCCGTTTGCGCCGCAGCTGATCGTGCCGCTGTCGCAACACATCGGGAAAGCGCCGCAAGCCATCGTTCGTGTTGGGCAAGAGGTGGTGCGCGGTGAGCCGATTGCCAAAGCCAGCGACTGGTTGTCGGTGCCACACCATGCGCCAGCCACCGGCGTGGTTGAGGCCATCGAGTTGCGCCCGACAGCGCGTGGCCCCTGGACCGAGTCGATTGTGATCCGCCCGCACGCCGGTGCAACACAAGAAGACCTTTGGGGCACGCCGCGTGACATGAACGGCATGGACGCCGCCGAGATTCTGCAGGCGGTGTGGGACACCGGCATGGTGGGCTTGGGCGGCGCGGCCTTTCCCACCCATGCCAAGCTGATGGTCCCCAAGCAGGCCAAGGTACACACGCTGGTGGTGAACGGCTGCGAATGTGAGCCTTACCTGACTTGCGATCACCGGGTGATGCTGGAAAACGCGCCCAATTTGATAGTGGGCATGCAATTGGCCATGCGCGCCACCGGTGCGGTGCGCGGTATCGTCGGCGTGGAAGACAACAAGCCCGATGCGGTGGCCGCCATCCTGGCGGCCATTAACGCCAGCAAGGCAGACAACCTGTTTGTGGAGGCGGTGCCCACCAAGTACCCGCAAGGGTCTGAGAAGATGCTGCTGATGGCGCTGTTTGGCGTTGAAATTCCGTCTGGTTCGCTGCCTGTGTCTTTGGGCATGGTCATGAACAATGTGGGCACGCTGGCTGCCTTGGGCAGGCTGTTGCCCGCAGGACAAGGGCTAACCGAACGCGTGGTGACCATTGCAGGACCGGGTGTCAGCCGCCCCGGTGATTACCGCGTACCGCTTGGCACGCCGATTTCATTTGTGCTGGAGTGGGCCGGCGCACTGAGGCAGCCAGGCAAGGATTCCGCCAACGCCTGCCAACTGGTGCTGGGCGGCCCAATGATGGGCCAGTCGGTGGCGTCGCTGGATACACCGGTGACCAAGGGTGTCTCGGGTATTCTGGTTTTTCAGCCGGAAGACATGGCCGACCGCGACGGGCGTGTCACCTACCCCTGTATCAAGTGCGGCAAATGTGTGGAATCGTGCCCGATGGGGCTTAACCCCTCCACGCTGGGCCTGCTGGCCGCCAAGCGCGAATACGAGCTGATGGCGCAGCGTTACCACCTGGGCGACTGTTTTGAGTGCGGCTGCTGCACTTATGTCTGCCCGTCCAACATCCCGCTGGTTCAACAGTTTCGCATTGCCAAGCAGGTGTTGCGTGAAAAGGCAAGTGCAGCATGAGCGCCACCATTGAGATCCGCAGTGCGCCGCACATCAAGGCGCCACGCAGTGTTGAACAGATCATGCGCAATGTGGTGGGTGCCCTGTTGCCAGTATGTGCTTTTTACGTTTACCAGTACGGCATTTCGGCGCTCGCCTCGATCATGGTGGTGACCGCTACCTGTCTGTTAACCGAGCGGTTCTTTGTAAAAACCGGCACCCAGTCTGGTTCGCTGGCGGACTGGTCAGCCACCATCACCGGCCTTTTGCTGGCCCTGACCCTGCCACCCGGCTACCCCTTGTGGATGGGCGTGGTGGCGGGTTTTATTGCCATGGCCTTGGGTAAGGCGGTATTTGGCGGCATTGGGTTCAATATGTGTAACCCGGCACTGGTTGGGCGCGCCTTTGCCCAGGCGGCTTTTCCGTCGGCAATTGCCACTTACACACCGTCTTTTATGTCGGGGCGGTTTACCGAGTTCATCCCCAGCACCCTGGCCTGGCCCTTCATGGTGCCAGCCGACACTGCCGCCTGGCTCAGTAGCAAACATGTGGATGCGTTGAGTGGTGCTACGCCGCTGTCCAAATGGAAGTTTGAGGGAGTGCTAACTCCGGCGGCAGACCTATTGACCTCACTGGCTGGGCACATGGCGGTGGGGCCGTCACCTGTGCTGATTCTGCTGTGCGGGCTGTACCTTGCCGTGCGCGGCTTCATGGACTGGCGCATTCCCCTGGCCATCCTTGGCAGCGCGGGCTTGACCGCATGGATCTTGTACGGCATTGACCCGCAGCACTACCCGGATCCGTTTTTCATGCTGTTCTCAGGCGGCTTGATTTTGGGTGCGGTGTTCATGGCGACCGACATGTCGACATCCCCCGTTACGCCGCGAGGCATGTGGGTGTACGGTGCGACGATTGGTTTGCTCACCGTGGTGATCCGCTACTACAGCGGCCTGCCTGAAGGGGTGATGTATGCCATCTTGCTGGGCAACGCAGCCACCCCCTTGATTGAACGCTTCACCCAACCCACACCCTTTGGAAAATCTGGCCTGTTGCGCCCCAAGCGAACCGCTAGCTACCCGCTGCATCCCGAGTACATCTCGCGTGAAGAGGCGAATGCCGTCACGCCGAAGAAGAAATTCTTCAAAAACAAGCCCAAATCATGAGCACACCCGCCTTTCAAATTGGGGCGCCTCGAACGCCGACCCGGGCGATGCTGGTGGCGCTAGGTCTGGTGGCTGCCATCTGTGGGCTGATCATCGTGGTGGCGTATGAAGCCAGCCTCGGTTCTGTGAAGGAAAACCGACGTGTCGCGATGGAACGTGCGATCCACAAAGTGTTGCCAGGAGCCGCCCTGACAGTGGCATATCTGGCCCTGCCAAACGGCAGCATCACCCTGGCTGGCAGCGAAGAGGCGCCCGACGACGCAATGCCGTTTCATGCCGCTTTTGATGCGGCCGGGCAGTTGATGGGGATCGCCGCCGAAGGCATGGCCAAAGGCTATGCGGGTAATGTGCGCATCATGTTTGGCTACTCGCCTGGCTGCGATTGTGTGGTCGGTTTCGGCGTGGTCTCCATGCAAGAGACCCCCGGCATTGGCGACAAGATTCTCAAAGACGCCAACTTCCTGGCCAACTTCAAGGCGCTTGACGTGCGGCTCGCAAAAGACATGAAGACCCTAGCCAACGAAGTCAAAACGGTAAAGCACGGCACCAAGACCCAGGCCTGGCAGATTGACGCCATCTCAGGAGCCACCGTGACCTCGCGGGCGGTGGGCCGCGCCATCAACGATGCGGCGCAGGCGCTGCTGCCTGTACTGGTGCCACAAATCGACAAGATCGGACCGTCAAAATGAGTGAGCAACCCAATCCCAAACTGGCTGTGGATGCCACTGGCGGCGTCAGCTTGGAAGACTTCATGGAAGGCATCTGGCGCCAGAACCCCTTGTTTGTGATGATGCTGGGCATGTGCCCGGCCTTGGCGGTGACGGTTTCGGCGGTCAACGCACTGTCAATGGGGGTAGCCACGCTGCTGGTGCTGGTGTGCTCAAGCCTGCTGGTGTCGCTGTTGCGCAAGCTGATTCCGAAAGAGGTGCGCATTGCCACCTATATTGTCATCATCGCCACCTTTGTCACGGTGGTGGATTACGCCATTCAGGCCATCAGCCTGAGCTTGTATGAAGCCCTGGGGGCGTTCATCCAGTTGATCGTGGTGAACTGCATCATTTTGGGACGAGCCGAGGCCCACGCCTCCAAAAACCCGCCGATGCGCGCAATGGTCAACGCGGCGGGCATGGGCCTGGGCTTCATGATCGGCCTGTTCGCGCTGGGCTCGGTGCGTGAGATTTTGGGGGCAGGTTCCCTTTTTGGCATCTCGCTGTTTGGCCCGGACTTCCAGCCGTGGGTGGTGATGGTCTTGCCACCTGGTGGCTTCTTTGTGCTGGGCTCCTGGCTGCTACTTTTCGCCTGGTGGGAAAAACGCAAGCGTCAGCCAGCCGCTTTGAAGACAACGTCGGTAAAGGCTTGAGCATGATGCAGGAATCGGCTTATCAGATTTTTATTGGTGTGATCCTTGCCAACAACTTCGTGTTGGCCATGTTTCTGGGGTTGTGTCCGTTTTTGGGTGTGTCGGGCAAGTTGGAGACCGCAGTTCCCATGGGTATAGCCACCACTTTTGTGATGTTGGTTGCCTCTCTGTGCGCTTTCGGGCTCAACTGGCTGCTGGGTATGCTGCATCTGGAGTTTTTGCGGCTGATCTCTTACATCGTGATCATTGCCTCGGCGGTGCAACTGGTGGAAATAGTGCTCAAAAAGCACAGCCCGGCGCTGTTTCGCGCTTTAGGCATTTTCCTGCCGCTGATCACCACCAACTGCGCCGTGCTGGGTGTGGCGTTGTTTCAAACCTCGCGTGATTACAGCTTTGTGCAGTCAATGGCTTTTGCGTCGGGTGGCGGCATCGGCTTCACCCTGGCACTGGTGTTGATGGCGGGCCTGCGCGAGCGGGTGCAATTGGTGGAAGTGCCAGAGATCGCCCAGGGCACAGCGCTGGCGCTGATGCTGGCCGGCATACTCTCGCTGGCTTTTATGGGCTTTGCCGGGCTGGGGAGCTAAGGTGATCCTCAACTACCTAATTGCCATGGTCGCCGTCATGGGCATGCTGATTTTTTGGGCCAGCGTTCAAACGCTGGCGAGACGCTTTGCCGAGCACAACCCACATCTGGGCCCCTTTCGGGAGGAGCGCGCGGGCTGCGGCAGCGGCAACTGCTCCTGCACTTCCTCATGCAGCAGCGCCGATGCATCTGACACCGAGCAAGACTGCACCATGTCATCTCGCCAAACGCTTTACACCATTCAAGAACCTCAGTGAGACACCTTATGCCAACATTTGAAACACTCCCCAGCGTCGACGAAAAACTTCACACCGCCAAACTGATCGCCAGTAGCCGGATCACGCCACCCGATTCGCCGGAAGATGTGCGGCAAATGACCTTTACCACCGACGACGCAGGTTTTGACGCGCGGATTGGCCACTGCATCAAGGTGATGGCACCAGGTCAGTTCGGTAACCTGCATCACAGCCGCCTGTACTCTCTGGCGCACCTTGAGCACATTGACTCGCAGGGCACCGAGTTCTCATTGCTGGTGCGCCGCTGCAGCTACATCGATGATTTCAGCGGCGAACGCTATGCTGGCGTCGCGTCCAACTACCTGTGCAATCTACCTCTGGGCAGTGCGATAACGTTTTCTGGCCCCTCAGGCCACCCGTTTACCATTCCGGCCAACCACCAATCACCACTGCTAATGATCGGCATGGGCACGGGCATTGCGCCGTTTCGAGGTCTGGTGAACCGCATTTACGACACTCTGGGCGGCTGGGAAGGCAAGGTACGTCTGTTTTACGGTGCCCGCAGTGGCTTGGAAATGCTTTATATGAACGACCAAAACCAGGATTTGGCGAACTACTTTGACCAATCAACCTTCAAAGCCTTTCAGGCAGTGAGCCCACGGCCGCATTTTGACGAGCCGCCAGCCATTGAGCTGGCGATTCAACAAAACGCCGCCGAGGTGCGTGAGATGCTGCAAGACAGCAACACGCAGGTCTTTATCGCTGGCCCGCAAGCGATGCTTGGCAGAGTAGAAGAAGCCTTCGCGAAAATCGTTGCTGGCCGCGACGCTTGGGCAGCCCTTCACGGCGATCTGCTGGCCAGCGGCCGGTGGAACACCGTCTTGTATTGACGGCAATTCGTGCGCTAATGACGCCTCAGAAGGAGTAGCGTCACGCGATGGCCAAAGCAGGAGCATCTTCAGACTGTCGAATTCGGCAGTGCACCGCTCAGGATTGACGCGTTCAAGCGAGTCAGTCACTCAGTTATACTGAGATTTGGAGGCGTGGCCGAGCGGTTTAAGGCACCGGTCTTGAAAACCGGCGATGTTTTGCGACATCCGTGAGTTCGAATCTCACCGCCTCCGTATCCGTTGCACACTGGTGCAAAAAGCCTCTTATGTGTCGACCAAGACTTGGTCAAATTGACAGGTTAAGTTCTATTCGTCGTTCGGCCATATTTTCCTTTATCGAGATTTTGTGCTAGGCAAGCACTCCCCAATACTGCCCTTCATCGCGTCATAAGACCGAATTACTAAAAGCCCGCTGCCCAAACGCCTAGCCATTAGCTTAAAGTGTTGATGGCGACGGAACCGAGTGGCCCCCTTGATTGAAGGTCGTATCTGTTATAGATACGACCTTTTCCCCTATTCGGGTATGGCTTCGGCGACAGGACTCGCAGTCGAGCCGCAAGCAACGCGGCCAGCGTTGCCTTGACTTCCCAAGTTCGACACTTCCTGCACGCAAGTGATTGATTTCATTAGAAACGGACTTCAAAGCGTAGACTACAAAACAGGCTTAGCCAAGTCAGACGGGGTTGGCGGTGTCAAATCCAGTGCGGTAAACAGCGACTTCTGAGCCGGTGTGATCTCAGTTAAACCCGCCAGCGTTTTGCCATCGCCGCTCTGCACGGTCTGCTGATGAATGCGCTTGAGGCTCTCCAGCAGCGTGCTGGGCGACTCGGATCGCTTCGCAGCTTTCAGGCGCATGCGCATCACCCGGTACAGCACTAGC
The DNA here is from genome assembly GCF_001938565.1 of Rhodoferax antarcticus ANT.BR. GTDB lineage: Bacteria > Pseudomonadota > Gammaproteobacteria > Burkholderiales > Burkholderiaceae_C > Rhodoferax > Rhodoferax antarcticus. Next base: position 267,457 of record NZ_MSYM01000007.1, read on the forward strand.
GCCATGAAGCAAATCAGTGCATGCGCGCGAATGCGCTGAGGCAGCCGGTGGTACACCGGGCCAATCTCGATGTCAGATTTGAGCACCCGAAATCCCCGTTCAATATCGGCCAGACTCTTGTAACGCTGCACCACCTCAGCCGCTGGTGCATTGGTGTTGGTCACCAGCAGCAACTTGCCATCGAGTAGTTCCAGGTAGCGCTTCTTATCCTCATCAATTGAATAGCTGAACAGGTCGGCCTTCAAATCCACCTTGATCAAATGCGCCATATGCGCGTCTTTGACTGCATGGTAGAAGCGTGCTTTGGTCCCCGAATCCGACATCGGGCGGCCTTTGCTTTTGTTCTTTTGACCCGCGCGTTGACTCTCGTCTTGCGCATCGAGTTTGACACTGCACTGCTGGCCCAATTTGAGCAACTCTGCCATCGTGTTGTCACGCGCCGTGGTGCGCCGGTTGGCAGCCACCGGGTCGTGTGCGACCACCAGACGGCTATCGCTCCATTTTGTTTCACCGCACCATTCTTGGGTGGCATCCTGGCCCTTATGCAGTTTTTGCAGATCATCTGCAAAGTCACCATAACGCGCCGCCGGCACCGCCAGGATGTACTCAACGGCGACATCACGGCCATCCTTTTTCAACTGGGCCTGCAACTTGTCCAACTCTTCAATGTTGGCCGTGCTGAGCAGCCCCCGATCGGCAATCAGCACCACACGCTTGAGCGGGTAACGCACCAACAACCCCCGAATCATGGGCAGCAGGGTTTTGGCCTCTGCCGTGTTACCGGGATGTACTTCATGCGCGATGGGCAGGCCCTCGCAGGTTTGCACCAAGGACAACATGAACTGGCGCTCAATCAGGCCCGACTTGGCCAAGCCGTAAGCGCGCACATCGTCTTGCAAATCCGTCTGTCCGGTGACCGCAACCGTGGTGAGGTCATAAAACACCACCGAGAGGTCTTGGTCAATCAGCGGACGCATGAGCGTGGCCAGTCGGAGCTTGAGTTTGTCGCTGTGCTCATCGAGCACGTCCATGGCGCGCAGCAGGTGCTGATGCTCAGTGACGATGCCAGAGCCTGCGGGCAAAGCCACGGTTTGCAGCCAGCGCAGCACACCGAGTTTGCTGCCAGGGTCACACAGGCGGTTGAAGACCATCAGGCGCAAACAGGTCAGAACATCAATCTCTGTTTTGGAGCGCCGCCAAGAAGTCGCCAAATCATCAAAGCCCAAGGTTCGCCAGAGTTCAGACAAGGCCCAGATGTCACCAGCATGGCGACTGTCAGTAAAGCGCAGGTCATCAAGTGCAGACGCAGCAGGGGCAATACCTCGGGCGCGTTGCAAGGAGGCAATCAGGGTGTCAACGTCGCCGCCGGACTCCAGACGACCCAGGGTGCAGACGGTGCGCTGGCGGGGTTTGCCTTCATCATTGCGAAAGGACTCCACCAACTGGGCGTAGCGGCGACCGCCAGACTGGGTGACTTTGATGAACATGGCGCTGAGTGTAGCGCAAGTCAGAAAAAACGAAAACTACCCACCAAATGAAACGTGCCACTACATGCACTTTTTGCTTTCAACCAGAAAATCAACGTAAGTGGTTGAATTCATTGGTAAGCCAGGGCGGGAAAACCAGGAATTCGGAAAAACAGTGTCGAACTTGAGTGACTTCGGTCATCGCGCAACCTCTCGCATCTGCCTTACGGGGTGGCGTAAAGAATATCTTTTAAGGCGATTGGCGCCTTCGCCAGCCCGAGCCGGATAGCCGGTGTCTGCTTGTCGTTTCCCGCCTTGCAGTAGTTGCAAAACACCCGAAAAATCTCAGGCGTCTTGGCCAGATTCTCCGGGTTGTAGGCGCTATACCCGTACCAGGTACCGATGCAGCCTCAGGACCATCAGCCAGCGCACACCGATAAGGCAAAGAAGCCATGTTATCGGCCAGCACCTTGGAAGCGACATCGATGATCAAAGCCTGCTGGCTCAGACCCGAGACGGCCTCCAACCGCATGTGATGCTTGAGCCGCTTGAACGCCTCCTCGATGCGCCAGCGCTTGTGACACAGCTCGCCAAAACACCCCCAAGGGAAATCCACAGGATCCAGATTGGTGGCCATCACGCGCACCCAGGCATTAGGGGACACATTGCGAACCATTCGCACCTCAGGAGCGTTGGGCGAACAACCCGTGACCTCCTTGTCGCAGCGCATACACAAGCAAACCCCGCGCTCGCACAGTACCGACACCAGCCAGGCGGCTGGATAGCCGCGGTCAAGCAACAAAACGTCATCAGGCCCTAAGTGAGGGCGCGCACTTGCATCTTGTCGCTCTTGGCATCGCGGTATCTGAAACTCACCTGCCCATCTTCGCAGCTCAAAATGTCACCCTCCTGAATCACCCCCCCGTACAGATAGCGCCCCAGGTAGACCAAGGTCTTCTCACCGGAGCCGACACACTTGCAGTCGACCACCCACTTCTCGGGCAGCCGTGGTGCACCTGCAGCCACGGCGTGTAAGCGGCGCCGTAGCTTAGCCCCAGGGTACCGGCGTGGTCCCGAAAGGCCCCGCCCATCGTGTCATCCAGCCGGGTGTCCAGGATTGCCATGTGATTACCCAAACTGGCGCACTGGCGCACTGGCGCTCAAGGTCACTTCGATATCGCGCAGGGATTCGCGCCAGGTCAGTTGCGCGTAGGCCATGATTCGAAAGTGCTCGGTGCTGAGCAAAGTCGAAATCCGTGCATCTCCCGAGTAGCGAGCCACGATGCGAGCGAAGCTGGTCCATGGCACGAAGTCCATCACCTGCGAAAAAAGCGTCTTTCCAAGATTCACAATAAATTCCCCGAGTTGTCGGGCTAGGGAAATGACCAGTGAAAAGCATCATGAAATTCAAATCGACACCAAACTTTTTTGCTCGCAAACCCGCATGCCTATTGGGTTTTCGTCAAAGCGCAACAACCTCTACCGGACAGTAGCGCTGTGGTTTAGGCTTTCACCGAGAGAGTCCATCGGGCGGTTGTTGGCGCCTACATGGCGCACGCGACAGCGCTGCAAAACGGGCTGGGCCCACAGGTCATAGGATTTTCTCCGCATCGCTAGACTCCGGCGCTTTGATGGCCGCACACCGCCCGCCATGGAACTACTCACCGAGCCAAACATCTGGATCGCCTTTTTCATGCTCGCCGCCCTGGAGATCGTGCCGGGCATCGACAACATCATTTTTATCAGTATTCTGCTGGGGCGGCTGCCGCCGGAGCAGCGTGACTTGGCGCGCCGCCTTGGGCTGGGGTTTGCCATGGTGTCGCGCATGGCGCTGCTGTTCAGTCTGGCCTGGGTGATGACGCTAACCACCCCACTGATCACGTTGCTGGGCCAGGAGATCAGTGGACGCGATTTGATTTTGCTGGGTGGCGGTGTGTGTTTGCTCTACAAGGCCTCGCATGAGATTTTCATGGAGGTGAAAGTCCAGGAAAGCAAGGAAACCCGCGCCGGGGTGGCCGACGTCAAAGTTGGTACCAGCGTGTTTTAGGGAACCATTGCGCAGATTGGCGTGGTCGACATCGTGTTTTCGCTGGACTCGGTGATCACCGCCGTGGGTATGGTCGACATCATCAGCGTGATGGTGGCTGCGGTGGTGGCCTCGGTGGCGGTGATGATGTTTGCCGCCAAGCCGATTGGCGACTGTGTCGACAAACACCCCTCGATCAAGGTGCTGGCGCTGGCATTCCTGATCATGGTCTGCACCCTGTTGGTGGCCGAGGCGTTTGACGCGCATGTGCCCAAAGGCTACGTCTACACCGCCATGTTGTTCTCATTGGCAGTGGAGGCGCTCAACATCCGCTCCCGTGCCAAGCGGCTGGCGCTCGGCTAGGATTGCCGACTGGCCCCACTGGCGCACCGTAAGGCCTGGCGGCGCACCCGCCAGGCCGCCAAAATCTGGTCAGTTCTGGCCCAGCACCGGGTAGTCGGTGTAGCCCTTGGCGCCGCCGCCGTAGTAGGTGCTGCGGTCGCCCTCATTGAGCGCGCTGCCACTGCACAGGCGCTCCACCAGATCGGGGTTGGCGATGAAGGCGCGACCAAAGGCTACCAAGTCGGCGCCTTCTTTGACGGCTTGCTCGGCCATGGCTTTGTCCAGCCCGTTGTTGACCATCCAGGCGCCCTTGCCGCCTGCAGCGCGGTAGGCGCGGCGCAGGCCGGTGTAGTCAAACGGGCGGTCGACCAGCTCACGCGGGCCACCGGTGGCGCCTTCGATGATGTGCACATAAGCCAGCTTGAGCGCCGCCAGCTCGCGCACCACGTAGTCAAACAGCGGTTGGGGGTCGGGGTCAAAGGCGTCGTTGGCGGGGGTGACTGGCGACAAGCGGATGCCCACCCGACCCGCACCGACGGCGTCGGTCACCGCACGCACCACCTCAAGCAGAAAGCGGGCGCGGTTTTCGATGCTGCCGCCAAAGTCGTCGCGGCGCTGATTGGAGCCGCTTTTCAGGAACTGGTCAATCAGGTGGCCATTGGCTGCATGAATTTCCACGCCGTCAAAGTCGGCGGTGTGCACCGCGTTGCGGGCGGCTGCGGCATAGTTATGCACGATGTCGGGCAACTCATAAGCCTGCAGGGCGCGTGGCTCTGAGGTGACCACAAAGTTGGGCACACCGTCCTTGATCAGCACGGTTTTGGCTTCGGCGCGCAGCGCTGAAGGGGCCACTGGCTGGGCATTGCCAGGCTGCAGGCTGGTGTGCGAGATGCGGCCTACATGCCAGAGTTGACAAACAATCTTGCCGCCAGCAGCATGCACCGCACGGGTGACCGGCTTCCACGCCTCAACCTGTTCTTCGGCGTACAAACCCGGCACGTCGGCGTAGCCCTGGCCTTGCTGGCAGATGGCGGTGGCCTCGCTGATGATGAGTCCGGCGCTGGCGCGCTGGGCGTAGTACTCGCCCATGAGTGCGGTGGGCGTGGCGTCGGGCGCCCGGTTGCGGGTGAGTGGCGCCATGACGATGCGATTCGCCAAATTCAGGTCACCGGCTTGAACGGAATTGAAAAGCGTGGCGTGTGAGTGCGGCATAAGAGACCTCCTGGAAGCAAAGAGTCATGGTAGCGCGGGCCCAGGCCCTCGGATAGAAAGGGCGCTGCATGCCCTTTGGCGCTATCGACTGAGCTTGTAAACCGAGGTTCCCGCCAGCAGATTGGGCGCAAAACGCACGGTATCACCGTCGTGAATGCCAAACTGATCCAGCACTTTCAGGCCACAGGCGCGCGCCAGCACGCCCAGGTCGGCATGGGTGCCGACGCGGATATTGGGCGTGTTGTACCACTGGTAAGGCAGCCGCCGGGTCACCGGCATGCGCCCCTTGAGCACGCTCAAGCGGTTCGGCCAGTGGGCAAAGTTGGGGAAAGCCACCACGCCAAAGCGGCCGACACGCACCGTCTCACGCAACATGACCTCGGCGTTGCGCAGGTTCTGCAGGGTGTCAATTTGTAGCACCACGTCAAAGGTGGCATCTTCGAACATCGACAGGCCTTCATCCAGGTTGAGCTGGATGACGTTGACACCGCGCTGCACACAGGCCAGCACATTGGCGTCGTCAATTTCAATGCCGTAGCCGGTGCAGCCGCGCATTTTTTGCAAGTGCGCCAGCATGGTGCCGTCGCCACAGCCCAGGTCAAGCACGCGCGCGCCCTCAGGCACCAGTTCGCCGATTAGCTGCAAGGTGCTGCTGACCAAGCCGTCAGCGGTGTGGTGGGCGTTCATGGCTGGCCCTCTAGGCTTTGCAAAATGCTAGCAAAATAAGAGCGTATGACGCTTGTGTAACGGGGGTCATCGAGCAAAAAGGCATCATGCCCGTGAAGCGCATCAATCTCGGCGTAGCTCACATCACGCTTGTTGTCGAGCAGCGCCTTGACGAGCTCGCGACTGCGTTTGGGCGAAAAGCGCCAGTCGGTGGTGAAGCTCACCAGCAAAAACTTGGCGGTAGCGCGCCCCAGCGCCAGACTCAAATCACCCCCATAAGCGCGCGCCGGGTCAAAGTAGTCCAGCGCACGGGTGATCAACAAGTAAGTGTTGGCGTCAAAGTACTCGGCAAACTTGTCACCTTGGTAGCGTAGGTAGCTCTCGATCTGGAACTCGACCTCTTGCGTGCTGTATTTGTAGCTCTGAAGCACCGCATCGAGCGCCGCCGGGCTGCCCCGGGACGCTAGAAGTCCTGCGGGAGGTAGCGCAGCAGACGCAGCCAGTGCGGTGACAGGCGAGGGGGCTTTTTGCTGGCGGCCAAACTTCTCGTTCATCACATCATCACTCAGGTAGGTGATGTGACCAATCATGCGGGCAATGCGCAAGCCGCGTTTGGGCACGGTGCCGTGTTGGTAAAAGTGGCCGCCGTGGAAGTCGGGGTCGGTGACGATGGCGCGGCGCGCTACTTCGTTAAAGGCGATGTTCTCAGCTGTCAGGTTGGGTGCGCTGGCAATCACCAGCGCATAGCGCACGCGGTCAGGGTATTGCAGCGTCCAACTCAGGGCTTGCATGCCGCCTAAGCTGCCGCCCATCACCGCCGCCAGCGTCTGGATGCCCATGGCATCGAGCAGCAGCGCCTGCGCGTCGACCCAGTCTTCCACGGTCATCACCGGGAAATCAGCGCCGTAAACCTGGCCGGTATCGGGGTTGCGGTGCATCGGGCCGGTGGAGCCAAAACACGAGCCGAAGTTATTCACGCCGATGACGAAAAACTTGTTCGTATCCAGCGGTTTGCCGGGGCCAATCATGTTGTCCCACCAGCCCTCGGACTTGTCTTGGCCGACGTAGCTGCCCGCCACATGGTGCGAGGCATTCAGCGCGTGGCAGACCAACACAGCGTTGGTTCTGGCGGCGTTGAGCTGGCCGTAGGTCTCAAAGCTCAGGTGGTAGTCGCGCAGACTGGCACCGCTTTGCAGAGGCAGGGCAGCTGCAAAATGCATCGACTGAGGTGTCGCGATCAGTTGCGTAGTCACTTGGGGGCAAAGCTCCAGAAAAAACCCGATGGTGCTAAAGGCAAAACCGGGTGGGCTGGCATCTTTAGCGGTACTTGTTACGCGCCCGCAATTCTGTCAAATCGGCGCAGGAATCAGTATAGCAACGCCACCCCAACCCATCAGGGCACCGGTCGCGCCCACCAGTCTGGGCCAAATTGCCCTTGTAGCCAGGCAATGAATTGCGTCACCTTGGCGGGCACCATGCGTGGCGAAGGGAACACTGCGTGGATTTCCTGCTGCGGCAGTTGCCAGCTTTCCAGCAAACTCACCAGCGTGCCTGCCACCAGCGCGTTGTGCGCCACATAGCGTGGCTAAGCGGCCACACCCAGGCCAGCACGGGCGGCTGCGGCCAGGGTGGAGAGGTTGTTGGAGCGCAGGTTGCCACGCACTGCCACCGATTCGGTCGCCCCGGTGGGGCCGCTGAAGTGCCAACGCGCATCGCCCTGCACGCTGCTGTAGATGAGTGCCGTGTGGCTGGCCAGGTCGGACGGCGCCAGCAGCTGGCCGTGCTGCGCCAGGTAATGGGGCGCAGCCACCAGCACCCACGGATTCAGGCCCAGATAACGCGCGCCCAGCGAGGAGTCCGCCAAGCGCCCCATACGAACGGCCACGTCCACCCCCTGCTCCACCATATTCACATAGCGGTCTTCGCAGTGCAGGTCCACCTGCAACTGGGGGTTGATGCGCATGAACTGCATCACCAGCGGTGCCAGCACCTGCCGCCCAAAAGCCACCGAGGTGTTGATGCGTAGCGAGCCCTGTACCTGCGTCTGCATCAGCGCCGCTACTGAGCTGGCTTCTTCCACATGGTGGGCAATCAGCTTGCATTTGTCGTCGTACAGCAAGCCGATCTCGGTCGGGGTTACGCCCTGGGTGCTGCGGTGCAGCAGGCGCGCACCCAGCTGCGCCTGCATCCGGCCCACCTGCTTGGTGGCGGCGGGTGGCCCACACCCAGTTCGCCGGCGGCCTTGCTGAACGAGCCCAAGTCCACCACCCGCACAAACAACTTGATCGCCTGAATTCGCTCCATAGATTGCCCTCGGTAGTGAGAAGGCAGCTATTCCACCATGGAATGAGATAAATGCGCCAGGGCGGCATTCCCTGCAACGCGTGGCGCAGCGACCATCACACCCAAGCCCACCCCGCAACCTTATTAAACCGATTGGAGACCCTCATGCCAAAGATGAAAGCAGCCATGGCCGAGGGCTACACCCGCGCCCGCGCCGACAACATTGGTGTGTGCATTGGCACCAGCGGCCCAGCGGGCACCGACATGATCACCGGCCTGTATTCGGCCAGCGCCGACAGCATTCCGATTCTGTGCATCACAGGTCAGGCGCCCCGTGCCCGGCTTTACAAGGAAGACTTTCAGGCGGTAGACATTGAGTCGATTGCCAAGCCGGTCACTAAATGGGCTGTCACGGTGCGCGAACCAGCGTTGGTGCCGCGTGTCTTCCAGCAAGCCTTTCACCTGATGCGCTCAGGCCGGCCGGGGCCGGTGCTGATTGATTTGCCGATTGACGTGCAATTGGCCGAGATCGAGTTTGACATCGACACCTATGAGGCACTGCCCGCCTACAAGCCAGCCGCTACGCGCAAGCAAATCGAGAAGGCGCTGAACATGCTCGCCGCCTCGACCAAGCCGCTGATCATTGCCGGAGGCGGCATCATCAATGCCGACGCGGCTGACCTGCTGGTGGAACTGGCCGAACTCACCGGCGTGCCGGTGATTCCCACGCTGATGGCCTGGGGCGCTATTCCTGATGACCAGCCGCTGATGGCGGGCATGTGCGGCCTGCAAACCAGCCACCGCTACGGCAACGCCACATTGCTGGCCAGCGACTTTTGTTTAGGCATTGGCAACCGCTGGGCGAACCGCCACACCGGCTCGGTTGAGGTCTACACCCAGGGCCGCAAATTTGTCCATGTGGACATTGAGCCTACGCAGATCGGCAGGGTCTTTAACCCCGATTTGGGCATCGTCAGCGACGCCAAAATAGCCCTGGAGCTGTTGGTGCAGGTGGCGCGCGAACGCCAGGCCGCTGGCACCCTGCGCGACTACAGCGAGTGGGCCGCCCGCTGTGCCGAGCGCAAACGGCTGATGCAGCGCAAAACTGCCTATGACAATGTGCCCATCAAGCCGCAGCGCGTTTACCAGGAGATGAATGCAGCGTTTGGCCGCGACACGGTTTTTGTCTCCACCATCGGTCTGAGCCAGATTGCAGGCGCGCAGTTTCTGCGAGTGTTTGGGCCGCGCCAGTGGATCAACTGCGGCCAGGCTGGGCCGCTGGGCTGGACCATTCCCGCCGCGCTGGGCGTGGTGGCAGCGGACCCAACGAAAACCGTGGTCGGCTTGAGTGGTGACTACGACTTCCAGTTTCTGGTGAAAGAGCTCGCTGTGGGTGCGCAGTTCCGCCTGCCCTATGTGCAGGTGCTGGTCAACAACAGCTACCTGGGCCTGATCCGCTAGGCGCAAAGCGGCTTTGAGATGGATTACTGCGTGCAACTCGCCTTTGACAACCAGAACGTCAGCGACCCGACCTTGCAAGGTTACCGCGTGGACCACAAAGCGGTGGTGCAAGGCCTGGGCTGCAAAGCGTTGCGCGTCACCGACCCGGCCCAGCTGCAGGGCGCGCTGCGTCAGGCGCAAAGCATGGCCCGGGAGTTTCGCGTGCCAGTGGTGGTGGAGGTGATTTTGGAGAGGGTCACCAACATCGCCATGGGCACCGAGATCAATGCCATCAACGAGTTTGAAGACATTGAGTGCCTACACCCGGCGGGCCGCGAAGGCCTGGTGGCTGCCGGTCTGCTGGAATAATCCATCGCAATTAAAAACAGGAGAAGACATGCCCCGCTTTGCCGCCAACCTGACCATGCTGTTTACCGAGGTGCCGTTTCTGCAGCGCTTTGAGCGTGCCGCCAGCGCCGGCTTCACCGCTGTGGAGTTTTTGTTTCCCTATGCCTGGCCTGCTGAGGTCATCAAAGCCGAGCTAGACCAACACGGCCTGACACTGGTGCTGCACAACCTGCCCGCCGCAGACTGGGAAGCTGGTGAGCGCGGCATCGCCTGCCACCCGGACCGGGTGCAGGAATTTTGTGCCGGCGTGCGCCAAGGCATCAGCTATGCCAAGGCCTTGGGCGTGTCGCAACTCAATTGCCTGGCAGGCAAGGCCCCGGCTGGCGTGGCGGATGCGCTGCTGCGCCAAACGCTGGTACAAAACCTGCGTTTTGCCGCCGCCGAGCTGAAAAACGTCGGGCTCAAACTGCTCATCGAGCCCATCAACACCTATGACATTCCCGGGTTTTATGTCAACCGCACCGCGCAGGCGCTGGCGATTCTGGACGAGGTCGGCGCTGACAACGCCTATCTGCAGTACGACGTCTACCACGCGCAGCGCATGGAAGGCGAGCTGGCCGCTACGCTGCAGCAGCACTTGGCGCGCATCGGCCATATCCAGCTCGCCGACAACCCGGGCCGCCATGAGCCCGGCACCGGCGAAATTAATTTCCGCTACCTTTTGGCGCGACTCGACGAGCTAGGCTACACCGGCTGGGTTGGGTGCGAGTACAAACCGCTAACCACCACGCTGGCTGGCGTGGGCTGGCGCGAAAACATCGACCCCAGCCACGCAGCCGGTTGAACCCGACCAAAACATCCACACACGGAGAACACTGTATGAACACTGCATCCTCACGTTTGGGCTTTATTGGTATGGGCACCATGGGCGCACCCATGGCCGGCCATTTGATCGCCGCCGGGCACACGCTATTTGTGCACACGCGCAGCAAGGTGCCCGACGCCATCGCCCACAGCGTGGCCACGGTTTGCGCCACAGCGCGTGCGGTGGCGGAACAAGCCGACATCATTTTCCTGATGGTGCCTGACACGCCAGACGTGGAAGCGGCGCTGTTTTCTGAGCACGGTGTGGCGTCCGCTGTGCAGGGCGTGCAGCGCAGCGCAGACGGGCACGGCGGCAAAGTTGTGGTGGACATGAGCAGCATCTCACCCATTGCCACCAAAGCCTTTGCGCAAAATATCAACGCACTGGGCTGCGATTACCTCGACGCGCCAGTGTCGGGCGGCGAAGTCGGTGCCAAAAATGCCACGCTGTCGATCATGGTGGGTGGCCCAGAGGCCGCCTTTGAGAAGGTTAAGCCGCTGTTTGCGCTGATGGGCAAAAACATCACTCTGGTGGGTGGCAACGGCCACGCCCAGACCGCCAAAGTGGCGAATCAGATCATCGTTGCGCTGAACATTGAAGCCGTGGCCGAAGCCCTGCTGTTTGCCGCCCGCGCCGGTGCTGACCCGGAACGCGTGCGCCAGGCTTTAATGGGTGGTTTTGCCGCCTCGAAAATTCTGGAATTGCATGGCGAGCGCATGGTCAAGCGCACTTTCAACCCCGGTTTTCGTATTGAACTGCACCAGAAAGACCTCAACCTGGCGCTCAGCAGCGCCCGTGCGCTGGGCGTCTCACTGCCCAACACCGCCACCGCGCAAGAGCTGTTCAACTCCTGCGTTGCCCACGCCGGCAAAGCCTGGGACCACTCGGCCATGGTGCGCGCCCTGGAAATGATGGCGAATTTCGACATCGGCCAGCAGCCTGCCTGACCTAACCACCCGACAGCCACCCAGCCATGCCATGAAGAAGCCCATGAACCCCACTGCAGCCACGGAGTTGCTGCGCCGCCTGTTTGCAGCCGCCATTGCCAGCGCCCAACCGGCGCGCTGTGTGCCAGCGCACCTGCCCCACCCGCAAGAGCTGGGCAGCGGGCGGCTGGTGGTGATTGGTGCGGGCAAGGCCAGCGCCGCCATGGCCCGTGCGGTGCAAGACCATTGGGCCGGACCACTGAGCGGGCTGGTGGTGACCCGCTATGGCTACAGCGTGCCGTGCGAGCGCATCGAGATCGTGGAGGCCGCGCACCCGGTGCCGGATGATGCTGGTGCGCAGGCCGCCCAACGGCTGCTGGAGACTGTGCAAGGCCTGAACGAAGACGACATCGTTTTATGCCTGATTTCTGGTGGCGGTTCAGCCCTTTTGCCCTTACCCATCAAGGGTTTAACGCTATCAGACAAGCAGCAAGTCAATCGCGCGCTGCTGGCCAGCGGTGCGAGTATCAGCGAGATAAACTGTGTGCGCCGCCACCTCTCGGCCATCAAGGGTGGGCGCCTGGCTGCAGCCTGCCACCCGGCGCGGGTCATCACCTTGCTGCTGTCGGACGTGCCAGGCGACAACCCAATGGACATCGCCTCTGGCCCCACGGTGGCCGATCCCACCACTTGCCAGGACGCGCTGGAGATTGTGCGGCGCTACGGCATGACGCCACCGCCGGCCGTGCTGGAAGTGCTGGAAAGCGGCCGTGGCGAGTCGGTCAAACCGGGCGATGCGCGCCTAGCCCGCGCAGAGACACGCATGATTGCCACGCCACAAACGGCACTGGAAGCCGCCGCCAGCGTCGCCCGCGAACACGGTTTTGCCGCGCACATTCTGGGCGACGCCTGGGAGGGCGAGGCACGCGAGGTGGGCAAGGTGCTGGCCGGTATGGCTCTGCAGGTGGCGCAACGCGGCCAGCCGTTTCAGGCACCGTGTGTGCTGCTGTCTGGTGGCGAAACCACGGTAACCGTGCGCGGCCAGGGCCGTGGCGGGCGCAATGTGGAGTGCCTGCTGTCGCTGGCCATCGCCCTGCGCGGCCAAAGCGGCGTGTTTGCCCTGATGGGCGACACCGACGGTGTGGACGGGCAGGAAGAAATTGCCGGTGCCATCGCCACGCCCGACACCCTGTCACGCGCCTGGGCGCAAGGCCTGCCCCCGCTGGCGCATCTGGCCAACAACAACGGTCACGGTTTTTTTGAAGCCCTGGGCGACAGCGTGGTGACCGGCCCCACCCTCACCAATGTGAACGACTTTCGGGTGGTACTGATTCAAAGCGCTGCTTAAGTAACACCTAATTTCATAGCTGCTTGCGCTTTATCCGTAAGGGCTAGAGGCCTAAAAGGCTTATAAATCTGCAAGCCATGCCCCAACCCCTGAGCCTTGAAGATCAGCGCAGATGCCAGGTCAGATGCCAGGTCTGGGGTGTTTGCTGGCACTAAGGGCTCGTCGCGCAATAACATGCACATTTGTCTTGTCAGCTTCTGGGGCGTTGCGTCGTTCCAAATCGGCACGTTTTACGCCTAGCACGGCATCCCAAATCCGACACCCAAATGCACAGCTTAAGCCGTAACGAGCCCTTACTATGGTCGTCGGTTCGTGCCAGACACAACTTATCAAAGGAGCGTTTCAATGAAAGTAACTGTGGTGATTGACAATGCCGTTCCACCGGGAATGCGCAGCCCCTTTGTCGCCGAACATGGCCTGGCTCTGCTGATTGAGAGCGAGGGCAAACGGGTTCTTTTCGATACTGGGCAGACGGGTGCCGTGGTGAACAATCTGAGTCTATTGGGGGTGCATCCTGCAAGCCTTGAGGCAGTTGTTTTGAGTCACGGGCATTACGACCATGTTGGCGGCCTGATGCGTGTGCTTCAGCATGCCGCCAAGCCGCTGCCGGTTTATGCGCACAGTGACATCTTTCAGACACACATTTCCACGGCGGGTAAAAGGCACTTTATTGGCATACCGTTTACCGAACCCCAATTGAGCAGCCTTGGCGCACAGTGGGTCTTGTCAAAGGAGCCCGTCGAGATCATTCCCGGCTTGTGGTTCAGCGGCGAGATTCCAAGGCTGACTGACTTTGAAAAAGGCGATGCCAGATTGCTCACCTGTCAGAGCGACGGCCACTGCGTGGAAGATCTCATTGCAGATGACGTCTCGCTTTTTCATGGCAGCGCGCAAGGTCTCAGGGTCATTGGCGGATGCGCGCATGCGGGCATGATCAATACGATCCGCCACGGTCTTGCACTCACCGGCCAGACAAAAATGCACACTTGGATAGGCGGAACCCATCTGGCACCGGTTTCGGCTGAGCAGCAGCATGCGACTCTTGACGCGCTGCAGGACTATGCGCCAGAGCTGATTGCGGCCAACCACTGCACAGGATTCGCCATGATGGCAACCCTTAGCCAAAGGTTTGGAGTGCACTTCGTTCCCGCCTTTGTTGGAACTGTCTTTGAGTGGTGATGTGGTAAAGCGTTGAAGCGTTGACATGACTTCAGTGAGCCGCAGTGTCGGGCTCCTTTGGCGTTCACGCTGGGTGCAGGTGCAGGTGCCGTGGCTACGCCCGACACCTTGTTACGCGCCTGGGCGCAAGGCCTGGCCCTGCTGGAACACTTGACCAACAACAACGGCCAAGGGTTTTTTGAAGCCCTGGGCGACAGCGTGGCCACCGGCCCCACCCCTACCAATGTGAACGCTTTTCGGGCGGTGCTGTTTCAGGCAGCAGCTTGAGCAATAATTAATTTGATAGCTACTCACGCTTTATTCATAAGGGCTAGCGGCCTAAAAGGCTTATAACTATGCGAGCAGTGCCCATAACCCGAGGCCCATGAAGATCAGCGCCGAGACAATGTGCACCACGCGCAGCGGCACCAGCCGCGTCATGCGCTCACCCAGCCAGACCACCGGCGCATTGGCCAGCATCATGCCCAGCGTGGTGCCGGCAATCACCCAGTAATAGGCGCTGTACTGCGCCGCCAGCATCACCGTGGCCACCTGGGTTTTGTCGCCCATCTCGGCCAAAAAAAACGCCACCACGGTGGTGCCAAACACGCCGAAACGCGGTTTGGCGGGCGCATCGTCGTCTTCGATCTTGTCGGGGATCAGCATCCACACCGCCATGGCAATGAAGGACGCGCCCAACACCCAGCGCAACACATCTGGCCCCAACGCCGTGTTGACCCAGGCGCCCACCGCACCGGCTAGGGCGTGGTTGGCGAGGGTGGCCACAAAAATGCCCGCAACAATGGGCCAGGGCTGACGAAAACGCGCGGCCAGAATAAGGGCGAGCAACTGCGTTTTGTCACCCATCTCCGCCAATGCGACGATGCCGGTAGATACTAAAAAGGCTTCCATGAGGGTCTCCGGCCGGTTGATGAAACCAATGACTGCGCAGCATCCCCGGCCAAAAACGGAGGTGCGCAGTCAAAGGTCTCGCCAAAATCCTGTTGCAGGACTTAGCTTGCGCCATGGTGGCCGGTGATGGCCAGGCAAGTCTGTTGACGCAAGCCCCTCTCAATGAAGAAGGGCGGCTACTCCCCAATGACAGCGAAGATTGTAGAACCCATTGGGTGCGTTGATGGTGGGCGCGGGCCGTGGCCCCACATCTCAACGCATCTCGGCCGACTCTGGTTTCGGTGACGCAAACTTCAGCCGGTTGCGCCCTTCTTCCTTGGCCTGGTACATGGCGGCGTCCGAGCGTTGCAGAATCTGCTCGTGGTTGCTGTCGCGGTGTGAGAACAGCGTGATGCCAATGCTGGCACTGCAGCGGTGCTCCACAGTGATGTGGTCACCCTCTTCACGCGTCAAGGCCAGCAGATACGGCTGCGCCAGCGCGTCGCGGACCTTTTCAGCCACAGCTTCTGCCAGCGTAGTGGCCTCAGCGCGGCCAGGGCTCAAGTCGGTGAGCATCACCACAAACTCGTCACCACCGATGCGCGCCACCGTGTCCACCGCGCGCACGCTGTTTTTCAAGCGTTGGGCAACTTCTGCCAACAGCAGGTCGCCCAACTCGTGGCCGTGCTCGTCGTTGAGCGGCTTGAAGTTGTCCAGGTCCAAAAACATCATTGCGCCGAAACAGTCGCTACGCTTGCTGGCACTGATGGCCTGCGCCAGGCGCTCGCTGAGCAGGCGGCGGTTGGGCAACTCGGTCAGCGGGTCGTAAAACGCCAATTGGCGCACGTGCTGCACCATTTTTTGACGCTCGGTCACGTCTTCAAACACCACGTAGGCCTGATCCAGCTTGCCGTCTTTGAACAGCGGCATGGCACTGGCCAGAATCCACACCAGGTCCCGGTCAGGCACGGCAATCCCCATCGTCATGTTGCGCACCGGTTGACCGGTTCTGATGGCCTGCGAAATCGGGTGCTCGTTGCCAGGGCAGGGGCTGCCGTCCTCATGCACCGCGTGCCAGCGCGGGTCCGTCGAGGTGCTGCCCCGCAACTGTTCCAGCGTCAAGCCCAGGATGCGCTGCGCCGCCGCATTTGCCGAGGTGATGTAACCATCGGCGTTTTGATACAGCACACCGGTAGGCAGGGTCTCAAACAGCGTGCGGAACATGTCTTCGCTGGCCAGCAGTGCCGCTTGGGTGCGTTTGTGTTCTATGGCAATGCTGGCCAACCGGGCGGATTGTTCTATCACCATAATGTCGTGCGCTGTTGGGGCATGCACCTGGCGGTGGTAAATAGCAAAGGTGCCCAGCACCTTCCCGCCGGACGCCAGAATGGGCTGCGACCAGCAGGCACCCAGATCAGCCTGCTGCGCCAGCGCCTTGTAATTAGCCCAGTATGGGTGGGTAGCAATGTCTTGTACGACCACCCGCTGCCCGGTAAACGCGGCAGTGCCACAGGAGCCACACCCCAGGCTGATCTCCAGCCCCACGACAGCCTGGTTGTAGAACGCCGGCAGGCTCGGTGCAAACACTTCACCCAGACGCTTTCCGTCATCGGTGAGCAGCAGGATGCTGCACAGCATGGACGGGTGCAAGTTCTCCACGCCGCTGGCCATGGCGCGCAATAGCTCCGGCAAGGCGGTTTCGCCAGCCATGAGCTCCAGCATCTGACTGCGAAACTGCTCGTAGCGCTCGGCCAGCTTGACCGCGCTGATGTCAGTGTGGGTGATGGCCACACCACTGCGCCGGTCACTGCCCAGCGGGCGTACGACCATGGTGAACCAGCGTTGCTCTTGCGGGGAATGGCAGGGGTAATCCAGGATGAAGTGTGGCGAGCGCCCCTCCAGCACCGCGGCAATACCATCGTGTGCCAGCGCTACGCCCAGGCTGGCGCGGTGGATGCTGTTGCTGTCGATGCACATCTCCAAATAGTTGGCGCCCACGTCAGTGTGCGGCGCGCGCTGACCGGGGAGGTTGGTGTTCTCCACAGAAAAGCGCTGCCACTGCTCATTGACCGCCAGAATGGTGCCGCTGCGGTCAATCACCGCAATTTCTGCGGCGACCGAGTCAAGGATGACGGTTTTGAACGTCTCGCTGTCTTTCAATGCCTGGTCGCGCTGGGCCAGCGCGTCGAGCATGGTATTGAATTGGCGCGCAAGTTGCGCCGCCTCGTCGTCGCCATCGGTCGCCACCCGCAGCCCGGCTTGGCCCTGCTCAACCGCGTTGGCAACCTCGGACATGGCCGCCAGACGCCGCGTAAGCAAGCGGCTGACCGCCGCCGAAATGAGCGCCGCCAGGATGATCGCTACCAGCATGTAGATCAGGCCGTTGCGCGCCACCTGTGCCAGGCTGGCTTCCAGCGCCGTTCCAGCAAGTCCAATACGCACCCAGCCAATCGACCGACCATTCAGCATCACCGGGCTGTACACGTCTACCAGATAGGCGCCGCGCTGGCGCACCTGCTCAGCGGGCTGAGCCGGTAGATCGGTCAGGTACTGGCCGCGCCGCTCGGGCTCGGTGTGCGCCAGCAGCTCACCACGCGCATCCAGCACCATGGCATAGCGCAGCTCCGGGTAGCTGGACAGGCCGTGCACAATTTCCTGCAGGCCACTTGCATCGCGCGCGGCCAGCCAAACCGCGCCCGACGCCGCCACGCTGCGGGCCATGCTGGTGGCTTGCGACACTTGCTGCGCCACAGCCACCTGCTGCTGGCGGCGTGTGAGGTCCCAGACGAAGGCCGCCATCGTCAAGGCTACCGTCAGCACCATGCCGGTCATCAACTGGCGGCGCAGCGTGCCAAAAAACAGACGTTGCAGGGTGCCAAACATCACGGCTTCTCCACGGGGCGCACTTCCCGCTCAAAACGTTCTATGTTGCGCGCCGCCACGTCGTAGCTCGCGTTGCTGGCCGGGTAGAACGCCGCCGTGGCCATGTTGGCCAAAATCGCCTGCACGGCAAAGGTTTGCGCCAGACCCAGCAAGCTTGTCTGCACCTGGGCGCGCACCAGCGCGGGCACGTCATCACGCACCATGAAAGAGTTGTTGATCAGGGGCTCAGTTTGCCAGATCACCTTCAGCTCAGCCGCTACTTTGGAATGGTCTTTCTGAAACTGGCGCCAGGCCGGCGGCCGGGTGGCACGAGCTGCCGTGTCGCCCAGATAGACATTCATGATGGAGGACTCTTGTGTGCCCACGTACAGGCTTTGGGTGTCATGCACCGCCAGACCCTGGGTGTGCAAAAAGTACTGCGCCATGATGCATGCCGCCAGCGCAGTGCGCGCGGGGTAGCTTACCCGCTTGCCCTTCAGGTCGGTGGGTAGGCGCAGGCCACTGTCGCGGCGCACGATGAAGATCCCGCGAAAATCCTGCGGGTCGCCCGCCATGGCGATCACTTGATAGCCCCTCTGGATGGCCTGCAAGGTTTGCCACGGGTTGGGCAGCAAAAAAGCCGGCTCGCGCTCGGCAAACTTTTTCTCAAAAGCAGGGTAGTCGCGGGAGGCCTCGAGTATCAGCTGGGCGCCGGTCACTTCGGTGTTGAGGTGGTCCACCAGCGGCTGATAGGCCACCGCGAGCAGGTTGGGGTTGTACCCCGGGTACACCGCCAGCCGGTATTGCGGCACGCTGCCCGGCGCGGGTGCAACCTGGTAGGTCAGCGGTTGCTCGGTGGATTCGGGCTGGCACGCGCTCAGCGAGGTGAACGCCAGCAAAACGACCCATTCGCCAAGTAAATACAAGGATGTCATATGACGCTTGTTGGTTGATCTGCCAAGGTGCCCCCGAACGCCACGCACGCATCAAGTGACTTTAGCACTGGCTCGCCACAATGAACAGAGCGGCTAAACTGTTTATAGATAAAAACGTTCTCTAGCCCATATTTATAAGGGGCTTATAGCTATATATAAAATAGCATAAAAAGGTTTCCCCGATCTGTTTCACGCCGCTTCATCAGCACAGCCACGCAGGCTGCTAAGCTTCACGCATGTCTTCACTTCCTCGCTCATCCTCCGCCCGCGCCCATCGTATCAACATTGGCCTGCAAGGTGGTGGCTCGCACGGCGCCTTTACCTGGGGCGTGCTGGATGTGCTGCTGCAAGACACGCGCATCGACATCGAAGGCATCAGCGGCACCAGCGCCGGGGCCATGAACGCGGTGGCGCTAGCGCACGGTTTTGCCAAAGCGCAGGGAAAGACAGCGCTCCAGGCGCGTGAAGCGGCACGCGAGTCGCTGGCCGACTTCTGGAACGGTATCGTGTCCATGGGTGCGCTCGGCCAGGCGCAGCGCGCGCCGTTTGACCTGATGTTTGGCCTGGCGGGGATGGACAGCTCACCCACCGGGCCATGGGCCGACGCCATGGCCCGCGCCTGGTCCGGTTCGATGTCGCCCTACCAGGCAAACCCGTTGGACATCAACCCACTGAAAGACTTTGTCGAACGGCAGATCGATTTTGAGCGCCTGGCTGCGTTTGACGAACTGAAAGTGTTTGTGCTGGCCACCAAAGTCAGTACCGGTATGGCTGAAGTGTTTACCGGCCAGCGCGTCACTGCCAGCGCGGTGATGGCCTCGGCCTGTCTGCCGATGATGTTTCAGGCCGTGGAGATTGAGGGCGAGCATTACTGGGACGGCGGCTACTCGGGTAACCCGGCCATTCACCCGCTGATCTATGACTGCGACAGCCGTGACGTCCTGCTGGTGCAGATCAACCCGATCCACCGCGCCAAGCTGCCCACCAGCGCCGTCGAAATCATGGATCGCCTCAACGAGATCAACTTCAACGCCACCTTGATCGCCGAACTGCGCGCCATTGACTTTGTCAAACGCTTGCTGGTCATGGGCAAGCTTGACCCGACCCACTACAAAGATGTGCTGTTGCACCGCATTGATGGCGGTGCAGTGTTGGAGCAGTTGGGCGCTGCCACCAAGCTCAGCACCGACGCTCCGCTGATCAACGCCCTGCACGATCTGGGTCAAAGCCATGCACGGCAATGGCTGGCGCAAAGCGCGTGCGACCTGGGCGTGCGCAGCAGTATCAACATCGCCCAAGACTACTTGGACGCCCCGCGCTTGCCAGTGCGCCCGGAGCGCCGCAGCCGCGTGGGCTAAGTCCGGATTCACCCCATTCCCCTGTCCACACAACGAATGTGGGCTTTTTTTGCCCCAATGCAAAAAAAGTTTTAAAAAAGGGAACTTGACGTATGATCTGATTCGTGTTGCTTTTTTGATAGCAATACTTGGTTTGCGGTGAATGCCAGTTTCGCGTCTGCTCTAAGTCTTCAGGGGTTTGGTTGTTGCGGTCATGGACTCCATCGCGTTTTGAGTTATTTTGAGGAGTCCTTACATGGGCAACAAACTTTACGTCGGCAATCTGCCATATTCTTTCCGTGATGATGACCTGCAACAGGCGTTTTCCCAACACGGCTCCGTAACCAGCGCCAAAGTCATGATGGAACGTGACACCGGCCGCTCAAAAGGTTTCGGTTTCGTCGAAATGGGTAGCGATGCTGAAGCACAAACCGCCATCAACGCGATGAACGGTCAACAATTCGGTGGACGTGGCCTCGTGGTCAACGAAGCCCGTCCGATGGAACCGCGCCCCCCCCGCTCCGGTGGCGGTGGCTTTGGTGGTGGTAGTGGTGGTGGCGGCGGCGGCTACGGTGGTGGCGGTAGCCGCTCCGGTGGCGGTGGCGGTGGCGGCTACGGTGGTGGCAGCAGCGGTGGCGGCGGTTACGGCGGTGGCCGTAGCAGCTACTAAGCAATCGCTTGTCTGGCGCAGGCTTCTAGCCTGAAACGAAAAGGGTCCCTCGGGGCCCTTTTTGCTTTTTGACGATCGTCAAGAATCCGTCATACGTGGTTTGCGCGGTCGCCCGGCAAACACTTTGTCAAAAATACTGTTTGGTAACAAACGCAGCAGTTTGGCCACGACTCCCATCTGCCAGGGAATTACCCGGTAGCTGTCACCTGCGGCAATAGCCAGACAAGCTTTCTCGGCAAACACATTGGGCTGCATTAGAAACGGCATGTTGTAGCCATTGTTTTGTGTCAGCGGCGTGGCAATGTAGCCGGGGCAAAGCGTCACCACCTGCACACCACTGTTGCGCAACTCACCACGCAGGCTCTCACAATAACTGATAACTGCTGCCTTGCTGGCGCAATAGGCACCATGCCCAGGCAAGCCCCGGATACCGGCCACGCTGCCAATGCCCACCAGTTTGCCGGAGCCACGCGCGACCATGGCAGGGATAAATGGCCCGAGCGTGGCGGCGACACCCATCACGTTGGTGGCCAGAATAAGCGCCATCACCGGCAAGTCTTCGGGCAGGGCGGTATCCACGCCGATGCTGATGCCGGCGTTGGCAATCACCACGTCAGGCAGGCCTTGGTGTGTCATACAGTCTTGCGCCAGACGCTGCATAGCGGCAATATCGGACACGTCAGCGCTATAAATTTGGTATCTATCAGCGCTTATTCCAATTGGGTCAAGCCATGATTTGATCACAGACTCTCGGCGTGCCACCAAGGCCAGATGCCAGCCTTGTGCCGCGTAATGCAGCGCCAGCGCCTGGCCAATGCCACTGGAGGCACCGGTGATCATGACAAGCTTGCCCATGCTTTCTCAATCACGCCCGTTCAAGGCTTGTTGCCAGGAAACAGCACGCCCCTGACACGTCCCTGCATCTCGATGACCTGCTGCTGGTTGTCATAGTCCATGCTGTCGGCGGTGAACTGGTCTTGCCCACGCGTCAAGGTCACGGGCTGGTCGGAGCGCACGCGTTCAGTGTCAACGAGGGCATGCAACTGCTCGCCCTGAAAGCTCATGGCAGGCTGCGGCTTGCCTGCCGGGCTGACGGTGGCAGCGCGTAGCACCCGGGCGTCGCCGATCAATGTGACCTCTGAGGCGTCGGCGTTGGTCAGCGCCTGGCGAGCGGTGGCTGTGGTTAGGTGGCCTTGTTCGTCAAACGAGCGGATCACCACCTGGTCGATCTCCAGGGTGTCGGTGTCCGGGTAATGGCGCATCTCCCGACCCTTGACCTCGCTTTTAAGCTGCCCCTGGGCATCAAATGTTTTGACGGCAAACTCGCGCATGAAGTAATCCGGCTGATGTTGCGCCACCGCTGATGCGACCACTTCACTTTGTGACGGTGTGCTGCGCACCAGTAAGTAGCTGGCCATGGCCAGCGCGCCCATCAATAGCACTGGCAGGTAGAGTGTCAGGCGATCAAGCGCCCAGCGCAGGGTGTTCACTGCAGATACGCCTGCAACAGTTGGGCGTAGCGGCCGCTGGCAACCAACAAGAGGTCACACAGCTCACGCACCGCGCCCTCGCCGCCGCGTCTTTGCGTGATGTGGTGCGCTGCGGCCAGAACCTCGGCCTGGGCATTGACTGGCGCGCAGGCAAAAGCACAGCGCGTCATCACTGGCAGGTCCGGCCAGTCGTCGCCCATGGCAGCCGCCTGGGACCAGTCCAGGCCCAGTGCTTTGAGGGTGGCTTCGGCCGCCGGACGCTTGTCTTCGGTGCCGAAATGCGCATGCTCTACGCCCAGCGCCGCCAGCCGTACCCGCAAGGCGGGCGAGTCGCGCCCGGTGATTACTGCCGGGGTGATGCCAGCGCGCTGCAACAGCTTCAGGCCGTGGCCGTCCAGCGTGTTGAAGCGCTTGAGGGTTTCGCCCGCCTCGGAAAAGTATAGACCGCCATCGGTCAGCACGCCATCAACATCAAAAAACACCACGCGAACGGCTTGCGCCTGCAACAGCAGCTCGGGGGAGAAGTTCAAGACCGCTGCCATCAGATGACCTTGGCACGCATCAGGTCGTTGCTGTTGAGGGCGCCGCAGAGCTGCCCTTGGGCATCGAGCACCAGCACGCTGGTGATGCGGCGCAGCTCCATCAACTCCGCCGCTTCCACCGCCAGCGCGTCAACGCTAATGGTTTGCGGGTTGGGGTGCATCACCTGCTGTGCTGTGGCTTGGCGCAAATCAAATCCTTTTTCAATCAAACGGCGCAGGTCGCCGTCAGTGAAGACACCGCACACTTGGCCCGTACCGTCCACCACCGCCGCTGCACCCAGGCCTTTGGCACTCATTTCGCGCATCAGCTCGCTGAAGCCAGCTGTGGTCAGCACCTTGGGCACCTGATCACCACTGCGCATCACATCGCGCACGTGGGTGAGCAGCTTGCGACCCAGCGCACCACCGGGGTGCGAACGAGCAAAATCTTCGGCCTTGAAACCTCGCGCGTCCAGCAGGGCCACCGCCAACGCATCTCCCAAGGCCAACTGCGCAGTGGTGCTGGCAGTTGGCGCCAGATTGAGTGGGCAAGCTTCTTTTGCCACACCGCTGTTTAAAAATGCATCGGCGTGGCGTGCCAGCGTGGACGCCGGGTTGCCGGTCATGGCCAGCAGCGCAACACCCAGGCGCTTGATGATCGGGAGGATCACGTTGAGCTCATCAGACTCGCCGCTGTTGGAAATCGCCAGCACCACGTCTACCGGCTGGATCATGCCCAGGTCGCCATGGCTGGCCTCGGCGGGGTGGACAAACATGGCCGGCGTGCCGGTGGAGGCCAGCGTAGCGACAATTTTGCGACCAATATGGCCACTTTTGCCCATGCCCATCACCACCAAACGCCCCTGACTGGCCAGCACCAGGCGCACCGCCTTGACAAAATCTGCCCCCAAATGGTGCTGCAGGTTGAGTACCGCCGCGGCCTCCACCTTCAGGGTCTCTCGGGCCAGCAACAGGACGCGATCGGCGTCGAAAAATGACGCGGGGGTGGGCATGGAGTTCATCGCGGCATTTTATCGGCCACCACGCTTAGGGCGCGGCCCAATTGGTAGTATCCGGGGGTGAGCCCACTTGAATTAACCCTGATGTATTTGCTGGCCGCCGTCCTTGGGGTGGTGGCTTGCCGCAGCCTGAAATTGCCGCCGATGCTCGGCTATCTGGCCGTGGGCGTGGTGATTGGCCCGAACGCCCTGGCGGTGGCAAAAAATGCGGAAGGTGTGCGCCACCTTGGCGAGTTCGGCGTGGTTTTTTTGATGTTCGTAATCGGGCTGGAGTTCAATCTGCCCAAGTTGCGCACCATGCGCCAACATGTGTTCGGGCTGGGGCTGTCTCAGGTGACGCTGACCTTGTTGCTGACCACGGCAGCCAGCATGGCATTTGCGGTGCTGGCCCCCGCGCAGTGGGGCATGGACTGGAAAACCGCTCTGGCTCTGTCCAGCGCCATGGCCATGAGCAGCACCGCGATTGTCGTCAAGTTGATGTCAGAGCGCATCGAAATGGAGAGCGAACACGGCAAGCGGGTCATGGGTGTGCTGCTGTTTCAGGACTTGGCCGTGGTGCCGCTGCTGGTGCTGATTCCGGCGCTCAGCGCGCCACCCGAGCAAATGGCCGAAACCTTGTTGTGGGCGTCCATGAAAGCGGCTGCGCTCATCACCTTGTTGCTGGTGGGCGGCCCGCGCATCATGCGCTGGTGGCTGACTTTGGTGGCGCGGCGCAAGAGCGAGGAGCTGTTTGTGCTGAACCTGCTGCTGGTCACCCTGGGCTTGGCCTGGCTGACCGAATTGGCGGGCCTGAGCTTGGCGCTGGGTGCATTCATTGCCGGCATGCTGATTTCTGAAACCCAGTACAAGCACCAGGTGGAGACCGACATCCGGCCGTTTCACGATGTATTACTGGGCCTGTTTTTCATCAGCATCGGCATGATGCTGGACTGGCGGTTGGTGCTGGAGCGCTGGCCGCTGGTGCTGATTCTGGTCACCCTGCCGGTGCTGTTCAAAGCGGCCATGATCACCTTGATCACCAAAGGTTTTGGCGCGAGTGCGGGGGTGTCCCTGCGCACTGGTTTGTATCTGGCGCAGGCGGGCGAATTCGGCTTTGTGCTGCTGACCTTGGCGCAGAACAATAACCTGGTCCCCCCTGAACTGCTCAACCCGATCCTGGCCGCGATGGTTCTGTCGATGCTGGCCACGCCTTTCATCATCATGCACAGCTCGGCCATCGTGATGCGACTGGTCAGCAATGAGTGGCTGATGGAGTCCGTGCAAATGACCTCCATCGCGCGCAAATCGATCAAGGCCAACAAGCACGTGATCATCTGCGGTTATGGCCGCTGCGGCCAGAATCTGGCGCGCATTCTGGACAAGGAAAACATCGCCTACATGGCGCTTGACCTAGACCCCGACCGGGTTCGCCAGGCCGCTGCGGCAGGCGATTCGGTGGTGTTTGGTGACGCCGGGCGACTGCAGGCGCTGATGGCGGCTGGCTTGGCACGCGCCAGCGCAGTGGTCGTGACTTACCTGCAAACCGCTGGCGCCCTGAAAGTGCTGGCCAACATCCAGGAACACGCGCCGCACGTGCCGGTGGTCATCCGCACTCAGGACGACCATGATCTGGAACTGTTGCGAAAGGCCGGTGCCACCGAGGTGGTGCCCGAAACCATCGAGGGTTCGCTGGTGCTGGCCAGCCAAGCCCTGGCGCTGGTCGGTGTGCCAATGCGCCGGGTGATCCGCATCGTGCGCGAGCATCGCGACGCGCGCTACAGCTTGCTGCGCGGTTTTTTCCGGGGCGCCGATGATGGCGACGCGGATGAAACCGAGTTGGAACGGCTCAGCAGCATTCAGCTGCCGCCATACGCAAAAGCGATTGGCCGCACGATCGACGACTTGGCCCTGCACGCTTTAGGCACGCGGCTGGTCAGTATGCGCCGGGCAGCTGGCCAGAGCGTGACCTTGGGGGGCGACGTGCTGTTCATGGCCAGCGACACACTGGTGATCTCTGGCAAGGCCGACGCCATCGCCCAGACTGAACTCAGACTGATCAAAGGTTGATCTCGCCCAACCCAGGTTGGCTTGGCGGGCGGGCACAATAGCGGTTTCGTTTTCTACCGGCTGCCTCATGTACAACACCAGCGTCAACCATTACCTTCGCGACCACATCCGTACCGTGCAGGACTGGCCTGCGCCTGGCGTGGCGTTCCGTGACATCACCCCGCTGCTACAGGATGCCAAGGTTTTCCGCGTGCTGATTGACGCTTTTGTGCACCGCTACATGGACCCCGCGCTTCGCCCCGATGTGGTGGCCGGGCTGGATGCGCGCGGCTTCATCATTGGCTCGGTCATCGCTTATGAACTCGGCGTGGGATTTGTCCCGATCCGTAAAAGAGGCAAGCTGCCCTTCACGACCGTGGAAGAAACCTACGAGTTGGAGTACGGCAGTGCCACCGTAGAGGTGCACGTGGACGCGGTCAAAGCCGGCGATCGGGTGCTGCTGATTGACGATCTGATTGCCACCGGCGGCACCATGATGGCGGGCAAAAAGCTACTGGAAAAACTCGGTGCAGTGGTGATGGAAGGGGCCGCCATTGTTGACTTACCCGAGCTGGGCGGCTCAGCCAAGCTGCACAGCAGTGGTTTGCCGCTATTTACCCTGATTGATTTCGAGGGCCATTGAGAGGCCCAGGGCAAAGTCGCTCAGTCCAGGCCGCCAAATTGGGTGCGGCTCAGCGGCGAGGCCGCGTCATCGGGTTCGAGCAACTGGGTGTCTTCATAGCCAGGCTGCGGGGCCGGCTTGCGCGGCCCGGAAGTCACCACCCGGCCTGATTTCGCGGCTACTTGCTCTTCCGGCGTGGCATCCGAGATGGCACGCTTGAAGGCCATCACCTCATCGTTGTCAATCGGATCAAAGCCATGTCGGGCTTCACCTGCCACGACACCAGTCTCGACCACTTTCGCTGGCATGGCCTCGGCCACCACCGGCGCGCTGAAGGCTGCCGCGGCTTTAACCGTCTGGCCAGCCTGCGCAGGGAGCATCCGCCAATACACCGACTTGACCTGCAAATCGTGGCGCTGCGCGGCGGTCATGGTCATCAGTTGCTCTATCGGCAACCAACGCTCGGGCGAGAGAACATCCTCACCCAGCAAGTCGATCATCACCAAAAACTGGCGGCCCCGCGCATCGAGTGACAACACCTTGAATTTGTAGTGCGATGCTAGAACCTCACTGCGCAGCATGACGCTACGAACCACGTCATACAGATGCTCGCGGCGTTCATGGCGCTGATGCTTGAGATCGACCAGCGGGTCAACCGATGTTGGCGCAGGCACCGACTTGGGGGCCGCGCCCCTAAAGGCGTCAGCGGACAAGCCCGATGGGGCTGCTGGCGCAGGCTTGGAAAACAACCAACTGAATAAGGACATGGAGAACCTCTCAAACGGTCGAGCGAACAGGTCAGGACATTTTCGGCCAGTGCAGCCTTGCAGCTGCGGGTGAAACCCTATTTTCCGATACAAAAACTCGAAAAAATAACCCCCAGCAAATCGTCTGACGTGAACTCACCGGTGATCTGGTTGAGTGCATTTTGCGCCAGACGCAGCTCTTCGGCCAGTACATCGAGTGCCTGCGCCTGTTGCGCCAGATGCTGTGAGGCGACGGCCAGGTGATCTTGTGCCCGCCGCAACGCCGTCACATGGCGCGCGCGGGCCGTAAAAATACCCTCGGCACCGGGCTGCCAGCCCGCCAACTGCAGCAGCTGGTGGCGCAGCACGTCCAGTCCCACACCGGTTTTGGCCGACACCACCACCCCATGTTCTGGCACTTGGCTGGGTGCTGCATCGGCCTTGTTCCAGATATCCAGGATGGTGATGTTTTGAGGCAGTTTTTGGGTCATTGTCCTTGCTATTGCTGCGTCAGAAGCTATGTATTCCGTAGCATCCAGGCGCGTCAGATCATGCAGGAACAACACCGCATCCGCCTCAGCAATGGCGAGCCAGGCGCGCTCAATGCCGATTTTCTCCACCTCGTCATCACTCTCACGCAGCCCGGCGGTGTCGATCACATGCAGCGGCACGCCCTCGATTTGAATGGTTTGCTGCACCTTGTCGCGGGTGGTGCCCGGCACGGCGGTGACGATGGCCAGCTCGGCTCCGGCCAACGCGTTCAGCAGCGAGGACTTGCCTGCATTGGGCTGCCCGGCTAGCACCACCTTGATGCCTTCACGCAACAGTGCGCCCTGGCGCGCCTTCTGCAGCACCGCCAGCACACCCTGCTGCAGCTTCGAGAGCTGCCCAAGCGCATCGGCCTTGCGCAGGAAGTCAATTTCTTCCTCAGGAAAGTCCAGCGTGGCCTCCACCAGCATGCGTAGGTGGATCAGCGCGTCACGCAACTGGTGAATCTCTTGGGAAAACGCGCCACTGAGTGAGCGGCTGGCACTGCGCGCGGCCGCCTCGGTGCTGGCGTCGATCAGGTCAGCAATGGCCTCGGCCTGCGTCAGGTCGATCTTGTCGTTCAAAAACGCCCGCTCGGAAAACTCGCCCGGCAGCGCCAGCCGCAGGTGCGCCAGCGTGGGGCGAGCGTCGGCGAGTGTTTGCCCGGCAGCTTCCAGGCAGCGCGCCAGCAACAGCTGCAACACCACCGGACCCCCATGGGCTTGCAGCTCCAGCACGTCTTCACCGGTGAACGAATGTGGCGCGGGAAAGTACAGTGCCAGGCCATGGTCGATGGCCACGCCCTGCGCGTCCAAGAACCCGGTGTAGGTAGCTTCACGCGGGGTCAAAACCTTGTCGCACAGCGTGTGAATCAGAGCCTGCAGAGAGCGCCCGCTCACCCGCACAATGCCCACCGCGCCACGGCCGGGGGCGGTAGCAACGGCGACGATCGGATCTTGGTGGCGTGGCAAGGTCACAGGGAGCCTTTCTGGCTAAAACGCTGAACCCAACTTAGGCAAGAGCTGATTGCCAGTGGACGATTTCTATATGCTTTTTAGGCCTCTAGCCCTTGTGTATAAAGCGCTAGCAGCTACGTTTTTAAGAGTACCTGGGCATCACAGACTCGCACCCCCCATTTCGGAAGGAGAAAATGATCAAACCCCTTAAAACTTCGGAAAGTGAAACTTCGGCGGCACGCCCATGCGGGTATTGATGAACCACTGTTGGGCGATTGACAGCACGTTGTTGGTAATCCAGTACAGCACCAAGCCAGCCGGGAAGAAGAAGAACATGACGCTAAATGCCAGCGGCAAGAACCACATCATTTTGGCTTGCAGTGGGTCTGGCGGTGCCGGGTTCAGCGAGGTTTGCAGCACTGTGGTCAGGGCCATGACGACCGGCAGAATGAACAGCGGGTCTGGGCTTGAGAGGTCTTGGATCCAGCCCAGCCAAGGTGTGTTTCGCATTTCCACGCTGGACAGCAGCACCCAGTAGAGCGCAATAAACACCGGAATCTGGATCATGATCGGGAAGCAGCCACCCATCGGGTTGACCTTTTCCTCGCGGTAGATACGCATCATCTCCATCTGCATCTTCTGCGGGTCAGCCTTCAGGCGCTCGCGCATCTCGGTGATCTTCGGGTTTACCGCTTTCATCTTGGCCATGCTGGCATAAGCCTTGGCATTGAGCCAATAAAACGCGATCTTGAGCAGTACCACCAACGCGATGATCGACCAACCCCAGTTGCTGATCACGTTGTGCAATTGCACCAACAGCCAGTACAGCGGCTTGGCCAGGATGGTCAGCCAGCCGTAGTCCTTAACCAATTCCAGACCAGGCGCCAGGGATTCGAGAATCGTCTCCTCTTGGGGACCGGCAAACAGCGTGGTCTCCACGGTCTTGCGTGCGCCAGGTGCCAGTTCCTGCAGCGGCGCAATCATGCCCACCGAGTAAAGATTGGTGTCCACCGTGCGCAAGAACAGGTCGCGCTGGATGCCATCACCCAGCAGCCAGGCGCTGGCAAAGTAGTGCTGCACCATGGCCACATAACCATTGGTCGCAGACTTTTCGACATCGACCTTGTTCTTCTCGATGTCCTCAAAGCTGACTTTTTGGTACTTTTTGGCTTCGGTATAAACCGCTGGGCCGGTGAAGGTGAAGTAAAAGCTCGACTCGCCCGGCGGTTTGTTGCCGTCACGCACCAGTTGCAGGTATAGCTGCGGCACCACCGGCGTGTTGCCAACGTTGACCACCTCATGTTTGACCGTCATGGCATAACTGCCGCGTGTCAAGGTGTAGGTCTTGATCAGCTTGACGCCACCCACATCGGCTGACTCAAAACGCAGCTCCAGCGTCTGACTGCCGTCTTGTAGTTCGCGTTCCCCTGGCGCCAGCGTCATCACCGCCTTGTGGGTGGGCAAGGCCGGGCCGCCATTGGCGGCGATCAGACCCGACTGGGCCAGGTAAACGCGCTCTTTGCTGTCATCGAGCAACACAAAGTTGCGCGAACTGTCAGCCATGTCCACGTGTTTGAGGAATTCGGTGCGCACCACCGAACCACCTTCGGTGTCAAACGTGACCTTCAGCACATCGGTTTTCACGACCACCTGCTCATGCACCGCCGCAGCCATGCCGCTTTGCGGTGCGGCAGAGCCTGTCGCCTTGGCAATATCAGCGCTAGACGCTACCGCGGTGGCTTGTGGAATGGCACTGGGCACGCCGCTGGTGGACGGCGCAGCGCCAGAGGCAGCAACCACCGGCGTGGGCGAGGGGAAAAACGTTGTCTGGCGACCGTTGTAGACCTGCCATTGGTCCCACAGCATGACCAAAGACATGCCAAAAACCACCCACAGCATCGTGCGACGAATATCGTTCATGAAGACTTCTTTTCAGAGGAAGTTGAGATCAACCGGGTAAACACGCCACCTTGGTGACCTGAGCGCGCTGGCGGCACCGGGTCCAAGCCACCATCACACCAGGGGTGGCAGCGCCCAATGCGCCTGAGCGTTAAATAACTCCCTTTGCCAGCACCATGGGTCTGCAACGCCTGCAAAGCATAGGCCGAGCAAGTCGGCTCGAAGCGACAGGATGAGCCCAGTGCCGGGCTGACGAACAAGCGGTAACCCTTTACCAGCAGGATCAGCAGGCGCGCCATCATGAGCGGCCTCCAGCCAGTGGCTCGGGCGCAGGCGCCGCTCGCGCAAACAACTGCTGCAACTCACCGCGCACCGCTGCCTTCAGGGCGTCAGAGGTGGCGCTCACAAAGTGCTGACGATCAAACCCGCTGCGCAGGCGCACCACATGCGCCGCGTGCGCCAAAGAGGATTCAAATTCTTGACTCACGGTGTAGACCTGACGCTTGATGGTGTTGCGGGTGACCGCACGCCTAGCCCAGCGCTTGGGCACCATGGCGCCCAGCCAGACATCGTCGACGGCGAAAAGCGTCTGGGCTGGTTCCGCGCGGCTGGCATGCAGAGGCGCACGATGCAGGACAAAGTGAGGTGTTCGCGCCAAGATCGAGCCAGCCAATACCGCCTGAAATTGTGGGCGGCTCTTGAGACGCTGCAAAGTCAGGCCGTTTGAAGAAGGCTGATCAGCCGCTGGCCCATCCCGCTGGAATTAAACAGCCAGACGCTTGCGACCCTTGGCGCGACGAGCGTTAATCACAGCGCGGCCGCCACGGGTTTTCATGCGGACCAAAAAACCGTGTGTGCGGGCGCGACGAATTTTGGAGGGTTGGTATGTGCGTTTCATTTTGAAAATCCTAAGAGGCAAAAGCGGTTGAGCGCAGCGCA
The DNA here is from genome assembly GCF_001938565.1 of Rhodoferax antarcticus ANT.BR. GTDB lineage: Bacteria > Pseudomonadota > Gammaproteobacteria > Burkholderiales > Burkholderiaceae_C > Rhodoferax > Rhodoferax antarcticus. Next base: position 298,977 of record NZ_MSYM01000007.1, read on the forward strand.
AGTCAGCGCGCGAACCCAATCTACTGGCGATCGGGCTTCTCCTGAAAACTTCAGGGAACCGCGGATTATCGCAAATTTTCTGGACCAGCATCTTGGCGCAGCAATGGTAATGACCTGTGAAGCCGTAAAGCACTGAAGATTCGGGGGTTGTCCCGGGTGTGGATAAGGTTTTGATAATTTAGAATATGAGGCACAACAATTTAAAACTATCCACACCAAGCTGACACCACATGACGCAGGGATCCCCCCACCGAACAGACCCCCCGGAAGTCCAGGGAACCCCCGATTTCTGGCAGACCTGTATCGACCAGTTGGCGCAGGAACTGCCCGAACAGCAGTTTCAGACCTGGATCAAGCCGTTGACAGCCCAGGTGTCTGACGATCTTTCCAAAGTCACCATTTTTGTTGCCAACCGCTTCAAGCTGGACTGGATCCGGGCGCAGTACAGCGCCCGCTTATCCTCTCTGATGGAGCGACTTACCGGGCAGCCTGTGGCTATAGAGTTGGCGTTGGCCGCCCGCGAAGCCACGCCCAGAGCGCCCATGGCTACAGCGGCTGTCAACGTACCCGGCCAGCCAAGTGCACCGAGCCAGGACAACGCCGCCAATGAGCCACTTAAAAACCGCCTGAATGCCGGCTTGACCTTTGACACATTGGTCGAGGGCAGCGCCAACCGCATGGCGCGCGCTGCCGCCATGCATGTAGCGGGTATGCCCGGCCATTTGTACAACCCGCTGTTTATTTATGGTGGAGTCGGCTTGGGTAAAACCCATTTGATGCACGCTGTGGGTAACCAGTTGATCAGCGAGCGTGCCAACGCCAAAGTGCTGTACATCCACGCCGAACAGTTTGTCACCGATGTGGTGAAGGCCTACCAGCGCAAGGCGTTTGATGAATTCAAGGAGCGTTATCACTCGCTAGACCTGCTGCTGATCGATGACGTGCAGTTTTTTGCCAACAAGGAGCGCACGCAGGAGGAGTTTTTCAACGCGTTTGAGGCGCTGCTGGCGCGCAAATCACACATCGTGATGACCAGCGACACCTACCCCAAGGGCCTGGCTGACATCCATGAGCGGCTGGTGTCTCGCTTTGATTCCGGCCTGACGGTAGCGATTGAGCCGCCCGAGCTGGAAATGCGCGTGGCCATTTTGATCAACAAGGCGCACGTTGAAGGCATTGTGATGCCCGAAGAAGTGGCATTTTTTGTTGCCAAGAACGTGCGCTCCAACGTGCGCGAGCTCGAAGGTGCGCTGCGTAAGATCCTGGCGTACTCGCGTTTCAACCAGAAAGAAATTTCGATCGCCTTGGCGCGTGAAGCGCTGCGCGATCTGCTGTCGATCCAAAACCGGCAAATCTCGGTGGAAAACATCCAGAAAACCGTGGCCGACTATTACAAGATCAAGATCGCCGACATGTATTCCAAGAAGCGCCCGGCCAGCATTGCCCGCCCGCGCCAGATTGCCATGTACCTGGCCAAGGAGCTCACGCAAAAAAGCTTGCCCGAAATTGGCGAGCTGTTTGGCGGGCGCGACCACACCACAGTGCTGCACGCGGTGAGAAAAATTGGCGGGGAACGTCAGCAGTTGACCGAACTCAACCAACAGTTGCATGTGCTTGAACAAACCCTCAAAGGCTGAGGCGAATGAGTGGGAAAATAGCCCTTGCCGTATCGACCCATCCATTGACCAGTGACCGGAAGAAGACAACATGATTGTGATCAAAGACACCCAAAGTAAAGTGCTCTCTGTGCTCCAGGCCGTCTCAGGCATTGTGGAGCGGCGTCATACGCTGCCGATTCTGGCCAACGTCATGATCCGCAAAACCGGAACCAGCGTGCAACTCACCACCAGCGACCTGGAAATCCAGATCCGCACCACCGCTGACCTGGGTGGCGACACCGGCGATTTCACCACCACCGTGGGCGCACGCAAGCTCATCGACATTTTGCGCAGCCTGCCAGCTGACCAGACGGTGTCGCTCGAATCCAGCGCGGCCAAGCTGATTCTCAAAGGCGGCAAAAGCAAGTTCACCCTGCAAACCATGCCCGCCGAAGATTTTCCGCTGGTGCAAGAGTCGGCCAACTTTGGGCCGGTGTTCAGCGTGCCGCAAAAGACCCTTAAAAATCTGCTAAGTCAGGTGTCGTTTGCCATGGCGGTGCACGACATCCGTTATTACCTCAACGGGATTTTGTTTGTGGCCGAGGGCAAACAACTCAGCCTGGTGGCCACCGACGGTCACCGTCTGGCCTTTGTCAGCGCCACGCTCGACGTGGAAGTTCCCAAGCAAGAAGTGATCTTGCCACGCAAGACCGTGCTGGAGTTGCAGCGCCTGCTGTCAGACGCTGAGGGTGCCATTGAGATGCAGTTTGCCAACAACCAGGCCAAGTTCAGCTTTGGCGGCATGGAATTTGTCACCAAGCTGGTGGAAGGCAAGTTTCCGGACTACAACCGTGTGATTCCGCGCAACCACCAAAACAGCATCATTCTGGGCCGCACCGCATTGTTGTCCACCCTGCAGCGCACCGCCATTCTGACCAGTGACAAATTCAAGGGGGTCCGCCTGAACATCGACCCTGGCACGCTTCGCGTGGCCGCCAACAACGCCGAGCAGGAAGAAGCGGTGGACGAGCTTGACATCGACTACAGCGGCGACAGCATCGAAATTGGCTTCAACGTCACTTACCTGATTGATGCTTTAAGCAACATGTCGCAAGAGATGATCAAGATCGAGCTCTCCGACGGCAACAGCTCCGCCCTGCTGACCATTCCCGAGAACGACCAATTCAAATATGTGGTGATGCCGATGCGTATTTAAGCCGCAAGCTGCAGCTGCACCCAAACAAACCCGCGACGAGCAATCCGTTCTTTGCGGGTTTGATGTTTCCAGACTTCCCCGAGTTAACCTGTCCAAGAGTGTGTCATGACCGAAGAAAACAAGCCCGTCCCCTCCATTGAACCGATCGGTAACGGCGTTCACACGGGTGAGAGCGCCTCCGACAGCTCCAATTTCCAGCCCACCATCGACGCGCACCAGGCCGGGGCGTCTGAGGCTTATGGTGAAGGTTCGATCCAGATCCTGGAAGGCCTGGAGGCGGTGCGCAAGCGCCCGGGCATGTACATCGGCGACACGTCCGACGGCACTGGCCTTCACCATCTGGTGTTTGAGGTGGTGGACAACTCGATTGACGAGTCGCTGGCGGGGCATTGCGACGACATTTTGGTCACCATCCACACCGACAACTCGGTGAGCGTGGTGGACAACGGCCGTGGCATTCCGACCGGCGTGAAGATGGACGATAAGCACGAGCCCAAGCGTAGTGCCGCCGAAATCGCGCTGACCGAGTTGCACGCGGGTGGCAAGTTCAACCAGAACAGCTACAAGGTTTCCGGCGGACTGCACGGCGTGGGCGTGAGTTGCGTGAATGCGCTGTCCAAAATGCTGCGCCTGACGATCCGGCGCGACGGCAAAGTGCATGTGATGGAATTCAGCAAGGGTTTTGTGCAAAACCGCATCATTGAGTCGGTGAACGGCGTTGACGTCTCGCCCATGAAGGTGATTGGCGAAACTGAAAAACGCGGCACCGAAGTGCACTTTTTGCCTGATCTGGAAATCTTCCAGACCAACACCGACTTCCATTACGAGATTTTGAGCAAGCGTTTGCGCGAACTCAGCTTTTTGAACCATGGCGTGCGCATTCGCCTGAAAGACGAGCGCACCGGCAAAGAAGACGACTTCTCAGGCGCAGGCGGCGTCAAAGGGTTTGTTAATTTCATCAACAAGGGCAAAACCATCCTCAACCCCAACATCTTCCACGCCACTGGCGACCGCCAGAGTGACCAGAACACCAACATTGGCGTCGAAGTGGCCATGCAGTGGAACAGCGGCTACAACGAACAGGTGCTGTGTTTCACCAACAACATCCCGCAGCGCGACGGCGGCACCCACCTGACCGGCCTGCGCGCCGCGATGACGCGCGTCATCAACAAATACATTGACGACACCGAAATCGCCAAAAAAGCCAAGGTCGAAGTCACCGGCGACGACATGCGCGAAGGCCTGTGCTGTGTGTTGTCGGTCAAAGTACCCGAGCCCAAGTTCAGCAGCCAGACCAAGGACAAGCTCGTCAGCAGTGAAGTGCGAGGCCCAGTGGAAGACATCGTCAGCAAACTGCTGTACGACTACCTGCAAGAGCGCCCGGCAGATGCCAAGATCATCGTCGGCAAGATCATCGAAGCCGCCCGCGCCCGCGAAGCGGCCCGCAAAGCGCGCGACATGACGCGCCGCAAAGGCGTGCTCGACGGCATGGGTCTGCCAGGCAAGCTGGCCGATTGCCAAGAAAAAGACCCGGCACTGTGCGAAATCTACATCGTGGAGGGCGACTCCGCCGGTGGCTCCGCCAAACAAGGCCGTGACCGCAAGTTCCAAGCCATCTTGCCGTTGCGCGGCAAGATTTTGAACGTAGAAAAAGCCCGCTACGAAAAACTGCTAACCAGCAACGAGATTCTGACGCTGATCACCGCCTTGGGCACCGGTATCGGCAAGGCAGGCGGAAGCACTGGCAGCGACGACTTTGACGTGGCCAAGCTGCGCTACCACCGCATCATCATCATGACCGATGCCGACGTCGACGGCGCGCACATCCGCACCCTGCTGCTGACCTTCTTTTACCGCCAGATGCCCGAACTGGTGGAGCGCGGCCACATCTACATTGCCCAGCCACCGCTGTACAAGGTCAAGGCCGGGCGCGAAGAACTGTATTTGCAAGGCGCCACCGATCTGGATAACTTCCTGCTGCGCATTGCGCTGGTTAATGCCACAGTTCACACCGGTGGTGAAAACGGCACCACCTTGACCGGCGACACGCTCACAGAATTAGCGAGAAAACACCAGCTAGCCCAAGCGGTGATTGCGCGTCTAGCTCACTTTTTAGATGTATCCGCGTTGCGTGCTGTGGCCGATGGCGTGGCGCTGAATCTGGACACTGTGGCCGATGCTGAAGCCTCTGCCGCCGCTTTGCAGGCTTTCTTGCCCGACGCCGAAGTGGCTGGCGAATTTGATGTGCGCACCGATAAACCCATTTTGCGCATCAGCCGCCGCCTGCACGGCAACATCAAGAGCAGCGTGCTGACCCAAGACTTTGTGCATGGCGCCGACTACGCCGCGCTGGCCGAGGCCGCCAAAACCTTCAAGGGCCTGCTGGCCACTGGCGCACGTGTCACACGCGGCGAGGGCGAGCGACAAAAAGAGCAAAAAGTGGGCGACTTCCGCGAAGCCATGGCTTGGCTGATTGCCGAAGCCGAGCGCAGCAGCAGCCGCCAGCGCTACAAAGGGCTGGGCGAAATGAACCCCGAACAACTCTGGGAAACCACCATGGACCCCACCGTGCGCACCCTGCTGCGCGTGCAGGTTGACGACGCCATCGAGGCCGACAAAGTCTTCACCATGCTGATGGGCGACGAGGTAGAGCCCCGGCGCGAGTTCATTGAGACCAATGCCTTGCAGGCGGGCAATATCGATATTTGACCCTTTGGTCGAAAGAGCCCATCACCTCAAAAAACTGAGGCGGTACGGGTAAACCGGTGGCCGGTTCGGCTCGCGCTCAGGCGGTGTAAGGCAACAGCGCCTTCGCCGCGTCAATGCGCAAGGGCAGCTCGACAGCTTCATCGTTCATCACTTTGAGCAGAAAACGTTGGGCGTCCAGCGCAGCCCCACCCACGATAACGCTGCCTTTCGTAGCAGGGCTTGTTGCCGGGGCCAGCTTGACGGGCACCACAAACGGCTGCAGCACACTTAATGCTGCCTCCCATGCCGCAGGCTGGATGCTTTGCAGGCGGCACAACAGATCAGCCTGCCCATCCACATTGGGTTGGCGGTCCAGCCAAGGGCCATCGGCAAAAATAGACGCCAAATCCGGGGCCACAAAAGCCGACCAATGGCCCGTGGCCTCTTGCAGCGCTGGCACCATTTGCCCAGGTGTTGAGGGCAGCAAAGGCATCAGACGCACCCGCTGCGGGGCCACGTCCCCAAGATAGCGCAGGCGCAAAGCCTCGAAAAACACCTGCGCCTGCGCCACGGGCACCGACGCTGCGAGTGAGAACCAAAGCTGGTAAGCATCAACACCTGAGACGGCAATGGCCGCGGCTGGTAGCGCCAGATCAGCCTGCACGCCCTGCCACACCGCGGCAAGCGCGGCCCAGTCAGCGGGGTGGGCCAGCGCCAGCACCATGGCGCGCACCTGTTCACCGGCACCGTCATCGCCACCGTGCGGCAGGTAAAGGCGGTGCAACTCAGATTGCAAGCGGTTCATGGTGGGGGCGGTGCGGGCGTCATCAGGCATGCGCGACTCTACCCCAGTCAATCCGACTGCACGCTCAGCTCCAGCCGCTTCAGATCAAACCCCCGGTTGGCGAGCCGCGCCAGCAAAGCGTCATAAGCTGCAGGCGCCACTTTGGCGGTGCGCGACAAAACCCACAGGTAGTCGCGCTTGGGCTCGCTCACCGCCACCAGCTGATAGGCCGGGTCCAGATCAATCACCCAATAGTCGCCCCAAACCGCCGCAATGAACGACAACCAGGCCGGCGCAAACCGCACCTCCAGCTTGGCAGACTGCGCGTCTCCCAACTGCCGCACGGCACCAACCGCCTCGTCGATCTCACCGTCTGCCAGGCGGCAACGGTTGATAACCTGCACCCGGCCATCGGGCTGCTGGCTGTAGTTGGCCCGCGTGTCGGCCACGCATTTTTTCTGAAAACTGTTCGGGTACTTGGCAATCTCGTACCAGGTGCCCATGTAACGCGGCACATCCAGACTGGCGATAGGCGTCAGGGCAGGCACAGCGGGCGGCGCACCGTCTGCGCCATGGACGAACCCTGCGCTAAGGGCGAGGAGGATGGTGTAGATGGCTTTCATGGATTGGCTCTCGGTAGTGTGGGGCGGTGACTGGCAAGGCGTTTCAGGCCGCAACTGATGCTACCAGCGCCTCGGCGAGTTGGGCTTGGGCGGTCTGGCTGGTGGCCAAGCGCTGGCGCAAGTCTCAGTTGGATTTGAACTCGACCGTCGCCTGCTCACATGGCTGATGCAACAGCCCATCCAAAACAACTATCAACGCGTCTTCACTCCTGTCTTCTCCTTGTTGACCATCATTGCTACTGTCTAGGCAACACTACCGCTGCTGTCTTGGCGCATGCTGTCTTGGATGAATTTGATGACGCTTGAGAGGTTGGATATGACGATATTCTTTTATATAAGAAATAGGGCTCTAGCCCTTATGGTATAAGCGCAAGCCACTATGAATGTAGTAGCTAACCCGATGGCTGCGCAAGGGTCTATTCCTCCAGCCAGTCGAACTGTCGGGCCACAGGCGGCCAGGTCCCGGCCTGCGCGCGCTCGGTAAACCAGCGCAGCATGGCAGCGTCTTCTACGGCGTATTCGCTGCGGGCGGATTTCCAAATCAGACTGGGTTGGTGGGCGCGCAGGCCCTCTAGGGCTTTTTGCGCCTTGGCAACGCTGACCTTGGCGCCTGTTTTGTCGTTGTAGAACTGCAGGGCATCGGCGTCGTAGGGCCGAAAGCGTGTGCCTAGCGCCAGCATGCGCCAGAGTACCGCTTGCTCCAGCGGCCTCAAAGCCGTGTAGTCACTCTCCATTTGGGCCTCGTCGTTGCGCAGTTGCTCTGCCGCTTTGGTGAGCATGGCTTCTTCAAACCGGCCTGTGTGGCTGGCCAATGGACTCAGCACTTGGCCGAGAGCTTCCATAAAAAATTGGGGGCGTTGGCCAAACAAAGCAAAGGCATCCGACAAGGTGGCCTGATTCACTGCGCCCAGATCGGGGCGCTGGCGGATGATGAGGTCGGCAATATGCGCCACAAAGTTCGGGCCCAACTCGGGCATGCGTTGAATCTGCGAACCATAGAACGGCGCAGCATGGGTGTTGACCAGGCGCAGCAACTTGTCGCGGTCGGAGCCTGACGTCACCAGCATGAGTTTGATTTGGCCAGGCCGATTGAGCTGGTCGCGAGCAGACTTGAGAGCCGCCATGGCGGTCTCGCCTGCGTTGCTGGTCAAGGCGTGCTGCGCCTCGTCAATGATCAGCGCCACCGGACTTTTGGCCGCTTCGACCAGGGCACGCAAGGCGTCGGCCAAAGTGGCACCATCGACACGGCCAATTTTCGAGGTGTCGATTTTGATGCCCCCGACGCTGGTACTTTCCAGCCCGACGGACTTCGCGGTTTTGGCCACTACGCCCAGTTGCTTGATGAGGGCACGGCCCACCGCCTGGGCAATCAGACTGCCTGGGTCACGTTGTTGATCAGCCCACAGATCGACATACACCACCACCACCTGCCGTCGTGTGAGCTCGGGCATGAGATCAGACTGCAAGAAGGTGGATTTGCCAGTGCGCCGGGGAGCCGCCAGAAAAAGGCCATTGGGCGCATCAGTGAACGCCGCTTTGCCTTGCAAGGCATCCGCCATGGTGGCGGCGAGATGGGTTCGCGGGTAGTACAGCATGAACTATCCTTAAATATCTTAATTTGGATAGTTTATCTTTTTGTTGATAAATTAAGATAATTTCAACGAATGGCTTTGCGGGGTGCATACAAAGCACGCTCCAGAGATTGCAGGGCGCGCAAATACTGGCTGCGCCCGCCAAAGCTCAGAATGAGTTCACTGGCGCTGCCCATGTGGGTGAAGGGCTGCACTTTAAGCACTTCATCGCTCTCAATCGTGGTGATGCCTTCGTTGGCGTATTTGTCCAGTAGCGCCTCCATGACCTTGCGGGCCACTGGGCCGTACTCGGTGAAGATGTTGCGCTTTTTGACACGGCTGGCGCTTGCGCCGGGTCAGCAGTGGCTGGTTGTAGGCGACGTGTAGCAATAGGTCGAACAGGTTTAGCTCTGTCAGGCCAGCCTGTGTCGCTTCTTCGGCCAGCGCTTCAATCAACACGCCCTGGTTTTCCAGTTCTTGCAGCAGCACCGCCTTGCGTTCAGCGTCATTCCAGGCTTGCAGGGACTGGTCGAGCGAGTCAAAGCGCTTGAACGAGTTAATGCGGGTGTCGTCGCGCAGGCTCTCGGTGATGAGCTTGCCTTGGGCGGTGAGGTACTGCACCCGTTCACGCGCCACCGCGACGATGACTATGCCGCCGACGATGTATTTCTTGGGCGCCTGTGCGTCGCCACTCCCGTTGCCAAAGGGTCCGAGCGGGTTTTCGGGGTCAAACGGGTTGTTTGGGTCGCCGGGCTGGCCGGATGGGTCTAGCGACTCGTCGGGTGGCGCCACAGGCTGGTCGCCTACCGGCTCGTAAATTTGCACCGGCTCGCCGTCAAACGTGGGGTCGGCAAAGAGTTCGGTGGCGCGCTTGAAGTCAAGAATGGTGAACCAGGTTTTACCCATTTGTTCGTTGATGCGCGTGCCGCGGCCAATGATCTGCTTGAACAGGGTCATGGACCGGATGTTTTGGTCCAGCACGATGAGCTTGCAGGTCTGGGCGTCCGCCCCGGTGCTCATGAGTTTGGAGGTGGTGGCGATGACTGGGTAGGTTTTCTCGGGGTCAATGAAGGTGTCGAGTTCGCGCTTGCCCTGCGTGTTGTCACCGGTGATTTGCACCATATATTTTGGGTTGGCGGCGCAAATGTCGGCGTTGGCATTGCTAAGGGCCTGGCGCATGCGGGCGGCGTGGTCAATGTCTTCGCAAAACACAATGGTTTTGGCGTAACGGTCGGTGGCCTTGAGGTACTCGGTAATTTTGCGGGCCACAGTGTCCTCACGGCTTTCCTGCACCAGCTTGCGGTTCATGTCGGTGGTGTTGTAGATGCGGTCTTCAATGACGTGGCCATGCTTGCCGATCATGCCCGCCGTGGGGCGCCAGCCAAACGTGTCTTTGTCCAAATCCACCCGCACCACTTTATAGGGTGCCAGGTAGCCGTCTTCAATGCCTTGCTTGAGGCTGTAGGTGTAGAGCGGCGCGCCGAAGTAGTCGCTGTTGAAGATGTCTTTCGTTTCCTTGGGCGTGGCGGTCAGGCCCACCTGCGTGGCGCTGGAGAAATAGGTCACGGCCAGAAACAGGATGCGCTACTTGGCCTTGCTCTTGCACAGCCGCCAGATGTTCTGAAACGCGGTGTAGGTTTTGCCAGTGCTGGTGGCCATGACCAGCAGCACGCGGTTTTGGCCAGTGGCAATGGCCTCGACCGAGCGGTTGATAGCGTTGAGCTGGTAATAGCGCGGCGTTTTGCTGGCTGAGTAATCCTATGCGGCGACCTGGCGCACCGCTGGCGTCCAGCCTTTGCAGGCACAGTATTTGTCCCACAGCTCGGTGGGCGACGGACACGCACCAGCGCCCATAGCGTGCTGGTTGTCTTTGGCCTCAATCACCGCCAACGGGATATTGGGCTTGTAAAACAAAGCGTAGTCGGCCCGCAGAACGGTGGATTTGTCGCGCTGGGCGTTTTTGCCACGCACCACCCGGCCTGCACCAGCTCGCAACGGATGAACTTCTCGCAGATGTTGCTTTCGGACAAATTTTTCTTATGCATCCGCCACCTTCCATTTCAGAGGCATTATCCCGCACGCGTATGGCGTGTTTCATTGGGCGAGCCCCAAGCAGTCGCGTTTTCTTGGAGACTTTCGGGAGCACGCCATACAAGACAAGTACGCGACGATGTTCAAGGCGGTAACGCACGGGCGCCCGTGATATCTTCCCCACCCTCTCTGACACCCAACTCCCAAGGACTTCCCATGCGTTTTATCGCCAACATCTTCTGGTTCATCCTGGGCGGCTTTGTCATGGGGCTGGGTTGGTGGCTTGCCGGGCTGCTCTGCGCCGTGACGATAGTGGGGTTGCCGTGGGCGAAGGCCTGCTTCGTTGTCGGCCAGTTTGCGTTTGTGCCCTTTGGCAAAAAAGCCGTGAACCGCTCGGATTTGACTGGCGTCAAAGATATCGGCACCGGTACTTTGGCCATGGTTGGAAACATCATCTGGTTCGTCTTTGCGGGTATTTGGCTCGCCATTGGGCACTTGCTCTGCGCCATGTTCTGTTTTGTGACCATCATCGGCATTCCCTTCGGCCTGCAACATCTGAAACTTGCAGGTATCGCTCTGGCACCCATTGGCCAGACGATTGTGGACAAGTGAGTTGCAGCAGTTGCGGCATGACATAGCGCAGTGCGCAGCATGGCCAGGCCTCGGCAATCAGCCGTCAAGCCTTTGCGGCTAGGCTCTAATGCCAATTTCTTCACCGTACTTGAAAGGCTTGGCCATGACTCAAACCACGACCCAAAACCGCCAGATCCAATTGGCTGCCCGACCGGTAGGCGCGCCAAAGGCTGCCGATTTCAAACTGGTCACTACGCCCGTGCCGAGCGCAGGCGCTTGTGAAGTGTTGCTGCGCACGGTGTACCTGTCGCTTGACCCCTACATGCGCGGCCGCATGAGCGATGCCGCCAGCTATGCAGCACCGGTGGCCGTGGGCACGCCCATGGTGGCGGGGACGGTCAGCCGCGTTGAGGCCTCAAACAACCCCAAATTTGCCGTGGGTGACTGGGTGCTGGCCTATGCGGGCTGGCAAGACTATGCGGTGTCCGACGGCACCGGTCTGACCAAACTGGACCCGAACATCGGACCGCTTTCCTACGCACTGGGCGTGATGGGCATGCCCGGCTTCACCGCCTACATGGGTTTACTGGATATTGGCGCACCCAAGGCCGGTGAGACGGTGGTGGTGGCTGCTGCCACGGGCGCGGTCGGCTCGGTCGTTGGGCAAATCGCCAAGATCAAGGGTTGCCGCGTGGTGGGCATTGCCGGTGGTGCGGAGAAATGCCGCTTTGCGGTGGAAGAGCTGGGCTTTGACGCCTGCATCGACCACCACAGCCCCAAGCTGCCCGCGCTGCTGGCAGCAGCTTGCCCCAAAGGCATCGACGTGTATTTTGAAAACGTCGGTGGCAAGGTGTTTGAGGCGGTGTTGCCGCTGCTCAACACCAGCGCCCGCGTGCCGGTGTGTGGGTTGATTGCCCATTACAACGCCACCACGCTGCCCGACGGCCCGGACCGCACCCCGGTGCTGATGCGCAACCTGCTGACCAAACGCATCCGCATGCAGGGATTCATCATTTTTGACGACTACGGCCACCGCTACCCTGAATTTGCCAAAGACATGGGCCAATGGCTTGCACAAGGCAAGATCAAGTTCCGCGAAGACATCGTCGACGGGCTGGAGAACGCACCGCAAGCCTTTATCGGCCTGCTCGAAGGCAAAAACTTCGGCAAACTGATCGTTCGCGTCGCCAACGATTGAACCGGGTGGGTTCAATGGCGTAGGGATGATGCATGGCGAGGCGATTTTCAAGCGGCCTGTGGGCTTGGCGATAATTGAATGCTGTGTCAGCGCTGCAGGATATTTGCAGCCTGCGTAAGAACAAAGTTAAAAAACGCTCAAATACGCTGCAAAGGCAGTTGATTTTGATTCAACCTATCTTTGTATCGACTTTCACAGGTTACAGACATTATCCGCCTCTAGCCCTTATGCAGTAAGCGCGAGCAGCACCTAAATTCATAGCAAGGTACGCCATGGCCGAGAAAACTCCGTTCGAGATTGCGCGGGAAACGCTGAAACAGCTCACGCTTCGCAAGCTGGCACCCACGCCGCTGAATTACCAGAAGATTTATAGCGAAGTTGCGCAGTTGCCGTTCGAGCCGCCGTTTCCAGCCGAGCGCCTTCGGGAGATTGCGCTGGCGCTGCCCACCAAAACGCCTGGCCAGCAAAAGCAGCGCGGCCTGCTGGAGTCCGCCATCAACCAGCTCAACTGGGGCGGCGTTAAAACCGCCCTCATGGCCTATGGCGGCTTCAGCCCGGCGGCACCCGAGTCGGGCAAAACCGGCCTGTTGCTGTCGGACACGCCCAAATTGCTGCCCTCTCCGCCCATCGAGATCGCCTTGGCGCCTGCGGTGATCACCGCGCCCGCCCTGACCGCCGACTTTTTTGGCCAGATTGCCCGCATGATCGAGTTCGCCCTGCCCGCGCTGGGCAGCGACGACGATCGCTTTTTGGAGCAGACGCAAGCGCTGCTGAAGTCCCTGCGTGACCCATCCACTGATGCGATCACCGTCAAGCAGATGCTGGCGCAGTACAGCCACCGCTTGTCGTTTGCAGCCGAAGACCAGGCCGAGATCAAGACGGTGCTGCTGAAGCTGCTGTACTTGCTGGTGGAAAACATCAGCCACCTGGGCATTGACGACAGCTGGCTCACAGGCCAGACCGAGGCGCTGATGGCTGCCTGTGTGCCACCGCTGACACTGCGCCGCCTAGACGACGTGGAGCAAAAGCTCAAAGACGTGATCTTCCAGCAGACCGAGGCCAAATCCCGCGCGGTGCAAGCGCAGGAAGAAATGCGCCAGATGCTGGCCACCTTCATCGAGCGCCTCGCCGCCATGAACGAGTCCACCAGCGGCTTTCATGAGCAATTGGAGGCCGGTGCCAGACTCATTGATCAGGCCAAAACCCTGGCCGACATTGCACCGGTGCTGAAAGACATTGTGGGTGCCACCCGCACCATGGCGCGCGACAGCCAGGTGGCGCGCGACGAGTTGCAAAGCATGAAGAAACACGCCGAAGCCACCGAGGCTGAAATCACCAAACTGCACAGGGAGCTGGACCGCGTCAGCGCCCAGGCACGCCACGACCCGCTCACCGGGGCGCTGAATCGCCAGGGTCTGGAAGAAGCCGTGAACCGTGAAGTGTCCAAGGTCAAACGCCAAGACACGCCGCTGTGCATGGCCTTGCTGGATATTGACAACTTCAAGAAGCTCAACGACACCCTGGGCCACGCCACCGGCGATATCGCGCTGGCGCACCTGGCCGGCGTCACGCGCGAGGTGATGCGCCCGCAGGACACGCTGGCGCGTTATGGCGGCGAAGAATTTGTCATCCTGCTGCCCGACACGCCGCTGGACAAAGGCATTGAGGCCATGACCCGGCTGCAGCGCGAGCTGACCAAGCGCTTTTTCATGGCCGGTACCGAAAAGGTGCTGATCACTTTTAGTGCGGGTGTGGCGCAACTGGGCCCTGATGAAACCGGGCCGCAGGCCATCAAACGGGCCGATCAGGCCATGTACCTGGCCAAGCGTGCGGGTAAAAACCGCGTGCTGGGTGCCTGATTCAGCTGATATTTAAAGGAGTCTGACATGGCCATGATGATTTTTTTGGCGGGATTGCTGCTGTTTCTGGGCGTGCACTCGGTGCGCATCGTGGCGGACGACTGGCGTGACACGCAGCGGCGCAAGCTAGGGGTGAACACCTGGCGCGGCATCTACTCAGTGCTGTCACTGATCGGCTTGGTACTGTTGGTCTGGGGCTGGGGCATGGTGCGTGAAGCGCCTACTTGGGTGTGGATACCGCCGCTGGGCATGCGCCACGCTGCATCGCTGTTGAACCTGCTGGCGTTCATTTTGCTGGTGGCGGCTTATGTGCCGGGCAACGCCATTAGGGCGCGGGTGCATCACCCGATGGTGGCTGGCGTCAAGCTCTGGGCGATAGCGCATTTGATGGCCAACGGCAACCTGGCGCACATCATCCTGTTTGGCAGCTTTCTGGCCTGGGCGGTGGTGGACTTCATTGCCGCCCGAAAGCGTGACCGCCAAACCGCCTCAGTGCCGGTAACCACCAGCGCGCAAGCCACGGTAATCACCGTGGTGGTGGGGGTGGTGAGCTGGGTGGTGTTTGCCTTTTGGTTGCACGGCTGGCTGTTCGGTGTCAAGCCGTTTGGCTGATAGGCCGATGGACTGACGGGTGGGGTGGCCACGCCGCCTTACTTGATGCCCATGAAATACTGGATAAGGTACTTTGCCAGAAACCCGACAAAACCAAACGCCAGCCCCAGAAACAGCACAAACGTACCAAATTTGCCGGCCTTGGACTCCCAGGCCAGTTGGCCGATGATGAACAGCATGAAGAGAATGCCCGCACCGATGCCAAAGGTCATGCCAAATTCGCTGATCTGCGCCTCGGTAAAACCCCACATCAGCCTGGCTCCCGTTCAGGCAGTGCCGACGCATCAATCAGGTCACGGTAGGCGTGCCAGCTGGCGTGGCCCAGCAGTGGCACCAACACGATCAGCCCAACCAGCGCGCTAGCAAAACCCAACAAAGTGAGTCCCATGATCAATGCGCCCCAGAACGCCATCGGTAGCGGATTGGCCACAACGACCTGCCAGCTGCTCAACACGGCCTGTTTGACGCTGATGTCACGATCCAGCAGCAGTGGCACGGTGATCACCGTCGAGGCAAAGATGGGCGCAACCAGCATGCCACCAAGCGCCAGCCACAGCTCGAACAGATAGCCCTGAGGGGCCAACACCACATGCTCGATGAACGCCATCGGCGTGGTGATAGGCGTCGACGCCATCAGCGTGATCAGCGAGGCCGACGTCAGCACCCAAACCGTGCCTGCCACGGCTAACAGCAGGCCAAACTTCACCAGACGCCAATGCCCGGCATCCCAGGCGACAACGCGCCCGTTTTGCCAATTCAGCCAAGTGCGCAGAATCAGCGCAAAGCGCACCAGTTCGCCTCGCGCGATGGCCCGGCTGATGGCATAAAGACTGGTCGCCAGAATGGGCGCGACCAGCAAAAACCCTGAGAAGGCGCCAACCAGAAACCAGAACCGCTGCCCTGCAAGACCCAAAAGGATGGCGCCCATCAAGGCCATAACTACCCCGTGCATCAGACTGAGCCAACCCCCGCGCCATAAGTCCTTCCAGCCGAGCCCAAGCCAGCGCAGTGGCTGGCTAAGCGCAACGGTGCGCACCCCGGCAAACGCAGCGTGCTGCGCAGGCAGAACCTTTGACGGGACATTGGGCATGGCGCTTTTTGAATGGTGGTGCCGCAACGGTAGCCCCTAGGCACCGGCGACCCCTTGTGACGTTGAAAACGCCGCCATGTTGCCACAAGATTTCTGGAATGCCCGGCTTAGCGTCACGCCAAGCCTGCTCTTCATGCCAACCCAGGGTTGCAGCATCCGGTCAATTTGGGCTAACCGGAGCTGTTGGAAAAAGCGATTCAATACCTGGGGGCCATCGGCTGCATTGGGGCGTTGCCAGGGCCGCGCTTGCCACTGCGACCCGGGCCTTGCATGGCTTGTATATCAAACACTTTTTGCTGCTCGGGCGTGAGTGCCGTGTACAACGCTTTGGTGGCATCAAAGTGTTTGTCCATCGCAGCGTTCATGTCAGTCATGCGTTGGCTGCGCAGGGATTTGATCTGGTCAATGCGCTCAGGGGTCGTCAGCTTGGCCATCTCAGAAGGGTCAGGCCACTGGGCCATCATGGCGGCACCAGGTCTCGCCGAATCGATGAACAGAGTCCAAGCCGCTTCCTGCTCAGGGGTGATCTTCAGCAGGGTCTTTATTGCCGCGTGACGCTGGTCCATCATGGCTTGCATGCGTGTAGGGTCCATCTTGCTCATGCGGTCATTGCGCATGCCATAGGTCAGCGTGCTGTTACCGGGGCCCATCATTGGGTCACAGTCGTTCCACTGACCGCCACGCTGACCAGAGTAGGCAACGCTGGTAGCAACCAGCAGTCCGGTGATGAGAGAGAGTTTGAGAGTTGATTTCATGATGACTTCCTTTGCGTAGAGCCGCTGACCTGAAAATGGCATCGGCGTGAGAAGAAGTATCAACGCCGCATGTATCGCGACTATGACGCCTGTTCGTAACAATGTAAAGATGCATGAAGGGTTTGCACTTGGATTGGTGGGATGATCGGCGCCTTGTCAAATCTGACAGCGACCAACAAAAAGGCTCCCCGTGTTCAAGAACATCATTTTTTACCGTGTCGACCCCAGCTGGACCACGTCGGCCGAGCAAGTTCAAGAGCGCCTGAAAGCTGGGCGCTTTGTCGAGTGCGGCGCCAGCCAGGAAAAATCCTTTGGCTGGATCGAGCCCCGCGGCCAGGCCAGCGGCCCCTTACTCGAAGTGGTGGCCGGGCAATGGATTATCAAGCTGATGGTGGAAACCCGCGCGCTGCCCGCCTCGGTAGTGAACCGCAAGGCGCAAGAGCGCTTGGCACAGATCGAGGCCACCACGGGCCGCAAACCCGGCAAGAAAGAAACTCGTGACATCAAAGACGATATGCGCCTGGAACTGCTGCCAATGGCGTTTACCAAGCAGTCCAGTTCGCTGGTGTGGTTGGACCGTGACGCTAAGGTGCTGGTGGTGGACGCCGCCAGCCAGGCGCGCGCTGATGAGGTGGTGGCGCTTCTGGTGCAGGCCCTGCCCGGTTTTGCTGCCACGCTGATCAATACCCAGGTGTCGCCAGTGGCCGCCATGGCCGAGTGGCTACTGAGCCTGGAAGCCCCAGCGGGTTTCAGTGTGGACCGCGAATGCGAGCTGAAAGCCGCTGACGAAACCAAAGCCGTGGTGCGCTACGCCCGCCACCGCCTGGATACCGAAGAAGTGCAGCAGCACATCAAAGAAGGCAAGATGCCAACCCGCCTGGCGCTGACCTGGAACGAGCGGGTGTCGTTCATGCTGACCGAAGGGCTGCAATTAAAGAAGCTGGCGTTTCTGGACGGCGTGTTTGAAGCCAGCAGCGCCAGCAAACACAAGGACGACGACTTTGACGCCGATGTGGCGATCTCCACCGGCGAGTTGCAAAAGATGCTGCCCGATGTGCTGGAGGCACTGGGTGGTGAAATGCCGGTGGCTGGCGGCACAGGCGGTTGATCTAACAAATTGGCCTCATATGGTGGCACCCGACCAACAGCAGTCTTCCATGCATTTGCAAGATAGCGGTCGTCGAAGTCCCTGGTCAAGCAAATTCACCCATTTGATTTGCGAAACGTACCAAGGTCACAACTCTGAGCTGCGACGTGAATGTCGCCCAGCGGTGATTGGCAGCGCTTCGTTTTGGGGTTGGTCACGTCCCTCTGCACCCCTTCGCAGACTCTGCCCAGTTCTCAACCTGCAATCCTGGATAGTCTCTGAAGTCGGCCCCGTTGTTGGTGACGAGCGTGAGACCAACGCTTACGGCGTGCGCAGCAACCAATCGGTCCATGGCGTCGCGGCTGCGTTCGCGTAGCGCAGCTCTGAGCACGCCGTAACTTTCGGCTGCAGCCTTATCCAGGGACAACACGGGGATACGGCTCGTCAGGGCTTGAAGCACACGCTCATCTTGCGCCCGGTTGCTGGTTTGCATTTCCAGACCAGCGCGCAGTTCAGCATAGGTCACCATAGACATCACCGTGCTGCCTTGCGCTAATGCCTCCAGGCGGCGCAGTACCTGCGGGGGCTGGCACTTGATCAGGTAAATGCAAATGTTGGTGTCGAGCATGTAGCGCATGAATCACCCTTTTTGTTGTGCTTGGTCGCCTCCAGTCCAGTCGCGCTCACGCTCATCGTGAAACTCACGACCTTGCGCCATGAAGCTCGAACTGAAACTGGCAAAGATATCGCCCAGGCCGGACAAGGTGCCGATCGCGACCGGGCGCACCACCAGAGTGTTGCCAACACGCTCAACCTCAACGTCCTGCGCGTCATCTACAAAGCCCAACTCTTTGGGGATGCGCATTGCAAGCGAATTGCCGCTTTTGAAAACTCTGGTCAACATGGCAAACCTCCTGAAAACTGCAGTATATACAGGATATACATAAAACACGGACTCAGCACTGTCAGATTTGGCTGTACCCAACGAGTTCAGTTTTGCCTGACACATATTTTATGTCAGGCTGGGGTGGTTTATTGAGTTTCCTGACATAATGCCAGCAAGGTTCAGAACCTAACCTGACACTTCGGAGATCTCTATGGCTGTCGGTCAACAAGTCGGATACATTCGCGCCAGCAGCGCGGGTCAGAATAACCAACGTCAGCTCGAAGGGGTTGCGCTCGACAGGGTGTTTGACGACAAGGTCAGCGGCAAAGACACAAAACGACCTGGTTTGGAGGCCTGTCTGGGGCACCTGCGAGCTGATGATGTGCTTCATGTGCACGCCATGGATAGGCTGGCCAGAAGCCTCGACGACCTGCGCAAGTTGGTCCTGGAGCTGACGGCCAGGGGAGTGGTCGTGAAGTTCCATAAAGAGGGTCTGCGCTTCACCGGCGAAGACAGCCCGATGTCAAACCTAATGTTGTCGATGCTGGGCGCGGTTGCGGAGTTCGAGCGCTCGCTTATTCGTGAGCGGCAATCTGAGGGGATAGCACTGGCCAAGGTGGCTGGGGCCTACAAGGGTCGCAAGCCGTCCTTAGCACAGGAACAGGTGGCAGAAATTAAGTCGCGGGCAGCGGCCGGCGAGTCAAAAGCGGCGCTGGCCAGGGACTTTGGTGTGAGTCGCGAGACCGTGTACCAGTACCTGAAGTCCGCCACCGTTTAACGTTAGCGGCTCACTTTAAAACTTATACCGCGAAGAATAACTCCCCATAAGTGGGCCTTGAATGCTGCAGGCCTTCTAGAAAATGACATTGGCACGAAATGCTATATCTTTAACCGTCATGCGAATGCTGTGACAGCCGGCACTTCCGCCAGAGTCATCTGATGCACGGATTTGCTCATTCGAGTGCACTTTTTGCGCTTCGTAAGCATAGAGCGTGCTTCTGGGCATTTGCCCGAACTGTGGAGGCGAACTCATTGTTGGACGAAGCCGCTACGCGGAGTAACTCCCAGCCGCCGCCCCACGATCTATTCTGCAGCCCCACGCTCTGCATACCGAGACGTGACTTTGCAACCCATCGTGAGGGACTTCCAGCATGGACATGCTGTTCATTGAACGCATGAATATTGATGGGTGCGGGCAGCGGTCCAAATAATGGGGCATCCGTGGTGTGCTCTGAAAATTCCGCGGACGCCCCTAAACACCGGCTGCTGCGCGGCGTTGCCGATACCGTGCACAACGCCACTTCCGAAACGCCATAACACCTGCGTCAGCGCATGCCTGATCCCGCAAACCACTGACAGCGTGTCAGGCAACTTCTGACACAAGATCGGTCTATTCGCCGACTTTAGCTTTTGAAGCGGCAGGGATACAGTTCAATTCAACGATTTGCAATTCGCAAAGCGTGTTTGACAGAAGCAGGAGCACACCATGACCACCACCGCTACCGAAGCACTGAACCCGTTCAGCTTGATGATGGAGCCTGAGCTTGTGCTGCAGGCCATGGCGCATTCCCAGCAACTGCGGTCCTTGCGCCGCCACAAACTGCGCCCGCTGGACAAACCGCTGATTCCCTACACCTCAGCCGCACTGGCCAGCCGCGCCGCCTATGACGCGATGATTGACGCACAAGACGTTGACGCCCAGGACGACTACCTGTTGAACTGAGCCCCTCACTGGCGGGCCACCTGCGCCAGCCAAGCCGCCAAAAAAGCGCTGCTCCCGCGCCACAGCAGCCGCCCTGGCACCCAGCCAGACCACATTCGGCTTGACTTCAATACTATGATGTTTATAGCTACTAGCGCTTATTCAATAAGGGCTAGAATGGTTTTTTACATATAAGATTTGAGGTCGACATCATGGGTTACTCAGCCGCTCCTACCCGCTACGACAGCATGGCCTACCGCAGTTGCGGCGCCAGCGGCCTGAAACTGCCTGCCATCACCCTGGGCCTGTGGCACAACTTTGGCGATGCCACGCCGTTTCAGACGCAGCGCGACATGCTGCGCACCGCGTTTGATGCCGGCATCACACATTTCGATCTGGCCAACAACTACGGCCCGCCCTACGGCAGCGCCGAAACCAACTTTGGTGAACACCTGCGCCGTGACTTCAAACCGTATCGCGATGAGCTGGTCATCTCCAGCAAGGCCGGCTACGACATGTGGCCCGGCCCCTACGGCCAGGGCGGCGGCTCGCGCAAATATGTGCTGGCCAGCCTGGATCAGAGCTTGAAGCGCATGGGGCTGGACTATGTCGATATTTTTTACAGCCACCGCTTTGACCCGCACACGCCGCTGGAAGAAACTTGTGGCGCCCTCGCCACGGCCGTGCAGCAGGGCAAGGCGCTGTACGTGGGTGTCAGCAGTTATTCAGCCGCCAAAACCCGCGAAGCCCACGCTATTCTGCAAAGCATGGGTGTGCGAGCGCTGATTCATCAACCGTCTTACAGCCTGCTAAATCGCTGGGTTGAGGAAGACTTGCTGGATGCTCTGGGCGAACTCGGCATGGGCTGTATTGCCTTCAGTGCGCTGGCGCAAGGTTTGCTGAGCGACAAATACCTGAACGGCGTGCCCGCCGACGCCCGCATCAACCAGCCCGGCGGCGGCTCGTTCAAGCCGGATTTCCTAAACGAGAAAAACCTGCAACATGTGCGCGCGCTGAGCGACATGGCGCTGGCCCGCGGCCAGAGCCTAGCGCAGATGGCCACCGCCTGGGTGCTGCGCGACGCACGGGTGACCTCGGCCTTGATTGGCGCCAGCAAGCCAGAGCAGATCACCGAGCTGCTGGGCGCACTGAAAAACCTGACGTTCTCACCCGAAGAGTTGGCGCGCATTGACCAACAAGCGGTGGACGGCGGCATCAACCTGTGGCAACGCTCCTCGGCATCAAGCTGATGCGCCAGCAGCGCCACGTCGTGGGAAAGATGGCGGGCGTGCCCGCAATGGATCACCGGGCAGCCTGGCAAACCCTGCGCGCATGACAAGGTCTGGCCGCGCCAGCCTGCTAGCCCTTGGTGCTATCGGGCTGTGGAGCAGTCTGGCCACGCTGGGTGTGGCGCTGGGCCATGTGCCGCCGTTTTAGCTGACTGGCTTGTCGCTACTGATTGGCAGCCTGATTGCGTTGCCAATGTCGGGCTTCAACCTCTCACGCTGGAAAGTGCCTTTATCGACGCTCGCCCTGGGTATTTACGGCCTCTTCAGTTATCACTTTTTACTTTTCCTGGCGCTACGCCATGCGCCACCCGTGCAGGCCAATCTGGTGAATTACCTGTGGCCGCTGCTGATGGTGGTGCTCTCGCCAGTCCTGCTGCCAGGCATGACACTGCGCCCGGTGCATGTTTTTGCCACGCTGCTGGGCTTTGCCGGGGCGGCGGCGGTGATTCTGGGTGGTTCCTCTGTGGGCAGCGGCTCTGAGGGCAGCACGGCGGTCTGGGCCTGGGGCTACCTGCCCGCATTGGCGGCGGCTTTCATCTGGGCCAGTTACTCGCTGCTGACCAAGCGGGTGGCCGCGTTTCCGACAGCAGCCATCGGCAGCTTCGCTTTGGCTTCAGGCGTTTTGTCGCTGCTGTGCCATGCGCTGATGGAGCCTGCCGTGTCTTTGAGCCTGCGCGACTGGTCGCTGGTAACCGTGATCGGGCTGGGGCCCATGGGCGCGGCGTTTTTTCTGTGGGACAAGGCTTTGAAGCTGGGTGACACGCGGCACATTGGCATCTTGAGCTACCTGACGCCGCTGCTGTCCACCGCCGTGCTGATCGCGGTGAGCGACAAGCCCCTGACCTGGAACGTTGGCCTGGCCACGGCAATGATCATCGCTGCAGCCTGGCTGGGCACCCGGGCACGGTAAGCCCCGGGGCACTTCCCGGCAAGTCAAAATTTCGCCTCGACAAAGCCCGCGAACTGGTACTGGTTTTTTCCAGCCAGCTTGGCCTGGTACATCGCCAGGTCGGCTTGGCGCAGCAATTGCTCCGGGTTCAACGCTTTGGCCTGCGGGAAAAACGTCACCCCAACGCTGGCTGACACCTGCAACAACGATGTGCCAAACATGACCGGCTGGTTGGCAGCCGCAAGCAGGCGCTGCAGCAGCGGGTCGCAGTCGCTCTCATGCGCCAGATCCACAATCACTGCGGCAAATTCATCACCGCCCAGGCGCGAGAGCGTGTCTGAGTCGCGCAGCGCCTGACGCATGCGCTGTGCCAGGGTAATCAGCAGGTGGTCGCCCGCCTCATGACCATAGGTGTCATTGATGGCCTTGAAGCCGTCCAGATCAACAAACGCCACACCAATCTTTTGTTTGCGCCGGATCGCCTGCGCCATGGCGTGCCGCAGCCGGTCAGCATGCAAAGCCCGGTTGGGCAGCCCTGTGAGCGCGTCAAAGTGGGCCAACTGGTCAAGCCGCTTTTCATGCACTTTGCGCTCGGTGATGTCTGAAAACAGCGCGACATACTGCATCACCTGGCCAAACTGGTCGTGCACAGCGCTGATATGCAGCAGCTGCGCGTAGACCTCACCGTCTTTGCGGCGGCTCCACAACTCGCCTGACCAACTGCCTTGCTGCACCAGGCTTTGCCACAACTCCTGGTAAAACAGCGGCGAATTGCGGTCCGAGTTCAGCATGCTGGGCGTGTGGCCCTGCACTTCCTCGCGGCTGTAGCCGGTGATGCGGCTGAAGGCGGCGTTGACATCCATGATGCAACCATCAGGCTGGGTGATCATGATGCCTTCGAGCGCGTGGCTGAACACGCTGGCGGCCACGCGCGACTGCTCCTGAGCGTGCTTGCGCTGCGAAATATCGCGGATGGATACATGGATGGCTGGCTGACCGCCATACACCAAGGCCGTGCCCTGCACCTCCACGTCAAATTCACTGCCGTCCAGGCGCACAAAGCGCGACTCCACCAGGGGCTCAATGGGTTGACCCGCTTCGATGGCTCCCCGGCGCGACAACTGCTGCCCCAAGTAGGTCGGCGCAATGCGGTCTTGTGCGGAGGTACCCAGCAAATCGGTATCCGATCGCGCGCCAAACAAGCGCAGCGCCGCCGGGTTGGCATACAAAATGCTGCCATTGCGGTGCACCAGAACCGCTTCGGGGGTGTGCTCGGCCAGCGCCCGAAAACTGGCTTCGTTGGCCTGCAATTGCTCTGTCACCTGGTGGCGATCCACCGCCAGACCGGCCAAGCGGGCCAACTGCGCCAGCAGGTCCAGACCAACCGGGTCAGGTTGGGTGGGCAAAGCTGCGTAGACCAACAGCACCCCCAGCATCTTGCCATCGGCATTGGCAAAGGGCTGGGCTGCGCAGTGCAGGGCAGTCGCAACACAAGGCATTTGTCCGGCCTGCACCGGCTGACCCTCCACCGCGCCAATGACAGCGCTGCTCAGGCCAGCCGCTGCGGCCACTCGCCAGACTAACCCGCCTGCACCAGGAGTCACCAGCGCCATCAGACACGCCTGCTCGGGTTGCAAAACCCGCAAGCCGTCGACCAGCACCCGCAGCAAGTGTGACAACTCAGCCCTATGCGCCAGCAGCTCCAGCGTGCGGCTGCGCAACTGCTCAAACTGCGACAGCTGCCAGCACGCGGTCACGTTGCGGGCAATGCCCAAAACACCGTTGGGTGTGCCGTCCGGATCGCGCAAGGCCACCTTGGTGATTTCCAGCAACGCGCGCCCATTGCCGCCGACCGCGCTGGCCCATAACTCTTTGACCACCGGCTGGGTGGCGCGCAGGCTGGCCAGATCACTCTCACGGTAGCGTTGTGCATCTTCGGGGTTGTAGAGGTCGTCGTCCAACTTGCCGCATAACCGGGCTTCTGGCAAGCCCATAAAGACCTCAAAAGCCGGGTTGCAGGCCCGGTAGCGCCCCTGGGGGTCTTTGAGCCAGACCATCTGCGCCACGTTTTGAAATAGGCTCTGAAAACGCTGACGCGATGCCACCAGCGCCGACGGGCGCCCCGCCAGGCCCATGCCCTCGTTACCAAGGTTTGCCAGCAGCTGGGTAAAAAGATCAATCAACACATGCGCCAATGCGAATCCAGTGCAGCACGCCGGGGGGCACTAGCAACGCACGCGTAAAAAAAAGCCAACAGGAGGATTCTCACCAGCATTACGCCTTGATTATTGTTGATCAGTCGACAAAGTTGGCGCAATTTACGCTGAAATCAGCGTCTTGCCTATCCCCCAAATGGGGGATACGCTGTCCGCCAGACCGTGCCGGGGCCTCTGGTTAAACTACTGTGCACACTTGCAGGAGTTGGAAAATGAAGATATTGTTAGCCGTTGACGGGAGCACCTATACCAAAAAGATGCTGGCTTATATGGCGGCGCACGAGTTGTTCTCGGCAACGAATGAATACACCGCCGTCACGGCCCAGATGGCGTTGCCCTCACAAGCACGCACTGCACTGGGCAGGGAACTGGTCCACAAGTATTACGAAGACGAAGGTCAGCGGGTGATGGCACCAGTCACCAAATACCTGTTGCGCCATGGCATTACTGCTAAATGCCTCTGGAAAACTGGCAAACCTGGTGAATTCATCTCCAAAACGGCCACAGAAGGCAACTTTGACTTGGTGGTGATGGGATCCCACGGCCACGGCGCGTTTATGAACCTGGTGATGGGCTCGGTGGCTACCGAGGTGCTGGCAGGCTGCAAGGTGCCGGTTCTGATCGTCCGCTAAACCACTTAGCGCTAAACGCTAAACCGCTACTTATTAAGTAGCTACTTGCGCTTTATCTGTAAGGGCTAGCGGGCGTTTAAGCCCTCAAAACAGGTGGTCAACACCATCTCCATAATTTGCTCGTCGGGGAACAGCCCACCCATCTGCAAAAACTCCACCACCGAGTCGCAGGCGCGCGCATAGAAGGTGTACAGGATGGCAATGGCAGGCAAAGTCGGGCTGAGCTCGTTGCGCGCTTGCGCCGCCTCGATCCAGCCGCCGAGCTGATCGCTGATCTCCATCAAACCGTCCATGTAATCCGGATTACCCATCAGGGTGGCGCGCAAGCTCGAATTCTGGCTGGGCAGGGTGGGCATATCGCCGGCGAGTTTGACCTGCAACACCCAGCGCACCACAGCGCGCAGGTTCTCCACCGGGGCGGCATCAGCGGGCAGTTCGCTGATGAAATCCTGCGCGCGGCGCATCACTCGCACCATGGCAGCGGCGGCCAGGTCTTCTTTGCTGGGAAAGTGTTTGTACAGGCTGGCTTTGGCAATGCCCACCTGGGCGGCCACTTCGTCCACCGTCATGGCGTCGAAACCTTTTTCAGCCAGCAAGCGGTTTACTGCGTGAACAATGGCGTCTTCGCGGACCTGCAGCATACGTTGCTTGAAAGAGGCTTTGGGGGTAGTAATAGCATTCATGGCCTTATTCTAGCCCAAGGCTTTACTTTATGGCCAGTCTGACTGTTTTACTACCAACTGGTTTAGATTCATGCAGCGGCGGCAGGAGAGCCGTATTCATTGCGCTCTTGAGCGCGTGTGTCAGTGCGTCCAGCACCGCTGAGTTGAGATTCCAACAGTGCCAACACAACGCCAGCACAAAGCGAGGCCTAGGCAGCAGATCAACCAGCCGGCCACCATGCAGGCTCATGCACCTTGAGTTCGGGCCGCACACGCACACCCCAGGCTGCCAACACGCACGCCAGCCGTACGGCTCTAGACAGAGTACAAAAAAAAGACCTTTTACCCGCTTTTGGCGCTTTAGCAGGCCATGCCATACTGCAAAATAATGAGCAGAACCGGAGACTTCATGACACTGCAATACCAACTCAAACACGGCAACTACCATTTGTACGACCTGAGCACCCCCGCCAGCCGGATCACCGGCGAGCATCGGTTGCGGCTCAAATCAGACACCATTGCCATCGCGTTTGATGCCAGCACTGGCGCGCTGCGTGAACATGGCAGCCCGATGCGCATCCATTCCTGGGCCGCCAATGCCCGTCGACGGCTACGGGCCTCGGGCGCGCTGGCCAAAGCCAATGACATCGTGGTGGTGTCTGGCCCGCTGCCGGTGGATGAAATCAACAAGTGCCTGAAGATCAACGGCTACTGCCGTGACATGTTCACCCGGCTGTCCAGCCTGCCGCACGGCAAACGGGTCACGTGCCCAGCGCAGCAGTGAACCCTATTAAATAAGTAGCTTCTACCGCTTATAGAATAAGGGCTAGAGGCCAAAAACACGCCTAAATCATGGCCTCAGTTTGTTGCACTCCCGGTCGGTGCATTCATGGCATGTGCCTGGCGCAGGCAGGCCTGTAGCGCCAGCGTCACCCGCGCGGGCTGCGGCGAGGCCCGCAAAATGCCAAAAAAGCTGCACTGATAACCAAACACCTGCGAACGCAGCGCCCGCATGCGAGCGCGCTGCACAAAGTCTGCGGCGTAGTGGTCCGGCAAAAAACCCAAAAAGCGCCCGGACAGGATCAACGTGGCAATTGACTCCTGGTCGTAACCGGTGGCCTGGCGGCTCAGGCGCACTTGCTGGGTGAGCTCCATATTCGGCGAGTGGTAACCCAGCCCGGCAAACGGGTACGGGTCCAAGGCGCGCCAGTCGGCGGGCTCCTGTGCCGCGCTGGCTACAAACAGCGGGTGTGCCTGGCCGCAGTACAAAAACATCTTTTCAGTAAACAGCTCGTCATAGGCCAGCGCGGTCGAGGCGCGGTGGCCGGGGATGATGCCCATCTGAAACTGCCCGTCCAGCACGCCGCGCTCGATCACGTTCAGCGGCGCCACATGCAGGTGCAGGCTCACGCCTGGCGCCTGCGCAGCAAACAGCGCAATCGCCTCGCCAATGTGCGCTTGCGGATTGCTGGCGGTCTTGTCAAACACCGCCAGGTGCAGCTCACCGCCCATGCGCTGGTGGATTTCATCCACCCGGCTGCGAAACGCGTCCACCCCGGCCAGCAGCTGCAGCGTCTCGGCGTAAATCTGCTCGCCCTCGGGCGTGAGGGCAAAACCGGCGCGGCCACGCCGGCACAAGCTCAGGCCCAAGCGGGTTTCCAGGTCCTTGATATGGCGACTCACCGTGCTGGTGCCAATGTTGAGCTCTAGCTCGGCGGCTGTCATGCCGCCACAGTCGGCCACGGTTTTAAACACCCGCAGCAAGCGGATGTCCATGTCACTCAACTGACCCAGCGCAGCACGGGTGTTTACTTGCATTGAGCAGCAACCAAATAGTGATAGTTAAGCAATCATAAGAGTGATCAGACCTTGACAATCGTCAATCTTGTTTTCCACCGAGGGCCTACCCATGAACCTGACCGATGCCAAAATTCTCGCCCAGCCCCGCCTTGACGCTGCCTGGCTGGAGCCGCACTGGATGCCTTACACGGCAAACCGCAATTTCAAGGCCAACCCGCGCATGATGGTCAGCGCCGAAGGCTGCTACTACACCGATAGCGACGGCCGCAAGATTTTCGACGGCTTGTCGGGCCTCTGGTGCTGCGGCCTAGGCCATGGCCGGGCCGAGATCACCGAGGCGGCCCGCCACCAACTGGCCACGCTGGACTATTCCCCCGCCTTCCAGTACGGCCACCCGCTGTCGTTTGCGCTGGCCAATAAACTCAAAGAACTCACTCCTGCTGGGCTGGACTACACCTTTTACACCGGCTCGGGCTCCGAGTCGGCCGACACCTCGCTGAAGATGGCGCGGGCCTATTGGCGTGCCAAGGGCCAGGCCAGCAAAACGCTGTTGATTGGCCGCGAAAAAGGCTACCACGGCGTGAACTTTGGTGGCATTTCGGTCGGCGGCATTGTGGGCAACCGCAAAACCTTCGGCCAGGGCATCCAGGCCGACCACCTGCCGCACACCCAGCCGCCTGCCGGCTCGTTTTACCGTGGCTGCCCTGACACTGGCGTGGCCCTGGCCGACGACCTGCTGCGCCTGATCAACCTGCATGATGCGAGCAACATCGCCGCCGTCATTGTCGAACCCATGTCGGGCTCAGCCGGTGTGGTGGTACCGCCAAAAGGCTACCTGCAGCGCCTGCGCGAGATCTGCACCGCCCACAACATCTTGCTGATTTTTGACGAAGTGATCACCGGCTTTGGCCGCCTGGGCAGCTACACCGGCGCCGAGTATTTTGGCGTGACGCCTGACATCCTGAACGCCGCCAAGCAGATCACCAACGGCGCCCAGCCGCTGGGCGTGGTGATGACCACGACAGACATTTACGACACCTTCATGGCGCAAGGCGGCCCGGAGTACATGCTGGAGTTTGCCCACGGCTACACCTACTCGGCCCACCCGGTGCCGTGCGCGGTGGGCTTGGCCACGCTGGACATTCTGGTGCGCGAGAACATGATTGACCGCGTCAAGGCGCTGGCGCCCTATTTTGAGAACGCGGTGCACAGCCTCAAAGGCGCCAAACATGTGACCGACATCCGCAACCTGGGTCTGGCCGCAGGCTTCAGCATCGACGCCTTGCCCGGTGAGCCCGCCAAACGCCCTTATGAGGTGGCGATGGCGATGCTTGAAAAAGGTTTTTATGTGCGCTACGGCGGCGACACCATCCAGCTCGCCCCACCCTTCATCAGCACCCCCGAACAAATTGACAGCCTGGTCAACGCGTTGGGCGACTGCCTGAACGCGACCGCCTGAGCACCCCGATTACTCTTTTTTTAATAGCTGCTTGCGCTTGTTATACAGGGGCTAGCGGCGTTTTTTACGTATAAAACCATGTCCCAGCTTCCCACCATTGGCCATTTGATCGACGGCAAAACCGTTCACAGCGGCACCCGCAGCCAGCCAATCTATAACCCCGCTACCGGCCAGATTGAGAAAACCCTGCTGCTGGCCGACGCCGCCACGCTGGAGCAAGCCATTGCCAGCGCTCAGGCCGCCTTCCCCGCCTGGCGCAACACGCCGCCACTCAAGCGCGCCCGCGTCATGAGCAACCTGAAAGTCTTGCTGGAGCAACACGCCGACGAACTCTGCGCGCTCATCACCGCCGAGCACGGCAAAGTGCTGTCAGACGCCTTGGGCGAACTGCAGCGCGGCATTGAAAACGTCGAATACGCCTCTTACGCGCCCGAACTGCTCAAAGGTGAGCACAGCAAAAACGTAGGGCCGTCCATCGACTCATGGTCCGAATTTCAGCCGCTGGGCGTGACCGCCGGCATCACCCCGTTCAACTTCCCGGCCATGGTGCCGCTGTGGATGTGGCCGATGGCGGTGGCCTGCGGCAACACCTTTATCTTAAAGCCATCGGAGCGCGACCCCAGCAGCACCCTGCGCATTGCCGAGCTGGCGCTGCAGGCGGGTCTGCCACCCGGTGTGCTCAACGTGGTCAATGGCGACAAAGAAGCGGTGGATGCCCTGCTGCATGACCCGCGCGTCAAGGCGGTGAGCTTTGTCGGCTCCACACCCATTGCCGAGTACATCTATTCTGAGGGCTGCAAGCACGGCAAGCGGGTGCAAGCCCTGGGCGGCGCCAAAAACCACGCGGTGGTGATGCCCGATGCCGACATCGCCAATGCGGTCAACGCGCTGATGGGTGCGGCCTACGGTTCCTGCGGCGAACGCTGCATGGCCATTCCGCTGGTGGTGGCGGTGGGCGACGCCACAGCAGACGCGGTGATTGCCGGCCTGAAAGTCGAGATTGCCAAGATGAAAGTCGGCCCCGGAACCGCGCCGGGCGTGGACATGGGCCCACTGGTAACCAAGCCGCACTTTGAGAAGGTCAAAGCCTATGTTGACCAAGGCGTGAAAGAAGGCGCCACGCTGGTGGTGGACGGCCGCAGGCTGAAAGTGCCCGAACATGAAGACGGCTACTACCTCGGCCCGTGCCTGTTTGACAACGTCAAACCCGGCATGGTCACCTACCAGGAAGAGATTTTTGGCCCGGTGCTGGGCGTGGTGCGCGTCAAAACGCTGCAAGAGGCGATGGACATGATCGACGCCCACGAATACGGCAACGGCACCTGCATCTTCACCCGCGACGGGGAAGCCGCCAGATACTTCACCGACCACATTCAGGTCGGCATGGTCGGCGTGAACGTGCCGCTGCCCGTGCCAGTGGCCTACCACTCGTTTGGCGGCTGGAAACGCAGCCTGTTTGGCGACCTGCATGCCTACGGCCCGGATGCGATGCGCTTCTACACCAAGCGCAAAACCATCACCCAGCGCTGGCCCAGCGCCGGTGTGCGAGAAGGTGCGGTATTTAGCTTTCCGAGCAGCCGGTAGGGCGGACACAGCCCGACTGTCCAGCAACACTGCCGCCGAGCCGTTGCACGCAGGTGCCAGCCCAGGCCAGTTCCGATGGGCTGGCGCGTCTGGTGTGGGTTAATTGCTTGGTGATGTTTGATGTGCTAGCATCAAACATCACCCTAAAGGACCGATCATGCGCACAACCCTGGACATTGCCGACGACATCTTGTTTGCCGCCAAAGAATTGGCGCAGCGTGAGAAAAAATCGCTCGGCCAGGTGATCAGCGAACTGGCCAGGCGCGCATTTGCCGCCCCTGCCGGGTCAAATCCCGTTAACCCGAATGCGCCACTGCAGGCCGCCGAAGGCTTGGCCACCTATGGCATTCGTCCTTTGCCCAAGCGCGGCGGCGTGGTCAGCAACGAACAAATTGACCGACTGCGTGATGCTGAGGGCATCTGATGCGCGCGCTGCTCGATATCAACGTGCTGATTGCCCTGCACGACCAGGACCATGTGCACCACACGCGGGCGGCCGACTGGCTTGACGCGCACAGTGCGCAGGGCTGGGCCAGCAGCCCGC
The DNA here is from genome assembly GCF_001938565.1 of Rhodoferax antarcticus ANT.BR. Classification (GTDB taxonomy): domain Bacteria; phylum Pseudomonadota; class Gammaproteobacteria; order Burkholderiales; family Burkholderiaceae_C; genus Rhodoferax; species Rhodoferax antarcticus. The sequence continues at coordinate 330,325 of NZ_MSYM01000007.1, forward strand.
TGACGCAAAACGGCTGTTTGCGCATCATGAGCCAAAGCGCTTACAGCAACCCTCAGCCCTTGTCAGTGCTGGTTCAGATGCTGCAAAATTCGACAGCCACGGCCTGGCATGCGCTGTGGAGCGATGACCTCAGCCTTCTCGATGCAAGCGCATTTGTTCATGCACGCATCCACAGCCCCAAACAGCTAACCGATGTGTATTTGCTGGGCCTGGCAGTCAAGCATCAAGGCTGCCTGGTCAGCTTCGACCAGCGCATCCCGTTGAGCGCCGTTCACGGGGCCAAACCAGACCACTTTGTGGTTTTGTGAGCCTCTGAACTGCAAGTTCACAGCTGGCACCAGCTCGCGCAATTGAACGCAAACCTGGTTGCTCGGGCAATGGTTGCCGAGATTAGACTTTTCAAAGTGCTTAAGTAAATAGTTACAGCCTCACAGCATGGCAATTAGTGTGGTTAAGCTTGCGCTACGCGGTAATAATTTACGCCATGAGCCACTCCGATTCTCACCGCTGTGGTTCCCACCACAATAGCCAGACATGACCGAACCCAATACCGAGCAACCCGCGGTCCGGGGGCCGGTAGCGCTACTGACCGGGGTTGAGAAAACCTACACCATGGATTCGGTCAGCGTGCCGGTCATCAAAGGGGTGGACATTCTGGTGCGCCCCGCCTGTTTCACCGTGCTGCTAGGGCCGTCTGGCAGCGGCAAGACCACCCTGCTCAACATGTTTGGCTGCATTGACAAGCCTGACAAAGGCGAAGTCATCGTGGCCGACTGCAAGGTAGCCGCGCTCTCTGACGACGAGTTGTCGGACTTTCGGGCCAAAAACATCGGTTTCATCTTTCAAAACTTCAACCTGCTGCCGGTGTTGAGCGCTTACGAAAACGTGGAATACCCGCTGCTGTTGGCGGGCAAATCGGCCAAGGCCCGCGGCGAGCGGGTGCCCCGACTGCTGGAGGCCGTAGGCCTAGCCGACCTCGCCAAGAATCTGCCGGGGCAGCTCTCTGGCGGGCAGCGCCAGCGCGTGGCCATTGCACGCGCCCTGGCGCGCAAGCCCAAACTGGTGATTGCCGACGAGCCCACCGCCAATCTGGACAGCGTCACCGGCGCCAGCATCTTGGCGCTGATGCGCCACATGGTGAACCGCTTCGAGATTTCGTTCATCTTCTCGTCGCACGACCGCGAAGTGATCAAGGCGGCCGACGACACCATTTTTCTCAAGGATGGTCTTGTCCAGAACATCAAGCGCAAGCCGCTTCGGAGCACACCATGAAGACCCTGACATCCCTTTTGCTACCGCTGTTTTTCTTCGCGGCCAGCGCGGCGTCTGCGGCGCCCACTGCCAACAGCATCCTGGGCGCCAGCGACGCCATACGCAACCCGGGCGGCGCTTTCAGCGTCACAGTGACTCTGACCGAGTTTCAGGCGGGCAAACAGGTTGATGCCAGCACCTTGACCAGTTATTCCAGAACACAGTCCAACGGGCAATTTGCCAGCTTGGTGCAGTTTGTCTTGCCTGCGCGTGACGCGGGCAAGCTGATGCTCAAGAACGGCAACGACATGTGGTTTTACGACCCGCTGTCCAAAGCCAGTGTGCGCTTGTCGCCGCAGCAACGCCTGCTGGGCCAGGCCTCCAATGGCGACGTGGCCACCGTCAACCTGGCCAAAGACTACACCGCCGTTCTCTCTGGCGAAGAAGAGGTACAAAACGGCGAGCGCCAGTTGCGCAAGGCGCATAAACTGGCGCTGACGGCTGCCAACCCGGATGTGACGTATGCCAGCATCGAGATGTGGGTTGATGCCGAAAACAATCGCCCCATTAAGGCGCGCTTTTTTGCGGATTCCTCGCGCCTGCTCAAAACCGCCTATTACCGCCGCTACCAGCCCCAACTGGGTGCAGAGCGGCCCACCGAGACGGTGATCATCGACGGGCTGGATCCCAAATCGGTCACCATCATGCGTTTTTCTGACTACGCTGCGCGGTCGATTCCTGACACCTGGATGCAGCGCGA
>NZ_MSYM01000008.1 GCF_001938565.1 Rhodoferax antarcticus ANT.BR
CGCCTAAGCTGGAAGACCGGGCCAGCCCTAGCGGCTGGGATCTTGACCTGGGCGCCACCAACAACCGCAATCGGGGTCTGGTGGCACTAAGCACTCAGTTTTCCCAAAAACTCAGCAGCCAGTGGCTCTTGTATAAAGAGCAAGGGGAGTCCGCCGCAGTAGGGGCCAACATGACTGCGCTGCTGTCAGACGCGGCGGTGGCGCACGTTGAATGGTCCAACGCCAGCGAGCTTGACGCAACCAGCCGGGCGCTGGGCTTGCCAAGTGCTGCCACCCGGCGCAACCGCTTTGCCGGGGGCGTGACCTACACCACCTTGGGTAAGCTATCGGTCACAGCCGAGTACCAGTACAACGGGTTTGGTGCCAGCCAACAAGACTGGGTAGCACTGTCTACCGCGCCTATGTCGGCCAAAGTGGCCTACCTGATAGACGCCCGAGCACGCCAGGAACTGGTCTCGCGCCAGGCTTTGATGCTGTATGTCACGCAAAAAGACCTGTTCATCAAAGACCTGGACCTGACAGCTTTTGTTCGCTTCAATACCGAAGACCACTCCAGGCAGTCGTGGCTTGAACTGCGCCAGCATTGGCCAAAATACGATCTGGCGCTGCAGTGGCAGCAATTCAGCGGCAAGTCCGACAGCGAGTACGGCATCCTGCCTGACAGCCGCATCGTGCAGGTGTTGGGCAACTATTACTTCTAAAGACGGCGTCGCATGATGACCCTGTCGCTGGCCATTCGTAACCTGCTGCGCAACCGGCGCCGCTCGCTGGCCACCTTGCTCGCCATGGCCATTGGCTCCACCTCCATCCTGCTGTTTGGCGGCTTCAGCGGCAATATCAACCTGGAGATGCATACCCGCAGCGTCATGCGCGGCGGCCACCTGCAAGTCCAGCACAGCGATTTTTATGTCTATGGCAGCGGCAACCCCATGGCTTACAGCATCAGCCATTACCAAAAGATTCTGCAAGACATCCGCAACGATGAAGTGCTGAAGACCATGCTGGTGGTGGCCACCCCCACGCTGCAGTTTGGCGGCATTGCCAGTAACAACGCCGCCAACGTATCGCGCACCATTCTCGGCACCGCCTTTGTGCCCGCCGATATCAACCTCATGCGCCGCTGGAACGACTTTGGCCTGCGCTCCACTGCGCCAGTGTCGGCGCTGGAAGGTGCCTCGCCCGACTCGGTCAACATCGGCTTCGGCGTGGCGCGGGTGTTGCAACTGTGCACGCAGCTGTGGATTGCTGACTGCCCACCACTTCATGTGTCTGCGGCAGCGGTGGCCGATGCCGCATCCATCCCCGATGACATTGCCGAACTCAGCGCGCTGGAAGCCGCACCCGCCGCCGCGAAAGGTCCCCTGCCGGTCATCGACGTGCTGGTGGCCAACTCACGCGGCGCGCCCAACGTAACCTCGCTCAAAGTTGTCCAGGCCGAAGACCAGGGTTTTAAAGAGCTCGACGAGGTCACCATCATGACCCGGCTAGACCACATTCAGAAGCTGATCTACGGCCAGGCCGAACCCAAGGTGACCTCCGTCATCCTGCAGTTGCAACACACCAGCCAGATCCCACAGGCCCGCGAGCGCCTTGAGCCCATACTGGCGCGCTATGCCAAAGACCAACCACTGTCCATCAAAGACTTTCGTGAGTTGAACCCGTTTTTTGTGCAAACCGAACAGATGTTCAACACTATCTTCGGTTTTGTTTTTCTGCTGATTGGCGGCATTGTGCTGTTTACCGTGAGCAACACCATGAACACCGCGGTGATTGAGCGCACGGTAGAGATTGGCACCTTGCGCGCCACTGGCCTGCGTCGGTCTGGCATTCGTCGGCTGTTTGTCACCGAAGGTGCCATTCTGGGCGTGGTGGGCGCGGTGCTGGGGGTCGTGCTGGCACTGAGTTTGTCGTTGATGATTAACCGCCTAGACATTGCGTGGCTGCCACCGGGCACGGTGGAACTGGTGCCCCTGACCATTCGTGTCTGGAGCGAGTCCCGCATGATCATTGGCACCACACTGGGCCTGATCTTGATCGCCACCCTTTCAGCCTGGTGGCCCGCTTACCGCGCCTCTAACTTGAAGATTGTGGATGCGCTGCGGCATGTGTGATGGGGCCCAGCCCCTTTGCAAATTTCAAGCGTGACTGCGCGAAGGCTAGGTTTCGTTGCTGCCGTCCAAGTTAAGTAAACGGTATTCGACCGGAGACTCCTCAAGCGCATGGGTCTTACGCACGCTGTCAATCAGAAGGTCTATATCCGCATAGTCGAACTGGCTTGACCATCTGGCCATCTTCGCTAGGCTTTGCACGAATCCCGATGGCTCATTCTTTCGCGTCAGAGCGCGCGCGCAGTCGACGTACTGCGGGTGATACAGCGTCGGAATGATGATGCGTGAGGCACCGGCGCGGGTGAGTTCCGCATTCATGACCAGGCGAGACAGTCGACCGTTTCCATCATCAAAGGGATGGACCTCTGAAATGATGAAAGCGAAATAGATGGCCCTTGCCAGCCCTTCCGGAACAGACCGCGCGAGAGAGGACCCTTCTGCAAGCGTACCTCGGACCATGGCTGGGTTCACAAACTGCGTTGTGCCAGCGTAGTTAACCTCTAGCTTGGGCTTCCCAGGGTTGGCTTCTGGCCGCATTTTCAACATCTCGGCATGCCAGGTTTCTAGTCCTTCGAGAAACTCTTGACCCACCAGAGGAGGACCGCCCCGATACGGCCTGGTAATGGCCAAACGAAAGACCCCAAGGACGTCGTGCGAGTCCTTTGGTCGATTCGGTACAAGCTTGTTGTTCATGACAATGTCCCGAGCCTGCTGAATATCAAACTTCGTGCCCTCCACGTAGTTCGAGAAGTAGGCCTCAAGAAAAGCGGCGTTTTGCCTAGCCACGCCTTGCAGAGCTTGCTCGATGTGCGGCAACGGCGTAATGCGCAAGTGCGCCGCCAGGACTTCAAAGCGAGCCATGCGCTCCTGGTCAACCGGGGTACCGCGCGCGACTGCCATGCCCACCTTGGTCACCAAGCCGCCCTTGGCGTAAGTCCCAAGAAGGGCACCGATGATCAAACGCAATTCCTTGAGAGACTTTTCCGCTCCCATCGCAGGTGCCAGGCCCGCGGCTTGGTCACGGATTTCGTTGAACGCTTTTTCACCTGACGCGTTCAACACGGACACCAGCATGTGCTCAACCTCTTCGGGGGGAGCCCGTAAGCCCCCTTTGCGCCCAATGTTTTCAAGCAGCATACGGGCACGGCCCGCGTAGTGGAGGCCGGTGGTACCCATGCTCAAGTCACCTGGTAAAGGGCCTGGGCCTCTGACCAAGCGCACCGTCAAGCCCGGCAGCGCGATCTTCTTATTAAAGGAGGTAGGGTGCGACAGCACCACTTCAGCGCAAGGCAGAACGCCTCCGCGCATTGCGCTGATGTGCGACACAACGCCGCCGGGTACCACCACCCCAACAATCCTTTGCCAGCTTCGACGGACCAATGCTGCGAGTTCCTCTTCCGATTGTTTTGCTGCATAGACACCGACGTACACCCGGCAGAGCAAGCCTGCGGCTGCCTGACGTTGCAGCTTTCGGGCTTCTGCATCAGATACCAAGGCACTAAAGATGAGTTCCTTGGGCGGACTGAGTCGTTGGGCTAAATGCATAGATGTCGGTTTCTCGCTAAAAATGCTGGTTGTGTCGCCGGTGTTTGGCTAACAAATTGTGTTTTGTCGTTTATCAACTTGGATTTGGCCTTGCCGCATCTTTAACCGATTCGTTCATTGTGTCGGAAGCGAACTAAGAAGTTTAGAAAAACAGCAGGAAACGTCGTTTTTTTACTAGCAATACGGCTATTTTGTCGGTTTATCGCTAAGAAAAAAACCAGAACCAACAGGCTGTGGTTACCGAACACAGTACGCGGCTTCTACCGGGCACCTACTGCCTTCATGGGTGATAGCTGCCCCGGCATGAGAGGCGTGAATTTTATTAACGCCTGCGCCGGTTACGCCAGCCACGGCCACGACGGCGCGGTTCGCTTGGTGCGGGCCAGTCAGGCATTGGGAGGTGCAGCCGTCTGCGATGTACTCCAGTTTGGTATCCAATAGGCTAAATTTGCCCGGCCCCCCAAAAATTGCATACCGCTGAGACAGCGTATGTCAGACGGCATATTCCCTACCGCAAACCAATTCCAACCAGCAACTGACTTCGGAAAACCGCCCGGCAACTGCACTATTTTTTAGCGACTGCATGCCGAAATCCAGACCCCTTACTAACCATGATCGAGCAAGAAGCCAAAGAACCGTCAGATCCTGAAACTGCACCCCAGGTTGCAGTTTCGACGGCAGACTCGCGGCTCTATGTTGGGCTAAACCATCATCTGGTCTTGGACCCGGAGGATGGCGGTGACGCGAAAACTGGGCCACGTCTGGCCGAACTGCTGCGCCGGGTGGACATCTACACGGCCAAACTCAGTCGGCGAGTATCCCGTGAGTCGGTTACACCCGCAATGGCTGCCCGTGATGCGTGTCTTGGTGCGAGTGGGCATCCTGACGGCATTGGCGCGACGCTATTGAAAGTCGTTGGACTGTATCCGCCTGGTACTTTTGTGGAGCTTGCAAATGGCGAAACCGCCGTGGTGATAAAACGGGGCGAGAAGGCGCACACACCCATCGTGGCCAGCCTGCGTCGTGAAGACGGAGGGCTGCTAACACAACCTGAGCGAAGGGATACTTTACGTGCGGGGCTGACTGTGAGAAAGGGCGTCGAACCTAGTCGGGTACGCGTTTCGTTTGATCACCGGCGCGTACTCGCTTGTGTCGCAGCAAGCAGTGTCCGGCCTTGGCGGGTTCGATTCAAAGAACGAGCTTCGCCCGCTGCATTCTTAGCTTCTGAGTGGTGCTGAGATCGTGAGGAATGAGTTCAAGCACATGACCGTTCTTGGGAACTGAACCGCAGTCACGATACGCAGTGCGCTGGTCAGCCGCGGTTGTTGCGTAGCGACACCGCGCAAGGCAAGGTCAGATTTGGCTTGCCGCTGCATGCATTGCGGTTTTACTTCTCCGCGCTGTGGCCACAGGCCGAGGCCGATGTGACCAGTTAAACGCAAACATCATCTGGTTCGGGCCTAGTCTTGTGATTACCAAGATATCAAAAAAATAGCTTCTTGCGCTTTATGCATAAGGGCTACAGGCCATTTTGGCAACAAACCGCAGCAAATAATCAAGCAGCTAGATGCGCTAATGCAAGACCTGACCCCGGTTTACGAGACACGCATGATCATCGGCACCACACTGGGCCTGATCCTTATCGCTACCCTTTCAGCCTGGTGGCCCGCTTACCGCGCGTCTAACTTGAAAATTGTGGATGCGCTGCGGCATGTTTGATGGGGCACGCGACTAAGTAAAAGCCTATAGGACTACTTGTCTGCCACCGTGGATCATTGGCTTGTCCACATCAAAATGCTCGTTTGTAGAAGACACGTGTAAGCCCGAATTTTGACGAACAAGTCACTCTCAAAATAATAGCTGTTAATCCATATAAAACAAGGGCTAGAGCCTAACAATACTGGTATTTTTGCAGTAAAACCGGTCTTTTTCGGCTATGGGAGACGAGATCTGCCAATTTGATCTGGACGCAACAAACCTACCAAGGTGGGTTCCCCATACGCCCGCGCGATACGGATCTGCTCGAAGGCGCCGTGTTCAGCTTTGCGAGCAGCCGCTAGAACCAGCGCCATCCGCCATACCCATCCCCAAGTCCTGGCGAAACGGCTCTTATGGGCATGTGCCTCGATTAGTCTGACCGGACCACAGGGATGCGGTAGTATTTGCCGCATGAGCGACATCCATAAACGCCGCTGGCGCCTGAGCGAAAACCAGACATGACCGAACCCAATACCGAGCAACCCGCGGTCCGGGGGCCGGTAGCGCTACTGACCGGGGTTGAGAAAACCTACACCATGGATTCGGTCAGCGTGCCGGTCATCAAAGGGGTGGACATTCTGGTGCGCCCCGCCTGTTTCACCGTGCTGCTAGGGCCGTCTGGCAGCGGCAAGACCACCCTGCTCAACATGTTTGGCTGCATTGACAAGCCTGACAAAGGCGAAGTCATCGTGGCCGACTGCAAGGTAGCCGCGCTCTCTGACGACGAGTTGTCGGACTTTCGGGCCAAAAACATCGGTTTCATCTTTCAAAACTTCAACCTGCTGCCGGTGTTGAGCGCTTACGAAAACGTGGAATACCCGCTGCTGTTGGCGGGCAAATCGGCCAAGGCCCGCGGCGAGCGGGTGCCCCGACTGCTGGAGGCCGTAGGCCTAGCCGACCTCGCCAAGAATCTGCCGGGGCAGCTCTCTGGCGGGCAGCGCCAGCGCGTGGCCATTGCACGCGCCCTGGCGCGCAAGCCCAAACTGGTGATTGCCGACGAGCCCACCGCCAATCTGGACAGCGTCACCGGCGCCAGCATCTTGGCGCTGATGCGCCACATGGTGAACCGCTTCGAGATTTCGTTCATCTTCTCGTCGCACGACCGCGAAGTGATCAAGGCGGCCGACGACACCATTTTTCTCAAGGATGGTCTTGTCCAGAACATCAAGCGCAAGCCGCTTCGGAGCACACCATGAAGACCCTGACATCCCTTTTGCTACCGCTGTTTTTCTTCGCGGCCAGCGCGGCGTCTGCGGCGCCCACTGCCAACAGCATCCTGGGCGCCAGCGACGCCATACGCAACCCGGGCGGCGCTTTCAGCGTCACAGTGACTCTGACCGAGTTTCAGGCGGGCAAACAGGTTGATGCCAGCACCTTGACCAGTTATTCCAGAACACAGTCCAACGGGCAATTTGCCAGCTTGGTGCAGTTTGTCTTGCCTGCGCGTGACGCGGGCAAGCTGATGCTCAAGAACGGCAACGACATGTGGTTTTACGACCCGCTGTCCAAAGCCAGTGTGCGCTTGTCGCCGCAGCAACGCCTGCTGGGCCAGGCCTCCAATGGCGACGTGGCCACCGTCAACCTGGCCAAAGACTACACCGCCGTTCTCTCTGGCGAAGAAGAGGTACAAAACGGCGAGCGCCAGTTGCGCAAGGCGCATAAACTGGCGCTGACGGCTGCCAACCCGGATGTGACGTATGCCAGCATCGAGATGTGGGTTGATGCCGAAAACAATCGCCCCATTAAGGCGCGCTTTTTTGCGGATTCCTCGCGCCTGCTCAAAACCGCCTATTACCGCCGCTACCAGCCCCAACTGGGTGCAGAGCGGCCCACCGAGACGGTGATCATCGACGGGCTGGATCCCAAATCGGTCACCATCATGCGTTTTTCTGACTACGCTGCGCGGTCGATTCCTGACACCTGGATGCAGCGCGATTTCTTGCCTCGTTTCCAACCGGAGTGATCTCATGCGTTTGCGCCCACGCTCGTTTTATCTGTCCTTGCTGACAGCCGCCCTGGCCCACGCCCTGCCCGCGCTGGCCGCAGATGCCGAGCTGGACGCCCTTGACCTGGAAAGCGCCCCCGAAGTCAGCACGCCCGCTGCCGCCAGCAATACCAAAGTGTTTTTTGAAGGCGCCTGGGGTAACGCGGAACAACGCTATGCACCCGCCAGCCGCGCCTTGGGCCGTGCCTCGCTCGATCTGTCTTACGCTGGCAAGTTAACGCCCGATGTGCGCGCGGTGTTCTCTGACCGGCTGGATTACATGGACCCGGCTGAGGCGGGGTCGGACGCCACCGTCAACAGCCTGCGCGAAGCGTATTTGAGCTGGCAGCCTGGCGGCGGCAACACCATCTACGAGCTCGGCCGCATCAACCTGCGCTACGGCCCCGGCTATGGCTACAACCCAACCGACTTTTTCCGCGACGGCAGTCTGCGCACGCTGACTTCCAGCAACCCGTTTGCCATGCGCGAAAACCGCTTGGGCAGTGCGATGCTGCGCGCCCAGCGCCTGTGGCAAGGCGGCTCGCTGTCGGTTGCCTATTCGCCTAAGCTGGAAGACCGGGCCAGCCCTAGCGGCTGGGATCTTGACCTGGGCGCCACCAACAACCGCAATCGGGGTCTGGTGGCACTAAGCACTCAGTTTTCCCAAAAACTCAGCAGCCAGTGGCTCTTGTATAAAGAGCAAGGGGAGTCCGCCGCAGTAGGGGCCAACATGACTGCGCTGCTGTCAGACGCGGCGGTGGCGCACGTTGAATGGTCCAACGCCAGCGAGCTTGACGCAACCAGCCGGGCGCTGGGCTTGCCAAGTGCTGCCACCCGGCGCAACCGCTTTGCCGGGGGCGTGACCTACACCACCTTGGGTAAGCTATCGGTCACAGCCGAGTACCAGTACAACGGGTTTGGTGCCAGCCAACAAGACTGGGTAGCACTGTCTACCGCGCCTATGTCGGCCAAAGTGGCCTACCTGATAGACGCCCGAGCACGCCAGGAACTGGTCTCGCGCCAGGCTTTGATGCTGTATGTCACGCAAAAAGACCTGTTCATCAAAGACCTGGACCTGACAGCTTTTGTTCGCTTCAATACCGAAGACCACTCTAGGCAGTCGTGGCTTGAACTGCGCCAGCATTGGCCAAAATACGATCTGGCGCTGCAGTGGCAGCAATTCAGCGGCAAGTCCGACAGCGAGTACGGCATCCTGCCTGACAGTCGCATCGTGCAGGTGTTGGGCAACTATTACTTCTAAAGACGGCGTCGCATGATGACCCTGTCGCTGGCCATTCGTAACCTGCTGCGCAACCGGCGCCGCTCGCTGGCCATTGGGTCGACCTCCCTCTGGAATCAGGGCACTTGTTGGCCCCTTTTTCCCAACCGAAGCGGTGACCAAATCCTTGCCGAGCTGGCACTGGTTAAAGTAATAGTTGACGCCAGACCCCAGTGTTGTATCTTCTTCAACAGCCCGGCTTCACTGTAGCCACAAGACGTAAGGCACGACATGAGCGACAAAGCGCCAGACAACACGCCTCACCAAGGCCCCGTGGCCATCCTGATGCGGGTTGAAACAACCTACCTCATGTTATCGGTGAGCGTGCCCGTGATCCAAGGCGTGGATATTCTGGTGCGTCCTGCCTGCTTCGCCGTGCTGCTTGGGCCCTCAGGCAACGGCAAAACCACCCTGTTGAACCTGTTTGGCTGCATTGACAGGCCAGATGCGGGCGAGGTGATGTTGGCAGGCTGCATGCCAGTGCTCCGCGCCCACGAAAAAATCCAATACCCGCTGTTGCTGACCGGTGCGATAGAAAAAAACCGCGCCGACCGGGTACCCAAGCTGCTAGAAGCCGTAGGGCTGGCCGACAAAGCGGCCGACGGCACCATTTTTCTAAAAGTTAACCTGACACAGAACACTCGCCGCAAAGGCGTGGTGACAGCAGCATGATGACGCTTGCTCTGGCTGTTCGCAATCTGTTGCGAAACCGGCGTCGGTCTATATCGACCCTGCTGGCGATAGCCATCGGCTCCACGTCGATACTTTTGTTTGGTGGCTACAGCACCAATATCAACTATTCCATGCAAACAGCCTATGTACAAACAGGCGGCCACCTGCAAATTCAGCACCGAGATTTTTATCTCTATGGAAGCGGCAATCCTGCGGCTTACGGCATCGCAGACTACACCAAGTTGTTGGCAGCTATCGAGAATGATGCCGTATTGAAGACCATGGTACTCGTGGCAACACCTACACTTCAATTTGGTGGCATCGCAGGCAATTCAACTGCAGGGGTTTCACGCACCGTGATTGGCAACGGCTTCATAGCGAAGGACGTCAATCGCATGCGACTCTGGAATGACTTCAACATGCGATCAGGCTATCCAGTATCTGCACTTGAAGGCTCTGCGGCCGACGCAGTCATCATTGGGACTGGTCTGGCCCGGGTACTCCAGCTATGTGATGCGTTGAAAATTGCCCGTTGTCCCAAGCCAGAGAAAGAACAAACCACAGAGGGCGCCGCGTTACCGGATGATGTCGCGCAACTGGTCCTGCTAGATACGCCGACGGTGGCCAATGCCCAAGTCGTCAACCCGCGAAAAATTGACCTGCTGGTAGGAACTGCTCGGGGAGCACCCAATGTGGCGTCACTCGAAGTCATCCGCGCGGAAGACCAAGGGTTCAAAGAACTCGACGAGGTCTACATGATGATGCATCTTGCACAGACACAAAAACTTGTTTACGGTAATTCTCCGCCCGAGGTGACTTCGATCATTTTGCAGCTTCGCCACACCGATGAAATCCCAGTGGCAATAGAGCGCTTGGCACCCATATTAGCGAGCTTTTCTGTCAATCAGCCTTTGGCCGTGCTGGACTTTCGGACGCTTTACCCGTTCTACCTACAGTCCATGAATTTGTTTGACACCATTTTTGGTTTTATTTTCACGCTGATCGGTGCCATTGTGTTGTTCACTGTGAGTAACACGATGAATGCAGCGGTTGTAGAGAGGACGACTGAAATTGGAACTTTGCGCGCAATCGGATTACGACGCTTGGGCATTCAGAATTTGTTTGTCACTGAGGGAGCTTTGTTGGGTTTTGCGGGCGCATTGCTTGGTGCTGTGTTAGCGCTGTCGCTGGCAGCGTTGGTCAATTCGATGAACTTGACCTGGCTGCCTCCTGGCGGGGTTGAACCTCTTCCATTGACGCTTATCGTTTGGGGTCAAACCGGGAAAATACTTGGCACCACCTTTGGCCTGCTCTGCGTTGCCATTTTGTCCGCCTGGTGGCCAGCGTACCGAGCTTCACGGCTAAACGTTGTGGATGCATTGCGTCACGTTTAGCCGCCAGCATTCTGATTGCTGCGCTAGGGCACATCCAAACCTGTCGGAAAAACTTACAGCCGCCAGCCAAAAAGCAGCTGTGATTTCTTTAAATCTATGATTTTAAAAGAGATTTAATTCATGGCACGGCTATTGCTTTAGTTTGAATGTAGTCCTTAATTCACATTTTTTCTTTATCTCTATTTAAAGAAAAATTCCCAACCAGGAGAACCCCATGAAAAAGTCCCTTACCAAATCGGTCATCGCTGCGGCACTGGCATTGCCAGCCCTGGCATTTGCAGGCGCCACTCCCATCACATTTGACGTGAATGGTGCCGCTGCTGGGGGTGCCTACTCTATCGACGTGCTGGACTGGGCCCCTGGTAATGCGTTGGCGGTGGGTGGTGCGCCATTCGGCGGCACACTTGGTGTTGGATATCAGACACAGTTGCTGTACCAAGCCAATTTTTCAGCGGCAAGTTTGAATGGCACCAATGTTGTTGCAGCTGGGATTAACAGTCAGCATTTCAGCGTCGTAGCCGGTGTTAAAGAGAAGGTCGCAGCGACTGGTCCAGGCAGCGTGCAGTTCACAATGGATGACGTGGCAGCGCTTTCATCGACAAATTTCTTTTATATGTATGCAAATGGTTTGACCGCCGGCAACAACCTGACAGGAAAGGGGTTTACTGCTGGCACCATGATTATGAGCGGCTACATCACGTCAATTAACAGCAGCAACTACTCCACGTTAGGTGATGTTGGTAATCTTGACAACTTTGGAGCCAACGACTACGTTGGAATTCAAAGTTTGATCGGTTCCGGATCGACAGATCTCACGGCGCGAATCAACTTCGCAGATGCAAATTATTTTCCTGACCTGAATCTTGCCTCAATGGTATTCGCGTTCTCCAACACCAGTCAGGTGACGCCTTTCGCTCAGGTAAACCCATCTGCGGCTTTTAGCTCTGATGGTATCCTTAACGGCAATTTGGCAAGCAACATTGGCTTGGTTAACGGTGCTAATTTCACTTCTCAACAAGCATACAACTTCCAGTTCCAGGCTGATGGCAATTCGTCATTCTCCGTGCCGGAACCAGACAGCTTGGCATTGTTCGGTTTGGCACTTGGCTTCGCTGGTTTGTTGGGTCGTCGCCGCGCTAAAAAAGCTTGAGACAATCCCAAGTGCTAAGATTTCTAGGACTGTGATCAGCTGAAAAAGGGCCCTTTGGGCCCTTTTTCTTTTTCTGGGATGAAGAGTGTCAGACTTTTTTACAACTATCATTTGCATAAGACGCCACCGGTCACGACGGTTTTTAGCCTGATCACCAGCAATTGGGGGATTGATTGCCTTGAACACGATCACTAGCAAGCCAGCAGATCCAACCCAAACGCTGTGGGATGTCATCATTGTTGGCACTGGCGTTGGCGGTGGCACTTTGGGGTACGCCCTTGCCAAAGCGGGTAAGAGCGTGCTGTTTTGTGAGCGCGGATCCAATAATCTGGCCCGGTCTGGAACACTGACAGCCAATTATGCAGAGCAATTTGGGCAGGAGCCAGGGGCTGTTCTCACAACAGAATCAGCAGATTTACTGGCAAACACCGGGCGATTCAATGAAGTCGTGGTTGATGAGTCGGGAACACACACTCGGCGCTTTGTTCCTTTTGTAGGCTCCGGTAGCGGTGGATCAAGCGCTTTGTATGGCATGGCCTTCGAACGCTTTGCCGAATCAGACTTTGCGCCGGGCATTAGTCATCCAAATAATCCAGAGTCGTCACTTGAAGCGGCGTGGCCTGTTGGCTACGATGCTTTCAGCACTTATTACAGTGCTGCTGAAAATTTGTACCGTGTCCACGGGACGCAAGATCCGTTGAGTGCAGGAGCACAACGTTCGCGCAGCTTGCTTCAGCCGCCCGCCCTGACACCAGCGATAGCCAAACTTTGCGATCATTTCTCCGCGGGGGGGTTGCACCCCTATCAACTGCCTCTGGCTTGTGATTACGTTGCGGATTGCCAATGTTGCCAAGGGTTCTTGTGTGACAAAAATTGCAAAAACGACAGTTCGCGGGTGTGCGTCCAGCCAGCAATACAGAATTTTGGAGCGGTCATGCTAGACAACTGTCGTGTCGTACGTATTCATGCTGACAAGGCGCGCGTGAACAGACTTGCCTGCAAATGGCATGGCAGAGACATTCTGTTACGAGGAAAGCAGATTGTGCTCGCAGCTGGGGCGCTTCAGACACCCAATCTTTTGTTGCGTTCTGTATCAATTGATTGGCCAAACGGGGTTGCCAACAGTTCTGGAATGGTCGGCCGAAATCTGATGCGCCATTGCATCGATATCTATCTTATTCAGACCAGTCGGTCTGACCGAGGTCGAAGTTTTGACAACCGGTTCAAGGAGTTTGCGTTCAATGATTTCTATTGTGTTGACGGCGTCAAGTTAGGTTCAGTGCAGTCTTTCGGTCGCCTGCCTCCGGGTCAAATGCTTTTTGGTTCTTTGAAGCAAGATATTAAAGACGGACCCGTGCCGTGGATGGCAGGCGCATTCGGCTTGACTATCGCAGTGTTTCAGCCGTTTTTGCAGCGTATGGTCGATCAGTCTATTGCCATTGCAACCACGATGGAGGACTTGCCATATTTGCACAACCGAGTTTTGCCAGCACTCGACGATGCACCAGAAGCGGTACGTATTTCATACAACTTGCACGACTCAGAAAAAAAACGCGTCGCGCTTTTCAGGAAAATGATGGCCAGAACATTAAAGTCACTTCACTGGCGACTGATCAAGCAGGCCGAAAATAACCAACGCATTGCTCACGTTTGCGGAACTTGCCGTTTTGGACAAGACCCCCAAACCAGCGTTCTGGACCCCAATAACCGCTGTCATGATCTAGAAAACTTGTACGTGGTGGACAGCTCGTTTTTTCCTTCAAGCGGCGGCACCAATCCAGGGCTCACCATTGCTGCAAACGCGCTGCGTGTTGCAGACCACATGCTGAGTTCGTATCCAGCGCTTCAACATACGGGACCGATCAGACATGAAGCTTGAAGATTTTCGGGGCGACTGGGCGCTGGTGACAGGTGCTTCGTCAGGCATCGGAGCTGAGTTTTGCCGCCAATTGGCGAGTGCCGGCGTCAACTTGGTTATGGTCGCTCGACGCAAGCCGTTGCTAGATGATTTGTCAGCATCACTGACACGACAGTTTGGCATTAAAACCCTGGTATTGCGCATTGACCTTAGTGATCACGGTAGCGCTTCGCTTGTCAAGGCGGCAACTACACAGGCATCTATACGTATCAGGGTGCTGATAAACAACGCGGCATTTGGCCCATGGGGTAGTTTTGAAAAGACTTCCGTCCAGACCTACGAGCGGATGCTGCAACTTATCACGGCAACACCCGTTTCGCTTTGCCACCTGTACTTGGATGACTTGTCTTCATTCCCAAACAGCACTGTGATCAATCTATCCTCTCCGGCGGCCTTGCAACCCGTACCCTACAAAGCGGTTTATTCTGGCGCCAAATCCTGCCTGCACAACTTCAGCCTGGCTCTACACGGTGAATGGCAGTCCAGAGGCATCTTGGTGCAAACCCTACTACCTGGACCCACTGCGACTGAGTTAGACCATATTGGGGGGGCTTACACCAGTGAATTGGGCGAAGAACGCCGCCCGACGTCGGAAATTGTGACTAAGTCGCTGTCAGCGTTACACACCGGAGCCCCGTTTGTGACGACCAACAAGGGGACGTACAAGCAACGCCTGTTTGCCGGCATTGCACCGCACAAAATGATCATTCGCGAAGTCAAGCGGATGTTTCAGGCGCCACCGGGTCGCTAGAGTCACGACAACCCGATTCAAAAGTTCAATTGAAACGGCGCAACCGGCAGCCGAGTCTGTGAGGCTTTTTTCAGCAGACTTTGTCGACAAAATGGCAAAATAATTTGCCACAGTCAAAGTCAGAGAACGACTTTGCCAACTGTTTTGCTTGATGACGACGCTCTGGCTCAGAAATCAGTCGGGTGACTGCGTCTTGAACAGAATGCTTTCGCACACGATCCGCTCGAATAATCTCACCCGCACCGCTGCAAATCACAGCGGCCATGTTCATGAATTGATCCATATTGCTGGGGATACCCAACACGGGAACACCACATGCCAAAGCTTGTTGACTGGTTGGACTGCCACCATTGCAGATAACGAGATTAGACCTTGCAGCAGCCTCACACCCAGGCAGGTAATCCGCCGTAAAAAGATTTGGCGGCGCGATACCAGGCAGTGGAGCACCGGCGGTTGAAGCCATCACCGTCACTGGCAGGCTTGCCAAGGCATCAACCACCAGTTGCATCACATTGGGTGAGCCCGAACTTCCCAAAGTAAGGTAAACGATGGGCCTGCTTGCTGGAAGTTGATTCCACCAAACCGGATCGGTAACGGGCGGCGACCACAGAACTGGACCTAAAAAATGGTGTCTATCAGGCATGGACTCCATCGGAAACATCTTGGGACAATCGGCATACAAGCTGAAATCCGCGTCGGTGTAAAGCCACCGCAGATCAGGCTCTATTGGCGTCAACCCATACTCTTTTCTCACCTGATTCAGTGGCTTGCAGTGCAAAGCAAAAGCCTTGCGCTTGAAAACGTCGAAAATAAACTGCGCCACTGGCAGAGGAAAATATCGCGTCAGCGGCAAAACCGGTAACGGATAGGACTTGTGACGACAAAAAGGACTCCAGTAAGCATTCGTGATTGCCGCGTAAGGGATCCCAACGATCCGCGCACTCACAGAAAGTGACAGCCGAAAGTCACCCACGATCAGGTCAGGTTTCACACGATCAATGAGTTTTATATCTTCTTTCACATAGCTACGTAATGTTTCAGCGCTGTAAACCGGCTTTCCTAAAGCTAATTGATGAAGAAACTGCTCGCTACTGATACTGCCTAAAGGCAATACTTGCCAAGTTTGATTCAGCAAAAAGCGTTTGTAACGGTCATGACAGGCCATAACAGGTTCATGACCTGCATATTCCAGGCTTTTCGCCAGAACCATTGGCCGAGCCACGTGCGCAAGGGTCACAGCTTCTGAGAAGAACAATACCCGCCTTTTACGAATCATTTCTCTCTTTCATCAGTTCAACCACATCGCGTCTGATCGACCGGCTAACAGGCATTCGGCAGGTACCCACCCTGGCGAAAAAGCCAAAGGGATCCGCAGGCTGGCTGCCCACCAAACGCTCAAAGTCACTGGCCACAGCCAGCGACGCGTCAACCAGGCTGGCATCCGACGAAAAGCGTCGGCCAGCGCGTGCATACCAGCGAAAGATTACTGGCGTCATCTGCGGCTGCAAATGCAGACCCTGCTGTGTCGCAGTGAGCCAGAGGCGCTGCACAGCCATACCCAAGCGCACCCAGTCTTCCAATTTTGTGGGTGCCTGTAAGGGCAGCACCAGAACATGCGCTGCACAGCGTAAGCCGGGCAGCAGATCGAGTTGTAGCCGCGGCGCAATCGTACCCATCAGGTAACGGTTGAAAAAATCGACCCGACTCCAGCTTTGCATCACCCACTTCATTAGCCGCGCGGTTACCGGGTCAACACCAACCGCCTCTTCGGGAATGCGGTCCTTGCTGAAGCGCGCGCCCCATTCGATGACGCTTTTGTGCACCGGGTAGGCTTCGGGGCAGATCAGGCGGATTTTGGCGCTACGCCAGAGCAAACTGGCCATCTGCCACCGCTCCTTCGTTGTTTCGAAAAGTTGCACCTCGTAATCGCCCCCTGCAGCGCTGATCAAAGCTATGCGCTGTGCTACGGTGAGCGGCACGGTTTGCATGGGACGACGCTGAACAATGCGATTCTGAATGCTGTCAAACAAGGGATCACGCGCCAAGCCAGCAACTGGTGTCAGTTGCACGGTGTAGACGGGGGCACGGTGATCCCCTTCGGATGCCACCGTCCAAGTCGCTAGTAGGCCAAAGCCAGTTGCAGCAATGCGCAGGGTTTCTAGCAAGGCGCCATGGGCGATGTGGCTGGGGTGGCCGTCAAAGTCATAAAGAACGTGATCCCGGGTGTCATAGCCGTGTACCCTGACCTGCAGGTCGTTCACGATCTCAAACCGCCACGGCTGGGTGTTGTCGCCACTCGGCGCCCAGCGTGCCAGATCAAGAATTTGGGCTAATGTCTCGCTACTCATAACGAGCCACTATAAGGCCACACCCAGCAAGCGCTGGTTTTGGGGTCAAGCCCCATGCACAATGTCAGTGTCATGAATCTCTCCATATCAGTCATATGCAAAAATCAATTCCATTTGACTACAACCGCGCCTTCTCCCGCAACATCGGCTGGCTAACCATTGCCGAGCAAGCCAAGCTGCGCCAAGCTCGCGTGGCCATTGCCGGGCTGGGCGGCGTTGGCGGCGCACATCTGCTAACGCTCAGCCGCCTGGGCCTGTCGCGTTTCAACATTGCAGACTTTGACGACTTTGATGTGCACAACATGAACCGCCAGGCCGGTGCGTTCATGCCTTTTATGGGCCAGCCCAAAATCGACACCATCGCTCGGCTGGCGCAAGACATCAACCCCGAGACGACGCTGCGCCTGTTTCCACAAGGCGTCACGCCCGAGAACGTGGACGATTTTCTCAAAGACGTGGATGTGTATGTGGACGGACTGGACTTTTTTGCCCTACCCGCCCGGCGCATGGTGTTTGCCAAGTGCCGCGAAAAAGGCATCCCAGCGCTTACAGCCGCGCCGCTGGGCATGGGTGTCGCTTTTCTTTACTTCAGCCCCACCGGCATGAGTTTTGAAGACTATTTCAAGGTGGAAGGCCACCCGCCGCAAGAACAATACGCCCGTTTCATCGCCGGTTTATCGCCCGCCATGCTGAATCGCGACTATCTGGTAGCGCCCGAAGCGGTCAATTTTCAGGAAAAACGCGGTCCATCGACCATCATGGCCTGCGACATGTGTGCAGGTGTCATGGGGACCGAGGTGCTCAAGGTGCTGCTCAAGCGCGGCACGGTCAGGGCAGCACCGTGGGGCATGCAGTTTGATGCTTACCACCAGAAGCTGAAACACACCTGGCGGCCGTTTGGCAATGCCAACCCGCTGCAGCAACTGCTGCTCAAATTCATCCGGCCGGTGTTGCGCGGCAAGCAGCCAGGGAATTAATGAGAAAAAAAGGCCAGGCTCGCATTGATCTACAAGCTCTTGTATCCTGCCGCGCGCTGATGCCGCAGTGCCAGCACCAGAATGCGATCAATGTGGGGCAAAAATCGATACAGCGCCAGATACCCGTTTCGTCCCCTTGAGATCACCAGTTCGCGCTGCCCAAAGTGGACTTTGCGACCTATCTCGGGGTGCTGCGCCAGAATTTCCAGCGCATCAAAAATCAACGTAGCAGTATCTTGTGCGGCTTGCGGGTCAGACGCCAGCAAGAAGTCGCTGGGCCTTTCCAAGTCAACCAGCGCCTCTCCGGTGTAAACCAGCTCAGTCATGCGCTATGGTCATGGGCTTGGTGCCGTCCAGGCGCTGCGGCTTCAGCCTGCGCGGTTTGCTACCCGTGACACGGGCGGTGACATAGGCTTTCACATTTGCAGCGCCAAAGACGGCGTTGGTGCGCAAGGTGTCTTGAAAAGATGCCTCGCCATCGGCATAAAACTGCTGACGCACCAGCGCGTCGTCCATAGCGGATTGCAGGGTGTCCACCATCAGGGCATGGGCCGTCTTGCCCTCGAACGCAGCAACTTTGGCAATGGTGGCCTTCAAAGCGTCTGGCAGTTTCAGTGATGTGGTGGCGGACATGGCAATCTCCAAGAAAAGTAACACGATAGTAACACCCAAAGAAATGGATTATGAGTGGCTGAAACGCTAGGCAGCCATACATGAAACGGCTAAGACGCGCTTTCTAGCTATTTCAGCCACTTTAGGGGGTTCATGATGCTGACAGTTACTTCGGTAGAAGCACAAAACCGGTTTGGCGAACTGATTGACCGCTCGCAGCGCGAGCCGGTGCAAGTTACCCGGCGCGGACGGCCGGTGGCTTAAGTGGTTTGCAACCAAGACATGCGGGAATTGAGCGACCTGCAAACACGGCGTGATGCTGCTAGCCGCTGGTATGCGCAATACCGCGCCAGTCTGGCCAGTGAGCAGGGCGCCGCGCCAGTTGAGAATGGCTTGACTGATGACGATGTGACGCAACTGGCTCATGCGCTTCGGTAGACCCATCATTATTGATACCGGCGTGTTAATTAGCGCCGCCATCCGGCCACAGTCAGTGCCTGCCACGGCGCTGGAGCGTGCTTTGCGCCACCACGAGGTGTATGCATGTGCAGAAACCCTGTCTGAGCTAGAAGCGGTTTTGATGCGCTCCAAATTCGATCGTTACGCCAGCATCGTGCAACGACAGGCTTTTTTGCAAGGCCTCACCGAACATCTCAAGATGGTCGTAGTCAAAGAACCCACTCAGGAGTGCACTGAACCGAAAGACGACAAGTTTCTCGCTCTGGCCTGGGAAGTGAGGGCTGAATTGATCGTGGCAAGTGACCCGCATCTCACATGCATGCATCCATGGCGGTTAATTCCGATACTGCCGCCTGCGGCTTTTTTGGTGATGTAGCCAAGGCCCGCCGTCACTTGCCTGCTCGTAAACACAAGATCTCAAGCGGCAACAGGTCCGTTTTCCGCTGCAGACTTGCAGCCTTTTTGCGTTATATTGCCTTAACATCCGCTCTTGTCGGCTTCCCGCGTCTTGCATTGGCTCCACCCAGGAGATTTATTTTGAACAGCTTCTTTTCCACCGTATCTGTTTCTAAGCGGCTTGGCCGCATCATCGTTACCGGCTTGGCAGCCGCTTGGCTGGCGGGTTGCGCCAGCACCAACTACCCGGCAGCCCCGGCGGCGGCGGCTACACCTGATTACAACTACATCGTTGGCCCCGGCGACAACCTGAACATCATCGTCTGGCGAAACCCGGAACTGTCAATGTCAGTGCCGGTTCGCCCGGACGGCAAGCTGTCTACCCCGCTGGTGGATGAGTTGGTGGTGCAGGGCAAGACCTCCATCGAGATCGCCCGCGATGTAGAAAAAGCTCTGAGCAAGCTGGTGCGTGACCCAGTAGTGACGGTCATCGTGACCGGGTTTATTGGCCCCTACAGCGAACAGATTCGTGTGGTGGGCGAGGCCGCCAAGCCGCAAGCCCTGCCTTACAAGCAAAAGATGACCTTGCTCGACGTGATGATCGCGGTGGGCGGGCTGACCGACTTTGCCGATGGCAATGGGGCCTCCATCACGCGCGCAGCCGAGGGTGACAAACGCTACTCGGTGCGCCTGAAAGACCTGATCAAACGCGGTGACATCTCGGCCAACGTCGAAATGAAGCCGGGTGACGTGCTGATCATTCCCCAAGGCTGGTTTTAATTTTTCCACCCACCTACCAGGCCTGCAGTGAGCCTGGTTTGTTTTGCGACGCATGTCCCTTGATCAAAAAGAACCTCCCCCATGGATGAGCTGATTAGCCAGGTGACGACCATCGCCAGAGGCATGTGGAAACACCGCTGGCGCGGCCTGATCGCCGCCTGGGTGGTGGCCATCATCGGTGTGATGACCGTGATGTCGGTGCCAGACAAGTACGAGGCATCTGCGCGTATTTATGTCGATACCCAGTCCATTCTGAAACCTTTGATGTCGGGCCTGGCGGTGCAACCCAATGTCGAACAACAAGTGATGATGCTTAGCCGCACGCTGATCACCCGCCCCAATGTCGAGAAGCTGATCCGCATGGCCGATCTCGACCTCGGAGAGACCTCCAAGGCCCAGCAAGACGCCCTGATTGACCAGGTGAGCAAAACGCTGCAGATCAAGACCGTTGGCCGCGACAACATTTACACACTGGCCTATCGCGACACCAGTCCTGAGCGGGCCAAGAAGGTGGTGCAGTCGCTGGTGTCGATTTTTGTCGAGTCCAGCATGGGCACCTCGCGCCAAGACTCCGATGCCGCTAAAAAATTCATTGATGAGCAGATTAAGACTTATGTCGCCAAACTCGAAGAAGCTGAGGCACGGCTGAAAGAGTTCAAGTTGCGCAACATTGAACTGCAGTCATCCACCGGTGAACTTAACATGGCCGGGCAACTCGGTGGCATTAGCGAACAGCTACGTCAAGCCCGGCTGGAACTGCGCGAGGCTGAAAACGCCCGTGATGCCGCAAGAAGGCAATTGGATCTGGAGCGCGCCACCCAGTCCAAAAACCTAATGTCTGATAACTCGGGTGCTATTTCCACCCCTGAGATTGATGCCCGCATCGACGCACAGAAGCGCAATCTCGATGCCCTGCTGCAACGTTTCACTGAGCAACATCCTGACGTGGTTGGCGCGCGTCGTCTGATCAAAGACCTGGAAGACCAGAAGCGCAAAGAGATTGCCGAGTTGCGTAAAGCAGCCTTGGCCAACCCAACGTCAACCCCCGCAAACAACAGCCTGGCCTACCAGGAGATCAGCCGGGTCATGGCCACATCAGAAGTGCTGGTGGCATCCTTGCGCGCCCGTGTGGCAGAGTACGACGCGCGCTACACCAAGTCGCTCGAGGCGATGAAAGTGGCACCCCAGATTGAGGCCGAATACGCCCAACTCAACCGCGACTACGAAATCAACAAGAAGAACTACAACGACCTGGTGTCGCGGCGCGAGTCGGCAGCCATGTCTGGTGAGCTTGACAGTGCTACCGGCGTGGCAGATTTCCGCCTGATTGACCCACCCCGTGCCTCACCTAAACCTGTTGCACCCAACCGCCTGCTGCTGATGCCGCTGGCCTTGCTGGCCGCACTAGGCGCTGGTCTTGGGGTCACCTTCCTGTTAAGCCAACTCCGTGCGGTGTATTACGACGCGTATGCGATGAGCGAATCGCTGGGCCTGCCTTTGCTGGGGGTAGTGTCTTTGGTGGTAGATGACGGCGGCGCGCAACGGCGCAAATCAGAGTTGATAAAGTTTTTAGCCGCTACCAGCGCCTTGATCGTTGTCTTCGGCATTGGCATGGCGGCGCTTTTTCTGATGTCCAAGCAGGCAGGATGAACCTATGAGTAGCTTGATTGAACAGGCAGCCAGGCGACTGGAACAACTGCGCCAGGCCGGTGTCGACATACCCGCCCCACCCACTGCAGCAGCCATTTTAAAAGTCGCTCCGGCAGAGCCGCCACCGCTTGAAAAACCGGTGGTGACGTCACGCCGGGTTGAGTTAAATGTGGCTGCCATGGCAGACGCAGGCATCATCGACCCCAATTCGCCGCGTTCCGAGATTGCAGATCAATACCGTGTCATCAAACGCCCGTTGATCAAAAACGCCATGGGCAAGGGCGCTTCCATCCTGGCCAACGGCAACCTGATCATGGTGACCAGCGCTTTGCCCGGTGAGGGCAAGAGCTTCACCGCCATTAACCTGGCCATGAGCATTGCCACCGAGTTGGACAACACCGTGATGCTGGTTGATGCTGATGTGGCGCGGCCATCGGTTATGCGCATGCTGGGCCTGCCTGCCGGGCCGGGCCTGCTTGACCTGGTGCTAGATGACACCATGGACATGTCGTCCGTATTGCTCAAGACCAACGTCGACAAACTGACTATTCTGCCCAGCGGCACACCGCACCCGCGCGCTACAGAGCTTTTGGCAAGTGATGCCATGGTCAGGCTGCTGGAAGACATGGCGGCGCGCTATCCGGACCGCATCATCGTGTTTGACTCGCCGCCGTTGTTGATCACCACCGAATCGCGCGTGCTCGCCACCCACATGGGCCAGGTGGTGCTGGTGGTGCACGCGGGCAAAACGTTGCAGTCTGAAGTCAAGCAAGCCTTGGCGACCATTGACGCATGCCCTGTCAAACTGCTGCTGCTCAACCGCTCGAGCTCATTGTTCAAGGGTGGTTATGGCTACAACTATGGCTATGGCGGTGGTTACGGCTACGGCCGATCAGAAGAGCAGGCAGCATGAAATCACTGCGCATGACCTTACCTACGGCGGCGCTGGTGCTGCTGCCATTACCCGCGGCCTGGGCGCAAGATACCGCGCGGACTATTTCCATCGTGCCGCGCGTATCGGTGACCGAAACCCTGACCAACAACGTGGCGTTACAAGGTAACAACCCGCAGTCTGATCAAATCACCGAAGTCAGTCCGGGTATCCGCATCAGCATTCAAGGTGCGCGGCTCAAAACTTATTTTGATTATTCGCTGAACGAAATTTACTACGCCCAGGGCAGTTCTGGCACCCGACAGCAAAATGCGCTGAACACCTTTGGTACCCTGGAAGCCATCGATAACTGGGCCTACCTTGATTTCAGCGGCAATATCTCGCAGCAGGCCATCTCTGCGTTTGGCACCCAGTCCGTCAACAACACAGCCATCAACGCCAATCAAACCGAGGTGGCAAATTACCGCCTGTCGCCCTACGTCAAAGGACGCTTCGGCAGCTTTGCCAACTACGAGGCGCGCATCACCCGCTCGGTAACCTCTGCCGACAACGCCACTGCCTCCAACACCGCCAGCACCAACAGCGTGGTGAGGGTCAGCAACGCGTCGGCGTTTCGCAGTCTGGGCTGGGCGGCAGATGTTGCGCGCCAGCAAGTGAGCTACAACGCCGGACGCGCCACCGAGTCTGACAACTACAGCCTGGGGCTGACCTATGCCATCACACCGCAGGTCAACGTGTCGGCCAACGCCGGCCAGGAATCCAACAACTACACCAGCCTGGACAAACAAAGCTACAACACCAGCAGCGTGGGCTTGAACTGGCGCCCTTCGGAACGAACCACGTTGTCGGCTGTCAGCGGCAAACGCTCGTTTGGTAACACCCACAACTGGAGCTTTGAGCACCGCAGCGCGCGTACGTTGTGGCGGTTTTCTGACAGCCGGGATGTTTCTGTCACACCTAACCAAAATGGTTACGTGGGCATTGGCACGAACAACGCTCTGCTTGTGGGACAGTTGGCAACGCCGCCGTCAAATGCCATCAACCCGACAAACCCAGTGGTCAATAGTTTCCTGATTTCGGGCGTGTCGCTGCAGCGTCGGCAAGACCTGTCTTTTTCCTTGCTGGGGATTCGTGACACCATCACTTTTTTTCTGACCCGCACCGAAAGCAGCCGTCTGGATACAGTCACCAGCGCGGTGGATAGCCTGTCCAACGGAGCTACCGTCAATCAAGACGGCTTTAGCGTCAACTACAGCCACCGTCTGACGCCAGATTACACGTTGGGGGCCCTACTGTCCCGGCAAAACACTTCAGGCGGCACCACGGCCCAGGAAACCACGCTCAAGTCTCTGAACGTCAACCTCACAGGCAAAGTTGGTCAAAAAACAGCGGCTTCGCTGGGCCTGCGCCGTGTGGTCTCTGACAACCTCACCAACCCTTACACCGAGACAGCGGTGACGGGTAACCTCAATGTTCAGTTCTAGCCCATGTATGCAGACTTTTTCGGATTAAGCAGCGAACCGTTCCAGATCAACCCTGATCCACGCTTCTATTACGCTAGCAAACAACACAGACGCGCCAAGGCTTACCTCGAATATGGCGTGATGCGTAACGAGGGTTTTATCGTGATCACCGGCGAGGTGGGTGCGGGCAAAACCACTGTGGTACGCGGCTTGCTGGAAGGCCTGGATGCCGACAAAGTGGTCGCCGCCAATCTGGTCACAACGCAGCTTGATGCTGAAGACACCCTGCGCATGGTGGGTGCTGCGTTTGGTGTACGCGTGAAAGACGTCTCCAAGTCCGACCTGCTGATGGCGCTAGAGGCCTTTCTGGTCAACCACACCAGCCAGGGCAAGCGCTGCCTGTTGATCGTGGATGAGGCGCAAAACCTCACCCACCGGGCGGTGGAAGAGTTGCGCATGCTCTCCAATTTCCAGTACGGCCAGCAGGCCTTGCTGCAAACTTTTTTGATTGGCCAACCCGAGTTCCGGTCCATTTTGCAAAGCCCGGGCATGCAGCAACTGCGCCAGCGGGTGACCGCTACCTGCCATATTGGCCCGCTCGACCTGGCGGAAACCCAGGGCTACATTGAGCACCGCCTGAAGTGCGCCGGTGGCAAGCCCGAGCGGCCGAGCTTTGACGAAGCCGCTTTTGAAGCCATTTTTAAAGCCACCAACGGCATTCCCCGGCGCGTCAACTTGCTGTGCGACCGCTTGCTGCTGTCGGGTTTTCTGGCCAACAAAGACACTTTTGACCTGGCAGCTGTCAATGAAGTGACCACTGAACTCAATGAAGAGTCGAGTGCGCCCATCAGAACGGTCGCCGCATCACCCGCGCCAGAAGGCCCAGGCTGGACGGACTCTTTTACCCAGGGCCTGGGGTATGCCACCGCGCCGCTGGATGTGGAT
The DNA here is from genome assembly GCF_001938565.1 of Rhodoferax antarcticus ANT.BR. Taxonomy (GTDB): domain Bacteria; phylum Pseudomonadota; class Gammaproteobacteria; order Burkholderiales; family Burkholderiaceae_C; genus Rhodoferax; species Rhodoferax antarcticus. Next base: position 25,082 of record NZ_MSYM01000008.1, read on the forward strand.
TTGACACAGTTGCATCTACCGGCCAGCCTGGGACAAGCCATCTCCGGGCAGATTGCCACGCTGAATGCCGAGCAGTACGATATTCGGCTGCGCCGTCTGGAAGGCAGCGCCCTGCGGCTGGAGCGCATCAATCTGGAGATTTTGGTGATGCTGCAGCGCCTGGTCAAAGTCGCCAGCGTTGAACCGCCTGACAAAGAGGGGTGACCCAGCGTGTCGATACCGCCCATCACCAACGCCATGACGATTGATGTCGAAGACTACTTTCAGGTCTCGGCATTTGCCCCCCACATTGCCCGTGCCGAATGGGACACGCGCGAGTGCCGGGTCGAGCGCAACATCGACACCATTCTGGAAATGCTTGACCAGCACCAAACCAAGGCCACTTTTTTCACCTTGGGTTGGGTGGCCGAGCGCTACCCGCAATTGGTGCGCGACATCGTGGCGCAAGGCCACGAGCTGGCCAGCCATGGCTACGCTCACCAGCGTGCCAGTGACCAGACACCGGACACCTTCCTGGAAGATGTCCGCGTTGCCAAAAATATGCTCGAAGACCTCTCAGGCCAGGCAGTGATTGGGTACCGTGCTCCTAGTTTTTCCATTGGCAAGAGTAATTTGTGGGCCTATGACACGCTCTTGGAAGCCGGCTACCGCTACAGTTCCAGCGTCTACCCGATTGCGCACGACCACTACGGCATGCCGGACTCACCCCGCTTCAGCTACGAAGTGCGCCCGGGTCTGATCGAAATCCCCATCACCACGGTGCGGCTGTTTGAGCGCAATTTCCCGTCGAGCGGCGGCGGCTACTTCCGGCTGCTGCCCTACCCGGTGTCGCGCTGGCTGATTCGGCGCGTGAACAGCCGTGACCAACAGGCTGGCATGTTTTACTTTCACCCCTGGGAGATCGACCCCGGGCAACCACGCATTGCTGGCATCAGCGCCAAAACGCGCTTTCGGCATTACGTCAACATTGCCCACACCCAAGCCCGGCTGAAGCGTCTGTTGACCGATTTCAGCTGGGGGCGTGTGGACGACCTGTTCCTGAAGCATGACCACTGTCAAACGTCTCACACTTGACGACAGCGCGACCGCCCAACGCTGGGACGCGTTTGTGCTGGCCTGCCCTGACGCCACGTTTTTCCACCGCTCTGGCTGGCAACGCATCGTCACCGAGGTGTTCAAACACGACAGTTATTTTTTATATGCGCAAGGCCCTGACGGCAGCATCGAAGGCGTGTTGCCACTGGGCCATATCAACAGCTGGCTGTTTGGCAACTCGCTGACCAGCCTGCCTTTTACCGTGTACGGCGGTGTCGCGGCCAGCAACACGGCAGCCGCAGACGCGCTGGAGCAAGAGGCGCAAGCCATCGCCCAGAAGCTGGGTGTGGCGCATCTGGAACTGCGCTGCGTAGACAACCGCCACCCCGACTGGCCCACGCAAGACCTGTATGTCACCTTCCGCAAGGAAATCTTGCCCACGGAAGACGCCAACATGCTGGCCGTTCCGCGCAAGCAGCGCGCCATGGTGCGCAAAGGCATTAAAAACAACTTGCGCAGCGACATTGACGCCAACGCAGACCGGTTTTTTGCCCTGTTTGCCGACAACGTGCATCGCCATGGCACACCCGCCCTGCCCAAAAAATACTTCACTGCACTGATGACGGTGTTTGGCCCGGACTGCGAAGTGCTGACGGTGGTCTCGCCAGACGGCAAGCCCCTGAGCAGTGTGCTGAGCTTTTACTTCCGCGATGAGGTGCTGCCCTACTATGCGGGTGACGATGAAGCCGCCCGCGATCTGGCCGCCAATGACTTCAAATACTGGGAGCTGATGCGCCGAGCCTGTTCACGCGGGCTCAAGGTGTTTGACTACGGCCGCAGCAAGAAGGGCACCGGCCCTTACGCCTTCAAGAAGAACTGGGGCTTTGAGCCGACCCAATTGCACTACGCCTACCGCCTGTACAAGGGCGACAGCATTCCGCAAAACAACCCCTCCAACGCCAAATTCAAGCTGCTGATTGAAACCTGGCGGCGCATGCCCATTGGTCTGGCCAACTGGCTGGGGCCATTCATCGTGCGTAACCTGGCCTGACACACGCCATGGGCAAGCTACTTTATTTGGTGCACCGCCTACCCTACCCGCCCAACAAGGGTGACAAGGTGCGCTCGTACCATTTGCTCAAGCACCTGACGCAGCAGCACCAGGTTTATCTGGGCACCTTCATTGACGACCCGGCTGACGAGGTGCATCTGGCTACCGTTCGCGCGCTGTGCCCAGACCTGCATGTGGCGCGCCTGAACCCGCGCGCCGCCAAGTTGCGCAGCCTGGCCGGCCTGCTCACCCAACAGTCGCTCAGCCAGCACTATTACCAAAACGCGGGTCTGCAAACCTGGGTGCAGCAGACGCTGGCACAACATGACATCGACGCGGTGGTCATCTTTTCATCGGTCATGGCGCAGTACATCGACGCACGCTCCAGCCCGCCGATGCTGGTCGATTTTGTCGATGTGGATTCGGCCAAATGGACGCAATACGCCCCAGACCACCGCTGGCCGCTGTCATGGCTGTACCACCGTGAAGGCGCACGCCTGCTGGCCTTTGAACGGCGGGTGGCGCAACAGGCAAAGCGCTCGTTTTTTGTCACCGACAACGAAGCTGCCTTGTTCAGGCAGCACGCGCCGGAAAGCGGATCAAAAGTGGACGCCATCAGCAATGGCGTGGATGCCGAGTTTTTCTCGCCCGACGCAGCCCGCCTGTCACCTTACGCGCAGTCTGGCAACGACCCTGCGCAGATCCCGCTGGTGTTTACCGGCGCCATGGACTACTGGCCCAACATCGACGCGGTCACTTGGTTTGTGGCCGACATCCTGCCCGCGCTGCGCCAAGCCTGGCCCAGCCTGTGTTTTTACATCGTTGGGCGCAACCCCACACCTGCTGTGCAGGCGCTGGCCGGGCCTGGGGTGGTGGTGACCGGTACGGTGGATGATGTACGCCCGTATCTGCAACACGCCGCGGTGGTGGTGGCGCCGCTGCGGGTAGCGCGCGGCATTCAGAACAAGATTCTTGAAGCCATGGCCATGGCCCGCCCGGTGGTGGCCTCAACGTCCTGCGCACAGGCCATTACCGCCGAGCCTGAAACCGAGCTGCTGTCTGCCAACGCTGCGGCAGAATTTATCAAGCAGGTAAGCGCCTTGCTTGCGTCCCCAGAGCGTTGCACCAGCGTGGGGGTCAAAGGCCGCCAGCGGGTGTTGCAAGATTACAGTTGGCACGCGCATTTATCCAAAATTGATCAGCATCTAAGCCCCACTACCCAGCCATGAGCACCACCACGCAACGCCATCCACCCAGTCAGTGGCCCACCGCCAGCCTGGCCCTTGCGCTGCTGATTGCCTGGACGCTCGCCTGGTACTTTGACACCGCCAGCGCCATCGTCGGCATCTGGTGGCGCTCGGAGACTTTCACCCACGGTTTTCTGGTGGTGCCTATCGTGCTCTGGATGGTGTGGCACAAGCGCGCCCATCTGGCCCTGCTGCAACCCCAACCCAGCCTCTGGGTGTTGGGGCTGTTGCTGCTGAGCGGTCTGGGTTGGTTGCTTGGTGATCTGGTGGCAGTCAACGCCCTGACGCAGCTGGCCCTGGTGACCATGCTGGCGCTGCTGGTCCCGATGCTGCTGGGTATGGCGGTGACACGCACGCTGGCCTTTGCGCTGGCCTTTTTGTTTTTTGCCGTGCCTATTGGTGAGTTCGCCATGCCCCAGCTCATGGATTGGACGGCTGACTTCACCGTGACCGCGCTGCGCCTGAGCGGCATTCCGGTTTACCGCGAAGGGCTGCAGTTCGTCATTCCGTCTGGTAACTGGTCGGTGGTGGAGGCCTGCAGCGGCGTGCGCTACCTGATTGCCTCGCTCACCGTGGGCACGCTGTTTGCCTACCTGAACTACCAGTCCACCAAGCGCCGGGTGCTGTTCATCATCGTCTCGATCATCGTCCCGGTGCTTGCCAACTGGCTTCGCGCCTACATGATCGTCATGCTCGGCCACTTTTCGGGCAACAAACTGGCCGCAGGGGTGGACCACATTATTTACGGCTGGGTTTTTTTTGGCATCGTCATCATGCTGATGTTTCTCGTTGGCGCGCGCTGGTCAGAGCCCGAGCCCAGTGTCAGCGCAGCAGACCTTGACGCGGTCACTCAGCGAAAACCACTACCAGGCAAACCCAGCCCGACAGCGCCCGCTTTTGCGCTGGTGGCCGTGTTGGCTGCCGTCGTGGTGGCGCTGCCACTGACGGCGCGCTGGGGCTTGGACCAGGCGCAAAACAATGCGCCCGTGCAGCTTGTGGCACCGCCCCAGCTGGCGGCGGGCTGGGCCGCGCAAGCCATACCTGACCTTGAGTTTCAGCCCGCGTTTGACAGCCCCTCGGCCCAGATCAACACCACCTACGCGCTGGGCGAGCAACGCGTGGGCGTTTACGTGGGTTACTACCGCCAGCAAAACTACCAGCGCAAGCTCGTCAGTTCAGCCAACGTGCTGGCCCAATCCGATGACCCAATCTGGGCACAGGTTGCCAATCGCGGCAAAGACATCAACTTTAATAGCAAACAAATCAATATCCGCGAGGGTGAGCTGCGAAAAGCATCCGTAAACACCAGCTCAGGTGAAGACCGCCTGACCGTCTGGCTGGTGTATTGGGTCAACGGCCAACTCACCGCCAGCAACGCCCAGGCCAAGCTGCAGGGTGCGCTGCAGCGTCTGCTGGGGCGCGGTGACGACTCGGCGGTGTTGATCCTTTACACCAACAAGGGTGAGGGCGACGAGGGTGCGCAGCGCCTTCAGGCGTTTGTGCAGGCCAACGGCGCGCAGCTCACCGGCCTATTGGAAGCCACTCAACACAACCAACGTCCCCCGAACTGAACCTATGTGTGGCATTGCCGGACTTTTTGACACGCGCAGCAAGCGCAACTTTGCGCCCGAACTGATGACGCGCATCAACAATGTGCAGGCGCACCGTGGCCCCGATGAACTCGGCCTGCACCTGGAGCCGGGCCTAGCCTTTGGCCACCGGCGCTTGTCGGTGATTGACCTGTCCACCGGGCAGCAGCCGCTGTTCAACGAAGACAATAGCGTGGCCATCGTCTTCAATGGCGAAATCTACAACTACTTGGCGCTGACTACCGAGCTCCAAGCGCTGGGCCACACCTTTCGCACCCGCAGTGACACCGAGGTCATCATCCACGCCTGGGAAGCCTGGGGCGAAGCTTGTGTGCAGCACCTGCGTGGCATGTTTGCCTTTGCCGTCTGGGACCGCAACCAGCAAACGCTGTTCCTGGCGCGCGACCGCATGGGCGTCAAACCGATGTTTTACGCACTGCTGCAGGACGGCAGCTTTATTTTTGGCTCTGAACTGAAGGTCATCACCGCACACCCGGACTTTGTCCGCAGCATCGACCCACTGGCAGTTGAAGAGTACTTCGCCCTGGGCTATGTGGCCGACCCGCGCTGCATTTACACCGGCGCGCACAAACTCGCCCCAGCCCACACGCTGACTCTGGGCCACGGCCAAGGCCTGCCCGAGCCCAAACCCTACTGGGACGTGAGCTTTACGCTTGCCAACCCGATCAACACCGAAGATGCAGTGCATGAATTGCGCGCGCGGCTTGACGAATCAGTGCGCCTGCGCCTGATGGCCGAGGTGCCGCTGGGCGCCTTTCTGTCTGGCGGAGTGGATTCCAGCGCGGTGGTGGCCACCATGGCGAGTGTGTCCACCACCCAGGTGCGCACCTGTGCCATCGGTTTTGACGACCCCAAATTTAACGAGTCCGCCTTTGCCCAGCAGGTGGCCGAGCGTTACCACACCGACCACCATCTGGAGATCGTCAAAAGCGACGACTTTGACCTGATCGACACGCTCGCTTGGCTCTACGACGAACCCTTTGCCGACAGCTCGGCCATTCCTACCTACCGTGTTTGCCAGCTGGCACGCAAACACGTCACCGTGGCCCTGTCAGGCGATGGCGGTGACGAGAGTTTCGGCGGCTACCGGCGCTACCGCCTGCACGCGGCAGAAGAGCGTGCGCGCAGCAGTCTGCCTATGGGCCTGCGCCAGCCTATTTTTGGCGCGCTGGGGCGTCTGTACCCCAAGCTGGACTGGGCGCCGCGCATGTTCCGCGCCAAAACCACCTTTCAGGCATTGGCCCTCGATTCCACGCAGGCCTATCTGCACAGCGTCTCTGTGCTACGTTTAGATGAGCGTGAGGCGCTTTATTCATCTGGGTTCAAGCGTACTTTGGCGGGGTATCGCGCGCAGGAAGTATTCAAGCAGCACGCCGCCAACGCCAACACCACCGACCCGCTGGCGCTGGTCCAGTACCTGGACTACAAAACCTGGCTGGTAGGCGACATCAACACCAAGGTCGATCGCGCTGCCATGGCGCACTCGCTTGAAGTGCGTGAACCGCTGATGGACCATGAGCTCATTGAATGGCTGGCTACGCTGCCCAGCAGCCTGAAGATCCGCGGCCAGGAAGGCAAATGGCTGCTGAAAAAAGCCTTTGAGCCAAGCTTGCCTAACGATGTGCTGTACCGGCCCAAGATGGGCTTTTCAGTGCCCTTGGCCAAATGGCTGCGCGGCCCCTTGCGCGAGCGCCTGCAGCAAGCGGTGCTGGGCCCACAACTCGAAGCCACCGGGTATTTCAATCCGCAGACACTGCAAACCATGGTGCGCCAGCACCTCAGCGGCCAGCGTGACCATTCGGCACCGTTGTGGACGCTGTTGATGTTTGAGGCCTTTTTGCGGCAGGCGGCAAAGGCCCCGGAAAATTTATAACAAATCGGCCTCTAGACCTTATGGAATAAGCGCTAAATGCTATTTATTTCATATCATTCTGCCGCCGCATGAGTAGCCACCAACCACCTTGGGCTGTGGTCATTTTTGCCTGCCGTGAGTCTTTGCCACAGTTGCAGCAGACGCTGGATGCTGCGTTGGTGTCGGGCGCTTCCTGCGCAGTGATCCACGTCTTGGTCAACGGTAACCCCGCACTGGGTAAGGCTCTGGTCACCGAACTGGACCGGCGAGACATTACACAGCCCAAGTTGGCCGCTAGCCCGGCGGTTCAGGTCTGGTCCATCCCGATGGGTGACAAGGCCAATGCTTGGAACCAATACATTCACCGGATCTGGGCGGGTGAAGCCATTGCTTTTTTCATCGACGGTTATGTCAGGCTCAACCCCGATGCGATAGGGCTTCTGAGCCGTGCCGTCATCGCCAACACGCGGGCTTTGGGTGGAACCGGCGTACCCACCATGGGGCGTTCAGCCAAGGCGTTACGGGAAAACATGATCGTCAACACCGGATTTCACGGCAATTTTTGTTGCATCAAGGGCGAAACCATCCGGCAAATGCGTGACCAACCTATTCGCCTGCCCGTTGGGCTGTACCGCACGGACAGCCTGATGGGTGCCATTTTGTGCTTTGCGCTCGACCCCGGCAGCCATGTCTGGGAAGATCACCGCATCCACGTACACCCCACTGCTTCATGGCAAATCGACCCGGCCAAGTGGTGGCGCATCCAAGACCTGCGCGCCTTCTTCAAGCGCTACTTTCGCCAGGTTCGCGGCAAAATTGAAAACGCAGCTTTTGCAGACCACCTGGATCGACGCCTGCTCTCGCCAGCAGAACTTCCGGCCACGGCTCGCCAATTGGTTTTGGAGTGGGTTCAAAGCTGCCCTGCGGACTACAAGCGACTGGCGCAGAGACATTGGCTGATGGCGTCGGCGCTTGAGTCGGTACACCAAACGCCTGTGGCACCCCCGAGCAGTTCTGAGCCAGAACTGCTTTGGCAAAGCTAGCCCTTATGTGTGCCGCGTTGTGTCAAACCGTGCCTCACATCTCTTTGGTTGTATGTACCCGCAACCGGGCCTCTGCGCTGCCGACCTGTTTGGCGGCACTGAATCGCCTCGCGTCAGACGTTACTTTTGAAATCGTGATTGTCGACAACGGCTCTACCGACCACACCGCTAATGTCATCGCCGAATTTGCTTTGACAGCGCAAGTTCGTGTCGTTGTGATGCACGAAGCAAATAGAGGGGTGTCACACGCCAAAAACGCTGGAATTCGGGTGGCTCAGGGCGAGATCATTGCTTTCACAGATGACGACTGCTACCCCGCTCCTGACTACCTGAATGCCATCACGCAGTGCTTCCAAGATCAATCCATCGCCTATGTTGGCGGGAAGGTGCTGCTCTTCGACCCATCAGACCTCCCGATCACTATTCAGCCGCTTAACCATGAAGTCGCCTTTCCGACCGGGTGTTACATCAGCCCCGGCCTGATCCATGGGGCAAATTTTGCATTCAGACGCCGTGTTTTTGACGTCGTGGGCGGCTTTGACACCAAACTGGGCCCTGGAACGCCGCTGACGGCAGAAGATGTTGACATGCTGCAGCGGGCATCCATCGCAGGGTTTTCCGGCGCCTACACGCCCTTCGCCGTGGTTTTCCATCATCACAGGCGGCAAACCAAACAGGATGAAAAGGATATTCTGCGCTCGTATGCGCTAGGCCGCGGCGCGTACTTTTTCAAAGGCTTAAGTCAACGCGAATCCAGACGCCTCTTCATTTGGCCCGTCCTGAAACGGGTTGGCGGGCATATCGCGTACCTGCGTTTCACCGAGTTTTTTCACGAACTACAAGGCGCGCTCATTTACTGGCAGACCCGCCACCTGCCTTAATCTGGCCATGTCCAACCGCCACCCATCCGCTCCAAAGCGTGCCCTGATCCATGGCGCGCTGTGGGCCGTGGGCACACGCTGGATGATCAAAGGGATGGGCTTCGTCAGCACCGTCATCGTCGCGCGTTTGTTGCTTCCTGCTGATTACGGCATTGTGGCGATGTCCATGCTGGTGGTCGGCTTGATCCAGGCCATGCTGGACTTTGGTGCGTCTACCGCGCTCCTGCGCAAGGGTGCCGTCACAGAGGCAGAGGTCGATTCCGCTTGGACTTTGCGGCTGCTGGAAGGCTGTGTTGTCAGCCTGCTTCTGCTGGGTGCGGCCCATCCAAGCGCGTTGTACTTCCAGGAGCCCCGCGTTGAAGCGGTAATGTGGGTACTGGCCGCCTGCATTGCCATCAGCAGTGCATCGAATATCGGTTTTACCCTGGCGCAAAAAGAGTTCAATTTTTCGCTTGAATTTCGTCACAACCTGATCTGCAAATCCATGGGTTTAGGCGCCACCATTGCTGCGGCTTATCTGTTGCGTGATTACCGCGCCCTGGTCATTGGTGTCGCTACTGGCTACACCAGTGGCTGCATCATGAGTTACGTCATGCACCCTTACCGACCCAGTTGGAACACCACCAAAATCGCCGAAATCTGGGCGGTGACCAAATGGCTCATGCTGGCCGGGGTGGGCGGTTTCTTTTTGCGAAAAAGCGACGAGCTCATTGCGGCCCGTATCGGCACCACCGGTGAATATGGGCTGTACAACATGGGCGCAGACCTGGGTCAATTGCCCACCGGCGAACTCGGGCCAGCCATGCTGCGAGCGTTTTTGCCGGTGCTGTCCACCATTCAAGACGATGTGGTTCGCACCAACCAGGCGGTCCTCAAGACCTTATCTGCGGTCAATGCCATCACGCTACCGGTGGGTTTGGGTTTTGCCGCCGTAGCCGTGCCTGCCACCACCCTCATTTTGGGTACGCGCTGGCAGGAGGCTGCCCCACTGGTTGCGCTCTTTGCCGTCGCAGGTGTGATTCAGTTCTTAATGTCGCCGCTTTCCACGCTGCTGATTCTGCGGGGGCACACACGCCTGCAAAACCACATTGTGTGGTCCGAGTTTGCTGTATTTGCGCTGTGTAGCCTTGTTTTGGTACCGCAAATGCACCTTCTGGGCTTGGTCTGGGCGCGCATCACCGCCAGCAGCGTCAATGCCATGGTCACAGCCTTTTGCGCAAGTTTTTATTGCCAGGTAGCGCTTGGCGCCACTATCAAAAGACTGTTGCGACCTGCTGTGGGTGCGGTTGGCATGTATCTCTTGGTGAACCTGGTGACACAACAGATGTCTGGGAGTGCCTGGAGTTTGGCTACTGGCATCACGCTGGGTGCACTGGCGTATACCGTGTGGATGACGCTGACCTGGTTTGCCGCTGGCAGGCCTGAAGGGTTGGAATCAACCGTCTTCGACTACTTTGCATCCCGCAAGCCCGCCTAACGTCAACTGGAAAACATTTTGCAAGCGATGCCTGTTTTTGTCGTCAGCCTCAAAACCGCGACTGATCGACGAGCGGCTCTCAAGTCACATCTGGATGATTTAGGCATCCGATTCGAATGGTTCGATGCCATCAGGGGCGATCAACTCAGCCTGCCCTACCGCCAGCAGGTCAACCCTGTCGGCAATATGTCGCCCGGGCAACTTGGGTGCTACTTGTCACACATTCACATCTATGAACAAATCATTGCGCAAGCGCTGCCGGTTGCGCTGATTCTGGAAGACGACGCCGTCCTTCACCCTAGCGTGAAAAATCTTATTGAAACCGGTTGTCTGAATCTGGATTTTGATTACTGTTTTTTAGGCAGTGATGACTGCGGTGATGCCGGCTATGTCTATTACGACGCGGCTAAACCTAGCCGGTTAAGCACTCAGCACATGGCGTTTCCACTGTCATCTGGCCCCTTCTGCCTGCATGCCTATTGCATCACGCTGGAAGGTGCCAAAAAACGCGTGGCATGCGCCTATCCATTACGCAGGCCCATCGACCATTACCACGACCTGCCTTACAGACCGCGCATGATGACAGTCGTGCCGATGGTGGCGTTTGTCAATGAATTGAGCGCCGTGCAATCCATGTCTTCTCTGAACTGGTCCGGGTTGCAGACACGGGCTCGCAAATATCGGTGGTACTACCCGCTACGCGACCTGTTAAAACTGAAATTTGTGCGTAAGCTGATTGCCCTGCAACGAACCCCGTTTCCGCACCCAGGCCAATGGCGGGCGCTTGAATCGGCGTTCAAGGTGGTGCGCAAAAGCCGCCTGAAGAATGTAGCGGATGCCAACTGGCGCAAATGATGCAGGCGTTCTTGCATCCAAAAGTAGCACAACCATGACACAGCACATCGTTCACGTTCTCTACCGCTTTGCCGCCGGCGGGCTGGAAAATGTCATTGTTCAATTGGTCAATGGTTTACAAGAGGCCGAGTTCAGTCACACCGTGGTCGCTCTCAGCACCATTGACGACACCTTTTCGCGCCGTATTACCCGCCAAGACGTTCGATTCATTGCGCTGAATAAGCCTCCTGGCCAGCCTTTTCGGATGTATCCGACCATGTACCGGCTGCTGCGTCAACTCAAGCCCGATGTGTGGCACAGCTGCAACCTGGCTGCGCTGGAATTCACACCCATTGCGGCTCTTGCCGGTGTGCCGCTGCGTGTGCATGCCGAACACGGTTGGGACGTAGCCGACCCCGACGGCAGCAACCGCCACTACCAGTACCTGCGCAAGTTTTATCAGCGCTTTGTGCACAAGTATGTTGCCGTGTCCGAGCAATTGGACAGTTACCTGCAGCAACGCATCGGGCTGGCACCTCAGCGGGTTCATTTGTTCCCCAATGGCGTGAATACCCAGTGCTTCAGGCCTTGGCGGGCGGGCGATCAACTACCCACGGGCTACCCCTTCAACAGGCAGGAGCACTGGGTGGTAGGCACCGTCGGCCGTCTGGAGCGCATCAAGAACCAGCCCTTGCTCGCGCAAGCCTTTGTGCGTCTGGTGCGAAGCCAACCCGTAGGTGCAGAGCGCCTGCGCCTAGCCATTGTGGGCACCGGCCCGCTGGAAACCAAGGTGCGCGAAATCATGCAAGAGGCTGGCTTACTAGATCGTCTGTGGCTGCCCGGCACCCGAGCCGATGTGCCAGAGGTGCTGCGCGCGTTGGACTGCTTTGTGCTGCCATCCCGGTCTGAAGGCACCTCTTGCACCCTGCAGGAAGCCATGTCCACTGACCTGCCATTGATCGCAACGGCTGTGGGCGGCAACCCTCAATTGCTAAACCATGGCCAACGTGGCCAACTGGTGCTCAGTGACGATGCGCCTGCGTTGGCCGCAGCCATTGCCCGTGTCTGGCACACCGATGCCACCCTACCCCAGCCTGGCACCAATCGCGCATTTGCTGAGCAACACTACAGTCTTGAGGTGATGCTGGCGCAGTACCAAACGCTGTTCTTGGGCAACCCAACTCACCAGACACCTTGAAGCGGCTCGCAGGGAAAAGGGGCCAAGCTTGAATTACTGCAAGCGAGCTACCGCGCGAGCTCCATGACTACAATGTGTACAAGTCAACATACGGAGTACAACACCATGTCCACGACTATGACTATTCGCCTGGAAGACACTATGAAAGATCGGCTTGAGCAACTCGCCGCCGTCACCCAGCGAAGCAAATCCTTTCTTGCTGCTGAGGCCATCCGCGCTTATGTAGAAAGCAACGAGTGGCAAATCTCCGAAATCCACACCGCACTCAAAGAAGCTGATGCTGAGGACTTCGCCACAGAGCAAGACGTGGCAGCCCTCACCCTCAAGTGGGGCGAGCGTGAAAATTAAGTGGTTACGGGTCGCGCTGCAAAACCTCGAAGACGAAGCCACCTATATCGCCCTTGACAGCTATCCAGATGCGCAGACCGCAGTGCAGCGTGTTCTTGCTGCGGTTGCTCAGCTCGCTGAGCAACCGGGTCTCGGGCGACCAGGTAGAGTGCCCAACACCCGCGAATTGGTCGTGCTGAAAACACGTTACCTGGTGCCCTACCGCGTTCGCGGCGACACCGTCACCATCCTGCGCGTGTTTCATACATCCCGACGTTTACCCAAACGCTGGTGAGTCCTTGCCCGTCGTATCCCCCATGCTCAGCACCATTGACGATGCCTTTGCAAGCCGCAATTACACTTTGAAGCCTATGTGAGCCCCCATGACCCCCACCCCCAAAGTCCTCATCATCTTCGGCACCCGCCCAGAAGCCATCAAAATGGCGCCAGTGGTCAAGGGCTTTCAGGCCGCAGCACCGCAGATTCAAACCGTGGTCTGTGTCACCGCCCAGCACCGCCAGATGCTTGACCAGGTGCTCAAACTCTTTGACATCACCCCCGAGCATGATCTGAACATCATGAAACCCGGGCAAGACCTGTTTGACATCACCTGCAACATCCTGAGCGGCCTCAAAGGTGTGCTGGCTGCCGAGAAGCCAGACCTGGTGCTGGTGCATGGCGACACCACCACCACCTTTGCCGCCAGTCTGGCCGCTTATTACGCAGGTGTCCCGGTAGGCCATGTGGAAGCCGGCCTGCGCACCGGCAACAAGCGTGCGCCGTTCCCCGAAGAGATCAACCGCAAACTCACCGGCGCCATTGCCGACCTTCACTTTGCCCCCACCGACGCCGCGCGCGCCAACCTGTTGCGCGAAGGCGTTGACCCCGCCACCATCTTTGTGACCGGCAACACCGTGATTGACGCATTGCTGGCAACCACGCATCGGCTGCAGAGCCAGCCAGAACTCAACGCCGAATTTGATAAACACTTCAGCTTTCTGGACCGCACCAAAAAACTCATTCTTGTCACTGGCCACCGCCGCGAAAACTTTGGCGAAGGCTTTCAAAATATCTGTCTAGCCCTTGCTGATATTGCCTGCAGTGCTCCTGATATTGAAGTGCTTTACCCGGTGCACCTGAACCCCAACGTGCGCCAGCCGGTGGCCGAAATTCTGGCTGCGCGCAAGTTGAGCAATGTGCACCTGATTGACCCGGTGGACTATTTGCCGTTTGTTTACCTGATGAACCGCGCCCACATCATCATTACCGACAGCGGTGGCGTGCAGGAAGAGGCACCATCGCTGGGCAAACCGGTGCTGGTGATGCGTGACACCACCGAGCGCCCTGAGGCCGTGGCGGCTGGCACGGTCAAACTCGTGGGCACGTCGCGCGAAGCCATCGTCAAAGAATGCCTGAACCTGCTGAGCAACACGGCCGACTACCAGCGCATGTCGCAGGCGCACAACCCGTATGGGGATGGGCAGGCGACACAGCGCATTGTTGATACTGTTTTATCCAACCAAAAGCGTTAAAAAAAGGGATCTTGTCATGGCACGCCTGAGTCAAAAAATCATCGTTATGGGTCTGGGCTACATCGGCCTGCCCACCGCCTCCATGCTCGCCACCAAAGGCCACCAGGTGCTGGGGGTGGATGTGAGCGAACACGCGGTCAACACCATCAACAGTGGCCGCATCCACATCATCGAGCCTGACCTTGATATCTTGGTGCGGTCCGCCGTCAACAGCGGCAACCTCAAGGCGTCCCTTACCCCCGAAGAGGGCGACACCTTCATCATTGCCGTGCCCACGCCTTTCATGGAAGTGGACGGCAACCCCAAGGCCCCCGACCTGACCTACGTGGAAGCTGCCACCCGCGCCCTCGTGCCTTATCTGCGCGAGGGTAATCTGGTCATTCTGGAATCCACCTCACCCGTGGGCACCACCGAGTTCATCTACAAAACCATTGTGGAGATGCGCCCGGAACTGGCGGGCAAGATTCACGCCGCGCATTGCCCCGAGCGGGTGCTGCCCGGCCACATTTTGCGTGAGCTGGTGGACAACGACCGTATCGTTGGTGGCCTGACCAAGACCGCCAACGAGCAGGCGCAAGAACTCTACAAAAGCTTCTGCAACGGCGCCATCCTCCTTACCGACAGCAAAACCGCCGAACTCTCCAAGTTGGTGGAAAACTCTTTCCGCGATGTGAACATCGCCTTTGCCAACGAGCTGTCACTGATTTGCGACCACCTGGGCATCAACGTCTGGGAAACCATCTCATTGGCCAACCGCCACCCGCGCGTCAACATCCTGCAGCCCGGCCCGGGCGTGGGTGGGCATTGCATTGCGGTGGACCCGTGGTTCATCGTCTCCAGCGCGCCAGAGCAAGCCAAGCTCATCAAAACCGCCCGTCAGGTGAACGATGCCAAACCCCTCTGGGTGATCGACAAGGTCAAAGCCAAGGCCGCCCGTTTCAAAGACCCGGTGATTGCCTGCCTGGGGCTGGCCTTCAAAGCCAATATTGACGACACGCGTGAATCGCCCTCGCTGGAGATTGTGAAAGATTTAATAGCGCAAAACGTAGGCAGGGTCATGGCTTGCGACCCCAATGTGCGTGCCGAGAAGCTCAGTTTCCCGCTCTATGACCTGAAGCAGGTGCTGAAAGACGCCGACATCTTGCTGCTGCTGGTGGACCACACCGAGTTCAAAGAAATCGACCCGGACTCGATCCGCGACAAGGTGGTGATTGATACCCGGGGCGTGCTGCGCTGAAAGCAGTAGTGCGCTGGCGCTGGCAAAGCAAGCAACAAATCGATTACAAGACCTGATGCCTAAAATGGCCATCACGTTTGAATTGGAGAGCCGCCATGCAAGTCACCGCCATGCAAGCCAAGAACAGATTTGGCGCTAACGGGAAAGGGGCCAGGCTCGGATTACTCCAAGATCTCCGCAATGCTGTTCAGGCAGGCACAGCCAGTGGCCCGGGGCTTGATGCCTTGAGCGTCTTTGAGCGGCTGGAAAGCAAATACAAGACGATGACACCCAGGTCGGCAACAGACATTGCCATCTAATGTGTGCTTAAAATGCACACATGTCTACTCGGCAAATCTTCAACTGGAACCCTGAAAAAAACCTTTTACTGATACGCGAGCGAGGTATCTCTTTTGAACGAGTCGTTGTTGAAATTAGCAGCGGCAATGTTTCAATCCACGCCCCTTACGGGGCGAATTTGGAAGAGGTTACCCCTCTCCCAAATGAATTCTATCCCCCTGAAGGGGGAGGTTTCAAACCAGGATCAGTTTTTGATAAATTGGCGGTGCTTGACCACCCTAATCAGGCCAAGTATCCCGGGCAGAAAATCTCAATGGTGCAAGTTGACGACTATGTGTATGCCGTGCCGTTTATCGAAACTGAATCTGAAATTTTCCTGAAAACCATTATTCCAAGCCGCAAAGCTACCAAGCAGTACAAGAGGAAACCATGACGACGCCGACCATCTACGACGAAGAAGAGCTGGAGATATTGCAAGCATGGGAGTCTGGTGCGCTCAGGCCAGTGGACGGCATGGCGCAGCAGATCAAGAACCATCGTGCTGTGGCTGAAGCCACCTTCAAGAAAGATCAACGCTTAAACATCCGGATTTCGTCCAGAGATCTGAAAGGCATCCAGGCCCGCGCACTTGAGGAAGGCATTCCCTACCAAACATTTGTGGCCAGTGTGCTACACAAGTTTGTCAACGGCCATCTGGTTGACCAACGCTAGCCTGAAAGTGCACGCCTGTTGTCTCTGGCTGTCATTCTGGGCTCAGCCCGAACAATGAACGGGTAAACCATGCGCATCCTTCACGTTCTGGACCACTCCATACCGCTGCACAGCGGCTACACCTTTCGCACAGCATCCATCCTGCGCGAGCAGCGGGCGCTGGGGTGGGACACGTTTCACATCACCTCACCCAAGCAGGGTGTGACCAAGGCGACCGAAGAATCCATTGACGGACTGCACTTTTACCGCACAGCGGGTGGCACCGGCCTGATGGCCGAGCTGCCCGTGGGCCGCGAAGTGGCGCTGATGAAAGCTTTGGAAAAGCGGCTGGAGCAGGTGGCCCGCATCGTTGAGCCCGACATCATCCACGCCCACTCGCCCGTGCTCAATGCGCTGCCCGCCCTCAAGGTGGGGCACAAGCTGGGCATACCGGTGGTGTATGAAATACGCGCGTTTTGGGAAGACGCTGCGGTGGACCACGGCACCACCAACCAGGGCAGCCTGCGCTACCGTGCCACACGCTCACTGGAAACCCGCGCCATCCAGCGCGCTGACCACGTGTTCACCATTTGCGAAGGCTTGCGCGCTGACATCGTGGCGCGCGGCATTGCCAGCAGCAAGGTCACCGTGATTCCCAACGCGGTCAACGTAGAGTCGTTCCAGCTCGCCAGCCCGCCAGACCCAGCGCTGCTGGCTAAGTTGGGCTTGACCGGCAGTACCGTGATTGGCTTCATTGGCTCGTTTTACGCCTACGAAGGGCTTGACCTGCTGCTCGATGCGCTGCCCAAACTGCTGCAGGCCAGGCCAGATGTCAAACTGCTGCTGGTGGGCGGCGGCTCGCAAGAAGCCAACCTGCGCCAGCAGGCGCAGCAACTCGGGGTGGCCGACAAAGTGGTGTTTGCCGGGCGCGTGCCGCACCAAGAAGTTACCAAATACTACGATCTGATCCAAGTGCTGGCCTACCCGCGCCACCCCATGCGGCTGACCGAACTGGTCACACCGCTCAAGCCGTTGGAAGCCATGGCGCAAGGCCAGTTGTTTGTGGCCTCAGACGTGGGCGGCCACAAAGAACTGGTGCAGCACAACCAGACCGGCGTGCTGTTCAACGCTGGCAGTGCCGACGCCTTGGCGCAGTCGCTGCTCGGCCTGCTGGACAACCCCAGCCTGTGGCCGGTGCTGCGCGCCAACGGCCGTGAGTATGTGGAAAACGTGCGTAATTGGAAAAACAGCGTGGCCAACTATGTGGGGCCGTATGAGGCGCTGACGGGAGACAGCGACAAGAGGTAATTTCTTAAGCAGTAAATAAGCCTCTAGCCCATATAAATAAAGGGCTTTGTGCTATCGAAAATAAATTACAGTTCTGATGCCCCCTGTACAGATTGTTAAACGGTGTCCCCCGCAATCAGCAACTCATTTATCAAATATAAAGAACCGGTGGTATGGGTTTTCTTTGACCCGATAGGTCTTTACCAGTCTGCAAATTGAAGAGAGGTCTTTCGTGACTTTTTCTAACAAATAATCAAGCTTATTGATTTCCCAGTAATGCTCCCCATCAAACCGATGTTCTTCAGGCTTTGACCCACGCTTTGGTATTAGTCGATCAAATGCTGCAATCTTCGGAATTTGCACTTGAACCCTGTTGACCCTTTCTGAATCTGGCAAGCTGATCACCACGTGCCGCCGACTTACCCGCACCATGTCTTTGAAGGCAAGCAATGCGTCTGAATATGGCAAGTGCTCCAGCATCTGAAAAGCACAAACGACGTCGTAAGTGGCATCGTCAAATGGTAGAGCCAATGCAGACCCAACATGGTCTGGATTCAATTCAGGATCAAGATCTAGAGTTTCTACTTTGACGTTGAATTGTCCAGCAAGCTTCTTAAAGAGCCCTGGGCCAGGACCAATTTCAAGCACCTTGTCAGGCTTGAGTTTGATGACTTCGTCCAGTTGGTGCCAAACGCTCGTCCATCTCCCCTTGTCCATGTAAGACTGAAACTCGTAATGAGAGGAATCGACCTGTTTTGTTAGATTCATAATTTGCCCTAAAGGTGAAAAGTTTGGTGGCAATAGTATGTCGTTCAAGTAACCGCATCATAAGCAGGCGGTGCAGATACGCTGGCGCAATCTTTGCTGATGTTGCCTGGCAACATCGCCTCGTAATCGGTGCTGTGCGCCAATGGCCGTAACAGCGAGGTCTTTAAGAGAGAAATCAGCTTCCAGCCCGTATATATAAAGCGCCGAATGCTATTGTTTTTAATCTGCATTGACTGCAGTTGCCGCGGCTTGTGTGAGCAGACTAACGGCCAATGCGTTGAAGTGGCCGTCATACGGGCCAACCTCCAGTTTGAGTGGCGAGCGGGCCGCATGGGCTGCAAAAATTGGCGCTGTATCCACCACCACCGCACCGGCAGCGCGGGCCAAGTCGATGAACCTTTGTCGTGCCGGATCCGGCTGAAGTGCTCCTCTTTCAATCGCCCTGCGGTCGCTGTCCAGAACGATGATCAGTTTGCCCCGAACGTGCGGTTTAATGCGCTCGAAAAATGCGCCGCCCACCACGTCAACCACGTGCATGGCCTGCACTTGCTCGGCTTTTGCTTGCGCGGCAGTTGCTTTCAGTTCAGGGTGCTGGGCGACGGCCGATTTGGTAGGCAGCAACAACTTGTTGAACAAGCCTTGTGGCGTTACCCGGAGTTGACTGACCAGATACTGGGCAAGTGCTGAATGACGCAACAGCCGCTTGGTGGCGCCTGACGGCGGCAGGGTCTCAACCCGAGGCGCCAGCGTTTTAGGGTCCAAGCAAGGGCCATTCACGTTGCCAGATCCGCACAATGACTGCCGCACGTCACCGCGCTCCATCAGGATCACAAAATCGCGCACACCCAGATGCTCGTCTGCATAGCGGACCCTCTGCGCATAGTCCAGCAACGCGGTGCCAGGCCCACCCATGGCGTAGACCGGTCGGGAGCTCAGCTGTCGCTCCAATTGCGCTGCGGGCCGCTCGGCAATATCGAGCATGGACGCCTCCACAAAGCTGTCGCCGATCAAGGCAACCGCCTGCTCGTTACGCACAAAATCATGCTGGGCCGCGTAGCCCAGATTGTTGGCTTGCATTCGCTGTGCGTTGCGCAGGTCCCATCCGGTAGAGACAACCCACCTGTGTCTGGCCGGGTAGGTCAGGATGACAGGGTCGGTGTAATAGCCGGTTTCTGTCGATGTCGAAACGGGCAACACCCTGCAGCCGAGTTCAAGCAACAACAGCAAGCCTGCCACACCGCTGAACCATAAAGCCACTGATCGGATCATGTCAAAAATTGAAGTAAATGAACGCACTGACCGATTGGCGCGTGATATTGACAACCAGCAACAACGCTATCGCCGCCAAACCGCAGCCTGCGACGAACGCCCTGACAGCCGGGCGACTGTTGCACACGCCTAATAGCCAATTGCCAATCTGGTTGCTGTTGGGCGCCGCCACAGCCAGTGCGCCCAAGGCACCGCACCATGCCAGACCTCTGGAAAGCGTCAAGCCAGCGTTCCACAGCGACGTATGTACCGCAGTGGTATCTGCCAGCCCTGCCATGCCATTCAACACGATGCCTGCACCCTGCAGGGTTTCGGCTCTAAAAACAACCCAGGCTGCCACCACGGCCAACATCGTCAACGCCCATGCCAGCGCAGTGAACACCTTGTTGGCGCTCAATTTCTTGAGCATGTTTTCACTGCACATCGCCCTGAAAGCATGGTTGATGCCCAGGTACAGCCCATGCAAAAACCCCCACACCACAAATGACCAGCTCGCCCCGTGCCACAGCCCGCCTAAAACCATCGTCACCATCAGGTTGACATAGCGCCGCTTCACGCCATACCGATTGCCGCCCAGGGAAATATAGAGGTAATCACGCAGAAACTGCGACAGCGTCATGTGCCAGCGGCGCCAAAACTCGCTGATGTTGGTCGCCTTATACGGTGAGTTGAAGTTGAACGGCAGGCGCACGTTAAACATCCATGACAGGCCAATCGCCATGTCCGAATAGCCTGAAAAGTCAAAGTAAAGCTGAAACGTGTAGGCCAGTGCACCCAGCCAAGCTTCTGGCCCGTCAACGAGCAGGCCCGCATCAGCCGCCTGAAAGATAGGGTCTGCGTACGGGCTCACGCCATCCGCCAGCACAACCTTCTTGAACAAGCCAATGGCAAAAATGGCTAACCCGGCAGTCAGGTTGCCAGTGTTGAGGCGATAGGTGGCAGCTTGCCGGAACTGCGGCATCATCTGCGCGTGGTGCAGTACCGGCCCTGCAATCAGATGCGGAAAGTACGTCACAAACAAGCCATAGTGAACCAAGTTGCGCTCTCTGACGCCTTTCTTCCAGGTGTCTACCAAGTAAGCAATTTGCGTGAAGGTAAAAAATGAGATGCCAATTGGCAAAATCACCCGCGCCATGTCCCACTGCATACCTAGCGCCTGGTTCAGGCTGTCAACAAAGAAATTGGCGTATTTGAAATAGCTCAACAGTGCCAGGTTAGCCGCAACACCTGCCACCATCCACCTTTTTGCAAGCTGCGTGTGTCGGGCTGAATCTGAGTCAGCCGCCGCAGCTATGCGCGAGCCCACCCAGTAATTTGCGGCAATGGATGCCAGCAGCAAAAAGGTAAACGTCGGCATCCAGTAGCCGTAAAAAAACACGGACGCAACCAACAGCCAAAGTGCAGCACCGCGATGGCTCAGCCGGCCTATGACAAAAAAGCCTGCCCAGACGACGGGCAGAAAGTAGCAGATGAAGGCCGCTGTGGTGAAAAGCATGGATTAAAGCGCGTTGAACACTTGCGCAAACATGGGTTCCAGCAATTTGTTGCCTGCTTTACCCAAGTGATCGTCGTCCGTATACAGCGGTAAACCGTTCGTGCTGCCCCAGCAGCGACCGTCGTGGCACAGATAGGCGGTGGGATCCAAAATCTTGATACCGCATTGATCCCGAGCAGCGTCTTGTGCAGCCCAGACCCAGGCATTGCGTTCCCAATATGACTCTATGGAAATAGAAAGATCATTATTTAAGCCAAAGATCATCCGTCGAGATAGAGTTTTGGGTATATCAAAACCCATCTCTGGTATGGGCCGTACCATGTAAACCGTGCGTTGCTTTGCCAACTGGCAAGCTGTTTGGGTAATGTGTTCGGCAAATTCCGTCAGATATTGAGGAGTGGCAATTGCGAATTCTCTTGAAAAGATTAGAACGGGTATGTTTGTCCCTGTGTTATTTTCGTTGGCACCCAGCGCAGCCGCTGCATATCGGTTGATGAGGATGATCGGTATCGTGTTTGGAAGATCATTCAAGCGAGATTTCGCTGACGCTATAAATTCGCTGCATTTATAGTTGTCACCGCCTAGAAATGCCTGTGCCGTGGGTTCCTTTTTTGAGCCAAACACAAATGTACAGGCACTATAAGTCCACTCCATCACGCCGAACTCGCGTCGATTAATCGCATGAACCAAAGCCGGTACCAATGCATCGGCATGGCTGTCCCCTGCGACCACAACAGCAAGTTGGCTGCCGCCATATAAACAAGAGGGAAAATTCAGCCCCTTGCTTGGATGGCATTCATCACGCCTTGGGTTGTAGTTCTTTGCCTCTGCTGCAGCTAACTCTATTCCTGGTGCAAAACGCCCCGCAATCCCTTGAGACTTCCAGATAGCAGCCGCTGGCGCAACAACCGCTACCACAGCCAACGCCAAACCACCCGCTGCAACACTCATCCTGGGCTTCTCCAACCATCGACGCGAGGTGTTTTCCACCCACACATAAGACAAATGACCCAAGAGCGCAGTGAGCAACAACGCAACGGCAATAGCCCAAGGGTTGTCATCCAGGCTCATATACACCAGCGCCACATACAACGGCCAATGCCACAGGTACAGCGAATAAGACCGGTCACCCAACCACTGTGGCAGTGCACTTGCAGTCCACGGCGAATTGCGGTTGGCCAATAGCACCAACATGGCTGCAGCCACCGGCAGGCCTGCCCGCCATCCAGGCCACGACGAATCTTTGTTAAAAATGGTGAAAGCCAGCACAATTAACAGCAGGCCCGCCGACTCGAGCCAGCGGCGCTGGGTGCCAGTCAACATGGGTTTGGTAGCCAGTAAATACACTAGCCCCCCTCCCAGCATTTCCCAAGCGCGGGTGTGCAGCAGGTAGAACGCTGCGCTGGGGTTGCTGACCGTCACCCAGACCGATGCCGCCAGCGAAACCGCCAAGCCCAGGCTAATCGCCCAAGTTTGTGCCTTACGTCCTGGCTTGATCCTCCAGACGGCCATCAGCACCAGAGGCAGAATTAGATAGAACTGCCATTCCACCGACAAAGACCATGTGTGCAGTAACCACTTTTCATGCGAGGCGCCGTCAAAGTAACCCGCCTCTTGCCAGAATTCGACGTTTGACAAAAATGCCAGTGCGTACGCGGTGTGTGAGCCCAACATTTTGTAGTCTGGTGGCAGCAGAATCCACCAGCCCAACATCAACAAGACAGCACACAGCACAGCCAACGCTGGGACGATGCGCCGACCCCGCGCCATGTAAAAACCCATGAGCGAAAACGTGTCACGCTCCAAGCCTTTAACGACCAAACCTGTCATCAAAAAACCTGAGATGACGAAGAAGACATCCACGCCCACAAATCCGCCGGGGAAACCCGGCAGACCGAAGTGATAGAAGATGACAGCCAGCACGGCCCAGGCACGTAAGCCGTTGATGTCTGCTCGGAATGTCGGCCGCGTGTGGTCTGTCATGGGCTGGATGATATTGGCAGATTGAACGATCTTCGGTTTCAGTTCGTGGCTGGGTCAGGTGCCAATTGTCAATATAGAGTGGGGCCGCTTCTTAGGCCCCCAAGGTAGCGCTGAACTTTGTTAGATACAGCGTCGAACATTTCTTAGATACGTCCGCAGCGTGCCATCTAAACTTATTTTGTTTTTTTGGCCAGTTGTCGTCTGCCACCATTTTTGACTACTCGATTTTGCAAAACGATTTCCGTGATGTCCTTAAACCGCCAACTCTCTACCTACCTTGATCTGATACGCGTCGTCTGCGCGTTGCTGGTGGTGCTCAGCCATTTGGGCCATGGACATCTGGTGGGTGGCTACCTGTGGGCGTTTACCGCTGTTGGCAACGAGGCGGTGATGGCGTTTTTTGTTCTGTCAGGCTTTGTCATCGCATTCGTCACGGATCAACGCGAACGAAGTATGGTCAGCTTTGCAGCTGCGCGTCTGGGTCGACTTTACTCGGTCATTCTGCCGGCCATGCTACTGACCCTGGGTTTGGATGCGATTGGCCAAACCATCAACGCCGAGAGTTACACCAATTCACGCGCCTTCTCCAGTAGCGATCCGCTGGCTGACTACATCCTCTCAGCCATCATGCTGAACCAATCCTGGGACGTGACGCAGCACTTCGGCAGCAATGGTGCCTACTGGTCGATTCCTTTCGAGTTTTGGTATTACTTTATTTTCGGTTCGTTCATGTTGCTCAAGGACTGGGCACGGTGGTTGTGCACTGGTCTGAGTGTGGCCCTGGCCGGGCCAAAAATACTGGTGTTGCTGCCGGTCTGGCTGATGGGTGTGGCGGTCTATTACCTGTTACAGCGCCGCAAACCAGGCCACTGGGCGCTGGTTGCCTCGCTCGGTAGCTTGGCGCTGCTGACTTGGATGCTATGGACCGATGTCACCGGGTTTGGAAAGTCCACCTTTTGGGGCATGACACCCAACGGTCTGCCATGGCAATATGTGGTGGGCCTATGCTTTGCGGTGCACATTTATGGCGCAACGGGGCTGGCCCAGTGGTTGGCCAAACCCTTTTTATGGTTTGCGCGACCGTTGGCGCTGCTTTCAGGCTCCAGCTTGGCGTTGTATCTTTTTCATCTGCCCATCATTGCCTTGGTGAACGCCATTGCCGCAGCCCAGGGACGTTCTGTTTACACCACCGCTGCCATGATCATCTTGCCATTTGCCGTAGCGATGACGTTGGGTTATTGGTGCGAGTTACAAAAGAAGCCGTTGCGCGCACGATTGCTCAAACTATTAACGAAAGCCGAGCAAACCCGTACGGCAGTCAAACACCCAAATGATTGATTCTTATAGGCGGGCAGCGGCTCGTCAGACAGCGCGCTGAGGCGCTACGATGTGCTTTCTTCGCCTACGATACACGCCGTGACCATGCCCCCCCCCCAGGTACTCGTTTTTTCCAGCTTGTTTCCTTCTGAAGCGCAGCCTTCGGCGGGCGTGTTTGTGCGCGAGCGCATGTTCAATGTGGCCCGGCAACTGCCGCTGTGCGTGGTGTCGCCAAAGCCATGGTTTCCGCTGCAGTGTCTGTTACGTTTGATCAGGCCACACTTCAGGCCCTCGGTTGCCCGGCACGTTGTGCAATCAGGCATTGACGTTTTCCAGCCCCGGTACTTGTCGTTTCCGGGCGTGTTGAAGCAGTTTGATGGCTATCTGATGGCGCTGGGAGCCTGGTGGTCGGTTCGCAGGTTGCACCAACAAGGGCGGGTCAGCCTGATTGACGCGCATTTTGCTTACCCTGATGGCTACGCGGCAACGCTGCTGGGCAGGTGGCTGGGAATCCCCGTCACTATCACGCTGCGTGGCACGGAGCACCGCCATGCCCTTGATCCGGCGCTGCGCCCGCTGCTGCAAGCTGCTTTCACGCGGGCATCACATATCTTTAGCGTATCGCAAGACTTGTGCAGGGTGCCTGGCGAACTGGGTGTGCCAGCCAGCAAGTTGCAAGTGGTCGGCAATGGCATTGACACTGACAAGTTTCAACGCACCGACAAGGCCGTGGCGCGGCAGGCGTTGAATCTGGCGATGGATGAACGTGTGTTGGTGTCTGTAGGTGGCTTGGTTGAACGCAAAGGTTTTCACCGGGTTATTGAGGTTCTGCCCGAGCTCATCCGCGAGTTCGGTAACCTGCGGCTGCTTGTTGTAGGTGGCGCCACAGCCGAGGGCAACAACCGCGCGGAGCTAGAGCAACTGGTGCAACGCCTCAAACTGCAAGGCCATGTGCAGTTTCTGGGGCCACGCCCGCACAACGAACTGGCAAACATTCTGAGCGCTGCAGATGTTTTTGTGCTGGCTACCCGCAACGAGGGTTGGGCCAACGTGTTTTTGGAGGCCATGGCGTGTGGACTACCGGTGGTGACTACCGATGTGGGCGGCAACCGGGAGGTGGTGACCAGCGAGGACTATGGCTTGGTTGTTCCCTTTGACGACCCCGCCGCACTGCGAGCAGCCCTTGCCACCGCACTTCATAAGCGGTGGGACGCTGCACAAATTGAGGCCTATGCGCGTTCCAACGCATGGAGCACACGGGTTGAAACCCTGCTTAGTAAATTCAAGGAGCTGACCCGTGGTTGAAGGCTTGTTGTTCTGGCTCGACTTGGCTCTGATGATGTATTTTTGCTGGCGAATCATCAAGCTCACGAAAGGCGAAGCTAAAGACTTGGGTATTTTTTCGTTCAAAGATACCGAAAAAAAACCATGAGAGATATTGTAATGTTTGGCGCCCTGCTGGGCATGGTACCTATGGCCTTTATGAATGGCCTGGTCGCTTTTTTGTTTTGGGGTTACACCACCGTATTGACACCTGCAAATTATTTATATGGATTTATGCAGGATGTACGATTTAACTTCATATTTGCCGCAATCGCCCTAAGCCTACTGGTGTTGGGCAAGACACGCTTGTCAAAGGAAAAAGTAACGCTTTCATGGGCCCATTGGTTAATTATTATATTTTTTATTCATGCCAACTTGACCTACTTTTTTGGCTTCACGCCCAACCCCTTGGCTGCCGAAAGGTATGAAAATTTCACTAAAGGCTTTGCTTTTGTTTTGGCAGTGCCATTTTTTGTAAAAGATAGATATGGAATTTATGCTATCTTAATCATGATTGCTTTGGGGTTAGGGCTTCATGGCGTGGTGGAAGGGTTGAAGTTTATTGTGTCAGGCGGCGTTCACCAAGTGAGTGGTGTTGGCAATTCATCGCTTAATGACAATAATCTGTTTGCCCTTGGTATGGTTATCGTCTTACCAATTTTGCTATTCTTTTTCAATACCTTACGCGAGAAATACGCAAGGTATGCTGCCCTTTCAGCCTCGGTTCTTACAATATTGACCATTATCGCAACCAACTCCCGGGGCGGCTTTTTGGCTATGAGTGTCCTTGGCGTTTGGTACTTTATTGCAAGTAGGCGCAAGGGTTTCGCCGCACTGGCGCTTGTTGTGGGTGTTGTCTTGGTCTTCAGCATGGCGCCAGACAGTTGGTTTGAGCGGGTATCCACTATTGGCACAGCCAGTGATGATCAATCATTTATGAATCGTGTGGCTGCATGGCGTGTCAGTTTATCAATTGGTTTGTCAAACCCAATTTTTGGCGGTGGTTTTTCGGCAGTACAAAATTTTTGGATTTGGGATCAATACAAAGACATGAGCAGCATATTTGCTATTGATATGAGCTTATATAGCGCAAAAGCGGCACACAGTATTTATTTTCAAGTAATAGGCGACATGGGTTTTGTAGGCCTTGCGCTTTACTTATTCATGTTTTACTCGGCGCATTTTAATCGGAAATGCATCCGGTCAAAAATCAAGAAAAGTGGCCGTACTGATATGGTTTGGGCCGTTGACATGGCAGATACAATGTTTTTGTCGTTGTTTGCTTTTATGGTGGGCGGTGCAGGCGTGAGTCTTCCGTATTATGAGATTATTTTTATTTTGATCGGATTGTTGGCGACTTTGAATACCATTGTCGACAAGAAAATTACGTCGGGTGCACAGTAATTCTCAAGTAGCTGGACAGCGACATTGTTTTGCCGCCGAATGTTTTTATAAAAAAGCCAATATACTCATCTAGCGTCTGTAAAAATATTTCTAGTTCGGTTGGTGAGTTGACGTATGGCGTATGGCCTGGCACCAGTGACGGACTATGGTACGTCAGCCCGAAATATGGGCAGCCTTGGGCTCGCAGACATTGCGTCAATGCTATGAGCCCTTGGGTACGGTAGCCTTCCGGCGTCAACTTGACCCGCTCCAGGAGCCCCAACCTTGAGGCGATACCCGGCAACCGTAACTGGCGCGCCCAATTTTGCTGCAATGCCGGGTATAGCTTTGCCCCTTGGTGATGAAATATGCCGGCGTAGCCACTCAAGTTCGACACTGTTTTTCCGAATTCCTGGTTTTCCCGCCCTGGCTTACCAATGAATTCAACCACTTACGTTGATTTTCTGGTTGAAAGCAAAAAGTGCATGTAGTGGCACGTTTCATTTGGTGGGTAGTTTTCGTTTTTTCTGACTTGCGCTACACTCAGCGCCATGTTCATCAAAGTCACCCAGTCTGGCGGTCGCCGCTACGCCCAGTTGGTGGAGTCCTTTCGCAATGATGAAGGCAAACCCCGCCAGCGCACCGTCTGCACCCTGGGTCGTCTGGAGTCCGGCGGCGACGTTGACACCCTGATTGCCTCCTTGCAACGCGCCCGAGGTATTGCCCCTGCTGCGTCTGCACTTGATGACCTGCGCTTTACTGACAGTCGCCATGCTGGTGACATCTGGGCCTTGTCTGAACTCTGGCGAACCTTGGGCTTTGATGATTTGGCGACTTCTTGGCGGCGCTCCAAAACAGAGATTGATGTTCTGACCTGTTTGCGCCTGATGGTCTTCAACCGCCTGTGTGACCCTGGCAGCAAACTCGGTGTGCTGCGCTGGCTGCAAACCGTGGCTTTGCCCGCAGGCTCTGGCATCGTCACTGAGCATCAGCACCTGCTGCGCGCCATGGACGTGCTCGATGAGCACAGCGACAAACTCAAGCTCCGACTGGCCACGCTCATGCGTCCGCTGATTGACCAAGACCTCTCGGTGGTGTTTTATGACCTCACCACGGTTGCGGTCACCGGACAGACGGATTTGCAAGACGATGTGCGCGCTTACGGCTTGGCCAAGTCGGGCCTGATTGAGCGCCAGTTCATGTTGTCCTTGGTGCAAACCTGCGAGGGCCTGCCCATCGCGCATGAAGTACATCCCGGTAACACGGCAGAGGCCAAAACCCTGCTGCCCATGATTCGGGGGTTGTTGGTGCGTTACCCGCTCAAGCGTGTGGTGCTGATTGCCGATCGGGGGCTGCTCAGCACGGCCAACATTGAAGAGTTGGACAAGTTGCAGGCCCAGTTGAAAAAGGATGGCCGTGATGTCGCCGTTGAGTACATCCTGGCGGTGCCGGCGGCGCGTTATGGTGACTTTGCAGATGATCTGCAAAAACTGCATAAGGGCCAGGATGCCACCCAAGAATGGTGCGGTGAAACAAAATGGAGCGATAGCCGTCTGGTGGTCGCACACGACCCGGTGGCTGCCAACCGGCGCACCACGGCGCGTGACAACACGATGGCAGAGTTGCTCAAATTGGGCCAGCAGTGCAGTGTCAAACTCGATGCGCAAGACGAGAGTCAACGCGCGGGTCAAAAGAACAAAAGCAAAGGCCGCCCGATGTCGGATTCGGGGACCAAAGCACGCTTCTACCATGCAGTCAAAGACGCGCATATGGCGCATTTGATCAAGGTGGATTTGAAGGCCGACCTGTTCAGCTATTCAATTGATGAGGATAAGAAGCGCTACCTGGAACTACTCGATGGCAAGTTGCTGCTGGTGACCAACACCAATGCACCAGCGGCTGAGGTGGTGCAGCGTTACAAGAGTCTGGCCGATATTGAACGGGGATTTCGGGTGCTCAAATCTGACATCGAGATTGGCCCGGTGTACCACCGGCTGCCTCAGCGCATTCGCGCGCATGCACTGATTTGCTTCATGGCGCTAGTGCTGTACCGGGTGATGCGCATGCGCCTGAAAGCTGCGAAGCGATCCGAGTCGCCCAGCACGCTGCTGGAGAGCCTCAAGCGCATTCATCAGCAGACCGTGCAGAGCGGCGATGGCAAAACGCTGGCGGGTTTAACTGAGATCACACCGGCTCAGAAGTCGCTGTTTACCGCACTGGATTTGACACCGCCAACCCCGTCTGACTTGGCTAAGCCTGTTTTGTAGTCTACGCTTTGAAGTCCGTTTCTAATGAAATCAATCACTTGCGTGCAGGAAGTGTCGAACTTGGGTAGCCAGCCGTGGCCGGCAGTTCGAGCAATGTTTTGCCACCTGCATCAAACCAAAACGGGTCTATCCCATGGCCGGAAAAGTCAGGCCCGCCATCTGCGGTCATGCGGGTATAGGGCACCACGCTGGCATCGATCAAGTAACCCAGCTTGGCGATAGTTTCTGCAGTGTGTGGCCCCACGCCGTAGCGCCCAGCTTTGAAAACGATGGGGCGCACGCCAAAAGCGGCCTCTATGGCGTCTGTGAGTGTTTCAAGTTTTTTGTCCTCCAGCTCTTTTGGCAAGTTGCCTGCATAGGAGTTGAAGACGCTCACCTCTTCTTCATAAGGTGGTGAAACCCATGGGTGAAGGTGGGTGCCAATCTCACAGCGGCCCTGCAGCATCAACCCTTTGAGTACTTTGACCGCTGCCGGGTCGCTGACCACCGGCCAGTCGATCACATAGGTGGGCACCACGCCGTATTTGTCAAAAACCCGCTGGTGCGCAAGCGGCTGCGCTGCGATCGACTGGGTGCTTGTGTTGCTTCTGGAGAAGGGCTGATTCCAGTCAAATTCTTCTTCCGTGTCAACGACCACTGTCAACACTGGAGGTGTCTCAGGCGGCAAGACGGCACGTCGGTGCGCAGACAGATTCAGCATGATTTCAGGCGCAGGGCCAGGTTATTCAGGCATGCATCAATGGTGGCGTATGTGCGGCAAAAGACGCCAATATCTCTGCCATCCGGATCCGCAATATGGCTTGCGCCGGTTAGCTGAAACGCGGACAAGAAGACCAGTTTGTTCGCCTGATCAGGATGCCTTTGCTTGAAAGATGCCACATTGATGTCGTCAAAGACGAAGACGACATCGGCTTTTGCAATGAGCTCATCGTCCGCACATTTGGACAGGTGTGCACCTAAATCCACGCTGCACTGTCGTGCAGCTTCAATGGCGACGTCTGGTGACGGTCTGTGGTTGCGGGGAAGCATGCCAGCGGAATCAACAGTTATAGACAAATTTTCACTATTAAATATAGAGCGAGCTTTCCTTTCTGCATAAGGGCTACGACATATATTTCCTTGACATAAAAAGAGGATATGCCCTGATTTCTGGCTTATGACCTTTGCCAGCGCCAGATTGTCCTGACCTGTAACCAGGCCTGCAGACTGCGGTGTTGACAAGCGCTGTTTCACAAATTGCCTGATTTCTGTCTTGGCGGGTGCCGGATCGTCTGCCACCCAAACATCGTGTTTCTCGTGCAGCAGCAACAGTCGACCAAAACCCATTAACCAGCGCAACATGGCCGAGCTCAGTTGGATAGGTTGCTTTTTCAGTTGCGACACCAGCGTGCGCATTTGCCAAATGTCTGCGATGAGGTTGCGGTTGTACTTGCCAATCGGGTAAGTAACGGGGGGAGTGATCTGCCCGTTACATAGCAGCTGGTAGAGCCGGTAAGGAAAATCAACGCCCCAGGCCACCGGCAGGGGTAACGACCCCCAAGGGCGAGCGTTAACCTCCAGCAACACCCATTTGCCAGTGCCAGTGTTGAGTTTGAATTCAAACATTGCCAGACCGGTGTATTGGGTGGCTGCCACCATGCGCGCGACGGCATCAAGCCGCTCAGTATCTAGCGGCATGCTTTTGCGGTAATAGCTACTGCCTGCCAGTTCGTTGGCCCGATGGTGCTCAAAAGCCTGCAGCACTTTGCCCTGGTGGCAAAGGACTGATACGCCGAGTCCAATACCGTCAAAGACTTGCTCAAAAAAAACCGTGTCAGGCTCTGGCTGTTGGCTCTGCAGCCACAGATTTATAGCTGCTGCATCGTCAAGCAGACGCACATGGGTACGCACATACAACTGCTGCAGGCAATAAGACTGGCGGTGCTTGGCCGCCACGGGCAAGCCTAGCTTCGCTTGCAACTCTGCAACGCTGCTGCCCGCCTGCCAGATATAGCCATCAGGAACCGGAACACCACAGCGCTGGGCCAGATGGCGGGTATTAATCTTGTCGAAGAATGCATCCAGCGCCACTAAGTCTGGAATGGCCAGAACGGTACGAACGGGCAAATCGGCCTGATGGGCACATAAGGGCAACAAGGCGCGCTCTTCACAGGGCAGCACCATGTCAAATTGCTCGTCAATACATAAGGTTTGCATGGCTTGCAGCCACTTGGCTCCACCATCCAGATAGTACGGGAGCACATGCACCTTGCAGATGTAGCGCGACTGCAGGGCTGGTGCATCCAGCGAATAGGGTGCCGCATGCACTTCTATACCGCGCCGACCCAATGAACGGACGCACGCTAGAAAGCTGCGGGTATCGTCCCCCATGACAAGGACTTTGGGTGGTGACGCCATGCGCAGAGTCTAGCGGACAACTATCCGCGCTTGAACGATTTGAGCCAGGCCCAGCCACAGTATGCAGCCCACTTGAACGAGAACCTGGCACCTAGCGCCTGGCGTGCGAAACCCAGGCATGCAGCAGGCTGGTTGTGACTTGCGCAATGCAGTGCCAGCCGCCGCAAGAGGTCGCCCTCATGCGCCAGACACAACTGCGTTATGGCCGGCGACTTGACAGTCACTGCAATGTGCTGACTGACCATTGCGGCCACCAGCCAGCGCTCCTGCTGTGAAAAGCTAGTTGAAACATTGACGCGCCGGGACGGGTCAGGAACATGGTGCTGGCACACCACACGCGGGCTAAACGCAATAGATTGGGCTGCATCGGTCGCGCGCCAGAAAAAATCCCGGTCCTCCTCGTAGCTGACACGGCTCCAGAAGCCATCGCCCATGCGGTCGAGCAGCGTCTTGCGAAGTGTCAGCATATTCATGTGGCCGAAACCGCCGCTACGACAAAGCTGCTCGGTTGTGATTGTGTAGATCTCAGCTACCAACTCAGGCAACCCAGAACAGATAGAAGTCAGACCGGGCAGCCAATCGTCGCTAATCCGCCCGTCAACATGAACTGCACGCTGATTGCCAATGAACAGTTCCAGCTCAGGACGTGCAGTGAACAACTGAATCAACCGCTCCGCATGCTTAGAGTCAGTCCACAGATCGTCGTCGTCACAAAATGCCAACAAAGCGCCACTAGCCTGACTCAGGCCGTGGTTACGCACCGCTGAAGGCCCTGAAGACGTGACTGCATCCGTGGGGGCAACTTCGATCAGCCGAAAACGGGTATCCAGTTGACACCAGGCAGCGCGCAGCGCCTGCCGGTTGGCCGCGTCAGACCCATCGTCGAGGACCAGCACCTCCATGGTCCGGCAGCTTTGCTGCTGCAAATGCTTCAGGCACCGCAGCAGCAGATCGGCACGGTTACGGGTTGGAACAATGACCGACAGCAACACGCGCAACACCCCCTTAAATCCGGTTCCAGAGTCGACCCAAAGGCTGTAAGACTCGTAGCCAAAGGGGCACTCTACGAGTCAGTTT
The DNA here is from genome assembly GCF_001938565.1 of Rhodoferax antarcticus ANT.BR. Classification (GTDB taxonomy): domain Bacteria; phylum Pseudomonadota; class Gammaproteobacteria; order Burkholderiales; family Burkholderiaceae_C; genus Rhodoferax; species Rhodoferax antarcticus. The sequence goes on from NZ_MSYM01000008.1 coordinate 57,941, forward strand.
GGGCGCCCCACCATGGCCAGCCAACCCGTCAGCCAAACCCAGCAAGCAGGCGTTGGCCTTGTCCTTCTGCCCTTGCTTTGTCAATTTGTTGGCCATGACCAAAGTACGGTCAATATACCGAGCGCGCAAAAAGCGCCTGTGGGGCTTGGGTACATGCGTCAATGCGAAGAAGACGGCGTTTCGAGTTGTCAAATAAAAAAAATAGGGAGGACGCCGATACATGTCCCCTTCAAAACAGGCGTGCTCAACACGGGCTTCCAGCGCAATATGGGTACACCAACCAGCCGTCATGAGCCGCGCACCATAATCGTCATCGTCGTAGTACGCAAACAGGCGGTCGTCGAGCAGGCCAACCTGCCGAACGGCTGACACACGCAGCAGCAAGGCAGTGCCGACAGCCCAAACCCGACCCTTGTGCTTTTCAAGAAAAGCTGGGGCATCCGCCAAAGTTGCAGGACGCAGGGTGTCAATGGCGATCCAATCATGCGCAGCGCCACAGAAGTCCACGGTATCAGGGTTGCCCATGCGAACAATCACCGGCGAAACCGCACCACACGCGGGGTTGACTTGCATACAGGCGACCAAGCATGCGATAGTGCCGGCAGGAACAACAGTGTCGTTGTTAAGCAGCCAGACATAATCAAAATCGTGGTCAAGGGCGTATTGAATGTTGGCATTCTGACCGCCGGTAAAGCCGGTATTCACTGGATTAAATAGAACGTCAACCAGAGGGTGTTCCAGGTTTTTAAGAACATTGGTTTCCACGGAGTTAGAACCGTTATCAATGACGCGAATGGCAACCTGAATGCCCGCGGGCACGTGATCTGCCAACAATGTGTTGACGCATTGAATAGTGCTATCGGATCCATTCCAATTCAATATGCTAACGAGTACTTTTATCATGATAAATATAACACGAATCGCATCAGCGCATCGCTAAAAAAGTAATGTTTAGCTTCTTTATTAAATGGCCCGCTTTGATTTATCCACCCGTGCCAGATACCAAGCTTCAATGCATGCGCGGTGGCGGTATCATTACCGATGACAAGCAATTGCTTTTTGGCAAGTCTCAGATTCCAGTAGATAAGTTTCAATGTGTTCAGCCGACTAGCATGCTTTTTTGCGATAGCAATGGAGTTTCTGTGGGTATAGTAGTAATAATGAGGCTTTCTGGGGTGGGTTGGGCTCGCATGCCAAACATACGCCTCGAAAACCACAGCGTTACTAAATCCACAAGAAATGGCCCGCAGAGCATAGTCGGTATCTTCGGCGTATGCAAACAGTCTCTCATCTAGATAGCCAAGAGTCTTAATGCATGACAGACGAACAAGTAGCGCTGTGCCCCAAATAATAACCTTATTAGGATAATCCTGTTGCATTTTGCGCGCTACGTCAACATCAGTGTATTCGTGGGAACCCGTTCGAGTGTCATTTAGAATACTGATGACATGTTGAGGGCCGTGCGGTAGCGTATTGTTCAACAGTATCGGACTCACAAGCGCACTTTCACGGTGGCCATCTGCATAATCAACCAGACGTTCAAGACAGTTTGGTTGATTTATAGCATCATTGTTAAGCAGCCAAACATAGTCGAAACCTTGATCCAATGCCCATTTAACAACTCGGTTATGCCCACCGGCAAATCCAAGATTTACCAAGCTAGAAATGACTTTAATATGGCGTACCGTCTGAAGTGTAGCAAGCGATTCTGGCGTTGACTCGTTGTCTAACACCACAATTTGATGACTGACAGATGTAATTAGTTGCAGCGAGTGAACACACGCAATGGTATCTGAAGTATTTTTCCAGTTGAGAATACTAATACATACCCGAGGTTTGTGATTGATGATTACCATATTTTCCTCAACAGCCGCTGCCACTTGGTCGCCAAGAAGAATGTCAGTTGCTCTTTTGTAAGGGCATCGTTCTTCTTCAGCCAGTTTAGGTTCGCCATTGTGTATGCGGCGTTGTCACGAATCTTGTATAGATTTGAGTTCTTCGGAAGACCAGCTGTAATAGTACCGTTAAACCTATGGAGATGCTTCGCCGGGACAATATAATCGTCCAACCTCGAGGATCTAACATGTCCCCAATTATTTGAGCTTTTGTTATTCTCAATTCTATTGCGTAATCTTTTTTCTAGTTGCTGTGCGGATCGGTATTGAAAATGATAAATCAGAAGTTTTCTTGGTGAAATTTTGAGTAACGGCGAGCGACCCTTGACCTGAGTCGTGTTCAGTCGTAGGCCTTCAGAGAATTTAAAAATCCTTGGCTCACCGTAATTCAGCAAATAGTAAGGCCGCTGTTCCGCAGCAGGCTTAGAGCGATCAAAGTCAAGGCTGATGTCTTTTTCAGTGAAGTAGAACTGGGCGGTATTGTGTTCAATGCAGTTAAAGTTGTGAGTCGTCGCAAACTCAATCACTTGCGTTTGTGATTCTGTGTAGATCTCGTCTCCGTCGAGTATGGCAAACCAATCGCTATGGCTGAAAATCTCGGAATGCCTATATACCATCTCATATTTAAGATCGTCTGAGTATGTTTCATCGAGTTTACTGACCGATAATCTGTCTGAAGCAAACCGCTGCGCGACCTCAAAGGTGTCGTCCTTTGAGTTGTTGTCAAATATAAATATTTTGCTGAAGCCACCGTATCGAAGGAGCGATTCAATCGTTTGACCTAGAATGTCAGCCTCATCCTTGACTATCATGAATCCCCAGATATTCATTTAATATACTTTATTTTGTTAAGGAGTTTTTTTCAATATTTCTGGATAAGGCCAAGTCTAATAATCAGGTTTAGTTCAATTTCTTCTTCAAAAAATCAATTATGGTCGACTCAAGTCCATCAGGCCTTTTGGAGAAGTGCCATGTTAGCAACAACCAGGTTGTGTAGATAACAGCACCCAACATCACATTGGCCACCAAAATGGCAATGTTCGAGGAAAATGGGTTGCCCCAAGTGACCAATATGAGGTACATAGTGATTGCGCCAGCGAACGGCCTCAAGAGTGAGCCTAACGTCGATCGTAATAGGATCCCAGTGTATGTCCGCGCGGCAATCATCATCAAAACGGACTGCACCAAACCACTGGCTATGCGAGCGATCATCAGACCTTCCAGATGATAAATCGGCGTCAGTATAAAAGCTAACGCGACAAATGCCAGAAATTCGATCCAGACAATACGACTTTGCACCCGGACATGACCCGCAACGTTAAGCAGCGTACTGAGTGGTGATGTGAGATATTGCCCTACTCCTATGATGGCAAAACCTGCCACAAAAGGTGTGGCGCCAAGCCATTGCTGACCCAACAATAATGGCGTAAATTGTTCGCTAACCGCAGCCATTCCAAAACCAAGTGGCATGGTAATGCTGTTGACACTACTGAGTGTTTTCAATGTAGCTGCTTTGGCTCTTTCCCAGTCATGTCGCATAGCGGTCAAGATGGGATACAGTGGCCGCGTCAGCGCTGGACCTAATTCACCAGCAGGCAACTGACCAATATCTGCACCGACGGAGTACAAGCCATACTCCTGGGTACTGCCAATTCGACCAGCCATAAGTTGGTCTGATTTACGCAAGAAGAATCCTCCGATACCCGTAACCATAAGCCATTTGGAAATAGCCCATATATCGCCTATTTTGGAAACACACCATTTAGGCCGATAAGGATGCAAGTAATAGGAGAGCACCCACTCGACCACAAAACCGGCAACAATACCGGCAACTAGACCTCGGTAGTCGCGGAAATACAATGCGGTCAATAGAGTGACCGATACCGAGATTAGTTTTGTGTAGATCGACAGTTTGAATTCAACCGCAAACTGTAGGTCACGATACGCCAAAGACATTCCTATATTGGAAAAGCCCATAAACACTTGACAAACACAGACTATAAGTAGCACTTGTGTGACACGTGGCTCGTTAAAATACTCAGCAGCGAATGGAGAAACCGCAGCCAAAGCCAGTGCCATGACGATACCTTGCAAACCGCGCAAGGTCCATGCTGAATTAATTTGATCAGTCGTTGCCTCTTTTCCTAGTCGCACCAATGCAGCACCGGCACCAGTATTTAGAAAGGTTTCTACCAGTCCAACAACGAGGAAAGCCATTGAAACCACGCCATAGTCTTGTGGCTGGAGAACTCGGGCCAGAATTACTGTACTTAGCAATCCGATAGTTTTGCCTGTCCAGCGCATGCCGACAGCCCAGACGGCACCTCTCATCAGGCTGACCTTAAGGTCGTCTGTATTTTCCAAATGGCTGTTTGACATTACTATTTACTGCGCATTGGCAGGAGACGGCTTGATAGTTGACGCACTAATGGCGTTTTACTAAAATTTGATCTGTGATAATCGCCATACTATCTGTCGCAAAGGGTTAGGTAACTGAATAATGCGGCATTTCCATACAAACCTTTGGTCGTTTAGCGTCAAGTGGGGCTGTTTCAAAGCTTCCGCAGCAAGTTGAAATTCGCCCTCTGCGAATGCCGCATTAAAGGCCTGTGCGCTGTGACGCTGTATGGCCTGAACAATCTCCGGTTCAAATCTTCTTGCTCCTTCATGCGTCGCCAAAGCGTGCCGTAAAACTTTTGCGGCACCCAGGTGGGTTCTCACAGTGCTGTCTGACTGGCTGCCAGAGTGATATCGCACTCTGGCAAGCACCCTGCGGCAAAGTGCCGTCTGTCCTTTGGACAACGCGCGGAGATTAAATTCCCAGTCCTCAGTTATTACCCTTCTAAATTCTGGGTTAAAACCGCCAATAGATTCATAAAACGATTTGCGGATGGTCATACCCGTCACCCACATGCACGGATACCGAATAGATTTGATATAAAGGTCTGGGTCGCCCACATAGAAACCATCGTCGAGATGAGAGCCATCAAAATACCCTTCAGGGGCGGCAAAAAATTTATCGGGGTACCAGGGTCGAGCGTCAAAGGTTGAAAAATTAACATAACAAAGATCGATCTTCGGATGGGAAGTCAACCAATTGCCAACCAGCTCGCAATAGTCTGGTTCTAACAGATCATCGGAATCGCAAAAGGCAACAAATTCTGAGCTTGTAGCGGCTATACCAGTGTTGCGGGCTCTTTGAACGCCCTGATTGGTGGTCCGGATGTAGCGCACGCTGCCCGCAAACCGCTGCACCACTTGCGCGGTGTCGTCGGTAGAGCCGTCGTCAACTACTATGATTTCGTCGAACGGAACAGATTGATTACTAGCACTGCGTAGCGCCTGTTCTATTAAAGGTGCACGGTTGTATGCAGGGATGATCAGGCTAAGCATTGATATTCGGTTGTTAAGTGATCGTGGCGACGGTTTTCAGCCAGTCGTTTCGGATGATCAGCAACTTGCCATTCTGGGTGAGTTCTGGCGGGGCCCAGATGATGTTCCAGGTGACTTCATCGCCAATCTTGTCGCGCAGGTATTGCAACACGCGTGCATCGTCCCAACTAAAGCCGGGGCCGCGCGCCAGCCGCACCGTGATGGCGTCAGCGGCGGTTTGGATGAATTGGTAGCTGTCGAGCCCGTCAATCCAGCGCATCACTAAGGTCAGGCCTGGCATGGGTACTTTGCGACCTCCGGGAAAGTGCAGCACGTCACCCGCACGGCCATCCACCGGGCCGATGCGCGGCCAGCAGACGCCCGTGGCTGATGGCTCACGGCTATGCCAATGCACGCGGTCACCCGTCTCATACCGGATGAAGGGCATGGCCAAGTTGGAAAACAGGGTAGCCACAGCGCGACCAGTTTGACCCAGCGCCTGTATTTGCTGATTTTGATCGTCCAGCACCTCCAAAATGCCACGGTGAAAGGACAGGTGCAGGCCGTCTTGTTCCGGGCCTTCGCAGGCATGCAGGCCGCCGTCGTTCAAGCCGTATTGGTCAAGCACCTTGACGCCCAGCACGTGCTGGATGCGTTCCCGCACTTCTGGGCGCATAACCTCGGCGGTGCAGACCACGCCCTTCAGGGCGGCAGGCTTGGCATTGAGTTGGGCCAGGTACTCGCACAACTCGCGAATGGAGTTGGGGTAGCCGTAAATCAGTCGAATTTTGTTGAAGTGTGGTGAGGCCACCAGGGCTTTGGCGCGCTCCAGGGTCATGTTGGAACCGCTGTTGACCCAGCGGTTGATGACCTTGTCACGCAAGGTGCGCTTGTCACTCAGCCCCACACCAACGGATTCGCCACCCACTACCAAAAACGGATCGCCTATGTTGTAACCCGCCCACGACCAACCCACATACATGTGCGCCCAGGCTAGCTGTTCATCAATGTCAGTCATCCGAAAGATGATCGGCCGCCCGGTGCTGCCACCGGTGCGGGCCGGGGTGCTTTTAACGCTGGGGTCAGTGGTGGTGAGCGCGTCTAGGTTGTCACGCACATGGTCTTTGGTTAGCAGCGGCAACTGCTGTAGGTCGGCAATGGTTTTGATCGCACGTGGGTCGTCAATCACACCTTGCCAATGGCTGCGGTAGAAAGGAACGTGCTGCCAACTGTAAGCGATGATTTTTTGCAGTTGCTCTTCTTGAAACTGCTGAATCTGGGCGGGAGTCCAGTTGGTTCGCCCTTTGATTTGTGTAAACAGCCCAATGCGCTTTGGCACTGCGGCAACGATCATGGCCTTATGGAACAGGGAGTTCATTTAATTCGCTATATTTTTCGACTGAAGCACGGAACGTGATGCAGTCTAGTTTAAGTCTATGCTAGTCAATTTGACTTGGACAACCATCTCCACGACCACCACTGCAATGCCGCCAAACCGCTGCTGACTGCCAAAAAAGCGATGCCAAATCTCAACATCAAATCAACCCCTTGAGCGTAATGTGTCCGGCCAGTGCTCAACAAGAACTGGAACGCTGAGAAAACGCTTCCGTCTTTGACAATCGTGTGCTCAGTGCCGACCCAATACAACGTAGCGGCCCCGATGGCCGCCAGCGCTGCCAGAATGACGAGCGTTTTGACTCGTTGTGCGCCTGCCAAAACAGCAGCCGTGGCGCTAGCAACGAAACAGCTTAGAAATAGCGCTGCAGCAAGCGCGCTAGCGGCCCAGAAACTTGCGTTGCTTGCAATCAGCTCAGTGAGGTTGTCCGTTACAGCCCATTGCAGCACAACCAAATACAGTGGCCATGACATCACGCCACTGATAACGACCCAATAGAGCACATCAGCTAGCGAGCGCGGGCGCAGAATGGCGCGCACGCACAATGCAGCACCTACCAGTTGCAGCATGATCGCCACGTGCAGCGCGACGTACCTGCCCAGCATTTCCCACTCCCAGGGCCAATCCAATACGGGAGAGCCAACGATGTCAAACAGGCTTTCCATGGGCACACTCACCCGCAGCAGCCACCAACTCAAGACGCCGTGAACGGCCAAAACGGCTGGAAGCATCATTAGCCACTTTCGTCGCCCTGGCAGGACAAGCAGGAAAACAGCGTTGCTAGCACCATAGGCGACTAACGCCAGCCCCAACGCAGACAAGCCCCCCCAAAAACTCGAGTGAAGTAGCTCACGCAGGTTGTAGGGGCCGCCCGGCAAATGGCATACAACAAAGATCAAGACACTGAGTGCCAGAACGGCCATCACGTGGATGCGGTAATTGGGTGCAGTCACGTGCGGTCGACTACGCAGGGCCACCTTGGCTTGATGCGCTGGCAAGCTTTCAGTTTGAATTTGTGGATGGCTACGGTCACTGAGCGAGCTACCGAATGAGGCAAGCACCAACGCCAAAACCAGCGGGGTGGTGTCACCGTGATAACCAACAACATAAACACGAAAGAATTCAAGTACCAAAAGCGCTGCAAAAACCCCACCGACCCAACCGGCTGGTGAGACACGAATAACACCATTCAGGTGTTTACCTACCCAAAACAAGGCGCCAATAGCCAGGGCTTCAAAAGCACTTGGAGAAATGTCTTTGGTGATACCCCACCAGAATATGTATGAGAAGGGTGCCAGTGTGAAAGTGGCGCCTGCCGGTTGACCTCTGTAGGGGGTCAATACCGTCACCAGAAGTGCCACCACGGCAACCCCGAAAACAATCAGCGGTGTTCTTTTGGTGGCATTGGCAGCTAACCAATACCCGACGAAAAGTCCGCCAACGATCCCCAACAGCGTTTCGCGGCGCAGGCTGCCATAGGCCACGAATATTTCAAGGATGACTGCCAAACTGCCTGGAATCAATACATTGAGCCAGCGTGGTTGTAGCCAATTTGCGCGCAACATGGCCATGCCAGCAAGCACGGCGGCCAAAGCATGCTGAAACAAGCGCATCAGTTCAAAAGTTGGGGCAACGACAACAGACTTGATGTGATTACGGAGTTCACCGACATCCAACGTGGGCACAAATGGAAACGACTCATAACAAAACCAGACGGCGACAAGCAGCATGGCGTAGCGGTCTTGTTGCCCACTGCTGGAACGCTGGAGATGATCGAACATCAAGCGAACGCGTTTGAATGCCAGAACACCAAAAACCATGCCAACCGCATTCCACAACACATCTGACAAAGCAGCAGTGCGACTGGGCAAGTACAGTTGCATCAATTGGATGCCCACTCCCAGTACAAGCCACGCGACTAGACACGCCAACAAAAGTCTGCCACGCCCCCGGAAGCAGGCATCCAATCCGACGCCAAGCGGTATAAAAAGCAAGAAGTTGTCATTCGCATCAGCGAGATGACGAAACATACGCCACTCATCAAAAAACTGTGCGATGGGCTTGGCTTCAGACTGGAAGTCAAATGGAAACAGCGACCCATAAACAATGAATGCAACTGACGCCCACAACAAGACCCACCAGTTGAATCCGCCATGCGCTTGCTGGCTGTCAGGTTGATGATTGAGGATTGATTTTTTCAACATTGGCGTTCTGAAAAAATGTCGGCAAGGGCACCAACGGTACAAAAAAGATCTGAAGGCAAACTGTCACGGTTATGCCAGTTGCTGCCTATAGTAGCGACCCACATGAGTTTTCTAAAACGTGCTCGCAGACGGTCGTCGTGAAAATCAATAGCCTGCCCGGCCTGATCAGCATCATTGTTTCAGTAGTTTTTTGGGTCTGTACAAGCAATGACCATGCCTTCGCGCAGCCTTTGCAAATACAGAGTGGTACCAAAACCTTCCAGGTTGGGCCTCAAAGAAATATAAAAACAATAGCAGAAGCTGCAAGATTGGTAAAGCCTGGAACGACTATTGAGGTTGACTCTGGCGTTTATGCAGGTGATGTCGCAGTGTGGCAAAGGGACAACATAACACTACGCGCCGTGGGCGGCAGAGTGCGCTTGCAGGCCAACGGCGCCGCTGCCGAGGGCAAAGGTATCTGGGTCGTTCGTGCCAAAGGCATGCGCGTGGAAGGTTTTGACTTTGAAGGCGCGATAGTGCCAAGCCGCAACGGCGCGGGTATTCGGCTGGATTCAGGCTCCCTGATTGTGAAAGACTGCGGTTTTTTCCTTAACGAGATCGGCCTGCTGACCAACAACGACCCCGATACGGTGTTGGAGGTGGAAGACAGCGAATTTGCCTACAACATGCGCCCAGACGGGCACAACCACAACCTGTACGTCGGGGCAATTGCTCGGCTCTCTGTCACGGGCAGCTACTTCCACCACGCAACCGTTGGCCATTTGCTCAAAAGCCGCGCTGCGGTAAACCACATTTTTTACAACCGATTGACCGACGAGGATGGCGGGCGGGCCAGCTACGAGTTGGAGTTCCCGAACGGCGGGGTGGCTTATGTGGTGGGTAACCAGATCCAGCAAGGCCCAGGAACTGAGAACCGGACCTTAATCTCGTTTGGAGCAGAGGGCTACATACGGGCCAACAACGCGCTTTACTTGGTGGGGAACACACTGGTGGACGATTTTGGTAGCTGGGGTCAGTGGCTTGCCATCAGGCCGCCCACGCAACGTGGCCCGAACGGCACCGCAGCCCGGGTAACGGTCAAAGCCATGAACAATTTGTTGGTGGGTGGTGGGCAATTGAAGTTGGACCTGCCTGCTGACCTTCGCAACAATGTCAATGTGTCCAAAAGTGTCTTTGTAGATCCAACCCGGCATGATTACCGCTTGCGCAATCCAGCCCACCCGCCCATGCAACCCGTGGACCCTGACACAGCCAACGGCGTTGACCTGCGGCCCAAGCGGGAATACGTACCCCTGCGACAGACGCGCGACCTGTGAGTCCGAAGAAAAATCGCATTGACCTACCATGCCCCCTCCCGCGAACGCGACCCGACAAAGTCTGATCTTTGTTCGCATGTGCAGCGGCTTGCTTCACAGTGCGCTTTATTGCAGTTCACGAAAATTAGAGTGCTTTTGAAGGGGTGAATATGGCAACGCTAACCATACGCAATTTTGATGATGATCTGAAATCGACCCTGCGGGTGCAAGCGGCGCACCATAGGAAATCTATGGAAGAAGAAGTGCGTAGCATCTTGCGCCAGGCGTTGACGCAGGTTACGCCAACCACAACGGGTTTGTGCACGCGTTTGGCAGCTCGCTTTCAGGCGGTAGCTACAGATTTTTCTATTCCGCCCAGGGCCTTGCCACGCCCCCCCATTAAATTGGGATGAGCCAGCATGATGTTGCCCGATACCAATGTCTTGTCTGAATTCATGCGGCCAGCACCTTCTCAAGAAGTCGGGGCTTGGCTTGATTCGCAGGACTCTACGCGGGTGTGGGTAGGTGCCGTGACCCGCGCCGACATTGAGTTGGGAGGCCTTGCTGCCCGATGGGCTCCGCGAACGCAGACTGCATGTTCAACACCTCGGCCAACATTTTTTTGAGAAAGTCCATGCGCTTGCCGAAGCTTGTTAATCGGCATCTCAGCGAGCATTGCTTGTGCCTTTGCTATGGCTCGCGCATGAACTTGTGACGACATACCCGTGCACAATTCAGAACAGTAAAAAGCATTTTATTAACATATAATTTACTGAATTGACGTATATCGGTAAACTATATGTTATGTCAAAAGCATCTTCCGCCCTTAGCCAAATGCCACCATCAACGGTTGCGGCGCTTGCGCAGCTTGGGGCCGACCTGGCAGTTGCCAGGCTTCGCCGCAAAGAATCGCTCAAAACTTGGGCAAAACGCATGGGCATCAGCGTGCCTACCCTTTTGCGCCTAGAGGCAGGTGAGCCCAGCGTGAGCTTGGGTGTACTGGCGACCGCGCTCTGGCTCATTGGCCGCGACCAGGCGCTGGCAACGCTAGCCACACCAAAGGAAGACCGGGGCGCACTTGAGCTAGACGTGCGTCAGGCTGAAGATCTTGGCAGGGCGCGGGTGCGCGCAACGACCCGGGCAAAAATGAAAAAGGCCGCCATGCGACAAACCCAGCCGGAGGGTGAGGCCGGCCCATGAGACACGACAACCTGTACCTGTGGGTCCTGATAGACCCGGCGGCGCCGCGCTACGTTGGCAGGCTGAGATTGGTCGACGCTGGCAAGGGCGTCTCCCTTCAATATGGGACCGATTGGCTGGCCAGTGGATTCCCGCTCAGCGAAGACCTGTTGCTCGTTGACATCGAGCAGTTGCCTCGCTTCAAGGGCATGGCTGTCGGTGCCGTGGACGACGCCCGGCCCGACCGCTGGGGCGAGCGCGTGATTCAATACTTGGACAGGCCTGCACGTTTGTCCATCATGGAGTATCTGTTCTATGCTGGTGACGACCGCTTCGGTGCACTTGGCGTATCAACGTCGGCCGACACCTACTTGCCGCGCACCAGAAGCCCGCTGCCACGGCTTGCACAAGCTCAAGCGTTGAGTGAAATCGTCCACAAGGTGAGTGCCAAGGAGCCGGTCAACGACATGGAACGCAAGATGCTGTCCGCTGGTGGCAGCTTCGGTGGGGCCAAGCCCAAGGCGCTCATCGACATTGCGGGTGAGCAATGGGTCATCAAGTTTTTCAACAATGAGCCGATCGACGTGCCGCTCATCGAGCATGCGTCGATGACTCTTGCCAAGTTGGCGGGCATCACGGTGGCAGAAACGCAAGTGGTGCCGCTCGTCGGTGAGCATGCGTTGGCGGTGCGCCGTTTTGACAGGAATGGCACCCAGCGCATCCATTGCATCTCGGCGGGCACCGCTTTGCGCGCCGAGACCGTTGCGGGCCAAGAGCCACAGATGGGCTACCCGGGACTGGCGCAGCTGCTGCGGCGCGCGGGCGTAGCGCAGGAGGGTCTCAACCTGCTCGACATGCAGGAGCTCTTTCGCCGCATGGTGTTCAACATCCTGATCGACAACACCGATGACCACGAGAAAAACCACACGCTGATGGTGGTTGAGCCGACGCGCCAGGGTAGGTATCGGCTGGCCCCTGCCTACGACGTGCTAACCACAAACTCAGGGCAGGGGTACCAGGAGTTCACTGTTGGGGATGACCAGCGGGACTCGACGCTGAGCAACGCCATGTCGCAGTGCGAACTTTTTGGTTTCATTGCGGCTCAGGCCGCAGCCGAGGTGGTCCGTGTCATTCAAGTGGTGGATGGGTGGCGCAAGCACTTTGCGCAATGTGGCGTCTCTGACACCGACCTAGAGAGCCTGGCAGAACGCATCGACGGTGATCAGTTGCTGAGCCAAAGGCAGGCTTTCAATCCCGCAGATTATGCAGCGCCCGTGCGCCAGAGGCGTAGGAGCCCGTTTGCAAAGTAGCAGGCGTTTTGAGGCAGGTTGCTATGAGATGTTTGGACAGATCGATGGATATTTTTGATAGCTGCTTGCGCTTATTGCATAAGGGCTAGAAGCCTTTTTTGTATATAAATCTACGCCAGAGCTGCCTGACGCTGACTGAGCAGAAAAGTGCGGTCAATCTGGCCAGCCAGCGCATCAATGTCGGCCCGGCTGACACCCACCTGCACAAAATGCAGCTGCCACCGGCCGACGGTGTCACAGACCTTTTTGATCTCCTGCCTGGCCTCGTCCTATTTTTGTGCCTCACAAGCCTGGCGTTATGGCGGGTGAGTTGGGGCGCCGTCCGTGACCACCCGCTGGCGCCTGCCATTGCGGGGGCTATTGCAGGTTTTTGGATGGTTGGGTTGTTTGATAGCCTTCTGGACGTGCCCCGCGTGGCGTTTTGGTATTACTTTTTGGTGCTGATTGCAGTGCTACACCAGCCGGATCACTCCCACCCACTATTAGCGCCGCGAATGCCACCCGGTAAAGTCTGAACTTTGTTTACAACGGCGGCATTTAGTTTCACACTGCGCGGTTTTCCACCTCACGAAAGCCAACCATGTTGATCGGACTCCCCAAAGAAATCAAAAACCATGAATATCGCGTCGGTCTGACGCCTGCCAGTGTGCGCGAGCTCACCAGCCGCGGCCACCAGGTGCAGGTGCAGACCGGCGCGGGTGCCGCCATTGGACTGACTGACGCGCAATACCTGGTTGCCGGTGCCACACTGGCCGCCACTGCGGCAGAGATATTTGCCGGCGCCGACATGATCGTGAAAGTGAAAGAGCCACAGCCGCATGAGTGCGCCATGCTGCGCCCTGGGCAAATTCTGTACACCTATCTGCACCTGGCCCCCGACCCGGATCAAACTGCGGCGCTAATTAAATCTGGCGCGGTGTGCATTGCGTACGAAACCATCACCGGCCCCGGCGGCGGCCTGCCGCTGCTGGCCCCCATGAGCGAGGTCGCCGGGCGTATGGCGGTGCAGGCGGGTGCCGCACACCTGGAAAAGTCAAAAGGCGGCATGGGCATTTTGCTGGGCGGCGTGCCGGGTGTGCCGGCTGGCCATGTGGTGATTTTGGGTGCGGGGGTGGTGGGTACCCATGCGCTGCAGATGGCCGTAGGCATGGGCGCCCGCGTGACTGTGCTGGACAAGAGCGTGGACCGCCTGCGCGCGCTGGACCTGGTGTTTGGCAACCGCATTCACACCGTGTATTCCAACGCGCAGAGCGTGGAAGACGCGGTGTTGGACGCTGACCTGTTGGTAGGCGGCGTGCTGATCCCTGGTGCGGCGGCCCCCAAACTGGTCACCCGCGGCATGATTGGCCGCATGAAAAAGGGGGCGGTGGTGGTGGATGTGGCCATTGACCAGGGTGGCTGCTTTGAGACATCACACGCCACCACCCATGCTGAGCCCACCTACATGGTGGACGGCGTAGTGCATTACTGCGTGGCCAACATGCCCGGCGCCGTGGCGCGCACCAGCACCTTCGCCCTGAACAACGCCACCATTGGTCACGCAGTCGCCCTGGCCGACAAGGGCTGGAAGCAGGCCCTGAAAGACAACGCGCACATGAAAGCGGGCTTGAACGTGTGCAATGGCCAGGTCACCTACGAGGCGGTGGCCAAAGATTTGGGCTATGCGCATGTGAGCGCGGACAGCTTGCTGGGCTAAATTAAACCTGAGGGCAGTCGGCGCGCTTCAGAATGGCTTTTGTGAACGCAGGAAACTCGTCAAGCTTCTGGGTGCTTGCAAAGAAGTCAGGGATCAATACGCATAATGGTTGGATGAAACGTGAACCTATCCTGATGACTCTGGCGCTGTTCGCGGCGCTGTCAGCCGCAACGGCCCACGCCGATCTGGCCAGCACCATTGCCCAAGTTAAACCCGCCATCGCCATCGTGGGCACTTACAAAGCCACCAACAGCCCGCGCTTTGCCTTGCACGGCACCGGGTTTGTGGTGGCAGACGCGGGCCAGACGCAGGGCAACAAGCTGGTGACCAACGCCCATGTGCTGCAGCGGCCTGCCGAGGCTGACGCCGAAGCCACCTTGGTGGTGCAATTGCGCACCAGCGACAACAACTGGCAAACGCGCGCGGCCAAAGTGCTGGAGGTGGATGGCGCCCATGACCTAGCCTTGCTGCGCTTTGAGGGGCCGGCACACCCCGCTTTCCCAGTGGGTAACTCAGACGCTGTGCGAGAGGGGCAGTCGGTGGCGTTCATGGGTTTCCCGATTGGTGGGGCGCTGGGCTTTTCGCCGGTGACACACCGCGCCACGATTTCGTCCATTGCCGCTGCAGCGCTGCCCACAGCCACGGCCAGCCAGCTCAATCCCCGGGCCATTCGCAGCTTGCGCGGCAACAAGCCATTTGACATTTTTCAGCTTGACGGCACGGCTTACCCGGGCAACAGCGGCGGCCCCTTGTTTGACCCGGACAGTGGCGAAGTGTTGGGCGTGGTGAACATGGTTTTGCTCAAGAGCACGCGCGAATCAGCGCTAAGCCAGCCCTCGGGCATCAGCTACGCGATTCCGTCAAGGTTTGTGCTGGCGTTGCTGCAGCGCCATGCGGGCGATTAGGCTGAATCAGGCAGGAAGCGACTGGCGTTGTCCAAATCCTCATGCGTGGTGCCGGCCTGCATTGCGCTTACGAACTTGCGCCAAGCCAGGTCGGGCTCGGCCAACTGAAAACCGTAAAAGCCGGGTGAGCCGTTGGCCCGCTCGAGCACTGCCTTGGCTTGGCTGAAAGATTTTTCTGATTTGCCCAGCTGAATCGAGGCTTCACCCCAGCAGCCCAGAGGCAGCGGCACCTGGGAGTACACCTGAAAACCATGCAGCGACAGATCGACCACCAGCAGTTGATAAGTGCACTCTCGGGCCGACTCCATGACCTTAAAAACCCCCGGGCATTGGACCGAGTAGCGCTGGTGACTGCGCTCGGACGCCTGCGCTACCCTTTTACGCAAGGTCGGTAGCACCGGCTGAAAAGCCGACAGGTTGTAAATGGCGTGCAAAAGCTGTTTTTTATGGTCGTCAAGTTTGGCAAAGACCTGGGTGTGCTGGTTAAAAAAGTAGTCCAGCAGCGCAGGTGTCATCACCGGATCGTTGGTGGTGAAGTAGCGCCGGGTGGGCAGGACAATGTTGGGCATGACCGCTTCAACAAAGTAGTGATGCATGTTGCGGCGCAGCGTTTTGCTGGCATACACCTGCTTGAACAGGGCAGGAGCCGTTTTGAGGTCAAGTGCGGCCCCAACTGCTGGCGCCCCGTTGGCGAAGTCGTAGTTGTCCACCGATTTCTCGCTCAGGCGCTGAAAAAACAGCAGCGACTCATACATCTCGATGCGGTTCGGGTTGACCGCAATCACCAAGTGCCGGGTGTCAAAGAAGGTCGTGCAGTAGTTGTACATGAACTTCATCAACGGAAAAAGAATTGTGCCGCCGGTTTTGCGGAACTTGGGGTGCACCGCCAGAGCAGACACCTCGGCAATCTGCCCCTTGAGCGCGCGTACCTGGCTGAGGTCAAAAATGGCTTGCAGCGGAAAACCAAACAGGCTTTCGCGGATGAGAGACAAGGTGCCGACCACTTCGCCGTCATATTTGGCGCACAAGGTCGTGGTGGTGGGCAGCGCGTGGTAGATGGTGACACGCATGCCCGAAGGGTCGGGCTTCATAAAGCCGCTGCTCACATAAGCATCGTGCAGGAGCCTAAAGCAGGCTTGCAGCTCTTCCTGCGTTTCGGCAATTTTCAGGACCAGGCGGCGATCAGGCTGCGCGTTGCACTCCACAAACGACCGGTAAATAGCAAACCGAGCCGGGCGCGGCAAAAAGGCAACCAATTTGCGTAAACTTTGATTGAGTGCTCGACCAAAGCTCATGGATGCTTGCTTTCGTTAATGTAATTGCGCCGCACGGTGTTGAATGATAGTCCGATGTGCCGTCTGATAGTGTCGGATTCATTTACCCACTTGGCTGGCAAATCCAAAAACTGGGCAGACAAAGAGGCTTAACGCCTTGTTTTAAAAAGGAATAATGCGTGCTCATTTTCATGGGCATAGTTCCTGCTTCAAGCGAACTTACCCACAGACCCGAATCAGCACTCACACAGATGAACAGGACGCCTGCCAACGGCCCTTCTACCACTCGTCTTTCAGGCCGAGGCGCTGACCGGTTGTGTTCTGAGTTGCCCATTGAAATCAATGGCACATCGGGCTTAACGCGCAATGTCAGCGCAACCGGTGTGTACTTCGAAACCACCGTGGCCAAGGCGCCGGGCTCCAAAGTGCAATTTGTGGTGCAAGTCATGGTGAAGGGTGAGTTGCTAAAGATGGTGTGTTCTGGAGAAGTGGTGCGGGTGGAGCACAAGGTCGGCACCGTGGGCATCGCCGTCAAACTATGCAGTTCTTTCTTTACCGATACCAACAGTTGCGAAGAACTCTCAGCGTCGGCGGACGATTAAACTGGCGCCATGAAACTCTTGGTGACCGGCGCAGCCGGGTTTATTGGGGCGGCCGTGGCCGAGCGGCTTCTGGTACGTGGCGATGAGGTGCTGGGGCTGGACAACCTCAATGACTACTACGCGGTGTCGCTGAAAGAAAGTCGGTTGGCACGGCTGACAACCCACACCAATTTCAGGTTTTTGCGTGTGGATGTGGCCGACCGCGATGGTGTGCCCAAATTGTTCCAAGCAGAGAAGTTTGACCGGGTCATCCATCTGGCGGCACAGGCCGGTGTGCGCTATTCACTGCAAAATCCGTTGGCCTACATGGATAGCAACCTGCTGGGTTTTGCCAACATTCTGGAAGGCTGCCGCCACAACCAAGTGCAGCACCTGGTGTACGCCTCAAGCTCTAGCGTTTATGGCGGCAATACCAAAATGCCGTTTGCCGAACACGACAATGTGGACCACCCGGTGAGTTTGTACGCAGCCACCAAGAAAGCCAATGAGTTGATGGCGCACACGTATAGCCATCTCTACCAACTGCCCACCACGGGGCTGCGCTTTTTTACGGTGTACGGCCCCTGGGGCCGACCCGACATGGCTCCCATGCTGTTTACGCAAGCCATTTTGCAGGGCCACGCCATTGATGTTTACAACCACGGACAGATGCAGCGCGACTTCACCTACATCGACGATATCGTGGAAGGCGTGCTGCGCACACTCGATCGACCTGCCACGCCAGAGCACACTACCAGCCAGGCACCCTACCGCGTCTTCAACATTGGCAACAATGACCCGGTGCCTTTGATGGACTTTATCGGGTGCATTGAAACCGCTCTGGGTCAAACCGCCGAAAAGCGCCTGTTGCCGATGCAACCAGGCGACGTGCCCGCCACCTATGCCAGCACCGACGCCCTGAACCAATGGATTGGCTTTGCCCCCAACACACCTCTGCAAACCGGCATCGACCGGTTTGTGGCCTGGTACCGCAACTACTACCAGGTCTAAAGCTGGGCCAACAGGCCGCGCGCGCCTGATTCACATAGCGCCAGCACCCGCTCGAACCCTGCCGCATCACCGTAATACGGATCTGGAATCTCGGTAAACCCTAAATCCGGCGCAGCAGACAGTAGCAGGCGCAGCTTGCCGTGCATGGCGCCGGGGCACTGGCGCTGCAGGACCGCCAGGTTGGCGTTGTCCATGGCCAGAATCAGGTCAAAGCGCTCAAAGTCTTGCAAACACACTTGTCTGGAGCGGGTTTTGACCGGCTGGTAATCACGCATGAGCAAGGCCTGGCGGGCGCGCGGGTCCATGTGCTTGGCCGAGGTCGGGGCGTGTGTGCCAGCTGCGTCAAACTCGAACTGTCGGTGACGGCCCTGTTGTCGTGCCAGATGCTGCGCCACCGAGCATGCCATCGGCGAGCGGCAAATATTGGCCATGCACACCATGAGAATGCGGTTCATGCGCTGCTTTTCAGCAATAGGGGTAACTTGCGCAATCTGGCTACTTCTTCAGTGCCAGTGAAGGTTGCACCACGTTGCCGTCAAAAGCATGGGTGTGGGCGCCAAAAGCGTTCAACACACGTTTGACGTAATTGCGCGTTTCCGGATAGGGCGGCACGCCTTTGTAGCGCTCCACGGTGCGTTCGCCTGAGTTGTAGGCGGCTGCCACCAGTGCCACATCGCCTTCAAAATATGCCAGCAGCCAACGCAGGTAGCTCAAGCCACCACGAATGTTCTGCGCCGGATCGAACGCGTTTTTGACATTGAAGCGTTCACTGGTCTCGGGGATCAGTTGCATCAAGCCCTGCGCGTTTTTAGCCGAGACCGCCTGCGCGTTGAAATTGGACTCAGCCGCAATGATGGACAGTACCAGTTGCGGCTCCACTTGAAAGCGCGGCGCCAGTTTGTTGACCAGTGTCAGGATCGGGCGCGGCGCGCTCAACGCGTAATTAACCGGCGTCCAAGTGACTAGCGGGGGTGCTGCTGGCGGTTCGCGCGCGCTCATGCAGTCGGGCATCTCAGGGGGCACACCGTCAAACCGGCTGAGGAGGCGCTGTGCGGTGTCCACCCCCTGCTCGGCGGAGGCTTTGAAAAGAAACGCAGCATGACCGTCGTGGCGCGCCACACCCCGGCCATTCGCATACATCCAGCCCAGGTTGTACTGCGCGTCCCGGTTACCCAGACGCGCTGCCTTGCAGTAGAGATTGGCTGCCAGCAGGGAGTCACGCTGAATTCCCTCCCCGTTTTCGTAAGCCTGCGCCTGCTCAAACAGGCTCGGCGAGGCCGCCACTGGCGACACGCTAATCTGCGCCAGCGAAGCAGTGGCAACCCCGGCAAATGCCAGCAGCGTAAGGCACCGGGGTAAGGTCAACAGGGTCATGTTCATCGCGGCATGGTAACTTTTTCCACGCCCCGGCCTAGCTTGCGCAATTTCCCCAACCAGTGGCGGCTAGCCGCCCAAAACCCTGTCGGGGTGCGCCAGTCAAACGCCACCAAGCCCCAGCGCTCGCGGCGGTGCGACATCCAGTCGCGCTTGTAACCGTCGTCACCGGTCAGGTAGTCCACTTCGTGCACCTGATCAATGTCGATTGCGTGCTGCATCAGCGCTGCGGTCAGTACTGAGCCAGCGGAAAAGCGCTCAAAACCGCTGACATAGGCCAATTTGAAGATGTTGGCCTTGCCATCTTTGGCCAGCCACAACTGCGCAGCAATTGGTTGACCGTCAAGTTGGAGAACGCCCAGGCGCAGCCAGCCACGCTGCGCTGCCATGCGCGCCAGCGCCGGAATAAACGCCGCGTTGGGCTCCTGCCCTTTCCAACTGGCGCGGTACACCGTCTCAAAGTGTTGAATCGCGGCATCTAGCGCAGCCCCCAGAGTCTGGTGAATCTCGATTCCCCAGACGCCTTGTCTTGTCAAACGGCGACGCCCGCGCTCAATGCTGTGGCGTAAGGGAGAGGGCAGCGCAGAAAAATAGTCGGCAAACGATCGGCCGTTGACCTGCAAATACCAATTGCCAAAGCAAAAATAGGCATCCACCGCGTACCCTGCCGATCGCAAGCCGTCGCGCATGCCGGTAAAAAAAGCCGATTGCGGGTCCAACGGATCAAGCATCAGCACTGGCCAGCGCGCCGGATGCTGCCGAATCGCCCGGGCCACTGCTTGCCAGACCGATGCAGCAACCGGCAAGTCACCCACTGCCGTCTCCCCTGCGCCAAACACCAGGGGCTTATACAGGCTGCTGTAGTAGTTACTCAGGGTATTTAAACGCCCGCCTGCCAACAGGGGCAGGCAGACCAGTTGGCCGCTGGCGTCATCCTGCGCCACCCACCATTGGCAACGGACATCGGCAAGGGTTGTTGCGTCGAGCCCGCAAGCCGCCAGATTTTCAAACCAGGCCAAGCTGCCAAAAATGTCTGCGTGCGCCGGAGCGTCAGAGCGCATCTTGCGGCGGGTCAGCAGGGCGCGCAACTCAGCAACGTCTTCCAGAAGGGTGATATCAGGTGAACTCACACAGATCCTTGAGCGTTGGCAAATTGTTCTCTGGTTATCATAACCAGCCCATTGGCTGCCATTCAGCGCGTGGGTAGCAGACAAAAAACATGAAGGATTTGAGATGGCCGTTGAGACCGAGGTGAGAAAAGTGCTGGACAGTGTGATGAACCTGCAGGGTCGCAGTGCCAGTTATGGACGCCAGACCGCTTTGCTGGGCGCTGTACCGGAACTGGACTCGATGGCGGTGCTAGGCGTCATCACCACGCTGGAGGAGCGTTTTGCCTTCACCATCCACGACGACGAGATCGACAGCAGCGTTTTTGCCACGCTGGGGTCACTCACAGACTTTGTCACTGCCAAGCTGGCGGGCTGATCCCGTTCACGTTATGGCGCCATCCCCGTCTGCGACCAGCGCTTTTTTCATTGACTCATCAGACGGTCAGCGATTTTGCTTGCTGCACCAGCCGCCAGCCGGACAGGCCATCCTGGGACAAGTGATTTATGTCCACCCCTTTGCCGAAGAAATGAACGCCGCGCGGCGCATGGCAGCGATGCAGGCGCGTGCTTTGGCCAAGGCAGGTTTTGTGGTCCTGCAAATCGACTTGCTAGGCTGCGGCGATAGCTCGGGTGACTTTGCAGATGCCACCTGGAACACCTGGCTGCAAGACTTGGCGCTGGCGCAGCGCTGGATGCGCAAGCGTTGGCCAGAAGACCCTCTGTGGTGGTGGGGCTTGCGCGCTGGCAGTCTGCTGGCAGCGCAGGCATGCCGCGCCAGCGCCGTGCCTGCCCATCTGCTGCTATGGCAGCCCGTGCTGTCAGGCAAGCAGCATCTGAATCAGTTCCTGCGGCTGCAAATGGCCGGTGACATTACCCGTGGCGAGCCAAGCCGCGGCACCGCGCCGCTGGCGCAATTGCTGGCACAGGGTGCGTCAGTGGAGGTGGCGGGCTACCGTGTGTCGGCGGCTCTTGCACAAGGCCTAGACCAGGCAGATCTGGAAGGTTTACCAGTTGGCAGCCAGATCATCTGCCTTGAGCTGGGCAGCCCGTCTGCTGGTGATAGCTTGTCACCGGCTCTCAGCAGCCAACTGCACCGCTGGCAACAGGCAGGTTGCACGGCAACAGCCCACCTCGCCGAAGGGGCTGCGTTCTGGCAGATGCAGGAGTGCCCCGACAGCGAGGCTTGGGTTCACACCAGCCTGAAGGCGCTGCAGGCAGCCAGTGTGAGAGGTTTGCCTTGAATTTCTCTGAACTACCTGTGTTGATGCCCTGTGCAGGCGAAACCTTGCTGGGCATCGTTGCACAACCGGCAGAGCCAGCGCCCCTGGGCTTGGTTATGGTGGTGGGTGGTCCGCAATACCGGGTGGGAAGCCACCGCCAATTTGTGCTGCTGGCCAGACGCCTGGCTGCTGCGGGTTTTGCGGTGATGCGCTTTGATTACCGTGGCATGGGCGACAGCAGTGGCCGGCGCCTGTGTTTTGACGAGGTGCACGACGATATTGCAGTGGCAATTGACGCGCTGCAGCGCACCTGCCCAAGCGTTCAGCGCGTGGTGCTGTGGGGCCTGTGTGACGGGGCTTCTGCGGCACTGTTGTTCAGTGGCCAGCATCCGGATGCGCGGCTGGCAGGTTTGTGCCTGCTCAACCCCTGGGTGCGCTCGGATGCCACACTGGCACGCACCCATATCAAGCATTACTACACCAACCGCCTGTTTGAGCGTGATTTTTGGCATCGCTGGTGGACGGGTCAGTACCAATGGCGGCCTTCGCTGGCCGGACTGCTGCAAACCCTGCGCAACATGCGGGCAGGCTCTGGGCCCTTGCAGACCGAGCCACATTTTCAGCAGCGTATGGCGCAAGCCATGCGTCAGTTTCCCGGGCCTGTACTGCTGCTGCTGAGCGCCCGCGACTTCACCGCCAAGGAATTTCTGGAGTGCGCCCAAACCGATCCGGCGTGGCGTGGCGTGCTGCAACGCCCGCAGGTGCAGCGCGTGGAGGTGCCAGACGCTGACCACACCTTTTCGCACGCCAGTTGGCGTGCAGAGGCGCAAGACGCGGTGCTGGGCTGGCTGCAAAGCCTGCAACTGACTGCCTGAAACACAGCTTGATATCGCGGCCAAGGTCACAGCCAGCCTGTAAGATGACTGGGCTATGTTGCAGGCCACTTTATTACCCGATCTCATCACCCTGGCGGCGCAGCAGCGCCCGCTGGCTGTGGCCTTGAGTCAGGGCCATGCGCACTGGAACTACGCCGCACTGCACGAAGCGGTGACGCGCGTGGCGGCAGGCTTGATGCAGCTTGGCGTTGAGCGCGCAGACCGAGTTGGCATCTACCTGGAAAAGCGCTTTGAGGCGGTGGCTGCCAGTTTTGCAGCGCCGTTGGCAGGCGCGGCATTCGTCCCAATCAACCCAGTGCTTAAAGCGCAGCAGGTGGCGCACATCCTGCGTGACTGCAACGTCCGGGTACTGGTGACCTCACCGGAGCGGTTGGCGTTGCTGGCGCCTGTGTTGTCATCCTGCCCTGACCTGCGGCATGTGGTGTTGTGTGCACCCGGCGCCGATGTGCACGCAGCGCCAGCAACCGCGCATGTTTCAACCACGTTTTGGCAAGACTTACTCTGCGCGCCACCGCAATCGGGGCACCGCGTGATTGATACCGATCTAGCGGCCATTTTGTACACCTCTGGAAGTACCGGGCAGCCCAAAGGCGTGATGCTGTCACACCGCAACCTGATGACCGGGGCCGCCAGCGTGGCGTCTTATCTAGAAAATCAGCCTGACGACGTGCTGCTGGCAGCGTTGCCGCTGTCGTTTGACGCCGGCTTCAGCCAACTCACCACGGCTTTTCTTGTGGGCGCGCGGGTGGTGCTGCTCAATTACCTGTTGCCGCGCGATGTGCTCAAAACGCTCGACCGTGAGAAAGTGACCGGCATGACCGCCGTACCACCGCTGTATCTGCAGCTTATCAACGCCGAGTGGCCCGAAGGAGCTGGGCGATCTTTGCGTTACTGGGCCAACACTGGTGGCCACATGCCGCAAGCCGCGCTCGCCAAGTTGCGCCAAAGGCTGCCTCAGGCCAAACCGTTTTTGATGTATGGGCTGACCGAGGCTTTTCGATCCACTTATCTGCCACCACAGGAGGTGGACCGCAAGCCCAACTCGATCGGCAAGGCGATTCCCAACGCTGAAGTTCTGGTACTGCGACCCGACGGCACGCCCTGCGCTGCGGATGAACCCGGTGAACTGGTGCACCGTGGGCCGCTGGTGGCCCTGGGTTACTGGAACGACGCTGCCAAAACTGCTGAGCGCTTCAAGGTGCTTCTCACCGGCACCCCCGGGCGCCCGGCGGGTTTGCAACTGCCGGAAGTGGCGGTGTATTCCGGTGATACGGTGCGCCAGGATGTTGAAGGTTTTTTGTATTTTGTCGGTCGGCGCGACGAGATGATCAAAACCTCGGGCTACCGGGTCAGCCCCACCGAGGTGGAGGACATCATCTATGCCACTGGCCTGGTGAACGAATGTGTGGCTTTTGGTGTGCCCCACGCAGGGCTTGGGCAAGCTATACAAATAATAGCAACTAACGCATGTAATACAAGGGCTACAGGGCAAAATGACCTTATAAACGAATGCCGCACCCGGATGCCAACCTACATGGTTCCTGCGAACGTGGCATGGGTCAGCGGCCCGCTGCCACGCAACGCCAACGGCAAAATTGACCGCGCTGGCCTGGCAAGCGACTGGCTGGCCCGCCCTACTTCAGCCCCCCTATGAACGCTCCGACCATGCAAGACGCCGACATCCCCCTGCCACAGCACCCGCCGATGACGCAATTCCCAAGCAGCCACGGCGAGCTGATGCTGGGTGGCGTGCGCTTGTCCATACTGGCTGCGCGCGCCGGGCAGACACCGTTTTACGCCTATAGCCGCTCTGCTTTGCGCCAGCGCATCATCGAATTGCGACAGACTCTGCCAACCAAGATCAAGCTGCACTACGCCATGAAGGCGAACCCGATGCCCGCGCTGGTGGGCCTGATGGCCCATCTGGTGGACGGCATGGATGTGGCGTCGGCAGGAGAGATGAAAGTCGCGCTGGACGCGGGTATGGCCCCGCATGACATCAGTTTTGCCGGGCCCGGCAAGCGCGACACCGAGTTGCGTCAGGCCGTGGCAGCCGGGGTGCTGGTCAACATCGAGTCTTTTCGCGAGGTGGACGTGCTGGCCCAGGCCTCGCAGGCGCTGGGGCTGCCCGCGCGCGCGGCCGTTCGCGTCAACCCCGACTTCGAGCTCAAAAGCTCGGGCATGAAAATGGGCGGTGGCGGCAAACCGTTTGGGGTGGATGTGGAGCAGGTGCCCACCTTGTTGGCCAATATGGGCCGGGCCGGGTTGCAGTTTGAAGGTTTTCATATCTACCCGGGCTCGCAAAGCTTGAGCGCACCGGCCATTGGCGAGGCGTTGGAACACGCCTATGCGCTGGCGGTACGCCTGGCAGCCCATGCGCCCGGCACGGTGCGCTTGCTCAACTTGGGGGGTGGCCTGGGAGTGCCCTATTTTCCGGGTGACAAACCGCTGGATCTGACGCGGGTGGCCGACACGCTGGAACGGTTGGTGCAGCGCGCTCACGCCGATCTGCCGCAAGCTTCGCTAGCGCTTGAATTGGGTCGTTACCTGGTGGCTGAAGCCGGCATTTACGTCGCCCGGGTGATTGACCGCAAGCAGTCACGCGGCCAGGTGTATCTGGTGGTGGATGGCGGCTTGCATCACAACCTGGCGGCCACCGGCAACTTCGGGCAGGTGCTGCGCAAAAATTACCCGGTGGCCATCGGCACCCGAATGGACGCTACGCCCAGCCAGGTGACATCGGTGGTGGGGCCGTCATGCACACCGCTGGACGTGCTGGCTGACCGCATGTTGCTGCCCGAGGCGCAGGTGGGCGATCTGGTGGTGGTGTTTCAATCAGGTGCCTACGGCGCCAGCGCCAGCCCCCACCTGTTCCTGGCGCACCCGGCCTGTCTTGAACTGCTGGTCTAAACCGGCCGCATGCGCACTTTTTTGCCATGGTGGGTGAGCGCTGTCTGTCTGGTTGGGGGCCTTTTTCTGGCGGCACATCACCCATTGGCTGCGCTGCTCAGCTTGGCGCTTTTCTGTATGGTTTGTTGCCTGGTGGGCTGGCAACCCCGCCTGTGGCTGTGGCTGGTGCCCGCGTGCCTACCTTGGCTGAACTTCTCGCCGTGGACGGGCTGGATCGTTTTTGAAGAGTTCGACTTGCTGCTGCTGGCTGCTTTGGCGGGCGCCTACGCGCGGATGGCGTGGGAAAGTCAAAAGGATGCGTACAGGCCAGCCACCACGGCGCCCAAACTGCTGATCGGCATGCTGGCCGTGTCTGGCCTGTGGGCCTTGCAGCGCGGCTTGCTGGACGCTGGGGGTTTTCAGTTTGACTGGTTCGCCAGTTACAGCGACGCGCTCAACAGCTGGCGTGTGTTCAAGAGCCTAGGATTTGCGTTGCTTTTCATCCCGCTGCTGCAACGCGAGGTGTCGCGCAATACAACAGGTGCCGCAGGCGATATGGCGGCGGGTATCGTCTCCGGGCTGGCCTGCCTGGTGCTGGCCACTTTTTGGGAGCGCATGGCCTTCCCAGGCCTGCTTGATTTTTCTGCGCCCTACCGCACCGTGGCCTTGTTCTGGGAAATGCATGTGGGAGGCGCCGCCATTGACGCCTATCTGGCACTGACCGTGCCGTTTGTCGTTTGGGCGTTGTCAGCCACACTTCGGCCACTTCCGTGGGCAGCCCTGGCGTTGCTGGCGTTGGGTGTGGGTTACACCTGTCTGACGACGTTTTCACGCGGGGTCTATCTGGCGGTGCTGGGGCCGCTGATCCTGCTGCCATTCTTGCTATGGCTGCAAAAACATGCGCGCCACGGCACTGACCCATGGAGAAGTCTGCGCCATCAGGCAACTTTACCAAGCTGGTGGACGAAGGCCAGCGTGGCGCTGGGTGTAGTGCTGATGCTGGAGGTTGTGGTGGTGCTGCAGAGTGGCAGCTTCATGTCCAAGCGCTTGGCCAGCACCGAGCAAGACCTCTCCAGCCGGGTGGAGCACTGGAAAAACGGTGTAGGCATGCTCAAAGGCTCGTCCGACTGGCTGCTGGGCATAGGCCTGGGGCGATTGCCTGCCAACTATGCGGCGCAAGTTCCCAACGAAGAGTTTCCTGGCGACGCACTTTGGCACCCTGAACCCCTGCCTAAGCCGCAGGGGCAAGGCTTCGTCACCTTGCTGGGGCCGAAGACTCGCCAGTCACTGGGTGGCGTTCTGGAACTCACCCAGCGTGTCAGCCTGAGCAAGCCCAGTGGCTACCGCGCACGGCTGGACGTACGTGTGAAGCACAACACGCGCATCGAGTTGTATTTGTGCGAACGGCACTTGCTTTACGACCGCGCTTGTCAGGCAGCCTTTTTGCGCGTCAAGCCGGTCACCTCCGCTGGACATCCTGTCTGGCAAAGCTTGACGGTGACCATGGAAGGCGATGAACTGGGGCCAGACTCCCGCTGGGTGCCACGGCTGAAAATGTTCTCCATGTCAGTCATCGATGCTGGCGGCTCGGCCGACATTGACAACGTGGCCTTGATGGGAGACCAGCCGCAAAACTTGCTGAGCAACGGAGATTTTTCTGCGGGGCTGGCGCACTGGTTGCCTGCGGCACAGTCGTATTTTCTGCCCTGGCACCTCGATAACCTGTTTCTGGAACTGCTGGTGGAGCGCGGTGTACTGGGTCTGCTGGCGTGCCTGTTGTTGGTCATGACAGCACTGTGGCATCTGGCCTTGGGCCGCGCCAGATTGCAGCCAACGGCCCCTTATCTAGCGGCGTCGATTATCGGCGTGCTGCTGGTAGGCTTGGTCAGCAGCGTCATGGATGTGCCGCGGGTGGCCTTTCTGTTTTTCCTTTTGAATTTCATGGCCCTGGCGGTCAGACCCAACGACACAGATCACGTTGCAAAAGGACATGAGCGTGTTGTTTTGTTGTGATAATGTTTCAAAGCAGAATGCTCGGGGATAACTTATGAAAATTACTGTAATTGGCACCGGCTACGTTGGCTTGGTGTCAGGGACTTGTCTGGCTGAGGTGGGTAACGAGGTTTTGTGCCTGGATGTCGACCCCGCCAAGATCAAGATTCTGAAAGATGGCGGCATTCCCATTTACGAGCCAGGCCTGCAGGACATGGTCAAGCGCAATGTGGCGGCAGGGCGGCTGCATTTCACGACTGACATCAAGCGTGCGGCGCACTTTGGTAGCGTACAGTTCATCGCGGTCGGTACGCCACCTGACGAGGATGGATCAGCGGACATGCAATACGTCACTGCCGCTGCCCGCAATATCGGCAGATACATGACCGGCTACAAGGTGGTTGTCGACAAAAGCACCGTCCCCGTGGGTACAGCCGATGCGGTCCGCGCGGCTATTGCTGAGGAATTGCAAAAACGCGGTGTTAACACCCCTTTTAGCGTGGTGTCGAATCCGGAGTTTTTGAAAGAAGGCGCTGCCATTGATGACTTCATGAAGCCCGACCGCATTGTGGTGGGCTGCGATGATGAGCAGGCCGCGCTCAATATGCGTGCGCTGTATGCGCCGTTTCAGCGTAACCACGACCGCCTGATCCTGATGGATGTGCGCAGCGCAGAACTGACCAAATACGCTGCCAACGCGATGCTGGCCACGCGCATCAGTTTCATGAATGAGTTGGCCAACCTGGCCGAAAAGCTCGGGGCCGACATTGAAAGTGTGCGCCGTGGTATCGGCAGTGACCCGCGCATTGGCTACGACTTTTTGTATGCGGGCGCCGGTTACGGCGGCTCTTGTTTTCCAAAAGATGTGAAAGCCTTGATCAAGACTGCGGCCGTCGATGCGGGCATCGACCTCAAAGTGCTCAACGCCGTGGAGCTTGCCAATGACCAGCAAAAACATGTGCTGGGCAACAAAATCAAGGCGCGCTTTGGCTCGGACCTGTCGGGCAAGCATTTTGCGCTGTGGGGCCTGGCGTTCAAGGCCAACACTGACGACATGCGCGAGGCTACCAGCCGCCAGGTGATCAAGGACTTGCTTTCAGCGGGTGCCAGCGTCACCGCCTACGACCCGGTTGCCATGGCAGAAGCCATGCTTTGCTTTCCCAATGAGCCTGGCCTGAGTTACGCCGATACCCAGGGCGAAGCGCTGAACAATGCCGATGCGCTGGTCATCGTGACCGAATGGAAGGAGTTCCGCAGTCCAGACTTTGAAATCATCAAAGCCAAACTCAAATCACCGGTGATCTTTGACGGCAGAAATTTGTACGACCCCAAACTGGTACGCGGCATGGGTTTCGAGTATCTGGCCATTGGACGCTAGGCTAGGCCGCATCACGCGGACGTGAACCCATGATCAAGATCTTCAACCACTACTTCCACAAAAGAACGCTGTTTCAGATCGGCCTTGATCTGCTGCTGCTGCTGCTGATTGCGCTCATCACTTCCTCGGCACACCAGAATCAGCCAGCGCTTTTCGGGCTTGCCACGGTGGGTACTTTCGCGGTTTTGGGCGCAAGCATGATGACGCTGAGCGCTGGCCTGGGTTTTTACCAGCGGGTGCATAACCGCTCGCTCGGCCAGTCCATCGCCCGCGCGGTGCTGGCACTGCTGTGCATGGCGCCCGTGATCCTGGCCCTGGCAACCCGCTACCTTGATGCCAGATCGTTCGCACTGACCGTGCTGGCGGCCATCGCCCTGATGCTGTTGCTACGCGTGTACGTGATGCATTTCACCCCGCGCAACCTGATGCGCCAGCGTGTGCTGGTTTTTGGCACGGGTGCACGCGCCCGATCGGTGGGCACCGAGTTGCTCAGATCTGACCCCAGCGTGGACCTGGTCGGCTACTACGCCGGCCCGAATGAGTTGGAGGCCGAGGTTTCTGCCTGGGGGCTGCTGTCAATGAGCAACTCCCTGACCGACATCGTCAACAATCAGCAGGTGGATGAGATTGTGGTGGCGCTGTCGGAGCGGCGTGGCGGCAGCATGCCCTTACGTGAGTTGCTGGACTGCAAGCTGCAGGGGGTCAAGGTGGTGGACATTGCCACCCACTTCGAGCGCACTTTGGGCCAAATCCGGCTGGAATCTCTCTCTGCCGGCTGGATGATCTTTGGTGACGGCTTCAGCACTGGCTGGTTACGCGCTTTTGTGAAGCGGATTTTTGACGTCATCTGCGCCTTCATCCTGATCTTGCTAGCCCTGCCGGTGATGTTGATGACTGCGGTTTTGATTGTGCTGGAAGACGGTTTCCCCATCCTCTATTTCCAGGAGCGTGTGGGGCAAAACGGGCGCCTGTTCAATGTGGTGAAGTTCCGCAGCATGCGCACCGATGCAGAAAAAGACGGCAAGCCGCGCTGGGCTACGGCCAAAGATGATCGGGTGACGCGGTTAGGCCGGATCATCCGCAAACTGCGCATTGATGAGCTGCCCCAACTCTTCAGTGTTTTGACGGGCTCCATGAGTATGGTCGGGCCGCGCCCGGAACGCCCCTATTTTGTGGATCAGCTGACCCAGGAAATCCCGTACTACGCCATCCGGCATAGCGTCAAGCCGGGTGTCACCGGCTGGGCACAGGTGCGTTATCAGTATGGGTCGTCAGTAGAAGACGCGGCTGAAAAGCTGCAGTACGACCTGTATTACGTCAAAAACCACTCGCTGCTGCTGGACATTGTGGTGATGTTCGAAACCATTGGTGTGGTGGTGATGCGCAAGGGCGCCCAATAGTTTTCCGACCATTATGGACAGCGGCCACCTCGACTTGACCGTCTGGAGCGGTGGACTGGCAGTGGTGTGCTACCTGGTGTTTGCGCTGCGTTTGCTGCAAGCCGGGTACCTTAGAAAACCGCGCGAGGCCTCCAAAATAGCCGTTTTGGCCGCGGTGTCTCTGAGCGCCCTGTGGGGAGGGGCAGCGCTGATGCTGGTCCTGAAGCCTTCTGCAGTGTTACTGCTGGTGACCACGCTGGCAGATCAATTGCGCTACGCAGCCTGGTTCGCTTTTTTACTGATCCTGCTGCGCACTAACCGACCGACCAAGGGCCTCAGTAGCACCCGCAGTCTGGCGCTCTGGGCGGTGTTGCTGGCGGCCTCTGGCCCGCTGTCCTTGGGTCTGGCGGTGCTTAATGTGGGCGCTCTGGGTGATCCGATGCGCTGGGTGCTGTTCAGCGCCATGGCTATGCCGGTGTTTGCACTGGTGCTGCTGGAGCAGGTATTTCGCAACGCCACCGAAGACTCGCGCTGGAACATCAAGCCTTTATCGCTGGGTCTGGCGGGTGCCTTCTTGTTTGATCTGTACCTGTTTTCGCAAGCCGTGTTGTTTAACCGCCCCGATGAAGATGCGCTGAGCATTCGCGCCGGGGTACATGCTTTGATGATGCCACTGCTGCTGCTGTCCAGTACCCGGCGCAACGACTGGATTGCCAAGATCCAACTCTCACCCAAGGCGGCTTTCCACTCGGCCACACTGCTGATGGCAGGCATTTACCTGATCTTCATTTCGGGCGTGGGCTACTACGTGCGCTATTTTGGTGGTGAGTGGGGGCGCGCATTACAGTTGGGCTTGGTGGTATTTGCCCTGATCATTCTGGTGATTCTGGCGCTGTCGGGCACCATGCGCGCCAAACTGCGTATTTTTCTGGGCAAGCATTTCTTTCGCTACCGCTATGACTACCGTGAAGAGTGGCTGAAATTCACTCGCGCTTTGTCGGCGCAAAATTCTCCGCAGGCTTTGGGCCAGCAGGTGGTGCGCGGTCTGGCTGAAATGGTGGAGAGCCCTGGCGGCGGACTATGGCTGCGGGTCAAGGGTGAGCCCACCTTTAGCCAGACGGCGCGCTGGAATTTGGGCCAAACCGATGACAAGGAGGCCATGGACTCGCCCATGTGCCAGTATCTGGCCGATGGCGGCAAGCTGATCAACCTGGAGGACTACCGCTCGTTTTCCCGGCGTTACGGCAGTCTCAAAATCCCGGTCTGGCTGCAGGATCTGCCCCAAGCCTGGCTGGTGGTGCCACTGATGGTGGGTGACGAACAGATCGGTTTCGTGGTGCTGGCCAGCGCGCGCACCCTGTTTGAGGTGAACTGGGAGGTCAACGACCTGCTCAAAACCGCCAGCCAGCAGGCTGCCAGTTACCTGGCGCAGATGCAGGCCACCGAGGCGTTGCTGGAGGTGCGCAAATTTGATGCTTTCAACAAGATGTCAGCCTTTGTGGTGCATGACCTGAAAAACATCGTCACCCAACTCTCGCTCATGATGAAAAATGCCAAGCGGCACGGTGGCAACCCCGAGTTTCAACAAGACATGCTGATGACCGTGGACAACTCGTTGGAGCGCATGCGGCAGTTGATGTTGCAACTGCGTGAGGGCGCCACCCCACCGGGCAAAGCGTTTGGTGTAAACCTCAGCGCCATTGTCACGCGGGTGCAAGCGGTGGCTGCTGCACGCGGGCGATTGCTGGAGGTCAAGGCTCTCGAATCGTTGGACACCCGTGGGCACGAGGAGCGGTTGGAGCGCATCATTGGCCACGTGGTGCAAAATGCTTTTGATGCGACAGACCCGAGCGGCCATGTCTGGCTCACTCTGGAGCGCGCTGGTGGACAAGCCCGCATTGTGGTGCAGGACACCGGGCTGGGTATGACGCAGGACTTCATGCGCGAGCGACTCTTTAAGCCTTTCCAGACCACCAAACAGGCCGGTATGGGAATTGGCGCGTACGAGAGTTACCAATATGTGCAGGAATTAGGTGGCAAGATCGAAGTTCAAAGCGAAGTCAACCAAGGAACCACCGTGACACTGCTTTTACCGTTGTTTGAAAACCAGAAGACATCGGATCTTCATTCCGTAGAAAGCACATGACCTCAGAAAAATCCCGTCCCTTGATGATCGTTGAAGACGATCTGGCGCTGCAAAAGCAGATCAAGTGGTCGCTGGACCGCTTTGACACTGTGACCGCCAGCGACCGCGAAAGTGCGCTGCTGCAACTTCGCAGGAGCCTGCCCGCAGTGGTGACCATGGACCTGGGGCTGCCACCCGATGCTGATTCGGTATCAGAGGGCTTCAAGCTACTGGAACAGATCATGGCTTTCGATGCCGACATTAAGGTAATCGTGCTTACCGGCCAGAACGACCAGGCCAACGCCTTGCGGGCAGTGGCCATGGGGGCTTACGATTTTTTCGCCAAGCCTTTTGAGCCAGAACTGCTGAATCTGACAATTGAGCGTGCCTTCAGGCTTTTCGAGCTACAGGCAGAAAACAAACGCCTGCGTGCGCTGCAACAACCCGACGCGCTGGCAGGCCTGACCACTCGCGACCCGATGATGCTAC
Organism: Rhodoferax antarcticus ANT.BR; assembly: GCF_001938565.1. Classification (GTDB taxonomy): domain Bacteria; phylum Pseudomonadota; class Gammaproteobacteria; order Burkholderiales; family Burkholderiaceae_C; genus Rhodoferax; species Rhodoferax antarcticus. The sequence goes on from NZ_MSYM01000008.1 coordinate 90,910, forward strand.
GCATCTGCCGCACCATCGAGAAAGTGGCCAGCAGCAATGCCACGGTCATGCTGTTGGGCGAAAGTGGCACCGGCAAAGAGGTGCTGGCTCGCGGCCTGCATCAGGCGTCACCTCGGAGGGGCGAGAAATTTGTGGCCATCAACTGCGCCGCCATCCCCGAAAACCTACTGGAAAGCGAGCTCTTTGGCTATGAAAAAGGCGCTTTTACCGGCGCTGGAAAAACCACGCTGGGCAAGATCGAGACGGCTAACGGCGGCACCCTGATGTTGGATGAAATTGGCGATTTGCCCTTTCAATTACAGGCCAAGTTGCTACGATTTCTGCAAGAAAGAGTTATCGAGCGGGTCGGCGGGCGTCAGGAAATTGCGGTGGATGTGCGCATCATTTGCGCCACCCACCAGGACTTGATGGCGCTCAGCAAGGAAAACCGGTTTCGCGAGGATTTGTATTACCGACTGGCCGAAATTGTGGTCAACATTCCGCCACTGCGAGAACGGGTGGGCGACTCGGCCTTGCTGGCCCACGCCTTTGCCCGCAAGTTTGCCCTGGAGCAAAACCGGGGCTCCTTGACACTGAGTGACGACGCGGTCAAGGCCATTGAACAACACCCGTGGCCGGGCAACATCCGCGAACTGGAAAATTGCATCAAACGCGCCGTCATCATGACCGACGGCAACCAGATTACCCGCGAAGATGTTGGCCTGAAGGCCGCGACAGACGCGCTGGACACCTCCCTGGACTTACGCGTCATCCGCGACAACGCAGAGAAAACCGCCATTCTGGCGGCCCTTGGCCGGGTGAACGGCAATGTGCTCAAGGCCGCCGAGTTACTTGGCGTTAGCCGCCCGACCCTGTACGATTTAATGCACCGCTTAGGGTTGAAATAGGTCCACACTTTCATCCACCGTTCTCATAAGTTTTATTCAGGGGTTGATCATGTCATTGAAAAAAAATCAAACGTGCGCGGCACTGTCTGCACTGTTGGTGTCTTTGCTGCTGGTGGCCTGTAGCGAAAAGCCTGAGGCGATGCTGAGTTCTGCCAAAGACTATCTGGCTAAAAATGACAACAAGGCGGCGGTCATCCAGATCAAAAATGCGCTGCAAAAGAACCCGGACATGCCCGAAGCGCGCTTTATGCTGGGCAAGACTCTGCTGGACAGCGGCGACGCAGCGGGTGCCGAAACCGAGTTGCGCAAGGCACTGGCGCTCAATTACCCGCAAGACCCGATCGTCCCGCTGTTGGCCAACGCGATGCTGGCGCAAGGCCAGGCCAAAAAGCTCACCGACGAATTTGGCAAGACGACTTTGACCGACAAGCCTGCCCAGGGCGCTTTTTTAACCAGCCTGGCAACCGCCTACGCCGCACAGGGCCAGGCCAAACCGGCGCAAGCGTCCCTCGACGCTGCTTTGGCAGCTACGCCCGACTATGCGCCGGCCAAACTGATCCAGGCGCGCCAAAAAGGCGGCCAGCGCGACTTCGACGCAGCGCTGGCGCTGACCGAAGAAGTCATTGCCTCGGCACCGCAGAACTTTGAAGCCTGGAAACTCAAGGGTGATTTGCTGCGTTACGCCAAAGATCAACCCACCGAGGCACTGGCCGCTTACCGCAAGTCGGTGGAGATCAAACCAGAATTTCTGGCGGGTCAGGCAGCGCTGATCACCTTGCTTTTTCTGCAAAACAATTTCGCCGACGCTACCACCCAGTTGGAGCAACTCAAAAAGTTCAACCCCAACCACCCGCAAACCAAGTTTTTGCAAGCGCATCTGGCGTATCAGCAAAAAGACCTGAAAGGCGCGCGGGACCTGGTGCAACAGGTTCTGAAAGCGGTGCCCGGGAATGTGCAAGCGCTGCAACTTGCAGGCGCGGTGGAGCTGCAACTCAACTCACCTATCCAGGCTGAAGCCTACCTGAGCAAAGCCCTGCAAGCGGCACCCGGCTTGCCACTGGCTCGGCGCTTGCTGGTCACGGTGTACCTTCGCACCGGCCAGGCAGCCAAGGCTCTTGCAACTCTCACACCGGGCCTGAGCGCAGACAACGTTGATCCGGCTTTGTACGCATTGGCCGGTGAGGTCTATCTGCAAAACAACGATTTGAAAAAAGCCGAGGAGTACTTCACCAAGGCGACCCAACAAGACCCGCAGAATGCGCGCAGCCGCACCTCTCTGGCCCTGACCCGCCTAGTCGGCGGACAAGTGGACTCGGCCTTTGGCGAGCTTGAAAACATTGCTGCCTCTGACGCTGGCACCACCGCCGACATGGCCTTGATCAGTGCCCATCTGCGTCGCCAGGAGTTGGACAAGGCCCTCCAGGCCATCGATGGCCTGGAGAAAAAACAGCCCGACAAACCGCTGGCAGCCAATCTACGCGGCCGGGTTTTGCTGGCTAAAAAAGATGTCGCAGGCGCACGAAAAAGCTTTGAGCGCGCCTTGCAAGTCGACGCCTTGTACTTTCCTGCTGTCGCCAGCCTGGCAGGGCTGGACCTAGCTGACAACAAACCCGCGGACGCCAAGGCACGATTTGACGCGGTTTTGGCCAAAGACCCGAAAAACTCGCAGGCGCTGTTGGCGCTGGCTGAACTGAGCCTTAGAACGGGGGGCAGCAAAGAAGACGTCATCAAGCTCTTGGACCATGCGGTCACGGCCAACCCCACCGAAGTGGCGCCCCGCATCCTGTTGATTGACTATTACCTGCGCAACAAAGATTTCAAACAAGCCACCTCGGCCGCCCAGAACGCTACCGCCACCCTGCCAGAAAACCCAGATATTTTGGGCGCCCTGGGGCGAGCGCAACAAGCGTCTGGCGAATTCAATCAAGCACTGGCCAGCTACAACAAACTCTCCGCCCTGCAACCCATGTCACCCATGCCCTATCTGTTCATGGCCGATGTGCACATGGCCATGAAAGACAAGACAGCCGCAGCCAACAGCTTGCGCAAGGCACTGGAGCTCAAACCAGACCTGCAGCAAGCGCAACGCGGCAGCATCTTGCTGGACATGGATGGCAAGAACATCCAGGGCGCGCTGGCCACCGCCAAAACCATGCAAAAGCAAGACCCCAAAGGCGCGGTGGGTTATGTGCTGGAAGGTGACATCAACGCCTCGCAGAAAAACTGGGACAGCGCTGCCAACGCTTACCGTGATGGCCTCAAGCAGGTCAGCTCACCTGAATTGGCCATCAAACTGCACTCGGTACTGCTGGCCGCCAACAAGCCAGGCGACGCTGACCGGCTTGCCACCACTTGGCAACGCGACAACCCGAAAGATGCCGCCTTTGTGCTGTATCTGGGCGACGGTGCCATCAACCGCAAAGACTACGCCAGCGCCGAAAAGCTTTACAGCACCGTCATCAAGGTACAGCCTAACAATGCGGTTGCCTACAACAACCTCGCCTGGGTCAGCGCCCGCCTGAACCGGGACAGTGCCATTGCGCTGGCCGAAAAAGCCAACACCCTGGCCCCGAATCAGCCCGCATTCATGGACACGCTGGCGGTGCTCTTGTCAGACAAGGGCGATTACGCCAAAGCCGCAGAACTGCAAACCAAAGCCGTCGCGCTGCAACCACAGAACCCGGTGTTCAAGCTGAACCTGGCCAAAATTCATATCAAGGGTGGCAAAAAAGAACTGGCCAAGGTGCAACTCGACGAGTTAGCGGCCTTGGGTGACAAGTTTGGCGGACAGAAAGAAGTGGCAGAGTTGCTGAAAACGCCGTGACGCGACCTGGCGGATTTTTTTGAGACGCCAAGCCGGTCCAGGCTGGGTCCCTCAGAAGAAGGACCAGCGGCCCGCCAGCGGATAATCCCGCCCCTATGGCACTCATCACACTTCTTGACGCCCAGCTGGCTTTTGGGCATGTTGCCCTGCTCGACCATGCTGATTTTTCTCTCGAAACACAGGAGCGCGTGGGGCTGATCGGTCGCAACGGCGCGGGCAAGTCCAGTATGCTCAAAATCCTGGGTGGTTTGGACAAACCCGATGACGGCACCACGCAGGTGCAAAACGGCATCCGCATTGCGTTTGTAGCGCAGGAGCCGCAACTTGACGCGGATGCTACGGTTTTCGAAGCTGTCAGCGTAGGCTTGGCGAGGGCTAGGGCCTTAATTGATGAATATTCTCAGGGTCATGGCGATCTGGATGCGATGCAAACCGAGATTGAGTCGCTGGACGGCTGGAACTGGGAGCAGCGCGTGTCGGAGACGCTACACCGCCTGCACCTGGCGCCCGACGCGCTGGTGCGCACGCTCTCGGGCGGCAACAAAAAGCGGGTGGCGCTGGCGCAGGCGCTGGTATCTGCCCCCGACGTGCTGCTGCTCGACGAACCCACTAACCACCTGGACCTGGACAGCATCGAATGGCTGGAAGGCCTGCTGTGTGAGTTTCGCGGCAGCATGATTTGCATCACCCACGACCGCTCATTTCTGGACAATGTGGCGACCCGCATTGTTGAACTTGATCGCGGCAAATTGCTCTCCTACCCGGGCAATTTCGCCGCCTACCTGGTGCAAAAAGAAGAGCAGTTGGCACAAGAGGCGGTGATCAACGCGCGTGCTGACAAGTTGCTAGCACAGGAGGAAATCTGGATTCGCAAAGGTGTGGAAGCACGGCGCACCCGCGCGCAGGCCCGTATCGTGCGTCTGGGTGAGTTGCGCGCCAAACACCAGGCGCGCCGCGACGTGGTGGGCAGCGTGAACATGGACGTGGTGACCGGCGCTACCAGCGGCAAGCTGGTGGCTGAACTGACGCACGTGACGAAGAGTTTTGGTGAGCGCAAAATCGTCGATGGCTTTTCTGCCACCATCCTGCGCGGCGACAAAATCGGCCTGCTGGGCCCCAACGGCGCCGGTAAAACCACGCTGCTCAAGCTCATTCTGGGTGAACTCATGGCCGACCCGGCACCCGCTAACTCCCCTGCCCCCGAGCCCGGCCACAGCCCGTGGGGCACGGTGCGCCAGGGGGCCAACATCTCGGTGGCGTATTTTGACCAGATGCGCAACGCGCTGGACCTGGACGCCACGCTGGAAGACTTCATCAGCCCCGGCAGTGAGTGGATCGAGATCGGCAACCAGAAAAAGCATGTGAAAAGCTATTTGGGCGACTTTTTGTTTTCGCCAGCCCGCGCTAATTCCCCGGTGCGATCCTTGAGCGGCGGCGAGCGCAACCGGCTGCTGCTGGCGCGCCTGTTTGCCCGGCCTGCCAATGTGCTGGTGCTCGATGAGCCGACCAATGACCTGGACATTGACACGCTGGAGTTGCTGGAAGACCTGCTGCAAAACTACGACGGCACGGTGTTTCTGGTCAGCCATGACCGTACCTTTCTGGACAATGTGGTCACCAGCACCATCGCCTTTGAGGGTGATGCGAAGTGGCGCGAATACGAGGGTGGCGTGACTGACTGGCTGGTGCAAAGTAGGCGCGCGTCAGAGCTGGCCAAGTCTAGAGGTCAAAAAGGCCCCAAGCCCTTTCATTATGAGCGCGAGCAGCTACTAAAGAAAGAGCAGTCAAGCGTCGGCGAAATAGCAACGCCTACGCCGTTGCCCACCGCTGCGCCAGTTGCCAAAGCGCGCAAACTCAGTTTCAAGGAGCAGCGCGAGCTCGACACCCTGCCCGACCTGATTGCCAAGCTGGAGGCCGAACAGGCCCAGGCGGCGACCCTGCTGGCCGACGGCAGCCTGTACGCCGTGGACAACACCCGCGCCATGAAGCTGGCTGCCCGCAGCGCCCAGATTGACGATGAGTTGCTGGCCGCGATGGAGCGCTGGGAGCTGCTGGGAAGCAGCGCCGGTTAAGAACCGCCTGGCGCTCTGGCGCCAGCCCCTTCAGCGCAAGCCAGCGCCATCCTTCTACAACTGCGCCAGCGGAATGCTGCCGCTGGCCTCATCGGCCTTAAGCAGAGCAATGAGCTCTGCCAAATCGTGGTCAAGCCGCTGTAGTGTTTCGGCTGGCAATTGTTCCAGCGCCTCTGGCAAGACACCTTCAAACGGGCCCGGCACCTGCTTTAGTAGCTCCAGTGCGCCGGGCAGCGGCATCAGCTGCAACTGGCGCTTGTCCACCTGCCCTTTGTCGGCACGGATTAGTCCCTTTTTTAGCAAGCCTTTGACCAAATTGCTGGCGGTGGACTGGTGCACATCCATGCTGCGTGCGAGTGCGCCCAGGCCAATGCTAGGTTGGTCGCGAATGATGCTCAGCGCCCACACCTGCGCGCCGCCCAGCCCCACCTGTTTTTCCACCTGCTTGAAATGCGTGCGGACCGCGTTAAACACCACGCGAAAACGGCGCAGCACCACGGCGGCTTGCTCGGCGGGATCGCTCGCAGGATCGGGTAGTGAGACGGGAACAGGGGTGGATTGAACGCGTCTGGTCATACCGTGGCAACGGGGTCTGCGGGCAGCTGGTCGTCCGCCAGCAGCTCCTGGCGCACCAAGCGCATCATCAAGTCGTCAAAGGTATAGAAACCCGGTGCGCAGGGGGCCAACTGCGTGATGGCAAACGCCGCGCCAGTGCCAAAGGCGCGCCGCTCGATCGAGTTGTGCACGAGCCGCACCGTCTGGTAAGGAAAGCCAAAAATCACCTCATGTTGGCCGACGATGCCACCCAGGCGCAGCGAGGTGATGCGCTCATCCTGCACCTGCAGGGTCTGGGCAATCTTGCGGGCGGTGCCTGACACTTCTGGCTTGTCGCGAAAGTGTTGCTCCAGAATCTCCACATCGGCATGCGGGGCAATCTTGCGCAACAGCCGCGCCGCCATGATCAGGAAGTTGATGCCCACGGTGATGTTGGGCGAGCACATCACCTGGGTGTCTTTGCCCAGCGTGCGGGCGTAGTCCAGGTCTTGCGGGCTATAGGCCGAGATGGCACTCACCAGCATCACCCGGTGCTGGCGCAGCGCCTCGCCATAGGCGTGCAGGCTGTGGGCCTGCGAAAAGTCCACCAGCGCATCCACCGGATGCGCGTCCATCCAGGCGCTCCAATCCTGTGCCTCCAGGCTGACGATGGGGATGCTCGTCTCTGGCACGGTCGCACCCGGCTGTGCAGAGTGGCGAACCACCCAGCACAACGCCAAACGCGGGTCAGACTGCAGCTCCTGCGCCACCGCCTGCCCGGCCTTGCCGTAGCCCACCAAACCGACCTTGAACATGTGGCTCTCCTCTTGTGGCCTAAAAATAGAGCCATCCTGCGTTAAAGTGCGGGCAATATAACAAATTGCATTCGTTGCAATGCATTCACCTCTACAGCCCTCCATGGATTGCAATCGCTTTGCTCAATTTGGCTCGTGGAGGTTTGCGGCGTGAAGATAGACGACGGCAGTGCCAACCTGCTCAACGCCCTGCGCAAAGATCTGGCTGATTGGCGATTGTGGTTGTCACGCGCGGTGGTCATCGGCTTTGCGGCATTGGCTGGCCTGACCGTGGTGGCCTTCACTTGGATGACCGAACACGCCTTCGCCTTCTTTGAACGCATGCAGGGCGCGGTGGCCTGGGCACCACTGTTGTGGACACCGCTGTGTGCGGCGGGCATTGTCTGGGTGATGCGCCGTTACGCCATAGGGGCCGCAGGCTCAGGCATTCCGCAGGTGATGGCGGCCATGGACAGTGTGCCTGCGCAGCAACGCCATCTGTTTGTGTCTTTGAAACTCTCCGCTGCCAAGATGCTGCTGACTGCAGGCGGCATGCTGGGTGGCTTGTCTTTGGGGCGTGAGGGGCCGTCAGTACAAATTGCGGCTGGCGTCATGCACCACGCGCGCCACTATTTGCCCGACAAAACGCAGGTTTCTGACCACGGGCTGCTGATGGCCGGTGGCGCTGCCGGGATTGCAGCGGCCTTCAATACCCCGCTGGGCGGGATCATGTTTGCCATTGAGGAGCTGTCGCGCCGCCCCGAGCAGCGCAGCAACGGCCTGCTGCTGGCCGCCATTGTGCTCAGCGGCCTGATGGCGGTGTCGATCTATGGCAATTCCACCTACTTTGGCGTGATCCGGGTGGACGAACTGAGCATGGCCCTGTTGGGGCCGGGCCTGCTGGTGGCGGTGTCGTGCGGATTGATTGGCGGGCTGTTTGCGCGCATGCTGCTGCTGTCAGTTCGTGGCGACAGTGCTGACCGGTTCAGCCGCTGGCGCAAACGCTCACCGGTGGCGTTTGCTGCGGCCTGCGGGCTGGTGCTGGCCGTGATCGGGCTGGTCAGCCACAACAGCACCTTTGGCACCGGCTACGCCGCCAGCCGTGGCATGCTCGATGGTCAAGGCCATACCGAGCCGCTCTACACCCTGCTGAAATTTCTGGCCACCTGGATCACCGCCTGGTCAGGCGTGCCGGGCGGCATCTTTGCGCCGGCGTTGTCCATCGGCGGGTCTTTGGGCAACGACATCGCGCAGTTGACCCACTACGCCAACGCGCCCACGCTGATCGCGCTGGGCATGGCCGGCTTTTTGGCAGCGGTAACGCAGGCACCACTCACGGCGTTCATCATCGTCATGGAGATGGTCGATGGCCACGCGCTGGTACTGAGTCTGATGGCTACCGCCATGGTGGCCAGCGGTGTCTCGCGCCTGCTGTGTGTGCCGCTGTACCAGGCCATGGCGCAGTTGCAATCGCTGCGCTTGCCACCGGCAGCGCCGCCTGCAGCCTGAAAAAAAAGGAGCCCCTAAGGGCTCCAAACTCGCTTGCAATTCCGATTGCTAAAAAGAAACTACGTCGTAAGTATATTTGGTCAAATGCAATTGGCGACTGCGGGTTTACCCTTGTATCGATGGTCAAAGCCAGCACCAGGTCATCACTATCGGGCTACCCCAGCGATCCTGGGGGGCGCTAGGCGCCACGACAAAGCGGTTGCGCAACCTTCGAGATTTTTGTATAAAAATCGGCGCAAGCCCTTGGTCAGAAGGGGGCAGTAACTATATTTTTGATACTGTTTAACACAGCGCGTTGGTGACTGATGCGCATGGCGCAATTTTTAAGAGGCAATTTCGCCAGGCGGGTTTGGCCCACGCGGTGTGCAACTTGCCTAATTTCGGGTAGATTCAGCCCGATGTTTTCAACCGTAACCCGCTCTCTGGCGCAGGCGCCCGACTTTTCCAGCACCCAATTTCGCACCGCCTTAGGCATGTTTGCAACAGGCGTGACGATTGTCACAGCGCGCACGCCCGCAGGGGAGTTGGTGGGGCTGACCGCCAATTCATTTAACTCGGTGTCGCTCACGCCGCCGCTGGTGCTGTGGAGCCTGTCGCAGGCGGCGAGCTCGATGGCCGCCTTTCGCCAAGGCTCTCACTATGCAATCAATATTCTGGCCGCCGACCAGCAGGCGCTGGCACTACGGTTTGCATCACGCAGCGGCGACCGCTTTGCCGACCTGGCTTTCACCAACGGACGCGGCGGCGCACCGCTGATCAGCGGCAGCGTGGCCAGCTTCGAGTGCTTTAACCGCAGCCGCTACGAAGAAGGTGACCACGTGATTTTTGTCGGTGAGGTGGAATACTGCAGCTACCGCACCGGCGCCTCACCGCTGCTGTACCACAGTGGTCAGTTTTACACTGAACACCCGCTTTAATTATCAAATATAGAGCTGCTATCCTTTATAGAACAAGGGCCAGAGGCCAATTTCTTATATATTCTGAGAGGCCTTAGGCGACGGCAATAGGGTGGCCTTTAGCGTGCTCCAAAAATCCTGACTGAGCATCACCGAAGGCAAATGCATGCGCGGCTGTTGGATCGTCATGCACATTGACATTCAAGACACGTCGACTACGGCCATCGGCACGGCGTGCTTTGGCTGCTCGCAACCCGCATCCGCCAGAACCTGGCGCTTTTTCCGGGCTGAACGCGCTCAAAATGACGTTTGACCGCGACTCAAGACATCTGTCAAAGCGCGCTGCTCGAGCGTAAACTGTTCGCTCACAACATCATCGAAAGAGACCGTTATGAGCGACAAAACATCGACAAACATCCGTGCTGTGACATTGGTCGGACATGGCTCAGTTGGCAAAACCACCTTGATCGAGAGCCTGTTGGCCGCTACCGGCACCATCACCGGCCGTGGCTCGGTGGAAAAAGGCAACACGGTGTGCGACTTTGACCCGATTGAAAAACAACTCGGTCACTCGTTGCATTCTTCGCTGGTCAGCCTCACCCAGGATGACACGCGCATTCACCTGCTCGACACGCCCGGTTACCCCGACTTCGCGGGTCAGGCCATCGGTGCGCTGGCGGCCGCCGACACCGCTTTGATTGTGATCAGCGCCCAAACCGGCGTCGAGCTGACCACCGAACGCATGTTCACCCTGGCGGGCGAGCGCGGCCTGTGTCGGATGATTCTGATCAACAAAATTGATGCCGACAACCTCGACTTGGGCGCTTTGGTGGACGACATCCGCGAGCGCTTTGGCAAGCAATGCCTGCTGCTGGACTTGCCCACCCACCATGCACAAGAGGTGGTGGAACTGCTTGGCCATGACGACGGCGAGAGCGACTTTGCCTCGGTGGCCGCAGCCCACCGCGCGCTGGTTGACCAACTCATCGAGGAAGACGACGACCTGATGGCGCGCTATCTGGAAGATGGTGCCGACCCCAGTCCGCAAGAATTGCATGCGCCGTTTGAGAAAGCGCTGCGCGCCGGGCACCTGACCCCGATTTTGTTTGTGTCGGCGAAAACCGGCGCGGGCGTGCCGCAGTTGCTCGACGTGCTGGTCAGGCTGGCCCCGAACCCGGCCGAGGGCAACCCGCCACCGTTTTACAAGAACCAGCCCGATGCCGAGCCAGTGGCATTTGCCGCCCAGCCGCTGCCCGATCTGCATGTGCTGGCGCATGTGTTCAAGGTGGTAGTGGACCCGTTTATTGGCAAGGTCTGCGTGTTTCGGGTGCATCAGGGCACAGTGCGCAAGGACGCGCAACTGTTTGCCGGTTCGGGCAAACAGCCATTTAAGGTCAACCACCTGTACTGCTTGCAGGGCAAGGAGTACGTTGAGGTGGATGCGCTGGTGCCGGGTGACATCGGTGCCGTGGCCAAGGTCGACGAGATTGCGTTTGACAGCGTGCTGCACGACTCGCATGACGAAGACCACATCCACCTGAAACCACTGGCGTTCCCGCAACCCATGCACGGTCTGGCGGTACAGACCCAGCGCAAGGGCGACGAGCAGCGGCTGTTTGAGATCTTGCACAAACTGGAGATGGAAGACCCGTGTTTCACCGTGGAGCGGCATCCCGGCACCAATGAGACGGTGATCCGCGGCCTGGGCGACATGCACCTGCGCGCCAAAATGCTGCGCATGCAGCAGCAGTTCAAGCTGGAACTCACCACCAGCACGCCACAAATCGCCTACCGCGAGACCATTCTGGGCGAGGCGCAAGGCCATTGCCGCCACAAAAAACAAAGCGGTGGCGCAGGGCAGTTTGGCGAGGTGATGCTGCGCGTAGCACCGCTGGAGCGCGGCGCGGGGTTTGAGTTTGAGGATGTGGTCAAGGGCGGCGCCATTCCCGGCGTGTTCATGCAGGCGGTTGAAAAAGGCGTGCAGCAGGCGTTGGCGCAAGGCGCAGTGGCGGGTTTTCCGCTGCACGACCTGCGCGTGACGGTTTTTGATGGCAAGACCCACGCGGTGGACGGCAAAGAGGTGGCATTTGTGGCCGCCGCGCGCAAAGCCACGCTGGAAGCGGTGCGGGCTGCCAAGCCGGTGGTGCTGGAACCGGTCGTGACGATTGAAGTGGTGGCACCGGAGTCTGCCATTGGGGATTTGACTGGCGACCTGGCCAGCAAACGTGGCCATATCACTGGCACCCAGCCACGGCCCATGGGCACGGTGGCGATCAGCGGGCAAATGCCGCTGGCCGAATTGGGCGACTACCAGAGCCGCCTGAAGTCACTCACTGGCGGCCAGGGCTCTTACACCCTGGCGTTTTCGCACTACGCGCAGGTCAATGAGGACACGCAAGCGAAGCTGACCAGCTCCTTCAAACCCGGCAACCTTGCTGACGATTAATGACTTTTGTCACACGACCCATGGGCGCAACGCGGTAGCATCGCGCCCACTTCACCTTTGACGCAGCCACCGTGCCACACCATACCCTTCTCATCTATTCCACCGTTGACGGCCACACGCGCCACATTTGCGAGCGCATGAAGTTCGTCATGACCGCGCAAGGCCAGCACGTGACCCTGGCACCGCTGGACCAGGCCGACGCCCTGAATCTGGACAAGTTTCAGCGCATCGTGATTGGCGCCAGCATCCGTTATGGCAAACACCGCCCGCAGTTGGCGGCATTCATCAAGAAGCACCAACCGCTGCTGGAGCGCAAGGCAAACGCGCTGTTTTCCGTGAACGTGGTGGCACGCAAGCCTGAGAAAAACCAGCCACACACCAACCCCTACATGATCAAGCTGATGCAGCAGCTCAGCTGGAAGCCGAATCTGACAGGCGTGTTTGCCGGGCGGCTGAACTACCCGGCGCTGGGCCTGGTGGACCAACAAATGATCCGCTTCATCATGTACATCACCAAGGGGCCGACCGACACCACCCAGACGTTCGAGTTCACCGACTGGGCACAGGTAGAAGCGTTTGCGCATCAGGTGTGCGCGCTGCCGGTTCCCGCCCAGCCTGCGCCCTGAGGCGGTCAGCCGGCGCGGCATCGCGTACTCCATAATATTTGCAGGCTAAGAGCGTCGCGAACACGCATCCCCATCAAGGAGTACACCGATGTCGATCACTGCCCGCCAGAAGCTGGCGCTATACGAAGCCGTCTTTGAGGAAATCCCTGACGTTATCGTGCTCAAGGATGCCAAGGGCGATTTTTTGCTTTGCAACCGCACTATGGCAGACCTGTACCACACCACGCCCGACGCGATGGTGGGAAAACACGATAGTGACTTTGGCGTACCCGCCGATCTGGCAGCGTCATTTAGGCACAACGTGCTCGGGATCATGGCGCGCGGCGAAGGCGAGGTGGTTTTTGAAGATAGTCGCGACGCACTTACCGGAGAAATCAGGCACTTCAAATCGATTAAGCGTCCGTTCAAAGACGCTCACGGCAACAACCAGATTTTGGTCATAGCCCACGACATCACCGATGTGGTGCGGGCCCAGCAACAGGTCGCACAGAGCGAACAACGCCTGCGCGATGTCATGACCGCCACCCGGGAGGGCATTTGGGACTGGCACCTGCCCACTGGCCGCTTGGTGCACAACCAGCAGTGGTTCAGCATCCTGGGCTTCTCAGAAGGTGATGTCGACAGTCATATAGATGCGTTCGCAGGGTTCCTCCACCCTGATGACAAACCGCAGGTATGGGGTCAATTGCAGCGACTGCTCGACGGACACAACGAGTTCTACAGCTCGGAGCACCGGATGATCTGCAAGGACGGCGGCAGCATCTGGGTGCTCGACCGGGGGCGTATCGCTGAGCGTGATGCCCAGGGCAAGCCCGTGCGAATGGTTGGCGCTTACACAGACATCAGCGAGCGCAAGCAGCATGAGGTGGAACTGGAGCGTTTGCTCGAACTGGCTCAGGCCGGCACCCGCGCCAAAAGCGAGTTTCTGGCCACCATGAGCCATGAATTACGTACACCTCTCAACGGCATTCTGGGCATGGCGCAGCTGCTGCTGCTGCCGCAACTCTCACCGCAGGAGTTGCAGGACTACGCGCGTACCATTTTGACGTCCGGGCAAAGCCTTCTGGGTCTGCTCGACAACATTTTGGACCTGTCCAAGGTCGAGGCCGGCAAGCTGCAGCTAGCGCCTACTGCCTTCAACCCGGCACAGTTGCTGATGCAAACCGTGGCCGTCTTTAAGCCACTGGCGCAAAGCAAGCATCTGACGCTTCGGGTAGACACTGGCACCCTTGAGCAAAGCTACTGTTGCGGCGACGCCACCCGGCTGCGGCAGATGCTGACCAACTATGTGGGCAACGCCATCAAGTTCACTTCGCAGGGCGAGGTGCTGGTGCAGGTGGCGCAGATCAACGACGACAGCGGCCAGCGCTGGCTGGAGTATTCGGTGCAGGACAGTGGCATCGGCATTGCCGCTGACAAACAGGCGCTGTTGTTCAAGCCGTTCTCGCAGGCTGACAGCTCTACCACCCGCGAGTTTGGTGGCACCGGTCTGGGCTTGTCCATCGTTGCCAAGCTGGCCGAATTTATGGGTGGCAGCAGGGGTTTGCAGAGCCAACTGGGCAAGGGCTCGCGCTTCTGGTTCCGGGTGCCCATGCAGCCGGCGCCCGCACCACTGCACCCCGAGCAAGTCACCCCGCCCATCGGTAGTGCAGCGCCAGCAGATTTGCTCAGTGGGCGCGTGCTGGTGGCCGAGGACAACCCCATCAATCGCATGGTGATCAAAGCGCTACTGATCAAGCTGGGGTTGCAGGTCGAGTTTGCCGACAACGGCCATATTGCTTTTGAAAGGGTGCGCCAAGCGACGCCTTTCGATGTGATCCTGATGGATGTGCAAATGCCGATCATGGACGGCCAGCAGGCCACGCGCAGCATCCGGCAGTGGGAACGCGACAGTGGCGCCAAGCGCACCCCGATCATCGCGCTGACCGCCAGCGCCTTTGACGACGACCGACGGCGTTGTGTCGAGGCCGGTATGGATGACTTCCTGACCAAGCCAATCACCCTGGCGCGCCTGAGTTCTGCACTGTCGCGGTGGCTCAAGGGCGGCAGGTGACGCAACAGCTGGCGCGGCTGAAGGTTCTTGGCGCAGGCATTTTCAGCTTAATTCTGACGCTGGGCGTGGCGCGCTTTGCGTACACGCCGCTGCTGCCGCTGATGCAGCAGCAGGCCGGTTTGGGCGTGGCCGCTGCCGGCTGGCTCGCCGCGATCAATTACGCCGGCTACTTGAGTGGCGCGCTGATTGCATCGCAGATCAGCGACTTGGTGCTTAAAGACAAGCTGTACCGCATCGGTATGGTGCTTGCGGTGTTGAGCACAGCCGTCATGGGGCTCACCACCGATGTGGTGGTCTGGGCTATATCACGCTATGTGGCCGGGCTGTGCAGCGCGGTCGGCATGTTGCTGGGCACCGGGCTGATTTTGAACTGGCTGATCCGCCATAACCAGCGCAGCGAGTTGGGCATTCACTTCAGCGGCCTGGGGCTGGGCATTGCCGGTTGCGCAGCCGCGGTGATGCTGATGAGCCCGGCACTGGACTGGCGCGAACAATGGTGGGCGTTCGCCGCTCTTGGCTGCCTGCTACTGGTACCGGCCCTGGCCTGGCTGCCCCGCCCGGATACCAGTGGCCTGACCACCAGCGGGCAAAAGATGGTCGACAAGCCGCCCAGTAAGCTGTACTTGCGCGTCTTCATGGCGGCGTATTTCTGCGCCGGGTTTGGTTATGTGGTGAGTGCCACGTTTATCGTGGCGATTGTCAACAAGCTGCCCGGCATGGCGGGCCAGGGCAATCTGGTCTTTCTGGCGATTGGCCTGGGTGCCGCCCCGGCCTGCATCAACTGGGACTTCATCGCCCGGCGCACCGGCGACCTGAATGCGTTGATCCTGGCGGCGGTACTGCAGATCGTGGGCATTTTGCTTCCGGTGATGGTGGGTGGGCTGCTCCCGACGCTGTTTGGCGCGCTGCTGTTTGGCGGCACGTTTATCGGCATGGTCAGCCTGGTGTTGAGCATGGCCGGGCGCTACTACCCGACCAAACCCGCCAAGATGATGGGCAAGATGACACTGTCCTACGGCGCTGCCCAGATCATCGGCCCAGCCTTCACTGGCCAATTGGCCGTCCACCTGGGCAGCTACAACGCCGGGCTGTACTTTGCTGCGGGGGTGATGGCGGTGGGGACGGTCTTATTGGTGGGGTTGAAGGCGGTGGAGCGGCGCGATGCAGCCCACGCCTTATGAGCATCTTTTTGCGAAGGGCTTCAACCCACGGCGACTGTTTGACGAGGTAACGCAGCGGAGCGAGTTGCCTCTTTGATGGCCAGAGCCATCAACTTGGTCTGCGATGCAGGCGGCGGGCTCTCCGAACCACTGGCGTCAAAAAGAAGACTTGCATCAGCGCGTAGGCATTCGCGGCCAGCACGATGGCCAGCACGGGCAAGCCGATCAGCAAGGGCCAGCCGAGCGCGGTCATCCATTCGCCCAAACCGATGGCCCAAGCGCCAAAGCCGTCATCCGGTGCCACAAATGCTGGCATCACATGCTGGCCGGGTAACAGAAAGGCACCCATCTTGAATGCCAGCCAATACAAGGGCACGATGGTCAGTGGGTTGGTATAGGCGGTGACGAGCACCGCCAGAATGGCATTTCCGCGCAGCCAGGCACACATTCCCAGAGACCCCAACACCTGTAACGGCCCAGGTATCAAGCCGCACAGCACGCCAATGGCCACGCCACGGGATAGGGGCTCCCGATAAAAACTGAACACATCATGCCGGTCTAACCACGGTCGCAGGCGACCGAGCGTGGGGCTACTCAAGGTGGCCAACACGCGAGGCTCCAGATGGCGCAGCCACGCGCGAAAGCGTCGAGCTTGGTTCATGCCGTCAAGATCATGCGCTGGCCAATGACCCATCTCCGGCGCCAGGGCGCGGGCCACCAGGTGTGCGCACGACAAGTACCACGCCAAGCGCTGCACGAATCACCTGCTGCGCGACGCAGCCCAGCAGCAGGCTCTCAGCCGTACTCAGGCCGCGCGCACCGATGACGATGCCCCGGCTGCCCAGAAACTCGGCCAGCAAGACGATGCTGGTTGCAGGCTCGCCCATACGCACATGAAGTCGCCACCCCAAGCCCTTGGCATCTAGGATGGCGCAAGCAGCGGCGGTGGCGGCCCAGCCACGCTGGGACAAATGGCTTTCAGCGGCCTCCTTGCTTAACCAAGGTTGAACATTTATCAGATCGAGCGTTTCCACACCGCTTTCGAGGGCAAGGCGCATGGCCTGGCGCAACGCCTGCAGTGCGTACCCGGAGCCGTCGAGTGCGACGAGCCAGCAAGCGCTGCAGGGCACGTCAGACGAGATCCCCCCGGACTCGAAAGTCACAGCAAGAAGTCGCCCCTCGCTGTCACGCTGTTCACGGCACGCTGGCGGCATATCGGGCGATTGGGGTGCAATGGATGTCATGTTTGAACCCCACTAAGTGCCGGGCATGGTGGGGATAGCCTTGCCTTTTGATAGTTTCAGACTAAGAACAACCGACAGCGCAATGATGCTCCCGACGATGGCCAGTGACCATTGCACCGGCATGTGGAACCATGGCATAGCCAGCATCTTGCCACCAATAAACACCAGCACGATGGCCAGACCGTATTTGAGCAGATGGAAACGGTCGGCCATGTCGGCCAGCAGGAAGTACATGGCCCGCAGCCCCATGATGGCGAAGATGTTGGAGGTGAAGACGATGAACGGGTCGGTGGTCACCGCGAAAATCGCCGGAATACTATCAACCGCAAACACCAGGTCGCTGACCTCAATCAGCACCAGCACCAGGAACATTGGCGTGGCGTAAAGCAGGCCCTGCTGGCGCACGAAGAATGCCTGGCCGTGAAAGCCGGGGGTGATGCGCATGTGGCCGCGCATCCAGCGCAGCAGCGGGTTGTTGTCCAGGTCGGGCTGCTGGTCGGCAAATACCAACATCTTGATGCCGGTGATCAGCAGGAAAGCACCAAAGACATAAAGGATCCAGGCGAACTCTTGCACCAGCCAGACGCCGGCCAGAATCATGCCGGCCCGCATCACGATCGCTCCCAGCACGCCGTATAACAGCACGCGGCGCTGCAATTCAGGCGGCACGGCAAAGTAGCCAAAGATCATCACGAAGACAAACATGTTGTCCACCGACAGCGATTGCTCGATCAGATAGCCGGTGATAAATTCCAGCGCCTTGCGATTAGCCACTTCGCGCCCGAGGGTGCCGTCCAGATACCACCACAGCAAAGCGCCAAAGGACAGCGCCAGCGTGACCCAGACAAAAACCCAGGCACCGGCCTCTTTGACAGACACCCGATGGGCCTTTTTTCCGCCAAGTACGAACAAATCCAGCGCCAGCATGGCCAGCACGAAAGTGATGAAACCGGCCCACATCGGGCCGGTGGCAAAATTGTCAATGGTTTGCAAGTTGTAGTTCCACGGGTTGGCGCTAAAGCTTTAGTCGCTATTGCTTCCGATACCAAAGAGGCTCAGCAGACTGGTGAAAAGGTTAAACAATGATACAAACAAGCCGACCGTGGCCAGCACATAGTTGCTTTCACCACCGTTCACAATGCGGCTGGTCTCGAACAGGATCAAACCTGCCGACAACAAGGCCACCATGGCTGATACCGCCATGCCCAGCGCGGGCACCTCAAACACCATGGCGCCGATGCCGGCCAGCAAGGCAATCACCATACCGGCAAACAAAAAGCCACCCATGAAGCTGAAGTCTTTGCGGGTGGTCAGCACATAGGCCGACAGCGCAAGAAACGTCACGCCGGTCGCGCCCAGCGCCATGCCAATGACCTCGCCACCATTGGGCAGGCCGCTGTAGCGGGTGAGGATGGGGCCCAGCGTGTAGCCCATGAAGCCGGTTAACGCAAACACCGCAGGCAGCGCCCAGGCGCTGTTTTGCAACTTGTGTACCGCGTACAACAAACCAAAATAGCCCACCAGCGTGATGATGATGCCCGGACTGGGCGCCTGCAAGGCCATGGCCGCCGTAGCGACACCGGCGCTAAACAGCAGCGTCATCGCCAGCAGTGCGTAGGTGTTGCGCACCACCCGGTTTTGCAAGGCAGATGTGAGGGGGTTGCCGTTATCAACGCCGTTGCTGTTTGCACCGTAGCGGCTATCGGGCCCGGGCCAGGGAATGGCGCGGGCTGGCTTGTTTTGGTTCGAGTCGGTCATGGTTCTTGCTCCTTTAAGGCAGTTAATCTGAATGGGGTGAGGGTTTAGCTGGCAACTGACTTCTGCGTCAGTGCTTTCATCGACTGGCGCCGGGGCCTTTTGGCTTGCGACAGCGTTTTGACCAGCTTGGCAACCATGCGGCGCAGGGCGTCTTCCAGGGCCGCGTGCCAGTTGCTGGATGTGGCGCCAACGATGACGGTGCCGTGGGCTTCCAGGTGCAACCGAATCTTGGCGCGCTTGTCAACACCACCGCGCGGCCCATTCACATCCGTGAAACTGATCCGCGCGGTGTTGACCTGTTGTGCCATGCGGCGCAGGGCAAAGCGCAGACGCTCCACGGTCATATCCTTCAGCGGCTTGGCAGCGGCGGGTTGAGCGTCAAAAACAATCTGCATGGTTGGCTCCTCAAAGAAAGTAAAAGGGTCAGCGGAGTTGCAACTGTAGAGGTTAAATAGCTATAACAAAAGTAACTAACACCTATCGTTGACAAAGACAAAACCTTTCTTTCAGCCTCAAAATACGCGCTATGAGCCAAAGCTTCAACTACCGTCACCTGTACTATTTCTGGATCGTTGCCAAAGAGGGCGGCATGGCCCGCGCCGCCGAACGGCTGGACATGGCGCTGCCCACCATCAGCACCCAGGTGCGGGAGCTGGAGAAGTCGCTTGGGGTCAGTCTGCTCAAGGCGCAAGGGCGCAACCTGGTGCTGACAGAAGCGGGGGTCGCCACCATGCGCGAGGCGGATCAGATCTTTGCCCTGGGTGAAGGGCTGCCCCAGCGGGTGCGCGAGGCCGTCAGTGGCGCCCGGATTCGCTTTAATGTCGGCATCTCGGACGGCATTGCCAAGCTGGCGGTGCACCGCCTGCTGGCACCGGTTCTGGGTGAGCCCAAGCTGCGCCTGCTCTGCCATGAGGGCGAGTTTGAACAACTGCTGGCCGAGCTGGCCTTGCACAAACTCGATGCCATGCTGTCCGACCGGCCCGCACCCGCGAAGAGCGAACTGCACATCACCAGCCAATTGCTCTCCAGCAGCCAGATCGCTTGGTACGCGCCAAAAAATTGGGCAGACGCGGCCCGCAACAACTACCCGCACAGCTTGGCCGCGGTGCCCTTGTTATTGCCCACGCGGCATTCGGCGGTGCGCTTGCGCATTGACCATTGGTTTGAACGCGAGCGCATCCAACCCATGGTCGTCGGTGAGTTTGAAGACAGCGCGCTGTTGATGACCTTCGGTGCCGCTGGCATGGGAGTTTTTCCGGCCACCGAATCGATCAACGACGAGTTGCTGGAAACACACAAGCTGGACAACATAGCCGTCTGCAGCGAGGTGCAAGAGGAGTTTCACCTGATCTTCACAGCGCGCAAAGTGCTGCATCCGCTGTTGTTGCGACTGCTTGGTTGACACACCAAAAAGGCAGTAGCGCGGCGCAGCGTCCGGGGCATTGCGCCAGTTCACCCGCCGTCAAAAGTTGTTGCACCGCAACATGTCATCAGGGTAAACCCTTAATCAAGCTAGGATGGTGTGCAACAGATTCACCTCGGCGGGTGCCCCTTCAAGCCACGGCTGCCTAAGCCTCGGTGCCCGCCCACTCTCACGACGCTTTGCCCCATGCTGGATTCAACCGCTGGGCTTTTATGGAGAACGCAGATGCATCCAACCCTGAACCAACTGTCCGCACAGAAGCGGATCGCGCTCATCGCTCACGACAACAAGAAAAAAGACTTGCTCGAATGGGCCGCCTACAACCGCCCGGTGCTGCTGCAGCACACCCTGTGTGCCACAGGCACCACCGGCAGTCTGCTGGAAAAGGTGCTGGGCACGCAGATTGAAAAGCTGCGCAGCGGCCCGCTTGGCGGCGACCAGCAGATCGGCGCGAAGATTGCCGAAGGCGTGGTCGACTTCATCATTTTCTTTTGGGACCCGTTGGAGCCGCAACCGCACGACCCCGACGTCAAGGCGCTCCTGCGCCTAGCCGTGGTGTGGAACGTCCCGGTGGCGTGCAACCGGGCTTCGGCTGACTTCATGATCTCGTCGCCGCTGATGTGCTCGCCCTACGAGCGCATTCTTCCCGACTTCGAGCAACACATGAACCGGTTTGCCCAGAACTTGATCGTCCTGGAGCCGGGCACCGACGCTGCCACGGAGTTGCCCCTGATGGAGCACGTCACCGCCGCCGAATCTGCCGCTTAAACACCAGGTCCTTGCGGGGCAAGCGTCTGAGGCGCGGGCGGGCGCGGTGCGCTCATACCACGCGCTGCGCGCGCAAAACCGACACCTCAGCGGCAGACAGGCCTAGCTCGCCCAACACCTCGTCGGTATGCTCGCCCAGCCGGGGTGGCGGGCGGCGCAGAACGGGTGGCGTCGCGCTCAGGCGCAGCGGGCTGGCGACGGTGTTCACCGGGATGAGCGCGGGGCTCTTAGCAGCCGGATCAGCACCCTCTAATGCTATACTATTAATAGCTACTGGCGCTTTATATGATTGGGCTAGAGCCTGTTTTATCACTAAACCACGGGCTTGTACCTGGGGGTCGGCAAAGGCTTGCGCCAGATCGTTGATGGCGCCGCAGGGCACGGCTTTGTCTTCCAGCAGGCCAATCCAGTCGGCGGTGCTGCGCTGGCGGGTCTCGGGTTGCATCAGCGCAGCGAGTGCCTCGCGGTGTTGCACGCGCAGGGTGTTGCTGGCAAAACGCGCATCTTTGGACCATTCGGGGTGGCCAGCGGTGCTGCAAAAGCGGGCAAACTGGCCCTCGTTACCAATGGCCAGCAGCATGCTGCCATCCAGTGTTTCAAAGGTCTGGTAGGGTGCCAGACTGGGGTGGGTGTTGCCCTGGCGCTGCGGCACCTTGCCGCAATTCAGGTAGCCCGCAGCCTGATTCGCCAGCACCGCCATGCCCACATCCAGCAACGCCATGTCGATATGCTGGCCTTCACCGGTGGTGTGCCGCGCCTCAACAGCGGCCAGGATGGCGGTGGTGGCGTAGATGCCGGTCAGGATGTCGATGAGCGCCACCCCCATGCGCATCGGGCCACCGCCGGGCTGGTCGTCCGCGTGGCCAGTGATGCTCATCATGCCGCTCATGGCCTGGATCATCAGGTCATAACCGGCGCGTTCGGCATACGGTCCGGTCTGGCCAAAGCCGGTGACCGAGCAGTAGATCAGACGTGGGTTCAGCGTTTTGAGGCTCTCGTAGTCCAGCCCGTAGTGCTTGAGGCCGCCGACCTTGAAGTTCTCGACGAGGATGTCGCTGCCAGCGGCCAACTGGCGGATCAACGCCTGGCCTTCAGGCTGGGCGATGTCCAGGGTGATGGCACGTTTGTTGCGGTTGCAGGCGGTGAAATAGGTGGCCTCCTTGGTGTCGTTGCCGTCTGCGTCTTGGAGGAACGGCGGGCCCCAGCTGCGGGTGTCGTCTCCGGCGCCGGGGCGCTCGACCTTGATCACGTCGGCGCCCAGGTCGGCCAGCATTTGTGTGGCCCAGGGGCCGGCCAGCACGCGGGAGAGGTCGAGGACTTTGAGGTGGGCGAGGGCAGCGGCTTGGGTCGTCATGGTGTTCTTTAGGTTATGAAGTCAGGGTTTCATTTGTTGCCAGACTGAGGTTGGCGGCTGGCCACGCGGGCTTAGGCAGGGGGCCCCGCCCGCGGCCACCACCGATGCCAGCATCTTCGTGCCCAGATATTCCGGAGATTTACACGAACCCGTCTACTCAGCAAAACGCCTGAATCCCGGTCTGCGCCCGCCCCAGAATCAACGCATGGATGTCGTGCGTGCCTTCGTAGGTGTTGACTACCTCCAGATTCACCAGATGCCGCGCCACGCCAAACTCGTCGCTGATGCCGTTGCCACCCATCATGTCGCGCGCCAGGCGGGCAATGTCCAGCGCCTTGCCACAACTGTTGCGCTTCAAAATTGAGGTGATCTCCACCGCTGCTGTGCCTTCGTCCTTCATCCGCCCCAGCCGCAGGCAGCCCTGCAACCCCAGCGCGATTTCGGTCTGCATGTCGGCCAGCTTCTTTTGAATCAACTGATTCGCCGCCAGCGGGCGACCAAATTGCTGGCGGTCCAGCACGTATTGGCGGGCGCGCAGCCAGCAGTCTTGCGCGGCACCCAGCGCGCCCCAGGCAATGCCGTAGCGTGCTGAGTTCAGGCAGGTGAACGGGCCTTTCAAACCTTGCACCTCGGGAAAAGCGTTCTCTTCGGGGCAAAACACGCCGTCCATGACGATCTCGCCGGTGATGCTGGCGCGCAAGCCCACCTTGCCGTGGATGGCTGGTGCGCTCAAACCTGCGGCACCCTTTTCCAGCACAAAACCGCGAATCGGGCCGACCTTGGCGGACTCACTCACCTCTTTGGCCCAGACCACAAACACGTCGGCAATCGGGCTGTTGCTGATCCACATCTTGTTGCCGCTGAGCTTGTAGCCGCCGGGCACCTTGTGTGCGCGGCTCAACATGCCCGCCGGGTCGGAGCCGTGGTTCGGCTCGGTCAGGCCAAAACAACCAATCCACTCACCGGTGGCCAGTTTGGGCAGGTATTTCTGTTTGCTGGCCTCGTTGCCAAATTCAAAAATCGGCACCATCACCAGCGAACTTTGCACACTCATCATGCTGCGGTAGCCGCTGTCGACCCGCTCCACCTCGCGGGCAATCAAGCCGTAGGCCACATAGTTCAGGCCAGGGCCGCCATAGGCCTCGGGAAGGGTGGGGCCGAGCAGGCCGAGCGCACCCATTTCACGAAAGATGGCCGGGTCGGTCTGCTCGTTGCGAAACGCCTGGACCACGCGCGGCTGCAGTTTGTCCTGGCAGTAGGCCGCGGCGGCGTCCTTGACCATGCGCTCGTCGTCGCTGAGTTGCTGCTCCAGCAGAAAAGGGTCTTGCCAGTTGAAAGAAGCGTGGGCCATAAGGTGTCTCCAGAAATAAGTGGGCAGGCGGCATGCAGTGCCAGCATGCTAACGCGCCAACTGGCTGGGGTAAACCGATTTGTTGTCACGCAGACATCACTAGCGTGCATATCTGAAGAAACAGGTCTTTGCTGAAAGTAAGTGTCTAAATAGGCTATAGCCCCCGTTTAAATTGCGCTAGTTGCTATGTTTATTGCTAGTTTAGAAGAGGCTTTAAAAGTATTGATGTGTATATTACGCACACCATGCGCAGAAAAATACCTTCCCTGCAGGCTCTGGCCTGTTTTGATGCCGCCGCCCGCCACGAGAGTTACACCCGCGCCGCGCAAGAGTTGGCGCTCACCCAAGGCGCGGTGTCGCGGCAGATCACCGCGCTGGAGGTGTTCGTTGGCGTGGCCCTGTTTCGGCGCACCCGCCACGGCGTGCTGCTCACCGCCAGCGGGCGCGACTACGCCAACCAGGTGGCCAGCCGACTGGCAGCACTGGAGCAAGACACGCTGGACGTGATGCGCCAGCAGGGCCGCGGCCAGGTGCTGCAACTGGCCGCTGTGCCCACCTTTGCCACCCGCTGGCTGATTCCGCGCCTGCCAGAGCTCAAGCGCCAGCAGCCCGAGCTGACCGTGCATATTGAGACACGCACCCGAGCCTTCATGTTTGCCGACACACCGTTTGATGCCGCGCTGTTTGCCAGCACCCCCGAGCAGGTGGCCAACTGGGCCGGCACGCAGGCGGTCAAACTGCTCGACGAAGTGGTGCTGCCGGTGTGTGCCCCCGGCCTGCTGCAAGGCGCAGCCAGCCTGCCAGCTGAGGCCATCACCTACCTGCCGCTGCTGCAGCAAAGCACCCGCCCGCTGGCCTGGCGGCAATGGTTTGAGGCACAGGGCGTGGCCGCGCCGCAAGCGTTGTCAGGCGCGCGCTTCGAGCTGTTTTCCATGACAGCTGCCGCCGCTGTGCACGGCATGGGTGTGGCACTGGTGCCCGCGCTGCTGGTGGAGGATGAGCTGGCACGTGGTGACTTGGTGGTGGCCTGCAACCAGCCGCTGGCCAGCCAGCGCGCCTACTACCTGGTGCGCCCCGAGCATGACGACAACCCGCTGGCGCTGCAGGTATTAACCGACTGGCTGATGCGGGCAGTGACCCAGCCCCCATGCTAAGCTGACACCACTTGCCTAAACAACTCGGAGCGCTACCCATGCCTGCACTGCTTTCCACCATCGACCCCGACGGCCTGCTTGAATACTCGGTGGTCTACACCGACCGCGCCTTGAACCACATGTCCAAGCGCTTTCAAGGCGCCATGCGCGACATCTCCAGCATCCTGAAAGAGGTGTACCACGCCAAATCGGCCGTCATCGTGCCTGGCAGCGGCACCTTTGGCATGGAAGCCGTGGCGCGCCAGTTTGCTACTGACAAAAAGGTGCTGGTCATCCGCAACGGCTGGTTCAGCTACCGCTGGTCGCAGATTTTTGACATGGGCAAGATTCCTTCTGAAACCCTGGTGCTCAAAGCCCGGCGCACCAGCGACAGCAGCCAGTCACCGTGGATTCCCTGCCCGATTGACGAAGCCGTGGCGACCATCCGCGCCGAGAAACCCGCCATGGTGTTTGCCCCGCACGTGGAAACCTCCAGCGGCATGATGCTGCCCGACAGCTATATCCGCGCCCTGGCCGACGCGGTGCACGAGGCAGGCGGCATGCTGGTGCTGGACTGCGTGGCCTCGGGCACCATCTGGGTCGACATGCAGGCCACCGGTGTCGATCTGCTGGTCACCGCACCGCAAAAAGGCTGGAGCGGCACGCCCTGCTGCGCCATGGTCATGCTCAGCGAGCGGGCTCGCTCTGCCATTGATAGCACCACCAGCAGCAGTTACGCGGCTGACCTGAAGAAATGGCTGCAAATCATGGAAACCTACGAGAGCGGCGCCCACAGCTACCACGCCACCATGCCCACCGACGCGCTGGTGAGCCTGCGCGCCGTCATGCAGGAAACGCGTGACTACGGGTTCGAGAAAGTGCGCGTCGAGCAGGCCGAGCTGGGCGCAAAAGTGCGCACACTGCTGGAAAGCCGTGGCCTGCCCAGCGTGGCGGCTGAGGGCTTCAAGGCACCCGGTGTGGTGGTGAGCTACACCACCGACCCCGAGATTCAAAATAGCAAGAAGTTTCTGGCGCTGGGCCTGCAGACCGCCACGGGCGTGCCGCTGCAATGTGACGAGCCCGCCGACTTCATGACCTTCCGCGTCGGCCTGTTTGGCCTGGACAAGTTGCACAACGTCGACCGCACTGTGGCCACGCTGGCGGGCGCGCTGGACCAGATGGGTATCCGCTAAGCCCTGCCTCAATATCAGGCATAACAACGATTGCCACAACAATGGTTGCTTAAGCAAGTATATTCGGGGTGTGAACACCAATACCCTCATTCCCCCTTCAAACAGCCCCAGGCCCGGCCCGGCGGCAGACTTTTATACCGCGAAGAACTACCTGCCGAGCGAGAGCGTGGGCTTCATGATGCGGCGCATCGTCACCCATATCTCGCGCGAGGTAGACCGCGAACTCGAACCCCTGGGCTTGACCAACGCGCAATGGGTGCCGCTGCTCAAGCTGCATCTGGGTTGCGGCTCCACCGTGGCTGAGCTGGCGCGCGAGTCTGATCTGGACGCGGGCTCCATGACGCGCCTGCTCGACCGCCTGGAGGCCAAACAGTTGTGCCGCCGGGTGCGCTCGCTGGACGACCGGCGGGTGGTCCACATTGAGCTCACCCCCGCTGGCGCTGCCGCAGCCGAGCAGATTCCCGCGGTGCTGAGCCGAGTGCAAAACACCCACCTGACGGGCTTCACCGCCGAAGAATGGCAAACCCTCAAAGGCCTGTTGCGCCGCGTGCTCACCACCGCCCAAACCCTGCGCGAGGCCCAAGGACAAGCATGACGATTCAACAGAACACTTTTGCTGCGGTGCCACGGGCACCCGTTGCGGTGCATCGACTTCGCATCATCGCAATGGCTAGCGCCATGGCGCTGGGCGCACTGGCAGGCTGCGCCGACTTTTCCGGCATCACGCCCCAATCGCAGTTGCGTGATGCGGACTCGTTTGGGCTGACCACGCCTTCCGGTATTACCTCAGTTAATACCTCCGCCAACGCCGCCGAGAACGCCGCCATCAACGTGCCCGCGCCGCTGGACAACCAGTGGTGGCGCGCCTTTGGTGACGACACGCTGAACCAACTGCAGGCGCAAGCGCTGCAAGCCAACCCCAGCCTGAAATTGGCACAGGCCAGAATCACGGCCGCGCAAGCGGCAGCCCAGCTCACCCAGTCGGCCACCGGGCCACAGCTCAACGCGCAGCTGAGCGCCACCCGCCAGCGCTACACCGCCAACGGCGCCATTGCGCCGCCGCTGGCTGGTGCGATAGAAAGCAGTGGTACGGCCCAACTCGCAGGCAGCTGGGAGCTGGACTTTTTCGGCAAAAATAGCGCCGCCCTGCAAGCCGCGCTGGGCAACGCGCGCGCCGCGCAAGCCGATGCCCAAGCCGCCCGCGTGTTGCTGGCCAGCCAGGTCGGGCAAACCTACTTCAGCTGGGTGGGCCTGAACGAACAACGTGCGCTGGCCAACCGCGCACTGGCCCAGCATGAGGAAACCCTACAACTGGTGCAAGACCGCTTTAATGCCGGGCTGGACACGCCCCTTGACCTGCGCCAGGCACAGGGCGCACTGCCTGAAGCACGGCTGCAACGCGAGTTGTTGGACGAACAAATCGCCCTGACACGCAACGCGCTGGCAGCGCTGGTTGGTGCACCAAATATGCCTCTAGCCCTTACCTATAAAGCGCAAGCAGCTATCATGTTAGTACCGTTGGACAAGCTTATCTCTGCCAACCTGCTGAGCCAGCGCGCCGATGTGACGGCCGCCCTCTGGCGTGCGCAAGCGGCAGACCA
Source organism: Rhodoferax antarcticus ANT.BR (assembly GCF_001938565.1). Classification (GTDB taxonomy): domain Bacteria; phylum Pseudomonadota; class Gammaproteobacteria; order Burkholderiales; family Burkholderiaceae_C; genus Rhodoferax; species Rhodoferax antarcticus. Next base: position 118,536 of record NZ_MSYM01000008.1, read on the forward strand.
GGGCATCAGCGCGGCGCGCGCCCAGTTCTACCCCAACATCAACCTGAATGCATTTGCCGGTTTTTCCAGCATCGGCCTGGGGCAGTTGCTGCAATCGGGCAGCCAGCAGTGGGGCGTGGGCCCAGCCATCAGCCTGCCGCTGTTTGACAGTGGCCGCCTGCGCGCCAACCTGGGGGTGAAAACTGCCGAGCGCGATGCGGCGGTCGAAAGCTACAACGCCACGGTGATCAACGCCATCCACGACGTGGCCGACCAACTGGCCTCGCGCCAGGCGATAGCGCGCCAGCAAGCTGAGCAGGCGCAGGCCGCTCAAGCTGCGCAGGAAACCTATGACGCGACGCAGCAGCGCTACCGCAGTGGCCTGCTCAACGCCTTGCAAGTGCTTAACGCCGAAACCGCCGTGCTGGCGCAGCGCCGCCAGGCGGCAGACCTGAGCACCCGCGCGCTGCAAAACCAGGTGGCCCTGGCGCGTGCACTGGGCGGTGGGTTTACCGCAACCACGCCGCCAGCAGATCGCGAAACGCTATCTCTTAAATAGCTACTTGCGCTTATCGTATAAGGGCTAGAGGCCAATTTCTTATAAGACACGTCACCTACTGACAGGACACCATCCATGACCGACAGCCCTTCCGATTCCCCAAGCACGCCCAGTGAACCTGAAGCCTCTAGCGCCAACCCCAAACGCAAAAAGGGGCTGACCATTCTGGCTGGGGTGGTCGCCGTCGCCGGCCTGGGCTGGGCCGCCTACGCGTATTTCGTGGCCCGCCACTTTGAGGACACCGACAACGCCTATGTGCAAGGCGACGTGATCCAGATCACCCCGCAGATCGGCGGCACGGTGCTCGGCATCCTGGCCAACGACACCGACTTCGTCAAAGCCGGGCAAGTGCTGGTGCAGCTCGACCCGGCTGACTCAGCGGTGGCACTGGACCAGGCCCAGGCGGCGCTGGCGCAAGCGGTGCGCCTGGCGCGCACGCTGTATGCCAACAACACCACCCTGACGGCACAAATCGCCCTGCGCGAAGCGGACGTGACCAAGGCCCGTGTCGACGTGGAGCGCACCAGCGACGACCTGAAACGCCGCCAGTCGCTGAGCGGCAACGGCGCTGTGTCACAAGAAGAACTGAAACACGCGCAGCAACAATTTGATAGCGCCAAAAGCACACTGGTCGCCGCCCAGGCCGGTGTTTTGGCCGCAGGTGAACAGCTCGCCAGCAACCAGACGCTGACCGAAGGCACGCGGGTAGAGCAGCAACCCAGCGTGCAACTGGCCGCCGCCCGTCTGCGCGAAGCCTTTTTGGCCACGCAGCGTGCGACGCTGCTGGCGCCGGTGGACGGTTATGTGGCCAAACGTACCGTGCAGCTCGGGCAGCGCGTGGCGGCGGGCACACCGCTGATGTCGGTGATTGCGTTGAGCCGGGTGTGGGTTGAGGCGAACTTCAAGGAAGTGCAGCTGCGCAACATTCGCATCGGCCAGCCGGTGACGCTGGTGGCCGATCAATACGGCTCCAAGGTGAGCTACAGCGGCACGGTGAGTGGTCTGGGTGCAGGCACTGGTGCGGCGTTTTCGCTGCTGCCCGCGCAAAACGCCACGGGTAACTGGATCAAGGTGGTGCAGCGGGTGCCGGTGCGCATTGCGCTGGATGCCACCCAACTGACCGAGCACCCACTGCGCGTGGGTTTATCGATGACGGCCGAGGTGGATGTGAGCAAAACCGATGGTCTGGCCCTGGCAGATGTGCCGCAGGTGGCGCTGGCTCAGCCTGCAGTTTTACCCACCGATGGCGCGGCAGAGCAGCTGGTGCAGCGGGTGATTGCGGCCAATCTGGGGCAGGCAGCACCGGGTAAGCCGCGCGGCAAGCTGTAAAGCCACTCGCCAAGCTTTAGCGCCACACGCATCCCATCACCCCCTGTGTTACCGCCAGAGCCGTCTGTGAATCCAGCCGCAATGTCAAGCAGCCGCCAAGGCTTCGTGGTGATGCCCGGCTGGTGGCGTTGGCAAACCGGATTGCAGTGGCGGGTCAATGACTTTGGCTAAATCCGAAGTCCCCGAAGTCCGGGCCCCAGAAGCCTCGCCGCACCAACGATACCGGCGTAGCAGCCGAATGGGGTGCGCCCCGATTTCTGGTACCCCAGTATGAGGGGGGAGCCCCATTCGGCTGTTGCGCCGCGCCAGCACGAAACAGCGGCCTGACTCGGGGCGCGACAAGCCACACAAGCCACACAAGCCGCAAGAAAACCCAGCAGCAACGGCCAGACAGGCTTTAGAAGCCCAAACCATCTGACCACCCAAACCCCGATCCACACAACCCCATGTCCCAATCCATACCCGCTGCCGGTTACATCCACCCGCCGCCTTTGAGCGGCTCCGCCCGTCTGTGGGGCACGCTGGCGCTCTCTGCGGCCACGTTCATGAACGTGCTCGACACCTCGATTGCCAACGTGTCATTGCCGGCCATCGCCGGTGACCTGGGCGTCAGCCCGAACCAAGGCACCTGGGTCATCACCAGTTTTGCCGTGGCCAACGCCATTGCCGTGCCGCTCACCGGCTGGCTATCGCAACGTTTTGGCCAGGTGCGCCTGTTTGTCACCAGCGTCATCCTGTTCGTGCTGACGTCGTGGTTGTGCGGGCTGGCGCCCAACATGACAACGCTGATCGTCTTTCGGGTGCTTCAAGGGCTGGTGGCCGGGCCGATGATTCCGCTTTCGCAAGCCTTGCTGCTGTCAAGCTACCCGGCGGCCATGGCCGGAACCGCGATGGCGCTGTGGTCCATGACAACGCTGATCGCGCCGGTGCTGGGGCCGCTGCTGGGCGGCTGGATCACCGACAACGTATCGTGGCCGTGGATTTTTTACATTAACATCCCGGTGGGCGTGGGCGCGGCCTTTGTCACCTGGCGCATTTTTCACAAGCGCGAGAGCCAGATCAAAAAGCTGCCGATTGACTCGATAGGCCTGGCCCTGCTGGTGCTGTGGGTCGGCTCGCTGCAAATCATGCTCGACAAGGGGCAGGAGCTGGACTGGTTCCACTCGCAAGAAGTGGTGGCGCTGGCCGTGGTGGCGGTGGTGGGTTTTCTGGCGTTTCTGATTTGGGAACTGACCGAAGAACACCCGGTGGTGGACCTGACCTTGTTCAAACGGCGCAACTTCTGGGCCGGGGTGCTGGCGCTGTCCATAGGCTACGGGCTGTTTTTTGGCAACGTGGTGCTGCTGCCGCTGTGGTTGCAGCAGTACATGGGTTACACCTCCACGCAGGCGGGCATGGTTCTGGCGCCGGTGGGGCTGATGGCGCTGATTTTGTCGCCGCTGGTGGGCAAAAACATCAACAAGTTTGACCCGCGCAACTTTGCCGCCTTTGCCTTCATGGTGTTTGGGCTGGTGCTGTGGATGCGCTCCAACTTCAACACCCAGGCCGACTTTGGCACCATCATGATCCCGACGCTGATCCAGGGCGTCGCGATGGCGTTTTTCTTTATCCCGCTGATGACCATCACGCTCTCGGGTCTGTCACCAGACCGCATTGCGGCGGCATCTGGTCTGTCAAACTTTGTGCGTATCACGGCAGGCTCGTTTGGCACCTCGATTGCCACCACGCTGTGGCAGGACCGCGCCGCGCTGCACCACGCGCAGCTCAGCGAATACGTCAACAGCGGCAGCAGCGCCGCGCAAAGCGCGCTCACCGGGCTGGTCGCTGGCGGCTACACCCCGCAGCAAGCATTGGCCGTGGTAGACCGGCTGACCAACCAGCAAGCCTACATGCTGGCCGCCAATGACATTTTTTTTGCCTCGGCGGTGACCTTTCTGGCGATGATTCCGCTGGTGTACCTGACGCGCTATAAGCGCGCTGGGGCGGCTGCGTCCGACGCAGCGGCGGGGGCGCATTGACCCACCCGTTTGACATGGCCGCCACAAGGTTATCGCTACCGCACCAGAATGACAAAACTATGTCCTGCCAAAACACCCCTCCCAAGCCGCCCCTAGACGCTCGCCGCTTTGCCCAAAAGACCAGTTGGCTGCGCCCTTACACACGCTGGGCCACACGCTTTGCCCTGAACTCGCCGCGCTGGCTGCCTGCGGGGTTGCGCAACACGCCGCTGAAAGTGTCCTCATTGATTTTGCGCGGCTACCACCGCAGCATGCGCTAGGCGTCTGTCGGGTGAACAGCGCAAGGCTCCCAGGTAAGCGGCTGTTGCTGGCCAACAAAGAGGCGCTGGTAGTCGGTGGGCAGCTGTTCTTGGACACCGTGACCGCTGGTGCCGCTACCTTATTGCCCATTGACAGTGAGCACTCCGCCATTTTTCAGTTAGCCAGCGGCTGTATAACTTTGTCCGTGTGAGCCCGGATAGCTAGCCCGCCCCACCGATCACCGCAGCATTTACACCCGCACCCGCGTGGGCACCAACATGCCCCGCAATGCCCTCAGCCTTCGCAAGCTGCTGCAGTCACTCAACCCAACAAGCCCACCAAAGCCTACAACCCCCGCCACCCCGAGCGCACCCTGCTGTACCGCACGATTGCCGAGCACTTTGAGACTTGGCTTGAGCTCTCCAGCGCCGGACAGTTCGACGGCCAAGGCGACCACCACACTCCGGCTCCTTACGTAGAGAAAGCTTTGCGCAAATACCTGGAGTGCGGCATCTTTGCTCACGGCTTTGCGCGGGTGCGTTGCGACGATTGTGGTGACGACTGCCTTGTCGCCTTCTCCTGCAAAGGCCGTGGCGTCTGCCCCACGTGCAACACGCGGCACATGGCCGAGGCCGCAGCGCACCTGACCGATCATGTATTCCCCCGCTTGGCCGGTACGCCAATGGGTGCTGTCGGTCCCAAAGCGTCTGCGCTACTACCTGCAGCGCGACAAAGGTGCACTCAATGCGGCACTGCGTATCTTCCTGCGTGTGGTGCAGCAAAGCCTGCAGGCCCATTGCCCCGGTGCAGATAAGGCAGACCCGGCCAGCCTGCACCTGGGTGCGGTCGCATTCATCCACCGATTTGGTTCCAGCCTGAACACGCATGTGCACTTCCATGTCTGTGTGGTTGATGGGGTGTTTGAGGCGCTGCCAGATGTACAGTCAGATTCAGATTCAGATTCAGATTCAGATTCAGATTTGGCAGAGTCAGCCAACGCTGCGTCGATCACGTTTCACCCGGCACAGATCGACGATGCTGCCATCGCCGCAGTACATGCCAACGTGCGCAAGCGCCTGCTGCGCGCCTTCGTGGCGCGTGGCCACCTGGAGTCGCATGATGCTAAAGACATGGCTGGCTACGCCCACGGAGGTGGATTTTCTGTCGACGCCGGGGTGCGCATCGAGGCAGCAGACCGCGCAGGGCTGGAGCGCCTGCTGCGCTACTGCGCGCGGCCCCCGTTTGCCCTGGATCGGCTCAAGCAGCGCGGCGCTGATCTGGTTTACCGCTGCGGCAAAGGCCACGCAGAGCCGCTGCCCTCAAGCAAATACGCGGGTGAATTGGTGCTCACCCCCACTGGAGCTAATCAACCGCATCGCCCAGCCAGAGCCGCCAGCCAAACCCAAGCCACGCCCACCATCGCACTACCTGTGGGCCGCGCTGATCGCGCGTATCGTTGATGCGTTCCCGCTGCTGTGCCCGATGTGCGGGGGCCAGATGCGCATCATCGCCTTCATCACGTTCAGTGCCGACATCCACAAGATTCTGGAGCACATCGGGGTCGACCCCGAAGCTCCGCGCATCGCTCCCGCACGCGGGCCACCTCTGTGGGACGACAGTGGTGCGCAGGAGGCGGGGGAAGGTGTTGAGGCTTTGCCGGACTGGGAGATGACCAGTCAATCGGCACCCGATTACCCCGACGACCAGCGCACTACTTGGTGAGATTGCTGAACTGGCGAATGGTGGCAAACGGCACCGTCGGGGGAGGCCTGTGTTCCTCGGCAGCCCGGTACGTGGTTTGCGATGATGGGGCGCAGAGTCTTGGGGATTCAGACTGTCATCGCAGGGGAAACCCGTTTTATCAGGACGGTTTGGGGTGCGATACTTGGGCTCATGCGGTTGGAAATTCTATCCGTTGCGTGCCAGTTATTTGTCGCCCGTTCAATCTTGGAAGGTCAATCATGAAGCTCGCTCGCCAGTTTGCCGCCCTCTTGGTCATTTTGATGGCCGGATTTGCGATTTATGGCTATGGCTCATTCAGTACCCTCAACCAGCTCAAAGTCAACGGGCCGGTGTACCAGCGCATCATCCAAGGCAAGGATCTGATCGCCGACATTCTGCCGCCACCCGAGTACATCATTGAGTCGTATCTGGTGGTGTTGCAGACCATGAGCGCCGCGCCCGACGAGCGTCAAACTTTGTTCGACAAGCTCAAGACTCTCAAAGCTGATTACGACACGCGCCGAGCGTACTGGCTCAATGAAAGTCTGGAAGATGCCCTGAAAAACCCCATGAACGATGCTGATAAGTCGGCGCAGGCCTTTTATGAGCTGGCTTTCACGCAGTGGATTCCAGCTTTGGACCGGCAAGACAGCGCCGAAGTAGGGGCCGCATTTACTGCCATGCAGGCGCACTATGCTTTGCACCGCAGCGCCATTGACCAAGTGGTCGAACTGGCAACCAAGCGCAACGCGGCCGACGAGGCCAGTGCCAAGACGCAGGCCGAAACCGCTTTTAGCATCATGCTGGCGACCTTGCTGATCGTGACCGCCGTGGCAGCGGCCATGCTTTGGTTGCTGGCCCGAAATTTATTGCGCCAGCTTGGCGGCGAACCCAGTGAGGCTGTGAGCGTGGCGCAGCATGTGGGGGCCGGGAATTTGAACTCTTCCTTCAGCCTGCGACAAGGCGATAGCAGTAGCTTGATGGCACAGCTTAAATTGATGCAGGAAGGCCTGCGCAGTGTGGTGACCCAAGTGCGCCAAGGCTCGGAAAGGGTGGCCAGCGCAAGTGTTCAAATTGCCCAAAGCAACAACGATCTCTCAGTGCGCACCGAACAACAAGCCAGCGCCCTAGAGCAAACCACCGCCTCTATGGAAGAGCTCAGTGCCACCGTCAATCAGAACGTGGACAGTGCCCGCCAGGCCAACCAACTGGCGCTCACTGCCAGCGCCGTGGCCATTAAAGGCGGGAAAGTGGTGGCTCAGGTGGTGGACACCATGCAGGGGATCAACGATGCTTCGCGCAAAATTTCGGAAATCATCAGCGTCATTGACGGCATCGCTTTTCAGACCAATATCCTGGCCCTCAACGCTGCCGTGGAAGCCGCCCGTGCCGGTGAGCAAGGACGTGGCTTTGCCGTGGTGGCGAGCGAGGTGCGCAGCCTGGCCGGGCGCAGTGCCGAAGCTGCCAAGGAGATCAAGTCCCTGATCGGCGCCAGTGTGCAGCGCGTGGATCAAGGCAGCGCCCTGGTCGGTCAGGCTGGTGTCACCATGACGGAAGTCGTCAGCAGCATCAAGCGTGTGACCGACATCATGGGCGAAATCAGCGCCGCCAGCAGCGAGCAGTCATTGGGCGTTGCACAGGTGGGTGCGGCGGTGAGTCAAATGGACCAGGCGACTCAGCAAAATGCCGCACTGGTGCATGAAATGACAGCTGCAGCTAGCAGCCTGCAGGGACAGGCGCAGGACTTGGTGCAGACGGTGGCGGTGTTCAACCTGGCCGGCCAAGCGGACATCGCTTGAATCGCAGGCTAAAGATGAATGGCCCACTGCCAGTGTTCCGAAAAATGGCCAGCTGCGGACAGGGCTATGATCCCGCGGTATGCGACACCTAACCCACCAGCGCCACGGCCTTGATCTGGGCCCAGACCGCCATGCCCGGCACCAAGCCGAGTCGTGCGCGCCAGCAAAGGCGATGAACCGACATCAAGCCGCAGCAGGGTCAGGGCCGGGTGGCCATCTTCGGCCATCTCGCCCACGCTGGCGGGCAGGCAGTCAGGCTGGAGCACCGCGCCAACGCCAGGCACACCAGCCACACCGGGTACGCCGCCCGCACTGCCAGCAGCAGTGCATGCAGCGTCAGCCACTGGACAACTCACGACCACTGGCAGCGCATCCTGCGCCATGGCTGTCACCGCAGCACGCAGTGGCGAATTCGGCGCCAGCACACCGTAATAGCGATGCCGGTGGGTGCGCGGCGGCGGCACCAACTGGGCGATGCGGTTGATCAGCTGCAGCGGGGTCAACACCAGTTCACCCGAGTACTTGTCGGACTGCAGGGGCTCTGTGTGGCCTTTGCCGCAGCGGTAGAGCAGATCAGCACCGCGGTAGCGCTCAAACCAGCCGGAGAACGCGGCTTGCCGCTGACCTTGCTAGTGGTCTGATTTGAGTACTCAAAGCCAGCACCGCCCTGACCGACGGCGCCACGTCATTTGATCCGAATAGCCCAACAGTGCATCAGTAACTGACCACAACGCTATAAATACAATAGCTGGCTGCGCAAGTTCCACGAGGGCTACACGGCTTTTTACTCCCAATCTCTCGTCGCAAGCTCGCAATCAGGCCGCTCAGGCTTGAGAAGCCAAACTCAGCATGCAGCCTCATAAACAGGTGCTTTCGGCGCAGTACTGTACGCAAACACAGTTATAGTGGCTGTGCCAGTCCTATCCAAACTGGCGCTGCCCCATGCAAGGCCCGCCCCACCGATCACCGCAGCATTTACACCCGCACCCGCGCGGGCACCAACATGCCCCGCAATGCCCTCAGCCTTCGCAAGCTGCTGCAGTCACTCAACCCAACAAGCCCACCAAAGCCTACAACCCCCGCCACCCCGAGCGCACCCTGCTGTACCGCACGATTGCCGAGCACTTCGAGACTTGGCTTGAGCTCTCCAGCGCCGGACAGTTTGACGGCCAAGGCGACCACCACACTCCGGCTCCTTACGTAGAGAAAGCTTTGCGCAAATACCTGGAGTGCGGCATCTTTGCTCACGGCTTTGCGCGGGTGCGTTGCGACGATTGTGGTGACGACTACCTTGTCGCCTTCTCCTGCAAAGGCCGCGCAATCTGCCCCTCGTGCAACACGCGCCGAATGGCCGAGGCCGCAGCGCACCTGAGCGATCATGTATTCCCCCGCTTGGCCGGTACGCCAATGGGTGCTGTCGGTCCCAAAGCGTCTGCGCTACTACCTGCAGCGCGACAAAGGTGCACTCAATGCGGCACTGCGTATCTTCCTGCGTGTGGTGCAGCAAAGCCTGCAGGCCCATTGCCCCGGTGCCAGATAAGGCAGACCCGGCCAGCCTGCACCTGGGTGCGGTCGCATTCATCCACCGATTTGGTTCCAGCCTGAACACGCATGTGCACTTCCATGTCTGTGTGGTTGATGGGGTGTTTGAGGCGCTGCCAGATGTACAGTCAGATTCAGATTCAGATTTGGCAGAGTCAGCCAACGCTGCGTCGATCACGTTTCACCCGGCACAGATCGACGATGCTGCCATCGCCGCAGTACATGCCAACGTGCGCAAGCGCCTACTGCGCGCCTTCGTGGCGCGTGGCCACCTGGAGTCGCATGATGCTAAAGACATGGCTGGCTACGCCCACGGAGGTGGATTTTCTGTCGACGCCGGGGTGCGCATCGAGGCAGCAGACCGCGCAGGGCTGGAGCGTTTGCTGCGTTACTGCGCCCGCCCACCCTTCGCCCTGGATCGGCTCAAGCAGCGCGGCGCTGATCTGGTGTACCGCTGCGGCAAAGGCCACGCAGAGCCGCTGCCCTCAAGCAAATACGCGGGTGAATTGGTGCTCACCCCACTGGAGCTAATCAACCGCATCGCCCAACTGGTGCCGCCACCGCGCACCCACCGGCATCGCTATTACGGTGTGCTGGCACCCAACTCGCCACTGCGTGCGGCGGTGACGGCTATGGCGCAGGCCGAGCAGGTGGTGGCGCCTATCGTGCGCAGTTCCGTGGCTGACGCTGTGTGCACGGATGCTGGCAGTGCGGGCGGCGTGCCCGGTGTATCTGGCGTTGACGCAGCGGCCCAGCCAGAGCCGCCAGCCAAACCCAAGCCACGCCCACCATCGCACTACCTGTGGGCCGCGCTGATCGCGCGTATCGTTGATGCGTTCCCGCTGCTGTGCCCGATGTGCGGGGGCCAGATGCGCATCATTGCCTTCATCACGTTCAGTGCCGACATCCACAAGATTCTGGAGCACATCGGAGTCGACCCCGAAGCGCCGCGCATCACCCCGGCACGCGGACCACCGCTGTGGGAAGGTGAAGGTGCGCAGGAGACGGGGGAGGGTGTGGAGGCTGAGCCGGATTGGGATCTGGCAAACCAATCACCGCCCGACTACCCCGACGATCAGCGCACTACTTGGTGAAATTGCTGAACTGGCGAATGGTGGCAAACGGCACCGTCGGGGGAGGCCTGTGTTCTTCGGCAGCCCGGTACGTGGTTTGCGATGATGGGGCGCAGAGTCTTGGGGATTCAGAATGTCATCGCAGGGGAAACCCGTTTTATCAGGACGGTTTGGGGTGCGATACTTGGGCTCATGCGGTTGGAAATTCTATCCGTTGCAGGTGGCTGAGGTCACGCGGCAATACCATCATCCCAGCAAAAATGTACATGATGGTAATATACAAATATGATTGATCTGGGCAAAATATCAGGGTTCAACTGGGACGATGGCAACGCCCGAAAGAACGACAAACATGGTGTCTCCATGGCTGAGGCAGAGCAGGTTTTTTTCAACGCGCCGTTGTTGCTATTGGAAGATGCAAGCCACAGTCAGACAGAACCCCGGCTTCACGCGCTCGGCAAAACCGATGACAACCGTGCGTTACACATCACCTTCACCTTGCGCCAGTCAAACCAATTGATTCGCGTCATTTCAGCCAGAGACATGCACAGAAAGGAGCGCACTATTTATGAACAAGCAAGCTAAAGTCATTCCTGAATTCGCCAACGAGTCACTAGAGCGCGCTTATTGGGAGTCCCACGATTCCACAGCGCACCTGGATTGGACCAAGGCAAAAAAGGTGACTTTTCCCAATTTAAAACCGACCACCAAGACCATTTCCCTGCGCTTGCCACAGCACTTGCTGGACGCCATCAAAACTGCAGCCAATGCCCGAGACGTGCCTTATCAATCGTTAATCAAAGTGTGGCTACAGGAAAAAGTTCACAGCCATTGACCCCGGTTATTGCAAACACCCCAATGACATCCCTTCGCATAGCCGCCGCACAATCGACTTCTGTGGCGGGCGATATCGCCACCAATGTGTTGATTCACACCCGCTTTATCACAGCAGCGCATCAGGCTGGGGTAGACCTGCTGGTGTTCCCTGAGTTGTCCCTTAGCGGCTACGAACTGCCACGCCTAAGCGATTGCCTGGTGCAGCCTGACGACCTCTGCCTAGCCCCGATCCGGGAACTGGTGCGCCAAACCCGCATAACGGTGGTGGTCGGTGCCCCGCTTCTGCATGGCAACAAACCCGCACCCTCCATCGCCGCCGTCACGTTCTTCCCGGACGGCACCAGCTCGGTGTATTGCAAACAACATTTGCACCCTGGCGAAGCGCAGTACGTCGCCCCAGGCGACACGGGCTGCCAACGCCACGAGGTGCGCGACACCTCCTATGCCCTGGCGATCTGCGCTGACACCTCGCACCCATCACACGCCCATGCCGCCGCCGCCACCGGCGCCGCGCTCTACCTGGCGGGGGTTCTGGTGTCAGAAGCTGGTTACGCGGCGGATTCGGCCCAACTGGCGCAGTACGCCCAACAATTCAACATCGGCGTGCTGATGGTCAACCATGGCGGTCCTTCTGGGGGCTACCTGGCCGCTGGCCAAAGTGCGTTTTGGGCGCCCGGCGGACAACCGGTGGTGGCGGTGCCCGGCACTGGCAATGCCTTGCTGATTGCCGAAAATGACGCTGGCCATTGGCGTGGCGAAGTGCACACAGTAACAACATAGCCGGTTGTGGATTGACTTCTGCCACAGTCGCCATGTCATTTTGTACCGTTATGAAACCGACGCGGTCACCCTTTTGGCGTTGTTGATACAGACTAACCCATGCTTGAGCTACTGAAAACCTTCGCCTGGCAAGAGCTGCGCCAGCACCCGTGGCGCAACGCAGCGGTTGTGGTGGCGGTGATGCTGGGGGTGGCGCTGGCCTTTTCGGTGCACTTGATCAACGCTAGCGCGCTGGATGAATTTGCCCAGGCTACACGTGCGGTGTCGGGCCAGAGCGACCTTGAATTGCGCGCTGTACAACGGATAGGCATTTCAACCGCATGAGGCCAAGTATCGCATCGTAAACCGTCCTGAAAAAGCGAGTTTTCCCTGAGATGACAGTCTGAATCCCCCAGAATTTGCGCCCCATCATCGCAAACCACGCTCCGGGCTGCCGCCGAACACAGCCCTACCCCGGTGCAGCCGTAGCGCCCCCTTTTTCAGGTTCACCAGTCTGTGCGCTGATCGTCGGGGTAGTCGGGCGGTGATTAGTCTGCCAGATCCCAGTCCGGCTCAGCCTCCACACCCTCCCCCGTCTCCTGCGCACCTTCACCTTCCCACAGCGGTGGCCCGCGTGCGGGGGTGATGCGCGGCGCTTCGGGGTCGACTCCGATGTGCTCCAGAATCTTGTGGATGTCGGCACTGAACGTAATGAAGGCAATGATGCGCATCTGGCCGCCGCACATTGGGCACAGCAGCGGAAACACCTCGTAAATGCGCGCAATCAGTGCGCCCCACAGGTAATGCAATGGTGGGCGTGGTGTGGGTTTCCCGTCATTGCGAGGCCAAAGGACGTGGCAATCCATGAACCCGCAAGTTCTGGTTTGCCGCGTCGCTACCCGCCACGTCGCTACGCTCCTCGCGGCTAAAGGCTTTTGCCTCGCAATGACGGCAGCTTTTGGCGCAGCCACCACTGCCACCGGCACCATCGCTGTCACCGCCGCCCGAAAGGGTGAGTTCGGTGCCAGCACGCCGTAATAGCGATGCCGGTGGGTGCGCGGTGGCGGCACCAGTTGGGCGATGCGGTCGATCAGCTCCAGTGGGGTGAACACCACTTCACCCGAGTACTTATCGGACTGCAGTGGCTCTGTGTGCCCTTTGCCGCAGCGGTAGACCGGATCAGCGCTGAACACGCATGTGCACTTCCATGTCTGTGTGGTTGATGGGGTGTTTGAGGCGCTGCCAGATGTACAGTCAGATTCAGATTCAGATTCAGATTTGGCAGAGTCAGCCAACGCTGCGTCGATCACGTTTCACCCGGCACAGATCGACGATGCTGCCATCGCCGCAGTACATGCCAACGTGCGCAAGCGCCTACTGCGCGCCTTCGTGGCGCGTGGCCACCTGGAGTCGCATGATGCTAAAGACATGGCTGGCTACGCCCACGGAGGTGGATTTTCTGTCGACGCCGGGGTGCGCATCGAGGCAGCAGACCGCGCAGGGCTGGAGCGCCTGCTGCGCTACTGCGCCCGGCCCCCGTTTGCCCTGGATCGGCTCAAGCAGCGCGGCGCTGATCTGGTTTACCGCTGCGGCAAAGGCCACGCAGAGCCGCTGCCCTCAAGCAAATACGCGGGTGAATTGGTGCTCACCCCCACTGGAGCTAATCAACCGCATCGCCCAACTGGTGCCGCCAGCCAAATAACCAACTGAGTTCGCGCGGCGGACGTTAAAAAACCCCGGGAATAAAGCGTTTGCACCGCAAGCAGTATTCGGCGTACTGTGGGTGATGATCGCACAGCCACCGCTCTTCAAGTATGGCCTTGGTCAGCAGCGTGGCAAGCAGAGCCAGCCATACAAACCAAGCCATCCAGTGCGCAGACACGCAGGCCATGGCGGCGGCGCTGAGCAACACCGTGCTGTACATCGGGTGGCGCATCAGCCGATACGGCCCGCTGGTCACCAGCACGCCGCTGGCCTTGGGCTGGGGGTGCACATTGAAGTTACCCAGGCGGTTATGCAGCAGCGTCCAGCCGCCCAAAATGCCCGATAGCGCCAGCAGCATCCAGCAGATGGCGCTGATTTGCCCCTGCCGAACAAACGGAGCCGCCATGAAAACCAGCGAGGTCAGCAGAGCAAACTGCAACAACACCAGAATGCTGCCGACCAGCTGACGCCGTTGGGGATCAAGAAGAATCATGGTTTCGAGGATACACGCACTCCGGTGAGGTCAATTTGCACGCGGCGACTGGCGCCGCGTGACAAAACCGGCGTTACTATTTTTAGAAGAGCTGGTGTAGCTAGTGGGCATTGGGCTACGAGCACATTAGCCTTTGCCATCAGGTCTTCAGCAGGTTGAACACATGGCTTGGCATGGCGCCCATCGACATATGCAGCACACTTCCTCGCCTCAAAGCTGGTAATCAGCCTCTCATGGTTAACCCGAGCACGGTCTGTTTTCTGGCATGAAACTCGCTTTGAACCCTAGAATAAGTTGACCAACTGGTTAGTTTCTTGCTGCCCAAGCTGCTTTTTGGTGCAACGCATCCCTTTTCCAGTGCCCATGAACCACCCCAAAGATTCACCCCTCTTGTCCAAGTTGCAACCGCCTGCCGGGGGCAGGCTGGCTGTTGAAATTCGCAACGCCAGCGTGATCTACCAGACCGCTGACACGCCAGTGCACGCGCTGGCCAACATCGATTTCAACATCCATGAAGGCGAATTTGTCTCGCTGATTGGCCCCTCAGGCTGTGGCAAAACCACCCTGATGCGCGTCATTGCCGACCTGGAGCCGATCAGCGGCGGGCAGGTGCTGGTCAACGGCGTTTCCCCGCATGAGGCTCGGCTGGCCCGCGCCTATGGCTATGTGTTTCAGGCGCCAGCGCTGTTTCCGTGGCGCAATGTGCTGGCCAATGTGACCTTGCCGCTGCAGATTCAGGGCCGCACCAAGGCAGACGCCAGAGTCATCGCCCAGGAACACCTGGAGCGCGTGGGTTTGAAAGGCTTTGAGAACAAATACCCGTGGCAGCTCTCAGGTGGCATGCAGCAGCGCGTGTCGATTGCCCGTGCCTTGTCGTTTGAGCCCAAAATTTTGATGATGGACGAGCCGTTTGGCGCGCTTGACGAGATCACCCGCGACCGGCTCAACGAGCAGTTGCAGCAACTCTGGCAGCGCGAGCGCCGCACGGTGGTGTTTGTCACGCACTCGATTGCCGAGGCGGTGTATTTGTCGACCAAGATCGTGGTGATGTCGCCGCGCCCGGGGCGCATTGTGAAAATCATCGACTCGCCACTGCCCAACGACCGGCACCTGGGCCTGCGTGACACGCCTGAATTCAATGCCCTGGCGCATGAAGTGCGCGAAGCCTTAGCCGATGGTCACCATGACTAAACCCGCCAGCCTTATGCAGCAAATGCAGCACAGGGCCTTGCCGGTATTGGTGATAGCGCTATTTATTTTGATAGCCTGGTATCTGGGTGCCATCTGGATGAACGCAGCGGGGGCCATTGAGCGGGTGCTGCCGTCGGACGCGCCGTGGACCTGGCAGCAGTTGGTGGCCGCCACGATGGAGATGCAGCGCCCGGTGCTGCCCGCGCCGCATCAGGTAGCACTTGATTTCTGGAGCAGCCTGGTGGACTGGCCTATTGATTCACCGCGCAACCTGTTGTTTCATGTGGCGGTAACGGCTGAATCGACGCTGTGGGGTTTTGTGCTGGGCACCTTGCTGGGGCTGGTGTTGGCGGTGCTGATCGTGCATTCACGCACGCTGGACCGCGCCTTGCTGCCGTGGATCGTGGCCTCGCAAACCGTGCCGGTGCTGGCAATAGCGCCGATCGTGCTGGTGATTTTGGGTAGCCTGGGTTTTTCTGGCGTGGCACCCAAGGCGGTGATCGCCATGTATTTGTGCTTTTTCCCGGTGACGGTGGCGATGGTGCAAGGCCTGCGTTCGCCGCAAAAGATCGAGACCGAAATGCTGCACACCTACGCCGCCAGCCGCTGGCAGGCGCTGTGGCTGCTGCGGCTGCCGGCTTCGCTGCCGTTTTTGTTCCCCGCGCTTCGGGTCGGTATCGCCGCCGGGCTGGTGGGCGCGATGGTGGCTGAATTGCCCACCGGCGCGGTGGCCGGGCTGGGCGCACGGCTGCTCACCGGCTCGTATTACGGCAACACGGTGCAGATCTGGTCGGCGCTGGTGATGTCGGCCCTGTTGGGCCTGGCGCTGACCATGGCAGTAGCGGGTGTGGAGAAACTGGTGCTGAGCCGCCGCGGGGGGCAGGCATGAAAGCGCCGCTGCTGAAAACGCCCTTGTTCGCGCTTTTGTTTGCGCTGGTGAGCCTGGGCGCTGCTTCTTTGTTGTTTATGCACCCGGCTGCGCAAGGCACTTTGCCTGAGGGCAGCACGCCCGGGGCGCTGTTCTGGGCAGGCACGCTGCTGATGGCGGTGCTGGCGGCGCAGTCGGTGCGGCTGTTGGCGGCGCTGGACGGCAGCCGCTGGCTTGGCGTGGCTACGGCAGCGCTGTTTGGCATCTGGATCGTTTACTTCTGGCAACTGCTGGTGGTGGCGTTTGAGGTGCCACGCGTGCTGCTGCCCTCGCCGGGTCTGATTCTGCAATCCATCGCGCAGCACAGCGACATTCTTTGGGGTGACTTTGTGCAGACGGTGCTGAAAGCGGTGCTGGTGGGCTGGGCGGTGGGCTCCGGGCTTGGTTTTGCGGTGGCCGTGGCCATCGACCGCCAGCCGTTTTTGCAGCGCGGTCTGCTGCCCTTGGCGTCTCTCACCAGCACCGTGCCGCTGGTGGCCGTGGCGCCGATTGCGGTGATGTGGTTTGGCTTTGAGTGGCAGTCCAAAGCCGCGGTGGTGGTGCTGATGACGTTTTTCCCGATGATGGTCTCTACCCTGGCCGGGCTGAAAGCGTCGGGCAAGCTGGAGCGGGAGTTGATGGTCAGCTACGCCGCCAGCTACACCCGCACGCTGCTGGCGCTGCGTCTGCCGTCGGCCATGCCGTTCATCTTTGGCGCGCTCAAAATCAATGCCACGCTGGCGCTGATTGGGGCCATCGTGGCCGAGTTTTTTGGCTCACCCACGTCAGGGCTGGGTTTCAGGATTTCGACCGAGGCATCGCGCATGAACATGCCGCTGGTCTGGAGCGCCATTGTGGTGGCGGCCGTTACCGGCTCGCTGGCGTATGCGGCGCTTGTACAGTTTGAACGGCGTGTGGCGTTTTGGCACCCGTCAGTGCGCGGTGTTTGAGCAGTTTGATGTGTTTTTCCCCCAACCCCCAAGGAGCTATTCCCATGATCCGTTCTTCTCTTTTATCTAGCGGCCTGATGGCTGCGGTGCTGGCCGTCTGCGGTGTCACTGCCAGCATGAGCGCCGTTGCTGCCGACAAGGTTACCGTGCAGCTGAAATGGCTGCCGCAAGCGCAGTTTGCCGGCTACTACGTGGCGCAAAGCAAAGGCTACTACAAGGCCGAGGGGCTGGACGTGACCATCAAACCCGGTGGCCCCGACATCTCCCCGGTGCAGGTGATTGCCGGTAACGGCGCTGACGTGGTGGTGAACTGGATGCCCGACGCCCTGGCCGCACGTGAAGCCGGTGTGCCGCTGGTGAACATCGCCCAGGTGTTCAACCAGTCCGGCCTGATGCTGACCTGCAAGAAATCCAGCGGTGTGAAGAGCCCGAAAGACTTCAAGGGCAAAACGCTGGGCGTGTGGTACGGCGGCAATGAGTACCCGTTCCTGAACTGGATGGCCAAGCTCGGTTACAAGCCCGGCACCGACATCAAGATCCTGAAGCAGGGCTTCAACGTGGATCCACTGCTACAAAACCAGGCGGCCTGTATTTCAACCATGAACCACAACGAGTATTTGCAGTTGCTCGATGCTGGCCTTAAAGATAGCGACCTGGTCACCTTCTTCTACGAAAAAGAAGGCGTGGCCTCGCTGGAAGACGGTTTGTATGTGATGCAAGACAAGCTCAAAGACCCGGCTTTTGTCGCGCGCATGGCCAAATTCGTCAAGGCCTCGCTCAAGGGCTGGAACGATGCGGTGAAGAACCCGGCTGAAGCCGCCAAGATTGTCGTGGCCAACGACATGTCGGGCAGTGCCAGCGTCAAAATGCAAACGCGCCAGATGGAAGCCGTGGCCACGCTGATCACCAACGCCAACACCGCCAAGATGGGTCACCTGGATCCGGCGGCGTATGAACGCACCGTCAAGGTCTTGCTGGCTGCTGGCAGCTCGCCGGTGATCAAAAAAGACCCGGGCAAGGCTGCCTACAGCCATGCCGTGTGGGAAGCCGCCCAGAAATAAGCTTTGCCAGGCAGCGCCTCGGGGGTCTTGTCCGTGCGGGTAAGACCCCTTTTTTTAGCATGACACCACTCATCCGCAGCCACATCGGCCCAGCTGACGACGAGGCCAGCAAAGGCCAAATCCGCCAAGTCAACGAGGCGCGCATTCTGGCGGCTGCCGAGCGCGTTTTTGCCGGCGCGGGTTTTAGCGGTGCCACCATGGCGGCGATTGCGCAAGAAGCCGACCTGCCCAAGGCCAACCTGCACTATTACTTTGGCGCCAAACAGGATTTGTACCGTGCCGTGCTGGCCCAGACGCTGCAAGACTGGCTGGCGCCCACTGATGTCATCACACCAGAGGCCGACCCCAAAACCGCCATTGAGGCCTACATCCGCGCCAAGATGGCGCTGTCGGCTCAGCGGCCACACGCTTCGCGCGTGTTTGCCAACGAACTGCTACACGGCGCACCGGTGGTGCAGACGCTGCTTGTGACTGACCTGCGCAACCTGGTGCTGGCCAAGTCCGAGGTGATTGCACAGTGGGTGGCGCAAGCTCGCATGGCCCCGGTGGACCCGGTGCACCTGTTCTTTACCATCTGGGCCGCCACCCAAACCTATGCCGACTTTGAGGTGCAGGTCTGCGCGGTGCTGGGCCAGACCGAGCTCACCGCGCAAGACCAGTCCCGCGGCACCGAACATGTGGTGAGCCTGTTGCTGCGTGGCTGCGGTTTGTGAGCCTTCTGCGCACTAATTAATCACAACATGGCGTAAAGTGCCGGTCTGTGCCACTGAGGCTTGGCTGGCACTTTTTTCATGGAGGAGACACAACATGCACTTACCTAAAACCATACAAATCGGCGGCAAACCTATTGCTGGCGGCAAATTCCCGCTGATCTGCGCCCCGCTGGTGGGGCGAACCTTTGACAAGCTCATTGCTGAACTTGATGAGGTGCTGCCGAAGAAACCTGATGTGCTCGAATGGCGCGTCGATTTCTTTGAAGACATTGGCGACACAACCGCCGTCATTGCTGCGGCGACAGCTATCAAAAACAAAGCGGGCAAGATTCCGCTGCTGTTCACCCGCCGCTGCGTCATCGAGGGCGGCGAAAAAATCGCTCTCTCGGAGGCGCAAGTCATCAGCTTGTACAGGGCCGTGTGCGCCAGCAATTGCATCGACCTGATCGACTACGAAATGGCCAACGGCCCAGCCAACATCGCCCAAGTGCGCGCCAGCGCGTGCGACAACGGCGTCCTGCTGGTGCTGTCGTTCCACAACTTCTCTTTCACGCCGGGGCTGCAAACGCTGACTGAGAAGTTTTTGCTGGCAGAGCAACTGGGCGCCGACGTGGCCAAGGTGGCGGTCATGCCGCGCGACTTGGACGACGTGCTGACGCTGCTTAACGCCACCCGCCAGGCCAGCAAAAAACTGCGCATTCCGCTCATCAGCATGTCCATGGGGCCGCTGGGCGCGATCACCCGCATGGCAGGCAGCGTGTTTGGCTCAGCCATGAGCTTTGCAGTGGGCGCCGGCTGTTCAGCGCCGGGTCAGTTACCAATTGAAAACCTGAACACTGTCCTGGAGATTTTGGACACGTCAATGGGTGGTTTTTAGGTTTTTTGGTGTTTTAGGGCTCTAGCCGTTGATAAACAAGCGCCGATAGCTACTTTAATCATAGCAAATAAGGCTTGGCAAATCTTGTGCCCCGGCTTCCTCCAGCAACCAGGCCCTGAACGCCAGCACAGCGGGCCGGTTGGCAAACGCCTCGGGAATCACCAGGTAATAAGCAAAGCGTTGCGTCAAAGCCAGGTCAAAAGGTGCCACCAGCCGACCTTGTGCCATGGCAGTGGCCACCAGCGGCTTGGAGGCCAGGGCCAGGCCCAGGCCGTCCAGCACTGCGACATAGACCAGACCGGCATCGCTGAAATGCGGTCCTGCCGAGACATCAACAGGCTTCACCCCAGCCAGCCTGAACCACTCTTCCCAGCCTGGAACGGCATGGTCGCTGTCACTTTCATCATTGTGCAGGCGCACATGCAGCAGCGTGTCTTGTGGTGTGCGCAGAGGCGGGCCCGCCTCCAGCAGTTTGGGGCTGCAGACGGCAATGTAGTCCGAGCCAAACATGCGGTCGACCTGAAAACCGGGGTAGACGCCGGTGCCAAACCGAATGGTCACCCTAGAGTCATCCTGACGCGTATCCACAGGCTCCAGGCCGATCAGCCCTTGCCACTGGTCACCGTCAATGGCACCCGCCGAGCGAATTACCTGCAGTTTCAGCGTGGGCTCGGCTTGGGCAAACCGCTTGAGTCTGGGCACCAGCCAGCGGGTGGCAAAAGAGGGTGGCAAGACAACGATCAGCTTGCCCTCAACCGCTTGGTCATGCACGCTCTCAACCGCAGCGGCAAAACACGCCAGGCCTTCGCGCACCTTGGGCAGCATGGCCAGCCCCTGGGTTGTGAGGGTGAGCGCGCGAGTTAACCGGTGAAACAGTGGCACACCCAGAAATTCTTCCAACAGCTTGATCTGGTGACTGACCGCAGTGGGTGTGACCGACAACTCAGCAGCGGCCAGCTTGAAACTCAGGTGGCGCGCTGCGGCTTCAAAAGCGCGCAGTGCGGCCAAGGGTGGCAGGCGGTAGGCCATGGATGAGGTTTTGTGCTCTGTTGGGTGAGAATTGATCGTTTGTTGCAACGCAATAGCGCAGTTATCGTAGCACCATGCTCTCAAAAAGAGCGCCTGTTGTTAAAGGATCACTCATCATGCAATACAGCGATATCGAGATCGAAGCCCTCATCCGCCAAGCTCGCCAAGACCGGTCTGACGCGATAGCGAAATTACTTTCGCTCGGCTGGACACACCTCACCCAAGGGGTGGCACACCTGCTGCATCATCAGCCGCATCACCAGCCACATCACCACGGGCATCTGACCCACTCTTAAGACACCTTGGCGCGCTTTTTGCGCGCGCAGCACCGCCTGTTGGCGCCAACATCGCGGCTTCGGGCTAACCCCTAGAGACAGCGTGGCACGTGGCTTGCTAGCATAAATCCTGAACCTGACCAAACGGTCAGATTTACCAAAAGGAACTGCTAGCGTGTCTTTGTCCCTTGCCCCTGATATTCGCCCCGCCCGCCTGGAAGCGGCTGACTACGCCCAGCGCTTTGCCGACGCCACGCCGCGCCTGACCCGCGCCCAGGCCGTGCTGGAAGCCGAGCGCTGCCTGTACTGCTTTGACGCGCCGTGCGCCACTGCCTGCCCAACGCACATTGATGTGCCGTCGTTCATCAAACGCATTGGCGACAGCAACCTGCGCGGCGCAGCCCGTGCCATTCTGGAGGCCAACCCGCTGGGCGGCATGTGTGCCCGCGTCTGCCCCACCGAAAACCTGTGTGAAGCAGTGTGCGTGCGCAACACCCAAGAAGGCAAGCCGGTGGCCATTGGCAGGCTGCAGCGCCACGCGGTCGATGCGCTGATGGACAGCGCGCAACCGCAAATCTTCGGCCGTGCACCAAGCACCGGCAAGAAGATTGCCGTGGTCGGCGCCGGCCCAGCCGGGCTGTCCTGCGCCCACACGCTGGCCAAACTGGGCCACAACGTGGTCATTTTTGATGCCAAACCGAAAGCCGGTGGCCTCAACGAATACGGCCTGGCCAGCTACAAAACGCCCGACAACTTTGCCCAGGCCGAGGTGCAATGGCTGCTGGGCATTGGCGGCATCGAGTTTCACCATGGCTGGAAGCTGCAAACGGTGGTGCAACTGAACGCACTACGGCAGGACTTTGACGCCCTGTTCCTGGGCATGGGCCTGCCCAACACGCACCAGCTTGGCGTGCCGGGTGAGGGGCTGTACGGTGTGCAGGACGCGGTGGACTTCATTGCGACGCTGCGCCAGGCGGAAGATTTGTCTACCCTGCCGGTGGGCCGCCAGGTGGTGGTGATTGGCGGCGGCATGACTGCGGTGGACGCTGCGGTGCAGGCCAAGCTGCTGGGCGCGCAAGAGGTGCACATGGTTTACCGGCGCGGGCCGCAGGCGATGAGTGCCTCCAAGGCCGAGCAGGAGTGGGCGCAGATCAATGGCGTGGTCATCCACCACTGGCTTTCCCCGGTGGAGGTCATGCCCAATACTTTCGACCCCAAATACGCCGGTGGCGTGCGCTTTGCCCGGCAAAAAATGGCGGGCGGCAAGCTGGTAGCCACTGGCGAAGTGCTGGTGATCGAAGCCGATATGGTGCTCAAAGCCATCGGCCAGACGCTGGGCAACGCGCTGCTGGCGAAGGCCGACTTTGACTTGCAGGACGGACGCATCGCCACCGATGCCAACGGCCAGACCAGCCAGCGCGGCGTGTGGGCCGGTGGCGACTGCCGCGCCGGCGGGTTGGACCTGACGGTGCAAGCGGTGCAGCACGGAAAGCTGTCCGCGCAGGCGATTCACGCCCAGCTCAGTGCGTGAGCCCGGCTGGTGCCGCCTAAACTGACCACCAGTTATAAATAAAAACAGGCTCTAGCCCTTATGTAACAAGCGCAAGACGCTATGCATAGTGCAGCAATCAGATTTGAAAGCAGACCATGGCCAATTTAACAACCCACTTCATCGGCATCTCCAGCCCCAACCCGTTTTGGTTGGCCAGCGCCCCGCCCACCGACAAGGCCACCAACGTCAACCGCGCATTTGAAGCCGGTTGGGGTGGCGTGGTCTGGAAGACGCTGGGCGAGGAAGGCCCACCCATCGTCAATGTGAACGGCCCGCGTTATGGCGCGCTGCTCACACCAGACCGCCGGTTGACCGGCTTTAACAACATCGAGCTCATCACCGACCGCGATCTGGCGCTGAATCTGAAAGAGATCACCGAAGTCAAGCGCCTGTGGCCCGACCGCGCGATGGTGGTCTCGCTGATGGTGCCCTGCAATGAAGACGCCTGGCGTGCCATCCTGCCACGTGTGGAAGACACCGGCTGTGACGGCATTGAGCTCAACTTTGGCTGCCCGCACGGCATGAGTGAGCGCGGCATGGGTGCTGCCGTGGGCCAGGTGCCCGAATACATCCAGATGGTGACGCACTGGTGCAAGCAGTACAGCCGCCTGCCCGTCATCGTCAAACTCACGCCCAACATCACCGACATCCGTCTGCCTGCGCGCGCCGCCAAACACGGTGGGGCCGATGCAGTGAGCCTGATCAACACCATCAACTCCATCATGGGCGTAGACCCTTACAGCCTGACCATGGCGCCATCTACCGGCGGCAAAGGCTCGCACGGCGGTTACTGCGGCCCGGCGGTGAAACCAATTGCGCTGAACATGGTGGCTGAGATCGCGCGTGACCCGCAGACCGCCGGTTTGCCCATCTCAGGCATCGGCGGCGTCACCACCTGGCGCGATGCGTTTGATTACATCGCACTGGGCGCGGGCAATGTGCAGGTCTGCACCGCCGCCATGGTGTATGGCTTCAAAATTGTGCAGGAGATGACCGACGGCTTGTCCAACTACATGGACGAGATGGGGTTCACCTCTATCGAAGACTTCCGTGGCAAAGCCATCCCGAGCGTGTCGGACTGGAAGTACCTCAACCTCAACCACATCAGCAAGGCCGTCATCAACCAAGACACTTGCATTGAGTGCGGGCGCTGCCACATTGCCTGCGAAGACACCAGCCACCAGGCCATCACCTTTGAGAAAGACGGCAAGCGTCACTTTGAGGTGAAAGAGGACGAATGCGTGGGCTGCAACCTGTGCACGCTGGTGTGCCCGGTGCCTGACTGCATCACCCTGCGCACCTTGGCACCCGGTGAAACAGATATGCGCACCGGCAAAACCGTGCTGGCCAGCCATGCCGACTGGACCACCCACGCCAACAACCCGGGGCGTGTGGCGGCGTAATATGGCACGCCTGTGACCGAGCTACAACGCGGTTTGATGCGTTTCCTGGCTTGCCAAACATTTATGTCAAATCAGCCTCTAGCCCTTGTCAGTTATGCGCTAGTAGCTATTTATTAAGGAGCATTCAATGAGCAGTATCCTGATCCGAGGCGGCACCGTGGTCAACGCCGACCAGGCTTTCAAAGCCGATGTATTGACGCAAGACGGCAGAATAGTCGCGGTTGGCCCCGACCTGCAGGCACCCGCGGGCGCGCAGGTGGTGGACGCTGGTGGCCAGTACGTCATGCCCGGCGGCATCGACCCGCACACCCATATGCAGCTGCCGTTCATGGGCACCACCACCATGGACGACTTCTTCACCGGCACCGCTGCGGGACTAGCCGGTGGCACCACCAGCATCATCGATTTCGTTATACCCAACCCGCAGCAATCCTTGATGGAGGCGTATCAGACCTGGCGCGGCTGGGCTGAAAAATCAGCGTCTGACTACGGCTTTCACGTCGCCGTAACCTGGTGGGACGAATCGGTCAAACGCGACATGGGCACGCTGGTGCAGCAGGAAGGCGTGAACAGCTTCAAACACTTCATGGCCTATAAAAACGCCATCATGTGTGACGACGAAACGCTGGTGAACAGCTTCAGCCGCGCCCTGGAGCTGGGTGCCATGCCCACCGTGCACGCCGAAAACGGCGAACTCGTGTTCCTGCTGCAGCAGCAGGTGCTGGACCGTGGCATCACCGGGCCTGAGGGCCACCCGCTGTCGCGTCCGCCGGTGGTCGAGGGCGAAGCCGCCAACCGCGCCATTGCCATTGCCGAGGTGCTCAATGTGCCAATCTACATCGTGCATGTGTCGTGCATCGAATCTGCCGAAGCCATTGCCCGCGCCCGCGCCCGGGGTCAACGCGTCTATGGTGAGGTGCTCGCTGGGCACCTGACGATTGACGACAGCGTCTACCGCCACCCCGACTTTGCGACCGCCGCCGCCCATGTGATGAGCCCGCCGTTTCGACCGAAGGCGCATCAGGAAGCGCTGTGGCGCGGCCTGCAGAGTGGCAACCTGCACACCACCGCCACCGACCACTGCACCTTTTGCGCCAGCCAAAAAGGCGCGGGGCAAGACAATTTCGCCAAAATCCCCAACGGCTGCGGCGGTGTCGAAGAACGCATGGCCGTGGTCTGGGATGAAGGCGTCAACACCGGGCGCCTGACACCCAGCGAGTTCGTCGCCGTGACCTCGGCCAACGCCGCCAAGCTGTTTAACCTGTACCCGCAAAAAGGCAGCGTGAGCGTGGGCGCCGACGCTGACTTGGTGGTTTGGGACCCAACCGGCAGCAAAACCCTGTCCGCCAAGACGCAGTTCAGCAAGGGCGACTTCAACGTCTTTGAAGGCCGCACCGTCACCGGCATCCCCAGCCACACCCTAAGCCAAGGCAAGCTGGTGTTTGTGCAAGGCGATTTGCGGGCGCAACGCGGCGTGGGGCGCTATGTCAAACGGCCTGCGTTCAACGCCAACTTCACGGCGAGCAAGTTGCGCGCAGATGTGACGGCACAGACGGCGGTGAAGCGCTAAGTTTTTAGCTGTTTGCACTGCGGGCACTCGGGCATGAAACCTTTTGAAGCTGCACTCGCTGGTGTGCCCGGCAGCGCCTGTTGGCCGGGTTGCGCCCTGGTGAGCGAGGCATCTTGCGAATCGTCTGCGCCTGCTGGCCGGGAATGGCAAGCACGCGCCAGCAAAGCCCACCCTGCCTAAGCGGGCAAAAACACTCACAAGCCTCACATCACAGCAACAGAGGAAATTGACATGACAACCACAACTCTAGACCTCAGTGCCCTGCGCATCAACGGCCAACGCCTCTGGGACAGCCTGATGGCGCTCGCCAAAATCGGCGAAACCCCAAAAGGTGGTGTCTGCCGCTTAACCCTGACCGACCTAGACAAACAAGGCCGCGACCTGGTCACCAAATGGGCCCGTGAAGCTGGCCTGACTGTGACGATCGACAAAATCGGCAACGGCTTCATGCGCCGCCCGGGACGCAGCAACGCTTTACCCCCGATCGTCACCGGCAGCCACATCGACACCCAGCCTACTGGCGGCAAGTTTGATGGCAACTACGGCGTGCTGGCCGGGCTGGAAGTCATGCGCACCTTGAACGACCACAATATCGAAACCGAAGCGCCTGTTGAGGTGAGCTTCTGGACCAACGAGGAAGGCTCGCGCTTTGTGCCGGTGATGATGGGCTCGGGCGTGTTCGCCAAGGCCTTCACGCTGGAACATGCCTACGCAGCCAAAGACATTGACGGCAAATCGGTCGGTGACGAACTGGCGCGCATTGGCTACATCGGCGAGCAGGAACCCGGCGATCACCCGATTGGCGCTTTTTTTGAGACCCACATCGAACAAGGCCCGGTGCTTGAAGACAACAACGTGACCATCGGCGTGGTGCAAGGCGTGCTGGGCATCCGCTGGTTTGACTGCACCGTGACCGGCATGGAGGCCCATGCGGGCCCAACGCCGATGGCGCTGCGTAAAGATGCGCTGCAGATCGCCACGCACATCATGCAAGAGGTGGTGGCTACGGCCATGCGCCATCAACCACACGGACGTGGCACGGTGGGCATGGTGCAGGTGTTTCCGAACAGCCGCAACGTGATTCCCGGCACCGTCAAATTCAGCATCGACCTGCGCAACGCCACCGACGCGCTGGTGGACCGGATGGCCGACGAGGTAAAAGCCTTTGCTGCCAGTCTGAGCGCTAAAACTGGGCTGGACGTGAAGATCGAGATAGTTTCCAGCTACCCGGCACAGGCTTTTCACGACGACTGCAAAAACGCCGTGGCCAAGGCCGCCGCCAAGCTGGGTTACAGCAACATGCCGGTGGTCAGCGGCGCCGGGCACGACGCGGTCTACATGGCGAAGCTGGCACCCACCGGCATGATCTTCATCCCCTGCCTGAACGGCATCAGCCACAACGAGATCGAGAGCGCCACGCCGGAGCACATCACCGCAGGCTGCAATGTGCTGCTGCATGCGATGCTGCAGCGCGCTGGGGTGGTTTAAGGTACGACCCGCTCAATGTCTGTGAAGTTGCCAAACTGCGCGTCTGTTTGGTTCTCTAACTTGACCCCCGCAGGGACCCATGCGCTTGATGGACGAGTGAATCGTTACTTTTTTGGGGTATTCGTAAAACCGTGCTGTAAACCACTTAAAGCTTCCCGGCTTCTATCAAGCGAGTCAGTGTTGAAATGTTTGCACCGTAGTTCTTTGCTGGGCCAACGTGCCGGTGTTGGTCAGCGACTTTCGGCGACTTGATCGTTGGCAGGCCATAGCCCATCGCCTCATCCGGTACACCCATTCCAACGCCCACCAGCGCAGGTTCGCGCTTCCTTTCAAACTTCGGCCTTGCCTGTTTGTTGGCGTGAACGCCTTCGGTGTAAAGAATTTTGGCTCTCAGAGCTTCAAAGCTGTAACCCCGACCCATCCTGTCCATTACCCGAATCAAGCTGTTCAGTGATTCGGTATATGCGTTCGTGACTTGGTGGTCGAAGTAATTCAGAATCCATGGCTGCCAATTGGTGAACGCCCGAATTAGGTCAGCGAAGTAGGGTTGGATTTCCGGCGAAACATCCCGGTGCCAAGCCGCATAGCGCGTTAGCACCTCTTCCTTGCTGCCCAGCCCTTCATAGATGCCGTAGAAAGCCTCCTTGAGCCTGTACGCTTCGCCCAGCACCGGATAGTTCTTTGTCCAACCATCCAGATTCAAGCGCTCTTTGTCGTTCAGATCACGCTCACGCTTGAGCAACACAAAGCGGTCGTGCATCAAGCCGCGTCTCTGTGCTAATGTCAGTTGCGCCCGCAAGCCTTTGCGGGCTTTCTCCATAGCGTCGTTCGCCATTCTGACAACGTGGAACTTGTCGATCACTATCTTGGCTTGCGGCATGACCGCAGATACCGCATCACGGTATGGTGTCCACATGTCCATCGCCACGAACTGCACCTTGTCATGCTGGGCCATCCGGGTCAGGTACTTGGCCACCGTGTCCTTGTTCCGGTTCACCAGCATGTCCACGATAGTGTTGTTCTGGATATTGGTAATGACACAGCGCGGTTTGATGAGATCAATCTCATCAATGCCCATCCATTTTGGAGTCTCGAAACGAACCGTTTTTCCCAGCTCTTTGACGCAATCTCGGAAGATATTGCGGATCGTGCCTTCGACTACGCCGGTTTCCTCAGCCAGTGAAGTGAAGGTGCGCTTTAGGGACTGCTTGCCGATCCACTGCATCAGCCGCTCGGTCATCATCCGGTTCTCGGCCAGCAGCGGGAGCACCTGCGAGAAGGTCTTGCTGCATGACTGGCAACGCAAACGCTTGGTGTCGATATAGAGGCCAACACGCTTGCCGTGCATCGGCATGTCTTTGAACACCTGCTCACGGGTGCCCCACGAGGTCAGACGATCTGACTGGCAGTGTGGACACGCCTTGGTGGCTGCTACTGGCTCGGTGGTGATGTGGTAGTCGTGTTCCGATTCTTCGACCCGCAGTACCCGGTATTGGGGGAGGTTCAGGATGTTCGCGGGCATCGTCAGTCCCGGCGCATGTATTCAAAGTGATGGTCGCCGTATGCGGCACTGCCATTGCCGCCAAATGGCTCGGCAAACTCATGCAGAACGATCAGGGAGGCGGCGTGCTCATCCATCGGGAAGGACGCGCCATGTGGCTCGCTGTACATCTCTAAGGTAGCTCATGGCTCCATCCCGTAATCGTCGGAACGGTCAGCTTCCAAATCGCACACTCGATCAAAAATTACCGTGGCAACGTGCGAGCAAGCTGCTTTGACCGCGCCCCAGTCATGCCAGCGCGGATCAAGGCTCTTGTACTCGCTCAGTTCAGTTTCCTCCAAGTCGTATGGAACGGCGTTGGCGAGTTGAACTTGCAATTGCTGCAAAGGAGATTCACCGCTGGATTGACAGTACAACCGATCAAACGATTGCAACGCAAGTGCAACGCCGTTGTCACCTATGTGATCTGCCAATGCAACGAAGTCAAGGTAATCCCGTGTTGCGTTGCGCTTGAGAATCAAAATTCCTTTTATGCGGAGAATCTCTCCCTCGGTGGGCACGGTTAATATTTGACCGTGGTAGTCGAGCACCGTTGTTTCTAAAGGTTCGTCTCGGTACAACTGTCGTATCCCAGTCTCAATTCCATCAAGACTTCCGAGGATCAGCACCGGACGATTGACACGGGCAGTCTTCCACCCGGCAACTGATTCCAGTTCGGCGAAAACATCATCAAATCGAAAGCGAAGATCAGTCAGGATGTGGTCCGCGTCCCGCGAGAACCTGTGTTCTGCATGGATGGCGGATGCTGTTCCGCCCACTAGCACCGCATCAGGGATGATGCGTTGGAGTCGTGCGGCAGACGAAAGGACAAGCTCCCAATCAGGAAGTTGTTTGGTGTTCTTCAACATAGTGCATCCAGAAGTGGTAGCGCTGTGCGTAAGGGTCAGCAACGTATGGGCGACAAATGCGCTGAACTTTGTCGAGTAACGATAGGTCGTTCAGAGCTGCCCGACGCAGATCAGCCCAGTCCCGCCAACGCCCACGCGAAATCACGTCGTCGATGGCGGCGAGGGTGAATCGCTGGTGGTTAAGGTGCCGATGCAACATGATGCGCCAATAAGTATTTACGATTTTCTAATGGTTGAATCATAGCGAATTACGCCACGAAATGCAACACTGTTTTACGATTTATTCCAGCTATTACTAGCGTCTTATGAAACCTCGTTCCAACACGGTTTTACGAATACCCCTTTTTCAACATGGTCAATGGCCGCGGGTGGATTTGCGTGGCGCTGGTGGTGTTTGCCTCCTGGTGGCCCGCAAGGCCAGCTAGCCGCAGGCGCTGATGAAACCCTACCGCAAAGGCGAGCGCTAGCCCCGTTGGGATAGAGCCGGGGGTCAGGGCATGAAAATGCTGAAAGCGATGCCGAATAGCAACTAACTATTATTTGATACGCCAATAATTATTAAACTAGCGCCATCCAACAGCTGAAAGCCCCATGATGCACACCCTGAACTTTGCGCAACTCAAGGCCGCAACACTCTGCGGTGGCGTGACCGACGTGACCCTGCGCGGCGACGGTGCGGCGTTTGTGGTCAGTATTCAAACCCGCAGCGGCGAGGCGATCATGGTCACCACCCGCAAGCAGCCGCGCCGCTTTGCCGATCCGCGCAAAGCCCTGCAACTGCTGCGCGGCATCGGCCTGCACGAGTGCCGCATCGACACCACCGACTGGCACCCCGAAGCCCACGCGCTGGAAAAAGTTCCCCGCCCGGACCGCAGCGCAGCGCTCAAAGCCGCCCACGAAGCCGCGCAGGCCGACGCCGACTACGACCGCTGGTTTCATGCCAAGGTGCAGGCCGCCCTAGACGACCCCCGGCCCGCCATTGAGCCCGAAGATTGGCCACAGATTCGCACCCAGCGGTTGGCCGGGCTCAAACAACGGTTGGGGCTGTGAGCAAGCTGCTGCGCGTGCGGCGCTTGCCCCGCTATGTGGACGACCTAGATAGCATTGCCGAGTTCATCGCACCCTCAGACCCGCAGGCCGCGTTTGAGCTGTGGCAACTGGTCGACGAACAAGTTGAAAAACTGGCCGATCCCAACTTTCCCCGCCGCCGGGGCCGCAAAGCAGGCACGTGGGAATTGGTTGCGCATCCGAACTACATCGTTTTGCTGCAGCAAAATGAAACAACGGTCACCGCGCTGGCCGTGCTCCACGTTGCCCGCCAGTACCCGTGAAATAACACATAAATCAGCCTCTAGCCCACGTTCAATAAGCGCCACAAGCTATTTAAAGAGGAGCGTTCAGTACCGCTACGCCCAACCGTCACACCGATTGGTGTTTAATTCATCCTTTCGGCGATCCCGCCCTCGCCTATCACTCGACGTTCCGAGACTATTCATCATGCCAATGCCCCACGGGCTGTGCACAGCCCTGTTCAAACATCTGCCCGATGCGGTGTTTTTGATTGATCCTGACTCCGCCCACATCCTCGATTGCAACGACGCGGCACTGACGCATCTCGGCCGGCAACGCAGCGAGGTGCTGGGCCAATCGGTGCTCAGCCTGCAAACCGGTGTGGCAGGCCCTGACCAGTGGCGCAGCATGAGCCAGGCCATTCGCGCCAGCGACAACTTTGTCCATATTGGTGAGCACCGCCACCCGTCTGGTAGCAGCGTGCCGGTACAACTCCACATCAGCCACTTCGTGCACGACGGGCGCGAGTATTTCCTGTCGACGACCCGCAATATCAGCCAGCGCCAGGCGCTGGAGCGCGACCTGCATAGCCGCGACGCCCAACTGCGCTACGCCCTGAACGAAGCCTCTGACGGTTTGTGGGACTGGAACCTGCTGACCAACGAGGTGTATTTCAGCCCGCAACTGGCGCGTATGCTGGGTTATGGCCCGCATGAGATAAAAGCCACACTGGAGACTTGGCTCAGCAAGGTGCACCCGGAAGATAGCCTGTGGGTGAACCGCGCGAAACAAGAGCATATTGACGGTCAGCGCAGCCGCTTTAACGCCGAATACCGGCTGCGCAACCGCAGCGGTCATTACCTGTGGGTGCATGACCGAGGGCGTATTTGCGAGCGCGATGCCAACGGCCAACCCGCCCGCATGATCGGCATGGTGCACAACATTACCGACAAGAAAACCATCGAACTCACCCTGCAGGCCATGGCCTCGCACGACACACTCACCGGCCTGCATAACCGGCGCGAATGCGACTTGCTGCTGGGCCGCCAGGTGGACTTGTGCCACCGGCTGGAAATTCCCCTGGGCTTGTGCTTTTTGGACATTGACAACTTCAAGAGCGTCAACGACGACTTTGGCCATGCTGTCGGCGACAAAGTGTTGCGGCGTGTGGCGCAGACGATTGCTGGCGAGGTCCGCAGCACCGACGACCTGTCTCGGTGCGGCGGCGAAGAGTTTCTGTTGCTGTGCACCGACACCCCCGAGCCAGACTTGCTTCACCTGGCTGAAAAGCTGCGCAGCAAGATTGCCGCCATCAACTGGGACGATATCGCTGGCCTGCCCGCGCTGACCTGCAGCTTCGGCGTGGCGGTGTTTCCAGACCACGCTGACACCGCCGAGAGCCTGTTCATTGCCGCCGAATCGGCGCTAACCCGTGCCAAAGGCCTGGGCCGCAACCGCGTCGAATCTGCCTCAGCGCTGATGTCGACTCCCATCGGTTTTCAGAGATTTAAGGCCAGTAGCCCTGCAGACCTTGACTAACAAAGGTCTATTGCTCTTTTAAAGATAGTATTTCATTTTGCGTCATGTTGGACTTATTGATTCACAACGCCACCCTGCCCGACGCTCGCAGCGGCATGTCAGTGGCGGTGCAAGCCGGCCAGATCGTCGCCGTGGCCGCTGGCCTGCAAGCGCCCGCGCAGCAAACGCTGGACGCGCAGGGCTACCTGCTGAGCACGCCGTTTGTCGATGCGCACTTTCACATGGACGCCACGCTCTCTTACGGGCTGCCGCGCATCAACCAGTCAGGCACGCTGTTAGAGGGCATTGCAGTTTGGGGCGAACTCAAACCGCTGCTCACCCAAGAAGCCCTGATCGAACGCGCGCTGGCCTACTGCGATTGGGCGGTGGCCAAGGGCCTGCTGGCCATTCGCACGCATGTAGATGTATGTGACGACCGTTTGCTGGCGGTGGACGCACTGCTGGAGGTCAAGCGGCAGGTGGCACCCTACATCGACCTGCAACTGGTGGCATTTCCGCAAGACGGCGTGCTGCGCTCCCCCAGCGCGCTGGCCAACCTGAAACGCGCACTCGACAAGGGTGTGGACGTGGTCGGTGGCATCCCCCACTTTGAGCGCACCATGCAGGACGGCGCTGCCAGCGTCAAACTGCTGTGTGAACTGGCCGCCGAACGCGGCCTGCGGGTGGACATGCACTGCGACGAGTCGGATGACCCGCTCTCGCGCCACGTCGAAACCCTGGCGTTCGAGACGCAGCGCCTGGGTCTGCACGGCCGCGTCACCGGATCGCATTTGACCAGCATGCACAGCATGGACAACTATTACGTGTCAAAACTCATCGCGCTGATGGCTGAAGCGCAGTTGCACGCTGTGGCCAACCCGCTGATCAACATCACCTTGCAAGGCCGCCATGACAGCTACCCCAAGCGCCGTGGCATGACGCGTGTGCCCGAGCTGCTGGGCGCCGGCATCAACGTCGCCTTTGGCCACGACTGCGTGATGGACCCGTGGTACAGCTTGGGCTCAGGTGACATGCTCGAAGTCGCTCATATGGGCCTGCATGTGGCGCAAATGACCAGCCAGGCCGCCATGCACCAATGTTTTGATGCGGTCACGCGCAACGCCGCGCGCGTCATGGGACTCGAAAAATATGGCCTGGAGGTCGGCTGCCATGCCGACTTTTGCCTGCTACAAGCGCGCAGCCCGGTAGAAGCCCTGCGCCTGCGCGCCACCCGGCTGAAGGTCTTCAAGCGCGGCCAGCTGCTGGCCGAGTCAGCACCCTCAGAAGCGCAGCTCCACCTGCCTGGTAGACCCGGGCACACCCATTGGGCGACGGCGTAACCCGAAACGTTCGCCATAACATGCACGTTTGTCTTGTCAGCTTTGGGCGCATTGCGTCGTTCCAAATCGTTTGTTTAGCAGAACTAAACGGCACGCTTTGCGCCGAGCACTGCATCCCAAAGCCGACACCCAAATGCACAGCTTATGACCTCACGAGCCCTAACACTTGAGGTGTCCAATGCGCTTTGCGCGCTAGTCGGCAAGGACCAAATTTTTTCCTGAAAGCCCTTCATGAATATCCTGCACTTTTTGCCCCCGGTATTGCTCAGCATCGGCCTGATGGGCTGCGGCCAGTCGTCTGGGCCTAGCGTGAATTCGCCGCCACAGGCTGCTGCGCCAGCATCTGCGCCGCTGGTCAAAAAAGAGGTGGGGCTGGTCATGAAAACGCTGACCAACCCGTTCTTTGTCGAGATGGAAAAAGGCGCCCGGCGCGCCGAGAACGAACTTGGCATTAGCCTCACCGTCAAAACCGCTGCCCAGGAAACCTCGATTGAGCAGCAAATCCAGCTCGTCGAAGACCTGATTGCGGCCAAAGTGAATGCCATCGTCATCGCCCCAGGCGATTCGCAACGGCTGATTCCGGCGCTGAAAAAGGCGCGTGATGCGGGCATCAGTATCGTCAACATCGACAACCGGCTGGACCCCGAGGCCGTCAAACAAGCGGGCATGGCCCCCGTGCCGTTTGTCAGCGTAGACAACGAAGCCGGTGCCTACAAGGTCGGCAAGTTCCTGGCTGAGGGCATCACCAGCCCCACTCAGGCCGCCATTCTGGAAGGCATCCGCAGTGCTGACAATGCCCAGCAGCGCGCCGCCGGTGCCCGGCGCGCCTTCACTGAGAACCCGAAGATCACGCTGGTGGCCTCCGAAACTGCCAACTGGAAGATTGACGAGGCCTACACCGTCACCCAGCAGATGTTTGCCCAGCATCCGCAAATCAAGCTGCTGTTTGCCGCCAACGATGTCATGGCCATCGGTGCCCTCAAATACCTGCAGGAAAGTCAGCGTCCGGGGGTCAAGGTCGCCGGTTTTGACGCCCTGGACGAGGCTATTGCCGAGATTCGCAATCAGCGCCTGGCCGCCACCGTGGACCAACAGGCCAGCGAGCAGGGTTACCAGGGCGTGGCGCTGGCGCTGCGACTCACCCAGGGCAGCAGCGTGCCCAACATCACCACCATTGACACCCAGCTCGTCACCGCGGGCAACCTCCCATAACGGGTGGTCTTTGGCGTGAAAAGGCGCTCTGGCTCCACCGTCAAGCTGATCGGCTTCCTGCTGGCTGCAGGGGTGTTGCCGCTGATTTTGCTGGGTGCCATCGCCTTTGAAATGTCCAAGCGCATCGTCACCGAACAGGCCGAGGTGGAAAACACCCGCCTGCTGTCAAGTTTTGCCTCTTATTTCAACCTGTACCAGGACCAAGTCGCGGATCTGGCGGCCAGCGTGGCCGGTAATGCCGAGGTCGGTCAGGCGCTCAGGCGCGCCGACGAGCAGTCTGCCGATGCCTTCAATGCGTTGGAGTTGCGCGCGCGCATTGGCTACATCCTTAACAGCTATGTGCGCGTCAAAGGGCTGGTGTCGATCAACGTGTTTTCCCGCCATGGGGCCCGTTTTCAGGTGGGTGAAACGCTCGACGTCAGCCCGGTAAACACCGCCCAGGTGAGCCAACTGCTGCAAGA
The DNA here is from genome assembly GCF_001938565.1 of Rhodoferax antarcticus ANT.BR. GTDB lineage: Bacteria > Pseudomonadota > Gammaproteobacteria > Burkholderiales > Burkholderiaceae_C > Rhodoferax > Rhodoferax antarcticus. The sequence continues at coordinate 153,836 of NZ_MSYM01000008.1, forward strand.
AGCCAGCGCTGCCAGCACACCGACCCTGTGGCGCGGCGTGTTTGACAATATCAACACGCGCTCGGAGGCGAAAAAAGCCATCAGCGTCACCCGGGTGATCCAGCACTTTTCGCCCGTCACCGGCAAATCGGATGCGGTGGGCGTGCTGGTAATCAGCCTCAATAACGACCTCATGAACAGCTTTTTGCAAGGCGCACCGCTGGCGCCCGCAAGCCAGCTCATGGGGGTCGATGCACAAGGCCGCATCACCCTGCATTCCGACCCGCGCCAGTTTGGCCAGCCAGTGCTACCAGCGCTACTGGCGCTGATGCGCTCGCCAGTAGCGGTGCCCCGGCTGGTGCTGGACGGCCAGAATGTGCTGATGCAGGTGATACCCGCGCACAACCAGCAAGACATGCTGGCGGTGATCAAGCCCAGCTATTTGCTGACGCAGAAGGTCAACCAGTTGGCCGTCTTCACCCTGGGGCTGGTACTGCTGGCCGTGCTGGCGGTGCTGGCACTGGCCTGGGCCTTCACGCGCAGCGTGGTGTCCCCGATACGGGCGGTGTCGCTGGGCTTTGGGCAAATTGCCAACCACTCTGCACAGCAGGTGCCGCTGCCCATAGGCAAAGCCACCGAGGAAATTGCCCAGCTGATTCAGGGCTACAACAACCACCTGCTGGCCCTGCAAAGTCAGGCCGCGGCCGCCGCAGAACTGCGACATGCGAAAAACGAGGCAGAAACCGCCAACCTGGCCAAGAGCCGCTTTCTGGCCATGATGAGCCACGAGATCCGCACGCCGATGAACGGTATCCTGGGCATGGCGCAACTGCTGCTGACCCCGCGCTTAAGCGAGCGCGACCGGCTGGACTACGCGCGCACCGTACTGAGCTCGGGCCAGTCGCTGCTGGGGCTGCTCAACGACATCCTTGATCTGTCCAAGATCGAGGCCGGTAAATTCCAGCTGGACCTGACCGAGGTCGACCCGGCCGAGTTGCTGGCGCAAACCCAGGCGCTGTTTTCCGGGGCGGCCAAAAACAAGTCACTCACACTCACCTGCACCTGGCAAGGCCCCACCATGCGACGCTACCGCACCGACGGGCACCGGCTGCGCCAGATGCTGGCCAACCTGGCGGGCAACGCCATCAAGTTCACCGCTGCCGGGCAGGTCCAGGTGCAGGCCAGCGAGGTCGCGCAGACAGGCGGCAGCGCCCTGCTGGAGTTTGCCGTGACCGACACCGGGCCAGGCATTGCAGCGGACAAGCTCGACTTGCTGTTCAAACCGTTTTCGCAGACTGACAGCAGCACCACCCGGGAGTTTGGTGGCAGCGGGCTGGGGCTATCGATTGTCAGCAGTCTGGCAAAGTTGCTGGGCGGCGAGGTCGGGGTGGACAGCCAGCTGGGCCAAGGCACGCGCTTCTGGTTTCGGGTGCGCTGCGAAGTTCTGGCTGACGGCCCGCCATCGCAGCCACCGGTGGCAATTGGCCCACTTGCGGCCCGCCAAGCCGATTCTGCAGCGCCAAGCAACCAGGTGACACCGGCTCTGCAGGGTCGGGTTCTGGTGGTGGAAGACAACGCGGTGAACCGCATGGTGATCAAGGGGCTGCTGGCGCAAACGGGCGTGACGGTGGCTGTCTCGCATGACGGGCAGGAGGCCCTGCTGCGCATACAGAACGGCGGGCGTTTTGATGTCATCCTGATGGATTTGCAGATGCCAGTGATGGACGGCTACACAGCCACCATCGCCATCCGGCAGTGGCAAGCGCAAGCCGGCCAACCGCACACACCCATCATTGCCCTCACGGCCGATGCCTTTGAAGAAGACCGCCAACGCTGCCTGGCCGTGGGCATGAATGACTTTTTGACCAAGCCCATTGCCCTGCGCGCCTTGATGGCAACCTTACAGCCCCACCTACCCCAACGCGCATAATCGTCAGCATTACAAAAAGATGCCCTGATGACACAAGCCAAGCCGACTATTCTGGCCATGGATGACACGCCGGTCAACCTGTTGACGTTGGGCGCGGCACTGAAGGATGAGTTTGATCTGCAGTTGGCGACGTCGGGCGAAATGGGCCTGCGTCTGGCCCGGCAAAATCCACCTGACCTGATCCTGCTGGACATCATGATGCCCGGTATGGACGGCTTTGAGACCTGCCGCCAACTCCAGGCTGACCCCTTGCTGGCCCTTATTCCGGTCATTTTTGTCACCGCCTTGCAAGGGCATGAAGCCGAAACCCAGGGGCTGCAACTGGGTGCGCGCGACTACATCGCCAAACCAATCCAGGTGGACACCGCGCGCCAGCGCATCCGCAACCTGCTGGAGCATGAGCGCCTGCGTAAGCAGGTGGCGAGCCAGCGTGACCTGCTGGCCCTGAACCTGGCCGAACGCCAGGCCAGCGACGACAAGCTCAAGCTCGCTGCCAGCGTCTTCACCACTGCCCGCGAAGGCATCACCATCACCGATACCAACGGCAGTATTTTGGATGTCAATGAGGCCTTTTCCCGCATCACCGGCTACAGCCGCGAAGAGGTGCTGGGTCAAAACCCGCGGTTTCTGAACTCGGGCCAGCAAAGCAGGGATTTTTACGACGCCATGTGGCGCGAAATCCTGAACAAGGGTCACTGGTACGGCGAAATCTGGAACCGCCGAAAAGACGGGCAGATTTACGCGCAGATGCTCACCATCACCACCGTGCGCCACGACAACGGCGAGCCGAGCAACTTTGTGGCGATGTTTTCCGACATCACCGCCCTCAAGGAACATCAGGCCAAGCTTGACCACATGGCCCATTACGACGTGCTCACCGGCCTACCCAACCGCGTGCTGCTGGCCGACCGACTGAGCCAGGGCATGATTCAGGCGCAGCGCCGCCAGCAACTGCTGGCGGTGGTGTTTGTGGACCTGGACGGCTTCAAAAGCATCAACGACGCCTATGGCCATGAGGTCGGTGACCAGTTGCTGATGGCCACTGCACGCAACATGAAAAGCGTCTTGCGCGAAAGCGACACCCTGGCGCGCATCGGCGGTGACGAATTTGTCGCTGTGCTGGTGGATCTTGACAGTACGCTGAGTGGCGGCACGTTGCTGAACCGTTTGTTGGAAACGGCGTCGCGGGCAGTTTCGCTGGGCGGGCGCGAGCTGCGGATCTCTGCCAGCATGGGCGTGACCTACTACCCACAAGATATTGACATCGACGCCGATCAACTCTTGCGCCAGGCTGACCACGCCATGTACCAGGCCAAGCTGGCCGGCAAGAACCGCCACCAAGTGTTTGATACCCAGCAAGACCTGGGCCTGCGCAGCCACCATGAGAGCCTGGCGCGTGTGCGCCAGGCCATGCTGGCCAACGAACTGGTGCTGTTTTACCAGCCCCAGGTGAATATGCGCAGTGGCCGGGTGATCGGGGCAGAGGCACTGATCCGCTGGCAGCACCCTGACCAAGGCCTGCTGCAGCCTGCTGCTTTTCTGCCGCTGATTGAAGACACGCCCCTGGCCATCGAAGTGGGTGAGTGGGTAATCAAGACCGCGCTGCAGCAACTTGACCAATGGCACAGCAGCGGTCTGCAGTTGCCAGTCAGCGTGAATGTGGGTGCCCGCCAGTTGCAACAGAACAACTTTGTGGCGCGCCTGGAAGAAACACTGGCGCGCCATCCAGATATCGCACCCGGCGATTTGTCGATAGAAGTGCTGGAAACCAGCGCCCTGGAAGACTTGGCAGGTATCTCCTCGGTGATCGCCCAGTGCAAGCGCCTGGGTGTGGACTTTGCGCTGGACGACTTTGGCACCGGTTATTCGTCGCTGACCTACCTGAAACGCCTGCCCGTGTCGCTACTGAAGATGGACCAGAGCTTTGTGCGTGACATGCTGGTGGACCCGGATGACCTGGCCATTTTGGAAGCGGTGATCGGGCTGGCCCGCGCCTTTCGCCGCGCGGTTATCGCCGAAGGCGTGGAAACCATCGCCCACGGCACGCGTCTGCTGGAGATGGGCTGTGATCTGGCCCAGGGTTACGGCATTACCCGGCCCATGCCTGCGGCAGATGTACCCGCCTGGGTGGCGCAATGGCAACCCGATGTGGCCTGGAGCGCATGACGCAACTTGGCCGCCCCATCCCTTTGGACGACACCGCGCACACCCGGCGCATCCTGCTGGTGGAAGACTCTGACGACGACGCGCGGCTGATCGAGCTGCAGCTGTCCGAAGGCCATACCGAGGTGTTTGCGTTGCGCCGCGTCAAAACCATGGCGCAGGTGCAGGCCTTGGCGCAGGCCAACAGTTTTCATCCCGATGTGGTGCTGCTCGACCTGAACCTGCCTGATGCCAGCGGCATTGCCGGTGTGCAGCGCTGCCGCGCCGTGGTGGATGCACCCATCGTGGTGCTCACCGCGCTGGACGACCAGGCCGCCAACCACGCGGTCATCGAATCCGGCGCCGAGGATTACCTGCCCAAGGGTGGCGATGGTGCCGCGCTGCGTCGGGCGGTGCGTTACGCCATGTTGCGTTATCAGCGCGACCGCGACGCGCGCTTGGCCACAGCGGTGTTTAGCCACGCCCATGAGGGCATCATGATCCTCAACCCCAGCGGCATCATCATCGACGTGAACCCGGCGCTGAGCCGCATCAGCGGCTACAGCGCCGGGGAGTTGATCGGACAACACCCGCGCATGCTGCTGTCAAAGGCCCACAAGGCCGAGTCTTACGCCACCTTGTGGCAAAAAATGCTGACACAAGGCGCCTGGCAGGGCGAGCGCACCAACCGCCACAAAGACGGCCGCGACTACACCGCCTGGGAGTCTATGACCCCGTGCCGCAATGCGCAGGGGCGCATCTTGCAGTTCATCGGTGTGATGAGCGACATCACCGAGCGTAAAGAAGCCGAGGCCCTGGTGCTGCAAAGTACCGAGCTGCTGCGCACCGCTATTGATGCGATTGACGAGGCTTTTGTGCTGTATGACACCAGCGACCGGATGGTGTTTTGCAACGACAAATACCGCCTCCTGTACGCCACCAGAGCCGACCTCATCACGCCCGGGGTCAGTTTTGAAGAGGTCATCCGTGAAGGCGTGCGGCACGGCCAGTATCCAGCGGCACTGGGCCGCGAAGAGGCCTGGGTGATGGAACGTATGGCACAGCACCGCTGTGCCAACAGCGTTTTGTCGCAGCGCCTAGACGACGGGCGGGTGCTGCGCATCATCGAGCGCCGACTGCCTGACGGCGGCACCGTAGGTTTTCGCATTGACATCACCGACCTGATGCAAGCCACCGAAGAAGCGCTGGCCGCCAATCTGGCCAAAAGCCGCTTTCTGGCCATCATGAGCCATGAGATCCGCACGCCGATGAACGGCATCCTGGGCATGGCGCAACTGCTGCTGGCGCCAAGCTTGAGCGAGACCGATCGCCTGGACTATGCGCAAACCGTGCTGAGTTCGGGCCAGTCGCTGCTGGGGCTGCTCAACGACATTCTGGATTTATCCAAGATCGAAGCGGGCAAGTTCCAGCTCGACCTGGCCGACCTGAACCCTGCGCAGTTGTTGCAAGACACCCAGGCGCTATTTGCCGGGGCTGCCAGAAACAAAGGTCTGACGCTGAGTGTGGCCTGGTTGGGGCCAGCCGGGCAGCTTTACAGAAGCGACGGTCACCGCCTGCGCCAGATGCTCACCAATCTGGTGGGCAACGCCATCAAGTTCACCGTTGCGGGGCAGATTCATATTGAAGCCACTGAAATCGAGAGAGAAGACCAAGACGACCAAGACGTCACGCTGGAATTTGCGGTGACCGACACCGGCTTAGGCATCGCAGCGGACAAAATCGACTTGCTGTTCAAACCGTTTTCGCAGGCTGACAGCAGCATCACGCGGCAGTTTGGCGGCACCGGACTCGGGCTGTCGATTGTCAGCAGTCTGGCCCGTCTGCTCGGTGGCGAGACGGGGGTGGAAAGTGAGCTGGGCCAGGGCTCGCGGTTCTGGTTTCGGGTGGGTGCCGAACGCGCGCTGACCGTGTCCACAAGACTGCCCACACCCGGCAACCCAGCGGAAAATGACTCAAATATGGTAGCTACTAGCGCAGACTACAAAAGGTCTAGAGGCACTTTAAGCGGTCATATTCTGGTGGTGGAAGACAACTCGGTAAACGCCCTGGTGATTGAGGGTCTGCTGGAACACCTTGGCATGCAGGTCCATCTGGCCCACGATGGCCAGCAGGCCCTCAGCCTGTTGCAAACGCATACCTGCACCCCCGACCTGATCCTGATGGACCTGCAAATGCCGGTAATGGATGGCTACGCTTCGACCCAGGCCATCCGCCAGTGGGAGCAAACGCGGCCAGGCTCAGCCACACCGATCATCGCGCTGACGGCAGACGCGTTTGAGGAAGACCGACAGCGCTGCCTGGCGGTGGGGATGGATGATTTTTTGACCAAGCCGATCGCCCTAGCGGCGCTGGTCAGCGCACTGGAAAAATGGCTGCCCGAGGCCAACCAGCAAGCCACCACGCCCGCCTCAACCGCGCCGCCACAGACGCTGGACTGGCCGCGCTTTGAGGTTGCGCTGGCCAAGCTTATGCCGCTGCTGGCGCTGAACAAGTTTGATGCCATCGCCCAGGTTGAAGCGCTGCAGGCCATGGCCGCCAACACCGCGCTGAGCCCGGCGCTGATGGATGCTGCCAATGCGGTGAAAAACTTGCGTTTCAGCCAGGCCGCTGCGGACCTGGAACGACTTGTGGCTCAGCACCGGCCAGCAGCGCCGGGCTAACGGTTCGACAAAGTTCAAACTCGGCTCAAACGTAAGACGGGTAGCGCGGGTCGAAAACGTGCGCGCGCACCAGCTCCAGCAGGTTTTCCGGTCGCGATTTGGTGGCCAGTCCGCGCTCAAAAATCACCTCAGCCACCGCCACCGCAATGTGCACCGACACCTCACGCACGCTGGTCAGCGGCGGCAACAGGCTGCCCTGCTCCAAATCGGCGGGGGTCACGTAAGCCGCCAGTGTTTGCGCTGCAGCCAAGAACATCTCGTCGGTGATTCGCATGGCACCGGTGGCGATGGCGCCCAGACCCAGGCCGGGGAAGATGTAGGCGTTGTTGCCCTGGCGCGGCACCCTGGTTTTTCCGCAGCACTGCACCGGCGCAAACGGGCTGCCACAAGCAAACAGCGCGCGTCCTTTGGTAGCGTAGTAAGCCTCTTCGGCGGTGCATTCAGCCTTGGAGGTGGGGTTGGACAGGGCAAAAATGATCGGCGCAGCGTTGATCTCGGCCATGGTCTCCAGCACCTCGGTGCTGAACGCCCCGCTGACCGCCGCCACGCCAATGATAGCGGTGGGTTGCAGCGCCTTGAGCGCCGACAAAAAGTCAGCCTGCTCGGCAAAGTCATGGGCGTAAGGCAGCTTCTGCGCGGCCAAGCCGCTGCGTGACTGCACCACCAGGCCTTTGGAGTCGACCAGCCAGCAGCGCTGGCGAGCGCTTTGGAGGTCGGTGCCCTGCGCCACCATGGCAGCCACCAGCAGGTCAGCAATGCCGGTGGCGGCTTCGCCCGCACCGAGGAACAGAAATTTTTCATCCATCAACGCGGTGTCTTTGACCCGCAACGCCGACAACACGCCCGCCAGCGCCACCGCTGCCGTGCCCTGAATGTCGTCATTGAAGGTGCAGATCTTGTCCTGGTACTTTTCCAGCAGGCGAAACGCGTTGTGATTGGCAAAGTCTTCAAACTGGATGATGACGCTGGGGAACACCTCGCGCGCCGCGGTGATGAATTCATCCACCAGTTCGTCATAGGCCGCACCGGTGACCCGGTGGCGGCGCAAGCCGACGTAATACGGGTCGGCCAGCAGGTCTTCGTTGTTGGTGCCCATGTCCAGGGTAATGGGCAGGCAGATGGCGGGGTCAATGCCGGCGCAGGCGGTGTAGAGCGAGAGCTTGCCCACGGGAATACCCATGCCGTTGGCGCCCTGGTCGCCCAGACCCAGAATGCGCTCGCCGTCGGTGACGACGATGATGCCAGCCTTGTATGGCCAGTTTTTCAGAATATCGGCAATGCGGCCGCGGTCGTTGATGCTGATGAACATGCCCCGATGGCGCTGAAAAATATGCCCGAAGCGCTGGCAGGCCAGACCCACCGTGGGCGTGTAGATCAGCGGCATGATCTCGTCGAGGTTGTCACACACCACCCGGAAATACAGCGCCACGTTGCGGTCGTGCAGTGAGCTCAGGGCAATGAATTTTTCCAGCGGGTCGGGCAGGCGGCGCATGTTTTCCAGAAAACGCGCAACCTGCTCATCTTGCGTTTGCACATGCGGAGGCAGCAAGCCACGCAGGTCCAGGCTGTCGCGCTCCACCTCGGTGAACGCTGTCCCTTTGTTGAGCAGAGGGTTTTGCAGCAGGGCAATACCATGCGGGATGGTGTTGGGGTTCACTTTCATGGGTGTCTTCCTCGGGGTGTTGCAGGTGCATCAGCGGGGACCGATAGATGGCTGATAGGCCTGCGATCAATGCTGCCAGTTGCGCTATGGCAGTCTTTTAAAATGCTATATTAATAGTAGCTATTAACCCTTTAAATATGAGGGCTAAAGGCGCTTTTTTCTTATAAATCAGCTGGCGATCCGCTGCTTGCGGGCGGCGAGTTCCTGCGCAAACTGCCCTTTAGCCTCAGGGTAAATCAAAGTTTCTTCGAGCAGGATGTGGTCGTGCAGCAGCGCCAAAAACACTTCGACGCTGTGCTGCAGCTCGGCCATGTCGACCCAGTCTTCGCCGTTGGCAATGGCGCGCAGCATGGGCGCGAGCTCCAGCCAGTTCTGCTCGATCCAACCGTGGTCTTGTTGCAGCGTCTTGACGGCCTGCACCAGTTCGGCGTTGTCGCTGGCGAGCAGCTTGGGGAAAATGTTTTTTTCCTCATCGGCATGGTGCTGGTGCGCCGTGCCGGAGAAAAAGGCTTCAATCTCCCGCATCTGCTGGCGGTACTGCGACTCATCGGCGCCCACCTGCAACTTCTCCAGCACATCGGTCAGTTCGGCCAGATGCTCATGAATTTGCTGGTGGCAGGCATCCAGCGCTTGAAAACGATCAGGTAGGGGCACAGGCTTCATTACTTACTCCTTTTGGGTCGGTCAACATTGACACTCTCAATGCGACTGTAGCTGCAACGGCGACCTAGTTTCGCTGATTTGGCGACGGGTTGTCATTTGTTCCAAATCGGGCTCGCGACAAGATCAGCCAAACTGGCTGCGAATCCGGCCCAGCAGGCCAATGATGCTGACGTCCGTCAGCACTGGCGCGGATGCGTCAGGCATATAGGCGCGCACCAGCCGCTCCAGGGTTTGCGGCTGCGGGGTAATGACACCAAAGAAATGCGGCGTGTAGCCTGTGGCTATCAAGATGGTGGGGAAGTTCTCCACATCCAGCGGCTCCAGCAGATCAGCCTCGTCTTCAATGTCTAGCCAGGCGAACCGGGTGTCGGGGTAGTCCGCCAGAATGTTGGCCTGCACCTGTGCAAAGCTGCTGCGATACGCCTCGCAAACATGGCACCACTGGGCACACAGGCAAACCACCAGCAGCGTGTCAACCGAGGTATCCGACACGGCTAGGCCCCCGTATCGGGTGCTGCCAGCAGCGCGGTGATGCGGCTTGCCGCCGCGTCAAATTCTTCGGCCGGGACCGGGCGCGAGAAATAGTAGCCCTGGGCATAGTGGCAGCCCATGCGCTGCAGCGCCACCAGATGGCTTTTCAGCTCGACCCCTTCTGCCACGGTGTCCAGCCCCAGGCTGCGACCCATGGCGATGATCGCGCCCACCAGGGTGTTTTCGTTGTTGTCGTCACACATGTCCTGGACAAACGATTTATCTACCTTCAGGGTGTCCACCGGGAACAGCTTCAGGTACGACAGCGAAGAATACCCGGTGCCAAAGTCGTCCAAGTAAACGCGAAACCCCAAGTCATGCACCGCTTTGAGCCATTGCAGCGACTTGTCCACATCGCGCAGCATCACGCCCTCGGTGATTTCCAGCGCCAGCCTGGTCGGTGAAATGCCGTAATGTTGAACCACTTCCTGAAGTTTTGCGGGGGTCAGCCCGTCGGGTATCTGCCGGCCAGAGACGTTCAGCGACAGAACGTAGTCCAGCCCCCGGTTTTTCCAGTCCAGCAGCTGCCTGCAAGCCACGTCGAGCATGAGCAGGCTCATCTCAATCACCAGACCCGTTTTCTCGGCCAGGGGAATGAAGCTGTCGGGCATGACCAGCCCCCGCGTCGGATGGCGCCAGCGGATGAGTGCCTCGGCACCCGCTAGGCGCTGGTTTACCAGGTCCACCACCGGCTGGTAAAACAGCACAAACTCGTGATTGCGAATGGCGCTGCGCAAATCGCTTTCCATGTGCCTGCGCTGCTCTGCAGCCTCGGTCAGCACCGGGTTGAAAAACACATGCTGATCGCCGCCTGAAGACTTGGCGCTCTCCATGGCCAGTTCGGCCTGGCGTAACAGTGACGGCACATCAAAGCCGTCGCCCGGAAACAGGGCCACGCCAATGCTGGCATGCAGATTAATAGGCGAGCCGTCCGCAAAATAGGGCTGGCGAATGGCTTGCAGGATGCGCCCGGCAATACGCTCAACCGCTTCACCCTGGGTGACGTTGTTCAGGATGATGCCAAAGTTGTCTGCCGCCAAGCGTGCCAGGGTGTCCTGGCTGCTGACACAGGCTGACAGGCGCCGGGTGGTGGTCTGCAAGATGGTGTCGCCAGCTGGCAGGCCAATGCCTTCATTGACCCGGCGGAACTCGTCCAGATTGATCAGCAGCAGCGCAAAGCCACCGGTTGTGGCGCCGGCGTACGCCTGCACCAGCATGTGCAGACGCTGCTCCAGCCCAAGGCGGTTGGCCAGGCCCGTCAGCGGGTCGGTGATAGCCTGTTGTCGTGCCGTGGCCTCTGACTCCTTGAGGTGACTGACATCGTGCACCACGCCTTGCAACAGGTTGTTGCCCACCGACCGCAAGACCATGTGGGCCCAGCTGCGCTCTGCACCCGGCATCAAAATCTGCAATTCCTGGGTGACTGCAGTGTTCTGCGTCAGGGCGCTGTGCAATAACCGATCCATCAGGGTGGGGTTTTGCCACGGCAACTGGTTGATGTTGAGCGGTGCCAGCGCTTTGCCGGGCGGCTGGCGGTGAATGTCAAACAGCTGCGCAAAGGCCGGGTTCCAGGACATCAGCGACCCCTGGCGATCGATCAGAAACAACCCGGACTCGGCGTTGTCGAAAATGGTGTGATAGCGCTTTTCGTCAATTTCACCTTGCTGGCGCAAATGCCGCTCCACTTCCAGCGCACTGGTCAGGCGGTCTGACAGCGCGTTGATGTCGGCCACCAGTTGGCCAATTTCGGTGCGGCCATGTTGGCTGGGGGTGGCCAGACGCTCCCCACGGGTCGGGTCCATGCGGTGCAGCCGGTCAGACATAGCCTTGATCGGGCGCACGATGAACAACAACATCATCACCACCACGGCAGCTGCGACCATGCCTAACTGCCAACTCAGTTGAAGCGCCGCAAACCAGACCTCTTCCCGGATGCGTGCGTCAATCACCTGCGGGTCAGGTGTCAACAAAATATGGCCCACTTCCTTTTGCCGGTCAAACGGCGAATAAATCAGCCGTTTGAGCATCCCGGTGGCTTGCGTGTTGGGGGCGGCACCCCGCTGCTTGTCAGCCAGTACCGCCTGCGCTGTAGCGATGCGTACCGCCAACACATCGGAATTGCTCAGCACGCCCTGCGCGACTTCCACCGCCAGCGTCTGGTCGTTGGCAAAACAAGCCACGGACAGGGTGCTTTGAATGGTGTCAAGAAGCTCATTGAGGCGGGTTTGCGAAGCCTGGTGGGCGCGCACGCTGGTGGCGTAGGCGGTGTACCCCACCGCCACCGCAGCAGCCAGCAACGAGGCCAGAACCACCGCCAGGGTCGAGCGCAACAGCAGCCCGCTGGACCACCAGGAGACAGGGGGCAAATCAGGCCGAGCCGTCACCGCGGGAATTCCATGATGATCCGCAGGCGCTTGTCAACCTGTGCTCGCTCCACATACGCAATGGCGCCTGGGCGCGCCAGCAGTTGCACAGTGACCTCTGCCACGCTGGCCGCCTGTAGGGGCGGGGAGGTGCGCCCGGAAAAAATCAGACGCGACCAGTAGGCGTTGATTTCATTCACATCCTTGTTGACCAGCTTGCGGTAAAACTCGGCGCGCAAGGCGCTGGATTCGGGCTGGTCAATGGGTTGTGCGGCATCCCCGGTGGGCAGCCTGCGGTAGCGCCCCAGAAAGATGTTGATGATCTCGTCCTGACTGAGCGGGCCAATAGAACTGGCCGCGTTGACCACCACCACCGGCTCAGCACGCACCGGGCTGGCCAGACCAAAGAACGCAACGAACAGGCTTAGCAACAGCGTTTTCATGGCGGACTAAAACACAAAGTCCAGCGTCAGGCTCACCGCAGTCAGGTTGCCATCCCATAGGCCAGGTTGGGCACCTTTCAGCAAGAAGACGGAAGACGGTGTGCCGCGCACCCAGTCCACTTGGGCTTTCAAAGCCATATCCTTTTGCAAGTCCCAGCGTGCGCCAAGCGTGTAGGTGTGCTGGTCGGTGACGCTTTGAGAAATCAGAGAGGCTGTCACAGGGTAGTACGCTGGGTTGCCGGTCAGCACCGCCGCATCAGAGACGCTGCGCGACACCCCAACGTAAGGGGTGACGGCGCCCAGACGGTACGCCGCCATCACATAACCCGCTTTGGAGCTGGTGTAAGCCACGCCGTCTTGGTGGATCCGGTTGAGCATGAACTGGACAATGAGCGGGCCCTGGTCGTAGACCAGTCCGAGCGAACTGAATTGGACCTGCTGACCCGCCATCGACATCTGTGGCACCGCAGACAGATAGGGCATGCCAGCCACCTGGTCAACGGGCATCTCCTGATTAAACTTTGCGCGCACATGGCTCACCCGAACCTGCCAGGGGCCACGGCTGTAGTCCAAGTAACCACCCAACAGTTGCGAGCCTTTCAGGTCCCACAGGAAGCCCGGCGCATATGGCGTGCTCTCAGGCGATTGACCGACAAACAACTTGCCCTTGAGCAAACCCGTACCCACCGGCCGGGTCATACTGACGTCCAGGCCATCAATGTACGAGAACACCAGCGAGCCGTAAAAATCTGGCGGCGGTCGCACACTCAGATTGGAATAACCCACCAGCCGGGAGTCCCCCAGCATGTAAAACTCGGTGCCCAGGCGGCCCACGCGCACGGAGAAATCAGGTGAAAAATCATGCCGCACAAAGGCCCAAGTGACCTCCGGGCGGTAGCTGGAATCAGCGTGGTAGCGGCTGACCAGTTGCACCACGCCTTCGGTGGCGGTACTGAAATGGAGGTTGGCCTGCACACCCAGCAGGCTGTCCACCTTGGTGGCCCAGTGGGTGCCAGCGCCGTTGGGTTGCGACAAATCACGAACCAGCTCGGCGTTGTCATCGTCGCCCCGGGCGAAGCCCAGCGTGCCAAACCCGTGCAGACTGACCCCCGGCCAACTGGTGGCCGTGCTGTCTTGCGCCTGAGCGAACGAGGCGCTCAGGCTCAGACAAAGCAAGGCGCCAGCGGTGGCCTGTCTGCACAGCCCAATCAACGACGTTGGACGATTTTTGCGCATGATAAACATACTGTTTGACCCACTCCCGTTGCCAAAGCTGCTACAAAATGCGCAACAGCGGACAAATAAGTGTAGCTAAATTAAGCGCCCAGCAGGCCAAGTTATGACCTGATGGTCAGCCGCTCATCTGACTTGACAAGCAGATGCCAAACTCAATCAGTCACCAAATGAGATGCCCAGATCGCGCCCGGTCTGCAGGGCGTCGCAGTCCATGGGCACATCGCGGATGTGGCCGGCCACTTCTTCCAGCGCCACATAGTCCACGCCATTCACGCCCAGCGACACCATCACACCGGTTTGGCCAGCGTCCAGCCCGCGCACGGCAGCGGCACCAAAGCGCAATGCGGCCAGGCGGTCAAATGAGGTCGGGCTGCCGCCACGCAGCAAATGGCCCAGCACCACCACGCGGGTGTCTTTGCCGGTTAACTTACCCAGGTCGTGCGCAATGGTCTCGCCAATGCCACCCAGACGCTCGGCATGGCCGACTTCTGCCGGCGCGAGGAGCTCGCGGTGACCGTCTTTGGGCCGCGCACCCTCAGCCACGACGACGATGGAGTACAGGTGACCCCCCGCATCGCGCTCGCGGATTTTGGCGGCCACCTTCTCGATATCAAAACCAATTTCCGGTATCAAAATCGCGTGGGCATTGCCTGCAATACCCGCGTGCAGCGCAATCCAGCCAGCGTAACGGCCCATCACCTCGACCACCATCACCCGCTGGTGACTCTCGGCGGTGCTATGCAAGCGGTCCAGGCACTCGGTGGCAAAACCCACGGCGGTGTCAAAACCAAAGGTGGTGAGGGTTTTATCGAGGTCGTTGTCAATGGTTTTGGGCACCCCCACCACACGCAGGCCCTTGCGGTGCAGCGCATCCGCAATGGTCAATGAGCCGTCGCCGCCGATCGACACCAGCGCGTCGATCTCATGGGTGCCAAAGTAGGTGAGGATTTCGTCAGAGCGGTCGATCTCGCGCACCGTGCCGTCGGGCATTTTGACCGGGAAATGCAGTGGATTGCCCTTGTTGGTGGTGCCCAGAATGGTGCCACCGAGGTGGCCAATACCACGCACCGAATCACGAGTGAGGCGGTAGACACCGCCTTCTGGGTAGCGCTCCGGGAACATGATGCCGTTGAAGCCGTCGCGGATGCCGTAGCACTGCCAGCCCAGATTGTTGGCGGCAATCACCACCGACTGGATCACCGCGTTCAGGCCAGGTGCGTCACCGCCACCGGTGCAGACCGCAATGCGTTTGATGGGTTTTGTCATGCGTTAACTTTCACTTAAAACTTGATTTTTCAAAATAGACGTTAATTGTGCCGCAAGGATCCTGGGGGCCAACACGCACCGAGTGACGGAGGTGTAACAAGTTTGATATGGAAATAATAGCTACTACCGCTTTATTCATAAGGGCTAGAGCCCGATTTCATGTATTTATGGCGCACCCATTGGCATCAAGCGGCCCAGTTTATGCGCCAGTTCAATGGCCGAACTCACACCCATCTTCTCAAATATGTTGGCACGGTGAAACTCCACAGTGCGCGGGGTGATTCCCAGATGCTCAGCAATGGTCTTGTTGTAATGGCCGCAAATCAGCTCGTCAAGCACTTCGCGCTCACGCGGGCTCAACGACGCCAGCGATTGGCGCAAACGGCGGGCTTCGGTGTCGCCTTCGGTGGTGACGCTGGCAGCAGCCAGCGCCTGCGCCACGCGGTCAACCAGTTCATTGTCCTGAAACGGTTTTTCCAAAAAGTCCCAGGCGCCGTTTTTGACCGCAGACACCGCCATGCTGACATCGCCATGGCCGGTCAGAAACAGCACCGGCCAGGGGCAGCCCAGCGCCTTCAGTTGCTCAAACGTGGCCAGACCCGAAAGCGGCGTCATGCGCAGGTCCATCAACACCACCGATGCGCCCCAATCACCCGCCAGCGCGCGCGCGGCTGCCAAAAAGGGCTCGCCCCCGTCCCAGGTGGCGGGCTGGTAGCCGCGCGAGTCAAACAGCCAGGCCAGGCCGTCGCGGATGTCGGGGTCATCGTCGACGATGTGTAACTCGGTACGTTTCATGGGGCTCCTTCGTGCGGGGTCGCAGGCGTTTGGGCCAGCGGCAGTTCAACGCTGAAACGGGCACCGCCCAGCATCGGGTCATGGCTGACCGCCAGGCTGCCGTGGTGCGCCTCGACGATGGAGCGGCAAATCGCCAGCCCCATGCCCATGCCGCCTTCTTTTCGGCTGACAAAGGCGTTGAAGATGGTGTCACGCGCCTCGTCGCTGACGCCCGGGCCGGTATCAGCCACCGACAGCGTGGCCATCTGGCGCGCGCTGTCCTGGCGCAAATCGATCCAGACCTGTGGCGCGGCAGCACCGTGCGGCGCCCAGTCCTGCGCATTGCCCACCAGGTTATTCACCAGATGCTCCAGCAACAGCTCATCCGCGTCCACCCAGATCGGCTGCTGCGGTGGCGACCACTGCGCCGGCGTGCCCTCCCCATCGCCGTTGGCGGTCAACACGCGGGTCAACAACGCCACCAAGTCCAGCCGCTGGCGCGACAACTCGCGGCGCCGGGCAAAGTCATTCACCCGGCGAATAATGCCGCCTGCGCGTTCTGCCAGGCGCGCCATGCGCTGCACCACTGGCAGCAGCTCAGGCAGGCTGATGTTGGCATCGTTCAGGCGGTTCAGCAGGCCGTTGGCAAAGCTGCTTAAAGCGCCCAGCGGCTGATTGAGCTCATGTGCGAGCGTGGACGCCACCTCGCCCACCGCAATCAGACGGCCCGAGGCTTCGAGCTTTTCCTGCTGCTGCGCCGCCATGCGCTGGGCGCGCTTGCGCTCGCTGATGTCGATCACCGAGCTCATCCAGCCGATCTGCACACCACTGGCGGTGTTCAGCGGTGCCTCGTGGATCAGCACGTCGATCAAATGCCCGTTGCGGTGGGCAAACTGGACTTCCACGCCGTCGCCCGAGGTGCCGCACTGGATGATGCCCTCATGCACCTGCACCAGCTGATCATGCTGGTCTGGCGGCCAATAGGGAAAAGGCATGCTCAAGCCAATGAGCTCCGCCGGGCTGTAGCCCACCATGCGCGCAAAGGCATCGTTGATGTAGAGGATGCGGCCCTGCAAATTCCAAGCGCGCAAGCCAATCGTGACCGAGTTTTCCATCGCGGTGCGCAGCGCCACCTGCGCCTGCAGCAAGGCCTGCACCTGCTGGCGCTTGACAAAGTCGCGCCGCAGCGCATACAGCGCGACCAGCATGCCCAGCAAAAAAAGCACCGCCACCAGGAAAAAGATGCGCGGCACGGTGGCCGGCTGGGCCTGGGTGAGCGCCACCTGCAAGAACAGGTCCACCCCAGGCAGATTCAGCGCCACACGGTCAACCTGCGGGTCGGCCAGCTCCGTCGCGCCAGCAGGGGGTTTGTCCAGTGCGGCTTGACTTTCCAGCTGCACGCTGTGCGTCTGGCTGAACCAGGTGGGAACCAGCGCGGCCAGTGCGCGCTGCAGCGAAACCGCTGCCAGGTAGTTGCCAGCGAATTCGCCACGGTCAAAAAAAGGCGTTGCCAGCCAGATCACGTCTGTGGGTGTGCCATCCGGGCGCAGCATCAACCCGGCATAGGCCGAGCGCCGCAGCCCCTGGGTGGTGGTCTGCATCAGGGTCAGGGCCAAGGCGTTGTCCGGGTGCGCATCGCGGTCCAGTTGCCAGCGCTGCGGGCCCACCTGAAGGTTGCCCAGCTGGCCTGCCGGAATCCAGCCGCTGGACAGCAGCACTCCAGGCTCGCGCCACAGCAGGCCGCCCTGCACCATTGGCGCAGATGGCGGTGAAACACCACGCTGCAGCGTTGGGCTGCCCGCCTGCAACACCGCCTGACGCGCCAGCACCAGCAGATCGTCTTCCAGGCGGCGAAAGTGAAACTGCACGCTTTGCTCCAGCCACTGGGCGTCTGCGGCGCGACGCCGGGCGACTTCTTCGTCTTCAAAATTGTTCAGGTACAGCAGCAGCGCCACCACCGATCCAACCAGCAGCGCCAGCAAGCCCAACAACCACAGCAGCGGCACCCGGTTGCGCCCAGACGGACCCGCCACCGACTTTTGCAAAAGGGCAAAGTCAAGCGAGGAGTCACGCGTCGGGGTAACGATCATGTCTGGGTTAACTCAAAGACGCCGAGGCGTAGCACAGTCCTCAAAGCAGGCAATTTCAGTATACGTTGGGTCAATTTGCGCGCCGTGCGATACCGCTGACCAAAAAGGCCGCTGTCACTGGCATGGCGTACAGTCGTTAAATGCAGCTCTACTACGATTTCGTCAGTGACAACTTTGGCATGACCTCCTGGGTGGCCACCGTTTTGGCCATGGCGTTGGCCACCCTTGTGATTCACTACCTGCTTCGCATTGTGCTCAAACGCGCCAGTCATATCACCGTCCGGACCCAAACTGTTTGGGATGATGCCCTGGTCAACAGTGCCGCAAAACCCGTGCTGCTGGCGTTTTGGCTGATCAGCGCAGGCCTCATGGCGCGCGTGCTGCAGCGCGAATCCGAGGTGGAATTTCTGACACAGGGCCTTGTGTTGCGTGACGTCGCGCTGATCGTCGCCGTTGCCTGGTTTTTGCTGCGCTTCAGCGGGAAAGTTGGCCGCAATATTCTGGTCCAACGCGCCGCCAACGGCGACGATGTCGACCCCACCACCATTGACGCCCTGGTCAAGCTGACCCGCTTGTTGACGGTGGTGGTGGCGATGATCACCATTGCCCAGACCCTGGGCTTTCACATTGGTGGCCTGCTGGCACTCGGTGGTGTGGGTGGCTTGGCAGTAGGCCTGGCCGCCAAAGACTTGCTGGCCAATTTTTTCGGCGGCCTCACCATCTATCTGGACCGGCCGTTTGGCGTTGGCGAGTGGATCCGCAGCCCTGACAAAAGCATTGAAGGCACGGTGGAATACATCAGCTGGCGGCACACCCGCATTCGGGCGTTCAACAAAAATCCGATCTACGTGCCTAACGCGGTTTTCACCAGCATCATTGTGGAAAACCCGTCGCGCATGAGCCACCGGCGCCTGAAGGAAACCATTGGCGTGCGCTACGACGATTTTGACAAAGTTGCGATCATCGTCGCAGACATTCGCCTGCTGTTGCAGGCACACCCCGGTATTGACACCTCGCAGACGATGATTGTGAATTTCAATCTGTTTGGCCCGTCATCCCTGGACATCATGGTGTACACCTTCACCAAAACCACCGACTGGATCGCCTTTCACGGGGTAAAGCAAGAGGTCTTGTTGCAAATTGGTGAATGCATCAAGCGCCATGGTGCGCAGATCGCCTTCCCCACCCGCACACTGCACCTTGAGACTGAGGCCTCAGCCCAGATGCCCACCGTGCCTACAACTTGAAGGGGCACCAGCCCATGATGCCCCAAACCCCCCACAACCTGTCACCTGCCACCGTGTGGCAGTTGGCGCGGCCCGCCTCTTTGACCCCGACCGGGGTGGCCTGCGTGCTGGGCACAGCCACGGCAGCGGGCTGCGGTATCCAACTGGACTGGGCCGCTGCGCTGGCTGCCCTGCTACTGGCCGTGGGGCTGCACGCGGGCGCCAACCTGTTGCAGGCTGGCTACGCGCAACGCGGTAGCACAGCCGCACCCACCGGCCCGTTTGCCGACAGCGGCCTGCGTTTGATGCAAGACGGCTTGGTCAGCCAGGCCGAAATCCGTCAGCTCGCCTGGGCAGTGTTGGGCATGATGCTGGCCGCTGGCCTGGTGCTGTCGGTCAGAGCCGGGGGGGGTCTGCTGCTGGTCGGATTCGGTGGCGTGCTGCTGGCGGTGCTGTTTGCCGTGCCGCCGTGGCGACTCGGTACGCGAGGCTTGGCTGAGGTTAGCGCGGTGCTGGCCTGGTGGCTGGTGGTGCTGGGCGCAGACTATGTGCAGCGGCACCATTTCTTTTTAATCTCGGTGGTGGACGCGGTGAGCTTTGCGCTGCTGGTGGGGGCTGTGCCGCTGGTGCAGCGCCAGCGCCCTGGCAGTTGGGTCGTGCCCGCGCTGTACGGCTTACTGATGGTACTGGCCTATGGCTGGCTGGTGGGCGGTGTGGCGCTGCTGTACCACCCGCAGCCTGCGCTGTGGGGGCTGGTGTCGCTGCCGCTATCGTTACTGGCCGTGGGCCTGCTCTGGGGCGCCGCGCTGCGACCGCGCTGGGTCTGGCTGGCACCATGGCTCAGCGTCGCAGCGGCGCTGTTGCATGGCTTGACGATGGCGGGCGGCTTGATGACGGTGACGATGTTCTGATGTGCAGCGCAATGGTCAGCGCAGCGACCGGGCTCGCTGTAGGCTTTATGCATTAAATAGGCCTCTAGCCCTTATGCAACAAGCGCTGGCAGCTTCTTTAAACATAGCAGCTATGCCACGGTAAAACGCCTGTCAATCGCGGGGCAGTGGTCATAATGCCCACCATGTCAACTCACCTGCTCCCACCAATGCAACGGCGCGAGTGGCTTGGCGCCTGTGCCGGTGCGGCGCTGCTGCCTGCGGCCCGCGCCGCCATGCCACAGCCGGAAATTACCCTGCGGTTTTCGCATGTGGTGGCCGAAGAAACCCCCAAGGGCCTAGCTGCCAACCGCTTCAAGGTGCTGCTGGAGCAGCGTTCGAGCGGGCGGATTGGCGTGCAGGTGTTTCCCAACGCCCAGCTTTACGGCGACTCGGATGAGATGCGGGCGCTGCAACTCGGTGCGGTAGATCTGGTGGCGCCGTCACTGTCCAAGTTCGGGCGCATCGGACTGCCCGAGTTTGAGCTGTTTGACCTGCCATTTTTGTTTGACGATCTGAGCGCGGTGCGCCGCATCACCCTGGGGCCGCTGGGCCAGCGCCTGCTGCAAGGGCTAGAGCGCCAGGGGTTGGTGGGCCTGGGGTACTTTGACAACGGTTTCAAGCAGATGAGCGCCAACCGACCCCTGCTGGAGCCGAAAGATTTTGTCGGCCTGCGCATGCGGGTGCAGGCCTCGCAGGTGATTGCCGCGCAGATGCGTGCGCTGGGTGCCCGGCCAGTCACGCTGGCCTTCAGCGAAACCCGTCAGGCGCTGGCCAGCGGGGTGGTGGACGGCACAGAGAACCCGGTGTCCAACTTCTGGACGCAAGGCATGCATCAGGTGCAAAGCGACGTGAGCCTGACCAACCACGGCTACCTGGGCTATGCGGTGGTCACCAACCAGCGCCTATGGCAGTCGCTGGCGCGCACTGAGCGTGGGTTGATCAACCAGGCGCTGCAAGAAGCGCTGGGCTTTGCCAACCAAATTGCCGACACGCAAAACGACAAGGCCCTGGCCGCCTTGCGACAGACCAGCAGCGTACACATCCACCGCCCAACGCCCGAGCAACGCCAGCGCCTGCGCCAAGCGGTGCAGCCGGTGCAGCAGCAGCTGGCCAGTCGACTGGGCCAACGCTGCATCAAAGACCTGCAAGCGGCCCTGAACAAGGGTTAAGCGCTACAACTTCCGGACATCGGGGTAAACCCTAGCTGTTGAACACCACAGTTGCAATGTCGCCCAGCGGCCACTAAAGTCCGGTTTTAGCGTGCGGGCGCTCCCATTTTTTTAACGAGGAGATTGACATGGCATTGAAGTTGAAACTGGTCGCTGCTGGCGTTTTGCTGGCCTTTGGTTTGGGCGCGCAAGCCGCTCCGATCATCATCAAATACAGCCACGTGGTGGCCGACGTCACGCCCAAGGGGCAGGCGGCGCTCAAGTTCAAAGAACTGGCCGAGAAGAAACTTCCCGGCAAGGTCGAGGTCCAGGTGTTCCCCAACAGCCAGTTGTTTGGCGACGGCAAGGAAATGGAAGCCCTGTTGCTCGGTGACGTGCAAATCGTTGCCCCCTCGCTGGCCAAGTTTGGCAAGTACACAGATCAGATCCAGATTTTCGATTTGCCTTTCCTGTTTGACGACATCCAGGCGGTGGACCGCTTCCAGTCCAGCCCTGAGGGCCAGAGCATGCTGAATTCAATGGAGAAAAAAGGCATTAAGGGCTTTGGCTACCTGCACAACGGCATGAAACAACTCTCGGCCAACAAGCAGCTGAGCTTGCCCGGCGACGCCAAAGGCCTGAAATTTCGCATTCAGGCATCTGACGTGCTCGACGCACAGTTCCACGCGGTCGGCGGCAACCCACAAAAACTCTCTTTTGCCGAGGTTTACCAGGCGCTGCAAACCGGCGTGGTGGACGGCACCGAGAACCCTTGGTCCAACATCTACAGCAAGAAATTCCACGAAGTGCAGAAGTACATCATGGACAGCAACCACGGCGTGCTGGATTACATGGTGATTGGTAACGCCAAGTGGTGGGCTGGCCTGCCGCCTGACGTTCAAAAGGGGCTGTCCGAAGCCATGGTCGAGTCGATCAAGTTTGGCAACAAGGTGGCCTTTGATGAAGACTTGGCTTTCCGCCAAAAAGTCATCGACGACAAAAAGGCCATTGTGGTGCCCATGACCAAGGAGCAGCTTGCCGCCTGGCGCACCGCCATGCAACCGGTGTGGAAGAAGTTTGAGGGCGAAATCGGCAAAAATCTGATTGACGCCGCACTGCGCGCCAACAAGTAAGCCGTCTTACAGTCCCCACCACCCCGGCCTGGAACCTGCATTAGCGGGCCTGGACCGGGGTCTTTTTTGGAGCATTCCATGAGATTTCTCGACCATCTGGAAGAGTGGATCGTTGCCGGCATGCTGGCGGCCATGACCGCTCTGACCTTTTTACAGGTTGTGATGCGCTATGTGTTCAACAGCGGCTTTTCCTGGGCGCTGGAGCTGACCACGGTGTTTTTTGCCTTCATGATTTTTGTCGGTATCTCATATGGTGTGCGTGTGGGCTCCCACATTGGTGTGGACGCGCTGGTAAAGATGCTGGGCCACAACGCCCGGCGCAATGTGTCGATTCTGGCGGTGCTGCTGTGTCTGTTGTATGTGGGTTTTGTGCTCACCGGTGCCAGCATTTATGTCTTGAAAATGAAGGAAGTCGGCATTGAATTTGAAGACATGCCGATCGAGCGCTGGCAGGTGCTGGCGGTCATGCCGCTGGGCTACCTGCTCACCGGCTGGCGTTTTCTGCAGATTCTCAACGGGCTGATCAGCGGCAAAACCGAAACCCTGACGCTGGCAGACGAGGCCGCTGAAGCCATGAGACTCAAAGCCGAGGACACCCCATCATGAACACCCTGGTGCTGTTTGCGGCGTTGTTTTTCTGCATGGCCATTGGCATGCCGATTGCCATCAGCTTGGGCCTGTCAAGCCTGCTGACCATCTTTTTCTTCTCGCAAGACTCGCTGGCGTCGATGTCGATCAAGCTGTTTGAAACCAGCGAGCACTACACGCTGATGAGCATTCCGTTCTTTGTGCTGGCCGGGGCCTTGATGAGCACCGGCGGCGTGGCCAAACGCATGGTGGTGTTTGCCATTGCGGCGGTGGGCCATTTGCGCGGCGGCCTGGCGATTGCCTCGATTCTGGCGTGCATGCTGTTTGCGGCGGTGTCGGGGTCGAGCCCGGCCACGGTGGTGGCGATTGGCTCGATCGTGATTGCCGGCATGGTCAAAAACGGCTACCCGAAAGCGTTTGCTGCGGGTGTGATCTGCAACGCAGGCACCCTGGGTATTCTGATTCCGCCTTCCATCGTGATGGTGGTGTATGCCGCCGTGACCGAAGTGTCGGTGGGCCGCATGTTCATGGCGGGCGTCGTTCCGGGCTTGCTGCTGGGCCTGATGCTGATGCTGGCGGTGTACTGGCGCGCGGGCAAACTCAAGATCACCCCACCGCCCAAAGCCAGCACCAGCGAAATTTTCAAGGCGTTTCGTGAATCCATGTGGGGACTGGCGCTGCTGGTCATCATCATGGGCGGTATCTACGGCGGCATCTTCACACCCACAGAGGCGGCAGCGGTGTCGGCGGTGTATGCGCTGGTGGTGGCGATGTTTATCTACAAAGACCTGGCACCCAAGCAGATTCCGCATGTGTTTCTGGAGGCAGGGCGCACCACGGTGATGCTGATGTTCATCGTGGCGAATGCACTGTTGTTTGCCCACGTACTCACCACCGAGCGCATTCCGCAGACCATTGCAGAACACATCGTCAGCATGGGCATGACGCCGTGGATGTTTCTGCTGGTGGTCAACATCATCCTGCTGATAGCGGGCAACTTCATGGAGCCCACCGGCATCATTTTGATTCTGGCGCCCATCTTCTTTCCCATTGCCACCCAGCTCGGCATCGACCCGATTCACCTGGGCGTGATCATGGTGGTGAACATGGAGATTGGTATGGTGACGCCACCGGTGGGGCTCAACCTGTTTGTGACCAGTGGGGTGACCGGCATGAGCCTGGTGCAGGTGACCAAAGCGGCGCTGCCGTGGTTGTCGGTACTGCTGGTGTTTTTGGTGATGATCACCTACATCCCGCAAATCACGCTGTTCCTGCCCGATATGGTCTTTGGTAAATAAGAGGGCTGAACTGAAGTTATCAGCTTTTTAGGGCTCTAGCCCCTATAGAATATGCGCTGGCAGCTATTATTTAAATAGCTGCCAGCGCTTTTTTTATTGGCTATCGGCCTCTGATATCCGCCACATGTGGGTTGCTCAGCGCTTGCTGCCCCTCAGTCCCGCGCCACCACCGTGTCATACAAGCCGTAATGGGTCAGTCCATCGTGGCTCAGGAGTCCGGTGTAGCGCAGTGAAGCATCCTCATATCGCCGAAACGCAAACACCGCCGCATTCATCTGCTCGGTGTTGAATACTTTGAGCCGCACCAGCAGGTGAAAGTCCTGCACGGTCAACCCGGTCACGGTCAAAAATAGCTCTGGCTCCAGCTTGGTGATCACATCTTGCAAGGTGTTCTCTCGAAAATCGGTCAAGTACATGAACGCCGGGATGCGCGTGGCAAACTTGATCAGCTTTTCCTGCACCAGCCGGCGCTTGGACTTGTATTCCTTTTCTTCAGCCGAAAGCTCTTTCTTTTCTTTATCCGTCAGCTCCCCGTCTTTGGCTTTGGTCTTCAGGTCTTTGACCTTTTCACTCTTGTTGATGATGGTCTCAATGACGTTGTCTCCCAGCGCGCGCCAGCCCTCGATGCGGCCCACCGCATCCATCGCCTCGGGGCTGTCCAGAATGCGGCGCAGCGTGCCGTTGTCCACATTCACCAGCAGCGCGCTTTCCCACTTGCGCGCCAAGAGCGTGGCCGAGGTGCCCGCCATGGCAATGTCCAGAATGCCGCCCGCATCAATCTGCGTCATGTGGGCACCGTCAAAAGCCAGCACGGGCAAAAAGGCCACCAAATCCCGCACCGCATTTTCGGGGTTGGTCTCGTTGGGCGACAGGCCAATACCGTATTCCGACAACTGGCGCAGCGCCCGCGTGGGCGCAAAGTCGAACACAAAGCACACGGGCTTCAGGATTTCCTCCTCGTTTGGGTTGTCGCCGTTGGGGTTTTTGATGGACCACGGCGACTGCACCCGAAACGCCGCCTGAAAATAACTCTCTGGCGATTTCAGGTTACGCAGCATCAGGATGGCCGACCACTGCGCCACCGTCACGCCCGTGGTGAGCTTGCCGCAGGACAGCGTGATGGTTTGGGTGTCAAACCCACTGCCAATGGCCTTGCGCACCGGCGGCAGCGCCTCCAGCCCAATACCTGCCGCGCTACCAGCGGCCATGATGACCTGGTAGCCAAGCCAAAAGGTGTTGTGCCGCTCGGCTAGCAAGTTCGCCATCGCCTGGCAGGCCGCCACGTTTGGCAAATACCAGAACGAATGCTGCAAATAGGGCAACAGGCGCACGTCAGAGTACGGAAACGGTGGCCGGGTGCCGGTTTTTAACAACTCTGCCGACTGGGCCACATTGCCACCGCGAATGATGTCCAGCCATTTCTGCACGTCGCTCTTGTGCTTGAACTCTGCGGCGGCACCTGTGCCCGTGGCCTCAAAAAACGCATTCAGATCGAACTCATCAAACTCCCCACCGCTGGCAATGGCCAGCAACTCGTCAGGCATTTGGTAGGTGAGCAGCCGCATTTGCGGCAAAGCGGCATAAGGGTTGCGCTTGGGCTGGTGCGTGGCCGCAAGCGCTGCAGACTCCGCAAAAGCCGCTTTGGCGCGCTGCTCGTCGGTGTAGGTCCAGTTGAAGATTTGTTCCTCAATGAACTCGCCCGTGGCCAGCGCCTTAAACGGTGTGCCCGACAGGTACAAATAGGCCCGGGTCGTGATGGGCAGAAAATCGGCCTCTATGTTCGACAGCACGGTCAGGTCTTCGTTGATGGCGTCCAGCTCACCTGCATATTCCAGCTTGGCCTCTTTCTTGGCGACAGAGTCGTCCTCGCCCTCAAACAGCTCCTTGGCCGTGTCGCGCCAAGCACCAAAGTGGTACTCGTCAAACACCACCAAATCCCAATTCACCGCGTGCAGCCACTCGTTGCGCGGCTTGATGTTGCCCGCTGCATCACGCCCCAGCAGGTCTTGAAATGAGCCGAAATACACCACCGGCTTGGCGCGGTCAATCAGCAAAGGGTCGCCCCCCGTGGTGCGCGACAGGTATTGCCAACCGTCAAAGTCCACATGATTTTCCAGGTCGGATGCCCAAGCATCTTCCACCGCTGGTTTGAAGGTCAGCACCAGCACGCGCTTGGTCTGGAGCGTTTTGGCCAACTGGTAGGTGGTAAAGGTTTTTCCAAAACGCATCTTGGCGTTCCACAAAAAGCGCGGCACGGCGCTGGCATCATCAAACCAGATCGATCGGTAATAGTCCCGCGTTTTGTTGACCGCATCAAGCTGCTCATCGCGCAGACCAAAGGTCTCGTGGTGGGTGCCACCCAGCGGCTTCCCGGTGCGCAACTCGGCCAGCACGGTCGCCACATCGGCCACGGAGCAGCGCACCCATTCCAGCGTGGTGTTCTCAAAGCCTTTTTTGACCAACGCCGCCCGCACTTCATGGTCGGTAAAGAGGGAGCCATCGTCACGCTCGGCGGCCTCATCGAGTTCAATGGTGAAGTTCTGGATGGCGGCTGTTTTGAGCTGCTCGGCCACGCGCCGCTTCACATGGCGCGTGGTCTGGCCCACCTTGAGTTGGCCGTGGTGTGCGGCATCGGCAATCGTGTAGGCGTAGATGCGAGGGCGGGCTTCGGGTTTGGGCGTGAGGACTTCGTCGATGGAGGGTTTAGCCACAAATTTGGATTGACTCACGCTGCTCTTTCGATGATTTGCCAATGACCGACCTTGTCCGAACCCACGCGCAGGATTTGACCTTGCTCACGCAATGCTTTGAGATGGCGCTCAATGGTGCGGGTGGTTTTGTTGAGCAAGCTGGCAATTTCTCTGGCTGATAGCTGGGGTTGTTTTGTCAAAAGCGCCAATATTTGCGCAGTTACACCGACATTTACACCGACCCTTGCACCGACATTTACACCGACATCGACCACTGTCCGCGCCGCCACATCAATGTATTTGTAGAGCGAATTGGCAATGGCATCGAGCATAAAGTCGATAAACGGGCGGCAATCCACAACAGCCGTGGCGTGTGAATCCTGCAAGGCCTTGTAATACAGCATCTGGTTGTGATGCACCAGTGTCTCCATCGGCATCCAGGCAAACAGCGGATTCCATTGCGCAAGAATCAGCGTTTGCCACAGCCGCCCAATGCGGCCGTTGCCGTCCCGGAACGGGTGGATGTATTCCAGCCGGTAGTGAACGGCAGAACTCGTGATGAGCGGATGCGCCTCGCTGGTTTGCCCCCACTGCAGCAGCTGATCCACCAAGTTGGGAACTTGGCTTGACAGCGCGCCACGGTGCAATAGCGTGCCATCACTGCCCACCACCGCCACGCCGCCTGTTCGGAACTGTCCTGATTCGCCAATCAGCGTGTCGGTGAGGTTTGCATGCGCCCGCAGCAAGTCGTCCACTGACCACGGCGCATAGCCGGGCATCTCGTTGTAGGCGTGCCAGGCGTTTTGTACCTCTTTGATGTCCTTGGGTGGCCCCCAGACCGGTTTGCCGTTGATGACATCGGTGACCTGGCCCAAGGTAAGCTGGTTGCCTTCAATAGCGGTGGATGCGTGTACCGACAGGATGCGGTTGAGCCGGCGCAGGTGCAGCACATCGCCCGACTGCTCCTCGCTGATCTTGACGCGCTCCATCAAGGCGTGAATGGCACCGATCTTTTCGTGCCACCTCGGGGCTTCTGTGAAGAACTTTTCCAGCGGCTTCACGGGCTTTTTATTCATCAGAACGTTCTTCCAAAGCCGACTCAATCAATCGGCGCTCGCGCTCAACCTCCAGTCGGAGCTGCTCTTCGGTGGGCAGGCTGAGCATGTATTTGGATGCAAAAATTTGCTTGCGGTCGTTCAGCACCGAGTAACGGGCAACGGTTTTGCTCTTTTCTGTGCACAGAATCAGGCCGATGGTGGGGTTGTCGTCCGGCGCTGTGAACAGAGCGTCAAACATCCGCACATAGCCGTCCATCTGACCGACATCGCCATGGGTCAACTTGCCAACCTTCAGGTCGATCAGCAGGTAAAACTTCAGCTGGCAGTGGTAAAAAACCAGGTCGATGAAACGATCCTGGTCTTCGATTCGAATGTGTTTTTGCCGCCCCACAAAGGCAAAGCCGTTGCCCAGTTCCAGCAAAAAGCGCTGCAAGTGGGTGATGACAGCCCGCTCCAGGTTGGACTCATAAAGCGTCTCCATGTTGGGCAAGCCCAAAAACTCTAGAACGTAGGGGTTCTTCAAAATATCGACTGCACCGACAACTGGCGCTGTCAATCTACGTCCTTGAGCCAGCATCCGCGCGGGCTGGGCGCTTTTTAGGGTGCGTTCGTAATAAAACGAGTGGAGCTGACGCTCCAGCGTACGCTTGTCCCAGCCACCTGCAATGGCCTCACGCTCGTAAAAATCACGGGAAACCAAGTTGGTCACCTGCATCAGCACTCGGTAGTGCGACCATGAGAGCTGTGGCGAGAAGCCTCGCGGCAAGGCGTGGGCACTGGGTGGACCGCTCTTGGTGCGCAACTTTAAATTCCGGCCCGCTGCGTATAACAACTCGCAACCCGTCAATTCTCCACCCACTGGGTGGGGAATTGCAGCGCTGGAAGATTCTCCACCCAATGGGTGGGGAATCGGCACCCGGCCGATGAACGCCAGGTAGAACTGCCGGAAGTACCACAGGTTAGACACGGAAAAGCCTTTTCCGTACCGCTGCGTCAGCTGTCGGGACAAATCAGCAACAAGGCCTTTGCCATACGCCGCGCGCTCCTCGCCACCCTGCAATTCCTGCACGATCTCGCGCCCGATCAGCCAGTAGGCCAGCACCATTTGGGTATTCACCGCACGCACGACGTTGCCCCGCGCCTCGTCTAGGATGACGGCGACGCGGTCAAAGAGCGCTTCGGGTTTGGGGGGGAGGACTTCGTCGATGGAGGGCTTACTCATCGTCTACCTCGTCGGCAGCGTCCGTATCAAACAGTTCGGCATCGCGCGCTGCGACTTGGGATTCGATGAATGCGATTTCGTCGTGCGTCAGGCTGTAGCGCTTGTAGAGCTTGGCGTCCGTCCACTCTTGATCGAGAGGAATGTCGGGCACAAACGAATACACGTCGCGTGTCGCGTGTTGTGTGGCCTTGCGGAGTGAGACAAGAAAACGGACAAAGCGCGTGCGGAGGTACTGTGCGCAAAAAGTTGCCGCTTCTTCGCTATCAAAATGTCCGGCCACGAGATAGGTTTCGGTACATGCAGTGCCCGGCTCCGCGATGATTGGTTTGCTCAAGAATTTTGTCTCAACCGCCGCGCTGGTGCCTTGCACTGCTGTCATGAGCACCTTCCATTTGTCAATCCATTGTGGATTGACAGTTACTGCACTTCTATCAATCCAACTTACCTTGCGTGAGCCGAATAGCTTTACCGGTTCCTTCAGTTTCTTTGAATCCGGCTTGCCATGAAAGAATGTGCGAAATCCAAATGGTTTTCCGCTCGAAACCCGACTAGCGAACGCTGGTTCAGCTTTTGCCTGCACCTTTTCCAAAATTGGCACTGCTTCATTGCGTCGAACCAGAACGTCAAACGAATCCAAATGACGTGCAACCGTTGGCCCCATCGGTTGGCCATCCCAGAGCGTTTGCACGCTACATGGGCCGTTGTGCTCGCTATCCCAAAGGAAGTACGAAATACCGCCGCGAATCTTCACCCCCGGGAAACCATCGTAAAGTTTTGGAAAGTCCACAATGTTTCGCAGGCGCTTATCAGCAAGCATCTTTGCCCTGTAGCCGTCAAGCCCTTTACCGCCCGCCATCCAGCGCGACGGCGTGACAAACACCGCATAGCGTGGCTCAAGGTCGAACGCCTTCTCCACGAACAATTGGTAAATAGGTGCCGCACTGGTGCCATAGCCCCCATCGTTCAATTGATACGGCGGGTTGCCCACAATGACATCGAACTGCATATCGTCTCCAAATACCTCGGTCATCCGAGTCTTGATGTGGTTGGTGTGAATGAAGGCGTAGGCGTGGGTTTCCAGCGCCTCGCCACGGTCCATGGCGGCCTGACTGGCCCCGCAAAAGGTGCATTTGCCCAATGTCCCGGTTTTTGCCCATGTGTGCTCGGTGCGCTCAAACCAGATGTTGCCCGCGTCACTGGCAAAGCCCTCGGCAATCGAATGCGCGCCATTGGCGTACTTGGAGCAATACACGCTGCGCCGCGCCAGCAAGCTGGTCAGGCGCGTGATGCCAATGCCAAACACCTGTTTTGTCAGGATGTGGTTCACACGCTCTTGCAGGTCTGGAATTTCCTGCGCCAGCCCCAGGGTGAGTCGACTGGTGATCTCGCGCAGAAAAACACCTGACTTGGTGAACGGGTCCAGAAACCGCACGGTCTTGTTCGCCCACAGGTCGCCGCCGTGGTCCGTGGCCCAGGCCTGGGCCAGCAGGTCCAACATGCGCCCGGCCAGCTCGGGCGGGGTAAAGACTTCGTCGTTTGACAGATTGGCAATGCAGGTCAGCACATCGGGGTTGCGCCCGCGCAGGGTGAAGGAAACCTGTTCGTTCATGGCTGTTTGCCTTGGAGCCGCTGCACACCCACATCGGCCAACAGCAGCTTCATTTGCACGATAGCGGTCTGGTTTAGCAGAGCTAGCCTCTGCGTCTGCGCCAGCCCTTGATGGATGAAGTGCGCGTTCAGCGTTTCCAGATTGGCCAGGCACACCAGTTGCGCGGCATTGGCTTCGTCGCGGATGTTGCCCGTGTTGCCGGGGTTGTCATCACGCCACTGTGCAGCGGTCTTGCCAAACAGCGCCATGTTCAGAAGATCGGCCTCGCTGGCGTAGATCAGATTGGTTTGCTGCGGCGTCAGTTGCGGCGGAATCAGTTGGGTTTTGATGGCATCGGTATGGATGCGGTAATTGATCTTGCTCAGGTTGCGGCGAATGTCCCAGCCCAGTTGATCGCGCTCGGTCTCTTTGAGGCGCTGGAACTCTTTGATGAGGTAGAGCTTGAATTCAACCGACACCCAGGACGCGAACTCGAAGGCTATGTCTTTGTGGGCATAGGTGCCGCCGTAGCGCCCGGCTTTGGAGGTGATGCCGGTGGCACGAGTGGCTTCTATCCAGCGTTTGGGTGTCAGGGTGAAGCTGTTCAGACCTGCTTGCATCCTAATCCCGTCGAATTCCACGGGATTAAAAGCGGGGTTGTTGAGTTGCTCCCAGATGCCCAAAAACTCCAGGGTGTTTCGGTTACGTAGCCAGTTCCGAATGATGTCGTCCGTGTGATCGCTGTCTTTGTAGCGTGCAATGTCGGTGAGAGAAATGTAGTCATCCACACCACCGGAAACCATCGTGATGCTCGTGCCCTTAACTTCAATTTTGGCCATTTGCTTCCTCCTTGTTCTGTGACGATAGTGTGCAGGGATGAGGTCACAATTTGTGACTCCATAGCGGGGTACAGAGGTTTGAGATCACAGTTTGTGATGTCATACGCCGAGACTTGCAATGCCAGGCTGACATTTCAAGTTGGCACCTGCAAAGCCGCCAACTCACGCACCGTCATGGGCGGGTAGGTTTTGATGGGGGTGAAAATTTCATGCTTGCCCAGGTCGGCAAACAGTGAGCCTTCCTCGCTGTATTTTGACGAGCCGGTGAGCACGTCAAACCGAAAGTCACGCTGTTGAAACTTGCCTTTGCCCAGATAGCCCCATTCGGCAAAGGTGATGGGCGGACGGTCTTTGACGGGCTGGTCGCCCATGTCGCCCACGGCGCGCATGGTCAGCGCGTCGCCGTGCACCAAATTTGTCGAGAGCACATGCGTCGCGGCCCAGTACAGGTCGTCAGCCTCAGTCAGGTTGAGGTACTGGGCAAACACATCGAGCACGTTGGCGCGGCATTCGGCAATGTTGTCGACCAGCAGTTCGATGCCGTAAATGCACATCAGCCCATACAGTGCGAAATGCTGGCGCTCGAAATCAGACTTGCCGTATTTGAGTTCCACTGCGGCGAGCTTGCGTTTGAGTATTTGCACGATGAAGTTGCCACTGCCGCAAGCTGGCTCTAAAAAACGGGCGTCAATGCGCTCGGTTTCTTCTTTCACCAGGTTGAGCATGGCCTCCACCATCCATGCAGGCGTAAATACCTCGCCATGGTCGGCAACGCGTTGTTTGGATTTGACGAGGTTCATATTTATAAGAAATCAGGCTCTAGCCCTTATGGAACGTGCGCTAGTAGCTATTAATTAAATAGATGTTCGCGTTTTTATTGGCCATCCGCCACATAAGGGTTGCTGCGCCGTTCACGGCCGAAGGTGCTCTCGGGGCCGTGGCCGGGGATGAACACCGTGTCGTCACCCATCGGCCACAGGCGGTTTTTGATGCTGGCGATCAGCGTGGCGTGGTCGCCTTGCGGGAAGTCGGTGCGGCCAATCGAGCCGGCAAACAACACATCCCCCACAAACGCGCGCTTGGCCTCGGGCGAGTAAAACACCACATGTCCCGGCGTGTGCCCCGGGCAATGGCGCACCTGCAGCGTGCAATTGCCCACGGTCACCGTGTCGCCATCGTGCAGCCAGCGGGTCGGCTTGAACATTTTGGCGGGTGCAAAGCCAAACATCTTGCTTTGCGCTGGCAGACCATCAATCCAGAATTGGTCGCCCTCTTGCGGGCCGATGATGGGCAGATGCAGCCGCTCGGCCAGTTCGCCCGTGCCACCGGCGTGGTCAATGTGTGCGTGGGTGAGCCAGATTTGCTCCAGCGTCAAACCCAGGCGTTTGACCTCGGCCAGGATCAGGTCCAGATCACCGCCCGGGTCAATCACGGCAGCTTGCAGGGTCTGGTCACACCAGACCAAAGAACAGTTTTGCTCGAACGGGGTGACGGGAATCGTGAGGTACTTGAACATGGTTTGAAAGTGTTGGCTGGAGGGTTCGCTGGCAATGATGTGTCGACTGTACCTGCGCGGGTGGGTGAAACATGCGGGGTCATCATGCGCTTGGATTGAGAGCAGCGATGACGCCTACAAGGTATTTCGCGACAGCTTCTGATTCCCAGCGGGTCGGCGCCATCTTTACCGGGCTTATGTTCGTTGCCATACCGACAGCCCTGGCGAGTGGGGGTGAAATGGTTGGTCGGATGTCGTGAAACGCGTCAGCCACGAGATCCGGTCGTTAAATTTATATCTCCACAACTCAAAAGAGGCACTTTATGAACAGCATCATCTATATCGTTGGTTTGGTCGTCGTTGTTATCGCCGTCCTGTCGTTTTTCGGCATGCGTTAGGGCCAAAGCTGACAAGTTCTTTGGCTGCAATCGCCCTGGAGTAAACGCTCAGACCGTGGCGGGGCACGTCAATGTCTTGGCATGAAGGCTTAACCGGAAGTGGGTCTGCTCGCTCGCACACCCAAGCAGTACCGCGCATCGGCCACCGGGCTGACGTTGCTACTATGCATTAGCTTGGCTACGGCCAGCGCATTACCCCTTCCACCTTCTGAATGCCTTGATGAAACCCTTGATTCGCCTCTTTTTCCGAACCCTGCGCACGGTGCTGGGTCCGTTCATGCTGATGTTTGAAGCCCTTAGCCGGCAGAAACCGGTGCAGCGTGCGGTTGACAGCCAAGCCAAGGTCGACCAGGCTTGTGGCAGTCTGGTGCTGTATCACTTCAAAACCTGTCCTTTTTGCATCAAGGTGCGCAAGGAAATGCACCGCTTGGCCCTGTCGATTGACAAGCGCGACGCGCAGCACGATGCCAAAAACAAGGCTGATCTGGTGGCGGGCAGCGGCGACGACAAGGTGCCGTGTCTCAAAGTCACCGATGCCCACGGTCAGGTGCAGTGGATCAAGGATTCCAGCGCCATCATCAGCTACCTGAATCAGCGCTTTGGCGCTGCGGCCTGAGCAGCTTGCAACCCGCAAGATACTGATAAAAATGCAGGCGCCATGGGCGCGAACACGCCAGCGACCGTCGGCAAATGCCCCTTGATTTCTGGACCCATGCACCCCTACTTGCGGGCGCTGCCTTTGCCGCTGGCGTGCTCAATGCCATAGCTGGGGGCGGCAGTTTTCTGACCTTGCCAGCGCTGGTGTTCGTGGGCATACCGCCCATCATGGCCAACGCCACCAGCGCGCTGGCGGCGAGCCCGGGCTACTTGGGCAGCACGCTGGGTTTTCGCGACGAACTGCGCCAGCTGCCCCTGGCCCGGCTGAAACATGAAATGGTGATCTGCGCCATCGGCGGTGTGGTTGGCGCGCTGCTGCTGCTGGTGACACCGGCCAAAGTCTTCTCTGGCATCGTGCCTTGGCTGCTGCTGTTTGCCACGCTGCTGTTTGCCGCCGGGCCCACCTTGGCAAAGCGCGCCAAGGCAGCCTCGCAGACGGGGCAGGGTCTGGACAAGTGGCGGGAGCCTGGTTTGCTGCTGACCAGCATTTATGGCGGTTATTTCAATGGCGGGCTGGGCATCTTGCTGATGGCGCTGTACGCGGTTACGGGCGAGTCGCGCATTCACACCGCCAACGCACTGAAAAACCTCAACTCGCTGGTGCTGTCGTGGCTGTCGGTGGCCGCCTTTATTGTGGCCGGGGCCATTGCCTGGCGCGAGGGCGTGTTGATGATGGTGGCTGCCACGGTGGGTGGTTTTCTGGGCGCACGCTGGGCCAAGCGATTGCCCGTGACATGGGTACGCATCGGTGTTATTGTTACCGGCCTTGTGATGAGTGTGGTATTTTTCGCCCGCCATGTTTAGCTGGAAAACGCCGTGATGTTTGAGATTTTTCCCTGGAACCCGCAGCTGGAAACCGGCATCGCTCTGGTCGATGAGCAGCACCGGGTGCTGGTCAGCCTGCTCAACCGGCTGGCGCAGCTGCATGTTCAAGGCGCCACCGAGTCTGAGGTTCAAACCATCCTGGGCGAGCTGGCCGACTACGCCCATTACCACTTCGCCACCGAAGAGGGCATCTGGGGGGCTTCGCTGGCGGGTGATGACTGGCTGGCGCAACATATTCAAACCCACCAACGCTTTTTTGACCCTATCGTTGCGCTGCAAAGTGGCAACAAGCCATTTCAGGTCGTGCTGGACGATTTGTTTTCTTACCTGACCCAGTGGCTGGCCTACCATATTCTTGAGAGCGACAAACGCATGGCACTGGCCGTCAAAAGCCTGGCCGATGGCCTTAGCTTGGACGCTGCCCACCAAAGCGCCGACGACCAAATGCGCGGCGCTACCGCCACCCTGATCCAAGCCCTGCTGGCCATGTACCAGACGGTGTCGGCCCAGGCGCTGGAGCTGATGCACGAAAAGCTTGCCCGCCTGCGCGCCGAACAGGTCTTGCTCAGAGATCAGAAGCGCTGGCTTTTCCTGAACGAAGAAGCGCGTGGCGAACGCTCGGTCAATGCCTCGCCTTTGGAAAACACGCTGCGCACCATCATCGACAACGTGCCCGCTGGCCTGGTGGCAGCCGACATCATCACCTCCCGCTTCACGTTTGCCAACCCCTGGTTCTGCCGGATGCTGGGCTACAGCCTGGACGAACTCCTGGACATGGGCCCGATGGACATTCACCCGCCAGAGGCCTGGCCAAGCGTGCAAGCGGATTTTGAGCACATGATGGCCGGCGAAAGAAAAGAGACCCTGGCCGTGCCCGTGCGCCGAAAAGACGGCAGCATCTTCCTGGCCAACGTAGAGCGCATTTCCATCGAGCTGGGTGGGCAAGTGAACGTGTTGGCCGTCTTTGCTGACGTGACGGAGCAGGTGGTGGCGGAGAACGCGCTGCGCAACAGTGAGGCCCATCTGCACACCCTGGTGGACACCATCCCCGACCTGATCTGGCGAAAGGATGTCAACGGTGTTTACCTGTCATGTAACCCGGCATTCGAGCGACTTTTTGGCGCGACTGAGGTCGCCATCGTCGGCAAAACGGACAACGACTTTGTGGCCAGCGACTTGGCCGAAAGCTTTCTTGCCCACGACCGTGCCGCCGTGGCCACACTGCGACCCATGATCAACGAAGAATGGGTCACCTATGCTGACACGGGCACGCGTGCCCTGCTGGAGACCACCAAGGTGCCGATGCGCGATGCCAGCGGCAAATTGGTTGGTGTGCTGGGCATTGGCCACGACATTACCCAGCAACGCCAAGCCACCGAAGCACTGCAAGCCGAACGCGCACGCCTGCAAAACGCCATTGATGCTGCCCAGGCGGGCACCTGGGAGTGGGACACTGCCACCGAAGTGCTTCGCGTCAACGATCGCGCCGCAGAGATGCTTGGCTACCCTCTTGGGGCACTGCGTGAAGTGCCCTACGCTGAGTACAACGCCTGGATTCATGCCGATGACCAGCTGATTCACAAGCAGCTGATGATGCGCCACCTCAGTGGCGAGCTACCGAATTTTGCGATGGAACTGCGCATGCGCCACCAGGACGGCCACTGGGTTTGGTGCCGTACGCAGGGGCGTGTGATGCAGCGCGACGCCCAGGGCCAGCCGCTATTGGTGTCAGGGATCAGCATCGACATCAGTGAGCAAAAAACGCACCGCGAGCTGATCGACCACATCACCCATAACGACGCCCTGACCGGCCTGCCCAACCGCCAAAGGTTTGTCGGCGTGCTGGCTCAGACCATGGCAACGCACACGCCAGATCGTCATCTGGCAGTGGCCTACATCGACCTGGACAATTTTTCGGCCATCAACCTGATACACGGGATGGAAGTGGGCCACCAGCTGATTGTGGCGGTGAGCCAGCGGCTGGCGGGCGAGATGGGTCAGAACCAATACCTGGCGCACATCGGAGGCGACGAGTTTGCCGTCATCATGAGCCAGTTGCAGCAACCAGAGGACAGCGTGACCCGGGTGGAGGCACTGCTCAAGGTGATCGCCGACCCGCTGCCATTGAACGGCTTGACGCTGTCCGTCACCGCCAGCATTGGCGTGGCCCTGCTGGCCCCGGGCGACAAGGTAGACGCTGAACAACTGCTGCGCCAGGCCGACCAGGCCATGTACCGGGCCAAGCAGTCGGGCAAAAACCGCCGCTACCAGTTCGACCCTGTTACCGACGAAATCACCCGCGAGCGCCTGGCCCGCGTCGATGAAATTCGGCAGGGCTTGTTGCGCCATGAATTCGTGCTGTATTACCAGCCCCAGGTGCGGCTGAACACCGGCGAGGTGATCGGTTTTGAGGCATTGATCCGCTGGCAGCACCCGCAGCGCGGCCTGCTGTCACCCTATGCGTTCATCGGTTTGGTTGAGCAGCATCCGATGGCCATCACGCTGGGCGACTGGGTGATCGACACCGCTCTGGCACAGCTGGCGCAGTGGCAAGCGCAGGGTCTGAAAACCTCGGTGAGCGTGAATATTGACGCCATGCAACTGCTGGACGCCGACTTTGCCGACCGCCTGCAGCTGCAGTTGCGCCGCCAGCCCACGGTCAGCGCCAGCCAGCTGGAACTGGAAATTCTGGAAACCGGCGCGCTGGGCAACACGGCGCAGGTGTCGGCCCTGATCGCTCAGCTGCAAGAGCTCGGGCTCTCATGTGCGCTGGACGACTTTGGCACGGGTTATTCGTCGCTGACCTTTCTGAAGCAACTCGGCGCGCGCACGCTGAAGATCGACCAGAGTTTTGTGCTCGGCATGCTCGACGATGCGGAAGACGCCACCATCGTCAACAGTGTGCTGGGGCTGGCCCGCAACTTTGACCGCCTGGCGGTGGCCGAGGGCGTGGAGACCGAGGCGCATGGCTGCCTGCTGATCGAATTTGGCTGCGAATTTGGCCAAGGTTATGCCATTGCCCGACCCATGCCTGCAACGCAGGTGCTGCCTTGGCTGACGCAATGGCAGTTGCCCGCGAGCTGGGCCAGCAGCCGCAAGGTCGGACCGGCTGGCATTCCGATGCTGCTGGCCGAAGTGGAACACCGTGCCTGGATGAAAAAAATCAAGGCTTATGCCACGCTTGGCGACAAAGCCTTGTTGCCAGCCGACAGCCAACACTGCCGCTTTGGGCATTGGTTGCGCCGGGGCAGCACCGTTGATCGGCTTCAACACCAACCTGGTTTTTCCCAACTGCAAGAGCTGCACAGCGCCATCCATCAGCGCGCCAATGCGTTGACGCACCAAATAGCCCAAGGGCAGATGGCTTTGGCCCGCCAGGACTTGGGGGCCGTTGAACTGCTGAGCCAGCACCTGCTTTCCGAGCTGCGCAGTTTGCGCCAGAACCAGACCGAGGCCAACGCAACAAACTCGGTCTTTGGCGAGCTGTAGGGCGCCAGCGCCAAGGCTTGCGTTTAATTACTAAATGAATAGCTACTCGCGCTTGTATATCAAGGGCTAGAGGCCAATTTGACGTTTAATCAGCCGAAGCAAAATGAGGCTGCGGTTGCGGCCCAAACAGCGCCGCAATGGCCGCTGGCGTGGCAGCGCATAGGCCACGGTCGGTGATCAGCGCGGTCACCAGACGCGCCGGTGTCACATCAAAGCCGGGGTTGGTGTTGGTGGGCGTGCCGGTGGGGCTGATCTGCACGGTGCTGAGGTAGCCGTGCGCATCCAGACCCGTCATGTGCGAAATTTCTTCCCCGGCGCGGTCTTCAATCGGGATCTCGCGCACGCCGTCATGCACCGACAAGTCCAGCGTGGGCGAGGGCATGGCCACGTAAAACGGCACATTGTTGTCATGCGCGGCCAGTGCCTTCAGGTAGGTGCCGATCTTGTTGCAAACGTCACCCCGGGCGGTGACGCGGTCGGTGCCGACGATGCACATGTCCACCTGCCCGTGCTGCATCAAATGGCCGCCAGCGTTGTCCACGATCAAGGTATGCGGCACGCCGTGCTGGCCCAGTTCCCAGGCGGTGAGTGAGGCGCCTTGGTTGCGTGGGCGGGTTTCGTCCACCCACACATGCACGCCAATGCCTTCGTTGTACGCCTGGTAAATGGCCGAGGTGGCGGTGCCCCAGTCCACCGTGGCCAGCCAGCCGGCGTTGCAATGGGTGAGGATATGGATGCGTTGGCCGGGCTTGCGGCGCGCCACCTCGCGAATCAGCGCCAGCCCATGCAGGCCCAGCTGGTGGTTCATAGATACGTCTTCGTCCGCCATGTGGGCGGCCAGCGCAAACGCAGCTTGCACGCGGTCTTGTGGCGGGCGCGGCAGCAGGTCGGCCACCATGCGCGCCAGGCCCCATTGCAAATTCACCGCCGTCGGGCGGGTGGCGAGCAGGGTGCGCTGGGCCGCCAGCAGGCTTGTGTCGCTGCTGTCGTGGCGCATGGCCACCGCCAGACCGTAAGCGGCCACCACGCCAATCAGTGGCGCACCACGAATCCACATCTCACGAATCGCACGCTCAAAGCTCGCCACGTCCGGCAATACAGCGGTAATGAGTTCATGCGGTAAAAAGCGCTGGTCGATGACTTCGACCTGAGCGTCGGCATTGAGCCAGACGGTACGCCAGGGGTGGCCTTGAATTTTCATAGGGTCAATGTCCTGCATTCCTCGGCCAGGTCGGTGACCTCGCTGATGCACTGAAAGTCTGTACGGCCCAACAGCAGGGCCTCGGCTAGGCGCAGCGTGCGCACCTCGATCTGCGCGCGTGCTGTCGCGTCGGGAATGGCGGCAATTTCTGCCACCTTGGCCAGCCCGAGGGTGCGGCGGACCAGCTCGCAACCGGCAAAGCCCAGGCTGTCGCTGAAGACGCGCTGCATGAAAGCCTCACGAAACAGGCTCAGGCTGGCATCGTCGCGGCCACGGCCCATGAAGCTGGTGCCGGTGCTGGCGTCGTGCGCCGCCCACAGCGCGGTGAACTTTTGCGCAAAGCCATCCCACACCTGGGCCACTTGTTCCAGCAGCCAAGCCTGGTAGGGCACGGGGTCTTGCGCGGCGTTTTGCGCGGCGTTTTGCCCGGCCTGCACGCGGTGCCAGTCCTGCGACAGGTAGGCGCTGAGCAGGTTCGCCAGCAGCAGGCCCACGTCAAACCCGATCGGGCCATAGAAAGCAAATTCAGGGTCGATCACATAGGTGTCCGTCTGGTTCACCATCACCGAGCCGGTGTGCAGGTCGCCATGCAGCAGGCTTTCGGCCTGGTTCATGAAGACCCACTTCATCTGCGCGGCTGCCACGCTGACAGCGGGGTCGTTGTGCAGCCGCTGCAGCGCGGCGCGCGGCAGGGAAGGGCTGTAAACATTGGTGGCGTGGTCTTCAAACGGGTAGGTGAAGATCAGGTCTTCGGTGATCTTGCACAGCTCGGTGTTGGTGGTGGCGGCCACGGCACGCTTTTTATCCGCCGCACTCAGGTACAGGTCTGAGCCGTGAAACAGCGTCTGCGCCATGTAGCTGGACAAATGGTCGGCCAGGTTCGGGTAAGTGATGCCGTCGATCAAACCCTTGCGCAAGATGATGTGCGCGCGCAAGTGCTGCATGGCGATCAGCGACTGCGCGCTCTCAAAGTGCAACACCTCGGGCACATGCTGCGGGCAACGGGCACCAAACACCTTGAGCGCGTGGGCCTCACGGTCAGCGCGGTGGCGGGTAAGCGGCCAGCCTTCGCCCACCAGGCGCAGGTAGGGCAGCGCCTGCTTCACCACCACACTGCGCTCGGGGTTGGTGCGGCTGCCGACGAAATACACCAGATTCAGGTTGCCGTCGCCGACCTCCACAATGTCGAGCGCGTCCATGTCGCCCAGCAGCGTCAGCAGCTCAGGCACCTGGCGCAGGTAGTTGGCCAAGGTATCCGGGGTCAAGGCTTGGTAGGTCATGATGGTGATGAACTTTCAAACAACAATTTAATAGCACTTAGCGCATATGTACAAAGGGCTAGAGGCACTTTTGATACTAACTGTAATGCCTCCCAAGCGACACCCCCATCAGGGCATTTTCGCAACAGCTTCTAGCGGCTTGCGTTGGGTGTCTGACGCAGCGTGGACTTGGGGTTTTGCCAAATTAAGGAGGAGGCTTGGGGCAGAGCCCCAAGACGGGGGACATTCGCGGCGTCAGACACCCAACGCATGCAGCGGGTTAAAGCTGAGAAAGCAGGCATTACAAACTGTCCAGTCAAGTCAACGCAACATGGCCGCCACATTGCCCCCGTCTACCGTGATCACATTGCCGGTGGTTTTGGGCAGCTGCGCCGACACGACAAAAGCCTGCGCCACGTCCTGTGCGGTGACTTCCTTGCCCAGCAAATTACCACCCATGTAGTCGGCTTCGCTTAAACCGCGCGCCTTGGCACGCTTGGCAATGGTCTCATCATTGAGAAGGCCTGAGCGGATGCGGTCGGCATTCACCGCGTTGACGCGAATGCCGTCCTTGCCGTGTTCCAGCGCGTATTGGCGCATCAGCGCCAGCAAAGCTGCCTTGGAGGTGCCGTAAGCGCCAAAGTCCGGCCCCGGGTTGATCGCCTGTTTGGACACGTTGAACAGCAGCACACCGCCCAAACGCTGCTGCTTCATGATCGCCACAGCCGCTTGCGCCACCCGCTGGTGGGCAAAGAAGTTCACCTCAAAACTTTGGCGCAGCACATCGTCAGGCAGGTTCAACATACCGCCCGACAGCGCCACACCGGCGTTAGAGACCACGATGTCCACGCCACCAAAGCGCTGCACCACGGCAGCAAACGCGCAGCGCAGCGAGTCGGCATCGGTCACATCGCATGGCAACGCCAAGGCCAGATGACCAATACTGCTCGCCACCGTTTGTGCGGCGGCACCATCCAGATCCAGAATGGCCAACTCCGCACCCTGCGCGGCAAAGGCACGTGCGGTGGCCGCGCCGATACCGCTGCCCGCACCGGTGACCAGCACCACCCGCCCCGCCATCGGCTTGGCCGTGCTCTTGCCCAGCTTGGCCTGCTCCAGCGACCAATATTCCATGTCGAACTCATGCGCCTCGTTGACCGGCTCATAGGTGCCACAGGCATCTGCGTCGGTGACCACCGCCATCCAGGAGGCCATCACATCGGCGTTGACGCTGGCCTCAGCCGCCGTTTTGCCCACGCCGACCATTCCCAGCTGCGCGATGAGCATGACGCGCGGCAGCGGGTCCAACATCTTTTTGATGCCGCCCACGCGTGTATTGTTGCGCTCGAAATAGGCTTGGTAGCGGGCCACAAAGTCGGCCATGCGCGCTTGCATGTCGGTCACCCAGGCGTCCAGCTGGCCCACCCGCGGCGCGCCCAGCACCAACGGGCGGCCTTTCATGCGGATCACATGGTCAGGGGTGGCCACGCCGCGCTGCGCCACCTCGGTCTGGCCGATGCCGTTGGCAAATGCGAGGGCTTGCGCATCACAACGCAGGTCCAAAATCCAGTGCTGTGGGCTGCCAGCCGGGGCCAGGTCGGCCATCGCGGCGCGCAGGTAAGGCGCCACTTCAGCCATGCTGGCGACGTTGACGCAGGCAGTTACCGGCGTGGCTGTGTAAGAGGCTGAGTCAGTGAGTGCTTCAGAGGCAGTGTCAGAGGTGGTAGAAGCGGCCGCGGTTGTGCGGTTAGCCTTGCGCGCGGCAATAAAGTCTTCGGCCCGCGTTACAAAATCAATCATGCGCTCGTAAGACGCTTGGGCCGTGTCACCAAAGCTGAACAAGCCATGCTTGGCCAGCAACACGCCATACGCCAGCGGGTGCGCCTCTACCGCGCGCGCCACCACCTGTGCCAGCTCAAAGCCAGGCATCACATACGGCACCCACACCACCTCGTCGCCATAAATCTGGCGGCACAGCGCCTCGCTGTCGGGCTGGTCGGCAATGGCAATAGCGGCCAGGGCATGGGTGTGGTCGATGAAGGTGTGCGGCACATAGGCGTGCAGCAGCGCCTCTACCGAGGGCGTGGGCGCGGTGTTGTCAAGCAGATTGGTGCGCAGGGCGTTAACCATGTCTTCGTCAGACAGGCGATCAAGCTGGCGCAGGCGGTGCAGGTTGGCCATCCGCACGGCCGGGTGACCGGCGGGCTCAATGGTGGCCAAGTCCCAGCCGCTGCCCTTGACGCACAGCACCGGCACCGCGTCGCCCAGCACATCGGTCATGCTCAATTTGACCGAGGTGTTGCCGCCACCGTGCAACACCAGCTTGGGGTTGGCGCCGAGCAGGCGCGCCGAATAGGTGCGCAGCGCCAGCGCGGGCGGCACGTTTTGCGCGCCGTA
Organism: Rhodoferax antarcticus ANT.BR; assembly: GCF_001938565.1. Taxonomy (GTDB): domain Bacteria; phylum Pseudomonadota; class Gammaproteobacteria; order Burkholderiales; family Burkholderiaceae_C; genus Rhodoferax; species Rhodoferax antarcticus. Next base: position 197,040 of record NZ_MSYM01000008.1, read on the forward strand.
GTGGGCCACGCAGGCGGCGGCGTCCTGATCACTCCATAGACTCTTCATAAGCGCTCTCAAAAGGAAGTAACATAAGTTTGCAAAATTCAACAAATGTTGAGGTTTTACATATGTACGTAGTTTCCATCATTTGTTGACGGGAATTCTCCCGGACTAACTCGCACCGTGTCCACCGATCAAAAAAAGGACGCTTCATGAGCACGCTCAAGGCACCCAAACTGGCCAAGCCCGCCAAGCCCGCAGGCGCCAACCCACCCAGCCTGGACCCGATGCTGTCAGCCGCCTGGCTGTATTACCAAGACGAGCTGACCCAAAGCGACATTGCCGAGGTGCTGGGCGTGTCGCGCGCCTCGGTCATCAACTACCTGCATGAAGCGCGGCGCACCGGCGTGGTGAAGATCACGCTGGAGAGCGAACACTTCACCGCCATGCGACTGGCGCAACAGCTGTGCAAACGGTTTGGGCTGCAGCGCTGCATTGTGATCCCCGACGACCAGGGCCGCCGCCCGGCTGCCGTGCGCTTGGGCGAGGCCGGGGCGCAACTGCTGTCTGATGTGGTGGCACAGGGCGATATGCTGGGCGTGTCTTGGGGGCAGACGGTGCTGGCGCTGTCCAAAGCCATCTCGCCGCAGCGCATCCCGGGCCTCTCAGTGATCCAGATCACCGGCAGCATGCTGGCCACCTTCGCGTTTTCGCCCGAACTGTGCACCTCGAACATTGCCGACCGCTTTGGCGCGCGCTGCATCAACCTGCACGCGCCAGCACTGGTGTCGCGCGCCGAGATCCGCGACCTGCTGTACCAGGAACCGGCGCTGATTCCCCAGCTCCAATTGCTGCAAACCTGCACCAAAATCGTCTTTGGCGTGGGTCACCTGGACCAGGACAGCACTATTTTTGGCTCCGGCACGGTCGTCACCGAAGATTTGCAGCCCTACATCACACAAGGTGCGGTAGGGGTGATTGCCGGGCGCTACTTTGACAGCGCGGGCAAGCCCGTTCACGGGCCCCTGGATGAGCGCATGATTGGCCTGACACTGGCCGAGATCGACAAGATCCCGATGCGCATCTGCGTGGCCGGCGGTGCCGCCAAAGCGCCAGCCCTGCGCGCGGCACTCCAGGGCCAGCACGCCACTATGCTGGTCACTGATGAGTTAGCGGCGCGGGCGTTGATGGACGCTTAGACCATGTCAGCGCAAGGGCTCAAGTCGGTTGACGCGTCGAACGCTGGGGTCGCCCTGCCAGCCGTCAGTTTGCGCTTTATCACGTAAAAATCATACTGACATAGTATTGTCTCTAGATGATTTATTGACAATATTATTTTTAAGTGATAACGTGACAATATCATTTAAAGGTGGTATTACGCTATGGACTATGTCGTCTCAATTTCGGGCCAGCTCGCGCCTCAGCTGCGCTCCATGCGCAAAGTACGCCAGCTCAGCCAGACGGACCTTGCCCGCAAACTCGGCGTGTCCCAGTCCCGCATCGCGGCAATTGAGCGCAACCCTGCGGCGGTCAGTGCGGGGCAGCTTTTGGACTTGCTGAAGGTTTTAGGCGTCGACTTGGTCTTACGCGATACGCAGGCACCGGTCGGCGCCCCATCTCAAGTGTCCAACACGTCCAACACCGGCCCTAAAGGAGAGTGGTGATCAGCGCACTTTCAATCTGGATGAACGGTGAATTAGTTGGCACTTGGAGCGTCGGGCGCACCGGCAATCACAGGCTGGACTATGCGCCCTCTTGGCGGGCGTCTGCGCGCAGCCGACCGCTTTCCTTGTCGCTGCCTTTTACCGCAGACAACCGGCTGGATGGCGACGCGGTACGCAACTATTTTGACAACTTGCTGCCAGACAGTGAGAGCATTCGCAAGCGCATCAGCACCCGCTTCCAGACCAAAGGCATGAGCGCGTTTAAGCTGTTGCAAGCGGTCGGCCGTGACTGCGTGGGCGCGGTGCAGTTGCTGCCACTCGGGGCTAGCCCGGAAGGCTTTGACCAGATCAGGTTTGAAGCCCTCTCGAGCGAGCAGATTGCCAAGCATCTCAGCACCTTGGGTGCCCCTGCCAGCGTGGGGGCTCAGGACGATGAAGAAGATTTCCGCCTGTCGATTGCTGGGGCGCAAGAAAAAACGGCACTGCTTCTGGTGCGCGGCCAATGGGCTCGACCGCTGGGCGCCACGCCCACCACCCACATACTCAAGCCACCCATCAATATAACCCAGGGGCGCAACCTGGACCTGCGGCTGTCTGTGGAGAACGAGTGGCTTTGCAGCCAAATTGTGCGAGCACTTGGTTTGCCGATGGCTGAGAGTCAGATTCAGGACTTTGGCGAGCGGCGGGTGCTGTTGGTCAAACGCTTTGACCGAAGCTTGTGCCCAGAAGGTTGGATTGCCCGATTACCCCAGGAAGACTTTTGCCAAGCAAAAGGTGTTTCCAGCGACCAAAAGTACGAGCAAAAGGGCGGGCCCAGTATCGAGGCATGCCTGGAGGTGCTTAAAGGGGGAGAGGCTTTTCATGAAGATGGGCGCAATTTTTTGTGCGCCCAGCTGTTGTTTTGGTATCTGGCCGCCATCGACGGGCATGCCAAGAACTTTTCCGTATTTGTACTGCCCGGCGGTCGCTACCGGATGACGCCCTTTTACGATGTGCTCTCAGCATGGCCGCTGATGGGCACTGGGCCACACGCCCTGCCGTACAAGAAAACAAAGTTGGCGATGGCCGTGCGTGGCAAGACAGCACATTACAAGTTGTCAGAAATTCAATATCGCCACTGGGAAGCGCTGGCCAAGCGAAGCGCCGTGGAAGGAGCCTGGGAGGCGATGCTTGACATGACACACCGCTTGGACGCAGCGCTGGACGCGGTTGAAGAGCAGTTGCCAGCCGACTTCCCCATGGCGTTGGCTCAGACGATATTTCAGGGCGTAAGCCGACACTTGAAGCAGTTCAAAACGGCTGGCTCCACCTCTGGTGCTTCGAGTAGTCTGATGTCGTAAGCTATGAGCCGGGTGCATTGTGCCCGGTGCTTGCGGTGAAATTTTCACGTCTCATAGCTAAAAGTTAGCTGGCGGCAAGGTGGCCGACAGACCCAGCGCTCATTCACCTCAGCGCACGTCAGATTGCAGTCTGACATTCATTTAATAGCTGTTGGTACAGCGAGCACCAGGGCTACAGGCGTTTTCGTTAACAACAACGCAGCCGCCATTGATGGTAGGGCGGCCAGAGCCGACACCTTCTCGGCCACCGCTGACGCGATGAACTGACTCAACGACGTGCGGTCTTGTGCAGCTATGTCACGCGCCAGCTGATGCAGGGATTCGGGCAAGCGACCACTGATCACCCCCATGGTTAGCTTATAACTTTTGGCACAAAGGGCCGTCCACCGGCCGTACCGCTTGCGCGGCAATCAGGGTCACAAGTTGGTGGATTTCTTCAAAGTTAAAGGTGTTCACCAGTTTGCGCCCCAGGTCAGGTGGCACGCGCACCAGGCAGTCTTCACCACCGGGCAGCGTGACCTGCACGCCCAGCACATCGTTGGTATCAGCGCCGTCGGCGGCGTCCAGCACGTCGCGCTGGTGCAGCATCAGGCGGTTGTACTCGGCCTCGATGGCGTCTTGCACCGCGTCGCTCAGGTCTTCCTGCACCTGCACCACCCAGCCGCCCATTGGGTCGGGGCGAAGCTGGCCGGGCGCACCCAAACCTGCAGCAAAGCTGAGCAGCGCATCGGCCAGCGCAGCGTCGAAAAAGATGTAATCAAAACCCACGCTGACCGCCTTTCGTCATGATGGCCCTGCCGCAGACTTTAGCGGTACGGGCCTGAGGATGCTATTTACAGTGTAGCTTCTGGCCTTTGATAGTGTTGGGCTAGAGCCGTATTTCTTCAATATGTTTCGTGGTTCAGCAGAGCCGTCTGGCCGCTGCAGGCCCGGCAGTGAATGCGACATAGCGGCACCTTTAAAATCACCCTATGCCTGACATGACCTCGTCCCTTTTCTGGATTGCCGTTCTGCAAATCATCGCCATCGACATCATGCTTGGCGGTGACAACGCGGTGGTGATCGCCCTGGCCTGCCGAAAACTGCCACCCGAGCAGCGCAACAAAGGCATTTTTTGGGGCGTGATTGGTGCCATCGGGCTGCGGGTGGTGATGATTTTCTTTGCCCTGCAGCTGCTCGCGGTGCCCTACCTGAAGATTGTTGGCGGCCTGCTGCTGCTGTGGATTGGTGTCAAGTTGCTGTTGCCCGAGGATGAAGAAGGTCACGACAGCATCGAAGGCGGCACCACGCTGATGACCGCCATCAAAACCATTGTGGTGGCCGACGCGGTGATGAGCCTGGACAACGTGATTGCGGTGGCGGGCGCCTCGCATGGCTCAATGGTGCTGGTGACGCTCGGCATTCTGGTGTCGATCCCGATCGTGGTCTGGGGCAGCAAACTGGTGCTCGCCCTGATGGACCGGTTTCCGGTGGTCATCACCCTGGGTGCCGCACTGCTGGGCTGGATCGCCGGGGGCATGCTGCTGACCGACAAAGCGCTGCCAGACGCCTTGGTGCAAAGTCTGGGGCCGTGGCATTACCTGCTGTCAGCGGCCGGCGCGGCGCTGGTGGTGCTGCTGGGCAAATGGCTGGCCAGCCGCCGCCCGGTGCGCGCCGGCGTTGAGCTGCCCGCCGCCCCAGATCAGAGACATTAAGGAGAAACTGACGATGAACAATGCTTGCCTGATCGCCATCGACGGCTCAAAGCCGTGCCTGCGCGCGCTGGAATACGCCATCCAGGATGCAGCCACGCGCAAGGAAGCGCCGCATATTTACTTGGTCAATGTGCAGCCCGGCCTGTCGCCCAACGTGACGCGTTTCATCGACGGCAAGACGGTGGAAAACTTTCACCGCGACAACGGCGAGGAGAGCCTAGCCGCTGCCAAAGCGCGGCTGGGCGCAACCGGCTTGTCGTCCTCAAGCCATGTGATGGTGGGGGAAGCGGCGCCGAGCCTGGTGCAGTTTGCGCAAAGCAAAGGCTGCAGCCTGATCGTCATCGGCACGCATGGCTTTGGCACCATGATCGGCCTGGTGATGGGCTCGGTGACCACCAAGGTGGTGCACTTGTCCAACGTGCCGGTGCTGCTGGTCAAGTAATTCCAGTTCTAAATCATCCCTGGCGTTGTTGATTCGCCTTGCCGTGCTAGAGCGCTGTCTGCGGCTTAGCGCCTAGACACAACTGATTTGGAAACAGAATAGGCGGCATCTGGTAGAGCCAGACGGGCCGGCCATCAGGCGCCTGTAGCCGCGCGTGAGACTGCAAATCAGCTGCTTCAAATTCCAGACTCACCAACCAGGCACCGGGGCGAAGCTCGTCAAGCGCTTTGGCGGCGGCGCGCGGCATGCTCTCGGGCCGCTGAAACAGGTAGACCATGTCATAGGCTGACCAGTCGGCCCGCCAGATGTCACCCTGGCGTACCCGCGCCCAAGGGCAGCGCAATGCACACAAACCACGCAACGGCCAGCTCCATTCCAGCCCATGCAACTGGGCTTGCGGGTAAGCAGCACGCAGGGCGTTGAGCCCATCACCCAGGCCACAGCCCGCATCCAAAATAAGAGCGCTCGGCGCCAGCGCTGCTTGGGCTGGAAGGCTTTTTAGTGCATGAAACGGAGTCGGAAACAAGGGTGCGTCACGCCACGCATTGAGCGGGTAGATCAGCAACAGCAGCAGTAGCGGCAGCAGCCACGCCCAAGCTGGCAAGGCTACCGCGCCCGAGGCGGCGAGCAACAGCGGAAAGCCCAGCGCAATGATGCCCCGGCGCCACCAGCTTTCTCCCAGCAGGCTGGCTACCACGCCTACCCCACAAGCGGCACCGACCGCCAGCAACGGGTTGACCCCACCGCGAACCAACAGGCTGAAGACCCCCCAAGCCAGCGCCCACACCAACACGGCGGGCAGCGGCCACAGGCGCATGAGTGCCTTCATGCGTAGCTAGCCGCCCCTGAGGCGAGTGTGACGTGGCAAGGCTAAGAAGTCAGGCGCGCCAGGTTTGCTCATCCACGGCAACCCGTCAGATTTTTTGCAACTTCTCAATCAGCCCGTTGAGCTCGTCCAGCGAGCCAAAGGCAATGCTGAGTTCACCCATTTCTTCCATGCGCCCAGCGCGTTTGACGCGTTTTTTGACGCGCACTTCCACTTCAGCCATCAGTAAATCCGACAGTTCTTCTTCCACGCGCTTCAAGTCACGCGATTTCTCTTTTTTGGGCTTGGAGGCCACCAGCGAAAACTCAGCACCGAGCTTTTTGACCAAGCCCTCGGCCTCACGAACCGACATTTTTTTGGCCGCAATCTGGCTGGCGGCGGTGATTTGCATGGCCTTGTCCAGGCTCAGAAGCGCACGCGCGTGACCCATGTCGACGTCGCCAGCCATCAACATGGTCTGCACTGGCTCAGCCAGGTTCAACAGGCGCAGCAGGTTGCTGGCAGCGCTACGGCTTCGACCCACGGCTTGTGCGGCGGTCTCATGCGTCAGGCCAAATTCCTTGATCAGGCGTTGCAGGCCTTGCGCTTCTTCCAGCGGGTTAAGGTCTTCGCGCTGCATGTTCTCGATGAGCGCCATGGCCGCAGCAGAGGCGTCGGGCACGTCGCGCACCAGCACCGGGACGCTGTCCAGACCGGCGATTTTGGCGGCCCGAAAGCGCCGCTCACCGGCGATGATCTCGTACAGCGGCCGCCCCGCCCCGCCCGTGGGCGCATCAGGCGTGAGCTGGCTGCGCTTGCGTTCGGCGTCGGCATCACCCAGGCGGCGCACCAGAATCGGCTGCATGATGCCCTGCGCCTTGATGGATTCAGCCAGCTCGTAGAGTGCGCCTTCGTCCATGCGGGTGCGCGGCTGGTACTGGCCGGGCACCAGGTCACTCAGCAGTAAGGTGGACGGCTGGCCGCTGTTGCCAGCGCTGGCTGGCGAGCCATCTGGCCCCAGCAATTCATCGACCGTGGGGCCTAGCAGGGCCTCCAGACCGCGGCCCAGGCCTTTGAGTTTTTTGGTGACCATGTGGGTGTCCCTCCTTAAATTTGAATCAGTTCTTGCAGCAGCGCCCGCCCGTCAGGCCAGTTGCCCAGGCCAGAGTCGGCGTTGATATGGCCGCGCGCGCCAATGTTCACCAGCTGCGAACCCCAGGCGTTGGCAAACTGGGTGGCGCGGACCAGGGTGCAATACGGGTCATCGGTGCTGGCAACCAGCGTGCTGGGAAACGGCAAAGGTTTCAGTACCAGCGGCGACCAGCTGCCCAGCACCGGGCGCAGCTCTTCGCGCTCGGCGTCTCCCGGTGCCACCAGCAGCGCGGCCTTAACGCGCTGGCTGTTTTTGGAGTGCGCGGCCCAGGCTGCCACCAGTTGGCAACCCATGCTGTGCGCCACCAGCACGGCGGGCGCATGCAGCGACAACAGCACGTCTTCCAGCCGGGCGATCCAGTCACCGCGCAGCGGGCGCATCCAGTCATGCTGCTCAACGCGGATGCCGCCCAGCTGGTCTTGCCAGAGGCTTTGCCAGTGCGCCGGGCCAGAATTTTGCCAGCCCGGCAGGATGAGAATGGGGGGTGAGGTAGACACTATAAAATAAATAGCTGTTGGCGCATGCCCTATAAGGCCTAGAGGCCAATTTTTCTTACATTTTTTCGATTCGTGCCACCATCTCGGTGGCAAAGGCCACAAAGGCTTGCGCCCCCTTGGATGACGGGTCAAACACTACGCCGGGCACGCCGTAGCTGGGGGCCTCGGCCAGGCGCACGTTGCGCGGAATCATGGTGTCAAACACCTTGTCGCCAAAGCGGGCCTTGAGCTGCTCACTCACCTGCTGCTGCAGGGTGATGCGCGGGTCAAACATCACCCGCAGCAGGCCGATGATGGCCAGGTCTTTGTTCAGATTAGCGTGCACCTGCTTGATGGTGTTGACCAGGTCGGCCAGCCCTTCCAGCGCAAAGTATTCGCATTGCATCGGCACGATCACACCATGCGCGCAACACAGGCCGTTGAGGGTGAGCATCGACAGACTCGGCGGGCAGTCGATCAACACAAAGTCGTAATCCGCAGCGACCTCGGCCAGCGCGGTTTTCAGACGCTTTTCGCGGCGCTCCAGGCTGACCATCTCCACCTCGGCCCCGGCCAGCTCGCGGTTGGCACCCAAAATGTCATAGCCACAGTTGGCGTCCACCAGCTTGGCGCTTTGCACCCGTGCCTCGCGCACCGAAGCGGATTCCAACAACACGTCGTACACACTGAGTTCGAGCTTGCGCTTGTCAATGCCAGAGCCCATAGTGGCATTGCCCTGCGGGTCCAGGTCAACCATCAGCACCCGCTGCCCGACCTTGGCCAGGCCGGCGGCCAAGTTAACGGTGGTGGTGGTTTTGCCAACGCCACCTTTTTGGTTGGCAATGCAGAATATTTTGGCCATGAGCGACTTCACTGAGAGAACAACAAAACAGAATGGGGTAAAGGTTTCACGTGAAACAAGGTCAGCAGGATCAGCGCGACACCACCAGCTTGATACCAAAACCGATCAAAAACAGACCGGCTACTTTTTCCAACACCTGCGAAATCAACGGGTTAGCGCGAACCTTCTCCGCCAGAAAATACGTCAACAGAGTTGAAGTCAGGCCGTAGAAAAAGGTCAGCGCCGCAATGGTGGCGGCCATGAAGGCATACGTCACCAAGCCCTGCTGGCGCACCGGGTCGACGAACAGCGGGAAAAATGCCATGTAAAACAAAATCGCCTTGGGGTTGAGCAGGGTGATCATCAGCGCCTGCTTCAGGTAGTGGTGTGGCTTGATGTTGAGCACCGGCGCCGCACCCGGTTTGGCCAGCAGCATCTTGCCACCCAGCCAAGCCAAGTAGCCCGCACCCAGCCACTGCACCGCATGAAAGGCATCCGGATACGCGGTGAGCAGTGCCGCCACGCCCGCTACGGCCGACCACATCAGCACCTGGTCACCCAATATCACGCCCAAGGTAGCGGCCAACCCACCCCGGATACCGCCCTTGCTGGTGGAGGTGATCAGCGCCAAATACCCCGGCCCAGGTATCAGCAGGAAAACGAGAACGGTGACAACAAAAGTGGCGTAGTCGGTGATGCCGAGCATAGGGATCTTTGAACTTGGGAGGAAGTGAGTTTACGTTGGAATTGTTGGGGGTTGAAACCGGGTTTGGATCGGGTGTCTGATCCTTACTGCCTCGTGCTTTGTTAGCCTGAAATACAGCCGTCGTTGCCAACGCAGTGAAGCCATCCAGGACTTCTGAATGCCTGGATCGCCACGGCCTTCGGCCTCGCGATGACGGGAGCTCTGTTCAAGGTCCGTGTGCGGTATCGACCGGATACGTCTGGCTCGTCATGACGGCAGGATTTTCATCCTCTGGGGTGCTATCAGTGCCATGAAAGTTAGTGTGTGCGTCAGCATCATTCCACACTATGGTATGCACCCTGACTCCATGGGTGCGGTTCAAGCTGCTGTGGTGTCTCTCAAAATAAACGCTTCATGTCAAACCCGGCCCGACGACTGGATGATGCGCATGCGGTCTCAGGGTGAAATCACGCGCGAGGTGGCGGGATCAGTACGCGTGCGACTGTCGACGCGCGCCTTTCACCCTGAAGCCCGGTCGCATCACCCAATCACCGCGCCTAGCGCTATCTGGGGCAGAATTTCCGCTGTGATCCTCAGTCCCGTCGATTCACATCCAGCCAACGCAGGCAATTTTTGACTTCTGTCTTACCCCCTGCCAGCGCACCAAAACTGCTTGCAGAATCAGTCGGGTGGTGCGCTCTGCGTAGATCAAGGAGGAGGCCGCAGGCCGGGGGACACGAAGCAGAGCGCATCACCCGGCTGATTCCGCCAGAGCCCCGACCTCGGCCAGACTCGACGCACAACAGCAACCACAAAGCAGTCAACCCTCTACAGCAGGCCGCATCCACACAATACAGCGCTCAGCCCCCAGCCCCGGCACATCAAGTTGTTCCACGTGAAACACAGCCACCGAAGCTGGCAACGCAGCCATCTCGTCAGCCGGGTGTTTGCCCTTCATGCCCATCCAGACACCTTGCTCTGCCAACGCATTGACCGACCAACTTGTGAAATCAACCAGAGAAGCAAACGCGCGCGAACTGACCACCTGGTATTTGTCAGTCAAACTCTCCACCCGGGCATGGATACCCCGCAGATTGGGCAGCCTGAGCGTGACCGCCACCTGTTGAATGAACGATGCTTTTTTGGCCACGGTGTCCACACAGTCCACCTGAATACCCGGGCACATGATGGCAATCACCACGCCAGGCAGTCCGGCACCGGAGCCCACATCCAGCAACCGGACACGCTTCGCCACATCCTCGCCCAAAACTTGCTTCGCTCTTAGCTGCTCGCGTAAAGGGGCGATCACAGCCAAGCTGTCCAGCAAATGGTGGGTCAACATAGCTGATGCGTCGCGCACCGCGGTCAAGTTGTAAACCTTGTTCCACTTCTGGATCAGCGCCATATAGCCCAGCAAGGCCAAGGTTTGCGTCTCTGATAGCGACACACCCATGGCGGCGGCAGACTGCGTCAGTGTCAGCCGAAAAGATTCGTCAACGGCATTCACGGGCGACTTCTGTTTCGATTTGGTTCAAAACCTGCTGCTCCTGTGCGCTCAGGCTGGCGCGTATGGTGCGGCGCACCTCGATCACACGCCGTTTTTCCTGGCAAGCCAGTTGCACCTCCTGAACCTTGCGCTCGGCCGCTTTTCGATCCATTTCGGCCTGGGTGATGCCACTGGTCTGGACGGCACACTTCTCTTCAAAGCGTGCCATGTCCTCGATGACCACCGCGTCAGGCGTCTGATCGGAGGCTTGTTTTACATAGCGTGTGATGCGGTCACTCAAGGCACGGCATTCTGGGGTAAACGCGGCACGCATCCGGGTCCGCATGGCTTCCCTTTCCATCGCACTCGCATCCTTGCCGGCTGGTGGCGGTGGTTCGACCGTGGTGGTGGCTGCGGGGCTGGCCGCGCCAAACCGGGTCTTGCCAGCTACCTGGCCGACAGTGCATGGCTGGTCACTGAAGATCACTCGGCCATCTGGCGTGGTGCACTTGTGCACATCCGCCCACACGCTCTGCCCCGCCAGCAGCCCCGCCCAGCAGCTGACGAAAAGCCACTGCGTACCACGCCGTTGAAGGGCATGGACCGGTTTCACGGGAAACAAAAGTTTCATGGTTCGCTGTCCCAGCAGTTGCCGGGTTGATCGTTGATATGCACCCAGAAGCGGGTGTTGGAACTGAAGTCTGACCCTTTATCACCCTGGAGTCCCCAGCCGCCTTGGCCGCCATGGAACTCGGCCATCCTCCAACCTGGCCCGAATTCTGCAGCGCAGCGCGCCGTGGCAACGTCAAGCGACTCCAGCACTGCGCCCATCACTGGTTCGGTCGCCGCCAAGCTGCCTGATACCCAGCCCTGATAAACGCCGTCTACCACACCTTCGGGCTTGGCTGCGCCCGTGGTTTTGATACATAACACCGGCAGCACAGTGCGGCAACTTGTGTCGCCTCGGTAAGGGTTACAAGAAGCTTGGTGCGGCCGGTCTAACTGCCTGGGTTCACCGTGGCAATTCAGGCCTACGGTGTCTGGCGGCTGCTTGCCGTCAGAGGGGACCAGGGCAAATGTCAAGCCAAAGCCAATCGGTCGAACGGCCTGTGCTGCTGGCGCTGGCGTCACTGGCGGCGCGGGTGGTGGCGAGCTGATGTGTTGCAGCTCAACCTTGGCGGACAGCACTGCACGCTCATCCATGCCTTTTTTGATCCACAGCGGAATCAGTAACAAAACCAGCAGCACGGCAAGCAATAACCAGATAAGCTATTAATATTAAGTTAAATACGTCAAAAGTTAAATTCATATTTGGACCCAAAGTTGTCAAGTATGTCACCAACATCAGCCTCCAAGGTTTCGCTGTCGCGACACTTGGCGGACACCCAGGTGTATTTCATCAGGTGCCAAAGCTTTTCAATACGATTAAGCTCCGGACTATACGGAGGGAGAAAATAAAGTGTCACACCTTGTTTTCCAGCAAAGCCATGATTGGCTTGGTCGCCTTCGCTTTGTGAACTGATGCATTGTCAATGATGACGGTTATTTTCTTCCCAACGTGTTCCTTGAGCAAGCCAATGAATCCAGCAAATATTTCTGCCGTTGTAGATTGCCAAATTTTGGCGCTGAATAGTTCCCCGGTGGACAGCATGGCAGCCAGCACGTTGAGCCGTTTTCCGCGTTTGGCCTCACTCAAATGACGACTTCCTTTGGGTGTCCAAGCGCTGCGATTGGGGTGTACTTGCGAGAATCCTGCCTCGTCACAGTAGGCCAACACCATCTCACCCGCAGCGGCTTGCGAACGCAGTCCAGCGATCTCTACTTGGGCAGATCTGAAAGCGGCTTCGTCTCTTTTTTTTTGAGTGATGAACGTGTGCGTTTCCAAACAAATTGGGCCTTCTTCAATGCCTGGGTCAGTGTGTTCAGATGCACCAAAGTGCCGCCGGCGTCGACGTGCTTGGCCAACAGCGCCTTGGCTGTCAATGGCTCCTTCTCAGCCGCGTCCAAGAGCCTTTCAAGTTGCTCTGGGGTGATCTTCCTTGGCGCGCCACTGCGAGGTGCATCAACCAGCGACTCAAAACCACGCTTGAGCCAATCCATACGCGTCAAGCCGACTGTGCGAATATCTATGCCAACAGTTTCAGCAATCACTTTCATGGATAGTCCATCATCAAAGAGAATCAATGTTTTGGCGCGTTCACGCTCACGCCAGTTTGAACCACGATCAATAATATGTTGCAGCTGGAATCGCTCTTGCGGGAGTAAAGTTAACGTCACCTTCTTTGCCAATTGAAACTCCAGTTATATTGGAGAATAGATTATAAATGGAATTAGTATAATCCAATTTTATATGCGTATTTAATTTAACATTTTTAGCTTACGCTTCATGACAATGCCCCTATTCTGCGCGACGTCGTCGAGTCAAGTCGTTGACTCGAATAACAAAACCTCGGCACCAGCCACATTCAAACATCCAGCATTGTCTGCGTGGTCAAGCCGCGAGAACCGCTTTTCTTCAGATACACCAACAGCAGCGACACGCTAGCCGGGGTGATTCCCGATATTCTGGAGGCCAGTCCCAAGGTTTCCGGACGATGTTTATTTAATGTGTGGCGCGCCTCAAAACTCAGCGCAGTCACTTGCAAATAATCCAGGTCTTGAGGCAACTTCAAATGCTCGTAGTACGCGGTGCGCTCTATCTCGGCGTGTTGCCGCTCGATGTAGCCCGAGTAAGTTGCGTCAATTTCAACTTGCTCAACCACCTCGGCTACAAAACGGTCCGGCGCCGACCAGGCGTCGTCTGTTTCACGTGAAACATTTACCAAGAGTTCTGGTACCGCATACTTGCCACCTTCCAGCGACATCAACCCAGGGTAAGTCACGCCAGGGCGTCGCAGCAGGTCGGCCAGGTTGTATTCATGCTCCAGCGCCTTGCCCAAAACGCGCTCAGACTCGGCAGCCGCCAAGTTTTTCGGGCTGACCCAGATACTGCGCAGGCGCTCTGTTTCACGTGAAACAGCATCGCGTTTGCGGCAAAAAGCTGCCCAGCGGATGTCATCGACCAAACCCAACTGGCGCCCCACTTCGGTCAGACGCGCGTCGGCATTGTCTTCGCGCAATTGCAGCCGGAACTCGGCACGGCTGGTGAACATGCGGTAAGGCTCGCTCACGCCTTTGGTGATCAGGTCGTCCACCATCACGCCCAAGTAGGCCTGATCACGTCCCGGAAGCCAGCTGTCGCCACCGTAACTCACGCTGCCCGCCGCGCTGGCCGCAGCAACGCCGCCGCCCATGGCGCGCACCTGCAGGGCGGCATTGATGGCTGCAAACAAGCCTTGCGCTGCGGCCTCTTCATAACCGGTGGTGCCGTTGATCTGGCCGGCAAAAAACAGCCCGCCAATCACCTTCGTCTCAAACGTGCTCTTGAGCTGGGTCGGGTCAAAGTAGTCGTACTCAATGGCGTAGCCGGGCCGCAGTATGTGCGCGTTTTCCAACCCTGGCATGCTACGCACCAGTGCGTACTGAATGTCAAACGGCAGACTGGTGCTGATGCCGTTGGGGTAATACTCGTGGGTCGTCAGGCCCTCGGGCTCCAGAAAAATCTGGTGACTGGTCTTGTCGGCAAAGCGATTGATCTTGTCCTCAACGCTGGGGCAATAGCGCGGCCCAATGCCGCCAATCTTGCCGGTGAACATCGGGCTGCGATCAAAGCCGCTGCGGATGATGTCGTGGGTGCGTTCGTTGGTGTGGGTGATCCAGCACGGCATCTGCGCAGGGTGTTGCTTGGGGTGCCCCCGAAAACTGAACACCGGCATCACCGGGCTCATGCCACCCGGCATGCCATCGCCAGGCTGCTCCGTGCATTGCCTGAAATCAATGCTACGCCCGTCAATGCGTGGCGGTGTGCCGGTCTTCAGGCGGCCTTGCGGCAGCTTGAGTTCTTTCAGGCGCGCACTCAATGACACCGCAGGCGGGTCACCGGCGCGGCCCGCTGCGTAGTTGCTCAAGCCGACATGGATCTTGCCGTCCAGAAAAGTGCCTGCGGTCAGCACCACCGTGCTGGCACGAAACTCGATACCGACTTGCGTCACCGCCCCCACCACCCGGTCGCCTTCCACCATCAGGTCATCCACTGCCTGCTGAAACAGCCACAGGTTGGGCTGGTTCTCCAGGCGCTGTCGGATGGCGGCCTTGTACAAAATGCGGTCGGCCTGAGCGCGGGTCGCGCGCACCGCGGGGCCCTTGGAAGAATTGAGAATGCGAAACTGCACGCCGCTCTCGTCGGTGGCTCCCGCCATGGCGCCACCCAGTGCATCCACCTCTTTCACCAGGTGGCCCTTGCCAATGCCGCCAATTGACGGGTTGCAGCTCATTTGGCCCAGCGTCTCAATGTTGTGCGTCAGCAGCAGCGTCTTGCAGCCCATCCGGGAAGCGGCCAACGCCGCCTCGGTGCCGGCATGGCCGCCACCGACGACGATCACGTCAAAGTGTTGAGGGTAAAGCATGGTGATTCCATCGAAGCGGCGGGAAAGGCGATTTTACCGACGGCGCCAAAAACTACGCCCAGCCTGGCTTGTGCTCAGCCAAAACCTGACAGGTTCAGGGGCACAATGGGCGTTGACAATTTCCGTTCCAACCCCTTTTGAAAGAGGACAAAACCATGGCACCCGGAAAAATTCTCGTCGCCCAGGGCGGCGGCCCCACCGCCGTCATCAACCAGTCGCTGGTGGGCGTGGCCCTAGAAGCACGGCGCTTTGGCCATATCGGCCACATCTATGGCGCGCGGCACGGCGTGCGCGGCATCATCGACGAAAACTTTGTCGACCTCACCCAGGAGACTAGCCACAACCTGGAGCTGGTGGCCAACACGCCGTCAAGCGCGCTGGGCTCCACCCGCGACAAGCCGGATGCAGCCTATTGCCACGAGATTTTCAAGGTGCTGCAAGCGCACAAGATAGGCCACTTTTTCTACATTGGTGGCAACGACTCTTCAGACACGGTGCGCATCGTCAGCGAAGAAGCGCAGGCCGCCAACTACCCTCTGCGCACCGTCCACATCCCCAAAACCATTGACAACGATCTGGTCGGCAGCGACCACACACCCGGTTTTCCATCAGCAGCGCGCTTTGTCGCGCTGGCGTTTGCCGGCGCCAATCTGGACAACGCCGCCTTGCCCGGCGTGTATGTGGGTGTGGTCATGGGGCGCCATGCCGGTTTCCTGACAGCCGCCTCCGCCCTGGGCAAAAAATTCCCTGACGACGGCCCGCACCTGATTTACCTCCCGGAACGCACCTTTGTGCTGGAGAAGTTTCTGGCCGATGTGAAAGCCACCTACGAGCGTTATGGCCGTTGTGTGATCGCGGTGTCAGAGGGCATCCACGATGCGTCCGGCAGACCTATCGCAGCACTCCTGGCCAAAGAAATGGAGCATGACGCGCACGGCAATGTGCAGTTGTCTGGCAACGGCGCCCTGGGCGATCTGCTGTGCCAAGAGATCAAGACCAAGCTCAACATCAAGCGCGTGCGCAGTGACACTTTTGGCTACATGCAGCGCTCGTTCATCGGCTGCGTCTCGGATGTGGACCAGCGCGAAGCCCGTGAAGTGGGTGAAAAGGCCGTGCAGTTCGCCATGTGGGGCGACCGGGACGGCTCGGTGGCCATCAAGCGCACTGGCTTCTATTCGGTCGACTACGAGTTGCTGCCCCTGAGCACGGTGGCCGGCAAAACCCGCACGATGGAAGACGAGTTCATCACCGAAAGTGGCACCGACGTGACCGATGCATTTCGCATGTATTTGCGTCCATTGTTAGGCTCAAAAATGCCCGACGCCTTCCGCTTGCGGCACAATCCAATCGCCAAAGTTTTGCATTGTTAAATTGGCCTCTAGCCCTTATGGTATAAGCGCGAGCAGCTATATTTTTGATATAGCCATCAATCACCTTTGAGGTGTGGGGGCCTCAGAGCAAGCCAAGAGCACGACCAGTTGATGCGGGTTAGCATTGACCAATCCTTTGTCTACAACCTTGCCCCACCGATGCTGGCACCCCCTGAAAGACTCGCGTGAAACTTTATTATTCGGCTGGTGCCTGCTCTCTATCTACCCACATCGCCCTGAAAGAATCAGGACTGGACTTTGAGGCTATCGCAGCGCCCACCAAAACTCACAAGCTCGCCGACGGCACTGACTACTACACCATCAACCCGCTCGGCTACGTGCCGCTGCTGGTACTCGGTGATGGCCGGCAGCTACACGAGGTCGCCGTGATCCTGCAATATGTGGCTGATCAGGTGCCACAGCTCGCGCTGGCCCCGGCTAACGGTACCTTTGAGCGTTACAAATTGCAGGAATGGCTCAACTTTATAGCCACCGAACTGCACAAGGGCTTCTCACCCCTGTTCGTGCCCGGTATGCCCGATGAGGCCAAGGCACTGGCCAAAGCCCGCCTGTTGGGCCGCCTACTTTGGGTCGACGGTGAGCTCGCCGGCCATCACTTCCTGATGGGCGACACCTTCACAGTGGCTGACGCCTACCTTTTTGTAGTGCAAAGTTGGGGCAAGCATGTGGGTGTGGAAACGACTGGTCTGCCCAACCTGAGCGCCTTGGCTGCTCGCGTTGCGGCACGCCCGGCGGTACAGGCGGCGTTACGCGCTGAAGGTTGGGTCAAATAAGCCGTCTTGCCATCACACCATCCCTGACTCAAGGTCTGTTCATGCTTCTCGAAAAATCCAATCTCCGCCAACTTGACCCCTCCTTGACTGGCGTCGCCACTGCTCCCCACGCCCCCGTTGTGGTACCAGAGTACCTGGAAAAAACCTATTGGTGGGCCTACACCCACCCCAACGCGGTGCGCGTGTTTGAGCGCCAGTGGCTGGTGAACCTGATCTTGTGGGGCAATTTTTCGCGTCTACGTGATCTGGCGCTGCAGGACATGGGTGAGGTGATTCATGGCCAGGTGCTGCAGGTGGCTTGCGTCTATGGCAACCTGACAGAACACATCGTGCGCCGCCTTGACCCACAGGCCCGCCTCAGCGTGATCGACGTGGCCCCGGTGCAAATCAAGAACCTGCACAAAAAATTGAACGACAAAAGTCAGGTCAGCATCTTGCAACAAGACGCTTCGCGCATGGCCTTTGCCAATGCCAGCCAAGACACCACATTGGTGTTTTTTCTGCTGCATGAAATGCCGTTAGCCGTGCGCCGCAAGACCATTTCTGAGGCGCTTCGCGTCACCAAGCCGGGTGGCAAGATCATCTTTGTGGACTACCACAAACCGGTGTCGAGCAGCCCGTTTCGCTACATCATGGTGCCGATCCTGACGACACTGGAACCCTATGCCATGGACTTGTGGAACAACGACATTACCGCCTGGCTGCCCGCTGCTGTCTCTTTCAGCCAGATCGACAAGCAAACCTACTTTGGCGGCCTGTACCAAAAGCTGGTGATTACCCGTTAAAAGGGTGCGGTAACCAAAGGCACGCCGTGCTTGCGCCAGTCCGCTGGATAATCCACTCTTTTTGCTGCTGGCGTTACCTTGACCATTTCTCCCGTACTGACACTGTCCAAACTTGGTTGCACCAGGGGTGGGCGTCAGCTCTTCAAAGACCTTGACTGCACGCTGCAGGCGGGGCATTGGCTGTATGTTGCCGGTGCCAATGGTGTAGGCAAGACCAGCTTGCTGCGCATGCTGTGCGGGCTGGCCCTGGTGGAGTCTGGCGAGATTCTTTGGAACGGCGTTCCGATTGCGTCACAGCACGACAGCTATCGGCAAGACCTGTGCTACCTGGGGCACCTCAATGCGCTGCAGGAATCGATGTCGGTGCAGGAAAACCTGATGTTTACCTCGGCACTGGGTGGCGTGGCACTGGCCGAGCAAAAAGCCAGGTCCGTGCTGGAGCGGTTTGGCCTGCGCGGGCGCTCGCAGCAACTGGTGCGCCACTTGTCCCAGGGCCAAAAACGTCGCGTTGCTTTGTCACGGCTGGCATTGAGCCCGGCTCGGCTTTGGGTGCTTGACGAGCCTTATGTGGCCATGGATGAAGCGGGCATTCAGATGCTCTCAGACCTGATCGCCGCACACCTGGACAAGGGTGGTTTGGCCGTGCTTACCAGCCACCAGCGCGTGCCAGTGGGCGCGCACCCGGCACAACTGCTGGAACTAAAAGCACCATGACAACGACACTCGGCGCAGGCGCGGTCATGCTGGCGGTGATCAAGCGCGAAATCGCCCTGGGCCTGCGGCAAAAAGGCGAGGTACTGACCCCACTGGTGTTTTTCATGGTGATTGCCAGCCTGTTTCCACTTGGGGTGGGCGCCGAGTCCAGCCTGTTGCTGCGCATGGCGCCAGGCGTGTTGTGGGTAAGCGCCCTGCTGGCTGCCATGCTGTCGCTGCAGCGCATGTTTGCCACGGACTACGCTGATGGCTCGCTGGAACAAATGGTGCTGTCACCTACCCCGCTGGGCCTTTTGGTGCTGGCGAAGGCGCTGGCGCATTTTCTACTGTCGGGTGTGCCGCTGGTGCTGATGGCGCCGGTGTTGGGTTTGCAATTTGGTTTGGACGGCCGGGCGCTGGGTATCCTGATGCTGTCCTTGCTGCTGGGTACACCGACGCTGAGTTTGATTGGCAGCATTGGTGCCGCGCTGACATTGGGCGTCCGCGGCGCAGGGGTTTTACTTTCCTTATTGATCCTGCCGCTCTATATTCCGGTGCTCATTTTCGGTGCCGGTGCGGTTGAAGCCGACGCTGCCGGCCTGGGCTTTGGCGGGCATCTCTCCCTCCTGTCTGCCCTGCTGGTACTCTCCTTGTTTTTTTCGCCGATAGCGACAGCCGCCGCCCTGAGGATTTCTCTGGAATGAATACACCTGTGACTCGCTGGTTCAAGTTTGCTTCACCGCAAAGCTTCTACTTTTTGGCCGGAAAAATGTGGCCCTGGTTTGCCGCCTTGGCCACTGTTCTGCTGCTGGTTGGGCTGTGGATTTCTTTCTTTGTGGCACCAGTCGACGCGCAGCAGGGTCAAGGTTACCGCATCATCTTTGTCCATGTACCCGCCTCGCAGATGTCAATGCTGATCTATCTGGTCATGGCCGCCTGGGCTGGGCTCGGCCTGGCGTTCAACACACGCCTGTCGGGCATGATGGCCTCGGCGCTTGCGCCTACCGGTGCACTGTTTGCATTTTTGTCACTGGTCACCGGTGCGCTATGGGGCAAGCCAATGTGGGGGGCCTGGTGGGTGTGGGATGCACGCCTGACTTCTACGCTGATCCTGCTGTTTCTGTACCTCGGCTTCATGGCGCTGCACGCCAGCATTGACGACCCACGCCGCGCTGACCGCGCAAGTGCCGTACTGGCCCTGGTGGGTGCGGTGAACGTGCCGATCATTTACTTTTCGGTCAAATGGTGGAACACGCTGCACCAGGGTGCGTCGGTGTCGCTCAAGGGCAGTTCGATGGCAAGCACCATGCTCACCGGCATGCTGATCATGGTGGTGGCCTTCTGGATGTACGCCATTGCGATCGCACTGGTGCGGGTGCGCAACATCATTTTGGACCGGGAACGTCATACGGAATGGGTGAAACATGCAGTGGCATAGCTGGGCAGAATTTTGGCAGATGGGTGGCTACGGCTTCTACGTCTGGGGTAGCTTTGGCATCACCGCGCTGGTGGTGATCGCTGAGATCTGGCAGGTTCGGGCGAAGCGTCGCTCGCTTTTACGAAACCTTTTGAACGAAACCAACTCTCAAGACGACATCAACTCGTCTTCAACATCATGAAACCACGTCAAAAACGCGCAGCCATCATTGTTGGCGGTCTCGCAGCTGTCGGTTTGTCGGCTTATTTTGTGCTCAACGCGTTTGAGAGCAATCTGGTGTTCTTTTTTACGCCCAGCCAGATTGAATTGGGAGAGGCGCCCAAAGACCGCACTTTCCGCGTCGGCGGCATGGTCAAGGAGGGCAGTTTGCAACGTGTCAACCTGACGTCAAACTTTGTGGTGACCGACACCGCCAAGGAGGTCAAAGTGTCGTACACCGGCATCTTGCCCGACCTTTTCAAAGAAGGCAAAGGCGTGGTAGCGCAAGGCAAGCTTGACAGCTCTGGCCACTTTGCCGCGTCTGAAGTGCTGGCCAAGCACGATGAAAACTACATGCCACCCGAGGCCCAGCATGCGATGGACCAGGCGCAGATTGCCAATGCGACCAAAAGCCTGAAGTAACCCGCCCCGCCCCCACCTTTATCTGGCAACACACCATGATTCCTGAACTTGGTCATTTTTCACTGATTCTTGCCTTGCTGGTCGCGGCAAGCCTGGGGGTTCTACCACTGGTGGGCGCTTACCAGAACCGTGCCGACTGGATGGCGTACGCCCGCCCGAGTACGCAGGCCTTGTGGGGGCTCACCGCTTTTTCGTTTGGTTGCTTGACCTACGCCTTTTACACCAGCGATTTTTCGGTGCAGTACGTGGCGCACCATTCCAACTCCAAACTGCCTGACCTGTACAAGATCTCCGGCGTCTGGGGTGGTCATGAGGGTTCGCTACTGCTTTGGATGTTGATGCTCAGCAGTTGGATGATGGCGGTCTCCATCTTTTCCCGCCAATTGCCAGATGTGATGGTCTCGCGCGTGTTGGGTGTGCTGGGCCTGGTATCGGTGGGCTTTATGCTGTTCATGCTGCTCACCTCCAACCCATTTGCCCGACTAGCCGACATCCCCGTCGATGGTCGTGACCTGAACCCGATGCTGCAAGACCCGGGGCTGGTGTTTCACCCGCCCTTGTTGTACATGGGCTACGTAGGTATGGCTGTGCCATTTGCTTTTGCCATTGCTGCACTGCTCAATGGTCGGCTAGACGCTGCCTGGGCGCGCTGGTCGCGGCCCTGGGCCACCGCAGCTTGGATCTTTCTGACACTGGGCATTGCCCTGGGCTCTTGGTGGGCGTATTACGAATTAGGCTGGGGCGGCTGGTGGTTCTGGGACCCGGTTGAAAACGCGTCCCTCTTGCCCTGGCTGGTATCCACCGCGCTGATCCATTCGCTGGCGGTGACTGAAAAGCGTGGCCTGTTCAGAAACTGGACGATCATTTTGGCAATCAGCGCGTTCTCGCTGAGCCTATTGGGCACCTTCCTGGTGCGCTCGGGTGTGCTGACCTCGGTCCACGCCTTTGCCTCCGATCCCAGCCGGGGCGTGTTCATTCTGGGCTTTCTGGCGGCGGTGGTGGGGGGCTCGCTGATCCTTTTTGCATTGCGCGCAGGCAAAGTGCAGGTGGGCGGCAGCTTCTCATTGGTCTCGCGGGAAACCTTTTTGCTGGTCAACAACGTGTTGCTGACCACCGCCGCTGCCAGCGTCTTGCTTGGCACGATCTACCCGCTGATTGTGGATGCGCTCAACATGGGCAAGTTGTCGGTCGGTCCACCCTACTTCAACGCCGTGTTTGGGCCCATCATGGTGCCGGTCCTGGTTTTCATGGTCATCGGCTCATACGCCCGCTGGAAAAACGACAGCGTGTCTGAGATCGCCAAGCGACTGCGCCCAATTGCCATTGTGTCGGTACTAGCGGGTTGTAGCCTGCCACTATTGGCAGGCAGCTGGTCACCCCTGGTTGCCATGGGCTTGACGCTGGCGGTGTGGATCATTCTGGCTTCGGTGGTGGGCATTTATCGTCATGCCAAAAACACCCGCTCTGGTCAGTCCACCCCACTGTCTTTTTGGGGCATGCACGTGGCCCACATCGGTATTGCCGTGACCGTCATCGGCGTCACCATGGTTAAAGGCTACGAGACTGAAAAAGACGTGCGCATGTCTATGGGCGACACGGTCATGGTTGGTGGCTACACCTTCAAACTCACCGGGATCGGGGAAATAACCGGCCCCAACTACAAGGCTGATGTTGGCACGGTTGAATTGCTGCAAGGCGACAAGCTATTGACAACACTGCACCCAGAAAAGCGGACTTACTTTTCTTCCACCATGCCAATGACCGAAGCCGCCATTGACAGCAGTCTCACCCGCGACGTGTACGTGTCACTGGGTGAAAAACTTGAAGACAGCGCCACACCAGCCTGGGCGATGCGGGTGTATCACAAGCCCTTTGTGACCTGGATCTGGTTTGGTTGTCTGATCATGTCGCTTGGTGGCGGCATGGCCGCGCTAGACCGACGCTACCGCAAAAAACTGACCCAGCGCGCCAGTCTGGA
Source organism: Rhodoferax antarcticus ANT.BR (assembly GCF_001938565.1). Classification (GTDB taxonomy): domain Bacteria; phylum Pseudomonadota; class Gammaproteobacteria; order Burkholderiales; family Burkholderiaceae_C; genus Rhodoferax; species Rhodoferax antarcticus. Next base: position 219,792 of record NZ_MSYM01000008.1, read on the forward strand.
CACCATAGACACCGGTGCCAAACCTGCCGGTTTGCAGCCTGACCCCTCTTTGTCGACATGAAGAAAACGCTGATCCCGCTGATTGTCTTTGTCGTTCTGGTCATCTTCCTGGCCATCGGTCTGACCCGTGACCCCAGCGAAATCCCGTCGCCATTGATTGGCAAGCCCGCCCCGGTGTTCACCGCACCGGTGCTCAACGGTGGTGGCATGCAGTTCACCAACAAAGACATGCTGGGGAAAGTCTGGCTCCTCAACACCTGGGCTTCATGGTGTGTGGCTTGCCGCCAGGAGCACCCGCTGATGATGGAACTCGCCAAGGCCAAAATTTTGCCCATCATCGGTCTGGATTACAAAGACAAGGATGAGTTGGGCATGCAATGGCTTGCGCGATATGGTAACCCCTACGATGTTTCCATGGCTGACCGCGACGGCCGCATCGGTATGGACTTTGGCGTCTATGGGGTGCCTGAGAGCTTTCTGATCGACAAAGCTGGCATTATTCGCTTCAAACAAATTGGCCCCTTCACCGAAGGCGACATCAACAACAAACTGTTGCCCCTGGTGAAGGAATTGCAAAAATGAAAATCTTGCTCGCACTTTTTCTGGCGCTGCAGATGGCGCTGGCGTGTCACGCTGATGAGGCCGCCCCATTGGCTGAAGACCCGGTGGTGGAACAACGGTTGATCGTCATTGCGGAAGAACTGCGCTGCCTGGTTTGTCAGAATGAATCGCTGGCCGGATCCCGCGCTGACCTGGCGATGGACTTACGCCGCGAGGTGCGCAATCTGATCAAGGACGGCAAGACTGACGCTGAAATCAAGGACTTTCTCGTCAGTCGTTACGGCGACTTCATCTTGTATCGCCCGCCGGTCAAACCCACCACCTGGCTTCTCTGGTTTGGACCGCTGGTGTTGCTATTGGGCGCTTTATGGCTGTTGATCAGCACCATCCGACGCAACCAGCAGCAGAAAGAGCCGCCCTTGCTTAATCCGCAGCAGCGCGCCAAGGCGCAAGCCCTTCTTCAAGAGACTGATTCAAAAAAATGAATGTATTTATCGGTATTGCAGCGCTGTTGACGCTGCTGGTGTTGACGTGGCTGCTGTTTCCGCTACTGCGATCACGCAACCAAGGCAGTGTTTCGAGTGAAGGTCTAAACGCTGCCATCCACCGTGATCAGCTGCACGCCCTGGAGGCCGATCTGGCACGTGGTGTGATCAACCAGGAGGACTTTGAAGCCACGCGCGACGAACTCCAGCTCAGGCTGTTGGACGACACGCAAAGCACGCCTATCGCAACAACCAAAGAAGGTAAACGCTGGCTGTCACCCCGCTCAACCGCGATCATCGTCGCACTGGCAACGCCTCTGCTGACCGTCGGCCTGTACCTGCAAATTGGTAACCCAGCACTGGTCGACCCGGTCCGAAGCCAAGAACTCGGTGAGCAGGAACTGCGGGATATGGTTGACAAACTGGCGCAGCGCCAAAACGCCAATCCGACCGACCTGCAAGGTTGGACCATGCTGGCTAGATCATATCGCGCGATGGGTCGTCTGGAAGACGCGCGCAATGCCTTTGAGAAAGCGGGCAGCTACACCGACACCTTACCCGATGCACTGTTGGACTACGCCGCTGTATTAGGCGGACTGCAAGGCAACAGACTCGACGGCAAGCCCACGACCTTAATCGAGCAGGCGCTGAAGGTCAGCCCGGATCACCCTGGCGGTCTGATGATGCTGGGCATCAGCGCTTACCAACGTGCTGACTATGTGAATGCTGTCAAAAGCTGGGAACAACTTCTGAGGCTGCTTGACCCGGCGTCATCCGACGCGCAGCAAATGCGCGGCAACATTGCCGATGCCCGCGCTCAGGGAAAGATGCCACCCGCTGACACCACCAAACTGCCGCCTGTACCTGCGGGCGCTGCCGCAGGCGGGATGACACCCGAGATGATTAACGAGATGGTGCAGCGCCTGGCCGCCCGACTGCAAGACAACCCCGAGGATTACGCTGGCTGGGCGCGCCTGGCCAACGCTTACAAGGTACAAGGCAGACTTGACGAGGCCGTACAGGCCTTCGCCAAGACCGGGCCGCTGCTGGCGTCTGATGTCAGCATCATCACCCAGTACGCCGACTTGCTCGCCATGCGTGCCCAGGGTGACTTCAAGGGCCAACCGATCACGCTCATCAACAAGGCACTGAGCATCGACCCAAAGCAGCCCAACGCCCTCATGATGGCTGCCCAAGCTGCGTACCAGGCCCGTGATTACGCCAAAGCAATCGGCCACTGGGAGACGGTGCTGACCGTCCTGCCCAAGGATTCAAAGGATAGCCGCCAAGTTCAGGCTGAGATAGCCGAAGCCAAGAGAAAAATGACCGCTGCCAAGCCGTAGACCACACGCCAATCCACCCATTGCCAGATCCGCGCATAGCTCGGATCTGGCTTTTTTTCGTTTACGGGAAGCGCTTAGGGATGCACCTAACAACGCGGGGAGTATCAGACGGCCCCGGCTAGCGTCATCCGAGCCCATTTCAAACATCTAGCGCAGCGCAACATGATGCCGCTGCACCCATTTCAGCGTCTGTCAGGGTCCAGCATCGACCTTGGATAAGGCTGTGCATAATTGATCTGAAAAAACAAAGTTATCCACATTTATTTTCAGATCTAAGACTTGTTCATATTTTTGAGACAGCAGAAAAGCACACTCCTACACAGGAGTTCCATCGAAACAAGCTACTGATTCATAACAATTTTTTCTACTTATCCACGAAAAGCTAGAGACCTTAACTACTACTACTATTTGATATTTAAAGAATTGGTTAAAGATAAGAATAAACTTTCTTTCACATTTCGATAAGCCTTTTCACTTTTATATTTGCTTGTGCATAAGCCGAATAAAATTAACCACTACGGCGTTTTAGCTGACCAATCAAGTAACATTTGCCCTGTCATTCGCCAGCACCCTGAGCCCCAGGCTGATCGGTGCCAACTCTCTTCCCCTGCTGACTATTTCCTCGCCAAAATCTGTGACTGCATCCTTTGAAATCAAGAGCGCGCACCTGCCGGTGATGACCCTGCTCGCCAAAACCGCTGATTTGCAACAGGTTGCCGTTGAGCTGCTAAAACGCTACGGCCCCGCCAGCGACAATGCCGAGTTCTTTGAGCACGATGCAGTGGTGATTGATAGTTCAAAAACCAAGACGGCAGTGGTTGCCAAAGATCTGAGCGACCTGATGCAAGCGCTGCTAACCTGCAGGCTCAAGCCGGTGGCTTTTCGTGGCAGTCTGATCGGTGATGCGTCAGCGGCGCTGGCACTGGGTTTGGTGATGGCGCCACTTGAACTGGTACGCAGCCAAACAAGCGCTGCAGAGGCAAAAAAAGCCCCGCCCGTGCAAGTGGAAGTCATCCGCGAAGTCGTGCGGGATGTGGTGCGCGAAGTGGTACGTGAGGTCCCTGCCCCCGCAGTGCCAACCCTGATCATTGACAAGCCGATACGTTCTGGCCAAAAGGTGTACGCCCGTGGTGCCGATCTGGTGCTGCTGGCCATGGTGAACCAAGGCGGTGAGGTGGTTGCAGATGGCAATATTCATGTGTATGCCCCGCTGCGTGGCAAGGCTATGGCAGGTGCCAGTGGCAACGCCAGTGCGCGTATTTTTTCCATCTGCCTGGAGCCCGAGTTGATCTCGATTGCCGGGGTTTACCGCACCAGCGAAAATCCATTGGCGCCCGAGATCCAGGGCAAGGCAGCGCAAGTGCGTTTGAGTGACGATGGCCAGGAAAAGCTGCTGTTTGAAGCCCTGACCAGTTGATGGCATCTTTGAGACGCACCCGAATTCTTATTTGAAAGATTGTTTAGCTATGACCAAAATCATTGTGGTGACTTCTGGCAAAGGCGGCGTGGGTAAAACCACCACCAGCGCCAGTTTTGCAACCGGCCTGGCACTGCGTGGTCACAAAACCGCTGTCATCGACTTTGACGTGGGTCTGCGTAACCTGGACCTGATCATGGGGTGCGAGCGCCGCGTCGTGTACGACCTGATCAACGTCATCCACGGTGAAGCCAACCTGAACCAGGCGCTGATCAAAGACAAGCAGTGTGAGAACCTGTATGTGCTGGCCGCCTCTCAAACTCGTGATAAAGACGCCCTTACCCAGGACGGTGTCGAAAAAGTGCTGGCTGACTTGTCTGCCATGGACTTCGAGTTCATTGTGTGTGACTCGCCCGCCGGTATCGAGACCGGTGCGCTGATGGCCATGCATTTCGCTGACGAGGCGCTGGTGGTGACCAACCCAGAAGTGGCGTCAGTGCGCGACTCAGACCGCATTCTGGGTATGTTGTCGAGCAAAACCAAGCGCGGCATGTCTGGTGCCGAACCGATCAAGGAACACTTGCTGATCACCCGCTACAACCCGGCACGGGTTAACCAGGGGCAAATGCTGTCCCTGCAAGATATTCAGGACATCTTGCGCATTAAACTCATTGGGGTGATTCCTGAGAGCGAAAGTGTGTTGCAGGCGTCCAACCAGGGTGTGCCTGCTGTGCACCTGAATGGCAGCGATGTGTCTGAGGCCTACAAAGACGTGGTCGCCCGTTTCCTCGGCGAGGACAAGCCCCTGCGTTTTACCGAGCCGCCCAAGCAAGGGTTGCTCAAACGCCTGTTTGGGGGGAAATAAAGCATGTCTTTTTTCTCATTTTTTCTTGGTGAAAAAACGAAGACGGCCAGTGTGGCCAAAGAGCGTCTGCAAATCATCTTGGCGCACGAGCGCAGTGGCCGCAGCCCGGCCACGCCTGACTATTTGCCTGACCTGCAGCGCGAACTGATTGCGGTGATCAGCAAATATGTCAATATCAACCCGGACGACATCAAGGTCAACCTGGAGCGTCAAGACAACTTGGAAGTGCTTGAAGTCAAGATCGAATTGCCGGACAAGCGCTAAGCGCTGGCTTTGATCAAAATTAGTCGAGCTAGTAGCCCATTGATCCTGCGAAGTTGCAAGTTGACATGGTTGGCATCCAATCAATTTTACTATTTAATAGATAGCAATATTCCCTTATCAGGCAAGGGGTAGAGGCTAATTTAGTCGTTTATTTTTGGCTTCCAGCGCTTAAGCAGCAGGGCGTTGCTCATCACACTGACCGAGCTCAGGGCCATGGCGGCACCGGCCATCACCGGGCTAAGCACGCCGAATGCTGCCAGTGGGATGCCGGCCACGTTGTAAATAAACGCCCAGAACAGGTTTTGCCGGATCTTCGCTACCGTGCGGTGCGATATGTCCAGCGCAGCGGCCACCAGCGCCAGGTCGCCACGCATCAAGGTAATGCCGGCGGCGTGCATGGCCACATCCGTGCCACCGCCAGCGTTGGCCATGGCGATGCCCACATCGGCCGCAGCCAGGGCGGGTGCGTCGTTGACGCCGTCACCCACCATGATGACCGTTTGACCGCCCTGCTTGAGCCGGGTGATGTGCGCAGCCTTGTCACCGGGGAGCACGTCGCTGATGACCTCATCAGGCTGCAAGCCGACGCGTTTGGCCATGGCTTGGGCGGCTGCCTGGTTGTCGCCGGAGAGCATCATCACCTGGATGCCTTGGGCGCGCAGATTGGTCACTGCCGCAGCGGCGCTGGGTTTGGGTTCGTCACCGAAGGCCATCACTGCCAGTACCTTCAGCCTACCCGCATGGCTCAAAGCCAAGGCAGACAGGGTGGCGCCGCGGCTTTGTAAGTCCAACAGCGCTTGCTGAAAAGGCTCGAACGTGCCGCCCAACTCGGTTATCCAGGCCAGGTTGCCAATCAGGTACTCGGCTCCAAGCACCGTGCCTTGTAGCCCTTTGCCCGGGGTGGACAGCACTTGACTGACCTCCGGCAAAGCCAAGCTCTTGTCCGCTGCTGCCGCTACCACTGCACGCGCCAGCGGGTGGCTGCTGCCGCTCTGGACAGCCGCAGCCACAGCCAGCAACTGCTGCTCATCCACGTCGGGGTGCACCACAAAGTCGGTCAGCCGGGCGTGGCCCACGGTGAGCGTGCCGGTTTTGTCAAACACCACCACCTGGGCTTTGTGCGCCAGTTCCAGTGCCTGCGCGTCTTTGATAAGAATGCCATGCTGGGCCGCTACGCCGGTACCGGCCATGATGGCGGCTGGCGTGGCCAACCCCAGCGCGCACGGGCAGGCAATCACCAGCACCGTTACCGCGTGAATCACCGCCACGTCGAGTGCGTGGCCGCTGAGCCACCAACCTAAAAAGGTGGCCAGTGCCAGCACAATGACCACCGGCACAAAAACTGCGCTCACCTTGTCCACCAGCCGTTGAATTGGCGCCTTGGCCGCCTGCGCGTCTTCCACCAGTTGGATGATGTTGGCCAGTACCGTGTCCACACCCACTGCCGTCACTTGGATGACGACGCGCCCGTCGCCGTTGAGCGTGCCGCCAGTGACAGGGTCACCCACTGTTTTGGTCACCGGTAGCGGCTCGCCGGTGAGCATGGACTCGTCCACCTGGGTCTGGCCCTCCAGCACCCGGGCGTCCACCGCAAAACGCTCACCGGGGCGAACCACCAGTTCGTCACCGGCAAGTACCTCGTCCACCGGCACGTCCACCTCGCCATCCAGCCCCAACAGGTGCGCTACCTCTGGCCTCAGACCGTGCAGTGCGCGAATGGCCGAGGTGGTCTGCCGCTTGGCGCGCGCTTCCAGCCATTTGCCCAGCAGCACCAGGGTGATGACCACTGCCGATGCCTCAAAGTACAGGTGCGGCGTGGCACCGCTTGACGACTTTAGCCATAGCCACACCGACAGCGCCCAACCCGCTGAGGTGCCCATGGCTACCAGCAAGTCCATATTGCCGCTGCCCGCCTTCAGCGCATGCCAGCCCGCCTTGTAAAACCGCGCCCCCAGGATAAATTGCACCGGTGTCGCCAGTGCAAACTGCAGCCAGGCGGGCATCATCCAGTGCTGGCCCACCGCGCTACCCAGCATTGGCAGCATCAGCGGCAGCGACAAAACCGCGCCCAGCGCCACCGGGCCAAAGCCCGCCCAGGCGCCTTCAGACGGTGCATCGATGGCGGCGTTGGCCGCCACCGGTTCATAACCCGCATCGCGCACCGCGCGTTTGAGCCGTGCCTCAATTTGCTCGGAGGGCAGCACCATGATGCGGGCCGACTCAGTGGCCAAGTTCACCGCCACGTCTTGCACGCCGGGCACTTTTTTCAGGGCGCGCTCGGCCCGGGCCACACACGAGGCGCAGGTCATGCCGTGGATGCCCAGGTCGATGCGCAGGTTTTCCGGGCTGGAATTCAGGGTTGTCATGGGTGAGAGGGTTGTATCAATTGGCACAGCGTTCACAATACGCGCTTTGTAATTGCCCTATTTTCAGAGGTTTTGTATGAAGTACAGCTTTCATGTTGAAGGAATGACCTGCGAACACTGTGAGAAGGCCGTGGTGCGCGCGCTGCGCCAGCTGGACCGGGACGTGCAGGTGGTGGCAGACCGCACGCAGAACAAGGTCGAGGTCGAGTCCAGCGCGTCGGCACAAGACATTACCCAGGCCATCGTTGACGAAGGCTACAAGGTGGTGGCTTAAGCGATGGCCAGCGCTCTTGCCTGGCCGATGGAACAGGTGACCGACCTGTACCCGTCGCTCAAAGAGGTGCAGCCCAGCCTGGTGGAAGTCAGCGCGGTGCTGCAGCCGATGACGGTGCCTGCTGACACGGTGCTCTTTAGTGAAAACGCTGCCTGCCAGGGTTTTCCGCTGGTGATTGAGGGCGAAATCAAGGTCTCGCGCAGCTCGGGCGATGGCCGCTCGTTGGAACTCTACCGGGTGGTGCCGGGTGAGCTGTGTCTGGTGTCGAGCGCGAGCTTGTTTCGGGCTCAGCCGCTGTCGGCCTTTGGCATCACCACCAAAACCAGCACTTTTTTACTGATCCGCCCCGACTTGTTCAAGCAATGGATCGACACCCCGGCATTTCGCAACGACGTGCTGGGCCTGTTCGCCGAGCGCATGTCGGACCTGACAGCGCTGGTAGACGCGGTGGCGTTTCACAAGTTGGACCGTCGTCTGGCCGCTGCGCTATTGGGCCGCGGTCAGCAGCTTGCCCTGACCCACCAGGCGCTGGCCGACGAGCTGGGCACGGTGCGCGAGATGGTGACCCGCTTGCTGCACCGTTTCGAGCGTGATGGCTGGGTGACGCTGGGGCGCGAACAGATCACCATCGTCAACAGCGCCGCCCTGCGCGCCATGGTCAGCAGCAACCTGAACTGAATTTTTTTTGGGCTGAGGTTTGGGCCGGCCATGCGTAGCTGCAGTCGCAACCTTGGGCCACTGGGTGACTTGAGTCACAGATGAAACCGCCTTGTTAAGCGTGTAATCAAACGGTCGAACTGGTCGTCGGCTGGTTTATTACTTTTTCAAGGAGTTTTCATGAATGCAAATGTTGGCGGTATTGACCGCATCCTGCGTATTGTTGCGGGTTTGGTGCTTATTGGCTTGACACTTAGCGGCACCATCGGCGTGTGGGGCTGGATCGGCCTGGTTCCATTGGCCACCGGTGCCATGAGCCGCTGCCCGCTGTACCCGATGATTGGTCTCAACACCTGTGCCAAGAAATAAGCAGCCTGCGCTGCGGTTCTACAAAAAGCCTGCCCGGCTTGTCCCGGCAGGCTTTTTGCTATTTATAATATAGCTATTACCGCTTATTTCATAAGGGCTACAGGCCGATTTAATGTAAAGTTATCGGACGGCAAGATGGGAATGCCCGGGGCCTCATACTGTCAAAGGTCCACCATTTGAGGCAGTCGGCACTTGCGAGAGACAGACGCTCGTCATCAAAATGACATGCCAATCTGTCACACTCTTTGAATAACCCTCTCAGGCCCGCATGACTGATACCGCCCCCACCCCCGCTGAACCAGTTCCTGGACCCGGTCCCGTGACCGTTATCGCCGCTGTGATCGCACCGCCCCCCGCAAAAGCGAAGGTCAAGGCGAGCACCAAGGCCAAAGCTAAGAACAAAGCCATGCCACTTCCGCCCCCAAAGCCAGTAGACACCAGTTGGCTGGACCGCGATGTGAGCCTGTTGACTTTCAACGCGCGGGTGCTGCACTGGGCCAAAAAGACCGACGTGCCGCTGTTGGAGCGGGTGCGTTACCTGACCATCGTGTCATCCAACCTGGATGAATTTTTTGAGGTGCGCGCCGCGCTGTACACCAGCCTGGCCAAACCCAAAGCCGCCTTGAGCGCCATCGACGCGCAAGCTCAGGAAGCCCTGAGCAAAGCCGCGCACTCGCTGGTAGAGGAGCAATACGCGCTGTACAACGAGGTTCTGATGCCCGCCCTGACCAAAGAAGGCGTGCGGGTGGTGCCCCATGGTGAGCGCACGCAGGCGCAGCAGCGCTGGGTGAAGTCGTATTTCGAGCGCGAGGTGCGCCCGCTGCTGCTGCCGGTCGGGCTGGACCCGGCGCACCCGTTTCCGCAGGTGGCCAACAAGTCGCTGAATTTCATCGTTCGCCTGTCAGGGCATGACGCGTTTGGCCGTGAGATCGACATTGCCATCGTCAAGGTGCCGCGCAGCTTGCCGCGCTTTATCCGTGTGCCGGACACACTGTCGGGCAAGCGCATGTTGTTTGTGTCGATCTCCAGCGTGATCCGCTCACACCTGAAAGACCTGTTTCCCGGGCGCGTGGTGGGTGAATTTTCGCAGTTCCGCGTCACGCGGCACTCGGACTTGTCGGTGGACGAAGAAGACGTGAAAAACCTGCGTACCGCGCTGCGCCAGGGGCTGGTGCACCGCAACTACGGCCAGGCGGTGCGGCTTGAAGTCTCGGCGGGTTGTTCTGAGCATTTGTCCGACCTGCTGCTGCGCCAGTTTGAGCTGCCCGCATCTGCCCTGTACCGGGTGCATGGGCCGGTGAATCTTGTGCGCTTGAGCCAGTTGATCGATCAGCTTGACCAACCCCAATGGCTATGGCCGCGTTACGAGGCCAGCTATCCGGTGCAGTTGTCCACCAACACGCCGATCTTTGAGCAACTGGCCGAGGGCGATGTGCTGATCCACCAGCCCTTTGAGAGCTTTGACGGCGTGCTGGCTTTTTTGCGCGAAGCCGTGTTTGACCCGCAGGTGCTGGCCATCAAACAGACGATTTACCGCACCGGCTCCGACTCGGTGCTGATGGAGCTGCTGCACCAGGCGGTGCAGCGTGGCAAAGAAGTGACCGTGGTGGTGGAGCTCAAAGCGCGCTTTGACGAAGAAGCCAACATCAACTGGGCCGAAAAACTGGAGTACGTGGGTGCGCAGGTGGTGTATGGCATCGTCGGCCTGAAAACCCACGCCAAGATGCTGCTGGTGTCGCGCCGTGAGGGACGCAACATTCGCCGCTACGCGCACCTGTCCACCGGCAATTACAACCCCAAGACTGCGCGGCTTTACACCGATCTGAGCTACCTCACCGCCAACCCCAAGCTCACTGCCGACATGGAAACCGTGTTCAGCCTGCTGGCCAACCAAAGCCGTATTCCCAAACTGGGCAAGCTGATTCTGGCGCCGTTTCACCTGCAGCGCAGCCTGATCGACTGGGTGGACAAGGTGGCCAAAGCCGCCGCTCAGGGCGTGCCCGGGCGCATCATCCTGAAGATGAACAGCCTGACCGACGAGCGCCTGATGGAAGCGCTGGTGCGCGCTGGCCAAGCTGGCGTGGAGGTGGATTTGATCGTGCGTGGTGCCTGCATGTTGCCCGCGCAACGCCCGGGGTTCACTGAACACATTCGAGTGCGCAGCATCATTGGCCGCTTTCTGGAGCACACACGGGTGTTTTACTTCAAGGCGGGTGCGCTGGAGGCGCTGTATTTGTCCAGCGCCGACTGGATGAACCGCAACATGCTGCGCCGGGTGGAGCTGGCCTGGCCGGTGGAAGACCCAGCTTTGCGCAAGCGCGTGGTGGACGAATGTCTGACCATGTACCTGGCCGACGCGGTGGACGTCTGGACGATGGCCCCCGACGGCAGCTACCACCAGCCGCATGTGGCGCGCCACCGCAGCGCCGACAAAGCCAAGCCGGCCCTTGGCGCACAAGGCAAGTTGATGGCACTTTATTCGGCCAAACCCTGATGCTATAAGCGGAGCTAGCTATGGATTTAATACTATGGCGGCACGCGCAGACGTTTGATGCCGAGCCCGGTGATGACGATTTGTCGCGCCTCCTCACCCCTAAGGGCGAAGGCCAGGCCGCGCGTGTCGGCAAGTGGTTGGACCGGCAGTTGCCCGACAGCACCCGTGTGCTGGTCAGCCCGGCGCGCCGCGCTGAGCAAACCGCCCGGGCGTTAGGGCGCAAGTTCAAGTTCCGCGACGAGTTGGCCCCCGACTGCCATGCCGATGAAGCCCTGGCCTTCATCCAGTGGCGCGCTGAAAACAGCCTGCCGCACAAGGGCTCGGTGTTGTTGGTCGGCCACCAGCCCATGCTCGGCCAGATCGCCGCGCGCCTGCTGGGCGTGGATGAATCCGCTTGCGACATCCGTAAAGGCGCGGTCTGGTGGCTGCGCAGCCGCCAGCGTGAGGACCAACTGCAGGTGTCGCTGCTGACCGTGATCAGCCCGGATCTGATTTGAGCGCGCGCACGCGCCGCGGCTACTGCACCAGCAGGTCAAAACGCCAGGGCAATCTTTGCCAGGCCAGGCTTTCCTGGCGCAGCAAGTGGGCCGACTGCGGGTAGCTCGTCACCCAGGCTGAGCTGGTGGTCAAGGCATAGCGCTGGCAGGTGGGGGTGTAGCTCAGGCTGACGCCGTCGTCCTGCGGGTCTTGCCGAGCGTGACACAAGATGACGGCCAGGCGCAGCGCCAGCAATTGCATGACAAAGCCAACTTCTTCAAAGTCGACACCGATCTTTTTCAGCTTGCCACGGTGTCCCAGCACCAGCAAGCCCAGGCGCTGCAGCTCCGGCAAACTGAAGCCAACGGTGTCGGCGTTTTGCAGAATGTAGGCACCGTGCTTATGGTAGTCGCAACTGGCGATGGCCATGCCAATCTCATGCAGCGTTGCGGCCCAGCCCAGTTTGCGCTGCAGGATGCGGGCGGCCTCCAGGCTGGTGGCATCCGGGCTGGTGGGCAGCATCTGCGTCAGTAAGCGGCCCGCCACCCGCGCCACGCGCTGCGCCTGCGCGCCATCTACTGCAAACTTTTGCGCCAGCCGCTGCACCGAGCTGTCACGCGCGTCAGTGTTATGGGCGTCGCGCTCGACCATCTCCAGCAGCACGCCGTGGCGCAGCGCGCCTTCGGCCACATGCAGGGTGTCAATGCGCAGCAGTTTCATCAACCCATGCAGCACGCTCACGCCGCCACCCAGCACGGCGCGGCGGTCGTCCTTGAGACCTTCCAGCGCTACCAGGTTGACGTTGCCCGCGCGCAGCAGGCATTTGACCAGCCAGTTCAGTCCGTCGCGGCTGATGAGCCCGGCCGGAAAACCGGCCTGCTGCAGAATCACAGCCACCGCAGCCACCGTACCGGAGGCGCCGTAAGCCTTATCCCAGGCGCTGCGCGGGTAGTTGGTGAGCGCGTCGTCCAGCACCGCCTGGGCGGCGATTTCAGCACGGTACAGGGTGGCTTCGGTGAACTCGCCATTGGGAAAGTACTTCATCGACCAGGCCACGCTCCCTACCCGGTAAGAGGCGGTCTGGGTGGCTTGCAAGTCATGGCCCAGCACCAGTTCGGTAGAGCGCCCGCCGATGTCGATCACCAGCCGCCGCTCGCTGTTTTGCGGCAGCAGTTGCGCCACGCCAAGATAGATCAGGCGCGCTTCTTCGGTGCCGGCAATCACCTCGATCGGAAAGCCCAGAATCTGGCTGCCGCGCTGGATGAATTCGTCGCGGTTTTTGGCCTCACGCAGGGTTTGCGTGGCCACCGCACGCACCTGCGCGGTGCTGAAGCCTGCCAGGCGTTCGGCAAAACGCGCCAGGCAATCCCAGCCGCGCGTCATGGCCTGCAGCGACAGGTTGCGTTCCTCGTCAAAGCCGTTGCCCAGGCGCACGGTCTCTTTCAGGTAGTCCACGCGCTGGATCTGGCCGTGGTCGTATTGCCCGATTTCAAGCCGAAAGCTGTTGGAGCCCAGGTCGATGGCTGCCAGGAAGGTACCGTTGTTCATAACAGCAGTTTACTTTTTTAGTGTGGCGGAAAAATGTCAAAGCTGTGTCAACGAGGATCTAACGGCCCAGACTGCGCATCAAATCGTGGTTTTGCTCACCTTGCAAGCATTCGGAATCGTTCTGTCTATTCAATAAATGTTGTATTATTGAAATATGAACACCGCCTCAGCCACCCCTATCTTTGAATCACTCTCATCTGCCGTACGGTTGGACATTTACCGCTTGCTGGTCAAGACCGGACCGCAAGGGCTGGTGGCCGGCGAAATTGGCAGTGCGCTGGGCATTGCGCCGACCAATTTGTCCTTTCACCTGAAGGCCTTGACGCACAACCAGTTGCTGGGCGTGGTGCAGGAAGGGCGCTTCCTGCGCTACCGCGCGAACTTGGCCGTGGTGCAGGAACTGATCACCTTTCTCACCGAGGAGTGTTGCACCGGCCAGCCGGAACAATGTGGCGAACTCTGCTCGCCCGTGGACTGCAGCGAAGGTACGTCGGCTCTCTGAAGAAACGCGCAAATAAAGAAACCAATTTTTTAACACAAGCTCTTGCCCAACTTCCAGGAACCCAAGCATGCCTGAAGCAACTCTCAATGTCCTGTTTTTATGCACCCACAACTCGGCGCGCAGCATTCTGGCTGAAGCCATCCTGAACCTCATTGGCAAAGGCCGCTTCAAGGGCTTTTCCGCTGGCAGCAGCCCGCGTGACAACCAGCAACCCAACCCGCTGGGCTTGCAGATGCTGCAAAGCGCGGGCATCTCTATCGACGGCCTGCACAGCAAATCATGGGACGAGTTTGGCCTGCCCGACGCCCCGCACATGGACCTGGTGATCACCGTCTGCGACAACGCGGCCGGTGAAGTTTGCCCCTATTGGCCCGGCCAGCCAGCTACCGCGCATTGGGGCTACGCCGACCCATCTGCTGGTGACGGTACTGATGCGCAAAAGTTGGAGGCCTTTCGTCAGACGCTGCTCGCGCTCATGCGGCGGTTGCAATTGCTGGTGAGCCTGCCTGTTGAAAAGCTACAAAAAACCATGTTGCAAAACACAGCCCGCGACTTGGCCAAGGCCTGAGTCATGAGTGCCCAATGTGAAGTGACCGGCAAACGCGCAGCCGGTGCGCCCATGAGCGTGTTTGAGCGCTATTTGACGGTGTGGGTGCTGCTGTGCATCGTGGTTGGCATTGGCCTGGGGCGGTTTTTGCCCGGTGTGTTTCAGACCATTGGCCGCATGCAGGTGGCGCAGGTCAACCTGCCGGTGGGCTTGTTGATCTGGGTGATGATCATCCCGATGCTGGTGAAGGTTGATTTTGGCGCCCTTCACGAGGTGCGCCAGCATGCTAAGGGCATCGGCGTCACGCTGTTTGTCAACTGGCTGGTGAAGCCGTTTTCCATGGCGTTTCTGGGGTGGCTGTTCATTCGCCAGCTGTTTGCGCCCTGGTTGCCGCCGGACCAGATCGACAGCTACATTGCCGGGCTGATTTTGCTGGCGGCGGCACCCTGCACCGCCATGGTGTTTGTCTGGAGCCGCCTCACCGGTGGCGACCCGCTGTTTACCCTGACGCAAGTGGCGCTGAACGACAGCATCATGGTGGTGGCGTTTGCGCCGCTGGTGGCGTTTTTGCTGGGCTTGTCGAGCATCATCGTGCCATGGGACACGCTGCTGGTGTCGGTGGTGCTGTACATCGTGATCCCGGTGATCCTGGCGCAGCTGCTGCGCAAAACACTGCTGGCCAAAGGGCCGCAGGCGTTTGAGGCGGCCATGGCGAAGATCGGCCCGTGGTCGATTACCGCGTTACTGGCCACGCTGGTGCTGCTGTTTGCGTTTCAGGGCGAGGCGATTCTTCGCCAGCCGCTGGTGATTGCGCTGCTGGCCGTGCCGATTCTGATCCAGGTGCTGTTCAATTCGGGCCTGGCGTATTGGCTGAACCGGGCGGTGGGTGAAAAGCATTCGGTGGCCTGCCCGTCAGCGCTGATCGGTGCGTCGAACTTTTTCGAGCTGGCGGTGGCCGCAGCCATCAGCCTGTTTGGCTTCAACTCCGGTGCCGCGTTGGCCACGGTGGTGGGCGTGCTGATTGAGGTGCCGGTGATGCTGCTGGTGGTGAATGTGGTCAATCGCTCCAAGGGGTGGTACGAGCGGGGTTAGCGCGCGGGCCTTGTGACACGCCTTGCGGAGTAAAATAATAACCCCGTTATTTGAACGTTTTGCGTTAAAATAACGGTGATGAAGCCTTCCATCATCCCGCGGGCTATCGAGTTTGCCATCCGTGAAAAGCTGGCTAATATGCCCGCGGTTGTCCTCCTGGGCCCGCGCCAAGTGGGCAAGACGACTTTAGCCCGCGCCATCGCCGCCGACTGGCCTGGTCAGTCGCTTTACCTCGACATGGAGCGCCCGGCGGATCGACGCAAACTCGACGATGCCGACAGCTACCTGCGCGCCCAGCAGGGCAAGCTGGTGGTGATAGACGAAATTCACCGTGTGCCGCAATTGTTTGAGGTGTTGCGCGGCATCATCGACGATTGGCGCGCAGCAGGACTGCGCAGCGGGCACTTTTTGCTGCTGGGCTCAGCTGCACTGGATTTGATGCAACAAGCGTCTGAAACCTTGGCAGGACGGGTGGCCTATCTGGAGGTGGCACCGCTAACCGAGGGCGAAGTGGGCAATGCCGCCCCACCCAACACCTTGTGGTTGCGCGGTGGTTTCCCTGACAGTCTTTTGGCTGCCACCGACACGGTCAGCCTGGACTGGCGGCGAGATTTCATTCGCTCCTACCTGGAGCGCGACGTGCCGATGTTCGCGCCGCGCTTGCCAGCGCCTGCCGTGGGTCGCTTGTGGACCATGCTGGCGCACAACCAGGGCGAATTGCTGGCGCAGTCCCGACTGGCGCAGGCTCTAGGCGTGTCGGTGCCCACCGTTGCCCGTTATCTTGACTTGCTGGTGAGTTTGCAACTGGTGCGCAGCGTGCAACCCTGGAGCTGCAATGCGGGCAAACGCTTGGTTAAAACACCCAAAACCTATGTGCGCGACAGTGGCATCGTGCACGCCCTGCTGGCGCTTGAAACCCTGGACGATGTTCTGGGTCACCCGGTTGCCGGGCACAGCTACGAGGGCATGGTGCTGGAGACCCTGATGCAAGTGGCCGGGCCGCGCTATGGCGCCTACTTTTACCGCACGCAAGATGGTGCCGAAATCGATCTGGTGCTGGCACGCGGCAACACGCCCGAGATCGCCGTGGAGGTCAAACGCTCCAGCGCCCCCAGTCCACAAAAGGGCTTTGCCATCGCCTGCGACGACCTGGCCATCACGCGCCGCTATGTGGTGTACCCCGGCGTTGAGCAATTCCCCTTGCGCCACGGTGCGCAGGCGATCAGCCTGGCAGGCTTGGTACAATTGTTAATGCCTAATCAGCCTGTAGCCCTCGTATAAATTGATTAAGCCGCTATTTAATAAATAGCATTTATCGCGTCAGGCCTGGCCAGCGGCGCAGTAGCAGGCTGTCAAGCGCCCAGCGCCCGCTGCCAAACAAGGCCAGCGCAACCAACAACACCCCCCAGGTCACATGCTGCTGCAGCGCGGCCGGGGCAATTTCGCTGAGCGACACCACCGCCACCAAGTTCACGAAGGACAAGCCCAGCGGCGCAAAGCGCCCACCCAGGCCCAGCAGCAGCAGCACCGGCAACACCAGTTCACCCCCGGTGCCCATGACGGCCGCCACCTGATGCGGCACCAGCGAAACAGAGTATTCGTCCTGAAACAGCGCCAGCGTGGTGTCCCAGTCGTGCAGTTTGGTCAGCCCGGATTTGAAAAATGCCTCGGCCACAAAACCGCGCGCGGCCAGTGCTGCCACGCTTTGCAGCGCGTCGAGCCGGGCGTTGGGCCCGTGAAACGGCCGCAGCGCCAAGCAAAGCCAGCCAGGTGCGGCGGCACTTGTGTTTGCCGGGGTGATGATGTTGGCCATGACGGGACTCCTGTTTTACGTATCAAATATGGCTCTAGCACTTACAGGTAAAGCGCTGGTAGCTATTGAAATAAAAGCAAGGTGTGATCTGCCAAGGTGCGCCAGCAAATCACACCAGAGCGCTGTCACCAGCGTTGACATTGGGCGCACCGGCTTGATCCAGCGCAATCAGGCGCACGCCAAGCAAAAGCCCCGTCTGCACAGCCATGGGCAGCCAGGCGTCCACGTCTAGCTGCGCAGCGGCGGCCAGCGCAGCACCCAGGCTGTGCCCCTGCGCCAGCGCGCCCAACCAACATGCTTCGCCCGGCCAGGCCTGGCGCAGCTGCGCGCGCAGGCCCACACGCCAAACCAGCGCGCACTCACCCACGCCTTCGCGCAGCAGCTGGCCAGCCTCGGCCAGCGTCGGGCGGTGCTGCAGATGCGCGTTGACGATGCTGACCACCGGCCAGTCGCTGGTCAGCACCGCGCAGCCCGGCGCCAGCCGCAATTGCAAGGCATCGGCACCGTGCTGACCCAGCAGCGCAAAGCTGGCGGCATCCTGCGTGGCGTTGGCCGCGCTGGCGCAGCGGTGCAGCGCCCACTCCAGCGCCGTTACGTCGGTCAAGTACGGTTCTTCGGCCAGCTGCGCGCTGCTGCGGACAAACGCTTACAGAGCCTCGCCCCATTGGCCGATGTCGCCGCGTTGGGGCGGCTGCTGGTGCCAAAAATCTTGCGCTAAAGCGGCAAAGCTCTCGCTGCCCAGCAGTTGCGCCAGCACCGGATACGCCGCCTGCAGCGCCCGCTGCGCCAGCGCGTGGCCATTGGCTTGATAGACTTTTAGGCCTCTAGCCCAGGTACTGTCTGCGTAAGAAGCTAGGTTGTTGATAGCAACATCGGGCGGCCAGTCGAACAGGCTGGCAAGCAAAGCTTGTTGCTGCGCGGCCAGCCGGTTCATGCCAGCACCTTGTGCGCAGGCATCTGTGCAGCGGCTCGGCCCGTGGCAGGCGCGCGGCTGGTCAGCTGCTGTGCGCCTACCTCACGCGCCAGTGCAGCTTCGTCCAGCAGCACTTGCAACGCGGGAATGTCGGTGTCCCACTCAATCAAGGTGGGCACTGGGCCAAAGCGGTCAACTGCGTGGCGGTAAATGTGCCAAACCGCCGCACAGACCCGGCTGCCATGGTCGTCGATGACGATCTCGTCAAGCGGCGCGCCGCCCGGCTCGGGCAGCACATGGCAATGCCCGGCCAGATGAATTTCACCCACATCACCCGGTGCAATGGCGTCTAGCCAGGCGCAGCAGTGCTGCACCGGGTCACCACCCTGGCCGTGAATGCGGGCGTTGAGCGCGTAGACATACAGGTTGTTCACATCGACCAGCAGCGCGCAGCCGGTATGCAGCGCCAACTGCGACAAAAAATCGGGCTCGGCCATGAAAGGCTCATCGGCCGCAGGCGTCCAACGCAGGTAGGCGCTGAGGTTTTCTACCAGAATTTGGCGCTGCAGTCGGTTTTGCACACGGCTCACATTGGCGCTCATCGTTTGCAAGGCGGCGGCGCTAAACGGCATCGGCAGCAGGTCAGCTGCGTGAATGGGGTCGGCGCCGCCATGCGGCCAGGCGGCGCGGGCAAAGCTGGCGTGGTCGCTGACACGCACCGGCTCCACCCGCTAACGGGTGCGATGGACGTCACGGCGTTGACAAACTCGACCGCTGATCAGACGGCACTGAAAAAAGCTGCCGTTTCAAAATCGTTGGTGCTAGACATGGTGTCCGTGCTAAATGCCAACAGCATCTCGTCGGATCAAATCCCATCAAAAATCGAAGGCCTGGCGTTTGGCGACGATGTAACCATCAGTGGGGAGATCAAGCACACCTTGTTTGTCTCTAACGATAACGATTTTGTGCCGGGTGTGGCCGGTGACAACAAATTCTTTGTCTTCGCCGTCTCGGATGCGAATCTGGGCACCCCCTTCGAGCAGCAGCACATTCCAGAGCCGCAAACCTTGTCATTAATGTTGCTGGGCTTGTGCTTTGCGGGCTACATCAAACGCAAAAAGTCCGCTTCCTAATAGGCCCGTCAGTAAGATTCGTATAAAGATTGGCCACATCGCCTAAATCTTCTATTTACAGGGTTGTCCTAGTCGGCATCGCATCGGGTTTCATGTCGGTTAGGTACTCGCCGAATCGCTTGAGCTTATTGGCGGTATAGGGGCTCAGGAAGGACCGATCGGCAGGACGGATATCGACGCCCTTGGAGTTGACGGTTGCGGCAAACAGGTCGTTGATCCTTGAGTGCCTGTCTGCGTTGTCGGATCGATAAAGCGTAAGTTTTTGCCAGCGCCGGATGCGCGGCATCAGTTCAATTCCCAGCAAGTACGCCAAGCCGAATACGGCCGCTGACTGGCCATGGGCAACTGTCGGGTAAAAGAAGCAGCGCCCCATGATCGAATGGCAGTTACCAAACAGTCCTACCCCGGCCCGGCCGCCGCAATTCACCAAGTGACCGGCTGACCATCGGGGTAGAAGGGATCTGATTGGCTGGTCACATTCCAGTCCGGCGTGGCTCGCACACCGTCAATTGTGTTCTGAGTGCGACAGTCGCCCAGCAGAGGCGTTCGTTCGCTGGTGAAAGACCGCGGTACGTCGGTTTGTTTCATCCAAAATGTGCAGGATGTCACGTTGCTTATGCGTGTGAAGGGCCAAGTGCGAGCGGCAGCAAACGCATTTGTTGACCACCGCAAAGACGTTGCACTTGGCGCAGTTCTAAATAACAAATAGCCTTCCAGCCCTTACCATGTAAGCGCTAGTAGCTATATCTATCAGAGCATCTACTGGCAGGCCGCACCCAGCCGTAAGCTGCATTGTTGCGCGTAGGCGGGTGTTTCCAGCTGCAGGGTGACGTGGCGAATCTCGAAGTGTTCGTGCAGTTCGTGCTCGGCTTCAAGCAGCAAGCAGGCACTGCTTTGCTCGCCGTCTTGCACCACCAGGTGCGCGGTCAGCGCAATATCGCTGGTGCCCATGGCCCAGACGTGCAGGTCATGCACTTCGGTTACGCCGGGCAAACCCAGCAGCAGTTGGCGCACAGCGGCCAGGTCCACGTCCTGTGGCACACCGTCAAACAGCAGGTGCAAGGATTGCCTGAACAGGCCCCAGGTGCCCCAGACAATCACCACCGCAATGGCCAGACTCATCACCGGGTCAATCCAGCCCCAGCCTTGCCACAGGTACAGCGCGCCACCAATGACCACGCCCAGCGACACCAGCGCATCAGCAGCCATGTGTAAAAACGCGCCGCGAATGTTCAGATCATCTTTTCGCCCGCGCATGAACATCAGCGCCGTGGCGGTGTTGATGACGATGCCCACCCCAGCCACGGCCATGATGGTCCAGCCCTGCGTCGGCTCGGGCGACTGCAGCCGCCCCGCCGCCTCCCAGCCCAGCGAGCCCATCGCCACCAGCAGCAGCAAGGCGTTGACAAAGGCCGCCAGGATGGACGCGCGCTTGAAACCGTAGGTGTAGCGGGCATCAGGGCGCACCTTGCCCGCCAGCGCACCGGCCCAGGCCAGCACCAGCCCGGCCACATCGCTCAGGTTGTGACCGGCGTCCGCCAGCAGCGCCAGCGAGTTAATCTTCCAACCATAAAACGCTTCAACCGCAACAAATACGGCGTTGAGCAAGATACCCACCGCAAACGCCCGGTTGAACGTGGCAGGGGCATGGACATCGGAGTGGCTGTGATTGTGCGATTGACTCATGAAACACTGCGGCAGATTAGCAAGATACTGTCATAGCCACACACGGCAGCCAAGGCGTGCAGGCCATCATGCGGGGTTGAGAAAAGCCACCGTTAGGCATGAAGGCGAATGTACCAGCGCCTGACAACGCCCACTATGGCCGCAGGGGCTTCACTGGATAAAGCCGCGCGCCTTCATGCGGTCACAGGCGTTGACCGTGGCAGGGGGAAGTTCAAGGCCCTTTTCCTTGGCGCGGACCTCCATTTGCGCATGGTGCTCGGTCTGGATGACTTTGCACTCGTCAAAAGTTTTGCTGGCATGGATTTTTTGCTGAAAATCGTTGCGCTCCTGAACGGTCATCAGCGTCCAGCCCACGGTGTTGTTGCGGTTCAGGCCATAACCTGGCCCGGCGGCCAGGGCAACAGTGCTACTGGCCAGCAGCAGGGCGGACATCAGGCTGGTACGACGGTTGATTTTGAACATGATCATTTCCTTTTTTCGCGGGCCGATAGTGGATTGCGGCACTGGCATGGGCCCGCTATTGCGCCCGCGCCGCGTTTGATCAGATCAGTGAAGCTGCGAGATGTAGGCGGCAACCGCCTCAATCTGGGCGTCTGAAAGGCGCGCGGCCATCATCGGCATCATCAGGGCGTGGCTACGCTGGCCGCTGCGCAGCTGCAGCAGTTGCGCTTGCAGATAACCCGAAAATTGCCCTGCCAAGAGCGGTGCCAGGGCACCGGGGCCTGGCGGTGGGTTGGCCAGGTGGCAATGGGTGCACGGCGGGTTGTGCTGGCTGATGTCACCCGCCTCAAAAACCCGCCGACCAGCGGCGATGAGCTTGCTGTCGCCATCATTGGCTGGCTTGATGGTCTGCGTGGCGTACCAGGCGGCCACGTTGCGCAGACTGTCTGGGTCCAGCTGGTGCGCAATCGGATTCATCAGGTCGTTTTGACGTGCATTGGTGCTGAAATTGGTCAGCTGCCGGACCAGGTAACTCTCTTTCTGGCCAGCTAGCTTGGGAAACACTGCGGCAATGCTGTTGCCATCCACACCATGGCAGGCCGCACATGTTTGCTCTGCCACCGCCTTGCCAAGTTTGGCATCGCCCGGCACAAACGCACTTAGGTTGGCCCAGGCCGCGCCTTGACCACCGCCTGCGCCCTGGCCCATGCCGCGCC
The DNA here is from genome assembly GCF_001938565.1 of Rhodoferax antarcticus ANT.BR. GTDB lineage: Bacteria > Pseudomonadota > Gammaproteobacteria > Burkholderiales > Burkholderiaceae_C > Rhodoferax > Rhodoferax antarcticus. Next base: position 241,755 of record NZ_MSYM01000008.1, read on the forward strand.
CCATGCCTTGGCCGGGGCGCATACCCTGGGCGTTGGCTGAAGTGGCTCCCAGCAGCAGCACGCAAGTAAGAAGATAAGTGGCACGACGCATCAAAAAACTCATGGCGGTTTCTTTGTCTGTTATTTAGGTCACTTTGGCACAAATCGGTGGCGATAGCAAGGCGGCTGCTTGCGCCACCCAGAAAAGAGTCTACGTCACGGAAATGTCATCAATTCGCCATCAACCCGTCACCTTTGGGCTTGAGCATCAGGGCAACAACCAAGGAGCCACAAATATGAAAGAGCTACCCAACCCGACTTTTGCACTTTCCCCGGTATCGCTGCCCAGGGGGTCACTTCATCGACCCCAAGCTTTGGAAAATGTGGCAAGCGTTGAGCGCGGCGGTCTGCAAGTCACGTGGGCACGCCATGCGGACGAGGTCCGCCAGGCACAGCGCCTGAGGTACCAGGTTTTTGCCGAGGAAATGGGTGCCCGCCTGAGCACCACGGTGCCCGGCCACGATGTGGATTTGTTTGACAACTACTGCGAGCACTTGCTGGTGCGCGACGTGGCAAGCCAAGAGGTGGTCGGCACCTACCGCGTGCTGACCCCGGCACAGGCCAAGCGTGTTGGCAGCACCTACAGCGACACCGAATTTGACCTGGTGCGCCTGCGCCCCTTGCGTGAGCGCATGGTGGAGCTGGGCCGCAGCTGCGTGCACCCGGATTACCGCCACGGCGGCGTGATCATGGCGCTGTGGGGCGCGCTGGCCGAGTTCATGGTGCGCAACCAGCTCGACACCATGGTCGGCTGCGCCAGCATTCCGATGCTGCACAACGGTGTCGTCAGCGGTGATGTGGCGGCCAGCATCTGGCGCCAGTTGCAGGCCACGCATTTGGCGCCAATCGAGTTCCATGTACGCCCGCGCTTGCCACTGCCGGTGGACGAGCTCGACAGCAGTCTGGCGGTGGAGCCACCCGCGCTGATCAAAGGCTACCTGCGCCTGGGGGCCAAAGTGCTGGGTGCGCCCGCCTGGGATCCGGACTTCAACACCGCCGACCTGCCCATGCTGATGCGCATCCACGACCTGCCCGCGCGTTATCGCAAACATTTTTTAGGCGCCTGAGGCTGCCTTTGCGCCGCGCCGCACCGGCGAGCGTTAACCGAGTCAACATTGTTTGGCAAGCCTAAGTGGGCTGTTGCAGATGCCTCATATCAGGGGTGCTGCTGCTGGCTGGCGCAAGGCGTCAACCGCCCCGCGCACATCGCGCGCCAGCGCCCGGCGGTCCCGCCCCAGTACGTTTTGTGGTTCGCCAAATCGCACTGCCGCACACAAAGTAGGTACGGTCAGGGTGCGCCAGATCGACTGCAGCAAGCTGTCGTCGTTGATGTAGCAAGGCGCCAGACTGGGTTCGCCGCTGGCCGCATCAATAAACTGCAAGGCCACCGGCTGCACGGGCGCGCCCGCAGACACCGCTGCCTGAAATAAATTGGCGTGAAACGGCAGCAGCTGTGTGCCCTGGCTGGTGGTGCCCTCGGGGAAAATGGCCAGCAGGTCACCGGCTTGCAGATGCTCAGCCATCTGATGCACCACACGTACCGCGTCGCGGGGTGACTCGCGGGTGACAAACAGCGTGCCCAGACCGGTTGCCAGCGTGCCCAGCAGCGGCCAGTGGCTGACCTCGGCTTTGGCCACAAAGCGGCAGGGGCAAGTGGCCATCAGCACCACAATGTCCAGCCACGAGATATGGTTGGCCACCAGCAGCACCGGGCCGCGCTGCGCAGGCTCACCGCTCACTTCTAATTTAATAGCTAGTAGCGCAAGTAACGTAAGGGCCCAAGCCTGTTTTTGCTGTTGTTTTTGGTGCCAGTCCAGCCGGGGGAAAATCCGCTTGACCGTCCACCAGCCGAGTGCCAGATGCGAGCCGACGCGAACAAGTTTCCAGGTGGCTTGAGCCGTGTTGAACCGGTGTGTCATCCGCAGCGATTGTTCATAGGGCTGATGTCAATTTGATGACATTTGGGCTTCATGAAACTGTCATACAGTGTTCTTAAGATGCCTGACAGATCAACCCTACCTCACGGAGAACCACAGACCATGTCACAAGCAACACCTTCTTCACGCCGCCAGGCGCTCAAAATTTTTGCCAGCCTGCCCATGTTGCCGCTGGGTGCCCTGTCAGTGAGTTCATTGATGGCGGGCTGCGCCACGCCTGCGGGTGGTGCCGCTAGCGCAGCTGCGGGCACGGGCTCACCCTTCGCATCTGCTTCGTTTGTTGGCATGGCAGCACCCTCGCTGGCCAACCCGGCGGCCATGGCCACAACGCTGGTGAACTCCAGCCTGCAAGTCAAGTTGCAAGACGGCAGCACCCGGGCCTTCAAGCTGGCTTACAAGCCGTTTTTCATCACCGGTGAGCAGGTGCCCGATGGCAAAGGCGGCACGCTGCTGGCGGGTGGCTATGTGAATATTTTGAACAAGCCCATCATTGACAAGTCGGTATCGGGCAAGGAACGCCAGTTTTTCTCGGACTGCCCGGACGGCACCTCGCTGCTGCAACTTGCCAATCCGAAGGTGCCCGGCATCAAGGGCAAGGCGGTGTTTGCGGTGGTGCAGTTTGAGTACGCCAATGCAGACCAAAGTGGTGCCGATGCCTACGGCACACTGCCGTCACCAATTGCCGTGCTGACGCTCGATCAGGACCAGGCCACAGGCGCGCTCTCACTGGTCAAGTACCACAGCGTGAACACCTCCGAAGCACAGGGTATGTGGATCACCTGCGGCTCCAGCCTGTCGCCCTGGAACACCCATCTGTCGAGTGAAGAATACGAGCCCGATGCGCAGTTCATCGCCGACAACAAGCAGTTCAAGGCGTTCAGCAAAAACCTGTTTGGCGACGAGGGCGTGGCCAATCCTTACCACTACGGCCACCTGCCCGAGGTCACCGTCAACCCCGATGGCACTGGCAGCCTGGTCAAGCACTTCTGCCTGGGCCGCATTTCGCACGAACTGGTGCAGGTCATGCCCGACAACCGCACCGTGTTGATGGGTGACGATGCCACCAACAGTGGTCTGTTTGTGTTTGTGGCCGACAAGGAAAAAAGCCTCTCGGCTGGAACCTTGTACGTGGCCAAACTGGGCACCGGCTTTTCGATCAATCCGGCGGACGTCGGTGCCAAGTTGTCGTGGATCAAGCTCGGACATGCGACCAGCGCCGAGATCGAAAAAATGGCCAACACCTTGAAGCCATCCGACATCATGACGGTGCTCAAGGCCGACCCGCTGGACGCCAGCTTCACGAAAGTGTTCCACAGCGGCGCGGCCAACTGGATCAAGGTCAAGCCAGGTATGGAAAAGGCAGCCGCCTTCCTGGAAACCCACCGCTACGCCTACCTGATGGGCGGCAGCATGGGATTCTCCAAAATGGAAGGCACCACCGTCAATATCAAAGACAAAGTGGCCTACTCGGCGCTTCAAAACATGCAGGATTCGATGGTGAAAACCGGCAAGGGCTGGAACGCGGCCAGCGGCATTGCCCTGGACAAGGCGTTGATTGCCGGCGGCATCATGGCCAGTGCGCTGAATGGCGGCCAGAGTGACCAGACTGGCGCGGCCATCAAGAGCGAATGGATGCCCACCGCCATGCGTGCGCTGCTGGTGGGTGAAGACATTGCGCCTGACGCACTTGGCAATTTAGCTAATCCGGACAAAGTGTCCAACCCCGACAACCTGAAGTTCTCGGAAAAACTGCGCACCCTGTTCATTGGTGAAGACAGTGGCACCCACGTCAACAATTTCGTCTGGGCTTACAACGTCGACACCAAGCAGCTCAGCCGCCTGATGTCGATGCCATCCGGCGCTGAAGCCACCGGCCTGGGCGTGGTGGATGACATGAATGGCTGGATGTACATCACCAGCAACTTCCAGCACCCCGGTGACTGGCAGCCCAAACTGCACGGCAAGGTGCAAGCCACCCTGGACCCACTGGTGCGTGCCAACTACAACAACCGCTTTGGTGCCGCCGTGGGCTACCTGACGGCCGATCACACCGGGGTCAAGCTGGGCTGAGCGCGCTGCTGCTGGCCCACAACGCTTCAGCCACCCCGCAGCTTGCGCAGCTGCTGGGTGTGGCCGGGCGCAAACAGGCCGATCAAATCGTCCAGCAGCGCCTGCGCTTTGGCGCTGTGGTCGCCACCAAAGTTGCCACGTCCAGCGTCATTGCGCGATGCTCGGGCAGGTGTGAACGCACAAGTGCGACTATGCTATTAATGCAGTAGCTGTTACCCCGCCACGAACTTGGGCTGAGGCCGGAAATGTATGAAAGAGTTGCGCCACCGCCTGCAGGCCTGAACGCTCAACGGCCTGCAGGCACCGGCCAGGGCCGGCTCGGTGATCAGGCCCACGGCGGTGGTCACCATGGCGCTGCTGGCGCGAATGGCGCGCGCAGAAGGCACCTGGTAGTTCGCACCCAGCGCGATCTTCTGCTTTGGCGACACCCCGCTGGACGAGAAATGAATGAAGTCAAAGCCTGGCGCCTTCAGACGCTGGAAAAACACCTCGCTTTGCGCCAGATCCCAGCCGCCTTGCGCCCCGAGAGAGGCTGACAGGCGCAGGCCCAGCACGCTGTCTTAAGCAGCTCGCACCGCCGCAAACACTTCCAGCGGGAAGCGGATGCGGTTCTCAAAGCTGCCGCCATAGGCAACACTGCGCTGATTCGCTAGGGGCGACAAAAACTGGTGCAACAGGTAGCCATGGGCGCGGTGCAACTCGAGAGCGTCCACGCCCATGCGCTGGGCACGCTGCGCCGCGCGGACAAAGGCCTCGCGGTTGCGCACCAATTTCTGTGCACTGATCTCCAACGGCGGCGCTTCGGATGGCAACTGCGGCAAAGCCGATGGCCCTACCGTCTGCCAGCGTCCTTGCTCAGGGCAGAGCAGTTGCCCGCCTTCCCACGGCACGGCGCTGGAGGCCTTGCGCCCGGTGTGCACCAATTGCAGGCACCCCGCGGTGTGGCGTGCCAGCGCGCGGGCAAGGTGCAATTGGTCAGCCCGGGCGGCCTCGGTGGTGTCGTTCCACAGGCCCAGGCACCGGGGCGTGATGCGGCCTTGCGGCAGCACGGCGGTGGCTTAGATGGCGAACCGCGCAGCGCCACTGTTGAGCAGGTTGCCTCAGTGCATCCGATGCCGGTCGGTGGCGCAGCCATCCACCGCCTGGAATTGGCACATAGAGGCGCCACCACCAGGGGGTGGGCAAGGTGATGCCGCCACGGGGTGAGGGCAGATGCAGCGGCAAAATAAGCAGGCTCATGGTGTTTGAAAAAAGTGGCGGTGGGGGCTTGAAGCATGGCCCACCGCGGCGCCTGAGCGCGGCGCGGGGCAGGCTGCGGCACGTCTTGTAAATGCTTTGTTACCAGCGCTGTCGCTGGTCGGTAAAATGTGACCTAACCGCTTGAAACATGACCGCGCCGGACCAGTATGCCGTGCAAGCCACAGGTTGGTTTTATTAACTACCGGAGAAAAATCTATGACGATCAAGATTGGTATCAACGGCTTTGGCCGCATCGGGCGCAACGTGTTGCGCTCCGCCCTGCAGAATTTCAGCGACATTGAAGTGGTTGCCGTCAACGACTTGCTGGAGCCCGACTACCTGGCCTACATGCTGAAGTACGACAGCGTGCACGGCCGCTTCAAGGGCGAGGTATCGGTGGACGGCAACACCCTCATCGTCAACGGCAAGAATATTCGCCTGACGCAAGAGCGTGACCCGGCGAACCTGAAGTGGGACGAAGTCGGTGCCGACATCGTCATTGAATGCACCGGCATCTTCCTGGACAAGGCAGGCGGCGAGAAGCACTTGGCCGCAGGCGCCAAAAAAGTCATCTTCTCGGCACCGTCCAAAGACGACACCCCCATGTTTGTGTTTGGTGTGAATGACAAGACTTACGCTGGCCAGGCCATCATCTCCAACGCGTCTTGCACCACCAACTGCCTGGCGCCGCTGGCCAAGGTCATTCACGACAAATTTGGCATCAAGCGCGGCCTGATGACTACCGTGCACGCTGCCACCGCCACGCAAAAAACCGTGGATGGCCCGAGCAACAAAGACTGGCGCGGTGGCCGTGGCATTCTGGAAAACATCATCCCAAGCAGTACTGGCGCTGCCAAGGCAGTGGGCAAGGTGATTCCTGATCTGAACAAGAAGCTCACCGGCATGTCGTTTCGCGTGCCAATCAGTGATGTGTCGGTGGTTGACCTGACCGTGGAACTCAACACCGCCACCACCATGGAAGAAATCTGCGCAGAGATCAAGGCGCAATCCGAAGGCGCCATGAAGGGCGTGCTGGGCTACACCGACGAAAAAGTGGTGGCTACCGACTTCCGCGGCGAGACCCGAACCAGCGTGTTTGATGCTGACGCCAGCATTGCGCTGGATGGCACCTTTGTGAAATTGGTGGCCTGGTACGACAACGAGTGGGGTTACTCCACCAAGTGCCTGGACATGGTGCGTGTGGTCGCCAAGTAAACAGCGTCACCCTTTCAAAAAAGGCCCGGCTGCTTGGCAGTCCGGGCCTTTTTTTGGGACCTGTCTCTGTCTTTCTCAGCCGATCATCTCGATCTTCTGACCGAGCATGGCCGTCGTCACCAGCGTGATGCCGGAGTCGGTCACGTGAAAGCGCTTGCGGTCTTCCTCCGGGTTCACGCCAATCTGCGTGCCCTCGGGTAAGTGGCAATCGCGATCCAGAATGCATTTCTTCACCACGCAGTTCCGCTCAATCTGCACATTGGGCAACACCACCGAGTCTTCCACCAGTGAATAGCTGTGCACCTGCACGCCCGAGAAAAGCATTGAATGGCGCACCGAGGCACCACTGATGATGCAGCCGCCTGACACGGTGGAGTCCACCGCGCTGCCGCGCCGGGTGTCGTCGTCAAAAACAAACTTGGCGGGTGGGCGCTGCTCTTGCCAGGTCCAGATGGGCCAGTTTTGGTCGTAAAGGTTCAGCTCGGGCGTGACCTGTACCAGGTCCATGTTGGCCTCCCAGTAGGCGTCCAGCGTTCCCACGTCGCGCCAGTAGGCTGGCTTACCAGGCTCTTGCACACAGCTATCCGCAAAGTTCTGGGCAAAGGCGAGGTGCCGTTCGACGCAGTGGGGGATGATGTCTTTGCCAAAGTCGTGGCTGGATGTGGGATCGTCAGCGTCGCGGGCCAGTTGCTCAAACAAAAAGCGTGCGTTGAACACATAAATGCCCATGCTGGCCAAGGCCATGTCAGGGTTGTTGGGCGTGGGTTTGGGTTTCTCGGGTTTTTCCTGAAATTCGACGATGCGGCCGTCGTCTCGCACCGCCATCACGCCAAAGCCTTTGGCTTCTTCCAGCGGTGCCTCGATGCAGGCCACAGTGACATCGGCCCCGCTTTCCACATGCGCAAGTAGCAGTCGGCCGTAGTCCATGCGGTAGATGTGGTCGCCCGAGAGGATAAGCACATATTGTGGGTTGGTGTGGCGAATCTCGCGCAGGTTCTGGAAAACGGCATCTGCCGTGCCCTGGTACCAATGCGACTCGTCCACCTGTTGCTGCGCGGGCATGATCTCGATGAACTCTCCCAGGCGACCGTCCAGAAAACTCCAGCCCTGTTGCAGGTGCCGAATCAGACTTTGGGATTTGTACTGGGTGGCCACGCCCACGCGACGCACACCGGAGTTGACGCAATTGGACAGGGTGAAGTCGATGATGCGGAATTTGCCACCAAACGGCACGGCCGGCTTGGAGCGCCAGTCGGTGAGTTCGCGCAGGCGGCTGCCGCGGCCCCCGGCAAGCACCATGGCAAAGGTGTTGCGGGTCAGGTTGCTGATAAGTCGGGGGTCATTCTGGATGGCCGCACTGGAGCTGGATGCATCTGAGTTGGTCATTTTTGCGCCTGGTTAAGTTTCACTACGCCCTGTCGCTGGCTGAGCCAGCGCTCAATCATTGATTCTATTGATTTTTGTCAAACATACCCTATTTCGCACGCTGCTGCTCAGGGCCGGAGCCAGCCACCTTCAACGTAAAAATAGCTGCCAACCCTTTACTGGAAAGGGTTGACAGCTATATAAATGAAGACAAATATAAATATCAGCGAATTTACTCAGGCACGCAAATCTCGCCGCGCATCATGGCAATGACGGTCCGCACACAGACCACCGACACCAGCACAACCAGTACCGACAGCAACAGCGGGAACAACATGGCGAAGAAACTGCCACCCACTTTTTCCAGCATCACCGAGGTGGCAATCGTCAAAGCCGCCACCGGGAAGGTGTAGGCCCACCAAGGCAGGGCAAACGAGACTTTGATGAAATACTTGGCCTGGACGATCAGCAGCAGGGTAATAAACAGGGCAAAGTAATAAAAGATGCGTGCAGTGTCATCGACCACACCGTTATGCAGCTTGACCCACGAGATAAAACCCACTGCAGGCGGCGCAATCAGGATAAACAGCGTGGGCAGCAGCTTGGAGGGAATCATCGGGTGAAAGAAAAAGCGATTAAACAACACCGCCAGCAACGGTGTCCACATCATCAGCCCAATGCTGAAGTAAAACCACGACACCTCGGGATAACCCAGTGGCACACCCGCAATGGGCACCAGAATGTTGCCCACAATCGGGATGAACCACGCCGGGTTGCTGTGCTGCACCTGAAACTTTTCGTGGTGCATCCAGTTCGACAAAATAGCCAGAGTGAACAACAGTTGCACCGCAGACCCCACCGCCCAAAGGTAAAGCGACACACCCGGGTGATGCGACATTGAGGCAATCGCCAGCAGCAGCATGCCAATCGATATGGTCGGAAAGAAGCTCAGCCGAATCGGGTGATTGAATTCGGCAATGACGTGCTGGCGGTGCAGCACAAACTTGGCTAAGTAGGCCAGGCTGATGGCGACAAATACCAGCGCCGTCAATGCCAGCATCACCGCGCTGGGTGATACCGACCAAGCCCACAGGAGCTCGGCTTTTTCCAGCGCAATGGTGGTGCCAGCCAAGCCCATGACGATGGAGAACATGGATATCGGCATGTGTGCAAGGCGGCCGTGCGTAGCAGCGGGTGCGCCAGCAGGCGTTGTAGCTGCTGTGGTGGCATTCATAAAACTTTAATCTCCTGCAGGTAACTCAGCTTTAAATCATACAAGTGGTGCCCTCCCGGGCACGGTGACTTGAGTCACTTAACCAAGGTGCCACCGCACCCCAACCCGCATGCAAGGATCTGTCAGGGGATTTTGCGATGCGCTCTGCTGCGGCGTTTGGCCCAGACGCGCCAGCGCCACACCAACGAGATCGTCCCGTAGGTTAGCAAGCCCATCAGCACGGCAGTAATTGACAAGCCCACCAGCAGAGGTTTGCCGAGGCTGTTGATGCGCTGCCACGCGCTGATTTTTTCATCAACCACAGGTATCTGCGGATTGGCCAGGTTAATCGTCTTTGGGCGCTCTTTGCTGCCTGTGACCCAAACTCCCAAACGGTAGGCGCCGTAATAGATGGGGCCGAAAGTGACCGGATTGCTGACCAGGGTGCTGGCGACAGCCGTTGGCACATTGGCCCGCAGAACGATAGCCGCTGCCACTGAGAGCGGTATCTGCGCTACTGGGATCAGCAAACCAAAAAACACGCCCAAAGCCACGCCCATGGCCACCCCCCGACGCGACCAATGCCACAGTTTGGGTTCTTTCAGCCAGGGGCGCAACCATGCCAGCCAACGGTTGCCGAGTATCTGCTCGGGGGTTGGCAGGCGACTGAAATACTTGCCAGGTTTTGGCATCAACGGCTCCTTGCGCAACCCCTGATTTTAGCGGTCGCGCGGTGATTTATTTGACAAGATGTGGCCCCTTCGCGCAGCACTTTTCATGGATTGGCATGGCGGCTCGTTAGAGGGGCTGACAAACCGCAGGGTAAAAACGTTTATCTATTCATAAAAACCCATTATTTTATGAATCCATTGATTTTTAATATGAAATATCTATTCATATAATTATTCATGACCACTGCAACCGACCTCACCCAACAAGCTTTGCAGGCGCTGCGCCGCCAAGGCAGCGTGCTGACCAGTGCCGAGCTGCAAGCGCTTCTGGGCGTCAGCCAGCCCACCGTGTCGCGCGCCCTGTCTGCGCTGATCCAGTCGGGTCAGGTGCTCAAGGTGGGCGCGGCGCGTTCGCAGCGCTATGTGCTGGCGCGCAACGTGCCCGGCGTGGGCCGTGAGGTGCAGGTGATGCGCGTCAATGCACTGGGCCAGCCCGCGCCCTTTGCACGGCTGGTGCCGCTGGAAGGCGGCGCGTTCTGGGTCGATGAGGCCGACGGTGTCAGCGCCAAACATGACGGCCTGCCCTGGTTTCTGGACGACATGCGCCCGCAAGGTTTCATGGGCCGCACCTTTGCCCATGCCCACCCCGAGCTGCAATTGGGCAGCGACCCGCGCCACTGGAGTGATGACGACGTGCTGCGCGCCCTCACCCAGTTTGGTGACGACCTGCCCGGCAACCTGATCCTGGGCGAGGCCGCGTTTGCACGCTTTCACACCCTGCCTGAGCGCGCCAGCCGCGTCGATTCCGCGGCTGACTACCCGCGCCTGGCTGATGAAGCCATGCAAGGCACACACCCAGGTTCGTCGGCGGGTGGTGAGCAGCCCAAGTTCTGCACCATCAGCGCCGGGCGGGCAGTGCTGGTGAAGTTTTCCCCCGCAGGTGACAGTGCGGTGGACCAGCGCACCCGCGATCTGCTGGTGTGTGAACACCTGGCGTTACAAACGCTGGCAGAGGCTGGCATTTCCGCCGCGCGCACGCAAATTCATAGCGGAGAAGGCAGGTTGTTTCTTGAGTCCGAGCGTTTTGACCGCGTAGCCGCCACGCCCGGTCCGGCTGGGCAGCTTGGGCGAATTGGCATGGTCTCGCTGCAGGTGTATGACGCCAAGTACGTGGGCGAGATGGACAACTGGGCTGCCACCGCCAACCGCATGGTGGCGCGCAAGCTGCTCAACCCGACAGACGCCCGCACCCTGCGCCTGCTGGAAGCCTACGGCCAGCTCATCGCCAACACCGACCGGCATTACGGCAACATCTCGCTGCTGATCCAAGACGACGACTGGGTGCTGTCACCCACCTACGACATGCTGCCCATGCTCTACGCGCCAGTGGCCGGTGAACTGGTGGCGCGTGACTTTGCAGCACGACCGCTACAACCCACCGCCGCCACGCTGCCCGAGTGGCAACAGGCGCGTGCGCTGGCCGCCAGCTTCTGGCAAACCGCTGCGCTTGACGCTAGGGTGTCAGACGGTTTCAGGCAGATTGCTGTGCAAAATTTAAGCCATATTGGTCTGTAGCCCTTGTCCCATAAGCGCCAACAGCTATCAAATTAATATTAACTATGTTGCTGGCAGCCCGGTGCAGGGCGGGCACGACGCCGTCTACTGCGCGGTGTGTTGCGGCCAGTAAAAAACTGCACAGCCCCCCAACAGCATGCGGGCACTGTGCCGTCTACTGCGTGGTGTGTTGCGGCACCAGCAAGCCGCGCGCCACCGCTGGCCGCGCCACAAAGGCCGCCAGCGTGCGCGTTACATGCGGGAAGTCGGCCATACCCACCAGATCTGCAGCGTGGTAACGCTCAATCAGGTTGCGCACCCAGGGCAGGATGGCGATGTCGGCAAGGGTGTAGTCATCTCCCATCACCCAGGCACGTGTGGCCAGGCGCTGGTTCAGCACAGCCAGCAGGCGGCGGCTCTCTGCGGCATAGCGATCACGCGGGCGTTTGTCTTCATAGTCCTTTCCGGCAAACACATTAAAGAAGCCCAGTTGGCCAAACATCGGGCCAATGCCGCCCATCTGGAACATCAGCCACTGGATGGTTTCATAGCGTTGAGCCGGGTCGCTTGGCAGGAACTGCCCTGTTTTTTCAGCCAGATACAACAGGATCGCGCCCGACTCAAACAGCGCCAGCGGCTGGCCGCCGGGCCCGCTGGGGTCAATGATGGCGGGGATTTTGTTGTTCGGGAAGGTGGCCACAAACTCGGGCGAGAGCTGGTCGTTGGTCTCAAAACTGACCAGATGGGCCTCATACGGCAGGCCGGTTTCTTCCAACAAAATCGACACCTTGACGCCGTTGGGCGTGGGCAGCGAATACAGCTGTAAGCGGTCTGGGCGCTGGGCAGGCCATTTCTGGGTGATGGCAAAAGCGGACAGGTCGGTCATGGTGCGGTCTTTCGGTGGCGGTTACAGGCGGCAGATGCGGTGGCGTGGCAGTCTATGCCGATTGCACCCGACATGTCTTGATCGCCCCCCATCTGATCTTTTTGTCACCGTGCGCTTTCTGCGCACCGCATTAAAACCCCGCTCAGGCGCTGGCCATACGCAGCTTGCGCGCGGCCTCTTCGGCCAGTGCGTCATCAATCTCGCGCAGTACCGCCTGCGTGTCGACGCTGGCCGGGGAGCGCTCAAAACGACCGGTCAATACCGTGTCAGTGCTCAGCAACCCGGCCTGGTACAGGCTCCAGATTTCCGGGCCAAACTGGGTGGCCAGCAGCGTCGGCGCAAACTGGCCAAAGAAGTCGCGCAGGTTGGCCACGTCGCGCAGCAGCATACGCTGGGCGTGGTTGTTGCCGGCGGCGTCTACCGCTTGGGGCAGGTCGATGATCACCGGCTCGTCCACCCCATCTGCGCCATCCACACCCGGTGCGTGCGCCAGCAGGATGTTGAACTCGGACAAATCGCCGTGCACCACACCAGCACCTAGCATGCGCACCACTTCTTTCACCAGCGTGGCGTGGTGCTGGAGCGCTTGTTCGGGGGTGAAAGCCACATCGTTCAGGCGCGGGGCGGCATCACCGTGGGCGTCGGTGACCAGTTCCATCAGCAGCACGCCGTCACAAAAGTTATAGGGTTGCGGCACCCGCACACCGGCGTCGGCTAGGCGATAGAGCGCGTCAACCTCGGCGCTTTGCCAGGCGGCTTCCTGCTCTTGGCGGCCAAATTTGCTGCCCTTGGCCATGGCCCGGGCCGAGCGCGAATTCTTTACCTTGCGGTTTTCGGTGTAGTCCACCGCTTGGCGAAAGCTGCGCTTGGTGGCTTCTTTGTAAATCTTCGCGCAGCGGGTTTCAATGCCGCAGCGCACCACAAACACCATCGCCTCCTTGCCACTCATCAGCTGGCGCACGACGCTGTCAATCAGGCCCTCTTCAATCAGGGGTTGCAGGCGGGCGGGTGGTTTCATGCGGTAGGGGGTGCTGGCTGGGGGAGGTTGGATTGTCTGTCCCACGGCACTTGTCAGCCCGGCGTGCCTGGCTGAAGCCCTACTGTGCGGCTTCAGGCAGGGCCAGAAAGCCGTGAATTAGAGCCAAATTGGCCTCCAGCCCTTATGTAACAAGCGCAGAGAGCTATGTAATAAATAGCGTGCTACCGCGACTCAAGCCACCACCGACCAACCCGCGTGCTGGTTGGCTTTGTTGTTTTCGTAGTCCCATACCGTGCCACAGTGATCGCAGCGGTAGCGGGTGATCGTGACTGCTTTGTCGCCACGAGTCTCTTTGCGGTTGGCGCCCTGCACCAGCTCGGCATGGCCGGGGGCGCGACGCCAGTTTTGCTGAACCGCAGCACACGGCTCACACAGCGGTGTCGTTTGGGGATCTGTCGGTGGGTTGGGGTTGGGGCTCATGGGGATGATGGGGCTTGTGGTGCTTATGGGTCAATTCTCAATGGCTCGATTGTCGCTGCCCACTCAAACTGCTCAAACTGCTCAGCCGCTGGTGCGCCGCATCTTGCAGGTCCAGCGGTTGCTGGTTTTTAGCTTTCAGGTAGTGGTGGGTGAACACCTCCAGGTAAGTGTTCAGCATGTCGGCTGCATGGGGCTCACCGGCCAGGGCCAGGCACAGCGCGCCCACCTCGGAGGTGCAAAAGTGGTCGCTGCGACTGGAGCGGCGCAAACGGTAATTGGAGATTTGCTCGGGGTGCAGGCTCAGCACCGGCAAGTGGTTCAGATACGGGCTTTTGCGAAACATCTTGCCTGCCTCGGCCCAGGTGGCATCCAGCAGCACAAATAGCGGGCGTTTGGGCGCTTGCCCGGCAGCGGCCATTTCGGGCAGAAGCGCGGTCAGCACCCGCTCTGGCGCGACGTATTCACCCGGAAACACCACATACGGCTGCCATTGCGGGTCAGCCAGCAGGGTCAGCAAACGCGGGTCAACTGAAGTGCGCGCCCAGCTAAACGCAAAGGTGTCGGCAACCACGTCGGCAATCAACCAGCCGGTGTTGCTAGGTTTGAGCGGCTCAATGTCGGCCATCAGCAGGCACATGCCGGCTAGCGTCGGCACGCTTGGGCGCAAGCCACAGAAACAGTGGCTGTGCATCACCCGACAGCTCGGGCAACGCTCTGCCGGTCCACCACGGGCGCGAAACGGTTTGACAGCCCGCGCCAGGCGCTCGGTGCGCAGGCGGAAAACGGCGTGCGGGGCGTGGGGCATGGGGGAAAGCGGATTGATGACCATCATTTTGGCCTGTAGCCCTTAAAGATCGGGTGCATTAAGCTATAAATATAAGAGCAGTTTGTCAACAGTGCCAAGACCGAAATTATCCCTTGGCGTAGTCCACGCTCTGCACAATGGCGATTCAAACGGTGACTCGACACGATCAGGCGCTATGTGCGGCATTGTCTGACTTTCAAAACGCTGCCGTACTCACACAATTAGCCAAGCGGTGGTACAGCGCAATGTTTTTCTTTGCAGACTGAGCTGCCGCGCACCTTGAGGCATTGCGTGATCAATTGAAAGCGCGTTTTAAAACCAGAGAGGACACCCTCTATGAATCCGCCACCTATTGGCTATTGTTGCGACAACGTCTTTGATTGCAGGTTGCGCTGGCTTGGCGCCTGGCCCTGGCCCAGTTGCTACCGCGCAGATGGAGCCCACCAAGGGAAATTCGGCCACCGGGCTCCTCACCTTTGCAAAACATGGCGACAAGGTGCGTGTTTTCGGGGAATTGCGAGGATTCGTGCCGAACACCGAGCATGGTTTTCACAGCCATGAAAAAGGCGATAGCTCAAGCGGTGATGGATTGTCAGAAGCACGGGGCGTTTGATCACGCTGCACGCGTGTCGTGCGGGGTGATAGAAAAAAGCTGTACTAGCAACTGCACTGATGCCTGCTATGGTTGATTGGCCAACGCTGTAGCCAATGCCGCGTTGCATTCAACCTCGATCGGTCAGTTAACTCAAGGAGCAATGATGGGACACATGGTGAATTTTCAGCGCCCTGACGGCAAGTCAGTGCAGGGCTATTTGGCCGAGTCAGCTCGACCCAACAATCCGCCGGCTGTGGTGGTCATACAAGAGTGGTGGGGTCTCAACGCCCAGATTTGCGGCGTGGCGGACCGCTTGGCGGCGGCGGGCTACCAGGCGCTGGTGCCTGACCTGTACCGCGGCAAAGCCACGGTGCAGGCCGAAGAGGCGAGCCACCTCATGACCGGGCTGGATTTTGGCGACGCCGCCTCGCAGGACATTCGTGGTGCGGTGCAGTTCCTCAAAGAGCTCGCGCCCAAGGTTGGCCTCACCGGCTTTTGCATGGGCGGTGCGCTCACGCTGCTGAGCGTGGCCGAGACGCCCGAGCTTGACGCGGCGGTTGTCTGGTACGGTTGCCCGCCGCTGGAACACCTGGACGCCAGCAAAATCCGCATACCCTTGATGGGCCACTGGGGCACGCAAGACGAGTCCTTCACGATTGACTTGGTGGACGAACTGCAAGAGAAGCTGACTGCCGCCGGCGTCGACTACGACTTTTACCGCTACCTAGCGCGCCACGGCTTTGCCAACGAAACCGCCGTTGGTCCCGGGCGCATTCCCACCACCCAGTACGACCCGGTGTGGGCCCAGCAGGCGTGGGACCGCACGCTGCGGTTCTTTGGCAGGCATCTGGGGTAAGCGGCCTTAAGCTAGACCGGCGCTTGCGTCCATTGGTCAATGGCGATGGCGTAGCGCGTGGCCTTGCCGACACCCTCTATGCGCAGCAGTCCCTTCGCCGCCAAGTCAACCAAATCGCGTGTTGCCGTGGCTTTGGATGAGCCGGTCAGCTTGCAATATTTGTCGCTGGACATGCCGCCTAAAAAGCCTCCGCCCAAGGTTCTGTTGCCGGCCTGCAGCAAACGATCAAGCACCTTGGTCTGCCTGGCGTTGACCCCGCTGGCTGCCGCGCGCTGGCGGAACTCGGCTTTCTCCAGTGCCTGCCTCACCACCGCTTGCGAGGTGATGCACCCCTGTGCGCACGCCTGCACAAACCACTGCACCCATGGCGTGACATCCAAGCCTGTGCCAGCCGTGCTTTGCTGCGCCTGATTGAGCGCGTCGTCATAGGCAGCGCGCGTGGTCATCATCTGGCGTGCTATACCAAACACGCGCACGGCGGCACCCATGTCTTGCGCCAGGGCCATGTCCACAATGGCGCGGCCCAAGCGGCCGTTGCCGTCTTCAAACGGGTGAATCGTCTCAAACCAGAGATGCGCCAATGCGGCGCGAACCAAGCCGTGTAGCCTGGGCGCTGCGTCTGCCGCCGGGTGTGTGCATTCAAACCAAGCTAAAAACTGCGCCATCTCTTGCGGCACTTGGGCGCTAGGCGGCGCCACGTAATGCACTACCTCACGCCCTAACCTGCCGCTCACGATTTGCATGGCATCTGCGTGATCGCGGTAGCGTCCGACCGCAACGCGCCGCAGATTGACGCTGCCGCCAGGAAACAATGCCGCCTGCCACAGGCACAGCCGCTCTTGCGTCAACGGCGCCTGGTATTGCGCAGTGGCATCCGCCATTACCTGCACCAAGCCATCCACATGTCGGTCTGTGGTGGGCAGGCCCGCCAAACCCAAGCGATGGGCGAGCGACGAGCGCACAGCGTCCTGGTCCAGCTTCTCGCCTTCAATGGCGGCTGTGGCCATGGCCTCTTGTACCCACAGCTCACGCGCTGCCTCTTGGCCGCTCTCCAGACCGATGGCCTCCAGCAAGCCCAACAACTTACCTTGCTCCAAGCGCGCATGGCTCAGGTCCTGCATCAACGCATCCGTGTCAAAACTGATCACCGGCCAGGCAGGGTGTTGCCAAAGGTAGCGGGGTGGGGTAGGGGTGGTTTTTGAAGACATGAGGCGTATTTTAGATAATACGGCTCAAATTGTGATGCGTATCTTGACAAATACGGCTCAAAGAGCCGCACGACTTGCTGGAGACCCTTGATTGGCAGCCCGCACCTTGCATGCCACCAACGCCGAATCTGACTTCATGGCGCGTTTCATCAATTGCGCCAGGTGGGTGGCGCAATTCGTGCGGCGCTGGGAGTGCTTGAGCCGGTGCCGACTCGATTCGGCCAACGCATCTGCGAGCTCTTTGGTCTTGTTGTTTTCGTAGTTCCACTGGGTGCCACAGTAGTCGCAGCGTTAGCGATTGGTTGGCAGTTGGTGGCATCGGCCAACAGGCCCTATTTGTCCGATAGGCTGTGCGCAAACTTGCCCGTCGCGGCGGCGGGGCCGATGCATGGAAAATACGTGTTTTCCTGCTGATGGCAATCAGCCACCGAGTTTGCTGCCAGTCACAAACTTCTGTGTCGGTCCCCACCACGCCCCTCATCACATGAAACCCTTTTTACACCCAAGACCCCCATGCGCCGATCGTTGACCACTTACTTGCCCGAATGGACCCGAGACTGGCTTGAAATCATTGTTCCTGGCCTGCAGATTTTGCTCATCTTGCTGGTCGCCTGGCTGCTGCAATACCTGCTGCGCCGGGTGCTCAACCGCGTCAGACAGCATTACGAGTTGCCGTTGGAGCTGATGTTGCCGCTTAAGGCCCTGGTGCGCTGGACCATCATGCTTGCGGCGCTGTTGCTGGTGCTTGAGCGCGTGGGCGTGTCCGCCACGGTGCTATGGACCGCCTTCACCGGCTTTGCCACTGTGGGTGCGGTGGCTTTTTTTGCCGCTTGGAGCGTACTGTCCAACCTGTTTTGCGCCTTCCTGATCTACACCGTGCGACCATTTCGCCTGGGCGACAGCATCGAACTGCTGGACGTGGCCGAAAAGCCCGGCGCCCGGGGCCGCGTGGTCGACATCAACATGCTCTACACCTCGCTGCAAGACAGCGACAGCCCCACGCCGGGCACGCTGCTGCAAATTCCGAATACGCTGATTTTTCAGCGGGTGGTACGGCGCTGGAAGGGTGGGCAGCAGCCACCGTCGCGCGCCGTGCCACCCGAAAGCGCCGCGCCAGCCGCACGCTCTACGACAGTCATAGGCGGTTCGCCAGCTGCCGAGGACGCTGCCTGAGCCGGCTTTAGTGGGCGGGCGCTGTTTCGCCAGCGATTAACCCATCCCTGGCGGACTTGGGTTGCGGTGAACAGGAGCCGGTGGAACGCTGGCGCGCGTTCTGGACAAGGCACAGTTCTGGCAGCGCTGGAAAGGCACCCCCATGAACGCGTGGCAAACCGGGGTGCTGAACCGTGTGCTGTGCAAGCTCGAGGGTGGGGCGCAGTGTGGCGCGCAGTGTGGCGCGTGAGTGATGTGTCAAATAGGCCGCTAGCCCTTGACGGCCTCGATTCTGAAGTGCAACCCAGACGAGTTCTTGACGAACCAATTGCAGTTGCCGAAAAAATTAACCGATGACTGAGCGTGTGCGCGTTGTCTGAGCGGGATTTTCGGGGCGATACTTGAGAGTGTGAGCTTGGATGGCCTACCCGTTCAGCCTCGCACCTTACGACTTTTCCTGACCGATTTTGGTGCTAATTAACTGATCTCAACATGAACAATTCCGCCACACCAGAGCCCAAACTAACCCTCGAAGACAAGGCCTTGCGATACATCTCCCACAACAATGGCAAATGCTGGACGTTTGTCCTCTTGGTTTGTACAGTTGGCGTGATGTGGCGCAATTCTTGGATGTAGTGCCACGGCAAAGCGAATTATTCGATCCTGGCCCCTGTTCTTGGCCCCGCCAAGACGTGCTGCAGGCCGATGCAGTGCAGACTTTACTGAGCGAGTATCTGCCACAGACTTTAGGGTGAAATTGGCTTCTATCCCTTATGGAATAAGCGCGAGTAGCTATTAATTGTGTAGTGCTCGCTCAGCCGCGTTAGTGGGTGGTTTCCGGCTCAAAATAGGCCTGACATCACCCGCCCATTTCCCCGCCCCAACCATGCGCATCCTTCACACCTCCGACTGGCATCTTGGCCAGCATTTCATGGGCAAGAGCCGCCAAGCGGAGCATCAGGCCCTGATCGACTGGTTGCTGGTTCAAGTTGAAGCGCATGCCGTGGGCGCAGTCCTCATCGCGGGCGACATTTTTGACACTGGCGCCCCGCCCAGCTATGCACGCGAGCTCTACAGCCACTTGGTGGTGGGTCTGCACCGAGCCGGGGTTGCGCTGCTGCTGCTGGGGGGCAACCACGATTCAGTGGCCACGCTGCGCGAAAGCCGTTCCCTGTTGGCCTTTTTGAGCACCACCGTGGTGGCCGACGTCAACAACCCTGCTGATCAACTTGTCGTGCTGCCGAGGCGGGGCACCAGCGCAGAGCCTGGCTGCATTGTTTGCGCCGTGCCCTTCATCCGGGCGCGTGATGTGCTGCAAAGCCAGGCGGGGCAAAGTGCCCAAGAAAAGCAGCAGTCCATGCAGGTGGCCATCCAGGCTTATTACCAGGCTGTGTATGCGGCCGGGCAGGCCCGGCAAGCAGAGTTGCAACGTGAGCTGGGCCGCTCGGTTCCCCTCATCGCCACCGGGCACCTCACCACGGTGGGCGCCAGCAGCAATGAGTCGGTGCGTGAGATTTATGTGGGTTCACTGGATGCCTTCCCCACGGCAGCATTTCCACCCGCTGACTACATCGCGCTGGGGCACATCCACAAACCGCAAAAAGTGGGCGGGGTTGAGCACATTCGCTACTGTGGCTCGCCCATTGCGCTGGGCTTTGACGAAGCCCGGCAGCAAAAGGAAATGCTGCTGGTCGAACTAGATGAGCGCGGCTTGGTTAGCGTTACCGCATTACCCGTGCCACGGTTTCAATCGTTGGTGTCTGTCAGCGCCAACCTGGCAACGCTGGCCGGCGCCATTGCCACAGCGGCGGCCAAAGGCACTTTTGAAAAGCCGGTGTGGCTGGAAGTGACCGTGGCAGAAGATGACTACCTGTCAGACCTGCCCGCGCGCATCAGCGAGATGACGCAAGGCCTGCCGGTTGAGGTTTTGCGGGTGCGCCGCCAGCGTGCCAACACCGCTGGCACTCTGGATGGCGACATCCTTGAAACCCTGGACGAACTCAGCCCCGAAGACGTGTTTGCAAGACGGCTGGCGCAAGAAGACTTGCCACCCGCCATGCAAGAGGCATTGGGGCAGCGCTTTCGCGAAGTGGTCAAAAGCATCACAGAGGGCGCAGTATGAAAATCCTCAAGCTGCGCCTGAAAAACCTGAATTCCCTCAAAGGCGAATGGGCCATCGACTTCACCCAGCCGCCGTTTACCGAGAACAGCTTGTTTGCCATCACCGGCCCCACAGGTGCTGGTAAATCCACCCTGCTGGACGCGATTTGCCTGGCGCTGTACCACGAGACACCGCGGTTAAAGAGCGTTTCCAAGTCGGCCAACGACATCATGACCCGCCACACCGCCGATTGTCTGGCCGAGGTCGAGTTTGAAGTGCAGGGCGATGTCTACCGCGCCTTTTGGAGCCAACGCCGCGCCCGTGACAAGGTCGATGGCGAACTGCAAAACCCCAAGGTTGAATTGGCCAGCATCGACCCGGCCACCGGGCTTGGCGCCATTTTGAGCAGCCAAAGCACCGACAAACTCAAGCGCACTGCCGACATCACCGGCCTGGACTTTGCGCGGTTTACCCGGTCCATGCTGTTGGCGCAGGGCGGGTTTGCCGCGTTTCTCAATGCCAGCGCCAATGACCGGGCCGAATTGTTGGAAGAACTGACCGGCACCGAAATCTATGGCGAGATCTCGTGCAACGTGTTTGAGCAAGCCAGACAGGCCAAGCAGCAGCTAGACCAACTCAAAGCCCATGCCGCTGGCGTAGAGCTCTTGCCCGCTGACCAGCGCGCGGCCATGCAGGCCGACATAGACCAGTGGGCACTGGAACTGGGCGCAGTGCAAAAAACCCGTGACACCGCCCAAGCGCAGCGCCAATGGCACCTCAACCTGGCGCAAAGCGCGCAGGAATTAACGGCGTCGCAAACCGCTAAAAACAACGCAGTATCTAACCTGCAATCAGCCGCGCCTGAGCTGCAGCGCTTGGCCACCAGCGAGCCTGCAAAAGTGCTCCAAGCGCCGCACAAAGCTATGCAGCAAGCGCAGGCAACTTGCATGACAAGCGAAACACTGTTGGCTACATTGCAAGAGCAGCACCAGCAAGCGTCAGCCGCGCACCACCACCACCACCTTCGCGCGCACACATTGGCCAATCGCATGGCGGCGGCAGCACAGACCCAACTTGGGCAACTTGAGGCCGACCACCAGCGCCAACTTGACTACTGCACCGGCCATGCGCAGCATGCGCAACTGGGCGAGCGCTTGGGCAGTTGGCGCCAGCAGTTTGAGCAACGCCACAAGTTAAAGACAAGTGCTGCCGGGCAACAGGCGGCTCTGCAGCAACTGCAAACCGAAATTGCCCAGTGCGGCGACAAGATCACCCGCCAAAGTGCCTTGCTGGAAACCGCAGTGCAAGCGCAAGCCACCTCAGCCGCTGCGCTGCAAGCCTCCCAAACTGACCAGACCCAACGCCTGGGTGGACAGACCATTTCAGCATTGCGCCAGCGTTGGCAGGCTGCGCAAGGCCAAGTGACCTCATGGGAAAAAATCGGCCAGTGCGGCCAACAGCGCTGCGATCTGGTCGAGCAGCAAACCGCGCTGGTCGCAGAGATTCAACACGGTGAGGCCACTGTCAAAGATCAGCAAGCCAAACGTTCGCAATGGCGCGACCAGTTCAAGGCGCTCAAAGAGCAAGTGGCTGACAAGCAAAAGTTGCTCGATCAAGAGCGCCGCATCCAAAGCCTGGACCAGCATCGCCAAGCGCTGCAGCCCGGCGCGGCTTGCCCGCTGTGCGGCGCCACGGCGCACCCGGCGATTGCGGCCTACCAAGCCCTGGATGTGTCTGCCACCCAAGCTGCGCTGCAACACAAGCAAGCTGAGCTCGAAGCCCTTGAAAACCAAGGCCAGGCCATGACTGCCACCTTGGAAGGCAGCAAGGCCAAATTGGCAGAGCGCTTTGGCCAGCAGGCAAAAGTCGCCCAACACATGGGCCAATGGCAAGCCCAGTGGGCAGCCGCCATCAGCCAAGTCAGCGCAAACCCAGCGCTTACCTTGGACGATTGGCACAGCGCTGAGCAACTGCTCGCCAGCCAGCAAGCTGCGACCAACACACTAGCCCAGCTTGCCAATGACCTGCAGACCGCCGAGGCGGGTGAACAAAGCGTCCAACTGGCGTTGACCACTTCCAGCCAATCTGCCCAGGCATTACAGGCGGCCACCTTCCAGCTTGAACTTTTGCAACAAGCCAACCAAGCAGCACAGGCTCGCCAAGCCACATTAGCGCTCGACATCAAAGCCACCCAGGCAGATGCCGCGTCGCTTGAAGCTAGCATGCAGGCCGCGTTGGCCGAGGCTGGTTACACCACTCCCTCAGATGCCGCCCCATGGCTGGCAGCGCGAGAGGGTGAGTGGCAACACTGGCGCAGCACGAACCAGCAAATGCAAGCGCTGACGCACGCCATCACCCGCCAGCAGGCGCAGCGCGACGCCGCACAAGCGCAGGCCAACGTCTGGGCGCAACGCTGGGCGGGCTTACAAGCGGCCACGGGTCAGAGCGCCATCGGCATCGCCAACGCCATCGCTTTCACAGCGCAGGACGAAGTCGATGAAACAGACCTGGCCGCCACATTCGCCACCAGCGTAAAAGCCATAGCCAGCCTCTCGAACACCCTGGCCGCATTGGCTGGCCGCCAAGCCCAGGCCCAATCCACATGGGCCCAACAAGCCACAGCGCAAGACGCCGCAGTGACTGCGTGGAACACAGCGCTGCTTGAAAGCGCCTTTGCCGATGTGGCTGCATTTGAAGCGGCATTGCTGCTCGAGCCAGAGCGCCAGCGCTTGGCTGCCCTGCGAGACGCGTTGCTGATCGCGCAAGAGCGTGCCAGCGCGCTGCACCAAGCCGCGCTTGAGAAACACAGTCAATTGCAAACCCAAGCCATGACTGCGCAGACGCTTGAGGAATTGGAGGCAAGTCTGGCGGAGTTGGAAGAGCAGCGCAGCGCCGCCAACGAGAAAATCGGCGCACACCGCGCACTGCTGGCCAATGACGCCAAATTGCGCATCAACCAACAAGCCTTGTTTGAAGAGATCGCCAGCCAAACCGCCGAGTCAGACCTGTGGCAGCGGCTGGACGGCCTCATTGGCTCGGCCAAAGGCGACAAGTTCCGCAAGTTTGCCCAAGGGCTCACGCTAGACCACCTGCTGCAGTTGGCCAACAGGCACTTGGCGCGCCTGCATGGGCGCTACCTGCTGCGCCGCAAATCCACGGGCGAACTGGAGCTGGAAATTGTGGATGCGTGGCAAGGCGATGTGGCCCGCGACACGCGCACGCTCTCAGGTGGCGAAGGCTTTTTGGTCAGCCTGGCATTGGCCTTGGCGCTGTCAGATTTGGTGAGCCACAAAACCTCCATCGACTCGCTGTTTCTGGACGAAGGTTTTGGTTCGCTGGACGGCGACACGCTAGAGATTGCCCTGACCGCTCTGGATTCACTCAACGCCAGCGGCAAGATGATCGGCATCATCAGCCACGTGCAGGCGATGAAAGAGCGGATTCCGGCGCAGATCAGGGTGGAGAAAGGCGGGGGGATTGGGCACTCGCGGCTGGTGGTGTCGTGCGGAAGTGAGCCATAAAAAACACATAACCCATTGTTAATAAACGATATTCGGTATAAATCGTTAGTAATCAGTAATATACCGAAATGCAAGAGCTCAGCGCCACCATCACCCACCAATACACCGACGCTGTTGCCGTGTTCGACGCATTGGCTCAAGCCACGCTTGAGGCCGCCCAGGTGCGCGGTGGCATGTACTGGCACGCGGGGCCAGCGTCGTCGCCAGAGTCCAAATACCTGGTTCGCACCACCCCCGCTGGCGCAGAAACCAGCTTGGGCGCGCGCACGGCTGAGACGCAAGCCATCTACGACAAATTCACGCAAAAAAAGCAAGCCAGTGCCGAGCGGCTGGCCGGCCTGAAGGCAGCGCTGGACCAGCAACAGCGCTTGAACCGCGCCTTGCGCGTGGGCCGGGTGGACCCGCTGGTGGTGGCGCTGCTTAACCGTTTGGCCAGCACCCAGCTCAGCGACCATTTCCGTGTGGTGTGCACTCATGCACTGTATGCATATGAGGCCGCTGCCGGGGTGCGGCTGGATGCTGATGCACTGGCCACGCGCGATATTGACTTGCTGTGGGACACCCGCAAACGCATCATCTTCTCTACGCAACTAGCGCGGGTAGACAGCTTCATGCTGGGCTTACTCAAAAAAGTGGATGCGAGCTTTCGCATGCGCCAAAGTCAGAAATACACCGCCGTGAACAAAGACGGTTTTGAGGTCGACATCATCCGTCGGGAGCAAATGGACGACGACCCCCACCCCATCAAACTCAGCGACGAGGACGACGACTTTTGGGTGGTTCAGGCCCGCCGAGCCAATGTGCTGCTGAACGCACCGGGTTTCTTTGCGGTGATCGTCGCCACCAACGGCACCAACGGCACCAACGGCACCATGGCGCGCATGAACACCGTGCACCCAGCCACCTATGTGGCGTTCAAACGCTGGATGGCCGGGCTAGCTGACCGCGACGCCCTCAAGCGCCGCCGGGACGTGCTGCAGGCCGATGCAGTGCAAATTTTGCTGAACGAGTATTTACCGCAGGTTTAATGCCAAATCAGCCTCTAGCCCTTATGGAATAAGCGCAAGCAGCTATCAAAATAGAACCGTTAACCTACCGCCTGCACCTTCCCCGGCTGCCTTCAATACGCGCCCATGAAATCGCGCTTGCCAATGGCCAAGCCGTTGTGGCGCAGGATGTCGTAGGCCGTCGTCACGTGGAAGAAGAACTGCGGCAAACCATAGTTCGCCAGGTAGGCCTGCCCATTGAGGTTTTTCTCTTTCGGCGTGCCGGGGCGCAAGACGATCTCAGCACCTTCCTTGCCTTCAAACTGCGACGCGTTCACGCTGTCCAAAAAAGCCAGGGTCTGCGTCAACAGCGCATCCAGATCGGCAAAGCTTTTTTCTTGCCCGGCATAGGTCGGCACCTCCACCCCCGCCAGCCGCGCCGAGATACCACGCGCGAAGTCAGCGGCAATCTGCACCTGCTTGAGCAGCGCAAACATGTCGGGCGCCAGCCGCGCCTGCAACAACGCATCGGGCTCGATCGACTTGGCGGCAGCGTGTTCGCTGGCCTGCGCAAGAATGGTTTTCAAAGCCGTCAGCATCTGCTTGAAGACGGGAACCGAGTGGGTGTACATAGCGCTGGTCATGTGGGGGTCCTTTGAGTGTTGGGGAGGGAGAAACGGCGGGGGCCGCCGCGGCGCAGCCGCGCCCAGGGGCTGTGGGTTGCCGGGTTCGGGTGACTCTGGTGCGGGTCCGCTGTGGCGTCGCTGGGCACTGTACCCGGTAGCTGCGTGCACCTGCGCTGCAAGGTTGAAACCCCCTTGCGCTTGCAAGCGTGATCGGCATGGGTGGACTGCCGCAGCGGATACAAAAGCGCTCCACAGCCGATTTCGACACATGGCTGGCGTGATGAACCCCACCGCCGCCGCACAACTTGGCATCAAGCCCTTCGAAGCTGCCGACTATCTGCAATCAGACGAAGACTGCGCCCACTACCTGCAGGCCTGTATTGACGAAGCACCCGAAGATGCCGCCCTGTTTGCCAAAACCATCGGCGACGTTGCATGAGCGCGCGGCATGATCTCACATGGCGGGGCGTTTTACAGATGCGCTGGCACATCCATACGCTGGTTCAAGATGCGCACCACCTCCACCGTATCGCGGGGCTGAAGCCTGAAAAATATCACGTGCGAACCAATCAGGTACTTGCGGTAGCCCTTGCGCATGCGTTCAGCACTTTGGCCGCCCGGGCGGCCTTTTGCCAACGTTTGTGCCAACTCTTCACAGGCCGCATGAATCGCCAGCACCTAGGCATCGGCTTGATCTGCCCCCCAGTTGCCATAGCTGTAGTCCCAAATATCCGAAAGGTCCGCCAGGGCAAGCGGCGCAAGCAGGTAGCCGCCGCTCACTTGGCAGCCACAGCTTTACCGATTGAGCCAGCCGTCTTTTGCCGCTTGGTCTTTAAGAATGCATCTACGTCAAAGCTAGTGCTGGCACCACTGTTCTCGCCATCTTCCAGCGCCGCACGCAAGGTCGCCAGTTGTGTCTCATGCTCTTCAAGTTGCCGCAAGCCAGCGCGCACCACCTCACTTGCAGAGCCGTAGCGCCCTTGACTGATTTGCTGCGCAATGAATGCGTCGAAATGATCGCCGAGAGAGATGGAGGTGTTTCGGGTCATAGGACTTGTTCCAAGTTTGAGTGGTGTTTGACGTCTTGGATATTACCAATAAATCATATCTATTGGTAATCGTGTGCGGGGTAAGCCGTGGGGTGCTGCGCAAGCTGGAGGGCAGAGTACGGGTATCTGTTGGTCAACTAGGGCTGTAGTCCTCGTGGAATATGCGCAAAAAGCTATTAAAAACAGAACGAATCCGCTGCGATTGCATTGAATGAGCACCCATTTCACCGCACGAAATGCGGATATTGATCATCGCTACCAGTGCCCCAGCGGGCGCCCCTCTCATCCACGCCGGGCTAGCCCACCTGTGGCTGGTGACCCTGCACCCGTTTGACGACGGCAACGGCCGCATCAGCCGCGCCGTGGGCGAGCTGGTTCTTGGCCTGCCTGCTGCGCGCCGAGCAGGGCGCGATGGTTTGCTTGCGGGCGTGCTGATTGAGGCCCAGTTCTTGTGGCAGCGCTGGGCGGGCACCCCCATGAACGCGCGGCACACGCTGGCGTTGAACTGCGTGCTGGATGGCATAGAGGGCTAGCTGACCAATGCCAAGTGGGCGGCGATTGGCAAATGCTCTGCGGATACGGCGCTGTGGGACATCAATGATTTGCTGGCGCGTGGCGTGTTGGGCAGGCTGGAGGGTGGGGGGCGCAGTACCGGGTATTTGTTGGCTAAATAGGCCGGCAGTCCACGTGCAATAAGCGCAAAACGCTATCAAGTTTGACTAAACTCACGATACTGAAATCGCCCGCCCTTGATAAGCAGCCATGATGAACGGCTTCACAGCATCCAAGTCGGCCTGCGATGTCAAGATTACCTCCAGGTTACCGGTGCCCCAGTGGCCGATGTTGGTCACGTCACGCGCATTTGCAAGCACTGGAAGGGCTGTGGCTGGGTCGACATGCAGGTACAGCAACAAACTGTCCAACACCAGCAGCTTGAACTCGGCTTTGTGGTCGAGCAGCCAGTCCAGGTAAAACAGGCCTTGGTTGATGACGTTTTCACCCACCAAGCGCTTGTATTCCAGAATCACCGGGCAGTGGTTTTCATCAAAGCCCAGCGAGTCAATGCGACCACCATGCGTCTTGCCGGTGGAGTGCTCGCTAGCGATGAAGCGAATGTTGAGCAGCGGCTGCAGGTTGGCCTTGATCATTGCTTACCAGCGGCACGACCTGTTGGTCAAAGACGTATTGGTCATAAATTCTCGCTCCATGTAGCGCAGGCAAGCGTGCAGGTACTGCTCGTCCACTGCGCCAAGTCGCCAAAGCCGCTCCTCGTAAGGACGCAGCATGTCAAAGTCGGAGCGGATGCTTGGTGTCATGCTGGGTCGATTTTGTACTGCAGAGTGCTTCCAAAAGTGGACGGACCACCCACCCCCATCACCAGCCTGTGCGTAGCCCTAGTCGCCGCCACATAAAACACCCGCGCCGCATCCTTCTCATCCTCACCCGGCGCAGGCATGTGCCCTACGCCAGCTAGCGCCACCACGGGGAACTCCAGGCCTTTGCTGACCTTCATGGTCATGACCTTGATGCAGTCGCCCTCAGGCGTGTAGTCGCCTCTGCGCCAGCGCGTTTGGTGCGGCATGTGGCGGTGCTGCAGGGCGCTCTCAAACAGGCGCATCACCTCCCAGTTGGGGCACAGCACGGCCATGTCGCCCCAGGCAAAGCCTTCTTTGTGGGCGCTGGTCAGGTGGTCGGCTATCGCATAGGCCTCGTCGCGCAGGTTGTGCAGTTTGATGATGAGTGGTGCAGGCCCGTCGCGCCCGCAGCTGATGGGTTTCACCAGCGGTATGCGGTCATCGCCTTGGTATTCGGCGGTCAGCAGGTCGGCGGCCACCAGGCTGGCGGTTTGCAAAATCTGTTTGGTGTTGCGGTAGTTGATTTTCAGAATGGTGGTGCGGCCCTGCGCCTGCACGCCCACGCTTTTGAAGCTGAACTGTTTGCTGCGCGCTCGCGCAAAGATGCTTTGCGCATCGTCATACAGCAGCAGCAGGCTGTTGGTGGTCGGGTCCACCATCTGCGTGACCAGCGTGAGCCATTCGGGGGCAAAGTCGTGGCCTTCGTCAATCAAGATGGCCTGGTATTGGCCGCTGGGGATGAATTTAAGACGCACCGCGTGGATGACGCGGTCCACCAGCTCGGCCACATACTGGGCGCTTGACGCGTTGGTGCTGGGCAGTGTTTGCCCAAAGGCTTGCAATTGGTCGCGGCACCATTTATGAAAATGCCGCGCATGCACCCTGTCTGCCAGGCCTTTGGCATCCATGACCGAATGCAGCTTCACGCCCAGTGGCTCGTTAAAGCACAGGATGAGGGTGGGTTTGCTGCTGGCGGTGCTGGCTTTGGCCAAGTATTCGGCGCGGTAGCCCAGAATCATGGTTTTGCCCGAACCGGCCACGCCGTGAATCACGCGGTGGCCGTCGCCCAAGCTGCGGGCCAGTTGCTCTTGCTGCAGGTCCATCACGCGCATGATGCTGGGCAGCTCGGCATCCAGGTCGCTGTCGTCAAACAGCGCGCCTTGGGTTTGCACTCGCACTTGCGGGAACATGATCCAGCGCGCCCGGTCTAGCTGCGGCAGGCTCATGGCACCGCCAAAGGCGTGGGGGAACATGTTCCATAGCCGCTGCTGAAATTCCTCCACATCCGCAGACTCTTCCATCTCGTCTTTGCAAATCACATAGTGCGGCTCAATCGCTTCGCCCAGGCCGGCGGCCTCAAACTGTTTGCGGGTGATGCGGGTAAACACCACGCCGTGGCCCCACGGAAAAGCCAGCTTGCCCTGATGCGCGCCTTCGGATTGCACCAGTTGCGCGTCGCGCTCCAGCGCGTTCACCACCTGGATGGCGCAATGGCGGGCTTGCGCCAGCGGGTTGATGACCACCTTGAGTTGACCGTTGGGAATGATCTCCCACATTTGCTTGGTAGCGCGCTGAATGGTGTCCAGCTTCCAGTCTTTGGTTTCCAGAATCAGCAGGCCGCGGCGCGGGTGCAGCAGCACAAAGTCGGGGTGTGTTTGCTTGGGGCCAATGGGCACGTTGTGCCACAGCAGGTAGTCGGCATCGAGCTTTTGCTCCAGCCGCTCGGCCAGGCGACGCTCACCGGTGCTGTCAAAGCTGCAGGCGCCCAGCGCCGGTATCAATATGGCCATCTTTTTGTTGTCCCATCCCTGAAAACAATTCGACACATTGTGGGTGTGGCTGAATGCACGCCATTTGATCTGGCGCAACTCGGCAGCGTAGGCGGGTAGCCTGGTGCTTGTGCGTCCAGGCGTTACAACGGTTTGAGCACCAGGCCAATGACCAGGCCCTTGTCAGTCACGGTGATGCTGTCTGGCTGCATGCCCAGCTTGTCGGCCATGGCAAGGTCTTGCGGGCTGAGCTGGTGCAGCACCACCTCTTGCAGCGACTGTGTAGCCAGGGCGGGGCCGTAGGCGTTGAGCCACACTCTGACTTGGGGTTGCAGGTTGGCAAAACGCAGGTTCTGAAACTTCAGCTGGTAGGCGCGAAGGGTGTGGTCGCTGGCTTCATAGCGCAGCGCAAAGTCCACATCGAAGGTGCCCGGCTGGCTACGCTGCAGGGCCGGGCCATTGGCCTGCACAGCCATTTCGGCGCTGATGCGGTTTTGCGCGGGCAGCAGGCGCAACTGTGGTGCTTGCACGGCAATATTAAGCAGCCCAGACACCGCGTATTGGCGCGGAAACCGCTGCGCCACCACCTGCTGCAATTGCTCGGGTGACACCGTGTAACTCGGCTGGGCCTGGGCGCTTTGCAGTGCGGCAAATGCCAACGCCAAGATAAGCACGCTCAGCACGCGCTTGAGCGCTGGTTGCCAAAAACTTGCAGAGGTCATGTTGAGGTTCACCGGCACATTTTATGGAGCGGGCGCCTAGATGTACGCTTTGCGCTGCAGCTTGAGCGCGTCTCGGTCAATGCTGGCGCTGAGTTGCGCCATGTCTGCCGGGCACACGCCGTGCTGTGCAAAGTGTTGCGGCCACTGGTCTACCACCCGCGCCACCTCGGCCACCAGCGCATGCGCGCGCTGGGTTTTGATGCCGAATTCACTGAGTTCTGAAAGCGCGTTTTCTAGCGTTGACGCGCTGCCTTGGGTGCCGACGGCCATGCTCTGGTAACCCAGGTTTTGCAAGGTGGGCACCACGTCAAAAGCCAGGGTCAACTCGTAGTAGCCGTCAAAGCCCAGGCGCAGGCAGTGGTTGCGCTCATGGTCGTCGGTGTTGTCCATGAGGATGTTGAACACCATGCGTTTGAACAGCTCTTCGCGCATGGCGTTTTGGCGGTCGGGGTGGCCCAGGCGCAGCAGCACGGTGGCCAGCGCGCTGTAGCTTTCTGGTAAGCCCGCGGCGCGCAATGCGGTCTTGGCAGACAAGCAGTGCAGCCGGTAGTTGCCCAGCCGGTCAAAGCGTTTGATGGTGAGCGCATGGCGCGCTTTGCCGTGGCGCGGTGCCAGCGGCAGCACGCTGGTAGATGCCGCTTGAATGCCCGCCAAGGCGGCCAGCGTCAGGGTGGCATGCTCGATTAGCGGTGTGTCTACCGGGTCGTCAAGCGCGCTGAACTTGACCACGCAGGGACCAGCGTCTGTTTGCAGCAGGGTTTTGGGGCGTGCGCCGCCCAGTGTCACGCCGGGCTGCACCAAGCGCTGCATGGCGGGGGTGATGGGCGCTTGCGTTTGAACGTCTTCAATGGCTTGCGACAGCTGGTTTAGGTCGCTCAATTGCGGGTATGGCCCCAAGTGGCGGGGCAGGTAGTACTCTGCAGACACCGAGACGCCCAGTGCGCCAAAGCGGTCGTCACCCGCGAACAGCAGCATCTCCAGAATCGACAGCCGGGCAGGGCGGTCTATGTGCCCAATAATGCGTTCGCCCCAACGGTCAGGGCGCGCATCGTCCAGCGCGCCTGGTGCGCTGCCACGCTCACCCGCGCTAAACGCCTGGCCGGGCACGATGGGCAAGTCTTCGCTCAGGGGAAAGTTCCACCACTGCGGTGCGTAGGTGAACACGGCGCAGTCTGGCAGCAGCTGTGACAGCCTGACCTCGCCAACCAGTGTCGGGTTGGCCGGGTCGACCAGCGCCCAGACGTACAACTGGCCTTGCGGCACATAGGTTTGCGGGTTGACGCTTTGGGCGGTCATTTGGCTTTGCCTTGTGTGGGGGCCAGCAGCGCTGCCAGGCCTGCTGCTGCTTGGGCAGAGCTGTCACTCTGGGTGCGCGCTGCGCGGGCGCTGATGTCAGGCTTTGCTTTGGGTGCTGGCAGCGCCGTTGCGCGGCGGGCGCGAATCTGGGTGATTTCGCGTTCCAGAGAGAGCAGGTCCGTTTGCGGCGCAATCAGGTCGGCCAAGGCCAGGTTGGGGCTGATCAACCACATGCACATCACATAAGACGCCATGGCCACGGCGGGGTCGCCTTTTTCTATGCGGGCCATGGTGGGCTGTGACACCCCCAGCTTCTTTGCCCATTGTGCTTGCGTCTCTTTGCGGCGCTTGCGCGCCAGGACGATGTTTTGCGCCAGTAGCTCAATCTGCTGGATGACGGCTTGTGGGTGGTCCGTGGGCTTGGTTTGCTGAGCTGGCATTCATAGAGTTTAGCAAAAAGTTGTATTTATGTAACTCTATGAATTAAAACAATATCAAAACCATGTTTTGCGCGCGTACCCTGCAGATTGCGGCGCGTTGGCTGGGCGCCTAGATGCACGCCCTTTGACTTGGCGCAACTCGGCGCCCCGCAGCGCAGCGCCTGTAGCCACGATACTTTCGCGCATGCTCAAACTCCACCTCTGCGACTTCTCCCTTGAACACTTCATGGCGCACTACTGGCAGCAAAAGCCGGTGGTCATCCGCCAAGGTTTCAAGAACTGGGCCGACCTGATCAGCCCCAATGACCTGGCCGGCCTAGCCTGCGAGGCTGACGTTGAGTCGCGCATGGTTTACAAGCAAGACGAAAAATGGCAGGCCGAGTTTGGCCCGTTTGAGTCGTTCGAGCGCTTTGGCGACGAGGGCTGGACGTTGGTGGTGCAGGCGGTCAACCATTGGTCACCCGAGGTGGCCGAGCTGGTCAAACCGTTTGCCTTCATCCCCAAGTGGCGGCTGGATGACGTAATGATCAGCTACGCGGTGCCGGGCGGCGGCGTGGGGCCGCACATTGATTTGTATGACGTGTTCATCTGCCAAGGCAGTGGCCGCAGGCGCTGGCGTGTGGGTGACGTGGGCCAGCACCGCCAGTTTGCCGCGCATGCGGCGCTGCTGCATACCGACCCGTTTGAGCCCATCATCGACACCGAGCTGCTGCCGGGCGACATTTTGTACATCCCGCCGGGCTTTCCGCATGACGGCGTGACGCTGGAAGAATCCATGAGTTTCTCAGTGGGTTTTCGCGCCAAGTCGGCTTGCGACATGCTCAGCGGCCTGGCCGACCATGTGATCGACAAAGACCTCGCCCGCCACCTGCTGGCTGACCCACACCGCCCCATTGCACAGCACCAAGGCCAGATTGATTCGGCCGACTTTGCCCGCATCAAGGCGCACCTGCAAAGCATTCTGGACGACGACACGCTGGTGGCCGACTTTGCCGGGGGCTATTTCTCCAAAAACAAATGTGCGCTGGACCTGCAAGCGCTGGACGAGCCCCTGGACAGCGCCGAGCTGATCAACACTTTGACCGAGCAGCCGCTGGTGCGCACCGGCGGCCTGCGCTGCTTTTACCTGGGGCAGACGCTGGCACACGGCGTGGTGTATGTGGACGGCGAGCGTTTCACCTTTGGCCCCGACAGCCAAGAAGCGCTGGTGGCACTGTGCGACCTTGATGAGCTAACCTTTGCCGCGCTACAAAGCGGTTTGAAAAACCCAGACTTTGTGCGCCAACTTTGCGAGTGGACGAACGCCGGGTTTTGGTATTTTCGGGACTAGGTACTTTCCCGGTTCCATGATTTAAATCAACGAAAGTGGCCACACCAGCGTCGAAAATGCCTCAAATGCATAAGCACATATGCATATAACGATTGAGGAAACAGCATGGAAAGTCAAGTTAGCGGTGTCGGCCGACGCCGTGCACCGGGCTGGCGGCACTTAGTTAGCGCGGTACTTGCATTTGGCTTGGCATTTGGCGGTGCCATGGCCGGGGCTGCAGAAGGCGCTGTTGGCAAAAAGCCCTCTACCGCGGATCACACCAAGTTCAAGGAGCTGGCTGGCCCGTTCACGTCTGGCGAAGAGGTCACCAAAGCCTGCCTGAGCTGCCACACCGAGGCGTCCAAACAGCTAATGGGCACGCGCCACTGGACTTGGGAATACACCAACCCCGACACCGGGCAAAAGCTCGGCAAGAAAACCATGCTCAACGGGTTTTGCATCGGCGACACCTCCAACGAGGCCTTTTGTAACTCGTGTCACATAGGCTATGGCTGGGAAGACGCCAGCTTTGACTTCAAGAACGAAAACAAGGTGGACTGCCTGGTGTGCCACAGCAGTGGCGACTATGTGAAGCCAGCCGGCATGGCTGGCAATGTGCCCACTGTCAGAACCGAATCGCCGATGGGTTCAGGCAAGTTTTATGGCCCGATTGATCTGGCCAAAGCCAGTCAGCAGGTGGGCAAAACGAGCACCGAAAACTGCGGCACCTGTCACTACTACGGCGGTGGCGGTGACGGTGTCAAACACGGTGACCTGGACTCGTCGTTGAACAACGCCGACAAAGATCTTGACGTGCACATGGCCTCCAAAGCCAAGGGTGGCCAAGGCTTCACCTGCAGCACCTGCCACCAGTCAGACGGCCACGTCATCTCTGGCAGCCGCATCCAGATGACGGCCGCAGATCCGCATGGCCCCAATGTGCGTGGCGACAAGGACGCCCGCGCCACCTCCACCTGCCAGTCTTGCCACGGTGACAAGCCGCACACGCAGCACCCGATGAATATGCAAGTGCTCAACAGCCATAGCGACAAGCTGGCCTGCCAGGCTTGCCATGTGCCTGAATTTGCGCGGGGTGGCGTGCCCACCAAGATGACGTGGGACTGGTCCAAAGCCGGCCTGAAAGATGCCAACGGCAAGCCCTATGTCACCAAGGACGAGCATGGCCATGCCATTTACGACAGCCGCAAGGGCACGTTTGGGCTGGGCCAAGACGTGGTGCCAGACTATGTGTGGTTCAACGGCAAGGTCACCTACACGCTGCAGACCGACACCATCGACCCCAGCGGTGTGGTGAAGATCAACACGTTTGGCGGCAGCCCCAATGAGCCCGGTGCGCGCATCTGGCCAGTCAAGCGCTTTCAGGGCAAGCAGCCTTATGACACCGAGTACAACAAGCTGCTGGTGCCGCACACAGCCACGCCAGACGACTCCGCCTATTGGTACAACTTTGACTGGCCAAAGGCGCTGAAGGCCGGTGCCGAGGCCACTGGCGCCAGCTACAGCGGTAAATACGGGTTTGTCGACACCGAAATGCTCTGGCCCATTACCCACATGGTGGCGCCCAAGGAGCAGGCTGTGCCCTGCATTGAATGCCACACCAAGGATGGCCGCATGGGCACGCTGACCGGCATTTATCTGCCAGGGCGCGACAGCAACAAGTGGATCGACTGGATAGGCTGGCTGGCGGTGCTGGGCACCATTGGGGGCACCATGGTGCACGCCGGTTTGCGCATCTTTACCAAACCCAAAGGGACGCAGGAGAAACACCATGACTAACACCACCGCGGCTGCCACGGGCATGGCTGATGCGCCACCCACACGCATTTATCTGTTCAAGCGGTTTGAGCGCTTCTGGCACTGGTCCCAGGCGCTGATGATCATCATCATGTTCATCACCGGGTTTGAGATTCATGGCACCTACGCCTGGCTGGGCTTTGCCCAAGCGGTGAACGTGCACACCTTGGCGGCCTGGGCGCTGCTGGCGCTGTGGGCGTTCACCATCTTCTGGCAGTTCACCACCGGTGAGTGGCGCCAATACCTGCCGACCCTGAAAAAAGCCGACAAGATGGTGGTGTATTACCTGTGGGGCATCTTTCACAACGCACCGAACCCCTTCAAGAAAACCCAGGTCAGCAAGCACAACCCGCTGCAGCGCCTGGCTTATCTGGCGCTGCTGGCGGCGGTGTCGCCACTGATCTGGGGTTCTGGCCTGCTATACCTGTTTCGGGCGTATTGGCCCAGCGCGGGGGTGGACACCTGGTTGTCGCTGCAATGGGTAGCCTATGCCCATACGGCGGGCGCCTTCATGATGCTGGTGTTTTTCTTTGTGCACGTGTACCTGACCACCACCGGGCACACACCCACCGCGCACATCAAGACCATGATCACCGGCTGGGAAGAGGTGGAGCCGGATCACCACCCCTGACACCGGCGCAACCTAGCTAACAATCCTTGTGACAACGCCCGGCCCTGCAGCCGGGCGTTGTGTTTTGGGGGCCGCGCCGCGCTATATAGTCACCGCACCCTCTTTCACCATCCAACGCGCCCTAGCTGTTATGAAAAACAAAGCCCGCTCTGCCACGCAACCTTGCCCCTGCGGCAGCGGTCAAACCTATGCCGATTGCTGCGGCCGCTGGCACGCGGGCTTGAGTGAAGGCCTGCACGCCCCCACGCCTGAGGCGCTGATGCGCTCACGCTACAGCGCCTACGGTCTGGGTCTGCTGGACTACTTGCTGGCCACTTGGCACCCGTGCACCGCGCCGGGCGATCTGGAGTTGCCGCCGGTGAAATGGCTGGAGCTTGATATTCGCTTTGCCGAGGCCACCGGTGATGCCGGTGTGGTGGAGTTCATCGCACGGCTGCGTGACAACGGGCGCGGCGCGCGGCTGCATGAAATCAGCCGCTTTGTGCGCGAAGACGGGCGCTGGCTGTACATTGACGGCACCCATCCGGGCATGGACGAAGCGCCTGCTGCCTGATCTCCTTGCCTATTGTTGTTATCAATAAAATAGCTATCAGCGCTTATTACATAAGGGCTAGAGACCTAAAACATGCATAAGCCTGCCAACGGTGCCCGCATCGTTCTGGCCATGCTGAACGCCCGCTATATCCACGCGTCGCTGGGTCTGCGCTACCTGCTGGCCAATTTGGATAGCCACGGCAGCGCCGGGCTGCGGGCGCAGGCAGTGCTGCGGGAATACACGATTGCGCGGCCAGCGCATGAGGTGGTGGCAGACTTGCTGGCCACGTTGGACGCGGCCAGCACCGCCTCCCCCACTTCAAGTGCGTCACCCGCGTTAGCCGGTCAAACCGCTTCAGCCGATCAAGGCGCGGCGACCGATCCAGCCGGTTCTAGCGTTCCGGCCGCGTTAGCCGGTTCTACTGAGCCAATAGCGGATCTGGCAGCGCGACCAGCACCCAAGCAAATCGTCGGCTTTGGCGTGTACATCTGGAACGTGACGCAAACTCTTGAAGTGATTCGCCTGCTCAAAGCCGCACGGCCTAGCGTGATCGTGGTGCTGGGCGGGCCCGAAGTCAGCTATGAAATCGATCAGCAAACCATTACCAAACTAGCCGACTTCGTCGTCACCGGCTGGGGCGACGTGAGTTTTGCGCGGCTGTGCCGCGCGCTGATCAACGGCCCACAGCCCTTGATGCGAGTTATCCCCGGCGTGCAACCGGACCTGGCCGACATCTGCCTGCCGTACCTGGAATACAGCGACGCGGACCTGGCGAACCGCCTGCTGTATGTGCAAGCCTCGCGCGGCTGCCCGTTCAAGTGCGAGTTTTGCCTGAGCGCGCTGGATAAAACCGCTTGGGCCTTTGCGCTGGACCGCGTGCTGGCCGCGCTGGACGCGCTTTACCAGCGCGGTGCGCGCAACTTCAAGTTTGTTGACCGCACCTTCAACTTGAAGATTGACACGGCGGTGCGCATCCTGCAGTTTTTTCTGGACAAGTTGCCACGGGATTCTGCGGTGCTTGATGGTGACACCAACGCTGGCGCACGCCCGGATGGGGATGCGCCTCACGATCTAAACAGCGCGGACAACCGGCAGCTCTTTCTGCACTTTGAAGTTATCCCCGACCACTTGCCCGAGCGCCTGCGCGAGCACTTGGTGCAATTTCCGCCCGGCGTGTTGCAGCTAGAAGTGGGCGTGCAAAGTTTTAACGAGCCAGTGCAACAAACCATGTCGCGCCGCCAAGACAACGCCGCCACCGACGCCAACCTGCGCTGGCTGCTGGCGCACACCCACGCGCACCTGCACGCCGACCTGATCTTTGGCCTGCCCGGCGAGACGCTGCAAAGCTTTGCCGACGGTTTTGATCAGTTGCTGGCTATTGGCCCACATGAAATTCAGTTGGGCATTTTGAAGCGCCTGCGCGGCGCGCCCATCGACCGCCACACCGTCACCCACGGCATGGTGTATCAAACCAAGCCGCCCTACCAGGTGCTGCAAACCGGTGTCATCGACGCCGACACCGTGCTGCGCTTTACCCGTTTTGCGCGCTATTGGGACGTGCTGGCCAACGCCGGGCGCTTTGCGCAGACGCTGGCGCTGCTGCTGAGCCAAGCGCCGGGGCCGTCGCCGTTTTGGCGCTTTTGGGCTTTGTCCGAGCGATTCTGGCAGCACTTGGCCACCACCCACGGGCTCACCCCCGAGGTGCTGGTAGATGCCCTGTTTGACGACCTGAGCCAGCATCTGCCGCCCGAGTTGGTGCGTCAAACCCTGCTGGCAGACTACCTGGCCAGCGGCGCCCGCGCCAACCCCCGTGCTTTGCAGGGGCTGCTGCCCAGAACAGCACCCGCACCCGTCAAAGTCGCCCGACTGCTCGCCACTCGCCAAGAGCGGCATCGCATGCTGCTATCAGATTAGAAGCGTTAGACGCTTGTTGTTATTGGGCTAGGGGCTGATTTGGCTTCAAACTGTGGTGCAGCGATGCTGAGCAGGGCGGTTGTGGCTCAAGATAATGAACCGCAACCTAAGTCCTTGTTGGTAAACAGAATTGTCAGAATTTCAATTTCGTTATCTTGACCAAAAGACAATGAACCACTGTGTGGACCTTCAGCCTAGCCGAGCCACAAGCCGATTCTGGGCCTGCCATTGGTCACATTGCGTGCCACTCATGTTATGCGCCTGACCAGCACCGGCGACAGCACCGGCGGTGCATCGCCAATGTGAATCAGGGTCAGCAAGGCCTCGCGCGCGCGCTCGGCAGAGGCGCGGTCGGCGGCATGGACGACGCACAGCGGCTCGCCCGCTTGCACGGGTTGGCCGGTCTGGGCAAAGTGGCTAAAGCCGACGCGCGGGTCGATGGGGTCGCTGGCCTGGCGCCTGCCGCCGCCGAGTTCCACCACAAGCAGCCCAATGCCGCGCGTGGCCATGCCGCTAACGCAGCCGCTGCGCGGTGCCTCTATGGTTAACTGCACCGGTGCGCTAGCTAGGTAATGCGCGGGTCTGTCGGCAAAGTCGGCCGGGCCGCCTAGTGCAGAGACCATGCGTGAAAACTGCTCTAGCCCTTGTCCACTCTGCAAAGCATGTTCTATCTTTGGTAGCGCCTCAATGTCGTCTGCGGCCAGGCCGCCCATCACCAGCAGTTCGGCGCTTAAGCGTCGGGTCACTTCCAGCTGGCGTGGCTCCGTGGTGGCGCCCTTGAGAAAAGCCACCGCCTCCAGCACCTCCAGCGCGTTGCCCGCGCTATGGCCCAGCACCTGGTTCATGTCGGTGATCCAGGCGCGGGTGGGCAGGCCCGCGCCAATGGCTACCTGCACCAGCGATTCGGCGAGTGTGGTGGCCATGTCCAGCGAGTCGGCAAAGGCACCGTTGCCTACTTTCACGTCCATCACCAGGCCTTGCAGGCCGGCAGCGAGTTTTTTGGACAGGATGCTGGCGGTGATCAGCGGCACCGATTCCACCGTGGCCGTCACGTCGCGGATGGCGTAGAGCCGCCCATCCGCCGGGGCCAGATCGGCGGTCTGACCAATGATGGCGCAGCCTGCGGCTTGCAAGGCACGGTGCAGCGTGGCCACATCGGGCGTGGCGTTGTAGCCGGGAATGCTGCCCAGTTTGTCAAGCGTGCCGCCGGTGTGGCCCAGGCCGCGGCCGGAGATCATCGGCACCACGCCGCCGCAGGCCGCCACCAGCGGGGCCAGCATCAGGCTCACTTTGTCGCCTACGCCGCCGCTGGAGTGCTTGTCCAGAATCGGGCCACGCAAATTCGCTTTTGACCAGTCCATGACCCGGCCTGAGTGGGTCATGGACTGCGTGAGCGCAACCGTCTCGTCGCGGCTCATGTCGTTCAGGAACATGGCCATGGCGAGCGCCGCAGCCTGGCTTTCACTCCACGAGCCATCGACCAGACCTGTGACGAAGCTGTCAATGTGCGAACGCTTGAGAGCGTGGCCGTCGCGTTTGATGCGGATGATTTCCTGGGCGAGCATGGGCATGTCTTTCAGCGGCCGTATGTGGCGGTGAAGCTGGTCTTGTCGATCAAGTTGTCACCCAACCCTTTGTTGAGCACAAAAGAATACAGCGAGGGTGTGCCGGTTTTGGGGATGCCGCCAGCTTTTGCCAGGTCGTCCACCGCCAGCGCGTAAAGCATGAAGATGTAGCGATGCGGCTTGTCGGCCTCAGGCGGGCACGGGCCGCCATAGTTGCCGTTGCCACCGGTAGCGCCGGTGTCCAGATAGTCGTTAGCGCCGCCGTAAGCCGGGGCGGGTAGCTTTGCGGCTGTGTTGCCCGCGCCTTGCGCCAGCGAGGTGGCGGTGGGCGCGATGCCGTACACCGTCCAGTGCCAGAAGCCCGCGCCGGTGGGTGCGTCCGGGTCAAACACCTGCAGCGCCAGCGATTTGGTGCCCGGCGGCACGTTTTGCCAAACGAGTGCGGGCGACACATTGCCGCCCTTGCAACCAAAGCCGTTCAGAACAAACTTGTCGGCAAAGGTGCCCATGGCCAGGTCCGGGCTGGACAGCATAAACGGCCCCTTTTGCGCATGGGCGGCCCCGCCAGGGAGGCTCAAGCTGAGTGCGG
The DNA here is from genome assembly GCF_001938565.1 of Rhodoferax antarcticus ANT.BR. Taxonomy (GTDB): domain Bacteria; phylum Pseudomonadota; class Gammaproteobacteria; order Burkholderiales; family Burkholderiaceae_C; genus Rhodoferax; species Rhodoferax antarcticus. The sequence continues at coordinate 282,242 of NZ_MSYM01000008.1, forward strand.
TGGCACAAAAGACGGTGGAAAACAGGCGGTTCGGCGGCAAGTTTATGGCGGGTCTCCTGGTGGTTGAAGTTATTCAGTAGTTGCTGGCGGGCGCCACGACTGGCGCGCCGGACGGGTCCAGCACCGCTTTAATATCGTTCAGAAGGCTGCTGGCGCCAATGCGAAAACGCTTTGGGTTCAGCGCTTGCACACCCAAAATTTGCTGAACGAGTGCGACATAAACCATCGCTTCCTGCACCGTTCGGATGCCGCCTGAGGCCTTGAACCCCACCGTTTTTTCGGCCACTGGGCCTGCGGCAATCGCTGCCAGCATGACCTGCGCCGCCTCCAGCGTGGCGCTGACCGGGGTTTTGCCAGTGCTGGTTTTCAGAAAGTCAGCCCCGGCTTGCAGGGCCAGCTGGCTGGCGCGGTGGATCATCGTGGGGGTTTTCAGTTCGCCGGTTTCCAGAATCACTTTCAGCAGCAAGCCGGGGCAGGCGTTGCGCACCGCCGTCAGCAGTTGGGTGACGGCCTTGTCGTCACCGGCTAAAAGCGCCTTGTACGGCAGCACCACATCCACCTCTTGCGCACCGGCTTGCACGATTTGCAGGGTGTCTTGCACCGCAGAGTCCACATCGGTGTTGCCATGCGGAAAGTTGGCCACCGCTGCCACGGCAACCGAGGCCGGCAACTGCGCGCGGGCATAGGCGGCCAAGTGGGGCCAGACGCAGACAGCTGCCACCGGGCCGAATGGGCCTTGGGCGCGCTGGCAGAGTTGGGCAACATCGGCTTCGGTATCAGCGTTGTTGAGGCTGGTGAGGTCCAGGCAGGCCAGGGCGATGCGGGCGCTGATCTGGAGGTCATCCAGGTTTGGGTTCATCTGCTGTGCCTTATTGGTCATGTTGCAAATAATCATACGTTGTGGTGCTAACCCGCGCAGCGGCAGTCTTTGACGGCCTCCTCATACTGGGGTACCAGAAATCGTCTGCCGCCAAAATCAGCCACTGCGCTTACCGTGACTGGGTCTGCGAAGGCCAAAAAATGTAAAAGCATCGCAGGCCAATCGACAAATTAGGCCCACTGACTGCTGACTCCTTGTTTACCTCAAAAGCCGCTCGCCCGCCCACGAACCTGGCGAACTGACGTGCTAGAACTTAAAGGCTATCGAACCCTCAAGGCAAGGCAGCAATGATGTCGGCCAGCAAGCAACTGGCCTGCGCGCTGCCCTGCTGCGCTTGGCTCAAGGTGTGTGCATGGCTTAGCTGCTCGTTGGAGAGGCCCGCGCCCAAGTTGGTGATGAAAGACAGCGCCAACACACGCAGCCCCAAGTGCCGCGCCAGAATGGTTTCAGGCACGGTGCTCATGCCCACCGCGTCGGCCCCCAGCAGTTGCGCCATGCGAATCTCTGCCGGGGTTTCAAACTGCGGCCCCAGAAACCAGGCGTAGACGCCTTCAAAAAGCGTAGTGCCTTGTGCAAGCGCTATAAGGGCTGCAAGCCGATTTAGCTCTTGATCGTAAGCGTTGACCATGCTCACGAATCGGTCGTTGCCAGGTAACGCCTCCAACGGCGAGCGCTGCGCCAGGTTCAGGTGGTCGGTGATCAGCATCAGGCTTTGTGGCGGCATGTCGGCGCGCAGGCTGCCTGCGGCATTGGTTTGCACCAGCGTGTGGCAGCCCAGCGCTTTGAGCACCTGCAGCGGCCAAACCATGCCGTCCACCGCACCGGTTTCATACCCGTGGCTGCGCCCGCTCATCACCGCCACCGGCTGGCTGCCAATGTGCCCCAGCCAGAGGGTGCCGCCGTGCCCATCGACACTGGGCTGCGGAAAACCATTCAGCTCGACATAGGGAATTTGGACCGGGTTGCTGATGTGCTCGGTCAAACCTGCCCAGCCGGAGCCAAGCACGACGGCAATGCGTGGCTGGAGTTTGGCGGCGCGGTCGGTAAGGAAATCAAGGGCGTTCATAGGGCGTCATTTAGAGTGTTGAGATGGTCGGGGCCGAAACTCTCGGGCAGCAGTTGCGCCAAGGTATAGCTCGGGCCGATATGGAGGTCATTGGCGCACACAACGGACATACCAGGCGCGCCAAATTCACGCAGTTTCTGCCTGCAGCCCCCGCAGGGCGTGGTCCATTCGCTATTATTTTTGCCACCCTGACCGACGACCAAAACAGCGTGTGCGCGTTTGCCGCCAGCCAGCACCATGGCGGCCAACGCGGCGGCTTCGGCGCACAGGCCCTCTGGGTAGGCGGCGTTTTCCATGTTGCATCCGGCGTGAATGCGGCCCTGATCGTCCAGTACGGCGGCGCCCACTTGGTAGCGAGAATACGGTGCATAGGCCTTGAGTTGCGCCGCGCGGGCCGCTAGCAGCAGGGCCTGCTGCTGGGTGGGGGTAGGAAGTTGGGTGCTCATGCCCTGCACTTTAGCCGGATTGAGCGCACCCGCACCTTGGCGCGAACGGTCAAACCGGGCAGACCACTTCAATCAGATGCGGCCCGCTCTTGGCAATGGCGACCTGCATTGCGGCTACAAAACCATCCACATCGGTGACCCGGTGGGCGGGTACGCCATGGCCTTCAGACAGCTTCACCCAGTCGAGCTGCGGCTGGGTCACATTGAGCATGCGCACCGCGTTGCGGCCCACCGCCGTCACACCCACGCCGACCAGTTCGCCACGCAGGATTTGATAACCCTGGTTGGCAAAAACGACTGTGATCACCTTGAGCTGCTCGCGCGCCATGGTCCACAGCGCCTGCAAGGTGTACATGGCCGAGCCGTCGCCGGTCAGCGCCAGCACCTGGCGGTTCGGGCAGGCAATGGCCGCGCCCACGGCATTTGGCAGACCAAAGCCAATAGCACCGCCGGTGGTGTGCAGCCAGTCATGGGCGCGTGCGCGGGCGCTTGGCGGCATCAGGTAGCGGGCCATGGTGATGCTCTCATCCACCACGATGGCATTGCCCGGCAGCAGATGGGCCAGCGCCTGCCCGATGCGAGTCAGGTCCATCACCCTGCCCGAAGGCAGCTCGGGCAAGGCCAGCGGCAGTCGGTCGAAATCGTCATTCGCGCAAACGCCCAGGCAGTCGGCCAGCACGCCTAGCGTGTAGCCCACGTCCATGCTGCGGCTGCACAGGTCGTGAACCGCGGTGCCCGCTGCTTCCGGCAGGCTGGGTTTGCCCGGATAGGCAAAAAAGTTGGTCGGCCGCTGCGCCCCCACCAGCAGCATGTGCCGCACATCCTTAAGCACAGCCGCGTTCTCGTCCACGCCATAAGCCAGCCGCTCGAAAGCTACTGCCCCCACACCGCGACGAATGCGGCTGGCCAAATAGGGCGCGATCAGCCGCGCGCCGGTCTTTTTGGCGATGCGCGCCGCCAGCGGCCCGAGTTCGCCGTGCAGGGTTGGGCCATCCACCAGCAGGGCCGCGCCCGACAGTTGCAGCGTGTGTGCGGCGGCGCGGATGCGGGCCAGATCCGGGCGGATCAGCGCCGGGGTTGACACCCGCGCAGCCGACCCCTTGGCGGCTTGCCATGCCGTGTTGGCGGGCAGCACCAGCGTCGCCAACTGGCCGTTGTGCGCGCGTGCTGCCGCCATGGCGTGCGCGCCGTCACTGGCGACGTTGTTGGCATCGGTGCTGACGCGGGTCCAGTGGGCAATGGCCCGGCTCAGCGCAGAAATGTCGCCCTTCAGCGGGCTTTCATACGCCATGTGATGGGTGGCGTGGTCACCGACGATGGTCAGCATGGCGGAGCCCGCTTTGCGCGCGGTGTGCAGATTGGCAAAGCCGTTGCCCAGGCCGGGCGACAGATGCAGCAGCGTGGCCGCAATATCGCCCGTCATGCGAAAGTAGCCATCGGCCGCACCGGTGGCGCCGCCTTCAAACAGACACAGCACGCAGCGCAGGTCCGGGTGCGCGTCCAGCGCCGCGACAAAATGCATCTCAGACGTGCCAGGGTTGGCAAAACACACTTTCATACCGCCGCGCAGCAGCGTTTGGACCAGGGATTGGGCACCGTTCACAGCAAACACTCCTATCGGCAAATTGCCAGACAAGTCATTGAACTTGCGGGTAATCCAACTCGCGCTGATGCCGAACCCGCAACACCAGCACGAGATCAAAAACCTCGTCGAATTGGTAAAGCGCAAGGTAGCCCGATGCACCACGTGAAATCACCAATTCGCGCAGTCCGTCTCCAATCGGGCGGCCAATTTTTGGATGCAACTGCAAAATTTCCAGCGCTTTGAGAACAATGTCAACGGTAGCAAACGCATGCTCTGGCGCCGTGTCTAACAAGAATTGCGTCAAACGTTCAAGGTCTGTGCCGGCCTCGGCGCTGAGAAGCCAGCGGGTCATGTTTTTTCGCAAGGCAAGCTCTGACCAATGGCGTCTGTAAGCGCTAACGTCTTTGGCTTAACTGCACTTGCATCGCCATTGGCTTTGGCGCGAATGTAGGCAGCAAATTCTGCACCGTCATAGACCTGCCCGGTGTGCTTGACGGTAGACAGCGCTTGCAGGGCATCAGCGACAAACTGGTCATATCGGTCAGCAGACTCGACCGCCGTCTCAATCGCCTGCGCCATCACAGCATGCGCTGTCAGGCCTCTGCGTGCCGCCAACTCAACCACTTTAGCCTTGGTACTGGCTGGCAATTTGACTGAGACGAGGGGCATGATGAACTCCTTGAAAACGCAAGCGTTGAGGTATTAACATGTTAACACTTGAGAGTCTATGGCCTCTTGCCGAACTTGCCGCCATGTCGAGCATGGCGAAGATCGCTCATGACGAAGGGCCGGCTTTCGAGCCTCGCAGCAGGGTCAGCGCAAGCACAGCGGAGGCCGCCATCAGCAGCAAACTTACCGCGTTCAACACCGGCGTGGCGCCTTCACGCATGCGGCCATACATCATCACCGTCAGCGGCGAGTCGGAGCCGACCAGCATCAGCGTGGTGTTGAAGTTCTCAAAACTCATCAGGAAAGAGATCGCCGCCGAGCCGATCAACGCCGGCCTCAAGTACGGCAGGGTGATGGTCCACAACACCGCTAGGCGTGACGCGCCGAGGTTGTAGGCGGCTTCTTCCAGCGTGATGTCAAAACGCTTCAGGCGCGCGGTGATGGTCAGCGTGGCAATCGACACGATGTACGAAAACTGCCCGAGCACCACCAGCGGCAAGCCGGGGCGCAAAAACTCCAGTTCCAGGCCCCACAGGTCATCGGCCAGGTTGGCAATGCGGCTGGCAAACGCCAGAATCGAGATGCCCAGAATCACCCCCGGAATCACCAGCGGTGCCAGCATCAGCAAACTCAGCGCCTGTTTGCCGCGAAACTGGGTGCGCTCAATCAGAAAGGCGTTGGCCGTGCCCACCAGCACCGACAGAATAGTGACCCAGCAAGCCACCACCACACTGGTCCAAGCGCTGCCAAGCAGCGCCGCATCGGCAAACAGCCCGGTGCGCCCCGACCCGTCACGGCCAAAAAACCAGTCCAATGTGAAGCCCCGCCACGGCGGTGCAGGGTAAGGCGCGTCGTTGAAGGCAAACACCGCCACCACCACCAGCGGCAGGAACAGGAACGCAAAAAAAGCCACACCATAAACGACGGTGCTGGCGCGCAACCACAGCGGGCGGGGCAGGGAGGAGATCACCGTGCATCTCCACAATCTTTTAAGTGAAATTGGCCTCTAGCCCAATCAATACGTGCGCTAACAGCTATTGATTCAGGAGTCACCAAGAAGTGAGCAAGCTGGATCATGAGCGCTGCATCACTTCGCCAAACTTCTGCCCGCTGAGCTTCAAACCCACCCAGACGATGGCCGTGCTCAAACCCAGCAGCAAAAAGCCAAACGCCGCACCCTGCTCCCAGTTGAAGCGGGTGATGAACTGGGTGTAAATCTGCTCGGTAAACCACTGTGAGTTTTTGCCACCCAAAAGGGTGGGCGTCAGGTAGTTGCCCAAGGTGAGCATGAACACCACAATGCAGCCCGCCACAATGCCCGGTGCGGCGTGCGGAATGATGATCTGGCGCAGGATCGACCAGCCATTGCCACCCAAGTCATAAGCCGCTTCGATCAGCGAGTCGTCTAGGCTCTCCAGCGCACTGATCAGCGCAATCACCATGAACAGCATCGAGGTGTAGACCAGCCCGACCAGAATGGTGGCGTCGTGGTAGAGCATCTCGACCGGCGCCGGCGTCACACCCAGCCAAACCAGCAGCGCGGGCAACACGCCGGACTCGCGCAGCAGAATCATCCAGCCCAGCGTGCGCACCGTCTCGCTCACCCAGAACGGGATCAGGCACATCACCAGCAGCATGGATTTGGACTTGCCTTTGATCAGCTTGGCAATCGTCCAGGCCATCGGAAACGCCATCAGCAGCGTGATGGCGGTGGCCACAATCGACATCAGCGCGGTGCGCATGAAGGTGTGCCAGTACAGCGGTTCCTCAAAGAAGGTACGAAATTGCGCCAGGCTGGGCTCGTAAACGCGCGGCGCCACACGCGCCCGTAGCGACAAGATGCCCAGCTCCACATGCGGCAGCACAATCAGCCCGAGCAACCACAGCAGCGCCGGCGACAGCAAGAGCATCAGCATCAGCCGCGCAGCGTGCCGCGAGGGGTTGGCAGGGTCAGCTGAAGACATGCTCGTCGGCCGTGGTATCTGCGGCAAAACATACCGCGCGCTGCGGGTCGAAGCCGAAAGACACGGTTTCACCCACTGTCAGGTCGGCAAACTCGCCGGTTTGCGGCAGCGCAATGCGGAACTCGGTGTTGGATTGCGCCTCGTGCAGCAGCACCGCCGAATTGGCCCCGTCAAACAGCAAACTGTCCACACGGGCGGTGAAATGGGGCAAGCCTGCATCCGTCAGTGTGGCGGCCTGGCGCGCCAGACGAGCCACTTCCGGGCGAACGAAAGCTTCCACCGCGTCACCCGCGGCAATCTTGCCAATAGCGCGCGCCGGCATCACCAAACCTTGTGCGCTGGTGACGGTAACGATGCCACCCTTGACTTCGGTAGCGCGACCCGCCATGCGGTTGTTGGCACCGACAAAACCCGCCACAAACGGCGTTTGCGGCTCGTAATAAAGCTGTTGCGGTGTGCCCACCTGCTCAAAGCGGCCATGGTTCATCACCGCCACATGGTCACTCAGCACCAGTGCTTCGGATTGGTCGTGGGTGATGTAGACAAAAGTAGTGCCGAAAGCGGCCTGCAACTGTTTCAGCTCAATCTTCATGTGCTCGCGCAGCTTCAAATCAAGCGCGCCCAGCGGCTCATCAAGCAGCAGCAGCGTGGGTTCGAGCACCAAGCTGCGGGCAATCGCCACGCGCTGCTTTTGCCCGCCCGAGAGCTGGTCGACCCGTTTTGCCTGCGCACCGGGCAGGCTCACGCGCTCCAGCATGTCGCCCACGCGCCGCTTGATCTCGTCTTTGGCCACGCCTCGGCGTGCCAGGCCGTAGCCGACGTTCTCGCCCACGCTCATCATCGGAAACAGCGCCAGGTGCTGAAACACCATGTTCACTGGGCGCTTGTTGGGCGGCACGCCGCGCATGGCTTTTCCGCCGATGTGAATCTCGCCCGAGTCGGCTTCCAGAAACCCGGCAATCATGCGCAACAGCGTGGTCTTGCCGCAGCCCGAGGGCCCCAGTATGGAAAAGAAACTGCCGCGCGCCACCGAGAACGACAAATCGTCCACCGCGCGGAAAGCACCGTAGTGCTTGGCCACGCAGGTGGCTTGCAGGTCAGGCTGCGCCGTATTTGGCGCAGCAGGTGTTGTTGTATTCAAAGTCGATGTGTTTGTGCTTCGGCACCGCGTGTAGGAGACAAGCAATTTCCCGCCGGGCCGCCCCAAGGGTTCTCGAAGAGCGGCGGAGCCAAATTAGCCTTCGCGGGGGGAAAGAGGACACGCAGTGCCGAACGTGGGGGCTAGTTCGCCGCTTTGATGCGGTCCAGCACCCGGCCTTCGATTTCTTCCAGTCCAGCAGGCACAGCCGGGTACCACTTGACGTTTTTCAGGGCGGCTTCAGGGAAGCTGGCAGCAAACTGCGCCTTCAGCTTGGCATCCATCAGCTTGTCGGCGCCTTTGGAGGCGGTGAATTGGCCAGCAGCGGTTCCCACTTTGGCAGCAATTTCAGGACGCATGTTGAAGTTGATCCAGGCTTAGGCGGCAGCATCGTTTTTGCCTTTGGCCGGAATGGCATAGGCGTCAATCCAGCCCAATGCACCCGATTTAGGGGCAATGTATCTGAACTCATCCTGTTGCGTGTTGAGCTTCCAACCACCTGTATCCCAGGCCATCGCGCCAACGATTTCGCCCGAAAGAAAGCCATTGACGACCTGGTCTTTGTTGTCCCAATAAAAACGCAGGTTGCTCTTGCAAGCAATCATTGTCTTGCCAACTTCATCCATCAGGTCGCCATAGGCTTTAGGGTTTTTGTAAAGCGCAAACGGGTCTTTGCCGGATGCGAAAGCAAACGCCAGCAGGGCTGGGCGCTTCAGACGCAAGGTGGTTTTGCCTTTGAATTCAGGTTTGCATAGGTCAGGATAGTCGTTCATCTTGGCCAGTTTGGTGTTGACCACCAAGCCATCGGTGCCCCAGATGTGCGGCAGGCCATACACCTTGCCGTCAATGGTTGTGTTCTTCTTGGTGGCATCCAGCATGGAAGGGATGAACAGATTGGTTTTGATCTTGCTCAGGTCCATCGGTTTGTAGATACCGAATTCGGTTTGCGGGCCATTGATGCGGTCTTGCGAGGGCTGGACCAGATCAAAACCAGCGCCACCGGTGGCGCGCAACTTGGAGATCATCTCCTCGTTGTTGGACAGGGTCAGCTCGACTTTGTAACCGCTCTCTTTCTCAAATTGCGCCACCACATCAGCAGGCGCGTAGTCGGCCCAGGTGAGCAAGCGCAATGTCTTTTCCTGGGCTTGGGCCAAGCCAGAGAAGCCCAGCGCCACAACGGCAGCAGCAAGAAGGGAGTAACGAAGTTTCATGGATCAGTCCTTGAGGTTGGTGAAGAAAACTCGTGCGAAGCTGCGAATGCGCCCCGGGCAGAGACTGGGACAGTACGACAACCGCGTGACAGTTTAGTGTCACATTTCATTGCGGACAAGGCAGCAGCCTGGCAACACCAAAATCGTTGAAAAACTTGCTATCGTTGAGCTTGCCCCAGGCGCAAGGCGTGGGCTTTATTTTCAGGAGATGAAGATGGCGATGGACGTGGTGGACTACGAGATTTTTGGCAACGAAATGCAATACGTCGAGGTCGAGCTCGACCCCGGCGAGGCCGCGGTGGGTGAAGCCGGGGTGATGATGTACATGCAGGCCGGTATCCAGATGGACACCGTGTTTGGCGACGGCGCCCAGCAAGGCGGGCTGTTTGGCAAGCTCATGGGCGCGGGCAAACGGCTGCTCACCGGTGAAAGCCTGTTCACCACCGTGTTTCTGAACACCGCCACCAGCAAGCAGCGCGTAGCGTTTGCCGCACCCTACCCCGGCAAAATTGTCCCGATGGATTTGCGTGCGCTGGGTGGCACGCTGATCTGCCAGAAAGACTCTTTTTTATGCGCCGCCAAGGGCGTGTCGCTGGGCATTGCGCTACAAAAGAAACTCGGCGCTGGCCTGTTTGGCGGTGAAGGCTTCATCATGCAAAAGCTCGACGGTGACGGCATGGCCTTCATCCACGCCGGTGGCACGCTGATGGAGCGCACCTTGGCCCCGGGCGAAACGCTGCGGGTGGACACCGGCTGTGTGGTGGCGTACCAGCCGAGTGTGGACTTTGACATCCAGTACGTGGGCAAGATCAAGTCGGCGTTGTTTGGTGGCGAGGGGCTGTTTTTTGCGACGCTGCGTGGCCCTGGCAAGATCTGGCTGCAGTCGCTGCCGCTGTCACGCCTGGCCAACCGCATCATCCTGTCGGCCCCGGCAGCGGGCGGCAAATCGGCAGAACAGGGTTCAATGCTGGGCGCGGCTGTCATTGGCGGCGGCCTACTCGGTGGCTTGCTGGGCGGCGAGAGCGATTAAGCGCAAGAGTTATATGCTTTTTAGGCCTCTAGCCCTTTAAGAATAAGCGCTAATAGCTATTGAATCAGGAGTATTTATGTCAGTGATCGCAGTTGCTAATCCGAAGGGTGGCGTGGGCAAGTCGACGCTTTCCAGCCAGATTGCGGGCTACCTGGCGTCGCAGGGCCATCCGGTGATGCTCGGTGACATAGACCGCCAGCAGTCATGCAAGCTCTGGCTGTCGCTGCGGCCAGCGTCTGCACGGCCCATCAACAGCTGGGAGGTGAACCGCGACGAGCTGGCCAAGCCGCCCAAAGGCACCACCCATGTGGTACTGGACACGCCAGCGGGTCTGCATGGCAAACGGCTGAAAGAAGTTTTGAAACTGGCCCACAAGGTGGTGGTGCCGCTGCAGCCCAGCGTGTTTGACATCTTTGCCACCAAAGATTTTCTGGACGAACTCAGCGCCAGCAACCAAGCTGCCAAAACACAGATCGGCATCGTTGGCATGCGGGTGGACGAGCGCACCCGCGCCGCCGAGCAGCTGCGCCAATTTGTCGAGTCGACCGGTCTGCCGGTGCTCGGCTACCTGCGCGACACCCAAAACTACGTACAACTCGCCGGCCGAGGCCTGACCGTGTTTGACCTCACGCCTGAACGAGTCGCCCGCGATTTGGCGCAATGGCAACCGATTTGCGACTGGTTGGATCAGTAGCCCAGTTCTTTTTGGTGCCGCACCGCCAGAATCACAGCGGTTTGGCCGTCAAAGTGGTACAGCGCGATGTAGCCGCTGTCGCCAAAGTCAATCATCCACTCCCGGTAATCTGCAGGAAACTCCTCTGCTGGTCGGCCTACGCGTGGTTGCAGGGCCAGTGTCCTAACACCTTGGCGGATGGCGGTTACGGCGCGTTTGGCAGCATCAGGACTTTTGGTGACTAGAAAATGGTGAAGTCGCTGCAGATCCAGCAGTGCTGGTTGCGACCAAATCAGACGTGGCATGCAGGTGGCTCCACGTCCTCGCCCGCCTCAAGTTTTGCCAGCCAGGCGTCCGCTTCTTCCTGCGTGACATGCAGCCCCGACGCTTGGTAGGCCTCCCAGGCTGCGATACCGTTTTGCCGATAGGCTTCCAGCTTTTCCTCGCGCTCAATGTATTGCTGGATGGCTTCGCGCATAAGCCAGTGCGTGGTGCGCCTGCGTGAAGTTGCCAGACGGTCGATCCGGCCACGCGTTTCCTGATCCAGCTTGACGGACACCGGTCGGGCAACGATTGCGGTCATGAAACGTGCTCCTGAGGTTATTGAAAGGTATTACTTTACATGACTTCCGGGCGGGAGCCCTGCGAGCCGCGTGCTGCAACCGTGACAGTACGAAGGGAGGTGGTCGCGGTTCATGACCACCTCGAGCTAGGCGACAGTCGGCTTTACCCCAGATGCCTGCCCACAATGCCCGCCAACTCAAACATGCTGACCTGCGGCTGGCCAAACACGGCGAGCAGCTTGGCGTCGGCGTTGATGGCGCGTTTGTTGGTGGCGTCCTGCAGGTTGTTGGCCTTGATGTAGTCCCAGAGTTTTTTGATGACCTGGGCGCGGGCGATGGGCTCAGCGCCAATCACCGCTGCCAGCGCCGCGCTGGGGGTCGAGCCTGCACCGGCTGCCGGGGCTTTGCGTGGGGTTGTGGCGACGGTTTTGGCGGCGGCTTTCTTGGCTGCAGGCTTGGCTGCGGCTTTGGCTGAAGTTGTACCCGCTTTTAAGCCTTTTATGCCTTTAGCCCCCGTCCCACCTGCGCTAGTAGCTGCAGTTTTAGTAGCAACTGCAGCACGTGTCAAGGGTGTGGCAGCGGTCTTGCGTGGCGGGAACTTGCTCGGCGCAAACTCAAAGTTCACCTTGTCAGCGGTCGCGTCCCAGACCAGCATGGCCTTGAAGGCGCGCCGCGTGCGCATGCTGACAAACTTGTCGAGCAAATCGGTTTTGCCAGTGGCCAGCAGCTTGTGCATCTGCTCGCGCTCAATGGGTTGCTGCAGGATGATCTGGCCGGTTTTGAAGTCGCAGCTCGGGGTTGGTTGCGCGTCGGTGGGCACCGACTTGCCGCAGACATAGTTTTTGCCGTGTTCAAACACGGCCGAGCCACATTTGGGGCAGGCACCCAGGTTGGTTTGCTCGCCAAAATCCACCAGTTCGCCAGATTCTTCGCCCTTTTTGTCATCGCCAAAGTCAAATTCAAGTTTGTAATTCTTGGTTTCCTCGTCAAACTTGATGACCATCTCGGCGGTGAAAGGCCAACCGGCCTTGGAGCGAAAGCCGTCCAGCGGGCCAATCTTCTTGTCGCGCAGAAATTGCTCCACCTCAGCTGGCTCAAAGGTGCGCCCAGCGGGGGTTTTGCCAAACGAAAACCCGCAGCCGTCAGTTTGGCCATCCAAGCCGGTGCAGGCGTAACGGCGGTAGTTTTCCTTCACCACGCCGGCGCAGTTGGGGCAGGGCGAGGTCAGCGTGGCGTAGTTGCCGGGCACGGTGTCGCGGTCGTATTCCTTGGCTTTTTTGACGATGCGCTCGGTCATCGCGGCAATCTCGGCCATGAAGGCGGTGCGGCTGAGTTTGCCGTGCTCCATCTGGTTGAGCTTGTATTCCCACTCGCCGGTGAGTTCGGCTTTGGACAGCTCTTGCACCCCCAGACCGCGTAACAAGGTCATCAATTGGAACGCCTTGGCGGTGGGGATCAGCTCGCGGCCTTCGCGCAGCATGTATTTTTCGGAGATCAACCCTTCAATGATGCTGGCGCGGGTGGCGGGTGTGCCCAGGCCCTTTTCCTGCATGGCTTGGCGCAGTTCGTCGTCTTCCACCGTTTTGCCGGCGCCTTCCATGGCACCGAGCAGCGTGGCTTCTGAATAACGTGCTGGTGGGCGGGTTTTCAGGCCTTTGGCGTCGGCAGCTTCGGTTTTGACCTTTTCACCAGGGGCCACCGGCACCAGACTCTGGCCCTTGTCGCCATCTTTGGCGTCAGCCACTTCGTCGGCGGCTTCCTTGCCATAGATGCCCAGCCAGCCCGGACGCACCAGTACCTTGCCTTCGGTTTTGAAGTTGTGCGCGGCGCCAGCCGTTGCGACCGTCGAAATCCGGGTGGTGACCTGGTATTCAGCATTTGGGAAAAACACCGCCAAGAAACGTTTCACCACCAGGTCATACAGCTTTTGCTCTGCTTCTGATAGTCCGCTAGGCGCTTGCAGTGTGGGGATGATGGCAAAGTGATCACTCACCTTGCTGTTGTCGAAAATCCGTTTCGAGGACCGGATGTAGTTGTTGTTCAGCGCTGTCAACGCGTGCGGGGCCAGATGCCGCATACCGGAGTTGGCCAGCATCTCGAAAGTTTCTTTGACCACCGGCACATAGTCTTCAGGCAGCGCGCGCGAATCGGTACGCGGGTAGGTCAACGCTTTGTGGCGCTCATACAGGCTTTGCGCAATCGAAAGCGTGGTCTTGGCGCTAAAGCCAAACTTGCCATTGGCTTCGCGTTGCAGGCTGGTCAAATCAAACAGCAGTGGGCTGGCTTGGGTGGTGGGCTTGCTTTCTTCGGTGACGGTGGCGCTTTGGCCGCGCACAGCATCAGCAATGGCCTGCGCTTCGCGCTGGGTCCAGAGGCGGTCGGCCTTTTTCTCAGCGTCGTCGGCGTCTCTTTTGTGCTGGGGGTCAAACCACTTGCCCGGGTAATCACCCGCCTGGGCGGCAAAAGTGGCGTGAATTTCCCAGTAATCCCGGCTCATAAAGGCGCGAATCAGTTCCTCGCGCTCCACTACCACGCTCAGCGTAGGCGTTTGCACCCGGCCCACCGTGGTCAGAAAGAAGCCGCCGTCGCGCGAATTGAAAGCCGTCATGGCGCGCGTGCCATTGATGCCGACCAGCCAGTCGGCCTCACTCCGGCAGCGGGCCGCATCGGCCAGCGGTTGCATTTGGGCGTCGCTGCGCAGGGCTTTGAAGCCGTCACGAATGGCCTGCGGCGTCATCGACTGCAGCCACAAGCGGCTCACCGGTTTGCCCAGTGGCTTGGCGCCGCCGGCATATTGCTCGATCAGACGGAAGATCAGCTCACCCTCGCGGCCCGCGTCGCAGGCGTTGATGAGTTGGCCCACGTCCTTGCGCTTGGCCAGCTTCACCACCGCGTTGAGGCGGCTCTTGGTTTTGTCGACCGGTTTCAGGTCAAAGTGCGGGGGAATCACCGGCAGGTGGGCAAAGCTCCACTTGCCGCGTTTCACGTCATAGGCTTCGGGCGCCTGGATTTCCAGCAGATGGCCGACCGCGCTCGAAACGACATAGCTGTCGTTCTCAAAGTGGTCGTCGTGTTTGTCGAACTTGCCCGCGACGGGGGTCAGGGCGCGAACAATGTCCTGCGCCACCGACGGCTTCTCTGCAATCACCAATGTTTTGCCGACTGCTGCGTTTTTAGCGGAATCTGTGATTTTCATCTGAATACAATGCCTGTTCTTCGCGGGCGCACACGCGCACCCATACGAGTTCACGATACCAAATTTTTCCGACGTGTCGACAAAACCACCCGCAAAATCCCGCCGCATCCAGGCGCGCCGCTCCGGCATCCATGGCCGGGGGGTTTACGCCATGCAGGACTTTGCCGAAGGGGAAAGCATCGTCGAATACCTCGGCGAGGTCATTACCTGGGAAGAAGCCCAGGCGCGCCACCCGGCCGACCCGACCCAGCCCAATCACACCTTTTACTTCCATATGGATGCTGCGCGGGTGATTGACGGCGGCGTGCGGGGCAACTCGGCGCGCTGGATCAACCACTCCTGCGACGGCAATTGCGAGGCTGAAGAGCGCAAGGGCCGCATCTTTATTGTGGCGCGGCGCGCTATTGCCGCCGGTGAAGAGCTGCACTATGACTACGGGCTGGTGATTGAAGAGCGCTACACCCCCAAGCTCAAAGCCGAGTTTCCCTGCTGGTGTGGTGCAGAGTGTTGCCGTGGCACGCTGCTGGCACCCAAACGCAAAACGCGCTGAAACAAGATGAGCTTGCCCCAGCGCGCCTGGCACTGGCCCAGCGAAGACGTCTGGCAGGCTATCGAGCCGCGCCTGCCGGGTTTCACGGTGCAAGTGCTGCCCGAGTTGGATTCCACCAATGCCGAGCTGATGCGCCGCCTGCGCAGTGGCGTGACCGATCCGGTGTTGTTGATTGCCGAGCATCAAAGCGCAGGCCGTGGCCGCATGGCGCGGCAGTGGTTCAGTAGCGGCACGCCAGACGCTAGCGCGGGGCCGGGCAGTTTGACCTTTTCGCTGGGCCTGCCGATGGCCCCCAAAGACTGGTCTGGCCTGTCGCTGGCGGTGGGTTTGAGCCTGGCCCAGAGCTTGCACCCGGAGATTGCCTTGAAATGGCCCAACGACTTGTGGTGGCAGCGCCGCAAGCTGGCAGGCATCCTGATAGAAACCGCCAACGCCCGTACCGCCAATGCTGCGGGTGGGCGCTATGTGGTGATCGGTATCGGCCTGAACATCCAACGCCCAGGCGTGCCAGGATTGGCAACAGAGCCTGCCGGGCTGGCCGAATGCCTGCCGGGCATCCACGCCGGACAGGCGCTGAAGCAGCTGATAGGGCCCCTAGTGGACACCTTGCTGATCTTTGAACAACAAGGTTTTGCGCCGTTTCAAGCGGCATTTAATGCCCGCGATGCCTTGTCGCAGGTGGCGGTAACCTTGAGCGACGGACTGCAGGGCACAGCGCTGGGGGTGGATCAGGTGGGTGCTTTGCAAGTACAAACGGCGCAAGGCGTGCAGCGTGTGACCAGCGCCGAAGTCAGCGTGCGCATCGACGCGCGCACTTAAGGAGTTGTGATGCGTAGAGGGCTGGCATGTTGCGTTTAATTGTTCTGGTGTTAATCGTGTTGAACGTTGGCCTCTACGCCCGTGGGCAGGGCTGGTTGCTGGCCTATGGTTGGGGGCCAACGCCGCAGCGCGAGCCACAGCGCCTGGCGCAGCAAATTCACCCAGAGGCGCTGCTGATCCTGCCGGGCGTGGCGGCCTCTGCGCCTGCGGCGCCTGAGGTACCCGCTGAACCGCAAGTGCCAACGCCTGCAGCTTCAGCACCCGCTGCGCCAACATCGGCCCCCGAGCCCAAGACAGCGGTCTCCGCGCCCCAAACCACCGCCTGTTGGCAGATTGCAGACATCGAACCAGCCCAGGCAGACGCCTTGCGCGCGCTGCTGCGGCTCAACTTTCCAGAGGCTGTCTGGGTGCTCGATGAGCTGGGCCTGCCCGAGCGCTGGATGGTTTACATGGGCAAGTACACCAATCCGGATGAGTTGGCCAAAAAGCGCCAGCAACTGACTGATCTGAAAGTGAACTTTTCCGTGATCACCAGCGCCACCTGGGGGCCGGGCGTGTCGCTGGGCGTCTTCAGCTCGCAAGAGGGCGCCAACACCACCTTGCAGGAGTTAGCACGGCGTGGCGTGCGCTCAGCACGCGTGGTCCGGGAGCGCTCATCCAGTCAGAGTTACAGGTTGCGTTTGCCCACCATTAGTCCTGCGGACCAGCCTGTGCTGGAGGTGATCAATGCTGCATTGCCTGGCAAAACACTGGAAATTTGTCCTAGCCTGGCGGCGGCTCAGTAGCTTGCGCTGGGCGCAGACCCTGGCCCGGCGTCGTTGTATCAGTCCTGTGCTTCTTCTGGCAAGGTCACATTGAAGCGCACCACAAACCGGGATCCGGGCGGTGTCTGCCCGGGTTTGGTGTCCTCCAGGCTGACCCGGGCGCCGTGTTGCTGGGCAATTTCCAGCACGATCGGCAGCCCCAAACCAGAGCCATCCACCTCGGTGCCCAAGGCACGATAAAAAGGCTGAAAAATCAATTCGCGCTCTGCCTCTGGTACACCGGGGCCGGAATCTTCCACTTGCAGCACCAGCATGCGTCCAAACGGGTCGGTCAGCACCCGCGCGGTGATGATGCCAGGCGCCTCGAAGCTAGACGGGGTGTAGTTGATGGCGTTGTCGACAAGGTTGCGGATCATTTCCTTGATCAGCGTGGCGTTACCCTGCACCCTGACGCCAGGAGCGCCAGGCCGGGTGCCTTCGTAGCCCAAGTCAATGTGCTTTTCCAGCGCGCGGGGCACGCTGTCGCGCACCACCGACATACACAGCTCTGCCATGTCGCACACCGCGCGTGGCATGGCTGAGCCGCTGCTCTCGGCCCTCGCCAGTGACAGCAGCTGGTTCACGCTGTGGGTGGCGCGGATGCTGGCGCGACCAATCTGGCGCAGCGACTGCTTCAGGTCTTCGGCGCTGGCGCCTTCGCGCTGTGCCAGGTCGGCCTGCATGCGTAAACCAGCCAGGGGTGTCTTGAGCTGGTGTGCTGCATCGGCCAGAAAACGCTTTTGCGTGGCAATCGAGTCTTTCAGGCGCAGCAGCAGGTCGTTTACCGAGTCCACCAGTGGCGCAACTTCAAGCGGCACGGCTTGCGCGTCGATGGCGCTCAGGTCGTCAGGCTTGCGCGCGCGGATGCGCTCTTCCAGTTGGTTCAGCGGTTTGATGGCCTGCACCAGCGCCAGCCAAACCAGCAGCACCGCCAATGGCAGGATGACAAACTGCGGCAGCATCACGCCCTTGACAATCTCGGTGGCCAGCACCGACCGCTTTTCCAGCGTCTCGGCCACTTGCACCAAGGCAGGTTGGCTGCCAGCCACCGGCAGGCTGACCCAGATGTAGGCCACCTTCACATCAAAGCCCTTGATCACATCGTCGCGGATGCGCACCTCATCCAAGACCATTTTTTCTTCAAGGGGCGGCGCGGGTAGCTCGCGCTCGCCGCTGAGGAGGTTGCCGCGTGGCCCCCTCACCTGGTAATACACGGTGTCGGAGTCGTCGGCGCGCAGCAGTTCGCGCGCTGGACGCGGCAGCACGAACGCGGGCCGGTCGCCGCGCAGGGTGATGAGCTGTGCCATGGCGCGGGCGTTGTATTCCAGCGCCCGGTCAAAGGGCTGACCGGCAATGCTTTGCGCCACCAGCCAGGTCAGCACCAGACTCACAGGCCACAGCAGCAGCAGCGGCGTGAGCATCCAGTCCAGGATTTCGCCAAACAGCGAACGCTGCTCGCGCTGGAAGACGTTCACGAGGGAAGTGACCGGCGCAACTGCGAGGCGCCCCCTCTGGGGGGCAGAGCGCTACACGTCGTGAGCGAACGTGGAGGCCACATTCTTAACCTGGTATTTTTTCAAGACAGTAGCCCAGACCGCGCACCGTGGCGATGCGGATCGGGCCTTTTTCAATCTTCTTGCGCAGGCGGTGGATGTAAACCTCGATGGCGTTGTTGCTCACTTCTTCGCCCCATTCGCATAAGCGCTC
Organism: Rhodoferax antarcticus ANT.BR; assembly: GCF_001938565.1. Lineage (GTDB taxonomy): Bacteria > Pseudomonadota > Gammaproteobacteria > Burkholderiales > Burkholderiaceae_C > Rhodoferax > Rhodoferax antarcticus. The sequence goes on from NZ_MSYM01000008.1 coordinate 300,542, forward strand.
TACCAACTGGTCTTTGCTCACCAGGCGCCCAGCGCGCTGCAGCAGCACTTCAAGCAGGCCCAGTTCTCGGGCAGACAGTTCCACCATCACGCCGTCAATGGTGGCAACGCGCCCGCCCTGGTCGTAAATCAATGGACCGTGTTTGATGGTGCTGCTGGCCGCACCCATGCCCCGGCGGCTTAGCGCGCGCACCCGCGCTTCAAGCTCCTGCAGGCTGAACGGTTTGGCCATGTAATCGTCGGCGCCATAGTCCAAGCCTTTGACCCGCTCTTCCACGCTGTCGGCAGCGGTCAGGATCAGCACTGGTAGCGTGGAGCCCCGGGCGCGCAGTTTCTTCAGGACTTCAAGCCCGTGCATTTTGGGCAGGCCCAAGTCCAGAATCAGCAGGTCGAATTCGGTGTTGGTCATCAGCGCGGCATCGGCCTCGGAGCCGCTTGCCACATGGTCGACGGCGGCGCCTGAGCTGCGCAGGGCCCGCAGCAGGCCGTCGGCTAGGACTTGATCATCTTCAGCTATCAAAATTCGCATCGTTGTCTCCTCATGATGGCCTGAGTGGCCGGCGACCGTGGCGGACCCGCTGGGTGCTATTTTGATTATTTTAGGCCGCGTAAGCTTCGAGTCCGATGGCAATCACGGTGGCCACTTCCGTACCCACTGCCGCACGCAACTCAGCCTCGGTTTGGGTCACGGCTTCTGCAAAGGCCTGCAGCCAGGCCAGACCCGTGGCGGTGAAGACCACCCGACGCGCCCGGGCATCTTGCGCGTCGCTCTGGCGCTGCACCAAGCCCCAGGCTTCGCACTGGTCCACCAGCTTGCCCATCGCCTGTTTGCTGACACCGGCGCGCTGCGCCAAATCGGTCAAACGTGAGCCGTCTAGCGCCAGATGCCGGGTGATGTGGATGTGCGAGGCGGTCAGGCTGCCGCGCGTCGCCAGGTTGGAGAGGGCCAGCGGCACTTGGTCATTGCCAGCCATGAGTTGCAGCACGCGGGCATCAAAGCGCTGCAGCGCCAGGGCCAACCAGTGGCCCAAATGCGCCTGGCGCCACCCGCTGTCGGAAAGTGAATGGGTCATGTTGCAAATAGTAAATCAAATTGACTAAAAATAGGCTATTTAGTTTTCAATATTGCTTATAGACTACTGTTCAAGCATCCAGCCTGTTGTTAAAACCAGAAAATGCGAAAACCTCAACCTTAAGCTTACGTCATCAACTTTCAGGAGAAGCCTCATGGACGCACCCGTTAAAGCCCCCACCCCCGTGAACGCCGAAAAAGCCAAAGCCTTGCAAGTGGCGCTGGCGCAGATTGAAAAGCAATTCGGCAAGGGCACCATCATGCGCCTGGGCGAAGGCGAGGTCATCGAAGACATCCAGGTGGTGTCCACCGGCTCGCTTGGGCTGGACATTGCCCTGGGCGTGGGCGGCTTGCCGCGCGGCCGTGTGGTGGAAATTTATGGCCCGGAGTCTTCCGGCAAAACCACGCTCACCTTGCAGGTCATTGCCGAGATGCAAAAAGTCGGCGGCCAATGTGCGTTTGTCGATGCCGAGCATGCGCTGGACATCCAATACGCACAAAACCTCGGCATCAACCTGCAAGACCTGCTGATCAGCCAGCCTGACACCGGCGAGCAGGCGCTGGAAATCGTTGATAGCTTGGTGCGCTCCGGCGCGGTCGACTTGATCGTGGTCGACTCGGTCGCGGCTTTGACGCCCAAGGCCGAGCTAGAAGGCGAAATGGGCGACAGCCTGCCCGGCCTGCAAGCCCGGCTGATGAGCCAAGCGCTGCGCAAGTTGACCGCCCACATCAAGAAAACCAACTGCACGGTCATTTTCATCAACCAGATCCGCATGAAGATTGGCGTCATGTTCGGCAGCCCCGAGACCACCACCGGCGGCAATGCACTGAAGTTTTACGCCTCGGTGCGCCTGGATATTCGCCGTACCGGCACCATCAAAAAGGGCGAAGAGGCCATCGGCAATGAGACCAAAGTCAAGGTCGTCAAGAACAAGGTGGCGCCGCCGTTCAAAACAGCCGAGTTCGACATCATGTTTGGCCTGGGCATCAGCCGCGAGGGCGAGATCATCGACATGGGTGTTAATGCCAACATCCTGGACAAGTCTGGCGCCTGGTACGCCTACAACGGCGAAAAGATCGGCCAGGGGCGCGACAACGCGCGTGAATTCCTGAAAGAAAACCCAGGCCTCTCGCGCGAGATTGAGAACAAAGTGCGGTCCTCACTGGGCATTCCCTTGCTGGCGGGTAGCGAGGTGCCCGCAGCCGCTGCCAAAGTTACAAGCAAAAAGGGCCTCTAACCCTTATGTATAAAGCGCTGGCAGCTATCAATAGATGAATTGACCGCGGTATGGGTTTTGCTGCACCTTCGCTCAAAGGGCGCGCCCTGCGCCTGCTGAGCGGCCGCGAATACTCCCGGCTGGAGCTGGAACGCAAGCTTGCCACCTTCGAAGAAGAGCCCGGCAGTCTGGCCGCTGCGCTGGATGATTTGCAGGCCAAAGGCTTCATCAGCGAGCAGCGTGTGCTGGAGTCGGTGGTGAATCGCCGTGCACCTAAGCTCGGCGCAACGCGCATCAAGCAGGAACTGCAGGCCAAGGGGTTGGCGCCCGAGGCTGTCGCCCAGGCTGTATCGGAACTGCGAACCACCGAACTGCCGCGTGCCCGCGACGTGTGGCGAAAAAAGTTTGGTCAGGCGCCTGCAGACGCAGCCCAGCGCGCCAAGCAGATGCGTTTTCTGGCGAGCCGGGGCTTTGGTGGCGACACCATTGCGCGTGTCGTTGCGGGCGGTGATGACGATTGAATCTGCCCCAACACCTGTTGACGGCTTACCGCCAGAACTGCTACCGAGGCAAGTCCTTGGAGCGGCTGACGATTTCTGGTACTCCAGTATGAGGAGGCCGACCCAAGGGCTTGCCTTGCGGGTCAGAAGTTAAAGCCCCAGCATCAGTTTCAGGTTTTGCACCGCTGCGCCACTGGCGCCTTTGCCCAGGTTGTCCAGCCGCGCCACCAGCACCGCGTGGCGAAAGCTGTCGCTGGCGTCTTGGTTGCCAAACACGCGCAACTCCATCGCATCGCTGCCGTCAAGCGCCACCGCGTCCAACTTGCTGTCAGAGTCGGTTTCCACCACGCTGACCCATTCACTACCTTGGTAATGGCTGGCCAGCACCTGATGCACATCAGACACGCTGGGTTGGCCCGGCAGCAGGTCCAGATGCAGCGGGATTTGCACCAGCATGCCTTGCTTGAAATTGGCCACCGCAGGCACAAACAGCGGGCGACGCGTCAAGCCGGTGCAGGCCAGAATCTCCGGGATGTGTTTGTGCTTGAGGCTCAGTGCATACAACTCATATGCTGGCGCGTTGCCTTGCTCGTACGCTTCAATCATGCTGCGGCCACCGCCTGAGTAGCCGCTGACCGCAGGCAAACACAGTGGAAAATCGAGCGGGATCAGGCCCGCGTCAATGAGCGGGCGCAGCAAAGCAATCGCGCCGGTGGCGTAACACCCCGGGTTGGCCACGCGCCGGGCGTTCTGAATCGCCTCGCGCTGGCCAGAGCACAATTCAGCAAAGCCATAAACCCAGCCAGGTGCGGTGCGATGCGCCGTGGAGGCATCTATGAGTTTTGGGCCTTTTTGGCAAAACCCCAAGTCCAGGCCTGAAGCCCTTTCAATATCTGCGATCATAGCTACTGATTCAATAGCTGCCTCGTCATGCAAGCACAGCACCACAAGATCCACCTGCGCCATCAGCGCGCGTTTGGCGCTAACGTCTTTGCGCAACTCAGGCGCGATGCTGACCAATTCGATGCCGGGCATGCCCTGAAGGCGCTCGCGAATTTGCAAGCCGGTGGTGCCGGCTTCTCCGTCGATGAATATTTTCTGCATGGTGAATCGGGCTCCTGTTGCCGCGGCGCCTTGTAAGGCGGCCTAAAGATTGCGCTAAAGCACCATGATACAGTTCTGGCCCTATCGCAAAGCGTTGGCAACTCGCTGTCAAACAGCGGATTTTTGACACCATTCAACCACCCGTTCCTAAGAGAAACAGCTCATGAAAATTCACGAGTACCAAGGCAAGGAAATCTTGCGCCAAGCCGGTGTGCCAGTGCCCCGCGGCATTGCAGCATTCACGGTTCAAGAAGCGGTGGAAGCCGCGCAAAAGCTCGGCGGCCCGGTATGGGTGGTCAAAGCGCAAATCCATGCGGGTGGTCGCGGTAAGGGCGGTGGCGTGAAGCTGGCGCGCTCGATTGACGAGGTCAGACAACTCGCGTCAGAGATTCTGGGCATGCAGTTGGTCACCCATCAGACCGGCCCGCTGGGTCAGAAAGTGCGCCGCCTGCTGATTGAAGATGGCGCTGACATCAAAAAAGAATACTACGTGTCGGCCGTGACCGACCGTACCAGCCAGCGCGTGGCCATGATTGTCTCTTCTGAAGGCGGCATGGACATCGAACACGTGGCAGAAGTGAGCCCTGAGAAGATCATCACCGAAATTGTCGACCCGGCCACCGGCCTGACTGATGCCCAAGCCACCAAGCTGTCCAACGCGATTGGCGTGCCTGCTGACTCGGTGGCGCAAGCTGCCGACGTGCTGCAGAAGATCTACAAGGTCTACATGGACACCGACGCATCGCTGGTGGAAATCAACCCACTGATTCTGGAAGGCAATGGCAACATCAAAGCCATCGACGCCAAGTTCAACTTTGATGCCAACGCGCTGTACCGTCACCCGGAAATTGTGGCTTACCGCGATCTGGACGAAGAAGACCCGGCCGAAGTGGAAGCCAGCAAGTTTGACCTGGCCTACATCAGCCTGGACGGCGATATTGGCTGTCTGGTCAACGGTGCCGGTCTGGCCATGGCTACCATGGACACCATCAAGCTGTTTGGCGCTGAGCCTGCCAACTTTCTGGACGTGGGCGGCGGTGCCACCCCCGAGAAGGTCACCGAAGCCTTCAAGATCATGCTGAAAAACCCCAAGGTCAAGGCCATTCTGGTCAACATCTTTGGCGGCATCATGAAGTGCGACACCATCGCCCACGGCGTGATCACTGCTTGCAAAGCCACCCATTTGAGCGTGCCGCTGGTGGTGCGCATGAAGGGTACCAACGAAGAGATGGGTAAAAAAAATGCTGGTCGAGTCTGGCCTGCCCATCATCAGCGCCGACACCATGGCCGACGCCGCTCAAAAAGTGGTCGCCGCTGTCAAAGCCGCAGCTTGAACGTCGTGAAACCTTGTGGGACAGACCGCAGCTACGCAAAGCGAGCCAGCTCTGTCCCCAACTGACTAGAAAGAGAACCATGTCCATTCTGATCAACAAAGACACCAAGGTCATCACCCAAGGCATGACCGGCAAGACCGGTCAGTTCCACACCGAAAAGTGCCAGGAATACGCCAACGGCAAGCATTGTTTCGCCGCTGGCGTGAACCCCAAGAAGGCTGGCGAATCTATTTTCGGCATCCCGATTTACGCCTCCGTGAATGAAGCGGCGCGAGAGACCGGCTCCACCGTGTCGGTGATTTACGTGCCGCCCGCAGGCGCTTCTGCTGCCATCTGGGAAGCCGTTGAAGCCGATCTGGACCTGGTCATTTGCATCACCGAAGGCATTCCGGTGCGTGACATGCTTGAAGTGCGCAACAAAATGCGCGCCAAAGAGGCCGCCGGCGGCAAGAAAACCCTGCTGCTCGGGCCCAATTGCCCTGGTGTCATCACCCCTGAAGAGATCAAGATTGGCATCATGCCCGGTCACATTCACCGCAAGGGTCGCATTGGTGTGGTGTCGCGCTCGGGCACGTTGACCTACGAAGCGGTGGCGCAATTGACCGAAATCGGTCTGGGCCAATCTACCGCTGTTGGTATTGGTGGCGACCCGATCAATGGCCTGAAGCACATCGACATCATGCAAGCCTTTAACGACGATCCTGACACCGATGCGGTCATCATGATCGGCGAAATTGGCGGCCCCGACGAGGCTGAAGCTGCCCGCTGGTGCAAGCTCAATATGAAGAAACCGATCGTCGGCTTCATCGCTGGCGTGACCGCCCCGGCTGGCAAGCGCATGGGCCACGCCGGTGCGCTGATTTCTGGCGGAGCCGATACCGCCGAAGCCAAACTGGCGGTGATGGAAGAGTGCGGTTTCAAGATTACACGCAATCCGTCCGAGATGGCCAAGTTGCTCAAGGCGATGCTCTGAAAACCTGATGCGTGGATGCCCCCAGGTGTGCTCTGGGCAGGCTGCAGGCCGGACTGTCCCGAGGGGCAATCCGGCTTTTTTTATGCTTTGATACGGGTTGCGCGAAAGAAAAGCATGAAATGCCCATGGACATGTTTGCCAGGAAGCCAGACATTCCACTTATTATTCGTTTCGTTTTACAAGTTTTTACAAATCAAGTCGTGGGCTGTCTCACGGTTGAATCCGTCGTTAGGAGAACCTCAGTTGGCACTGAACAACGCCCTGGTTGCAGGGGCTACGAATAAAGGGCCGGTCATTCGCCCGGCCGGTCGGGGTATGCCCTGTTACCCATGATGCAGTTTAGTTTTCATGGACTGACAGATACCGGCCTGGTCCGGACCAACAACGAAGATGCGTTTGACTTCGACGCCATCCACGGCGTTGCCATGCTCGCGGACGGTATGGGCGGCTACAACGCGGGAGAAGTGGCCAGCAGCATGGCGGTGCTGGGCGTCAAGGGTGAACTGGTGCGTTGGTTGGCGGCCAACGGCCCCCACCAAAGTGCCAAGCAAGTGTCGCGAGTCGTTGAGACCTGCTTTGACGAGGCCAATCTGGCCATCCTGAACGCCTCTATTTCCAACCCGCACTACACCGGCATGGGCACGACGCTGGTGGTGGGCGTGTTTCATGACAGGCGGCTGATCCTCGCCCATGTGGGCGACTCACGCTGTTACCGCCTGCGTTCTGGCGTGCTGACGCAGATGACCAAAGACCACTCGATGCTGCAGGAGCAGGTGGATGCCGGTTTTCTGACACAAGCGCAAGCCGCCTACGCACCTGGCAAAAACCTGCTGACCCGAGCGCTGGGTGTCGAGGAGGTTTTACGCGTTGATCTGCGTGAACACGCTGTCGAGCCAGGCGACCTGTATCTGATGTGCTCGGACGGCCTGACCGACATGATGACTGACAAAGAGATGACGCTGGTTCTGACGCAGCGCGCCCAGTTAGTCCAAATGGCCGCTGAACTGGTAGAGCAGTGCAACCGCAACGGCGGGCGTGACAATATCTCGGTCATGTTGGTGCAGGCTGACGGTCCCGCCGGGAAAACCGGGTTAATCTCACGCATGTTCAGTAAGCCCTGAGGTCATGATGGTGATGGCCCAGGCAAACCCATATACTGCGCTGTACAGGAGGTAGTCATGCCCAAAATAACGGTGATGATGGACGGGGTCGTCCACAGCGAAGTCACGTTAACCAAAGAGCGCACCACTATTGGGCGCAGGCCTTACAACGATGTGGTGATCGAGAACCTGACGGTCAGCGGCGAGCACGGCGTGCTGATCATGGATGGCAAACAGGTCAGCATCGAAGACTTGCACAGCACCAACGGCACCTACATAGACGGCAAGGCGGTCAAACGCCAAGTCTTGCGTCATGGCGATGTCATGGACATGGGTAAATACAAGGTCAAGTTCGATGCTTCGGTCGCGGATGAATTTGGCAAAACCATGCTGTCCACGCCGCGTGCGGCAGCGCCCGCTGCGGCTGTGCCACCGGTGACGCTCACCATGCCCGAATTGCGTGGCTCTATCAAAGTCTTGTCAGGCGCCGCGGCGGGTCGGGAAATGGCCTTGACCAAGGTGGTGACCACGGTGGGTAAACCTGGGGTATCGGTGGCTGCGGTGACCCAGCGTCGCCACAATTTCTTTGTGCATCACGTTGAAGGCCATGACCGCATGACCCTCAATGGCGATGTTGTCGGCGCCGAGCCGGTGGTGCTCAAGCATGGTGACCGGATCATGCTGGCAGGCACTGAGATGCAGTTTTTGCAAGGTTGATGGGTGGTGAGGCTCTTATGGTGAGCCCTGTGTTGTTCGCCTTGAACCCAGCCCCGCTGCAGGCAATGGCTTTGCCATGAACAGCGGACTCAGGCTCCACAGCCCGGATCGGGCAGGCATGACCTTTGAGGCGCTCTTTTACAAGCAACTTCAGCATGTCACCGCGCGCATTCACGAGACGGACAACATCGAGCAGATCATGCTTGAGTCCAGTGCCGACATTTGCAAGCTCTTCAACGCCGACCGGCTCACCTTGTACGTGGTCAACGAAGACCAGTCAGCGATTGTCTCCAAGGTCAAGACGGGCCTGAACAGCAGCCGCGATCTCAAATTGCCCATCTCGCCGCAAAGCATCGCCGGTTACGTCGCCTTCAGCCACATGCTTGTGAACTTGCCGGATGTGTATGACGACGCATCCCTGAAAACCATCCACCCGGCCCTGTCGTTCTTGAAAGAGGTGGACAAGCGTTCTGGCTACCGAACCCGCCAGATGCTGGTGGCGCCAATTCTCGAGGGAGAAACCCTCTATGGCGTGTTGCAGGTCATCAACAACAAGAACGACAAACCGTTTGGCGAGCTGGAGGTTGAGGGCATTTCGCAGCTATGCAAAACCCTGGCGACGGCGATCAAGCACCGCATCCACGAAGCCGACGGCAACCTGCGCCGCATGGTCACCAAGTATGACGGCCTGGTGTCTGATGGCGTGATGACCGCCGTCGAACTGCAGCAATGCCTACAGGATGCGCGGGCACAGGGCCTAACCGTCGAGAACCTGTTGCTGACCCAGTACCAAGTGCGCTCCGCACAGATCGGGCCGTCACTGGCCAAATTCTTTGCTGTGCCTTACGAGCCCTGGACCGAGGGACGCATCCGCTCCGAGGCACTGCACGGCGCACTCAAGCGTGAATTCATTGAAGAGCAGGGTTGGATTCCGCTGGAAGACTCGCCCGCAGGCTTGGTCATCATGTGCCTGGACCCAGAAGCCGTGCGCAGTTCGCGCATCGTCCAGCAAGTGTTCCCGCGCATCACCAAGTTTGCCTACCGGGTCACCACCCACACCGAATTTCGCGACACCATCGGGCAGATTTTTGGCATTGAGGTCGTGGGCGGCAGCATCAGCGACATGCTGGCCGACATGGACAGCGGCCCGCTGGAGGATGACGGTGGCCTCAGTGATGCGCTGGAGTCAGCCGCTGCTGACAACGAACTGGTCAAGTTCGTCAACAAGGTCATCATCGATGCCTACCACCAGGGCGCCTCCGACATCCACGTCGAGCCGATGCCGGGCAAGTTCAAAACGGGTATCCGTTTTCGCATCGACGGCTCACTGCAACCCTATGTCGAGGTGCCCTCGCATTTCCGCCAGGCCATGGTGACACGCCTGAAAATCATGTGCGACCTGGACATTTCCGAACGCCGCAAGCCGCAGGACGGCAAGATCAAGTTCAAGAAATACGGCCCAATCGACATTGAGCTGCGGGTGGCCACTATTCCGTCTGCAGGCGGTGTGGAAGACGTGGTGATGCGGATTCTGGCCGCCGGCGAGCCGATTCCGCTGGACAAGCTCGGCCTGACCGCGCACAACATGGCGCGGGTGATACAAACCATCGAGAAGCCTTACGGCCTTTTCTATGTGTGCGGCCCCACCGGCTCGGGTAAAACCACCACGCTGCACTCGATCCTGAAGCGACTCAACAAGACTGATACCAAGATCTGGACCGCCGAAGACCCGGTTGAAATCACCCAAAAAGGCCTGCGCCAGGTGCAGATCAACCGCAAGGCGGGCATCGACTTTGCCTTGATCATGCGGGCGTTTTTGCGGGCTGACCCAGACATCATCATGGTCGGCGAATCGCGCGACCATGAAACCGTGGCCATGGGCGTGGAGGCCTCACTTACTGGCCACCTGGTGTTTTCCACGTTGCACACGAACTCGGCGCCTGAGTCCATCACCCGGCTGCTGGACATGGGCATGGACCCGTTCAACTTTGCCGATGCGCTCCTTGGCATTCTGGCGCAGCGCCTAGCCAAGAAGCTCTGCGTCTGCAAGGAAGCCTTTGTGCCTGACGACGAAGAACTGCGCCTATTTGCCATGGAATATGCCGAGGAGCTGCGGCATTCTGCGCTGTGGGCGGACGATTACGAAGTGCAGCTTGCCAAACTGATGGCGGGCTGGAAGCAGCAGTATGCTGAAGACGGACAGTTGCACTTTTACCGGCATGTCGGCTGCGACAAATGCAACCAGACAGGCTACAAGGGCCGCATCGGGCTGCATGAGCTGCTCATTGCCGACGACGGCATCAAGAAGCTAATCCAGGAACGCGCCCGCGTCGCCGAGGTGTTTGCTGCGGCAGTCGAAGGCGGCATGCGCACCCTGAAGATGGACGGCATGGAAAAGGTCATGATGGGCCTGACCGACCTGAAAATGGTGCGCTCGGTCTGCATCAAGTAGCGCCGGATCGTTTTGAGGTTTAAGTATCTTTTAAGCCTCTAGACCTTATAGAAACAGCGGGAGAAGCTCTTATTAATGTAGCACTTTATATGTTGTTAGCCAACCATCAGCAAGCTGGTGACGGTGGCCAGAATGCGATCAACCCACGCGTTCATGGATGAGGCGCGCCAAGGGGCGCAGTCGTGGCTTGTCTCCTTGCGGCTTGGGCGCAAACCCTTGCGTCAGACTTGTTTTTTTATGCTTTGGCGCACAATTGCGCAAACAAAATGATTTGTCTGGCCGTGCCACTTTGCCCGGCAGCACCATCTTTTTGGAGGATTTAACTTGACGACTACAGAGCATTACAGTTGCCTTTTTTGCGCCAGGCGGCGCTTGCTGCTGCAAGGTGCGGCCTTGTCGCTGCTGGTGCCGGGTGCTGGGCTGCAACTGGCCCAGGCGGAAAGTGTGGATGTCGGGCGCAACTCGGTCTTTACCAAGCTGATACCGGCTGAAACCATCGAGAAGTCTGCTGCTGCGCAATACGCCCAGATGATGCAGCAGGCCGCAGCCCAGAAGGCGCTGGCGGGCAGAGACCACCCGCAGGTCAAGCGTTTGCGGGCGATTGCGACAAAAACCATTCCCCATGCCTTGAGTTGGAATCCCCGCGCACGCGACTGGAATTGGGAGGTCAACCTGATTGCCAGCAAGCAGATCAACGCCTTTTGCATGCCTGGGGGCAAGATCGCGTTTTACACCGGCATCCTGGACCAGCTCAAGCTGACCGACGACGAGGCCGCCACGGTGATGGGGCACGAAGTGGCTCACGCCCTGCGCGAGCATGCCCGCGAGCGCATGGGCAAAAACGCGGCAACCGGCATTGGGGCGACCTTGCTCAGCCAGGTGCTGGGCTTGGGCGAACTGGGCCAAACAGTCGCCAACTATGGCGCCCAGTTGCTCAGCTTGCAGTTCAGCCGTAGTGACGAGTCCGAGGCCGATCTGGTGGGCATGGAACTGGCAGCGCGTGCCGGGTTTGACCCTCGTGCCGGGGTTAGCCTGTGGCAAAAAATGGCCATTGCCAGCAGAGGCGCACCACCGCAGTGGTTGTCGACCCATCCGGCCGGGCCCACCCGAATTGCCGATATCGAAGCCAATTTGCCCAAGGTGCTGCCCTTATACGCCCGCTCCCGGCCGGGCTGAGCGGCAAGCTGGCGCTCAGTCGTGCGGCTCGGTGGTATCCGTTTTGAGAGCCAGAGCCTGCTGGTATAAGGCATTGCGTGGCTCGCCGGTGATGTCGGCTGCCAGTTTGACCGCTGTTTTTAGGGGCAGTTCTGCCAGCAGCAAGCGCAGCACCCGGCTGTCACTCTGGGTTTGGCTGCTGGTGTCGGCAGGGTGCAGCACCAGCGCAAATTCTCCGCGTGTGTGGTTGGCGTCCGTGGCCAGCCAGTGTGGCAGCTGGCTGGCAGGCAGGGTGACGATCTCTTCGAACTGTTTGGTCAGTTCGCGCCCCACGGTCAGCGGGCGTTCACCCAGCGCTGCCAGGGCTTGCGCCAGGGCTTCAATGCGGTGTGGTGCCTCCAGCAGCACCACGGCCCGTGCCTCTGATACCAAAGCCAGCACCGCTTGGGTGCGCTCGGTGGCTTTGCTCGGCAAAAAGCCGGCGAACACAAAACCGCCCTGTGCGCTGGGGTCGGCGCCCACACCAGCCGCGCTCAGCACGGTGGTGACGCTACTGGCGCCGGGGATGGGCACCACTTTGAATCCGGCTTGGCGCACACCGGCCACCAAACGTGCGCCCGGGTCGCTGATGGCGGGCGTGCCGGCATCGCTCACATAGGCCACGCGCTGCCCCAGCGTCAAGCGATCCAGCACGCGCTGCACCGCCTGTGCTTCGTTGTGCTGGTGCACCGCCAGCCAGGGTGCTGCGCCTTTGTCGATGCCGTAAGCGCGAAACAGCGCCTGCGTGTGTCGGGTGTCCTCACACGCCACCACGTCAGCGAGTTGCAGCAGGTGTAGCGCGCGCAGGGTCATGTCGGCCAGATTGCCAATGGGCGTGGCCACCACATACAAGGCTGCAGGTGGATAATTCTGGCTTGCAGCAGCTTCCCTGGCACCGAGCAGGGCGGTGGCAAAGTTGGCGGCAATAACGGACGCATGGGTGCTCATCAATGGTTCTTCCTCAAGCGCAGGCGCAACTCAAACCCAGCACCACCAAGCAAGCAGGTGATGCGGCCGAGGCGCTGGCCCTGCGCCATTTACAGCGTGCCGGGCTGGTGCTGCTGGAGCGCAATTATCGGACGCCAGGGCGCGGTGGCGGCGAAGTCGACCTGATCATGCGCGCGCCCGACGGCACCTGTGTGTTTGTCGAGGTGCGCCAGCGCCGCTCAGCCAGCCATGGCGGGGCGGCCGCCAGCGTCAGCGCCCTCAAACAGCGACGCATCGTGTTTGCTGCCCGCCACTATTTGATGCGTTTGCCGCGCCTGCCAGCCTGCCGTTTTGACGTGGTGAGCGTTGAGGCGGGTGTGGTGACGTGGCTGCAGGGCGCGTTTGACGCCGGGTGAGCGCGAAGGTAACGCTTTGAGAAAAGCGTTTTCAGACACCCTGCTGGCAAATGTGGCCAAATGCAGCCGGGTATCATCGGCCGCATGCTAGAGCAACGAATCCAACAACACTTTATTGATAGCGCCGACCTGAAATACCAAGCTGCGCCTCTTCTGAGTAAGCCCATTGCAGATGCCGTGCAGGCCCTTTTGACATGTGTGACCAGTGGCGGCAAGGTGCTAATTTGCGGCAACGGTGGGTCTGCTGCCGACGCCCAACATTTCGCCGCGGAATTCGTCGGCCGCTTTGAACGCGAACGCCCTGAACTGGCGGCCATCGCCCTGACCACTGACAGCTCCATCCTGACAGCGGTCGCCAACGACTACGGCTTCAGCGTCATCTTTTCGCGCCAGGTGCGTGCGCTCGGGCAAGCTGGCGACGTGCTGCTCGCCATCACCACCAGTGGAAATTCCGAAAATGTCCTTAAAGCCATCGAAGCCGCTCACGAGCGCGAGATGGTCATCATCGGCCTGAGCGGGCGCGGTGGCGGCAAGATGACCCGGGCGTTACGCGATACGGATGTTCACATTTGCGTGCCGCACGACCGCACCGCCCGCGTTCAAGAAGTTCACCTGCTGACGCTGCACTGCCTGTGCGACGCGGTGGATGATTTGTTACTTGGTGACACTGAAAGCACTTTATGACCTACCCCACATGTCGACTTTTAACCCTTTTGACGCTCACTGTTGTTCTGGGCAGCAGCCTGACCGCCTGTTTTCCCGTGTTGGTGGGCGGTGCGGTGATGACCGGCCTGGTGGCCACCGACCGCCGCACCTCGGGTGCCCAGCTGGAAGACGAAAGCATCGAGTTGCGCGCTGCCAGCCGCATCCGCGACAACCTGGGTGACCGCGTGCATGTAAACGTGACCAGCTACAACCGGCGTGTATTGCTGACCGGTGAAGTGCCCTCGGCGCAGGATCGTCAACTGGTGGAGCAAGTGGTGTCGCGCGTGGAAAACGTGCAGTCAACGGTGAACGAGTTGGCTGTGCTGGGCAACTCAACCCTGACGCAGCGCTCCTCTGACACGCTGGTTACCGGCCGTGTCAAGGCAGCGTTTGTTGACGCCAAGGACCTGTTTGTCAATTCGCTCAAGGTGGTCACCGAGCGCGGCACCGTCTATTTGATGGGGCGGGTCACCCAGCGCGAGGCAGACCGCGCCACCGACATCACCCGCTCTACCAGTGGTGCGCAAAAAGTGGTGCGAGTGTTTGAAATCATCAGCGAAGACGAGTTGCGCCGCATATTGCCGCTACAGGCCCAGTAGCAGCGCAGGACCTAATGGACCGAACTCAAGCCCGGTCACCCCTTGTAGACATTTTGCGTCAGGTTTGATGTGATTTTTTGATACGTGACTGGACCTGCGGGGCGGCGATTCGTCGTGGCGGGCAACATAACGTCAAAGCCGTGATCACTCGGCCAGCGGCGCGGGGTAGCTGACCCGCAGCACCTCAATCTCATCCACCCGACCCGGCATCACCAGTTTGAGCACGTCGCCCTCAAACGCTTTGAGCAGCGTGCGGGCGATGGGCGAGATCCAGCTCACTTCGCCCGCTGCGCTGTTGGCCTCATCAATGCCGACAATTTTGACGGTGCGCTGCACACCCTCTTCGTCCACGTACGTGACGTTGGCGCCAAAGTAAATTTGCGTGTTGCCGTGGTGCAGCGCGGGGTCGGCCACCACGGCGATCTCCAGGCGCTTGATCAGAAAGCGAATGCGCCGGTCAATCTCGCGCAGGCGCTTTTTGCCGTAGTGGTAGTCACCGTTCTCCGAGCGGTCGCCATTGCTGGCGGCCCAGTGGACCACCTCGACGATCTTCGGGCGCTCCACTTCCACCAGCTCCTTGAGCTCGGCGCGCAGGGTGGCGAAGCCTGTGGGGGTGATGTAGTTTTTGCCTCCGGCGGGCAGTGGCGGCAGGCTCAGCTCGTCGTCATCGTCGTTGTCTGTCTCTTTGGTGAAGGCCTTGCTCATGGTGTGTGGGTGCTTGGGGAAAGTGGGTGTGCGCAATGCACCGATTGGCGCGATTGTTTTGCTTGCCCACACTGTAGTCGCCAGCTCGCCAATGCAGCGCTCGCATCACCGGCCTTTTTGGCCAACCTGACTGGTTCAGTCCAGCAGGCTTTTCTCTTGACCCAGCATCACCCGTGTCACCAGTGTCACACCCAAAGGCGTCACGTGATACCGCTTGGCGTCTTCCAGCGGATCAAGACCAATCTGGGTGCCGTCGGGAATCGTGCAGTTTTTGTCAATAATGCATTTTTGAAGGGCGCAGTGCCTGCCGATCTGCACGCCTGAGAGCACCACGCAGTCTTGCACCAGCGAATAGCTATGCATCCGCACATTCGGAAACACCATCGACCGCCTGACGGTGGCACCGCTGATGATGCAGCCCCCCGCCACCATGGCGTCCAGCGCCACGCCGCAGCGCTGCTCGTCGTTGAAGACAAATTTGGCGGGTGGACTTTGCGGCTGCCAGGTCCAGATGGGCCACTGCTTGTCGTACACATTGAGGTGTGGGTCCACCTGCACCAAGTCCATGTTGGCTTCCCAGTAGGCGTCCAGCGTGCCAACGTCGCGCCAATAGGGGGGCTTGCCAGGCTCACCCACATGACTGTCCTCAAACCGGTGAGCGTAAACACTTCCCTGCGCCAAGCAGCGGGGTATCACGTCCCGAAGGAAATCATGGCCTGACGCAGCATCGGCGGCGTCTTGCTGCAGCTGCCGGTAAAGAAAATCCGTGTTGAAAACATAGATACCCATGCTGGTCAGGGCCGCCGACTGATCGCCTGACTGATCACCGGGCAGGGCGGGCCCGGTGTGAAACTGAAGCACCCGTTGTAACGCATCCAGCGTCATCACGCCTGTCGGGTTTGCCTGCGCGGCAGGCAAACTGATGCAAGCCAGAGTGGCGTCGGCACAGCGCTGCACGTGCTCGGCCAGCAAGCGTCCGTAGTCCATGCGGTAAATGTGGTCGCCAGCGAGGATCAGCACGTAATCTGGTGCCGCACGGGCCACCTCGCGCCAGTTCTGAAACACCGCATCTGCGGTGCCCCGGTACCACTGCGACGCATTGAGCTGTTGCTGGGCAGGCATGATCTCGATGAACTCACCCAGGCGACCGTCCAGAAAACTCCAGCCCAGTTGCAGATGCCGGATCAGGCTCTGCGCCCGGTACTGCGTGGCGACACCCACGCGCCGCACGCCGGAATTCACGCAGTTGGACAGCGCAAAGTCAATCAGGCGGAATTTGCCGCCAAACGACACTGCCGGCTTGGAGCGCCAGTCGGTCAACTCATGCAAATCCTGGCTGTGCGCGCCTTCCAGAATCATGGCAAAGCTGTTGCGCGTAAGCTGGCTGACGAAACGCGGCCGCCTGACTGCGCTACTGGCGGGGTCGGGCCGGTTATCAAATGCCATGCTTGTTCTCCACAATGCTTCAGCCCATGGTAGGGAAGCCTTGTGTCAAAGCGGTGACAGCTTCAATTTGTCACAAATCCTTCATAGTACTGTTCAATACTGCTGCGACACCTAATGGGCGGCATGCTTGGACAGCGCCACGCCCATCTCTGGCAAGAGACCCCCCCCCGCAAAACCACCTAGACACTGAGCACCATGACAGCGACCGCAGAACAAGTGTCAGAGATGCTCAAAAAGCAAAAGCGGGTTGCCGGCATGGTGCACAACCAAACCATGCCCCGCCAGGAAGTTGTCGAGACCCTGGTACAGCGCCAGCATCTGGCCGAACTGCAAAACATGTTGGCGCAGTTGTCTGCCGCAGAGGTGGGAAGCCTGCTGGACGCACTGTCTGTGGACGAGGCGCAGCTGCTCTGGCAACAGATTGCTGTTGCCCGCCAAAACGACATCCTGTGGGAAGTGAGCGACGCGCGGCGCGAGTTGCTGGTGGGCGACCGGGAGCCGGTTTTTAACGAGAGCCAGATCAATGCGTTTGTGCTGGTGGCAGGCAAGCTGCAGCAAATGGCAGTTGCGGGGCGTAAAAGCCTGGAAGGCATCAGCCCGATCTGGATCGACCTGCTGGGTGCCAGCAAGGCTGAGCGGCACTATGTGGGCGCGCACTTTGGCCTGAGCTTTTCAGACCCGGACGACATCACCGACCTGGAAGCCAGCTCGCGCTACCGCATTGAAGAAAACGGCGAGATCCACCTGCACTCCAATTTCCTGCTCGACAAAGAGGGTGACTCGCGCAGCGTGCCGGTGGCGTTCATCCTGCACCAGGGCATTCTGTTTTCGCTGCGCAACGAAGAGCTACCAGTATTCAGATTGCAGCGCCGACGCGCTCGCACCCAGATCGGTTATGTGTCTGACTGCACCGATGTGCTGCTGGACTTGTATGGCGCCGATGTGGAGTATTCGGCCGACTCGCTGGAAGATATTTACGGCACGCTTGGCAAAGTGGGCCGCCAGGTGCTGAGCGAAACCATCAGCGACCGGGAAGCCGCCGCCATTTTGGGTGACATTGCCGAAGAGGAAGACCTGAATGGGCGCATCCGGGGAAACATTCTTGACACCCAACGCGCCATCAACTACTTGATCCGCAGCAAAACCCTGACAACCACGCAGTTTGACGACGCCAGGCAGATTCTGCGCAACATCGACTCGCTAAACAGCCACACCTCGTTTCTGTTTGACAAGATCAACTTTTTGATGGATGCCACCATTGGCTTCATCAACATCAACCAGAACAAACGCATCAACCAGTTGACCGTTTTTGGTGTGGTGTTCACCCCCATCAACATCCTGGCGGGCATGGGCGGCATGTCAGAGTTTTCGATGATGACGCAAGGTATCCCGTGGCCGCTCGCCTATGGAGGATTTTTATTGGGGGCCGGTCTGATTGGTGTGTCGACGTTTTTACTGCTCAAACATCTGGAGAGCCGCCAGATCAGAGCCAAAAAGGTGTGATGCGCGCAGGCGCCGCGCTTCAGGGCCGTGGCGTTGGCCAGGACTCCCAACGCGCCACCCAGCGCGAGCGCTGCAGGCAGCCAAACTCCATCACTCCCCAGACAACGCAAGCGGGAATGGCTAACAACCTGAAAAAATTGGCCTTGAATCGCATAGGTCTTGGGTCTGGTGAAAACGACTGTTTGGAAGTTAACAAACCATGATGACGTATTTGTGTCAGTACCCAAGAGACGCGGTGGCCGCTACATGACAGCCGCCAAACTGCCCGAGCTTGAAGCGCTGGAGCGCATCATTGAGCTGGGCGCTGGCTGGTTACATGCGCGCGTGGTGTGTGAAGTTAGCGTGCCGGGCCAAGGCAACTACCCGGTCTATGTGATTACGCTGGGCAACCCTGCCAGGGAGGCTCCTGCGGTGGGCTATTTTGGCGGCGTGCATGGCCTGGAGCGTATCGGCGCAGAGGTGGTGATTGCTTACCTGCACAGCCTTGTCATGCGCCTGCAATGGGACAGCACGCTGCACCGACAACTGGAAAATTTACGGCTGGTGTTCATGCCCATCGTCAACCCGGGAGGTATGGCGCTGGGCACGCGCGCCAACCCGGGGGGAGTGGATTTGATGCGCAACGCGCCAGTGCAGGCCACAGAAGCCGTGCCCTTTCTGGTTGGTGGACAGCGCTTCAGCGCCGGCCTGCCGTGGTACCGTGGGCCGAAAGACCAGAGCATGGAGGCGGAAAACCAGGCGGTGTGTGAGGTGGTCAACGCCGAGCTGCTGAGCCGCGATTTCAGCCTGTCGGTAGACTGCCACTCGGGTTTTGGAGCGCTAGACCGCCTCTGGTTCCCCTACGCCCACAAGCGGGCCCCGATGGTGCATTTGGCAGAAATGCAGGCGTTGAAAGAGATTTTTGTGCAGTCGCACAGCTACCACCGGTATCTGATTGAGCCGCAAAGCCTGCAATACCTGGCGCATGGCGACCTGTGGGATTACCTGCACCTGCAGTCATGCGCGCAGCCCGGGCGGATTTTCTTGCCGTTGACGCTGGAGATGGGCTCCTGGCTGTGGGTCAAGAAAAACCCGCGCCAGCTGTTCTCGCGGCACGGCATCTTCAACCCCCTGATCGAACACCGTCAGCAACGGGTGCTGCGCCAGCATCAGCTGCTACTGGATTTTTTGTCGCGCGCAGCCTGTAGCCACAACCTGTGGCTACCCACGCCGGCCACGCGTGCGCATCACCACGCACAGGCCCTGCAGGACTGGTACTGACGTGCCCGCAAACCCCTGGATTTTTTTGCGCGGACTCACCCGCGAAAGCCGCCACTGGGGTGGCTTTGTAGAGCAGTTTCAGCAGGTTTTCCCGAACCAACCCGTGGTGGTGCTTGATCTGGCGGGCAACGGCTTGCAAAACCACCGAAGCAGTCACAGCCGGGTAGAAGACATGGTGGAAGACTGTCGCACGCAGTTGGCCCAGCGCCACATCGCGCCACCTTATCAGGTGCTGGCCATGTCGCTGGGCGCCATGGTGTCTGTAGCCTGGGCACAGGCACACCCGCAAGAGTTGACCGCCCAGGTGTTGATCAACACCAGCCTGCGGCCCTACAGCCCTTTTTACCAGCGGCTGCAGCCCGCCAACTACGCGACGCTTTTGCGGCTGCTGCTGACCAACGCTACTCCTGAGGCATGGGAGCGCGCCATCCTGCACATGACCAGTAACAGCGCCAGCACGGCGGCGCTGCCGCTATGGCTGCAACTGCGCCAGCAGCAGCCGGTGTCACAGGCCAACGCCTTGCGGCAATTGCTGGCCGCGGCGCGGTTTCAGGCACCCGCTGGCAGCCCCACCGTGCCCACACTGTTGCTGGCCAGCGAGCACGATCACCTGGTTTGTGCCGCTTGCTCCCGGTCGCTGGCGCAAAACTGGGGGTGCCCGCTGCGGCTTCACCCCAGCGCCGGGCATGATTTGCCGCTGGATGATGGCCCGTGGGTCGCCGCACAGGTCAGGCAATGGCTTGCGCTTCTTTCAACGCCAGCTGCAGCTTCCCCATAAAGTCAAACCGACTTTTTTTTGTCACAAAATTTACTCAAAATGCTGTGATTCCGTCGGGTTTTTTGTTTTCCCCAGCAGTCTGGGTGACTTGTCTTGAAGGGGGGCTATCCATGCCACCAAAGCGTTTTTCACAACCCTTGGGCGCCTGGGGATCGTTTTCGCGCCAGATTACCGTGGTTTTTTCACTGGTTCTGGCGATAGCTCTTCTGGGTATTGCTATTGGCTTCTGGTCGCTCAACCATATCTCCACCGAAACCAACAGGATGGTGACTCAGGTGATGTCCACGGAGCGTGTGACTGCCGAGCTACAGCGCCACATTGTGATCAACGTGGCACGCATCAAAGCCTTTGCGCTGAGTTCTGAACCACAGGTTGGTGACGCGTTGTTGCCGGAAATCAATGAGACTGCAAGCCAAATAGAGGTGCTGTTGAAACAGCTTGCCAGCAATTTGACGACCGCCGAAGACTTGCAAATATTGGCGCAGATGACCCAGGCGAACACCGCATTCTCGGTCGCCCGGCAAGAACTGACCATAGCCCGAGACGGTGGCCTGACCGCCAACATTGAACGCGTCTACCAAGAGCGCTTCTTGCCCGCAGCCGACACACTGCAATCGGCGGTCAACCAATTGGGCCAGGCGCAACGCACGAAAATTGAGCACTCTGCCAGTGACATTGCCCAACTGAGCCTGTCGGCGCGTTGGGGTCTGGTGGCATTTGGTCTGGCCTCGCTGGGCTTAGGCGTGGTGCTGACCTTCTGGCTGGTTCGCAATATCACCCGACCTATTCAGCAAGCGCTAGACACCGCCAATCGCGTGGCATCGCTTGACCTGACATTCAGCATTGACGGCCATGATCGCAATGAAGCTGGCAGACTGTTGCATGCCTTGAAACGTATGCAAGCCTCGCTGCACGCACTCGTGGACCAGGTTCAGGATGCCAGCCACAGTGTGGCCGAAGGAGCTACACAGATAGCCGCCGGCAACCTTGATTTTTCAAGACGTACCGAGTTGGCTGGCTCCTTTTTGCAGCAGACAGCCGGGTCCATTGACGAGGTCGCCAGCGCCTTGCACGCCTCGCTGGAAGCCGTTGCCCGCAGCGAGGAATTGGTCAAATCAGCAACCCTGGAAGCCAGTACCGGCAGCGCGGTCATGGTTGAAGTGATGCAAACCATGAACGACATCAGTGACTCGTCCCGTCGAATTGTGGACATCACTGCGGAGATCGACAGCATTGCGTTTCAAACCAATATCCTGGCACTCAATGCTGCCGTGGAGGCAGCCCGTGCCGGCGAGCAAGGGCGCGGGTTTGCCGTAGTGGCGTCAGAAGTGCGCATGCTGGCGAACCGGTCAGCACAGGCGGCGCGTGAGATCAAGGCGTTGATCGGTGCGTCTGCTATCACCGTCAAAACTGGCACCCAAAAGGCTGATCAAGCGCGCGAAGCCATGGGCCAGCTGTTTCATTCGGTAAAGCGCATGGCTTCGGGCATGAGCGAGATTCATACCGGCAGCAGTGTTCAAAGCAGCAGTATTGCCAGCATCAATGCCGCTGTTAGCAAACTGCAGCAGATGACCCAGAAAAACGCCGCTGCCATGCAGGAGGCGGCGGCCTCTGCGCGCAGTTTGCAAGGCCAGGCCAGTGGTTTGAGAGATGTCGCCAACCAGTTCCAGCTTCCCGCCAAAGCCTTAACCTTGTTGCCTGCACTTAACTGATGGCGTCACTGAATCTACTTATTTTTGACTTGGTAACGTCACCCTAACTAGCGACGATGCAGTATCAAAAACTGGAGCGCGACATGATCCAACCGCCGACCACTGCTTTTACGCTATCTGGCCAGGCGTTCTCCGGGGTGATGCGGCGCGCACCGCTTGGCGAGGCTGCGGCCCTGATCAGCCAGGCCATGCATCATGACCAT
The DNA here is from genome assembly GCF_001938565.1 of Rhodoferax antarcticus ANT.BR. GTDB lineage: Bacteria > Pseudomonadota > Gammaproteobacteria > Burkholderiales > Burkholderiaceae_C > Rhodoferax > Rhodoferax antarcticus. The sequence continues at coordinate 322,458 of NZ_MSYM01000008.1, forward strand.
GCCGACCCAGAGGCCCCACCACAAAAGCGCTACCGCGCCATTTTTATTTCAGACCTGCATTTGGGCACACCCGGCTGCCAGGCCCATGCGTTGCTGGATTTCATCAAAGCCAACAACAGCGACTACCTGTATTTGGTGGGTGACATCGTGGATGGCTGGCAGTTGCGCCGACGTTGGCACTGGCCCGCCTCTCACAACGATGTAGTGCAAAAACTGCTGCGCTGCGCCCGCAAAGGCTGCCGTATCATTTACGTGCCAGGCAACCACGACGAGTTTGCGCGTGGCTTTTTCGGCCACCAGTTCGGCGGTATTGAGGTAGCAGACGATCCGGTGCATATCACAGCTGACGGCAAGCGCTTGTGGGTGACCCATGGCGACAGCTTTGATGGCGTGATTCAGTGCGCCAAGTGGCTGGCCTACCTAGGCGACAACCTGTACGAGTTCACACTCAAGCTCAACCGCCATTTGAACCATTGGCGCGCTCGCATGGGCCTGCCCTACTGGTCGCTGTCAGCCTACCTGAAACACAAGGTGAAGAAGGCGGTGATGTACGTGGACGACTTTGAGCAAGCAGTTGCCCGTGAAACCCTGCGGCGCGGGCACCATGGCGTGGTGTGTGGCCACATCCACCGCGCCGAAATGCGAACAGTAAATGGTGTGCTGTATTGCAATGACGGCGACTGGGTCGAAAGCTGCACCGCGCTGGTGGAACATTACAGCGGCCGACTGGAACTGGTGCACTGGTTGGCACCCGGTCACGCCACGCAGGGCCAGTCTGAGCGGGTCAATCTGCACGAAGCAGCCTAACCCACAAGGCACGCTCAGGGCTTGGCGGGGCGGCCGGTTTTGATTGCCGGGACGGCCTTCAGAGCCGCCAGCAAGCTGGCATCCGACATGGCTGCCAGGGCCTTGATGCCGGCACGAATCAACTCGGTTTTCTTGGCTGGGCTGGACAGCTTGACCGCCCGCAGCTTCAGCTCATCCAGCACCAGATACTCTGGCTTGGGGATGGTGAAACTGTCACGCACCAGCTTGGCCTTCTTGACCTTGACCGGCTTTTCAGGCTGCGGCTTGACGGCGACTTTCACAACCGGTTTGGCAGCAACGTTTCTCGCCGGTTTGGTCACGGATTTGGCAACCGGTTTGACTTCTGTGGTCGCGGTTGTGGTGGTTGTGGTGCTGGTCATAGTAGGCGCTCCTTTGGTTTAACAGGGTAAATAGTTTATACCGTTTAAACAACCACGGTCAAGGTTTTGACTCGCCCTTCTCACTTGTCACACGGTTGTCACTTGGCTTTCATAAACTGAGCATTTCCCCGTCAGATGTTTTCATAACGTTCCATGAACACTCAACCCGCGCTGCAGTCTGCACTTTCCGCCTATGGGCTTTACGGTGGTTGCTTGCTGCCTGATGTCGAGTCGGCCGAACCAGAGATACCCATTGACCTGGGATCAGCGGCCGTCAGGCGCGGCCGCGGGCCCTTGGCGACTATATTGCGGCGCAAAAATCTCTACCCGCTATTTCAGCCGATTGCATCGCTTTGTGACGGCGCTATCTACGCGCATGAAGCGCTGATCAGAGGCCCTGAGCAAACTGCCTTTCACTCCCCCGACGCGCTGCTGCGGGCCGCCGAGCATGAGAACCTGAATTTCGAGTTTGAGAACCAGTGCGTTTTGCTGGGCATCGAGCGCTGGGGTGCCCTGGGCGAGCCAGGCCGCCTGTTTTTGAACATCAGCGCCGACGTGCTGCAGCAAGTGCTCAAACAATGTGGCTGTGACATTCTGGTGGGGCTGGCAAAAGCCTATGGTGTGTCATTGCGCATGCTGGTGCTGGAGATTACCGAATACGAGCGTGTAGCCGACATGGACTACCTGGCCGGCGCGGTGCAAGATATTCGGGCTGCCGGTGTGTCGCTGGCGCTGGATGATTTTGGCGATGGGCGCTCCAGCCTGCGGCTGTGGTCGCAACTCAAACCCGAGTTTGTGAAGATCGACAAATACTTCACCAAAGCCATCAGCCAGAATGCCGACAAGCTCAAGACCATTCAGGCCCTGCAGCAAATAGCGGCTGTGTTTGATACATCGCTGATTGCCGAGGGCATTGAAACCGAAGACGATTTGCGGGTGCTGCGCGATTTGGGCCTGCCCTATGGGCAAGGCTATTTGTTGGGGCGTCCGGCGCGCTTGCCATATGCCCAGATCCAACCCAAAGCGCGGGTGGTTATTCACGACCACACGGTGGCGGTTTTCCCGGAGCTGCGGCGTGCAGCCAACGCCGGATCCATCAGCCGCCTGGCGGTGAACAAGGCCCCTACGGTTGGGCTGAAAGCTACCAACGATGAACTCGCCCGGCTGTTTTTTGACCAGCCCAAGCTGCATGCCGTGGCCGTGCTGGACGGCACCCGGCCGGTGGCCATCATCAACCGCACAGCTTTCATGAACGAATACAGCAAGCTGTATTACCGCGAAATCTGGGGCTGCAAGTCTTGTATGTTGCACGCCAATCTGGACCCCCGCATCATTGAGCGCAACCACAACGTGGATGAACTGGTGGGCATCCTCACCTCGGAAGACCAGCGCTATTTGACGGATGGCTTTATCGTGACCGACAACGGGCGCTACGAGGGGCTCGGCACTGGCGACCAATTGGTGCGCTCGGTGACTGAGACCCGCATCGAAGCCGCGCGCCATGCTAACCCCCTGACCTACCTGCCTGGCAACATACCGATCAGCCAGCATATAGAACGCTTGCTGGCGCGTGGCGTGGGGTTTGTGGCCTGCTATGCAGATCTGAACAACTTCAAGCCCTTCAATGACCAGTATGGTTATTGGCGCGGCGACGAGATGATCCGCTTGCTGGCCAAGTTGTGTCAGGCGCATTGCGACCCGCGCTGTGATTTTGTGGGCCACGTGGGCGGCGATGACTTCATCTTGCTGTACCAAAGCGACAACTGGCAGACGCAATGTGAGTCCATCATTGCGGAATTTGCCAGCCAGGCGATCAACCTGTTCGACGAGCCAGCCCGTGCGGCAGGCGGCATTCAGGCAGACGACCGCTACGGTGTGCCCCGCTTTTTCCCGCTCACCACGCTGTCGATTGGTGCGGTCAAGATCAACCATAACGAGTTCACTAACGCTGAACAGGTGGCATCCATGGCGGCGCGCGCCAAACACGATGCCAAAACCAGCGACAAGGGCCTGGTGGTCAGAACATCAGCAGAGTTAAGCGCCTGACGCCATTCGCCCGCCTGGCGGGCAGTGCCTGTCAGGTGGTGTTGATTGGGCCAGCACATGCGCCAGAATCTGCGGCACTTCAAACACCGCCCGGTTGTCGATTTGTCTGACGTTCTTCTGCCAGATGGGCAGGTCACGCGCGATCTCTTGTACCGCGGCGCGCACCGTGCGAAAGCTGCGGTGCACCACGCCCAGCCCGTTGCTGCGCACCCACTCGGTGTTCCAGCGCTCCTGCGGCATGGTCCAGGCATTCTGGGTCACGATCACGGGCAAGCCCATGTGAACCGCCTCACTCAAGCTGGCCGGACCAGGCTTACCGATGAAAAAGTCTGCCAGCTGCATCCAGTAAGCCATGTCGTCGGTGAACTCAACAATCACCCGCGCTGCCCGCGCAGGCGTGTCGCGCAACTGCTTGGCCAGTACTGCGTTTTTGCCGCAGATCAGAATCAGCGGCACATCGTCCAGCCGCGCTGAAATGTGCTTCATCACCCGCGAGCCATGGCCGCCAAACATCACCAAACCCACCGTTTGGTCCGCCGCCAAGCCGTGCTTTTGGCGCTCCGCCGCGCGGTCAATGGGAGGGCAACCGTAAAAACGTGGCGACAAAATCATGCCCGAGGTTTGGTGCACCTGCGCCACCGAGCAACCCGCTGCCAGGGCTTGTTGCACCGCATGCGCGCTGCCGCAGACCAGGTGCTGGGGCTGACTGGGCTCGATCCAAAAGTGCGGCGGGTAGTCCGCCATGTCGGTGATCACGGTGACAAAAGGGGTGACCGGCATGGCCTGCGTCAAGCTTTCGCACAAGGCCCGGTTGAAGTTAGGAATGAGTGACACCACCAAGTCGGGCTGGCTGGTCAACCAGTGCGCTTTCAAGCGCTTGACCAAGGCTTTGTGCGCCAGCCTGATGCCCGCCTGAAGCAGCTTGAGCTCTTGGGCCATGCCCAGCGTCAGGCCCCTGGCGAGCATCTTGTTGTACAGGTCCTCAGGTTGCATGCCCATCACTTTGGAAAATGAGGCCGTGGGGTCCAGAATGTCCACCAGATTCACCAAGCTGACCTGCCAGGCTGTGTCCAACATCACCTGGCTCAAAGCCTTGGCTGCCGCGCGGTGACCGCCTCCGGCGTTGAAGTAGATCAACTCTATCTTTTGCATATCTGGGCGATGCTAAAGAGGCTTCGTGACAAGGCGGTGTCAGCGTCTTTAACCCAGGCTTAGCGGCTCTAGCGCTTCAAAAAACAGAGCTACCCGCGCTTTACCAGCAAGGGCTAGAGCCCAAAAGACAGGCTAAGGATGTCAGCATAGGGCGCCATCACTGCCAGATCGCCCAGATCTTTCGCACTAAGCAGCGGCAGGTCCAGCTGGCTGTCGGGCAGGTTGATGCTTTTGTCACTCGCGAGCTTGTCGCCGCCTTCACGCGCCTGGGTGATCTCGATGGCCAGGTAATCGGCGTGTTTTTGGCGGATCACACCGCCAATGCGGCCACCGTCAAACCAGATGCGCTCGCCCACCTTCACCTGATCAATCACTTGGGGCGCGGTGCAGGAAATCTGCAATGGGTCGCCCGGGCTGGCATCAGCGTCCTCGGCGGGCAACTCGGGCACACTGTTAACGTTGGGTTTGGTGAGGTGCAACACGTCGCCCGTGCATAGGTGCAGCGTGCTCGGCTGGCTTTCGATTTGGCAAACCAGGGTGGCGTGCTTTTTTTTGCCGGTGACACCGCCCAGCGTCAGCACCGTCTCAGGGGTCAGGTAGGCGGTTTGGGCGCATTCGGTGATGGCGCCCAATTCGTCACGCTTGATGACCTGCAAATGCCGCTTGGCACCGCGTGCATCGACAAAGTCCAGGCTCATGCCCGATTTCAGGCGCTCCAGCCACGGCTCCCACACGCCCACACTGGGGTCCACACCGGGCAAGCTGGTGTTGCTGTGCATCGGCCGCAAGAGCAAGCGCGCCGGGCTAACCACCCGCCCCAGCTGATCTTTGGCAGGCTTCAACTTCAACACCGGCGTGTGATGCGCCACCTCGCCGGTGCGAATTTTTGCGCCAGCCAAAACCACCAGAATTTTGACCGGGCGCTGCGCCGCCTCAGCCGCACGGCGCACATGGGCCGCCATGCTCAGCCAATCCGCGGGCGTGTCAAGCGCGCAGTTGATACGGGCTATGTCCATACCGGCACTGACCAGCCCTTGGACCGCTGAAAAATGACTTGCAGCGTCTTTGGTCAGCGTGACCATGATGCGCGGTGGTTGGTCTGCACGCTCGGGCCCGAGCAGGTCAAGGGTATGCGCTTTGAGCTGCTCAACAAGGTTCAAACTGCGGCTCTGGCTCCCGGGCGCGTCACTGGAAGGTGCTGCCAAGAGCGCACGGGCATGGAGCTTGTTTTGAGAGTTCATGGGTCATTTATAGGGTCAGTTGGTGAACCCTTCATGACAGGTCTTGACCTATGGCAAGGCACCCGTTGCTTTTTCCACTGGCGAGTTTGCGCGGGATCAAACATCATGCAATTTCGCTTGGCCCGGAAGAAGTCTGTGATTACCATTTGCCTCGTCTTCAAACCAAGGAGGTGCCATGTCAAGACACGTGGACAATCTGGATCGGCTTTGCAACAAACTTCACCGGCGCTTTGGGGAGCAGGATTCTTTGTGCGTGCAAGCCAAAGAAGCGCTGGAAACAAGCAAAGCCCAGGAGCAGCAAAGCTCGAAACAGTACGACTGGTCTGTGCCGTATCGTGTGTTGATCCAGAATCAGCAAAGCGAGTACATGCAGCAGATTCAGCGCCCCGCCACTCGCCCCCTCTCAGCTTCGTAAGTGGTGACCATCACCTGATTTGACAGGCGGTTTACCGCGGCGGGCACACGCGCCATGTCCAGCGGAAAGTCAAACAGTGCTGGCAGGCTGACCAGGTCCAGAAAGCGCAAGCCCTCTGGCAGCGCAGTTGGTCGGCGATACGGCCTGCGGCTTATCACCACAAAGCCCCATTCACCAAAACTCGGCACTTGTGCGTGGTTCGGCGTGGCGGTGAGCCATACCCATTCGATGCTGGTCACCACCGTCTAGAAGCTGCGGCGCGCCACCAGTGGCGAGGTGGTCTGGATCACCGCATAGCCGCTCGCCGCCAGGTGTTTGTCCAACAAGGCATAAAACGAGTTGGTGTAGTGCTTGCCGATGTTGAAGTTGGTCGTGTCGGGGAAGTCGGCCACGATCATGTCAAACACACCAGGTGAGTCTTCCAGCCTCTTGAACGCGTCAGCGTTGGCGACCCTGACCTTGGACGACTTGAGCGAGCCAAGGTTGAGTTCGACCAGCGCGGGTTGATGCCTGAACAATTTGGTCATGGCCGGGTCCAGCTCCACCAGCGTGACGCTGTCCACGCCCGGGTACTTGAGGCTTTCACGCATTGCCATGCCGTCGCCACCGCCCAGCACCGCAACCCCTTATGGCACGCCGCCACTGGCTGAGAACGCCGCCATCACCGCGCTCATCAGCCCAAACAGCAGCCCGGTGCGCACCAGCCCAAGATGGGGCACCAGCACTAGCGGAAACGCCAGCGACACCGCCAGCGCGCCCAGGTAATCAAAAGTGAGCACCTGCGATACCAAATCTTTCAGCGCCACGTTGCGTTTGAGAATGCGCATGACCAGCGCAATCTCCAGCCCCACCAGCGTGCCGACCATCAGCACCAAGCCGTACAGCAGCCCCCGAAAAGCACCGGGTACAGCTGCGTTAGCTACAAATAAAAGAGCTGGTAGCGCACCACCTATAAGGGCTACAAGCAGTTCTATACGCAAAAAGTGCGCAGGCAGCTGACGCTCAAAAAAGCGCGACAAATACGAGCCTACACCCATGGCAAACAGATAAGTGCCGATGATGGTGGAAAACTGCAGCACCGAGTCGCCCAGCAAGTAAGACGCCAGCGCACCCGCCGCCAACTCATACACCAGCCCGCAAGCCGACACCACAAACACCGACGCCAACAGCGCCACCTCCAGCGGCTGCGGGGCGCTTTGACTGCCTAAAAATTTGTCTTTAACGGCTTTTTGCGGCCACGCTTCATCTAACATGTTGCGAAATAATAACTTCAGGGGGAAACACCTTGGCAGAACCGCTGGCCCACTCGGGTGGGCATCTTTTAACAGAGCACTTGCGGACCGTAGCAGCACTGGCTGCAGGTTTCTCGCAAGATTTTGAGCATGGCGCACAGGCTCAGCGATGGGCCTATTCTGCGGGCTTGTGGCATGACTTGGGCAAGTATCGACCGGGGTTTCAGCGCTATGTACGGCTGGCTGACAACACCGATGCGCATATCGAAGGCAAAGTGGGCGGGCGAGAGAAAACCCACTCCGCTGCCGGGGCACTGTGGGCCATGCAGCAACTCAACCAACCAGATCGCCCTTACGGCAACATCCTCGCCTACCTGATCGCGGGTCACCATGCGGGTTTGGACGATTGGGATGGCGGCCTGAAAGAGCGGCTGCACAGCGAAGACGCTCAGCTGGAACTAAAAGAAGCCTTGGATGCCCGTCCGCCTGCCAACATCCTGGCGCATGGCGATTTGATAGCACAGATTCCCGGTGGCGCACCCGGCTTTGCCTTGTGGGTAAGGATGCTGTTCTCGTGCTTGGTAGACGCCGACTTTCTGGACACCGAAGCCCACTTTGATGCAAACAAACCCGCCCGCCGCGACGGTTTTCCGACGCTGGCGCAAATGCGGCAGGCATTTGATGCCCACATGGCTGGGCTGCCAGCGGCAAACACATCAGTCAACACACTGCGTGCCGACGTCCTGCGCCAGTGCCGCACCAAGGCGGCATTGCCAGCGGGCTTCTTCTCGCTCACCGTGCCCACAGGCGGCGGTAAAACACTGTCCAGCCTGGCTTTCGCTCTGGAACATGCGCAGGCGCATGGCAAACGCCGCGTCATCTACGCCATCCCCTACACCAGCATCATCGAACAAACTGCGGACGTGTTCCGTGAGGTGTTCAAGGCATTGGGGGATGAAGTGCTGATCGAGCATCACAGCCAAGCCGACGCCGCTGAAAAAGACGAAACCGCCCGCAGCCGCCTTGCATGCGAAAACTGGGATGCGCCGCTGGTAGTGACCACCAACGTGCAATTGTTCGAGTCGCTATTTGCCGCCAAAACCTCGCGCTGCCGCAAGCTGCACAACCTGGTGAACAGCGTCATCGTGCTGGACGAGGCGCAGCAATTGCCTCCCGCGTTTTTGCAACCCATTCTGGATGTACTCAACCTGCTGGTGACGCACTACGGCGTGACCGTGGTCCTGTGCACGGCCACCCAGCCCGCGCTGAACAGCACCACCTATTTCGACGCCAACAAGAACCTGCGTGGGTTGGAAAACGTGCGCGAAATCATCGACCACCCCGACGCCTTGTTTGATGCCCTCAAGCGCGTGGATGTGACACTGCCACCAGACTGGACCACCCCCACCGCTTGGGAAGACATTGCCGCGCAGCTCAGTGCAGAGGACTGTGTGCTGGCCATTGTCAGCACCCGCAAGGCTGCCCGTGAATTGCAACGCTTGATGCCCGCCGATACATTGCACCTGTCGGCCCTGATGTGCGGCGCGCACCGCAAAGAGGTCATCGACCAGATCAAAGCGCGCCTGAAAGCCAAGCGGGAGGGATGCGACCAGCGGCCCCTGCGCGTGGTCAGCACCCAACTGGTGGAGGCTGGCGTGGACATCGATTTCCCCGTGGTTTACCGCGCCTTGGCCGGGTTGGACTCCATCGCCCAAGCCGCTGGCCGCTGCAACCGCGAAGGGCGTTTGAACGGCAAGGGCCGCGTGGTGGTGTTTGTGCCGCCAGAGAAGCCGCCACTGGGGCATTTGCGCAAAGGGGCCGATGCATGTATCTCGACCCTGCGCGGTCAAGCACACGACCCTCTGGCGCGAGCCTTGTTTGATCGGTACTTCAAAGAGTTCTACCACTCGGTGGATTTGGATGCCAAAGAAGTTGTCAAGAAGCTCACCATCAATGACCGGAGAACGCTCAGCGTGCAATTTCGTACCGCTGCAGAAGCATTCCACCTGATCGAAGATGAAGACGCCGCTACTGTTGTTGTTCGTTATGCCTGTGTAGCAGATGAATTGGATATGTTGTTGGCTACTTTGGCTGTCAAAGGCCCAAAACGGTGGTTGATGCGAAAACTACAGCGGTATACGGTCAGTATCCGCAAGCGGGTGGCGGACAAGATGCTTGAGCAAGGAGATTTAAAAATATCGTCGGTGCCTGGTTTGTATATGCAGATTGACGCATCTGGGCTCTATGACGAAAAGCTGGGGCTGTACACAGAGGGTGTTCCGTTTGATGCTCTTGGAAATGTCTTTTGAAAGAGAAAAGGGTGGGGCTAGCCCCACCCTCATCTTGTCTAGCGTTTCACTAGAAGTTTCTAAGTTTCAATCCACGCATTTGCGAACATGTATGATAACCTTAGTAAGAGTCAAAATTAGCGTTTCACTTTAGTTTCTAAGAATAATGTATTATTCGCCAATATTTCTAATTGGCGAGGTAGGTATGGACTTCTTGGACTTTTCTCGATTGCTCAAGGAGCTCAGGTTGATGCATCAGCAACCAGGCTATCGGTTTGTGTTGGCGTGGCTTTTGGTTGTGATGCGATTGGGTTTGGTGTTTGTGGCGCTGCCTGTGGGCAGTAGCTTGGTGTTTTTCAAACTTATTGACGTTTTAAAGTAAGCAAAAAATGACCTCCTTTTGCCTCGAAGTCTCAGGCCCCTTCGCCTGCTTTACCCGCCCGGAAATGAAGGTGGAGCGCGTCTCTTATGACGTGATGACACCTTCAGCGGCTCGCTCCATTTTTGAGTCCGTGCTGTGGAAGCCTGCTATTCGGTGGCGGGTGCATCGCATTGAAGTGCTCAAACCTTTTCGCTGGATCAACCTGCGGCGCAACGAGGTCAGCGCCGTGGTGTCTACCCGCAATGTGCAGCAGGCCATGGCGGCGGGCAGTGGCACGCTGGGTTTGTACATTGAAGACGAGCGCCAGCAGCGCGCGGGCTACTTTTTGCGCGATGTGGCCTACCGCATCCATGCTGATTTATCCCTGGCTCCGGGCGGCACAGAGCCCTTGATGAAATACACCGAGATGTTCACCCGCCGCGCCAGCAAAGGCCAATGCGTGAACCAGCCGTATCTGGGTTGCCGCGAGTTTGCGGCAGCCTTCTCGCTGGTCACAGCCGATACGCCGCCTGCCACGCCCATTGGCGAAACCCGCGAGTTGGGCTGGATGCTGCACGACTTGGACTTCACCCGCCCCTCTGACCCACAGCCGCGCTTCTTTAACGCCAAGCTGGACAAAGGTGTGGTGCAGGTTCCCCCATTTGAGGAGGCACGCGGATGATTTTGCAAGCCCTGGCCGATTACTACCGCCGCAAATGCGACGACCCTGATCCCGCGCAGCGCCTGCCCATGTTTGGGTTGGAGCAGAAGGAAATTCCGTTCTTGCTGGAGATCAGCGCCGAGGGCGAGCTGTTGCAGATGCGTGATACCCGTGAGCTGCAGGAAAAAAAGAAGGTAGCGCAGTCGTTTCGCGTGCCGCTCGGGGTCAAAAAGACCTCCGGCGTGGCGGCTAATCTGCTATGGGACACGCTGGAATATGTGCTCGGCGTGGACACCAAGGGCAAACCTGAGCGCGTGGCAGAGCAACACGCCGCCTTTCGTGCACGCATTGTTGCACTGCCTGCCAGTGCCCGTGAGGACGCAGGCATTCAAGCTGTGGCGCGCTTTCTGGAGCACATCGACCTCGCGCAGTTGGAGCGCCAGCCCGCTTGGAGTGACGTGCTGGAAAGTAATGCTGTGTTGAGCTTTCGGCTGCAAGGCGACCTTGATTTGGTGTGCCAGCGTCCTGCCGTGGTCAATGCAGTGCTGAATGTCTCAGCAGATGAGGATGCCCGCCAGGCGATGTGTCTGGTGACAGGAGAGCTGGCCCCAGTGGAGCGCCTGCATGCGTCCATCAAAGGTGTGTGGGGCGCGCAGACATCAGGGGCCAATATCGTCTCGTTCAATGCCCGCGCCTTCGAGTCTTATGGCAAGACTGAGCGCCAGGGTGAAAACGCCCCGGTCAGCCGCGCCGCAGCTTTCGCCTACACCACCGCGTTAAACCACCTGCTGCGCAAAGACTCGCCCCAGCGCATTCAGGTCGGCGATGCTTCCACCGTGTTTTGGGCCGAACGCGATTCAGAGTTTGAAACGTCTGCCCCCGACATTTTTGGCGATCCACCCAAAGACGACCCGGACAGTGGCACCCGCGCCGTGCATGCCTTGCTGGAAGCTGTGCACAGCGGAAGGCTGGCCGGGCCGGATGGTGATACGCGGTTTTATGTACTGGGCTTGGCACCGAACGCGGCCCGCATCAGCATCCGCTTTTATCACTGCCTGCCGTTGCGCGAGCTGGGCCAGCGCATCGTGCAGCATTTTGCAGACCTGTCGTTGGCGCGTGGACCGCATGACCCGCAATACCCGTCACTGTTTCGCCTGTTGGCGGCTGTAGCGGTGCAAAACAAAGCCGACAACATTCCACCTAATCTGGGCGGCGCCATCATGGATGCCATCTTTGCCGGGGTGAACACGCCTTACCCCAGCCTGTGGCTCAACGCTGCCGTGAGCCGTTGCCGGGCTGAACAACACGTCAACTACCTGCGCGCTGCTGCCATCAAGGCTTGCCTGAACCGCCAGATGCGCTACGCCCAGCTTTCATCACCCAACCCTTCCCCAGAACAGGAGTTTTTGCCCATGCTTGATCTCAGCAACCCCAACCCGGCATACCGTCTGGGGCGGCTCTTTGCCGTACTGGAAAAAATCCAGGAAGAAGCCAGCCCCGGCCTCAATGCCACCATCCGCGACCGCTATTACGGCGCAGCCTCCAGCACACCGGTGGCCGTGTTCACCACCTTGCTTCGTCTGAAAAATGCACACCTTAAAAAACTGGCAGTTGGGCGCACCACTTGGTTTGAAAAATTGCTGGGTGAGGTGCTTGGCCCTGTGACCGATTTCCCCAAACACTTGCCGCTGCCAGACCAAGGCCGGTTTGCGCTGGGCTACTACCACCAGCGACAAGACTTTTTCACCCGACGGTCAGCTGAGCCGGGTGTGGATTGAAACGATGTGAAGGATGGCAAACCCAATGGCGACTTTTTAACAATGGAGATGAATATGACACTGAAAAACCGATACGACTTTGTGCTCATCATGGACGTGAAAGATGGGAACCCCAATGGTGATCCCGACGCTGGCAACATGCCGCGCCTGGATGCTGAATCCGGCCACGGACTGATGACCGATGTTTCACTCAAACGCAAGGTGCGCAACTTTGTCGGGCTGGTCAAAGAGCAGGACCAGCGTGAGCCAGTGGATGGCGAAAAGCGCTTTGAAATCTATGTGCGTGAAAAAGCCATTTTGAACCATCAGAATCAGCGTGCCTATTCGGCATTAAATCTGGCTGTAGCCCAGGAAGATCAAGCGGAAGATGCTACTGAAAGTGCAGCAGCTGATGCCAAAAAGAAAAAGCCCGCCAAAGAAAAGCGCAAGGGCAGTGCCGATGAAGTTGCTCAGGCACGCAAGTGGATGTGTCAAAACTTCTTTGACGTGCGCACCTTTGGCGCGGTGATGTCCACCGGCGTGAACTGCGGTCAGGTGCGCGGCCCGGTACAGCTGACTTTTGCGCGCTCCGTCGAACCCATCGTGGCCTTGGAGCATTCCATCACCCGCATGGCCGTGGCGACTGAAGCTGAAGCTGAAAAGCAGCAGGGCGACAACCGCACCATGGGCCGTAAACACACTGTGCCCTATGGCGTGTATGTGGCTCACGGGTTTGTATCTTCCTTCCTAGCCAAGCAAACCGGCTTTGGCGAAGAAGACTTGGAGCTGGTATTTCAGGCCCTAGCGCAAATGTTTGAGCACGACAGGTCTGCCGCTCGGGGTGAAATGTCCACGCGAGGACTGTATGTTTTCAAGCACGACAGTGAACTGGGCAACGCCCCTGCCCACGCCTTGTTCGACCGACTGGTGGTCAAGCCCACCGTGGAAGGCGAAGTGATCCGCAGCTTTGATGCGTATTCGGTGGCGTTTGATGGGCAAAGCCTGGCGGTGGGTCAAACGGTGCAGCCTGCCCTTGGCGTGACCTTGATCCGGCGCTGCTGACTGGAGTGCCCATGAAAATCCTGCCCACCGACTTTGAAGGCCAATCCATTCGCCGCGTGTACGACGAAGACACGGAAACCTGGTGGTTTTCCGTGATCGACGTCGTTCAAGTGCTCACCCAGCAACCTGATGACTTGACCGCTCGCAAATACTGGAACCAGCTTAAACGACGGCTTGCCAATGAAGGCAGTCAACTGGTGACAACTTGTCACCAGTTGAAAATGCCTGCGGCCGATGGCAAGCAGCGTCTTACCGATGTCGCCACCGCCGAAACCCTGCTGCGCCTGGTGCAATCCGTGCCCAGCCCCAAGGCCGAGCCGATCAAGCTCTGGCTGGCCAAGGTGGGTTACGAGCGCATGCAAGAGCTGGCCGACCCCGCCTTGACGCTCAACCGTGCCCGCCAGACCTGGCAGCAGCATGGCCGCAGCGACAAGTGGATTCAGCAGCGCATGACCGGGCAGGAAACGCGTAACAAGCTTACCGATTACTGGAGCGAGCACGACATCAAAAAGGGCAGCGAGTTTGCCATCCTCACCAACATCATTCACCAGGAATGGACCGGCGTGAGCGTGGTAGAGCACAAGGAGGCTAAGGGGCTCACAAGTCATAACCTGCGCGACCACATGAGCGAAGCGGAGTTGATTTTTACGGCCCTGGCCGAACTCTCTACCCGGCAGATCGCTGAAACGGCAGATGCCACCGGCATGACCGAAAACAAATCTGCAGCCAAAGCGGGTGGGCGAATTGCCCGGCAAGCCCGCCAGCAACTGGAGAGCCAAACCGGCAAATCCGTAGTGACTGGCGAAAACTTCTTGCCACGCGTATCAAAAAAGATAGCTGGTGACGCATACTAGACAAGGGCCAGAGGCATAAATCGTCTATGAACCCGGTAGAACCCATCCCCCTATCTGCGCTGCAGCACTGGCAGTATTGCCCGCGCCAGTGTGGCTTGATCCATCTGGAGCAAGTGTTTGACGACAACGTGCATACCCTGCGCGGCCAGGCGGTGCATGCCAAGGCGGATCAACCCGGTGTGGAAACTGCCAAAGGCGTGCGCGTGGAACGCGCCCTGCCGCTCTGGCATGACGGGCTGGGGCTGATTGGCAAGTCTGACGTGGTGGAGTTTCTGGCCGGTGGCGTGCCCTACCCGGTGGAATACAAACACGGTAGCCGCAACAAGGCCGCCGACATTGCCGCCTGTGATGACATCCAACTGGCCGCGCAGGCCATGTGTCTGGAGGGCATGACGGGCCAGCACGTCAATGAGGGCGCGCTTTATTACGCAACCTCCAGGCGCCGTCGGGTTGTTCCGATCACCGCGCAGTTACGCGCTGACGTGGTGCAAACCGCCGAGGCTATTCGCCAGATGCTCGCCAGTGGCACGCTGGCGCCGCCCCTGGGCGGCGAACAAGCGGTCAGGCGCTGCAAAGCGTGTTCGCTACAGGACAGGTGCCAGCCCCAAGCCACACATGCGGGGCTGACTACCGCGCGAGCAGCCCTGTTTGACCCCGACGCTTAGCCCTGAAGGCCGCCATGCAACTTCTCAACACACTCTACGTCACCACGCCCGACACCTACTTGCGCCTGGATAACGACACCCTGCGCGTCGAGGTTGACCGCGAAACCCGGCTGCGCGTGCCGCTGCACCACCTCTGCGCGGTAGTGTGTTTTGGTCACACCGGTTTGTCTGCGCCGCTCATGCATCGGCTGGCGGAAAGCGGCGTTGCACTGGTGCTGCTGGATGACAACGGCCGCTTCAAGGCACGGCTGGAAGGCGCTGTGTCTGGCAATGTGCTGCTGCGCCAAGCGCAGTTTCAGCGCGTGGCAGACCCGGTCTTCACGCTGGACATGGCGCGCGCCAGTGTGGCGGGCAAGATCAAGAACACGCGCCAAGTATTGCAACGCGGCGCCCGCGAAACCAAGTCAGAGGATGAAGCCAAGGTTTTGACGCGCCTGGCCGACGACCTGGCTGCCAGCCTGCGCGCCTTGCCCGGTGTAAGCAACCTGGACAGCTTGCGCGGGGTTGAAGGTGAAGCAGCACGCCAATACTTCAGTGGCCTGAACCTACTGGTGCGCCCAGACCTGCGCGCCGCCTTTGCCATGGATGGGCGCACGCGTCGTCCGCCGCGCGACCGCTTCAACGCCATGCTGTCCTTCTTGTATGCCATGTGGATGAACGACTGCCGCAGCGCGCTGGAAGCTGCCGGGTTAGACCCACAAGTTGGGTTTTTGCATGCCTTGCGGCCAGGCCGAGCCGCCTTGGCGCTTGATTTGATGGAAGAGTTTCGCCCTTGGGCAGACAGACTGGCGCTGACACTGATCAACCGTGGCCAGTTAAATGCGAGTGACTTTGTGTTGCGCGAGGGCGGCGGCGTCTCTTTGGAGCCCGATGCCCGCAAGGCCGTGGTGGTGGCTTATCAGGAGCGGAAAAAGGACGACATCAGCCACCCACTGCTGGCGCAAACCGTACCCCTGGGCTTGGTGCCATTGGTGCAGGCCCGCCTGATGGCGCGCGCGCTGCGTGAAGACGGCGCACCATACGTGCCGTTTGTGGCTAAGTAGGAGTCAAACATGCTTGTGCTGGTTTGTTATGACGTGAACACAGAAACCAAGGCGGGCCGTCGCCGTTTGCGCCGGGTAGCCCGGGTCTGCGAGAGCACCGGGCAGCGGGTGCAAAAGTCGGTATTTGAGTGCCAGCTAGACGTGGCGAGGTTCGAGGCGCTGGAGCGGGAGCTGTTGGCCGAAATCGACCCTACCATGGACTGCCTGCGTCTTTACAGAATTCCTGGTACGCGCGGGTTTGAGGTCATTGAACATGGCACGTTCAAGGCCGTCGATTTTGATGGGCCTTTGGTGCTCTAGCGAGCGGTTCGGCTGGCTGCGCCAGCACCACCGTGGTATGGTTAGAACCGCGAACCCCAAGTGATGTTTACTGTACCAAGAGGTTCGCGCGCTTCGTAACCCGTTGTTTTGAAACACTTTATATTTTTTAGAGACTTTCCACTTTTGCAAACGCATGCCTTCATCATCAGGTTCGCGGAAATGCTCAAAAAAATTGTGAGCCGACAAGGCCTTGGACTCGAAGCAGTTCGCCCGCCAGCAATGGCGGGCGCGGATTGAAACAAGCCGAAAGCGTTTGCAGCCGCCTCGACAGCCAAGTTCGCCCGCCAGCAATGGCGGGCGCGGATTGAAACAACAGCCATACCGCCGAGGGGGCCACCGAGGGCCAGTTCGCCCGCCAGCAATGGCGGGCGCGGATTGAAACGTTAGTTCTGCTCTCAAGGTTTCTCCTTATCTTGAGTTCGCCCGCCAGCAATGGCGGGCGCGGATTGAAACTCTACAACAGGTTTATCTACAACAGGTTTATCTAAGTTCGCCCGCCAGCAATGGCGGGCGCGGATTGAAACCGGGCATGGGTGTGGAGGCTCCTGGGTGTGAGGGAAGTTCGCCCGCCAGCAATGGCGGGCGCGGATTGAAACCAACCCGGACATTCGTTATGGTCGGACGGGCGCTAGTTCGCCCGCCAGCAATGGCGGGCGCGGATTGAAACACACGTCAGTCGCTGGCGTTGATTCGACGCTGGTAGTTCGCCCGCCAGCAATGGCGGGCGCGGATTGAAACCATTTAACGCAGAGTTGAGCGCCCCATAGGGTGCAGTTCGCCCGCCAGCAATGGCGGGCGCGGATTGAAACCCTGCTCAGTAACAGCGTAAACCCCCTCATATCCAGTTCGCCCGCCAGCAATGGCGGGCGCGGATTGAAACACCGCATAAGTTTGACAAGTTCGATAGCTCAAAGAGTTCGCCCGCCAGCAATGGCGGGCGCGGATTGAAACGTCGCCGCTATATTCGGTGTCCATCAGCAGTGGTAGTTCGCCCGCCAGCAATGGCGGGCGCGGATTGA
>NZ_MSYM01000009.1 GCF_001938565.1 Rhodoferax antarcticus ANT.BR
GCCATCTGCCCACCAGGCATCCGCAAAGTTCGCCCGCCAGCAATGGCGGGCGCGGATTGAAACACATTCGGCTCGCAGGAGTGAGCAAAAGGCAATCAGTTCGCCCGCCAGCAATGGCGGGCGCGGATTGAAACCCTGTGCTGACCAGTGCGGTGGTGGCGACTACTAGTTCGCCCGCCAGCAATGGCGGGCGCGGATTGAAACACGCCCTTGCGCCAATGATGGGCCATTGCGCCGAAGTTCGCCCGCCAGCAATGGCGGGCGCGGATTGAAACCAGATACCGCCCCTCGCTGATCGCAATCGCCGGCAGTTCGCCCGCCAGCAATGGCGGGCGCGGATTGAAACAGGCGGGGGACATTCAAGGCAAGATGTGCGGGTAGTTCGCCCGCCAGCAATGGCGGGCGCGGATTGAAACCAGCTTTCCGGCGCGCCTGCCACCGCCATATCTCAGTTCGCCCGCCAGCAATGGCGGGCGCGGATTGAAACACCCGGCGCTCACTGTGGCGGCGCACGGTGCCTTCAGTTCGCCCGCCAGCAATGGCGGGCGCGGATTGAAACCGCCGGAACAATGCCCCGGTCGAGCAGCGCCTCGAGAGTTCGCCCGCCAGCAATGGCGGGCGCGGATTGAAACAGAAAACACCCAGTAGCCGCCCGGCTGACGCAACAGTTCGCCCGCCAGCAATGGCGGGCGCGGATTGAAACCCGTCCTACGCCTTGACCAATAACAACGCCAATATAGTTCGCCCGCCAGCAATGGCGGGCGGCGGATTGAAACGACCACGTCTGGCCCGCGACTGCCACGGCAAATCACAGTTCGCCGCCAGCAATGGCGGCGCGGATTGAACCATGTAGTTCTGCCGCCCACACACCGCCGAGCACGTTCGCCCGCCAGCAATGGCGGGCGCGGATTGAAACTCCTTGGTAATTTTGGAAGTGGATAGGTTGACCCCAGTTCGCCCGCCAGCAATGGCGGGCGCGGATTGAAACGGCACTACAATCGACTGGCGCTGCGTGAAGTGCACTGATAGTTCGCCCGCCAGCAATGGCGGGCGCGGATTGAAACATCCTGGCCATGGATGATGCGTTGGCTGCTACCAAGTTCGCCCCGCCAGCAATGGCGGGGCGCGGATTGAAACAGTCGCATGATGGGTGTCGAGGGCTCAAAATCCGAGTTCGCCCGCCAGCAATGGCGGGCGCGGATTGAAACACTTGTGTAGCCAGGTTGTCTGGTAGACAGCAGGTAGTTCGCCCGCCAGCAATGGCGGGCGCGGATTGAAACGGCGTTACAGAAACCAATCTTTGGGCGGGGCATCAGTTCGCCCGCCAGCAATGGCGGGCGCGGATTGAAACTCAATCGTCTTGGAGTACTAACATGATGCATTACAGTTCGCCCGCCAGCAATGGCGGGCGCGGATTGAAACGTCCGTATGCCATCTGCCCCACCAGGCATCCGCAAAGTTCGCCCGCCAGCAATGGCGGGCGCGGATTGAAACACATTCGGCTCGCAGGAGTGAGCAAAAGGCAATCAGTTCGCCCGCCAGCAATGGCGGGCGCGGATTGAAACCCTGTGCTGACCAGTGCGGTGGTGGCGACTACTAGTTCGCCCGCCAGCAATGGCGGGCGCGGATTGAAACACGCCCTTGCGCCAATGATGGGCCATTGCGCCGAAGTTCGCCCGCCAGCAATGGCGGGCGCGGATTGAAACCAGATACCGCCCCTCGCTGATCGCAATCGCCGGCAGTTCGCCCGCCAGCAATGGCGGGCGCGGATTGAAACAGGCGGGGGGGACATTCAAGGCAAGATGTGCGGGTAGTTCGCCCGCCAGCAATGGCGGGCGCGGATTGAAACCAGCTTTCCGGCGCGCCTGCCACCGCCATATCTCAGTTCGCCCGCCAGCAATGGCGGGCGCGGATTGAAACACCCGGCGCTCACTGTGGCGGCGCACGGTGCCTTCAGTTCGCCCGCCAGCAATGGCGGGCGCGGATTGAAACCGCCGGAACAATGCCCCGGTCGAGCAGCGCCTCGAGAGTTCGCCCGCCAGCAATGGCGGGCGCGGATTGAAACAGAAAACACCCAGTAGCCGCCCGGCTGACGCAACAGTTCGCCCGCCAGCAATGGCGGGCGCGGATTGAAACCCGTCCTACGCCTTGACCAATAACAACGCCAATATAGTTCGCCCGCCAGCAATGGCGGGCGCGGATTGAAACACCACGTCTGCCCGCACTGCCACGGCAAAATCACAGTTCGCCCGCCAGCAATGGCGGGCGCGGATTGAAACCATGTAGTTCTTGCCGCCCACACACCGCCGAGCACGTTCGCCCGCCAGCAATGGCGGGCGCGGATTGAAACTCCTTGTAATTTTGGTAAGTGGATAGGTTGACCCCAGTTCGCCCGCCAGCAATGGCGGGCGCGGATTGAAACAGGCAGGGCCAACTGCGCGCCGTGGCGGCCGGTGAGTTCGCCCGCCAGCAATGGCGGGCGCGGATTGAAACATCTGGATGCTCCTTTATTGTCGGTTTCGGTCAAAGTTCGCCCGCCAGCAATGGCGGGCGCGGATTGAAACATAATGCCGCCGCCTGCACAAACAGCGCATCAGTGAGTTCGCCCGCCAGCAATGGCGGGCGCGGATTGAAACATGGCATCGCTCTCGACATGGGACGTATTTGGGCAAGTTCGCCCGCCAGCAATGGCGGGCGCGGATTGAAACACGCTGGATTTGTTTGAGGAAGCACCGGCCACCAGAGTTCGCCCGCCAGCAATGGCGGGCGCGGATTGAAACAACTGCATGGCCGAAGGCCATCCAGCATTGAGGCAGTTCGCCCGCCAGCAATGGCGGGCGCGGATTGAAACGGCCTTCGGGCTGTTTTGCCCCCCAAACCTTGCTAGTTCGCCCGCCAGCAATGGCGGGCGCGGATTGAAACTTCGTTGCCATTCCTTAACCTCCAAGTAAGGCGCAGTTCGCCCGCCAGCAATGGCGGGCGCGGATTGAAACTTGTTCACGAACGCCGTGGCGTAAGGGGAAGCGCTGGTTCGCCCGCCAGCAATGGCGGGCGCGGATTGAAACAAACCAAATCAACCTCTAGACCTTGAGGAACAATGGTTCGCCCGCCAGCAATGGCGGGCGCGGATTGAAACCAACACACCATGACACCAGCGCAAGCCCTGGACAGGTTCGCCCGCCAGCAATGGCGGGCGCGGATTGAAACTTGCCACTGCGTTGTCGCGTTGCGGGGGTCGTACGGTTCGCCCGCCAGCAATGGCGGGCGCGGATTGAAACAGGCCAAACACCAGCGCATCGTCCCAGCCGCGCATGGTTCGCCCGCCAGCAATGGAGGGCGCGGATTAAAACACCAGCGCCGTGGCAGACTCAAGAAGCGCGCTACGGGGGGTTCGCCCGCCAGCAATGGCGGGCGCGGATTGAAACATCGCGAAGCCGTTGTAATAAACAGTGCGACCCTGGTTCGCCCGCCAGCAATGGCGGGCGGTGATTGAAAAACCCTGACGCTGGCTGACGGGCTGCCCGTTGAGGCGGTTCGCCCGCCAGCAATGGCGGGCGCGGATTGAAACCGCATTACATCAAGTGCGAGCCGTCGCTGTTTCACGGTTCGCCCGCCAGCAATGGCGGGCGCGGATTGAAATTTAAAACCCTTGGAGTAAATGCACCATGACCCACGGTTCGCCCGCCAGCAATGGCGGGCGCGGATTGAAACCACCTATGACGTGCCCATTGGCAAGTGGGTTGACGGGTTCGCCCGCCAGCAATGCTCTAAACCAGTTTCTTCAACAGCTCAACCTTCTTGCCGTCAAACTCTTGCTGCGTCAGGATGCCTTTGGCCTTGAGTTCGCCGAGTCTTTCCAGCGTGGCAATCACGTCTTCGGGCTTGACCTCGGCCACAGCCGCTAGCGGTGCCGCGGCACTGGTGGCAGAGGCCTGCAACCCGGCGGTCAGGTTTTGCGCCATCACTTGGCCCAGCGCCACACCCGCGCCCAGGCCCATCGCATCACCGGCGATGCCGCTACCGCCACCACCGCCACCTGCCCCGCCTTCGGCGAATTTTGGGATGGCCTGCGCGGTTTGGTACTGCATGAACTTGCCCATGTCGTTGCCGACCATACCCATGCCGATTTTCTGGTCGAGTACTTTTTGCAGGTCTTCAGGCAGCGAGACGTTTTGTACCGTCATGCCTTCGAGCTTGAGGCCGATTTTCTCGAACTCGGGCGCCAATTGCCTGGTCAGGGCCTGCGCAAAGCTCAGCTGGTTGGCCGCCAGGTCCAGAAAGGCAATGCCGCTGCCCGCCACCGCATTACTGATGTTTTGCAGCACCAGGCCACGCAACTGTCCGTCGATGTCTTGCACGTCATAACTCTCGCGCGTGCCCGTGATTTCGGTGTGAAACAGCTTAAGGTCGGCCACACGGTAGTTGTAGTTGCCAAAAGCGCGCAGGCGCACCGCGCCAAAGTCGGCGTCGCGAATGGTGATGGGTTGCGGCGTGCCCCATTTCTGATCCAACTGCTGGCGCGTGCTGAAAAAGTACACGTCACTTTTGAACGGTGACTCAAACAGTTTGTCCCAGTTTTTCAGGTAGGTGAGCACTGGCAGCGTCTGGGTGGTGAGCTTGTGGGTGCCTGGGCCGAACACATCGGCGGCTTTGCCCTCGTTGACAAACAGCGCCATCTGCGATTCGCGCACCACCAGTTGCCCGCCGTTCTGGATTTCCATACCGGCCATCGGAAAGCGCCAGGCCAGCGTGCCGTCGCCCGGCTCGGTCCATTGAATGACGTCAATAAACTGCTTCTTGATGAAGTCCATCAAAGCCATGTTGCGCTCCTGTTGGTCAATGTCAGGGCATGATACCCGCGCTGTTTCTTGGGTTTAACCCGAGTGATGTTGCAGCACCAGCGCCGTTAACGTTAACGTTGACGTATGAGCCAAGACATTGACGAACCACCGCCGCCTTATGTGCCGCCGCCCTCAGAAGCGCCACTCAAAGAGATCCTGAAGCTGCCCACTTTTGCGGCACTGCGCTGGCTGCAACTGGGCTGGCAAGACTTTCGCGCTCAGACCGGCATCAGCCTGTTCTATGGGGTGGCGTTTTGGGCCATGGCGATGGTCATGGGCATGGTCTTCAGAAACAAGCCTGAATACACCATGACGCTGGTTTCGGGCTGTCTGCTGGTGGGACCATTTCTTGCGTTAGGGCTGTACGAAGTCAGCCGCCGCCGCGAAACTGGACAGGCGCCCAGTTTCATCAGTTCACTGACGTGTTGGAAGACCCGCCTGCGCAGCATGGGCTTGCTGGTGGGCGTATTGGTTGTTCTGGAACTGCTGTGGGGCCGGGTCTCGCTGGTCGTGATCGCGCTTTTTTTCAATTCTGGCATGCCTTCATCGGTGGGGGTGATGCAGGCGCTCACCAATCCGGAAAATCTGGAGTTTGTGCTTGCCTACTTGGTTGTCGGCGGCATCTTTGCCGGGCTGACGTTTGCCATCTCGGTGGTGTCGATCCCGATGATTCTGGACCGTGACACCGACGCCATCTCGGCGGCCATCACCAGCATTGCGGTGGTCCTGCAAAACACCGGCGCCATGCTGCTGTGGGGCGCTGTGATCGTGCTGCTGATCGGTATGTCACTGCTGTTGCCATTGAACGCGGGCCTGCTGCTGGCCGGGCCGCTTCTGGGACACGCCAGCTGGCATGCCTACCGGGGCTCAGTGCACTGGCTGCAAGCCTGAAACATGGCGTGATGTGCACAGCTTGGCGGTGCTGGGCTGCTATTCTCAGAGGCTGATGAGTCCCAGACCCATGCCCGTGACGCCGTTCAAATCAATTCATCCTGCTGCCCAGCCTTCTCCCGTGCCCGCCATGCTGCTGGCTGCCGGCCGTGGCGAGCGCATGCGCCCGCTCACCGACACTTGCCCCAAACCGCTGTTGCCCGTGCAAGGCAAGCCGCTGATGCAATGGCATCTGGAGGCCTTGCAGCGCGGCGGCTGCCAGCAGGTGGTGATCAACACCGCCTGGCTGGAAGACCTGATTGTTCAGACTTTTAATGGTCTTTTTGGCATCCAGCCCTTATGGAATAAGCGCGAGCAGCTATCAAATTCATATAAGATGACGTTGCAGTACTCCACCGAAGGCCGCGACTTTGGCGCCGCGCTGGAGACCGCGGGCGGCATCTGCCGCGCCTTGCCGCTGCTTTTTCCGCCCACCGATGGTGTGGGCCGGGGCGTTTTCTGGGTGCTGGCGGCTGATGTTTTCACGCCCGGTTTTGTTTTTTCGAGCGACGCGGTTGAACGTTTTGCCGCCAGCGGCAAACTCGCGCACCTCTGGCTGGTGCCGAATCCGGCGCACAACCCACGCGGCGATTTTGGTCTGGATGCCGCCACCGGCCTGGCGTTGAACCTGCCCAAAGATGACCCACAGCCGCGCTACACCTATTCCACCATCGGCCTGTACCACCGTGCGCTGTTTGCGCCACCCTGGTGCGATGTTGTGCCCGGCAACTCTCAGGGCGTCAAAGCCGCGTTGGCGCCGTTGCTGCGCGCAGCGATGGACCAGGGGCAGGTGTCTGCCGAGCTCTATGCCGGCGCCTGGACCGATGTCGGCACACCGGAGCGGCTGGCGCAGCTCAATGCGTAAATAGCAACCCTTGTAGCAACCCTTGTGCCTCGCGCACGGCGTGTCAGTCGCACAATGTTGGCTTTTGAACCCGCGCTGATGCCAGGCACCCGCCTCAACCGCTCCTTCACTCATCAACAGCCATGACCACCCAAACCGCCCTCTACGCCCAACGCCGCGCCGCACTCGCCAAACACATCGGCCCCGGTGGCGTGGCCATCCTGCCGACTGCGCCAGAGCAACAACGCAACCGCGACAGCGATTTTTTATTCCGCCACGACAGCTATTTCTACTACCTCAGCGGCTTGACCGAGCCCAAGGCCTGGCTGGTGATCAGCGGTGATGGCAAAACCACGCTGTTTTGCCAGCCCAAAGACCTGGAGCGCGAAATCTGGGACGGTTATCGCCTCGGGCCAGATGCCGCGCTTGAAGCGCTGGGTGTCGATGCCGCGTTTTCGGTGACTGAGCTGGACAAACAACTGCCTGCATTGCTAGATGGTGCTGAGTCGGTCTGGTACCCGTTTGCCACGCATACCGGGCTGGAGGGTCGCATTGACGGCTGGCTGGGCACGCTGCGTGCGCGGGTGCGCTACGGCACGCTGTGCCCACAGCAGCAGCGCGACCTGTGTGGCCCGTTGGACGAGATGCGTTTGTTCAAGGACGCGCATGAGCAGAACGTGATGCGCCGCGCCTGCAACATCAGTGCGGGCGCCCATGTGCGCACCATGCAGCGTTGCGCGGCCATGCTGCGCGCTGGCCAAGAGGTGCGTGAATACCACCTGGACGCCGAACTGCTGCACGAGTTTCGCCGCCACGGCTCGCAATACCCGGCCTATGGCTCCATCGTGGCCGCGGGCGCCAATGCCTGCGTGCTGCATTACCGCGCCGATGCTGGGCGCGTGCAGAGCGGCGAGCTGGTGCTGATTGACGCGGGCTGCGAGTTGGATGGCTACGCCAGCGACATCACCCGCACCTTCCCGGCCAACGGCACCTTCAGTGGCGCGCAAAAAACGCTGTATGAGCTGGTGCTGGCCTCGCAAGAGGCGGCCATTGCTGTAACAAAGGCCGGTGCCCGCTTCACCGACCCGCACGACGCCACCGTCAAGGTTCTGGCGCAAGGCATGCTGGATGTGGGCCTGCTCGACAAAAACACCGTTGGCACCGTAGACGACGTGATCGAGAAGCGCAGCTACTTTCAGTTCTACATGCACCGCACCGGCCACTGGCTGGGCATGGATGTGCACGACTGTGGCGCCTACACCGAGCCGGGCGAGATCGGCCAGGTCAGCACCCGAAAAGACGCCCTCACCGGCGAACTCATCAAAGACCGCCCGGCGCGCATCCTGCAAGCGGGCATGGTGCTGACGATTGAGCCCGGCCTCTATGTGCGCCCGGCACCCGGCGTGCCGGAGCACTTTCACAACATCGGCATCCGCATCGAAGACGATGCCATCGTGACCGAGGCCGACTGTGAACTCATCAGCCGCGGTGTGCCGGTCAGCGTGGTTGACATTGAGGCACTGATGCGGGCTTGACTTATGCTTGGGTAAGCCCAGGATTGGCCGCCCCGATGGCCTGCGGATGTCGGACGCAGTCAACCGTAAAATTCCAACCCTTTGAGCAACGCAGGAAATAAAAAATGTGTGGGGGAGACTTCCAAATCGAATCCGGGTGCGTCAATTTTGCAATGCACCGCAGCTAATGCTCTCTCCGTTTGCGCCACTGCTGTTTTCCGGCATCACCGTCTGGGCAGACTATGCC
Source organism: Rhodoferax antarcticus ANT.BR (assembly GCF_001938565.1). Lineage (GTDB taxonomy): Bacteria > Pseudomonadota > Gammaproteobacteria > Burkholderiales > Burkholderiaceae_C > Rhodoferax > Rhodoferax antarcticus. The sequence continues at coordinate 8,377 of NZ_MSYM01000009.1, forward strand.
TTTGGCGGCTCTGGGCTTCACCATGGGTGAGTGCGGACAATTTTCCATAGGAAACCACCCGAATGACCTTCCAACGATCTGAGCCCGGCGTGCTTGAGCCCATCGAAACCGCCAGCCGCGATGAAATTTCTGCTTTGCAACTGCAACGCCTGCAATGGTCGATCACGCACACCTACAGCAATGTGGCGCATTTCCGGGAAAAGTGTGACAACCTGGGCGTGCATCCGCGTGATCTGACAAAGCTGAGTGATCTGGCCAAATTTCCGTTCACCACCAAAGTCGATCTGCGCGACAACTACCCATTTGGGCTGTTTGCCGTGCCGCGCGAACAGGTCGTGCGGGTGCACGCATCTTCCGGCACTACGGGCAAGCCGGTGGTGGTGGGCTACACCGCACAGGACATTGACACCTGGGCCAACTTGATGGCGCGCTCAATGCGTGCCGCTGGGGCGCGCGCGGGTGACATCTGTCATATTTCCTACGGCTACGGCATGTTTACCGGTGGTTTGGGCGCGCATTACGGCGCCGAGCGACTGGGCTGCATGGTGGTTCCGGTGTCGGGCGGCCAGACTGAAAAGCAGGTGCAACTGATTCTGGATTTCAAACCCGACATCATTATGGTGACACCGTCGTACTCTCTGGTGATTGCCGAGGAGTTTGAGCGCCTGGGCATCCCGCCCGAAGAAATATCACTGCGTATCGGCATGTTTGGCGCCGAGCCCTGGGGCGAGGCCATGCGCGGCGAGATTGAGAAAAAGCTCGGTATCCATGCCATCGACATCTATGGTTTGACCGAAGTGATTGGCCCGGGTGTCGCAAGCGAATGCATCGAGTCCAAAGACGGCCCGGTGATCTGGGAAGATCACTTCTATCCGGAAATCATCAACCCCGATACCGGCGAAGTGCTATCCGACGGCGAGCAGGGCGAACTGGTGTTTACCTCGCTGTCCAAACAGGCTATGCCGGTGATCCGCTACCGCACCCGCGACCTGACCCGCCTGTTGCCACCCACCTCGCGCAGCTTTCGGCGCATGGATCGCCTGACCGGGCGCAGTGACGACATGCTGATCATTCGCGGTGTCAACCTTTTCCCGACCCAGATTGAAGAGCAAATTTTGCGGGACAAGCGGCTGTCGGGCAACTACCAGATCGTGGTCACTCGCGATGCCCACCTGGACAACCTAGAGGTGCGTTGCGAGCTGCAGCGCGACGCTTCGGCGCAGATGCAGGTGGCGGATCTGTCCTTGATCAGCAAGCAATTGCAATACCACTTTAAAACCGTGATAGGCATATCCACCCGCGTGACGGTATTGCCGTTTGACTCGATTCCCCGCACGCTGGCCGGTAAAGCCAGGCGGGTGATTGATGAACGCCCAAAAATGACCTGATTTTTTACCCATTAGAAGACAAGCCGATGGTTACTGTCACTACCCTGCGGCTCGACCTCGTCAACCTGTCGGCTGCCAACCACATCGGCCTGGATCTGAGCGCTTTGTGCCCGCTAAAGATCAAGGGCGCTGAATGGGCGCTGGCAAAATACTCTGCTCTAGCGGCGTTAGCGCTGAATTGCAGAACCCGTGCTAGCCTAGCTTGACGTGCGGGCGAGATTCAGCTTTTTTTTGACATTGGAATACTCATGACCAAAACCATCCTGCTCGGCGACGAGGCCGTGGCCCGCGCTGCCATCGACGCCGGTATCAGCGTGGCTTACGCTTACCCGGGCACGCCGTCCACCGAAATTTATATGGCCATTGAGGAACAAGTCAAGGAACGTGGCCTGAATGTGGGCGGCATGTGGTCCACCAATGAAAAGGTGGCCGTTGAGCAGGCTGTGGGGGCCTCTTACGCCGGTGTGCGTGTCCTGGTGTCGATGAAGCATGTCGGTCTGAACGTGGCGGCTGACCCGTTTATGAACGCGGCCGTCACCGGCGCCCACGGCGGCTTGGTCATTGTGGTCGCCGACGACCCTGGCATGCACAGCTCGCAAAACGAGCAGGATTCGCGTTACTTTGCCGATTTTGCGATGCTGCCCTGCCTGGAGCCCGCCGATCAGCAGCAGTGCTACGACTTCACCCGCGCGGCGTTTGATTTGTCCGAGCAGTTTCAGGTGCCGGTGCTGTTGCGCTTGGTCACACGCCTAGCGCACAGCCGCTCGCAAGTGACGTTGGCACCGGCGCGCCAGCAGAACCTGCCCAACTATGTGAATGACGCGAGCCGCTTCACACTGATTCCGTCCAACGCCCGGCGCGCCTACAGCCTCCTCCTGGACAAGCAAAGCGGCATGCAAGCTGCCTCCGAAGCGCATGCCAGCAACGCTTTGACTTTGCATGGCAACGGCTTGCCCGGCATTCTGGTCAGCGGCTTGGCCTGGAGCTATCTGCAAGAGGCGATGGGCGACCAATTGCATGGCTTCAACCTGCTGCGCATTGGCATGTATCCGCTGCCGTTCCAGAAAATTCGCGAACTGCTGGACGCCTCCAGCGAGGTGTTGGTGATTGAAGAAGGCTACCCATTCATCGAACGGCTGATCAGCGCGGGTGGCTTGATGCGTGAGAAGACCATTCGCGGCAGGCTCACCGGCGCGCTACCGCGTGCTGGCGAGCTGTGCCCGGATGCCATCAAAAAATGCTTTGGTTTGCCAACCGCGGTCTCGCTGCAAATCAAGGGTCTGGCCGAGGTGCTGGCCGCCAGGCCACCGAGCATGTGCGACAAGTGTCCGCATACCGACTCCTACATCCTCATCAAAGAAGTGATTGCCGAACTCAGCGGCGAGGTGCGCGTGATGGGTGACATTGGCTGCTACTCGCTGGGCTATATGGAGCCGCATCAGGCGATCCACTCATGCCTGTGCATGGGCGCCTCCATCGGCATGGCCATGGGTTTGGCGCACGCCGGCATGAACCCGGCCATCTGCGTGATTGGCGACGGCACCTTTACCCATTCCGGCTTGGCCCCGCTGCTTGACGCCGCCAAGGACAACACCAACATCAAGGTGTTCATTCTGGACAACAGCATCATTGCCATGACCGGTGGCCAACAGACCAGTGCCACCAATGAAGAAGTGCTGAGCCTGGTCGCGGGCATGGGTGTGCCACGCGGGCACATTCGCATCATCGAGCCGACCACGCACAAAAAAGAGCAAAACCTGACCGTCATCCGTGAAGAACTGGCCTATGTGGGCTTGTCGGTGATCATTGCTCGGCGCATCTGCATCACCTATGCGCGCGAGATCAAGGCGAACCAACAGATCAAAGACGCCAAGCGCGAGACGCAGGAGGTGAGCGCATGAAGTTCGATCTGGTGATTGGTGGCGTGGGCGGCCAAGGCGTGCTGTCCATTGCCTGGGTGCTTGACCATGCCGCAAACGAGGCTGGTTTGTATTTGAAGCAATCCGAAGTGCATGGCATGGCGCAACGCGGCGGGGCCGTGTCGGCTTTTGTGCGCCTGTCGGATCAACCCGTGGCGAGTGTTCTGATTGCTGAAGGCTGTGCAGACATGGTGCTATCGGTGGAGCCGCTGGAAGCCTTGCGTTACACGAAGTTACTCAAGCCCGAGGGCTGGATCGTCACCGATGTCACGCCAATGGTCAATATTGGCAACTATCCGGACACGGCGGCTTTGTACCCAGTGTTGTTCTCGGTGCCGTATCTGGTGGCGCTGAATGCCACCCTGCTGGCCAAAAAGGCAGGCAATGTCAAGGCGCAGAACATGGTGGTGCTGGGCGCCGCTGCTATGCACTTGCCACTGCCGGCTGAGTTGCTGGAGAAGCAGATCAATGCGATGTTTGCCAGCAAGAGTGAGCGCGTGGTCAAAGCCAATATCGACGCTTTTCGCATGGGCGACTCGGCCAGCCGTTTTGCCGCCGCGTTGGTGGCCAGCGGTGTCGGCTCGGAGGTGGTGGCCCAGGTGGTGTCACGCATCCATTTTCCGCCGCATCCGGTGTCACCTGCATTGGTCGATGCGTGGACCGCTCGTCTGTTGGCGCCAGACGCCGCCCAGTTCGCGCAAAGCTTGTTTGACGAGGGCGAAGTTGTGGCTATCGACGAGGTTGCCGCTGGGTCGGAGCAAATGTCTGCATGAGCCGCCAGCCAGGCAGCAGCTACCCATTTGGAAATTTGGCTTGATGTCCCCTAACATTGCTGGGGCACAACACAGCCCCGATCAAATCAGCGCCTTTTTTCAGCAGCACGGCGTGCGCGACGTGGAGTGCCTGTTTGCCGATATTTCCGGCTACCCGCGCGGCAAACTAATGCCTGCCGAACGCTTTGCTGCGGGAGCCGAGCTGCGCATCTGCCAGGCCATCCCCATGCAGGCGGTCACCGGCGAGTATTCATACAACCCGGTTTTCCCCGACTCGGATCCCGATGTGCGCATGCTGCCCGACTATCACACGCTCACCCTGGCACCCTGGGCGAGTACGCCGCGCGCAGTGGCGGTACACGATTGCGTGGAGCTCGACGGCGAGTTGTGCACCTTTGCGCCACGCAGCACCCTGAAACGGGTGCTGGCCGACTACACCGCCCGGGGCCTGACCCCGGTGGTGGCCCCGGAAATCGAGTTTTATCTGACGGGCGCCAATACCGACCCGGCCCAGCCGCTGGTGCCGCCAACTGTGCGCGGTGGCCGTGCCGAAGTCGGGCAAAGCGCCTTCAGCCTGAACATGCTCAACGAGCTGGCGCCGTTCTGGGACGAGTTTCGCGCTGCGCTGGTCACCCTGCACATCGACGCTGACACCTGGATTCACGAGGTTGGCCCCACCCAGTACGAAATCAACCTGATGCACGGCGACGCGGTGGCGGTGGCTGATCAGGCTTTCTTGTTCAAATACGCCGCCCGCGAAATCGCCCTGAAACACGGCCTGAACGCGGTCTTCATGGCCAAACCCATCGCCGGCAGCGCTGGCAGCTCCATGCACCTGCACACCAGTGTGGTGGATGCCTTGGGTGCCAATGTGTTCAGCTTGCCTGACGGCACTGAGAGCGCCTTGTTTGGCCAGTTCATCGCCGGGCTGCAAACCTACGGCCCGGAGCTGATGCTGATGTTTGCGCCCAACGTCAATTCCTACCGGCGCTATGTGGCCGGTAGCCAGGCCCCAACCAACATGGCCTGGGGTTATGACAACCGCACCACCGGTTTGCGCGTGCCGACCAGTGCAGCAGTGGCCCGTCGCGTGGAAAACCGCGTGGCCGGGGCAGACGCCAACCCCTACCTGGCCATCGCCGCCACGCTGGCTGCCGGTCTGGCGGGCATCCAAGAGCGGCTGCAGCCGTCTGAGCCCTTGAGCAGCAACGGCTACGACGAGGCCTACGGCCTGCCGCGCACGATGGATGAATCGCTATATAAAATGCAGCATAGTATGCTTGCTATACAAGGGCTAGGGGCTGATTTTGTTACGGGTTATTGCGCGGTGAAGGCGCTGGAATACAAGCATTATTTAAACGAAATCAGCGCCTGGGAGCGGCGCTTTTTGCTGCCGCAAGTCTAAGATGCGGCTGTCGCGTTGGAGGCTGACGGGGCACAAAAGCGTTACCACTGCTTACCAGCGACCTGGGGTCGTGCACACTTAAATTTCCGGCACGAACACAAACCTGCGAAACCACTGACACCATGGCGGTCACATGCCCAAAACGTACCGACGAGTCAACTGACTTCCGCAGGCAACAGCCGTTGATCAATGCGCGGTGTTCACAGCGTATGAGTCAGTTTGAAGCGCTCGGTGGCAGCCACCAGCGCACTGGAGATGCCAGGCTCGCAAGCCGCGTGGCCAGCATCGTCCACCACCTGAAAACTTGCGTTTGGCCAAGCCTGCCGCAATTGCCAGGCAGTGCGGGGTGGGCAAAGCACATCGTACCGGCCCTGGATGATGACGGCTGGCAGGTGCGCGATGCGGTCCATGTTGTCAATCAACTGACCTTCTGTCAAAAACATCTTGTTGCAAAAGTAATGTGCCCCCAAGCGCCCAACACCCAGCGCCACACAGGCGGCACTGAACATGCGGGTCACCTCCCGGCGTGGCAGCAGGTGCAGGCAATTGGCCTCATAGCGGCTCCAGGCCTGGGCGGCACGCAGACTCACCACCGGGTCGTCGCCAAACAAACGCTTCATGTAGGCCCCAAGCAGGTCACCGCGCTCATCTTCGGGGATCAGGCTGACAAACTGGGCGTGCTTTTCCGGAAAGAACAGCGGCATCCCTTGCATAAACCAGTAGATTTCGGCTTGGGTGCCGAGAAAAATACCGCGCAAAATGAAGCCCGTGCAACGGGCTGGGTGCACCTGCCCGTAGGCCAGTGCCAGTGTGGAGCCCCAAGAACCACCAAAAATCAGTCATTCTTCAATACCCATCATCTCGCGCAAGCACTCAATATCGGCAATCAACAGTTGAGTGCTGTTCTGACGCACCTCACCCAGCGGCGTGGATTTGCCTGATCCACGCTGATCGAACAGCACAATGTGGTAATGCGCCGGGTCAAAAAATTGCCGGTGACTTGGCGCGCTTCCAGCACCGGGGCCACCGTGCAAAAACAGCACCGGAACGCCTTGCGGATTGCCGCTCTGTTCCCAATACAGCGTGTGCAAATCGTCTACCTGCAGATATCCAACACGAAAGGGCTTCACTGGCGCAAAGATGCCGCTAGGAACAAAGGAGTCGGTTTTGTAGTCGCGCACTTTGGTCAGATCTCTGGGTTGAAAAATTCAGGCTGTCTGTGAGCCGTCCAACATATAAGCCCATTGTCATGTCATGTGCGCTCAAAGTGAAACATGGCTACAGGGGCTGCGAATAATTCATCAAATTCAACGGCTTAGGTCGTAGGTTGCGTGGTGCGGTCCAATCGGCTTGCCGCACCCGCCAAGATATGCACAGGCCTACAATTCGCGACCTTTCCCTCCACTCAGCGCGGCATCTCCCCGCCGCCAGAGACACGTATGACCCATAACAGCCCCGAAGAAAAAAGCGCCCAGCTACGCCGTGCCGCGTTGGATTACCACCAGCTTCCTTCGCCCGGCAAGATCGCCATCGCTGCAACCAAACAACTCACCAACCAGCACGATCTGGCGCTGGCCTACTCGCCTGGCGTCGCCGCCCCCTGCGAAGAAATCGTCAAAGACCCGAACAACGCTCATCGGTACACCAGCCGGGGCAACCTGGTGGCCGTCATCACCAACGGCACCGCCGTGCTGGGCATGGGCGACATTGGCCCGCTGGCGGCTAAGCCGGTGATGGAAGGCAAGGCCGTGCTGTTCAAGAAGTTTGCAGGGATCGATGTGTTTGACCTCGAAATCAACGAGAAACACGACCTTGACAAGTTGGTGGACATCATCGCCTCGTTGGAGCCGACTTTTGGCGGCATCAACCTGGAAGACATCAAGGCACCAGACTGCTTCTATGTTGAGCGCAAATTGCGCGAGCGCATGAAGATCCCGGTCTTCCACGATGACCAGCACGGCACCGCCATCGTGGTCGGCGCGGCCATTCTCAACGGCCTGAAAGTGGTGGGCAAGGACCCAGCCAAGGTCAAATTGGTCACATCCGGCGCAGGTGCTGCGGCGCTGGCCTGTCTGGGCTTGCTGGTCAAACTCGGTATTGCCCGCGAAAACATCTTTGTCACCGATCTGGCAGGGGTGGTCTACGAAGGTCGCACCGAGCTGATGGACGACGACAAGGCTTTTTTTGCGCAAAAAACCAGCTTCCGCACGCTGGATGAAGTCATGAAAGGCGCCGACGTTTTCTTGGGCCTGTCGGCGGGCGGCGTTCTTAAGGGTCACATGGTCGCCAAAATGGCCGCCAACCCTCTGGTCTTTGCCCTGGCCAACCCGACGCCCGAGATCCTGCCCGAGGAAGTCAAGGCGGTGCGCAGTGATGCCATCATTGCCACCGGCCGCACTGACTATCCGAACCAGGTCAACAACGTTCTGTGTTTTCCCTACATTTTCCGGGGCGCGCTGGATGCCGGTGCCTCCACCATCACGCTGGAGATGGAAATTGCCGCCGTGCATGCCATCGCCGAACTGGCCCGTGCCGAACAAAGTGAGGTGGTAGTGGCAGCTTACGCGGGTGAACGCCTGACGTTTGGCCGGGAGTATCTAATTCCTAAACCGTTTGACCCACGTCTGATGGTGGTGATTGCCCCAGCGGTAGCTAAAGCTGCGGCTGACAGCGGTGTGGCCACCCGCCCGATTGGCGACTTCACCGCCTACCGGGAGCAATTGCAAAGCTTTGTGTACGCCTCTGGCACGATGATGAAGCAAATTTTTACTGCTGCCAAGAAAGCCGCGCACAAACGCGTGGCCTACTGTGAGGGTGAAGAAGAGCGTGTGCTGCGCGCCTGCCAAATTGTGGTGGATGAAGGCCTGGCGCGTCCGACGCTGATTGGTCGTCCAGCAGTGATCGCCCAGCGCATCAAGAAATTTGGCCTGCGCTTGGAAGAAGAGCTGGATTACGACGTGGTCAATGTTGAGAAAGATGACCGCTACCGCGACTTCTGGCAGAGCTACCACCAGATGACCGAGCGCAAAGGCGTGTCGGTGCACGCCGCCAAGATTGACATGCGTCGACGCCTGACGCTTATCGGCTCGATGCTGCTGCACAAAGGCTATGTGGACGGCATCGTCTGCGGCACCTGGGGAACCACCCAACTGCATCTGCATTACATCGATCAGGTGATTGGCAAACGCAGCCGCTCCAGCCTCAACAGCACGCAGGATGTCCAGATTTATGCCTGCATGAATGGCCTGATGCTGCCAGACCGGCAGTTGTTTTTGGTGGACACCCATGTCAACTACGACCCCACCGCCCAGGAGTTGGCCACCATCACCGTCATGGCCGCTGAGGAAATGAAGCACTTTGGCATGCACCCGCGCGCTGCCTTGCTGAGCCACTCCAATTTTGGCTCCAGCAACCAGCCCAGCGCGGTGAAGATGCGCCAGACACTGGAACTGCTACGCGTGCAAGCGCCCTGGCTGGAGGTGGAAGGGGAAATGCACGGTGACCTGGCGCTGGACAGCGCCGCCCGCCACGCAATGATGCCGCACAGCACGCTGGCTGGCGATGCCAACCTGCTGGTGCTGCCCAACATTGACGCGGCCAACATCGCCTACAACCTGCTTAAAGTCACTGCTGGTGGCAACATTGCTGTGGGCCCGGTGCTACTGGGCGCTGCCAAGCCAGTGCACATTTTGACGGCCAGCACCACCGTGCGGCGCATTGTCAACATGACCGCCCTGACCGTGGCAGACGCCAACGCCAACCGCTAGAAATAGCGGCGCACAAATATGGGTTGCACGCCCTGGCGGTGTGTTAATCCCACACAGCGGCTGCTTATTGTTTGAGCAATTGCTTGCGTTTTTCTGGCAAATCACGGACACTAGCTGGCTTAGAGATTCGGGTTTACCCTAGGACCAAAGAGGAAAAGCCGTCCATGTCGCGATTTGATAAATGTAAGTTAGTGTTTGCTGGCTTATGTCTGAGCGCGGTGATGGCAACGAGCCCGGCGCTGGCCAGAGCGCCGGTGTCGGCAGATATTCAGGCGACCGTCCGGCTACCGGAATTGCCCCGACAGGGCGAACAGGTCTATTCGTTGATTCTTCAGGGTGGGCCGTTCGCAAGTGAGAAAGATGGCACCGTTTTTGGCAATCGGGAGCGGTTGCTACCGCCCTACAAGCGCGGGTATTACAGGGAATACACCGTACCGACCCCAGGCTTGGCCCACCGGGGAGTTCGTCGGATCGTTTGCGGCGGGCAGCCCGCCAAGCCCGATATTTGTTACTACACCGCCGATCACTATGCGAGTTTTCGCAAGATCGTGCCCTGAATTTGAATTGTTACTTTGTACGAAAAGAGAAAATGAATATGTTACTTGACCAGGCAACCCTCAAGCCGACGGCCGCATTAGCCGACGAGCCGTTACGAGGTGTGCGCCCAAATATTGTCCAGTCGATCCGTGCTTTTCGGGTACCCGACCTGCAGGCAGCAGCGCAGGTTTTGGGTCATCATTTTCTGTATGCCAACCTGGCACAGGCCCAATCCAAGCAGGATGTGCTCGATCTGATCAGCCAGCAGTTCATGCTGGCGGTGAGTGTCGGCAAGAACTTTGACTCGCTGTACGACAGCATGACCGACCCGGTGCACAAATCTGGCCCACAGCCTGGTTTTGTGGTGGTGCTGGAGCACGTTCCTGCCAACGTGAAGTTTGACAAGGAAGCACGCGAGCAATTGCTGGACATTTTCCGCGACACCGCCGACTACTGGGGGGACCGGAAAATACCCTTCAGGTGCTTCTATTCTTTTCCGTAGCCCGTTCTGCACACACCAGCCAAGCAGAACGGGCTAACGAGGCAAACAGCGGTGCGACAACTGTCAATGGGCACGCCATTGAAGTTCACACCGACAACGGCGAAAAAATGCCAACCGACAAACTGTTGGACATCTCGCCGCAGGCGCTGCGTATGAGCAGCCCTTTCAACGCAGAGTATTGGACAGCCAGCTAACTTGCAGGCCGGTTGCCCGATAGAAAAAGCCCGCACTCGCGGGCTTTTTTACGTCTCAAAGCTGGCTGAGGGCCAGCGCCAGGGCGATGTACTCGTCCACTGGCACCTCTTCAGCGCGGCGCTTCACATTGAACTCAGCCGCAAATGGCTTGCTTTGCAGCCACTGGCCCAGCGTGTGACGCAGCAGCTTGCGGCGCTGGCTGAAGGCCACCTGAACGAGTTCGCTGAGCAGGGCCACGTTCACCGCCGCCGGGTTGTTACGCGGCACCATCCGCACCACGGCGCTGTCCACCCGGGGCGGCGGCTCAAAGCTCTGCGGCGGCACCAGCAGCACGTTCTCCATGGCATAGCGCCACTGCAGCATGACACTCAGACGGCCGTAAGCGGCGGTGCAGGGGCGCGCCACCATGCGGTCGATCACTTCTTTTTGCAGCATGAAATGCTGGTCTTCAATAACATCCACGTACTGCAGCAAATGAAACAGGATGGGGGTAGAGATGTTGTAGGGCAGGTTACCCACTACTCTGATATTAGTAGCATTCATCCCTTGTGCTACCTGCGCAAAGTCTACTTTTAACACATCAGATTCGATCACTGTGAGCTGGCCGTGCGCGCGCAGGCGTTGCGCCAGATCACGATCCAGTTCAATCACGGTCAGGCTACCGAGCCGCTCCACCAGCGGCTGCGTCAGCGCCGCCAGCCCGGGCCCGATCTCGACCATAGCCTGGCCCGGTTGGGGGTTAATCGCCCCGACGATGGCATCGATAATGTTGCCGTCGGTCAGGAAATGCTGGCCAAAGCGCTTACGCGCAATATGTTTCATGGACAACGTTGAGTGGTGCCTGTTTTGGTGCTAAACCGGTGGCTCGCGCAGTTCCACATAAGCACGGGCGCGCACATCTTGAGCCCAGCTCTGGTAAGCCTCCTCAAGCTTCTTCTCGCGCAGCATGGCACGAACTGCCTCGCGTTGCTGCTCGGTGGTCAGGGTGGCCTTGCGGCGCTCCAGCAGCTGAATAAGGTGCACACCAAAGCGCGAAAGCAGCGGGTCGCTGACCTCACCAGGCGCCAGCCGGTTCATGGTGGCCTCAAACTCGGGCACAAACATGCCGGGGCTCGCCCAACCCAAATCACCGCCAAGAGCTGCGCTGCCGTCTTGCGAGTTCTGCCGGGCCAGGGTGGCAAATTCGGACTGGTTGGTGACCACTTGCTTTTTGAATTCGGCGAGCTTGCTTCGCGCCTCAGCCTCGCTCAAGCGGGCGTTGGGCACCAGCAGAATATGCCGCGCATGGCTTTGTGTAACCGCCATGGTCGGCAGGCCGGGCCGGATTTTTTCCACCACTTTGAGCACATGAAAACCAGCCGGTGAGCGCACCAGCTCGGCCACATCACCCACCGACAGCGGTGTGGTGGCCCGCACAAACAGCTCGGGGTAGCGGGTGGTGCTGCGCAGGCCCAGCTGGCCTGCGCTGGCCAGGTCGGTGGCGTCTGAAAACTCACGCACCAGAGTGGCAAAGTCTTCCCCCTTGCGGGCACGCTCCAGCGCGCGCTGCGCCCGCAATTTCAAGGCATCAACCTGCTGCGCGTTGGCGACCTCAGGCACAGCAATCAGAATTTGGGCCAGATTGATCTGTGTATCACCCTTGGTCTCGGCCGCTGGCTGCTCGCGCAAAAACTGGTCAATGTCCTGCTCAGTGATGCGCACGCGCGACTCCACGTCACGTTCACGCAAGCGCTGCATCAGGATCTGGTCGGACAACTGGTCACGAAACTGGATGACCGACATACCGTCACGCGTGACGCGGAGACGCAGTTCGGCAACATCAACCTGGTTTTGCACGGCAATGGACTGCTCGGCCTGGTCGATGGCGGATTCTTCTACCCGCAGCCCGGTGTCACGCGCCAGCTGCAACTGGGCCTTGCGGTTGATCAGACCCTCCAGAATTTCGGGCAGCAAGGCTTGCACATCAGGTGGCGCGCGACGCTGTTGCACCAGTTGCTGGTATTCACGCTGCGCCTCGCGATACACCTCGCGGTTGGTGATAGGTTCTGAATTCACCACCGCCACGATGTAGTCTGCCTGCGACTGCGCGGGGGAGGCGACAGGCGCCAGAACCCGGTTGGCAGGCAAACTTAAACCCTGCGCTTGTGCTTGCAAGCTGGCAGCAAGCGCCAGCATGGTCACAGTGAAAGTCTTTAGGCGATGGGTCATGGTGGTTCAATCGTAATTGCTGAAACGGCTGGGCTCGCCCGCAGGTGCGTGCAAGATCTGGTAGCCGGGGACATTGTCTTTGAGCGTCTTGAGCGGACTCACACCCAGACGCGAGAAACCGACAAACTCCAGCTGGAACATGATGCGTTGGGTGGCGGTGGCAGTGCTGGTTTGCAGCCGCTCAAACACAATGCGCCCTAGCCAGCAGTCCGCATCGTACTCAAAACCCAGTACGGTGTTGACCATCTGGGATTCGTTCATGCTGTAGTTCAGGCGCCCAACGCTGTACCAGCGGCCTGCGCCCCGAGCCTCACCCGCGTCAGAACGCCCACTACGCCACATATTGGCCAGCGGCCATTGCCAGCCCAAGTCGATCTGTTCGCTGCTGTTGCGCTGGAAGCGGTAAGCCGCGGTCAGGGTGCGGTAGCTGCCTGGGCGGTAGCTGGCGCCCACGGTAGAACGCACCGAACGGCCAATGTCAGGGTTGTATTGAATGGTGCCGTTGACGTTCCAGTGCGGGGTCCAGTTGACAGAGCCGCCCAGCAGCACGTCACTCAGCCGGTCGGTCAAGGGGACGCCGCCGGGCAGAGTCACCTTCTGATCATCAAACAGCAGGCGTTGCGCGATACCAAAACGCGCCGCCTCGGCGCCAGTGTCGGGGTCCAGCAGGCGGCTGGTCACGCCCAGCGTCAGCAGGTGGCTGTCAGAGATGCGGTCATTGCCGACAAAAGCGTTTTCGGTGTAAACCGTGGAGATGTTGAAATCATTCGCGCCAGAGTCGTAATTGGGCAGCAGGCTCTGATCGCGGTAAGGCGTATGCACGTAAAACGCTCGTGGCTCAAGCGTCTGGCTCAGAGCGCGCCCAAAAAACTGCGTATCGCGCTCAAACACCAGACCGCTGTCCAGACTGAAAGTGGGCACGACGCGGCTGACCTGGGTGGCGCCATTGCTCAAAGGCGCGTCAAACTGGTACTGGGTGGCATGCAGCTGCAGCTTGGGCGTGATGAACCCCTCAGGCGCCCGCCAGGTGCGGCTGGTTTGCAGAAGTGAAAAAATGCGCTGGGCGTTGGCCTGTTTGGTGAGTGTGCTGTCAGAGTGAAACTGCGTGTAGTCCACATCGGCTGACAGGTTCAGGTCTTGCGCGGTGGTCTTGGCATAACGCGTGGCGATTTGGGGCATGCGGTCATACGGCGGCACGATCGCCGCGGTGGCGTCTTGCAGGGTTTGCCACTTCAGGGTGCGCACCATGCTGCTAAAGGGGCCGTTGGCCCAGGCCAGCCGGGCATCATTGGCCAGCAGGCGCTGGGTCAGCAGGGTATTGGCGGCAAACAGCGCTGTTTCGGTGGCCGACAGCAGCTGGGTGCTTGACCCACCGGCACGCGTGAAGTCGCGCCAGTAGTCGTTGTCACTGACACGGTTCAGGCTCAGGTTCAGCGCCAGGCCGCTGTCGGTCCAGCCGCTGTCAATGGTGCCCTGATGGGTGGCGTTCAGGCTCCAGCGCTTGTCGTCGCGCAGCTTGTCGGACGGCATCCAGTCCAGCTCTGTGGCACCTGAGTAAGTAGGCTCCAGGTAACGAAACTCAACGCCCAGATTGACCCCGCGCCTGGTCATCACCGTCGGGGTGAAGGTGGCGTCGCGGTTGGGCGCAATGTTCCAGTAATACGGTAGAGCCACTTCAAACCCATTGACGTTGTCAACCCCCAGGGTCGGCGGCAACAGTCCTGACTTGCGCTCACTGCTCAGCGGAAAGGTGAGGTAAGGAATGGGCAGCAGCGGCACCCCTTTGAAGCTGAGCAGCGCGCCCTCGGCAGCGCCCATGTCCTCGACATTGTCGATACTGAGCTGGGTGGCCTTCAAAATCCAGGCAGGCATCCAGTCCGGGGCGCCTTGGCGCTTGCAGGTGGTGAAGGTGGCGTTGTGAATCACGGCCCGCTGGTCGTCCAGAAAATCGATCTGGTCGGCCTGGCCATGGGCGCCGTTTGCAAGGAAATGGTAGCTGGGCTGGTTAAAAAACCCTTCAAAGGCATCCACCCGCAGTTCCATCAGCGGGCCCTCATACACATTGCCAGCCTTATTGATTCGCACATGACCGCTGGCGCGCGCCAGGTCAGTGGGCTGGTTGTAGTCGAGCCGATCGGCGCGAATCACCATATCACCCTTGCGCAACATGGCGTGGCCCTGCACCACGGTTTCCAGATCGGTGCGGCCGGTAATCAGGTCGCCTGAGACGAAAGTAGGCAGCAAGCTGCGGGTGAGCGGGCTGATGGCTTGCTCCAGCGCCGCGCTGTTACGCAGTTGCAGCGTTTCTGGCGGCACCTCGCCTTGTGCGAGAGCCAACGCAGGTGCCAGCAAGCCAGGGCTCAATGCCAGGCCCAGCTTGCGCCAGCGAGCAAGCGCCGCCATGGTCTGAGGGACAAGCTTCAGGAAAAACATGAAATGCAGGTAGGAAAGGCCATGAAAGCGGGGAGTTAAGCGGGCGAAATCGGGTTAGTAGAATCGATTATCCATGAGCCACGCCCCCCCCTACCCAACCCTCACCCCAGGCGTCCCGTCTGCGGCCTCTGACATCACCTGGACAGACCCACAACGTGGCCTATTGTTTGACCAGTGGCTAGCAGCTACCGCCCCCGCGCACGGCCTGCGGACTGGCACCTTGCGGCTGGCCAGTGCCGATGCCAGCTTCCGGCGCTATTTCCGCGTTGATACGCCAGCCAGCAGCCGCATCATCATGGACGCACCGCCGCAGCAGGAAAACTGCCAGCCGTTTGTCAAAGTGGCGCAACTCATGCACGACGCTGGCCTGTGCGCGCCCGGAGTACTTGCCTGGGACGAGCCGCTGGGCTTTTTGCTGCTGAGCGACCTGGGCGGCCAGACCATGCTGCAGGTCATCGACAAAAGCAACCCGCAGGCGAATCTGCCGCTGTACCTGCAGGCGGTGGACGCGCTGATTGCCTGGCAGTTGGCGTCCAAACCTGACGTGCTGCCGCCGTATGACGAAGCCCTGCTGCGCCGCGAGCTGGAACTGTTTCCCGACTGGTACTTGGTGCAGGACAAGGGTTTGACCATCGACGAGACGATGCGTTTCACACTGGACAACGCGTTCAAGCAGATCATTGCTGTCAACCTAGCGCAGCCCAGCGTCTATGTGCACCGTGATTTCATGCCGAGGAATCTGATGGCCCCCACAACCCCCGGTGGCGCTCTGGGCGTGCTGGACTTTCAAGACGCGGTGTACGGCCCCATCACCTATGACATCGCCAGCCTGATGCGCGACGCGTTTTTAAGTTGGGACGAAGACTTTTGCCTGGATGTCACCGTGCGCTACTGGGAAAAAGCCCGCAAAGCCGGGCTGCCGGTGGGCGATGACTTTGGCGAGTTTTACCGGGGCGTGGAGTGGATGGGCCTGCAGCGGCATCTGAAAGTGGTCGGCATCTTTGCCCGCCTGACGCTGCGCGACGCCAAGCCGCAGTACCTGGCTGACACGCCAAGATTTATCACCTACATCCGCAGCACCTGCGCCCGCTACCGCGAGCTCAAACCCCTGCTGCGGCTGGTGGACAAGGCCGAAGGCATTGTCGAGCCAGACATCTTCGGCTTTGGTCGTCAAGCATAAAAATGGCCTCTAGCCCTTATAGATAAAGCGGCAGAAGCTACTAAATACATAGTAATTCTAAACCGATGCCCCGCTTCCATTGCCCCACCGCCCTGAGCTCCAGCACCGTGCTTGAACTGCCAGCGGGCGCGGCGCGCCATGTGCAAGTGTTGCGCCTGCAGCCCGGTGACGCCATCACGCTGTTTGGCGGCGACACCTCGGGTGAGTTCCACGCCACCGTGACCCAGATGGGTCGCAGCAGCGTGCAGGTGCGAGTGGGCGACTTTGCGCCCACCCAGCGGGAGCCAGCGTTGCGTGTGCACTTAGCGGTCGGCATGCCGGCCAATGAACGCATGGACTGGTTGGTAGAAAAAGCCGCCGAGTTGGGTGTTGCCAGCATCCAGCCTTTGACAACCGAGCGCAGTGTGCTGCGCTTGAGCGGCGAGCGTGCCGACAAAAAGGTGGTGCACTGGCAAAGCGTGGCAGTAGCGGCTTGCGAGCAATGTGGCGGCAACCATGTGCCGCTGATTCTCCCGGTGAAAACGCTGGCGCAATGGGTTAAATACCGGGGCGAGGCTGCGGGGAGCGCCGTGCCGGGTCTGCTGCTGTCGCTGCGCGCGAACGCGCTGGCGCTGCGCACTGCGGCAGCGACATTTATTGAGCCGTCCGCCTTGGCCGCGCCCGGTACAAGTGCCAGCCGCTTGGGCGTCACCTTCTTGTCTGGCCCCGAAGGCGGGTTGAGCCAAGGTGAAGAAGACGCCGCGCTGGCCGCCGGCTTCACACCCGTCACGCTGGGCCCGCGCGTGCTGCGCGCCGAAACCGCGGCGTTGGCGGCTTTGGCTGCCTTGCTGGTGTAGATCAAGCGACTTCCGACTCGCAAGTCCACCTGACGCACATCAGCGTATCCTTAAGCACCATGCTGCGCCTTCAACAAGCCCCCAATCTCGCCATCGCCACGCTGTGGGCTGACGCGCTCATTTTTGAAGGGATTGACGCCAGTGTGCAGCGTCAATACCTAAGCGGTGTGGTCGGTGGTATGCCGCCGGACCAATGTCTGCCAGAGGTCTGGATTCAACACGACAGGCAGGCGGCTCGGGCGCGTGAACTGCTGCACGCTCTGCAGCACGTGCCGCAGCGTCTCTGGCAGTGCGCTTGTGGTGAGTTGGTGGAAGGCGGCTTTGAGCAGTGCTGGAACTGCGCCGGGCTGATGCCACGCGAATGAGCCGGTGTTGGAGCCGAAGGGCTCCAGCCCAACGGGTCGCATCACTAAGTAGAAACCCAGTGGTGCGGCTTAGCGCGACTCACTACTGTTGTGCATTCAGTGTTGCGTGCCTAGACAGCCAACAATTCAACCCATTGAGCCGGAGCGTCATTTGTCAGCGCAATACATTCTAGAAACGCGTGGGTTGACCAAAGAATTCAAGGGGTTCGTCGCCGTTAACCAGGTGGATTTAAAGGTCAACCGCGGTCATATCCACGCGCTGATCGGCCCCAATGGCGCGGGCAAAACCACTTTTTTCAATCTGCTCACCAAGTTTCTGACCCCAAGCAAGGGCAGCATTGAATTCAACGGCGTCGAAGATGGTTACTTCTTCCTCGACCAGTGTCGCGACATTCGAAACAATTTTTCAGCGGCCCACCTTGACGTCGGAAAACTCGATGACCATGAATTTATAGGCTTTTCCAATCGCTGCGCCAAGTACGCGTTAGGCGACGAACACAACCTGATTGGCGTTAACCTTTGCGCATTTATGGTCGCGATCAAGGGCGGAAAGTTCTCCTCGGAGCAGAAGGACCAATGGGTTCATCGGATTGGGAAAACGCACGAAGCGCAGCAGTATCTAATCTTCGGCTCGCTTCACGGGATTTACCGCGATCCCGCTAATAGTGAAGAAGCTCGGGTCAATTCGCTTTCTGTTGCAACGGAGTTCGCGCCGCACTTCACGCCCCGGGCGCGCTCAGACCTCATCAATAGGCATCGCGATTACATCGCGAAGGGGGATGAGAAGCGCCGCAAAGCATCTAAACAGTTCTTTGAAAAGTTGGGAATGCAGACATCGCTCGGCGAGCATGAGGTTCACTCGTTGCTGTTCAACGCGTGCAAGCGCCCCATGGCGGTACATCAATCATTCGACAACTTTTATAACGAACCTCCTTTTGCAGAACGTCTCCTGCAACTTTCCGGGCAAGTGGCAACACCCGATACCGTTAAGGATGAACTCGTGGAAACCGTTGTGACTTGCGCTACGGGAAACCAATTCGGGGCATCAAACGCTGCGCTAGCCTACTTGCATAAGATGATTAAGAGCTTCTCGCCTAATGAAGTCGAAATTATGTTGACCCAACCGACAAAGAAGGGAATTTTGGGAGAGCGGCTCAAGGCAAGCTCTGCTTGTCGGACACGATACAAGAGACTGGTGCAACTGATTGACGTATCCACGGTCCCGGCGAAGTCTGCCGCCGCCTACTCGCACTAGACGAAGTAGCCGTAGGAATACGGCGAAATCGCTTTAACAAAATTGAAGCTTGTCTAGTGCACGTCCTATCCGTCTTCAAGGCTTTCCATGCCCCTCTGGCAACACCCCATCTCCATCGACACCATCACCGCCATGTGCGTCAACACGGCGGTCAGCCACCTGGGCATTGAATTTGTCGCGGTGGGCGACGACTTCATCAGCGCCCGCGTGCCGGTGGATGCGCGCACGCGCCAGCCGTTTGGGCTGCTGCACGGCGGCGTGAGTGTGGTGCTGGCGGAAACACTGGGCTCGGTCGCTGCCAACTACGCCTGCCCGGTGGGGCATCAGGCGGTGGGGCTGGACATCAACGCCAACCACCTGCGCGGTGTGAAAAGCGGCTGGGTTACCGGCACGGTGCGCGCGGTGCACATTGGGCGCACCACCCAGGTCTGGCAGATCGACATGTGCAACGAGGCCGGTGAGGTGAGCTGTGTTTCACGCATCACCATGGCGGTGCTGGCACCCAAGTAGTTATAAGCCTTTTTGGCCTCTAGCCCTTATGCATCAAGCGCGAGCAGCTATGAATTTAGTTAAGCCGCAGGCAGTGATTTGACCGCAGGCCGGCGCGTTTTGCGCTTCAGCATTAGCGGTTGCGGCGCCAGCACCTGGCGGATCACGCCCTCGCAATCAGCCTGCGTCAGATAGACCGGTACCGGGTAGTTGGCCTCAGCTTCCTGACAGGCGGCGCGTGCCAGTGCCGGGATGTCTTCTTCGCGCAGCGTGGCGAGGTGCGTCGGGATGCCCAGTCGGGTGTTCATGGCGTCAATGGCGTCCAGAAAGTGTTGCGCCAGGGCGGCTTCTGAGTCGCCTTTCTTGCCCAGCTTGGCCCGGCGTGCCAGCTTGGCGAGTTGCGGCTGGATGGCCGGGCTTAAAAAGCGCAGCACATGCGGCAGCAGGATGGCGTTGGCCAACCCATGTGGGGTGCGGTACAGGCCACCGACCTGGTGGGCGATGGCATGCACATAGCCCACGTTGGCGCGGGTGAAGGCTTGGCCAGCGTAGTTGGCGGCCAGCGCCATTTTTTCGCGCGCCGCCACGTTTTGACCGCTGGCATAGACCACCGGCAGGGCTTCAAAGATCATGCTGACGGCAGACAGCGCCATGCGGTCAGTGAAGGCGGTGCGCCAGTGGCCAATGTAGGCTTCGATGGCGTGGGTAAGGGCGTCCATGCCGGTGGCTGCGGTGATGTCAGGCGGCAGGCCGAGCATCAGGGTCGGGTCCAGCGCGGCCATGCGCGGCACGATGCGGGTGTCGGCAATCACCAGCTTGCGGTGGGTTTCGGGGTCAGAAATCACGGCGGCCACGGTCACTTCTGAGCCGGTGCCGGCAGTGGTGGGCACGGCGTAAATGGGTGCTGGCGCGCGCAAGCCCTTGAAATAGCCGGCCAGCTGAGCCGGGTGCTTGTGGTTGGCGGCGCACAGGGCAATGGCCTTGGCCGCGTCCATGGCCGAGCCACCGCCAAAGGCCACGATGGCGTCACAGCCTTTGCTCTTAAACAGGGCGACGCCCTTTTCGATCACGGGAATGGGCGCGTCCGCAAGCACCTTGTCAAACACCACATAGGCGGTGCCACCGGCCTTGAGGGCTTGCAGCAGGGGCTGCGTCAGGCCCAGTTTGGCCACCACCGGGTCGGTCACGATCAAAACCCGCGTGTGATCAAAGTCACAGATGGCCTGACCCAGGCGCGCGCTGGCCCCAGGGCCGACTAGCATCGTAGGTTGCGCAATGGGCAGCAGCCGGGTGGCCACGCCCACCACCCGCATCAGCGACGACAAACCCACTGACCGAACAGACCCTGTGAAAAGATTGGCCAACATCATGAAAGTCCTTTTGCTGAAAATGCGCCTGGTGTTAACCCAGCGCAAGCTGCCATGATGCACCGCGTGCAAGCATCGGTGTAGTTGCTCCTCTCCAAATCAGCCCTCAAAGGTTCTCCATGAAAACAGTGATCGGTATCAGCCTGGGCGCCAGTAGCCAGGATTTTGAATTCAAAACGACCTTGTTGGGTGAAAAACTGCTGGTGAAGCGCCTGGGCACTGACGGCAGCCTGGCCAAAGCCACCAAGCTGGTCAAGTACTGGGACAAGCGCGCTGCCGCCATCGGCCTTGGGGTGCTCAAGGACAAATACAAGGTCGGCGCCCACCGTTTTGTCGATAAAGACAGCGCCAAGCTTCAGGCCGCAGCCACCAAAGTGCCGGTCACCACGGGTGGCCAGTTGGGTGACATTTTGCGGGAATGGTCGGTGCGCCATGCCCAGGTGGAGCTGGGCAACTATTTCAACAATGCCAAGGTGCTGTTTTTTTCAGGGCTCAAAAATTACAAGCTCGCGGTGAGCATGGCAGATTACACCGACAACCTGCAGTTTGCCGACCCGCTCAGCCAGCTCGGCGTGCCCAAATTGTTGACCAGCCTGCAGGCGCTGCAGCTCTACGCCAGCGGCGCGCATTACGTGCGCGACTGGACACTGCCCGCCGCGCTGGCCAACGGCCCGGTCAAAGAGTGGACACGTTTTTTGCTGCGCAAGGCGGCGCAAAAAGCCAGCGTCATCGTCGCACCCGTGCATGAGCTGGATGAATGCACGCTCGAAGAGCTGGCTGGCAAAACCATCGTCACCTCCACCGTAAATGATGAACGCATGGCACAACTCCAGGCCAAAGGCGTACATCTGGTGATTGACGGCGCGCCGGTGCTGCAGGGCCACACCCTGGGCCCGGATTTGCTCGACGCCATGATCTGCGCGGCCAGCGGCAAGGCGCCCGAGGAGCTTCTGGAAGACGACTATCTGGAAATCATCCACGCGCTGCAACTGCAACCCCGCCTCATCTACCCCAACGGCTTCAAACGGGTGAACCGCTTTGCTTTCGTCATCCACCCGCTGTCGCAGGAGTATTTCAAGCAGATCAAGCCGATTGAGCTGCTGTCGCAGGTGTCGCCGCCAGTGCTGATGAACTCGCTGGAAAAAATCATGGCTTACGCGCCACCGTTTGTGTATTCGCACGTCACCGGCATCCAGTCGCCCACAGGTGTTGAGGTCGAGGGCTGGCTGATCTCGGTGGGGGGCACGCCCAAGGAAATCATGCGCCACAGCCCGGAGTTCACCTATCGCCGCTTGCTTGATGCTGCTGCCATGTCTAAAAGTCTGGGCGCGCAGATCATGGGGCTGGGCGCCTTCACCAAGGTGGTGGGTGATGCAGGCGTCACCGTGGCCAAACGTTCGCCGCTGCCGATCACCACCGGCAACAGCTACAGCGCCTCGGGCGCGTTGTGGGCGGCGCATGACGCGTTGTTGCGGCTGAACCTGCTGCCTGCGCCCAAAGGCAAAGAGCGCATTAAGTTCAAGGCCATGGTGGTGGGCGCCACCGGTGCCATTGGCTCGGTGTGCGTGCGCCTGATTGCCAAGGTGGCAGACGAGGTGTACCTGGTGTCACCCGAGACCGCCAAGCTACTGGCGCTCAAAGCCTCCATCCTGAAGGAAACGCCTGATGCCAAGCTGTTTTTGTCTGCCAAGGCCGATAAAGACATAGCTGACATGGACATGATCGTCACCGCCACCAGCGGTGCGGGCAAGAAGGTGCTGGACATCATGCAGGTCAAGCCCGGCTGCGTGATTACCGACGTGGCGCGCCCGCTGGATCTGCCCGCCAGCGAGGTGGCCAAGCGCCCCGATGTGCTGGTGATCGAGTCTGGCGAGATCCAGCTGCCCGGCGAGAACATTCACATGAAAAACATCGGCCTGCCCAAAGGCGTGGCCTACGCCTGCCTGGCAGAAACCATTGTGCTGGCGCTGGAAGGCCGCTTTGAAAACTTCACCGTGGGCCGTGCCATCAAATGGGAAAAGGTGCGCGAGATTTACAAGCTCGGCCTGAAGCACGGCATGAAGCTGGCCGCCATCAGCGGTGTGAATGGGCCGTTTTCCGATGAAGACATTGCCCAGGTGCGTGAACTGGCGCTGGCCGCACGCGCCAGAAACCGGCGCAGCCGAACCAAATTGACAAAACCGCCTCTAATTGAGGTAAAGAAGCGCACTCGCGCCCCTAGAAAGACATCCACCCATGCCACATCGCAAATTTGAATCCAAAGGCGTAGCCGTTCCCAGCGGTCGTTTTTCCCGCCTGGCGCGCTTCGGCGGCATGGCCGGAGGTATTGCTGGCGGCATGCTGCTCGACGGTGCCAAGCAACTCGCCAAAGGCAAGCGCCCGTCCGTCAGTGACTTGCTGCTGACGCCGGCCAACGCGCTCAAGGTCACCACCCAACTGGCGCAGTTGCGCGGTGCCGCGATGAAAGTCGGGCAACTCATGTCGATGGACGCGGGCGACATGCTGCCACCCGAGATGGCCGAGATTCTGGGCCGCTTGCGCTCAGACGCACAGCACATGCCGCAAAGCCAGTTGAAGGCTGCGCTCAACGCGCACTGGGGCGTGGGCTGGCAAAAGAAGTTTGCCGAGTTTTCTTTTGCGCCGATCGCCGCTGCCTCCATCGGTCAGGTGCACCGCGCCAAAACGCTGGATGGGCGCGATCTGGCCATCAAAATCCAATACCCCGGTGTACGCCACAGCATTGACAGTGACGTGAACAACGTGGCTTCCCTCATGAAACTGTCGGGCGTGCTGCCCAAAACACTGAACATTGCGCCGATGCTGGCGGAAGCCAAGCGCGAGCTGCACCAGGAGGCGGATTACAAACGCGAGGGCGAGTACCTGCACCGCTTTGCCGGGCTGCTGGCCGACTCGGCCGAGTTTTTGGTACCCAAGCTGCACCCCGACCTCACCACACTGAGCGTGTTGGCCATGGACTATGTGGAAGGTGTGCCGGTGGAATCGCTGGTGGATGCGCCGCAAGAGGAGCGTGACCGGCTGATGACCCTGCTGGTGGGCCTGCTGTTTCGCGAGCTGTTTGAATTCAAGCTCATGCAGACCGACCCCAACTTTGCCAATTACCGCTACAACACGACAACCAAGCAACTGGTGCTGCTGGACTTTGGTGCCACCCGCGAGTTCCCCGCGGAGATGCCGCAAGACTACCGCCGCCTGATGAACGCCGGCCTAGCTGGCGACCGCGAAGCCGCGCGCCAGGCGATGATCGACATCAGCTTTTTCACCAAAGACACGCCTGCGCACTACCAGAGCGCGGTGATGGATATGTTTGAGCTGTCACTGGACCCGCTGCGCGAAGACGCGCCATTTGACTTTGGCAGCACCGACATCGCCCTGCGCCTGCGTGACGGCGGCATGGCCATCGGGCAGGAGCGCACTTTGTGGCATATCCCGCCGATGGACACGCTGTTCTTGCAGCGCAAGTTTGGCGGCATCTACATGCTGGCCAGCCGCCTGAAGGCGCGCGTCAACGTGCACGCGCTGATGATGCCGTACCTCACGAGCGCACCGGCCGATGCGCCAACAGTGCAAAAATGATAGCTGATCGCGCTTTATTCATAAGGGCTAGAGGCCGATTTTGTATGTAACTTTTCACGATCGGTGATGGTTGCCAACTTCGGCAGTGTGTGGGCCGACGGCTGGTCGTGATGCATGTCAGTGGCTGTTAACCCAGTTTTCGACAGCCTCCCCAGTACAGCCTGGTTGGCGGCTGGGTCACCTCAGCAGGCAATGCCGAATTCGAGTTCAGCCAAGGTCATGGCTGAGATCACGACGGCGCCGACAAAGCACGCGTCAAACCGTGCACGGGCCTCGGGCGGCTGGTGCTTCATCAGGTAGATGCCTATATGGGTGTCAAGCATGGACTTCGGTTTCATCAAAAACTGATCCTGGTTTGAAACCTCCCCCTTCAGGGGGATAGAATTCATTTGGGAGAGGGGTAACCTCTTCCAAATTCGCCCCGTAAGGGGCGTGGATTGAAACATAGTGCCTTGCGCTCACTTTCAATGCTTTGGCCACGGCCCTCTGCCATGAAGTCTGGGGAGAACTTGGCCAATTTGCCCAGCATATCGTCCCTGCGCCGCTGGGCCGGTCGGATACGCAACTCATCACCTTGGCGCTCAATGACCAGGTCAGTTCCCCACGAGCCATAAGCCAGCTCTGAAGGCGTGCGAACGGCCTGCGAGATGCCAGTTTGGCAATGCTCTGTCTGGAGCCAACTGGGCGCTTGTATGCACGCAACACAGTTTTCCAACAGCGCCAGCAGACGATATTCAAAAGGGAATTGACGGACGTTGACCGTGTTGGCAATGGGAAACCCCTCATTCCCGTGAGTGACTTCTGGCAGCTAAATGCCGGTCGCGTTCTTCCTCGATACCGGTTATTGGATTGGCAAAAGCAAACATTGATGGGCTGATGGATAGGTTGCCACCTCTGAGCCAAAAGAACAAGCCGACATCTGATTTTTGGCGTATCAATGAAACGACCATAAATTCGACACACTGACGGTCGGTTGCGTCCTACAGGGGATCGAGTGCTTTGCCCCTGGTCGCAGGAAGCAGGATCAAGCAAGATGCTTCGCTCGGTATTTCTTAGGGGATAAAACATGAAAGTTCGCGGACTTCTTTTCTCTGCCCTGATCGGTGCGGTTGCCAGTGCACGATCCATGACGCCAATGGCCACTATTGCGGCGCCGCGGCTTCTGGATCAGCACACGCCGGGGCGACTTGTTTTGCTGAATCTCCCTTTGGTTAGGGTTGGCGCCTTGGCCATGGGCATTGGTGAATTGTTCGGCGACAAGATGAAAACCGCGCCTGACCGCACTGTGCTTTTGGGAATGTTGGCGCGTGTCATGAGCGCAGGTATTGCCGGCGCCGCATTGGCTCCCCGCGGTCGCGAGTCGGCCGGCGCTATAACCGCGGTTGCAACCGCAGTACCTCTTGCCTACCTGACTCTGGTCGGCCGTAAACGCGCCATAGCGCGTATGGGTCAGACACGCAGCGGTTTGATCGAAGACGCGCTGATGGTTGCCGCCGGTGTGACGATTGTGGCGCTGGCGATCAGGCCAAGAAACGGTTTGTGATCCCATCACGCGCAGAGGGCCTGCCTGGCGGGGGCGTCCTGAGCCAGCTTGAGTGCTGCCTCTTTAAAGCAACCGCACCTTCACACTTTTGCCCTTGACCTTGCCCGCGTTGAGTTTTTGCATGGCTTGCAGCGCAATGTCGCGGTTGACGGCACAGAAGGTGGTGAACTCGGTCACGTTGATCTTGCCGATCTGCTCGCGGCTGTAACCGGCGTCGGCGGTGAGGGCGCCCAGCACGTCGCCGGGGCGGATTTTTTCTTTGCGACCACCCAGAATTTGCAGCGTCACCATCGGCGGCAGCAGTGGGCCTTTGCCGGTGGGGGTGAGCGCGTCCACCTTGTACCAGACGGACGGCTGCTTCTGGTACTGCTCAATCTTGCCGACCGCGCCCATCTCGTACATGGCTGCCAGGCTCAGGGCCAGCCCGGTCTCACCGGCGCGGCCGGTGCGGCCAATGCGGTGCACATGCACCTCGGGGTCGGGGGTGATGTCGACGTTGATCACGGCTTCGAGTTCCTTGATATCGATGCCACGCGAAGCCACGTCGGTCGCCACCAGAATGGAGGTGCTGCGGTTGGCAAACTGCGCCAGCACCTGGTCGCGCTCGCGTTGCTCCAGCTCGCCGTACAGCGCCAGGGCGTTAAAGCCTTGCTGCTGCAAATACGTCACCAGATCTTTGCACTGCTGCTTGGTGTTGCAAAACGCCAGCGTGCTGACCGGGCGGAAGTGGTTCAGCAAAAGGGCCACCACCTCAAAGCGCGTCGGGCGGGTCACTTCATAAAAACGCTGCTCGATCAGGCTCGCTGTTTCGGGTGGTGCCACGGTGATGCGTTCAGGCGCGCGCATGAACTGTTTGGCCAGTTTGTCGATGCCTTGCGGGTAGGTGGCCGAAAACAGCAGGGTTTGGCGCTCTGGCGGGCACTGTTTCGTTACCGTGGCAATATCGTCGAAAAAGCCCATGTCGAGCATGCGGTCAGCCTCATCGAGCACCAGCGTGTTCAGCGCTTGCAGGTTCAGGTAGCCGCGCTCCAGGTGGTCCATCACACGCCCAGGCGTGCCGACGATGATGTGCGCGCCGTTTTCCAGACTGGCGCGCTGGCCGCGCAGCGCCACACCACCGCACAGCGTCACCACCTTGATGTTGTCCATGGCGCGCGCCAGGCGGCGGATTTCTACCGTGACCTGGTCGGCCAGCTCGCGCGTCGGGCACAAAACCAGCGCCTGCACGGCAAAGCGGCGTGGGTTCAGTCGCTCCAGCAGGGCCAAGCCAAAGGCGGCGGTTTTGCCACTGCCGGTTTGCGCCTGGGCAATCAGGTCAATGCCCGCCAGCGCGGCAGGCAGGCTGGCAGCCTGGATCGGGGTCATGCTCAGGTAGCCAAGCTGCGTCAGGTTGTCCAGCGTGGCCGGGTTCAGGGGCAGGGTGTTGAACAGGTTGGGGTCGGTGTGGGTCATGGGGGGATTATCGTTACTGACCTCCTCTGACGCTGTTTTGTGCGTTGCAGCTATTGCCGTCGTCACCAAGGTTTTTTTGCGCGCAGGTTAATTGCTCGCGCTGCCACGCCGACAGCGTTGGCAGGCGGACGGTTTTGGGGAAATGTGGACTTGGTGTTAGCCAATTCGGTACGCCAACCACAATCATGCGATGCGCCATAAACGCCAGCGAGGCAGGGCCTTGGGGTGGCTGACGATTTCTGGTACTCCAATATGAGGAAGCTGCCCCAAGGCCCTGCCTGGCGGGTCGCACCCAACGAGCGGAACTATTCAGTTGCCGATCAACGACCGCCTTAGGGGTGATACCTCCCAAAGCCGAAGCCAAGGCCATCGAAAAGCCAAGGTGTGCAAAATGCAAGTCATTTACTAAAGAAGATGACCACCATGCGCAAAACCCTGCTTCCCCTGATGTTCGCCGTCGCCCTGCTGACAGGCTGCGGCAGCCCCGTGCTCAACCCGGTCACTGGCCAAACCGAGCGCTCGGTGATGAGCGAGCAAGACGAGGTGGCCGAGGGCGCCAAGGCGCATCAGCAGGTGCTGCAGGAATATGGCGTGGTGAAAGATGCCAAAGTGCAGGCCTACGTTACCAACCTGGGTCAGCGCCTGGCCAAACTCTCGCACCGCGACCACCTGCAATGGCACTTCACGGTGCTCGACAGCCCGGAGATCAACGCCTTTGCATTGCCCGGCGGCTACGTCTATGTCACCCGCGGCATCATGGCTTACCTGCAGAGCGAGGCCGAGCTGGCCGGGGTCATCGGCCATGAGATTGGCCACGTCACCGCCCGCCACGGCGCCCAGCGCGCCACCCGCCAGCAGGACGCGGGCCTGGGTGTGCTGGCGGCCACGCTTTTGGGTGCAGTCCTGGAAAGCCAGGGCATGAGCGGTGCCGGGCAACTGGCCAGCCAGGCATCGCAAACCGCCGCGGCGGGTTACATCGCGTCTTACGGCCGCGAGCAGGAGCTACAAGCCGACGGCTTGGGTGCCGAATACCTGGCGCGCAACGCCTACAACCCGCGCAACATGGTCCGGGTGATTGGCGCTTTGAGAGACCAGGAGCGTTTTGCCGTGGATCAGGCGCGCGCCGCTGGCCGGGCCGCACCTGCGGGCAGCAGCTGGCTTTCCTCTCACCCCAGCAACGACGCCCGCCTGCAGCAGATCAACCAGTTGGCGGCGCAGTACCAGGGCAGTTACAGCGACGAAGGGCGTGAGCGCTACCAGCAAGTGCTGCGTGGCCTGACCTTTGGCGACAGCGCCGAGCAGGGGCTGGTGCGTGGCCAGAATTTCTATCACCCCGGCTTGGGCATCGCGCTGACCGCCCCGTCAGGCTGGCAAATTCAAAACGATGCCGAGCAGTTGGCCCTGTTCAGTAGGGCGGGTGATGCTGCGCTGCTGGTGCAAGTGGCCCCAGCCAGGGCGGGCAATACGCATGACGAGGTGATTCGCAGCCTGCTCAAACCCAGCCAGGGCAACACCCAGCGTCTGAACCTGAATGGCTTGCAGGCGACACGTTTTGTGGGTAGCCGCGCTACCGCCCAGGGCCAGAGCCAGTCGCTGGATGTGACCTTGGTCAGTGGCCCCAAAAATACCATTTACGTCCTTAGGCCGGTGGCGAGAAATGCTGGGGTGCTGCGCTCTGCTGGTGGCGCATTGGCCCAGGCGCAAGGCAGTTTCAGGCCCTTGAGTGCGGCTGAGCGCGCAGCAGCAAAACCCTGGACGATCAAGACGGTGGCTTACCCGCGCGGCGGCTTTACTGAGCTGGCCCGCCCCTCGCCGTTGCCCAGTGCCGAGCAGCAACTGCGCCTGATCAACGGCTATTACAGCGGTGGTGAGCCCAAGCTGGGGCAGCTGGTGAAGGTGGTGGAGTGATTGATTTGCTACGAAATAAATAGTGTTTTGCGCTTGCTATGAAAGGGCTAGAGCCCTATTTGCCTTTTAACCCACGCCAAGCCGTTGACCCATGTGCTGACACTGCCGCTGGCAGCCAACGCCGCTGCTCTGGTGCAGCGTCTACAGCAGCGTGCGCAGCTTGAACTGCCCGACTTTTAGAATGGACAGATTTGAGGCCCTGCATGAATCCCATCCATATCTCCAGCACCTTTGACGCCGGTGCCATCGACGTTGTCAGCGTTGCTGACCCGCAAGACATCCAGCTCAACATTCGCCGCGACAACGCCAGTGACTTTGCGCAGTGGTTTTACTTCTGCCTGCACGGTGCTGCAGGGCAGCCGGTGCGACTGAACTTCATGAACGCCGGGCAAAGCGCCTACCCCAAGGGCTGGGCGGGTTACCGTGTGGCGTGCAGCGAAGATCACCAGAACTGGTTTCGCCTTGACACCGACTTTGATGGCGAAGTCATGAGCGTGGCCTTTACGCCAGCCAGCAACCGTGTTTATCTGGCCTATTTCGAGCCTTATTCGCATGAGCGCCATCTGGACCTGATTGGCTCGGCTGGCGCGTCGGAACACGTCACGCTGGAGCGCCTGGGCAGCACGCTTGACGGCCGCGATGTGACGCTGCTGCAGATCACAGACGCTGCATCCACCACGCCGCAGGCGCAGAAAAAGAAGGTCTGGCTCATCGCCCGCCAGCACCCCGGTGAAACCATGGCCGAGTGGTTTGTGGAGGGTTTTCTGGAGCGCCTGCTCGACGAATCGGACCCGGTGGCACGCGTCCTGCTCGACCAATGTGTGTTCTACGTGGTGCCCAACATGAACCCCGACGGCGCCGTGCGCGGCAACCTGCGCACCAATGCTGCCGGGGCCAACCTGAACCGCGAGTGGGCCGCGCCCAGCCAGGAAACCTCTCCCGAGGTGTATGCCGTACGCCAGAAGATGCTGGAAGTGGGTGTGGACCTGAGCCTGGACGCGCATGGCGACGAGGGCATGCCCTACAACTTTGTCGTCGGCACCGAGGGCACACCCGGCTGGGGCCCGCGTCGGCAAGCGCTGGAAGAAGCGTTTAAGACGGCCTGGCTCGCCGCCAGCCCGGACTTCCAGACCACCCACGGTTACCCGCGTGGGGGCCGTGAAGAAGCCAACATGACGCTGGCCACCAACTGGATCGGTCAACTGTTTGACTGCCTGGCGTTCACCATCGAGATGCCGTTCAAGGACAACGCCGATTTGCCCGACTTGCAAGTGGGTTGGAACGGTGAACGCGCCAAGCGGCTGGGTGCCAGTGTGTTGCAACCGGTGCTGGCCGTGTTGGCTCAGTTGCGGTCCTGAACTGGTCACACGGTTAGTATCAAATTAATAGCTACTGGCGCTTGTTCCATAACAGCTAGAGCCCTATTTGGCTCATAAATCAAGCGAAAAGACAAGCCACTTGCAAACCCGCACCGCTGGCGTGCAACTCTGGCACCGTCTGGGCGCACTCGGCTTGCGCCTTGGGGCAGCGGGTGCGAAACACACAACCCGAGGGTGGGTTCATCGGTGAGGGCAAATCGCCTTGCAGCAACTGCACCACCTTACCGCGCTCCAGCTCAGGGTTGGGAATCGGAATGGCCGACAGCAAAGCCTGGGTGTAGGGGTGGCGCGGGTCGGCGTACAGCGCGCGCTTGTTTCGTAACGGAATGAGGCCCCCAGATCGCCGTGCAGCAGGCTGTTGAGGTAGCGCAGATACTGTTTTCACAAGGGTTCGTCAAGGTGGTATTTGGCTTGCAAATTGGCCAGCACCGCCTTGGAGAGTTTGCGCTCCGAGGCAAACGGCCCGCCGGGGGTCAGGTGCAGCAGCAGATAGCAGACGGTGATGACCGCCAGCAGGGTCGGAATTGCCGCGAGCAGGCGCTGCAGGGTATGGGTCCACATCAACCAGTCTCCAAAAAACAAAAAGCCGTCGCGGTGCTTGTGACACGCCTTGGCCAGACCACCGCCGCCAGCAAGGGTGTCATGCTGGCGGTGGCAAAGAGATGTCAAGCGTGTTTCAGTGCTTGATGATCAGGAAGTCTTTGCCGCGATAGCGGTCCATACTGTTGGTGTTGCTGTAGCCGCCAACATAGGATTTGACCAGGCGCGGCACGGTGTACTGCAGCAGTGGCAGCATCGGGTAGTCGTCCATGATCAGTTTGGCAGCTTGCGTCAGCAGTGCCTTGCGTGTGGGCGGGTCCATGCTTTGGTTGCCTTGCTCGATCAGCGCGTCAGCCTTGCGTTTGCAGGATTTTTGCGCGTTTTGGTCTGAGTCACACTGCACCAGCGCTAGAAAGGTGGTGGCATCGTTGTAGTCTGCCACCCAGGCGTTGCGGGCAATCTGGTAATCGCCGTCATTGCGCTTTTTGATCAGCACCTTGAATTCCATGGCTTCAAGCTCAACCTCAATGCCGAGCTTGCTCTTGCACTCGGAGGCCATAAAGATGGCCATTTTCTTGTGGTCGTCGTTGGTGTTGTCAGCGAACTTGAGCTTGGTGCCCGCGCTCACACCGGCTTCGGCTAGCAGCTTCTTGGCTTCAGCCACACGCTTGTCCATGGGCCATCTGGCCCAGTCGTAGCGGGTGGGGTCTGCGCCGGCCACCCCTGTGACTGTGACGCCGTAGGCGGGGGCTTGTCCGTCTGCGGTCACGCGCTGGGCCAGAATGACGCGGTCAATCGCCATTGACAGTGCCTTGCGCACCCGGATGTCTTTCAGCACCGGATCGGTGTTGAGGAAAGAGTAATAACGCAGCCCCAGCATGGGCGAGTTGCGAATTTCTTTGGGGAACTGCGTTTGGTATTTTTTGCAGGTGCCAGGTCGCAACTGGGCAACAAAGTCGTTTTCGCCCGATTCATACAGCTTGACGTCTGCATTGCCGTCTTCCACTGACAGGTAGGTGAACTTTGTCGGCTGCACATTTTTCGTGTCCCAGTCGGTCGGGCTTTTAGCCAGCACGATCTTGCTGTTGAGGTCCCAGGTTGAAAGGGTGAACGCAGCGTTGCCGACGATGTTGCCCGGCTTGGTTCAGTCCTTGCCAAATTTTTCCAGCGTGGTTTTGTCCAGGGCCTTCACGCCGAGTTCGCTCGGCGGCATTTTGCCTGCCGCGATCTCTTTGCCGTTGACCAGGAAAACACCAAAACTCGACGCATATTCCGAAGCGGTTTTGGGGTCGACAAAGCGCCGCAAGGCATACACAAAGTCGTCAGCGCTGACAGCGTCGCCTTGAGACCATTTCGCGTTTTGGCGCAGCTTGAAGACCCAGGTGGTGGCGTCTGTCTGCTTCCAGCTTTCGGCTACGCCAGAGACGATTTTGCCGGTGCTATCGGATGCCGTGAGGCCCCCGAACAGTTCGCAGATGACGTTGTTGGCGGGCACGCTCTCTGCGCGCGCGGGGCCCAAGGTGTCGGGCTCAGAGCCGTTGTTGCGCAACATTTCTTGCTTGGCTGCCAGTTGAACGCCAGCCGGGAGGGTGGCAGCCACAGAGGCTGCACCGAATGTGATCAGCAGGGCTGGCGCCAGGGTGGTTTTTGAAAAAAACGCGATGCGATCATGAATCAACTCCTTGAATTTTGAAATAAATCAAAGATTTTAGAACCCGGTTCAAGCGTAATACGCCGCCACAAAGTCTTCAAACAGACCTTCTGGCGTGGCGTCAATCTTGGCCTGTTCTTCAAGCGAACGTTGCACACTGGCTTTGAATGTGGCGTTTGTCGCCTCAGTGAGCGCCACTGCCTGCAGGCTCTGGGTGTGGGTTTTGGACATCTCGAAGGCAAAGTTGAAATAGCCGCCGTGTTGCTTGACGGCCTCGATCACCTGGGCTGACGGCGTCAGCTCTGGTTGGTCAATGCGCTGTCGCAGGGTCAGCAGCGCCTGGTGGCAACGCTGGCCGCCGTAAGCGGTATCGAGCATCGCCGCAAACGGTGCCATGTCGTCAAACAGCTCGTGGGCCAGCGCGCGCAAGGGTTGCTCGCGGTTGTGCACCAGCAACTGCAAATCAGGCTGGCGCCCGCGTGTGACGACGCGGTGTTTGTTCTCGTCGTTTTCGCCCTGTTCGCGGCTGGTGATGGGTGGGCTGTCGCGAAACAGGCACATCAGCAGCAGCGCATCGGCAAACAGGCTCTGCTCGGGGGTGATACCAATGTCGACGAAGGGGTTCAGGTCAAACAGCCGCATCTCGACATACTGTACGCCGTAGGTTTTGAGCGCCAGCGCCGGGCGCTCGCCACCCAGGCCCACGCGTTTGGGGCGCATTGGGGCGTAAAACTCGGCTTCAAGCTGCAGCAGGCAGTCGCTCAACTGCTTCCAGGTGTCGCCCTCACGCACGCCCATTTCGGCGTAGTAGGGGTCTGGCGTGCGGATGGCCGCCTCCAGGCCTTGCGCGTAGTCGGCCAGCGTATTGAAACTGATGGCCAGCTTGTCCTGCGCATGATTTTGGTAGCCCAGGTCGCTCATGCGCAAGCTGGTGGCAAAAGGCCCGTGCAGCGTGCCTGGCGCCAGTTCGGTCAGATCAGAGGGATGGTCTTGCAGAAAAGACTTGCACACCGCCGGTGACGCACCAAACAGGTAGGGCACCAGCCAGCCGTAACGTAAAAAGTTGCGAATCAGCCCAAAGTAGCGGCGGTTGATGAAATCGGGCAGGTTTTCCTGGCTGTTGCAGCAGTCGTGCAGTAGGGGCCAGAAGGCGTCGGGCAGCGACCAGTTGTAGTGTGCGCCGGCAATGGTCTGCATGGCACGGCCATAACGCAGGCCCAGGCCCTCGCGGTAGACCTGCTTGAAGCGCGCGGCGTTGGAGCTGCCGTAGTTGGCAATGGCGATGTCGGCGTCCGGGCCAATGCGGCAAGGCATGGATCCCGCCCACAGAAACTCGCCGCTGAGCTGTTGTGCGCTGAAGCGGTGAATGTCTTGCAGAAACGCCAGCGGGTAGGCCGGGTCGGTGGAGGGCGGCGTGATGAATTCCAGCAAGGCCTCAGCGTAATCGGTGGTGATCCACGGGTGCGTCAGCTTGGCGCCCAGCGCGCTGGGGTGGGAAGAGTGCGCCATCTGGCCGCTGCGGTCAACCCGCAGGCATTCGCGCTCATAGCCGCGCTGGATGCCGCGCAGCACTTGGGCCTGCTCGGCTTCGGAAAACTGACGGACTTGGTTGCAGCAGGTAAATTTCAGCATGGGTGTTCAGGGCATCGGCAAAACGGCCCGCAGTATGGCAGTTTTTGCGCTGCTGTTGTGTTGGCCCAGCAGCTCCCACGCTCGGCCTGCACCGGCGTGGCAGGCCCAGGTCTCAGTGCGAGGGGTATTTAGCCGGGTCGGCCAGCTGCTCGGTCAGTTTGACGAGTTCGGGCACCGTCAGCTTGTCGTCATAGACGCCTGCTGCCACGTGGATGCCGGTAGAAAAAGCAATGTCTGCCGTCACCGCGTAGCTCAGCTTGCGCGAGGCTTTGCCATCACCCGGCTTGGTCCAGACGTAATCGACCCAGCCACCGCGCGGCTGAGCACCGGCCTTGCACAGCTCTTTGAAGATGAATTTGCCGTTGTTGTCAGTGATCTGCATGATGGAGCGGCCCACCAAGTCCGGGCGCATCGGGTGCGCCACCATTTTGTCTAGGCGGCAGTCAAAGGCGAACACATAACTGTCCTTCCAGACCCAAATGCCGTCCTTGCTGTTGAGCGAGGCAAACCCCGACACGCCTTTGTCTTGCAGAAATTTGGTGGCCGACCACACTTTGGTGACCACCTCCTGAGATGTGGCCGCTTCGTCAGCGGCGCTGGCCAGCCCGCTACCCGTTGAGACTACTAACGCCAGGGCGCAACTTTGGAGGAATCGCATGTTCATGTCTCCCAATCTTTTAAAAGGTATTCGTTTAGGCTCAAAACCAGGGCTTGCCCACCGGCAGCACGTCGCGACCAAACACATCGGCAAACACAATGTGCGCCATGATGTACCAAGCGCTAGCTGCTGTCACCATCAGCTCATAGCCAGCGACCACCGTCAGGCCGGGGTAGCCAAAGTGCGCCAAGTCCAGCAGGATAAAGCCGATCAGCAGCAGTGTGAAAGTAATGGCCAGCGCGTTGCTGATGCGCATGGCGCCCACCCACAGGATGGCGGTGAACATGGTCCAGCCGACTAGGAACCAGCCCACGTCGGTGGTGCTGGAGGTGTAGATGTTGAAGTGGTTGCCCAAAAACATCAGCACCAGCGCGATCCAGAAGCAACCGTAGCCGGTGAAAGCGCAGTAGCCAAAGTTGTTGCCGCTTTTCATTTCCTGCAGACCGGCCATCATCTGCGCAAAGCCGCCAAAGATCAGCCCGATCCAGATCACCGGCCCCAAGCCCATCCAGCCCACGTTGTGAAACTGCAAGACCATGGTGGCCAAGCCAAACCCGCCCAGTCCGACCACTGCCGGATTTCCCAATTTTTGTTCTGCCATGCTGTTGACCCTGTTGATTGATAAGATGGTTCGTTGACCCCGTGACGCAGTTCCGTGGACTGGGGTGATACATCCTATTCATTAAGCTCGTCGCAATTCTTACAAATGACAATAGATAATTTCTTTTGTAAAAATTCCACAGCCCCGGAGCCCCTGTCGCATGCCTTACCTGCCCGAATTCATTGCCCCCCTGCGCTTTACCGACCCGATAGCTGCGCTGGCCCAGGCCCACCTGATTTATGACAACAGCATCCATCATCTGCGCCAAGCCATGCAGCGTTATGTGGCGGGTGAGGAACTGCCGGGCCATGTGCGCGCCTGCTACCCGTTTGTTCGCGTGCAGACCGACACCATGGCGCGCCAGGGCTCAGGAGATGTCACGCGGCTGAGTTACGGTTTTGTATCGGGTGCGGGCCGGTTCGAGACCACCCTGACCCGCCCGGACCTGTACGCCAAGTACTACCGTGACCAATTTGGGTTGCTGCTGGAAAATCACCAGGTCGAACTGGAGGTGGGCACCAGCACCCAGCCGATCCCGGTGCATTTCTCGTTTGCCGACAACGAGCACGTTGAAGGCAGCCTCACGGCAGAGCGCCGCGCCCGCATGCGCGACGTGTTCGACCTGCCCGACCTGGCCGCCATGGACGACGGCATTGCCAACGGCACGCATGTGCCGCATCGTGGCGAGGCGCAGCCGCTGTCTCTGTTCACCGCGCCGCGCGTGGACTACTCGCTGCAGCGCCTGCGCCACTACACCGGCACCGGCCCGGAACATTTTCAAAACTTCTTGCTGTTTACCAATTACCAGTTCTACATCGACGAATTCATCGCGCTGGGCCATGCCGCCATGGCAGATGCAGCGAGTGAATACATCGGATTTGTGGAGCCGGGCAATGTGATCACCCGGCGCATCGCAGCACCAGGGTCGCCCCCCGATCTGTCCGATGCTGCCTCTCTGGTGAGTGGCACGCCGCCGCCGCGCCTGCCGCAAATGCCCGCCTACCACCTCAAACGTGCGGACGGCAGCGGCATCAGCATGGTCAACATTGGCGTGGGCCCGGCGAATGCCAAGACCATCACCGACCACATCGCCGTGCTTCGCCCGCACGCCTGGATCATGCTGGGCCACTGCGCCGGTTTGCGCACCACCCAGCAACTCGGCGACTACGTACTGGCGCATGGCTATGTGCGCGAGGACCATGTGCTTGACGAAGAACTGCCGCTGTGGGTGCCGATCCCCGCACTGGCCGAAATTCAGGTGGCGCTGGAATCCGCCGTGTCCGAGGTCACCCGGCTCAAAGGTGCGGCGCTTAAAAGCATCATGCGCACCGGTACCGTGGCCTCTACCGACAACCGCAACTGGGAGCTGCTGCCCGACAACGGCCCGCAGCGCCGCTTCAGCCAGAGCCGCGCGGTGGCGCTGGACATGGAGTCCGCCACCATTGCCGCCAACGGTTTTCGTTTCCGGGTGCCCTACGGCACGCTGCTGTGTGTGAGCGACAAGCCGCTGCACGGCGAGATCAAGCTGCCCGGCATGGCGAATCATTTCTACCGCGAGCGGGTGGACCAACATCTGCGCATCGGCATGCGGGCGCTGGAACTGCTTCGCGCGCAAGGTGTAGACCAGCTCCACAGCCGCAAACTGCGCAGCTTTGCCGAGGTGGCGTTTCAGTAAGAAATTGGTGTCTAGCCCTTGTGCGTATTGCGCTAATAGCTATTAAAGTAATAGCGATGGTTAGGCCGCCCGAGGCTTGACCAAAGACGCCGCCAGCTTGGCATTGCTGCGCGCCACCGCCACATCGGCATCAAATGCCAGCGCCACGCCCATGCGGCGTTTGGCAAAGCTCTCGGGCTTGCCAAACAGGCGCAGGTCGGTGTTGGGCACGCTCAGGGCCTGCGCCACGCCGTCAAACACGACACCTACCGCGTCCACGCCGCCGTAAATCACCGCGCTGGCGCCGGGGCTGCGCAGGGTGGTGTTCACCGGCAGGCCCAAAATGGCGCGGGCATGCAGTTCGAACTCGCTTTGATGCTGGGTGACCAGCGTCACCAAACCGGTGTCGTGCGGGCGCGGCGAGACTTCGCTGAACCAGACTTGGTCGTCCTTCACAAACAGTTCCACGCCAAACACCCCCAACCCACCTGGCTGGCCGTCTAGCGTCATGCCCAGGTCATCGGTCACCGCTTTGGCAATCTGGCGTGCTTTTTCCAACGCTTGGGGGCCCATCGGGTGCGGTTGCCAGCTTTCCACATAGTCGCCGTTGACCTGAAGGTGGCCCACGGGTTCACAAAAGTGGGTCTCGATGGCGCCGTCTGCACCGCGTGCGCGCACGGTCAGCAGGGTGATCTCGTAGTCAAAGTCAATGAAGCCTTCCACGATGACGCGGCCATGGCTGACCCGCCCGCCTGCCATAGCATGCTCCCAGGCGCGGGCCACGTCAGCCGGGGCGTTGAGCTTGCTTTGACCTTTGCCAGAGCTGCTCATCACCGGTTTGACGATGCAGGGGTAGCCAATGCCGGGCTGGTTATTCGCGCCCTCAATCGCCGCCTGCAACTCGGCCAGCGAGTCGCAAAACTGGTAGGGGCTGGTGGGCAGGCGCAGGGTTTCTGCGGCTAGGCGGCGGATACCTTCGCGGTCCATGGTCAGGCGGGCGGCGCGCGCGGTGGGCACCACGCGCACCACGCCGGTGGCTTCCAGCACCTCAAGCATCGGCGTGGCAATGGCCTCAATCTCGGGCACCACCAGGTGCGGCTGGTCGTACTCAATCTGTTCGCGCAGCATGGCCGGGTCGGTCATGGTGATGGTGCGGCTGTGGTGCGCTACCTGCTGGCCGGGCGCGTGTTCGTAGCGGTCTACCGCAAAGGTTTCCACGCCCAGGCGCTGCAGGGCAATGATGACCTCCTTGCCCAACTCGCCACTACCCAGCAACATGACTTTGGTGGCGTTGGGGGACAGGGGCGTGCCAAGAGTGGTCATGGTGGTTTGCCGGGGGCGACCGGTGTTTGGGTTAAAAGAACGAGTTTATTTCAGGCAACTGCCAGCTCGGTCACAATTTGACCCATGAGCGACCCCATTTTTTCCGTCCACGGCTTGGTCAAACGCTATGGCGACGCCACCGTGGTGAACGACATGTCTTTCGAGATTGCCCCCGGCGAATGCCTGGGCGTGATTGGCCCCAACGGCGCGGGCAAAACCACCACCATCCGCATGTGCCTGGGCCTGACCGTGCCCGATGCGGGCACGGTCACCGCGTTTGGCCTGCAAATGCCGCGCGATGCACTGGCCATCAAGGCGCAGCTTGGCGTGGTCAGCCAGATCGATACGCTCGACCCCGACTTCAGTTGCGCGGAAAACCTGTTGGTGTATGGCCGCTACTTTGGCATGAAAGACGCGCAGATCCGCGAGCGCGTGCCGAGTCTGCTTGAATTCGCTTCTCTGACCGCCAAGGCCAAGGCCAAACCAGGGGAGCTGTCGGGCGGCATGAAGCGGCGCTTGAGCCTGGCGCGCGCACTGGTCAACAACCCGCGCCTGCTGCTGCTGGACGAACCCACCACCGGGCTGGACCCGCAAGCGCGCCACCTGATGTGGGAGCGCCTGCAACAGTTGCTGCAGCAGGGCAAGTCGATTTTGCTGACAACACACTTTATGGACGAGGCCGAGCGCCTGTGCAGTCGCCTGCTGGTGCTGGACCATGGCAAGAAAATTGCCGAGGGTCGCCCGCGCGACCTGATTCGCCAGCATCTGGAGTCTGATGTGGTGGAGGTTTATGGCCGCGGCGCACTGGCGCTGGTGGATTCGCCCCTGGCGGCGCTGGCCGCGCGCATCGAGATCAGTGGTGAGACGGTATTTTTTTACACCGCCGCCGCCCAGCCAATGTTGGATGCGCTGGACGCGTACCCCGACCTGCGCACGCTGCACCGGCCCGCCAACCTGGAAGACTTGTTCCTTAAACTCACCGGTCGGCAGATTCGGGAAGAAGGCTAATACTATGCAAACCATAGCTACTACCTCTGAAGATCAAGGGGCTACAGGCCAAAAAGGCTATCAAGTTCTGTCGGTCTGGCGGGCGCCGGAGTTGTCCATGCGCTGGTGGCCGGTGTTTTTGCGCAACCTGCTGGTTTGGCGCAAGCTGGCCATTCCCAGCCTGGTCGGCAACATTGCCGAGCCGCTAATGTGGCTGCTGGCCTTTGGCTACGGCATGGGCGCGCTGGTCGGCAAAATCAAGGTGGACGGTATTGAGGTGCCCTACATCCTGTTCCTCGCCAGCGGCAGCATTTGCATGAGCGCGATGAACGCGGCGAGTTTTGAGGCGCTGTACTCTGCGTTCAGCCGCATGCATGTGCAGAAAACCTGGGACGGCATCATGAACGCGCCGATCAACTTGGACAGTATTGTGCTGGCCGAAATGCTGTGGGCCGCCTTCAAGGCGATCTTCACGGTGACGGCGATTCTGGGCGTGATGCTGGCTTTGGGTATCAGCTACAGCCCCAAGCTGCTAATCGCCTGGCCGGTGCTGCTGGGCGTGGGCATCACCTTTAGTTGTTTGGCGCTGATCTTCAATGCACTGGCCAAAGGGTATGACTTTTTCACCTACTACTTCACGTTGTTTCTCACCCCCATGATGTTCCTGAGCGGTATCTTCTTTCCGCTGGAGCAACTGCCGCCCTTGGTGCGCGCCATCTCGCAATGGCTGCCATTGACCAACGCCGTGGCGCTGGTGCGACCGATGTTCATGGACCAGTGGCCTACCGATTGGCTACGGCCCCTGCTGGTTCTGACGACCTATACGGTGGGCGGTTTTTGGCTAGCGCTGGCGCTCACCCGCAAGCGGTTTCAGGGGTGAGCGCCATGCGCGCTGAGCTGCTGCATGTTTACGATCCGATGTGCGGCTGGTGTTGGGCGTTTCGATCGGTCTGGACCGCGCTGGTGGGGCAGTGCCTGCAGGGATGATGGTGCTGGCCGTTGCTGTCGAGTTCCTCCTTGACCTGCGCGTACTTGACCAGCAGGGCTTCATGGGAGATATGCATCTTGTCGGAATCGGGAAAACCAGCCGCTTTGGCCACCAGCTCCTCTCGCGCGAAATGGATCCTGGCGTAGCTCGCCAGATCTTGCAGCACACTGTCTAGGTCGACCCTGTTGCGGGATTTCAGGCTTTGCTCGGCACGGTTGACCAGACCGATCAGGTGTTTGTGATCGACATCAATCAGGTCATTGCCGACACTTAATTGTTCACACCATTCCAGTGACATACAGGCTCCTACGGAAGTTTTTCGACACTCTTTTCCCCCATAACACGCTAGCAAATCCTGGCAACTTTATTGCTGAGTTTGACCCATTTATATGGCATCAGGCGGGTTGGCCGTGCCATACCTTGGTGGCTACACGCAACATATTTCCGCCCAGCACGCTGTCTGTCTCTTCGGCGCTCAGGCCCACGGCCTGCAGGGCCTGCGGCAACTGCTGCCAGGTGTCAATGGGCGCATAGCGCATGTCGGCAATGGCGTTGCCATAGCCAGCGGAGGGCGGCCACCAGTAGCCCGCATCAAAGTCGCCGGGCGGCGTGTCGTCCAGCTCGGGCTGCAAAAACCCGTTATCCAGACCGATGCCGACATGCTCAACGCCCACCAGGTCAGCCACATAGGCTACATGCCGCGCCACGTCGGCGGCAGTTGGTTGCGCCACCCCCAGAAAGCCTGACACGCCCGAGATACACACCACGCCGCCAGTGGCCGCGCAGGTGCGTATCTGTTCGTCGGTGATGTTGCGGCCATGTTCCACCAGCGTTAGTGGGTTGGCGTGGCTGAAGATCACTGGCTGACTTGATTCGGCCATGATTTCCAGAGTGCAGGCGCGCCCGGTGTGCGAGCAGTCCATCAGCAGCCCGGCGGCGTTCACCGCTGCCACCATGCGCCGCCCCAAAGGGGTTAGGCCGCGCACCACGTCGTGGCAGCCGTCGGCCACGGGGTTGTTGCGGTTGTAGGCGAAGTGGATTTGGCGCACACCCAACTGGGCGTACAGCGCCACCATGTCGGGTCGCTCCAGCAGCGGCAGGGCGCCTTCCAGGTCAAAAGCTATGCTGATCTGCCCGCCAGCTTTGGCACGGTAAATGTCGGCGACGGAATTGACCTGCACATATTTATCCGGGTGCGCGGCGATGGTGGCGCGGTAACCGGCCATCACCGCCATGATCTGCGCCACCGGGTTCATGTCCATGCCGACGTTGATCGATACATGGTTCAGCCCGCAGGCGCGCAGTTGGTCTATCGGTGCAAAACTGGCCTGCGGATGCAGCGCCAAGCACATGTGGGCGTCCCAATGAATCATGGTCTTATCAGGCAAGGTGTGGCGGTGGGGTGATGTTAGCGGCTGACCGTTATCAGTCCAAACCCGCAGCCGCCGCACAGCGGCGCATCGGATGCTATATATAACGTAGCTTCTGGCGCTTATTACAAAAGGGCTAGAGGCCTATTTGTCTTAAATCGACAGAGCCTGATCCGCCTTGATCAGGTCCGCGACTTTCTCGGCAATCATCATCACCGGCGCATTGGTGTTGCCGCTGACCACGTTAGGCATGATGGACGCATCCACCACCCGCAAGCCCTGCAGGCCATGCACGCGCAGTTGGGCATCGACCACGTCAAGCTCGCCCGGGCCCATGCGGCAGGTGCCCACCGGGTGGTAAATGGTGTCGGCGTAGTTGCGGATCACTTGCTCGATCTGCTCGTCGGTCTGCGCACCAGCGGTGGCGGGCAGCTCACGCCCGCCAAATTTGGCCAGCGCGGGCTGCTGCAGGATCTGGCGCATCAGTTTGAAGCCGCGCACCATGCGGTCCACGTCGTCGCGGTCGCTCAAGAAGTTCGGGTCGACCAGCGGCAGCACTTTCGGGTCTTTGCTGGCCAGCTTGACGCTGCCCCGGCTGCGCGGGCGCAGCAGGCAGACGTGGCAAGAAAAACCATGCCCCCGGGTAAGGGTGCGGCCGTGGTTGATGAGCTTGCCAATCACAAAGTGCAATTGCAGGTCTGGCGTGGCCTCATCTGGCTGGCTTTTGATGAAGCCCCCGGCCTCGGCAAAGTTAGTGGTGAGCATGCCGGTGCGGTGCTGACGCCATTGCACCGCCCCTTTGAGCGTGTTGATGCCACCCGCCACCGACAGGCCAAACAGCTCGGTATTGGCCGGCACATGGACCACCTGCACCACGTCGGGGTGGTCATGCAGGTTCTGGCCGACACCGGGCAGGTCGTGCAGGGTGGCAATGCCGTTTTCGACCAGATGCGCGTGCGGGCCAATGCCCGAGAGCATCAGCAGGTGGGGCGACTCAATGGCCCCGGCGCACAACAGCACCTCGCGCAGGCAATTGAGCTGTTTGAGCTGGCCTTCGTGCTCAAACTCCACGCCCACAGCGCGTCTTTTCTTCAGCAAGATGCGCGTGGTGTGCGCGCCGGTAAACACTTTCAGGTTTGGGCGTGACAGCATCGGCGTCAAGTAGGCCTTGGCGGCGCTGCAGCGCTCACCGTTTTTGTGGGTCACCTGGTACAGGCCGACGCCTTCTTGCTGCGCACCGTTGAAATCCGGGTTGATGGTGTGACCCGCCTGCGCACCGGCTTGCACAAAACGCAAGCCAAAGGGGTTGGGGCTGTGCAGATCGGCCACGTTCAGCGGACCACCGCTGCCATGCAGGTCGTCCGCGCCGCGCTCGTTGTGCTCGGACTTCTTGAAATACGGCAGCACATCATTCCAAGCCCAGCCGGGGTTGCCCAGCGCCGCCCAATGGTCGTAATCCTGCTGCTGGCCACGGATGTAACACATGGCGTTGATCGAACTGGAGCCGCCCAGCACCTTGCCGCGCGGCTGGTAGCCGCTGCGCCCGTTCAAGCCGGGTTGCGGGGTGGTGTTCAGGCCCCAGCCGGCCAGGCTGAACTTGGCCAGCACCGCCAGGCCCGCCGGGCAGTGGATCAGCACGCTGCTGTCGGGTGGCCCGGCCTCCAGCAGTGCCACGGTGATGTTGGGGTCTTCGGTCAGGCGCGCGGCCAGCACACAACCCGCAGAGCCGGCGCCGATGATGAGGTAGTCAAACATGAAATATCTCCCGGCACATACTGAGTCTGGTTTTAGCGTCAGAGGAATGGCCGTGGGTTCAGGTTATCGCAAAAGCAACTGTGGGTTTAGAGGCTGACCCCAAAGCTGGCGCAGCGGTGCCGCTTTCGGGCATGATGCAGGCGTGAAAACGCATCTCCCACCCCTCTCCATGCCAGTCAGCACCGCCGCTGGCCACCCCTATCAGGCCCTGACGCCCGACGTGGTGCAGGACGCGCTAGCCAGCATCGGCTTGTATGGCGATGGCCGCCAGATGGCCCTTAGCTCTTATGAAAACCGCGTCTACCAGTTGCACCTGGAGGACAGCAGCGTGGTGGTGGCCAAGTTTTACCGCCCTGGCCGCTGGAGCGAGGTGCAGATTCTGGAAGAGCACGCCTTTGCGGCAGAGCTGATGGCCGCCGAAATTCCGATGGTGGGGCCGCTGCTGGTGCAGGGTCAAACGCTGCACCACTTTGGCGGCTTTGCCTTCAGCGTCAGCCCCAGCCGGGGCGGCCGCGCGCCTGAGCTCGACGACCCCGACGTGCTGGAATGGGTGGGCCGCTTTCTGGCGCGCATCCACACCGTGGGCGAGGGCAAACCGTTTGCCGTGCGCCCGGCGCTGGATGTACAAACCTTTGGTATCGACTCGCGCGAATGGCTGCTAGCGCACGACAAAGTGCCGTTGGACGTGCAATCTGCCTGGGAAAAGGCCTCTGCAGTTGCACTTGATTTGATAGCTACCAGCGCTTTATGCATGAGGGCTACAGGGCTAAAAGGCTTAAAACCTTTGGCGCGAGATGATGAGACGGACGACGAGCAGCCCACAGACGCCTTGCGCAGCCTGCGCCTGCATGGCGACTGCCATCCGGGCAACATCTTGTGGACCCCGCTGGAAGCGCCTGCCAGCAGCTTGCCGGGGCCGCACTTTGTGGACCTGGACGACGCACGCATGGGCCCGGCAGTGCAAGACCTGTGGATGCTGCTCAGCGGCGACCGCCAGCAGCGCACCCGGCAATTGGGGGCGCTGGTGGATGGTTACGAACAATTTCGCCGGTTTGACCGGCGTGAGCTGGCGCTGATTGAGCCGCTGCGCACCTTGCGCCTGATCCATTACAGCGCCTGGCTGGCGCGGCGCTGGAGCGACCCGATTTTTGCCATCAACTTCCCGTGGTTTGGGTCGAGTGATTACTGGACCGGCCAGGTGCAGATGCTGCACGAGCAGATCGAAGCCATGCAGGAAGTGCCGCTGCTGGTGTGAGTCGCCGGCGTTTTGGTAGCTCGCGCTTTGAGGCGTTTTACGCAATGGTGCGTTTCTGCGCCACGTTGGCTGCCAGCTTTTT
Source organism: Rhodoferax antarcticus ANT.BR (assembly GCF_001938565.1). Lineage (GTDB taxonomy): Bacteria > Pseudomonadota > Gammaproteobacteria > Burkholderiales > Burkholderiaceae_C > Rhodoferax > Rhodoferax antarcticus. The sequence continues at coordinate 53,368 of NZ_MSYM01000009.1, forward strand.
CGGCAGGGTCAGGGGCAGCAGCCGCAGGTTTACTTGCCGTTGATGCCCAGCAACTCCACCTCAAACAGCAGCGTCGCATTGGGCGCAATCGCGCCGCCCATACCGCGTGCGCCGTAGGCAATCTTGCCGGGGCAAGTCAGCTTGGCTTTGCCGCCCACTTTCATGCGCTGCACGCCCTCGGTCCAGCAAGGGATCACGTTGCCCAGCGGGAATTCGATGGCTTGGTTGCGCTTGTACGAGCTGTCAAATTCGCGCCCGTCCGGGAAGGTGCCACGGTAATTGACCTTGACCACATCGGCTGCTTTGGGGCTGGCGCCGGTTCCCTCGGTAAGCGAGCGGTAGACCAGACCGGTGGCGGTGACGACGGCGCCAGGCTCTTTGGCCGCCGCGTCCAGTGTGGCATCAGCGGCCCAGGCCGCGGAGAAGGTGCTGAGCAGGGCGACAAAAGCTGTGCGGCGAATAGCAGTTTTCATCAAAAACTGATCCTGGTTTGAAACCTCCCCCTTCAGGGGGACAGAATTCATTTGGGAGAGGGGTAACCTCTTCCAAATTCGCCCCGTAAGGTGCGTGGATTGAAACATATTGTTGGGAGAAGTGTTAGTCAAAAGGTGCGGCATTGTCGCAGCCCACCGCGCGGCCAAGGACACGTCGCCAAACGCTGGGGTTTGACATGACTTGACATTGCGTGACTTGGCGTAACTTGGCCTGATTTGGCGTGGTTGCGGGCAGTCGTAGTGTGGCGACCGGTCTGGCATGATGGGCTCTATGAAAGAAGACTTGCCTGACCTGATCGCCGCGCTGCTCTCGCCACAGGCTTACGCCCATAGCGTGGCGCAAGTGAGCTTGGTGCAAACCCACATCTCATGGGTGTTGCTGGCTGGTGACTTTGCCCACAAGATCAAGAAGCCGCTGAAGCTGCCTTTTCTGGACTTCAGCACGCTGGCGCTGCGCCACGCTTTGTGCTGTGACGAGTTGTGGCTTAACCAGCGCTTTGCGCCTGACATTTATCTGGACGTCGTGCCCATCACCGCCGGGCCCGCAGGCCCGCAATTCGGTGGTTCGGGCGAGCCGCTGGAGTGGGCTGTGAAAATGCGCCGCTTTGACGAGGCTGCGCGGCTAGACCATGTTTGCGAGCAAGGTGAGCTGGTGCCCGCACACTTGAGCGGCCTGGCGCAGACGCTGGTGGCTTTTCACCAGTCTGCCGCGGTGGCACCGCCCGGGTCACCTTATGGCTGCGCCGAGCTGGTGACCACCCAAGCGCAGGACAATTTCACCGATTTACTGCGCCTGTGTTCCGGCGCAAAAGTGCAGACGCGCTTGCTGGCGCTGCAGCGCTGGACTGAGAAGCAGGCAGAGCAACTGGCCAGCCTCATGCAAACCCGCCAGCACAGTGGCTGGGTGCGTGAGTGCCACGGCGACCTGCACCTGGCCAATCTGGTGCTGCTGAATGGCCAGGTGCGGATGTTTGACTGCCTTGAGTTCAGCCCCGAATTGCGCTGGATTGATGTCACCAGCGACATCGCTTTCACCTACGCCGACCTGCTGGCGCATGGCCGCAACGGTTTGGCCAACTGGTTTGTCAACGAAGTCTGGAGCCACAGCGGTGACTATGAGGCTGCTGCGCTGCTGCGTTTTTATGCGGTCTACCGTTGCCTGGTGCGCGCCAAGGTGGCGGCCATCCGCAGCCAGCAGACGCATGCCGACGCTGCTGATACTGCTGACGATGCTGACGATGCTGACGATGCTGACGATGCTGACGATGCTGACGATGCTGACGATGCTGAGGTCTTGGCCGCCATCAGCCTGGCAGAATGTTTAGCCGCGCCGCAGCGGCTGCAACTCAGCATCACCCACGGGCTGACAGGCAGCGGCAAAACCTGGGCCAGCAATGGTCTGCTGCAAAGCGACACACGGGCACCCACCATCCGCCTGCGCTCTGATGTGCAGCGCAAGCGGTTGTTCGGCTTGGAACCGCTGGCAAACAGCGGTTCCGGTTTGGCGAGCGGTATCTACGGGCCGCAGGCGCACAGTCAGACCTATACCCATCTGCAACAGCAGGCGCGGCAGTTACTGGGCGCGGGCTGGTCGGTGCTGGTCGATGCCGCCTTTTTGCAGCGTGGCGACCGCGATGCGTTTGCGGCCTTGGCTGCAGAGCTGAGCGCTGACTTTGCCATCCTGGCACCGCAGGCCACGCCGGAGCAACTGCGCGAGCGCATTCTGGCGCGCCAAGCTGGCGCACAGGATGCGTCTGAGGCCACGCTGGCCGTGCTGGCGCAGCAGCTGCGTGTGCTGGAGCCCCTGGCGGACGAAGAAGTTGATGTTTTAGTGCTCTAGCCCTTAATTTAAAAGCGCTAATAGCTATCTAATAAATAGCATTGCGTCATGCTCCAAGGCGGCTTTGACAACTCCCGATTGAACGCATGAGTGTCTCAATCGGCCTAAATCTGCCATTAGAATCACGCCGTTGGTGCTCGCGGCGTGGTTCACACGGCGCAGTTCAACGGGAAGCAGGAGGGTCTCGCTGACAACAGCCAACCTAACCTGCGCTGCCCCCGCAACGGTAAGTGGACGAATCTTCTAGATTTAGCTCCCATCAAGGCCACTGAGTGTTCTGTATAGACACTTGGGAAGGCGATGGAGGTTGCATCCACCAGCCCGGATACCGGCCAACAAGGTGGCTGCATGCTTGCATGCAACCGTGATGCTCAAGCACTGTCGGGGACGTCAGTGAGAGTTGTTTGCCGGTTCATCCTCTTATGACTCATCGCACCTCTTTTGCGCGCGGCTTCTCCAGGCCATTGGCTTTGGTGCGCGCTTTTCTTGTCCTTTGCCCCATGACTTCTCTCTTGCGCGCTGGTCCCGCACTGCCACGGCATTGCGGGATCAGCATGCGGGTTGACCGCGCCGTCGCGCCGTCGCGCTGACCGCTCAGGTCAGCCCGCTTCATGGTGCCGCTCGCGTTGATGAATTCGCACACTTGCGCTCGTCCTTTCGGGTCGACATGGCAAGTGTTGCTGCGCCTGCGTCAGGAGGTGCACAACCGCTGCGACCCCAATTTTTTTTTCCGTTTGATCTGTTTCTCAAACCTCTATTTTTCAGGAGTGACACCATGCATATCGAACCTGGCCTTGTAGAAGGCACCAAGATTTTCCTCAGTTACGCGAGCGCTGCGGGAGCGCTCGGTTATGCCGCCAAGTTGTCCGTGGACACCGTTCAAGGTGATGGCCTGATAGCCTTGCTGCTGCGATCCGCCATGGCCACTGCCTTGGTGTTCTGCTTTTTTGAAGTGCTGCCGCACCAGCCCGTGGGTGTTTCCGAGGTGCATCTGATTCTTGGCACCACTTTGTTGCTGATCTTTGGTGTCGCGCCTGCAGCCATTGGTCTGGCCGTTGGGCTGTTGGTTCAGGGTCTGTTTTTCGCGCCCCTCGACTTGCCGCAGTACGGCATGAATGTCACCACGCTGCTGGTGCCGCTGTTTGCCACCGCCGCGCTGGCTGGAAAGATCATCCCCAAGAGCACCGCGTATGTCGACATCAGCTACGCCCAGGCGTTCAAACTGTCGGTGGCTTACCAGGGTGGCATTGTGGTGTGGGTCGGCTTTTGGGCGCTGTATGGCCAAGGTGTGGGTGCCGAGAACCTGGCCAGCGCGGCCAGTTTTGGTGCGGCTTACATGACCATCGTGCTGGCTGAACCGCTGATTGACCTGGGTGTGTTGGCCCTGGCCAAGATGATGCATCGCTTGCGGGGCAGTGTGGCTGTGGACAAACGCCTTTACAGCGCGGCCTGATAACGCATACCCCTGGCACCGACAGGTCGCGGTGCCTGAGCGTCTGAGCACCCTAGACGTGCCAGACCCAACCCGGCCCCTGCCGAGTGCGACGACGTCGGCAAAGCCATTGGCAACTATGCGTTGCCGCAAGAGCGGTATGGCGCGCCAAGCGCCATGGCCCGCCTGAGTGCAATGCCCCTTGACTCACCCTTTCATTGCGTTCGACTTCAAAAGGATCTCCCATGCAAACCCGCAAAATCCCCGCCACCATCGTGACCGGCTTTTTGGGCAGTGGCAAAACCACGCTGTTGCGCCACCTGCTGACCAACGCCCAGGGCCGGCGCATTGCCGTCATCGTTAACGAGTTTGGCGAACTGGGCATCGACGGCGAACTGCTGCGCGGCTGCGGCATTGGCTGCGATGAAGAAGGTCAAGAGACTGGCCAGTTGTTCGAGCTGGCCAACGGCTGCCTGTGCTGCACGGTGCAGGAAGAGTTTGCTCCGGTGATGGAGCAACTGGCTGCACGCCGGGATCAGATCGACTACCTGGTGATTGAGACCTCGGGGCTGGCACTGCCCAAGCCGTTGGTGCAGGCCTTTCAGTGGCCCGCGCTGCGCAATGCCTTCACGGTGGATGCGGTGATTACTGTGGTGGACGCGCCTGCCGTGGCCGCCGGTGACTTTGCCGACGACCCTGTAGCGGTTGACGCTCAGCGACGCGCCGACGAGAACCTGGACCATGACTCACCTTTGCACGAGCTATTTGAAGACCAGTTGGCCACGGCCGACTTGGTCATCGTGCACAAGACCGATGGCATGGACGCCGCTGACTTGGCCCGCGTAGAAGCCGCTATCCGCCTTAAAACCCGGGCCGGTGTGAAGCTGGTGCACGCACAGCATGGCCGCGTAGCAGCAGAAGTTTTGCTCGGGCTGGAGCAGGCCGTGCAAGACGTGATCGACCAGCGCAAGACGCACCACGACGAGGAAGAAGACCACAACCACGATGCCTTTGATTCGGTTTGCGTGGGGCTGGACGTGGCCGACCGCGCGCAACTGCTGCGCGCGCTGGCCAGCCTGGTGACGCGCCATGAAATCTACCGAGTGAAAGGTTTTGTCGCGCTGCCCGGTGCGGCCATGCGCTTGGTGGCGCAGGGCGTGGGCCAGCGTTTTGACGCCTACTTTGACCGCGCCTGGCGTAGCGACGAGCCCCGCCTTACACGGCTGGTGCTCATTGGCGGTCACCTTGACGCCGCCCAGCTGCAAGGCGAGCTGCAGGCCGCAATGCAGGCTGTTCCAGCCACGGCCTAAGGAAGTCAGAACGGATTGGCAGTGAGCTAAGCCCGCCATGCATCTGCTCGCCACCCGCCCCGGCGGCTACGTCGAAGACGATGGTCTGGGCGTGGTGCGGGTGGCGCAAACCCCCGGCGACATCGTGGTGCTGAGTGCGGCTGACACCACCCTGTCGCTATTGGCCGATGCGGTCGCCAGCCTGGGTGCCAGCTTCCCCACGGTGCGCCTGGCGAATCTGATGTGGCTGCGCCAGCCCGCCAGCATGGACCTGTATGTGGATGAGGTGCTGCGCCACGCCCGCGTGGTCATCATCGACCACTTGGGCGCGCCCAGTGATTGGGCCTATGTCGTGGAACAGGCCATGGAAAGGGCGCAGGAGCGTGGGCAGTGGCTGGCCATGTTCTCCGGGGATTTTTCCGAAGACCCGCAGTTGCTCATCCGCAGCACCGCGCCGCAAGACGACAGCCGCCACTTGTGGCGTTGCCTGCGCGAGGGGGGACGCGACAACGCGCGTAACTTCTTTCAGTTTATCGGCCATACGGTTTTTGGTCTGGGCGCGCGCCCGGTAGCGGCGGTGGTGTTGCCGCCCGCGCTGGTGTACCAGCCGCAACTTGACCAGGCCGCTTGGCTGTCCGGTGCGCCGGTGGCCTTGCTGGTGTTTTACCGTGCGCACTATGAGTCCGGCAACACCGGGCTCTTTGACGCCATGTTGGCTGCATTGAGTCAGGTGGGTGTCAATGGCGTGGCGGTGGCGGTGGATTCACTGAAGAATTCGGCCAGCTTTGCCTTGCTGCAACAGGTGGCGGCGCAGCACCGTGTGGCGGTAGTCTTGAATGCCACCAGTTTTGCCGTGGCAGCGCTTGGCGGCGATGACGATGCGCCGGGCCTGCCATCGGCGTCACTTGCCAACCGCATTGCAGGCGATGCGCCGGTGCTGCAGCTCATCACCGCGGGTTGCTCGCACGAGCAATGGCAGGCCGACCCGCATGGCTTGGCACCGCGCGACTTGGCCATGCAGGTGGTGTTGCCCGAGGTTGATGGCCGCATTGGCACCCGAGCCATCAGCTTCAAAGCGCTGGCATGGCGCTGCGAGCGCGCTGAGGTCGACGTCGTGCGCTACGAACCCGAGCCCGAGCGCATTGCTTTTGTCGCCGAGCTAGCGCGCCGCTGGTGTGTGCTGCGCGACAAACCCAACGCCGCCAAACGCGTGGCGCTGATTCTTGCCAACTACCCGAATGACGATTCCCGTCTGGCCAATGGCGTTGGGCTGGACACACCGGCCTCCACTGTGCTGATTTTGCAAGCTTTGCGCGATACCGGCTATGCCACCGGCACTCTGCCCGAAAACAGTGACGCCCTCATGGCGGAACTGGTGCGCGGCGTGACCAACAACCTAGACGCCAACGGCGCTCGTCCCGCCGGCCAAAGCCTGGCCATAGTCGATTACTTGGCTGACTTTCACACTTTGCCCGCCGAGAGCCAGGCGGCGGTGAATGCCTTATGGGGTTTGCCCGAGCAGGACACGATGGTGCGCGCAGGCCGTTTCATGGTGTCGGGCCAGCGCTATGGCAACGTTTTCGTGGGCAATCAGCCCGCGCGCGGTCGGGACCTGGACTTGGTGGCCACCTACCACGATGCCGATTTGGTGCCCACGCACAACTACCTGGCGTTTTACTTTTGGCTGCGCCGCGACTTTGCCGTAGACGCGGTGGTGCACGTCGGCAAGCACGGCAATCTTGAATGGTTGCCCGGCAAAAGTGTGGCGTTGGGCGCGGCCTGCTGGCCTGATGCCATTCTGGGCCCGCTGCCACACCTGTACCCCTTTATCGTCAATGACCCCGGTGAAGGCAGCCAGGCCAAACGGCGCACGCAGGCGGTCATCATCGACCACCTGATGCCCGCCATGAGCCGTGCTGAAACCTATGGCCCGCTGCAGGCGCTGGAGCGGCAAATGGACGAGTATTACGAGGCCTTGTCGCTGGACCCGCGCCGTGCCAAGCTGCTGCGCGTCAGCATTCTGGAGGGCGTGTTGGCAAACAGCTTGCACCGGGAGCTGGGCTTTGAGAAACCGGCAGACGATGCCGCCCGCGAAGCGCTGCTGCTTCGCCTGGACGCCTACCTGTGCGAAATTAAGGAGTCGCAGATTCGCGATGGCCTGCACATTCTGGGCTGCTCACCGCAGGGCCGCCAGCGTACCGATACCTTGGTAGCGCTGGCCCGTTTTCCGGGTGGTAGAGGCCCAGGCCAAGGGAGTTTGTTGGCGGTTTTAGCGCAAGACTTGGGCTTATCCACCGTTCTGGGCTTTGATCCGCTCAGTCCCGAATGGGCGCTGCCCTGGCAGGGGCCACGACCCGACGAGCTGCAGCAACTCAGTGACCAGCCCTGGCGCCACGCCGGGCACACGCGTGAACGGCTGGAGTTGCTGGCCGCGCAACTGGTGAGTTCGACGCTGGAATATGGCCATGCGTTGGATGCTTTGACTTGGCCCTGCTCGGCACCGGTGTTGCAGCGCATCTGCCAAACCTTGCGCCCTCGCTTGGACGCCTGTGGCCCCAACGAAATGGCGCAACTGCTGCGCGGCCTCTCGGGCTGCTTTGTGCCGCCAGGCCCCAGCGGCGCACCCACCCGTGGGCGGCCTGATGTGCTGCCCACCGGGCGCAACTTCTACAGTGTGGACACGCGGGCGGTGCCGACCCCCACCGCCTACTTGATGGGTGCCAAAGCGGCCGACCGCTTGGTGGAGCGCCATTTGCAAGACCATGGCAACTATCCGCAATCGGTCGGCTTGTCGGTGTGGGGCACCAGCACCATGCGCACCGGTGGCGAAGACATTGGGCAGGCGTTTTCGCTGTTGGGCGTGCGGCCCAAGTGGGCGGCAGGCAGCACCCGCGTGGTCGATGTTGAAATCCTGCCGATGACACTAAAGAACCGCCCGCGCATTGACGTGACGCTGCGTGTCTCTGGCTTCTTTCGCGATGCCTTTCCCAATGTGATCGATCTGTTCGACACCGCTGTGCGCGCCGTGGCCGCAATATCGGAAGAAGACGAGCCAGATTCAGTGAATCCGATTCGCGCCCGCGTGCTGCGCGAGACGGCGCAGGCCCAGGCAGACGGGGTAGGCGAGACCGAGGCGCAGCGTGCGTCCACCTGGCGTGTGTTCGGCCCGCGCCCTGGCGGTTATGGCGCCGGTCTGCAAGAGCTGATAGGCAGTGGTAACTGGACCGATAGCGGCGATCTGGCCCAGGCCTACCTGCGCGCCGGTGCCTTTGCCTATGGGCAAGACGAACACGGCAGCGCGGCGCGTGGTGCGTTCGAGCAACGCCTGGCGAGCGTCGACGCGGTGTTGCAGAACCAGGACAACCGCGAGCACGACATCCTGGATTCGGACGACTACTACCAGTTCCAGGGCGGCATGGCAGCAGCGGTGGAGCATCTCTCGGGTCTCCCAGCGGCGCTGTACCACGGCGACTTCAGCGTCCCCGGTGCGCCGCGCATTCGTACCTTGGGCGAGGAAGTGGCGCGCGTGGTGCGGTCGCGCGCGGTCAACCCCAAGTGGCTGGACGGCATGAAGCGCCACGGCTACAAGGGCGCTTTTGAGATCGCTGCGACGGTGGATTACTTGTTTGCGTTTGATGCCACCACCGGCGTGGTGGGCGACCACCAATACGCGTTGCTCGCCGATGCCTATGTCCACGACGGCGACACGCGGGCGTTTTTGCAGCAGCACAATCCGCAGGCGCTGCGCGGCATTGGCGAGCGCCTGCTGGAGGCCATGCGCCGCGGCTTGTGGGCCGAGCCTGGCGACCACCGCCCCCGAATTGAAGACCATTTGTTGGCCTTGGAGCAGCAGCTGGAATCTTGCGAAGATATGACTTTCTTGAACAAGGATATTGCCCCATGACCGAGTTGATGGCCACCCGGCCAAAGGTGTTTCCCTTTACCGCGCTCGTTGGCCAGCAGACGCTGCAACGCGCTTTGCTGCTGGTCGCCATCGACCCCGGCATTGGCGGTGTGTTGATCAGCGGCCCCCGGGGCACGGCCAAATCTACCGCGGCCCGCGCGCTGGCGGACTTGCTGCCGCAGGCGCCGTTTGTGACCCTGCCGCTGGCCGCCAGTCTGGAGCAACTCGTCGGCACGCTGAATGTGGAGGACGTGCTGCGCGATGGCCAGCTCCGGTTGGCCCCGGGGCTGGTGGCGCGCGCGCACCACGGGGTGTTGTATGTGGATGAGGTCAATCTGTTGCCGGATGCGCTGGTGGATGCCCTGCTCGACGTGGCTGCCAGTGGCGTCAATACCGTGGAGCGCGACGGCATCTCGCAACAACATGCGGCGCGCTTTGTGCTGGTCGGCACCATGAATCCCGAAGAGGGCGAGTTGCGCCCGCAATTGCTGGACCGCTTTGGCCTGTTGGTGGCGCTGGAGAACCAGCGTGACCCCACTGAGCGCCAAGCGATTTTGCAAGTGCGTTTGGCCTTTGACGACGCGCCGCAGGCCCTGCACGCCAGCCATGCCGAGGCGTTGCAGAACTTGGCCGTGCAAGTGGCCACCGCGCGCGCGGCCTTGCCACGGCTGGCGTGGTCTGACGCAGTGCTGGCCCGTGCTGCGCAATGGGCACTTTCCGCAGGCGTGGACGGTGTGCGCGCAGATTTGGTCATGCTGCGCGCGGCTCGCGCCTGGGCGGCCTTGCAAGGGCGCCAGGCGGTGACGGTGGAGGATGTGGATGTGGTCGCAGAGTTGGCCTTGGCGCACCGTCGCACGGATGCAAGCAGCGGCGGTGGCGCCCCGCACCAAGCTTCCGGCCCTGACGGTGCGGCCAAGCCCTCACCGCCACGCGCGCCCAGCGAAAAACAGAGCGATTCCTCTGGCTCTCCATCCAGCGCAACGCCCCAGCCGCGAGGGGACTGGGGCGCGCTGCCACCCCAACCCGTGGCCACGACTCGGGTACACACTGTGGCGGGGTGGCCTGCAAAAAAAGCCTGAGCCACCCCAGCCGCAACCCCGGCGGGGGGCGCAGCGGCGGGCGGTGGCAAAAGCCGGCGGTGAACTCAGGTTCTGAGGTTCAGCAGGCCAGTGCTGGCGGCCGTGTGGCGTGGCTGCCGACCTTGCTCGCCAAGGGCGCGCAGCCTTTGCAACGCATTCACCTGCGCCACCGTACAGCAGTGGTTGCACCTGTGCGCCTGCATTTGCTGTTGTTGGACACCTCGGGCTCCATGCGCCAAGGTGGGCGTCTGGCTTTGGCCAAGGGGTATGCGGCACGCTTGATTGAGCAGGCTGCGCGTGCGGGTGATCAGGTAGGTTTGCTGGTATTTGGCGGTGCAGGGGTGGAACTGCTGTTGGCGCCAGGACCAGCGCGCCGCGCGGCGGCAGTTCGCGTTTTGCAATGCGCCGGCGGTGGTGGAACCCCCTTGGCCCAGGCGCTGGAACATGCCAACCAGCTGCTGGCGCACGCCCAGCACCGGGGTATGACGACGCCACAGGCAAGCTGGTTGTGGTTGTTAACCGATGGCCGCACGCTTGAAATACCAGCGGCGCCCGTGGGTGCTGTCAATGTGGTCGTGGTTGATTTTGAAGAGCGCAAGCGCGCCCTGGGGCGTTGCGCGACGCTGGCCGAGCGCTGGGGCGCGGCTTACCAACGTGCGCCTTCGCCTGGCGAGTCCAGCGTGCAGGTTGCAGGTTGCGCACCTTTTTGAGACGGTTGCTATGCCTCATACGTGCGCTGAACGATGGCGCACGAGCCATTCAAATGCCTCAGACAGCGCTGTCATGGAGCGGCGTACCAACCACCGCCCTCAGTTAATCGACACTGAACTCTTGCGTAACAGATAGGTGTCCATGATCCAGCCATGGGCCGCCCGCGCAGCCTCACGCTGCGCAAGAATTTGCCCGCTAACCTCGGCCAACGGGCCGCTGATGCAAATTTGCTGTGGCATGCCGAGATACGCGCCCCACCAGATGGTGATGCCCTCAGGTGACATGTGCTGAAAGCTGCACTGCCCGTCCAGCATCACCGCCACCGTGCTGGCTTGTGGCGGCCAGCCGTGGTCGCGCAAGTGGCGTCCGGTGGTGATGACGACTGGGGCGTTGATTTCATTCAGTGCCATGGCATGGGCCGCTGTCAGCGCTTGTAAGGCGGTAATGCCAGGCACGACCGAGACGCGCAAGGGCAACTGCTGGCCTAAGCGCGCGGCAATGCGCAGCGTGCTGTCATACAGCGACGGATCGCCCCACACTAGCAGTGCCAAGCGGCCGCCCTGGGGTAGGTGGGTTTTGATGGCTGCCAGCCAAAGCAGGGCAATCGCATCGTGCCAGCGGTTAACTCCGCCTTGGTAGTCTGGGTCGGCGCTGTCGCGCACCGGCATGTCAAATGGCACCATGCGTGTCGCCGGGTTGGTGAGCAGCTCTTTGCACAGTTGGCTGCGCACGTCCGCCAAGTCTGCCTTGTCTGCGCCTTTGCGCGGCACCAGGATTAGGTCAGCAGCGTTCAGAGCAGCCACGCCTTGGCGAGTAATGTGATCCGGGTTGCCCATGCCCATGCCGATCAGGCTGAGTTCGATCATGGGGTACTGTCGTCCGGAAAACGTGGGTGCGTGCCCACCGGGCGATAGCGTCGGTCGTAGTCGCCGGCATACAGGCGGCTGGCGGCAAAGTCCTGCGCGCCCAAGGTCCGCCCCACCAGAATAAGCGCTGTGCGGTCCATGCCTTCGTCCACCGCAGCCAGCACGGTGGACAGTGTGGCCCGCACCACGCGCTCGTCTGGCCAACTGGCGCGCCACACCACCGCCACGGGGCAGTCTGCACCGTAATGGGGCGTTAATTCGCCGACCACGCGGGCCAACACGTGGATGGAGAGGTGGATGGCCAGCACCGCGCCGGTGCGCGCAAAGTTGTGCAAGTTCTCCGCCTCCGGCATGGCCGACGCTCGGCCCGAGGTGCGGGTCAACACTACCGACTGGCTTAGCCCCGGCAGGGTCAGCTCCGCCTCTAGCGCAGCGGCGGCTGCCGCAAAAGAGGGCACACCCGGTGTCACCGTGTAAGCAATACCCTCTTCGCGCAGGCAGCGCAGTTGCTCGCCCATGGCGGACCAGACAGACAAGTCGCCCGAGTGCAAGCGCGCCACATCTTGGCCCAACGCATGCGCAGCGCGGATCTCATCCACGATTTGCTCAAGAGACAAGGGCGCCGTGTTAACCAGCCGAACGCCCAGCGGGCAATGCGCCAAAACGCCTTCGGGAACCAAGGAGCCCGCATACAAACACACCGGGCTGGCAGCAATCAAGTCGCGGCCGCGCAAGGTCAGTAAGTCAGGGGCGCCAGGGCCCGCACCAATAAAGTGAACAGTCATGGGTAGGTATTTTCAGGGATAGTTGTAGCAATTGCGGCTGTCACCAGGCGGTCTGCAGAGACACAACGCGGTACCCGCAATTGGGCGCCCGGGCCAGCGCCTGCCAGCGCCGCAGATTCAGCCAGACTGCGATGTCCATAGCGCGCGGGTACCTGGACGCTGGCCTGCGCCTCTTGCAGTTGCAGTGCGTCGGCGGGTATGGCTAACACCGGTAGCCTGCATTGAGCTGCAAAGCGCAGAAACTCGGGTGCAGCCGCTTTGTCCCACGCCGTAGCCAGCGCAGTCAGCGAGTTTGATCGGTCGGATTGCGCCAGTGCAATTTCTAGGGCGCTGCGCAGAGACTCGGCTGTGGCGGCGGCACGAAACCCGAAACCAGCCACGCTCATGGTTTGCCTCTCACAGCCGGGTACTCCACTGCAACGCCGGGCGGCTAGGCTGCCAGCCGCGCATGCGCCCCAGCGGCGCGGCCTGCGCCACATCAATCTGCAGCAACTCGCCACCGTAGCGCGCGTGCAGTTGCAGCAGCGCCGATTGAGTTTCAAGGGTAACGGCGTTGACGACCAGGCGGCAGCCTGGCGGCACAACCGCCCGCAAAGCGTCGAACAGCGCCAAGTCAAAGCCGCCACCCACAAACACGGCGTCGGGCGGTGGCAGATCACGCAGTGCGGGCAGTGCAGCGCCTTGCAGCACGGTCAGGACAGCGTCCAAACCAAAGCGCAAGACGTTGGCCTCAATGTTGGCCACCCGGTCTGCACGCAGCTCCACGGCACTGGCCGAGCCACCCGCCAGACACCACTCCACGGCGATCGATCCGCAGCCCGCTCCAAGGTCCCACAGATGCTCGCCTTGGCGTGGCGCCAGCGCCGCCAGAGTAATTGCGCGCATCGGCGATTTGGTGATCTGGCCATCGTGCGCAAAATCGGTGTCTGGGCGCCCCGGTGTGCGCGCCAAGCCTTGCAGGCCCAGCACCTCTACCGCCACGGCAACCGGTGCCACAACGTCGGAAAAGTCACACGCGCGCGCGGTCGTTTGGCGTAGGCGTTCCCGGGGGCCGCCCAAGCGCTCCATGACCCAGAGCCGTGACGCACCGCCACCTTGCGACGTCAACCAACTGGCGTAATCGACGACGGCCTTGCCATCGCGCAGCAAGCACAGCAGACGTTGGCCTTGCTGCAGCGCCTGGCGGGTGCGGGCAAACGGGGCCGCGTGCAAGCCAAAGCAATGCACCGCCTCCAGCCGCCAGCCAAGGCGGGAGGCGGCCCAGGCAAAGGTAGAAGGTGCCGCAAAGGCTTGCCATTCGCCTGCATCCAAGTGTTGCGCCAAGCTGCCGCCCGCACCAAACCAAAACGGATCACCAGACGCCAGCACCGCCACCGGCTGGCCGCGCAATGCCAGCACAGGGGCTATGTCAAATGGCACTGGCCAGGCGATGCCGCGTGCACCCACTTCGGCTAAGGCCAGATGTCTGTCGCCCCCGATCACAAGCTGTGCTTTGGCCAGAGCCGATCGGCTACGATCTGAAAGACCATGCAACCCATCTTCACCTATGCCAATGATTGAAAGCCATGGTTCAGCCATAGCGCGTGTTCTCGTGTTGGGTGGCACCACCGAAGCCAGCCAGTTGGCGGCGGCCCTGGCCGCCGCGCAGATAGACGCTATTTTTTCGTATGCAGGTCGAACCGACTCGCCGCTGGCGCAGCCCCTGCCGACGCGGGTGGGCGGTTTTGGTGGCGTTGAGGGTTTGTGCACTTGGCTGGCGCAGCAGCGCATCACCCATGTGGTGGACGCTACCCATCCGTTTGCTGCCCAGATGAGTTGTAACGCCGTGGCCGCCTGCGCCACCACCGGCACGCCTTTGCTGGCCTTGGAGCGCCCGGCTTGGCAGGCTCAGCCGGGTGACCGCTGGCAGCTGGTGCTGGATATGGTCGGCGCAGCACGCGCCTTGCCTGAAGCCCCGGCGCGTATCTTTCTGGCAATTGGACGCCAGCATGTGGCGCCCTTTTTGGATAGCACAAACCATTGGTTCTTGCTCCGCTTGGTGGATGCTTGCGTGGCGCTGCCTGCGCAGCGAGGACACATCGTGCTGGCGCGCGGCCCTTTCAACGAAGCCGCAGACACCGCTTTGTTGCGAGCACACCGCATCACCCATGTGGTGGCCAAAAATTCGGGCGGTAGCGGCGCAGAAGCCAAGCTTCGTGCGGCCCGCGCCCTGGGCTTGCGGGTCATTCTGATTCAGCGCCCAAGCATCCCGCCGCGCCCCTCGGTGAGTCACGTTGATGCGGTGTTGCGCTGGCTGGCGGGCGCTCATGACGACGCTGCTGCCAACGCAGAGCGTGGCGTGTAAACAAAGCGACCTACCTGTCTGGTGGCGGCATTGCCGACGATGACGATCGTGCGCATGTCGGCCATGTCAGGCCGCGCCTGCGCCAAAGTGACCGTGCGGATGCGCTCCTCTGGCGTGCTCACGGCTCGGGCAAAAGTAATGAGCCGATCAGGGCCGCAAATCTTCAGCAGCAGCGCGAGCACGCGCACGAAGGTGTCCGGTCGGCTGGCGGAACGCGGGTTGTAAAAGGCCATGGCAAAGTCAGCACCAGCGGCGGCGCGCACACGGGCTTCGATCAGGCTGGCGGGTTTGAGGTTGTCGCTGAGGTTGATGGCGCAAAAGTCGTGACCCAAAGGCGCCCCGGCCTTGGCGGCAGCGGCCAGCATGGCGGTAATGCCAGGCAGCACGCGAATGTCCAACTCCTGCCAGTGCGGCTGCCCCTCCAGCGCCTCGAAGACTGCGGCGGCCATGGCGAATACACCCGGGTCGCCGGACGACACCACCACCACCTTGTGGCCAGTTGCCGCCAGGGCCAAGGCGGCACGCGCTCGGTCCATTTCCACCCGGTTATCCGACGCATGCAGCGTCAGGCCAGGGCGCGCCAACACGCGCGCCACGTATGGGATGTAGCCCACCACATCCGTGGCTTGCGCCAGCGCTTCGCTGACGGCGGGCGTTACCAAACTCTCGTCGCCCGGCCCCAAGCCCGCAATGCACAACCAGCCGTGCTCAGGCTGGGATGGGTTTGTTACGGTGCTCATTCCTGCACCTCCGGACGGCGTCCTTGGCCATGTACCAACACGATGGCGAAGTAAGGGCAATCGTTACCGTCCACCTGGGCCAAAGGCAACACACTCTGCCCTGGCATGGTGCCGCGCTCGACCAGCCAAGCTTGCTCCAGGCGCCCGGTGGCTTGCAGCGCCCGACGGATGCGCGGTAAATTGCGCCCGGTCTTCATGATGACCAGTGCATCCGCCGTTTGCATATGCCGCTGCAGTTCCGCATCGGGCAAGGTACCCATCAGCACCGTCATCACGTCGTCGCCCCAGGTCATGGGAGTTTGCGTGGCCGACCAGCAGCCCACCATGCCGGGTATGCCCGGAATCACGTCCACTTGGGCGCGCCCCTGCAGGCGGCTGTACAAGTGCATGAACGAGCCATAGAAAAACGGGTCACCTTCGCACAGCACCAGCACCTCTTGTGTCTGTGCCAGCGCAACCAGCCGCGCCGCCCAGGCGTCGTAGAAAGTGGCCAGGCAATGGATGTACTCCGGGCTGTCAAAGGGCAGTTCAGTCGTCACTGGGTATTCCATGGGGTATTCAACAACCCCAGCGCCCAGCATGCCTTCGACAATTTGCCTAGCCTGGCCTGGGCGGCCTTTTTTGCGGAAATAGGCCACGTGGGCGGCGCTGCGAATGGCACGGTCCGAGCGCACACTCATCAGATCGGGGTCACCCGGCCCTAAGCCCGCGCAAACAATGCGGCCCATTAAATTTCCCTCCGGCTGGCCAGCGCGTTGATGGCGGCCACCGTGATGGCTGAGCCCCCCAGCCTGCCGTGCACCACCATGGCTGGCACTGGCGGTGCGGCCATGAGGGCAACTTTGGATTCTGCGGCCCCGACGAACCCTACCGGGCAGCCAATGATGGCGGCAGGGCGCGGGCAATCCGGGTCTTGCAGCATGTTCAGCAGGTGAAACAAGGCAGTCGGTGCGTTACCAATGGCCACCACCGCCCCCGCCAGATGCGGGCGCCACAGCTCTACGGCCGCCGCGCTACGGGTGGTGCCCATTGCGAGTGCCAGTTCGCGCACTTGGGGCTCCTGCAAGGTGCAGATGATGGCGTTGTTTGCGGGCAAACGCGTGCGCGTGATGCCCTCACTCACCATGCGCACGTCACACAAAATTGGGGCGCCGGCTTCCAGTGCCTTGCGTGCTGCTATGGCCATGCCGGGTGTGAACTCGATCTGGGCTTGCAGCCCGACCATGCCAGCCGCATGCATCATGCGCACCGCGGCCATTTCTTCCACGGCATCGAAGCGTGCCAGATCGGCTTCTGCGCGGATGATGGCAAATGACTGGCGGTAGATGGCTTCGCCATCGGTTTCATAAAGATGTCGCATACGGTAAGTTGAGTAGCAAAGCGGTTAATGCCGCAGGGCTCAGGCCCGACCAGTCGGACGCTGAGGCTGCGGTTCCTCGTTGGATCAAGTTATAGCCGTCGGCAGTGGCTACGCTGGTTAATGTCTCTGCGGGGTGGGCGCAACCCTTGGTGCAGCCGGACACATGCAAGGTCTGCCCGGCACGAAGTGATGTCGCCAGTGCGCGGGCCAGCGGTCGGGTCACAGCCGCCGCCTGCCCACAACCCGGCGCGCCGGTGCAGGCGCTGA
Organism: Rhodoferax antarcticus ANT.BR; assembly: GCF_001938565.1. Lineage (GTDB taxonomy): Bacteria > Pseudomonadota > Gammaproteobacteria > Burkholderiales > Burkholderiaceae_C > Rhodoferax > Rhodoferax antarcticus. Next base: position 70,479 of record NZ_MSYM01000009.1, read on the forward strand.
TACGCAAGCGCGCATCGCCCGCCTGGGTGATGAGGTCTGGCAAGACGGGGACGTCCCGCACACCCTCAAGCAACACGCTGCGCCAAGGTGTCAGTCGCAACGGGGCCAGCGCCGCCATGCGTCGGTGCGACCGGGCCAAGCCTCCCGCCGCCACAAACCAATGCGCCAAGGCCATGGCTAATGCCGGCACATCTTCCTTGCGGCCCAGCGCACCGGTGGCGCTGCCATCGGCATACACCAGAAAGCCTGCGCCACAGCATTCAATCCGCACATCGGCGAAACTGGTGCGCAGCACTGGAACCTCGCCACAGTCCAGCGCAAAGCCAAACTTGCCCGGCAAGGCCGGTGCGTCGGCTGAGCCTAGCGCCAGGGTCAGAGCGCGGGCTATTTCAGTGGTTGCGTCTTCCTTTTCCCAGAACGGCGCCAGCAGCAGGTTGCGGCGCGATTCAGTGTGTATATCCGAGTCCACCAGGCCCAGTTCCTGCGAGCCAGTTAAGAGCGGCGGGTAATCCGGTTCGGCGACGCCACGCAGCTGCAGATTGGCACGGCTGGTGGGCTCCACGGTGTGCTGTGCATAAAGGGTGGCCAGCGGGGCAATGCCGCTGGATTGCGCGTGCGTGAGCCGCCCCATCGGCGGGCGAATGCGCACCACCCAGCCGTCGTCTGCCAGCATCGGCTGCAGCGCACCGGGGCACCAGCCTTGGATGCGCGGGGCAGCCACGCAGCGTATTGCGGAGGTCATAGGTTGCGCAACTGCGCCCAGGCCATGGCCACCTTGGTTGGCGGCGCGGTCTTGCCTGATGCGGCCAGCGACTCGGGAATTTCTATGGGCAAGCGAGAGGAAACCGTGAGGGGGAGGGGAAGACATTGGGCTGCGATTATCCGGGATAGTCTGTGATTGTTTGGGGCGGCGGTGTATTGGCTTTGAATGCGCAACTTCCGCATGACGGCTTCACATCCGAGGGCCAACCTTGTGCAGCCAGAGTGGGCTAATACCGCCTGTATCATCCACCACCGTCTGTTGTGACGGCCCACCCATGAACCATCAGGTGGTTGACCAAAGACCGGAAAATAACGATGCAATCGAGTTCAGCGACCCCCCAGAAAGGTTTTGTTTACATTGTTGGCGTAGGCCCCGGCCCGGCGGATTTGATGACGCTGCGTGCGCTGGATCGACTCAAACGTGCCCACATCGTGGTGCATGACCGCCTGATTACCCAAGACGTGCTAGACCAAATCCCAGCCAGTGCCGAGCGCCTCTACGTTGGCAAGGCGCTGGGCAACCACTCGGTGCCACAAGAGCAGATCAACGCCTTGCTGGTGCAGCATGCCCAGGCAGGGCGGCAGGTGGTGCGCCTAAAGGGCGGCGACCCGTTTGTTTTTGGACGCGGTGGTGAGGAAGTGCAAGCCCTGCAAGCCGAGGGCATTGGGTTTGAAGTGGTGCCCGGTGTCACGGCGGCCAGCGGCTGCTCAATGTCGGCGGGCATTCCGCTGACCCACCGCAATCTGGCAGGCAGCTGTGTTTTCCTGCCCGGCCATCTGGCCGACGACAGGGATGCGTATGACTGGGCGGCGCTGGCGCGACCCGGCCAGACCCGCGTGTTCTACATGGGTGTGCAGCGCTTGCCGCACATTGCCGAGCAACTCATACTGCACGGCTTGTCGCCCGACACGCCTGCCGCCGTTGTGCGCGATGGCACCCGCACCACCGAGCGCGTCTGGGCCACCGGTTTGCGTCGGCTGGTGACGCTGGCGCCGTCTTATGGACCGCAACCCGGCTTGGTGATCATTGGCGAGACAGTGCGACTGAGCCCGCATTACGAAGCAGCTTGACGCCGCGCTGGGCCAGTGGGCACTGGGCGTCAAGATGGCCTGCCCCGTGTTTTGCCGCATGGGGTAAGGGATGGGGTAAGGGATGCATTAGGCGCTCCCTGATTTTTACAAAAAAAATGTCCAAACCCGCCAAACCCGTCAAACCAGTCGCACCCGGCCCGAAGCTAAATCAGATTCTGGCGGCACTTCCCCCGGCGCAATGCCAGTGCCTGCTGCCCGACCTGGAGCTTGTGGAGATGCCCCTGGGATGGACCATGTCGGAGTCTGGTGACCACGTCAGGTACTTGCATTGCCCAGTTTCGGGCATCGTCTCGCTGATATATGCGCTAGAAGATGGCTCATCGAGTGAAATTGCGCTGATGGGCAACGAAGATTTGGTTGGTATTTCGATTTACATGGGAGGTGACAGCATGCCCAGTAGCACCGAGGTGCAAAGCGCCGGCCAGGCCTACCGGCTTAGCCGCAAAGTCATGAAGCACGAGTTCGAGCAGGGCGGCAAGTTACAAAATTTGGCGCTGCTTTACACCCAAGCACTGATATGCCAGACCTCGCAGATGGCAGTGTGTAATCAGCACCATTCGGTAGAGCAACAGTTCAGCCGCTGGCTGTTGATGAGTTTTGACCGCTTGTACAGCAGCAAGATGCAAAAAGATGGCTTGATCACCAAGGCGCGAGGCAGCATCACCATGGTGAACCGCACTCGGCTTGAGGCACAGGCTTGTGAGTGTTACGCCGCCGCCAAAGAGGAGTGTGAGCGCCTTCTGCCACCTTCCCGAGCGAAGCACTGAACCGCAACGAAGAGCCCTGGTCTTTTGCTATTTAGTAGGTAGCTGCTAGCCCTTATTTTAGAAGGGCTAGCAGCTACTTTTCTATATAAATCAAACCAGCAACGCATTCATGGGCGATGACTTGGTTAATCTAGTTTTCAGTGAGAAATCGGCCCGTAGCCCTGATGTAAGTTGCGCAGAGTGCTACTTAAATGTAAGCAGCGAGCACCGCGTCGGAATAGTCGATGCGACTGGACCTGTTTCAAATCAGGCCGCCATCAGCACCCGCGTCGTACCACGTTGCGTTGCGGTGGTTGGGCGAATCAGAAAATCAACGTCGTAGCCCAGGGCGTTGAAAAATGCCAACAATTTTTCTGAAGAAAAGTTGTCCAGCCGATAGTTCAGCAGAGCCGAAACATTGGGTTGTGCCAGCCCAAGCCGCGCACCGATTTCGGACTGCTTCAAATGCAGTGCCTTGATGCGCTCATTTAACCTTGCGGCGAGCACCAGCTTGGTTTTAAGTTCTTCGGGTTGCGCCAGTTCCAGGTCAGCAAAAGCGTTGCCGCTACTGCGCTCAAATTCTGTGTCCAGAATGGCTGTCTTAGCTTGCTTTGCCATAGTGTTCCTCATAGTGTTGCTGCGCGGCTTTGAGCCGCTGGTGGACCAGTTCGATATCTGTCTTGGCTGTGCGGATGCCGTTGGGTGATTTCTTTTGAAAGCAATGCAACACGTAGACCACATTGGTAAAACGAAGTGTGTAAACCGCTCTGTAATCATTGCCTTGCGCAGACTCCACAACCTCCAGCACCCCGGAGCCTTCACCTTTCTAGGGCTTGGCAGATGGATGTTTGGCCCCCAATTGAGCAACCCCCAGGGCGTAACCCATGGCACGCCGCACGTCTTCAGGGAAGTTCATCAGGTCACGTTTTGATGAACCCACCCATTCAAGAATTTTTTCAACGACCATGCTGCATTTTATATACAAATATATATTTTCATGGCGCCAACTGGGTGACGGGCTTCACTGGTGGCGGGCCGATGGGGGAATGCTTTTGTTCATAAGCTTCAATCAGCGTGACCAGCAGATCACGCTCATCAGCTTGTTTTGATCCGACGGGTGCCTGGAACACCAGTTCTAGTTGCTTGAATGCGGCGCGTAGATCTTCGTCGTTGCGCTAACGGTCTGTGATGTTTTGCGGTGTCTGCCAACTAGCGTTTTGCGCTTCGAAGTGACAGCTTTGCAGCGCACTTTGGGCATCATCGCTCCAATAAAAAGCCTCGCCAGTCAGTACGACTGCGAGGCTTGTACTATTTAATTTGTAGCATCTAGCGCTTATTCTATAAGGGCTAGAGGCCGATTTCCTACACAACTCACACCAGCAGCGCATTCACCCGTTTGACATAAGCCGCCGGGTCTTCGGGCAGGCCGCCTTCGGCCAGCAACGCCTGGTCGAACAGAATATGCGCCAAGTCGTTGAAGTGCACCGAGCCTTCGAGTTTTTTCACCAGCGGGTGTTCGGCGTTGACTTCCAGCACCGGCTTGGTCTCAGGGGCGGCCTGACCGGCTTGCTTGAGCATGCGGGCCAACTGGGTGCTCATGCCGTGGTCCTGCACCACCAGACACGCAGGGCTGTCGACCAGGCGGGTGGTCACGCGCACGTCTTCAGCCTTGTCTTTCAGGGCTTCCTTGAGCTTGGCCAGCAACGGCTTGAAGGTTTCCGCGGCTTCTTCAGCGGCTTTTTTCTCGGCGTCGTCTTGCAGTTTGCCCAGATCAACCGCGCCCTTGGCCACGCTTTGCAGCGGGGTGTCGTCAAACTCATACAGGTAGTTCAGCGCCCATTCGTCCACGCGGTCGGTCATCAGCAGCACTTCAATGCCTTTTTTCTTGAAGACTTCAAGTTGCGGGCTGTTCTTGGCGGCGGCCAGGCTGTCGGCGGTGATGTAGTAAATGCTTTCCTGGCCCTCTTTCATGCGCGCCTTGTAGTCGGCAAAGCTCACGCTGGCGGCGTCAGAGGTGGTGCTGGCAAAGCGCAGCAGCTTGGCAATGCGGTCCTTGTTGCCAAAGTCTTCGCCCAGGCCTTCTTTCAACACCGCGCCAAATTCTTTGTAGAACTTGGTGTACTTGCCGACGTTGGCCTCAGTCTCGGCTTTTTCTTCAGCAGTCTGCACGTCGGTGACGCTTTCAGCGGTTTCTGTTGCCTCTTCGGTAGCGGGCGCAGGCAGCTTGTCGTGCTTGGCCAGGTCTTCGAGCATGCCCAGCACGCGCTTGGTGCAGCCTTCGCGGATGGCTTTCACGTCGCGGCTCTCTTGCAGCAGCTCACGGCTGACGTTCAGTGGCAGGTCGGATGAGTCGACCACGCCTTTGACAAAACGCAGGTAGGTGGGCATCAGGTTGTCGGCGTCGTCCATGATAAAGACGCGTTTGACGTAGAGCTTGACGCCGGCAGATTTTTCGCGGTTGAACAAGTCAAACGGCGCCTTGCCCGGGATGTACAGCAACTGCGTGTACTCGGTGCTGCCTTCTACGCGGTTGTGGGTGTAGGCCAGCGGGGCGTCTTGATCTTGGCTGATCTGCTTGTAAAACTCGGTGTACTCGTCGGCGGTGATGTCTTTTTTGGCCCGCGCCCAAATGGCGTTGGCCTTGTTGACGGTTTCCCACTCGCCGGTCTTGACCATGCCACCAGGTTGGCGGCCACCGGACTCGTCCGATGGGTTGATCAACTCGCCGTCTTTCCACTCTTCCTTTTCCATCAGGATAGGCAGGCTGATGTGGTCAGAGTATTTGCTGATGATGCTCTTGAGCTTCCAGGCCGAGGCGTATTCCAGTGCGTCATCGCGCAGGTGCAGGGTGACGCTGGTGCCGCGCTCAGCGCGCTCCATCGCCTCCACCTCGAAGTTGCCAGCACCGCCACTGACCCAGCGCACACCTTCGGCTGGCGTCAGGCCAGCGCGGCGTGACTCCACTGAGATCTTGTCGGCAACGATAAAGCCAGAGTAAAAGCCCACACCAAACTGGCCAATCAACTGGCCTTGTTGCGAGGCGTTGGCTTTTTGGTCGCCACTGAGCTTGCTCATGAAGTCTTTGGTGCCGCTCTTGGCGATGGTGCCCAGGTGCTCCACGGCTTCGGCTTCGCTCATGCCAATACCGTTGTCGGTAATCGTCAGCGTTTTGGCATCGGTGTCAAAGGTGACTTTGATTTTGAGTTCGGTGTCCGACTCGTACAGCGCGTTGTCGTTGATGGCTTCAAAACGCAGCTTGTCGCAAGCGTCTGAGGCGTTGGAGACCAGCTCGCGCAGGAAAATCTCTTTGTTGGAGTAAAGCGAGTGGGTGACCAAATGCAGCAACTGTGCAACTTCGGCCTGGAAGGAAAGGGTTTGTTTGGTCATGGGTTTGGAGGTGATTTCAAAGCATTAAAAAAAACCAGCGCGCCGCGGCGGCTGATACTTGTGCGACTGTCTATTTGTGGGTGATATGGCTGAATTCAAGAGGGAAAATTGCGCCGCGTGAAGGCAGTTTTTTAGGTTTTAGGTGCTTGGGTGCAACAACGCTGCCGCCTTGGCACCTTGGTAACCGGCGTACAACTGTGCATAGACCGGCCCTGGCTGGCCATTGCCCACGGGTAGGCCATCCAGCCGGGTCACGGGCAGCACCTCCTTGGTGGCGGATGACAGCAGCAACTCATCCGCTGACAGCACTTCAGCGCGGCTGATGCGGCGCAGCTCAAACGAAATGCCCTGCGCTGCACAAATTTCTTCAATAAGCCCGTATCGAATGCCTTCGAGCACCAGGTTGTCCTTGGGTGTGCCCAAGAGCTTGCCGTCCTTCACGACCCAGACATTGCTGGCGGCGGCTTCGCTCAGGTTGTCGCCGCGAAACATCACCGTCTCCAGAGCGTCAGCGTCAAAACTAATCTGGCGTGCAAACACCGCGCCGAGCAAGCTGGTGGCCTTGATGTGTGCTTTCTCCCAGCGGAAGTCGTCTGCCGTCACACAGGCCACGCCCTTTTCACGCTGATCGACGCTGGGCAGCTTCATCACATTGGTCATGACAAACACCGTGGGGGCGATGTCAGTGGGCATCACATGGTCGCGCATGGCCACGCCACGGGTGATCTGGATGTAAATCAATTGGTCAGTATTTTCGGCGCCAGCCCCTGTGGAATGAGCGTAGTCAGCTATCAATCTGGTTGCAATGTCGGCCCACTGCGCGCGCGTGACAGGGTTGCTGATGCGCAATTCTTTCAGGCTGCGCCCGAGCCGTGCCATGTGCTGCTCAAAGCGAAACAGTTGCCCGCCGTACACAGGCACCACTTCGTAAACCCCATCGCCAAAGATGAAGCCCCGGTCCATCACGCTGATCTTGGCGTGGGGCAGGGTGGTGAATTCACCGTTCAGGTAGCAGGGCAGCGCGGGCAGGGTATTCATGAATGATGGGGGGAATGTGGCCAGGGGTGGCAAGTTTACGACCGTGCCCGGTGGGCCCGCCCGGCACTCAGCCAGCCGTGGCTACTGACCAGCATCACCCCAGCCAGCACCAGCGTCGCGCCCAGCACAAAACGCGGCTCCAGCGGTTCGCCCAGCAACCAGACGCCAAAGCCCATGCCAAACAACGCTGTCAGAAACGAAAACACGCCCAGCCGCGCGGCCAGGTAATGCCGCAGCAGCCAAAACCAAGTCAGAAAGCTGGCAAACGAGACCAGCACCGACTGAAACACCAAACTGGCCCAGACGACGGGCGCTCAGAAGGCAGCTTCAAGTGCAAGCCCAGCGCCACAAAGATCGGCGCGGTGTACAAAAACACCACCGCGTGCGCGGCCGAGGTATGGCGCAGCCCCTCGCCCAAGAGCAAAAATTCCACGGCAAACAGGCTAGCCACCAGCAACCCCGGACGCAGCGTGCCGTCATCCACCCGCATGCGCTCCTTGCGCCACCACATCCACAGGCTCAGCAGCACAGCAGCAGCACCGCAGCGCAAAGCGATCTGCATGATGGGGGCAATGTCAGCCGCCGTGGCCTTGAGCACCACTTGCTGCAGGCCCCACAACGCGCACAGAAAAAGCATCAGCGACGAAGCGCGGGTATCCAGCGCTTGGCGGGAGGTTACGGGCAAGCAGCGAAATTGGACATGGGGCAATGATAGAGGCGAGGGTTCTGCCAGCCCGGTTAGCATCCTGGCCTGAGCGCCGGTTGTTGCCAGCGTTTTTATTGATAACGACTTACCAGTGACTGATTTACCCGACAAAACCCAACAACCCCGCCTGTGGCGCAGCGATGGCTGGACCGCCCAGGTCATCAAAAACGAAGACGACGACGGCTGGGCCGTGGCCATGACGCAAGACGGTGCCTGCGAGCCCGCCTTGACCGGCCCGTGGACCATGGGACGCGACAAAAAGAACCCCAAGCCGCTGGACGTCAACGCCTTCAACACCCTGGTCAAAACCGCCCGCGAGTTTGTGCGCCGCAGCGAACAGCAGTTGCACGCCACGCTGCACCAGAGCATCAACGTGGCGCACGGCACCGGTCGCGTCACTGTGTGCCTGGACATCACGCCGGATGACGACAACCCCTTGGCGGTGTTGAGCGCCAAGGACGATGGCGACGAGTTGCTGGCGCAGGTGCGCGTGTCACCCGCGTTCAGACTCAACCGGGCCAGTGCGCTCAAGTGGGTGGAAGACGGCTTTGCCAAGCCGGTGTAGCGCTTGGGTGTTTAAGCAAGAAATCAAGCTCTAGCCCTTTTAGAATAAGCGCGGACAGCTATTTATTAAGTAGCTTGTTTGAGCCGTTGGTGCATGGGCGCTAGGCGGGCGGCGGGGTTGGCGTTCTCCGGCTTGCTCGCGGGTGAGTGCTAGGGTTGGCTGGTTGCCGAGGTCTCGCCGTTTGTTTCAGTGCGCTGCCTGCCACGCCACGCGAATTGAGCCTGCGCCCGCCAACCCTGCCGCCCGCCTTCAACAGGTTTTTATACGCTACAGGAATAAATCAATGGCAAATAAATTCAGTGAATTACGTGCCCGCAAGACACTCCAGGCGCAAGAACGCTCTGCTGCCCAGGCTGAACGCATGCTGGCCGCGATGCAGCACAACGCGATGCGCCAAGCGCGTGGACTGTCGCAACAAATGCTGGCCGACGTGCTGCATGTGCAACAGCCAGCCATCGCCAAGCTAGAAAACGGACCGGTATGTACTTGTCCACCCTGCGCAGCCACATCGAAGCCATGGGCGGTGGACTCGAAGTGATTTCCTGTTTTCCAGACGGTACTGTCAAGATCAGCAACTTTGCTGAATTGGGGAAATTTGTGGCGAGTTGAAATAGCATGTAACGCCGCTCTGGCCCAAACGGCTTGTGAGACCCGCGTTGGGGGTATAGAAAGACATTCGGTGGATGGACGTTAGCGAGCGTGAAACAGTCATCGCGAAGGCCGCCGCTAAACATGAGCCCTGTCGTGTCGATGGCACCGCCACACTCCGGTTTAACGTTGGCGGCTACCGGCACGCAACACACGCCGCGAAGCGGCAACTTGATGTTGCGTGTCCGTGTGGGCCGACCAGTTAGGCTGGCTGTGGTTGTGCAGCTTGATCCTGAGATTCCATGAACGCACGTCGAAATGCCATTGGGTCTGAAATTCCTGGAATGGGTGCCTGTGGATTGCCAGCGCCGGAGACGATGAGGGTGCCGAAATTAAAGATACGTCCAAGAATGCCTTGATTCACTTGAATGCTCTCGACTTTGGTTATATTGAGTTCAATGGTCTGTCGGCTGATGAAGCCAAATTTTGCAATCACTCGCTTGTTGGTGAATGCCATTTCAGTTGTCTTGTACCGAACGAAGGCAATGATCCAAAGAATCAGACCAAGACCAAAAAATGCTAGGCCGATAAAGCCAAAAAATATCAAGGGCACAAGAGACCAGAGGCTGACTTGCCCTGTGTAGATAATTTTCTCATCTTTGATGAGTGCGCCTTCAATATAACTTGCCATTTCTTTCCCTTTCAGATAAGTAGCGGTTTAGAGGCACCGCCAAAAGCCTAACGATCAGCGTTTATCCGCCGCGCTGCAATGCTTGTAGAAACCATAGACACCTCCTGCGGCGGATAAACCATGTTGGACTGAACCGCCTGCGTGGGCGGTGGCGATAGGGGATTGCAAGGTTCTTCTCTGCTTGTGGCATCGGATCATAGCGGGACACAGGCGCAAATCTGTCGGCCAGCTACCCCGTATAGACAAAAGACAGCCTGACATTCACGCCAATCAGCCCAGCTTTTGAAGCCCGCACCGGGCTTTGCCAACAGTCCACGCAGCACGGCCCCCGCCAGCACTGTTTCGCAAGTGCCCCACTTTGCAAACCGGGCACACTCCCACATCCATTTTGGCCACCCGTGCCATAAAGGCCTGAGCCGACTCCAGCGCCTGCGGGTTGAGGGAGGGCATCTGCAACGCCAGCCGTGCCGCATTGAGCTTTGCACCCTTGCAGCTTGAGGCCAACACCCCGTAGTGCCGAATGCGTTTGACCCCGCTGGGCAGCACATGCAGCAGGAAGCGGCGCACAAACTCTGTGCCACCCATCCTGTGCATGCGTTTGCCACCCTTGTCATTGGCACGCACCGTGAACGCCACTTCGCCCTCGTTGATGGAACGAATACGCTCATTGCTGATAGCCGTGCGGTGGGCGTAGCGCGAGATGTACTCCAGCACCTGGGCCGGGCCACCCAGTGGGGCTTTGGCATACACCACCCAGTCATGCTTGTAGAGTTGTTTCTGGCGCTGGCACCAATCGCTGTGTGCGCCTTGTGGGTCACATTCAATTTGCTTGCCTTTGTGGGCGGCTGCCAGCGCTTGCATGAACTTGTCACGAAACACCGCAGATAAGGCAGGGGTTGGAAACAGGAAGTCCGGCTTGTGTACCGGCGTGGGCCCATTGCCCCGTCTTGTCCAGCACCCCACAGGCCATCACCGCGTGAACATGGATGTGGCGCTGCAACTCTTGTCCCCAGGTGTGCAACACCAGACTGAAGGCGGGTGTGCCAGCTTCTACTCCCATCCACTTTGGGTTGGCTGCAAACTCCGATAAGGCTTGCGCCACACTGGCAAACAGCGTATCAATCACCCAACGCGGGTGGGCACCATACAAATCATTGAGGCTGTGCGGCAAGGTGAACACCAGATGCACATAGGGCACGTTCAGCACTTCAGCCAGTCGGCCCTGCAGCCAGGCCTCCTTGGCGCGCGTGCCCCGCACTGCGGGCAGTGCCGGTTGCGACACGAGTGGTATTGCCAGTGGCTGTGGCCACAGGTATCGCAATCCAGGCGCTTGCCGCCCAGTGCTGGCGTGCGACAGGCAACAATGCCCCGCCAAGCTTTGGCCTGTGGGTGCCGCCTTCTTTTGTGATGCCTGCGCAGTGTCGGGCAGCTTGGTAGGCCCGCTGGATGTTTTCTATGGCGGTGGGGGCATTGAGCTGTTTGTTGGGAAACAACCAGTCACCTGGGTTTTTGCGGGGGTGGTGCAGGCCATGGGTGTGGCAGTAGCTGCGCAATTGATCCAACAAGCTGGGACTCAAAAGGGCTTAGCGGTCTTTGCCGCCTTTGCCACCACAGACGCGAACACTCATGCGGTCAACGCTGCTGTCAATGTCATGCAGGCGCAGCTGGCTGCCTTGGACAGGAAGCGCGCTGCGCAAGCTGCCTGGTTCATGGTGCTGTAGGTCAGATGACGGGTGCTGACCAAGTGCAACAAATAGGCGCTGACTTCGTCTTTGCTCAGCAGTACTGGGCTGCGGTGGTAGTGGCGCGCTATGCGCGAGATGGCCTCGACGTAGCTCTCTTGGGTACGCTCGGCAAAACCTCGTGTGACCATGGCATCGACCATGCGTTGACGTAAGGGTGTCATGACAATCTCCTTCAGAGTCCGGGGAACATTCCCCAGCCTGAAGGCTTGTCCTCATAAGCCTTTTGCGCAAGTCTCGCGCAAAGAAAAACGCGGTGGCGGCCTGCGCGAGACCAGCCACCGCGTCAGCGGTTTAGTTCAACGTGGAAGTGAGGGGCGCGAGCAGCGAAGCCCCGATGCGTCCCTCTCGACTGCCGGGTTAGCGATGATAGAACGACGCATTTGTGATGCTTTCTTTAGGGGCAAGCCGTTCGAGCGCAGAAGCCAACACATCGAGATTCTCGTAGCCATCA
>NZ_MSYM01000010.1 GCF_001938565.1 Rhodoferax antarcticus ANT.BR
GCGCGCTGCGCAAGCTGCCTGGTTCATGGTGCTGTAGGTCAGATGACGGGTGCTGACCAAGTGCAACAAATAGGCGCTGACTTCGTCTTTGCTCAGCAGTACTGGGCTGCGGTGGTAGTGGCGCGCTATGCGCGAGATGGCCTCGACGTAGCTCTCTTGGGTACGCTCGGCAAAACCTCGTGTGACCATGGCATCGACCATGCGTTGACGTAAGGGTGTCATGACAATCTCCTTCAGAGTCCGGGGAACATTCCCCAGCCTGAAGGCTTGTCCTCATAAGCCTTTTGCGCAAGTCTCGCGCAAAGAAAAACGCGGTGGCGGCCTGCGCGAGACCAGCCACCGCGTCAGCGGTTTAGTTCAACGTGGAAGTGAGGGGCGCGAGCAGCGAAGCCCCGATGCGTCCCTCTCGACTGCCGGGTTAGCGATGATAGAACGACGCATTTGTGATGCTTTCTTTAGGGGCAAGCCGTTCGAGCGCAGAAGCCAACACATCGAGATTCTCGTAGCCATCAAATCTCAGGTCTTCTCCTGATGAGGTATAGACCAGAATGGAGACCAGTTGGCCAGACTTGCGCTGTAGCCGAAGGTTTTTGATTTGAGAGAGGTCTACGATGACTTTGAGATCTTTGTAGAGCACGGCGACTTTTCCGTTTGGCTCATCAAGTTCAAGGACCGGGTATGCGGCCTTTCCCTCCCTGATGCGTTTGTAACTACCAAAAAATTGGAGTGACAAAACAAGAAGGCCAATAATCGGATAGACCAGATCACTGATTTTTTCTGTGCTTAGCACCTTCGCAATCAACGCACTGGAAATAACGGCGAGGAACAAGATCAGATAGACAGCTTTGCGCCTTTCGCGGCGTACATGTTCGTTGGAAACGTGGAATTCCATAATCGCTAACGTTGGTGCTGTCCGGCACGCAGCCCGTGTCGCGCAACTGCAACCTGCGGCAGCGTGTCCGCGACGAACAACCTGTTAGCTGTCACTATCCAATACCAAGCCAATACCCCGGTCGACGCGACAGGTGCGCGACCGCGTAAACAACCACCTCCGTCTCGAACGCCATGTAAACCACAGCAAAGGGGAAACCCTTGACAAGCACTCGGCGGGTTTCAGCGACTCCAGGTTTTCCCGACAGAGGTGATTCGCCGGCCCGTTTGAACGCCGCAGTTGCCGCCGTGCGAAAACGCCTGCCAAGGCCTTGGCGTCTGTCTTCGTAGTACGCGACCTCGCGCAAGAACTCGTCTCGCGCATCTGTGATCAGTCGAACTTTCAGGGCGCAATGCGACGCGCTTCGGCTAAAACATCCTCAAGCGAAAACGTGTCAGATTCGCCTCGCATGTGCGCCTCGACGCGGCGTTTGATTTCCCGATTCCAAGCCTCCTCGACCTCGGGTTCGGCAGGTTCCACAAGAGTCTCCAGCAACAATTCCACAAGGCGCTCGCGCTCCTGCGGCGATAGAGAGCGACTGCGCTTTGCAAGCTCAATAACTGTGTCGTGCATGGCTACCCCCAAGGTCTTTAATCACAGTTTATCGCCGTTTGACCCAAACAGCAGGCCCAATGTTTCTCGTGATGGCTAACGTTGGCGGTCACCGGAGCGCCGAAGGCGAGTACGATGGACCAACCGGTTAGCCTGCTGCGCCCGACACCAGCGGAAATGTGGCCGGATTCCTTATGGACTGCACCGACAAATCGATGTCCAACCCCGGCCAATAGAGATGGTCAGGGGTAAGCCACTGAACTTCAGATATTTGCTCAATCGTGCCCTTTCGAAACCAGGGAAATTGGTCGAACGGTACGAGCAGTTCTTCGTCGGAAAGCAGAAGCCAAAACCCGTGCTTCGAGATGTGAGTGACTTCAGCCGCCGAAGTGGTGATTCCAAGCATCATGGATATCCTTTAAGTGCGCATTCACGACTGCTTGCGCTTGACGAATTTGTGTAGCGGAAAGGCCTGTATGGTTGGCCAATCCCACCTGCGGCGTAAGCCAGAACTTGGCTTCGCCATCAACGTGCGCAACATGCACATGAATGCGCGTCTCTTCACGTGAAAAGAAGAAGAGACGAAACTGACCGTCGCGAACAATGGTTGGTACCATGCCGGTACTGTAACCAAATTCTTCTCCAGCAGGCTAACGTTGGCGATGACCCGCGAAAGTCGGGTCGATCAAGCAGTTAAAGCCGAGCCACCCAATAGCCTGGCTGGCGACGATGATGGGCGATGGCCAACACTTGAACTGCGCCATCGACTTCGCGATAGACGAGGTCAAAGTGAAAAATCTTGAACATTGCACGTCGAATATCCGGGGCAAGAACAATGCGTGAGCGATCAGGCGAAGCACAAACCCAAGCCAAGACACTTTGGAATTCGGTGTGGTACCGCTTTCCCAATCCCACTTGAATCTCTCCATAGTGCGCGACCTGGCTTTTGTGTTCTTCGGCGGCCTCGGGATGGAGCCAATAGCTCACTTAAAAAGCGCCTGAACTTGTCGCTCAAGCTGCTCGCCACTCACTAGCTTGACTCTGCCTGCGTCAATATCATCCGCGCGGCGGCGCGCCTCGCTCAGCCAGATATCCTGAATATCAGGTTCCGACGGTGCATCCAGGCTATCGAGCAACAAATGCACCAAATGCGCACGTTCTGACTTGGGCAAGCCGAGTATGGATTGTTGGATCGCTGTCGGTGTCATGGAAATATCCTATCACTGAACGGGGACGGCTTTAACGTAGAAATTCAGCGGGTGGCGAAGCCATCCGATGGAATGACCTGTGTGCGCCCAGCATGGGCGCGAACTTATGGGGTGAAAGTCCCCTGTGGGAGAACCAAATTGGACTCATAGAGAGCAATCTTAACCACGAGCCGACGGCAAGGGCCACAGCCCGCGAGGTCCTGTCTGGAGGAAGCCCGAGTGCAAAAGTGCGAGGCGACGAACAGAAACCGCATAAAAGGCCAAGCCTGCGGGGCGAGTTGGCACATGACGACAAAGCCCTTTGGTTCAGTGGGTATGGTAAATGCGGCGCTTGCGCATGGAACGTTCGCGTCCTTACCTGGGGAGATCTGCATCGCGTGCGGTGCAACTGGATGATGACCCAACCCGGATCGGTTCAACCGGGATACCAAGGCCCAAGCGCCGTGGCGAGCTGCCCGCTGCGTGTCGAAGAAAACGGCAGCAACATCATCCAGAAGTACAGCGCGACCCGCAGCAATGCGGGCCGTGACGATGCAGAAGTCAGCAGCGGCCATAGTAGGTATTGGGGAGTCGCAGTACCGAAGGGCTAAACAATGAGACACAAGGAGCTGACGTGAAAGTCTCGACCAAATCGATCAAACCCGAGCGGGTCAGATGCGCACGGCGGCCAACACGCACCGAGCCTTGAAACAAGACGAAGCAAAAGAGAAACTAGAAGTGAATAGCGAACTGCTTGAAGACGTGCTGGCCAGCGACAACCTGGCGCAAGCATGGAAACGGGTGAAGGCCAACAAAGGTGCGCCGGGCATTGACGGCGTGACCATTGAAGACTTCCCCGACCATGCGCGCGCGCACTGGCCAGCGGTTCGACAGCAGATCAAAGAAGGGCGATACCAGGCGCAGGCCGTGCGAAGGGTAGAAATACCCAAAGCGGACGGCGGCAAACGCCTGCTGGGAATTCCGATCGTGATGGACCGAGTCATCCAGCAAGCTATCGCCCAAGTGCTCACGCCAATCTTCGATCCGACCTTCTCGGAATCGAGTTTTGGCTTTCGACCAGGCCGCAATGCACACCAAGCGATCAGGCAGGTGCAGCGACACGTGAAGGGCGGCACAAGCATCGCAGTGGACATCGACCTTGCCAAGTTCTTTGACACCGTCAACCATGACGTGCTGATGAGCTTGCTGAGCCGAACCATTGCCGACAAGCGACTGCTGCGACTGATCGGTCGTTACCTGCGCGCCGGGGTGCTGGTTGGTGAGCATGTACAGCCCAGCGAGGTGGGCACCCCACAAGGTGGGCCACTCTGGAAACCGCCCTCAAGCTCAAAGTCAACTTGGCCAAAAGCAAAGTTGCACCCATGAGCGAATGCGCCTTCCTGGGCTTCACGATCAAGGGCAAGAAGATACGCTGGACCGACAAGGCACTGGCACCCCAAGTTCGACACTTCCTGCACGCAAGTGATTGATTTCATTAGAAACGGACTTCAAAGCGTAGACTACAAAACAGGCTTAGCCAAGTCAGACGGGGTTGGCGGTGTCAAATCCAGTGCGGTAAACAGCGACTTCTGAGCCGGTGTGATCTCAGTTAAACCCGCCAGCGTTTTGCCATCGCC